>NZ_LMEC01000020.1:1264625-1286850 GCF_001425265.1 Massilia sp. Root418
CTCTCGGGCGTGATGGTGCAGGTGCAGAAACTGGCGCCGCAGTTCGACGCCGTGCTGCAGGGCATGCAGTCGCAGTCGGTGGGCGCGCAGCAGATCACGGAAACCATGATGCAGCTGAACGACGCCACCCAGCAGACCGTCGAATCGCTGCGCGCCACCAGCGAAGCGGTGCACCAGCTGCAGTACGCGGCCGGCGACCTGCAGGCCAGCGTGGCCAATTTCGCCGTCACGGTGTAGGGCGCGCCATGAAACTGCTGGTCTTCCACATCGGCCCCGACCGCTATGGCCTGCGCCTGGGCGCGGTGCAGCGCGTGCTGCCGCTGATGGACCTCAAGCGCCTGCCCCTGGCGCCGCCCGCCGTGGCCGGGCTGATGAATTTGCACGGCCGCACGGTGCCGGTGATCGACCTGGCCCGCCTGGGCGGCGGCGCGCCCAGCGCGGAACACGTGGATACCCGCATCGTGGTGGTGGACTACGCCGCGCCGGACGGCAACGAGTACGCATTGGGCCTGCTGGCCGAACGCGTGGTGGGCGTGCAGGACGTGGCCGAACGCGCGCTGGGCGACAGCGGCGTACAGGCGGCGCCCTTCCTGGGCGAGGTAGCGGGCGACAGCCAAGGCATCGTGCAGCTGGTGGAGCCGCAGCGGCTACTGCCGCCCGACCTGCGCGCCGCGCTGTTCCAAACCGGCGGCGCAGCCGGCTCAGCCAGCCTGGCCAGCGACGCCAGCCCAGACAGCGCAGGCCGCCAAGACGGCGGGGACGGCGCGCCATGACTGCCCGCGCCATGCTGCGCCGGGCGACCGGCCTGACCGTCTCGAAGTCGGCGGCCGACCGCGCCGTCCGCGAGCGCATGGAGATTACCGGAGAGACCGACCGCGAACATTACCTCGCCGCCTTGACGCCGGCGGAACTGGGCGAACTGGTGGAACTGGTGGTGGTGCCGGAATCGTGGCTGTTCCGCGATCCGCAAGCCTTCCAGGTGGCCGTGCAGTTCGTGCAGGAGCGGCTGGCGCGCCAGGCTGCCGGCGCCCCCGCGCGCCCGGTGCGCATCCTGTCGGTGCCCTGCGCCGGCGGCGAGGAACCCTATTCCATGGCCATGGCGCTATGCGACGCGGGCGTGCCGGATAGCGCCTTCACCATCGATGCCTACGACCTGAGCGCCGCCTGCGTGGCCCGCGCGCGCAGGGGCGTGTACGGCCGCAACGCCTTCCGCGCGCAGGATCTGGCTTTTCGCGAACGCTACTTCAGCAGCGCCGGCAACGAGGACTACCTGATCAGCGACGCCATACGCGCACAGGTGCGCTTCAGCCAGGGCAACCTGCTGGAGCTCGATGCGCGCGGCCGGCGCTACGACATCATCTTTTGCCGCAACCTGCTGATCTACTTCGACAAGCCCACCACCAAGGCCGCCATCGAGCGCCTGGCGGCACTGCTGGCGGACGACGGCATCCTGTTCGCAGGCTATGCCGAAGTGCCGTCCATCGCGCACCACGGCTTCACGCCGCTGCCGCACCGGCAAGCGTTCGGCCTGAAAAAGGACACCGCCCAGGAGGTGCCGCCGGCACTGCCGGTGCCGCCGATACCGCCGAGGCCACTGTCGCGGCAGCGACCCGCTGCCGGTGCCGCCGCGCAGCCTTTCAACGCCGGACAGCGCACGCCCGCCAGCGCGCCAGCGCCAGGGCCGTCTGCGGCCCCGGCCCGGAATGCGGCCCCCGGCACGCGCTTGAAAGCGGCGGCCGCCGCGGTCAAGACCGCCACCGCGGCGCCGTCCGCCGCCGAGCTGCTGGTGCGCGCGCGCCAGCTGGCCGACCGCGGCCAAAGCAAGGAAGCCGCCGAGGCCTGCCGGGACGTCCTCGCCGCAGCCCCGGAAACGGCAGGCGCCTACTTCATCCTCGGCATGCTGAGCGACCATGCCGGCCAGCCGGCGCAAGCCGAGGAGCACTGGCGCCGTTGCGTCTACCTGCAGCCGGACCACTACGAAGCGCTGTGCCACCTGGCGCTGCTGGCCGAGCAGTCCGGCAACAGCAGCGGCGCCGCCGCCTTCAAAGCCCGCGCCGCGCGCATCTACCAGCGCCAGCAAAACAACCGCACCGTCAGGGCCGAATCATGATGACCATCGCCGAACAATCCATCCAGGACATCAACGACTGCTGGAACCGCATCGGCGTTGCCGGCGACCATAGCTGCGAAAAGCTGCAGCAGTTCGTCCACTGCCGCAACTGCGACGTCTACGCCGGTGCGGCGCAGCGCAACCTGCAGCGGCCGGTCGATGCCGCCTACAAGCAGGAATGGGCCGCCCATTTCCGGCAAGCCGAAGACAACCGCGTGCAGCTCGACAGCTCCTGCCTGGTGTTCCGCATCGGCCGCGAGTGGCTCGCGCTGCCCACGTCCGTGTTCCTGTCGGTGGCCCCGCAAGCCACGCCGCACCGCCTGCCGCACCGCAATGCACGCGGCCTGGCCGGCGTGGTCAACGTGGGCGGCAAGCTGTATCCCTGCATCTCCCTGGCCGCCATGCTGGCGGTGGACGAGACCGAGGAAGTGGCCCGCACCGGCCGCCACACCTTTGCCCGCCTGTTGCTGGTACAGTGGGAAGGCCAGCCCTATGCGCTGCCGGTGGCAGACCTGCACGGCCTGCTGCGCTACGCCTCGGCCAGCGTGCAGCCGCCGGCGGCCACCATCAACAAAGGCCTGTCGCGCTTCCTGACGGGCGTGATCAGCCATGACGGCATGCAGATCGGCTGCCTGGACGCCGGCCTGCTGGGCTACCAACTTGCGAGGACGCTGCGATGAGCCAGGACAGTAATGGCGACCTGAGCCAATTTTCCATGCAGGAGCTGTTCCGCATGGAGGCGGACGCGCAGACCGTGATCCTGACCGACGGCCTGCTGGCCATGGAGCGCCACGGCGGCGACGCGAACGCGGTCGAGCCCATGATGCGCGCGGCCCATTCGATCAAGGGTGCTGCTGCCATCGTCGGCCTGGACGTGGTGGTGCAGCTGGCGCACGGCATGGAGGATGCCTTCATCGCCGCCCAGCACGGCAAGCTGAACCTGACACCCAACCGGGTGGACGCGCTGCTGGCCGGCGTGGACCTGATCCTGCAGGTTTCGCGCCTGGACGACAGCGGCGTGGCGCCGTGGCTGGCGGCCAATGGCGCGCAGATCAAAAAGACCATGGACAGCATCCTGGGTATCGCTTTCCTGCCCGAGCCGGTGGCCAGCTATGCCGCTCCGCCGGCACCGTCCGCGCCGCTGCCTGCGGTCCCGGCGCCGCCTGCGCGCCCCACGCCGGCGCCGACGCCACCCGACATCGCCGCGCTGCTGGGCGACATGGCCGCCGCCGAAGCCCTGGCGGGCACCGCAGGCGCCCTGCCCGCTGCAGGTGCAGCGGAAACTGCCGGTGCTGCCGGTCCCGCAGCGCCAGAGCCGGACGAAACCGCCAGCATCCCCGGCACCCGTGTCATGGCGCCCATGAAGACCGCGCAGAACTTCGACCGCCTGCTGTCGCTGGCCAGCGAATCGCGCATCAACGCGCACCAGATGCATCCCATCCTGCAGGCCATGCAGCGCTTCAAGCGCAACCAGGCCAGCCTGTTCACCGTGATCGAACAGCTGCACGAAGCCGTCGCCAGCAGCACCGACGCCGGGCTGAAAGAGAAATCGCTGCTGGCCCTGCAAAAAACCCAACCCCTCAAGCAATTCGTGCTGGAGCAGATCGCCGACTTCGAGAACTGGGAACGCCGCCTGATAAGTGTGTCGCAGAACCTGGTCGATGAAGTGCTGGCCCTGCGCATGCGGCCCTTCCGCGACGGCGTGCAGCACTTCCCGCGCATGGTGCGCGACCTGGCGCGCAGCCTGGGCAAGGACGTCCAGCTGCGCATCGCCGGCGAGGATACGCTGGTCGACCGCGACATCCTGGCGAAGATCGAAAGTCCGCTCAACCACATGCTGCGCAACGCCATCGACCACGGCATGGAGCCGGCCGCCGAACGGGTGGCGCTGGGCAAGCCGGCCACCGGTTCCATCACGCTTGAGGCGCGCCACCGCGCCGGCATGCTGAGCATTGAACTGAGCGACGACGGACGCGGCGTGGACCTGGAAAAAATCCGCCGCACCGTGGTCGAGCGCAAGATGGCCAGCGCGCCCATGGCCGCGGCCATGTCGCAGGCCGAGCTGCTGGAGTTCCTGTTCCTGCCCGCCTTCAGCCTGAAGGAGAACACCACCGAAATCTCCGGGCGCGGCGTGGGCCTGGACATCGTGCACGACACCATCCGCCAGCAGAACGGCACCGTGCGGCTGGAGTCCGAACAGGGCCGGGGCTTCCACAGCTACATCACCCTGCCGCTCACGCAATCGATCGTGCGCGCGCTGGTGGTCGACATCAAGGGCGAGGCCTATGCCATCCCCATCGTGAAAGTGGAGCGCGTGATCAAGGTGCCGCAGTCCGACATCCACACGCTGGAAAACAAGCAGTTCTTCGACCACGGCGGTGAACACCTCGGTCTGGTGTCGGCCGCGCAGGTGCTGGAGCTGGGCGACAGCAGCGCCACCGAGGCCGAACTGCCGGTGGTGCTGATCGGCACCGGGGCGCGCCGCTACGCCATGGTGGTGGACGCGATACGCGGCGAGCAAAGCCTGGCGGTGCAGGCCATCGACCCGATCTTCGGCAAGATGCGCGACATCTCCGCCGCCGCCCTGCTCGACGACGGCGAGCCGGTGCTGATCCTGGACGTACCGGACCTGCTGCTGTCGATCGACAAGCTGCTGCACGAAGGCGGCCTGCACCAGCTGGCGCGCGGCAACCGCGGCGAGCGGCGCCGCATGAAGCGCATCCTGGTGGTGGACGACTCGCTCACCGTGCGCGAGATGGAGCGCAAGCTGCTGGTGGGACGCGGCTTCGAAGTGGACATCGCCATCGACGGCATCGACGGCTGGAACGTGGTGCGCAGCGGCGAATACGACCTGGTCATCACCGACGTGGACATGCCGCGCATGGACGGCATCGAACTGGTCAACCTGATCAAGAAAGACCTGCACTTGCACACCCTGCCCGTTATGATCGTATCCTACAAGGACCGCCCGGAAGACCGGGCGCGCGGCATGGCCGCCGGGGCCGACTACTACCTGACCAAAGGCAGCTTCCACGACGAGACCCTGCTCGACGCCGTGGCCGACCTGATAGGGGACGCGCGCAAATGAAAATCGCGATTGCCAACGATGTCGCCATGGCGGCCGAAGCGCTGCGCCGGGTGGTGGCCAGCACGCATGAACACCAGGTGCTGTGGATCGCCCGCACCGGCGTGGAAGCGGTGCGCATGTGCGCGGAAAACCGGCCCGACCTGGTGCTGATGGACCTGAACATGCCGGAACTGGACGGCGTGGAAGCCACCCGCCAGATCATGGAGCAAAGCCCGTGCGCCATCCTGGTGGTGACCGGACGGCCGCAGGACAACGTCAACCAGGTGTTCCGCGCGCTGGGCGCCGGCGCGCTCGACGTGACCGCCACCCCCATGCTGCAGGGGAAAGCCGGCGGCGCCGCCGAGCTGCTGGCCAAGATCAAGACCATGGACAAGCTGATACGCCACAGCGGCGGCAGCCAGGCCATGCAGCCGCGCAGCGCGGCGCCCGAACGCAAGGAGGCGCCGGTGACCAAGCTGGTGGCGATCGGCGCCTCCACCGGCGGGCCGCTGGCGGTGTCGAAGATCCTGGCGGGCTGGCTGCCGCCGCCCGGCTGCGCCATCGTGGTGGTGCAGCACATCGACGAAAACTTCGCCGAACATTTTGCCAAGTGGCTGGGCGAACAGCTGCAAATGCCGGTACGCGCCATCGAGCACGGCGACGAACTGGCGCCCGGCACGGTGCTCATCGCCAAGAGCAACGACCATCTGATACTGGATAAAGACTACCGCCTGGGTTACGATGCTGCACCGAAGGACTATGCCTACCGTCCTTCGGTGGATGTATTCTTCCGCTGCGTGGCGCAGCACTGGCGCGGCGACGCGGTGGGCGTACTCCTGACCGGCATGGGCCGCGACGGCGCAGAGGGTTTGCTGGCCATGCGCCGCGCGGGCCACACCACCATCGCCCAGGACCAGGCCAGCAGTGCGGTATATGGCATGCCGCGCGCGGCGGCCGAGCTGGATGCAGCCCAGATGGTGCTGCCGTTAGATAAGATCGGCCCCATGCTGCGCAACACCACCGGCAGCCGGGGCTAGCAACCAAGAGAGCATCAATGTCCGAAAGCTTTTCCGTTCCAGCAGACCTGGAACCTGGCCTCACCGCCTTCAAGGTGCGCGTCCTGCTGGTGGACGACCAGCTGATCATCGTCGAGGCGGTGCGCCGCATGCTGAGCGACCAGCCCGACATCGAGTTCCATTACGTGACCGACGCCACGCTGGCGCAGCAGACCGCCGCCCAGCTGCAGCCCACCGTGATCCTGCAGGACCTGGTGATGCCGTCGGTGGACGGTTTTGCGCTGATCCAGGCTTACCGCGCGGACGAGCTGACGCGCCACGTGCCGGTGATCGTGCTGTCGGCCAAGGAAGACCCCAAGCTCAAGGCGCACAGCTTCGCCGTGGGCGCCAACGACTACATCGTCAAGCTGCCGGACAAGCTGGAGCTGCTGGCGCGCGTGCGCTACCACTCAAGCGCCCACATCAGCCGCCTGCAGCGAGACCAGGCTTTCCGCTTCCTGCGCGAGAGCCAGAAGAACCTGGCCGACGCCAACATCGAACTGCAAAAGCTGGCCGCGCTGGACGGCCTGACCGGCATCGCCAACCGGCGCCGCTTCGACGAAACCATGGCCGTGGAATGGCAGCGCGGCCAGCGCGAGCGGCAGCCGCTGTCGCTGCTGATGTGCGACGTGGATTTCTTCAAGATCTACAACGACACCTTCGGCCATCTGTCCGGCGACCTGTGCCTGAAGAAGGCTGCCGCCGTGCTGACCGAGCACCTGAAGCGCCCGGCCGACCTGGCGGCGCGCTACGGCGGCGAGGAATTCGCCATCCTGCTGCCGGACACCCGGCTGGAAGGCGCGCTGGCACTGGCCGAATCGTGCGTGCGGCACCTGGAAAAGCTGGCCATCGAGAACCCGCAAGCGGCCCCCTACTGCGTGGTCACCATGTCGGTGGGCGTGGCCAGCGTGGTGCCGTCGCCGCATTTCAGCATCGAGGAATTAATCGAAAGCGCGGACCGCGCGCTGTACGCCGCCAAGAAGGGCGGGCGCAATTGCGTGGCCGCAGGCTAAGCCCGGCGGGTTACGCGCCAGGCGCTAACCCGCCCTACGCCCACCTGGCCCCGCACCGTAGGGCGGGTTAGCGCATCGCGCGTAACCCGCCGCGCACCGCCACCGCCTCACACGAACACCGGCTCCGGCTCCAGCAGCACGCCGTAACGCGCCTGCACATCGTCCTGGATCGCCTGCGCCAGGCGCTGCACCTCGGCGCCGGTGGCGCCACCACGGTTCACCAGCACCAGCGCCTGCTTTTCATACACGCCTGCCGCGCCCAGGCTGCGGCCCTTCCAGCCGCACTGGTCGATGAGCCAGCCGGCCGCCAGCTTCTCGCTGCCGTCGGCCTGCTGATGGTGCACCAGCGCCGGAAACTGCGCCAGCAGCTGCGCGCACTGCGCGCCGCTCACCACCGGATTCTTGAAAAAGCTGCCCGCGTTGCCGATGTCGGCCGGGTCCGGCAGCTTGCGGCGCCGCACGGCAATCACCGTGTCTGCGACCTGTTGTGCGCTGGGCGCGTCCAGCCCCTGCGCCGCCACCGCCTGCGCCAGCTCCGCGTAGCGCAAATTGGGCTGCCACGCGCGCGGCAGGGCGAAGGTGACGTCCACCACGATCAGGCCGCGCCCGGCTTCCTGCTTGAACACGCTGTCGCGGTAGCCGAAGCGGCAGTCGGCCACGTCCATGACCACCAGCTGGCCGCTGGCCGGATCATAGGCCGTCAGGCTGTGGAAATAGTCTTTGGTTTCAGCGCCGTACGCGCCGATGTTTTGAATCGGCGCCGCGCCCACCGTGCCCGGAATCAGCGACAGGTTTTCCAGCCCGTCCAGCCCGTGCGACAAGGTCCACTGCACGAACTGGTGCCAGTTCTCGCCGGCCGCCGCGCGCACATGGTGGTGCGTGGCCGTGCCCTGCAGCACCTCCCTGCCCTGGATCGCGATATGCAGCACCAGGCCGGGGAAGTCGCCGGTGAGCAGCAGGTTGCTGCCGCCGCCCAGCACCAGGCGCGGCTGCGCGGCCAGCGCCGGTTCGGCCAGGGCCGCCTGCAGCTGGTCCGCCGCGGCCACCCGCAAATACGTGGCGGCGCGGGCGTCTATGCCGAAAGTGTTAAGCGAACGGAGGGAGAAGTCGTGACAAAGGTGTAGGTTCGAGTGCATAGCCGAGTAGATATTTTGGTCGATTATAGTGCGAAAGTGGGAAAATCACGGCAAAACGACCGAGCGTTCGGCCGGTTGTCCGTTAAAATGGCACATCTTTTTACGCGGCGCCGCAGCATGGGCGCCACCGCATTAATTAAAGGAAAGCAACATGCCGTCGTTTGATGTAGTCTCCGAAGCCGATATGATCGAAGTGCGCAATGCAGTCGACCAGGCAAAGAAGGAAATCACCACCCGTTTCGACTTCAAGGGCAGCAGCGCCAATGTCGAACAAAAGGAAGCCGAACTGACCGCCTACGCGGACTCGGACTTCCAGCTGACCCAGGTCAAGGACGTGCTGATCAACAAGCTGGGCAAACGTAATGTGGACGTGCGCTTCCTCGACGAGGGCAAGATCGAGAAGATCGGCGGCGACAAGGTCAAGCAGGTCATCAAGATCAAGAACGGCCTGGAGACCGAGGCTGCCAAGAAGATCACCCGCATCATCAAGGATAGCAAGATGAAGGTGCAAGCCAGCATCCAGGGCGAGTCGGTGCGCGTGACCGGCGCCAAGCGCGACGACCTGCAGGCGGCCATGGCCATGCTGCGCAAGGAAGTCAAGGATACCCCGCTGGAATTCAACAACTTCCGCGACTGAGCTTCCGGCACCTCCCCTATCCGACCCGGTGCGCTCGGCCGCACCAAGCCGCGGGCCGCTCCGGCCCGGCGGCGCCACGTAGTTAAGGACTGCAATGAAACGAGTAGACGACTTCCGCCTGCGCTTTGGCGACAAGGAATACGTACCCATCATGATAGGCGGCATGGGGGTGGACATTTCCACCTCCGAGCTGGCGCTGGAAGCGGCGCGCCTGGGCGGCATCGGCCACATTTCCGACGCCATGGTGGAAGACGTATCGGACCGCAAGTTCGACACCACCTTCGTCAAGGACAAGACCAAGCTCTACAAGTACAACATCTTTAACATGGACAAGGCGGTGGTGCAGTTCGACCTGGAACGCCTGGCCGACGCGCAGCGCCGCCACATCGGCGCCACCATGGCAGCGAAAAAAGGCCCGGGCCTGATTTTCGTGAACTGCATGGAAAAGCTGACCATGAACGGCCCCAAGGAAACCCTGCGCACGCGCCTGAACGCGGCGCTGGACGCGGGCATCGACGGCATCACCCTGTCGGCCGGCCTGCACTTCGGCTCCTTCGCGCTGATGGCGGACAACCCGCGCTTCCGCGAGGCCAAGCTGGGCATCATCGTTTCTTCGGTGCGCGCGCTGCAGATCTTCCTGCGCAAGAACGCCAAGCTGGACCGCGCGCCGGACTACGTGATCGTGGAAGGTCCGCTGGCCGGCGGCCACCTCGGCTTCGGCATGGAAGACTGGAAAGACTACGACCTGCACACCATCGTGGCGGAAGTGCTGGCCTACCTGAAGAATGAAAACCTGGACATCCCCGTGATCGCGGCGGGCGGCGTGTTCACCGGCAGCGACGCGGTCTCCTTCCTGGAGGCGGGCGCGGCCGGCGTGCAGGTGGCCACGCGCTTTACCGTGACCAAGGAATGCGGCCTGCCGGACAAGGTCAAGCAGGAATACTTCAAGGCCAGCGAGGAAGACATCATCGTCAACGGCGTGTCGCCCACCGGTTACCCGATGCGCATGCTGAAGAACACCCCGGCCATCGGCGCCGGCATCCGCCCGGGCTGCGAATCCTACGGCTACCTGCTGGACGCCACCGGCAACTGCTCCTACATCAATGCCTATAACCGCGAAGTGGTCGCCAACGGCGGCAGCGACAAGGGCATCGCGGTAATGGACAAGACCTGCTTGTGCACCCACATGCGCAACTTCAACTGCTGGACCTGCGGGCACTACACCTACCGCCTGAAGGACACCTCGCACGTGAAGGAAGACGGCACTTACCAGCTGCTGACCGCGGAGCACGTCTTCAAGGACTATCAGTTCAGCACCGACAACCAGGTTGCGCTGCCGAAAAAAGAAGCCTGAGGCGACTCACGGCGGGTTACGCAGCTGCGCTGCCAACCCGCCCTACAAAACCAACCGGCGCCGCGTCGCTTTACGTAGGGCGGGTTAGCGCAGCGTAACCCGCCAGGCTCAGCCCTCGTGCGTAATGCGCGTGATCAGCGCGCCCAGCACCTCGTCCGCGCGTTCATTGTCCACCTGGCAGGTGCCGGCGTTTTCATGTCCGCCGCCGCCGTATTCCAGCATCAGCGCGCCGATATTGGTCTTCGACGTGCGGTTCAGGATGGATTTGCCGGTGGCGAACACCGTGTTCTGGTTCTTCAGCCCCCACAGCACGTGGATGGAGATGTTCGTCTCCGGGTACATGGCGTAGATGATGAAGCGGTTGCCGGCGTAGATGGTTTCTTCCTTGCGCAAGTCCAGTACCACCAGGTTCTGGTGGATGGTGGCGCAGCGGCGGATCTGGTCCTTGCACTTCTCGCTGTGCTCGAAGTACAGCTCCTTGCGTTCCTTCACGTCCGGCAGTTCCATGATCTGTTCGATCGTATGGTTCTTGCAGTAGTCGATCAGGTCCATCATCAGGTTGTAGTTCGAGATGCGGAACTCGCGGAAGCGGCCCAGGCCGGTGCGCGCGTCCATCAGGAAGTTCAGCAAATCCCAGCCCTGCGGGTTGAGCACTTCATCGCGATTGAACTGGGCCGAGTCGCCCTTGTCCACTGCCGCCATCATGCCGTCCCAGGAGGCCGGGAAGGCTTTCAGGCCGCCGTAGTAGTCGTACACCACGCGCGCGGCAGACGGCGCCTCGGGGTGGATGATGTGGTTGGTCCGTTCGCCGGTATTGCGGATGGTTTCCGACAGGTGGTGGTCGAATGCCAGGTGCGCGCCCGCCACATAGGGCAGATTGGTCGTGATGTCCTTGTCACTGATGGCGATTTTGCCGTCTTGCATGTCCTTCGGGTGGACAAACAGGATGTCGTCGATCATGTCCAGGTGTTTCAGGAGCACTGCGCATACCAGGCCGTCAAAGTCGCTGCGGGTTACCAGGCGAAATTTTTTTGCTTCAGCAGACATGGGATACCTTTTCGTTGGGTGACATGATGAATCATACAACCCAACTCCCCGGCTTGCCCAGAATTATGCGGCGGCCCCGGCAGCCTGCATGCCCTCTTTGGCGGCAAGCCAGGCCTTGTGCGCGGCCAGCAGCGCGGCCAGCACGGCGCAGGCAATCCACATCGACCACAGCGTGTGCGTGAGGAAATGGGCACCGCGCATCTGTTGCATCCAGCCCACGGCGCCGCCCAGGCCCAGCGCGCCCAGCGCTACGGCGCCCGCCTTGCGCGGGTCGTGCGGCAGCCAGAACACCGCCAGGCCCACCAGCCATAGCGCACTGGAGGCGTGGCCACCCGGCAGGCAATGGCCGGCCTCCACCCAGCGCGGCATGTGTTCGAGCAGCCGGTAATACGGCTGGTAGCCGCCGTAGCGCTCCAGGTCCCACGGGCAGTGCGAACGGCTGGCGCGTTTCAGCATGGACGTGAGCAGGGGCACCAGGATCACGCACAGCGACAGCAGCCGCACGCGCAGCCGCCACCACAGCGGCAGGCCGCCGCCCGGCGGGCCGATGCGCCGCGCCAGTTCGTCCCAGGCGCAGGCCGCCAGCGGCACCGCGCCCAGCAAGGTCAGCGCGGTTTTCAGGATGCCGTGGCTGAAGCGTTCGGTCAGCCAGGCGTGCTGCCAGGGGAATTCATGGATGTGGAAGTCGAACATCAGGTCGGCCAGCATCAGGTCCGCGTTGCCGGCCCCCAGCAGCAGGATCGCGCAGGCCGTCCCGGCCAGCGCCCATGCCGCGCGCCGCAGCGCGGACCAGCCCAGCAGTTCGCCGTGCAGCCTAGCCATGGGTGCAGGCGTTGAACATGTCCAGCGCCGGGTTGTAGACGGCGGTGCTCACGTCCAGCATGCCCAGCACGGAGTGGAACACATTGTCGTGCGAGAAGGACTGGCTGGTGCGCGCCGCCATGCAGCCGCGGGCGATCTTGAAGCGCTCGGCGTAGCGGTCCGAGAACCAGAGCATGAAGGGGACGCGGCGCTGCTCGGGCGGCGAAATGATGTAGGGTGCACCATGCAGATACATATTCTTCTCTCCCAGCGATTCGCCGTGGTCGGAGAAGTACATCATGCCGGTGTCCACGCCGTCGTCGGCGCTGCTTTGCCGCAGCAACTTGATCAGCTTGTCGAGGAAATAGTCGGTGTACAGAATAGTGTTGTCGTAGGCCGCCGTGATCTGCTCCTGCGTGCACTTTTCAAGCTCGTTGGTATTGCATACCGGGCCGAATTTGCCGAAACCGGGCGGGTAGCGTTTTGCATACGCTGGACCATGACTGCCCTTCTGGTGCAATACGATGACCAGGTCATTTTTCGCGGTCCGGATCAGCTCAGGCAGGCGCTCCAGCAGCTTCTCGTCGTAGCACTCTTCGCTGTTGCACAGCGGGTCGCCGGCCACGGGCTCGGACCAGTCCTCGTAGGCCACGCGGGCGCAAGTGCCCTTACAGCCGGAGTTATTGTCCCGCCATATCACGTCGAAGCCGGCGTGCTTGAGGACGTCCAGCAAGCCTTCCTGGCCATGGGCCTTGGTATCGGAATAATTTTCCCGGCCCAGCGCGGAAAATACGCAGGGCACCGAGACCGCCGTGGCCGTGCCGCACGACGACACATTGCTGAAGTTGAGCAAGCCCGGCTGCTGGGACAACAGCGGGTTGGTGTTGCGGCCGTATTTGTTGAGCGAGAAGTTCATGGCGCGGGCAGTCTCGCCCACCACCAGCACGGTGACGGTGCGGTGCGCCTGGTCTGCCCAAGTCACGCCCTTGGCGGCATCGCGTCCCAGCGGCGCCACCACTTGCGGCTTGGCCCACTTCTGTTTGAGGAAGCCGTTGGCGGCCTGGATGTAGTTGGTGGGCGTGAGCAGGAAGCGCAGTTCGCGGTGCTCGCGCACGGCCGGGGCATAGGTCTTGAAAAACAACAGCAGGATGCCGGCCGCCAGCAGCAGCGAGCCGGCCACCACGCCGGCGTTGGTCAGCAGGTGGCGTCCGCGCGGCGCGAAGGTCAGCCTGGTGCGGGCCACCAGGATGGCGGGGAGCACGCCCAGCAGGCCAACGGTCAGCAGCATCTTCATGCTGAACAGTTCGCCGGCTTCCCGCACATCGGTCTCGACCACGTTCTGGATCATCGCCTTGTCGATCTGCGTGCCGTACTGGTTCATGAAGTAGGTGGCCGCCGAGGTGGCCAGCAACAAGGCAATGACCACGGGCTTGATGACAAAACGGTAGTTGACCAGGCTCAGGCAGGCGTTAAACGCCAGCACCAGGAGCAGAAAAGTGGCCGCCAGCATAGGCAAGTTGCTTATGCTAAAACCGCCGGTGGCGACCAGGAAGCGCTGCCAGAAGCTATTGTTGTACGCGGCCACCAGAAAGACAGAGGCGGCCAGGGTAAACACGGGCGCGCGCAGGCGCGGTGCAAAGTTGAGGGTCACTCGGTTTTTCCAAGGTGCATGGCTATAGACCATGCCACTTTAGCCAAGCACCTGTCAAGCGCGCGTCAGCCCCCTGTTAGGAAAGCGTTAAATCCGCCTAGCGGGCGCTAACTTCCGCGAACCGGATCACAAAAATGCTGCCGCCGCCCGGCCTGTCGTGCAGCAGCAGGCTAGCACCCAGATAGCTGCAGATGCGGCGCACGAGCGCCAAGCCCAGTCCGGTGCCGGACGAACCGCTGCCCCCGGCCGACGGCACGCCGCCTGCCCCCTGGCTGCCGGCTTCCAGCGCCGCGCGCACGGCTGCCGGCAAGCCCGGCCCGGTGTCTTCCACGCTCACGCTGCGCTCCCCCAGGCGTACGGTGACTGTGCCGCGCTCGGTGTACTGGCAGGCGTTGCGCACCAGGTTGCCGATCGCGCTCATGCACAGCTCGCGCGGCGCGCTGACGACAAAGCTGCCGGCACCGCCATCGAACTCCAGCCGCACCGGCCGCGCGGCTACCAGGCTCTGATAGCGCTCGGTCTCGCCGCGCGCCACCTGGCCCACATCCACCTCTGCTTGCTCATCCAGCTGCGGCGCGCGCGCCAGCAACAGCAGCACGGTCACGCATTCGGCCGCTTCCTGCGCTGCGCGGTAGATGCGCGCCGCCTGCGCATAGCCGGCGCTGCCCTCGCCCTGCGCCATGATGACTTCCGCCGCGCCCATGATGACGGTAAGCGGACTGCGCAGCTCGTGGCTCACGTCCCCGGTGAAGAAGCGCTCGCGCTCCAGCACGTCGCGCAGCTGGGCGGTGTGGGCCGCGAACGCGCGCGCCAGCACGCCCAGCTCGTCCTTGCGTTTCTGCGAAGGCAATTTAGGGTGGTCTGCCAGCACCGCCTCGGCGAGGTCGGTAATCGGCGTGACCAGCCGGCGCGCCACGTAGCCGCCGAGGAAATAGGAGAACAGCAGAAAGCCGATGAAGCCGATGGCGAACACGGAATACACCACCAGCTCCACTTTTTCGTAATCGCTCTCATGGTCCACCGCCACGTAGTCGCCCATCTCGTCGTGCCCGGCCAGCACGTGCAGGCCCACGCCGTCCACGGTCTTTTCCTGCACCCCGGGCGGCAAGCCGCGCAGCGACTGGGGAATGTCGACGTTGCGGTGGAAGCTCAGGCCGGCCGGCATTTCCACCGGCAAATTGCCTGCCTGGCGCGGCGCAGCCCATTCGGCCACCTCGCGCAAGCGGTTGTCGACCAGGTGCTCCTCGATGCCCTCCACCGCAAAGGCGGCGATCAGCGCGAAAAACAGCACAAAACCGAAGGAATACAGGGTGTACGCGACAACGATATGGCGCCGCAGGGAGTTAGACGCCGTCATCATGGCTCACCAGTTTGTAGCCGATGCCGGGCACGGTGCGCAGCATGGCAAAGGGAAAAGGCTTGTCCAGCGCCTGGCGCAGCGCGTGCAGATGGGTGCGCAAGGCGTCGCTGTCGGGGCGGTCCTCGCCCCACACTTCCTGCTCCAGCGTTTCGCGGGGCACCAGCCGTGGCGCCTCCCGCATCAGGCAGCGTAGCAGCACGTAGCCGGTCTTGGTCAGCGCCAGGGGCCGGCCGGCGCGGGTGGCGGTATAGGTGCTGGTATCGAAGCTCAGCTCGCCCACCCGCAGCACGGCGGCAGCCGCGTGCGTCCCCTTGGCGCGCCGCACCAGCGCCTTCAGGCGCACGTCGAGTTCCACCAGCGAGAACGGCTTGACCAGATAGTCGTCCGCGCCGGCGTCGAAGCCGGCCACCTTGTCGGCCAGGGTGTCGCGCGCCGTCAGCATCAGCACCGGGGTCGCGTCGTTCAGCTCATTGCGCAGTTTCTGGCACAGCTCCACACCGTTCAGCCCCGGCAGCATGACGTCCAGCACCACGGCGTCGTACTGGTGCTGGCTGGCCAGTCCCAGCCCGGCATAGCCATTCACCGCCGAATCGAGCACGTAGCCCTTGGGTTCGAAGAATTCGTACAGGTTGGCGACAATGTCGGGATTGTCTTCGATGATGAGCAGGCGCATGCGCGTATTCTAACTTCAGCCTTGGATGTAATGAAACTACAACACAGATAGAAGCTTGCGTTGACGCTCCCCGTGTACGAGCGTACATTTTTACAGCCGCACAGTAGTAAAAATACATATAAACAACGGAGACCTCATGAAACTACGCCGCACCGCAAGCGCCGCCCTGGCCGCGCTCGCGCTATCCGCACTGGCCGCTGCCACGCCCGCGCCTGCCTTCGCCGCCGTCAATGCCAGCCAGCTGGGCGCCGCCTATGACGCAGGCAAGACCAGCATCAACTTCCGCCTCTATTCCAGCCGCGCCTCCCGCGTCGAGCTCTACCTGTACAGCACCGCCACCGGCACGCAGGAAAAAGCGCGCCTGGTGCTGACCAAGGGCGCCGGCGATATCTGGAGCGCCAACGTGACGGCAGCCGCGCTGGCCGGCTACGGCATCAGCGGCACGGTCTACTACGGCTACCGCGCGTGGGGCCCGAACTGGCCCTACAACGCGGCCTGGACCAAGGGTTCGGCCAGCGGTTTCATCAGCGACGTGGACGCGGCCGGCAACCGCTTCAACCCGAACAAACTGCTGAGCGACCCGTACGCGCGCGAGCTGAGCCATGATCCCACCACCCCGGCCATGGGCGACGGCACCATCTACGCCAGCGGCCCCCTGTACCGCAACATCGACAGTGGCACCTCGGCGCCGAAAGGCGTGGTGCTGGCTGGCGACACCCAGTCCACCGGCAGCAAGCCCACGCGCGCGCTGAAGGACGACATCATCTACGAAGCCCATGTACGCGGCCTGACGAAAAACGACGCCAGTATCGCCGCCGCCTACCGCGGCACCTACAAGGGCGCCAGCCTGAAGGCGGCATACCTGGCCAGCCTGGGTGTCACAGCGGTGGAGTTCCTCCCGGTGCAGGAAACCCAGAACGACACCAACGACGTGGACGCCACCAGCACCACCGGCGACAACTACTGGGGCTACATGACCCTGAACTACTTCGCGCCCGACCGCCGCTATGCCGCCGACAAGACGCCCGGCGGCCCCACCCGCGAATTCAAGGAAATGGTGAAAGCCTTCCATGACCAGGGCATCAAGGTGCTGATCGACGTGGTCTACAACCACACCGGCGAAGGGGGCGCATGGTCCGGCAGCGACACCAGCACCTACAACATCCAGAGCATGCGCGGGCTGGACAACCCCACCTACTATTCGCTCACCAGCGACATGCAATCGTCCTGGGACAACACCGGCGTGGGCGGCAACTACAACACCCGCAACCCCATCGCCCAGAACCTGATCATCGATTCGCTGGCCTACTGGCGCGACACCCTGGGCGTGGACGGCTACCGCTTCGACCTCGCTTCGGTGCTGGGCAATACCTGCGAACACGGCTGCTTCAACTTCCTGAAGACCGACAGCGGCAACGCGCTGAACCGCATCGCGGCAGAACTGCCGCCGCGTCCGGCTGCAGGCGGCAGCGGGGTGGACCTGATCGCCGAGCCTTGGGCCATCGGCGGCAACTCCTACCAGGTGGGCGGCTTTCCGGCCGGCTGGTCCGAATGGAACGGCCTCTACCGCGACATGCTGCGCCAAAGCCAGAACAAGCTCGGCTCGGTGGACGTTACCACCGGAACCATGGCCACCCGCTTCGCCGGCTCCAGCGACCTATACGGCGATGACGGCCGCAAGCCGTGGAACTCGGTCAACTTCGTCACCGCGCACGATGGCTTCACGCTGAAAGACCTGTACAGCTGCAACAGCAAGAACAACACGCAGCCCTGGCCTTACGGCGTGAGCGATGGCGGCGAGGACAATAACAACAGCTGGGACCAGGGCGGGGTTGCGGCCGACCAGCGCAAGGCCGCGCGCAACGGCCTGGCGCTGATGATGCTGTCCGGCGGCGTTCCCATGCTGGTGGGCGGCGACGAGGCGCTGCGCAGCCTGAACTGCAACAACAACCCCTACAACCTCGATTCCAGCGTCAACTGGCAGGGCTGGAGCTGGACCACGGACCAGAGCAATTTCCAGAACTTCAGCAAGGGCATGATCGCCTTCCGTAAAGCCCATCCGGCGCTGCGCCCTGCCAACTTCTACTCGGCCGTGGACAACAACGGCAATGTGATGGAACAGCTGCGCTGGTTCAAACCGAATGTCCAGGTGGCGGACGCCGCTTACTTCGGCGACGCGGCCAACCACGCCATAGGCTGGCGCATTGACGGCAGCGAATTCGGCGACAGCGCCTCGGCCATCTACGTTGCCTACAACGCCTGGAGCGCGCAAGTAAACTTCGTGTTGCCATGGCCGGGCGCCGGCAAGATTTGGTATCGCGTGACGGACACCTGCGGCTGGGCCGAAGGCGCCTCGCAGGTGCGGGCTCCGGGCAGCGAAGACGTGATCGGCGGCGAAAATACGTCCTACGGCCTGTGCGGACGCGGCACCCTTGTGCTGATTGCCAAGTAAGGCGGCCCTCCCCTACCTGGGCTACCCCAGGTAGGTGGACAGGCCGATGCTGAGCACCGCGAACGCTTTCCCCGCCAGCAAGGCCAGCGCGCACATCAGCAATTCAGCGGAATTTGTTTGGGAATCCATGCCCGCCATTAGACGCGATTGCGCGGCGGAAAATAACTGTCAAGATTTACAGTAGACGCAGCACGGCGGCCTTGACCGCCGCGGCCGTCTTGTTCGCCGCGCCGAGCTTGCCGACCGCGTTAGTCAGGTGAAAGTTGACGGTGCGCTCGGAGATCCCGGTAATTTGCGCGATTTCGCCCGAGGTCTTGCCGTCCGCCGTCCAGCGCAGCATTTCACACTCACGCGCGGTCAGTTCCGGTAGTGCCGCCTGGGCGTGTACCGGCTGGCCGGCCGCCAGGCGCGCCATGCCGGCCTGCGCGGCATGCGCCAGCCATGTCATGTAGGGCGCCTTGAGCGCCAGTTCGGCTGCGGATAGTTCGTCGTGGGTACGCGCCAGCGTCAGCATGCCGACCGCGCCCTGCGCATCGCAACTGGACTGTGCCCAGCCTACCCTCAAGCCGTGGCCGCGCGCATCTTCCCACAACGGCAGGTTGGGACTGAACAGCTCCTCGCTCCACACAGCCGGCGGCACCGAGCGCAGGGCGTGTGTCACGGTCGGGTCGCTGGCCAGGTAATTCTGTTCGGCATAGCGCTGCTGCCACGCGCTGGGATAACTGCTATGCATGACGACACGCGGATTCGACAGGGGCAACGGCAAGCGCATGCCGAACGCACAGTAGTCGAAGCCCAGCGACTGCGCCGCGCCGGACACGGCAGAGAGCAAAGCCTCGCCGCTGTCGGCCTCGGCCAGCGCCTGTGTCATCTCATCCAATTTCATGCCGCAAAGCATAGCAGAAAACGCAAAAAAGCCCACCAGGATCACCTGGTGGGCTTCTTCATATAACTAGCCTGACGATAACCTACTTTCACACTGGTTGCAGCACTATCATCGGCGCAAAATCGTTTCACGGTCCTGTTCGGGATGGGAAGGGGTGGGACCGATTTGCTATGGTCATCAGGCTTTGACTTGTAGCTTTGCGGCGCTTKRGCGCCGCAACAGCAAAATTTGGAAGAATTCAGATTTATTATGTAGCGATTGCGTATCAACTACGCACAACATGCGCACTTCTCGCCTAYAACTTATCAATGTTATAGGGACAAGCCTTACGGGCAATTAGTACTGGTTAGCTTAATGCATTACTGCACTTCCACACCCAGCCTATCAACGTCCTGGTCTCGAACGACNGTTATAGGGACAAGCCTTACGGGCAATTAGTACTGGTTAGCTTAATGCATTACTGCACTTCCACACCCAGCCTATCAACGTCCTGGTCTCGAACGACCCTTCAAGGAGCTTAAAGCTCCGGGAAATCTCATCTCAAGGCAAGTTTCCCGCTTAGATGCTTTCAGCGGTTATCTCTTCCGAACTTAGCTACCCGGCAATGCCACTGGCGTGACAACCGGTACACCAGAGGTTCGTCCACTCCGGTCCTCTCGTACTAGGAGCAGCCCCCTTCAAATTTCCAACGCCCACGGCAGATAGGGACCAAACTGTCTCACGACGTTTTAAACCCAGCTCACGTACCACTTTAAATGGCGAACAGCCATACCCTTGGGACCGGCTACAGCCCCAGGATGTGATGAGCCGACATCGAGGTGCCAAACTCCCCCGTCGATATGAACTCTTGGGAGGAATCAGCCTGTTATCCCCAGAGTACCTTTTATCCGTTGAGCGATGGCCCTTCCATACAGAACCACCGGATCACTATGTCCTACTTTCGTACCTGCTCGACTTGTCGGTCTCGCAGTTAAGCACGCTTATGCCATTGCACTATTAGCACGATGTCCGACCGTACCTAGCGTACCTTCGAACTCCTCCGTTACACTTTAGGAGGAGACCGCCCCAGTCAAACTGCCTACCATGCACTGTCCCCGATCCGGATYACGGACCAAGGTTAGAACCTCAAACAAACCAGGGTGGTATTTCAAGGTTGGCTCCACGAGAACTGGCGTCCCCGYTTCAAAGCCTCCCACCTATCCTACACAGATTGGTTCAAAGTCCAATGCAAAGCTACAGTAAAGGTTCATGGGGTCTTTCCGTCTAGCCGCGGGTAGATTGCATCATCACAAACACTTCAACTTCGCTGAGTCTCGGGAGGAGACAGTGTGGCCATCGTTACGCCATTCGTGCAGGTCGGAACTTACCCGACAAGGAATTTCGCTACCTTAGGACCGTTATAGTTACGGCCGCCGTTTACTGGGACTTCAATCAAGAGCTTGCACCCCATCATTTAATCTTCCAGCACCGGGCAGGCGTCACACCCTATACGTCCACTTTCGTGTTTGCAGAGTGCTGTGTTTTTATTAAACAGTCGCAGCCACCAGTTTATTGCAACCCTTTCGCCCTACTGAAGTAAATCAGCCAAGCTACCGGGGCGTACCTTTTCCCGAAGTTACGGTACCAATTTGCCGAGTTCCTTCTCCCGAGTTCTCTCAAGCGCCTTAGAATACTCATCTCGCCCACCTGTGTCGGTTTGCGGTACGGTCTCGTATGACTGAAGCTTAGAGGCTTTTCTTGGAACCACTTCCGATTGCTACGTGAACAAGTTCACTCGTCCCACTCCCTTGAATTRCGCRCCCGGATTTGCCTAAGYGCCTTCTATGAAGCAGAAACTGCCTATTCCAACAGGCAGACAACCTTCCGCGATCCGTCCCCCCATCGCATCATACGACGGTGCAGGAATATTAACCTGCTTCCCATCAGCTACGCATCTCTGCCTCGCCTTAGGGGCCGACTCACCCTGCTCCGATGAACGTTGAACAGGAAACCTTGGGCTTACGGCGTGGGGGCTTTTCACCCCCATTATCGCTACTCATGTCAGCATTCGCACTTCTGATACCTCCAGCATCCTTTACAAGACACCTTCGCAGGCTTACAGAACGCTCTCCTACCATATGYAYAARTRCATATCCGCAGCTTCGGTGACTGGCTTAGCCCCGTTACATCTTCCGCGCAGGACGACTCGATCAGTGAGCTATTACGCTTTCTTTAAATGATGGCTGCTTCTAAGCCAACATCCTGACTGTTTTAGCCTTCCCACTTCGTTTTCCACTTAGCCAATCTTTGGGACCTTAGCTGGCGGTCTGGGTTGTTTCCCTCTTGACGCCGGACGTTAGCACCCGACGTCTGTCTCCCAAGCTCGCACTCATCGGTATTCGGAGTTTGCAATGGTTTGGTAAGTCGCGATGACCCCCTAGCCATAACAGTGCTCTACCCCCGATGGTGATACTTGAGGCACTACCTAAATAGTTTTCGGAGAGAACCAGCTATTTCCAAGTTTGTTTAGCCTTTCACCCCTACCCACAGCTCATCCCCTAATTTTTCAACATTAGTGGGTTCGGTCCTCCAGTGCGTGTTACCGCACCTTCAACCTGGCCATGGGTAGATCACTTGGTTTCGGGTCTACACCCAGCGACTGGCGCCCTGTTCGGACTCGATTTCTCTACGGCTCCCCAATCTGGTTAACCTTGCCACTGAATGTAAGTCGCTGACCCATTATACAAAAGGTACGCAGTCACGGAACAAGTCCGCTCCTACTGTTTGTATGCACACGGTTTCAGGATCTATTTCACTCCCCTCCCGGGGTTCTTTTCGCCTTTCCCTCACGGTACTGGTTCACTATCGGTCGATTACGAGTATTTAGCCTTGGAGGATGGTCCCCCCATATTCAGACAGGATTTCTCGTGTCCCGCCCTACTTGTCGCATACTTAGTTCCACACATCGCATTTCGTGTACGGGGCTATCACCCGCTATGGCGCT
>NZ_LMEC01000020.1:1286967-1289054 GCF_001425265.1 Massilia sp. Root418
TTGTCAGCTCCCCGAGGCTTATCGCAGACTTCTACGTCCTTCATCGCCTGTAATCGCCAAGGCATCCACCATGTGCACTTATTCACTTGTCCCTATAACCTTGACGGCTATCGGTATCAAGCATTTACTACTGTGTTTGATGATTTATCTACTACCCTGAATATCTTGCGATATTCAATAAATCTTTACTTCTTCCAAATTGTTAAAGAACGATACTACTTTTATTTAARGYTCRGRCCTTAGATAAAAGCAGTTGGTGGAGGATGACGGGATCGAACCGACGACCCCCTGCTTGCAAAGCAGGTGCTCTCCCAGCTGAGCTAATCCCCCTGGGTAAAACTGGTAGGGCTGGTTGGACTCGAACCAACGACCCCCGCGTTATCAACACGGTGCTCTAACCAGCTGAGCTACAGCCCCAGAAAACGTTCTTCTTTAAAAACAGCCGATAAGTGTGAGCGTTTGRCGTGGYGCCATACTCTAGAAAGGAGGTGATCCAGCCGCACCTTCCGATACGGCTACCTTGTTACGACTTCACCCTACTCTAGAAAGGAGGTGATCCAGCCGCACCTTCCGATACGGCTACCTTGTTACGACTTCACCCCAGTCACGAATCCTACCGTGGTAAGCGCCCTCCTTRCGGTTAAGCTACCTACTTCTGGTAAAACCCGCTCCCATGGTGTGACGGGCGGTGTGTACAAGACCCGGGAACGTATTCACCGCGACATGCTGATCCGCGATTACTAGCGATTCCAACTTCATGCAGTCGAGTTGCAGACTACAATCCGGACTACGATACACTTTCTGGGATTAGCTCCCCCTCGCGGGTTGGCGGCCCTCTGTATGTACCATTGTATGACGTGTGAAGCCCTACCCATAAGGGCCATGAGGACTTGACGTCATCCCCACCTTCCTCCGGTTTGTCACCGGCAGTCTCATTAGAGTGCCCTTTCGTAGCAACTAATGACAAGGGTTGCGCTCGTTGCGGGACTTAACCCAACATCTCACGACACGAGCTGACGACAGCCATGCAGCACCTGTGTRAAGGTTCCCTTTCGGGCACTCCYYRATCTCTCRAGGATTCCTTCCATGTCAAGGGTAGGTAAGGTTTTTCGCGTTGCATCGAATTAATCCACATCATCCACCGCTTGTGCGGGTCCCCGTCAATTCCTTTGAGTTTTAATCTTGCGACCGTACTCCCCAGGCGGTCTACTTCACGCGTTAGCTGCGTTACCAAGTCAATTAAGACCCGACAACTAGTAGACATCGTTTAGGGCGTGGACTACCAGGGTATCTAATCCTGTTTGCTCCCCACGCTTTCGTGCATGAGCGTCAATCTTGACCCAGGGGGCTGCCTTCGCCATCGGTGTTCCTCCACATCTCTACGCATTTCACTGCTACACGTGGAATTCTACCCCCCTCTGCCAGATTCTAGCCTTGCAGTCTCCATCGCCATTCCCAGGTTGAGCCCGGGGATTTCACGACAGACTTACAAAACCGCCTGCGCACGCTTTACGCCCAGTAATTCCGATTAACGCTTGCACCCTACGTATTACCGCGGCTGCTGGCACGTAGTTAGCCGGTGCTTATTCTTCAGGTACCGTCATTAGAAGCAGATATTAGCCACTCCCGTTTCTTCCCTGACAAAAGAGCTTTACAACCCGAAGGCCTTCTTCACTCACGCGGCATTGCTGGATCAGGCTTGCGCCCATTGTCCAAAATTCCCCACTGCTGCCTCCCGTAGGAGTCTGGACCGTGTCTCAGTTCCAGTGTGGCTGGTCGTCCTCTCAGACCAGCTACTGATCGATGCCTTGGTAGGCCTTTACCCTACCAACTAGCTAATCAGATATCGGCCGCTCCAGGAGCACAAGGCCTTGCGGTCCCCTGCTTTCATCCTTRGATCGTATGCGGTATTAGCGTAACTTTCGCTACGTTATCCCCCACTCTTGGGTACGTTCCGATATATTACTCACCCGTTCGCCACTCGTCAGCGGAGCAAGCTCCCTGTTACCGTTCGACTTGCATGTGTAAAGCATGCCGCCAGCGTTCAATCTGAGCCAGGATCAAACTCTTCAGTTCAATCTCTGTTT
>NZ_LMEC01000021.1 GCF_001425265.1 Massilia sp. Root418
TTGCGCCGATGATAGTGCTGCAACCAGTGTGAAAGTAGGTTATCGTCAGGCTAGTTATAAGCAAAACCCCGCTCAGTGATCTGAGCGGGGTTTTTTGCGTTCAGACGCCCCAAACGATATCGTGGCCGTCCGAGACGGCGGCGCGCAGCATTTCCAGCAGGGGAAACACGCGCGTTGCAAAGCCGACGTGCTGTTTTTCCACCAGCGCCGCGTCGCCTTCAAGCGCGTCGGCGGAGTGGGTGGTGTCTTGGTGGTGCTCGATGTCCTGGTCGGGATGCAGCTTGCTGAGTTCGATTTCATGCTCCAGCGCCGCCAGGGCGCCGGCCGCTTCGGCAGCTGTGATCACACCGCGCGTGGGACTCTTGTTCAACAGCTCAAGAATGCGCTCGGCATGCTCCTTGTACATCATGACCGCAGGAGAGGATTTGGATTTGAATGTGATCAACATGGCGCTTTCCCCACTCTTGTTGTGCGTGTTCAAACGATAACACGACTTCCATCCTTGCACATCAGTTCAGCTTGAATGAACGCATGAACGTTTCGATCTCGTCGTTCACCATGTGCTGGTCCTTGCCTATCACGATCAGCTGATAGACCCGTTTGTCCTTGGCGATAAAGCGGCCCACCAGGCGCAGCGCTTCGCCGTTGCGCGTGCCCTTGGCTTCCACGTCGATGGACTGCTGCTGCTGGCTCACGCCGCCGCTGGCGGCGGCCGCACTGGCCTGTTTCTCCGAGGTGACCGTGCCCCCGATATTGGCCACCATGGTGTTTTTCATCGCCGCGATGGCGGCCTGGGCGTGGGCGGCATCGGCCATTTCGGCGGCCCCCACGGCAAAGGTGACGCCGTCGACTTCGGCGGCGGCCATCTGCATTTTTACGGTTTCGCCGCCCAGGCTGATGCTGCGCGTGTGCGTGGCCGGCTTGCCCGGGAACAGCACGGCGTAAGGCGCCTCGGCGCTGCGGAAGTCGCGCCAATCGAACTTCGGGCTGCAGCCACTGAATGCGGCGGCGGCAACGGCGGCACCCACTGTGGTGCGCAATAGCGTGATGATCTTGGTATGCATGATGCGATGGTAGCAGGCGGCAAGCGCCGGCGCTATCGCCGCCACATATCGCGTAGTGAGATTGCAGGAAGTGGCCAGACGATCCGTGATAGCATTGCAAAAATGCAATTCTTTCTGGTAAAACAAAAGGGACGGCGATGGCGACATATCATGACAAACCACTGGACGAAGTCTGCCGGCGAGGGCAGGTGAATGTGCTGCCGTTTCTCTCGTGGAGCCCGGCGGAGCGGTTCTTCGTTGGCGGACGCGAGGCGTTGCGGACGCTTGGCGACGGCAAGCGTATCGTTGACGAGGAGACGTGCCAGCAGCTGCTTTCCGCCTTGGCGTCCATCAGCATGGCTTCGGACGCCGCGCTGCGCAAGGCCCGGTCGATCACGGTGGGGACCTTCCGCGACTACACCGACCAGCAGCGGCTCAATTTTATCAACGAGCTGTGGGACTTGATCGCGACGCCATATCATTTCGACACGCCTTCGACGGCCATGTACACGCCTGCGGACCGCTCCGGCAGCGGCACCCTGCCGCTGCCCAGCAGCTGGTGCCCGCGCCCGCAGCATCCCGGCAGCTATTACATGCGAACCGCCGGCGACGGCAGGCCCGATCCCTGGATGCATCTGGGGGTAGGGTTCCGGGTCGACGGCACCAAGGAGGAGTCCGCGTTGCGGATCAAGCGTGACGGCATGACGCAGCAGAGCCTCAACGTCAACTTCATGCGCAATACCCGCGGCCTGGTGTTGGAGGGAACGGTCGCGGCCAATCCGGACCGGCCACGCTTCTGGACCGGTAACCAGGACATCTGGAACGAAACCGCGGTCTGCGTCAGCCGCAACTTCTTCGGCGGCACCGCGTTTCCCGAGCGCAGCACGTACCATCGTTCCAATGAGTTCGCGATCTTGTGGGCGGTCGACTGCCGCGGCTTGGTCGGTTTTGACACGGAGGCGGTACAACTGAGCTTTCCGAACGCCCGCAATTGGCGCCCGGGAGAAAAAGCATTCAAGGCGATTCCACCGGACCGCTTGCTGGGATTCGTGAAGATTCGAAAACTGGGGGCGCCCGCCAGAGGGGGCTGGACCTTTGATATTCCTGAAGACGCGGCATGGACACTGGAGGCGGCCCGCTCGCCCGACCAGATCGCCTACATGCAGGCCGAACTGGACGCGTGGCGCGGCTGTCACCACATCAGCGCCGCCTACGATTTCGCCACGTGAGCGCTGCGGCTAGAAATCGAGCAGCGCGCGGCGGAACTGGACGGCTTGCTGGACGTGATGGGCGGTGATGGCCTTCGACCCGTCGAGGTCGGCCACCGTGCGGGCAACCCGCAGCACGCGGTGATAGGCCCGGGCCGACCAGTGAAACTGCAGCATGCTGGCGCGCAGCACGGCTTTGCCTTCCCGGTCGAGCTTGCAATGCCGCTCAATGTCGCGCGTGCCCATCAGCTGGTTGCTCTTGCCCTGCCGTGCCTGCTGGATGTCCCAGGCCTGCTGCACGCGCGCGGCGATCACGGGCGAGGTCTCGCCGTCCGGCGCGGCTTCCAGTTCGTCCAGCGTCAGCGGGTTGACGGAAATCAGCAGGTCCATGCGGTCCAGCAGCGGACCGGAAATGCGGCCCTGGTAGCGCAGGATAACGTCGTGGGGGCAGCGGCACTTGCCGTTGGGATGGCCGTTATAACCGCAGGGGCAGCCGTTCATGGCCGCCAGCAGCTGGAAGCGGGCCGGAAAGTCGGCCCGGTGGGCCGCCCGCGAAATGGTCACCCGGCCGGACTCCATCGGCTCGCGCAGCACTTCCAGTACGCGCCGGTCGAATTCGGGCAGCTCGTCCAGGAACAGTACGCCCTGGTGCGCCATGGAGATTTCGCCCGGATGGGGCACGCTGCCCCCGCCCACCAGTGCAACACCGGAGGAAGTATGGTGCGGCGAGCGGAATGGCCGCGCCTTCCACGTCGCTGCATTGAATTGCCCGCCGAGCGACTGCACCGCCGCCGCTTCCAGCGCTTCCTCGTCCGTCATGGCCGGCAGCAGGCCGGGAAAGCGTGCCGCCAGCATGCTCTTGCCGGTGCCTGGCGGGCCCACCAGCAGCACGCTGTGGCAGCCGGCAGCGGCTACTTCCAGCGCCCGCTTGACCGAGCCCTGGCCCTTGACGTCCGAGAAGTCCGGGTAATCCGGCGGTAGTGCGGGTTCCGCGCCCAGGTGGCGCTGCAGCGTTCCGGGGCCGTTGTCATCGCCCCGCACGGCGAGGTGGGCGCACACTTGCGTGAGCGTGGTGGCAGGGTAGATCCGTGCGTCGCGCACCAGCGCGGCTTCGTCCGCGTTGGCCAGCGGCAGGATGAAGGCACGCCGGCCCTGGCCGTTGCCGCGCGCGGCGCGGTGCATGGCGTAGGTCATGGCCAGCGCGCCGCGGATCGGCCGCAGCTCGCCCGACAGCGAGAGCTCGCCGGCGAATTCATAGTCGCGCAAGGGGGAGGTGGGAATCTGGCCGGAGGCGGCCAGGATGCCGAGTGCGATCGGCAGGTCGAAACGGCCGGATTCCTTGGGCAGGTCGGCCGGGGCCAGATTGACGGTGATGCGCTGGGCCGGCATGTCGTAGCCGGCGTTCTGGATCGCTGCGCGGACGCGGTCGCGCGCTTCCTTCACTTCGGTTTCCGGCAGGCCGACCATGGCGAAGGCGGGCAGTCCGTTGGCCAGGTGCACTTCAACGCTGACTTCAGGCGCTTCCATGCCCGCCAGCGCGCGGCTTCTCAGAACGGCAAGGCTCATGGCGTCCCCCCCCTGCGGCAAAGCGCGATCAGCCATCTTAGCGCGCGGACCGGAGGGCGTTTTGACGCCACTCAAGCGCGAAGTCCTATTTTGGTGCGGCCGATTTCGCTTCCAGATCCGCCAGGCGCATTTCCAGCAGTTCCAGCTTGGCGCGCGTCTTGGCCAGCACTTGCGCCTGGATGTCGAACTCTTCGCGGGTGACCAGGTCCAGCTTGGCGAAACCCTGGGTCATCATCGATTTCACATTTTTCTCGATGTCTTTGGCTGGCGAGTTTTCGATCGCCTGGTTGATCTTGCTTTGCAAGTCGTTGAAGAAATTGTTCATGTCCATGGTATTTCCTAGGTTTTTACGCCGGACCGCACCATTTCGGTGCGATGCCTGCAAATTAAGCATTAATATGGTGCGGAACTGTCGCCGCGCCATGCCGCCGTGCGGGTAATTGCAGCTAACTATCTTACAAGTTTGCAAGAAGTCGGCTGGCACGCATTCTGCTAAAGAGGTGTGGAACGCTTAGGCTTAGCCTGGATTTTAAACCGCAACCGCTACAAAAGTTCAAACTAAAGGATATCGCCATGAATTACATGACCAAGCACCTGACTCTTGCGGCAGCAATCACACTCGCGATGGCTACGCTGGGGGCCGGTGCGGCCCGCGCGGAAGACGCGCCAGCGGCGAAACCGGATAACGAAGTGTCCTTCAATGCGGCGCTGACCACCGACTACCGCTATCGCGGCATTTCGCAGACCCGCCTCAAGCCGGCCCTGCAAGGCGGCGCCGACTGGACGCACAACCCGAGCGGCTTCTACGCCGGCACCTGGCTGTCGACCATCAAGTGGATCGACGACGCGGGCGGCGATGCCAAGGTGGAGTGGGACGTGTACGGCGGCAAGCGCGGCGATCTCGGCGGCGGTTTCAGCTACGACGTGGGCGGCCTGTACTACTTCTACCCGTCCAACGACCTGCATCCGAGCGCAAACACCTTCGAACTGTACGGTGCGGTCAGCTACGGTCCGGCCACGCTCAAGTATTCGCACTCGACCACCAATCTGTTCGGCTTTGCCGACAGCAAGAACAGCGGCTACTTTGATGCGTCGGTGAACCAGGAAATCCAGGACGGCTACATCCTGAACCTGCACGTTGGCCGCCAGAACGTGAAAAACAACAGCGCCTTCAGCTACACCGACTGGAAAGTGGGCGTGACCAAGGATTACGGCGTGGTCACCGTGTCGCTGGCGGCTGTCAAGGCCACCACCGACGTCTACACCTCGCCGCGCAACGGCAAGGATCTGGCCAAGATGGGCGCCGTGCTGACCGTTTCCAAAATTTTCTAAGCGAGGCTTCCATGAAACTCATTACCGCCATTATCAAGCCCTTCAAGCTGGATGAGGTCCGCGAGGCCTTGTCCGCGATTAACGTGCAAGGCATCACCGTGACCGAGGTGAAGGGCTTCGGCCGCCAGAAGGGCCATACCGAGCTGTACCGCGGCGCAGAATACGTGGTCGACTTCCTGCCCAAGACCAAGATCGAGGCGGCGGTGGACGATGCTGTCGTCGAGCAGGCCATCGAAGCGATCGAGGGCGCGGCCCGCACCGGCAAGATCGGCGACGGCAAGATTTTTGTCTACAACCTGGAACAGGTTGTCCGTATCCGTACCGGCGAGACCGGCAACGACGCTCTCTAAGTCCAAGGGGAACTTTTAAAATGAACAAAACTATAACAAAACTGCTGGCTGGGGCCGCTGTCCTGTTTGCCTTTAGCTCGGCCCTGCCCAGCTACGCGCAAGATGCCAAGCCCGCCGAAGCACCGGCCGCCAGCGCACCTGCCGCCGCTGCTCCTGCTGCCGCTGCACCGGCCGCCGCGCCTGCCGCTGCACCGGCCGCAGCTGCCGCCGCCGCGCCTGCGGATGCGCCGGCCGCGCCGGCGCCGGTAGCCAACAAGGGCGACACCGCCTGGATGTTCGTCGCCACGCTGCTGGTGATCCTGATGACCATTCCCGGCCTGGCCCTGTTCTACGGCGGCCTGGTGCGTTCGAAAAACATGCTGTCCGTGCTGCTGCAGGTGTTCATGATCTTCTCGGTCATCATCGTACTGTGGTGCATCTACGGCTACTCGCTGGCCTTCACCGAAGGCGGTTCCTTCTATGGCAAGTTCGACCGCCTGTTCCTGAACGGCATCTGGGATCCGGTCAAGGGCGCCTTCAGCGTTGCCGCCACCTTCAGCAAAGGCGTCGTGATTCCTGAATTCATCTTCGTGGCCTTCCAGGGCACCTTCGCCGCCATCACCTGCGGCCTGATCGTCGGCGCCTTTGCCGAACGCGCCAAGTTCACCGCCGTGCTGGCCTTCATGGTGCTGTGGTTCACCTTCTCCTACCTGCCTATCGCCCACATGGTCTGGTTCTGGACCGGCCCGGACGCCATCAAGGACGCCGCCACCGCCGCTGCTGAAGGCGCGAAAGCCGGCTTCATCTTCCAGAAGGGCGCGCTGGACTTCGCCGGAGGCACCGTGGTGCACATCAACGCCGCAGTGGCAGGCCTGGTCGGCGCCATCATGATCGGCAAGCGCGTCGGCTACGGCCGCGAATCCATGGCGCCGCACTCGCTGACCATGACCATGGTCGGCGCCTCGCTGCTGTGGGTGGGCTGGTTCGGCTTCAACGCCGGTTCGGCACTGGAAGCGGGCGATATCGCTGCGCTGGCCTTCATCAACACCCTGCTGGCCACTGCCTGCGCCACCGTGTCGTGGGTCTTCGGCGAGTGGATCGCCAAGGGCAAGCCTTCCATGCTGGGCGGCGCCTCCGGCGCGGTAGCCGGCCTGGTTGCCATCACCCCGGCCGCCGGTTTCGTCGGCCCGATGGGCGCACTGGTGATCGGCCTGCTGGCCGGCATCGTCTGCCTGTGGGGCGTGAACGGCCTGAAACGCCTGATCGGCGCCGATGACTCGCTGGACGTGTTCGGCGTGCACGGCGTGGGCGGCATCCTGGGCGCCATCCTGACCGGCGTGTTCGCAGCGCCGTCGCTGGGCGGCCAGGGCATCTTCGACTACGTGGCCAACAAGGCGTCGGCCGACTACTCGATCAGCGGCCAGGTGATCACCCAGCTGACCGCCGTGGGCATTACCATCGCCTGGTCCGCCATCGTGTCCGTCATCGCCTACAAACTGGTGGACATCGCCATCGGCCTGCGCGTGCCGGAAGAAGAGGAACGCGAAGGCCTGGACATCACCAGCCACGGCGAATCGGCGTACCACGCTTAAACGCTGTTTTTTCCGCAAAAGTGACGCAAAAGGCACCCTTCGGGGTGCCTTTTTCCATTTCCCGGCCTTTAAATTGGCGTTTTCGCCCCGATTTGGGGAGCTCGCACGGTAAGATTAGACAGTTTCCCCAGTTGTTAAGGATGTAGCCATGGTTCCCCACCTCGTCACGGCCCTGACCGGACCGCTGCTCGACCTCGAAGAAAAAATCCTGGCCGCCACGCCGGCCATTGAGCGCTGGTTCCGCCTGGAGTGGCAGGAACATACGCCGCCGTTTTATTGCTCGGTGGACTTGCGCAACGCCGGCTACAAGCTGGCCCCGGTCGACACCAACCTGTTCCCGGGCGGCTTTAACCACCTGGCCAGCGAAATGCTGCCGCTGTCCGTGCAGGCGGCCATGGCCGCCATCGACAAGTACTGCCCGGACGCGCGCAACCTGCTCTTGATCCCCGAGGTGCACGAGCGCCACCCGACCTACCTGGACAACGTGGCGCGCCTGATGCAGATCTTCCGCCAGACCGGCTTGCACGTGCGCCTGGGTTCGCTGTCCCCGGAAATCACCCAGCCGACCCCGTTGGCGCTGCCTGACGGCAACATGCTGGTGATCGAGCCGCTGGTGCGCTCGGCCAACGGCCGCCGCCTGGGACTGAAAGATTTCGATCCGTGCACCATCCTGGTGAACAACGACCTGTCGGCCGGCATCCCGGACATTTTGCAGAACATCCACGAGCAGAGCCTGCTGCCGCCGCTGCACGCGGGCTGGGCGCTGCGCCGCAAGAGCAACCATTTCACCGCCTACGACGAGGTGGTCAAGAAGTTCGGCAAGCTGATCGGCGTGGACCCGTGGATGCTCAATCCCTTCCACGCCAAGTGCGGCGAGGTGGACTTCCACAGCGGTGAAGGGCTGGACTGCCTGGCCACCAACGTGGACGCGGTGCTGGCCAAGATCCGCAAGAAGTACAAGGAATACGGCATCAAGGACCAGAAACCGTTCGTCATCATCAAGCCGGACGCGGGCACCTACGGCAAAGGCATCATTTCGATCCGCGACGCGGCCGAGCTGAAGGACCTGTCGGCGGCGCAGCGCGACAAGATGGCCGTGATCAAGGACGGGCGCGTGGTGTCGGACCTGAACATCCAGGAGGGCGTGCCCACCTTCGAGAGCATCAAGGACGCGGTGGCCGAGCCGGTGGTCTACATGATAGACCGCTACGTGGTGGGCGGTTACTACCGCGTGCACGCCGAGCGCGGCGTGGACCAGAACCTGAACGCGCCCGGTTCGCAGTACGTGCCGCTGGCGTTCGCGCAGCAGCACGCGGTGCCGGACCTGCGCGCCAAGCCGGGGACGGCCGCGCCGAACCGCTTCTACGTGTACGGCGTGGTGGCGCGCCTGGCGCTGCTGGCCGCGTCGCTGGAGATGGAGCGCACGGATCCGAATCCCGAGGTGTATTGATGTGTAGGGCCGCCGGTCTCGCCATTTTGCAAACTCGGCTAAAATCAGGCATTACCTCGACTGGACGCGCCCATGAAAATTGCATTCCTTGCCGATCCGCTGGCAGGCTTCAAGACCTACAAGGATTCGACTTACGCCATGATGGCGGAGGCGGCCCGCCGCGGCCACGCGGTGTATGCCTTTGAACAGAAAGACCTGGCGCTGTCCGGGGGCAAGGTGACGGCACTGGTGTCGCACATCACGCTCACCGGCGACGCCTACGACTGGTTCCGCGCCGCGCCGCAGGAAGAAACCGGCCTGGACGCCTTCGACGCCGTGATCCAGCGCAAGGATCCGCCGTTCGACATGGAATACGTGTACGGCACCTATCTGCTGCAGCTGGCGGAAAAGCAGGGCGCGCGCGTGTTCAACAAGCCGTCCGCCATCCGCGACCACAACGAAAAGCTGTCCATCGCGCAGTTCTCGGAGTTCACCGCGCCCACCCTGGTCACCTCCAGCGAGGCGCGCCTGCGCGCTTTCCACGCCGAGCATCAGGACGTCATCCTCAAGCCGCTGGACGGCATGGGCGGCACTGGCGTGTTCCGCATCAAGGCCGACGGCCTGAACCTGGGCGCCATCATCGAGACGCTCACCGCCAACGGCAAGACCACCATCATGGCCCAGCGCTACATTCCCGAGATCGTCAAAGGCGACAAGCGCATCCTGGTCATCGACGGCAAACCGGTGCCGTATTCGCTGGCGCGCATTCCGCAGGCCGGCGAGGTGCGCGGCAACCTGGCCGCCGGCGGCACCGGCGTGGCCCAGCCCCTGACCGCGCGCGACCTGGAAATTGCCGAAACCCTCGGTCCGGTACTGGCGGCGCGTGGACTGTTGCTGGTAGGATTAGATGTCATTGGCGATAACCTGACCGAAGTCAACGTCACCAGCCCGACCTGCTTCCAGGAGATCACGCAGCAGACCGGATTCCAGGTAGCGGCCATGTTCATCGACGCGGTCGAAGCCCACAGCCAGGCGGCACAGGTATAAGAAAGCGCATATGGTAGGCATATTGCTTATGACGCACGCGCCGCTGGGGCAGGCCTTTATCGCCGCCTGCAACCACGTGTTTCGCGGCGTGACGGAAAGGCTGGAAGCGATCGATGTGGTGGCCGACCAGGATCTGGAGGAAGTGCAGGTATTGGCGGGCGCCGCGATCAAGCGCCTGGACGAGGGCGACGGCGTGCTGGTGATCACGGACGTGAAGGGCGGCACGCCCGCCAATTGCTGCAACAAGCTGGCCGACGCGGGCCGGGTCGAGGTGATAGCGGGCATCAGCCTGCCGATGCTGCTGCGCGCCATCACCTACCGCCGCGACACGCTGGACGTGGTAGTGGAAATGGCCCTGGCCGGTGCGCAGAGCGGCGCCGTCAGGGTGGACAACCGGATCAGGGTGGTATAGCCCTATTTTGAGACGACTATAAAAAATGATTCAGCAAGAACTCGAAATTATCAACAAGCTCGGTCTGCACGCGCGCGCTTCCGCCAAATTCACCCAGCTGGCAGCAAAGTACAAGAGCGATGTCTGGCTCACCCGTAACGCCCGCCGCATCAACGCCAAGTCCATCATGGGCGTGATGATGCTGGCCGCCGGCAAGGGCGCAAAAGTGACGCTGGAGGCCGACGGCGCCGACGAGAGCGATTGCATCGCCGCCCTGTCCGCGCTGGTCAACGACAAGTTCGGCGAAGGCGAGTAAATGCCGGATGACCGCAGCCATCTCCGCACTCTGACAGGTCCGCCCATGGCATCGTTTACCCTCCACGGCATTCCCGTTTCACGCGGCATCGCGATTGGCCGTGCGCACCTGCTGGCGCCCGCCGCGCTGGACGTCAAGCACTACCTGGTGCCCGAAGAGCAGCTGGAGGCCGAAGTGGTGCGCCTGCAGCAGGCGCTGGCCGCCGTGCACCGCGAGCTGCAGACGCTGTGGAACGAGCTGCCCAAGGACGCGCCGACCGAACTGGGCGCCTTCATCGACGTGCATGCGCTGATCCTGTCCGACCCCCTGATCTCCGAAGCGCCGCTGGACATCATTCGCACCCGCCACTACAACGCCGAATGGGCGCTGCTGACCCAGATCGACGAATTGTCGGCGCAGTTCGACGAAATCGAAGACCCCTACCTGCGCGAGCGCAAGGCCGACATCCAGCAGGTGGCCGAGCGCGTGCTGAAGGTGCTGATGGGCAGCGAGCCGCTGCAGGCGCCGGCCCCCGCAGGCGCAGACGACTTCCAGGCGCAGATGATCGTGGTCGCGCACGACATCTCGCCGGCCGACATGCTCAAGTTCCGCGACCGCTCCTTCATCGGCTTCGTCACCGACGTGGGCGGCCAGAACTCGCACACCGCCATCGTGGCGCGCAGCCTGGACATTCCGGCGGCGGTCGGCATGTCGCAGGCCTCCACCCTGATCGAGCAGGACGACTGGATCATCATCGACGGCGACGCCGGCGTGGTGATCGCCAACCCGAGCGCGCTGGTGCTGGAGCAGTACCGCGAACGCCAGGCCACGCAGGCACGCGCGCGCAAAAAACTCAACAAGCTGCGCAAAACCGCCGCCGTCACCATGGACGGCACCGCCATCACGCTGCTGGCCAATATCGAGCTGCCGGAGGACACGGCGGCCGCCATGGAAGCCGGCGCCAACGGCGTGGGTTTGTTCCGCTCCGAGTTCCTGTTCATGGGGCGCGACGCGCGCATCCCGTCCGAGGACGAGCAGTTCGAACAGTACAAGAAGGCCGTGATGGCCATGAAGGGCCGCCCGGTCACCATCCGCACGCTGGACATCGGCGCCGACAAGCCGCTGGACCAGAGCGAGCACACCGCCCTCAATCCGGCGCTGGGCCTGCGCGCCATCCGCTACTGCCTGGCCGAGCCGCAGATCTTCCTCAGCCAGCTGCGCGCCATCCTGCGCGCTTCCGCCTTCGGCAAGGTGCGCATCCTGATTCCGATGCTGGCGCACGCCTTCGAGATCGACCAGTCGCTGGCGATGATAGAGCAGGCCAAGGCCCAGCTGCGCGAGGCCGGCGTGAAGTTCGACGCCAACGTGGACGTGGGCGCCATGATAGAGATCCCGGCTGCCGCCCTGGCGCTGCCGATGTTCGTCAAGCGCATGGACTTCCTGTCCATCGGCACCAATGACCTGATCCAGTACACGCTGGCGATCGACCGGGTTGATTATGAGGTGGCGCACCTTTACAATCCCCTGCATCCCGCAGTGCTGCAGCTGATCGCCATGACCATTTCGGCGGGCCACAAGGCCGGCATCGACGTGGCCGTTTGCGGCGAAATGGCGGGCGACGTGAAGCTCACCCGGCTGCTGCTGGGCATGGGGCTGCGCGAGTTCTCCATGCACCCGGCGCAGCTGCTGTCGGTCAAGCAGGAGATCCTGAACAGCGATCTCGGGCTGATCGTGCCGCAGACCCGCAAGGTGCTGCGCGCGATGGAGCCGAACGCCATCGCCGACGCTGTCGCCGCGCTGCAGGCGCTGTAAGAAAACCAACGCTAGCCTGCGGAACCCATCCTCGCGGTTCCGCATTGATTATTGGCCCGTGGGGCCGCGCAGTATTTATTCTGACCACCCATGCCTTCCATAGGAATCGTATCGCCGAAAACCATGCATTTCGCGGAGCCGCTGCAGCTGCAAAGCGGCGCGCAGCTGCGCGACTATATGCTCATGTATGAAACCTACGGCACCCTGAACGCGGACAAATCGAACGCGGTCCTGGTGTGCCACGCACTGAACGCCTCCCACCACGTGGCCGGCGTGTATGCCGACCAGCCCAAGAACGTGGGCTGGTGGGACAATATGGTCGGCCCCGGCAAGCCGCTCGACACCGACCGCTTCTTCGTCATCGGCGTCAACAACCTCGGCTCCTGCTTCGGCTCGACCGGCCCGATGCACAACAACCCGGCCACCGGCAAGCCCTACGGCGCCGCCTTCCCCGTGGTGACGGTGGAGGACTGGGTGGCCGCGCAGGCGCGCCTGGCCGACCAGCTGGGCATCGTGCAGTTCGCCGCCGTGATGGGCGGCTCGCTGGGCGGCATGCAGGCGCTGGCCTGGTCCATCATGCACCCGGACCGCCTGCGCCACTGCGTGGTGATCGCCTCCACGCCCAAGCTGTCGGCGCAGAACATCGCCTTCAACGACGTGGCGCGCACCGCCATCCTGACCGACCCGGACTACCGCGGCGGCGACTTCTACGAACACGGCGTGGTGCCCAGGAACGGGCTGAAAGTGGCGCGCATGATAGGCCACATCACCTATCTGTCGGACGACGACATGGCCGAGAAATTCGGCCGCAAGCTGCGCGGCGTGGAGGACTACAAGTTCGGCTTCGGCATCGATTTCGAAATCGAGTCCTACCTGCGCTACCAGGGCGACAAGTTCTCCGAGTACTTCGACGCCAACACCTATCTGCTCATTACCAAGGCGCTGGACTACTTCGACCCGGCGCGCCGCCACGGCGGCGACCTGGCCAAGACCCTGGCCGGCACCAAGGCCAAGTTCTTCCTGGCTTCCTTCACCACCGACTGGCGCTTTTCGCCGGAACGCAGCCGTGAAATCGTGCAGGCCCTGATCAGCAACCGGCGCGAAGTGACCTACGCCGAGATCGACGCGCCGCACGGCCACGACGCCTTCCTGCTGGAGGACGAGCGCTACATGAGCATGGTGCGCGCCTACTACGAGCGCGTCTGGAACGAACAGCAGAAGGAACTGGCATGACATTCGATGATTTGAGCAGCGCGCGGCCGGACCTGGCCTTCATCGCCCATTGGGTAGGGCAGGGCGCGCACGTGCTGGACGTGGGCTGCGGCGACGGCGTCATGATGGACTACCTGCAAAGCGACAAGCGCTGCAGCGGCTACGGCATCGAGATTGCCGACGACGAGGTGCTGGAGAGCACCCGGCGCGGCGTGCAGGTGATCCAGCAGGACATGGAGAACGGCCTGGGCCTGTTCGGCGACAATTCCTTCGACACCGTGCTGTGCCTGTCCTCGCTGCAGATGATGAAGCACGTGGAGCCGCTGCTGCGCGACATCGTGCGGGTTGGCAAGGAGGCCATCGTGTCCTTCCCCAACTTCGCCTACTGGCCGCACCGGGTGGCGCTGCTGAAGGGCCGCATGCCGGTGTCCGAGTCGCTGCCCTACGAGTGGTACGACACGCCCAACGTGCGCTGCGCCACCATCAGCGACTTCCGCGAGCTGGCCGAGGAGCTGGGCCTGGAAGTGATGGAGTGCGTGGCGCTGGCCGAAGGCAAGATCGTCACCGTGCTGCCCAACCTGCGCGGCGAGCTGGCCGTGTTCCGCCTGCGTAAAAAGGCCCACTGATGGCGCACGCCGGCCCGGACCCCAAGGACACGCCGGGCTGGCGCGCCTACTTCAACACGCGCGTGCTGGCGGTGCTGTTCCTGGGCTTCAGCTCGGGCCTGCCGCTGTACACCCTGCTGTACCTCACCCAGGCCTGGCTGGCCAAGTCTGGCCTGGGGCTGAAGGAGCTGGGCCTGTTCGCGGTGGTGATGTTCCCCTACACCTTCAAATTCCTGTGGGCGCCGTTCATGGACCGCTACACGCTGTGGCGCGCCCTCGGGCGCCGGCGCGGCTGGATGGCGCTGACCCAGCTGGGGCTGTTCCTGTGCATGGGCGCCATGGGCATGCTGGACCCGCGCGAACAGCTGGCGCTGGTGGCCGTCGCCGTGGTGGCGGTGGCTTTCCTCTCGGCCAGCCAGGACGTGGTGATCGACGCCTACCGGCGCGAAATCCTGTCCGACAGCGAACAGGGCCTGGGCGCGGCGGTCATCGTCAACGCCTACAAGGCGGCCAGCCTGGTGCCCAGCGCCATCGGCCTGGTGCTGGCCGACAGCCTGCCGTGGGCCACCGTGTTCTGGATCGTGGCCGCCTTCATGCTGCCCGGCCTGGCCTGCACCCTGCTGGCGAAGGAGCCGGCGGTGTACGGCGAGCCGCCGCGCAACCTGCAGCAAGCCATCGTGCTGCCGTTCCGCGAATTCATCCAGCGCGACGGCTGGCGCAAGGCGCTCCTGATTGTCGGCTTCATCCTGCTCTACAAGCTGGGCGACAGCATGGCCACCGCGCTGTCCACCAAGTTCTTCCTCGACCTGGGCTTTTCCACCAAGCAGATCGGCCTGGCGGCCAATGCCACCGGCTTGTGGGCCAGCCTGGCCGGCGGCGTCGTCGGCGGGGTGTGGATGGTCAAGCTGGGCATCAACCGCGCACTGTGGGTGTTCGGCGTGCTGCAGGCGGTGGCCATCCTGGGCTTCGCCTGGCTGGCCAAGGCCGGGCCGGACACCACCTTGCTGGCCGCCGTGTTCGGTTTTGAAGCCTTCGCCAGCCTGGGGCTGGGATCGGCCGCGCTGGTGGCCTTCATTTCGCGTTCCACCGACCCGCGCTACACTGCCACCCAGTACGCGCTGTTTTCCAGCCTGGCCGCCGTGCCGCGCACCTTCATCAACGCCTCCGTTGGGTTCGTTGTATCACAGACCGGCTGGTTTAATTTCTTTATACTGTGCTTCGTGCTGGCGGCGCCTGCGATGATGATGCTGCCTAAAATAGCCCCATGGAATAGTAGAAAATGAAATACCTGAACTTCAAACCCTTTGTGCTGGCGCTGGCCTTCTCCGGTTTCGGCCTGGGCGCCGGCCTGCCGGCCCTTGCTGCGGCCCCCGCGCCTGCGCAGGACGGCATCCCCGTCACCAGCATGTCCAGGCTGCGCGGCCTGGCCAGCGCCGAGGAATTCGACGCCCAGTCCAGGCAGCAATACTTGCAGCTGATGAGCGAAGCCCAGAAAAAGGGCGCGCTGGTGCCCGACAGCGACCCGCAGGTGGTGCGCCTGCGCGCCATCGCGCGCCGCATCGTACCCTTCGCCACGCGCTGGAACCCGGACGCGGCCAACTGGAAATGGCAGGTCAACCTGCTCGACGCGCCCACCGTGAACGCCTTCTGCATGCCCGGCGGCCGCATCGCCTTCTACAGCGGCATCCTCACCAAGCTGAACCTGACCGACGATGAAGTGGCCATGGTCATGGGCCACGAAATCGCCCACGCGCTGCGCGAACACGCGCGCGCGCAGGCCGGCAAGACCGCCACCACGTCCGCGCTGTCGCGCCTGGCGGGCGCCGGCCTGTCGGCATATTTCGGCGTCGATCCGCGCCTGGGCGAAGTGGGCAGCAGCGTGCTGACGCAGGGCCTGTCGCTGAAGTATTCGCGCGACGACGAGCGCGAGGCCGACCTGGTCGGCATGGACCTGGCGGCCCGCGCCGGCTACGATCCGCGCGCCGGCGAAGTGCTGTGGCAAAAGATGGGCCAGCAGAGTTCCGGCGCGCCGCCGGTGTTCATGTCCACCCACCCGGCGGGCAAGGAGCGCATCCAGCGCATGAAAGAATCGCTGCCGCTGGTGATGCCGGTGTACGCGCGCGCCAAGGGCGTGCAGCAGGCCTCGCTGCCGCCGTACCGCACCTCGCCCGCGCCGAACTGACATGCCGCCGCACGACAAGGCGCAGCGCCAGCCGGCGCTGCCGTTGCCGATCCGGGACGGGGTCGCCCCCAGCTATCTGTGGCTGCCGGAAGGGCAGTGGACCAATATGCTGGACTTCCTGGTGGAGCGCTACCCGGCCGTGAGCGCGGACGCGTGGCGCGAGCGCATGGCGCGCGGCGACGTGGTGGACGGCGAGGGCCGCCCGCTGCAGCCGTCCAGCCGCTACCGGCGCGGCCTGCGCATTTTCTATTACCGTGAGCTGGAGCAGGCCGAAACGCCGATTCCGTTCCAGGAAGAGATCCTGTTCCAGGACGAGCACCTGGTGGTGGTGGACAAGCCGCACTTCCTGCCCATGATACCCACCGGGCGCTTCCTGCACGAGACGCTGCTGGTGCGGCTGAAAAAGAAGCTGGACCTGCCCGAGCTCACGCCCATCCACCGCCTGGACCGCGAAACGGCCGGCGTGGTGGTGTTCTCGTCCAATATCGCCAGCCGCGGCGCGTTCCAGTCGCTGTTCCAGAAGCGCGAAGTGCAGAAGGAATACGAGGCGCTGGCACCGCGCCTGCACGGGCGCAGTTTTCCCTTCACCTACCGCAGCCGCATGGTCGATGGCGACAAGTTTTTCGTCATGAAGGAGGAGCAGGGCGAGCCGAACTCGGAAACCGTGATCGACGTGATCGAGCACGGCTACGCGGGCGGAGAGCACACCCTGTACCGGTTGTGGCCGCACACCGGGCGCAAGCACCAGCTGCGCCTGCATCTGGCCTCGCTCGGCATTCCCATCGTGAACGACGCCTTTTATCCGGTAGCCCTGCCGTGCAAGCAGGACGACGTGTCGCAGCCGCTCAAGCTGCTGGCGCGTTCCATCACTTTCCCCGATCCCGTGGGCGGCGGCATCCGCCACTACGAAAGCCGCCGCAGCCTGTAAGCCGCCTTAGAGCAGGCCGGCGATATTATCGACCTGGGGCGAGCCGACCATCATGATGACGTGCGCGTCGGTATTGACGTAGATGTTGTGCCAGCCCAGCAGTTCGCTGAGCAGGTTGAGGCCGAGGCCGAATATATTGTCCGAGTTGACTGCGCGCCAGCCGCTGGTGCCGGCCAGGTCGATATGCGCGCTGCTGGAGCCTTCGACGGTCAGCAGGCTGAAGCCCGAAATCAAGGACCCGGGCAGATCCAGCGCCGCCACGGCCGCCATGCTGCCCAGCGTGAGCGTAACGCCGCTGCCCAGCGCAATGTTCTCGAAGTTCTTGATCTGGCCTGCGGCGCTGGCCAGGTTGAGCGAATTGACCAGCATTAGCGTGTCGTCGCCGGCGCCGCCGTCGAGGTAGCCGGCCACGCCGCCCACCAGGCCCACGCCGTCGTTGCCCGCACCGGCCACCAGCACCGTGCTGGCGGTGGCGGTATAGGAGCCGCCGCTGCTGCTGCCGAACCAGGTCGGAAGCGTGTCCGGGACGTGCGGGTTATCCGCCACGTTGCCCGCCAGGTCGGCCACGCGCAGCGCAATCTTGCCGCTGTCGCCCAGCGCCACGCCGCTCACGCTCCAGGTGCCGTTGGCGGCCGTTGCCGCGCTCCAGTCGGTGCCGTTGAGCGAATACTGGATCACTTCGCCGCTCCGCAGCGTGCCCTGGTAGCTGCCGCTGATGGCGGTGGCGCCCTGGCTGAAACTGCCGGCGCTCAGCACGGCAGCTTCCGGTGCAACGCGGTCCACCGTCAGATTGATTGCCAGGCTGCCGGCGCTGCTTTCCTGGCCTGCGGTGTTGTACTGCTTGACCAGGATTTGGCCGGCCTCATAGCTGCCGTCGTTCGGAATGTCGAAGGTCACGTTGCCGCCGTCCGCATTGCGCTCATCGGAATAGCTTGCGCCGCCGTCCAGCGAATATTTCCAGTGGCTGGCGGTCATGCCGCTGACCGTGATGGTGCCGTTGCTGGTCACGCCGTCGCCGGCCGCGCCGGTGTCGGTGATGGCCAGCGTCGGCGCCAGCGGGATGGCCTGGCCTTCGCCGTTGATCAGGAAGCCCAGCAACTGGGTGTTGCCGGCGTAGGCATTATGCGCCAGGTCCTTGATCTCGCCGACGCTGTACACGCCGTAGCCCTTGCCGGCAGCCAGCGGCGTATGCAGCTTGATGGTCAGCACATGGGTTTCGCTGTCGTAGGACAGGTAGCTGTAGCTGGGGACTTCCTCGCCGGCTGGCGGCGGGGTTTCGAACGTGAGGTCCAGCACAGGATTGTCCTGGTCGTCCACGATGGCGATGCCGTCGCTGGACGACCAGTCGATGTCTTCGCTGAAGGTGAGCGTGATGGTCTGCAGGCCGGGATCGACCGCCGGGCCGTTGGCCGGGGACGTATTGGTGATGGCCGGTCCGGTGGTATCCACTGTCACCTCAAGCGCGGTGCCGGTGGTGGCGCCGCGCACGCCGGCGGCGTCGCTGGCATAGGCCACCAGCTGGTGCGTGCCTTCGGCAAGCGCATGTTCGGCATCGATGTCGATATCGATGCTGCCGCCGTACATGCCGAGGTCGTAGGCGGTCACCGTATGCGTGCCCACCACCTTCTCGCTGGCTTCGTCGTAGATCTTGATGATGTCGCCCGCCAGCAGGCCGGCCACGTGGCCGATGTCAAGGTGTACGGTCGGCGTGTCGTCCTTGGTCAGGCCGTCGTCCGTGTGCTGGCCGGTGTCGCTGCCTGCCTTCAGCGTCACGCTGGTTTCGGCCAGCGAGCCGGGTTTGCGCGTGTAGGTGACGGTATTCCAGTCGCCCGTGCCATAGTTGCCGGCGCCGTCTTTCACGGCGGACGGGTTGAGCGCCACGTCGCCACCCAGCAGGCCTTCGCTGCCCATGGTGACGATGGCGGTCCAGGTCTTGCCGTCGGCGGACGCTTCCAGGCCGCGCAGCAGGCTGTTGTGCTTGCCGAACGCGTCCAGCGTCAGGCCGGTCACTTTTTCCGAGAACACCACGGTCAGCGTGGCCGATTCGCCCACGCTCAGCGCTTCCTTGCTCAGCGAAATGCTGGAAATGACGGGGCCGGTGGTGTCGTAGGTGTAAGCCTGGCTCAGCGGCTCAGTGCTGACGCCCGCGCTGTTGCTCACGCGCGCGCGCAGCGTGCCGCTGGCGGCGATGGTGGCGTCGTAGCTCCAGTTGCCGCCGCTCACGGTGGCGCTGTGCCAGGTGGTGCCGTCGATCGACACTTCCACTTTTTCGCCGCTGTTGAGCGCGCCATTGATGGTGCCGCTGAAATGCTGGGCCGCGATATTGGTCACGAACGGGCCCTCGCTGCCCCAGCTGTACATGGACAGCGAATCGACCACGGCCGTCGGTGCCGGCACGGTTGCCGCGCCGACGGCGAAGTTCAGCTTGGTGGCGTCGGCCAGCCCGGCATAGCTCAGGTTCGATTCGCCCAGCAGCACGCCGCTGCCCATCTGCACACTGTAGCTGACCCCGGCTTTCAGGTCCGAGCTCAGGTTGATGGTCACCTGGCTGCCGCTGATCGTGACCTGGCTGGCGTCGGCGATGCTGATGGTGCGGGTGTCGGTCGCCCCCACCAGGCGCGTGTGCAGCAGGCCGTCGCGGCCCATATAGGTCTGCGTGGCGCCGTCGCTGATGGTGATATAGCCGCTGCCCGCATGCACCGCGCCGCTGAAGTTCAGCACGATATTGGCGCTGGCGCTGACGGCGCCGGAGTTGTCGGCAGGCGTGGCGGAGGTCAGCACCGGTGCGGTGGCCGTGGAGGTAGCGAGGGTCATAGGAATAGAAAAGGCAGAGGCAGGAGCGCTACCGTATAGTATCAATAAAGTAGCGCCACGGCATCATATTTTTCATATGAGAAATATCAATGCGGGTGATAGTCGATGATGAGCGGGGCGTGATCCGAGAAGCGCTCATCCTTGTAGATCGCCACCTGGTGCGCCTTGCTGGCGATGCCCTTGGTTGCCACGTGGTAGTCGATGCGCCAGCCCACGTTCTTCGCGTAGGCCTGGCCGCGGTTGCTCCACCAGGTATATTGTTCTTCGCGCTTGTCCAGGCCGCGGTGCACGTCCACAAAACCCACTTCGTCGAACACGCGGGTCAGCCATGCGCGTTCTTCGGGCAGGAAGCCGGAGTTCTTCTTGTTGCCTTTCCAGTTCTTCAGGTCGATCTCGTGGTGCGCGATATTCCAGTCGCCGCAGATCACCACTTCGCGGCCTTCCGCGTGCAGCGCCTTCAGGTGCTCGATGAAAGACTCCATGAAGCGGAACTTGGCTTCCTGGCGCTCCGGGCCGGACGAGCCGGAAGGGCAGTACACGGAAATCACCGTCAGCGGGCCGAAATCGCAGCGCACGTAGCGGCCTTCCGCGTCGAACTCCGGATTGCCGAAGCCTATCATCACCGCATCCGGCGCGATCTTGCTATAAATGCCAGTACCGGAATAACCTTTCTTCTCCGCGTAGTGGAAGTGTCCATGGTAGCCGCCGGGGTTCAGGAACTCGGGCGTCATATCGGTGGCGACGGCTTTTAGCTCCTGTACGCAGACGAAGTCGGCATCTTGCGTTGCCATCCAGTTGAAGAAGCCTTTGGTGGCGGCGGAACGGATACCGTTCAGATTTGCGGAAATGATTTTTGGCATAGAGGCACAGGGATTAAAATACAGGCACTTACCACTTACGAGGCAATATGAAAAATTTACGGCAAGAGTTTATCGCGTTTTCCGTGGCAACGGGAGTTTTGCGCTTTGGCGAGTTCACCACCAAGGCAGGGCGCCAGTCGCCGTATTTCTTCAACGCCGGCCTGTTCCACGAAGGCGCCACGCTGGCCCAGCTGGCCCAGTTCTACGCGCAGACCCTGCTGGATTCCGGCGTCGAGTTCGACATGTTGTTCGGTCCCGCCTACAAAGGCATCACCCTGGCGTCCGCCACGGCGGTGGCGCTGGCCGGCAAGGGCCGCAACACCTCGTTCGCCTTCAACCGCAAGGAAGCCAAGGACCACGGCGAGGGCGGCACCATCGTTGGCGCCAAGCTCCAGGGCAAGGTCGTCATCATTGACGACGTGATCTCCGCCGGCACCTCGGTGCGCGAATCGGTGGCCATGATACGCGCCGCCGGCGCCGAACCGGCTGCCGTGCTGATCGCCCTGGACCGCATGGAGCGCGGCGCCAAGGATGGCGTGATGTCGGACCTGTCGGCGGTGCAGGAAGTGGCGCAGACCTATGGCATCCCGGTCATCTCCATTGGCAACCTGGACGACCTGTTCACCTATCTGTCCGGCGCGGCGGCCGACCCGGCGCTGCAGCAATACAAGGAAAAAGTGGCGGCCTACCGCGCCCAGTACGGCGTGGCCTGAATATGGAAGAGCGCTGCGCAGGGGCGCGGCGCTCACCTGCCGGTGAGCCTATGCTAGACTGTATTTTCTTTGCTGTAACATTGACGCAGGAGCAACAATGAATATCGCAACACTGAAAGTATATGGCGACGCCGGCGCGCTGGCCGACGTCCGCGACGGCCTGCCGGCCGAGCCGGACAGTGACTGGGAGAAGGGCGATGTGCGGCCGGATGGCCGGGTGCGCATCGATTCCGGCTTTTACGTCAACCTGGCCACCGACAAAAATCCCATGGCCTTGCTCAAGCAAGTGCACGGTTTCCTGATGGAATGCCAGGCGCGTGGCATTTCGTTCAACGCACCGAATATCGAGGCGGAACTGCGCATCGCCTATGTCTGCGATCCCGCACCGGGCTCGCCGACACTGGATTTCTCATTGGCGGAATTGACGCTGCTGATAGAAATGGGCATCACCCTCAGCATTACCTCCTGATGCGTTTCTCCGAAGACCGGCTGGCGCGTTTTAAAGGACGGGACGCAGCCGAGCGCACCATCCACATATGGGAGCCTTCCCAGCCGCGCGCCGTCATCATGGCGCTGCATGGCGCCCTGGCGCATGCGGGCGATTATGTCACGCCGGCCCTGTATTTCCGCAACCACGGTATCGCCACCGCCAGTTTCGATATGTGCGGACATGACGGAAAGCGTCGCGCCGATATTCCCGATTTCGATATTTTCCTGGACGAGGCCGAATTATTCCTGGCCTGGGTGAAGAAGAATTATCCCGACCTGCCGATATTTGTCATGGGCCATTCCATGGGGGCGCTGATTGCCACCCGGTTCGGCCTGGAACGCTTGCGGCGCAGTGATGAAGTGCAGGGCTTTATTCTTTCTTCTCCTTATTATGTTAACGCGGTGAAGATCTCGCCGCTGCTCCAGAAAATGTCGGGCCTGCTGGCGCGGCTGCTGCCGGAAATGAAAGTGCCGCTGGCTTCTTTCACCGATGTGTTAACGCATGATGCCGCTATTACCGCGCGCCATCACGTTGATGAAAGCGATGGCACGCGCGCCACGGAATTAACCGTGCGTTTCGGCCATGCGCTGGCCGAGGCGCAAAAAGGCTTGGCCGAGAAAATGTCCGGCTGGCGCCATCCGATATTTGCAGTGGTGGCCGGCGACGATAAACTGGCGGATGCCCAAGCGGCTGAAGCCATGCTGATGGCGATAGACAGCAACCTGCTGCGCTACAGTTATCAGCTGAAGAATTACCACGAGAATTTCAACGAGACAAACCGCGAAGCAATCTTCGCCGATATCCTCGCCTGGATGCAGCCTCGCATCGGTTCCTGAATCTCTTAGCAGTAAACGGCCCTAAATGGCGGTTTTCGGCCAGTTCATGCCAGATGTTGGCGCGATCGTGCTCATAGATGGCGGGTTACGCTGCGCTAACCCGCCCTACGTGTGCTACGTGAAGGCATCCGTAGGGCGGGTTAGGCGCAAGCCGTAACCCGCCGCGCGCCGCCAATAAAAAAGGCGCCCGAAGGCGCCTTATCACATGACCGCTGAAAGATATCAGCCGGCCAGTTTCTTCTTCAACAGCTCCGTCAGCTGCGCCGGATTGGCTTTACCCTTGGATGCTTTCATGGCCTGGCCAATCAGCGCATTAATTGCCGCTTCCTTGCCTGCTCGATATTGCTCCACCGATTTCTCGTTGGCCGCCAATACATCGTTAACGATGGCTTCCAGCGCGCCGGTATCCGAGATTTGTTTCAAGCCCTTGGCGTCGATAATCGCGTCCACCAGGTTTTCATCGGCCGAATTGGCTTCCCACATGGCGCCGAAAATTTCCTTGGCGATCTTGTTGGAAATAGTGCCGTCCGCGATACGCTTCAGCATGGCGGCCAATTGCTCCGGCTTGACCGGTGCAGCGCCGATGTCGGTATTTTCGCGATTCAAGGTAGAAGAAACATCACCCATCAGCCAGTTGGCGGCGGCTTTTGCATTTTCCTTGCCGGCTTTTGCCACCACGGCTTCAAAATACAGCGCCATGGCTTTGGACGAAGTCAACACAAGTGCATCGTATTCCGGCAGCGCGTATTCTTCGATAAAGCGCGTGCGCATTACGCCCGGCAATTCCGGCATGTCCGCTTTAACGCGCGAAATCCAGTCTTCCGAAATCGCCAGCGGCGGCAGATCCGGGTCAGGGAAATAACGGTAATCCTGCGCGTCTTCCTTGCTGCGCATCTGGCGGGTTTCTTTTTTATCCGGATCGTACAAGCGGGTGGCCTGCACTACGCTGCCGCCGTCTTCGATCAATTCGATCTGGCGGCGTACTTCAACGTGAACCGCCTCTTCAATAAAGCGGAAGGAGTTCAGGTTTTTAATTTCGCAGCGGGTGCCGAATTCGGTGGCGCCTTTTGGACGCACGGACACGTTAATATCGCAGCGGAAAGAACCTTCCTGCATATTGCCGTCGCAAACGCCCAGCCACATCACCAGGCCGTGCAGCGCCTTGCAATAAGCTACCGCTTCGGCCGCGCTGCGGATTTCCGGCTCGGACACGATCTCCAGCAGAGGGGTGCCTGCGCGGTTCAGGTCGATGCCCGACATGCCGTGGTAGTCCTCGTGCAGCGACTTGCCAGCGTCCTCTTCGAGGTGGGCGCGGGTCAGGTTGACGGTCTTGGTGACGAACTTGCCGTCCTTTTCGTAACCGAAGGTCAGCGAACCGCCCTGGACCACCGGATCCTCGAACTGGCTGATCTGATAACCTTTCGGCAAGTCCGGGTAGAAGTAGTTCTTGCGCGCGAAGATGGACTGCGGCGCAATCTTGCCGCCCACGGCCAGGCCGAAGCGGATGGCGCGGTCCACGGCCATTTTGTTCATCACCGGCAGCACGCCGGGCAGCGCCAGGTCCACCGGGCTGGCTTGCGTGTTCGGCTCGGCGCCGAACTTGATCGGCGAGCCGCTGAAAATTTTCGATTCGGTAGTGAGTTGCACGTGGTTCTCAATACCGATGACGACTTCCCATTCCATGTTTCTGTTCTCTCTGTATAAGGGATTAGATGCCGCTCGGGGCTTGCTTGTGCCACTCGGTTGCTTGCTGGAACTGGTGTGCCACGTTCAGCAGCTTGGCTTCCGCGAAATAGTTGCCGATGATCTGCAGGCCGACCGGGCGCTTGCCGTTCTTGTCGCCCTGGCCGAAGCCGCAGGGAATGGACATGCCGGGCAGGCCGGCCAGGCTGGTGGACAGGGTGTAGATGTCGGCCAGGTAGTTGGCCACCGGGTCGGACTTGGAGCCCAGGTCCCAGGCCACGGTGGGGGCCACCGGCCCCATGATCACGTCGCATACCGCATCCGGGCCGTTCAGCACCGCTTCGAAGTCCTGCGCGATCAAGCGGCGGATACGCTGCGCCTTCAGGTAGTAGGCGTCGTAGTAGCCGTGGCACAGCACGTAGGTGCCCACCATGATGCGGCGCTGCACTTCCGGGCCGAAGCCTTCGGCGCGGGTCTTCTTGTACATGTCCTGCAAGTCCTTGTAGCCGTCGGCGCGGTGGCCGAAGCGTACGCCGTCGAAGCGCGACAGGTTGGACGAGGCTTCCGCAGGGGCGATCATGTAGTAGGCGGGGATGGACAGGGCGGTGTTGGGCAGCGAAATGTCGACCAGGCTGGCGCCCAGTTCCACGTATTTCGCCAGCGCGGCGCGTACGGCCGCTTCCACGTCGGCTGCCAGGCCTTCGCCGAAGTACTCTTTCGGCACGCCGATGCGCAGGCCGGCTAGCGGCTGGTTCAGGTCACGCGAGAAATCTTCTTCCACGCCGCCCTGCTCGGGCGTCAGGCTGGTGGAGTCGCGCTCGTCGAAGCCGGCCATGGCGTTCAGCAGCAGGGCGCAGTCTTCAGCGGTCTGGGCCATCGGGCCGCCCTGGTCGAGCGAGGAGGCGAACGCGATCATGCCGAAGCGCGACACACGGCCGTAGGTCGGCTTGATGCCGGTGATGCCGCAGAAGGCGGCCGGCTGGCGGATCGAGCCGCCGGTGTCGGTGCCGGTCACGCCCGGCGCCAGGCGCGCGGCCACGGCGGCGGCGGACCCGCCCGAGGAGCCGCCCGGCACGGCCGCGTGGTCCCAGGGGTTTTTCACAGGGCCGAAGGCCGAGTTTTCATTGGCCGAGCCCATGGCGAATTCGTCGCAGTTCAGCTTGCCCAGCGTGACCATGCCGGCCGCGTTGAACTTCTGCACCACGGTGGCGTCGAAGGGGCTGACGTAGTTGGCCAGCATTTTCGAGCCGGCGGTGGAGCGCCAGCCCTGGGTGACGAAGATGTCCTTGTGCGCGATCGGCACGCCGGTCAGCGGAGTGGCGGTGCCGGCGGCGATGCGCGCGTCCGCTTCGGCCGCTTGCGCCAGCGTCAGCGCGCGGTCCACGTGCAGGAAGGCGTTCAGCTCGCTTTTCTCGATGCGGTCCAGGAAATGCGTCGCCAATTCAGTGGCGGAAATGTCTTTGTTCTGCAGGAGCGTGGACAGCTCCTTAATGGTTTTGGTATGCATGGACATTATTTCTTAATCAATCACTAATCAATTACTTTGGGTACCAGATACAGGCCGTCTTCGGTCTTCGGCGCCACTTTCTGATAGTGCTCTCGTCGGTTTGGCTCGGTAGCCACGTCCTCGCGCAGGCGCAGGGCGATGTTGTTCATATGGGCCGCCAGCGGGTGGCTCAGCGGCGCAACGCCGGCGGTGTCCACGGCCTGCATCTGCTCGGCCAGCGCGAAAATACCGTTCAGCTGGTCCAGGGCGGTTCCCGCCTGGGTTTCGCTCATTTCCAGTTGTGCCAGGTTGGCGATGCGTTTTACGTCGGATAGTGTCAGGGACATGGCGAGAAGCGCGGCGGACCGCGCGGTTGTAGTATTGATAAAGAACTTGTAATTCCGGCTATTTAACCTTGAAAATCCTGCAATTGCCGCGTAATTTACGCGTTGCAGCGTCGCACTTTAGAGCGGATTAATGGTAAATAACATTCGAATTATAAGGTAGAATGGCGGGTTGATGCGTAGCTGGCGCCATGCACATAAATGCACAGGCTGCCGCCGCCTCCACGGATACTCCCTATAACTGCCCGCGCGTGCGGGCAACGCGCCACAGGATACTCATGTTTGGTTTTTTACGCAGGTATATTTCCACCGATCTGGCCATTGACTTGGGCACGGCCAACACCCTGATTTATGTACGCGGTTCCGGCATCGTGCTGGACGAACCGTCGGTAGTAGCGATCCGCCAGGAAGGCGGCCCCAACGGCAAGAAGACGATCCAGGCGGTGGGCAAGGAAGCCAAGCAGATGCTGGGTAAAGTGCCTGGCAACATCGAGGCGATCCGCCCGATGAAGGACGGCGTGATTGCCGACTTCACCGTCACCGAGCAGATGCTCAAGCAGTTCATCCGCATGGTGCACGATTCCAAGTTCTTCCGCCCGTCGCCGCGCATCATCATTTGCGTGCCCTGCGGTTCGACCCAGGTGGAGCGCCGCGCGATCCGCGAATCGGCGCTGGGCGCAGGCGCCTCGCAGGTGTACCTGATTGAAGAGCCGATGGCGGCCGCCATCGGCGCCGGCCTGCCGGTCTCCGACGCTACCGGTTCGATGGTGGTCGACATTGGCGGCGGCACCACCGAAGTGGGCATCATCTCGCTGGGCGGCATGGTGTACAAGGGTTCGGTACGCGTGGGCGGCGACAAGTTCGACGAAGCCATCGTCAACTACATCCGCCGCAACTACGGCATGCTGATCGGCGAACAGACCGCCGAGGCCATCAAGAAGGCCATCGGTTCGGCATTCCCGGGCTCCGAAGTGAAAGAGATGGAAGTCAAGGGCCGCAACCTGTCCGAAGGCATCCCGCGCTCCTTCACCATCTCGTCCAACGAGATCCTGGAAGCGCTGACCGACCCGCTGAACAACATCGTCTCGGCCGTGAAGAATGCGCTGGAACAGACCCCGCCGGAACTGGGCGCCGACATTGCCGAAAAAGGCATGATGCTGACCGGCGGCGGCGCTTTGCTGCGCGACCTGGATCGCCTGCTGATGGAGGAAACCGGCCTGCCGGTGCTGGTGGCCGAAGATCCGCTCACCTGCGTGGTGCGCGGCTCCGGCATGGCGCTGGAGCGGATGGACCAGCTGGGCTCCATCTTCTCCTACGAATGATCTGAGTAAGCGGGGCGGCCAGGAGCCGCCCCGCTGCTTTATAAGCTGGTTTTTCAGGCTAAGGCCGTTCGGTGGCGCGCGAGCGCCGGATTATTGGAAGTCATGGAATACAGTCCTCCGCCACTCTTCAAACAAGGCGCGTCCGCCCGCGTCAAGATGACGCTGTTCGCCTGCATTTCGATTGCACTGCTGTTGGCCGATGCGCGCATGCACGCGCTGACCACGGTGCGGCAGGTGGTCGGCACGGTGCTTTACCCGCTGCAGATGGCGGCGCTGATGCCGCGCGACGCGATCTACGGCGTCGGCGATTACTTCTCTTCGCTGTCCTCGCTGGAAAAGCAGGTGCGCGACCTGCGCCAGCAGCAGATCGTGACCGCGCAAGCCTTGCAGCAGGCGCAGCTCCACAGTACCGAGAACGCGCAGCTGCGCAAGCTGCTGGACGCGCGCGAGCACGTGCCCGGCAAGTCCATGCTGGCCGAAATCCTGTACGACGCGCGTGACAGCGCCAGCCGCAAGGTGGTGCTGGACCGCGGCGCGCAGGCAGGCGTGCAGCTCGGCTTGCCGGTCATCGACAACCAGGGCGTGGTGGGGCAGGTGACGCGGGTGTTCCCGTTCACCTCCGAAGTCACACTGCTGACGGACAAGGAACAGGCCATCCCGGTGCAGTTGCTGCGCAACGGCTTGCGCAGCGTGGCCTATGGACGCGGCCAGAGCGGCCAGCTGGACCTGCGCTTCATGGCGCCCAACGCGGACGTGCAGGTGGGCGACATCCTGATCACCTCCGGCATCGACGGCGTGTATCCCGCCGGCCTGGCGGTGGCGCGCGTGTCGCAGGTGGAGAGCAACGGCAACGGCGCTTTCGGGCGCGTGGTGTGCCAGCCGCTGGCCGGCATCCAGAACCACCGCCAGCTGCTGATCCTGATGTCGCCGCCGGACCTGCCGCCGCGGCCGCCGGAGGAAGAACCGATCAAGCCGGGCAAGAAGGGCAAGGCTGCCAGGGAGGCCGCTGCAGCTGCGGCCACCGCCGCTCCCGCGCCTGCCGCTCCTCCGGGCGCCGCGCCGGCCGCCATCCCCGGTGCCGCAGCTGCGGCCGCCACGGGCGCTGCCCCCGCTGCCGTCCCCGGTGCTGCCATTGCACCCGCCGCACCCGCCGCCAAGCCGGCCGCCGCCGAACCCAAGAAAGACACGCGATGAATCGCCCACATTACATCCTGCTGCCGGTCAGCCCGCTGTTCATCGCGTTCAGCCTGCTGTGCGCCTTCCTGCTCAACCTGCTGCCATGGGGGCACTTCGTCGGCGCGCCGGACTTCGTGGCGCTGACGCTGGTGTTCTGGGGCGTGCACCAGCCGCGCAAGGTCGGCATCGGCACCGCCTTCTTCCTCGGCCTGCTGATGGACGTGCACGACGCCACCCTGCTGGGCGAGAACGCGCTGGCCTATACGCTGCTGTCCTACTTCGCCATCATGATGCACCGCCGCGTGCTGTGGTTCCCCATGATGACGCAAGCCATCCACGTGTTCCCGCTGCTGCTGATGGCGCAGCTGGTACAGCTGATGGTGCGCTTCTTCGTGTCCGGCAAGTTCCCCAGCTTCTGGTACTTCATCGAGAGCGCGGTGGCGGTGGTGCTGTGGCCGGTGATCTCCATGCTGCTGCTGGCGCCGCAGCGCCGCGCGGTGGACAAAGACCACACGCGCCCGATCTAGGGCCTGGATTTACCCTGCAATGACTGAACTTAAGAATACCGAACGCGAACTGCACCTGTTCCGCCTGCGCCTGTCCGCGCTTGGCCTGCTGGTGTTCATTTGCTTTGCGCTGCTGCTGGCGCGCTTTGTCTGGCTGCAGGTGCTACACCATGACCACTACATGACGCAGGCGGAGGAAAACCGCATTGCCTTCGTGCCGGTGGTGCCGAACCGCGGCCTGATCGTGGACCGCAACGGCGTGGTCCTGGCCAGCAATTACTCGGCCTATACGCTGGAGATCACGCCGTCCAAGCTGCGCGTGCCGCTGGAGCAGGTGATCGACGACCTGTCCAAACTGGTGTCGGTGGAGGCCAAGGACCGCAAGCGCTTCAGGCGCCTGCTGGAGGAAACCAAGAGCTTCGAGGGCGTGCCGCTGCGCACCCGGTTGACGGACGAGGAAGTGGCGCGCTTCTCGGCGCAGCGCTTCCGTTTCCCCGGCGTGGAAATCCAGGCGCGCCTGTTCCGCCAGTACCCGCTGGGCGAAACGGCATCGCACGTGCTGGGCTATATCGGCCGCATCAACCAGAGCGAAGCAAAGGTGATCGAGGCCGGCGACGACGCGCGCAACTACAAGGGCACCGAACATATCGGCAAGGAAGGCCTGGAGAAGAGCTACGAGAAGCAGCTCCACGGCATCACCGGCTACGAGGAAGTGGAAGTGTCGGCCGGCGGACGCGCGGTGCGCACCTTGTCGCGCACGCCCGCCACGCCGGGCAACAACCTGATCCTGTCGATCGACATCAAGCTGCAGCAGGTGGTGGAGGAAGCGTTCGGCGAATGGCGCGGCGCGCTGGTGGCCATCGAACCGGAAACCGGCGACATCCTGGCTTACGTGTCGCGCCCCGGCTACGACCCCAACCTGTTCGTGGACGGCATCGACACGCAAAGCTGGAATGAGCTGAATACCTCGCTCGACAAGCCGATGGTGAACCGTCCGCTGTCCGGCACCTACGCTCCCGGCTCGACCTTCAAGCCCTTCATGGCGCTGGCCGCGCTGGAGCTGGGCAAGCGCACGCCGAGCCAGGCGATCGGCGATCCAGGCTTCTTCTACCTCGGCACCCACAAGTTCCGCGACGACGTGGTGGGCGGGCACGGCACGGTGGACATGCGCAAATCCATCGTCGTGTCCTGCAACACCTACTACTACGTGCTTGGCCGCGACATGGGCATCGATGCGATCCACGACTTCATGAAGCCGTTCGGGTTCGGCCAGCCGACCGGCATCGACCTGGACAACGAGAAGACCGGTGTGCTGCCGTCGCAGGAATGGAAGCGCAACCGCTTCAAGAAGAATCCGCAGGCCGGCAAGTGGGTGGGCGGCGACACCATTTCCATCGCCAACGGTTCCGGCTACAACGCCTATACGCCGCTGCAGGTGGCGCAGGCCGTGTCGATCCTGGCCAATAACGGCGTGGTGATGAAGCCCCACCTGGTCAAGATCGTGGAAGACGGCGCCACCCGCGCGCGCACGCTCACGGTGCCCAAGGAAAGCTACCGCATTCCGCTCAAGCAGGAGAACGTGGACTTCATCAAGAACGCCATGGTGGGCGTGACCAGCGAACCTGGCGGCACCGCATACCGCGCCTTTACCAACGCCGGCTACGCGGTGGGCGGCAAGACCGGTACCGCGCAGGTGGTGGCGATCAAGGCCAATGAGAAGTACAACGCAGCCAAGATCGACGAGCGCCTGCGCGACAATGCGTGGTTCACCGCCTTTGCGCCAGCGGAAAAGCCGAAGATCGTGCTGGCCATGATCGTGGAGAACGCGGGCTTCGGCGGCGCGGTCGCCGCGCCCATCGCGCGCAAGGTGCTGGACTACTATTTGCTGGGCAAGCTGCCCGAGAAGGACACCACCAAGGTGCCGAAGGAAGATGCCGAAGCCTTCGAGCCGGTGCTGGATCCGGCCGATGAGGAAGCGGCCGCCGTCGTCAATGAACAGCGCCGCGCCGCGGACGGCGCCGCGGCGCCGGCAGCCGGCGCTGCTGCCGCCCCGGCCAAACCGCAGCCGCTGCAGAACCCGCCGCTGATCCAGACCCCGCCGCCGCAGGCGCCCGTGGCGCCGCGCAAGCATGCCACCGTGGTGCCGCCGGGCGCGCAGCCGCCTGCGCCGCCCGCGCAGCCGCGCAAGAAAGAATAAGGGACGCGTATGCGCATTAACGAAAGGCGTTCGCTGTGGCGCCGCATGAAACCCTATCTGACCGTGTTCGACGGTCCGCTGATGCTGATCATCACCTTCCTGCTGGGCACCAGCCTGGTCACGCTGGTGTCGGCCAGCATGGGCATACCCGGCAAGATCGAGGACCAGGTGCGCAATATCTGCATGTCCTTCCTCATGATGTGGATGGTGGCCAACGTCTCGCCGCAGATGATGATGCGCATCGCGCTGCCGGCCTACGTGGTCACGCTGGCGCTGCTGGTGGCGGTGGCGGCGGTCGGCACCATCAAGCTCGGTGCGCGGCGCTGGCTGCACATCGGCGTGATCGACATCCAGCCGTCCGAGTTCGCCAAGATCGCCGTGCCGCTGATGCTGGCCTGGTTCTTCCAGCAGCGCCAGGGCACGCTGCGCTGGCATTCCTACGCCATCGCGGCGGTGCTGCTGCTGCTGCCGGTGTTCCTGATCGCGCGCCAGCCCGACCTGGGCACCGCGCTGCTGGTGGTCATGGCCGGCTTCTGCGTGATCTTCCTGGCAGGCCTGTCCTGGAAGGCCATCCTGGCCCTGGCCATTGCGGCCGGCGCCAGCCTGCCGGTGGCCTGGTCCATGATGCACGACTACCAGCGCGAACGCATCATGACCCTGATCGACCCCACCACCGACCCGCTGGGCAAGGGTTTCCACATCATCCAGGCCACCATCGCGGTCGGCTCCGGCGGCATGATGGGCAAGGGCTGGAAAGAGGGCACGCAAGCCCACCTCGAATTCATCCCCGAGCGCACCACCGACTTCATTTTCGCGGTCTACTCGGAAGAGTTCGGACTGATGGGCAACCTGTTCCTGATGCTGCTGTACCTGCTGCTGATCGGGCGCGGGCTGATGATCGCCGCCAACGCCCCCAACTTCTTTACGCGCCTGCTGGCAGGCGCTGTCACCATGATTTTCTTCACCTATGCATTCGTCAACATGGGCATGGTCAGCGGCATCCTGCCGGTGGTCGGCGTGCCGCTGCCGTTCATGAGCTATGGCGGCACGGCGCTGCTCACGCTGGGCCTGGCGTCGGGTATCCTGATGAGTATCCAGCGCCACCGCAAGCTGGTGCAGACATGATGCGCCGCCTGAACCTGCAAGGCGCGCTGCCGGCGGCGGTCCTGGCCGCGTTGCTGGCGCTGGCCGGCTGCGGCACCACGCCGCTGGAACCGGCGCCGTCCGGCCGTCCCGCCCCTGCCGGCAAGCCGCCAGCAAAGCCCCAGGAGCCCGGCGTGCCGGTGCTGCCGCCAGCGAACTCCGGCCGCGGCGGCTACTACCAGGACGATGGCCCGGGCGAAAACCCGCCGCCCAACCTGATGGCCACGCCGGACGCGGAGGTACGCAACGAACCGCCCAATCCCCGCAACAACAAGCCCTACGTCGTTTTCGGCAAGACCTATACGCCGATCACGGACTTGAATAAGCCCTTTGTGCAGCGCGGGCTCGGCACCTGGTATGGCAAAAAATTCCACGGCCAGCGCACCTCGTCGGGCGAGATCTATGACATGTACAAGATGTCCGCCGCCCATCCGACGCTGCCGATTCCGTCCTATGCCAAGGTGACGAACCTGGACAACGGCAACCAGGTGGTGGTGCGCATCAACGACCGCGGCCCGTTCCACTCGACGCGGGTGATCGACGTTTCCTATACGGCCGCCTTGAAGCTGGGATTGCTGGGCAAGGGCAGCCACCAGCTGGAGGTGGAGCGCATCCTGCCGGCGGACGTGGAGCGTTTCAATGCCGCGAAATCCCAGGACGGCGGCAAGGAGAAGCCGGCCGCTGCCGCCGCCGCGCCGCTGCCGGCGGCACCGCCCAAGCCGCGCGCGGCTGCGGAGACGGCGGCCATGCTGTACCCTGCGCCGCCTGCCGGCCCCGCTCCTGCCTCCGCCCCTGCACCGGATCCGGCGGCGGCCACCGGCCTGTCCTTGCAGCCCTTGCAGGCGATGCCGCGCGCGGCGCCGCTGATCCTCACGCCGGTGGCCGGGTCCGAAACCTCGGCGTCGCCGGCGGCGGTGACCGTGCCGGGAGCCGGCGCGGCTGCAGCCGTCGCCGCCAGCGGCTTCTATCTTCAACTGGGTGCCTATGGCCGCAAGGAGAATGCCGAAGCGGTGCGCGCCAGGCTGGCCATGGACGGCGGCCTGAGTGGCCTGGAAATTGTGCCGTCGGGCGAGGTGCACCGCCTGTACGCCGGCCCCTACGCCACCCGGCAGGAGGCGGCGCAAGCCATTCCGGCTCTGCCGTCCTCGATGGGCCTAAAGCCGCTGATTATCCAGCGCTAGCCGGCGCTATCAACGCCATCGACGCCATCAACGCTACCTGAGTTACTTGCAGCTGCGGCCTTCCTGGTTCGGGAAGGCTTGCAGCTGCTCGTCCAGTTTTGCTTTCACGTCGCTGCCAATGTCGCGGAACTGGAAGGCCAGCAGCTTGCTCGCGCTCATGCGCGGCGCCACGCGGGCGCTGTGCACGCCTTGCTTCTGCAGCATGGCCAGCTGGGTCTGCGCCGCCGCTTCGGACTTGAACACGCCCAGGGAAATGGCGTAGCGCATGGCGGGGTTGTCCGACATGACGAAGTAATTCGTCACGCCCAGCGCGCGCAGCTCGGCGGTTTTCTTGTCGGCCGCTTCCTTGCTGCCCTGCGAGGGGATGTGCACGATATAGCTGGAGATTTCCGTGCCCGGCAGATTGCGGCGCGCCTGGCGGTCGCCCAGCTCCAGCGGCGCCACGGCCGCTTCGAAGCGGCGTGCCTCGGCCAGCACGAAGTTGCCCACTTCATAGCAGGCCACGGTGCCGGTCTGCTTCTCGTCGGGCGCGCCGGTCTCGGACTTGAGCGCAGCGGCTGCGGCATTGGCCTTGGCGGCCGGGATCACCACCAGCTTGTCGCCGTTCTGCTGGTTCTTCAGGCGCGCCGGTTCGCGCTCGTTGCCGCTGAAATGGCCGAGATAGCCCTGTCCGTAGGCGTACAGGACGCCGTTCACAGCAAGCAGCAACCAGAAGATGAGTTTCAGCACGGGTGTTCCTGGAAGTCGGTTAAGGCCGCGCGCTGGCGGCGGCAGCCTGCAAGCCGATCAGCACGATATTGTCCACCAGGCGGTGCGGGAGGTGTGCCGGCAGGGCAGGGGCGATATATGCCGCCGCCCCGCCTGAAATTAGGCAGGCCTGGGCCTGGTGCAGCGCGCACGCGTGTTCAATGGCGCCCGCCTGCGCCGCCAGCAGGCCGCTCAGGATGGCGTCGTCCGTGTTGTCGGCGAATCCTGAGGGCAGCTTACCGCCTTGCGCTATCTGCGGCAACTGCGCCGTGTTGCGCGCCAGCGAAGTGGCCATCAGGCCCAGGCCGGGCAGGATCATGCCGCCCAGGAAGCGGCCGTCGGCAGTCACCGCGTCGATGGTGGTGGCGGTGCCGCAATTGGCCACGATGACGGCGTGGCCGGGCGCCAGCGCGTGCGCGCCGATGGCGGCGGCGAAGCGGTCGCAGCCCAGCTGGGCGGGGTTGCGGTAGCCGTTCTTCACGCCCGCGCGCTCGGGCACGGAGGCGAACCATTCGATGGCGTCCGGCGCCACCCGCAGCGCGGCGGCGGGCGTGCTTTCCGATGGCAAGGCAGCGGCGCCCGCGCCCGCGGGACCGGTGGCGGCGCCGGCGCCGGGCGCGTCGGCGCCCGTGGCCAGCATGTGCGTGAGGCGGTCGCGCAGCGCGGCGCCGGCCACGTTGGCGGCCAGCACGCGGCTCACGGCAGCGTGGCCGGCGGCCACCAGCGCGGCATGTGCGGCGTGCCAGGCGGCGGGCAGCCGGGCGGCGTCGGCATGCATCACCGCGCCGTAGTCCAGCCACGTGCCCAGCGCGGCGGCCGGTGCGGGCGGGGAGGCAAGCAGCGCCCATTTGATGCGGGTGTTGCCGGCGTCGATCAGCAGGATCATGGCGCCAGCCTCAGCGACACGTCGCCCGACAGCACCGCCACCTGGCCCTGCGCGGTGTCGAGCAGCAGGCGCCCCGAGCCGTCCACGCCGGCGCTCAGGCCCTCGTGCAGCGTGTCGCCGTGGTCCAGGATGCGCACGGCCTGGCCGCGCCAGGCCTGCAGGCGGTTCCAGCGCTCCGTGAAGGCCGCGAAACCGGTGTCGTCGAATTCGGCCAGCACCGAGGCCAGGCGGTTCAGCAGCGCGGCCAGCAGTGCGTTGCGGTCCATCTGCGCCAGCCAGGGCGCGGACGCCACGTCGCGGCCGATGTCCGCCTCCAGCTGGTCCGGCATCAGCAGGTTGATGCCGGCGCCGATCACCGCCCAGATGGCGCCGTCCTGCGCGGCCTGGGTTTCAACCAGGATGCCGGCCAGCTTGGCGCCGTCCTTCAGCAAGTCGTTGGGCCACTTCAGCTGCACCGGCACGCCCAGCGCCGTCATGGCTTCGGCCAGCGCCACGCCCACCGCGAGCGGCAGGCCGACCAGGTTGTGCAGCGGCCCCTTGAAGCGCCAGGCCAGCGAGAAGGTGAGGCTGGAGCCGGGCTGGGACAGCCACGTGCGCCCGGCGCGGCCACGGCCGGCGGTCTGGCGCTCGGCAATCAGCAGCACCGGGCCGCGCATGGCGTTCACGCGCTGCAGCAGGTCGATATTGGTGGAGCCGGTTTCGGCCACCACTTCGATCGCCACGTGGCTGGCGCACTCGGCGCAGTGGCGCGCGATGGCGGCCGGGGTGATATGCAAGGTCATGGTGCTTTGTTGTTCAGCCGGGCCTTGTGCGGCGCCCTGGCAAAGGCGGCATCGTACACGGCGTTGGGCAGCAGGCGCAGCACCTTGGCCACCACGCCCATCTGCCAGGGGATGACGGCGTAGCTGTCGCCGCGCTCGATGGTGCGCATTGCCGCCGCCGCGAACTTGTCCGGCGCCATCAGGAAGGGCATGGGGTAAGCATTACGCTGGGTCATGGGGGTGTCGATATAGCCGGGTGAAATCGTCACCACGCCGATGCCGTGTGGTTTCATTTCCAGCCGCAGCGATTCGCAGTAGCTGATCACCGCCGCCTTCGAGGCGCTGTAGGCCGCCGCGCCGGGCAGGCCGCGGATGCCCGCCACGCTGCCGATGCCCACCAGCCGCGTGGGCGTCTTCTGCAGCTTCATCGCGGCGATGAAGGGCGCGAACGTGGCCACGGTGGCGTTCAGGTTGGTGGCGATGATGGATTCGAACACCGGCAGGTCTTCCGCGTATTCGGTGAGCGTGCCGTGCGAGATGCCAGCGTTGGCGATCACGATGTCGGCGCCGCCGGTGTGTTCGATGAAGTCCATGGCGGCCGCGCGGATGGCCGCGTGGTCGCGCACGTCCACCGCGTAGGCGCGGTGTTTTTCAGGGTAGGGCAGGGTGGCGATCAGCGCCTGCAGGGATTCTCCGCGCCGGGCCAGCAGCCCGAGCGTGGCGCCGTGCTGCGCATAACGCAGCGCCAGCGCGGCGCCGATGCCGCTCGACGCGCCGGTGATGAATACGCGTTTCAACGGCGGCCCATGCTTATTTCTTTTCCGCTTTCGCCTTGGCGACGAGGAAGTCCATCACTTGCAGCGCGGCGGCCTGCAGCTCGGCTTCAGTGGGATTGCCCTGCATGCCGGCGGCTGCCAGGTGCGGCGAGGCCTGGAAACGGCCGTCGACGACCAGCGTCGGCCAGGAGTCGATCTTGTAGGAGTCCATCATGCCTTCGGTGCGCTTGACCTTGGCCTGTACGCCGAAGGAGCGGTAAGTGTCGATGAACTTCTGGCGGTCGATGCCGTTGGCGGCCACCCAGTCAAACACCTGCTCGTCGCGGTTCAGGCGGTTGCGCTCCACGTGCATCGCGTGGAACACCTTCTTGTGGTATTGCGGCAGCAGGCCCATGGCATCGAGCGTGTAGAACAGCTTCTGCTGCGGCAGCACGCTCTCGTCGCGCGACACGTGCACGCGCTTGAAGACGATGTTGTCGCCCTGTTTCTTGACCCAGGCTTCCAGCATGGGCTCCAGGTTGTTGCAATGCGGGCAGTAGTAAGCGAAGAATTCGATCACCTCGATCTTCTTGCCGGTGTCGGTCGGCTGGGCCGTGGCCAGCGTCTGGTATTCCACGCCGCTGATGGGCGCGGCCGGGGACGCGGCGGCGGTAAAAGCCACGCTGCACAGTGCTACCACGCTCAACAGCTGCTTCAGGATACGCATGCGGTTTTCCTTGTTTTTGCTTGTTTACTTGTGCTTGCTTACTTTTGATTACGCACCACTGCCACGTCGATGCCGTTCTCGGACAGTTTGCTGCGCACCTTGTTCATCGTTTCCACCTGATTGTATGGACCCATGCGCACGCGGTGCAGCACGCCGGTATCGGTGGTGCGGTCGGACACGGTGGCCTCGAAGCCCAGCAGGGCCAGCTTGGCGCGCGTGTTCTCGGCGTCCGCCACTTCGCGGAAAGCGCCAGCCTGCAGATAATATACAAACTTGTCTTCGCCCGCTGCCGCCCCCGGTCCCGCCGGCGTCGGCTGCACATTGGTGGCGCCCGGCTTGGCCTTGCTGGCCGCCTCGATCTTGTCCACCACCTGCTGCAGCTCGTCCACCGCAGGCTTGGACGGCGCGGCCGGCACCGGCACTGCCGGCGCTGCCGGCGCGGCAGGGGCAGCCGGAGCAGCCGCCGAGTCGCGCGACAGGTCGCGCGCCGCTTCGCGCGCGGCGTCCTTGTTGCCGTACATCGGCTTGTTGGGATCGGACACTTGCCCCGCCGTCGGCTCCGTCGACTTGCCCACCTTGCCGGATTTGTCGGTGAACGGCGTGGCGCCCTTGGTAATCACCAGTGCCACGACGACCGCGATAACCAGGCCGATCACGAGGCCGATGATGATGCCCACCAGCGTGTTGCCCTGCTGGCGGTCCAAAGAGATGGGACGGGAACGGAAACTCATTGTGCGGGATATCCTTCGCAATTACATTTTGTTTGGCGCCGAGACGCCGATCAGCGCCAGGCCGTTGCGCAGCACCTGGCGGGTCGCCACCATCAGCGCCAGGCGCGCCAGCTTGGTCGCTTCGTCGTCCACCAGCACCTTTTCGGCGAAGTAGAAGCTGTGCAGCGCGGCGGCCAGGTCGCGCAAATAGAAGGCCACCTGGTGCGGGCCCAGTTCGGCCTGCGCGCGCGCCAGCGCTTCAGGGTAGGCCGACAGCGCGGCCAGCAGCGTCGCTTCGGACGGCGCGGTCAGCGGCGACAGGTCCACGTTGGCCAGCGATGCTTCGTCGCCGTTCCACAGCTCCAGCATGCGGCAGATGCGCGCATGGGCGTACTGCACGTAATAGACCGGATTCTCGTCCGAGGTCTTCAGCGCCACGTCCACGTCGAACACGAATTCGGTGTCGGCCTTACGCGAGATGAGGAAGAAGCGCACCGCGTCGCGGCCCTTGGTGATGTCGCCGCCGCCGGACCATTCAATCAGGTCGCGCACGGTAACGTAGGAGCCGGCACGCTTGGAGATCTTCACCTCGGCGCCGTCCTTCATCACGGTGACCATCTTGTGCAGCACATAGTCGGGGTAGCCCTGCGGGATGCCCAGGTTCACCGCCTGCAGGCCGGCGCGCACGCGCGCGATGGTGCCGTGGTGGTCGGAGCCCTGGATGTTGATGGCCTGGTCGTAGCCGCGCTGGAACTTGACGATGTGGTAAGCCACGTCCGGCACGAAGTAAGTATAGGTGCCGTCGGACTTGCGCATCACGCGGTCCTTGTCGTCGCCGTAGTCGGTGGTTTTCAGCCACAGCGCGCCTTCCTGTTCGTAGGTCACGCCGGCCTTCACCAGCGATTCCACGGCGGCGTTCACCTTGCCGTCCTTGTACAGGGATGATTCGAGGTAGTAATTGTCGAACTTCACGCCGAAGGCTTGCAGGTCGATGTCCTGCTCGTTGCGCAGATAGGTCACGGCGAAGGCGCGGATCGATTCGATGTCGTCGACGTTGCCCGAGGCGGTGGCCGGCGCGCCGTCCGAGGCGGACACGGTTTTTTTCGCCAGGAAGTCGTCGGCGATGTCCTGGATGTAGTCGCCGTTGTAGGCCGATTCGGGCCATTCGGCGTCGCCCGGCTTGAAGCCGCGCGCGCGCGCCTGGACCGAGGTGGCCAGGGTCTGGATCTGCACGCCGGCGTCGTTGTAGTAGAACTCGCGGGTGACCTTGTAGCCCTGCGAGCCGAACAGCGACGACAGCGCGTCGCCCAGGGCCGCCTGGCGGCCGTGGCCCACGTGCAGCGGTCCGGTCGGGTTGGCGGACACGAATTCGATGATCACTTGCTTGCCGCTGCCGGCCTCGCTGCTGCCGAACTGCGCGCCCTGCGCCAGCACGGACTTGACCACGGCCTGCTTGGCCGCGTCGGTCACGCGCAGGTTGATGAAGCCGGGGCCGGCGATCTCGGCCGCAGCAACGATGTGCTTGCCGGCCGGGTTGTCCAGCAGCGCGGCGACCAGTTTGGTGGCCAGTTCGCGCGGGTTCATCTTCAGCTGCTTGGCGAGCTGCATGGCGATATTGCAGGCGACGTCGCCGTGCGAAGCGTCGCGCGGGCGTTCCAGCACGACGTTGGCGTTCACGCCGGAACCGTCGAGGATGGGCGCCAGGGCGGCGTTGAACAGGGCGATGATCTCTTGTTTCTGTTGGGCGAGCATGTGCGTGGGTGGCGGCCGGGCCGCGCTAAGTATCTTGTAAAAGCGCTTCTGAAAGCGAAACGGCCGGCAGCTTTGCGCCGGCCAAACAGCGGTAATTATACTGGTTTGCAAGAGTGATGAAACGTTTGCCCGGCGCACGCGCGGCGACAGGGGCGTACTTTGCTGCGGGAGTTGTCCACAACCCGGTTACAATCTCACCTTTATAGAATTTCCGCGATTTTTGCGGCCCGGCGGGCCGCTCGGCCCTGCCATGGGCTGACGCGAGCCATTACGGATACAACAAGATGACCAAAGAGCGCCCTGTCCTGAAACTGAAAACCCCTGCCGCGCCGGCTAAATCCGCCGCCGGCAAGGCGCCCTACAAGGGTGCTGCGGGCAAGGCGCCATACAAGGGGGCGGCAGGCAAACCGGCATACGCCAAGCCGGCCGGCGCAGTGGGAGCAGGAGCGGGAGCGGGCCCGGCGGCAGCCAAGCCGCGCCCGGCGCAGGAGCGCCGTCCGGTCACCGAGGATGCGACCAGCGCAGCGGCAGTGTGGGCCAAGGCCGCCCCGAAACAGCGCAAGGCGCCCGAGCCCAAATTCGCGCCGCCGCGTGCCAAGCCCGAGTTTCGCGAAAGCCACCACCGCGACCTGAAGCCGGCGCTGCAAATCGGCTTCAAGACCGACCTGCCGCCCGATTCGCTGGCCTTTTCGCTGCTGGGCGCGGCCCTTGCCGTGGCCCAGGTGCGCACCGGCACGGCCCTGCCGCAGGCGCTGGCCGGCGTATTCGCCAGCACCAACGCGTTGCCGCAGGCGCGCGGCGCGATGCAGGACATCGCCTACCGCGCCATGCGCGCCCTCGGCCACAGCGATGCGCTGATCGCCCTGATGGCGCCGAAGGCGCCCGAACCGCTGGTCGCGGCCTTGCTGGCCTGCGCGCTGCCGCTGATGCAGCCGGACGCCGACGGCAGCCTGGCCTATGAACAGTTCACCCTGGTCGACCAGACCGTGTGGGCGGCCTGGGCCCATCCGGACACCGAACGCGCCAAGCCCATGGTGAATGCGGTGCTGCGCCGCTTCCAGCGCGAGCGGCAACAGCTGCTGGAGGCGGCCGCGCTGCAGCCGGTGGCCAAGTGGAATTACCCACAGTGGTGGATCGACGCCGTGCGCGCGGCCTACCCGGACCAGTGGCAGGCCGTGCTGGCCACCGGTAACCAGCCGCCGCCGCTGACGCTGCGCGTGAACGCGCGCCGCAGCTCGGTGGCCGACTATCTGGCAACGCTGGAGCAGGCCGGCATCGCCGCCGCCCAGATCGGCCCGCAGGCGGTGCGCCTGGCCAAGCCGGTCGGCGTGCACCTGATCCCCGGTTTCGACGCCGGCGTGGTGTCGGTGCAGGACGCGGCGGCCCAGCTGGCCGCGCAGCTGCTCGATGTCCAGGACGGCATGCGCGTGCTGGATGCCTGCGCCGCGCCCGGTGGTAAAACCTGCAACATCCTGGAGCTGGCCGACGCCGACGTGACCGCGCTGGACGCGGACGCCAAGCGCCTGGCGCGCGTGGGCGAAAACCTGGAGCGCCTGGGCCTGCACGCCACCCTGAAAGCGGCCGACGCCCAGCACCTGGACTGGTGGGACGGCCAGGCCTACGACCGCATCCTGGCCGACGTGCCGTGCACGGCGTCCGGCATCGTGCGCCGCCATCCGGACATCCGCTGGCTGCGCCGCAAGGGCGACGCGCTCCAACTTGCAACACTTTCCGGCAAAATACTAGACAACCTTTGGCAGATGCTTGCCCCCAATGGTAAATTGCTATTCGTGACATGTTCGTTGTGGCCGCAAGAATCCGAGGCGCAGGCGGCCGCTTTCGCGGTGCGCCATGGCGCCACCCGTCTCGATGCGCCCGGTCAGTTGCTGCCCACCGGCAGTGCCGAACAGGATCACGATGGATTGTTTTACGCGTTATTCCAGAAAAATGCGTAATCGATGTGTGAAAACCCCATGCGTGCAAACTAGTACCGGCCCACTCGTGACGCGACGATTTTTTCGACTCCTCGCCTGGCAGTTGCTGCTGATGTTCGCGTGCGCGCTGACGCCGGCGCGCGCCTCGGACGAGACGGTTGAAATCACCCGCGCCACCATCGAAGCGGCCGAAGAGGGCTACCGCCTGTCGGCCGCGTATTCCTTCGAACTGAACCACGGCCTGGAGGACGCGCTGCAGTTCGGCGTGACCCTGTACTTCACCACCGAAGTCGAATTCACGCGTCCGCGCTGGTACTGGGTGGACGAGAAGGCCGTCAAGGTCAAGCGCACCTTCAGCATCAACTACAACGTGCTCACGCGGCAGTACCATGTGGGGCCGGTCAGCGGCGTGCGCCAGAGTTTCTCCACGCTGGAAGACGCGCTGTTCCTGCTGCGCCGCCCCAGCCGCTGGGTGGTGGCGCCGCGCGGCGCGCTCAAGGTGGGCGAGGTCTACAACGTCACCCTGCGCATGGGCATGGACCGCGACTACCTGCCCAAGCCGATCCAGGTCAACGCTTTCAACAACAGCGAATGGCGCCTGGCGTCGAATAAAAAAACCTTCCTGTACAGGGCTGAATAAGTGACGCCGGCTTTGCGGTATCTGTTTGTCGTTGCCGGCGCCACGGTCAGCATCCTGCTGTTCCTGCTCGCTTCCGCGTCGGACAACTCCGGCCTGTTCGACCGCTATTACGGCTGGCTGCTGGGGCTGAACGCGGCCGTGGCGCTGGCGCTGCTGATCCTGGTGGGCGTGTCGCTGTTCCGCCTGTATTCGCGCTACCGGGCCGGCAAGTTCGGCTCCAAGCTCATGACGCGGCTGGTGCTGCTGTTTGCCGCCATCGGCGTGCTGCCTGGCCTGGTGATCTTCCTGGTGTCGGTGCAGTTCGTGTCGCACTCCATCGATTCCTGGTTCAACGTGCGCATCGAGGAAGCGCTGGACGCCGGCCTGAACCTGGGCCGCGACGCGCTCGACAAGGCGGTGGCCGACCTCAACGCGCAAACCAAAAAGACCGCCGGCGTGCTGGCCGAGGAACAGTTCTACACCGCGCCAGCCATCCTGGCGCGTTTCGTGAAAACGCATCCGGGCACACAAAGCGCCATCATTGTCGACGCCGAGGGCGGGCTGATCGTCTCGGCCACCGGCCCGCAGCGCATCAACCTGTCGGCCGACCTGCCCAACGCACCCATGCTGGCGGTGGCCAAGAGCGAGGAATCCTACGCCCAGGCCGAAGGCGGCAGCGAACTGCGCGACGACCGCGTGGGCGCGCCGCCGCCGCCGTTGCCGGACGCCTCCAACGTGCTGCGCGTGCGCGTGCTGATGGCGATACCGGACCCGGTACAGCCCAACGGCGCCCACCTGGCGCCGCGCTTCCTGCAGATCATCCAGGCGGTGCCGCCCAAGCTGGCCGCCAACGGCGAAATGCTGCGCACCGCCTACAGCGAATACAAGGAGCGCTTCGTGGCCCGCGTGGGCCTGCGCAAGATGTACATCGAAACCCTGACGCTGACCTTGCTGCTGGCCGTATTTGGCGCCATCGCGGCCGCCTTCCTGATCGCCAACGACCTGGCCCAGCCGCTGCTGCTGCTGGCCGAGGGCACGCGCGCGGTGGCTGGCGGCGACCTGTCGCCGCGCCCCATCGTGGCCAGCTCGGACGAGCTGGGCACCCTGACGCAATCGTTCAACACCATGACGCGCCAGCTGTCGGACGCGCGCATCGCGGTGGACAAGAACCGCGCCGCGCTGCAGAACGCCAAGGCCCACCTGGAATCGGTGCTGGCCAATATGTCGGCCGGCGTGATGGTGCTGGATGGCGAATTCCGCCTGGTCAGCTGCAACGACTCGGTCGAGCGCATCCTGCAGCATGCGGGCGTGACCATGATAGGCCAGCAGCTCACCGAGATCGAAGGCTTGCAGGAATTCGCCAACGCCATCGTGGCCGCGTTCTCGGCGCAAAGCGCGCACTCGGCTGCCGGCCGCAACGTGCAGCGCCTGCACTGGCAGCGCCAGATCGAAATTCCGCGCCCGGCCAACAGCGCCAATCCGGACGAGCACGACCTGACCCTGCTCACGCGCGGCTCGCGCCTGCCGGTGGAAAACGGCAGCGGCTACATCGTGGTGTTCGATGACATTACCGACGTGATCTCGGCCCAGCGCTCGGTGGCCTGGGGCGAGGTGGCGCGCCGCCTGGCGCACGAGATCAAGAACCCGCTGACGCCCATCCAGCTGTCGGCCGAGCGGCTGCAGATGAAGCTGGAATCCAAGCTGGACCAGCAGAACGACATCGACCTGCTCAACAAGGCCACCGGCACCATCGTCAACCAGGTGGCAGCCATGAAGCGCATGGTGGACGACTTCCGCGACTATGCGCGCACCCCGCCGGCCGTGCTCGATCCCCTGGACGTGAACGCGCTGGTGGAGGAAATCCTGAACCTGTACCTGACCGGCGAGGGCAGCGACATCATCCACCTGGCGCTGGCGCCGCAGCTGCCGCTGGTGATGGGCGATGCCACCCAGCTGCGCCAGGTGATCCACAATTTATTGCAGAACGCGCAGGACGCGCTGCTGGACCACCCGCCGGCCGGCGCGCTGCCGCGCATCGACGTGATCACCGAGGCCATCCATTACCAGAGCGCCGACGGCGGCACCCGTGTCGCGGTGCGCCTGGCGATTTCGGACAATGGCCCCGGTTTCGCCCCCAAGATCCTGGCGCGCGCCTTCGAGCCCTACGTGACTTCCAAGGCGCGCGGCACCGGTCTCGGGCTGGCGATGGTGAAAAAAATTATCGACGAACATGGGGGCCGGATTGATATCCAGAACCATGTCGATAGAAGTGGCGCTTCGGTACTGATTTTGCTGTTAAAGTTGGCACCGGTGCAGTTGGCATAATATTGGAAGACTAATAAAATTATTGCTAGCATGCAGGCTTACAATGCCGGCATGACCGGCAGATGAAAAAAGGCAGGGATAGATGGCAAACATTCTGGTAGTGGATGATGAAATGGGTATCCGCGAGTTGCTCTCGGAAATTTTGAGCGACGAAGGACACGCAATACAGCTTGCCGAAAACGCGCAGCAGGCGCGCGAGGCGCGTGCACAAGGCGCGCCGGATCTGGTCCTGCTCGACATTTGGATGCCGGACACGGACGGCGTCACGCTGCTGAAGGAATGGCAGCGCGACGGCTTGCTGACCATGCCCGTCATCATGATGTCCGGCCACGCCACCATCGATACGGCGGTGGAAGCCACGCGCATCGGCGCGCTGAATTTCCTGGAAAAGCCGATTGCCATGCAGAAACTGCTGAAGGCAGTGCAAGCCGGCCTGACGCGCGCGCAGGAAACCGTGCGTTCGCCGGCGCTGGCGCCGCGCCCGGCAGTGGCGCCGCCGCCCGAAGACGGCGCCGTGGCTGCCGGTGCGCCGTTCAGCGCCGCCCTGCCGCAAGCCCACGCCTTGGTGCGCGGCGCGGGCGCCACGGTGGGCGAGGGCCATACGTTCAGCCTGTCGTTCGACCTGCCGCTGCGCGAAGCGCGCGACGCTTTCGAGCGCATGTATTTCGAACACCACCTGGGCCGCGAAGGCGGCAGCATGACCCGGGTGGCCGAAAAAACCGGCCTTGAGCGTACCCACTTGTACCGCAAGCTCAAGCAACTGGGCGTGGAGCCGGGCAAGCTGGCCAAGAAGAACCAGTAATGGCCGCCGCTGGAGCCGATCCCGGCGCTGCCGGGATCGGCGCCGGCGCTTCCCCCTCCGCCCGCACCCGCACCACGCTGGTCACCGGCCCGCGCGCGGCCGTGCGCGAAGCGGCCGTTGCCGCTGCGCTGGCCGCCCTGGGCGGTGGGGCGCAAACTCCGCCGCAGTCCGCCGCCGTCATCCTCGAAGGCCTGGCGGACGCCAATTCCCCCCTTGAATCCGACCCCGGCACAGGCTTGCAGGTGCTCCGGATTGCCCCCGGCTGCCTTTGCTGCGCGGGAAATCTCGTATTGCGGGTAACATTGAATCGACTGCTGCGCCGTCCGCCAGCGCAGTTGTTCATCAGCCTGGCAAGTGCGGAGCACGTGGATCAGTTGCGCAGCATGCTGCTGGCAGCTCCGTATGGCGATTTGCTGGACCTGGCTGCCGATTTGCAAGCCGAGGCTTGAAAAGCGGCGCCCGGTCCCCACTTCAATATGGACCGGCGGAACAACCCAGCTTCCGCCCCAAGCGTGAAGGAAGCAATATGAACCTGATCTACAACAGCGAGCAGTACAGCGTGGTTGAATTCGGTGCGGACCGCGACCTGGAAGCCCTGCGCTTTGGCGGCTATGAAATTGTCGATAAAGGCTGCAAGCGCGAGATCTTCATCGCGGGCGTGCTGGCGCAAAGCTTCCGGCGCGACGTCAACCAGCTGATCGCCAGCGAGCCGACCATGGAGGAAATCGATGAATTCCTTGGCAGCTACGAGTCCCTGATGAGCCAGCCCGTCCTGCTGCATTAAAGCCCGCAAGCATGGTAAGGTGGGAGTCTGTCGCAGATTTCCCCTTATTATGTGCCAATTACTTGGAATGAACTGCAATGTCCCGACCGACATTGTGTTCAGCTTCACCGGCTTTGCCCTGCGCGGCGGCCGCACCGATACCCACCATGATGGCTGGGGCATTGCCTTTTTCGAGGGCGCCGGCGTGCGCCATTTCGTCGACCACCAGGCCGCCGTCGAATCGCCGATTGCCGAGCTGATCAAACGCTACCCGATCAAGTCGCGCAACGTCATCGCCCATATCCGCAAGGCCACGCAGGGCCAGGTGGCGCTGGAAAACTGCCATCCCTTCGTGCGCGAGCTGTGGGGGCGCTACTGGGTGTTCGCCCATAATGGCGACCTGAAGGAATTCCATCCGGCGCTGGACGGCGCCTTCCGCCCGGTGGGCAACACCGACAGCGAACGCGCTTTTTGCTACATCCTGCAGTCGCTGCGCGCGCGCTTCGGCGACCTGCAGCCGGAGCGCGAGGCATTGCGCGCCGTGCTGCAGGAACTGGTGCATGGCATCGCCGCGCACGGCACCTTCAATATGATGCTCTCCAGCGGCAACGAGCTGTACGCGCATTGCTCTACCCATCTGTACTACCTGGTGCGCCAGTATCCCTTCCTCACCGCCGAGCTGTCCGACGAGGACATGAGCGTGGACTTTTCCGAGGTGACCACGCCCGACGACCGGGTCGCCATCATTGTCACCCAGCCGCTCACCACCAATGAACAATGGACTGCGTTCGCGCCGGGAGAACTGAAAGTATTTCTGGATGGCATACCCGATGCCCAGGGTTCACAAAAATTGTCCGCGACAATGTCGCTGAATGATGCCAAAATATCAGGTAAAACCGCGTAAAAACAGCGGGTTAGTTGCCCATCGGCACCACCGCATGACAAAACAGAGATGACGCTTCCATGATCGACCTTTCGACCAACGATACAACTTCCAAGAGCTTGCGCGTGCGCGAGTTCTACCTTGGCCGTCAGCCGATGCTGGACCGAAATCAGGCACTGTTCGGTTACGAGCTGCTGTTCCGCAACGCGCCCGTGGGGCCCGCCAACATCACCAGCGACATAGGCGCCACCGCCTCGGTCATCGCCCATGCCTCGCAGCTGGGCATGGAAAAGGTGATCGGCGACGCGCTCGGTTTCGTCAATGTCGATGCCGACGTCATCATGAGCGACATCTTCCGTTTCCTGCCGCGCGAAAAAGTGGTGCTGGAGATTGTCGAAACCATGGAGGCAACGCCGCCGGTACTGGCCCGCATGGCCGATCTGGTGAGCCACGGCTTCAGCTTCGCGCTGGACGACGTGACCGCCGAAACCGGCAACGTGCAAACCCTGCTGCCGATGATCGACTACGTGAAGATGAGCATGCGCAGCATGCCGCTGCCCACGCTGATGAAGCTGGCGCCGCGTTTCAAGCAGGACGGCAAGAAGCTGGTGGCGGAAAAGGTGGAAACGCGCGACGAGTTCAAGAATTGCCTGGACCTGGGCTTCGATTACTTCCAGGGCTATTACTTCGCCAAGCCGGTCATCATGAGCGGCAAGAAGCTGTCGCCCTCGCAGCTGGCCGTCATGGAGCTGATGACCCTGGTCACCTCCGAGGCGGACAACCTGGAAATCGAGCGCGCCATCAAGCGCGACGTGTCGCTGGCGCTGAACCTGCTGCGCCTGGTGAACACGCCTGCCGTGGGGGCGCGCCAGCGTATCGACTCGCTGAGCCAGGCGGTCACCATTTTGGGCCGCCGCCAGCTGCAGCGCTGGCTGCAGATCATGCTGTACGCCGAACCGAGCAAGCGCGGCCACAGCATGACGCCGCTGCTGATGCTGGCCACCACCCGCGGCCGCCTGCTGGAGCTGCTGGCGCACAAGCTGCGCCCAAGCCAGCACCATGCGGCCGATATCGCCTTCACGGTCGGCATCATGTCGCTGATGGACACGCTGTTCGGCATCCCCATGTCCGAAATCCTGGCGCAGATCCCGGTCATCGACGAAGTGCAGGACGCGCTGATGTTCCGCAGCGGCTTCTTCGGCGACCTGCTCAAGCTGGCCGAATGCATCGAGCAGATCGAGGATATGGAACACAAGATCGTGCCCACGCTGCGCGACCTGGCCGTGTCCACCGACGAGCTGGTGGAACTGGAAATGGCGGCTTTCGAGTGGAGCGACAACGTGGTGCGCTACGCTTTGTAACCGGCACAACAAGTCGCACCAAGTCATGACACTTGTCACTTGCTAGAAGGCTAACAGACGCGATACGCTTGCGATTCTTTCAACGGATCGCAACGCGCCATGTCCACAGTCCTGCTCAGTGTCAATCAACTCAGTAAATCCTACGGCGGCCGCCAGGCCGTTGATGGCGTCTCCTTCCAGGTGAAGCACGGCCAGACCGTGGGCCTGATCGGCCCCAACGGCGCCGGCAAATCCAGCACGGTCAGCATGATCTGCGGCCTGCTGCGCAGCGACGGCGGCAGTGTCGAGCTGGAAGGGCAGGTCATGGCCCAGGGCCAGAATGGCGCCAAGCTCAAGATCGGCCTGGTGCCGCAGGACCTGGCGCTGTACGAAGACCTGTCCGCCATCGAAAACCTCAAGCTGTTCGGCGCGCTGTACGGGCTGAAGGGCGCGCTGCTCAAGGAGCGCTGCACGCAGGCGCTGGACATGGTGCGCCTGGCCGACCGCGCCGGCGACAAGCCCGCCACTTTCTCTGGCGGCATGAAGCGCCGGCTGAACATCGCCGCGGCGCTGCTGCACCAGCCCAAGCTGCTGATCCTGGACGAACCCACGGTCGGCGTCGATCCGCAAAGCCGCAACGCCATCTTCGACACGCTGGAAGCGCTCAAGGCCAAGGGCATGGCGCTGATCTACACCAGCCACTACATGGAAGAAGTGGAGCGGCTGGCGGACCATATCGTGATCATCGACCACGGCAAGGTGCTGGCCGACGAGAGCCCGGCCGACCTGTACCGCCGCCTGCCTGCGCAAGCCGCGTTGCGCGCCGAGCTGGCGCAAGCGCTGCCGCCGGCGCGCATGGCCGAGCTGCTGGCGGGCCTGCGCGGCCTGCCGGGCGTGAGCGCCGTGCGCGAGCTGGGCCGCGCAGCGGCCGCTACCGCTGCCGGCACGGCCAACGCCATCGCTGCCACTGCTGCCGCCGGTGCGGATCGTGCCTCCTTCGGTGCGGACGATGCCGCCGGCGCCGGCGCCGTGCTTGAAATCGGCCTTGCCGCCACTGCGCACGCCGCGCCCGTGCTGGCCTGGCTGGACGCCCAGGGCTGCGCGCTGCAGCACTTCGCCACCGCCAAGACCAATCTCGAAGACATCTTCCTCAACCTCACCGGCCGCAGCCTGCGCGATTAACATGACAGCCTTCCTCGCACTGGTCCGCAAAGACCTCATCCTCTACCTCGGCGACAAGCGCGCGCTGCTGATCAACCTGATGCTGCCCATCGTGCTGGCGGCCTTCTTCGGCTCGCTGTTCGGCGGCGGCGGCGAAGGCAACACCGGCAAGATCGACGTCGGCCTGGTGCTGCAGGACAGCAGCACCGCAGGCGTCAAGATCGCCGAGGGCCTGAAGGCGGACGCCGCGCTGCGCATCGTCGAACTGCCGCTGGAAGAAGCGCAAGCCAGGGTTCGCTCCGGCAAGCTGACGGTGGCGGTGGTCATCCCGCCGGGCTTCGGCGACGCCGCAGGCAAGGCCCTGTTCAATGCGGCCGCCAAGCCGGACATCCCGCTGTTTTACGATCCCTCGCAGTCCACCACGCTGGCCATGGTGAAGGGCATGCTCACGCAGCAGGTGATGCAGATCGTCAGCGCCGAAATGTTCGGCGGACAGACCGGTGAAAAATTCATGGACAGCAGCCTGCAAGAGCTGGAACGGGAAGCGGCACATGGCAAGGACAGGCCTGCGCTGCGCGACATGCTGGCCAGCGTGCGCAAGTTCCAGCAGGCGCAGCAGACCACTCCGGCCAAGGCCGGCGCGGAAGGCGGGCAGGCCAAGGCCGGCCTCAGCATGCCTTTCGCCACACGCGACGAGGCGCTCAGTTCGGGGCCCAAGTACAACGCCTACGCGCACTCCTTTGCCGGCATGAGCGTGCAATTCATCCTGTTCATGGGAGTGGACATGGGCATCGGCATCCTGCTGGCGCGCCGTTTGGGCATCTGGAACCGCTTGCTGGCCGCACCGGTATCGCTGACGTCCGTGCTGCTGGCGCGCGCCGTCTCGGCCGCCGTGATCGCCTGCGGCCTGCTGGTGGCCATCTTCCTGTGCGCCATGCTGATCTTCAAGGTGCAGATCGCCAATCCGCTGGGCTTTGTTGGCGTGGGGTTGTGCTTCGCGCTGATGACGGCCGGTTTCGGCCTGCTGGTTGCGGCCTTCGGCAAAACCCCGGAAGCGGCGCGCGGCATCGCGGTGTTCGCGACGCTGATCATGGTGATGCTGGGCGGAGCGTGGGTGCCGTCTTTTGTCTTCCCGGCCTGGATGCAGCAGTTGACGTTCGCCATCCCCACCCGCTGGGCGGTGGATGGCTTTGACGCGGTGACGTGGCGCGGCCTGGGCATGGAGGGCGCGCTTGCGCCGATGGCGGTGCAGCTGGCTTTTGCGCTCGCCTTCGCCGGCCTGGCGATCTGGAAATTCCGCAGCGATCAGCGCTAGCGGTGCGGCGGGTTACGCGCGCTGCGCGCTAACCCGCCCTACGGCCCACAGGCGGCCCACGTAGGGCGGGTTAGCGCGCAGCGCCTAACCCGCCAAGAGCGCCGCCAAGAGCGCCGCCAAGAGCGCCGCAAGAGCGCCGCCGATCAAGTCTGCGCCGCCCCCGGCCAATGCGTGCGCAGTTCCGGATCGGTGCGCATTTCCCACAGCGCCAGCACCGCAACCGCCACGCCGACCACGACGTTGTTCCACATCGCCGTCTGCGGCACGGTGACTTGCTCGGCCCGCGCCAGCACCCAGGGCGATACGGCCACCCAGATCCCGACCAGCAGGTTCAGCACCACGGCCCAGAAATAGGTTTTGTACAGGTCAAACGCCGCCAGCGCCGCCATGACCGCGCCGGTAACGAAGGCATTCCACGCCAGCTGCGAAGGAACGCCGTATTCAAATACCCAGGGCGTGATGAACTGCCACAAGCCGAGCAGCAGGATCAGCTGATCCTGCCAGCGTTTGATTGCGACTTTGATTTCCATATGGCCTCCATGATGTAGTGAGTCACACCATGCTTAGGCCATCGCAGCGCGCGAAGGTTCCGTTTTTTACAGGTTGGGCGCCAGGTAGCGTTCCAGTTCCACCTTGTCGATATTGCGGCGCGCCGCCATGTCTTCGAACTGGTCGCTGCCGATTTTTCCAACCGTGAAATACTTCGATTGCGGATGCGCGAAATAGAAGCCGGACACGGCCGCGCCAGGGAACATGGCGAACGACTCGGTCAGCTCCATGCCGATCTCTTCCGCCTGCAGCACCTTGAACATATCGGCTTTCACCGTGTGCTCGGGGCAGGCCGGGTAGCCCGGTGCCGGGCGGATGCCGGCATATTCTTCGGCGATCATCTGCTCGTTGCTCAGCGTTTCGGCGGCGGCATAGCCCCACAGGTCCTTGCGCACGCGCTCGTGCATGTACTCGGCGAAGGCCTCGGCCAGGCGGTCGGCCAGGGCCTTCAGCATGATGGACGAGTAGTCGTCGTGCGCGTCTTCAAAGCGCTGCTCGTATTTCTCGATGCCCAGGCCCGAAGTCACGGCGAACATGCCGATGTAGTCCTTGATACCGGACTCCTTCGGCGCGATGAAATCGGCCAGGCACTGGTTGGGGCGCTGCACGCCGTCGATAATCGGCTTCACGCCCTGCTGGCGCAGGCCGTAGTAGGTGAAGGCCACGGTGTCGCGCTGGTCGTCGGTATAAACCTCGATGTCGTCGTCGTTCACGCTGTTGGCGGGCAGCAGCGAGACCACGCCGTTGGCGGTGAGCCAGCGGCCGTCGATCAGTTTTTTCAGCAGCGCCTGGCCTTCTTCGAACACCTTGGAAGCGGCTTCGCCCACCACGTCATCGGTGAGGATGGCAGGGAAGGGGCCGGCCAGGTCCCAGGTCTGGAAGAACGGGCCCCAGTCGATGTAGTTGGCCAGCAGCGCCAGGTCCACGTTCTTGAACACGCGGCGGCCGATGAACTTCGGCTTGACCGGCTTGAATTCCAGCTTGGCCTTGTTGGCGCGCGCGGCGGCCAGCGAGACGGTGGGCAGCGCCTTCTTGTTGGCGTGCTGCTCGCGGATGCGCACGTAGTCCTGCTCGATCTCGGCGATGTACTGGTCGCGGCTCTCCGGCGTCAGCAGCGACTGCGCTACCGACACGGAACGCGACGCGTCCGGCACGTACACCACGGGGCCCTCGTAGTTGTGCGAAATCTTCACCGCCGTGTGGGCGCGGCTGGTGGTGGCGCCGCCGATCAGCAGCGGGATCTTCAGCATGCGGAAGTGCTCGTCGCGCTGCATTTCCTTGGCCACGTGGGCCATTTCTTCCAGCGACGGCGTGATCAGGCCGGACAAGCCGATGATGTCGGCATTTTCCAGCTTGGCGCGCGCCAGGATCTCGGAGCAGGGCACCATCACACCCATGTTCACCACTTCGAAGTTATTGCACTGCAGGACCACCGAGACGATGTTCTTGCCGATGTCGTGCACGTCGCCTTTGACGGTGGCGATCACGATCTTGCCCTTCGGTTTGGCGACGATGCCGGTGCGCTTTTCCTCGGCCAGCTTTTCCTCTTCGATATAGGGGATCAGGTGGGCCACGGCCTGCTTCATCACGCGCGCCGATTTCACCACCTGCGGCAGGAACATCTTGCCCTGGCCGAACAGGTCGCCGACGATGTTCATGCCGTCCATCAGCGGGCCTTCGATCACGTGGATCGGGCGGCCGCCCGAAGCCAGCACCTGCTGGCGCATCTCTTCGGTGTCGTCGGTGATGAACTGGGTGATGCCGTGCACCAGCGCGTGCGCCAGGCGCTTCTCGACGATGGCGTTGCGCCACTCCAGGTTCTGTTCCTGCGCCTTGCCGCCGGCCTTCAGCGTGCCGGCGATTTCGATCATGCGCTCGGTGGCGTCGTCGCGGCGGTTCAGCACCACGTCTTCCACGCGCTCGCGCAGCTCGGCCGGCAGGTCGTCATACACGCCCACCATGCCGGCGTTGACGATACCCATGGTCATGCCGGCCTTGATGGCGTGGTACAGGAACACGGTGTGGATCGCTTCGCGCGCCGGGTCGTTGCCGCGGAAGGAGAAGGACACGTTGGACACGCCGCCCGAGATCTTCGCGTGCGGCAGGTTGTCCTTGATCCAGCGCGTGGCGTTGATGAAGTCCACCGCGTAGTTGTTGTGCTCTTCGATGCCGGTGGCGATGGCGAAGATGTTCGGGTCGAAGATGATGTCTTCCGGCGGGAAGCCGACCTGCTCGGTCAGCACCTTGTAGGCGCGTTCGCAGATCTCGATCTTGCGCTCGAAGGTATCGGCCTGGCCCTTCTCGTCGAAGGCCATGACGATGACGGCGGCGCCGTAGCGGCGGCACAGTTTGGCCTGGCGGATGAATTCCTCCAGGCCTTCCTTCATCGAGATGGAGTTGACGATGGATTTGCCCTGCACGCATTTCAGGCCTGCTTCGATCACGCTCCACTTGGAGGAGTCGATCATGATGGGCACGCGCGAGATGTCCGGTTCCGACGCGATCAGGTTGAGGAAGCGGGTCATGGCGGCCAGCGAGTCCAGCATCGCCTCGTCCATGTTGATGTCGATCACCTGGGCGCCGTTCTCCACCTGCTGGCGCGCCACCGACAGCGCTTCGTCGTACTGCTCGTTCAGGATCATGCGCGCAAACGCTTTCGAGCCGGTGACGTTGGTGCGCTCGCCCACGTTGACGAACAGCGAGTCGTCGTCGATGGTGAACGGCTCCAGGCCGGACAGGCGTTGCGCTACTTTCACTTCCGGCAGCACGCGCGGCTTGGTGTCCTTCAGCAGCGCGGCGATGGCGGCGATATGGTCCGGCGTAGTGCCGCAGCAGCCGCCGGCCACGTTGATGAAGCCCGCGTCGGCGAACTCGCGCAGCAGGGCCGAGGTGTCGGCCGGCAGTTCGTCGAAGCCGGTGTCACTCATCGGGTTGGGCAGGCCGGCGTTGGGGTAGATGCAGACGAAGGTGTCGGCGATCTGCGACAGCTCTTCGGCGTAAGGGCGCATCAGTGCAGCGCCCAGCGCGCAGTTCAGGCCAATGGTCAGCGGGCGCGCGTGGCGCACCGAGTTCCAGAACGCAGGCACGGTCTGGCCGGACAGGATGCGGCCGGATGCATCGGTCACGGTGCCGGAGATCATCAGCGGCAGGCGCTCCTGCTCCGGGCGCTCTTCGAAGTACTGGTCGATGGCGAACAGCGCGGCCTTGCAGTTCAGGGTGTCGAAGATGGTTTCCACCAGCAGCACGTCGGAGCCGCCGTCCACCAGGCCGCGCACTTGCTCGTAGTAGGCGGCGACCAGCTGGTCGAAGGTCACGTTGCGGGCTGCGGGGTCGTTCACGTCGGGCGAGATCGACGCGGTCTTGGGCGTCGGTCCCAGGGCGCCGGCCACGAAGCGCGGCTTGTCGGCGCTGCTGTACTTGGCGGTGGCGGCTTTCGCCAGCTTGGCCGCTTCCACGTTCATCTCGTAGGCCAGGTGGCCCATGTGGTAGTCGTCCTGCGCGATGGAGGTGGCGCCGAAGGTGTTGGTTTCGATCAGGTCCGCGCCGGCTGCCAGGTAGCGTTCGTGGATTTCCTGGATCACCTGCGGCTGCGTCAGCGTCAGCAGCTCGTTGTTCCCCTTCACGAACAGCTCGCGCGCACCGCTGCCGGCAGGCGCGGCGAAGTCGGCAAAGCGGCCGGTGGGGCCGCCGCGGTAAGCCATTTCATCCAGCTTGTACTGCTGGATGATGGTGCCCATCGCGCCGTCCAGGAACATGATGCGCTTGGCGAGCATGTCGCGCAATTGGGCTTCGGTCTTGGAATAGCGTGGCTGGCTGGCTTTGTTGTTCATTTCGTACTTTCGCGACGTGGCTGGGTGGAGGCCGGGTGATGCGATACCGGGTCTAAAATTATACGGCATTGCAGCATCGGCGGCATAAGCTGGAGCAATACCGCCGTTGTTCCGGTAACATTGCGCCATGAAGATCACCGTTATCATCTCCGCGCACAAAAAGCGCCGCGAAATGGAGTTTGTCCTCACCGGCTACGCCGCCCAGACCCGCATGCCGGACGAAATCATCGTTTCCCAGGACGGCGAGTTCCCCGAGATCGCCGAAGCGGTGGAGAGCTGCCGCCACCTGGACCTGCCGCTGATCCACCTGACCCAGGAACACCGGGGCTTCGGCAAGTGCCGCGCCCTGAACAAAGCCATTTTGCGCGCCAGCGGCGACCTGTTGCTGTTTACCGACGGCGACTGCATTCCGCGCGATGATTTCGTCGAAACCTACCTGCGCCTGAGCCGCCCGGGGGCCTTCCTGGCCGGCGGCAGCCATATCAGCGTGCCGGAACCATACCATTTGCATAACGACCTGCGGCCCGCAATCCTGGACCAGAGCCTGTTCGACTATGCCTTCCTGAGCACCATCCCCGGTTTCGACAAGAGCCGTAACCGGCTGCTGCGCAACCCGCGCCTGCAGCGCTTCTACGATTTCCTCTCCCCGCGCAACGCCTTCAGCGGGGCCAACAGCTGCGCCTTCCGGCACGACGTGCTGGAAGTGGGCGGCTTCGACGAGAGCATGGCCTACGGCGGCGAGGACCTGAACATGGGCCTGCGGCTCAACAACATCGGCGTGCGCGGCGTGCGCGCGCGGCACTCCATCGTCAGCCTGCACCTGGACCACGGGCGCGGCTACTACGACGCCGCCCTGCACCAGGCCAACCAGGACTGGAACAAGGAAGTGCGCAGCCAGCGCCACGTGTTCCCGCGCGTGTCTCCGATCCGCCAGCTCAAGCCCTGACTGTGCGCGGCGCGCACAAATCCTGTGCGCCTGGACGGCTGGTGCGGGCAGGGCGGGCGGCCTACCATGGGTTCACTGTCAACCCACCGGAGATCCGAAATGCCCATCCTGAACCTCACCCTGTCCACCGCCCCGAGCGCCGAACAATCGCAGCGCGCCGCCGCCATCCTGCTGCGCCTGACCAACGACATCCTGCACAAGGCGAAGCCGCTGACGTCCATCGCCATTTCGCACGTGCCGCAGCAGCACTGGTACATCGGCGAGCAATCGCTGGCGCAGCAGGAGCGGGCCAGCTTCTTCCTCGACATCAAGATCACCGACGAGACCAACACGGCGATAGAAAAGGCGGCCTACATCAAGGCCGTGTTTGACGAAATGGCCGGCCTGCTTGGCCCGCTGCATGACGTCAGCTATGTCCACATCGACGACGCCCGCCCCGCCGCCTGGGGCTACGGCGGCCTCACCCAGCAATACCGCGCGGTGAAGAAAATGGAGCAGGCTGCGTAGTTGCAGCCGCAGCCGCAGCCTCAGGCCCAGCCGCGCTCGCGGTAGTGGGCGGCGGCGAAGTCCACGAAGGCGCGCACTTTCGGCGACAGGTGGCGGCTCTGCGGATAGAGCGCGTACAGTTCGCGCGGGCGTTGCGGGTAGCCCGGCAACAGCGCGGTCAAGGCGCCGCGCTGCACGTCCTCATGCACGATGAAGGCGGCGGCGCTGATGATGCCGAGGCCCGCCAGCGCGGCCGCGCGCAGGGCGACGCTGGTGTTGGCTTGCAGGCTGCCCTGCACGCTGACCGTCTCAGGCGCGCCATCCGGGCCGTTGAACGTCCATTCGCGCGGGTCCCGGGCCTGCGTGTAGGCCAGGCAGTTGTGCCCGCGCAGCTCGGCCGGCGTGGCGGGCGTGCCGTGCTGTTTCAGGTAGGCCGGGCTGGCGGCCAGCAGCAGCGGGCTGTCGGCCAGTTTTTTGGCCACCAGCGTTGAATCGGGCAGGCCGCGCGTCAGGCGCAGCGCCACGTCGAAACCGTCTTCGATCAGGTCGACGATGCGGTCGTTGCAGACCAGGTCCACCTTCAGTTCCGGGTATTGCGCGATGAAGGCGGGCAGCCAGCCGGCCAGTTCCAGGGTGCCGAACGCCATCGGCGCGTTGATGCGCAGGCTGCCGGAGGGCCGCGCCTGGTGCCGGCCGACGGCGCGGTCGGCGTCGTCCAGGGCGTCGAGGATCTGGCGGCTGGCTTCGTAGTACTGCTTGCCCGCGTCGGTGAGCGCGAAGCGGCGCGTGGTGCGGTTCAGCAGCTGGGCGCCCAGGTGGGCTTCGAGCTGCTTGATCTGGCGCGAAACGGCGGTGTGGCTGAGGTCCAGCGCCTCGGCGGCAGCCGTGAAGCTGCCCAGTTCGACCACGCGGCGCAGCGCGCGCAGCGCAGCCAGCTGGTCGATGCGGGCCGGCTCAGCCAAGCGAAGTGCCCGCTGCGCACCGTGCGGGTAACCGGGCCGGAATGCGCGCCGCAGCCGGCGACTGGCGGCGCAGCGGGCGCATGCGGCGCATTGCCGCCTCAGGCGAAGCGCAAGCCATCCAGCGCGAAGCCCTTGATGAACTCGGCCGCCGGCAGGCGCTTGCCGCCCGGCTTTTGCAGCTCGGTCAGGCGCAGCGAGCCGCCGCCACCACAGGCCACCACGATGCCGTGCTGCGCGTCCGCCGCCAGCACCTGGCCGGCCGGGGCCGGGCTGTCGGCGTCCAGCACCTCGGCGCCCCACAGCTTGACGGTCACGCCGTTCACGTCGCTGTGCGCGCCGGGGAAGGGATTGAAGGCGCGGATCTTGCGGCCGATCTCGCGCGCGGACTGGCTGAAGTCCAGCGCCGCCTCTTCCTTGCTGATCTTGGCGGCGTAGGTGACGCCCGCTTCGGGCTGCGGCACCGCCTCGACGATGCCGTGCTCCATCTTCTGCATCACCTTGACGATCATGCGCGCGCCCATGGCGGCCAGCTTGTCGTGCAGCACGCCGGTGCTGTCCTGCGGGCCGATGGGCAGGCGCTCGATCAGCAGCATGGGGCCGGTGTCCAGGCCTTCTTCCATCTGCATGATGGTGACGCCGGTTTCCGCGTCGCCCGCTTCGATGGCGCGGTGGATGGGCGCGGCGCCGCGCCAGCGCGGCAGCAGCGAACCGTGGATGTTGATGCAGGGCTTGATGTCGAGCGTGCTGCGCGGCAGGATCAGGCCGTAGGCGGCCACCACCATGGCGTCGTAGTCGGTGGCCAGCAGCAGCTCATGGGCTTGTTTGGCTTCGGCGGCGCGCTGCGGGTCCTTGCTGTCCATGCGCAGCGACAGGGGCTGCGCCACGGGAATGTTGTGCGCCAGGGCGTACTGCTTCACGGCGGAAGGGTGCAGGTGCATGCCGCGTCCGGCCGGGCGGTCGGGCTGGGTCAGCACCAGGGGGATCTCGAAGCCCGCTTCGTGCAGGCTTTGCAGCGCAACGGCTGCGAATTCGGGTGTGCCCGCGAAGATTATTTTCATTTTTTTCCTCTTGAGTTGGCACTAAGCCGCATGGCCGGGCGGTGCCGGCCTTGCAGGGTCCATCAGCTGCGTCAGATACGGCGGCCCTGCTCGCACAGCGCTTTCTCGCGCGCCATGCCGCGCTCTTCCTTCATCATGCGCGTCTTGATGCGGTTGCGCTTCAGCGGCGACAGGTATTCCACGAACACCTTGCCCATCAGGTGATCCATTTCGTGCTGGATGCACACGGCCAGCAGGCCGTCCGCTTCCAGCTCGAATTGCTCGCCCTTGACGTCGAAGGCGCGCACTTTCACCTGGGAAGGGCGTTCCACGCCGTCGTACACGCCGGGCACCGACAGGCAGCCCTCATCGTACACCTGGCGCTCTTCACTGGCCCAGGTGATTTCCGGGTTGATGAGGGCGATCAGGTTGCTCTTGTCTTCGGTAATGTCGATGACAACAATGCGCTCATGGACGTCCACCTGGGTGGCGGCCAGGCCGACGCCCGGTGCGTCGTACATGGTTTCAGCCATGTCGCCGACCAGCTTGGCCAGGCGTGCATCGAAGGCGGTGACGGGCTTGGCGATCTTGTGCAGGCGCGGGTCGGGATAGCGGAGGATATTCAGTATGGACATGCGGATTAGTCGTGTGACTTAAAAATGCAACAGGCGCACCCTGCTGCGCAGCGTGGTTTCTCTTGCTAGTTCAGGGTATTATGGGCAGAATTTGATTCAGCAGGGCAACCTTCAGGTCGCGATCCAGCCTTTCGTCCATGCCCGCCTTTAACGGACATCTCAATGAAAAATTTTAGCACAGTCGGCGCACGCCTGTTGATCGCGACACTCATTTCCAGTGCGGCCGCCGCGTCGGCGCAGACCATGCACTGCGAATTCCGGCCCAACGCGCCGGACCAGCACGTGGTGGTCAAGGGCGATACCCTGTGGGATATTTCCGGCAAATTCCTGGAACGGCCCTGGTGCTGGCCCCAGGTGTGGGGCATGAACCGCGAGGAAATCCGCAATCCGCACTGGATCTATCCGGGCCAGATCGTCTACCTGGACCGCGCAGCGGGGCGCTTGCGCCTGGGCAACCGTGTCGGCGGGGCCGGCGCCGGTTCGGGCGACCCTTCCGCCTTGCGCCTGTCGCCGCAGCTGCGCATGGAAGGCCTGGGCAAGGATGCCGTGCAATCGATCCCGACCGGCGACATCGAGCCCTTCCTGACCCAGCCGCTGATCATCGAGGACGATGAGCTGAAGAACGCGCCCCGCATCATCGCGGCGCAGGAAGGCCACGTGTTCCTCGGCAAGGATGAAAAAGCCTATGTGCGCGGCGACCTCAAGGGCGGCACCTCCTTCCAGGTGTTCCGCCCGGGCAAGCCGCTGAAGGACCCGGTCACCAAGGCCGTGATCGGCCAGGAAGCTTTCTATTTAGGCACGCTCAAGCTGGTGGCGCCCGCCAAGGCCGGTTCGGAAGTGCACACCTTCACGGTGGCCACGTCCAAGGAAGAAATGGGCAAGGGCGACCTGCTGATGCAGGCGCCGCCCACGCCCCTGCAGAACTACGTGCCGCACCCGCCCGAGCGCCAGGTGCAGGCTGCCGTGGTGGCCATCTACGGCGGCGTGAGCCACGCGGGCCAGAACCAGGTTGTCAGTATTAATCGCGGAAAGCTTGACGGACTCGATATCGGATCCGTGCTGCAGCTGTACCATAAAGGGCAGACGGTGACCGATCCAGGCGCCAGCAAAGGCTGGCACAACCTGGGGAAACCGCAGGTCAAGCTGCCGGACGAGGAAGTCGGCAGCTTGTTTATCTTCCGCGTGTTCAAGCATATTTCGTACGGCCTGATCATGCAGGTGACCGCGCCAGTGGAAGTGGGCGACGTCGCCAAGTCGCCGGAGTAAGCCCCGCCGTGCAAGCCACGGATACCCCCGCCCCCGCCCCGCAGCCTGTGGGCCGCGCGGCACTCGCCAGTTGGCTGCGCCTGCAGCTGACGCCCGGCGTCGGCGTGACTGCCGGCGCCGCGCTGATCGCTGAACTGCGCCATCCCGACCGCGTGTTCGATGCCGGCCCCGACCGGCTGGGCGGCATCTTGTCCGAGGTGCTGGCCGACAGCCTGGTGCCAGCCGCCGTGCAGGCCCTGCGGGCGCCTTCCGCCGCCTTGCTCGATGAGGCGGCGCGCCTGGCGGACGCCGCGCTGGGCTGGCTGGCGCAGCCCGGCCACCAGCTCATGGCGCTGGACGATCCGGCCTTTCCGCCGCTGCTGCGCGAAATCCCCGCCGCGCCGCTGCTACTGTATACAAGAGGGCGGCGCGAACTGCTGTACCGGCCTGCCGTGGCCATAGTCGGCAGCCGCAACGCCAGCGCCCAGGGCGTGGCCAACGCGGACCGTTTCGCCGAGGCGCTGGCCGCTGCCGGGCTGACCGTGGTGTCCGGGCTGGCGCTGGGCATCGACGCGGCCGCCCACGCGGGCGGCCTGGCGGGCGGCGGCGGCCAGGGCGGCGCCGGCACGGTGGCTGTGGTCGGCACCGGCATCGACCGCCTGTATCCGGCCCGCAACCGCGAGCTGGCGCTGCGGATCGCCGCCGAGGGCTGCGTGGTCAGCGAGTATCCCCTGGGCACGGCGCCGCTGCCGGACAACTTCCCGCGCCGCAACCGCATCATCAGCGGCCTGGCGCGCGGCGTGCTGGTGATCGAGGCTGCCGCGCAGTCCGGTTCGCTGATCACGGCGCGCTACGCGCTCAACCAGGGGCGCGACGTGTTCGCCGTGCCCGGTTCCATCCATGCCACCCTGAGCAAGGGCTGCAACGCGCTGATCCGCGAAGGCAAGGCCAAGCTGACCGAGTGCGCCGCCGACGTGCTGGTGGATTTGCTGCCCGAGGCGCCGTCCGGCGCCGGCGCCGAGCGCCTGCAGGCCACCGCCCAGGTGCGCGCCGAGCTGGAAGCGGTGCTCAGCGCGCTTGGCCACGACCCGGCCCATGCCGACACCCTGGCCCGGCGCGCCGGCCTGTCCGCGGCGGACGCCCAAAGCCATTTGCTGGCGCTGGAACTGGCCGGCCTGGTCGAACGATTGCCGGGAGGCATTTTCCAGCGCCTGAGCCGGGCGGCCCGGTAAGGATGCGGTGCAGGGCTTGTGTTTCGCCGTTCTTAACTGTTAGAGTAGCGCCATGTTCGACATCCTTGTTTATCTCTACGAGACGTATTACCGCCCCGACGCGTGCCCGGAACCGGCCGCATTGGCGAGGAAACTGTCGGCCGTCGGTTTCGACGATGAAGAGATATCCGAAGCGCTGGTGTGGCTGACCGACCTCAATGAAATGGCCGGTGTCGAGCAGACGCTGACAGCCGCCTCCACCGGCACCCGCTACTACGTGGAAGAGGAGCAGGACGCGCTGGGCACGGCCGCCATCGGCTTTATCCAGTTCCTTGAAAGCGCTCAGGTGCTGTCGCCGCTGCAGCGGGAAATCGTGATTGAGCGCGCGCTGGCGCTGGATGAAATTCCAGTATCGCTGGGCAAGCTGAAGGTCATCGTCCTGATGCTGCTGTGGAGCCAGGGCAAGGAGCCCGACGCCCTGATGTTCGACGACCTGTTCGGTTCCGACGAAGATCAGATGCCGCGCCTGCTGCACTGAGCCCGCTTCCCGTTTGTTCCCCGCTTGCATGCCGCAAGACGACCAGATTACCCTATGCAGTGCCAGGCCGCCATACGGCGGCAACCATGCCGGGATTGCAAAAGTTCAGCATGCGGTATAAAAATTGTCTGTATGATGCGCATGCTGCGCCAAATCCAGAGTAAAAAAACAAGAGAATACGAAAACTATGAGCAAAACCCTCATCATCGCCGAGAAGCCATCTGTCGCGAACGACATCGCGAAGTCGCTGGGCGGCTTTACCAAGCACGATGAGTACTTTGAGTCGGACGAATACGTGCTGTCCTCGGCCGTGGGTCACCTGCTGGAAATCGCGGTCCCCGAAGAGCACGACGTCAAGCGCGGCAAATGGAGCTTCGCGCACCTGCCGATGATCCCGCCGTACTTCGCGCTGAACCCGATCGCCAAGACCGAGTCGCGCCTGAAAGTGCTCAACAAGCTGATCAAGCGCAAGGACGTCACCGGCCTGATCAACGCATGCGACGCGGGCCGCGAAGGAGAACTGATCTTCCGCCTGATCGCGCAGAACGCCAAGGCCAAGCAGCCGGTGCAGCGCCTGTGGCTGCAGTCGATGACGCCCAACGCGATCCGCGAAGGCTTCAACAACCTGCGCTCGGACGATGAAATGCTGCCGCTGGCCGATGCCGCACGCTGCCGTTCGGAAGCGGACTGGCTGATCGGCATCAACGGCACCCGCGCCATGACCGCGTTCAACTCGAAAGAGGGCGGCTTCTACCTGACCACCGTGGGCCGCGTGCAGACGCCGACCCTGTCGATCGTGGTCGAGCGTGAAGAGAAAATCAAGAAATTCGTCTCGCGCGACTACTGGGAAGTGCGTGCCGAGTTCATCTGCGCGGCCGGCGTGTACGAAGGCCGCTGGATGGATTCCAGCTTCAAGAAGGACGAGAACGATCCCGAGAAGCGCGCCGAGCGCCTGTGGTCCAAGGCCGCCGCCGACAGCATCGCACTGGCCTGCAAGGGCAAGCAGGGCAACGTCACCGAAGAATCCAAGCCGACCACCTCGATGGCGCCTGGCCTGTTCGACCTGACCAGCCTGCAGCGCGAGGCCAACGGACGCTTCGGCTTCTCGGCCAAGAACACGCTGGGCCTGGCCCAGGCGCTGTACGAGAAGCACAAGGTGCTGACCTATCCGCGTACCGATTCGCGCCACCTGCCGGAAGACTACCTGGACACCGTCAAGGAAGTGCTGGGCGTGCTGGGCCAGAACAATAACTACCATACCTTTGCCAAGCAGATCCTGGCCAAGGGCTGGGTCAAGCCGAACAAGCGCATCTTTGACAACAGCAAGATCTCGGACCACTTTGCCATCATTCCGACCGGCATCGCCCCGAAGAACCTGTCCGAGCCGGAGCAGAAGCTGTACGACCTGGTGACGCGCCGCTTCATGGCCGTGTTCTTCCCGGCCGCCGAGTTCCAGGTCACCACCCGCTACACCGAAGTGTCCGGCCACCAGTTCAAGACCGAGGGCAAGGTCATGACCAACGCCGGCTGGATGGCCATCTACGGCAAGGACGTGGCCGGCGACGACGACAAGGAAGGCAGCGGCATGCTGGTGCCGGTGGCCAAGGGCGAGAAGGTGCACACCGAGAAAGTCACGCCCAACGGCCTGGTCACCAAGCCGCCTGCCCGCTACACGGAAGCGACGCTGCTGTCCGCCATGGAAGGCGCCGGCAAGCTGGTCGATTCCGACGAGCTGCGCGACGCCATGGCCGGCAAGGGCCTGGGCACGCCGGCCACGCGCGCGGCCATCATCGAGGGCCTGCTGGGCGAGAAATACCTGCTGCGCGAAGGCCGCGAACTGATGCCGACCGCGAAAGCGTCGCAGCTGATGACCTTGCTGCGCGGCCTGGGCGTGAACGAACTGACCGCCCCGGAGCTGACCGGCGAATGGGAATACAAGCTGTCGCAGATGGAAAAGGGCCGCATCTCGCGTGAAGAATTCATGCGCGAAATCGCCCAGATGACGCAGATCATCGTCAAGCGCGCCAAGGAATACGACAACGACACCATCCCCGGCGACTACGCCACCCTGACCACGCCGTGCCCGAACTGCGCCGGGGTGGTGAAGGAGAACTACCGCCGTTTCGCCTGCACCAAGTGCGAATTCTCGATGAGCAAAACGCCGGGCAGCCGCCAGTTCGAGATCGCCGAAGTGGAGCAGCTGCTGAAGGACCGCACCATCGGCCCGCTGCAGGGCTTCCGCTCCAAGATGGGCCGTCCGTTCGCGGCCATCCTGCGCATCGTGCGCGACGAGGACATCAGCAATTTCAAGCTGGAGTTCGACTTCGGCCAGAACGACGAGGAAGGCGAAGATGGCGAGGGCGTGGACTTCACCGGCCAGACCCCGGTCGGCCCCTGCCCGAAATGCGCGGCCAACGTGTATGAGATGGGCCTGGCCTACGTGTGCGAGCACAGCGTGGCCAAACCCAAGACCTGCGACTTCCGCAGCGGCCGCATCATCCTGCAGCAGGAAATCCTGCCTGAGCAGATGAGCAAGCTGCTCAACGAGGGCAAGACCGACTTGCTGCCGGGCTTCGTTTCGCAGCGCACGCGCCGTCCGTTCAAGGCCTTCCTGGTCAAGGGCAAGGACGGCAAGATCAGCTTCGAGTTCGAAGAGCGCAAAGCCAAGCCGGGCGCCAAGCCGAAAGCCGGCAAGGCCGACGCGGCGGAAGGCGCCGAGGGGGCGGAAGGCGAAGCGGCAGCGGCAGCGCCGGCCAAGAAAGCCGCCGCCAAGCCGGCAGCGAAAAAAGCCGCAGCGAAGCCGGCAGCCAAAAAAGCTGCAGCCAAGCCGGCAGCGAAAAAAGCACCGGCCAAGAAAGCCGCCGCCACCGTGGAGTAAGCGGCGGCACAAGCGAACGGGACCTTCGGGTCCCGTTTTTATTTCAGGTTTCACAGCAAGCGCATCGCCGCTTCACATTCCTTTTCTATGCTTGGCTGATTGTCGTCATGGGGAACTGGTATGAAAGTCTTCGCTTCGGTGGTTGGCCTCTTCACGCGCTTGAGCTGTCTGCTGCTCGGCTTCGGCATTCCGCTTGTCTCCATTCCGCTGGCGCTGCTGGCAGGCGCGGTTCCGCAGGGAGAACCGTTCACGCCGGCCTGGCAGCTGGCGCTGTTTGTCATCGGCTGTGCCGGGCTGATCGGGGCTGGCTTTGCGATGTTCGCCGTGGGTTGGGGCGGGCGCTTCGATCGGCCGCTGTATCGCGGTGTGACCTTCGTGCTGCTGCTGATTCCGTTTGCGCTGGGGTGGGAGCTGATGGGGAGCCCGGTTCAGTTTCCGCCGACGCAGCTGGCTGTGGCGCTGACCGTCTTCACCGGGTGGGTGCTGCTGCTGTGCGTGCGTCCGGCCTTGCTGGCGCCGTCTAAGCCAGCGCTGTGACGCGCCAGTGGCCCGGTGCAAAGGGCAGGGTGGTGATCTCCGCCAGCGCGAAAGGCTGCGCCGCCAGGGCATCCGCATCGGGCACGTCCAGGCCCTCCTGCCAGGCGTGGTTGGAGCCTGCAACGCGCCAGCCGCCGCCCTTGTGCAGCACGGTGAATTCGCCCCAGGAGCCGGCGTCCGGCGCGGCCGGGGAAAAAGCGTCGCCAGGTCTACCGCAAGCCCAGGCCATCCAGCGTTCGCCGATGATCAGGTAGGCAACCGGTCCGCCTGCCGCCGAGCTTGCCGACTCCAGCCGCACGCCGCGCATGGGTGCCGAGGCCATGCGCACCCAGTCTTCCTCATAGCTGTTGTCGATGCCGGTTTCATGGACGGCGTCCTCGCTGTCGAAGCGCATCCAGCCCGCGTCCAGGTCGGCACTCAGGGCAGGGAAGGCGATCTCGGGCCGCCATTCGCAGCGTTCGCCAGCCACCATGGTCTTGCCAGCAAAGCCGGTCTGCGCGCTGAAACGCGCTTGTTGGACAGGCGACAGCGTGGCCAGCTGGGCGCGGCTGTCCATGGAAGGGCGGTCGATGGGGACACGCAAATCGATGTGGAAACTTGCTGACTGGAACCACCAGACTTGCGTGCTCAGGTCACTGGTGCCATTGCTGCGCCAGATACCGGTGCGTCGCCACAAGCCTTGATAGATCGCAGGAACTGTCATCACCGCAAGTCTTCGGTATAGAAGTAGACCGTGCCGCGTATGGCGGACGGAACTGCCTGCAGCGCGGCGGCTAGCGCCCTGGCGTCCGGTTCGGCCATGCCGCTCTTGGCGATGGTAACCGGTGCATAAGGCGCATGCGATGCTGCACGGTAAGAAACAATATGATCGAAATCAGGCCGGCTGTCGATCTCCTTGATGAGATATCGCTGTTTTCCGTTGCCTATTTGCACATAAGTTGCTCTAGGGTTTAGTTTTTCGGCCGGAGACAGCTGTCGGAACAGTAGAACTTTGTCCACCACCAACGTTGCATCGCTGTATTGCGTCTTGCCGCCTTGCTCGAAATGGCCTAGTACCAGCTGGGCTTTGAACTGCCGCAGCGGGTCGGCCGCGCCGGGCGCCAGCCGGTCCAGTTCGAACTTTTCCGGGTCCACCGTCCACAGCGCCGTCTTGCCGTCCAGCCGGCTTCGCAGCGCGGCGTCCAGCCTGGCGTCCGCCACATGCAGTTGTAGTACCACCTGGTAATCGTGCGGCGCATGGAACATGGGCAAATGCGAGGCATACAAGCCCTCCTTGCCGCCGAACAGTGCCATGCCGTGCACGCCGAAAGTAGGGCCGGCGGCCATTGCCGAAGCGGCAAGCGACCAGGCCACAGCCGTCATGGCTGCTGCGCGCGGCCACATTGTATGGATGAGTGTTTTCATGCCGCCATGGTATGCCGGTTCGCCCGTCCGTGCACAGCCTGTGCAAAGGCGCCTTCCATCCTGTCGTCCTGTCGTCCTACTGGGGCGGCACCCTCAAGACCCTGCCCAACCGCGCCGGCGTGGCCGCCAGCGCCAGTTTCGACGGCGCCGTGCCGGGCGCGTTGGAGGCTTATGCATAAAACTACGTAGTTTCCACTAGGCATTTTTTTGTGACTTCGTGTTAGAATCGTGGTCTTCCCTAGTAGTTCAGTCAATACCAAGTGCACCTGCGCAGGCTGCACGCTGTCACATCGTAGCAATCGTCACTTTCCCATGGACGCACTGGCACCAGTTCTCAGCCGGGGCGCGGTTGATCCGCCTGTGTCCCATACGTAGTTTTTGAGAGAAAAAATGAAAAACTTGAAAATCGGCACCCGCCTGGCCGGCGGCTTTGGACTCGTGCTGCTCCTCACTATGTTGATGACCTGGATAGGCTTGAGCCATATGCGCTCGGTCGCCGACGCCACCAGCGACATGATGCAGCAGCCCTTGGCCAAAGAACGCATGATTTCGGACTGGTATCGCCTGATCCACACCAGCGTGCGCCGCACCACCGCCATTTCCAAGTCCAGCGACCCCAGCCTGGGCCCCTTCTTCGCTGCCGACACCGCCGCTTCCACCAGCGAAGTGAACGAGTTGCAGAAGAAGGTCGAGCCGCTGCTGGAAAGCGACGCGGAAAAGAAGCTGTTCGCCGACATGGTGGCGGCGCGCAAACGCTACATTGCTTCACGCGACGCGATTGTGGCCTTGAAGAAGGAAGACAAGTTCGAGGAGGCGGCCGCCGTCCTGGAACAGCGTTTCATCCCCGACGGCAAGGCTTACCTGGACGCCCTCCACGGCCTGCTGACCATGCAGCGCCAGAGCATCGATGCCAATGCGGCCGGCATCAACGCCGACTACCAGGCCAACCGCCGCTTCATGCTGGCCTTCGCCGCCGTGGTGCTGGCGCTGGGCGGCATTTGCGCCTGGCGCCTGACGCGCGGCATCACCCAGCCGCTGGGCCGCGCTGTGGAAATCGCGTGTGCCGTGGCATCCAACGACCTGCGCAGCCATATCGTGGTCGACAGCACCGATGAAACCGGCCGCCTGCTGCAGGCGCTGAAGACCATGAACGACGGCCTGGCCCGCATCGTGGGCGAAGTGCGCGCGGGCACCGACCAGATCGCCACCGCGTCCGGCCAGATCGCCGCCGGCAACCAGGACTTGTCGGCCCGCACCGAACAGCAGGCGGGCAGCCTGGAAGAGACCGCTTCGTCCATGGAAGAACTCACCGCCACCGTGAAGCAGAACGCCGACAACGCGCGCCAGGCCAATCAGCTGGCCGCGGCCGCCGCGCATGTCGCCGAGCGCGGCGGGGCGGTGGTGGGGCAGGTGGTGGACACCATGGAATCGATCAACGCTTCGTCGCGCAAGATCGTGGACATCATCAGCGTGATCGACGGCATTGCTTTCCAGACCAATATCCTGGCGCTGAACGCGGCAGTGGAAGCGGCGCGGGCAGGCGAGCAGGGCCGTGGCTTTGCCGTGGTGGCCACCGAAGTGCGCAACCTGGCGCACCGCAGCGCTGCTGCCGCCAAGGAAATCAAGCTGCTCATCGACGACTCGGTGGGCAAGGTCGGCGCGGGCAGCCAGCTGGTTGAGCAGGCCGGCATGACCATGAGCGAAGTGGTGGACAGCATCAAGCGCGTGACCGGCATCATGGGCGGCATCACTACCGCCAGCGTGGAGCAGAGCGCCGGCATCGAGCAGGTGAACGAGGCGATGATACAGATGGATCATGTGACCCAGCAGAACGCCGCACTGGTGGAGGAAGCGGCCGCTGCGGCCACCGCGTTGCAGGAGCAGGCGGAATCGCTGGCGGACGTGGTGAGCGTGTTCAAGCTGTCGGAAGGGTACAGTCATGCGCCTGGGCTGGCTGTGCGCGGCACCGGCGTGCAGGCTTTGCGTCTGCGGGCCTGAGGCTTGGCGGGTTACGCACTGCGTGCTAACCCGCCCTACGGAACAATGTCCCTGGGCGGCGTAGGGCGGGTTAGCGCGTCAGCGCGTAACCCGCCAGCTCTGCAGTGTGCGCTGCAAATTTCCGAAAATGTGTAGAGTGTGACAACAACTACATGCTTTGGGAGAAATGATGCGAAATACCTTACTGAAACTGAGCGCCCTGTGCGCCGCGCTGCTGCTGTCTGCCTGCCAGACCTCGCCCACCTCCAACACCGCCGCCCAGGATGAGGCGCCTTCGCCGAAGAACCCCGAGTTCACCTCCGAGATGGCGAAATTCAACGCCCAGTTCCCGAATCCGAAAGTCAGCAAGTACGAGGACGAATCGATCGCCTACAACAATGCGCAGAAGTTTGACGAGCGCGGCAATTGCCACGGCAAGTCCAAGTACCCGGTCACCATCATGCTGCTGCTGGACGCGAACGGCAAAGTCACCAACACCGTCACCGACGTGGAGAACAGCAAGGCGGCCTGCTTCCGCCAGACCTACGCCGCCGTGCAGTTCCCCAAGCCGCCCATCGCGCCTTACCGCAAGGCGATCTTGCTGAAATAAACCCCGCCGCCTACTGCTCGACGGCGATCATATTGTCGTCGGGCTTGCGGTCGATCAGCTTGTTGTCCGGGTCGATGCCGGCCTTCGCCGGCCGGCCATTCACCACCAGCGTATACACGCCTTCCTTCTGCGCCATCAGCTTGCGTTCGCGCAGCAGGCTGTTGCCGTCCTTGTCGTCCACGCCCACGTCGATCAGGTCGCGGATCGGCACTTCCTTCTCGGCCCCCAGTTCATCCGCCCGCAGCTTGCTGGCGTGGACTTTCAGGGTGACCTCATACTTGCCGTCGGCCCGCTTGCGCGCGGTGGCGCTCAGCGCGCGGTTGTCGTGCAGCACGATGGAATTGAACAGGTCGTCGATCAGATAGGCCTGCTCGGGCGGGGCGATGCGGCGCAGCGCGTCCACCAGCACCGTCACGCTCGGATAGGGCGCGGTGTTGAATGCGTGCTTGGCCAGCAAGCCCTTCAGCACGGCGTTCACCTTGTCCTCGCCCAGGATGTCCTGCAGCTGGTACATGGCCAGGCTGCCCTTGCGGTAATGGATGTAGGGCTGGTTCTCGTTGTCCGCCAGCGGCAGCTCCTTCTTGTTCTCCAGCGCGCGGCCCAGCAGGTATTTGTTCAGGTCGTAGCGCAGGAAGCGGCGCATCTTGTCCGGGCCGTACTGCTTTTTCATCACCATCAGCGCCGAGTATTCCGACAGGGTTTCGCTCAGCACGGTGGCGCCGCGCGTGTCGCCGCCCACCAGCTGGTGCGCCCACCACTGGTGCGCCACTTCATGCGCCGTGATGTAGAAGGGATAGTCGATGTCCTTCGGATTCTTGTCGTCCACCTTGGCGATGAAACCCACGCTTTCCGAATACGGTATCGTGTTCGGGAACGATTGCGCAAACTTGGCGTAGCGCGGAAACTCGACGATGCGCACCACCTTGTGCTGGTAGGGGCTGTAGTTCTTGCTGTAGTAGTCCAGCGCATCCTTCACGCCCTTGGCCATGCGGTCCAGGTTGTATTCGTGGCCCGGGTGGTAGTAGATCTCGATGCCCACGTCCTGCCACCAGTCGTGCTTGACCGCGTAGCGCGCCGACTGGAAGGCGTAGAAGTTGAGGATGGGCTTGTCCATCTTGTAGTGGAAGTAGCGCCGGCCCTTGGCTTTCCATTCTTTCTCCAGGCTGCCCGGCGCCACGGCGATCTGGTCGGCGCTGGTGCTGATGGTGGCATCGAAGGTGACCCAGTCGGCGTCGTTGCCGAGGTAGTTGTTGGCCAGGCCCTTGGGATCGTCGCGCGGCAGTGCCCGCTCCTGCGCCGGCAAGCCGTGGCGCTTGCGGTCGCGCGGGTCGGTCAGCTCGGCCTGGCGCTGGTAGCCGATGTGCGGCAGCACGGTGTTGTTGAAGAAGGTGCCGTTGCCCACCACCGGCGTGTCCTGGCCCAGGCCGAGCATGCCCTTGGGCGCGTACTCGAGCTCGAATTCCAGCGGCATGCGGGCGCCCGCGGCCAGCGGCGTGGACAGGGTGTAGCGGTATACGCCCAGGTCTTCGTCTTTCATTTTCAGGTGCGCCACCTGGCCGAAGCGCAGCGGCCGCAGGTCGGCCGTGGTGTCCTGGGTGATGTAGATGTCGGTGATGGGCTGGCCGCTCTTGTTCTCCAGCATGTAGCGGCCCTTCACTTGCAGGCTGCGCTTTTCCGGCTCGATGGCCACGCCCAGCTGCACGTCGGTGATGCGCGGCTGCGCCAGGCCCGCCAGCTGCTTGTATTTGCGCTCGTAGTCCGCGCGGTCGGCCAGTTTCTGGTAGGTGGATTTATAGCAGTTGGCGATGTGCAGGTTGTAGAACAGCACGCCGCCCGCGCCCAGCACGATGCTGGCGCCCAGGGCCAGGGCAGCCAGCACCGGCATGGTCAGCGCATGGCGCGCGAGGGAGATGCGCTGGCGCCATTCATCGTTGTTGCCGCGCGCCCAGAACAGCAGCGACAGCACCACCAGGATCAGCGCGGCGCCACCCCAGTACAGCTCGAACCAGCGTTCGCGCACCAGGTAGTGGCCGTAGCCGTTCATGGCCGAGTAGACGAAGCTGGGCGAGGTGCCATACACCAGCAGCGGGTGCTCGATGCCCAGCGAGGGCAGGGTGATGCTGGCCACGTAGTACACGATCATGGCAAAGTGGGCCATGTACTTGTGGTTGATCAGCACTTGCGCGGCAATAGCCAGCACGGCCACTGCCGCGTAGGCCGGCAGCTGGATGGTGAACAGGTGCTGGAAATACAGGCCGGGCTCGAACTGGAAATAGCCGTTGAAGACCTGGATCGCCATGCCGCACAACATCACCACCAGCATCAGCAGGGCCTGCAGGCCGATCAGCGCGAACAGCTTGGACAGCATGGGCAGCCAGCTTGGCACCGGCAGCGCATCCAGCATTTGCGCCATGCGGTTCTCGCGCTCGCGCCACACCAGCTCGCCCGCGTAAAACGTGGTGATCACCAGCATGAACAGGGCGAAAGTATCGGTCACCATTTCCAGCACCATGTAGGTCACCGGGTAAGTCTTGGTGCCGTACATGGAACCCATGTCCAGCGCGCCGGCGAACATGGTTAGCACGCCGGCCAGCACGATCACCAGGAAATAGACGTTCTTCACCGTTTCGCGCAGGTTCAGCCAGCTCATCTTGGCCAGCAGCAGGCCCAGGCTGCGCGACTTGAAGTCCGGCGCCTCGTGCGTGTGGCTGGCCGAGTGGCTGATGCGCAGCGCCGGTTCTGCGTCGCCGCGCGCGTCGGCCTTGCCGCTGTCGATGCTGCTGACGAAGCGGAAGCGCCAGTAGCCCAGCAGCAGAACCACCAGCGAGAACGAGGTCCAGATCACGCGATTCAGCAGGTACACGCCTTCCGGCAGCACCAGGCGCGTGTTGCGCTCGGCGATGGGCCAGTATTCGGTGAGATTGATGGCGGCTGCCGTGCCGAAGGGGTCGATCAGCGCGGCCAGGGTCTTGTAGTCCAGGTCGCGCGCCAGGCCGGGCGCGACGATGTAGCCGATCAGCATCACCACGCTGGAGATATAGACCGGCAGCATGCGCCGCGTCAGCGCGGCCAGCACGAAAAAGATGGCGCCGAAGATGAACAGGTTGGGCAGCAGTGTGGTGAAGTAGGGGATCAGCCAGGCCGCCAGCGGCGGGTTGCCCAGCCGCTCGGGATCGATGCCGGGGATGAACGTACCCAGCCAGGCGCCCAGCAGGATGGAGGAGAACACCACGGCCAAGGTCAGGTAGGCGCCGATGAAGCGGCCCAGCATGTACTGGTATTTGCGGATCGGCGCGCTGAAGAAGAAGTGGTGCATGTCGTATTCAAAGTCCTGCTGCACCGAGCGGCCCATCATGGCGGCCACCACGATCACGCCCAGGCAGCCGAGGAAACTGGCCGTGAACATGATGGAGCGCGGCGCGTTGATGAAGACGCGGCCGCCGAAGGTGACGGTGGCTTCCTTGAATACGCCGCCGGCGGCCGCCATCCACAGCAGGGCCAGCAGCAAGAACATGCCGAAATAAACCCAGGTGGACAGCATTTTCAGGCGCTGGCGCGCTTCGAACAGGGCGATGGCGAACATGGCGGCCGCCTTAATCGCAGCGGTCGGCTGCGCTGTGGCGGCCGGCGATGGTGGCGAAGTAGAGGTCTTCCAGGTCGCCGATGGCTTCCTCGAAGCCGTCGCCCGGATCGTCGTCGCTGTAGACGTGGATCAGGGTGCGGCCGGACAGCAAACGGGTGGAGATGACGGCGTGGCGGGTCTGGAACTGCTGCAGGTCTTTCTTGTCCACGAAGCGCGCCCAGATCTTGCAGCTGACATCGTCGATCAGCTGCTGGGTCTGGCCGGCCAGCAGCAGATGGCCTTTGTTGATGATGGCCATGTTGGCGCACAGGTCGGCCACGTCGCTCACGATGTGGGTGGACAGGATCACGGTGCGGTCTTCGCCGATGTCCGACAGCAGGTTGTGGAAGCGCACGCGCTCCTGCGGATCCAGGCCGGCGGTGGGTTCATCGACGATGATCAGCTTGGGGTCGCCCAGCAGGGCCTGGGCAATGCCGAAACGCTGGCGCATGCCGCCCGAATACGTGCCCAGCTTCTGGTGGCGCACTTCGAACAGGTTGGTCTGCTGCAGCAGGCCGTCCACCACTTCGCGCCGGCGGGCGCGGTTGGACAAGCCTTTCAGCACGGCGAAGTGGTCCAGCATTTCGTAGGCCGACACCTTGGGGTAGACGCCGAAGTCCTGCGGCAGGTAGCCCAGCAGGCGGCGGATCTCGTCCTTTTCGTCCAGCACGTCCAGCTCGCCCAGGAACACCGAACCCGAATCGCATTCCTGCAGCGTCGCCAGCGTCCGCATCAGGGTGGACTTGCCGGCCCCGTTAGGGCCCAGCAAGCCGAACATCCCGGCCGGTATCGTGAGCGAAATATTGTCCAGCGCCACCACCCCGTTGGCGTAAGTCTTGGACAAGTTGCGGATGCGTAATTCCATGCTGACTCCTATTGTGTCCTGCTGCGCTGCAACAGGACATACCACTATTCAATGTTGGCATTGTATTGAAATTGCGGCTGAGCGGTGGCTTCATTGCGACAGTCGGCAAAATCGGGGTTCCAGATTGCCGAATGCAGGCGCTTTGCCATGGAGATTAATTTCGAAACAGCACCTGTTCACGGCTGAACCACCAGCGGCACAGGGCCAGCAGGGCGCCGGCCGTCAAGGTGGTCGAGACCAGGATCACGGCGAACATGCGGTAGTCCATGGTGCCTTTCACCAGTTCCTTCATGGCCAGCGACACATTGGTGAGCGGCACCATGGCCCAGAACCAGTTCAGCTCCACGCCCGGCAGCAGGGCCACCATCACCGGCAGCAGGGACAGCAGCATCAGCGGCGAGATCAGCCCGGCCGCCTCCTTGTAGCTCTTGGCGTAGATCGACAGCGACAGCAGCACCGAGGCGAAGATGGCGGCCGTGGGCGCCAGCATCAGCGCCAGCATGGCCATGTCCAGCACGCCGATCGCGCGCACCATGGCGGCCAGGTCGGGCGAGGCGGTGGCGCCGAAGATGAACAGCAGCACGCTCATGCTGGCCACCATCAGCACCGACGAGGTCAGGCCGACCGTAAACAGCACCAGGAACTTGGCCAGCACGATGGCGCTGCGCGGCACCGGTGCCAGCAGCAGCGTTTCCAGTGTGCCGCGCTCCTTTTCGCCGGCGCCCAGGTCGATGGCGGGATACATGGCGGCCATCAGGCAGCCCATCAGCAGCAGATAGGGCAGGATGCCGCCCAGCATGGCGCCCATTTTCTCGCGCTTGCCGGCGGTGGAGCGCTCTTCCAGCGTGACCGGGCTGAGCGCGAAGCGCAGCTGGTTCTTGCTCAGGTTGAGCGCCGACAGTTCCTGTTCGCGCAGCTCGGCGTTCAGCGCATCGAGCTCGGCCGAGACGCGCTTGCGGATGACGTCCACCATCACCGCGCTGTTGTAATGCAGCACCACGCCGGCTTGCTGCTTGCGGTCCAGCTGCTGCTGGAACTGGGGCGGGATCACCAGCGCGAACTTGATCACGTCCTTGTCGATGGCGTTGCGGATCTCGTCCGGCGAGCTTAGCGCCACTTCGCGGAAGCCGCGCTCGGCGGTGAAGCGCTGGCTCAGGCCGGGCGCGTGCTGCTTGCCGAACACCGCGTACGTCAGCTCGGCGGTGCGCGCCTTGTTGAACATATTGGTGGACAGGTAGCTGAAGCCGCCCAGTATCAGCGGCATGGCCAGCACCGGGATCAGCACGGTGAAGATGAAGGTCTTGCGGTCGCGCGCCAGCTCCAGGATTTCCTTCAGATAAATGGTCCACATGGCTCAGCCCTCGCGGTTGATGACGTCGATGAAGGCGTCGTACAGGTCGGCGCTGCCGCCCAGGTGGCGCAGCTGGTCGACCGTGCCGTTGAAGGCGGTCTTGCCGTGGTTGATGATGCAGACCCGGTCGCACAGCTTTTCCACTTCGTGCAGGTGGTGGGTGGAAAACACCAGCGGGATGCGCAGCGCCTTGTAGCTGGCAATGAAGTCCAGCAGGATCTTGGACGACATCACGTCCAGCCCGGTGGTCGGCTCGTCCAGGATCACGATCTGCGGGTTGTGCACCACCGTGCGGGCGATGGCGCACTTCTGCTTCATGCCGGTGGACAGCTGGTCTGCGCGCTTGCCGCCGTAGTCCTGCATCTGCAGCAGCTCGAACAGCTCGTCGCAGCGGCGCTTCAGGTGGGCCGCGTCCATGCCGTGCAGGCGGCCGAAGTACTCGACGTTTTCGCGCGCCGTCAGGCGCCCGTACAGGCCGGTGGAGCCGGACAGGAAGCCGATCTGCTGGCGCGCCAGCAGCGGGTTCTGCAGCAGGTCCACCCCGTTCACCAGGGCCTTGCCCGCGTCCGCCGTCAGCGCGGTCGACAGCAGGCGCAGGGTGGTGGTCTTGCCGGCGCCGTTGGGCCCGAGCAGGCCCAGCACTTCGCCGGGGGCGCAACTGAAGCTCACGTCGCGCACCGCGTGGAACCAGCCGTCGTGGCCGCGCGGATCACGCGTTGCCGGCGCCTGCCCCTTGTTTCCATGCAGAGGAAAGCGCTTGGCCAAGCCCTGAACTTCGAGCATTTTGTTATCCTGTTGTAAAGATGGTGAGCAAGGGTAGCATGCCAAAATTCTGGCGTGCAAGGTACAAAAGCGTTTTGTCTTGCTATAGTCAAACCACCATGAAAAACAGCCAGCTGATCGATAGCGCAACCAAAGAAAAAATCCTCGCCGTTACGCGCAGCGGCACCACCGTGTCCGAGGCCACCGGCTTTTTCCGCGTGGCGCTCGGCCTGCATTATCTGTCCGGCCTGATGACCAAGGAAACCCTGGATTTCAAGAAGCTGGACAAGGAATACAACCGCTTCATCTACCACGCCATCGGCAAGGGCCACAGCATCACCAGCATCCTGCAGTACATGAGCGGCGAGAAAGTGATCAAGGTCGTCGATTCGCCGCGTTTCCTGCGCGCCTTTGGCGAGCACTGCGACGGGGTGCCGGTGGACAGCATTCCCTTCCTGCTGGGGCTGAACCTGGGCGTGGCCAAGGACCTGTCGGGTATTGACGTGCGCGGGCCGGTGGCCGACTGGATCGAACGCCAGCGCATCCTGCGCGAAGAGCGGGAAGGCGCGGCCTGAGGCCAGGCATGAGGCTTATAATGATGTCTTCTGAACCAGCAAGAGCAGAACATCATGGCAGCAAACCATTTCCACACTCCCCTGGACCGTTTCATTGCCGGCGCCGACAAGGCGCTGCGCGTCATGGCCGGCGTGGCATCGGCCTCGCGCCCCAACCCGGCCGCGCACGCGGCGGACGCCGCGCTGACGGAAGCCGAGCAGCGCCATGCCGCCGGCCTGATGCGGGTAAACCACGTGGGCGAAGTGATGGCGCAAGCGCTCTACAACTCGCAAGCCCGCTTTGCGCGCAGCGACGACATCCGCCGCCAGTTCGAGCACGCATCGCGTGAAGAAGAAGACCACCTGGCGTGGACTGCGCAGCGGCTGGGCGAGCTGGGCTCGCGGATCAGCGTGCTCAACCCCTTGTTTTACGCCGGTGCCTACGCGCTGGGCACCGTGGCTGCCGTGATGGGCGACGCGCGCAGCCTCGGCTTTGTGGTGGAAACGGAACGCCAGGTGGAAAAGCACCTGAGCAGCCACCTGGACAAGCTGCCGCCGCAGGACGCCAAGTCGCGCGCGATTGTCGAGCAGATGCGGGTGGATGAAGTGGCGCACGGCGCGGCGGCGCAGCAGATGGGGGCGGAAACCGCGCCGCTGCCGGCGCGGCTGGCCATGACCGCCATGGGCAAGCTCATGACCGGCACCGCGTATTACATTTGAACGCGGACAAGGGATCGAAGTACCGTAGGGCGGGTTAGTGCGCAGCACGTAACCCGCCAATCTCAGCCTTCCACAATCTCGTAAGAATGCGTGATTTCGGCCGTCTTCGCCAGCATGATGGACGCCGAGCAGTACTTGTCGTGCGACAGCGACACCGCGCGCTCCACCGTGGTCTGCTTCAGATTCTTGCCGGTGACGGTAAAGTGGAAATGAATCTTGGTAAATACCTTGGGATCGGTGTCCGCCCGCTCGGCCTTCAAGGTCACCTCGCAGCCGCGCACGTCTTCCCGGCCGCGCTTGAGGATCAGCACCACGTCATACGCGGTGCAGCCGCCCGTGCCCAGCAACACCATCTCCATCGGGCGCGGCGCCAGGTTGTGGCCGCCGCCATCCGGCGCGCCGTCCATGGTCACCAGGTGGCCGGAGCCGGTCTGGGCCAAAAAGCTCATCCCTGACGGGCCGTTCCAGCTGACTTTGCATTCCATTTCATCTCTCCGTAAAAAATCTTCGCCACTATTGTAATGGAGCAAAGCCTGCCGCGCTGCGCGCCGGCCGCCGCGTGCTGGTGCGGCGCAGCATGTTTGCATGCTGCAGTGCGCGCTACGAGTGGATTGCCGTGGGTAGCCGCATGCAACGCACTGCAACATAAACATTGCTCCCTGCCACGCAATCTCGCATACTTGAGGGCTGGGTTTCCCCTTTTGCTTCGTGTCCATCCCTTTCAAACAGGTAGGTACAAATGAGCCACATCGCTGCCCCCGAGACCAATTTCAAGCACCTGTGCCATTACGGCGAGCTGGCGTTGCCCGGCACGACCCAGAGCGGCCAGCTGCCCGACAACTTCACCTTAAACTCGCCGGTCGGCGTTGCGCGCGACAACTACAACCACGTATGGGTGTGCGATACCGGCAACAGCCGCGTGCTGGTGTTCACCGCGGACTTTGAAACGCTGCTGCACGTGATAGACGGCGTGCCCGGCAGCACCGGCCTGGACCAGCGCCTGCTGATGCCTTTCCACCTGTGCCCGCACCCCACCGACGACATCATGTACTGCACCGACATGGGCAACGGCCGCGTGGTGGCGTTCGAGTACGACGAGCACAGCGCCGGCTTCCAGTTCGCCTTCGGCAACGTGGCCAGCAAGAGCTTCATGCCGCTGTCCGACCCGAACGGCATCACCATCGTCAAGGAAGCCGACGGCGAGCACTACCTCTACGTGGCCGACGAGTTCTTCCATACCGAAGGCGACGTGCGCAGCCGCTGCGTGAAATTCACGCTGGAAGGCGAGTTCGTGCTGCAGTTCCGCTCGGTGAAAGACCTGGACAGCACCCACGACCTGCTGTGGCCGCAAGGCTTGGCCAGCGACTCGAAAGGCAACCTCTACCTGGCCAATACCGGCTACTACGAGATCCTCAAGATCAACACCGCCTGGCCCGTCAAGAACGACACCGTGCAGGCCACCAGGGAAACCGCCTTGCTGCACGGCTTCGGCCAGCCCACCGGCATCGGCAAGTTCAACGTGATGCGTTCAGTGTGCGTGATCGACGACTACGTTTTCGTGCCGGGCCAGGTGGAAAACGCCATCATGATCTACAACCCGGAAGGCAAGCTGCAGGAAAAGGTGATGGGCATGCTGCCCATGTGGAACCACGAACCCGAACCCGTGCATTCCTACACCGACCTGATCTACGGCGCGCTGGAAGACAGGGTCTTCGTCGGCCCCTACCAGATCTGCGCCGGCAAGGAAAAGAACACCTATTACATCAGCGAACCCTTTGCCTCGACGGTGCTGCACGTGAGCATCAACATCATCGACGACAGCCTGCCCACCGTGGCGGTGCTGCTTGATTCGGTCGGCCACCGCCGCGACAACGCCTCGCACGCGCTCTCCACCTCGCAGTTCAACTGCATGACCTCGGTGATCCGGGTCGACCCCAACCGCAAGGGCTCGGGCGTGCTGCCGGTCAAGAACTGGTGGGACGGCTGGGCCAAGACCACGGCCGGCGCCTACCAGTACTGGTACGACCACGTGCTCAAGCCCGCCGGGCTGGACCCGCTGGCCCACGTCGGCACCGCCTCGTACAACATCGATTCCGGCAACTGGTGCCTGAAGACCTTCAACACCGCCGTCAATCCCTACGCCCAGCTGCAGGACATGGTGCGCGGCTTCTTCACGCCGGGCGACATCGCCATGACGGCCTACTATCCGTCCCAGCCGCTGCTGGGCCAGGTCTGCCCCGGGACGCCGCTGATCTTCATCACCAACTTCAATATGTGCACGGTGTCCATGTACCAGTACGGTCCCAACGGGCATTTGCTGAACTACGGCATGCCCTTCGGCCGCGAAGGCGTGGGCGGCGACGGTACCTTGAAGGCGCCCCAGGGCATCACCGTCAACAGCCATGGCGAAATCTACATCGCCGACTCGCTCAACAACCGTATCTCCATGTGGCAGCTGCAAGCGACCGGCATCGTTACCTTCGTCAAGAACTTCGTGTGGGAAGAGGGCGGCAAGCCGCTGGCCTCCTTCACCCCGTGCGACATGGACGTGGACTCGCAGGACCGCCTGTTCGTGTGCGACCAGTTCAACAACTGCATCCGCGTGTTCGACCGCCGGGGCAAGAGCCTGTGGAGCTACGGCCAGGCCGGCTACTGCGACGACCTGGAAAAGGACTATGAAAACTTCTACCTGCCGGCCAGCCTGTGCATCGACGAGGACGACAACCTCATCGTCAACGACCTGGTGAACCGGGCGCTGAAGGTGTTCAAGATCACCGGCAACACGCTGGCCTACAAGACCGGCGACCTGGTGTTCAAGAAATACCCGGAAGCGGGCGGCGTGTGGATGCCCTTCTTCATCTACGCGCACAAGGGCAACGTGTACGTGCCCGACACCACTTTCAACGTGGTCAATGTGTACAGCTATTGATCCGGCGGGTTACGCGCGTGCCGCGCTAACCCGCCCTACGGCAGCGTGGCAGGCGCGGTTGGCACGGTGGGTGCGGTGGGTGCGGTGGGCGTAGGGCGGGTTAGGCGGCACGCCGTAACCCGCCAAACGGCTTGACCGCAGCACGCAAGCCGGGCTATAATTGCCGGCTTTCCCATTCGCTCAGGGAAAGTAAACAACAAGGATGCGTCCGCTGCAACACCGGGGCGGAACCACCAGATGAGCGTTTTTATCTTTCACAGAAAGTCATAACATGAAAACTTTTTCCGCTAAGGGCCATGAAGTCCAGCGCGATTGGTTCGTGATTGACGCGACGGACAAAGTCCTCGGCCGTGTTGCCAGCGAAGTGGCACGCCGACTGCGCGGCAAGCATAAGCCAGAGTTCACCCCGCACGTCGACACCGGTGACTTCATCGTCATCATCAACGCAGGCAAACTGCGCGTGACCGGCACCAAAGCAACCGAGAAGACCTACTACCGTCACTCGGGCTACCCAGGTGGCATCTACGAGACGAACTTCCTGAAAATGCAACAGCGTTTCCCAGGCCGCGCTCTGGAAAAAGCCGTCAAAGGCATGCTGCCAAAAGGCCCACTGGGCTACGCAATGATCAAGAAGCTGAAAGTGTACGCCGAGGGTTCGCACCCGCACGCTGCTCAGCAACCTAAAGCACTCGAAATCTAAGGAACTGACATGATCGGTAACTACAACTACGGCACCGGCCGTCGCAAGAGTGCAGTGGCTCGCGTGTTCATCAAGGCAGGCACTGGCCAAATCATCGTTAACGGCAAGCCAGCGGCTGAGTACTTCTCCCGCGAAACCGGCCTGATGGTGATCCGTCAACCACTGGAACTGACCGGCAACGTTGAGCGTTTTGACATCAAAGTCAACGTCCACGGCGGCGGCGAGTCCGGCCAGGCGGGTGCTGTGCGCCACGGCATCACCCGCGCACTGATCGACTACGATGCAGCTCTGAAGGGCGACCTGGCACGTGCCGGCTTCGTCACTCGCGATGCGCGCGAAGTTGAACGTAAAAAAGTTGGTCTGCGCAAAGCACGTCGCGCAAAGCAATTCTCGAAGCGTTAATTTGCTTCGTACAGCGTGCGCTGCGGCGCATGCTGGCCAGAAAGCCGCCCGGTACGCCGGGCGGCTTTTTTTCAGCCCTGCTAAAATGGGCGTCCCCTCTTCATTTACTCCCAAGGAAAGAACATGATCAAAGTTGGCATCGTCGGCGGCACCGGATACACCGGAGTGGAACTGCTGCGATTGTTGGCCGTCCACCCTCAAGTGCAGCTGACGGCAATCACGTCGCGCAAGGAGGATGGTGTGCCGGTGGCTGACATGTATCCTTCCCTGCGCGGCCGCGTGAACCTGGCGTTTTCCGCACCGGACAAGGTCGACCTGGCCCAGTGCGACGTGGTGTTCTTCGCTACCCCGCACGGCGTGGCGATGGAGCAGGCGCCGGCGCTGCTGAAAGCGGGCGTGAAAGTGATCGACCTGGCGGCGGACTTCCGCATCAAGGACCAGGCCGTATTTGAAAAGACCTACAAGATTCCCCACACCGCGCCGCAGCTGATCGAGGAGGCGGTGTACGGCCTGCCGGAGCTGAACCGCGAAGACATCAAGGGCGCCAGGCTGATCGCCAACCCTGGCTGCTACCCGACCACCATGCAGCTGGGCTTCGTGCCGCTGCTGAAGGCCGGCATCATCGACGCCGGCAACCTGATCGCCGACTGCAAGTCCGGCGTGTCCGGCGCCGGTCGCAAGGCCGAGATCGGCATCCTGTTCTCCGAGTCCAGCGACAACTTCAAGGCCTACGGCGTGTCCGGCCACCGCCACACCCCGGAAACGGTAGCCCAGCTGCAACGTTTCAGCAACGACAAGGTCAACCTGATCTTCTCGCCGCATCTGGTGCCGATGATACGCGGCATGCATTCCACGCTGTACGCGCGCCTGACCAAGGACGTGAGCAACGAGGAACTGCAGGGCCTGTTCGAAGACGCCTACAAGGATCAGCCCTTCGTGGACGTGATGCCGTTCGGCTCGCACCCGGAAACCCGCAGCACGCGCGGCGCCAACATGCTGCGCCTGGCGCTGCACCGTCCGGACAACGGCAACACCGTCATCGTGCTGGTGGTGCAGGACAACCTCGTCAAAGGCGCGTCCGGCCAGGCCGTGCAGTGCATGAACCTGATGTTCGGCCTGGAAGAAGGCATGGGCCTGGACAACATCGCGCTGCTGCCGTAATCCGGGCTTGAAAAACGCGTGAAAAGCGGCAAATGGAAGGGACGCGGCGCATCGGCGCCGGAAACCGTACTGGTGGAGCAAAAAGCGCCGCTGCTCAAGCGCCTGGGCGCGATTGCCGTGGTGCTGGCGCTGGCCGGCGTGCTGGTGGTGTGGGGCGTGGACCTGGGCGGGCGCATCTTCGGCGCCAGCCGGGGCGCACCCACGGCGCAACAGCAGCTGGAACTGGTGCAGGCCGAACTGGTCCGCGTCACCGCCGAGCGGGACGCGCTGCTGGAGGCGGCGAAGAAGGCCGGGCAACAACAGTCTGAACCGCCAAAATCGCCACCCGACAGCGCGAGTCCCCACTAAGGTCTATAATGGCCGTATGAATTTTTAGGAGTAGCACATGAATGCAGTAGCCGAAGTGCAAGACGAAGTCATCCCGGCCCCTATCGTGTTCACCGACAGCGCCGCGCAGAAAGTTGCGCAGCTGATCGAAGAAGAGGGTAATCCAGACCTGAAACTGCGCGTGTTCGTGCAGGGTGGCGGCTGCTCGGGCTTCCAGTACGGTTTCACCTTCGATGAAATCGTCAACGAAGACGACACCACCATGGACAAGAACGGCGTGCAGCTGCTGATCGACTCCATGAGCTACCAGTACCTGATCGGTGCCGAAATCGACTACAAGGACGACCTGGAAGGCGCGCAGTTCGTCATCAAGAACCCGAACGCCCAGTCCACCTGCGGCTGCGGTTCCTCGTTCTCGGCTTAAGCCAGCGATGGCGGGTTACGGCTACGCCTGACCCGCCCTACGTTCCTACGTGCCCGCTTGCGGCGCATTGTAGGGCGGGTTAGCGCAGCGTAACCCGCCAGCCTCAGCGCGGATACAGCGCCCCCAGCACGCGCTCCCCGCGCGCACCCGTCACCGCCGGCAGATTGCCTGCCAGCCGCTCATTGAAGCGGAACGCCAGCCACGCAAACGCCAGCGCCTCCATCCGGTTCGGCTCCACACCCAGCGCAGCGGTCGACTCCACCGGCACGCCCAGCGCCGCCGCCAGGCTGCGCATCAGCAGCCCGTTATACGCCCCGCCGCCGCAGATATACACCGCCTCGGTCTTCGGCGCGTGCTCCCTGATTGCATCCGCCAGCGACGCCACCGTCAGCTGCGTCAGTGTCGCCTGCACATCCTGCGGCGAGGCCGACGCGTACGGCGCCAGCTGCGCATCCAGCCAGTCTGCGTGGAACAGGTCGCGGCCCGTGCTTTTCGGCGCCGGCAACGCAAAATACGGCGCGCGCAGCATGGCGTCCAGCAGCGGCTGGATCACCTGGCCGGACGCCGCCCAGGCGCCGTCCTCGTCGTATGCCTTGCCCTGGTGGCGGGCGATCCACGCATCCATCAGCACATTGCCGGGGCCGGTATCGAAGCCGGTCGCCTTGCCGTCGCCGCGCAGCACGCTGATATTGGCGATGCCGCCGATATTGGCCACCACCCGCGTCTTGCCCGGTTGGCTGAACATCGCCTGGTGAAAAGCCGGCACCAGCGGCGCGCCCTGGCCGCCGGCCGCCACGTCGCGGCTGCGGAAGTCCGCCACCACATCGATGCCGCACAGCTCCGCCAGCAGTGCCGGGTTGCCGGTCTGGCGCGTAAAGCCCAGCTCAGGCCGGTGCCGTATGGTCTGCCCGTGCGAACCGACGGCGCGCACATCGGCCGGCTTCATATCGGTCTGCGCCAGCACGTCCGCCACGCACTGTGCGTAAAACTCGGCCAGCCTGTTGGCCGCCAGCGCCTCGCGTTCCAGCTCGTTCGGGCTGGCCGCCTGCAGCGCCATCAGCTCCTCGCGCAGCGCCGGCGGGAAGGGCACATACGCCGCCGCCAGGGTGCGCGCCGCGCCGGCCCAAAAATCCACCAGCACCCCATCCACCCCATCCAGGCTGGTCCCCGACATCAAGCCGATATACAAGCTCATACGCTCCTCCCACATAGATTCCCCTATTGTGCCTCACCACAGCGAAAATGGGGTCAGGGTTAATTTTCCAGGCAATATTTCCGGGAAAATTAACCCTGACCCCATTTTCGGGTTGGGCTGGGCCGCGCGCGGCGGCTTATTTGGCGGCCAGGCTGGAGGCGTTGGCGTTGGTGGGGCGCAGCAGGGCGAAGCGGTGCATCATGTCGCCGGAGACCATCTTGAAGCGCGACAGCTCGGCTGCGGTCAGTGGCGCTTGCGCTTGCACGTTCAGCTTGCTCGGGTCCTTGGCTTCGCCGCCGACGCGGAATTCGTAGTGCAGGTGGGCGCCGGTGGACCAGCCGGTGCTGCCGACGTAGCCGATCACGTCGCCCTGGCTGACCTTGCTGCCCTTTTTGATGCCGGGAGCGAAACGGCTCATGTGCGCGTAGGCGGTGGTGTAGTTGGACCAGTGCTTCAGCACCACCAGGTTGCCGTAGCCGCCCTGGGTGCCGGCGAAGTCCACCACGCCGTCGCCGGAGGCGCGGATCGGGGTGCCGGTGGCGGCCGCGAAGTCGATGCCCTTGTGGGCTTTCCAGTTGCCCGAAATCGGGTGCACCCGCATCGAGAAGCCGGACGAGATGCGCGAGAACTCCAGCGGCGATTTCAGGAAGGCCTTTTTCAGCGATTTGCCGTCGAAGCTGTAGTAGCCGCCGCCCTGGCTGCTGTTCGGGTCTTCAAACCACACCGACTGGTAGGTCACGCCGCGGTTGGTGAACTCGCCGGCCAGGATGCGGCCTGCGCGGATGAACTCGCCATCCTGCCAGAAGGTTTCGTAGACCACGTTGAAATGGTCTCCGCGCTTCAGGTCGGAGCGGAAGTCGATATTGGTGGAGAACATTTCCACGATCTGGCGCACCACGGAGTCGGGCAGCTTGGCGCCGTCGTTGCTGGCGTCGGTGGCCGCGTACAGCGAGGAGGAGTTGATGGTGCGCGCGTGCATTTCCACGCGGCGCTCGAGCTTGGCCGCCTCTTCGCTGGCGGTGAAGCCTTCGCCCTTGCGGCTGACCAGGATGTTCTTGACCGGGGTGTCCTGGCTGTCAACCACGGTGGCGCGCAGCCACACGAGGTTGCCGTTCTCGTCCGTCTGCGCCTGGACGCGCTTGCCGGTTTTCAGCTGCATGACACCTTTGGCGACCTTGTCCTTCTTGATGAAGGTTTCGGCTGCGTCATCCTCCACGCCGAGACGGGTCATCAGCGTGGCGAGCGTGTCGCCGGCGCGGATGCGTTCTTCGTGGACGTATTTTTCGGTGGATTCTTGCTGTTCGAGGGCGCCGATTTGCGCGGAGATGTTCGGAAGTTCGAGGGCGGTGGAGACAGACTTGACCGGTAGATCCGCCGCGTCGGGCGCGAGCGGCGCGACGCCGGCCGCACCAAAGGCGCACACAGCAAGGAAAATTGCCGATGCACTCATGATGCGCGCCTTGCGCGTCGAACCTAGCAAGTTGACCAAGCCTTGGCTTGTGAATTTGTTTATAGGGTTCATGCAATCAGTTAAAATTTACCGCTTGAACTGTTCCGAACTTTGATGTTTTTGTAATTGTCGTCTTATCGAGTTTTCATGCGGCAAGATTGATGGGATCGCGAATTATATCAAACTATCGGACTCATCCTACATTTTCACGAGAATTGTGCCTCCCTTATGGTAACTGCAACCCCCACCGCTCTGCCGCTGTCCGACCGCGTGCAGGAAGCGCTCGCCATCACCAAACGCGGTGTCGATGAGCTGCTGATCGAATCCGAATTCGCGCAAAAGCTGGCGCGTTCCGAACAGAGCGGCGTGCCGCTGCGCATCAAGCTGGGCCTGGACCCGACCGCGCCGGATTTGCACCTGGGCCATACCGTGGTGCTCAACAAGATGCGCCAGCTGCAAAACCTGGGTCACCAGGTGATTTTCCTGATCGGCGATTTCACCTCCATGATCGGTGACCCGTCCGGGCGCAACGCCACCCGTCCGCCGCTCACGCGCGAGCAGATCGAAGCGAACGCCGCCACCTACTTCAAGCAAGCCTCGCTGGTGCTGGACCCGGCCAAGACCGAAATCCGCTACAACTCCGAGTGGTGCGACCCGCTCGGCGCGCGCGGCATGATCCAGCTGGCCTCGCGCTACACCGTGGCGCGCATGATGGAGCGCGACGATTTCACCAAGCGCTTCAAGAACGGCACGCCGATTTCCGTGCATGAGTTCCTGTACCCGCTGATGCAGGGCTACGACTCGGTGGCCCTGAAGGCCGACCTGGAACTTGGCGGCACCGACCAGAAATTCAACCTGCTGGTGGGCCGCGAACTGCAAAAAGACTGGGACCAGGAGCCTCAGTGCATTTTGACCATGCCGCTGCTGGAAGGTTTGGACGGCGTTGAAAAAATGTCGAAATCGAAGAACAATTACATCGGCATTACCGAGCCGGGCAACACCATGTTCGCCAAGATCATGAGTATTTCCGACGTGATGATGTGGCGCTACTATGAACTCCTGTCCTGGAAATCGATCGAAGACGTTGCGGCACTGAAGCGCGCCGTGGAGCAGGGCGGCAACCCGCGCGACGCCAAGGTGGCGCTGGCGCAGGAAATCGTCGAGCGCTTCCATTCGCGCCAGGCGGCCGAGGATGCGCTGGCCGACTTCGTGAATCGCTCCAAGGGCGGCATCCCGGACGACGTGCCGGAAATTACGCTGGCCGGCGCCCCGGCCGGCATCGCCCAGCTGCTCAAGCAATCCAACCTGTGCGCCTCGGTGTCGGAAGCGACGCGCATGGTGGACCAGGGCGGCGTGCGCGTGGACGGCACCGTCATCAGCGATAAGGCGCTGAAGCTGGAAGCCGGCACCTTCGTGCTGCAGGTGGGCAAGCGCAAGTTCGCGCGCGTGACCCTGACCGCATGATAGGGCTGCTGCAACGCGTCAGCAGCGCTGCCGTGGTGGTCGACGGCGAGCGGATCGGCGCCATCGATGCCGGCCTGGTGGTGCTGGTGTGCGCCGAGCGCGGCGACAGCGAGAAGGAAGCGGACGCCCTGCTGCACAAGCTGCTGGGCTACCGCGTGTTTGCCGACGAGGCGGGCAAGATGAACCGCAGCGTGACGGACGTGGCCGGCGGCCTGCTGCTGGTGCCGCAGTTCACGCTGGCGGCCGACACCAAGTCCGGCACCCGCCCCTCGTTCACGCCGGCGGCGGCGCCGGCGGACGGCGCGCGGCTGTTCGACTATTTCGTGCGCCAGGCGCGCCTCAAGCACCCGCAGGTGGCCACCGGGCGCTTTGGCGCCGACATGAAGGTGTCGCTGACCAACGACGGCCCTGTCACGTTCTGGCTGCAGGTGGAGCCCAAACAATCATGAAACGGAGGCGGCGGTGAAACTGTGGAGCGATTCATTCAAGAAAGGCGGCAGGATCCCGGCCGAGTTCGCGTTTGCCGAAGCCGATCCGCTCAGCCCGCAAAGCCGCATCCGCCTGGCCGCCAACCGCAACCCGCACCTGGCCTGGAGCGAGGTGCCGAACGGCACCGAGTCGCTGGTGCTGCTGTGCATAGACGGCGATGCGCCGGCCCAGGCGGCCAAGGTCAACCAGGAAGGCCAGACGCTGGACGCTTCCGACGAGCGCGCCGACTTCTACCACTGGGCGCTGGTGGACATCCCGCCCGCGCTGGCGTCCATTGCCGCCGGCCAGCTGGCCGACGGTGTCGTGCCGAAGGGGAAACCGGGCCCGGAGTCGGCCCTGCGCATGCCGGACGGCGCGCTGCACCGCGTGCGCCAGGGCGTGAACGACTATACCGGCTGGTTCGCGGGCGACCCGGGCATGGCGGGCGATTATTTCGGTTATGATGGCCCCTGCCCACCGTGGAACGACTTGCTGGCGCACCACTACGTGTTCCGCCTGTACGCGCTGGACGTGGCGCGCCTGCCGGTCGACGGCCGTTTCACCTGCCTGCAGGCGTGCGAAGCCATGCGCGGCCACATATTGGACGAAGCACAAATCATCGGCGCCTACAGCCTGAATCCCCAGGCGCGCTAGACCAGGGTTACATGACTACCAGCATCCTACTGATACGCCACGGCGAAACGGCGTGGAACGCCGTGCGCCGCCTGCAAGGCCACATTGACATCCCCTTGAACGAAGAAGGGCAGCGCCAGGCCGAGGCCCTGGCGCGCGCGCTGGCCGCCGAGCCGCTGCACGCCATCATCTCCAGCGACCTGCAGCGCGCGCTGCAAACCGCGCAGGCAGTGGCCGGGCCGCAGCGCAAGGTGCAGCAGGACGCGCAGCTGCGCGAGCGCTGCTACGGCGTGTTCGAAGGCATGCTGTACGCCGACATCGAACGCAGCTACCCGGCCGAATTCGCCGCCTGGCAGGCGCGCGACATCGACGCCGTGATGCCGGCCGGCGAGCGCGTGGCCGAGAGCTTTCGCCAGTTCTTCCAGCGCAGCACGGGCGCCATTGCCGCCTGGGGCGCGCGCCATCCGGGCCAGGCCATCGCCATCGTGGCCCACGGCGGCGTGCTTGAATGTGCCTACCGCGCCGCCACCGGCATGACCCTGGACAGCCCGCGCGACTTTCAGGTGAAGAACGCCAGCATCAACCGTTTTACTTTTGCCAATGGCAAACTTACGCTGCAAAGCTGGGGCGAAACCGCCCACCTCGAACAGCTCGTCCTGGACGATATTATCTAAGTGGCAAGCTCAGGCTCCCTGGCACGTCCGTGCACATAAATTCCCACCGGAAACTGAGTTTCATAACTGCCAAGCTGCACAAGCGTGGGAATCAGAATAAATAGTGCTTATTATTTGTGCACACCTTCGGTTAGAATACACGGTTTCCCCGCTCCATTTTCAGGCTCACCCAGTGCAAATCGGTCCCCACATCCTCCGCAACAATGTGTTCGTCGCCCCTATGGCGGGCGTGACGGACAGGCCTTACCGCCAGCTGTGCAAGGAGCTGGGCGCGGGCTACGCGGTGTCGGAGATGGCGGCCTCGAACCCGCGCGTGTGGGCCTCGGAAAAGAGTGCGCGCCGCCTCGACCATGCCGGCGAAATGGAGCCGAAAGCCGTGCAGATCGCCGGCTCGGACCCGCAGGAACTGGCCGATTGCGCAAAATACAACGTTGACAAGGGTGCCCAGATCATCGATATCAACATGGGCTGCCCGGTGAAAAAGGTCTGCAACAACTGGTGCGGGTCGGCCTTGCTGCCGCACGAAGACCTGGTGGCGCGCATCCTGCACGCCGTGGTGGGCGCGGTGGACGTGCCCGTCACGCTGAAATTCCGCACCGGCTGGGACCGCGAAAACAAGAATGCGCTGCGCATTGCGCGCATCGCCGAGCAGGCCGGCATCCAGATGCTGACCCTGCACGGCCGCACCCGCGCCGACGGCTACACCGGCGACGCCGAATACGACACCATCGCCGCCGTGAAGGCCTCGGTCGGCATTCCCGTGGTCGCCAACGGCGACATCACTTCGCCCGAGAAAGCCCGCTTCGTTCTGGACAAGACCGGCGCGGACGCCGTCATGGTCGGCCGCGCAGCCCAGGGCCGCCCGTGGATTTTCCGCGAGATCGACCATTACCTGCGCACCGGCACGCATCTGCCCGCGCCGCTGGTGGCCGAGGTGGCCGAACTGATGGACGAGCACCTGCAGGCGCACTACGCCTTCTACGGCGAGCGCAAGGGCATGCTGACTGCGCGCAAGCACATCGGCTGGTATGTGCGCGACCTCGAAGGCGGCGAGGAATTCCGCCAGCGCATGAACCGCCTGGAGTCCACGCAGGAACAGTTGCTCTCGGTAAAAGAATTTTTCGAATCCCAATGGAAGTATGGCGAGCGGTTACAATACCGCCTCGCCGAAGAAAAGCTGGCCGCCTGAACGGCGCCCACGTGGCAGATCAATTAGCAGAAATATATAAAAATGAGCAAAGAAAGCATTCAGGAAGTCGTCCAGAAATCGCTGGAAGATTACTTCAACGATTTGGGCGAGCAGCAGGCGTCGAACATCTATGACATGGTCGTGCTGACCGTGGAACGTCCGATCCTCGAAGTGGTCATGACCCGCGCCGACGGCAACCAGTCGCATGCCGCGCAGATGCTGGGCATCAACCGCAACACCCTGCGAAAGAAATTGCAGGAGCACGGCCTGCTGTAAGGTCCGCTGACGTCCCGGCTTGCATGGCTGTGACCGGCCAATGCGGCCGGTGAGTTGTCCTTTGTCTCCACAGAACATTCAACAACCTAGCCACAGCCATGATTAAACAAGCTCTCATCTCCGTTTCCGACAAGACCGGCGTCCTGGACTTCGCCCGTGCCCTGTCCGCCATGGGCGTCAACATCCTGTCCACCGGCGGCACCGCCAAGCTGCTCGCCGACAACGGCGTTGCCGTGACCGAAGTGGCCGACTACACCGGCTTCCCGGAAATGCTGGATGGCCGCGTGAAGACGCTGCACCCGAAAGTGCACGGCGGCATCCTGGCGCGCCGCGACTTCCCTGAGCACATGGCCAAGCTGGAAGAGCACGGCATTCCGACCATCGACATGGTGGTGGTGAACCTGTACCCGTTCCAGGCCACCGTGGCCAAGGACAGCTGCACCCTGGACGACGCGATCGAGAACATCGACATCGGCGGCCCGGCCATGCTGCGCTCGTCGGCCAAGAACCACAAGGACGTGGTGGTGATCTGCGACCCGTCCGACTACGGCCACGTGCTGGCCGAGATGAAGACCACCGACAACGCGCCTGGCTACGTGTCCTACGAAACCCGCTTCATGCTGGCCAAGAAGGTGTACGCGCACACCGCGCAGTACGACGGCGCCATCGCCAACTACCTGTCCAGCCTGGGCCCGGACCGCGAGCACGCCACCCGCGCGGCTTACCCGCAAACGCTGAACGCGCACTTTGAAAAAGTGCAGGACATGCGCTACGGCGAAAACCCGCACCAGTCGGCCGCGTTCTACCGCGACCTCGCGCCGGTGGCCGGCGCGCTGGCGAACTACACCCAGCTGCAGGGCAAGGAACTGTCGTACAACAACATCGCCGACGCGGACGCCGCGTGGGAATGCGTGAAATCGATGGGCGGCTTCGACCAGAGCGCCGCGTGTGTGATCGTCAAGCACGCCAACCCGTGCGGCGTGGCGCTGGGCGCCAACGCGGCCGACGCCTACAAGCGCGCGCTGCAGACCGACCCGACCTCGGCCTTCGGCGGCATCATTGCCTTCAACGTGGAAGTGGACGGCACCGCCGCCACCGAACTGGCCAAGCTGTTCGTGGAAGTGCTGATCGCGCCGTCCTTCACCGCCGAAGCCAAGCAGATCCTGTCGGCCAAGCAGAACGTGCGCCTGCTGGAAATCCCGCTCGGCAACGGCGTAAACGCCATGGACTTCAAGCGCGTGGGCGGCGGCCTGCTGGTGCAGTCTGCCGACTCGAAAAACGTGCTGCTGGCCGACCTGAAAGTGGTGACCAAGCTGCAGCCAACCCAGCAGCAGCTGCAGGACCTGATGTTCGCCTGGCGCGTGGCCAAGTACGTCAAGTCCAACGCCATCGTCTTCTGCGGCAACAACATGACCCTGGGCGTGGGCGCCGGCCAGATGAGCCGCATCGACTCCGCGCGTATCGCTTCCATCAAGGCGCAGAACGCCGGCCTGGCCCTGGCCGGTTCGGTGGTGGCGTCCGACGCCTTCTTCCCGTTCCGCGACGGCCTGGACGTGGTGGTGGACGCGGGCGCGACCTGCGTGATCCAGCCGGGCGGCTCCATGCGCGACCAGGAAGTGATTGACGCCGCCGACGAGCGCGGCGTGGTGATGCTGTACACCGGCACCCGCCACTTCCGCCATTAATTCAGTCTAGCGTCCCGGAAACGGGGCCGGACGGGGAAACCTGTCCGGCCCCGTTTTTATTGCACTGTGCATATGTACAGCTTTTGCTGCTTGTCAGCCATGTTGTTGATGTACAATCCGAGCATGATTATTCTCGGCATCGACCCTGGCTTGCGCACCACCGGCTTCGGCGTCATCCACAAGCAAGGCGCGAAGCTGCGCTATATCGCGTCCGGCACCATCAAGTCCGGCGAAGGCGACCTGCCGGCCCGGCTCAAGGTCATCCTGGACGGGGTGGGTGAAGTGGCCGCCACCTACCAGCCGGACTGTTCGGCCATCGAAAAAGTTTTCGTCAACGTCAATCCCCAATCGACCCTGCTGCTGGGCCAGGCCCGCGGCGCGGCCATCTGCGCGCTGGTGAGCAATGGCCTGTCCGTGGCGGAGTATTCGCCCACCCAGCTCAAGCAGGCCGTGGTCGGCACCGGCAAGGCCGCCAAGGCCCAGGTGCAGGACATGGTGGCGCGCCTGCTGGCGCTGCCGGGCCTGCCCGGTTCGGACGCGGCCGACGCGCTTGGCGTGGCCATCTGCCACGCCAACAGCCATGATGCGCTGGCGCTGATCAGCCTGGCCGGCGGCACCGCCGCCAGCCCGCTGGCCGGCCTGCGTATGCGCCGCGGCCGCCTGGTCGATTAAACCCTACTGAAGGTTCCCACATGATCGGACGTCTCTCCGGCATCCTGCTTGAAAAAAATCCCCCGCAACTGCTGGTCGACGTGCAAGGCGTGGGCTACGAGGTTGACGTTCCCATGAGTACGTTCTACAACCTGCCCGGCGTGGGCGAGAAGGTAGTACTGTTCACCCACCAGGCCATCCGCGAGGACGCGCACCTGCTGTTCGGCTTCGGCAACGCCGAGGAGCGCGCCGTGTTCCGCCAGCTGATCAAGATCAGCGGCGTGGGCGCACGCACCGCGCTGTCCATCCTCTCCGGCATGTCGATCGCCGACCTGGCGCAAGCGGTCACGCTGCAGGAATCGGGCCGCCTGGTGAAGGTGCCCGGCATCGGCAAGAAGACCGCCGAGCGGTTGCTGCTGGAGCTGAAGGGCAAGCTGGGCGCGGACATCGGCGCCGGCCACGCCCACCCGGTGCACGACGCGCAAGCGGACATCCTGAACGCGCTGATCGCTTTGGGGTATTCTGACAAGGAAGCGCTGCTGGCGCTGAAGACCGTTCCCGCCGGCGCCGGCGTGTCCGACGGCATCAAGCAAGCGTTGAAAGCGCTGTCCAAAGGTTAATCAGGCATGAGCATCCAGACCGATAATTTCACCGAGCAGCGCATCATCGACGCCGCCCCTTCTTCGCCGAACGAGGAGGCGATTGAACGGGCGCTGCGCCCCAAGCACCTCGATGAATATGTCGGGCAGGCCAAGATCCGCGACCAGCTGGAAATCTTCATCGCCGCCGCGCGCGGGCGCAAGGAGGCGCTGGACCACACCCTGCTGTTCGGCCCTCCCGGCCTGGGCAAGACCACCCTGGCCAACATCATCGCGCGCGAAATGGGCGTGAACCTGCGCCAGACCTCCGGCCCGGTGCTGGAGCGCCCGGGCGACCTGGCCGCCATCCTGACCAACCTGGAAGCGAACGATGTACTGTTCATCGACGAGATCCACCGCCTGTCGCCGGTGGTCGAGGAGATCCTGTACCCGGCGCTGGAAGACTACCAGATCGACATCATGATAGGCGAGGGCCCGGCGGCGCGTTCCGTGAAGCTGGACCTGCAGCCGTTCACGCTGGTGGGCGCCACCACCCGCGCCGGCATGCTGACCAATCCGCTGCGCGACCGCTTCGGCATCGTGGCGCGGCTGGAGTTCTACACCGTGCCGGAATTGACCAAAATCGTCAGCCGCAGCGCCGCGCTGCTCAAGGCCAGCATCGACGTGGAAGGCGCGGCCGAAATCGCGCGCCGCGCGCGCGGCACGCCGCGTATCGCCAACCGCCTGCTGCGCCGCGTGCGCGACTTCGCGGAAGTGAAGGGCAACGGCGACATTACGCGCGACGTGGCCGCCGCCGCGCTGGTGATGCTGGACGTGGACACTGTCGGCTTCGACGTGATGGACCGCAAGCTGCTGGAAGCGGTGCTGTACAAATTCGGCGGCGGCCCGGTCGGCATCGGCAACCTGGCCGCCGCCATCGGCGAAGCGGCCGACACCATCGAGGATGTGCTGGAGCCGTATTTGATCCAGCAGGGCTACCTGCAGCGTACGCCGCGCGGCCGCGTCGCCACGGCAACGGCCTACCAGCACTTTGGCGTAACCCCGCCGCGCACCAATCCAACCGGCGACTTGTGGGATCAATAATGCGTAACGCAACTTTCAATACGGCGGCGCGCCTGGCCGCCGCGCTGGCGCTCGGTTTGGCGCCCTTGGCCGCGCAGGCTGCCGTGCCCGTGTACGGCTACGAAATCAAGCGCAGCTACCCGCACGATCCGCAGGCCTTCACGCAAGGCTTGCTGTTCCAGAACGGCATCCTGTACGAGAGCACCGGGCTGAACGGCCGCTCCTCGGTGCGCAAGGTGGCGCTGGAAACCGGCAAAGTGCTGCTGAAGACCGACATTCCCCAGCAGTTCTTCGGCGAAGGCATCACGGCAGTGGGCAACGTCATCATCGGCCTGACGTGGACCAGCCAGACCGGCTTCATCTTCGACAGCGAAACCCTGCAGCTCAAGCAGACGTTCAGCTATCCCGGCGAGGGCTGGGCCCTCGCCACCGACGGCGAGCGGCTCTACATGAGCGACGGCACCGCCACCATCCGCGTGCTGGACCCGAAAACCATGCAGCAGACGCGCCGCATCCGCGTGACCGCCGACGGCGAGCCGGTGACCCAGATTAACGAGCTGGAATGGGTGGAAGGCCAGATCTACGCCAACATCTGGCAGACCGACAAAATCGCCCGCATTGACCCCTTCAGTGGCCGCGTGCTGGGCTGGATCGACCTGAGCGGCCTGGCTGCCAAGGCCGGCATTGAGGCGGGCAGCGACAACGTCCTGAACGGCATCGCCTACGACAGCGCTAAGCGCCGGTTGTTTGTAACCGGAAAGCTATGGCCCAAGTTGTTTGAAATTGAACTGAAACGCAAATAACGAAGTGGCAACAGGCGATAACACGTCGCCAACACCTTGCCAGCACTGGGCGTACGTGCGCCCGGTCGCGTTGTGGATGCGTTGCGACAGTAACTAATGGTAATTCCCGTGCGTCATTGAATGTTGCGGGGCAGCCGGTTAACCTGATGAATATTGCCGTACGGCACTACCTGGCTCAGCCAGCTGCCGCCACTTCTTCAGTTCGATCGGATACTCCCCCATGGACATTACCGTACCCCGTCTCGTCAGCTTTTCCATGTCATCCACGCTGGACCTCAGCCTCGGCCAGCGCAACCTGTCGCTGCGCGTCGACGCGCGCGACGAACTTGGCGGCTCCGGCCCCGGCTGGGCGCAGGTGTGGATGCAGCAGGCCGTGATTTCGCCGCTCGGCCCCAGCCAGGTCATCAGCATCGGCCTGCCGGGCAGTGCCGATCCGTTGAGCGACGGCTCGGCCAGCAGCGTGTTCGCCGTCAGCACCGCCACGCCGCCAGGCGTGTACCGCATCTATGAAGTTGCCGTGTTCGATATGGCGGGCAACGTCAAGCACTACTTCGACACCGACCTGGTTGCCATGGGCTACAACACCGCCGTGACCGTCACCGGCGGCGTGCCCGACACCACGGCGCCCGTGCTCACCGGACTGGTGCTGCCGGCCGTGATCGACCTGAGCAGCGGCGCCAAGGAACTCAGTTTCACCGCCCATGCGCAGGATGGCGCCGGCAGCGGCGTGGCGGGCGTGGACCTGTTCTTCGACCATGACTTCTATCTCGACACCTTCACCGGCCCGGCCGTCTCCATCGGCGGCATCGCCGGCGGCAGCGACACCTTCTTCGACGGCACCCTGAACAGCGGCGCCTACACCGGCACCCTGTCTGCGGACACCGAGCGGGGCACCTACAACCTGCTGAGCGCCGTGGTTACCGACCAGAGCGGCAACGCCACCGAATACACGGCGGCCCAGCTGGCCGCCATGGGCATTTCGACCCAGTTCGTGGTGCAGGACGGCGCGCCGATGGGTGGCCCGGCGCCCAGCGCCGCCATCATCCAGGGCAGCGACGGCCTGGACGAGGTGACGTATGCCAAGGCCAGCACCGAGTTCACGCTGCGCAAGTCGGGCGGCAGCTTTATCGCCACCGACGGCCAGGGCATCAACAACACGCTGGTCAATGTAGAACGCGTGGCGTTTTCCGACCAGACTATCGCGCTGGACGTGGACGGCACGGCCGGCCAGGCTTACCGCCTGTACCAGGCCGCGTTCGACCGCCAGCCCGACCTGCCTGGGCTGGGCTTCTGGATTTCCCATCTCGATGAAGGCTGGACGCTGCTCGATGTTGCCGGCCGCTTCCTGAACAGCGCCGAATACGGGCGGCTGTACGGTACTGGCTTGCAGAACCAGCAGTTCGTCACGGAGCTGTATCATAACGTGCTGCACCGGGACCCGGAGCAGGCCGGCCTCGCGCACTGGATGACGAAACTGGACCAGGGCGCCACGCGCGCCGAGCTGCTGGTTGGCTTCAGCGAAAGCGCGGAAAACATGGCACAGGTGATAGGCGCCATCGAGAACGGCATGGCCTATATTCCTTTTTAAAGAAAGCAGTACATGCAAATTTGGGTGGACGCGGACGCTTGTCCGGCCGTGATCAAGGAGATCCTGTACCGCGTGGCCGAGCGCGCGCAGATGAATGTGACCCTGGTGGCAAACCAGCTGCTGCGCGTGCCGCCGTCGCGCTTCATCCGCTCGGTCCAGGTGCCGTCCGGCGCGGACGTGGCGGACCAGGAAATCGTGCGCCTGCTGGCGCCCGGCGACCTGGTCGTCACGGGCGATATCCCGCTGGCGTCGGACGTGCTGAAGAAGGGCGGCCTGGCGCTCAACCCGCGCGGCGAGTTCTACACCAATGACAACATCGCGCAGATGCTGACCATGCGCGCCTTCATGGACGAGCTGCGCAGCGGCGGCGTCGATACCGGCGGCCCGGCGCCGTTCAGCCAGTCGGACCGCCAGAGCTTTGCCAACGCGCTGGACCGGCACCTGGCCAAGGTCAAGGCGGCCAGCCTGCGCAGCCCCGGCCCCGGTTCCGATCCCGCTTCCACGTAGTTACTGCTCCACCAGCTCCACGCGCCGGTTCCTGGCGCGTCCGGCCTCCGTGCCGTTGGACGCGACCGGCGCCAGGCTGGCCACGCCGCGCGCCATTAGCCGCTTGCTGTCGATCTTATAGGTGCCCGCCAGCGCCGCCACCACCGCCTCGGCGCGTTTTTGCGAAAGCGTGCCGTTCGCTTCCAGGCTGCCCTGGTTGTCCGTGTGGCCGACGATGGCCACCTTCAGCTGCTTGTTCTGCGTCAGCAGCTTGCCCATCTCGTCCAGCTGCGTTTTCGACTCCGGCTTAAGTTCGGCCTTGCCGGTGTCGAAGTACACGCCGTACAGCGCGATCTTGCCCTCCGCCGCCAGGCCCTTGCCCAGCTCATCCGCACTGACCGTCACGTTGCCGGCTTTCATGCCGCCCGATTCAATCACCTGCAGGAAATACGGGCTGCCGACGCCGTTGTCCTTTTGCGTGCTGGAGGGCGGCTGGACCGTGAGGATGGCCGTCACATTGCCTTCCGGCCGCGCCAGCTGCGCCACCAGGTAGCGCGGCGGGTAATTGCCGTTCTCGCCCAGGCGCGTAATGGACGAGTAGCCGCCCACGAACGATTGTGGTTTCTCCGACCAGCTGGCCGCGTAGGCGCCCAGCTTCTGGCGGGCGCACTGTTCCGGCGCGTCGCAGGCGTAGAGGATTTTGAACCGGCTGCGTTCCAGCGCCGCCTGGTAGCTGCGGAATACTTCCAGATCGCCGATGTTCGCCGGCGCCACATAATAATAGTTATGGAACTTGCCTTCCAGCGTGATGGTCTTGCCGTCGCCGAGCGGCACCTGGGCCTGCTCGAAATTGATGGTGCCGGCGTTGGCCAGGATGGAGCCCTGGAAGCGGCTGAGCAGCGGATAGTCCTTGGCGCCGGGTTTGCGCCGCCCGCCGCGCACGGCTGGGCTGCTTCACTGCGGTGTTTCACTGCGCTGTCCCATCCTGGAACAACTGTTTCGAAACGTCTCACTGCGCAGAGGAAGGATGGGGCGTCTGCGCCGCGCAACTGCACGGCACGGAAGTTGCGAGGATAAGGAGGAACGTTCCGGGGCAGCACGCTGCGGGACTTCAATCCATCCCTATCCATAAGGAGACTGTCATGCAATGGAGCAAACCTGAGTTCATCGACTTCCGTTTCGGCTTTGAAATCACCCTGTACGTGTTCAATCGCTAAGCCTTGCTGCGGCTGCCGGCTTCGGCAGCCGCAGCGTCATCGGAAGCCATCATGAAAATCATCGTACTCGGCTCGGCAGCGGGCGGCGGCTATCCGCAGTGGAACTGCAACTGCCGCAACTGTGCCGGCCTGCGCCGGGGCACCCTCCGCAGCAGCCCACGCACCCAATCGTCCATCGCCATCTCGGCCAACGGCAGCGACTGGCTGCTGGTCAATGCCTCGCCCGACATCCTCACCCAGATCCGCGCCACGCCCGCCCTGCAGCCGGCCCGCGCCGCGCGTGACAGCGGCATTGCCGCCGTGCTGTTGATGGACGCGCAAGTGGACCACGTAACCGGCTTGATGATGCTGCGCGAAGGGCGCCGTATCCCGCTGTACTGCAGCGCGCCGGTGTGGCAAGACCTGCAGGGCGGCTTTCCGCTGGCGAAGGTGCTGGCGCACTACTGCGGCGTGGACTGGCGCGAGCTGGCCGTGGCGGACGGCGAGCGTTGCAGCTTCGCCGTGCCGCAACTGGAAGGCATCCGCTTCACGGCGGTGGCGCTCGACAGCAAGGCGCCGCCTTATTCGCCGCACCGCGGGCAGCCCGAAGCCGGCGATAACATCGGCCTGCTGGTGCACGACCAGATCACCGGCAAAAAACTGTTCTACGCGCCCGGCCTGGGCGCCATCGCGCCGCACACCGCCGCCGCCATGCGCGAGGCCGACTGCCTGCTGGTGGACGGCACCTTCTGGAGCGAGGATGAAATGATCGCGCTGGGCTTCTCCGGCAAGCCCGCCGCCGCCATGGGCCATCTGCCGCAATCCGGACCCGGCGGCATGATGGACGTGCTGGACGGCCTGCCTGCCAGCCGCAAAATCCTTGTCCACATCAACAACACCAATCCCATCCTCGATGAAGACTCGCCCCAGCATGCCGCGCTGCGCGGGCGCGGCATCGAGCTGGCCCACGACGGCATGGAGATACTGCTATGAACATGGCGCCCCGCTGGGACCAGGCCACCTTCCAGGCGCAATTGCTGGCCAAGGAAAAGCACTACCACATCCACCATCCCTTCAACGTGCGGATGCAGGAAGGCAGCCTGGCGCCGGAGCAGATCCGCGGCTGGGTGGCCAACCGCTTCTACTACCAGCTCCGTATTCCGCAAAAGGACGCCGCCATCCTGGCCAACTGCCCGGACCGCGAAACGCGCCGCCGCTGGCTGCTGCGCATACTCGACCACGACGGCTGGGGCGACAACGCGGGCGGCATCGAAGCCTGGTCGCGGCTGGGCGAGGCGGTCGGCATCCCGCGCGCCGAACTGTGGTCCCTGCAGCACGTGCTGCCGGGCGTGCGCTTCGCGGTGGACGCCTACGTCAACTTCGCGCGCCAGGCTCCCTGGCAGGAGGGTGTGTGCTCCTCGCTGACCGAGATGTTCGCGCCCAGGATCCACAAGGACAGGCTGGCCAGCTGGCCGCGCAACTACCCGTGGATCGACTCCGAGGGCCTGAACTACTTCCGCAGCCGGATCTCGCTGGCCGAGCGCGACGTGGAGCACGGCCTGCAGGTCACGCTGTCGCACTTCGCCACCCGCCTGCAGCAGGAGCGGGCGCTGGAGATATTGCAGTTCAAGCTTGATGTGCTGTGGTCGATGATGGACGCCATCGACCGCGCCTACGGCTAATTTACCAGGTGAGGCAAGCATGGAAACGATGATGGAGCACCCCAGGCTGTCGCGCCTGTACCGGCTGCAGTGGGAAGCGGCGCAGCACGCGCACGTGCTGCTGTACCCGGAAGGCATGGTGAAGCTGAACGGCAGCGCCGCCGAGATCCTCAAGCGCTGCGACGGCCGCAGCAGCCTGCCGGACATCGTGGCGCAGCTGGAGCAGGCCTTTAGCGCCAGCGGGCTGGCAGCGGACGTGCAGGCCTTCGTGGCCGACGCGCGGCAGCGGGGCTGGCTTGTCTGACGCGGCCCTCCGGCAGGCTGGCGAGGCGCCGGTGGCGCCGCCCTTGTGGTTGCTGGCCGAGCTGACCTACCGCTGCCCCCTGCATTGCGCGTTCTGCTACAACCCGGTGGACTACGCCGCCAACCGCGCGGAGCTGAGCACCGCGCAATGGCTGGACGTGCTGCGCCAGGGGCGCGAGCTGGGCGCCGCGCAGCTGGGCTTCTCGGGCGGCGAGCCGCTGCTGCGCGATGACCTGGAAGAGCTGGTTGCCGAAGGGCGCCGGCTGGGCTACTACACCAACCTGATCACCTCCGGCATCGGCCTGACCGAGGCGCGGCTGCGGCGCCTGTCCGAAGCGGGGCTGGACCACATCCAGCTGTCGTTCCAGGATTCCACGCGCGAGATGAACGACTTCCTCAGCAGCACCCGCACCTACGAACTGAAGTCGCGCGTGGCCGCGCTGATCAAGCGCTTCGACTACCCGATGGTGCTGAACGTGGTGCTGCACCGCTACAACCTCGACCACGTGGACCGCATCATCGACATGGCGCTGGAGATGGGGGCCGAATACCTGGAGCTGGCCAACACGCAGTACTACGGCTGGGGCCTGGTGAACCGCGCGCAGCTGATGCCGACGCAGGAGCAGCTGCGCCGGGCGGAGGCGGTGGTGCAAGGCTACCGCGCGCGGGTGGGCAACCGTTTGCGCATCCTGTTCGTAGTGCCGGACTATTTCGAGGGCCGGCCCAAGGCCTGCGTGAACGGCTGGGGCTCGATGTTCATGGCGGTGGCGGCGGACGGCGCCGCGCTGCCCTGCCATGCGGCGCGCAGCATACCGGGGCTGGCGTTCCCGCACGTGGCCGAGAGCAGCCTGCGCGAGATCTGGTATCGCAGCGAAGCGTTCAACAAGTTCAGGGGCGAGGCATGGATGAAGGAGCCTTGCCGCAGCTGCGACGACAGGCACAAGGACTTCGGCGGCTGCCGCTGCCAGGCGCTGGCGCTGACCGGCGACGCGGCCAACGCCGATCCGGTGTGCGCCAAATCGCCCCGGCACGGCGAGCTGAAAGAGATTGTGGTGCACGCCCACCGCGCGCAGGCGCAGGGGACGCTGCAGCCGCTGGTGTTCCGCAGCGACGCCAATTCGCTGCGGCTGTCCGGCAAGGCCAAGGCCTAGCGCGGCGGGCTGGCTGGGTGGCTGTTGTGGCTTACTCCTGGCGCACCCAGGTCTGCGAGCGGCCCAGCATCGGTACGCCGATATAGCCGCGCACCTTCAGCTTCTTGCCGCCATCGGCCAGCTCCATCTTGCTCTTGTAGACCTTGCCGTTGTCCGGGTCCAGGATCTCGCCGCCGGTGTATTCATCGCCGTCCTTCTTGAGGCCGGACATGAAGACCATGCCGAGGATGGGCTGGTCCTTGCGCGCGTCGGTGCACTTGTCGCACTTGGGATTCTGGTCCTGGTCGGCGGGGCGGAACAGCTTCTCGATCTTGCCCTGCAGGACGCCGTTGCTCTCGCTGATGCGGATCAGCGCCTTCGGCTTGCCGGACACATCGTCGATATTCTTCCACAGGCCGACCGGCGAGCTGTCGTCGGCGAAGGCAGGGGCCATGGCCATGGCGGCGGCAGCGGCCAGGGCGCCGGCTTTGATCCAGTTTTTCATCAGGTGGTCTCCAGAGTTATGGTTGTCTCCGGAGTGTAGCCGTAAAAAATAGAGTAGTCGTTCGATTTTGTAACTGAAAATGGGGTCAGGGTTAGTATTTCGCACAGCGAAATACTAACCCTGACCCCATTTTCGGGGCCGGGAGGCTTTAGGCAGGCAGCTTGGCCAGCTGTTCGCGCATCTTGTCGATGGTGGCGGTGAAGTTGGCCAGGCGGTCTTTTTCCTGGGCCACGACGGCCGCCGGGGCGCGCGCGACGAAGCTTTCGCTGGACAGCTTGGTGCTGGCCTTGGCGATTTCCGCGTCGATGCGGGCGATTTCCTTCGACAGGCGCTCGCGCTCGGCCGCCACGTCGATCTCCACTTTCAGCATCAGCTTGGTGGTGCCGACGATGGATACCGCCGCCGTGGTTTCCGGCAGCGCGTCGACGATGCTCACGTCGGCCAGCTTGCCCAGCGCCTGGATGTAGGGCGCGTACACCGCCAGGCGCTCCTTGTCGGCAGCGGACGACGCTTCCACGATCAGCGGCACGCGCAGCGACGGCGCCAGCTTCATTTCGCCGCGCAGGTTGCGGGTGGCGTCGGTCAGCGTTTTCAGCTCGCCCATCCAGGCTTCGGCCGCTTCGTCGATGCAGGCCAGGTTCGGCAGCGGGTATTGCTGGGTCATGATCGATTTGCCGGCGCTGTCCTTGCCGGCCAGCGGCGCCACGGCCTGCCACAGTTCTTCGGTCACGAACGGGATGATCGGGTGCGCCATGCGCAGCACCACTTCCAGCACGCGCAGCAGCGTGTGGCGGGTGGCGCGCCGCTGGCCTTCGGTGCCGTTCTGCACCTGCACCTTGGCCAGTTCCAGATACCAGTCGCAGTACTCGTCCCACACGAACTTGTAGATGGTGCTGGCGATGTTGTCGAAGCGGTAGTCTTCAAAGCCCTTGACCACGTCCGCCTCGGCCTTCTGCAGCAGCGAGATGATCCACTTGTCGGCCTGCGACAGGTCCGCTTCGCTGGCGCTGCAATCCTTGCCTTCGGTGTTCATCATCACGAAGCGGGTCGCGTTCCACAGCTTGTTGCTGAAGTTGCGGTAGCCTTCGCAGCGGCCCAGGTCGAAGTTGATGTTGCGGCCCAGCGAGGCGTAGGACGCCATCGTGAAGCGCACCGCGTCGGTGCCGTAGGCGGCGATCCCTTCGGGGAATTCCTTGCGCGTGGCCTTGGCGATCTTTTCGGCCGCTTTCGGGTTCATCAGGCCGGTGGTGCGTTTTTCCACCAGCGCGTCGATGCCGATGCCGTCGATCAGGTCGATCGGGTCCAGCGTGTTGCCCTTGGACTTGGACATCTTCTGGCCGGTCGAGTCGCGCACCAGGCCGTGCACGTACACGGTGTTGAACGGCACCTTGCCGGTGAAGTGCGCGGTCATCATGACCATGCGCGCCACCCAGAAGAAGATGATGTCGAAACCGGTCACCAGCACGGACGATGGCAGGAAGGCCTTCAGGTCAGGCGTTTCTTCCGGCCAGCCGAGGGTGGAGAAGGGTACCAGCGCGGACGAGAACCAGGTGTCGAGCACGTCGTTGTCGCGGTGCAGGGCGCCGGTGCTCCCGGCCGCCTGCTGCTTGGCCACGGCGTCGGCTTCGGTGCGCGCCACGAAGATGTTGCCCTGCTCGTCGTACCACGCAGGGATCTGGTGGCCCCACCACAGCTGGCGCGAGATGCACCAGTCCTGGATGTTGTTGAGCCACTGGTTGTAGGTGGTGTTCCAGTTTTCGGGCACGAACTTGATTTCGCCGCTGGCCACTTTTTCCAGCGCCACGTCGGTGATCGATTTGCCCGGGTTGAACGTGCCTTCAGGCGCCGGCTTGCTCATGGCGACGAACCACTGGTCGGTCAGCATCGGTTCGATCACGACGCCGGTGCGGTCGCCGCGCGGCACCATCAGCTTGTGCGGCTTGACCTGCTCCAGCAGGCCTTGCGCGTCCAGGTCGGCCACGATCTGCTTGCGGGCGGCGAAGCGGTCCATGCCCACATAGGCGGCCGGCGCGTTGTCGGCGATCTTCGCGTCCAGGGTCAGGATGGTGATCATTTCCAGCTTGTGGCGCTGGCCCACTGCGTAGTCGTTGAAATCGTGCGCGGGGGTGATCTTCACGCAGCCGGTGCCGAAGGCCTTGTCGACGTAGGAGTCGGCGATGACGGGGATTTCGCGGCCGCTCAGCGGCAGCTTCAGCATCTTGCCCACCAGCGCTTCATAGCGCTCGTCGGTCGGGTCCACGGCCACGGCCACGTCGCCCAGCATGGTTTCAGGACGGGTGGTGGCCACGGTCAGCGAGCCGCTGCCGTCGGCCAGCGGGTACTTGATGTACCACATGGAGCCGTCTTCTTCTTCCGACACCACTTCCAGGTCCGACACGGCCGTGCCCAGCACCGGATCCCAGTTCACCAGGCGCTTGCCGCGGTAGATCAGGCCCTGCTCGAACAGGCGCACGAACACTTCGGACACCACTTTCGAGCGCGGTTCGTCCATGGTGAAGTATTCGCGGGCCCAGTCCGGGGAGGTGCCCATGCGGCGCATCTGGCCGGTGATGGTGGAGCCGGATTTCTCTTTCCACTCCCAGACTTTTTCGATGAACTTTTCGCGGCCCAGGTCATGGCGGGACACCTTCTGCGCGTCCAGCTGGCGCTCCACCACGATCTGGGTGGCGATGCCGGCGTGGTCGGTGCCCGGGATCCAGGCGGTGTTATGGCCCAGCATGCGGTGGTAGCGGGTCAGGCCGTCCATGATGGTCTGGTTGAACGCGTGGCCCATGTGCAGCGTGCCGGTCACGTTCGGCGGCGGCAGCTGGATGCTGAAGGAAGGCTTGGACAGGTCGAGGGAGGCGGCGTAGTAACCGCGCTTCTCCCACTCGCTGCGCCAGAACTGTTCAATGTCGGCGGGCTCGAAAGACTTGGCTAATTCCATGATGTTGGGCTGTGTTGTAGGCGAAAACGACCATTATAAAGGGGCAATGCCCCCTGCGCATGCCGCCGGCACCGCAGTGCACAATTTTTTCGCCATATAATGCTGTCATATTGATAATCAGGGTGCGGTATGGGCTTGCTTGGTCCGGGAAGTGCAGTTGACTCCGGTATGGCGAGGCGGCGTTCTGCCGCGCTGCGCTGGATTCGGCGCGCTTTCCTGGTCTGGGCGGCCGCTTCAAGCCTCTGGCTGGCCAATTCCTACCGTACCCAGGGGGTGGACAGCCATGATCTGCGGGCGGACGCGCGCGTTGCGCTGCGCGAGGACGCGGCTACGCTGGCGTTCCAGCCAGCCGCCCCGGGCGCCGCAGCCGCACTGCTGTTCTTTTGCGGCTCGGGCGTGGCGGCGCAGGCCTACGCGCCCTTGCTGCGGCCCGTGGCCGAGGCGGGCTTCCCTGTTTACGTCGTCAAGCTGCCTTACCGCTTCGCGCCGCTGGAATCGCACAGGCTGGAAGCGCTGGCGCGCGCCGCCCGCACGATGGCGGCGCATCCGGACATTACGCGCTGGGTGGTGGCCGGGCATTCCCAGGGCGGTGCCCTGGCGGCGCGCTTTGCCAGCGGCGAAGGGGCGGGCGCTGCGGCACTGGTGCTGATTGGTACCACGCATCCGAAAGCGCGCAGCCTGGCCGCATTGCCGATCCCGGTGGCCAAGATATACGCCACTAATGACGAGGTGGCGCCGCCAAGCCGGGTGCTGGCCAACAAGGCCTTGCTGCCGCCGCAAACGGAATGGGTGGAGGTTGTGGGCGGCAACCATGCGCAGTTCGGTCACTATGGCCGCCAGCTGGGCGACGGCGCAGCATCGATTACGCGCGAGGCGCAGCAGGAGCAGGCGCGTGCGGTGTTGCTGAGGGTACTGCAGGGCGTGCAAGCGGCAGCGCGGCGGCCGGGCGCCACCTGAGGCGCTCGCGGTGCTAAGATCCGGCCATGTCCACCCCGCGTTTTGTTCCCCGCTTGCTGCGCTACGCCTGGGCTTCTCCCTGCACGGCGCTGGGTTTGTGCCTGGCCGCTCCCGCCTTCCTGGTCGGTGCCAGGGCGCGCATCGCGGACGGCGTGGTGGAGGTTTCGCTGTCGCGGCACGGGCAGGAGGCCTGGCTGAGCAAGCTGCCGTTTGTCGCCATCACCTTCGGCCATGCCGTCATCGGCACCACGGCGCAGGAACTGGAGCGCCTGCGGGCGCACGAGCATGAGCACGTGCGCCAATATGAAAGGTGGGGGCCGGCCTTTCTCGCCGCCTATCCCCTGGAAAGCCTGTGGCAGATGCTGCGCGGCCGCCGCGCCTATTTCGATAACCGCTTCGAGCAGCAGGCGCGCGCCAGGGAAGGCCACCTGTAAGCAAATACAGCAAGTTGTAAGCACGTGTAAGGTTCGTCAACTGCATCGATGCGGCGCGCGTTTTTCGCTCAGTGACACGGCAAACGTGCCCGACCCAACAACTTGATAGAGGACTCTGAACATGAAAAACGTAATCGCTACCCTGATCGCCGGCCTGTTCGCTACCGCAGCATTTGCTCAGACCCCAGCTCCTGCCGCTACGCCTGCAACGCCAGCCACCCCGGCTACCGCGGCAGTACCGGCCGCCAAGGCTGAAGCCAAAGCGGTGAAGGCCGACGCCAAAGAGCACAAGGAAGTGGTGAAGGCCGATGCCAAGGAAGCCAAGGCAGTGGCCAGCGCCCACGAAGAAGTGGCTAGCGCGAAAGCCGATGCCAAGGTAGAGAAAGCCAAGGCGCACGAGAAGTCGGCAAAAACCAAGGCCAAAGCCAAAGCCAAGGCCGACAAGGAAGTGAAGCCGGCCGACGTTGCTGCCGCCCCAGCCGCCAAGTAATCAGGCCCCGCTTCAAACGAATCCCCGCTGCTGCGGGGATTTTTTTTGCCGGTACGGTCGGCATCAACGCCGGCAGCCGGTCATGATGCCTCCCAATCTGCGCGTTTCCGGCGGCGCGCCGTGGCTATCTCGGCTCGACTATCGTTCCAGCCGCCGTGTCGCGCACCGTGTATCCCGCCGCCTCGATGGCCAGGCGCGTGGCATCGGCGTCAGCCCAGCGCCTCTCCGACCGCGCCAGGTCGCGCGCGGCGGCCAGCCCACGGATCGGTTCCGGTATCGCGTGCCGTGGCGGCGCCCACGCATCCAGGCCCAGGCCCAGTACCTGGTCCAGCCAGCGCAGGGTGGCTTTCTGCACGTCGCCTGGCAGCCGCGATTTCAGCAGCTCCCACATCAGGGCCAATACCCTGGCGGTGTTCAGGTCCTGGTTCAATTCGGCCTGCATGGCTTGCCGGTAGCCGGCGTCGGCCTGGCCGCCGTCCGGCAGGCGGTGATAGGCCTGGCGCAAACGGCCCAGTGCCGTCTGCGCGGCGTCGAGCGCGTGCCACGAAAAGGCCAGCGGCGAGCGGTAGTGGGCGGACAGCACCAGGTAGCGGTAGGCCAGCGGGTCGTAGTCACGATCCCCCAGCGCGGCTAGCCGAAGGAAACTGCCGTCGGACTTCGACATCTTGTCGCTGCCTTCGAGCTTCAGGAAGGCGCCGTGCAGCCAGTAGCGTGCCGGCGGGTGGCTGTGGCAGGCCTCGTGCTGGGCGATCTCGTTGGTATGGTGGACCGGTATATGGTCTTCGCCGCCGATATGGATATCGAACAGCGCACCCAGGTAGCGGGTCGACATGGCGGAGCACTCGATGTGCCAGCCGGGGAAGCCGCGGCCCCAGGGGCTGTCCCATTCCATCTGGCGCTGTTCCGGACCGCTGAATTTCCATAGCGCGAAATCGGTCGCGGAGCGCTTGTCGCGTATGTCCACGCGGTGCCCGGACTGCTGCCCGGCGATGTTAAGGCGCGCCAGGTGGCCGTAGCGCTCCAGGCGCTGCGTGTCGAAGTAGATGCCGTCCGCCGTGCGGTAGGTGTAGCCGTTGCGCTCGATGTCGGCAATGAACGCGATCTGTTCCTGGATGTGCTCCGTGGCGCGCGCCCACACACCCGGCGCCTGGATGTGCAACTGCGCGAGGTCGTGCTGAAAGGCCCTGGTGTAGAACTCGGCGATATCCCACGCGGACTGGCTGGTGCGGCGGCTGCCTTTTTCCATCTTGTCTTCGCCGGTGTCGGCGTCCGACGTGAGGTGGCCGACGTCTGTGATGCACAGAACGTGCGCGACTTCATAACCGTTCAGCGCAAGCACGCGGCGCAGGATGTCGCCGAACAGGTAGGTGCGCAGGTTGCCGATGTGGGCGTAGTCGTAGACGGTCGGGCCGCACGCGTACAGGCCGGCCTTGCCGGGTTGGAGAGGCTCGAAGGGGCGCAGCTTGCGCTCGTAGGTGTCGTACAGCATTAGCTCCATGGTGGACTCCAAAAAGACAAAAGGCCACAGGAGCAAAGACTCGCTGTGGCCGATAGAAAACTGAGGATGTGTGGGGTGAACGCGATCAGCAGGCTTCTATGGCCTGCGGCGACATGCTGCAAAGTGAGGGGATGTCTTGAACATGCCTGGATACTAGCACGAGTCGCGGCGAGGGTGCCAACTGTAAGCAATTACAGCGAGTTGTAAGCACGTGTAAAGGCCGTCAACTGCCGGGATGCGGGGCGCGTTTTCTGCTCAGTGACACGGCAAATGTGCACGAGATAGAGGAAGCAGCAAAGCCAGCTGCCCCTGCAGTGAAGTAAGCAGTAAAAACACACTAAACCGTTTATATCATTACAGAGGAAATACATCATGACCAAGACCATCGCTACCCTGATCGCCGGCCTGTTCGCTACCGCAGCTTTCGCTCAAACCCCGGCTCCAGCGGCCGCACCAGCACCTTCGGCCAAGACCGAAGCGGTTGCCGCCAAGGCTGAAGTGAAGGAAGCGGCCAAGACCGATGTCAAGGCGGAAGCCAAGGCCGAGCCAGCGAAGGAACACAAGAAGGCCGTGAAGAAGGCGCAGCACGCCAAGACCGGTAAGGAAGCCAAGCCTGCAGAAAAAACCGCGAGCGCCCCGGCTGCAACTCCGGCAACCCCGGCCGCTCCGGCCACGCCAGCAGCACCGGCAGTCGCAGCGGCCACCGCGCCGGCAGCGAAGTAATCGCAGCACAGAATACATACCCCAACACTGAACAAGGAAAACTATCATGACCAAGACCATCGCTACCCTGATCGCCGGCCTGTTTGCTACCGCTGCATTCGCTCAATCGCCAGCCCCTGCCGCCGCAGCAGCGCCTTCGGCCAAGACCGAAGCCAAAGCTGTCAAGGCTGAAGCCAAGGAAACCAAGGAAGCCGTGAAAGCGGAAGCCAAAGCGGAGAAGGCCGACAAGCCGAAAGAGACGACGCATGCCAAGGACGGCAAGCATGCCGAGAAAGCTGCGCACGCGGCCACCCCGGCGACTCCGGCCATCCCGGCGACGCCTGCATCGGCCGGCACGGCTGCCGTGCCCGCAACGGCTGCGACGCCGGCCGCACCTGCCGCGCCTGCGCACGTCAAGAAGTAATTCCCGGCGCTTCGCGTCAGCCCCGCTTCGGCGGGGCTTTTTCGTTTCAGGATGGCGCCCGCGCCCGCAGCCTCCAAGCCTGTCAAGCCTGTTAAGCCTGAGACATCGCGCGCGGGCGTGTCTATTTTTGTAATTTTTTTGACTCCGCCACCGCCACTGTTTAACTTGGGCCGCCTGAAAACGGACCCTTGGAGACAGACATGGCAGCTCGTATCAACGCATTGATCGTGGCCGGCTTGCTGGCCGGCGCAACCGCCAGCGCCTGCGCGCAGAACGGCACGATCTGGATCACCGTGGGCGACGCCGCCTACGCACAGCTCAAGAAGGACGCGCCACAACTGGTCAAGCGCGAGAGCCGCGCCACCATGGTCACCAGCTCCGCAGCCGCCAACGGCATCGCCGCCGCGCAGGAAAAGGTGCACCTGGTGGAAGTGAGCGAGCAGCAGATGCTGGCCCTGTCGGCAGCGGTGCACAAGGAACTGCACCGCTGCGGCGGCTTCATGGCGCACGCCAGCGAAGCGGCCGGCATCACCGCGCTGGCGCCCAAGGCCACGCTGGCCGCGCTGGCGGTGCCGCGTCCGTCCTACGTGATCGACCAGCAGACCGTCATCAATCCGCTGCTGCCGCAGATGCAGGGCTCCAACATCGCCCAGACCATCATCGACCTGTCCGCGCACACCAACCGTTACTACACCACCGCCAGCGGCGTGGCGGCGTCGAACTGGCTCAAGCAGAAGTGGGCCAGCATGGCCGCCGGCCGCAGCGACATCAGCGTGACCCAGTTCACGCACGCGGCCTATCCGCAGAAATCGGTGATCGCCACCATCGCCGGCACGGACAACGCCGCCGAAGTGGTGGTGCTGGGCGGCCACCTTGATTCGATCAACGGCAGCGGCACCGGCGAGACGACCCGCGCGCCCGGCGCGGACGACGACGCATCCGGCATCGCCAGCATGACCGAGGTGCTGCGCGTGATCATCGCCAGCGGCTACAAGCCGCGCCGCACCATCAAGCTGATCGGCTACGCGGCCGAGGAAGTGGGCCTGCGCGGATCGCAGGAAATCGCGCAGTACCACAAGAACAACAACGTCAACGTGGTGGGCGTGATGCAGCTGGACATGACCAACTACAAGGGTTCGCCGTCCGACATCTACCTCTACACCGACTACACCGACAGCCAGCAGAACAGCTTCGTCGCCAACCTGATCACCACCTACCAGCCCACGCTGACCATCGGCTACGACAAGTGCGGCTACGGCTGCTCGGACCACGCTTCCTGGACCGCGCAGGGCTACTGGGCCTCGATGCCGTTCGAGACCTCCTTCACCCAGGACAACCCCTACATCCACACCGCCAACGATACCTACGCCAACAGCGGCAACCAGGCCGACCACGCACTCAAGTTCGCGCGCCTGGGTCTGAGCTTCGCGGTGGAGCTGGGCAGCGACGGTCCCGGCGTGGTGCCGCTGCCCGACAAGGTGGAGACTTTCAGCGGCAGCCTGACGCGCGGCCAGACCCGCAGCTTCGGTCCCTTCAAGGCCGGCGCCGGCAGCTTCAAGGCGTCCACCACCGGCAGCGGCGACGCCGACCTGTACGTGCGCAAGGCCAGCGTGCCCACCACCGGGACCTATGACTGCAAATCGGACGGCGCCACCAGTACCGAGAGCTGCACCATCACCATGGCCGCCAGCGGCGACGTGTACGTGCTGCTGAACGGCTACGCCGCCTCCAGCTATACGCTGACGGTAACGTACCGCCCGCAATAAGGACTATTGTTTCAAATATAAGTTGAACGCGGCGATGGGAGATGTATAATTCGATTCGCTGCCGCAAGGCGGCACACGCTAGGGGTCCTGCGTCGCGAAAGCGCGCGGGTGAGAAATACCCTCCGAACCTGATCTGGATAATGCCAGCGAAGGGAAGCTTTAGGCCTCCATCCGCCACGCCGCGCGCCCGCACTTTGGGTGGTCCGGCGCTGCACGGATTTGCCGAACCCTCCTTTGCTGGCTCCTGTAGCCAACAAAGGAGCCAAATGAACGCCAATCCGAAATTCCTGTCCGCCACCGCCGAAGTGGACAGCGCAGCCATCGCGCCGCTTCCTAATTCCCGCAAGATCTACGTCGAGGGCAGCCGCCCGGATATCCGCGTGCCCATGCGCGAGATCTCGCAGTCCGACACGTCCGCTTCGTTCGGCCACGAGAAAAATCCGCCCATCTACGTCTACGACACCTCCGGCCCGTACACGGACCCGGACGTGCAGATCGATATCCGCTCCGGGCTGGCCACGCCGCGCCTGCCGTGGATACTGGACCGCGACGACACCGAGGAACTGGACGGCCCGACTTCCGACTACGGCAAGGAGCGCCTGGAAGATGCTTCCCTGGCCGAGCTGCGCTTCAACCTCACGCGCAAGCCGCGCCGCGCCAAGGCTGGCCCGAACGGGGTAGGCAACGTCTCGCAGATGCACTACGCGCGCAAGGGCATCATTACGCCCGAGATGGAATTCGTCGCCATCCGGGAGAACCTGCGCCGCAAGGAATATCTGGAAGAGCTGAAGGCGTCCGGCCCGATGGGCGAACGCATGGCCGAGATGATGGGCCGCCAGCACCCTGGCCAGAACTATGGCGCTTCCATCCCTGCCGAGATCACGCCTGAATTCGTACGCGAGGAAATCGCCCGCGGCCGCGCCATCATCCCCGCCAACATCAACCACCCGGAAGTGGAGCCGATGATCATCGGCCGCAATTTCCTGGTCAAGATCAACGCCAACATCGGCAACTCCGCCGTCACCTCGTCCATCGGCGAGGAAGTGGAGAAGATGACCTGGGCCATCCGCTGGGGCGGCGACAACGTGATGGATCTGTCGACCGGCAAGCATATCCACGAAACGCGCGAATGGATCATCCGCAACAGCCCGGTCCCGATCGGCACCGTGCCGATCTACCAGGCGCTGGAAAAGGTGAACGGCAAGGCCGAGGACCTGACCTGGGAGATCTTCCGCGACACCTTGATCGAACAGGCGGAGCAGGGCGTGGACTACTTCACCATCCACGCCGGCGTGCTGCTGCGCTACGTGCCGCTGACGGCCAAGCGCCTGACCGGCATCGTCTCGCGCGGCGGTTCCATCATGGCCAAGTGGTGCCTGGCGCACCACAAGGAATCCTTCCTGTACACGCACTTCGAAGAGATCTGCGAAATCATGAAGGCCTACGACGTGTCCTTCAGCCTGGGCGACGGCCTGCGTCCCGGTTCGATCTACGACGCCAATGACGAGGCCCAGCTGGGCGAATTGAAAACCCTGGGCGAGCTGACCCAGATCGCCTGGAAGCACGACGTGCAGGTGATGATCGAAGGTCCGGGACACGTGCCGATGCAGCTGATCAAGGAGAACATGGACCTGCAGCTGGAGCAGTGCAGCGAGGCGCCGTTCTACACGCTGGGCCCCCTGACCACCGACATCGCGCCGGGCTACGACCACATCACCTCCGGTATCGGCGCAGCGCTGATCGGCTGGTACGGCACCGCCATGCTGTGCTACGTCACGCCGAAAGAGCACCTGGGCCTGCCGAACAAGGACGATGTGAAGGACGGCATCATCACCTACAAGATCGCGGCCCACGCGGCCGACCTGGCCAAGGGCCATCCGGGGGCGCAGATCCGCGACAACGCCCTGTCCAAGGCGCGCTTCGAGTTCCGCTGGGAAGACCAGTTCAACATCGGCCTGGACCCGGACAAGGCGCGCTCCTTCCACGACGAGACGCTGCCGAAAGACAGCGCCAAGGTGGCGCATTTCTGTTCCATGTGCGGTCCGCATTTCTGCTCCATGAAGATCACCCAGGAAGTGCGCGACTACGCTGCCCAGGGCATGCAGGAGAAGGCGGTGGAGTTCGTGAAGAAGGGCGCGCAGCTCTACAGCAAGGCGTGAGCGCGATGATCCCGATTGAACTGAACGGCGAGCCGCGCAGCGTGCCGCCGCAGCACAGCCTGCAGGCGCTGGTGGAGGAGCTGGGGCTGGCGCACCAGGCGCTGGCGCTGGCGGTGAACCGCACCGTGGTGCCGCGCCAGGCGTGGGGCGAGCGCGCCCTGCAGGCGCAGGACAAGGTGGACATCGTGCGCGCCATCGGCGGCGGCTGAGTTCGGCGGACCGATGCCTGTTTCGTAGGGCGGGTTAGCGCAGCGTAACCCGCCATTGCGCGGCCTACCAATACAACTTGGAGAATGAATATGCGTGACCAGAACCAGAATCAGAACGTCAGCGACGACCTGCTGACCATCGCAGGAAAAAGCTACAACTCGCGCCTGTTGGTAGGCAGCGGCAAGTACAAGGACCTGCAGCAGACCCGCGAGGCGACCGACGCCGCGGCGGCGGAAATCATCACCGTGGCGATCCGCCGCGTGAACATCGGCCAGGACCCGAAGGCGCCCAGCCTGCTGGACGTGCTGCCGCCGTCGCAGTACACCATCCTGCCCAACACGGCCGGCTGCTACACGGCCAGGGACGCGGTCTACACGCTGCAAATGGCGCGCGAGCTGCTGAACGGCCACAAGCTGGTGAAGCTGGAAGTGCTGGGCGACGAGAAGACCCTGTTCCCCAACATGCCGGAAACGCTGGTGGCGGCGAAGGAGCTGGTGCAGGACGGCTTCGACGTGATGGTGTACTGCAGCGATGATCCGATCCAGGCGCGCATGCTGGAGGACATCGGCTGCGTGGCGGTGATGCCGCTGGCGTCGCTGATCGGCTCCGGCATGGGCATCCTCAATCCCTGGAACCTGTCGCTCATCATCGAGCAGGCCCGGGTGCCGGTGCTGGTGGACGCGGGCGTGGGCACGGCCTCGGACGCAGCCATCGCCATGGAACTGGGCTGCGACGGCGTGCTGATGAACACCGCCATCGCCGGCGCGCAGGACCCCGTGCGCATGGCGCGCGCCATGAAGCTGGGCGTGCAGGCCGGCCGCGAGGCCTTCCTGGCCGGCCGCATCGCGCGCAAGTTCGCTGCCTCGCCGTCGTCGCCGATGGCGGGCCGCATGGTATGACGGCGGGCGCGGCTAGCCCCATGCAGGACGGACCCGTCGGCGACGCCGGGCCGCGGCAGCGCTGCGTGCTGGTGTTTTCAGGCGCCGACCCGTCCGGCGGCGCCGGCATCGCGGCCGACATCCTGGCCATCCACGCGCAGGGGGCGCATGCGCTGCCCGTGATTACCGCGCTCACGGTGCAGGACAACGACCGCGTCTACGAGGTGCTGCCGGTGGAGCCAGAGCTGGTGCTGCGCCAGGCCCGCGCGCTGGCGGCCAAGGGCAGCATCGACGCGGTGAAGATCGGCATTCCCGGCAGCGCCGCCAACGCGCGTGCCATCGCGCAGCTGATCCGGGAGCTGCGCGCGCTGCCTGGCGGGCGCGCGGCCAGCCTGCCCGTCGTGCTCGATCCGGTGCTGGCCAGCGGTCACGGCGACCTGCTCTCGCGCGGCGACGCGGTGCAGGCGCTGGCGCCGCTGCTGCCGCTGGTCACGCTGCTCACGCCCAACGGGCTGGAAGCGGCGGCGCTGGCGTCGGCCTACGGCAGCGCCGGCGCCGTAGCCGAAGCTGCAGCCCACGCCCACGCCGGCGACGAGGCGTCGGCCCGGCACGCGGCGCAGGTGTTGCTGGAGCAGGGCTGCCGCCACGTGCTGGTCACCGGCGGCCATGGCAGCGGCGACATCGTCATCAACCGCTGGTTCAGCGCGGCCGCAGGGCAGGGCGGCGCCGGCCCGTTCCAGGGCCATGCTTACAACCAGGGCCAGGGCCAGGGCCACGGCTGGAGCTGGGCGCGCCTGCCGGGCGGATTCCACGGCAGCGGCTGCACGCTGGCCGCCGCCATTGCCGGCCTGCTGGCGCACGGCTTCCCCATGCAGCAGGCGCTGGCGCGCGCGCAGGGCTACACCCACCGCGCGCTGGCCGCCGCCTTTGCCATCGCCCCCGGCCAGCGCATCCCGCAGCGCTAGCCGCCACATCATCCAAGAAAGTGAGACACGCCATGCAAGGACTTTATCTGGTAACCCCCGACTGGGACGACACTTCCCGCCTGCTCGACGTGAGCGAGCAGGCGCTGGCCGAAGGCGTGGCACTGCTGCAGTACCGCCACAAGGAAGCCTGCGCCGAGCTGCGCATGGAGCAGAGCGTGGCGCTGCTGGCGCTGTGCCGCCGCTACCGAGTGCCGTTCATCGTCAACGACCACGTTGACCTGTGCCTGCTGATCGGCGCCGACGGCGTGCACCTGGGCGGCACCGACGCGCGCATCGGCCAGACCCGCGCGCTGCTGGGGCCGGGCGCCATCATCGGCGCTTCCTGCTACGGCGAGATGCAGCTGGCGCTGGACGCGCAGGACGCGGGCGCCACCTATGTGGCCTTCGGCGGCTTCTATCCTTCGCGCGTGAAGCAGTACGCCGTCACCACCCAGCCGGCCATCCTGGACGAGGCGCGCCGGCGCATCGCGCTGCCGCGCGTGGTCATCGGCGGCATGACGCCGCAGAACGCCGCGCCGCTGGTGGCGCGCGGGGCGCAGATGGTGGCCTGCGTGAGCGGCGTCTACATGGCGCCGGAGCCGGCCCGCGCCGTGCGCGATTTCAACGCCCTGTTCGCGTCGGAAGAAATTCGCTCCAACGCGGCGTGATCGTTTTATAATCGGTCGCATTATCTTCCGCTCAAGGTTGCGACCATGAATGCACCCACCCCGGCGAAGCGCCTCATCCTGATAGTCGACGACGACCAGCTGCTGGCCGCCTTCCTCAGCGAAGTGCTGCGCCACGCCGGTTACGACACGGTGCAGGCGTATTCGGCAGACCAGGCGCTGGCCCAGGTGGCCGAGCGCGAACCCGACATGGCGCTGCTCGACATCCACATGCCCGGCATGTCCGGCCTGGAACTGGCCAAGCAGCTCAACCGCAACACCTCGGTGCCGTTCATGTTCCTGTCGGGCCGCGGCGACAGCGACGCGGCCAAGCAGGCCGCCGCCTATGGCGCGGTGGGCTTCGTGGTCAAGCCGGTGGACGAGCAGCACCTGATGCCGGCCTTCGAAGCCGGCCTGGCGCGCGCCGACGAGATCCGCCAGTTGCGGCGCACCGAACTCAACCTGAACGCCGCGCTGGCGGCCGGGCGGGAAACCAGCCTGGCGGTGGGCTTGTTGATGTGCAAATTCCAGACCGACCGCAACACCGCTTTCGAAGTGCTGCGCGACCATGCGCGTTCCAGCCGCCGCAAGATCAACGAAATCGCCGACCAGTTGCTTACCGCCGAGGAAACCTTGAATGGATTGCATGCGGCGTTTAATACACGGTTAAAAAAATAAGATCTGCTTCTTTTCGGAAATACGCTAAACTAGCAATACAGTAACGAGCAACACAGTAACTAGCAACATCGCCCCGGGGTCCTGAACCGCCCCGCCGGCTTTCCCCTTCAGCGCGCCCTTCCCCTGCCGCTGTATCAGAATTTCGGCCCAGCTCCGCCGACCCTGCACCCTGAACCCATCGATCCGGCAGCGCCTTGTTGCGCGCGCCACATCCGGTTCCAGGCTCTGCGCCATAAAAACACCGCGGCCACAGCGGCCGCAGGCGGAGAAAAAGATGAAAGACGATCTGAACACCCTGGACGACGTCCTGGTAGAACTGGCAGCCGTGTACCAGGAAGTGCCGCGCGTGCTGCACGTCGACGGCGACGGCGATTCGGCCCTGGTGCTGGCCACCTTGCTGGTGCCGGAAACCGAAGTGCACCACGCGGCCACCCTGGCCGACGCCGTGCGCGCCGTGGAGCAGGCCAGCTTTGCGCTGGTGGTGCTCGATCCGGACCTGCCCGACGGCGACGGCAACGACCTGCTGCTGCGCCTGAAGCAGCAGCCCGACAGCACCCCGGTGCTGCTGTATTCTGCCCGCCATCCCGGCCTGCGCACGCAGGCGCATGCCTTTCTGCCCAAGCCCTGGACTTCGCCGCGCCAGCTGTGGCGCACCGTGTCGCACATGCTGGGCATCGAGCCGGCGGTGATGCAGGACGACGCCACATGAGCGGCGAGCTCAGCAGCATCCTGTATGTGGAGGACGACCCGCATCTGCGCGGCGTAGCCAAGATGGCGCTGGAAGTGATGGGCCGTTTCACGGTGCGTGAATGCGCTTCCGGCCAGACGGCGCTGCTGGCGGCGGCCGATTTCCAGCCCGACCTGATCCTGCTCGACGTGCAGGCGCCGGGCAGCGGCGGCGTGGCCACGCTGGCGCAGCTGCGCAGCCTGCCGCACCTGTGCCGCATCCCGGCCATGTTTGTCACCGGCCGCGTGTCGGGCGCCGACATGGCGCTGTACGTGGCGGCCGGCGCGGCCGGCATCATCGCCAAGCCGCTGGAACCGCTGCGCCTCGCGGGCCAGGTGCGCCGGCTGTGGGATGAGCAGATCGCAAACTTGCTGCCGGTGTAAGCTTGTAATCCTTGTTATGATGCGGGTATCCCGATTATCACGGTAACCCCCCCGACATACACAGGACACAAGCATGAAAACCAAAGCAGCCGTTGCATGGAAATCCGGCGCACCGCTGACCATTGAGGAAGTGGAACTGGGCGGCCCTCGCGAAGGCGAGGTGCTGGTGGAAATCAAGGCCACCGGCATTTGCCATACCGACTACTACACCCTGTCCGGCGCCGACCCGGAAGGCATCTTCCCGGCCATTCTCGGCCACGAAGGCGCCGGCGTGGTGGTGGACGTCGGCCCCGGCGTGAAAACGCTCAAGAAGGACGACCACGTCATTCCGCTGTACACGCCGGAATGCCGCCAGTGCAAATTCTGCCTGTCGCAAAAAACCAACTTGTGCCAGTCGATCCGCTCGACCCAGGGCCGCGGCCTGATGCCGGACGCCACCAGCCGCTTCTCCATCGACGGCAAGCCCATCTTCCACTACATGGGCACCTCCACCTTCTCCAACTACATCGTGGTGCCGGAAATCGCGCTGGCCAAGATCCGGTCGGACGCGCCGTTCGACAAGGTCTGCTACATCGGCTGCGGCGTCACCACCGGCGTGGGCGCCGTGCTGTTCACCGCCAAGGTGGAGGCGGGCGCCAATGTGGTGGTGTTCGGCCTGGGCGGCATCGGCCTGAACGTGATCCAGGCGGCCAAGATGGTGGGCGCGGACAAGATCATCGGGGTGGACATCAACCCGGCGCGCGAAGAGATGGCGCGCAAGTTCGGCATGACGCACTTCGTCAACCCGACCAAGGTGGAGAATGTGGTGGACGCCATCGTCCAGCTCACCGACGGCGGGGCCGACTACAGCTTCGAGTGCATCGGCAACACCACCACCATGCGCCAGGCGCTGGAGTGCTGCCACAAGGGCTGGGGCCAGTCCATCATCATCGGCGTGGCGGCGGCCGGACAGGAAATTTCCACCCGTCCGTTCCAGCTGGTGACCGGCCGGGTGTGGAAGGGCTCCGCCTTCGGCGGCGCGCGCGGCCGCACCGACGTGCCGAAGATTGTCGACTGGTACATGGAAGGCAAGCTCAACATCGATGACCTGATCACCCACAAGCTCAAGCTGGAAGACATCAACCAGGGCTTCGACCTGATGAAGTCCGGCGAATCGATCCGCTCCGTGGTCGAGTTCTAAGCGCCGCAGTTCCCCCGCCATTCCGCCGCCTGCTCCGCGCAGGCGGCATTCTGTCGCAAATCCCTCGCTCCTGCGCCTGCCGTGCGCTACCTTCAAGCTCCGCCACCTTTCCTGCACGGCTGGAAGTAGAAAAAAAGTTCTAGACAGTGCGTTCTAGATCATTTAATCTACATTGCATATTTCAAGGAGTTCTCCATGGCCGAGTTGCTGTCCCTGCTGATGCCTGCCATAGGCTGGTCGCTGCTGCACTTTGTCTGGCAGGGCCTGCTGGTCGGCTGGGCGGCCTCGCTGGCGCTGCAGCTGCTGCGCAACGCCCGCCCGCAGGCGCGCTACGCCGTGGCGTGCGGCGCCTTGCTGCTGTGCGCGGCCTTGCCGCTGGCCGGCATCATCTGGCGCGTGCTGGACGCTGCCGGCGGGGCGCCCGCCGCCGACCCGGCAGTGCTGCTGATGGCCGGCTCGGGCATGCTGGACGGCTCTGCCGTGGCGGTGCCCGCGCTGATGGACGACGGCTGGCTGGTGTCGTGGCAGTACCTGCTGCAGCGCCAGCTGCCTTGGCTGGTGCTGCTGTGGGCCAGCGGCGCGGCCTTTATGACGGTGCGCCTGTCGCTCGGCCTGATGTGGGTGCGCGAACGCACGCTGGAGGCGCAGCAGATGCCGAATGCGCATTGGCAGCAGCACCTGGACCGCCTGGCGCTGCGCCTCGGCCTGGAGCGGCCCGTGCGGCTGGCGGTGGCCGAGCACCTGGAGTCGCCCATGACGGCGGGGTGCTGGAAGCCGGTGGTACTGGTGCCGGCCTCGCTGTTGACCGGCATGCCGGCGGACTTGCTGGAGGCGCTGCTGGCGCACGAGCTGGCCCACATCAAGCGCCACGACTACCTGGTGAACCTGGTGCAGAGCGCGATCGAGATTTTGTTGTTTTACCACCCGAGCGTGTGGATGCTGTCACGGCATATCCGCAACGAGCGGGAACAGATTGCAGATGATTTAGCCGCAAGCATGCTTGGCGAACCGCGGCGCCTGGCCCTTGCATTGTCCGAACTGGACCGCTTCCAGTTCGCTACCCCCCAGCCCGCGCTGGGGGCTCAAGGAGGAAACCTCATGTCCCGTATCAAACGCCTGGTCCGTCCGGACAGCCAGCCACTGAGCTGGAAGATCGCCGCGCCCCTGTTCGGCCTGTGCACCGCGTGCGCCATGCTGTACGCCCACGCCGCGCCGCAGCCGCCCGCCGTGCCGCCTGTCCCTGCCGCCCCTGCAGCCATGGCCGCGCCGCCAGCGCCGCCAGCCCCGGCCGCGCCTGCAGCGCCCGTAGCCCCGGCCGCGCCGCCAGCCCCGGCTGTGCCCGCAGCGGCCGCAGCCCCCGCAGCCCCCGCAGCCCCCGCAGCCCCCGCAGCCCCCGCAGCCCCCGCAGCCCCCGCAGCCCCCGCAGCCATGGCCGCGCCGCCGGCCCCGCCAGCCCCCACGCTGTCCAGTGACGCCACCACGGCCCGTACTCCCGGCCGCGTCCGCATGACCTTTGGCCGCTTGACCATGAACGACAACGCCAAGGACGCCTACGGCATCAGGCGCGGCGACGGCTACACCGCGATTTACTCCGGCCGCAAAGACATGGCCGAACTGAGCCGCCTGGAAAACGCCGTGAAGGGTGATTTCATCTGGTATCGCGACGGCGACCACGCTTGGCTGATCAAGGACCCCGCCTTGCTGGCCAAGGTCAGCGCCGCCTGGGCGCCCGCCGACGCCCTGAACCTGCAAATGAAAGAACACAACAAAGCCATGGAGCAGCACAGCAAGGCCATGGAAGCGCTGGGCGACAAGATGCAGGCAGCGTCCGAGCAGTCCGAACGCGCCGGGCGCGGCTTACAACACGACAAAATCGACCAGGTAGCGCGGCAGCAGGAAGCCGTCGCGCGCAGGATCGAAGCGGTGGCGCGCAGGATGGAGCGCAGCCGCGACGCCGGGGGCACCGACCGCGAAGCGCTGCAGCGTGAAATGGACGCCCTAAAGACGCAAATGGAGCCGTTCAAGCAGCAAATGAAGGAATTGACCGCCGAATTCGCGAAAACGCACGCCGAGGTGGCCGCCAAAAGCGCGCCCATGGAGGCACTGAGCGCGCAAATGCGCGAGGCCAGCAAACCCATGAAGGAGCTGGGACGCAAGCTGGGTGAGCTGGGCCGCGAGCAGGGCAGGCTGAGCCGGGAAGCCGACCGTACCGTGCGCGAACTGATCCAGAAAGCCGTGCGCAACGGCCAGGCCGAGGCGATGCCAGCGCCCAAGGGCTGATTGGATATCCAGTGTTTTATACCGGGCCGCCAGCGGCCCCGGTATAATCACGGGATGCAAAATCTCCTCCACAACCTCAATCCCGAGCAACTTGCCGCCGTCACGCTGCCCGCGCAGAGCGCCCTGATCCTGGCCGGCGCCGGCTCCGGCAAGACCCGCGTCCTGACCACGCGCATCGCCTGGCTGATCCAGACCGGGCAGGTGTCGCCGGCCGGCATCCTGGCGGTCACGTTCACCAACAAGGCGGCGAAGGAAATGCTGACGCGTTTGTCGGCCATGTTGCCGATCAATACACGCGGCATGTGGATCGGCACCTTCCACGGCCTGTGCAACCGCCTGCTGCGCACCCATTACCGCGACGCCGCGCTGCCGCAGACTTTCCAGATCCTCGATTCCCAGGACCAGCTGTCGGCCATCAAGCGCCTGCTGAAGGCGTTCAATATCGACGACGAGAAGTTCCCGGCCAAGTCGGTGATGTATTTCATCAACAGCGCCAAGGACGCCGGCCTGCGCGCCGCCGACGTGGAAGCGTACGACGCCAACGAGCGCAAGATGGTGGAGCTGTACGGCCTGTACGACGACCAGTGCCAGCGCGAAGGCGTGGTGGATTTTGCCGAACTGCTGCTGCGCAGCTACGAGCTGCTGAGCCGCAACCAGCCGCTGCGCGAGCACTACCAGCAGCGCTTCAAGCACATCCTGGTGGACGAGTTCCAGGACACCAACGACCTGCAGTACAAGTGGCTCAAGCTGCTGTCCGGCCAGGGGCAGAGCCAGGGCAGCAGCGCGCTGTTCGCGGTGGGTGACGACGACCAGAGCATCTACGCTTTCCGCGGCGCCAACGTGGGCAATATGCGTGCCTTCGAGCAAGAGTTCAACGTCAAGAACCTGATCAAGCTGGAGCAGAACTACCGCTCGCACGGCCACATCCTGGACGCGGCCAATATGCTGATCGCCAACAACAGCAAGCGCCTGGGCAAGAACCTGCGCACCGACGCCGGGCACGGCGAGCCGGTGCGCGTGTACGAAGCCAGTTCCGACCTGCAGGAAGCGCAGTGGATCATCGAGGAGACCAAGAGCCTGATCGCCGAGGGCGCGTCGCGCAGCGAGATCGCGGTGCTGTACCGCTCCAACGCGCAGTCGCGCGTGATCGAGCACGCCTTGTTCTCGGCCGGCATTCCCTACCACGTGTACGGCGGCCTGCGCTACTTCCAGCGCGCCGAGGTCAAGCACGCCATCGCCTACTTGCAGCTGATGGACAACCCGCACAACGACTCGGCCTTCCTGCGCGTGGTGAACTTCCCCACGCGCGGCATCGGCGTGCGCACCATCGAGAATTTGCAGGGCGCGGCGCAGCAGTACGGCATTTCGCTGTACGCGGCCGTGCCTTATATGACGGGCAAGGCCGGCTCATCGCTGGCCGGCTTCGTCAAGATGATCGAAGGCATGCGCTTTGAAACGCAGCAGATGGCGCTGCCCGAACTGGTGCGCGTGGTGCTGGAGGGCAGTACCCTGCTGACCCACTACGCCACCGAGAAAGAGGGCGCGGACCGCATCGAGAACTTGGAGCAGATGGTCAGCGCGGCCACGCAGTTCGTGTCCGAGGAAGGATACGGCCAGGGCGCCCCGGCGCACCTCGGCCCGCGCGCGGACGCGCAGGCCGGCGCGCCCATCGTCAACCAGGACGGCATCGAGATCCTGGACGCGGACGCGCCCCTGGCCACCGTCATGTCGCCGCTGTCGGCCTTCCTGTCGCACGCCTCGCTGGAAGCGGGCGACAACCAGGCGCAAGCCGGCCAGGACGCGCTGCAGATGATGACGGTGCACTCGGCCAAGGGCCTGGAGTTCGACAACGTCTTCATCACCGGCCTGGAAGAGGGCCTGTTCCCGCACGAGAGCAGTTCGAAAGAGGAGGGGGGCGTGGAAGAGGAACGGCGCCTGATGTACGTGGCCATCACGCGCGCGCGCAAGCGCCTGTACATGTGCTTCTCGCAGACCCGCATGCTGCACGGCCAGACCCGCTACAACATGAAGTCGCGCTTCTTCGACGAGCTGCCGGAAGAGTCCTTGAAGTGGCTCTCGCCCAAGGTGCAGTCGCACTGGTTCGCCAACAAGAAGTCGGCCTGGGACGAGGCGCCGCTCAACCTGGGCAGCGACAACGCGCTGGCCCAGCGCATGGCGCAGAAGACCGCCGGCGGCAGCGGCTGGCGCATCGGCGAATCGGTCGCGCACGGCAAGTTCGGCGAAGGCGTGATCGTCAACATCGAAGGCAGCGGCACCAACTGCCGCGCGCAGATCAACTTCGGCAGTTGCGGCATGAAGGTGCTGGACCTGAGCGTGGCCAAGCTGGAGCGGCTGGGCCGCTAGCGGACGCTAGGCCCGCAGAGCCGACTCGCCGGCCGGGCGGCGGGCGGCGAGCCAGCGCTGCGCCATTTTCATGGCGGGCGCTTCAACGTAGTGCCAGCTGAGCATGGCCAGGGGCGCGGCCAGCAGCAGCGACAGGGCCAGCAGCTGCAGGGCGGCTAGCTGCGGCAGCGCCGTCTTCAGCATCAGCATGATGGGCCAGTGGCACAGGTAGAGGCCGTAGGAGTAGTCGTGATGGCGCAGGTGCCGCCAGCCGCGCAGCTGCGCGCTCCCCGCCCACAGCGCGACGGCGCCGGCGGCCAGGGCGATGCCGAACCAAGTGAAGCTGTTGCCCGCCTGATCCGCTCCGCGCGTAAAATTTAACGCTACGAGGGTACAGGCGCTGGCCGCCTGCACGGGGCCGATGCGCAGTCGCGCCGCCAGCGTGCAGCACAGCATACCGGCCAGGAACATCGACCACAGCCGTTGTTCCCAAATGTAGTTGCCCGCCACGTCCGGAAACAGGCTGGCTGCCAGCAGCAGGAAGGCGGCCGTTCCCATCAGCCACTGCCGCAAGGGCAGGGCGGCGGCCACGCCCAGCAGGGCCACCATCACGTACATGCGGCCCTCCCAGTACAGAGTCCACAGCGAGCCGTTCAGCGACTGGCCACCCAGCACGCCGGCAATCTGCCATTCCGTGTCCGGTATCGCGTAGCGCAGGCCGTGCAGCGAGACATTGCCCAATATATATTGCCAAGTCGGCAGGCTGAACAGGCCGCCCGCGCCGGGACTTGAAAACCATAGCACTGCGGGGACGGTGGTCAGCAGCACCATTGCTATCAGGCCCGGCAGGATGCGGGCGGCGCGGCGCACCGCGAAGCGCAGCAGGTGCGGATCGTGCATCCAGCTGCGGGTGATGAAGAAGCCGCTGATCAGGAAGAACACGGCCACCATCAGGAGGCCAAGGTTGGTGACCGGCTTGAGCAGGCGGCTGACGGGGTCGTCGCCGGGAGAAACGGGCGCCAGCAGGTAGGCATGGTGGACCACCACGCCCAAGGCGGCAGCCAGCCGCACCAGGTTAAAACCGTTGTCGCGGGCTGCTGCCGCGTCAGCGAGGGTGCGCGGCGGCACCAGCGTCAAGGCGCATCTTCCGGGCGCACATCCCGCGGCGTGTCTTTTGCTGCAGCAGGGTTACCGAAGATCTGCCTATAGCTGGCGTAAAAGGCGCAGTGGAACAGCACCGAGAACAGCACCAGTACGATCTGCATCACCATTACCTGCAGGGTCGGACTGCGGCCGAAGACCAGGGTGACGATCTGTGTCAGCAGCAGCATCAGGCCGAACTGGCTGACGGCAAACACCACGAAGGTCTTGAAGGCGCGCAGCACGCCGAAGAAGCTGAAGAAGATGGCTTTGCCCACGCCCATGTTCTGGAAGTAGACCAGCGGCGCGGCAAAGCAGAAGGCCATGGCGGCAGGCAGGCCGATGGCCATGATCAGCATCAGCGAGCTGCCCAGGCTGGCATTGCGCGCCTCCGCGGAATCGTGCGCCACCTTGCCGGTGAGTAGCTTGACCAGCATGCCGTCGCTGGCCAGCGAGGCCAGGCCGATCGCCAGCGCAGCGGCCGACACGTACAGCAGCCCCACCGCCAGCAGCTTGGGGAAGGCCGGCTTGCGGAAGCCGGACAGCAACAGCGCCGGCATCACCCGCTTGCCCTGTTCCACGTCCGCGCAGCCCTGCATGAAGGCCACCGAGAAAGCCGGAATCAGCACGATGGCGGCCAGCTGCCCGACCAGCGGAATAATGCTGAGCACCAGGTTGAGCATGGCGTACAGCATGGCCAGCGAGGTCAGGCCGCCAGGCTGCTGCCTGAACAATTCAAAGCCCTGTTTGATCCAGAGCCAGCCGGTGCTTGCGGGGAGTTTGCCCATGTCGGTTTTTCAGTACAGTGCGGGTGCCGCAACGGCGATGCGCTCGCGCAGGATGCGTTCAAAGTGGGTGGGATCGTGCGGCGTGAGCATTTCCGCTTCGCGCGGCAGGTGCAGGTCGTACAGGCGCGAGAGCCAGAAGCGCAGGGCGCCGGCGCGCAGCATGGGCTGCCACGCGGTCTGCTCCGCTGCGGTGAAGGGGCGCACGGCGTGGTAGGCGTCCAGCATGGCGCGTACGCGCGCCGTGTCCAGCACGCCGGTGTCGAGGTCGATGCACCAGTCGTTGACCGTCACCGCCACGTCGAACAGCCAGCTATCGCAGCCAGCAAAGTAGAAGTCGAAGAAGCCGGTGAGCTTGTCGCCGTCGAACATCACGTTGTTGCGGAACAGGTCGGCGTGCACCGGGCCTTGCTGCAGCAGCTTGTAGGTGTCGCAGCCGTAGAACGCTTCCTGGAAATGCATCTCCGCGCGCAGCAGGTGGGCTTCGGCGTCGGACAAGAACGGCAGCACTTGCGGCGTGGCCCAGTTCCACCAGTCCAGGCCGCGCAGATTGGGCTGCTGCGCCGGGTAGTCCAGCGCGGCCACGTGCATTTTCGCCAGCATGGCGCCCACTTCGGCGCAATGCACCGGCTGCGGGTCCATCTGCGACTTGCCGACCAGCTTGGTGACGATGGAGGCGGGCTTGCCGTGCAAGGCCACCACCAGCTCGCCTTGCGCGTTGGCGACCGGGGCGGGCACGGCCACGCCGCGCTCGGCCAGGTGGCGCATCAGGTTCAAATAGAAGGGAAGCTGCTCGAAAGACAGGTTCTCAAAAATCGTGAGGACGTAGTCGCCGCTCTCGGTAGTGAGAAAGAAGTTGCTGTTTTCGATGCCGGAGGCGATGCCTTTGATCGCCACCGGTTTGCCGAGAGGAAATTGCGTGATCCACTGGCTGACGTCATCCAGGCTGACCGGGGTAAAAACTGCCATGAGAAGCGATTAAGTTGAATTAAGCTGCGGAAGCAAGAAGCTGCTGACTCAGCGCAGGCTCAGCGTTTGGCTGGCGGTGGCGGGGCGGGCGTGTCGTCGGCCGCCTCGTCTTCCTTCTGCTTGGTCTTCTTCTTGCCGATGTCGAATTCCATCACGGTCCACTGCGGGCCGCGGTTGGCCTGGCCGGCGGCGTCGCCGGGCAGGGCCGTGGTGCTGGTGGTGTTTTGCGCCTTGACGGTGTAGGTGCTGGGGCCGCTCTTGACCTTGGCCTCCGTCACCCGCCCGCCTTCGCGCTTTTCCGTGACCTTGCGTTCGTTGGCCGGCTTGGTGGTAACCGTGATCGGCGTATCAACTTCTTCGATTTTGTCGAGTTTGGGGGGCGCGGCCGAAGGCGTTTGTGCCTGGGCGACGCTGCTCAGGGCGAGAACGAGAACTGGCCAGATTATGGATGCACGCATGATGAATACCGCCCTGTTAGGTGAATTGCTAGTTTCTGTATGTGCCCATTGTAACAAACCGACACGGTTCCGGTTTTAAAATAGTCTGCGATAATGGCCGACTACTTAGTGATAACGCCGCAACGCTTAATTTTCTCATATGCAAAAGACCCTGCTGCTGGTTGACGGTTCCAGCTACCTCTACCGAGCCTTCCACGCGCTGCCCGACCTGCGCAGCCCGGACGGCCATCCGACCGGTGCCATGCACGGCATGGTCAACATGCTGCGCCGCCTGCGCGCCGATTTCCCCGCCGCCTACATTGCCTGCGTGTTCGACGCCAAGGGCAAGACCTTCCGCGACGATATGTATCCGGAATACAAGGCCACGCGCGCCTCCATGCCGGACGACCTGCGCCTGCAGATCGAGCCCATCCACGAGGCGGTGCGCGCCATGGGCTGGCCCATCCTGATGGTGGAGGGCGTGGAGGCGGACGACGTGATCGGCACCTTGTGCGTGGACGCGGTGAAGGCGGGCCTGGACGTGGTGGTGTCCACCGGCGACAAGGATCTGGCCCAGCTGGTCAACCCGCACGTCATGCTGATCAACACCATGACCAACGAGAAGATGGACGAGCCGGGCGTGCTGGCCAAGTTCGGCGTGCCGCCCAACCGCATCATCGATTACCTGACCCTGATCGGCGACACGGTCGACAACGTGCCTGGCGTGGCCAAGTGCGGCCCGAAAACCGCGCTCAAGTGGCTTACCGCCTACGATAGCCTGGACGGCGTGATGGCCAACGCGGACAAGATCACCGGCGCGGTCGGCGAGAACCTGCGCGCCGCGCTGCCCTGGCTGCCGAAGGGCCGCGAGCTGATCACCGTGAAGACCGACTGCGACCTGAGCGCGCACATGATGTCGATCTCGGAAACCCTGGTGGCGCGCGGCGAGGACAAGGAATCACTGCTGGCCTTCTTCTCGAAGTACGGCTTCAAGACGCTGCTGCGCGAACTGGGCGGCCTGACGCCGGCTGCGCCCATCGGCGCCGGCGGGGCGGGCGCGCCGTCCGCAGCCACCGGCGCAGGCGCAGCGGGCGCGCCGTCGGGCGCGATCGCCGCCGGCGGTGCGAATGGGGACTTGTTTGCCGCCGCACCGGCCAGCGTCAGCTACGAAACCGTGCTCACCGAGGCGGACCTGGACCGCTGGATTGCCCGTATCGAAGCGGCCGAACTGACGGCGGTGGACACCGAAACCACCTCGCTGGAGCCGATGACGGCGGAAATGGTGGGCATCTCGCTGGCCACCGAGCCGGGCCAGGCCTGCTACATCCCGGTGGCGCACCGCTACCAGGGCGTGCCGGAGCAGCTGAGCCGCGAACTGGTGCTGGAGAAGCTCAAGCCCTGGCTGGAGGACGGTTCCAAGCCCAAGGTCGGCCAGAACCTGAAGTACGACGCGCACATCTTCGCCAACCACGGCGTGGCGCTGCGCGGCATCGTGCACGACACGCTGCTGCAGTCCTACGTGTTTGAATCGCACCGCACCCATGACATGGACAGCCTGGCCCTGCGCCACCTGAACCACACCACGATTCCCTTCGTGGACGTGTGCGGCAAGGGCGCCAAGCAGATCACCTTCGACCAGGTGGAAATCGGCCGTGCCACCGAGTACGCGGCGGAAGACGCCGACATCACGCTGCGCCTGCACCTGGCCATGCACGGCAACGTCTCGTCCGACGACAAGCTGACCCACATCTACAGCAAGATCGAGCTGCCGACCGCCATCGTGCTGCAGAAGATCGAGCGCAACGGCGTGATGATCGACGCGGCCCTGCTCAAGACGCAGTCCGAGGAACTGGGCGCGCGCATCGTCGAGCTGGAAGCCAAGGCGCACGAGCTGGCCGAGCAGCCCTTCAACCTCGGCTCGCCCAAGCAGATCGGCGAAATCTTCTTCGAGAAGCTGAAGCTGCCGGTGGTGAAAAAGACCCCCAGCGGCGCCCCCTCCACCGACGAGGAAGTGCTGCAAAAGCTGGCCGAGGATTATCCGCTGCCGAAAGTGCTGCTGGAATACCGCGGCATGGCCAAGCTGAAGTCCACCTACACCGACAAGCTGCCGCTGATGATCAACAAGGCCACCGGCCGCGTGCACACCAATTACGCGCAGGCGGTGGCGGTGACGGGCCGCCTGGCCTCCAACGACCCGAACCTGCAGAACATCCCGATCCGCACGGCCGAAGGGCGCCGCATCCGCGAAGCCTTCGTGGCGCCGCCTGGCAGCCATATCGTCTCGGCCGACTATTCGCAGATCGAGCTGCGCATCATGGCGCACATCTCGGAAGACGAGAACATGCTGCGCGCGTTCGCCGAAGGCGAGGACATCCACCGCGCCACCGCCGCCGAGATCTTCGGCGTGGCGCCGGCCGAAGTCACCAGCGAGCAGCGGCGCTACGCCAAGGTGATCAACTTCGGCCTGATCTACGGCATGAGCGCCTTCGGCCTGGCCGCCAACCTGGGCATCGACCGCACCGCCGCGCAGAACTATATCGACCGCTACTTCGCGCGCTTCTCCGGCGTGAAGGCCTATATGGACGACACCCGCCTGCAGGCCAAGGCCAAGGGCTACGTGGAGACCGTGTTCGGCCGCCGCCTGTGGCTGCCCGAGATCAATTCGCCGAACGGCCCGCGCCGCCAGGGCGCCGAGCGCGCGGCGATCAACGCGCCGATGCAGGGCACGGCGGCCGACCTGATCAAGCTGGCCATGATCGCGGTGCAGGACTGGCTGGAGCAGGACGGCCTGAAAACCCGCATGATCATGCAGGTGCACGACGAACTGGTGCTGGAGGTGCCGGACGACGAGCTGGCGCTGGTGCGCGAAAAGCTGCCGCAGCTGATGGCCGGCGTGGCGCAGCTGAAGGTGCCGCTGCTGGCGGAGGTCGGCGTGGGCAAGAATTGGGAGGAGGCGCACTGACGGCGGGTTACGCGCTGCGCGCTAACCCGCCCTACGGTCCGCCGCCGCAACAGGGGGCCGTAGGGCGGGTTAGGCGCAGCCGTAACCCGCCGTGGTCCGCCGCACACTGTGACGTAACCACTGGAGGGAAACAGATGAAAGATTTGTTGAACGACGCGGCAAGCCTGAACGAAAAACACCTGAACGACGGCGTACCCCGCCGCGATTTCCTGAAAGTGGCGCTGGGCACCGGCTTCGCTGCCGCCGCGCTGCCGGTGATGGCGCAGAACGTCGTCAAGACCGACACCGAGGGCCTGACCGCCGGCACCGTCACGGTCACCGTGAACGGCACCGCCGTGCCGGTCTACCGCGCCCAGCCGGCCGGCAAGACCGGCCTGCCCGTGATCCTGGTGATCTCCGAAATCTTCGGCGTGCACGAGCATATCGCCGATGTGGCGCGCCGCTTCGCCAAGCTGGGCTACCTGGCGCTGGCGCCGGACCTGTTCGTGCGCCAGGGCGACGCCACCAAGGCGCCGTCGCAGGCCGAGCTGATGAAGAACATCGTCGGCAAGACGCCGGACAGCGAAGTGCTGGCCGACCTGGACGCCGTGGTGGCCTGGGCCAAGGCCAACGGCGGCAACACGGACAAGCTGGGCGTCACCGGCTTCTGCTGGGGCGGCCGTCAGACCTGGCTGTACGCCGCGCACAACCCGAACGTGAAGGCCGGCGTGGCCTGGTATGGCCGCGTGGTGGGCGAGAAAAGCGCCATCAGCCCCGTGCATCCGATCGACGTGGCCGACAAGATCAAGGCTCCCATACTGGGCCTGTACGGCGCCAAGGACACCGGCATCCCGGTGGAATCGCTGGACAAGCTGAAGGCGGCGCTGGCGGCGGCCGGCAACACCAAGTCCACCATCGTGGTCTACCCCAACTCGGGCCACGCCTTCCACGCCGACTACCGTCCCAGCTACAACGAAGCCGACGCCAAGGACGGTTTTGCGCGCGCCGTGGCCTGGTTCAAGGCCAATGGCGTTGCATAACTGAGCAGAAAATCGGGCCGGGCGGTAAAATGCCCGGTTTGCGCCGGCATCCAGGCGCGGAACGCGGCAGGCGCCGGGCCCCGGCTGCGTTCCCAGGCAGTGCTCAAGAGGCAATAAAATCGATTCCACACTCATCTCCATCCTGCTGGCCACCACTATCGGCGGCGTGATCAGCCTGACGGCCGCGGCCATCTTCTCGTTTACCCTGCTGTCCAAGGTGGTCGAGCGCATGGTCAGCCTGTCGGTGGGCATCATGCTGTCCACGTCGCTGCTGCACGCGCTGCCGGAAGCGTTCGAGTCGAGTGCCGACCCGCGCACCCTGTTTGCCACCCTGCTGGGCGGGCTGCTGGCTTTCTTCATGCTGGAAAAGCTGGCCATCCTGCGCCATTCGCACCACCACGAGCACGACGGCCACCACCACCACCATGGGCACGACAAGCGCGAGGCGGGCAAGGCGGGCTGGATGATCCTGGTGGGCGACGGCATGCACAACTTCACCGACGGCATCCTGATCGCGGCGGCCTTCCTGGCCGACCCGGGCCTGGGCCTGGTGACCGGCCTGGCCATCATCGCGCACGAGATCCCGCAGGAGATCGGCGACTTCATCGTGCTGCTCAACGCGGGCTTCTCGCGCACGCGGGCCTATGTCTACAATCTGCTGTGCAGCATGATGGCGATCGCCGGCGGCCTGCTGGGCTACTACACGCTGGACCAGGCCAGCAACCTGATTCCCTACGTGCTGGTGTTCGCCTCGTCGGGCTTCATCTACATCGCCGTGAGCGACCTGATGCCGCAGATGCAGCGCCGCGCCACGCTGCGCGAAACCATCCCCCAGGTGCTGCTGATCGCCGCCGGCGTGGCGATCGTGCTGTTCCTCACCGCCCACCGCCACTAAGCGCCGCCAGGCCGCCTTGTGGCCGCGCAAACCGCGCGCGCCGGCCTTGGGCGCCTGGCGGAACTGTGCGAGCGCACGCCCCTGGAAACCCTGTATTTCGTTCAGCGGGACGGGTTCGACGAGACTGAAGACAGCATCCGTGAAACCCTGCTAGCCGAGCCCGTGGCGCCAGCGGGACTGATCAGGCGCCGGTGGCGACCGGGCGGGCCGGGTTGGCGCACCATTCGCTCCAGGAACCGGGGTACAGCGAGGCGCCGTGCAGGCCCGCCACTTCCATTGCCAGCAGGTTGTGGCAGGCCGTGACGCCCGAGCCGCATTGCATGATGGCGGTGCCCGGGTTGCTCAGCAGCGGCGCGAATTCCTGCTTCAGCTGCGGTCCCGGCTTGAAGCGCCCGTCCGGCAGCAGGTTGTCCTTGAAGAAGCGGTTTTTGGCGCCCGGGATATGGCCGCCCACCGGATCGATGGTTTCGTTCTCGCCGCGGAAACGGTCCGGCGCGCGTGCGTCCAGCACGGTGCGGCGGTGGGTGCTCAGATTTTCCACCACGTCCGCCACACTCGCGGTATGCGCCAGGCTGGGGCGCTCGGTGATGTGGCCGCGCGCGCGCTGCGCCACCGGCGTCACCAGCGGCAGGCCCTGCGACTGCCACGCGGCCAGGCCGCCGTCCAGCACCGCTACGGCCGGGTGGCCGATCCAGCGCAGCAGCCACCACACACGCGCCGCGAACATGCCGCCGTGCGCGTCGTAGGCCACCACTTGCGTGTTGTCGTTGATGCCCCAGCCACGCAGCGTGTCGATCAGCGCGCCGCGCTCGGGCAGCGGATGGCGGCCCGTGAACTGCGCACCCGGCGCTGCCTTGGCGCCGGACAGGTCGTCGTCGATGCTGGCGAACTGCGCGTTCTGGATGTGGCCGATGGCGTAGCCGTCGCGGCCCGCGTTCGGATTCATCAGGTCATGGCGGCAGTCCAGGATGACCCAGTCCGGGTCGGTCAGGTGCTGCGCGAGGTCGGCGGCGTTGATCAGGGTGGTGTGCATGGCGCTCCTCTACTGGTTTTTTACACTTCGCTGGCGATCGGATCGGTGGTGGCAATGGCCTTGCCGCGCTCCGTACTGCGGGTATTGTAAAACGTTGCGGCCACGCCGGAGGCGAGAATGACGGCAATGCCCAGCCAGCTGTGCCAGTCGAAGGAATCGCTGAACACCACCACGCCCCAGAAGCTGGAAAACACGATGCCGGTGTACTGCAGGTTGGCCACCACCAGCGTCTTGCCGACCCGGTAGGCGCGCGTCATGGCCATCTGGGCGGCGGTGGCGGACAGGCCGATCCCCAGCAGCAGGAAGAATTTATACCACGTGTCGACCGCATGCCAGACCACCGGCCCGGCGCCCGCTTCCAGGATATTGCCGCCCACGCCGGCCAGCAGGTTGCCGATCGAGAAATAGAACACCACGCGGTATTCGGGCTCGCCGGCCAGGCCCAGCTTGCGCACCTGCATATAGGCCATGGCCGACAGCATGCTGGAGATCAGCGCCACCAGCGCGGGACGGAACTGGTTGGAATCGAAGGCCGGCTGCAGCAGCAGCGTGACGCCGACAAAGCTCATGAACACGGCCAGGATCAGTGGCCACTCGACGCGGTTCTTGGCGTGCCACCAGCCGTGCATGAACAGCCATAGCGCGATCCAGATGGGCGCCATGTAGTTCAGCGTCATGGCGGTGGCCAGGGGCAGGTTGGCGATGGCGTAGAACCACAGCCAGAGGGAGACCACGCCAATGAAGCCGCGCCACAGGTGGGCCAGCGGCATGGTGGTCTTGAAGCTGCCGCCCTGGAGGCGGATCATGCAGAACAGGACTGAAACCCCGATCACGCCCCGGCACAGCACAATCTCGGAGGTAGTGTAGATTTCCGAGGCCAGTTTCACGCAAACGCCCATGGCGGCGAACATGAAACTGGCGAACAACATCCAAAGCGATTGCATTACATTCCTGTTTCTGCCGCCCTGGCGGCTGGGTTACAAGGCTACTTTACTGCGGTACCACTCGTGGAAGTGCTGCATGCCGTCTTCCATCGGCGACTGGTAGGGCCCGGCGTCGGTTTCGCCGCGCTGCATCAGGATCTTGCGGCCGGCGTCCATGCGCAGGGCGATTTCATCGTCCTCCACGCAGGTTTCCATGTAGGCCGCGCGCTCGGCGTCGACAAAGTCGCGCTCGAACAGCACGATTTCCTCGGGATAGTAGAACTCCACCACGTTGCGGGTCTTCTGCGGGCCGTCCGGCCACAGGGTGGACACCACCAGCACGTGCGGATACCACTCGACCATGATGTTGGGGTACAGCGTGAGCCAGATGGCGCCGAATTCCGGCGGCTCGCCGCCGCGGAACTTGAGCACCTGCTCGTGCCATTTCTGGTAGACCGGCGAGCCGGACTTGCGCAGGCTGCGGTTTACGCCCACGGTCTGCACGCTGTAGTCGGCGCCGAATTCCCAGCGCAGGTCTTCACAGTTGACGAAGCCGCCCAGGCCGGGGTGGAAGGGCTCGACGTGGTAGTCCTCCAGGTAGACCTCGATGAAGGTCTTCCAGTTGTAGTCGCACTGGTGCACTTCCACGTGGTCGAACATATAGCCGCTGAAGTCCAGGTCCTTGGAGACCGACATCTGCTTGAGCTTTTCCATGACGTTGTAGCCGTTCTGTTCGAACAGCAGGCCGTTCCAGCTTTGCAGCCCGGTCTTGGGCAGGTTCAGGCAGGGCGTCTCGGGGAAGTGCGGCGCGCCGATCAGCTCCCCCTTCAAGTCATAGGTCCAGCGGTGCAGCGGGCACACGATGGTATTGCTGTTGCCGCGCCCATTGAACATGAGCGCCTGGCGGTGACGGCAGACGTTGGACAGGAGCTCAAGGCCATTGGCGTTGCGCACCAGCATGCGCCCTTCGTTTTCGGAAACAAGGGTCGCAAAGTCACCGGCGTTCGGCACCATCAGTTCATGCCCGACATAGCGCGGGCCTGGCTTAAACAGTTGCTGCATTTCACGCTGCAGTAGCGTTTCGTCAAAATAGACGTTAACCGGAAGTTGCGCGTTGGAGCGCGCTAGCTTGGCGTGGGTAGCCAGATCGGACATCCCAACCCCCCTTAATTAATGTGCCGCAAACCAAGAAGAGACAGAATCCGTAAAGACCTGAATTCAATTTTTGAAACGGTATTTCGGACAGAACCGGAGATTATACCGTGAAACGCCTATATTAGACCGGCTTTCCTGAGGAATCATTCACCCCTGCGCCCAATTGCCGCGCCGACAGGGTAGACTTGTTTGCAACGGTGTAAGTGCCGGTGGCGCTTGTGCTGGACTGTTAATTCCACTGCATTGGTTGGTTTGATCTAAAATAACGGGCTACACTGGGCTGGCGGCCCCCGAACGCCGCCTGGCCTTACCGATTTGAGTGCATATGTCTAAGAAATTGAATGCTGAATCCGCGAGTGCGCTGCCGGCCCCCGCTTCCTTCGAGGAAGCGATGGCGGAGCTTGCGCAACTGGTAACGCAAATGGAAGCGGGCCAGCTGCCGCTGGAAGCGTCGGTTGCGGCCTACGCGCGCGGTTCGGAACTGGTGAAATACTGCGCCGGCCAGCTCGACAAGGTGGAAGCCCAGGTCAAGGTGCTGGAAGGCGGCATGCTCAAGCCGTTCAACGACACCGAGGAGCTGGCATGAGCGCCTTCCACGACTGGATGAAGACCATCCAGGCCGGCATGGAGCAGGACATGGGCGGATACCTGCCTGCCGCCGGCGCCGTGCCCGCCAAGCTGCATGACGCCATGCGCTACGCCCTGCTGGGCGGCGGCAAGCGCGTGCGCCCGCTGCTGGTGTACGCGGCCGGCGCGCTGTTCGGCGCGGACGCCGCTGTGCTCAGCCGCGCCGCCGCCGCCGTTGAAATGATCCACGCCTATTCCCTGGTGCACGACGACATGCCCTGCATGGACGACGACGCACTGCGCCGCGGCAAGCCGACCGTGCACGTTGCCTACGACGAGGCCACCGCGCTGCTGGTCGGCGACGCGCTGCAGTCGCAGGCCTTCCTGGTGCTGGCCGACGCTGCCGGCGCAGCGCTGCCGCCGGCGCGCCTGGCGGCCATGCTGCGCCTGCTGGCGCACGCGTCCGGCTCGGCCGGCATGTGCGGCGGCCAGGCCATCGACCTGGACAGCGTGGGCCTCAGCCTGACGCTGGAACAGCTCGAACGCATGCACCAGCTCAAGACGGGCGCCTTGCTGCGCGCGTCCGTGGTGCTGGGCGCGCTGGCCGGCAAGGACCTGGACGGCGCCGAACTGGCCGCCCTGGACGATTACGCGCGCGCCATCGGCCTGGCTTTCCAGGTGGTGGACGACGTGCTGGACGCCACCGCCGATTCGGCCACGCTGGGCAAAACCGCCGGCAAGGACGCGGCCGACAACAAGCCGACCTATGTGTCCATCCTGGGCCTGGAACCGTCGCGCGCGCTGGCGGAAAAATTGCGGCTCGACGCGCACGCAGCGCTCGCGCCGTTTGGAGAAAAAGCTCTGCGGTTACGCGAACTCGCGGATCTGATCGTGCAGCGGAAGGCATAAGAATGAACTTGCTAGACAATATCAATGACCCGGCGGACCTGCGCAAGCTGCCGCGCACCCAGCTCACGCCGCTGGCGCACGAACTGCGCAACTACCTGCTCGATTCCGTGTCCAAGACCGGCGGCCACCTGTCGTCCAACCTGGGCACGGTGGAGCTGACCGTCGCGTTGCACTACGTCTTCAACACGCCGCACGATCGCATCGTGTGGGACGTGGGCCACCAGACCTACACCCACAAGATCCTGACCGGCCGCCGCAACAAGATGCATACGCTGCGCCAGCTGGACGGCATCTCGGGCTTCCCGCGCCGCGTGGAAAGCGACTACGACACCTTCGGCACGGCGCACTCCTCGACCTCGATTTCGGCCGCACTGGGCATGGCGCAGGCGGCCAAGATCAAGGGCGAGCACCGCCACGCCATCGCCGTCATCGGCGACGGCTCCATGACCGCCGGCATGGCCTTCGAGGCCCTCAACAACGCCGGCGTGCAGGACGACGTGAACCTGCTGGTGATCCTGAACGACAACGACATGTCGATCTCGCCGCCGGTGGGCGCGCTGAACCGCTACCTGGCGCGCCTGATGTCGGGCCAGTTCTACGCGGCCGCCAAGAACGTCGGCAAGCAGGTGCTGCCCGGCCCCGTGCTGGAGCTGGCCAAGCGTTTCGAGGAACACGCTAAGGGCATGGTGGTCCCGGCCACCATGTTCGAGGAGTTCGGCTTCAATTACATCGGCCCGATCGACGGCCACGACCTCGATTCGCTGATCCCGACGCTGGAAAACATCAAGAAGCTCAAGGGCCCGCAGTTCCTGCACGTGGTGACCAAGAAGGGCCAGGGCTATAAGCTGGCCGAGGCCGAGCCGGTGCTGTACCACGGCACGCCGAAATTTAATCCGGCCGAAGGCATCAAGCCTGCCCCGGCCGGCAAGATCACCTACACCGAAGTGTTCGGCAACTGGCTGTGCGACATGGCCAAGGCCGACAAGCGCCTGGTGGGCATCACGCCGGCCATGCGCGAAGGCTCGGGCATGGTGCGCTTCGAGCAGGAATACCCGGACCGCTATTTCGACGTCGGCATCGCCGAGCAGCACTCGGTCACCTTCGGCGCCGGCCTTGCCTGCGAAGGCCTCAAGCCGGTGGTGGCGATCTACTCCACCTTCCTGCAGCGCGGCTACGACCAGATGATCCACGACGTGGCGCTGCAAAACCTGGACGTGACGTTTGCGCTGGACCGCGCGGGACTGGTGGGTGCCGACGGCGCCACCCACGCCGGCAATTACGACCTGGCGTTCATGCGCTGCATTCCTAACATGGTGGTGATGGCGGCCTCGGACGAAAACGAATGCCGCCAGATGCTCACCACCGGCTACCAGTACCCGGGCCCTGCCGCGATCCGCTATCCGCGCGGCGCGGGCATCGGCGCGGCCATCGATCCGGCGCTGTCGGCCATCGAAATCGGCAAGGGCGAGATCAAGCGCAAGGGCGAAAAGATCGCCATCCTGGCTTTCGGTTCGATGGTGGCGCCATCGGTGGCGGCGGGCGCCCAGCTGGACGCCACCGTGGCCAATATGCGCTTCGTCAAGCCGCTGGACGTGGCGCTGGTGAAGCAGCTGGCCGCCGAACACGACTACCTGGTGACGGTGGAAGAGGGCTGCATCATGGGCGGCGCCGGTTCGGCCGTGGCGGAAGCGCTGGCCGAGGAAGGCATCGTCAAGCCGGTGCTGATGCTGGGCCTGCCGGACAAGTTCATCGACCATGGCGACCCGGCCAAGCTGCTGGCCAGCGTGGGCCTGGATGCGGCCGGCATCGCCGCCTCCATCAGGGCGCGCTTCGGCGCCGACGCCGCCGGCGAGCCGCGCCTGGTGGTGGTCAACAAGGGCTGAGGGTAAGCGCACCATGCCAGTCAGTTCCTACCTCGACACCGCGCCCGAGCTGGGCGAGGGCGTTTACCTGCACGACACCGCGCAAGTGATCGGCGACGTGCGCATCGGCCGCGATTCCTCCGTGTGGTGCAACACCGTGCTGCGCGGGGACGTGAACCGCATCACCATCGGCGAGTGCAGCAATGTGCAGGACTTCGCCATGGGCCACGTGTCGCACAAGAACGCGGCCAAGCCGGACGGCTCACCGCTCAAGATCGGCAACTACGTCACCGTCGGCCACTCGGTGATCCTGCACGGCTGCGAGATCGGCGACGAGTGCCTGATCGGCATGGGCTCCATCGTCATGGACGACGTGGTGGTGAAAAAGCACGTCATGATCGGCGCGGGCAGCCTGGTATCGCCCGGCAAGGTGCTGGAAAGCGGTTACCTGTACGTTGGCCGCCCGGTCAAGCGCGTGCGCAAGCTCAGCGACGAAGAAATCGCCTACCTGAAGTATTCGGCCGAACACTACGTCCGCGTCAAAAACAACCACGCGAAGTAAGTCCGCCTTGCGGCGGCGCATGCGCTCTCCTATATTGGTATAAACGATTTATGCCAATGTGGGGAGGTTGCCATGCGCCATCCGGCCTGCTCTGCGGTGCTGCTTGCCGCCTGTTTCCTGCCGCAAGCCGCCCCGGCCCAGGTGCCCGATTCCGGGCGCTGGCAGGAGCTGCGCTTTGGCGCGGAGGAAGTCGGCCGGCACATGGAGGACCGCTACATCGAGCAAGTGGTGGACCTTGCCGCCGCCGGCAGGCTCGATGCGGACCGCGCGCTGCTGCACCGCTTGCGCTACGTGAGCGCCGAGCTGATTGCCGCCGCTGTCGGGCTGAAGCCGGAGGCGGCGTCCTGGGCGTGGGAAGTGCACCTGGCCGCCGGGCCGGATATCGACGCGGTGTGCCTGGCGGGCGGCAAGCTGCTGGTCGGCGCGGACTTCGTGCGGCGCCTGGACCTGACGGACGACGAACTGGCCGTGCTGCTCGCGCACGAAGTGGCGCACGCCATCGCCGAACATACGCGCGAGTTCCTGTCCGAAGCGCAGCTGGCGTACCGCCCGCTGGTGCCGGTGGAGGTGGTGATGCTGCGGCTCGACAGCGACCTGTCCCTGCAACTGCGCCTGTCCTCGCTGTCCCGCATGCAGGAGCGCGAGGCGGATCAACTGGGCATGGTGATCGCGCACCGGGCAGGGTGGCCGGTATCTGCCATGCTCAGCTTCTACCGCAAGCTGGCGGAAGCCGAAGACGGCGAGCCCTTGATCGCCAGCCATCCCTCCCACGCCTCGCGCATCAGCATGTCGCGCGGCATGGCGCGGCTGCTGGAACCGTGAACCGCTGCCGGTGAGCTGGCATCATGGCGGCATCACTGGGGAGATGTTAAATTGATACTATCTTCATCGCTAAGGCATGCAGGGAATACAAGTGATAAAAAAAATGATGGCATCGATTGCCGCAGCCACCTTCATCTGCTCCCCATGCGTCGGCGAGGAAGGCTCACGAGCGCAATATCAAGCGGTGTGCAATTTTATTGGTGCCCACCTGTATCAGGTGGAGACTCAGCTTGATGAGAAAGAGCAGCCGAATACTGGCGAGAGCAACGTCAATTCGTACCTGGGCAGGTCCTTGGAAGTCAAATTTGCGGTACGGGGAAAAAAGAAAATCATCCTGTCGGCCAGGTTCAGCAAGGATCACTTCGACAGCGAAATCAGGAAAAAGGACGTTTTCCTATCGATCCTCTTAAGGGATCATTGGGCGGGACATGAGTTCAGCAGCGCATGTGATGGCAACAGTCTAAGAGTGAAATTCGAGCGTGGCGAAGTTCGCGAGGTATTGATCACCTCCGATTATGTAGATTAGCTTGATGAGGCAGGGTGGCGGCGGCTCTGCAATGGCGCCAATCGCCCGGCATGGCGCTGCTGCTCGGACCGCAGGCCGTAGGGCGGGTTAGCGCAGCGTAACCCGCCGCGAGCCGCCATGGACCATCGCGCCGGCGGGTTACGGCGTGCCGAGCACGTCATACGCAGCCTTGGCCATCGCTTCGTAGCCGGCGTCGCCAGGGTGCAGGTGGTCGCCGGAGTCGAAGGCGGGCAGCAGGCGCGAGGGATGCGCCGGATCGCGCAGCACGGCGTCGAAGTCCACCACCGCATCAAAGGCGCCGCTAGCGCGTATCCAGTCGTTCACCTTGCGCCGCACCGCATCCTTGGCGGGACTGTAATGGTCCGACAGCGGCGTGCCTTGCAGCGCGTTCTCGAACGGCGCCATGGTCGCCCCGATCACCCTCAGCTTGCGCTCCCTGGCGCGGTCGATCAGCTTGCGGTAGCCGGCGATCAGCGTCTCCGCTTCCATAGCCGGGTCGTGCGGCGCAAACGCGCTGCCGGGCCAGCCGATATCGTTGATGCCCAGCGCGATAATCACGCTGCGCGCGCCGGGTTGCGCCAGCACGTCCTGCTCAAAGCGCGCCGCCGCCCGTTCGCCCATGCGGTCCGCCAGCACGCGCGCCCCGGAGATCCCCGCGTTCGCCACGCCCATGCCGCGCGCTGCCGCCAGTGCCGCCAGGTAGTCCGGCCAGCGGCGGTCCTGGTCCGGGGTGGAGCCATTGCCGTCCGTGATCGAGTCGCCCAGCGTGACCACGGTGCCGGGCACGGTGCCTGCGCCCGCCGCTGCCGTGCCGCCGCTCACATGCACCGCGCTCAGGAACACACGCCCGTGCAGCGCTTCGGCTCCTGAGAGTTCACGCGCGGCGGTCTGGTTGCCGGCGGCGATATAGCCGGTCTGCTGCGCGCCCCAGTGGAAGGTGGACGGGACCGCACGCCGCGGGAAATAAGTCGATACGCTGAGCCGCTCAAGCGGCTGCACGCTGAAATCGAGCGCATCGCTGACCGCCTGCCGGCCTGGCGCCACCGTCACCGAGCGCTTGCCGCCGAAGGACAACAGCGCGCCCTCCGTAGCGCCGGTCCGGACCCGCGCCAGCCGCGCCTCCCCGATCACCAGCGGCTCCAGGCCGTAGCGGTTCGACAGCACCACCCGCACGCGCTGCCCGCCCGCGCTGAGACGCAACGTCTCCCGCACGGTCTGATCCTGCAAGCCAGCCGGCATATTGGTCGGCAGCGCGAAGCCCGCGTCCCAGCCCGGCTGCGGCGCCGCATACCAGCTGGCCTGCCATTGCTCCGATGCCGTGGCGGGCGCTGCGACCGCAGCGGCCAGGGCCAGGGTGGAAATCGTCTTGAACATGGTCTGCTCCTTGAATGAAGTGTGCAGCCATCTTCATTCATTCCACAGTTGAGCGGAAGACGGGAAAATGGACTATGCTTCATTCCAATATCGAATGAGATACCGCCATGGACACGATCCGCTCCCTGCAATACTTTGTGCGCGCTGTGGAACTGGGCAGCCTGTCGGCCGCCGCGCGCGAACTCGGCACCACGCAGCCCACCGTCAGCAAGGCCGTCGCCGCGCTGGAAGACAGCCTCGGCGTGCGCCTGCTTGAGCGCAGCACATCCAGCCTGTCGCCCACCGTGCAGGGTCAGCGCTTCTACGAGCGCAGCAAGGGCGTACTGGAAGACTACGCCGAAGCCGTGGCGGACGCGCGCGGGGAAACCCAGGCAGCGGCCGGCCTGCTTCGCGTGAACGCCCCGGTCGCGCTGGGGCAGTTCCTGCTCAACGCGCTGGTGCAGGAATTTCTCGCGCAATACCCGCAAATGGAAATCGAACTGATACTGAACGACCGCATGGTCGACCTGGTGGAAGAGGGCGTCGATGTCGCGCTGCGGCTGGGCAGCGAACTGCCGCCCAACGCCATCGCCCGCAAGATCGCCCGTTCGCCGCGCTGGCTGGTGGCCGCGCCGGCGTATCTGAAGCGCCACGCCAGGCTGCGCCAGCCCGAAGACCTGGCCGCGCACAACTACGTGCGCTTCGCCTGGCTCAGCACCGGCGGCACGGTGGAACTGCACAATGGCGACCGTTATGTACAGGTGCAAACGCAGGGCCGCTACCGCGTCAACAACGCCCTGGCCATCCGTGAAAGCCTGGCTACGGGCGGCGGCGTTGGCTTGTGTCCCGCCTGGCTGGTGCAAGACCTGCTGGCAAGCCGCAAGCTCACCCGCGTGCTGCCCGAATGGCAAGGCGCAACGCAAGACCTCAGCCTGATCTACCCCTCCCGCCGCCACCAGCCCCTGCGCGCCCGCCTGTTCATGGACTTCCTTCAGGTGCAGCTGGCGCAACTCGACGGCTTCGAAACCTAGCCCTTCTTGCTCTTGCGCTCATGCTGCCATAGCACGTCGCTGCCGCCGGCGAAGCGGTTCAGGACGCGGGCCAGCACGAACATCAGGTCGGACAGGCGGTTGACGTACTGGCGCGGGTGTTCGTGCAGCGCTTCGGCCTTGCCCAGGGTGACGATGCTGCGCTCGGCGCGGCGGCAGACGGTGCGGCAGACGTGGGCGATCGCGGCGGCGCGCGAGCCGGCCGGCAGGATGAACTCGGTCAGCGCGGGCAGGGTGGCGTTGTACTTGGCCAGCAGCGCGTCCAGCTTTTCCACGTGCTCCTCCTTAATCATCTGGTAACCCGGGATGCACAGCTCGCCCCCCAGGTCGAACAGGTCGTGCTGGATGCCGACCAGCTCGTCGCGCAGGTCGTCCGGCATGGCTTCGCTGAGCAGCAGGCCGAGGTTGGAGTTGAGCTCATCCACGTCGCCAATGGCGTGGATGCGCAGGCTGTCCTTGTCGGTGCGGCTGCCGTCGCCCAGGCCGGTGGTGCCGTTGTCGCCGGTGCGGGTGGCGATTTTCGAGAGTCGGTTGCCCATGGTATTGCCCCTTATTCCTTGAATGACAGCGAGCATACGATAAATTCAGCCGGGGTGCCTTACAATCAGTACTTCATCGGCGATATGCTCTACTCCCATGACCACAGCCACCCAAGCAGCTCCGCAGGCAACCCCGCAGGCAGCCACGCCGCCGGCCTTCACGGCCGCGCGCCAGCACAGCGTGGCCGCAGCCCTGCGCGCGGCGCTGCCGGCAGCCAGCATCCTGTCCGAACTGGAAGACACCCGGCCCTATGAATGCGACGGCCTGTCGGCCTACCGCCAGCCGCCCATGATCGTGGCGCTGCCGGCGGACGAGGCGCAGGTGCTGGCGGTGCTCAAGGTGTGCCGCGAGATGAACGTGCCCATCGTGCCGCGCGGCGCCGGCACCGGCCTGTCCGGCGGTGCCATGCCGATTGCCGACGGCGTAGTGCTGTCCACGGCGCGCATGAACCAGATTGTGCGCATGGACGCGTACTCGCGCACGGCCGTGGTACAGCCCGGGGTGCGCAACCTGGCCATTTCGGAGGCGGCGGCGCAGCACGCACTGTATTACGCGCCCGATCCGTCCTCGCAGATCGCCTGCACCATCGGCGGCAACGTGGCGGAGAACTCCGGCGGCGTGCATTGCCTGAAGTACGGGCTGACGGTGCACAACGTGCTGCGCGTGCGCATGGCCACCATCGAGGGCGACGTGGTGGAACTGGGCAGCGAGGCGCTCGACGCGCCTGGCCTGGACCTGCTGTCGGCCTTCATCGGCTCGGAAGGCATGCTGGGCATCGTCACGGAAGTGGCGGTCAAGCTGGTGCCCAAGCCGGCGTGCGCGCGCGTGATCATGGCCTCGTTCGGCGACGTGGTCACCGGCGGTAACGCGGTCGCCAAGGTGATCGCGGCGGGCATCATCCCGGCCGGGCTGGAGATGATGGACCGCACCTCCTCGCGCATGGTGGAGCCATTCGTGAAGGCGGGCTACGACACGGACGCCGCCGCCATCCTGCTGTGCGAGGCGGACGGCACGCTGGAGGAAGTGGAGGAAGAGATCGCGCGCATGACGGCGGTGCTGGAGGCGGCAGGCGCCAGCGCCATCCAGGTGTCGCAGAGCGAGGCGGAGCGCCTGAAGTTCTGGTCCGGCCGCAAGAACGCCTTCCCGGCTGCGGGCCGCATTTCGCCGGACTACTACTGCATGGACGGCACCATCCCGCGCAAGCACCTGGCGCAGGTGTTGACCGGCATCGAGCAGATGGAAGCGAAGTACGGCCTGCGCTGCGCCAACGTGTTCCACGCGGGCGACGGCAACCTGCATCCGCTGATCCTGTTCGACGCGAACCAGCCGGATGAGCTGGAGCGCGCGGAAGCCTTCGGCGCGGAGATCCTGGCGCTGTGCGTGGAAGTGGGCGGCACCATCACCGGGGAGCATGGCGTAGGCATCGAGAAGATCGATTCCATGTGCGTGCAGTTCAAGCCTGCCGAGCTGGCGGCCTTCTTCAGCGTCAAGCGCGCGTTCGACCCGGCCATGCTGCTCAATCCGAACAAGGCCATCCCCACCCTGAACCGCTGCGCGGAATTCGGCAAGATGCGCGTGACGGCGGGGCTGTTGCCGCATGCCGGCCTGCCGCGTTTTTGAATCGGAGCCTCATGCAAACCATGGTAGAACAATTCCGCAGCCAGGTGCTGGCGGCAGTCGAGACGGGAAAGCCCTTGCGCTTGCGCGGCGGCGGCACCAAGGACTGGTACGGCAACGCGCAGGGCCCGGCTTCGCAAGCGGCCGTGCTGGATACGCACGCTTATACCGGCGTGGTGGATTACGAGCCGACCGAGCTGGTGATCACGGTGCGCTGCGGCACGCCGCTGGCGGAGGTGGAGGCGCTGCTGGCGGCCCATGGGCAGATGCTGGCGTTCGAGCCGCCGCGCTACGGTGCGGCGTCGACCATCGGCGGCGTGGTGGCCAGCGGCCTGGCGGGGCCGCGCCGCGCCAGCGCCGGCGGCGTGCGCGATTTCGTGCTGGGCGCTACGCTCATGGACGGCAAGGGCGAGGTGCTGCGCTTTGGCGGGCAGGTGATGAAGAACGTGGCGGGCTACGACGTGTCGCGCCTGCTGGCGGGATCGATGGGCACGCTGGGGCTGATACTGGAGGTGTCGCTCAAGGTGTTGCCGCTGCCGGTGTGCGAGGCAACGCTGCGTTTCGGAATGAGCGAGATCGATGCGCTGCGCCGCCTGAATGAATGGGCCGGGCAGCCATTGCCGCTGTCGGCCAGCTGCTGGCACCAGGACGTGCTGACGGTGCGCTTGTCGGGCGCGGACGCGGCCGTGCGTGCCGCGCTGGCCCGCATGGGGGCGGCAAGCGCTTCCGGCGTTCGCCTCGGCGAGGCGGAGGCAGCCGGGTTCTGGGCCGGCCTGCGCGACCAGTCGCACGGCTATTTCGATGGCGGCGCGCTGTGGCGGCTGTCCGTGCCGCCGGCGGCCAGCGCCATCGTCCTGAAAGGCGAGCAGCTGATCGAATGGGGCGGCGCGCAGCGCTGGCTGAAGCTCGACGCGGCGGCGGGCGCCGGCGCGGCGCAGGATATCCGCCGCGCGGTGGCGGCGGCGGGCGGCCACGCCACGCTGTTCCGCGCGCAGGACAAGGGCCCGGGCGCGTTCCATCCGCTGGCGCCCGCCGTGGCCAAGATCAACCAGCGGCTCAAACAGGCTTTCGACCCGGCCGGGATTTTCAATCCGGGCCGCATGTAAAACTATGCAAACCAACCTGGCAGACTTCATCAAGAATACGCGCGACGGCGACGAGGCCGAAGCCATCCTGCGCGCCTGCGTGCACTGCGGCTTTTGCACGGCCACCTGTCCCACCTACCAGCTGCTGGGCGACGAGCTCGATGGCCCGCGCGGACGCATCTACCTGATCAAGCAGGTGCTGGAAGGTGCGCCCGTCACGCAGAAAACCCAGACCCACCTGGACCGCTGCCTCACCTGCCGCAACTGCGAGAGCACCTGTCCGTCCGGCGTGCAGTACGGGCGCCTGGCCGACATCGGCCGCAAGGTGGTCGAGCAGCGCGTGCGGCGGCCGCTGGCCGACCGCGTGAAGCGCTATGTGCTGAAGGAGGCCTTGCCGCGCCGCTGGCTGTTCACGCCTGCGCTGGCCATGGGGCGCCTGTTCAAGCCGGTGCTGTCGCCGGCCTTGCAGGACAAGCTGCCGCCGGCTGCGGCGGCCGGGCGCCGCCCTTCGCGCAGCCACGCGCGCAAGATGCTGGTGCTGGAGGGCTGCGTGCAGCCCGGCATGGCACCGAACATCAACGCGGCCGCCGCGCGCGTGCTGGACGCGCTGGGCGTGCAGCTGATCGCCGCGCCCAAGGCTGGCTGCTGCGGCGCGTTGCGCTACCACCTGAACGACCAGGATGGCGGGCTGGATGACATGCGCCGCAATGTCGAAGCGTGGTGGCCCTATGTGTCGGGCGAGACCGGCGGGGCCGGTAGCGAGCAGGTCGAAGCGATCGTAATGACCGCATCCGGCTGCGGCGTCACCGTCAAGGAATATGGCCACTTGCTGGCGCATGATCCGGCCTACGCGGAGAAGGCGCGGCGCATTTCGGAACTGACCAGGGACTTGAGCGAGGTGCTGCCGGCCTTCGAGGCGGAACTGGTGCAGCGCCTGGGCGAACGCCATGGGCGGCCGGCTGGCCAGCCCGCCGGCGAGCGCGTCGTCTACCATCCGCCCTGCACCTTGCAGCATGGGCAGCAGATACGCGGCAAGGTGGAGGAGGTGTTGCGCGCCGTGGGCGTGGACGTGGTGCTGTGCGCGGAAAGCCATCTGTGCTGCGGCTCGGCAGGCACCTATTCCATGCTGCAGCCTGAGCTGTCCAGGCAACTGCGCGACCGCAAGCTCGAAAGCCTGGAAGCAGCGGGGGCGGCGAAGATCGTGTCGGCCAACATCGGCTGCCTGGCGCACCTGCAATCTGGCACCGAGATGTCGGTGCAGCACTGGATAGAACTGCTGGATCAGTTGCTGGCCGCCGGCAGGGCGGGGTAAGGGCTGGGGGCGCCGTCCAAGGCGCCCACGCCGCTCACGCCGCTCACGCCGCTCACGCCGTCCACCGGCAGCAAGCCGGCCCGCTGCCAGGCCGGCGCGACGGCGAAGCTGGCGGTCCAGGGCAGCACCTCGCCGGCCGGCATGGGCCGCGCAATGCCATAGCCTTGCGCCAGGTCGCAGCCCAGGCGCATCAGCTGGGCGCCGTGTTCCACCGTCTCCACCCCTTCCGCGATCACGCTGCGGTTGAAGGCGCGCGCCAGGCCGATCACGGCCGACACCAGGTGCAAATCGTCGCGGTCCACCAGCATGTTGCGCACGAAGCTCTGGTCTATCTTCAGCACTTCGGCCGGCAGCCGCTTCAGGTAGGACATGGACGAGTAACCGGTGCCGAAATCGTCCAGCGCGAAGCGGATGCCGAGCGCCTGGCATTCCAGCATGATGCTGCGCACGTGGCCGATGTCCGCCAGCGCCGACGATTCCAGGATTTCCAGCTCCAGCATGCGCGGCGGCACGCCGGGGAATTCGGCCAGGATGGCGGTCAGGCGCGCCACGAAATCGGTGCGCTGGAAATGGCGCGCGGCGATGTTCACGCTCACCACCCAGTGCGGATGGCTGGCGCGCCACAGCTCCAGCTGGCGCAGCGCGTGGCGCAGCACCATGTCGCCGATTTCCACGATCAGGTCGGTGTGCTCCACCACCGGCAGGAACTCCATCGGCCCGACGATGCCGCGCTGCGGATGGCGCCAGCGCAGCAGCGCCTCCATGCCGATGATGCGGCCGGCGCGCATGTCCAGCTTGGGCTGGTAGTACAAGCACAGTTCCTCGGCGCGCAGCGCATTGCGGATCTCGGTGCGGCGGTTGTGGTGGGTGCGCACCTGCTCGTCCAGGTGCGCGTCGAAGTAGTGCACCTTGTTGCGGCCGGTGAGCTTGGCCTGGTACAGCGCCTGGTCGGCGTGGCGCAGCAGGTTGTCGGCGCTGATGTCGCCGCCCTGGTAGAGCGTGACGCCGGCGCTGGCCGGCACCGAGATGGTCTGGGTCTCGCAATGGTAGGGCCGCGCCAGCAGCGCGAGCAGCTGCGCCAGGGTGCGCTCGACGGCCGCCTGGCCCGGCTGGTCCGGCAGCAGCAGCGCGAATTCGTCGCCGCCCAGGCGCGCGGCGTAGTGGCGCGGCCCGGCAAAGCTGTGCAGACGGCCGGCGGCCTGCTTGAGGATTTCGTCGCCCAGCGCATGGCCGCCGCGCTCGTTTACCTGCTGGAAGTGGTCCAGGTCCAGCATGCACACGGCCAGCATGGCATTGCCGTCGCCGCCCTGGCGCGCCAGTTCCAGTTCGTGCTCGAAGCGCGCCGCCAGCGCGCTGCGGTTGGGCAGGCCGGTCAGCAGGTCATGCTGGCTTTGCCAGGACATCTGCTGGATCAGCTGCTTCTTCTCGCTCACGTCGCGGAACACCAGCACCGCGCCCTGCACCGCGCCTTCGCGGCCTTTCTCGTTGCGGCGGATGGCCGCCACCGTGTACTCGATGACGAAACTGGCGCCGGACTGCTGGCGCAAGGTCTGGTTCTTCGCGCGCACCACCGGACCGCCGGCGTAGATGCTCTGCATGGTGCGCTTGAGCGCCTGGTGGCCGAAGTTGTTGGCCAGCGTGAACACGGCGTGCAGCTGCTTGCCGCGCGCCTGCTCTTCGCTGTAGCCGGTGAGCTGCTGCGCCGCCTCGTTCATGCTGCCGATGCGGCCATCGAGGCCGGTGGCAATGACGGCTTCGCCGATCGACGACAGCGTCACTTCGATGCGCTCCTTCTGGTCCTGCAGCGATTGCACCAGCGCCTGCACCTGGCTGGCCATGCTGTTGAAGGTGCTGGCCATGGTGCGCGCTTCGGGCGAACCGCTGACCGGCATGCGCACGCCCAGGTCGCCGTTCTGGAAGCGGCCGGTAGCGCTCTCAAGGCGCAGCTGCATGCGCCGGTTCAGGAAGATCAGCAGGCCAAGCAGCACGTAGATGGTGATGATGTTCAGCGCGGAGATTACCGCCTGCTGGCGCAGGGCGCGCCACACGCGGTTCAGCGGCTGGGTGGGGTGGAACCACAGCGACAGCGTGCCCGGGGGCAGGGCGGCGCTGCCGGTTCCAACCTCATGCAGCGGCACGCGCAGGTTCAGGTAGAGCGGCTCGATGGCGGTCAGCCTGCCCAGCCAGGCGGGGGGCATGGTGTCCTGCTGGGGCGGGACGCCGGCCGAGGCGGCCACCGCGCCGGCATGCTCCCAGCGCACCATGGCCAGGTCCGGGTCGTGCGCGGCGGCGCCGGCCAGCAGGGCGGCGATGGCGACGTCGTTGCGTTCGCGCTGCAGGGGCTTGAGGGCGGCGGCCAGATATTGGCCCAATTGCTGGGCCTCGATTTCGTAGCGCTGGCGCGCGGCGGCCGATTCGGATTCGGTCATCAGCGTGTAGCGCACGCTGACGATGATAGTTACTAGCAATAGAATAGGGATGAAAAGCCTGGCATAAATCCCCATGCGCATCCACAAAGACAGCAATTTCCCCAACAGTGGCATAGGTTTCCGTCCAGCCCTAAATCGTTCCCATTCACATTATTACGTAAAAGGCACAATGCCAAGCCCATTATTTTAACGTTCGGCCCATTTTTCCATGATTTCAGCGACAGCGGGCAGCTGGGTCAGGAACAAATCCACCAGATGCGGATCGAAGTGCAGGCCGCGCTGGGCGCGCAGATAGTCGCAGGCTTGCTCCACGCTCCAGGCCTGCTTGTAGGGGCGCACCGAGGTGAGCGCGTCGAACACGTCGGCCACGGCCACGATGCGGCCGGCCAGCGGAATCTGTTCGCCCTGCAGGCCATGCGGGTAACCGCTGCCGTCCCATTTCTCATGGTGGTTCTGCGCCACCTGGCAGGCCACGGCCAGCATGCCGGTGGCGTGCCGGCCGATGATGTCGGCGCCGATGGTGGGGTGGCCCTGCATCACGCGCCATTCCTCCTCGTCCAGCTTGGCCGGTTTTTGCAGGATGCGGTCGGGGATGCCGATCTTGCCGATGTCGTGCATGGGCGCGGCGTTGAACAGGTCGTCCACGTCGTCCTCGTCCAGGCCGCAGGCGATGGCGAGCAGGCGCGTGTAGTGGCTCATGCGGATCACGTGCAGGCCGGTTTCATTGTCCTTGTATTCGGCCGCCAGGCCCAGGCGCTGCACGATTTCCAGCCGGCTCGCCTTCAGTTCGTCCAGCCGCACCAGGGACAGGTGCAGGCGCACGCGTGCCTTCACTACGGCCGGGCTGACCGGCTTGGTGATGTAGTCCACCGCGCCCGCTTCGAAGCCGTCCACTTCGTCGGTGCTGTCGGTGAGCGCGGTGACGAAGATGACGGGAATGCCTTCCGTGGCCGGATCGGCTTTCAGGCGGCGGCAGACTTCATAGCCGGTCATGTCCGGCATCATCACGTCCAGCAGGATCAGGTCGGGCTGCTCCTTGGCGGCCAGCTCCAGCGCGCGCGGGCCGTCCTTGGCGAACAGCAGGCTATAGCGGTCCTGCAGGATCTGGCGCAGCAGCTGGAGGTTGGTCGATTCATCGTCCACGGCGAGGATGACGGGAAGGCGTTTGGCGGGCTGGTTCATGGTGTGCTCCCGGCCGGGGCGGACAGGCAGGAGGCCAATAGTGCCTCCAGCCGCGCCTGGGCCGTGCTGAAATCGAAATCGTTAATGGCTTGCTGCAGTTCCTGCAGGTGCCGGGGCGCGGCATGCGCGTCCAGGGCCTGCGCCAGCTGCTCCATGGCCGCTTCGTCGAAGGCGCCGCTGTCGATGGAGCGCGCCAGCGTGGCGCCCAGGCGGCGCACCAGCGCGTCGTCCAGCGGGGCGGGGGCGGCTGCGCCGGCCGTGGACGAGGGCGCATCGGCGGCGTCGGCGGCAGCGGCGGCATCCCCGGCGCCAGCGCCGGCGGGCGCCGCTGCAGGCGTGACGGCCAGCAGCGCGTCGATGGCCGCGATGGCCGCGCCCAGGCGCTGCTCCACGGCGTGCAGCAGCGGGGCTGTTTCGGCGGGCGTGGCCGCACCGCCGCGCCATTTGTACTCGAGCCGGTCCAGTGCCATGGCCAGCTGCTCCAGGCCCAGGTTGCCGGCCGCGCCCTTGAGCTGGTGCGCCAGCGCCGCAGCGGCGGCCAGGTCGTCATCCGGTCCGTCGTGGCTGCCGGCCAGCTGGCGCAGCTCGGCGGTGGCATTGGCGCGCTCGGCCGCGAAGCTGCGCAGCGCGCGGTGATACACGCGCTCGTCGCCGGCCCAGCGGTGCAGCGCGTGCGCGTGGTTCAGCACCTGCAGCAGGGTGTCGCTGCTTTCCTGCACGGGCTCGTCGATGGCAATGCCCAGCACCGCAGCCAGCTCGCGGCCCAGCACGTGCATGTCCACCGGCTTGGGCGCGAAGCCCTCCATGCCGGCCGCGCTGGTTGCTTCGCGGTCCTTTTCCAGTACGCTGGCCGTCATGGCAATGATGGGCACGCGCGGACGGCCCAGCTGCACTTCCTGGGCGCGGATGCGGCGGGTGGCCTCCAGGCCGTCCATGCCGGGCATTTGCACGTCCATCAGGATCACATCGAAGCGGCCCTCGGCGGCCAGCTGCACGGCGATGACGCCGTCGCTGGCGCCGGTGATCCTGTGGCCCTGCTTGCCGAGCAGCAGGGTGAGCAGCTCCAGGTTCTGCGGTACGTCGTCGGCCGCCAGGATGTTCAGCGGCGGCAGCTTGATGGACGGCGCGGCACGCTGCTGCGCCGGCTGGCTGACGGCCGGCGCGAGCGGCAGCACCACGTGGAAGGCGCTGCCGTGGCCCTCGGTGCTGGTGGCCCAGATCTGGCCGCCCATCAGTTCGGCCAGCTGCTTGCAGATGGTGGTGCCCAGGCCGGTGCCGCCGAAGCGCCGGTTCATCGAGGCGTCGGCCTGGGTGAAGGGTTCAAAAATGGCGGCCAGGCGGTCGGCCGGAATGCCGATGCCGGTGTCGCTCACCATGAAGTGCACGCTGTCGCCGTCCGGGCCGTTCTCGCGCGTCACCGCCAGCGTGACGCTGCCCTTGGCGGTGAACTTGATGGCGTTGCCCAGCAAATTGCTGAGCACCTGGCGCACCCGCAGCTCGTCGCCGTGCAGGCAGTGCGGCATGGCCGGGTCGTAGGCGACGGCCAGCTTCAGCCCTTTCGCGCTGGCGTTGCTGCCCATGGTGGAGGACAGCTCGTCGATCAGGGCCAGCAGGTTGTAGTCGGACAGCTCCAGTTCCACCGCGCCCTTGTCCAGCTTGGCCGTGTCGAGGATTTCATTGAGCAGGCGCAGCAGCGAACGGGCCGAGTTGCGCACCGTGTTCAGGTGGCGCCGCTGGTCGCTGGCCAGTTCGCCCTGCAGCAGCACGTCGGTGAAGCCGAGAATGGCATTCATCGGCGTGCGGATTTCGTGGCTCATATTGGCCAGGAAGGCGGCGCGCGCGGCGGCGGCCTGCTCGGCGCGCTCCTTGGCCGCGCGCAGCTCCTCTTCCATGGTGCGGCGCCCGCTGATGTCCAGGATCACCCCGTCCAGCCACTGCACCTTGCCCTGCTCGTTGAAGATGGCGCTGCCGTTTTCCCACATCCAGCGCGTGCTGCCGTCCTTGTGCAGCAGGCGGTATTCGAGGATGAAGGGCTGGCCCAGTTCCACCGCCGCGTCCAGGCCGCGCGCCACCTGCTCATGGTCGTCCGGGTGGATCAGGTCGCCGAAGCAGCGCGCGGGCGGCGAGCCGAGGAAGTCGGCGGCCGGATAGCCGGTCAGGTTCTCGACCGCCGCGCTGACGAACACCATGGGCCAGCCCGGCGCCATCAGGCTGCGGTAGGAAATGCCGGGGATGTTGCCGATCAGGGAGCGGAACTGCTGTTCGCTGGCGCGCAGCTGCTGCTCCATGGCCTTGCGCTCGCTGATGTCGGTGACGAAGCAGACGTATAAATCCTTGTCGGCCAGGCGCGCGTGGCCGTAGGCGTTGCGGATGGGGACGTGGGCGCCGCTCTTGTGCAGGCCCAGCACGTCCTGGCTTTCGCCGATCACGCCTTCGGTGCCGTCGTTCAGGTGGCTGAGCAGGCCGTCGCGCTGCGAGCGCGCCGGGTCGGCAATCAGCAGGCGCACGTTGCGGCCCAGGATGTCGGCGCGGCGCCAGCCGAAGATGCGCTCGGCCGCCGCGTTGAATTCGCGGATGGTGCCGTCCGCCTCCAGGGTGATGACGCCATCCACCGCCGTGGCTAGCAGCGCGCGCATCCACGATTCGCTCTGGCTCAGCTGGAAGAACAGCGCGCGGTAGCGCAGCATGCCGTTGGCCGACAGCACCAGCAAGGTGAAGGACACCGTGATCAGGGTGATGGCCAATGCCAGGAAGTTGGCGTTGCTGACGCCGCCGGCCGAGCCGGGCGGCACGGTGCCGACGAAGCGCGCGGCGGCCATGCCGGTGTAGTGCATGCCGGCGATGGCGCAGCCCATGATCACGCCGGCAATCACCAGCCGCGTGGTGCCGCTGAGGCGGCCGCGCAGCGCGCTCAGGCCGTAGCGCACCCACAGCGCCAGGGTGGCCAGCGCCACCGCCACCACGATGGACAGCGCGAACATGGCCGGGTCGTAGCGCAGTTCCAGCGCGGTGCGCATGGCGGCCATGCCGGTGTAGTGCATGGCGCCGATGCCGGCCCCCACCAGCACGCCGCCCGCCAGCAGCTGCCAGCGGCCGATTTCCTGGCGGCTGATGACGGCCAGCGCCACGAAGGATGCCGCCACGCTGGGCAGCATGGACCAGATGGTGATGACGCGGTCGTAGTCGACGCTGGTGCACAGGTCGAAGGCCAGCATGCCGATGAAGTGCATGGCCCAGACCCCGCTGCCCAACGCCAGGCTGCCGGTCAGCAGGGCGGCGCGGCGCAGGCGCGTGCTGGTGGCGGCGGCCGCCTGGCCCGCCATCTGCAGGCCCATCCAGGAAGAGAAGGAGGCCACCAGCACGGACAGCGCCACCAGCCACGGATCGTAGATCCCGTAGCTCAGCATGCTGGGATCGGTGGGGGGCGAGAACAGCTGCGCCAGGTAGTCAGTAAACATGATGTGCGGGCGGGGGCGGGCCCCGCCGGGGTAAAGCCGGGACGGACCTATTCGGCCAGCAGGCGCGCGATGTCGTCCGCCAGTTCTTCCGGCTTGGTGGTGGGGGCGTAGCGCTTGTAGACGGTGCCGTTCTTGCGGATCAGGAACTTGGTGAAGTTCCACTTGATGCCTTCGGTGCCCAGCAGGCCGGGCGATTCCTTTTTCAGGTACTGGTACAGGGGATGGGCGCCGCTGCCGTTCACGTCCACCTTGGCGAACATGGGGAAGCTCACGCCGTAGTTCTTTTCGCAAAAGGCGCCGATCTCGTCGGCCGAGCCGGGCTCCTGGGCGCCGAACTGGTTGCAGGGGAAGCCCAGCACCACCGCGCCCTGGTCCTTGAACTGCTGGTACACCGCTTCCAGGCCCTGGTACTGCGGCGTGAAACCGCACTTGCTGGCGGTGTTCACGATCAGCAGCACCTTGCCCCGGTACTGCGCCAGGTCGGCGGGCGCGCCGGCCAGGGTGTCGGCCTTGAAATCGAATACCGTGCTCATGTGCTTCCTTTCATGTGCTTCCTTAAATGATGTTCAGGTGCTCGGTGCCGGCCGACAGGTCGCGCGTCTTGGCGGCCTTGCCTTCCAGCTTGATGGCCAGGCGCAGGTCGTTGACGGAATCGGCATTGCGCAGCGCGTCCTCGTAGCTGATCACGTCCGCCTCGTACAGGTCGAACAGCGACTGGTCGAAGGTCTGCATGCCCAGCTCGCGCGACTTTTTCATCAGCTCCTTGATCTCGTGCACCTGGCCCTTGAAGATCATGTCCGAGATCAGCGGCGAATTGAGCATGATCTCGATGGCCACCGCGCGGCCCTTGGTTTCCTTGCGCGGCACCAGGCGCTGCGACACCATGCCTTTCAGGTTGAGCGACAAGTCCATCAGCAGCTGCTGGCGGCGCTCCTCGGGGAAGAAATTGATGATGCGGTCGAGCGCCTGGTTGGCGCTGTTGGCGTGCAGGGTGGCCAGGCACAGGTGGCCGGTTTCGGCGAAGGCGATGGCGTGGTCCATGGTCTGGCGGTCGCGGATCTCGCCGATCTGGATCACGTCCGGCGCCTGGCGCAGCGTGTTCTTCAGCGCCACCTCCCAGTCGTCCGTGTCCACCCCCACTTCGCGCTGCGTAATGATGCAGTTGCGGTGCGGATGCACGAATTCCACCGGGTCCTCGATGGTGATGATGTGGCCGTAGCTGTTCTCGTTGCGGTAGCCCACCATGGCCGCCAGGGTGGTCGACTTGCCCGAACCGGTGGCGCCCACCATGATCACCAGGCCGCGCTTGGACATTACCACGTCCTTTAGCACTTCCGGCAGGCCCAGTTCCTCCAGCTTGGGAATCGCGGAGTTAATCGTGCGCAGCACCATGCCCACGGCGCTCATCTGCACGAAGGCCGACACGCGGAAGCGCCCCAGGTCGCCGGGGCTGATGGCGAAGTTGGCCTCCTTGGTCAGCTCGAAGCCGGCGGTCTGCTTGTCGTTCATGATGGAGCGGGCCAGGTCCGAGGTGTGGGCCGCGGTCAGCGGCTGGGCCGACACCGGGGTCATCTTGCCGTCGATCTTCATGGCCGGCGGGAAGCCGGCCGTGATGAACAAGTCCGAACCGTTCTTGCTGACCATCAGGCGCAGCAGGTCGAACATGAATTTTGAAGCCTGGTCGCGTTCCATCTCGTGTGCTTTCGTCAGCCCGGGAAGTTGTCGGGGATCTTGGCGGCGTTGCGCGCGGCGGCCGGCGAGATCAGGTTGCGGCGCACCAGGTCGGTCAGGTTCTGGTCGAGGGTCTGCATGCCGACGTTGCTGCCGGTCTGGATGGCCGAGTACATCTGCGCGATCTTCGCTTCGCGGATCAGGTTGCGGATGGCCGGCGTGCCGACCATGATCTCGTGCGCGGCCACGCGGCCGGAGCCGTCCTTGGTCTTGAGCAGGGTCTGCGAAATGACCGCCTGCAGCGATTCCGACAGCATGGCCCGCACCATCTCCTTTTCCTCGGCCGGGAACACGTCCACGATGCGGTCGATGGTCTTGGCGGCGGACGAGGTGTGCAGCGTGCCGAACACCAGGTGGCCGGTTTCGGCGGCCGACAGCGCCAGGCGGATGGTTTCCAGGTCGCGCAGCTCGCCCACCAGGATGGCGTCCGGGTCTTCCCGCAGCGCCGAGCGCAGCGCGTTGTTGAACGACAGCGTGTGCGGTCCCACCTCGCGCTGGTTGATCAGGCATTTTTTCGAATCGTGCACGAACTCGATCGGGTCTTCGATGGTGAGGATGTGGCCGTACTCGTTTTCGTTGAGGTGGTTGACCATGGCCGCCAGGGTGGTGGACTTGCCCGAGCCGGTCGGCCCCGTCACCAGCACCAGGCCGCGCGGCTTGAGCGCGAACTCGGCGAAGATCTTGGGCGCGTTCAGTTCTTCCAGGCTGAGGATCTTGGACGGAATCGTGCGCAGCACGGCGGCCGCGCCGCGTTCCTGGTTGTAGGCGTTGACGCGGAAGCGCGCCAGGCCGGGAATGGCGAAGGAAAAATCGCACTCCAGCATTTCCTCGTAGGCCTTGCGCTGGCCGTCATTCATGATGTCATAGATCATGCCGTGCACGTCCTTGTGCTCCAGCGGCGGCAGGTTGATGCGGCGCACGTCGCCGTGCACGCGGATCATGGGCGGCAGGCCGGCGGACAGGTGCAAATCGGAGGCTTTGTTCTTGACGGAGAATGCGAGTAATTCGGAGATGTCCATTTATAATCCCAGTGCTGCGTTTCGGGGGAAGGCCTGCGGAACCGGCCCAACCAGCCAGCCCGATGATTATGTCCAGAATAGCCCAGAACTTGCAAGCAGTGATCAGTACAATTGTTGCCTCCGAGCACGAGGCGGGCCGCCCGGCGCAGTCCGTGCGCCTGCTGGCCGTGTCCAAGACGTTCGGGCCGGAGGCGGTACTGGAAGCGGTGCAGGCGGGGCAGCGCGCCTTTGGCGAAAACTACCTGCAGGAGGGCGTGGACAAGATCCGCGCGCTGGCTGCGGCCACGCCCATGCCGGACCAGGCACTGGAGTGGCATTTCATCGGGCCTATACAAAGTAACAAGACGCGGCCCATCGCCGAGCATTTCGACTGGGTGCACACGGTGGAGCGCGAGAAGATCGCGCTGCGCCTGAACGAGCAGCGCCCGGCCGGGCTGGCGCCGTTGAATATATGTTTGCAAGTGAACATCAGCGGCGAAGCGAGCAAGAGCGGCGCGGCGCCGGACCAGGTGCTGGCGCTGGCGCAAGCGGTGGCCGGGCTGCCGAACCTGCGCCTGCGCGGGCTGATGGCCATCCCGGAGCCGGAAGACGATTTCGACAAGCAGCGCGCGGCATTCCGCCGCGTGCGCGAACTGTGTGACGCGCTGCGCGCGCAGGGCCTGGCGCTCGACACGCTGTCCATGGGCATGTCCGGCGATTTGCGGGCGGCGGTGCTGGAAGGCGCCACCATCGTGCGGGTGGGCAGCGCCATTTTCGGCGCGCGCAACTACGCTATCTAAAAGGACAGGACAAGTATGAAAATTGCATTCATCGGCGGCGGCAATATGGCCGCCGCACTGATCTCCGGCCTGGCCGGCAAGCTGACCGCCGGCGCCAACATCCACGTGGTGGACCCGAACGCGGCGGCGCTGGACAAGCTGCGCGCGCAGTTCGGCGTGAGCACCTCGGCTGCGCTGCCGGGCGCGCCGCATGCGCCGGACGCCGGCGTGGCGGCAAGCGACGAGGCCGCAGCCGCAGCTGCGGCGGCCTACCAGGCCGTGGCCAGCGCGGACGTGATTGTGCTGGCGGTGAAGCCGCAGAGCATGCGCGAAGTGGCGGAGCAGCTGCGGCCGCTGCTGCCGGCCAAGGGTGTGGAAGGCGGGCCGCTGCTGGTGTCGATTGCGGCGGGCATCCGCGCGGCCGACCTGTCGCGCTGGCTGGGCGGCTATGCGGCCATCGTGCGCTGCATGCCGAACACGCCGGCGCTGATCGGCATGGGCATTACCGGCATGGCGGCGTCGGACGGCGTGAGCGCGCAGCAGCAGGCGGCGGCCGATGCCATCATGAAAGCGGTGGGCGGCACGGTGTGGCTGGACGATGAAAGCAAGATCGACGCGGTGACGGCGGTCTCGGGCAGCGGTCCGGCGTATGTGTTCTATTTTATCGAGGCGATGCAGAAGGCGGCCGAAGAACTGGGCCTGAGCGCGCAGCAGGGCAAGGAGCTGGCGCTGGCCACCTTCGCCGGCGCGGCGCAGCTCGCGGCGCAGTCGGACGAGCCGGTGTCGCTGCTGCGCGAGCGGGTGACGTCGAAGGGCGGCACCACGTACGCGGCGCTGAGCAGCATGGCCAGCGACGGGGTGGCCGAGGCGATCGGACGCGCCATGCAGGCCGCGGCCGCGCGCGGACAGGAGCTGGGCCGCGAGTTTGGCGGGGGAGGTTAGGCCGGTTGCGGCGCTGGCGGGTTACGCGTGGCGTGCCACGCTAACCCGCCCTACATGGGACGTGACGCTGGGACGTGACGCGCGGGTTAGCGCTGGGTGGCGCCGATCAGCAGGCCGGCCAGCACGCCGACTGCGGCGCCCACCGCCACCGCGCCCCATGGATGGTCGTGGACATAGGTGTCGGTGGCCTTGGCGGCCAGCTTGCTGCGCGCCAGCATGCTGTCTTCCAGCCGCAGCAGGTCGGTCTTGGCGGTCTGCAGGGTTTCCTTGAAGGCCGTCTTGGCGTGTTCGATCTCGGCGCTGCCGTCCTTGACGGCCGTGTTCAGCCATTGTTCGGCGTCGGTGACGGCGTCGCGCAGGTGGCTCAACAGGCGTTCGCGGTCGGCGCTGGTGTCATCGCGCAAGGTGCTGCCGCTGGCGTGCTTGGTAGTCTGGTCCATGGATAGCCTCTATGCTGTGGTGGATAAGCCAGGGATGGCCTGCCTGCCTGTCGCGGTCCCGGCGCCTACCTCAGCGCGTAGTCCAGCGCGATGCCCGCAAACACTGCCGCCCCCAGCCAGTTATTGTGCCGGAACGCGGCAAAGCAGGGCGCACGTTCGCGGCCGCGTATCAGCGTGTAATGGTAGGCCGCGATGCCGGCCGCCACCGCCAGGCCCAGGTGGAAGGGCCAGCCCAGGCCGAACTGGCGGCCCGCCACCAGCAGCATGCCCAGGTTCACCGCGTAGCACAGCATGACGATGGCCACGTCGTAGCTGCCGAAAGTGATGGCCGAGGTCTTGATGCCGATCTTCAGGTCGTCGTCGCGGTCCACCATGGCGTATTCGGTGTCGTACGCCACGGCCCAGAACACATTGGCCGCCAGCAGCCACCACGCCACGGCCGGCACCGCGCCCTGCACGGCGGCAAACGACATCGGAATGCCGAAGCCGAAGGCGATGCCCAGGTAGGCTTGCGGGATGGCGAAGAAGCGCTTGAAATAGGGGTAAGTGCCGGCAATGACGACGGCTGCCACGCTGAGCTGCTTGGTCAGCGCGTTGAGCGGCAGGATCAGCAGGAAGGCCAGCACGGCCAGGGTGGCGGCCACGGCCAGCGCTTCCTTGCCGCTGATGCGCCCGCTGGTGATGGGGCGTTCCGCGGTGCGCTTGACGTGGCGGTCGAAATCCTGGTCGGCGTAGTCGTTGACGGCGCAGCCGGCCGAACGCATCAGCAGGGTGCCCAGCGAGAAGATCAGCAGCAGGCGCCAGTCCGGCACGCCGCCGCTGGCCAGCCATAGCGCACTCAAAGTGGGCCACAGCAGCAGCACCGTGCCGATGGGTTTGTCGAGGCGTACCAGGCGGAAGTAGAGCTGCAGCTTGTTCATCGCGTTCACGTCAGGGCAAAAGCGCGATTATAGACCTTAAGCGGACGGCTCATCCTGGCAAAGCGGCGTGACGCCCGACAGCTCGCACTGGGCCACGGCGCTGCAGATGGCGTCGATGGCGGCCTTGCGCGTAAAACTCTTGCGCCACAGGATGACCACGCGGCGCGAGGGCTCGGGCTGGTCGAAATGGCGGAACTGCAGCATGCCGTCCTTCACGCCCATGTCCGGCACCGAGGCGCGCGGCAGCACGGTCAGGCCGATGCCGCTGGCCACCATGTGGCGGATGGTCTCCAGGGACGAGCCCTCGAAGGTGCGCTGCATGCCGTTGCCCGGCGAGGAAAAGCGCGCCATCTCCGGGCACACTTCCAGTACCTGGTCGCGGAAGCAGTGGCCGTTGCCCAGCAGGAGCATGGTTTCGGTTTTCAAGTCTTCGGCCGGAATGCTGTTGCGCGCGGCCCACGGATGGGCGCGTGGCATGGCCACCACAAACGGTTCGTCGTACAGCACCTGCATGGCCATGCCATGGTCGGGCAGGGGCAAGGCCATGATGGCGGCGTCCAGCTCGCCCTGGCGCAGCATCTCCAGCAGCTTGACCGTGAAGTTTTCCTGAAGGATGAGCGGCATTTGCGGCACATTCTCTATCATTGCCTTCACCAGCGGCGGCAGCAGATAGGGGCCGATGGTGTAGATCACACCCAGGCGCAGGGGGCCGGCCAGCGGGTCCTTGTTCTGCTTGGCCAGTTCCTTGATGGCGGCAGTCTGTTCCAGCACCCGCTCGGCCTGGGCCACGATCTGCGCGCCCAGCGGGGTGACGGAAATTTCGGCGCCGCCGCGTTCAAACAGGACGACACCCAGCTCGTCTTCGAGCTTCTTGATGGCAACCGAGAGCGTGGGCTGGGCGACGTAACAGGCTTCGGCGGCGTGTCCGAAGTGTTTCGCTCGCGCAACAGCGACGATGTATTTCAGTTCGGTCAGTGTCATAAATGTATTTGAACACAGGCAATGAATGGGTGCAATGCCGAAATCTGGCCGGCTGTTCAGCCAACAATTGGTATTGTAGCGTAAGGGCATGGCTATAATTGCCCGACCGGCCGCGGCCAGCGGGCCGGATAACCAGGCGAGGCAAGCATGTCATCCACTTTTGGCCACGAAGAAGCGCAGGCCTACATCCACAAACTGCTCAAGGTGATGCACCAGACCGGCGGTTCGGACTTGTTCATCTCCGCGGATTTCCCGCCCAGCATCAAGTCGCAGGGCGCCATGAAGCCGCTCAGCCAGCAGCGGCTGACGGGCGAAGTCACGCGCGCGCTGGCCATGGCCATCATGAACGACAAGCAGCGCAACGAGTTCGCCGCCGAGATGGAATGCAATTTCGCCATTGCGCTGCCGGACGTGTGCCGCTTCCGCGTCAACGTCTTCGTGCAGCAGCAGAACGTGGCCATGGTGATCCGCACCATCGCCTCCGAAATCCCGAACTTCGAGAAACTGGACCTGCCCGAGGTGCTCAAGGAAGTCATCATGACCAAGCGCGGGCTGGTGCTGGTGGTGGGCGGCACCGGGTCCGGCAAGTCGACCACCCTGGCGGCCATGATCGACTACCGCAACAGCAACTCGGCCGGCCACATCATCACGGTGGAAGACCCGGTCGAGTACGTGCACAAGAACAAGGGCTGCCTGGTGACGCACCGCGAAGTGGGAGTGGACACGCATTCCTGGCACAACGCGCTGAAGAACACCCTGCGCCAGGCGCCGGACGTGATCCTGATCGGCGAGATCCGCGACACCGAGACCATGGAGCACGCCATCGCCTTCGCCGAAACCGGCCACCTGTGCCTGGGCACGCTGCACGCCAACAACGCCAACCAGACCATGGACCGCATCATCAACTTCTTCCCGGAAGAGCGGCGCAACCAGCTGCTGATGGATTTGTCGTCCAACCTGAAAGCCATCGTGTCGCAGCGCCTGGTACGCACCGAGGACGGCAAGGGGCGCAAGGCCGCGATTGAAATCCTGCTCAACACGCCGACCATTGCCGAGATGATCTTCAAGGGCAATTTCCACTCGATCAAGGAAATCATGGCCAAGTCGCGCGAGCTGGGCATGTGCACGTTCGACCAGGCGCTGTACGAGCTCTATAATAAGGGCTACATCTCCTACGAAGAGGCGCTGCGCAATGCCGACTCGGCCAACGGGCTGCGGCTGCAGATCAAGCTGCGCGGCGACCGCAAGGAACCGGGCGAGGGCGGCGGCACCAGCCGCGCTGCCGGCGAGCTGAGCATGCAAATCGACGAGGAAGAAGAAGACGCCGAGCCCGGCCATTAACCGACGGAACCCATGCCCCAATTCGAAGAAAAAATCTGCAGCCGCGCCGACCTGAAGGCGCGCGTGGCTGCCCTGCCCAAGCCGGTGGTGCTCACCAACGGCGTGTTCGACATCCTGCACCGCGGCCATGTCACCTACCTCGCGCAGGCGCGCGCGCTGGGCGCCTCGCTGGTGGTGGCGGCCAATACCGACGCATCCGTGAAGCGCCTGGGCAAGGGCGACGACCGCCCGCTGAACGCCTGCGCAGACCGCATGGCGGTGCTGGCCGCGCTGGAAGCGGTGAGCCTGGTGGTGCCGTTCGACGAAGACACGGCGCTGGAAGTGGTGCAGGAAGCGCGGCCCGACATCTACGCCAAAGGCGGCGACTACGACATGACGGCCATCCCCGAAGGCAAGGCCGTGATTGCCTACGGCGGGCAGGCGGTGGCGATCGACTTCGAGCACGACCGCTCCACCACCAAGCTGCTGGCCAAGGTGCGCACCTTCGGCGGCTGAGTTATTTTTTCTTGAGGATGGTGATCTTGCCGTCCGCTTCCAGAAAGGCGCATTGCATCTCGCCGAGGTCGCAGTCCTGCTCGCGCATGGCCTGCTCGACGTCGCCCTCGGCCACGCGGTTTTTCTTTACCACCTCATTGAAGATCTTGCCGTCGCGGCCCAGCAGGACCGGGGTGCCGTCGATCAGCTCGGCCGCCTTGCGGCTGCGCGAGGTCAAAAAGGCGATGACGATGTTCAGGCCGATCAGCGTGGCCGCGATCAGCAAGCCGCCGGGAATGGACTCATCGCCGCCGGACAGGGCGTTGGACACGGACTCGCTCAGCAGCATGACGACCAGCAGATCGAACGGCGTGAACTGCCCGACGGTGCGCTTGCCGGCCACGCGCACCATTACCAGCAGCACGGCGTAGATAATCGCCCCGCGCGCCACCAGCTCCCACCACGGCAACTCCATCTCAAACATACGTCCTCCCTGCGGCGACCGATACGTCCTTATACGACGAAGCGCTCAGCCACGCCAACACCTTAGGGCCGAGCAAGCTGAGCCGCATTTTCCCCCACTTCGGGGTCTGACCCCGAATGAAGGCAAAATGCGGCTCAGCTTGCTTGTAGGATGCCGGGTGGTGCTATGGGAGTTTTCTGAGCCGGCGGAGCAAACGCATCAGTGTGCGCGGGGAAAGGTGGAGATACGACGCGATGGCGCGGATCGAATAGCTGGATGATAAATAGGCGCGCAGGGCCGCTTCCTGCCAACTGGTGAAGCGGGCGAAGTAGTGTTCGATGGGTTCGGGTTGCGGGCTTGCCGCAGCGGGGCGGCGGCGAGCAGCCTTGGCTGCTGCGCGCGCTGGGGCAAGTGGATCCGGCAGGCCGCGCCCCTGTTCGACAAATTCGGCATACGCGTCGACACGCCGATCGCCGCTGCCGTTTCCAAACTGGCTCAGTACCCAGTCCGCGTGCAGCCAGTCCGGCGTGCTGACCAGACCCAGCATGGCCCGGTGGCTGCTCCATTCCCACGACGCTGCGGCTGCGGCCAGCTCGGCCCTGACCGGGTTCAGAACAATGTAACGGGCCAGCTCCAGCAGATATTCCTCGCGTCGCACCAACTCCGAGTGATATCTGCTTTGCGAAACGTAGCCGAGGTGGCGGTATTTGCGGTTGAAGTACTGGAAATACTTGCCGTTCAGGTAGCGCATGCCGGCAGCGATATTGCCAAGCGGGGTTTCCACCGCCAGGTGGAAATGGTTTGGCATCTGGCAGTAGGCATGGATGATGAGCTGAAACCGCGCGGCCGCCTCGCCGAGGATGCCGAGCCACACCCGGTAATCGTTGCTGTCCACGTAAATCGTGCTGCGGCGCACGCCGCGCGCCGTGACGTGGTAGATGGCGCCGCATGCCTGGGTACGAAGTGGTCTGCTCATCACCGCAATATACCGCCTTGGTCCGGCAATATATTGACGACGCTCAACGCCCCCGCTCAGCGAGCTGAGCCGCATTTTCCCCACCCCGGGGTCTGACCCCGAAGTGGGCGAAATGCGGCTCAGGCTGCCTCATTATTAGGCGCCGCCGGCGTAGCCGTTTTGGCGCCAGGCTTCGAAGACGACCACGGCGACCGTGTTGGAGAGGTTGAGGCTGCGGTTGTCGGGGCGCATGGGCAGGCGGATGCGCTGGCTTTCCGGGAAGCGGTTGCGCAACGCGGGGTCCAGACCGCGTGTCTCCGAGCCGAATACGAAGTAGTCGCCGGGCTGGAAGCGGCATTGCGCGAACGGCGACGAGCCGTGCGTGGTCATGGCGTACATGCGCGCGGGGTCGGGTTGCTCGGCCGACAGGAAGTCGTCCCAGCTTTTGTGCACTTGCATGCTGGCGTATTCATGGTAGTCGAGGCCGGCGCGCTTCAGTTTGCTGTCTTCCAGCGGGAAGCCGAGCGGTTCGATCAGGTGCAACTGGGCGCCGGTGTTGGCGCACAGGCGGATCACGTTGCCGGTGTTGGGGGGGATTTCGGGGTTGACCAGGACTACATGGAACACAGTTGCTTCTCCTTTTATACGTGTTGCTTGGTGCTTTAATGCGGCGGCGTGCGCGCGAAGACCAGGCAGGTGACGCGGGCGGCGCCGTGCCGCTTGAATGTGGCGGCCAGTTCATCCAGCGTCTGGCCGCTGGTCATGACGTCGTCGACGATGCCGACGTGGCGCCCTTCGACCTGCGCCCGGTCCGGCACCGCGAACGCATGCGCGATGTTGGCGCGCCGCGCGGACGGCTGCACCAGGCTTTGCGCCAGCGTGTCGTGCACGCGGACCGCCAGGCGCGGGGCGACCGCGATGTCCAGCCTGCGCCCCAGCGCGCGGGCGATTTCCAGCGCCTGGTTGAAGCCGCGCCCGGCCAGGCGCTGCGGACCCAGCGGCACCGGGCACAGCAGGGCGGGACGCGTGAAGCCGGGCGCGGCCTGGGTCGCGTCGGCCAGCGCGCGGCCGAACAGCGCCGCCAGCGCCAGGCGGCCGCCGAATTTTAACTGCAGCACCAGCTGGTCTTGCGGCATGGCGTAGTCCACGGCGGCTACCGTGGCGTCGAACGCGGGCGGGTGCGCCAGGCAGCGGCCGCAGATTTCGCTGCCCCCGGGCTGTCCTGCGGCGCCGTCTCCGTGCCAGGCGCCGGGCAGCGGGTTGGCGCATGTCCGGCATCGCGGGCGCGCCGCACCGAACACCTGCGCGTGGCAGCCCGGGCACGTTTGCGCGCCAGCCCCGGCCTCGCCGCCGCACAGCACGCAGGCGCCCGGCAGCAGCGCGTGGCCGGCGCGCGCCAGCAGCGACGACAGCCGGGCCAGCGTCGACAGCGGCGCGGCCGGCGGCTGCACCGCGCCGGCAGCCGCGGGGACAGCGCTAGCAGTCGCCGCGGCTGCAGCAGGTATGTCCGGTCCGGATTGGGCGCCAGGCATCGCACTTTCCCTTAACCATGTAAACTGCCGCCATTATCTCACCCATCCTGCCATGACCATGCAAGTTCCCGCCAAGCCGCCTAAACTGAGCGCGCCCATCGATATCGAGCGCGTGCGCGCGCTGTTTTCCCGTCCCGGGCGCATCGCGCCGTCCGATTTCCTGCGCCGCGAGATTGCGTCGCGCATGCAGGACCGCCTGCAGCTGGTGAAAATCGTGCCGCAGCGGGTGCTGGACGCGGGCTGCGGCGCCGGGGCGGATTTGCCGATGTTGCAAAAATTGTATGCCGCCGCGCAGATCCTGGGCGTGGACGCGTCCGAGCCCATGGCGCGCGTGGCCGCGGCGGCCGCCGGCACGGCGCCCCGGGGCGGCTTCAACCAGCTGATCAGCAAGCTGTTGCCGTCGAAAACCGGGGTCGACCTGGTGTGCGGCGATTTCGCCGAGCTGCCGCTGGCGCTGCACAGCATGGACCTGGTGTGGTCCAACCTGGCGCTGCACTGGCATCCGCAGCCGGACCGCGTGTTCGCCGAGTGGCGCCGGGTGCTGCGGGTGGAGGGCTTGCTGATGTTTTCCTGCTTCGGCCCGGATACCTTCTCCGAGCTGCGCACCGCCTTTGCCGAGGTGGACCTGTTCCCGCACGCGCTGCCTTTCGTGGACATGCACGACTTCGGCGACCAGCTGGTGGAGGCGGGCTTTTCCACCCCCGTGCTGGACATGGAGAAGATCACCGTCACCTACGACACGCCGCAGGCCCTGCTGGCCGACGTGCGCGCCTGGGGCGGCAATCCGCTGGCGACCCGCCGCCCCGGCCTGCTGGGCCGCGCGGGGCAGGCGCGGCTGCTGGCCGGCCTGGAGCGCCAGCGCCGTCCGGACGGCAAGCTGGGACTGACGTTCGAAGTGCTGTACGGACATGCTTTCCGCCCGGCACCACGCACCACCAGCCAGGGCGAGTCGATTATCCGCTTCGACCTGCCGCGCAAGCCGCCTAAATAAGCAAGCTCATGTGAAATAGCCTCCGGCATATGTGGCAAATAACGCCAAAGCACTGAAGTTTGGGCTTGCGTAACAGATAATTTCCTTGATGCCCCTAGGGGTGTTGACTATAATCCTTGACTAATTTTGCCATCATTTCGTCTTGTATAAGTATCACCAAAATACAGGGTGGGGGGACTTTAGGTGTTGTAGCGTACGGCGGCTATTCAGAACATCGGACGGCTGCCTTTAAAAATATTAATTATTTCTTGGGTGGTTGGGGAAAACATGAAACATGCAAAGCGATTTCAATCGTTGATGCTCGCGCTGTCGATGACAGCCGCCGCGGTCCCGTCCTGGGCAGCGGAGACGGCTGGAGCGGTTACTGAATACTCGAAGGCCACCGGCGGTACCGGCGGTCCCATGGTCAACCAGCTGAACCTGCAGGCGCCTGCCACCGCCATCGCGTCGGAAATCTACAGCCTGCACAACCTGATGATGTACATCTGCCTGGCGATCTTCATCGCCGTGTTCGGCGTGATGTTCTACTCCATCCTCAAGCACCGTAAATCGCTGGGCCACAAATCGGCCTCCTTCCACGAGTCCACCGCAGTGGAAATCGCCTGGACCGTGGTGCCTTTCCTGATCGTGATCGGCATGGCGCTGCCGGCCACCAAGACCGTGGTGGCCATGAAGGACACCTCCAACGCCGACATCACCATCAAAGCCACCGGCATGCAGTGGAAATGGGGCTACGACTACCTGAAGGGCGAGGGCGAGGGCATCACCTTCATCTCCAACCTGACCACCCCGCGCTCGCAAGTGGGCGCGCCCGGCGTGGCGCCGACCGAGAAGCGCAGCGACACCTACCTGATGGAAGTCGACAATGAAGTGGTGGTGCCGGTCAACAAGAAGATCCGCATCGTCACCACCGCCAACGACGTGATCCACGCCTGGACCATCCCGGCCTTCGGCGTGAAGCAGGACGCCATCCCCGGCTTCGTGCGCGACACCTGGTTCAAGGCGCAGCACACCGGCGTCTACCGCGGCACCTGCGTGGAACTGTGCGGCAAGGACCACGCCTTCATGCCTATCGTGGTGCGCGTGGTCACCGCCGAGGAGTACACCGCCTGGGCCGACAAGAAGAAAAAGGAACTGGCCGCACTGGCGGACGATCCCAACAAGACCTGGACCATCGATGAACTGAAGACCAAGGGCGAGAAAGTGTACTCGGCCAACTGCGCGGTGTGCCACCAGGCCAACGGCAAGGGCGTGCCGGGCGCGTTCGCCGCGCTGGACGCCTCGCCTGTGGTGAACGGCGAGAAGGCAGCGCAGATCCACGTGCTGCTGAACGGCCAGAAGAGCGGCAAGTTCCCGGCCGAGATGCCGGCCTGGAAGCAGCTGTCGGACACCGACATTGCCGCCGTTATCACCTACACGCGCAACAGCTGGTCGAACAAGCCGGCCGAAAACATCGTTCAACCGGCCGAAGTCCTGGCTGCACGCAAGTAATTAGGAGTTGCACATCATGAGCACGACTATCGATCACGCACACGATCACGCGCACGGCCACGACCACGGTCATGACCACGCCCACGATCACCCAAGCGGCTATCAGCGCTGGCTGTTCGCCACCAACCACAAGGATATCGGCACGCTGTACCTGTGGTTCTCCTTCATCATGCTGCTGTCCGGCGGCGTGCTGGCGCTGATGATACGCACCGAGCTGTTCCAGCCCGGCCTGCAGTTCTTCCAGCCCGAGTTCTTCAACCAGCTCACCACCATGCACGGCCTGGTGATGGTGTTCGGCGCCATCATGCCGGCCTTCGTCGGCTTCGCCAACTGGATGATTCCGCTGCAGATCGGCGCCTCCGACATGGCCTTTGCGCGCATGAACAACTTCTCGTTCTGGCTGCTGCCGCCTGCCGCGCTGCTGCTGGCCGGCTCGTTCTTCGTGCCGGGCGGCGCCACCGCCGCCGGCTGGACGCTGTACGCACCGCTGTCGACCCAGATGGGCCCCGGCATGGACATGGGCATCTTCGCCATGCACATCATGGGCGCGTCCTCGATCATGGGTTCGATCAACATCATCGTCACCATCCTGAACATGCGCGCGCCCGGCATGACCCTGATGAAGATGCCGATGTTCTGCTGGACCTGGCTGATCACCGCCTACCTGCTGATCGCCGTGATGCCGGTGCTGGCAGGCGCCATCACCATGACCCTGACCGACCGCCACTTCGGGACCTCGTTCTTCAACGCCGCCGGCGGCGGCGACCCGGTCATGTACCAGCACATCTTCTGGTTCTTCGGCCACCCCGAGGTGTACATCATGATCCTGCCGGCCTTCGGCATCGTCTCGCAGATCATCCCGGCCTTCGCCCGCAAGACCCTGTTCGGCTACCACTCGATGGTGTACGCCACCGCGTCCATCGCCATCCTGTCCTTCATCGTCTGGGCGCACCACATGTTCACCACCGGCATGCCGGTGACCTCGCAGCTGTTCTTCATGTACGCCACCATGCTGATCGCGGTGCCGACCGGCGTGAAAGTGTTCAACTGGATCGCCACCATGTGGAAGGGCTCGATGACCTTTGAAACCCCGATGCTGTTCGCCGTGGGCTTCATCTTCGTGTTCACCATCGGCGGCTTCACCGGCCTGATCCTGGCCGTGACCCCGATCGACATCCAGCTGCAGGACACCTACTACGTGGTGGCGCACTTCCACTACGTGCTGGTGGCAGGTTCGCTGTTCGCGCTGTTCGCCGGCTTCTACTACTGGGCCCCGAAGTGGACCGGCCATATGTACAACGAAACCATGGGCAAGACCCACTTCTGGCTGTCGCTGGTGACCTTCAACGTCACCTTCTTCCCGATGCACTTCCTGGGCCTGGCCGGCATGCCGCGCCGCTACGCCGACTACGCGGCGCAGTTCACGGACTTCAATGCGATTGCCTCGATCGGTGCCTTCGGCTTCGGCCTGAGCCAGGTGTTCTTCCTGTTCTTCGTGGTGCTGCCGACCATCCGCGGCGGCAAGCCTGCGGCCGACAAGCCATGGGAAGGCGCGGAAGGCCTGGAGTGGACCGTGCCGTCGCCGGCGCCGTTCCACACCTTTGAAACGCCACCGCAAGTGAAGTAATCATGGCCACCCCGAAAAAGCAGGGCAATCTGCGGCTGGCGCTGATCCTGGGGGCGATCGCCCTGGTGTTCTTCCTGTCCGTGTTCGTCAAGCGCGGCTGGCTGGGCTGAGATGAGCATGGGCAGCGTCAAGGCCGAGAATCTGCGCATGCTGCGCAAGCTGATCATCATCGCGGTGATGATGTTCGGCTTCGGCTACCTGCTAATCCCGGTGTACAAGCATATTTGCGAAGTACTCGGGATTAACGTGATCACGCAGAAGGACGGCACGGCCGCGCTGGACCCGAAGAATACCCAGGTCGACAGCAGCCGGCTGGTGACGGTGGAACTGGACAGCAATGCGCACGGCCCGTGGCGTTTCCGCGCCACCCAGCGCAGCATCCAGGTCCACCCGGGCGAGCTGGCCACGGTGGTGTACGAGGTGGTGAACACCCAGCCGCGCACGGTGAACGCGCAAGCGATCCCGAGCTACGCGCCGAACAGCGCCACGCCGTACTTCAAGAAAGTGGAATGCTTCTGCTTCCAGCAGCAGACCATGAAGGCCAACGAGGCGCGGCAGATGCCGGTGGTGTTCTTCATCGATCCGGCGCTGCCGAAGGATGTGAAGACCATTACGCTGTCGTACACCTTCTTCGAGATCGCGGGATTGGACAAGACTGCCTCAAACTAAGGGGGGCGAGATGGAAGAGAAGAAGCAAACAGCTTCTTTCATGTATTCGATGAAAGCGGTGATCTGGTCGTTTTTCGGCCTGCGCAGGAAGAAGGATTTTGACCAGGACGGGGCCAGGCTGAATCCCTTCCACGTCATCATCGCTGCCCTGATAGGCGTGGCGCTGTTCATCGGCTTGCTGATAACAATAGTGAAGTTCGTAGTTTCACAGTAATTTTAGGAGATGAAGATGAGTTCACATAACGCGGCACCGTACTATTTCGTGCCTGGTCCGTCCCGCTGGCCCATGCTGGCCGGCATTTCGCTGCTTATCACCATGATAGGCGCGTCGGCCTGGGTCAACGACGCCTCCTGGGGTTCCACCGTCAACATCATCGGCATCCTGGCCACGCTGACGGTGCTGTACTTCTGGTTTGGCGACGCCATCAAGGAATCCGAGGGCGGCTTGTACAGCAAGCGCATCGACCATTCGTACCGCTGGTCCATGGGCTGGTTCATCTTCTCCGAGGTGATGTTCTTCGGCGCCTTCTTCGGCGCGCTGTTCTACGCCCGCACCATCACGCTGCCATGGCTGGGTGACCTGGACCATAAATTCATCTGGCCGGATTTCGCTGCGCAGTGGGGCAACACCCCCGCCGGCGTGGTGGAATCGTTCACCGCCATGGGCCCGTTCCCCATCCCGACCATCAACACCGCGCTGCTGCTGCTGTCCGGCCTGACCCTGACCATCGCCCACCACGCGCTGATCGCGGGCAAGCGCAGCAAGACCGTCGGCTGGCTGGCCGCCACCGTGGCGCTGGGCGCTGTCTTCATGTGCTTCCAGGTGTACGAATACATGCACGCGTACAGCGAGCTGAACCTGAAGCTGACCTCGGGCATCTACGGTTCCACCTTCTTCATGCTGACCGGTTTCCACGGCTTCCACGTGACCATGGGCGCCATCATGCTGGCGGTGGTGATGGTGCGCGTCATGAAGGGCCACTTCACGCCCGAGCACCACTTCGGCTTCGAAGGCGCGGCCTGGTACTGGCACTTTGTGGACGTGGTCTGGCTCGGCCTGTACGTGGTGGTGTACTGGCTGTAAGCGCTATAATCTGCGGCGGACGGGGCTTCGGCCTCCTGCCGCCGCAATGAAAAAAGCCGTGCGCAGGTGAACCCGCGCACGGCTTTTTTCTTGGCGCCGGATCGCCCGACGGAATACCGGCGCACCGTAGGGCGGGTTAGCGCGGAACGCGCGTAACCCGCCGCTGCTAGCGGATCCCGGTCGGCTGGATATACCCCAGCTTGTGCGCCACCAGGATGGCGATGAACAGCGCGATCGAGAAGCCCACGCGCATGGCCAGCGAACGCACCATGCGCTGGTCGTTCTTGCCCTTTTGGCGCATCATGTAATACAGGGCCGAACCCAGGCTGGCGAGGATCAGGATGAAGGCAATGGCAACGAGGATTTTCATGGAATTGGCAGCACCGCAGGTCGGGGCGCAGGTCGGTAATAAGGCACCATTGTAATGGCCTTCCGCTTCAAATGGATTCCCTTCGCCGCCACCGTGCTGGTGGTGGCGCTGGGCGTATCGCTGGGCCGCTGGCAGGACCGCCGCGCCGCCGGGAAGAGCGCGGCCGAGGCGCGCCTGCAGGCCGGCCAGGCCGGCGCGCCGCTGGTGCTGGGCGCAGCCGCGCTGCCGGCCGCCGAGGCCGCGCAGATCGAGTATCGCCGCGTGCGCGTCACCGGCGAGTTCGTGGCGAACTGGCCGCTCTACCTGGACAACCGCCCGTCCCCGAAAGGCGTGGGCTTCTACCTGCTGATGCCGTTCCGCATTGCCGGATCCGACCAGCACGTGCTGGTGGCGCGCGGCTGGCTGCCGCGCAATATGGCGGTGCGCGAGCAGCTGCCGCCCTACGGCACGCCGGCCGGCACCGTCACGCTGGAAGGCGTGGCGCGCCTGCACCCGGGCCACGTGATGCAGCTGGGGACCGCGCCCGCGCTCGCGCCGGGCGCCATCGTGCAGAACGCCACGGCGGCCGAGGTGGCCGCCGCCAGCGGCTTGCGCATGCAGCCCTTCATCATCGAACAAAGCGCGCCCGCCAATGCGCAGGACAGCGGCCTGTCGCGCGACTGGCCGGCCCCGGCATCGGGCGTGGACAAGCACCGCGGCTATGCCTTCCAGTGGTATGCACTGGCGGCCATGGCCGCTCTCTTTTTCGTCGTAACAGGATTCAGACGTGGAAAACAAAACTGAACAATCGCGCGCCCGCGGCCGCTGGAAGCTGATGGCCGTGCTGGCCGTGTGCGCGGCGCCGCTGATCGCCTCCTACATCACCTATTATTTCATCAAGCCGGAAGGGCGCACCAACTACGGCGCCCTGATCGACCCGCGCCAGTACCCGATTCCCGCCATGGCCAGCGCCACGCTGGACGGCAAGCCAGCCGGGCTGGACGCCTACAAGGGCAAGTGGATCATGCTCAAGGTGGGCGGCTCGGACTGCCAGCAGGCTTGCCAGGACCAGCTGTTCGCCATGCGCCAGCTGCGCACCATGCAGGGCAAGGAGATGGAACGCATCGAGCGGGTCTGGCTGATCACCGACCAGGAGCCGCTGGAGACCGTGCTGCTGCGCGTGAACGACGGCACCCGCATGCTGCGCGCCCCGGCCGCAACGGTGGCCAAGTGGCTGCCGGTGGAGCCGGGCGGCCAGGCTTCCGACCATATCTACCTGATCGACCCGCTGGGCAACCTGATGATGCGCTTCCCGAAGGATCCGGATCCGGCCAAGGTGAAGAAGGATATCGCCAAGGTGCTCAAGGCCTCGGCCATCGGTTGAGGGGACGCGATGCATCACACCACGCTGGCCCAGATGGCCATCACCGGACTGCTGGTGGCGCTGCTGCCGCTGTCCATGGTCTGGGTATCGTCGGACGAGAACAAATACCGCAAGCTGGTCTGGATCAGCGTGTTCCTGACCTTCGACCTGATCGTGTTCGGCGCCTTCACGCGCCTGACCGATTCCGGCCTGGGCTGCCCGGACTGGCCGGGCTGCTACGGCTTGGCCAACCCCTTCCTGGCGCACGCTGAAATTGCCGCCGCCGAGGCCCTGCAGCCGAGCGGCCCGGTCACCGTGTTCAAGGCCTGGGTGGAAATGATCCACCGCTACCTGGCCATGGGCATCGGAGTGCTGATCGTGGCCATGATGGCGGTGGCGCTGCTGCAGTCGCGCAAGGCGCGCAAGCTGGCCGCGCAGCCGGTGCAGCAGGGCGCCGCCGCCACGGCCGCCGCCGTGGCCCGCGCCGCCGCCATGCGCTGGGCCTACGCCCCAGGCCTGCCGGTGGCGCTGTTCTTCTTCGTCTGCCTGCAGGGCGCGTTCGGCGCCTGGACCGTCACGCTCAAGCTGCAGCCGGTGATCGTCACCATGCACCTGCTGCTGGGCATGGGCCTGCTGGCCATGCTGGCGTGGTTCGGCTGCCGCCAGGATACCGTGCACGGCGCGCTGCTGGCCGCCGGCGCGGCGCTGCAGCCGCTATCGCAACCGCCATCGCAGCCGCCATCTCAACCGCCATCGCAGCCGCCATCCGCGCAGCAGGCGTCCCCGCAGCCGCCGCGCCGCGCCTTCGCGCACGCGGGGCCGATCGCGCCGCTGCCGGTGCTGCGCACCATCCGCTGGCTCGCGCTGGCGGCCGGCGCGGCGCTGCTGGTGCAGCTGGCCCTGGGCGGGTGGGTGAGCACTAACTACGCCACCCTGGCGTGCACCGAGTTCCCGACCTGCGGCGGCAAGCTGGTGCCGGAGATGGATTTCGAGCACGGCTTCCACCTGTGGCGCGAGCTGGGCAAGACCGCTGCCGGCCACTACCTGCCGTTTTCCGCGCTCACCGCCATCCACTGGGTGCACCGCAATTTCGCCTTCGTGGTGCTGCTGCTGGCCGGCTACGCGGCCTGGCGCGCCTGGAACCTGGCCGGCATGACCCGGCTGGCGCGCGGCATCGCGGCCGTGCTGGCGCTGCAGACGGCCAGCGGCCTGGCCACCATTTACCTTAGTTTTCCGCTGGCGATCGCGGTGCTGCATAACGCCGGCGCAGCGCTGCTGGTGCTTTTGCTGACCATGTTAAACTATCGGGCTAAGCACCAACTCGACACGGCCCGGCACGACGCTGCGCCAGCCAGACACCGCCAATGACGACCCACTCAGCACTTCATAAACCGACCAACCGCATCGCCCAGTACTGGGCGCTGACCAAGCCGCGCGTGACGCAGCTGGCGGTGTTCTGCGCCGTGATCGGCATGTTCCTGGCCACCGACGAACTGCCCAGCTGGCGCGTGGTGGTGGCGGCCACCTTCGGCATCTGGCTGCTGGCCGGCGCCGCCTTCGCGGTGAACTGCCTGGCCGAGCGCGAGATCGACGCGCGCATGGCGCGCACCGCGCGCCGCCCCATGGCGCAGGGCGAAATCAGCGTCACGCAGACCGCCGTGTTCTCGGCCGTGATCGGCGGCCTGGGCATGTGGATACTGTACGCGCTGGTCAACCCGCTCACCATGTGGCTGACCTTCGTCACCTTCGTCGGCTATGCCGTCATCTACACCATGATACTCAAGCCGGCCACGCCGCAGAATATCGTCATCGGCGGCCTGTCCGGCGCCATGCCGCCGGCGCTGGGCTGGGCCGCCGTGGCCAACGACGTGCCGATGCAGGCCTGGCTGCTGGTGATGATCATCTTCATCTGGACGCCGCCGCACTTCTGGGCGCTGGCCATGTACCGCCGCGACGACTACGCCAAGTCCGGCCTGCCCATGCTGCCCGTCACGCACGGCATGACCTTCACCGGCTTCCACGTCTGGCTCTACTCCATCGCGCTGGCCGCCACCACCTTGCTGCCGTTCGCGGTGAAGATGAGTGGCCTGATCTACCTGGTCAGCGCCATCGCGCTGAATGTGGTGTTCCTGTGGCACAGCTGGCGCGTGCACCGCCACTACACCGACCTGGTGGCGCGCAAGGCGTTCACCTGGTCCATCATCTATCTGTCCCTGCTGTTCGCCGCGCTGCTGGTGGACCATTACGTGAAGATCTGACATGAAAAAACTTTTCGCCGTGCTGTGCATCGCGCTGGCCCTGGGCGGCTGCCAGAAGCAGGCCCCCGGCTCCGGCCTGGCCTTCAAGAACACCGACCTGACGGGCCTGAGCTATGCCCAGGGCTTTGAACTGAACGACCACACCGGCAAGCCGGTCACGCTGGACACGTACAAGGGCAAGGTGGTGGTGATCTTCTTCGGCTACACCCAGTGCCCGGACGTGTGCCCGACCACCATGGCCGAGATGTCCGGCGTGATGAAGGAACTCGGCCCGCAGGCCGACCAGGTGCAGGTGCTGTTCATCACCCTGGACCCGGCGCGCGACACCAAGGAACTGCTGTCCCAGTACGCGCCCACCTTCGATCCGCGCTTCGTCGGCCTGTACGGCACCCCCGAGCAGACCGCCAAGGTGGCCAAGGAGTTCAAGGTCATCTACAACAAGGTTGAAGGCAAGACGCCGGACAGCTACACCATCGACCACACGGCGGGCAGCTATGTGTTCGACAAGAACGGCAAGATCCGCCTGTTCCTGCGCCACGGCCAGGGCCCGGCCCCCATCGCGCATGACCTGAAACTCCTGCTTTCCTGATAAGCTAGCCCCCGATACAACAATTCGAGGGCCAGATGGAAAAACGTTTTCAACCGTACAGCCGCCTGGCTGCGATCGTCTTCCTGGTGATCGGCTGCCTGGCGGTGCTGCGTCCCTTCCTGGCCGCGATCCTGTTCGCCGCCGCCATCACCATTTCCAGCTGGCCGCTCTACCTCATGCTGCTGCAGCGCTGCCGCCAGCGGCACACGCTGTCGGCCATCATCATGACCTTGTCGCTGATCCTGGTGATCATCCTGCCGCTGGCCCTGGTCACCTGGAACATTGCCGACAGCGCGCGCGAAGCCTACGAGCACCTGCGCACTGCGATTGACGAAGGCACCGTGGCGCCGCCGTCCTGGCTGCGCGAAGTGCCCATGGTGGGCGAGGCGGCGGACGCCTACGTGCGCAAGATCATCGGCAGCCGCGAGGAACTGGTGGCGCTGGCCAAGCGCTACATGGAGCCGGCGCGCCAGTTCCTGCTCGGCAGCGGCGTGGTGCTGGGCAGCGGCGTGGCGCAAGTGAGCCTGGCCGCCTTCGTCAGCTTCTTCCTGTACCGCGACGGCGCAGCCATCCTCGGCGCGCTGCGGGTGGGCATGGACAAGATCATGGGCGAGCACGCGGTGGAGGTGGCGGACACCGTCAGCCGCACCGTGCGCGGCGTGATGTACGGCCTGCTGGGCACAGCGCTGGCGCAGGCCGCCGTGGCCTGCATCGGCTTCCTGATCGCCGGGGTGCCGGCCGTGGCGCTGCTGTCGGTGGCCACGTTCCTGTTCTCGCTGGTGCCGGTGGGCCCGCCGCTGATCTGGGGCGGCGCGGCGCTCTGGCTGTTCAACCAGGGCAGCACCGGCTGGGGCATCTTCATGCTGGTGTGGGGCGTGTTCGTGATCAGCGGGGTGGACAACGTGGTCAAGCCCATGATCATCAGCCGCGGTTCCAGCCTGCCGTTCCTGCTGGTGCTGCTGGGCGTGATGGGCGGCGTGCTGGCCTTCGGCTTTGTCGGCCTGTTCATCGGCCCGACCCTGCTGGCGGTGGCGCTGGGCCTGCTGCGCAACTGGACCGGGAAGCCCGCCTGATGCGCACCCTGCGGCGCAAGGACACGGCAACGCTGCTGGCCGAATGCGAGGCGCGCTACAGGGCGCTGATGGAGCTGGTGCCCGACGCGGTGTGGATCCACAGCGGCGGGCGCATCGTGGCGCTGAACGGCGCCGCGCAGCGCCTGTTCGGCGCCGACTCGGCCGCCGTCCTGCTGGGCAGCGAGGCGGACGCGCGCGTGCCGCCCGGCTGCCGCGCCCAGCTGGAGCAGGGCCTGTACGGCGACCTGGCGCTGGCCCAGCTGCAGCCGCGCCGCGCGGTGCAGCTGCTGCGGTTGGACGGCGCGGCGGTGGACGTGGAGTACTTCGGCTGCCGCCTGTGGTTCGAGCATGGCGAGGCGGTGATGTGCGTGGCGCGCGACCCGGGCGAACGGCGCCATGGCACGCACGACGCGCTGACCGGCTTGCCGAACCGCGCGCTGTTCCTGGACCGCCTGGCGCACGCCATCCGGCGCGCCGAGCGCCGCAAGGAGCGCCTGGCCGTGGTGTTCCTGAACCTGGACAAATTCAAGCAGGTCAACGACACGCTGGGCCACGCCGCCGGCGACGAGCTGCTGCGCCTGGTGGCCGCCACCCTGCGCGGCAGCGTGCGCGACTTCGACACCGTGGCGCGCCTGGCCGGCGACGAGTTCGTGCTGCTGCTCGACAGCCCGCTGGCCGGCATCACGCCCGGCATGATCGCCGAGCGCATCGGCGAGCAGCTGGCGCGCCCGGTCCTGCTGGCCGGCCAGGAGCACGTGATCACCGGCAGCATGGGCCTGAGCCTGTATCCGGACGACGGCACCCAGGCCGAGAGCCTGCTGCGCCAGGCCGACATCGCCATGTGCCGCGCCAAGGAGGCCGGCCGCAACGGCTTCCAGTTCTTCACGCCGGAAATGCAGCAGCGCGTCGATGCGCGCGTGACGCTGGAGCAGGGCCTGATGCGCGCCCTGCAGCGCGACGAATTCGTGCTGCACTACCAGCCGCAGGTGGACCTGGCCAGCGGCAAGGTGATCGGCCTGGAAGCGCTGCTGCGCTGGCAGTCGCCGGATCTGGGGCTGGTGCCCCCGCTGCAGTTCATCCCGGTGGCCGAGGAAAGCAATCTGATTGTGGCCATCGGCAGCTGGGTGCTGGACAAGGTATGCGCCACGCTGCGCGCCTGGATCGACGCCGGCGTACCGGTGGTGCCGGTGGCCGTGAACGTGGCCGCCGCGCAGTTCGCGCAGCAGGACATGGAAGCCATGGTGCGCGAAACGCTGCAGCGCCACGCGCTGGAGCCCGGCCTGATCGAACTGGAACTGACGGAGAGCATCCCGCTGGTGGATCCGGAAGCCTCGATCGCGCTGATGCACCGCCTGAAGGCAATCGGCATCACCATGTCGATCGACGACTTCGGCACCGGCTATTCCAACCTGAGCTACCTGAAGCGCTTCCCGGTGGACAAGCTGAAGATCGACCAGTCCTTCACGCGCGGCGTGGCCAGCGATCCGGAGGACCGTTCCATCGTGACGGCGGTGATCAGACTGGCGCACAGCCTGGGCTTGCGCGCCATTGCGGAAGGGGTGGAGACGGAGCGCCAGGTGCGGCTGCTGGCGCGCCAGGGCTGCGACGAGATCCAGGGCTACTACTTCAGCCGTCCCCTCGCGGAAGACGGCATCGTGGCCATGCTGCGCAGCGGCGCCGCGCTGGAGCTGCCGCCGGGCGGCATCGGCGGGCAGCACGTGCGCATGGCCGGTTAGTCCTGGTCGTCGGACTCGCTATGGCGGGGCTGGCGCGGGATTACCTTCACCAGCAGGATGCGCGGGCCGGTCATTTTCTTGACCACGATGTCGAAGCCGTTGAACTCCACGCGCTGTCCCTGTTTCGGAATGTCGCCCAGTTTCAGCATCACCATGCCGCCTACCGACTCGATGTCCTCCAGGCCCATTTCCTCGTTCTCGATATCCAGTCCCAGCGCGCGTTCCAGCGACACGATCGGCAGGCTGGCCTTGCCCACCAGGGCGCCGTCGGGCTGCTTGAGCCAGTCGTTTTCGTTGAGGCGGAATTCGTCGTGGATCTCGCCCACCATGGCGCCCAGCAGGTTGTCCAGCGTGAGGAAGCCCACCGGGCGCTTGCCCTTTTCGCCGATCAGCGCGAAGTGCGGCGCACCGTCCTTGAAGCGGCGGAACAGTTCCAGCGCAGGGGTGCGCGCCGAATAGGTTTCCACCGGGCGCAGGAAGGGCATCATGGAGGTGATGGCCTTGCCGGACTGCTCGGCGAAGAACAGGTCCTTCAGGTGCACCATGCCGAGCACGGTCTCGCCGTCCGCGTCGTAGTAGGGGTAGCGGCTGAAGCGGTTGCGCACCACGGTTTGCAGGTTTTCCTCCAGCGACTTGGCGGCGTGCAGCGCAATCACTTCATGGATCGGGCGCATCAGGTCCGACACCGACAGCTGGCTGAAATCGAGCGAGTGCGCCAGGATGTTGCGTTCGTCCTTGTTGAACTTCTCGCCGGGCTGGCTGGTGCGCAGGATCAGCTTCAGTTCCTCGGTGGAGTAGTGCGAATCGCCATGGCCGGCGCCGGACAGGCCGGCCAGGCGCAGCACCATGTTGGCGCTGGCGTTCAGCACCCAGATGGCGGGGTACATGGCCCAGTAGAAGCCGTACAGCGGGATGGCGCTCCACAGGCCCACCGCTTCGGGCAGGCGGATGGCCAGCGACTTCGGGGCCAGTTCGCCCACCACGATGTGAAGGAAGGAGATGGTGACGAAGGCAAAGATGAAGGAGACGCCGTGGATCAGTTGCTGGGACGTGACGCCGAGGATACCGAACACCGGTTCCAGCAGCGAGGCGAAAGCCGGTTCGCCGACCCAGCCCAGGCCCAGCGATGCGAGGGTGATGCCCAGCTGGCAGGCCGACAAATACGCATCGAGTTCACCGTGGACCTTGGCCAGGATGCGGCCGCGCAGGCCTTGCGTCTTGGCGATGGCGCGCACGCGGGTGCGGCGCAAGGTGACGATGCCGAATTCGGCGGCAACAAAGAAACCGTTCAGCGCTACCAGGAATAGCGCCAGCAGGACCAGCAGTAAATTAGCCATATAAATCGCTTGCGCGACCGTAGTTGAAACCTACATCTTATCCGACGCGGGCGATGCGGGCGCAAAATTGCCTTCTGGCTATGGATTCAGGCGAGGCGGTTGCGGAACAGCCAAGCCGCCAGCGGCAGCGTCAGGGCGGCGATCAGCAGCATGGGCAGCAGGTCCAGCGCCACCACGCGCAAGCCCACGCCTTCCAGGTAGACGCGCTGCACCAGGTCGATGGCGAAGCGCAGCGGATTGGCCAGGGTGAGCGTTTGCAGCAGCGGCGGCATGTTGCGCACCGGCGTGGTGAGGCCGGACAGCAGCATCATGGGCATGATGAGGACAAAGGTGTACAGCATGGCTTGCTGCATATTGAGCGACACCGCCGATATCGACAGCCCGATGCCGACGCAGGCCAGCGTGAACAGGGCCAGTCCGGCGTACAGCGTGAGCAGCGACCCGGCCAGCGGCACCTTGAACCACAGCGCCGTCACTAGCAGGATGATGGTCGATTGCGCCAGCCCGATCAGCACCGGCGCGAGCGCCTTGCCGGCCAGGATCTCCAGCGGCGACATGGGCGTGACCAGCAGCTGGTCGAAGCTGCCCTGTTCGCGCTCGCGCGCCACCGACAGGGCGGACAGCAGCAGCGTTTGCAGCATGCTCAGCGCCGCCACCATCCCGGGCAGCATGTACCAGCGCGTTTCCAGGTTCGGGCTATACCAGGCGCGCGCCTCCACCGTGAGCGCCGGGCCGCTGCCGCCGTGGCGCCGCGCCCAGTCCTGGTTGTAGGCGGCAGCCACCTGTCCCACGAAGCCGGCGGCCGATCCTGCCGTGTTGGAGTTGCGCCCGTCCAGTATCAGCTGCACCGGCGCGCGCTCGCCGGCGTAGAGCTGCTGCTCGAAGCGGGGGCCGATGTGCACGGCCAGCATGGCTTGCTGCGTTTCGATGGTGCGGGCCATGGCTTCCTGGCTGTGCAGCGTGGCCACGCGGCGCAGCACGCCGCTGCCTTCCAGCCTGGCGACCAGTTCGGCCGAGGCGGCGCTGCGGCTCTGGTCCAGCAGCACGTAGGGCGCATCGGTGAGGTCGAAGGTAGCGGCGTAGCCGAACAGCATGCTTTGCACCAGGGCCGGTACGAACAGGATGGCGCGCGTTTTCGGATCCTTGACCACGGCCAGGAACTCCTTGCGGCACAGATTGGCGATGCGGCGCAGCGACGCCATGAAGCTTGCGGACATGATGGCCTCAGTCGAGTTTTTTGCGGGTGACGGCGCGCGCCACGCCCAGCAGCAGCACAGCGTAGGCGGCCAGGATGGCGCAGTTCTTGAAAATCAGCGGCCACACGTTCCCGGCCAGGAACAGTGTCTTGATCAGTTCCATGAAGTAGGTGGCCGGCAGGGCGTTGCCCACGTACTGGATGGCGCGCGGCACGCTGCGCAGGTCGAACAGGAAGCCGGATAGCATCAGCGAGGGCATGAAGCTGCTCAGCAGCGCGACCTGGCTGGCCAGGAACTGGTTGCGCGTGACGGAGGAGATCACCAGGCCCAGGCCAACCGCCACGAACAGGTAGAGCATGGATGCCAGCACCAGGATGGCCAGCGAACCTTGCATCGGCACGTGGAACAGGAAGCGCGCGGCCAGCAGGCAAAGCGCCAGGCCCGCCATGCCGACAGTGAAGTAGGGGATGATCTTGGCCAGCAGGATCTCGGCCGGGCGCACCGGCGTGACGAACAGCGCTTCCAGCGTGCCGCGCTCCCATTCGCGCGCCATCACCAGCGCGGTGAGGAAGGCGCCCACCAGCGTCATGATGAGGACGATCAGTCCTGGCACCAGGTACCAGGTGCTGGTGTTGGCGGCGTTGTACCACATGCGCTGCTCGATGGCGACCGTGCCGGCGGCCGGCGTCCCCGCCGCTGCTGCCGTTGTTGCCGCTGCCCCTGCGGCGCGGCCTTGGCGGTCGGCCTGGATGGCGCTCCACTGCGCCAGTGCGCCGCTGGTGTATTGCAGGATGATGGCGGCACGGTTGGCGTCGGTGCCGTGCACCAGCACCTGCACGCGCGCGCCGCCCTGCGCCAGGCGGCGCGAGAAGTCGGCGGGAATGCGCACAATGCCGTCCACGCGGCGCTCGGTCATCAGCTGTTCGGCTTCGTGCATGGAGCCCAGCAGGACCGGCGCGATGGCCGTGCTGTGCAGCAGGCCGGCCACGGCGTCGGCGGCGGTAGGGGAGGCGTCTTCCATCACGACCGCCACAGGCGCATTCTTCACGTCCAGCGACAGGCCGTAGCCGAAAATCAGGATCAGCACGATGGGCAGGGCGATGCCGATGGCGAGGTTGCTGGCGTCGCGCACCAGCTGGCGGAACTCCTTGCGCACCAGCGCGCGCAGCCTGGCCGCGCTGGCGCTGGCGCTGGCGCTGCCGCTGCCGTTAGCGCCGGCGCTCGTGCTTGCGTCCGCGGCCGGGGGCGCGTCCTTGTGCGGCGTCATGGCTGGCCTCCCTGCCGGTTGCGCTCCACGATGCCGATGAAAGCCTGCTCCATGCCCGCCGCGCCGCCGGCCTGTTCGCGCACCTGCTGCGGCGTGCCGATGGCGAGCAGCTTGCCGGCATCCTGGATGACGATGCGGTCGCAGTACTCGGCCTCCTCCATGAAGTGGGTGGTGATGACCACCGTGACCCCGGCCGCTGCCAGCGCCGTGATGCGGCGCCAGAACTCGCGCCGCGCCAGCGGATCGGCGCCGCTGGTAGGCTCGTCCAGGAACAGGATCTCCGGCGAGTGCAGCAGGCCGACCGCCATCGCCAGCCGCTGCCTGAAGCCGCCCGGGAGCTGGCCGCTGGCCATGTCCTCCTGGCCGGCGAGCTGGAACTGCGCCAGCACTTCGCCGGTGCGAAGGCGCAGGCGTTCGCCGTGCAGGCCGTAGGCTTCGCCGAAGAACTTCAGGTTCTCCGCCACAGTGAGGTTGCCGTACAGGGAGAACTTCTGGGCCACGTAGCCAACTTTGCGGCGCGCCGCGGCGCGCGCGTGGCGCAGGTTCACGCCGGCCACCTGCAGGAAGCCGCTGCTGGCGGGCAGAAGGCCGCACAGCATACGGAAGGTGGTGGTCTTGCCCGCGCCGTTGGGGCCGAGCAGGCCGAAGATTTCACCGCGCGCCACGCTGAAGCTGGTGCTGGAGACGGCCGTGAAATCGCCGAACTTGCGCACCAGGTCGCGCACTTCGATGACGGCGCCGTCGGCCGCTGGCGAGCCATCGCCGATTGCGGGAGCGGTGTTGACGGATGCCGCGTTGACGGACGCTGCGTTGACGGATGCTGTGCTGCCGGCTGGCCCGGCGCCCGCCGGGAGCAGTCCGCCGCCGTTTTGGCTGGCCGTGTCGCCGCCGGTCTGCTGGCGCAGCATCAGCATGAAACCATCTTCAAGCCTGGCCTCGGCGGGGACGGTGGCCGCACCGTCGAGCAAGCCAGCCAACGCTTGCGGCGCGGCATCCCTGCGCGCGATGTATCGCACCTTGCCGCCTTCCGGCACAGCGTCCACGACGCTCTCGCCGGCATCCAGCAGCCTGGCCTGCAGTGCGCGGGCCGACATGCCGGCCGGCGGCGTGGCCATGTGGCACAGGCCGTGCGCGCCGCTGCGGATGGACTCCGGCGTGCCCGATGCCAGTACCCGTCCCTCGTGCAGCACGCACACATGCGCGCAGCGCTCCGCCTCGTCCAGATAGGAAGTGCTGACCACCACCGTCAGCCCCTGCTCGTCCACCAGTTGCTGCACAATGGACCACAGTTCGCGCCGCGACAGTGGGTCCACGCCCGCCGTGGGCTCGTCCAGCAGCAACAGCTCGGGCGAGCGCACCAGCGTGCAGGCCAGGCCCAGTTTCTGCTTCATGCCGCCGGAGAGCTGGCCCGCCAGGCGGCTTGTAAAGCGCTGCAGGTCGGTCATGCGCAGCAGCCGCTCGAAGCGCGCGCGCCGCACAGCCGCCGGTACGCCATGCAGGTCCGCGTACAGGTCCAGGTTCTCCTGCACGCTCAAGTCCTCATACAGGCCAAAGCGCTGCGGCAGGTAGCTGATGCGGTCCTGCACCCGCTGCGGCTGGCGCGCCACGTCGATGCCGAGCACTTCCAGTTGGCCGGCGCTGGGCGCCATCAGCCCGGCGGCCAGCCGCAGCAGCGTGGTCTTGCCCGCGCCGTCCGGTCCCACCAGCGCCGTCAGGGCGCCGGCCGGTACCGCAAGCGACACGCCGCGCAGCGCCTCCACCGTGCGCCGGGTTTCCTTGACGAGGAAGCGCTTGTGCAAGCCCGTCCCTGACATGGCGGGACCGCGCGCGCCGGGCACCCCGGGCGCTGCAGCGGGAGGCGCCGCGCGGGTATTCATCTCTGAGCCTGCGCGGCAGGGCGCGCGATCCGCACCGTGGCGGGCATGCCCAGGCGCAGGCGGTCGTCCTTGTCCTCCGCCAGTATCCGCACTTCATATACCAGGCTGGTACGCAGGTCCTCGGTCTGCACGGTCTTCGGCGTGAATTCGGCCACCGAGGAGATGTAGCCCACCTTGCCCGCAATTGCCTGGCCAGGCAGGCTGTCGATGGCGATGCTGGCGGCCATGCCGGGCTGCACCAGCCCGAGTTCCGTCTCGCGCACATACGCCCGCACCCATTTGGGGTCCGTGATGGCCAGGGTGTACACCGGCCGCTGCGGCGAGGCCATGTCGCCCGCTTCCATCAGGCGCGCACGCACCACGGAGGCGATGGGCGCGCGCAGTTCCGCGTCCGCCAGCTGCTGCGCCAGCACGGCTGTTTGCGCCTGCGCCGCTGCCAGCTGCGCTTCGGCCTGCGCGATGTCCTCCTTGCGCGCGCCGGCCTGCACCAGCTCCTGCGCCTTGCGCGCACCTTCCAGCCGCGCCTGCGCAGCCTTGCTGCGCGCGGCCGCGTTGTCCACATCCTGCAGGCTCACGGCGCGCCCGACTGGGCCTTGCGCCAGCCCTTGCAGGCGGACCAGGCTCTTGGCCGCCAGGTCCGCCTCGGCCTGCGCCTCGGCCGTCTGCGCGCGCGCCTGGCTCACTTCCTGCGGCCGGCTGCCGGCGCGCAGCCGGGCCAGCGTCTGTTCCAGGGCGCCGGCCCGCGCGCGCGACTCGGCGATGCGCAGTGCCAGCGTGGTGGTGTCCAGCTTGCCCAGCACCTGGCCCGGGCGCACGCGGTCGCCTTCCTGCACCGACAGGCTGGCAATGCGCTCGCTGCCGTTGAACGCCAGCGACACCTGGCGCAGGTCCACGTTCCCGTACAGTAGCAGCCCCTCGGCGGCAGGGGGACGCATGGCGTACCACGCCGCCGCAGCAACAGCAGCCAGCACCAGCACCAGCACCAGCACCAGCACTGTGGCGATAATGATTTTCTTGTTCATGTTGCAGCCCTCCGGCGCCAAGTATGCGAGAATTCTACATCAAATTTAAATTTGAATTTGAATTAATGAATTCCTCTACAATACCGCCCCATGACTACTGCCAAGCCCAAACCAACCGCCGCCCCGGCGCGCGCCGCGCGTTCGGACGGCGACGCCACGCGCAGCGCCATCCTCGACGTTGCCGGGCAGGTGTTCGCGCAGCGCGGCTATGCGGACGCCACCAGCAAGGAGATCTGCGCCCGCGCGGGCGTGAACATGGCCTCGGTGAACTATCACTTCGGCAGCCGGGGAGGCCTGTACCAGGCGGTGCTGGTGGAGGCGCACAACCATTTGCTCCGGCTGGAAGAGATGCAGGCGCTGGCCGCCGGCCCGGCCGCGCCGCGCGACAAGCTGCGCGCTATCGTCGGCCGTATCGTCGAGCATGTGACGGGCCCGCGCGCGCACTGGGGCAGCAGGGTGGTGGTGCGCGAGCTGCTCTCGCCGAGCGAGCACGCGCCGGTGCTGGTGCAGCAGGCGATCGCGCCCAAGGCCAGGATATTGATCGGCATCGTGAGCCAGATCGTAGGCTTGCCGCCGACGCACCCGGCCATGCAGCGCAGCCTGTTCTTCACCGTGGCGCCCTGCCTGGCCATGCTGCTGGCGCCGGCCGAGTTGCGCACGCAGGTGCTGCCCGGCCTGGGCGGCGACCCGGCCCAACTGGCGGACGACTTGCTGCGCTACGCGCTGGCGGGAATGGATGCCCTGGCCGCGCAGTACAGGGCCTGAAACTCCGTTGAAACTCAGCGCGCCGGGAACGCGTGCCGGTTCGAGCGCGCCGCGATCGCCAGCGCTGCCGCCAGCAACAGGCACAGGGTCCACGGCAGTGATCCCGCGCCCGCGGCGCTCAGCAGCAGTCCGCCAAACAGGCCCCCGCCCGCAATGGCCAGGTTCCAGCTGGTGACCAGCAGCGACTGCGCCACATCGGCCGCGCTGCCCGCCACGTTCGCCAGCGCCGTCTGGAAGAAAGTGGGCGCCCCGCCGAAGGCCAGCCCCCACACGCCGACCGCAACGTAGACCGCCGCCGGGTGCGTGCCCCACAAGCCAAGCGCCGCTGCCGCCAGCCCGAACGCGGCAGTGCTGCCCAGCACCATGGCGCGCAGGCGGCGGTCGATCAGCAGGCCTGCCAGCCACAGGCCCCCGATGGACGCGGCGCCGAAGATGAACAGCACCGCATCCGCCTTGTGTTCCAGGCCGGCAGGCGCCAGGAAGGGCGAGATATAGGTGTACAGGATGTTGTGCGCCAGAACGTAGGCAAAGGTAGTGGCGAGCACCGCCTTCACGCCGCTGATGCCCAGCACCTGGCTGACCGGTGCGCGGCGGGCGCCGCCCTGGCCTGGAAAGTCCGGCACTGCGGCCATCACCCAGCCGATCAGCACCAGCGCCAGGACGCTCATGATGGCGAAGGCGTACTGCCAGCCCAGCGTGGCGCCAAGCAGCGTACCGGCCGGCACGCCGAGCGACAGGCCGACCGGGATGCCGGCCATTGCCACGGCCATGGCGCGGCCTTTGTGCTGCGGGTCCACCATGCGCACGGCGTAGCCGGCCAGCAGCGCCCACAGCATGCCGGCAAACACGCCTGCCGCGAAGCGCGCCGCCATGGTGAGCAGGTAGCTGGTGGAGAGGGCGGTAACGCAGTTCACCAGCGCGAAGCCGGCGATGGTGGCCAGCAGCAGCGGCTTGCGGCGCAGACCCTGCGTGGCGGCGGTGAGCGGGATGGCGCACAGCAGGGAGCCGAGCGCATAGCTGGTGACCAGCTGGCCCACCATGGCGCCGCTGGCATCGAGGCTGGCGCCCATCTGCGGCAGCAGGCCGGCGGGCAGCGCTTCGGTGAGGATGGTGATGAAGCCCGCCATGGCCAGCGCGAGCAGGCCGGAGAGCGGAAACGGAGAGGAAGGTGTGGTCATTGTGTGGCCTTGTGATGGGAGGTCCGGCCACAGTAGCGCCCATGCGGAGGAAGAAAAAGTGGGCTAGACTTCCTGTCTTTAAGGACTCCCTTGTCCTGAATGGGGGGCGGAAGCGGAAATGAAGTCGGAAAGTCTGAGCGGGTTCAATGTCTTCGTGCAGGTGGCCGAGACGCGCAGCTTCGTGGCGGCCGGGCGGGCGCTCGGCGTCTCCGCCTCTGCCATCGGCAAAAGCGTGGCGCGGCTGGAAGAGCGGCTGGGCGTACGGCTGTTCCACCGCAGCACGCGCAGCATGACCCTGACGGCGGAGGGGACCATGCTGCTCGAACGCAGCCGCCGCGTGCTGGCCGAGATCGAGGCGGCCGAGCAGGAATTGTCGCAGTCGGCCAGCATGCCGCGGGGCAGGCTGCGCGTCAGCCTGCCCATGGTGAGCGGCCTGGTGCTGCCGCTGCTGGCCGATTTCATGCGCGCCTATCCGGCCGTGGAACTGGACCTGTCGTTCACGGACCGCATGGTGGATGTGGTGGAGGAGGGCTATGACGCGGTGGTGCGCACCGGCGAGCTGCTCGATTCGCGCCTGTCCTCGCGCCAGCTGGGCAGTTTCGGCACCGTCATCGTCGGCTCGCCGGCCTACTTCGCGAAAAACGGCGTGCCGCAGCGCCCGGCCGACCTGGCTAGCCACCCCTGCCTGCACTACCGCTTCCCGAACTCGGGCAAGCTGGAAGTGTGGCCCTTGCTGCGCAAGGACGGCGAGCCGGATGGGGAGCCAAATCTACGCCTGCCCACTTCCATGATCTGCGATAACGCGGAAACCCGGGTGTGGTTCGCCCTGCAGGGCCTCGGTATCGCCTGCCTGCCCGAGTTCGCGGTGCGCGCCGAACTGGCGGCCGGCACGCTGCGCACGGTGCTGGACGACTATGTCGACCGCACCATCACCTTCCGCCTGCTGTGGCCATCGAGCCGCCACCCCGCGCCCAAGCTGCGCGCCTTCATCGACTTCATGGCGGCGCGCGGCCTGTAGCCGCGCCGCCCGTGCGCTCAGCCGTCGCTGGTGAAGGCGCCCGTGTGCAGCTGTTCCAGGATGGCTTCCACCGCCGGGTGCTTGATTTTGCGCTCGTTCGAGATGGCGTAGAACTGTTCCTTCAGCTCGGGCGCGTCGCCCACGTGGACGGCGCCGAACTGTTCCTGGATGTCGTGCCCCAGCACCGAGGGCGCGAAGAACAGGCCCATGCCGTTGCGGCCGAAGGTGTTCAGCATGGCGTTGTCCTCGAATTCCCCAACCACGTCCGGCCGCACGCCATGCCGCACGAACCAGGCGTCAATGCGGCCGCGCAGGGCGTTGTTGCGGGTCGGTAGCAGCAGCGGCGCGCCGTTCAGGCTGTGCGGGAAGTTGCGCCGGTATTTCGCCGCCAGCTTGCGCGCGCCGAACAGCTGCATCTCGCTTTCCAGCAGCAGGTGGCTGAACACGCGCAGGCTGGGCGAGGCGCGCACCGCGCGGTCGGTCAGCACCACGTCCAGCTTGTTCAGCGCCAGGTCGCCCAGCAGGGAATCGAATTCATTCTCCATGCAGATCAGCTTGACCTTCTTGCTCAGGTGCTGCGTCATTTCCAGCAGGCGGTAAGCCACCAGCTTGGGCAGCGAATCGGAAATGCCGACGGTGAGCCGCATGCGGCCCGCGTCCACGTCCGTGAGCGCCTGCTGCAGCTGGTCCTCCAGCTGGAAGATCTGGTCCGCATAGTCGAGCGCCACGCGGCCGGCCTCGGTGGGCACCAGGCGCCGGCCCTGCTGCTTGAGCAGGGCCGTGCCGAGCTGCAGGTCGAGCTGCGTCAGCTGGGTGCTCACGGTCTGCACCGCCAGACCCAGGCGTTCGGCGGCGCGCGTGACGCTGCCTTCCTTGGCCACGGTCCAGAAAAAAAACAGGTGCCTGAAGTTGATGCCGGCGGTTTTCATGTGTTTCGTCCATCCTGCTTTTCCGAAGTAATACTTCGATTATCTTCTATTTTTAAAAGAGAGGGAAATCTCTACACTGCATGACATTCATCAATAAGAAAGGAATATGCAGATGAAACACTTCAGAGTGTCATTCATCGTCTCCTTCATCTGCCTGGCAGTCGCAGGCTGGTGGGGCTACGAACATACGGGCTGGGGCGGCGCGCTCACGGCCCTGGGTATCGCCACGATTCTGGCGGTGATGGAAGTATCGCTGTCGTTCGACAACGCGGTGGTCAACGCTTCCGTGCTGAAAACCTGGGACGCCTTCTGGAAGAAGCTGTTCCTGGGTGTGGGCATCATCATCGCGGTGTTCGGCATGCGCTTGCTGTTTCCGCTGGTGATCGTGGCGGTGGCGGCGGACATCAGCATGGCCGAAGTCTGGACGCTGGCGCTGAACGACCCGAAAGCGTACTCCACGCACCTGACCAACCACCACGCTGAAGTGGCGGCATTCGGCGGCGCCTTCCTGCTGCTGGTGTTCCTGAACTTCCTGCTGGATAAGGACAAGGAAACCCACTGGCTGGGCAACGTCGAGAAGAAACTGGGCTCGCTGGGCAAGATGTCGTCGGTTTCCGTCATGGTCACCATCGGCGCGCTGCTGGCCTGCCTGGGCATGGTGGAAGAGGGCCAGAAGCTGATCGTGCTGATCGCCGGCCTGTGGGGTGTGCTGATCTACGTGGCGGTGGACGGCTTGAGCAGCCTGCTCGAATCGGAAGAAGAAGGCACCAACGTGGGCGACATGGTCAAGCGCGGCGGTATCGGCGGCTTCCTGTACCTGGAGGTGCTGGATGCTTCGTTCAGCTTCGACGGCGTGATCGGCGCGTTCGCCATCACCAACGACGTGGTCATCATCATGCTGGGCCTGGCCATCGGCGCGATGTTCGTGCGCTCCATGACCATCTTCCTGGTCGAGAAGGGCACGCTGGACGAATTCGTCTACCTGGAGCACGGCGCGCACTACGCGATCGGCATCCTGGCGGTGATCATGCTGGCCAGTATCAAGTTCCACATTCCCGAAATCTTCACGGGTCTGATCGGTGTGGCGTTCATTGCGGCTTCCATCTGGTCGTCGGTACGCCACCGCAAGCAGCAAGAAGCGCTCGGCGTCACTGCCTGAGCGGTGTAAAGAAAACGCGGCGCGCCCATAGAACACCGGCCCGCCGCGCATGCAGCAAGGTGTTCAACTACTTTAGGAGTCACAAATCATGGCAATCAGTCTGCAAAAAGGCGGTAACGTTAATCTGAGCAAAGAAGCTCCGGGCCTGTCGAAGATGGTCGTAGGCCTGGGCTGGGATATCCGCAACACGGACGGCGCGGCATTCGACATCGACAGCTCCGCCTTCCTGCTGAAGGTTGACGGCAAGGTCCGCGCCGACAACGACTTCATCTTCTACAACAACCTGAAATCGAGCGACGGCTCGGTGACCCACTCGGGCGACAACCGCACCGGTGCCGGCGACGGCGACGACGAAACCGTCACCATCGAACTGTCCAAGGTGCCGGCCGAAGTGGACCGCATCGCGATCTGCGTCACCATCCACGAAGCCGATGCACGCCGCCAGAACTTCGGCCAGGTGCAGAAAGCCTTCGTGCGCTGCGTGAACGCGGCCGGCAACACCGAGATCGCCCGTTTCGACCTGTCCGAAGACGGCTCCACCGAGACCTCGCTGGTGTTCGGCGAGGTGTACCGCAACGGCGGCGACTGGAAGTTCCGCGCCGTCGGCCAGGGCTACAAGGGCGGCCTGGGCGCGCTGGCTTCCTCCTTCGGCGTCGCGGTGTAACCATGCCGGTGTTCACCGTTACAGGGGATGTCGATCCCTTCCTGCACGTCTCGCTGCGGCAGGGCGAAAAGATCTACTGCGAATCCGGCGCCATGGTGATGATGGAATCGGCGCTTGAGCTGAAAGGCAAGATCACAGGCGGTATCGGCAGCGCCATCATGCGCACCTTTGCCAACGGTGAATCGTTCTTCCAGCAGCACATCGAAGCGGTGCGCGGCAACGGCGATTGCCTGTTGTCGCCCACCTTGCCGGGTGCGATGCAGGTGGTGGACGTCGGTCCGCGCCAGTACATGATCAGCGACGGCGCCTTCGTGGCGGCGACCTCCGGCGTGGAGCTGAAGGTGCGCACGCAAAGCCTGGGCAATGCGCTGTTCGCGCAGAGCGGCGGCTTTTTCATCACGGAGACGCAGGGCAGCGGACAGCTGGCGGTGTCGGGCTTCGGTTCGATCTCGCAGCTGGAAGTGGAGCCGGGCAAGGACGTGACCATCGATAACTCGCACGTGGTGTGCTGGGACAGTTCGCTGCGCTACGAGATGTCGGTGGCGACCTCGCAAAGCGGCGGCTTCCTGAGCAATCTGGTGAACAGCCAGACCAGCGGCGAGGGCATGGTCCTGCGCTTCTCGGGCCAGGGCAAGATTTTGGTGTGTTCGCGCAGCCGCCAGGGCTTCCTGGGCTGGGTGCGGGGCACCGGACAGTAATCGGAACAAACAAGCAAGGAGTTAGCTATGTCAGTCAATTTGCAAAAGGGCCAGAAGATCTCTCTGGACAAGGAAGCCGGCAGCGCGCTGTCGCGCGTGGTGATGGGGCTGGGCTGGGACGCCGTCAAGAGCAAGGGCTTCTTCGGCTTCGGCGGCGGTAGCGCGGAAGTGGACCTGGACGCCTCGTGCGTGCTGTTCGACACCGAGAACCGTCCGCTGGACGTGGTCTGGTTCCGCCAGCTCAAGAGCCAGGACGGCAGCGTGGTGCATAGCGGCGACAACCGCACCGGCGCCGGCGACGGCGACGACGAGCAGGTCACCGTCTCGCTGAACAGCGTACCGGCCAACGTGAAGAGCATTGTCTTCACGGTGAACAGTTTCACCGGCCAGACCTTCGAGCAAGTGCAAAACGCCTACTGCCGCCTGATCAACGCCGCCGACGGCAAGGAAGTGGCGCGCTTCAACCTGTCCGTGCAGGGCAAGCACTCGGCCCAGATCATGGCCAAGCTGTACCGCCACAACGGCGAATGGAAGATGCACGCGATCGGCGAAAACGGCACCGGCCGCACCTTCGACGACCTGCTGCCGCAGATCGCGCCGCACCTGTAACACGCGGCTGTCACGAGCAAGTGTCGTACCGGGCGCCCGGCAGGCCGGTCTGTCGGGCGCCCACCCCATGTTTGCTTCCCGGTGCGTGTTACCCATGGCACGCGCCTTTTACACGGCAACCTGATCCAGGTTGCCGTTTTTTTATGGCCGCGCGCGCTGCGCGCCAGGGCGGGCGCAAGAGCAGGGCGTAAGAACGGGGCTTAAGAGCGGGGCTTAATAGCGGGGCTTAAGAACGGTCGTCATACAACTGCTATAATGGGCGCTTCAATATCCAGGCTTCATTTGAATCCGCCCAGCCATGAACGACATCGCCGCAGCCAACGCCTTGCAGCCACCCAAGAAGCGCCACCGCAACCTTGCGCAGGGCGTGGTGGAGAGCATTACCGCCAGCATCACCGGCGGGCAGCTCAAGCCGGGCGACAAATTGCCGACCGAGTCCGTGATCATGGAGATGCACGGCGTGAGCCGCACCGTGGTGCGCGAGGCGATTTCGCATCTGCAGGCCGCAGGCCTGGTGCAGACCAAGCACGGCATCGGCACCTTCGTGCTGGAGCCGCAGCCCGGCGCGCTGCGCATTTCGCCGGACACCGTGCGCACCATCGGCGACGTGCTGGCCATCCTTGAGCTGCGCATCAGCCTGGAAACCGAAGCGGCCTGGCTGGCCGCCGCCCGCCGCAGCGAGGCGCAGCTGGCCGCCATGGGCGAGGCGCTGCAGCGCATCCTGGAGGGCGGCTCGGTGGAGGCTGACGTGCAGTTCCACCTGCTGATCGCGCAGGCCACCAACAACCGCTATTTCGTCGACATCCTGACCGACCTGGGCACCACCATCATCCCGCGCGCCCGCGTCAACTCGGCCCAGCTGGCGCACGACGACCCGGCGCACTACCTGGAACGCGTGAACCGCGAGCACGAGAACATCTACAACGCCATCGCGCGCCAGGACCAGGAAGGCGCGCGCGCCGCCATGCGCACCCACCTGAGCAACAGCCGCGAACGTCTGCGGCGCGCCCAGCAGGAAGTGGCGCCGTAACCGTTTCCTGATAGCCAAGGACTAAAAAGCCACATCAAAACGCTTGCCCGACTTCGATTATAGTTGTACGATGTCATACAACAACTCGGCGCTAGCCGCTTTTTAGTCCACACTGGAGAAGACATGCATCCTAATGACCTCAAAACCATCCTCTCGTCCGGCCTGCTGTCCTTCCCGGTCACCGACTTCGACGCACAGGGCAACTTCCGCGCCGACACCTACGCCAAGCGCCTGGAATGGCTGGCACCGTACGGCGCCAGCGCGCTGTTCGCCGCCGGCGGCACCGGCGAGTTCTTCTCGCTGACCCCGAACGAATACAGCGACGTCATCAAGACCGCCGTCGACACCTGCAAAGGCAAAGTGCCTATCCTGGCCGGCGCCGGCGGTTCCACCCGCGCCGCCATCGGCTACGCGCAAGAAGCCGAGCGCCTGGGCGCGCAAGGCGTGCTGCTGCTGCCGCACTACCTGACCGAAGCGAGCCAGGACGGCCTGATCCGCCACGTGGAAGAAGTGTGCGCCTCGGTGGACTTCGGGGTTGTGGTCTACAATCGCAACGTCTGCCGCCTGAACGCGGACTCGCTGGAAAAGCTGGCCGACCGCTGCCCTAACCTGATCGGCTTCAAGGACGGCCTGGGCGACATCGAACTGATGATGCAAATCTGGCGCCGCATGGGCGACCGCTTCAGCTATCTGGGCGGCCTGCCAACCGCGGAAGTGTACGCAGCTGCGTACAAGGCGCTGGGCGTGCCGGTGTACTCGTCGGCCGTGTTCAACTTCATGCCGAAGCTGGCCATGGACTTCTACCACGCCATCGCCAACGACGACCACGCCGCGCAGAACAAGATGCTGGACGAGTTCTTCCTGCCGTACCTGGAGATCCGCAACCGCAAGTCGGGCTACGCAGTATCGATCGTCAAGGCTGGCGCCAAGATCGCCGGTTACGACGCCGGTCCGGTGCGCGCGCCACTGACCGACCTGACCGAAGAAGAATGTGCAATGCTGGAAAAACTGATGCGCGCACAGGGCGCGCAATAAACTAAGGAGTAGTTATGCAAGTATCCGGTGAAATGATTATCGGCCGTAGCGTAGTACGCGGCCAGGAAGGCACGATCAAAGCGACCGATCCTTCCCGCAACGAGCAAATCGAACCGGCCTTCGGGCTGGGTGGCGAAGCCGAGCTGCAGCAAGCTTGCGCGCTGGCCGAACAGGCGTTCGACCGTTATCGTGAAACCGGATTGGAGCAGCGCGCCCGCTTCCTGGAAACCATCGCCGACCGCATCATGGACATCGGTCCAGCGCTGATCGAGCGCGCGATGCAGGAAACCGGCCTGCCGCAAGCCCGCCTGGAAGGCGAGCGCGGCCGCACTTGCAACCAGCTGCGCCTGTTCGCCAAGGTGGTGCGCGACGGCCGCTTCCTGTCCGCCACGCTGGACTCGAAGCTGCCGGACCGCACCCCGCCGCGCTCGGACATCCGCCTGCGCAAGATCGGCCTGGGCCCTGTGGCCGTGTTCGGCGCCAGCAACTTCCCGCTGGCCTTCTCGGTAGCGGGCGGCGACACTGCGTCCGCGCTGGCGGCAGGCTGCCCCGTGGTCGTGAAGGCGCACTCCGCGCACCTGGGCACTTCCGAACTGGTGGCGCGCGCCGTGCAAAAAGCCGCCATCGAATGCGACATGCCCGAAGGCGTGTTCTCGATGCTGATCGGCTCCGGCGTCAGCGTGGGCCAGAACCTGGTCGCCCATCCTGCGATCAAGGCTGTCGGCTTCACCGGCTCCCGCGCCGGCGGCACCTCGCTGATGCGCACTGCCGCAGCGCGCCGCGAACCGATTCCCGTGTATGCTGAAATGAGCAGCATCAACCCGGTGTTCCTGCTGGCAGGCGCACTGGAAAACAGCAAACTGCCGCAAGCCTTTGTTGATTCGCTGACCCTGGGTGCAGGCCAGTTCTGCACCAACCCGGGCCTGCTGATCGGCGTGGACGGCCCGCTGCTGCAAGCGTTCACCGAAGGCGTGGCAACCGCGCTGGCCGCCAAGGCCCAGCAGACCATGCTGACCCCCGGCATCCACCAGGCTTACTCGTCGGGCGTGGCCAAGCTGGCCGCAATCCCTGGCGTGAAGCTGGTCGGCCAGGGCATGACCGGCGCCCTGCCATGCGGCGCGCAAGCTGCGCTGTATGAAGTGGCTGCTGAAACCTTCCTGTCCAATCCGGACCTGGAAGGCGAAATCTTCGGACCGGCCTCGCTGCTGATCCGCTGCCGCAACGAAGACGAAGTGGTGCGCGTGGCCGAACACCTGGAAGGCCAGCTGACCGCCGCCGTGCACGCCACCGCAGCCGACCTGGCGTTTGCCAAGCGCCTGATGCCGACGCTGGAGCGCAAGGCCGGCCGCGTGCTGTTCAACGGCTTCGGCACCGGCGTGGAAGTCTCGCACGCCATGGTGCACGGCGGCCCGTTCCCGTCCACCTCGGACAGCCGCAGCACTTCCGTTGGCGCCTCCGCCATCGACCGTTTCCTGCGTCCTGTGAGCTATCAGGACGTGCCGGCAGAGCTGCTGGCTGCCGAGCTGGCCGACGGCAACCCGCTGGCGATCCCGCGCGTGGAAAACGGCGACCTGGTATGGAACGCGTAAGCGGCATCCAATGCAAGGTAGGTGAAAGCCCGGTCTGGGACGCGCACAGCGCGGCCTGGTACTGGGTGGACATCGCCGGCAAGCGCGTGTGGCGCCTGGACGGCGAAGGTGGTGGCCGGGGCGCACTGCGCTCCTGGACCACCTCCGAAATGGTCGCGTGCATCGCGCCCAAGGAAAGCGGCGGGCTGATCGCCGGCATGGAAACAGGCCTGTTCAGCCTTGCGCTGGGCGAAGGCGGGCAGGCCGGGGAAACCTGGCTGGCGCGCCCCGCCTCGCTGGGCGAAGGCATGCGCTTCAACGACGGCCGCACCGACCGCCAGGGGCGCTTCTGGAGCGGCACCATGTTCATGGACATGTCGGCCGCGCGCGCCATCGGCGAGCTGTATAGCTACAGCGCGGAGCAGGGCTTGTCCGCGCCGGTGGTGTCCGGGCTGGTGACGCAGAACGGGCTGGCATGGTCGCCCGACGGGCGCACCATGTACTTGTCCGACTCGCATCCGAGCAGCCGCTTGATCTGGGCGTTCGACTACGACACCGCTACCGGCGTGCCGTCGAACCGGCGCGTGTTCGCCGACCTGAACCAGCACGTGGGCCGTCCCGACGGCGCAGCGGTGGACGCCGAAGGCGGCTACTGGACCTGCGCCAACGACGCCGGCTGCCTGCTGCGCTTCACGCCGGACGGCAAGTTCGACCGCCGGGTCGACGTACCGTTCGCCAAGCCCTCCATGTGCGCCTTTGGCGGCGCCGACATGGCAACGCTGCTGGTCACCTCCATCCCGTCCGGCAAACCGGAAGACGCGGAATGGGGCGGCGCAGTCGTGCTGCTACGGCCCGGCATCAAAGGCCTCGTGGAAACACGTTTCAAAGCATAAGCAAAAGCAAAAGCAAAAGCGCCTTCACGGCGCTTTTTTTTTTGCCCCGAAGCAGCGACCTGAGCCGCATTTTCCCTCACTTCGGGGTCAGACCCCGAAGTGAGGGAAATGCGGCTCAGGCTGCTTGTAGGAAGGCCGGGAAGTTAGCCGGATAATTCCGAGTTGTGGATGGTGCCGCCGATGGTGACGTTCTTCAGCTTGAGGCTTTTCACGTTGTACAGGAACCACGGCGATTCGGTGCTGGCCGGGGTGCCGAAGTCGCAGTCGCTGATGGTGACGTTGCTGACCGGGACAATGGTGGGCATCGGCGCGCTGCCGTTGTAGTCGGACGCGACCGGGCCCAGGATCACCACGGCCTGGTAGCACGAGGCCTGCTTGCCGTTTTTCGCGGTCACGTTGCCCACCTTGACGTTGGAGATGTGGATGTTCTCCACCACCGGGGGACGGGTGCGCACCGTGTCGGCGATCGGCGCGTAGTCGCAGTCGAAGGTCACCACCGCGCCGGCCGCCGTGGCCACCGTGCGCGACTGGATCGGCGAGCCTGGCAGCGAGGCGTAGAAGGAGGGGCTGGTCTGCACGCCGTTCGGGATGCTGATGTTGCGCACGTAGAAGTTGCGCAGGTAGCCGCCGCGGTTCAGGTTGGTCTTCAGGCGGATGGCGGTGTTGAGCGGGTTGGTTTGCCAGTGCGCGTTCTGGAACACCAGGTTTTGCGCGTAGACGTTCTGGATGCCGCCCGCCATTTCGCTGCCCAGCGTGACGGCGCCGTGGCCGCTGTGCATGATGCAGTCCTGGATCACGATGTTCTGCGACGGGCCGAACTGCGTGTCCTGGTTCTTGCCGGCCTTGATGGCGATGCAGTCGTCTCCCGCGTCGAAGGTGCAGCCTTCCACCAGCACGTGGTCGCATGCTTCCGGATCGAAGCCGTCGCTGTTCGGGCCATGGCTGACGGCGTGCACTTTGCGGATGACGATGTTGCGGCAGTGGACCGGGTGGTGCTGCCAGAACGGCGTGTGCTGCACCTGGTAGCCCTGCAGCAGCACGTTGGTGCAGCTGACGATGTGCACCATGGACGGGCGCAGATAGTGCCCCAGGCCGAACACGCGCCTGGCCAGCGGCACGCCCGCTTCGGACAGCGCCGGCAGGTATTGTTCGTCGGCGCGCCATTTGCCGCCTTCGCCCTGGATCTGCAGGCGTTCTTCTTCGGTCAGCTGGGGCGCCACCTCGGCCATCGAGGCCGGGTTGGCGGGGTTTTCGATGTTGCCGGCCAGTTTGCCGGGGCCGAAGTTGGGTACCGAGTTTTCCGCCACCGAGTTCTTGGTGCGCGTTTTTCCTTTCCAGGTCCACCAGCAGTCGCCTGCGCTGTTGAACGGCACACCGCCCTGGCCGTCGATGATGCTGGTCCAGTCTTCCCCGGTGAGCGCGATATTGTCCTGGCCGTAGGCGTAGATCGGGGACGAGAAGTTCAGGCAGTCGTTGCTTTGCCAGCGCGTGATCACCAGCTTGCCGTTCTTGCCGCAGTCGAAGTCGCCGTATTTCGCGTAGTCGGACGGCTGGTTGCTGAAGTAGATGTGGGCGCCGGCTTTCAGGTGCACGTGCACGTTCGACAGCAGCACGATGGGGCCTGCGCAGAACCAGTTACCGGCCGGGATCACCACGCGGCCGCCGCCGGCCTTGCTGCACGCGGCAATGGCGGCGGCGAAGGCGGGGTAGCTGTCCTTGGAGCCCGGCGCCGGGGTGTTCATCTCGTCCTGCTCTTCGAACGATTTCCAGGCTTTGACCTTGACCAGCTTGCAGGTGGCGGCGCCATACTTGGTGACGTCGAAGTCCTGCTTGCGGAACACCAGCGGCTTGGACAGGCGCTTGACGATGTCCGCCGCGCGTTCCCACGGGTCCACGGCGGTGGCGGCGCCCGCCAGCGACGGCACGCCGCCCGCCAGCGCCAGGCTGGTGGCGGATGCGGCTTTCATCACGCTGCGGCGCTGCTGGTTGATGGTCTTGTTCATTCGTTCTCCGATTTTATGCATGTTACTCATAGGTGTTGTTGTATTCCGCCAGATAGCTGTCGGCCGGCACGGGCTGCCCGCCATAGCCGAGGTCTTTCACGGGGTCGATGCCGGCCGCTTTCAGGTTGGCCCAGTAGTCGTCCGAGTTGAACTGCGCCGCGCGGTAGGACAGCGTGCCGTTGCGGTTCCAGTCCGACCACGGCGCGCTGCGGTTGATGTGCGCGCCGATGCGGGAATTGAGCACCGCCATTTTGCCGACCGTTTCCAGCACAGTGGGCGTGATGGTGCCGGCCGGGGACTGGAACTGGCTGGCCGCGCCCAGCACGCAGCTGTAGCCGGGCAGCGGAACTTTGCCGTAGGGCGTGCAGCGCGCGCTGTGGAACCATTGGCGCGCCAGGTAGAACCTGCCGGCCAGCGCGAACGGCGAGCCGTCGTGCGTGAAGCGGCACCGGTCGAACACCAGGCCGTAGCGGGTCTTGTGGTTGGTGTTGGGCGCGCCGACGTAGGAGGTGCTGCGGTCGCCCAGGGATTTGATTTCGGTGTCGCGGAAGAAGGCGGTGCTGTCGCCGAAGATGAAGTCGACGTCGCCTTCGATGTAGGACTTGTTGAAGAAGCTGCGCACGGTGACGCGGGTGTCCGCGGCGCGCAGGAACAGGGTGTCCTGGAAGCCGATCAGGCGGACGTTCTCGAATTGCACCTTGTCCGCGCCTTCCACTTGCAGCGCCACGGCCTGGTGGTGCACCACGTTCTTTTGCGGGTCGACGTCGGTCTTGCCGCAGGGGCGCTCGCCGCATTCTTCGCGCGCGTTGCCGGTGTCCTTGTTGTAGCCGTTTTCGATGGTGAGGTTGCGGGCCTGGAAGCCGTTGTTGCGCACCCACATGGTCATGGAGCCGAAGGTGCCGATGTTGCCCGCGCCGGCGCGTTCCTTGACGATGGCGTGCATGGCCTGGATGGCGGGATCGGCGGCCGCGAACTGGGCGGCGTATTGGGCGGTGTAGCTGGCGCCTGTGGTGGCGGCGTCCAGCCTGGCGGTGATTTTCGTGGCGGCGGCGCTGGCGCCTTCGCCGTACAGCGTGAGCGGCGCGGTGGCGGCGGGGACGTAGACCAGTTCCTGGTACACGCCGGGCTTGACCAGGATGTAGACCCGCTCGCGCTGGCCGGAGGCGGCGGCGCGGCTGACTGCCGCTTGCACGGAATTGAAGGTCTTGACGCCGTCGGCCCTGGCGCGGGCGTCGACGGTGTAGGTGGGCTTGAAGGCGGCGCCCTGGGCCAGCGGGTCGGCCAGCGGGTCCCAGGGATCGATGCGCTCGTTGCCGGCGGGGCCGGCGTATTTCAGCACCTCGCCATAGGCGTAGTACGCCGCCTGCGCGGCCGTCAATTGGGGTCGGGCGCTGCCGCTGCTGGCCGTGGCCCGCGCGGCGGTGCTGCTGTCCGCTACGGCTTCGCGGGATGCTGCCGGCGCCGGCGCCGGCGCCTGTGCTGCGCAGGGCTGGGCAAGCAGGGCGGCCAGCGGCAGGACGGCGGCCAGCATGGCGGCGCGCGCAGCGCCGGCGGGCCAGCGGGCAGCGCGCTGCATCATTGCTGGCCCTCCGCGCGGAACTCGCGGGCGACAGCGGGGATGACGGCTTTCAGCTCGTCTTCCACCATGCGCGCGAAGTAGGCGGCACCCTTGGCGCCGAGGTGGGTGCGGTCAAAGGCGCTCTTGGGCGCGCCCTGCGGCTCGGTGGCGGCGGCCGTGGCGCCAGCGGGCGCGCCGGCGGCGGCCCCTTGGGCGGCAGGCGCGGCGCCCGGCAGGACGGCGGGCGCCATGTAGTTGGCGGGACGCGGCACCACGGCCAGCGTGTCGGCTTCGTCCTGGCCCATGGCCTGGACGGCGGCATGGCTTTTCGCGTTCAGGTCCAGCAGCGGCACGCCTTCCTGCGCCGCCACCTTGCGGACCACGTCGGCCCACGGCTGCAGGTTGTTTTCCAGGGTGTCCCCTTTGAAGGTGCGGCGCGTGAGCGGGGTCACCAGCACGGGCACGCCGCCCAGCGCTTTCACTTCCTGCGCGTAGCGTGCCATGTTGGCGGGGAATTCGGTGGCCAGGTCGGTCGAGCGTCCGGGCTTGCCCGGCTGGTCGTTGTGGCCGAACTGGATCAGTACATAGGTGGCGCGATAGGCGGCCGAGCCGCGCAGCAGGCCTTGCACCTCGTCCCAGCGGCCTTCGGCGCGGAAGCTGCCGGAACTGCGGCCGCCCCTGGCCAGGTTGATGCAGGTGTCGCTGCGGTTGATGCGGGCGCACAGCGCGTCGCCGTAGCCGCTGCTGTTGGCCATGGTGGAGTCGCCCACCAGGATGAAGCGCACGGGCTTGGTTTCGGCCGCCATCGCAACTGGCGCCGCCGCCACGAGGGCGGCGGCGCTCAGCGCCAGGGCCGCTGCGGCCCCGGCAATGTGGCGACGGGAACCAGTGCTGGAAATACTGGTCATCGTCTGTCTCCTGGTTTAGAAGTTGTAGGTGCCACGCAGGTTGAACGAACGGCCGATCGGGCTGGCCGCGCTGCTCAGGTAACCGTTGGAATAACCACTGTGGTTCGTCACCGGCGGATTGGTGTCGAACAGGTTGGTGATGCCGGCGGTGATCTGGATGTTCTTGAACCCTTTGTACGACGTGGTCAAGTTCCACACTTTATAGGATTCGATGTCGCGCCAGTACTGCTGCGCCACCAGATTCTGGTCTTCGTAGCTGGAGTTGTAGTTCTGCGTCATCTGCGCCGACCAGTCGCCCTTGCTCCAGCCCAGTTTCAGCGTGTGCTTCCAGCGGTAGGTGATGATGGGGAAGCTGCTGGTTGTGCCGTTGCTGGCCAGGCCGAAGCGGCCCACGTTGGACACGAACTCGCTGTCCTTCTCCAGCTGGTTGTCGAACTGGGTCAGGTAGGTGCCGTCCAGCTGCACCTTGAAGTTGCCGTAGTCGTTGCGCGGGAAGTCGTACGTGGCCGACACGTCGATACCGGCCGCTTTCTGGCCGCCCAGGTTCATCGTCACGTTGCGGATGTAGTTGATGGTACGGTCCGGATTGCGCACGATCAGCGACTGGTATTTTTCCGGGTTCAGGAAGTAGACCTGCTCCGGCAGGTTGGCCAGCATGTCCTTCATGCGGATGTTCCAGTAGTCGAACGACAGCGTCAGCGACTTGACCGGTTCCAGCACCACGCCCAGCGTGTAGCCGCGCGATTTTTCGGGCTGCAGGTCGGCGTTCGAGCCCACCTGCTTCGGCAGCGCCACGTTGCACACTTCCGACGCCACGAAGCCCGGCAGCGCCGTGCCGGTGCCGGCCACGCCGGGCTTGCCGCCAGGGCACAGCAGCGGGTCGTCCCACTTGGCGCTGGTCTTGCCGGTGGCGCCGGGCAGGCGGTAGCCGTAGGCGTCGAACAGGGTCGGCGCGCGGAAGCCGGTGTTGGCCGAGCCGCGGAACATCAGCTGTTTCGACGGTTCGTAGCGGAAGCTCGCTTTTGGATTGAAGGTGTTGCCGAAGTCGCTGAAATAGTCGTCGCGCACGGCCAGGTTAACGTTCAGCTGCTTGGTCAGCGGCATGTCCAGCTCGGCGAACGCGGCGTACACGTTGCGCGCGCCTTCGCCGTGCGACGCGGTGGAGTTCAGGTAGGTGACCGAGTTCTGGATCGCCAGCTTGTCGTCGCGCGTGGTGTCGCGGTGGATGTCCGCGCCTACCGCCAGCGCCATGTCGCCGCCGGCCAGGGCCATCAGCGTACGGCTGGCGTTCACGTCCACGCCGGTGAAGGTGGAGCGCGAGTCGCGGTTTTTCTGGCCGTCCACCGAGATCGATTTCAGGTAGTCGCGGCCGGCCTGGTCCTGCAGGCCGAAGGGATTGAGGGCGCCGGATTTCAGGCCGTCCAGCAGGCCCTGGCCGGTGAAGAAGCCGTTGTCGTAGTAGTTCTCGCGGTCGCTCCAGCCGATCACCAGGCCGCTGCGCACGTCCCACTCGCCGAAGCGGTTTTCATCCGCCACGGCGATGCGCTGGTTGACCTGCTTGTCCTTCTGCACGGCCACGCCGTAGTCGGCCACGGCCCAGGTCACGGTCAGCGGTTCGCCTTTCAGGCCGGCCACTGCGGGCACGCCGCCGGCGCCGCCCGGATACCATTTGCTCGACGACGGCAGGATGGCGTTCACGCCGTTCACCGCCACCGCATTGGTCGGATTGCGCGCAGCGCGGATGAATTCCTGGCCGCGCATGTAGTCGATGCTCAGGGTGTGATCTTCATTGAAACGCTTGGTGCCGCGCGCGTAGAAGGTGATCTGCTCGTTCTCGTGCAGCGCGGTGCCGTACTCCTGGTTGTTCAGGATACAGGTGTTCTTGCCGCCGATGATGGAGTAGGGCGCCACGCAGCCGGACGCGAAGTACGGGTTCTGTGCGGTCTTGTTGGTGGCGGTGGTGAAGTTGGCCGGCATGGCGTTGCCGCCGCTGCCCAGGGTGGGCGCGCGGCCGATGCTGGTCAGCAGTTCGGCGGAGCTCAGCTCGGCGCGGTCCTTCTGCGCCAGGCGGCTGCGGCGGTGCGCGTCGACGCTGGCGTAGACGTTCCAGCCGTCCTTGGCCAGGTTGCCTTTGCCCATGGTCAGGGTGAGGCGCTGTTCGTCGCCGCCGCCGTGTTTTTCAGGCTGGATGTACTGCGCGGTGACGGAGGCGCCTTCGAAGTCGCGCTTGGTGATGAAGTTGACCACGCCGCCGATGGCGTCCGAGCCGTAGATCGACGACGCGCCGTCGCGCAGGATTTCCACGCGCGACAGGGCGCTCATCGGAATCACGTCCAGGTTGGCGTAGCCGTCGGAGATGGCTTCATTGGCCAAACGGCGGCCGTTCAGCAGCACCAGGGTGCGGTTCACGCCCAGGCCGCGCAGGTTGATGTTGGTACCCGAGCCGGCGTTCGACGGCGCCAGCGAGGCCGACTGCGGCAGCGCCATCATCACGTCCGCCAGGGTGGTCATGCCGCGTTCGGCGAATTCTTCCGCCTTGATGGTCGATACCGGCAGCGCCGCTTCGGTGGCCAGGCGCTTGATGCTGGAGCCGGTCACTTCCACGCGTTGCATTTCCTGTGCGGTGGCACTGTTCATCAGCGCGAGCACGGCCAGGGTGATGGACGAGAGCAGCAGGCGCGGCTGCGCTTTGTCGAATGTGTTCATGAAGCTAAGTCTCCTGATGTTTCAAATGAAGTTATGCGGCGCGCATGCTGCGGCCGCAGGTAGAGCACCTCGCGTGCTCCGTGCCGCTGCGAGGAGGGCTGCGCGGTGAAGCGCGGCCTAGCTCGCAGGCGGTGGACAAAACTTATTTGCCGGGCGCCGCCCTCTGCGGGGCGGACGTCTTCCGGAAGTTGAATGGCAGTGGCGCGCTATCCCCTTGAAAAAGTCCGGGTCACGCGCTCAAGGTGGGCGCGCATGGCCTTCCTGGCGCCCGCTGGATCGCCGGCGGCGATCGCTTCGAGGATGCGGCGGTGGTCCTTCAGCGTTTCCTGCCGCAGTTCTTCGGTCTGGAAATGCTCTTTCAATTTGTGCCACAGGCGGCCGCGCTGGTTCCACAGGTAATCCAGCCCGCCCACCAGCGCGCTGTTGCCGGTGGCGCGCGCGATGGCCAGGTGGAAGGCGCGGTCGGCCTGTTCGTTGCTGGCCTTGTTGGCGTGGCTCGCTTCCATCTGCTCCACCGCCTTCAGGATCGCGTCCACGTCGGCCGGCGTCGCCACACGGGCGGCAATGGCGGCCACTTCGGCTTCGATCAGGCGCCGTGCGGCCAGCACTTCAAACGGTCCGGGGCCGGCTTCGGGCAGCGCCGTCTCGGCCTCCGGCAATTCGGTCACGTACACGCCGGAGCCGCCGCGCACTTCGATCACGCCGCCCAGGTCCAGCGCGATGAGCGCTTCGCGCAGCGAGGCGCGGCTGACATTGAGCTTGGTGGCCAAGTCGCGTTCGGACGGCAGGCGCGCGCCGGCGGCGATGCCTTCGCTGGCGATGAGCTGCTGGATGCGGTCCGCCACCACGCGGTACAGGCGCGGCTCGTGGCTGGCGGCGTCCGGGGTCAAAGCGGCTTTTTTCTGGATCACGGTAGGTCCCGCTGTGTTCGTTTGGTCAGACCATTCTAAGGTGGTCTGACCAAATAATCAATCTGGACTAGCCAAATTTTTTTTAATCTGCCATACTGAATTGGACAGCAGGTAACCATTAAGGACGTAAAAATGACGACAGAGCCGAGCGCGAACAGCCCGCGCTACATCCTCATGCATGAGAACGACAATGTAGCCATCGTCGTCAACGACGGCGGTCTGCCGGCGGGCGCCGTGTTCCCCAGCGGGCTGGCGCTGCGCGAGGCCGTGCCGCAGGGGCACAAAGTGGCGCTGCGCGCCTTCGCCAAGGGCGACCCCATCATCCGCTACAACGTAACTATCGGTTTCGCCTCGCGCGACATCGAGGCCGGCAGCTGGATCGCCGAGGCGCAGGTGGAAATGCCGGCCGCGCGCGAGCTGACCGGTTTGCCGATCGCCACCGTGAAGCCGCCGCCTCAGGAACCGCTGGACGGCTACACCTTCCAGGGCTACCGCAATCCGGACGGCAGCGTGGGCACGCGCAACATCCTGGCCATCACCACCACCGTGCAATGCGTGGCGGGCGTGGTGGAGCACGCGGTGCGCCGCATCAAGGCCGAGCTGCTGCCGAAATACCCCAACGTGGACGACGTGGTGGGCCTGGAGCACACCTACGGCTGCGGCGTGGCGATCGACGCCCCCAATGCCGACGTGCCGATCCGCACGCTGCGCAATATCAGCCTCAATCCCAATTTCGGCGGGCAGGCCATGGTGGTCAGCCTGGGCTGCGAGAAGCTGCAGCCGACGCGGTTGTTTCCCAAGGGTTCCATCCCGATCCAGAACGCCGGCGGCGCCGATCCGGCCCACGTGTGCCTGCAGGACCAGGGCCACGTCGGCTTCCAGTCGATGATCGATTCCATCATGAACACCGCCGACGCGCAGCTGAAGGTGCTGGACCAGCGCCGCCGCGAAACCGTGCCGGCCTCGGAACTTGTGGTTGGCGTGCAGTGCGGCGGCAGCGACGCCTTCTCCGGCGTGACCGCCAACCCGGCCGTCGGTTTCGCCACCGACCTGCTGGTGCGCGCCGGCGCCACCGTGATGTTCTCGGAAGTGACCGAAGTGCGCGACGGGATCGACCAGCTGACCTCGCGCGCCGTGAACGAGGAAGTGGCGGCCGCCATGATCCGTGAGATGGACTGGTACGACCAGTACCTGAAACGGGGCGGCGTCGACCGTAGCGCAAATACCACACCGGGCAACAAGAAGGGCGGCTTGTCCAATATCGTTGAGAAAGCCATGGGCTCCATCGTCAAGAGCGGCAGCGCGCCGATCTCCGGCGTGCTGGCCCCGGGCGAGAAGCTCAAGCAGAAGGGCCTGATTTACGCGGCCACGCCGGCCAGCGATTTCATTTGCGGCACGCTGCAGCTGGCGGCAGGCATGAATCTGCACATTTTCACCACCGGCCGCGGCACGCCATACGGCCTGGCCGAAGTCCCGGTGATCAAGGTCGCCACCCGCAACGAGCTGGCCGCGCGCTGGCACGACCTGATGGACGTGAACGCCGGCCGCATCGCCAGCGGCGACGCCTCCATCGCGGACGTGGGCTGGGAGATGTTCCACCTGATGCTGGAAGTGGCCAGCGGCCGCAAGACCTGGGCCGAGCAATGGAAGCTGCATAACGCTTTAGTGCTGTTCAACCCTGCACCGGTGACCTGAATTCGCTGTATCATACGACATCGTACAACTGCACTGGGACGGACTTTACATGAGCAAACCATTTAAACGCATCCTGCTGACCGGCGCGGCCGGCGGCTTGGGCAAAATCCTGCGCGACCGCATCAAGCCCTGGGCGGACGTGGTGCGCCTGAGCGACATCGGCGACATGGGCGAGGCGCGCGAAGGCGAGGAAATCGTCCGCTGCGACCTGTCCGACAAGCCGTCGGTGCTGACGCTGCTGGAAGGCGTGGACGCGGTGCTGCACTTCGGCGGCATTTCGACCGAAAGCAATTTCGAAGCCATCATGGCGGCCAACATCCAGGGCACCTACAACCTGTACGAGGCCGCGCACAAGGCCGGCACCCGCCGCATCATTTTCGCCAGCTCCAACCACACCATCGGCTACCACAAGGTGACCGAAGTGCTGGATGCGGACAGCCCGACCCGCCCGGACAGCATGTACGGCATCAGCAAGGTGTTCGGCGAACAGCTGGCGCGCTACTACTTCGACCGCACCGGCATCGAGACCGTGTGCCTGCGCATCGGCTCGTCCTTCCCCGAGCCGAAGAACCCGCGCATGATGCGCACCTGGCTGAGCTACGACGACCTGGTGGAAGCGCTGCGCTGCTCGCTGATGGCGCCGCGCGTCGGCCACGCCATCCTGTACGGCCAGTCGAACAACGAAGCCGTATGGTGGGACAACAGCAAGGCCGCCTTCATCGGCTTCAAGCCGAAGGACAGCTCGGAGCAGTTCAAGCACCTGTTCCCGGACACCGGCGTCTATCCGGACAAGGACGACGTGGCCACCACCTACCAGGGCGGCGGCTTCCTCAACGACGGCCCGCAGTACATCTAGCTTCGTCTACAGCGCCGCCTGCACGCCCAGCACCATGGCGTTGTAGGCGGCGTGCACCAGCATCGGCGCCAGCAGCGATTTGCTGCGCTCATAGGCCCACGCGGCGCACAATCCCAGCACCAGTACCGGCACCATCGCCAGCGGCGGATGCACGATGGCGAACAGCGCCGCGCTGCCTGCTGCCGCCGGCAGCGCCCCCGTCAGGCGGCGCAGGCCGCCGAAAATCAATCCCCTGAAGATGAATTCCTCGAACAGCGGCGCGGCCAGCACCGTCAGCGGCAGCAGCGCGCGCAGCGTGGCGGCCGGCGCTGCGCGGCGCGGCCACCACGGCGTGTCGCGCAGCAGCCACATATAGGCGGCGCCGAAGGCGCAGGCGGCAGCGGCGCCCGCGACGCTGGTGATGAGCGCGTGGCGGGCGGCAGCGGCCGCGCCGCCGTGGTGCTGTGTATTCAGCACGGCGGGTACCCCGGCGGTCTTGTGGCGCCAGTACAGGTAGCGCATCAGCAGGTAGACGACGGCGCCGGCGCACACGAAGGCGATCACGCCGCTTGCCAGGCCGCCGGCGCCGCTTCCGCGGCTTCCGCCGCGCAGCGCCAGGCCCACCAGCAGCTGCAGCACGAAGAACAGCGTGGCGGCGATCAGGCCGTCGGACAGGGCCACGCGCGCGGGCGGCGCGGCGGCCGGGTCCAGCAGGTAGGGCAGTTCGTCGCGCGCCTTCTGCCACAGCGCCAGCGCGAGCGAGGCGGTGAGGATCATGATAGCCACCGTCTGCAGCCAGGTGGTGGCGTACAGCGCGAAGATGTAGAGGCTGGACAGCATCATGTACAGATAGGCGTAGGTGGGGCGCACGCGGGCCTGGGCTTCCTGCGCATGCGGGTCGCTGGCGAATACGCCCAGCGAGACGGCGATCAGCGCGTAGACGGGAATGCCGGCCATGACCACCACGAACCACCACAGCAGGCGCCAGTTGAAGTCCGGCGTGAAGTACAGGCCGGCGGCGAAAATCAGCAGCGGGTAGAGCGCGGCCAGCGCGGTCCACAGCTGGGCTTTTTCCCTGAGCATGCTGTCGATGCGGCGCGGGAAGGTGTACAGCATCCACAGCGCGTTGCCTTCGGTGTTGATGGCCTGGAAGGCCGACAGCAGCAGCACGTAGCTGCCGATGCCGAAGGCGATCACGGCCATCAGCTGCTGGTTCTGGCCGAGCAGCGTGATGCTGGACAGCTGGCCGCTGACCAGCAGCTGGCTGGCGATGATGACCACCGGGATCAGCAGGCTTTGCGCGAGGAAGTTGCGGTCGCGGCTGAGCAGCATCAGCTCGCGCCGCTGCAGGATGGTGCCGATGCGCCAGCCCGGCCTTGTTGCGGATGCCGCCTCGGGGGCCTGGCCCGCCTGCGCGGCGCGGCCGGTGCTGGCGCTGGCGGCAGCGTTGGCGGTGGCTCTGGTGCCGGCCTTGGCGGCTTCGCGCGCGCCGCTGGCCACCACGCCATGGCGCAGCTGGCGGTGCAGCAGGGCCATGCCGGCCATCAGCAGCACGGCCGCTTGCGCCAGCATCAGGGCGGCCGCCTGCGCGGCGCCTGCGGCGGAGGGCGAGGTGAGCATCTGCACGGCGAGGCCGGGCGGCGTCCACAAGGTCCACGCGGGGAAGCTGCGCGCCCAGTCCAGCGTGAAGGAGTTGTTCGACCACATGGAGTATGAAATCCCCACATACATCAGCGGCATGCTGAGGATGGACGCCAGCGCCTGCAAGTTACGCAACTGGGACGCGGGCAGCGACAGCCGCAGCCCGGTGTCGGCCAGGGTGCGCAGCATGGCGGCCAGCATCAGCAGCGGCAGCGCGGCCAGGATCCCCAGCGGCAGCGCGAGCCAGCCGTGCTTGCCGTACCAGGCCAGCACCACGCACAGCGGCCCCAGTGCCAGCACGCCGACGGGATTGGCCACGCTGCGCTCCAGCACCCTGGCCCACAGCAGGGCGCCGCGCCGCACGGGCAGGGTCACCAGCCACTCCAGGTCCCAATCCTGCTGCGCCAGCTCGCGGCTGCCCAGGGGCATGAGCAAAGCCACCAGCCACATCATCAGCATCATCAAGGTCATGGCGGCGGCCAGCGCAGTGGTGAAGGGTGCCGCGTGCAGGTGCGCCGACGCGGTCTCCGTCATGCTGCCGACCGAGTGTGCCTTGGCCAGCGTGGCGCAGGCGCCGGGCATGTCGATCTTGCAGTGCAGGTTCAGCAGCGAGGTGCGTGCGATGTGGGTGAAACTGTACAGCATGCCCAGCCCCACCAGCGCCGCCAGCAGCCAGCGGCTGCTGCGTTTACCGTGCGAGGCGGCGCGGCTCTTGGTGTGGGCGGCTTTGCCGAAGCGCAGCGTGCCGGTCATGTTGAGCAGGCGCAGCAGGCGCAGGCGCGCCAGCAGCCAGATGGCGGTGGCCTGCGAGGGCGGCTTCATGCCGGCTCGCCGGCTTCGTCGGTAATCTTCAGGAAGACTTCTTCCAGCGAGCTGTCCGCCGAGGCCGCGCCGCGCAATTCGTCCAGCGTGCCGCTGGCCACCAGCGCGCCGCGGTGGATGATGCCCACGCGGCTGCACATGCGCTCTGCCATGTCCAGCAAGTGGGTGGACACGAAGATGGTGGTGCCCTGCGCGGCCGCCGCCAGCAGGCGCTCCTGCACGTCGCGCGCGGCGCGCGGGTCGAGGCCGTTGATCGGTTCGTCCAGCACCAGCACTGTCGGGTTGTGCACCAGCGCGCAGGCCAGGCCGAGCTTCTTCTTCATGCCCAGCGAGTAGTTCACCGCGAATTCCTCGGTGGCTTCTTCCAGCCCCAGTTCGCGCAGCAGGCGGTGCGCGCGGCCGGCCGCTTCGGAGCGCGAGTAGCCGTGCATCTCGGCGACGAATTGCAGGATCTCGCGGCCGCGCAGATAGTCGTAGAAAATCGGCGTGTCGGGCAAGTAGCCCACGTGGCGCTTGACCTCCGCCGCGTCCGCGTGGCAATCGAGGCCGTTCACCAGCACCCGGCCGGCGCTGGGCACGAGTATGCCCATCAGCATGCGGATGGTGGTGGTCTTGCCCGCCCCGTTCGGCCCCAGGAAGCCGTAGACCTCGCCGCGCGGCACGGTCAGCGTCAGCGGCTTGACGGCTTCATGGCCGCCGTAGGATTTCGCCAGTTCCTGGAATGCGATCATGGGCTGCCGAGCGCCATGCCGAAACGCTCGGTGCGCGGCATCCAGTTGCCGACGATGTCGGCCGACACCAGCACGCGCTCGGCGCGGCCGATCAGCATCTCGCGCGGCACCAGCCCGATGTAGCGCGAGTCCAGGCTGTTGTTGCGGTTATCGCCCAGCATCAGGTAGCTGCCCTGGGGGATGGTCATGGGCGGGAAGTCGCGCTTGCTGGAGGCCACTTGCGGCAGCAGCTGGATGCGGCGCTCGCTGGCGCCGGATTTTTCCGTCAGCTGCAGGGCCTGCAGCGTGCCCACGTGCTCGATCGCTTCCACGGCGTTGGCTGGCATGCTGTAGCCGGCCGGCTGGCCATTGATGATCAGCTGGTCCTTCTGCATGGCGATGGTGTCGCCGGGCAGGGCGATCACGCGCTTGATCAAGCGGGTCTTGTCCAGCGGCGAGGAGAAGGTGACGATGTCGCCGCGCTGCGGTTCCCCCAGGTGCGCCAGCACCACGTCGGTGAGCGGCACTTTCAGGTCGAAGGCGAGACGGTTGACGAACACCACGTCGCCTTCCAGCAGGTTGGGGTGCATGGACGCGGAAGGGATGGGGTTCCAGTCCGCCACGGCGGTGCGGAACAGTCCGAACAGCATCAGGAAGGCGATGAAGCCCTTGTTCGCGCGCAGCCAGCTTTTCATGTTTTTCTCCCCAGTGATTAAGATGATAACAAACTCATAGCATCATCCAACGGGAATCTTAAACCTCGCTTAGACCAAAGGCGGCCAGCATGCGGCGCTGTGCCTTGGGCGGCACGGCCAGCGCGCGGCTGTCCATGTCCTGCTCCACCCAGCCTTTTTCCAGCGCGAGTTTCAGCAGCGCCGCGCCCAGTGCGCCGCCCACGTGCGGCTTGCGTTCGCTCCAGTCCAGGCAGGGACAGGCAAAGCGGCGGCGCAGCTTGCGCAGCGCGCCGGTGTCGATGCCGAGCGCGCGGATGCCTTGTTCGCCGGCGGGCGTGAGCTGGTATTCGCTGCTGTCCGGGGCCAGCCAGCCTTGCGCGGCCATGTGGTCGTGCAAGCGCACCGCCACGGTGCCGGCCATGTGGTCGTAGCAGGTGCGGGCGTGGCGCAGCCGGTCGGGGGTGTTGGGCTTGAAGGCGGGCCGCGGCAGGCCGGCCACCACCAGCAGCGCCTCCAGCGCGGCGGCCACGTTGGCGTCGGCCAGCTGGTAGTAGCGGTGCTTGCCCTGCGCGAGCAGCTGCACCAGCTGTTCTTCCTTCAGGCGCGCCAGGTGGGCGCTCGCAGTGGACGGGCTTACTTCGGCCACGACCGACAGTTCGGTGCTGGTGCGGGCATGGCCGTCCAGCAGGCAGCACAGCATGCGGGCGCGTGCCGGTTCGGCGATGGCGCCCGCGATGCGGGCGAGGTGGTTGTCTGCATCCATGGTTCGGGCTGGAGCGAAGTGTGGTGGCGTGTTTTTCAGGATACTGCACTCCATCGACATATGCAAAGGGGAGAACATGGACGCCATCGCAGCGGTAACGCACGCCGATCCTTATCCGTATTACGCCGCGCTGGCTGCGCGGCCAGGGCTGTTTTTTGACGCCGGCCTGAAGCTGTGGATCGCGGCCGGCGCGGCCGACGTGGCGGCGGTGCTCGGCCATGCGGACCTGCGCGTGCGGCCGGCCGCCGAGCCGGTGCCGGCGGCCATTGCGGGCGGCAGCGCGGGGCAGGTGTTTGGCGCGCTGGTGCGCATGAACGACGGCGAGCGGCACGCGGCACCCAAGCTGGTGTTGCAGCGTGCATTGGCTAGCCTGGACCTCGCTGCCGTTCACGCCCGCGCCAGCGAAGTGGCGAACGCCGGCATAGCGGCTGCGCGCCCTGGCGTGGGCGGTGCGGGCGGCTCGGGCAAGGAGGACGATTCGCGTGTCCCGGCGCGCTGCTGGCCGATGCCTGGCGCATTATCGGCCTGGATGTTGGGCGTGCCGGTGCGGACTGTCGCCAGCCTGCTGGGCTTTCCAGATGCGCAGTTGCCGCAAGTGGCGGCGTGGATGGGCGAGTTTGTGGCCTGTTTGTCGCCACTCAGCAGCGCGGAGCAGGTGGCACGCTCACATGGCGCCGCGCTGGCGCTGCTGGACAGCTTCAAGGCGATGCTGCAGGCTTCCGGCGCGCTGCCCGGCAGCCTGCTGGCGAAGGTGCTGGCCGAAGCTGATGCGGCCGGGTGGAACAATGCCAATGCCATCCTGGCCAACCTGGTCGGCCTGCTGTCGCAGACCTATGAGGCTACGGCCGGGCTGATCGGCAACAGCGTCGTGGCGGTGCTGCGGGAGCCGGCCAGGGCCGGGCTGCCAGCTGCCGTGCTGGTGGCGAACGTGATGCGCGACGATCCGCCCATCCAGAACACGCGCCGCTTCGCCGCGCATGCCGTGGACATCGGCGGCGCGCGCGTCGAAGCGGGGCAGGCGATACTGGTACTGCTGGCCGCTGCGAACAAGGGCTATGGGCAGGGCGTACACGCCTGTCCCGGCCAGGCGCTGTCGCAGACCATCGCTGCCGCTGCGGTAGGCGTGCTGCTGCGCGACGGTCCGATTGCACCCATGGCGTGGCGCTATCGGCCTTCCGTGAACGCCCGCATTCCCGAATTTATTGACGCCCAGGGGAACGCATGATTGCCGTGATATTTGAAGTCTGGCCCAAGGCCGAGCATAAGCAGGAATACCTCGACATCGCCGCCAGCCTGCGGCCCTTGCTGGAACAGGTGGACGGGTTTATTTCCATCGAGCGCTTCCAGAGCCTGAGCGAGCCGGGCAAGCTGCTGTCGCTGTCCTTTTTCCGCGACGAGGCGGCGATCGCGCAGTGGCGCCAGCTGGAGGCGCATCGCGCCGCGCAGTCGGCGGGCCGCGCCGCCATCTTTGAGGATTACCGCCTGCGCATCGCCGGCGTGGTGCGCGACTATGGCCTCAACGAGCGCGCGCAGGCGCCAGCGGACAGCCGCGCGCGGCACGGCGCAGGCCAGGCGTAGATGCGGGCGAGGGTGCGGGCGCGGGCGCAACCGGGCGGCAGGCGGGACGAAGCTGGCCGCAGGCGGGCCGCAGCGCTGCGGCCGCGTGACCGGCCCCCTCCTCAGTGCCCTTTCTTCTGCACCAGTGCACTGCCCACGCCGTGGCGCTTGCCTTCGCTCACGGCGGTCACGGTGCCGTCGGCGTTGAACAGCAGCGCATTGGCCGCGCCGATCTCCTGCGGGGCGGGGCTCCAGCGCTGGCCGTATTTTTCCAGCGCCTTGGACGCATCGCTGCCACCGAAGCCCGGTTCGATATCGGTGACCGCGTTGTTGCGCTCGGACAGGCGCGGCGCGTCCACCGCCTGGTCCATGCTCATGCCCAGGTCCACGTGGTTGACGATGGTTTGCAGCACCGTGGTGATGATGGTGGAGCCGCCCGGGCTGCCGATCGAAAAGGCCGGTTTGCCGTCCTTGAACGCCAGCGTCGGCGACATGCTGCTGCGCGGACGCTTGCCCGCTTCCGGCACGTTGGGATGCGGGCCGCTGAAGTCGAAGTCCGTCATCTCGTTATTCAGCAGGAAGCCGTAGCCCGGCACCGTGATGCCGCTGCCGCCCCAGGACTCGATGGTGAAGGTGTAGGAAACGATGTTGCCCTCCTTGTCCGACACGGTCAGGTGCGTGGTGTGCGCGCTCTCCGACAGCAGCTTGGCGTTGGCCGGGCGCAGCGGCACGCTCTGGTCGTTCTGGAAGGGGTAGGGATCGCCCGCCTCGGCGCGCGCTGCGGCGCGCTGCGGATTGATCAGCTCCCGGCGCCGCGCGGCGTAGTCCTTGCTCATCAGGCCGGGCACCGGCGCCTCCACGTACTCAGGATCGGCCAGGTAGGCGTTGCGGTCGGCAAAGGCCAGGCGGCTCGCTTCCAGGTAAAGGTGTTCCACCTTCTCGCGCGGCATGGTTTTCAGGTCGAAGCCTTCCAGGATGTTGAGCGCTTCGGCCACCGCCACGCCGCCGCTGCTGGGCAGGGGCATGCCGTAGATGTCGTAGCCGCGGTAGGTGGAGCGCAGCGGCTGGCGGATGCGGGCCTCGTAGTTGGCCAAGTCGGCCATGGTCATCGCGCCGGCGCGCACCCCGGCGCCCGGCTGGTTCACGGCGTCGACGATGGCGCGCGCAATTTTGCCTTCATAGAAAACCTTGATACCGCCCGCCGCCAGCTCGCGGTAGGCCTTGGCCAGGTCCGGGTTGCGCAGCAGGCTGCCTTCCGGCAGGGCCTTGCCGTCCCTCAGATACAGCCTGGCCGTGGCCGGGAACTGCTTGAATTTGCCCTCGTTGGAGGCCACCAGGCGCGAGAAATTGCCGTTCACGCGGAAGCCCTCCGCAGCCACCTTGACGGCCGGCTGCAGCACCTTTTTCAGCGGCATCGAGCCGTAGCGGTCCAGCGCCTCGTGCCAGCCGCGCACCGTGCCCGGCACGCCGACCGACATGCCGCTGGCCACGGCCTGTTCAAAGTCCAGCTCCTTGCCGTCCTGCTGGAAGATGGTGGGCTTGAAGTTGGCGGGTGCGGTTTCGCGGTGGTCGATGGTGATCACGCGCTTGTCCTTGGCCAGATAGATCATCATGAAGCCGCCGCCGCCGATGCCGCAGCTGAACGGATCGGTCACGCCCAGCGTGGCTGCCGCTGCCACGGCCGCGTCAACCGCGTTGCCGCCCTGGTTCAGGATGGTCATGGCCGACTGGCTGGCCTGTTCGCTGATGGTGGCCACGGCGCCGCCGGTGCCGGTCGCCACCGGGCTCTTGGCCCAGGCGGCCGGCGCGGCGGCGATGATGATGATGGAAGAAACTAGCAGGGAAGGGAAGGCGCGGCAAGGGCGTGAGGTCATGTGCTCTCTTATCGGTGGCGAAGCTCGGTGGCTAGGAAACATCCACCCGCAAGCTTACCCGATAAGTTGGCGCCGGAGCATTCAGTGCCGGCGGGTCGGCCGGCTCCACGCCGCCCAGCGTGAAGCGCAGGCCCTGCTGGGTGGCGGTATTGCTACCGCCCGGCATCTTCTCCGCCAACACGAAATTGCTCGAATTGCCATTGTTGGTGAGCACAAAGCTGTAGCTGATATAGCCTTCCCACACGCAGACCGCGCCGGTCTTGCAGCGGCTGTCGTTGATGCGTTCCAGTTTCAGGGTGGCGGTAGGCGTCAGGGCCACGCTCTGGCCGGCGGTCAGGGTATAGGTGGCGCTCTTGCGCTGCGGTGCGGGTGCGGGCGCATCCCCGCCGCCGTTCTGCGCCACCACGCTGCACGCGGCAACGATGCCGAAACCGGCGAATGCGGTCAGTAAGCTGATGATTCTAAGCTGCATATTCATTCTCCTGTATGGATCAAAATATTAGCTAAAACACATCAAATGTGGCGCACGCGTGAAAATGGGGTCAGGGTTAGTTTTTAATTAACCCTGACCCCATTTTATTGTGTGGCGCTTTATACGTAGGCGGCGAGCGCGCCTTTCATTTTCTTCAAGGCGGCAGCTTCGATCTGGCGGATGCGCTCGGCGGAGACGCCGAATTCGTCGGCCAGGGTGTGCAGCGTGGCGCCGGAACCGTCGTCGTTGGCCAGCCAGCGGGCTTCCACGATGCGGCGCGAGCGCGGGTCGAGCTTGCCCAGCGCCGTTTCCAGGCCTTCGGAATGCAGGCGCGTCACTTGCTCGGCTTCCAGCACGCGGGTCGGCTCGCTTTGATCGGAGGACAGGTAGGCGATGGGCGCGAACTTGTCGTCTTCGTCGTCGGTCGGCGATTCCAGCGCGATGTCGCGGCCGCTCAGGCGCGTTTCCATTTCGATCACTTCTTCACGCTTCACGTCCAGCAGCTTGGCCAGCTGGTCGATCTGCGCCGGCGACATGGCGTCCAGGCCCTGCTTGTGGCTGCGCAGGTTGAAGAACAGCTTGCGCTGGGCCTTGGTGGTGGCCACTTTGACCAGGCGCCAGTTCTTCAGGATGTATTCGTGGATTTCAGCCTTGATCCAGTGCATGGCATACGACACCAGGCGCACGCCCTGGTCGGCGTCGAAACGCTTGACGGCTTTCATCAGGCCGATGTTGCCTTCCTGGATCAGGTCGGCGTGCGGCAGGCCGTAGCCCAGGTAGCCACGCGCGATCGAGACCACCAGGCGCAGGTGCGACAGCACCAGCTCCTGCGCGGCGCCCAGGTCGTTGTTGTCCTTGAGGTTGCGGCCCAGACGCTTTTCGTCTTCAGGCGTGAGCATAGGCAAGCGGTTGACCGCCGAAATGTAGGCGTCCAGGTTGCCCAGGTTGCCAGTGAATCCCAGTCCCAGTGCCATGGCATTTTTATTGGTGGGTACCAATGCGGCAGGTGCGGTCATCATAGTCATTTTTGTTTCCTCGCTCGTCGAACACGGAATGTTTCGGATTCTTGCATCTTGCGGGACACTTCTTAAACTCAGCTTAATATTGCATTTCAGCATGAGTTGAGGTATCGGTTGGACATATATTAGCACTCTCAATCGGAGAGTGCCAATTGCCGGATCAAATGACCCTGATAGCCGTAATGCTATGGGCTGATTCTATTCGATGGCTTTTGGCAAAGGCGTGGCAGGCCGCATTGTGTTTGCGAAACGTCAATGCGGACAGGATAACGGGGGGAGGATGACGGAACTGTGCGCGAACGCACGCTGCGGCGGGTTACGCGCTGCGCGCTAACCCGCCCTACGCCATCGCCCATCACCCGGGCCCGGGCCCGGGCCTGTAGGGCGGGTTAGCGAAGCGTAACCCGCCGGATCTCAGTTCAGCCGGGCAAGATGGCGCTGCACGGACAGCACGGCGCCGATCAAACCCAGCGTGGCCGACACGGCCAGCAGGCCGGCCATGGGCAGCGGCTCCAGCGGGGCCAACTGGAATTCCGAAGCGTACAAGCGGGCGAACTCGGCAATGGCCTTGTTGAGCGGCTGCAGCGCCAGCGCCACCGCGCCCAGCGCCACGCCGCCGGCGCACAGGCCGAGCAGGGCGCCGGTGTAGTAGAAGGGGCGGTGGATAAAGGTGTCGGTGGCGCCGATCAGCTTGGACACTAGGATTTCCTCGCGCTGCGTGAGCACCTGCAGCCGGATGGTGTTGAACACCACCGCCACCACCACCGTGCCCAGGGTGGCGGCCAGCAGCAGCAGGGCCAGCTTGAGGATGCCGATCAGCGCGGCCAGGCGCTTGACCCAGGCCGAATCAATCTGCACCGTATCCACGCCGGGCAGGCCACGCATCTGCTCGGCCAGCAGGTCCACGTCGAGGCCGGCGGCGGCGCTGCGGAAGGCGTCCAGCTTGACGATGTAGCTGTCCGGCAGCGGGTTTTCGCCCAGGGTGGCGATCACGTCCGACAGTCCGCTCTTGTCTTTCAGGTTGTCCAGCGCCTTTTCGCGCGGCACGAAGATGATCTTGGCGTCCTTCATCAGCTCGCGCAGCGGCGTGGCCAGCGCGGCAGCCTGCTCGCGCGTCACGTCCTGCTTCATGAACAGGCTGATTTCGGGATCGACCGACATCTGTTCGGACAGCGGCCGCACATTGTCCAGCAGGGTCAGGCCCATGAAGGGCAGCGCCAGGGCGATGGCCACCACCAGGATGTTGAACAGGAAACTGCCGGGCGCCTTGCGCAGGTGCACCAGGGCAGCGCCGAGCGCGAAGCCATGTTGACGGAACCAGCTGGTCATGCCGCCACCTCCTGCCGTGGCGCATCGCCTTCGATTTGCAGCTGGCCCTGTTTCAGGTGGATCACGCGCGCCGCGCCGGCCAGCACCTGGTCGTCATGGGTGGAGATCAGACAGGTCACGCCCACCGAGTGAAAGGCGCGCAGGGCGTCCAGCACGCGGTCGGCGCTGGCGCGGTCCAGGTTGGCGGTCGGCTCGTCGGCCAGGATGATCTGCGGACGGTTGACGATGGCGCGCGCGATCGATACGCGCTGCTGTTCACCGCCGGACAGGGCCAGCGGCGAAGCGTTGGCGCGGTCGCCCAGGCCCACCTTGTCGAGCGCGGCGCGGGCGCGCTGCTCGGCCTGGGCGCGCGGCTGGCCCGTCACCATCAGCGGCATCATGACGTTGGCGAGGATGGAGCGGTCGGCCAGCAGGCGCTGTTCCTGGAAGATCAGGCCCAGGTTGCGGCGCAAAAACGGCACGCCGGCCGGTTTCAGCTTGCCGATGTCCTGGCCGTTGACGATCACCTTGCCCGAGCTGGGGCGCTCCATGGCCGCGATCATCTTGAGGAGGGTGGACTTGCCGGCGCCGGACGGGCCGGCCAGGAACACCAGTTCGCCCTTGCCGACGGTCAGCGAGACGTCGCGCAGTGCGGTGGCGTCGGCAGAATATTGTTTGCTAACGTGCTGGAATTCAATCATGGGCGGGCGCCGTCCTTATCCATTATCCAAGCAGGGCTTCGACAAATTCCGTGGCGTTGAACGGCTGCAGGTCTTCGATGCGCTCGCCGATGCCGATGAAGTACACCGGCACCGGGCGCACGCGGGCAATCGCCGCGATCACACCGCCCTTGGCCGTGCCGTCCAGCTTGGTGATGATGAGGCCGCTCAGCTGCAGCGCGTCGTCGAAGGCTTTCACCTGCGCCAGCGCGTTCTGGCCGGTGTTGCCGTCGATCACCAGCAAGGTTTCATGCGGTGCGCCTTCCAGGCCCTTGCCCAGCACGCGTTTGACCTTTTTCAGCTCTTCCATCAGGTGCAGCTGGGTCGGCAGGCGGCCGGCGGTGTCGATCATCACCACGTCGATGCCCTTGGCCTTGGCCGACTGCACCGCGTCGTAGGACACGGCGGCTGGGTCGCCGGACTCCTGCGAGATGACGGTGACGTTGTTGCGCTGGCCCCACACCATCAGCTGCTCGCGCGCGGCAGCGCGGAAAGTGTCGCCGGCGGCCAGCAGCACGGACTGGCCGTGGCCCTGCATGTGCTTGGCCAGCTTGCCGATGGTGGTGGTCTTGCCGGCGCCGTTGACGCCGGAAATCATCATCACCAGCGGCTGGTGGCGGCCCAGCTCGAACGGCTTCTGCAGGGGCGCCAAGAGGTCGATCAACAGGGTTTTCAGCGCGGCCTTGACGGCGGCCGCGTCCAGCAGCTTGTCCTCCTTGACCTTGCGCTTGAGGGCGTCCAGCAGGAATTCGGTGGCGTCGATGCCGGCGTCGGACATCAGCAGGGCCGCTTCCAGCTCGTCGTAGAGCGCGTCGTCGATCTTCGCGCCGACGAACAGCACGGACAGGTTGGCGGAAGTCTTGGACAGGCCGGCTTTCAGGCGTGCCATCCAGTTCGGCTTGTCCTGCTCGGCGCCGGGGGCGCTCAGCGGGGCCAGAGCGGCCGGCAGCAGCGTGTCGGGGGCTGGCGCGGGGGCGACCGTGGGAGCGGGGGCGGCTGCCGTGGGCAGGGCGGGGGGAGTCTCAGGCTGGACAGGTTTTTTCTTGAAGAAGCTAAACATGGGTGTGCGGTAGAGGGCTTCAAGCGAAGGTCCGGCGGCGCCGGACGGGGGAAATCTGCCGGTATTCTACCAGAGCGCGGGCGGCCAGCCGCAGCGGGGTTGTTCGATGATCAACCTATCGGCAAGGCCTGGGTGCGCACGCGCACGCGCCAGTCGGCGATGCCGCCGGCGATTTCGGCCAGCTGGAACACACGCACGAAGGCGGGCGGGCGCTTGCGCAGCGCCGAGCAGTTGCCGCCGGCCCAGATTTCCACGGTGTCCGGCAGGCGCGCGCGCAGCTCCTTGAGGCCGTCCAGCGCCTGGCGCGGGTTCATCGAGGCCGACAGCGACAGCGCCACGATGTCCACGCCCAGGCTGCGGGCGGCATCGGCGATGTCGGGCACCGGGGTCTGGATGCCGAGCGAGATGGCGTGCGCGCCTTCGGCGGCAAACAGCGCTTCGGCCATCAAGAGGCCCAGGCCGTGGCGTTCCTGCGGCAGGGTGGTGAGCAGGATGCGCGGGCGCGGCGCGCCGTTGTGGCTGGCGTTCGCCTGCGGCACGGAAAAGATGGCGCTGCGCATCACCATCTGCAGCGATTCGGCGAACAGATGTTCTTCAAACACGGCAAAGCGGCCGGAGGCCCAGGCGTCGCCCACCATGACGGTAAGCGGGGTGACCAGTTCGATGACGAAGCTTTTCAGGCCCATCACCAGCAGCGCCTGCGACAGCTTGCGGCGCAGCGCGTCCATCTGGTGCGCCTTGCACAAGTCGAGGTAGACCTGCAGTTCCGGGTGGTGCGCGCGGCTGCGCGCCTTGTTGCTGTCGGCGGCCTTCTCGGCCAGGGCCTGCAGCTCTTCCGGGCTGTACTGGATGACTTTACCGGGGCGGAAGCCGAGATCGATCAGCCTTTTCACCAGGCGCAGCTTGACCACCTGTTCGGTGGGATAGACGCGCTCGCCGAACGGGTCGCGCAGGGGCTGCGGAAAATCGTAGCGGCGCTCCCAGACGCGCAAGGTTTCCTTGGCCACGCCGGTGTCGCGCTCAACGTCGCTGATGGTACTGGGGACTGTCAAAGAGGGGGCCTCAGTGTTCATTTTGCCTAAGCGGCCACGTGTTCGGGGTGGCCGCGCTTTCTGTGCGGACGGACTTGCGCCGGGGCCGCGATTTGCATTCTACAATCGTTTCGATAGAGAAAGTGTCCCGTCCCGGCAGGGGGGCGCTCCCCGAAACTTCCCTATGACAGACCTTGTCCACGACACAGGCGAGCCAGCCTGAACAATGTTGATGATTCCGCCGGAAGTGCTTGATTTGTCGTAGACAATAAAAGTCAACTTTTTCGAAAAAAAATTTCTGCAAGTGTTGTATCGAAGAAGCGCTTCGGCACAGGCTAGCGGCAGCGGAAGCGGCCTCGTCAGGTAAACCATAGGCGCTCCGCCGGCGCCGTCAAGGGCGCGCCGCAGAAGGCTCGGGGACAGGGGTTTTTGGCCCAACATTCTATTGTGGAAATTACTTATAACTAACAAGTCCGAGCAGAATCTGCCCGTTTGCTGTATAAATAATGTTGTTTGGTTCAGCTTGCAGTTCAGTCTACGGTGCACACTGGACGATTCATAACACTTGCTGGATTAGCAAACGGCCAGTATAGTGCCGCCTCCAGAGCCGACCGCTCTGTGACAAAGCCGGCAACAACGAGCGGCAGCCTATATAAGTGACGCGTTTCTTATCCGAAATCGCAGTGCGGCAATCGGGGATTGCCCTCACAAATTACAAAGTGTGGTGCTTGCGAAGCAGGCGCCGACAAGCACAAGAATTGAGCCGTGGTTCCAGCTTTACCCTTTTATGCAACACAAACTGAAGGAAACTCGTAATGAAAAAAACTCTGATCTCCATCGCAGTTCTCGGTGCAATGAGCAATGCTGCTTTTGCCCAATCGAACGTCACCATCTACGGTATCGTTGATGCCGGCCTGGTCTCCGAGCGTGGCGGCAAAGCAGGTAACGTAACGAAAGTGGCCAGTGGTGTTGCCAGTACCTCGCGTATCGGCTTCCGCGGTACCGAAGACCTGGGTGGCGGCCTGTCCGCAGTGTTCCTGCTGGAATCGGGCTTCGCAGCCGACACCGGCGTGGGCGACGCATCCGGCCTGTTCCAGCGTCAATCGTACGTAGGCCTGGTGTCGAAAGAAGCCGGCTCGCTGACCCTGGGCCGCCAGTACACCCCGCTGTACAACACCCTGGTGCAAGTTGCCGATCCATTCCAGGCTGGCCTGGCTGGTTCCGCTAAAAACCTGTTCTCCGCTTCGGGCGCCAGCGTGCGTATCTCGAACTCGGTCAACTACAAGACCCCAACCTACAGCGGCTTCAGCGGTGAACTGCAGTACGGCGTAGGCGAACAAGCCAAAGCCGACGCTGGCCGTCAACTGGGCGTGTCCGCTGGCTACAGCAACGGTCCTCTGAACGTACGCGTCGCTTACAGCGCACGCAACAACGACACCGCAACCGCCGGCGTGCCAGTGGTGAACCGCGACTACGCGCACAACACCCTGATCGCTGCGAACTACGACTGGACCGTGGTAAAAGGCTACCTGGCATACGCCAAGGACAAGGGCCCAACCTCGTCGCCTATCCCTAACCCAACCGCGTTCACCGCGACCGCCGTTGCCGCTTCGACCAACAGCGACACCACCCTGATCGGCGCAACCGCTCCGATCGGCGGCGCAGGCACCCTGATGGCTTCGTACATCCGCAAGGATGACAACGAAGTGGCAAACCGCGATGCTGACCAGTGGGCACTGGGCTACTCGCACGCCCTGTCGAAGCGTACCAGCACCTACGTTGCTTACGCCAAGATCAAGAACAAGCGCGGCGCCAGCTACACCGTTGGCAACAACGCTGATGCCGGTTCGGGCGACAAAGCCTTCAACGTGGGCATCAAGCACACCTTCTAATTCCCTTTAAACGGAATGGAATGCTGAGAACGGCGGCCTGCGGGCCGCCGTTTTCTATTCCGATGCTAGAATTGCACCCCATGAAAATTGCCCATCTCACCTATCAAGTTGCGTGTTTCTCCCTGCTGGCCGCCAGTGCCGCGATCGCCGCCCCCAAGACGGCCGGCAAGCCCGGCGCGCCCGGCCTGCCGCGCTACGGCATGGCGGTGTATTCGGACTTGTGCGTGCACCCGGAAAGCGGGGAGTTCGGCGGCCAGCGCATCAGCGTGCAGCGCTTTGCCGAAGTGGATACGGTGATTTATGAATTCACGGCGGGCGGCCTGAGCTGGCCGCTGGTGGCGGGCGACGTCAACATCGACCCGCAGGGCAGGCAGATGTATTTCACGGTGCGGGTGGACGAGGAAGAGCGCACCATAAGCGGAAAGTTCGCAGACAAAGGCGACACCTTGGTGCTCGATGGCGGCTATTGCGGCCAGCCGGACGTGCCGGCCAGGCTCAGGAAGGTGAAAGATTTCGGGCGCGCCGCGCCAGCGTGCAAGCCGTGCCCGGCGGCCAAGCCGGCTCCCCTGGAGCCGGAAGATGCAGCGCCTGCGGTGCCGAAGATGCCGCACGAAGCACCCGTCAAGCAAGCCGCGCCGCAGCCGCAGCAGGCTTGAGGGGAGGGGCGGCGCTGCGACTGGCGGGTTACACGTGCCGCTCGGCGCGCTCCGCTAACCCGCCCTACGAGCTACGAGCCGCCTCGGCGTTCTTGCGGATGGTGTCCAGGGTCGCGCCAGGCGTAATCAGGTTGCCGTCATAGCGCAGCTCTATCACTGCCGGCAACTGCTTGCCGCGCGTATGCTCCAGCGCCCGCTTGAGCGCAGGCGCGAACTGCGCCGTCTCGGTCACCACGTCGCCATGCGCGCCGTAAGCCTGCGCCAGCGCAGCGAAGTCCGGGTTATGCAGCTCCGTGCCCGACACGCGCCCCGGATAGTTCTTCTCCTGGTGCATGCGGATGGTGCCGAACATGCTGTTATTGAACACGATAATGATCACGCCCGCCTTGTACTGCACGGCGGTGGCCAGCTCCTGGCCGTTCATCATGTACTCGCCGTCGCCCGCGAAGGTGATCACGGTGCGCGCCGGGTCGATGATCTTGGCCGCCACGCCGGCAGGCACGCTGTAGCCCATGGCGCCGCTGGTGGGCGCCAGCTGGGTGCGCATGCCGCCGTAGCGATGGAAGCGGTGCGCCCAGGTAGCGTAGTTGCCGGCGCCGTTGGTGATGATGGTGTCGGCCGGCGTCAGCGCATCCATGTCCTGCACCAGCTGCCACAGGTCCAGCGGGGCCTTGCCGTCCTGGAAGATCGGCGGCTGCTGCTGGAAGGCCAGGTAGTCGGCCCTGGCCTCGGCCACGCTGCCCTGCCAGGCGGAAGCGTCCACCGGCTCCATCTGCGCCAGCATGGCGGCCGCTTGCGGCATGCCGCTGGCGATCATCAGCTCGCCCTGGTAGACGCTGCCCAGTTCCTCCGGGCTGGCGTGGATGTGCACCAGGCGCTGCTGCGGCACCGGCGAGGACAGCAGCTCGTAGCCGCTGGTGGTCATCTCGCCCAGGCGCGGGCCGATGGCGATCAGCACGTCCGCGTTCTTCACGCGCGCGGCCAGTTTCGGGTTGATGCCGATGCCCACGTCGCCTGCGTAGTGCGGGTGATGGTTGTCCAGCAGATCCTGGAAGCGGAAGGCGCAAGCGACCGGCAGCGCGTTCGCCTCGGCGAAGCGCTGCACGTCGGCGCAGGCCTGCGCATTCCAGCCGCCGCCGCCCAGCAGTACCAGCGGGCGCCTGGCCTCGGCCAGCATGGCGCGCAGCTGCGCCATCTGCGGCTGCGACGGTGCGCCCTGGGTCGGCTGGTAGCGGCCGGTGTCGGCCACCGCCGCCATGGTGGTCAGCATGTCTTCGGGCAAAGCCAGCACCACCGGGCCGGGGCGGCCGCTGGTGGCCACTTGGAAGGCGCGCGCCATGTATTCGGGGATGCGGTCGGCGCGGTCGATCTGCGCCACCCATTTCGCCATCTGGCCATACATGCGGCGGTAATCGATTTCCTGGAAAGCCTCGCGGTCCATGAAATCGCTGCCCACCTGGCCGATGAACAGGATCATCGGGGTCGAGTCCTGGAACGCCGTGTGCACGCCGATGGACGCGTTGGTGGCGCCCGGGCCGCGCGTGACGAAGCAGATGCCTGGCTGGCCGGTCATCTTGCCGTAGGCCTCGGCCATGAATGCCGCGCCGCCCTCCTGGCGGTTGATGATGAAGCGGATGCCGGACTCGTGCAGGGCGTCCAGCACGTCCAGGTAGCTTTCGCCGGGCACGCCGAAGGCGGTGTCGACGCCGTGGATCTTCAGGGCGTCCACCAGAATCTGGCCACCGGTGCGGGAGGGATGCGTCATGGTCTAACCTTTATGGTGAGAAATGCGGGAAAGTGATGCGGCATTCTACGGCCACCCCGGCGCTGCGGCTTTTGAAATGGCGACATCAAATTTCCAAAATGGGGTCAGGGTTAATTTTCACGGCAACTTTTCGCGTGGCGAAAACTAACCCTGACCCCATTTTTTTTGCGACAGGGGCGCGTGGTACAATATGCCCTGAAGCAAGCCAGACAGCCGCTGGCCGATGCAGCAATGCAGAGGCGGGAGGAAGGTCCGGACTCCATAGAGCGGGGTGACGGTTAACGGCCGTCCGCTGAAAGCCGCAAGGTATAAGGCGAGGAATAGGGCCACAGAGACGAGCGTATTAAGTTACGGTGAAACGCGGTAACCTCCACCTGGTGCAATTTCAAATAGGCACGCGATGATGCTGCTCGCGGAGCGTGCGGGTAGAAAGCTTGAGCGCTGGAGTAATCCAGCGCCTAGAGGAATGGCTGTCATAGCGCGGACCCGCAAGGGCGAGCGCCGTAACAAAATCCGGCCTATCGGCTTGCTTCAACTGAATACATTGTTTTGCATGGGGACATGCCAATGAAACGATACATCCTGGCGCTCGACCAGGGGACCACCAGCTCGCGCGCCATCCTGTTCGATCATCAGGGCCACATCCACGGCAGCGCGGCGCTGGAATATCCGCAGCATTACCCTCGTCCCGGCTGGGTCGAGCACGACCCCAACGAAATCTGGAACAGCCAGCTCACCGTCGCCCGCAAGGTGCTGCACGACAACCATGTCGACCCGCAGCAGGTGCGCGCCATCGGCATCGCCAACCAGCGCGAAACCACCGTGGTGTGGGACCGCAAGACCGGCGAGCCGATTGCGCCCGCCATCGTCTGGCAAGACCGGCGTACCGCCGACATCTGCGACCAGCTGCGCGCCGACGGCAAGGCCAGGCAGATCGCCGAGTGCACCGGCCTGGAGCTGGACGCTTACTTCTCCGCCACCAAGATCAAATGGCTGCTGGACCACGTGCCCGGCGCGCGCGAGCGGGCCCGCCACGGCGCCCTGGCCTTCGGCACCATCGATTCCTGGCTGGCCTGGAAGCTGTGCGGCGTGCACGTGACCGACGTCAGCAACGCCTCCCGTACCATGCTGTTCAACATCCACCTGATGCGCTGGGACGCGGACCTGCTGGCGCTGTTCGACATCCCCGAGCAGATGCTGCCGCAGGTGGTGTCTTCCAGCGAAGAAATCGGCATGACGCGGGCAGCCCTGTTCGGGCGCGAAATCCCGGTGGCGGGCATCGCGGGCGACCAGCAGGCCGCCACGTTCGGCCAGGCCTGCCATCAGCCGGGCATGGTCAAGAACACTTATGGCACCGGCTGTTTCATGCTGATGCACGCCGGGCGGCACGCGGCCGTGTCGCGCAACCGCCTGCTGTCCACGGTGGGCTGGCGCGTGGACGGGCACACCGACTACCTGCTGGAAGGCAGCGTTTTCATGGGCGGCGCCACGGTGCAGTGGCTGCGCGACGGCCTGGGTATCATCAAGCAGTCCAGCGACGTGGAAGCGCTGGCCAGCAGCGTGCCCGACAGCGATGGCGTGCTGCTGGTGCCGGCCTTCACCGGTTTGGGCGCGCCGCACTGGGACCCGTATGCGCGCGGCACGCTGATGGGCATGACGCGCGGCACCACGGCGGCGCACATCGCGCGCGCGGCGGTGGAGGCCATCGCCTACCAGAGCGCCGAGCTGCTGGCCGCCATGCAAAGGGACGTGGCCACGTCGCACCGTTCCATTCCGGTGACGGAAGTGCGCGCCGACGGCGGCGCCGCCCGCAACGACTTGCTGATGCAGTTCCAGGCCGATTTGCTGGGCGTGCCGGTGCTGCGGCCCAAGGTCACCGAGACCACGGCGCTGGGCGCGGCCTACCTGGCGGGGCTGGCGGTCGGGTTCTGGGAGTCGACCGCGGAGATCGCCGCACAATGGCAATGCGAACGCCGCTTCGAGCCCGCCATGGGCGCCGACCAGCGCGCCGCGCTGCTGTCCCGCTGGTCCCGCGCCGTCGAGCGCGCCAAGGGCTGGGACGCGCCGCTCTGAGCGGCTGGCGTTCCCGACTACCTCATGGGCAACACATTCCATACCGCCGTTCCGCTCCTCCAGACCGGGCGATTGACGCTGCGTGAATACCGGCGTGCGGACTTCGGCGCATTTGCGGACCATTTGACGGACCCGGAAAGTTCGGCTCACCTGGGGCCGTCCGATCGTTACACGGCCTGGCGAATTTTCAGTTCCCAGTCTGGCCTTTGGCTCATAGATGGCGCTGGCTGGTGGGCTGTGGAGAACAGCCACACCGGCCAGCTTGTCGGCAACGTAGGCGCGTTCTTTCGCGAGGACTCCACCGCGATGGAGATCGGCTGGAATACTTACCGGGCGTTCTGGGGACAGGGTATCGCCATCGAAGCAGCAGCGGCAGTCCTGGACCATGTGTTCGACGTTCGGCGCGAGCCGAAAGTTCGCGCGCTGATCACCGCTGCCAATGTATCGTCGCGCCGCGTTGCCGAGCGGCTTGGCATGACTTACGAAATGGAAACTGAGCTTCACGGCAAAGTTATCCAGAGCTATATGCGTGAACGCTGACGGCCGTTTGCATTAACGGACGATTTTTGCGTTGCGGCCCCGAAAGCATGTCGATTTCGTGCGCCGCTATCCGTCGTAGGGAAGAAGCACCGCATGCCCATTCCACTTTTCGAAGGAAGACGCCATGAAAAAACAAATCATCCTCAACTTGCCGGTAAAAGACTTGAACAAGTCGAAGGCCTTCTTTTCCGCACTCGGCTTCACATTCGATGCCCGGTTCAGCGGCGAGAACGCAGTCTTCATGCACATCGCCGGCGACACCATCCAGGCCATGCTGACGAGCGAGCCTTTCTTCCAGTCCCTGATCGACAAGCCCGTCGTGCAGGCGAAGGAAGCCAACGAGGTCGTCATCTGCCTGAGCTGCGAAAGCCGGGAAGAAGTCGACATGCTCATCGCCAGGGCCGTCGCCGCGGGCGGCCGCACGCCGCACCCGCCGGAGGACCACGGCTTCATGTATGACCAGGGTTTCGAGGACATTGACGGCCACCTGTGGAACCTGGTCTGGTCGGCGCCGGAAGCCTGAACGCCTGCGCTTTGTGTCAACCGCCCATCATCGGCAGGAAGCTCTTGCTGAGCGGGACCGTCACGGCCGCCAGCAGGGTTTGCAGGGTGATCAGGGCCGCCATCAGGCGCGTGTCGCCGCCCAGCTGCTTGGACATGATGTAGGCGTTGGGCGCGGCCGGCAGTGCGCAGTAGAAGGTGGCCGCCAGCGCCACCGGCGCGGACACCGCAAACAGCACGCATACCTTGGCCGCCACCAGCGGCAGCGCCACCAGCTTGAGCAGCGAGGCCCAGCCCAGCGCCACCGGCCGCAACCCCTGCAGCGAGAACACCAGCCCGCTGCCCACGCACACCAGGCCCAGGCACAGCGCGGCCTTGCCCAGGATGTCGAGCGTGTTCATCAGCGGCAGCGGGACGGCGATGCCGGACAGGCTCACCAGCATGCCCGCCAGCGTGGACAGGATGATGGGATTGCGCGCCAGCGTCTTGCCGATCTGGCGCAGGTCGGCCTTGCTGCCGCTCCACCATGACAGCGCAATGATGGACACCACGTTCACCACCGGCAGGCACAGCGCCAGCGACAGCATCACCAGCGCGGCCGTCCCGGCGTCGAAAAACAGCGAGGACACGGCCAGCCCGAAGTAGGTGTTGGGCCGCATCGCGCCCTGCACCACGGACGAGCGGCTGGCGCCGGGCAGGCCGCGCGCGCCCAGCATGCCCAGCAGCGTGACGCCGATGATGATGAAGGTCGGCAGCAGCGTGGCCAGCGCCAGTTCCCCCACCTGGCCGCCGGCAAAGCTGAGCCGTGCCGTGCCGGCGAACAGCAGCGCGGGGAAGGCGATGTTGTAGGAGAACTTTTCTATCGAGGGAAAGAACGCTTCCGGCAGCCACTCGTAGTGGCGGATGGCCACGCCCAGCAGGATGATCAGAAAAACGGGAAGGATGGATGCGAGCATGTCAGTCTGCCGAAATTCCCGACGGCCCGATGCGCCGGGCGTTGGGCGTGTTGGAAATGCGGATGCGTATCAAATGCCGCGCCGGATCGGTGTAGCTGGCCCGGCCGTGCAGGGTGCGGTGGTTGTCTGCCCACAGCAGGGTATCGTCCGGCAGGCAGCGGTCGAAGCGCGGCGCACGCCGTTCGATGATGTCGTTCAGCAGTTCCACCGCGGCCGACAGCTGCGGCGTGGCCAGGTCGGGCCGCGCCGCCAGTCCTTTGACGATGGCGTCGTAGCGCCAGCGCATCGCCGGCCCGTTCTCCAGCGTGAACACCGGTGCCAGATGATACTCGACTTGCTGTTCGCTTGCTGCGTAGACCGACGGCACGCGGAAGGGCACGGGCTGCGCGCATAGCAGCTGGTAGGCGGCGCGTCCGGCGGCCGTCCTGTTCAGCTCGGCCACGATGTCTTCGATGTCGATCAGCAGCGAGGCGCCGCCGTTGCAGCGTGCCGCGTTCACCACGTAGAGCAGGAATTGCTCTTCCGGCATGGGGTAAAACGAGGAGTCGGTGTGCATGTCGGCGTTGCCCACCCGCTCGGAAAAGGTCACGAAGCGCGCCTGCGCGGCCTCGGCGGCAGGGGCTCCCGCGCCGCCGCGGGCGCGCACGTCCCAGGCCACGCGCCGGGTGCGCTGGTCGGTGGAGGTGGGGTAGCCCTGCGTGAGGGCGATGGCGTACAGCGCGGCGTTGCGGCGCGCCTCGTCGAGTTCTGCCAGCCCCAGGCCGGTGATGGCCAGGCCGCGCGCAGCGCGCCCGGCGATGGCCTGCGCCAGGCGCTGCAGGGTCGGGATGGCCAGCAGCTGGCGCCGCAGCGCTTCTTCGTCCGGATGGGGGTAGAAGCCGTTGCCGTTGAAATCGTCGAAGTGCTGGGCCACGAGGGCGTACGTGGCGTCCAGATCCGCACCCCAGGAGAAGTTGCGCTTGACGATGGAAATTTTGCCGGATTGTTCGATGGTGGTCAGCATGATGGCTCCTGGTCATTGTTGCCACACGGCAACTATGCGCAAATAGTACTACGGCAGGAGCGAATTGCAAGCATTTTGTTGCGATGCGTCAATTTACGAAAAAGCACGGCGGTATACGCTGGAAAAATTGCTAAGTGTCAGGAGATCAACACTTTCTCATAGGTGATTTTTGCTGTGGATGGGCAATTGTGGATAACACGTAGTTACCAGCACACGTACGCTATTCATCGTGAAACAGTCCGTTCCACGGTAGGGCAAGCAAAAAATATTGCGATGCGGTAGAATATTTCCATACGGAAAAATACTTGTCAAAAGGATTAAATATGAAATGGCTGCGTGAACTCAAGCTATCGACCAAGCTGGGACTGGCTTTCGCCTCGGTGCTGGCGCTGACGGCGTGCGTCGGGGTGTTCTCCATCGTCAAGCTGGCGGACGTGAACCGCACCGCGAACGAGCTGTCGTCCCGCTGGATGCCCAGCATGCGCGTGATCCAGGACATCAAGTCCCAGATCGCCCGCGTGCGCACGCGCGAGTTCCAGTACATCATCTCGACCGAGCAGGCCGACATGGACAAATACGACAAGGTGATCGCCAATGACCTGGTGGAGCTGGGCAAGATGCAGGCCGAGTACGTGCAGCTGCTGGCCACGCCGGAAGAGAAGGAGCTGTACGCTGGCTTCCTGGCCATGTGGGAGCGTTACCTGGCCGAGGACGCGAAAATCCGCGCCGCCGCCCGCGCCAACGACGACGTGGCCGCCAAGGCCCTGATCCGTGGGGAATCGAACAAGCTGATCGTGGCGCTGCGCGGCCAGGTGGACAAGCTGGTGGCGCTGTACGGCGCCGGCGGCATGCAGGCGGCGCAGGACGGCGAGCGCCTGTACACCTCGGCGCGCAGCTGGATCATCGGCTTGCTGGCGGCCAGCGTGGCGCTGGGCGCACTGGGCGCGGCGCTGATCACGCGCTGGCTGGTGCGCCGCCTGGGCGGCGAGCCGGACTATGCGGCCGAGATCGCCAACCGCATCGCGGCCGGCGAACTGTCGGTGGCCGTGCGCACCGCGCCCGGCGACGAGAGCAGCCTGCTGTACGCCATGAGCAGCATGCGCGCCAGCCTGGCCCACATCGTCGGCCAGGTGCGCGCGGCAACCGACACCATCGCCAGCGCCTCGGACCAGATCGTGGCAGGCAACCTGGACCTGTCCTCGCGCACCGAGCAGCAGGCCAGCTCGCTGGAGGAAACCGCCGCCTCGATGGAGGAGCTGACTTCGACCGTGAAGCAGAATTCGGCCAGCGCGCGCCAGGCCAACCAGCTGGCGCTGACGGCCTCCGGCATCGCCGAGAAGGGCGGTGCGGTGGTGGGCCAGGTGGTGGAAACCATGGGCAGCATCAACGCTTCCGCGCGCAAGATCGTCGACATCATCGGCGTGATCGACGGCATCGCGTTTCAAACCAATATCCTGGCGCTAAACGCGGCCGTGGAAGCGGCCCGGGCCGGCGAACAGGGGCGCGGCTTTGCCGTGGTGGCCTCGGAAGTGCGCAACCTGGCGCAGCGCTCGGCCGCCGCCGCCAAGGAAATCAAGGTGCTGATCGGCGACTCGGTCAACCAGGTCGAGGCGGGCAGCATGCTGGTCAGCCAGGCCGGCGCCACCATGGAGGAAGTGGTGGTGAGCGTGCGCCGCGTAACGGAAATCATGAGCGAAATCACCCTGGCCGGCCAGGAGCAGAGCGCCGGCATCGAGCAGGTCAACCAGGCCATCGCCCAGATGGACAGCGTGACCCAGCAGAACGCCGCGCTGGTGGAGGAAGCCACGGCCGCCTCGCAAAGCATGCGCGTGCAGGCCGGCGGGCTGGAGTCGCTGGTGAGCATCTTTACGCTGGACGGCGGCGCTGCGCCAAGCGCGCGGCGCGCGCTGGCCGTGGCGCCGGGCGGGCGCGCAGGCGGCACCCCGCGCCCCCGCGCCGCGCTGGGCCACAGGCTCGGCAAGGCGGCCTGAGCCGGGCGGCCGGACGCCGCGCAGATCGGGTAATATCCGCCGTTATTCCTACAATAATGCGGCGGAGGGGACATGTTCCATGTAGAACTGGCGGCCATCGAAACGCTGTTCGATGCCTTGAGCGACGTGGCGTTTTTCGTCAAGGACCGCGACGGCCGCTACCTGGCCGCCAACCATACGCTGGTGCGGCGCTGCGGCTTGCGCAGCAAGCAGGAGCTGGCCGGCAAAACGGTGCTGGAAGTGCATCCGCGCGCGCTGGCGCAGACCTATATCGCGCAGGACCGCCAGGTGATCGAGCTGGGCTGCACCATCCGCCAGCACCTGGAACTGCACCTGTATCCCAACCGGCGCCACGGCTGGTGCCTGACCCACAAGGTGCCGCTGCGCGACGCGGCGGGCGCCATCGTCGGCCTGGTCGGCACCTCGCACGACCTGGGGCTGGCGGACGAGCACCATCCCGTTTACCGGCAGATCGCCGGCATTGCCCAGCACATCCGCGAGCATTACCGCGAACCGCTGTGCCTGAAGCAGCTGGCGCGCGAGGCTGGCTTGCCGCTGGCGCGCGTGGAACGGCTGTTCCAGCGCGTGTTCCACTACAGCCCGCGCCAGCTGTTGCTGCAGACGCGCCTCAACGGCGCGCTGGCCTTGATCGAGTCCGGCCGCGAGTTGAGCATCGCCGAGATCGCCGGCGAGTGCGGCTATACCGACCACAGCGCGTTCAGCCGCCAGTTCAAGGCGCTCACCGGGCAGACGCCGGTGCAGTACCGCGCGCAGTGCCGGGCGGGCGCGGCCGGCGGCAGCCAGACCAGCCGCGCCGCCGCATCGCTGCTGGCGTCGCTCTCCCATTGATAGCTGTGGCTTTTGCGCGCCGCCGGTGCGCCGCCATTGTGCCGATCCCCAGCCCCTTGCCGTTTAAATAGAGCGAACGGCTTCGCAAGACTGTTTTTGCTGTCATTCCGGAAATCTTGCCACGCTAGTATTTCCTGGCCGGGCTCGTCCCGGTGACCTTATCGACAACAAAAAACAGGAGCGGTAAAACATGTCATTTCCAAGAAATGCAGCAACCTTGGCGGCGCTGATAGCGTCCTGCTGCGCCAGCGCAGCCGACACCCACGACGGCGAGCACGCCCGCCTGCGCCAGGCGCCCATGCCCCATGCGCGCCAGACCTTGCCGCCGTCGGCCGAACAGAGCCGCTACAACCTCCCCATGAGCAAGAAGCCGCGCCACGACCTGATGCCGCGCCAGCTGCGCAGCAGCGCCCCCGCCGACGCCGGACCGGCCGCCCTGGCCGCCACGCCCGAGTGCAAGGACATGGCCAGGCTGGCCACCTACAGCGGCGCCGCGCTGGCCGACTACCTGGCCGGCCTGCCGGATTACGAGTGCACCTATGGCCTGTTTTCGCTCGGCGCGCAGCAGGCCGCCGTCATCTATTCGGCAGCCAACATGGGCGCCGTGGCGAGCCGGCTCACGCAGGAGGCCGCCGCCTACAACGCCAGCAACATGAAGCTGGTGAACCTGGTGCTGTACCTGCGCGCCGGCTACTACCTGGCCGGCGCCGGCACCATGCCGGAACCGGCCGCCGCGCTGGCCGCGTCGCTGCGCACGCCGATCAGGCAACTGGCCGAGGGCGCGGCGCTGTACCAGGCGAACGCGGCGGCCGACAGCACGGCCATGGAAACCTTCAAGCTCATCACCAATATGCACGACGAGCTGTACTACCTGCCCACCGTGAAGAGCGTGGTGGCCCGCTTCACCAACCGCAGCGGCTACCCGAACGCGGCCGATGCGCTCAAGCAGAGCAGCGCGGCCGGTGGCCTGACCGGCGCGCTGACGGTGCTGTTCTATGCGCACGGCCGGCCGGGCGGCGCCGACTTGCTCAAGGCCGACCTCTCGTATGCCACCACGCTGAACACCTTCGTCACCGCCAACAAGGCGGCGCTGCTGGGCAGCAACGCCGCCTACCAGCTGACCGACGCCGCCAGCGAAGCGTTCCGCTTCATGCAGTACGCGACGATCAAGGCCGGGGTCAAGCCCATGGTGCTGAATACGCTGCAGGGCAGCAGCATGACCGGCGCCGACAGCGGGCTGTGGCTGGCGGCCGCGTCCGCCGTGAAGTATTACGACAGTGCGGCGTGCGCGGAATACGGCACCTGCAACTACGAGCAGCAACTCGCGGACACCGTGCTCAAGTTCAGCCGCCAGTGCAGCCCCAGCCTGCGCCTGCGCGCCCAGGACATGACCGAGGCCCAGATGACGGAGGTGTGCGCCGCGCTGCAGCAGGAGGAGGGCTATGCGCACGCGATGCTGCAAACCGGCCGCACGCCGGTGGCCAGCGACAACAACACCGCGCTGGAGCTGGTGGTATTTGACGACTACAGCAACTACAGCAAATACGCCGGTATCATCTACGATATCGGCACCGACAACGGCGGCATGTACCTGGAGGGCAATCCGGCGCAGGCGGGCAACCAGGCGCGCTTCATCGCGCACGAGGCGTCCTGGCTGCGGCCGGCGTTCAAAGTCTGGAACCTGGAGCACGAGTACGTGCATTATCTGGACGGCCGCTACAATATGTACGGCGATTTCGGCGCGTCCACCGCCGTGCCCACGGTCTGGTGGATAGAAGGCATCGCGGAATACCTGTCGCTGAAGAACAATAACCAGGTTGCCATCGACATCGCGCGAACCCGCGCCTACCGCCTGAGCGAGATCTTCGGCAACACCTACAGCATGGGCGACTACACCAACCGCGCCTACCGCTGGGGCTACATGGCCACCCGCTTCATGATGGAAAAGCACCGCGCGGACGTGGACGGCATGCTGGCCAAATTCCGCCTGGGCGACTACACGCGTTATCAAACCGCCATCAGCCAGATCGGCACCGCCTATGACAACGAATTCGCCGCCTGGGCGGACACGGCCACCACGGCCGGCGAGCCGCCGATGCCGAACGACGACCCGGGCGCCAGGCTGCCGGATTGCGCCTCGTCCACCAGCCTGGGCAAGAACTGCACAGTGCGCAACCTGGCGTCCAGCTACCGTTCCTACTTCACCTTGATGCTGCCGGCCGGCGCAAAGAACCTGAAGCTGGCCACGCGCAACGGCAGCGGCGACGTGAATATGTATCTGGCGCTGGACCGCTGGCCCACGCCGTCCAGCTATGACCTGGCGTCGGCCAGGGCCGGCAATGCGGAGGACATCGCGCTGGCCAGCCCGGCGGCGGTGCGCTGGTATTACATCACGCTGGACGCGAAACAGCCCTTCAGCGGGGTGTCGCTGAGCGTCATGTACGAGTAAAGAACAGGATGCAAGCTGCGCTTTGCGTATAATGAGAGCAGGTCAGGCCCGCGCCTCGTGGGCCTGAATTTGTCTAGACAAGTTGTCGCGGTGGCAGTCAGAAGGAAATGTTCAGCACTGGTTCGGTCCCAAGATTCCCCATCCTGCCTGATCGCGCGCAAAGCGCGGCAGAGTGCCAAATCCCACGAAAAATCCCCACTCCGTCCGTCCCGGCATAGCCGCATCCGCATCGCGCGCAGCTGTTGTCAACTTGCTACGCTGTTGTTGTCATATGGCAACCTTATAATTATTTTTCAATTTTTTCTTGACATCTTTTTGACCCTGAGACTAGCCATGTTGGGCGGCAGATTGATGAGGTAGCACTTTCAGTATCTTGTGTAAGTCTCTAATTTAACGAAACATTTTTACTAGAGCCTGCATCAAGGATCGACGCTAAGTCCTTAATTTCATTAATAAAATCCATGTTTTCCCAATAGGAAAGCGCTTGACCACTATCTTTCCATCCTCTAAAGTGGGCAACTGTGTGAAAAAGTGTAGTTTTGTGGGATTTTCCAGCCTCTTTTTCTGCCTCCTCATTTAAAAGGTAATACGTGTTTCAAGGCGCTTCCGCGATCACTCTCGATGCGAAAGGCAGGATGTCCATCCCGGCCAAGCATCGCGACGCACTGGCTATCCAGTGCGAAGGACGCCTCACGCTTACCAAGCACCCGGATGGCTGCCTGCTGATGTACCCGCGCCATGTGTGGGAAGCCAAGCGCGACCAGATCGCTGCCTGGCCGATGTCCGCCCGCGGCTGGCAGCGCATTCTGCTGGGCAACGCTAACGACGTGGAAATGGACTCGGCCGGCCGCATCCTGGTGGCGCCCGAACTGCGCGACGCAGTCGGCCTGGGCCGCGAAGTCGTGCTGTCCGGCATGCTGACCCATTTCGAAATCTGGGATCCGGCCCGCCGTGCCGAAAACGAGCAAGCCACCATCGACGTCGGCATGCCCGACGCACTTTCCGATTTTTCTTTCTAAGGCCCGCCCAAAATGACTTCAGTTGCGGTGCCAGAATTCCAGCATCGTACGGTGCTGCTAGACGAGGCGGTCGACGCGCTCCAGCTGGAAGGCGAGCGCGCCAACGGCCTGTATATCGACGGCACTTTCGGGCGCGGCGGCCACAGCCGCCTGATCCTGTCGCGCCTGGGCGCGCAAGGCCGTTTGCTGGCCTTCGACAAGGACTTGCAGGCCATCGCCACCGCCGAGCAGATTACCGACCCCCGTTTCCAGATCGTGCATGACAGTTTCGCCACCATGGCGTCCGCACTGGCGGAACGCGCCATGCCCAAGGTGGACGGCGTGCTGCTGGACCTGGGCATCTCTTCGCCGCAGGTGGACGACGCCGCCCGTGGCTTCAGTTTCCGCAACGATGGTCCGCTCGACATGCGCATGGACACCACGCGCGGCATGTCGGCTGCGGAATGGCTGGCTACCGAAACCGTAGAGACACTGGAAAAGGTGATAAAAGAATATGGGGAAGAACGGTTTGCTTTTCAGATTGCAAAGGCGATTGTTGCTCGCCGGGCAGTCGAACCAATTTCAAGCACACGACAGCTTGCCACAATCGTGGCAAATGCGGTCAAGACCCGTGAAAAGGGCAAGGATCCGGCCACCCGGACTTTTCAAGCTATCCGGATTCACATCAATAAGGAACTTGAGGATCTCGAAGCCGGACTGACCCACGCCTACGACTGCGTGGCGCCGGGCGGCATCCTGGCCATCATCAGCTTCCATTCGCTGGAAGACCGCATGGTCAAGCGCTTCTTCGCCTCCAAGGCCAATGTGCCGCAGCCGGACCGGCGCCTGCCGATCCGCGCGGTGGACTTGCCGCAGCCGGAACTCAAGCTGCTGGCCAAGATCAAGCCGTCCGACGCCGAAGTCGAGGCCAACCCGCGCGCCCGCTCGGCGGTGATGCGCGTGGCGCGCCGCCTTCCCTACGACGAGAAGGCGGCGGCGTGAGTTTCAAGATCAACATCGTCCTGGCGGCCCTGCTGGTGGGCTGCGCGCTCTCGCTGGTGAACGCGCAGTACCAGGCACGCCACCTGTTCATCGACCTGGAGCGCGCGCAAGCGAAGGCGCGCCAGCTCGACATCGACTGGGCGCAACTGCAGCTGGACCAGTCCAAGCTGGGCAAGCACGCCCGTATCGAGGAAATCGCCCGCCGCGACCTGAACATGACGCAGCTGACGCCGAACCGCACGCAGTACCTCACGCAAGGGGAGCAGTGATGCGCGCAGGCGGCGGAGCAAACAGCGCACGCGTGGCACGCTCGAAGGGCATGCCATTCTCGAAAAGCCCGATGCTGGCGGTGAGCCTGCCGCCGTGGCGTTCGCGCGTGGTGCTGTTCGTGCTGTTCGCCGCTTTCGCCGCGCTGGGCATACGCGCCGTGTGGCTGCAGGGCGTGAAGACCCAGTTCCTGCAGCAGCAGGGCGAGAACCGCTACGCCTTCACGCTGGAACTGCCGGCCACGCGCGGCAAGATCACCGACCGCAACGGCCAGGTGCTGGCCTCGTCCGTCCCGGTGAAAGCCATCTGGGCGATTCCGGAAGACGTGCTGGCCGCGCCGGCCGACAAAATCCGCGCGCTGGCGGCCTTGCTGGAAATGAGCGAGGCCGACCTGCGCAAGAAGCTGGATTCGGACCGCGACCTGGTCTACCTGAAGCGCCAGGTGGAAATGGACGTGGCGGCCAAGATCGCCGAACTGAAGATCGACGGCATCGAGGCGCGCAAGGAATACAAGCGCTTCTACCCGCAGGGCGAAGTAATGACGCACGTGGTGGGCTTCACCAACGTCGAGGACGTAGGCCAGGAATCGATGGAGCTGGCGCAGCAGAAAACGCTGCAGGGCGCCACCGGCAGCCGCCGCGTGATCAAGGACCGCCTGGGCCACATCGTCGAGGACATCGGCTCCGTCCACGAGCCGCACGACGGCAAGGACCTGACCCTGTCGGTGGACAGCAAGATCCAGTACATCGCCTACACCCAGCTGAAAGGCGCGGTGGAGAAGTTCAAGGCCAAGGCCGGCGGCGCCGTGGTGCTGGACGTGCATACCGGCGAAGTGCTGGCGCTGGCCAACTACCCGAGCTACGACCCGAACGACCGCCGCTCGCTGACCGGCGCGCAGCTGCGCAACCGCGTCATGACCGACACCTTCGAGCCCGGCTCCACGCTGAAGCCCATCACCGTGGCGCTGGCGCTCGACAGCGGCCGCGTGAACCCGAATTCCTATATCGACACCGGCGCCGGCCGCTATACCATCCTGGACCGCACCATCAGCGATACCAAGGGCCACGGCGTGATCAACGTGTCGCAGATCATCGAGATGTCGTCCAACATCGGCACCTCGAAAATTGCGCTGAGCATGCCGCCGCAGGAAATGTGGGAGATGTTTACCAAGGTCGGTTTCGGCCAGCAGCCGAAGTGGGGCTTCCCCGGCGCGGTGGCCGGCCGCGTGCGTCCTTATAAATCCTGGCGCCCGATCGAGCAGGCCACCATGAGCTACGGTAACGGCATTTCGGTGTCGCTGATCCAGCTGGCGCGTTCCTACATGATGTTTGCCCGGAACGGCGACACCATCCCGCTGTCGTTCCAGAAGGTGACCGAGCCGCCGCAGGGCCAGCAGATCATCAAGCCCAGGACCGCCGAGCAGATGCGCGCCATGCTGGAGAGCGTGGTGTCGGGCAAGGATGGCACCGCCAAGCAGGCACAGATTCCAGGCTACCGCGCGGGCGGCAAGACCGGCACCGCCTACAAGGTGGAAAACGGCCGCTACGCCATACCGCGCAAGTACATCGGCTCCTTCGTCGGCATGGTGCCGATGTCGAATCCGCGCTTCATTATCGCTGTCATGATCGACGAACCTACCCAGGGCGGCCACTTCGGCGGCCAGGTTGCAGCGCCGACCTTCGCCGCCGTTGCGGCCAACGCCTTGCGTTCCCTGAATGTGCCGCCGGATTCGTCCGTCACCGAAATCGTCATCCCTGCCGACGGCGGGGCGGACGTTATGTAATGAGCGCCATGACACCTAACGAAATCAGCAACTGGATAAAGCAGACCGCGCTTGCAGGCCAAGCCGGGCAACTGGCCTCCGACTCGCGCCGCGTCAAGCCGGGCGACGTGTTCTTCGCCTATCCCGGCGACGGCAAGGATGGCCGCGCCTTCATTGCCGCCGCCATCGCGCAGGGCGCGGCCGGCATCGTGTATGAAGAGCAGGGCGCCGAGGCCTGGCCGTGGGACGCGTCGTGGACCACGCCGCGCCTGGCCGTGGCGGACCTGAAACGCCGCTCCGGCCTGATCGCGCACGCCTTCTACGGCTATCCGGACGCCAGTATGTACACCGTGGGCGTGACCGGCACCAACGGCAAGACCTCGTGCGCCGTCTGGCTGGGCCAGGCCCTGAGCCGCCTGGGCGACCTGACCGCCGTCATCGGCACGCTGGGCGTGGGCATGTCGCGCGCGCGCGGCGAAGTGGAATTCGACCCCACCGGCTACACCACGCCGGACGCGGTGCTGCTGGCCCAGAAGCTGGCCGAAACGCGCGACCAGGGCGCCACCGCGCTGGCCATCGAAGTGACTTCCATCGGCCTGGACCTGGGCCGCACCGACGGCATGCACTTCGACGTGGCGCTGTTTACCAACCTCACGCGCGACCACCTGGACCACCACGGCAGCATGGACGCGTACGAGGCGGCCAAGACCAAGCTGTTCGACAGCCCCGGCCTGCAAGCCTCTGTGGTCAACCTGGACGACGCCATGGGACGGCGCCTGGCCGACCGCATCGTGGCGCGCAAGGACCGCGTGGTGGGCTACACGCTGGCCGATGCCGCCGCGCTGCCGGACCTGCCGGGCGTGGACATGCTGCGCGCCGGCCAGCTGCGCACGCGCAGCGCCGGCACCGAGTTCCATCTGGATACGCCGCAGGGCAGCACGCTGGTGAAGACCCATCTGGTGGGCCAGTTCAACATCAGCAATGCGCTGGCGGTGCTGGGCGCGCTGCTGGTGAAGGGCGCCACCCTGCGCGCCGCCGTGGAAGCCATCGAGAGCCTGACCCCGGCGCCCGGCCGCATGCAGCAGATCGGCGGCAACGACGCGCCCATGGTGGTGATCGACTACGCGCACACGCCGGACGCGCTGGAAAAGACGCTGGAGACGCTGCGCAGCGTGGCGGCCGAGCGCGGCGGACAGCTGTGGTGCGTGTTCGGCTGCGGCGGCGACCGCGATCCGGGCAAGCGCCCGCAGATGGGCCGCATCGCGCAGATGGCCGAGCACGTGCTGGTCACCAGCGACAACCCGCGCAGCGAAGAGCCGCACGCCATCATCGAGCAGATTATCGCCGGCATGGACCCGCAGCACCCGACTTCCGTGTTCCAGGCGGTGGACGACCGCGCAGCGGCCATCCTGTCCGCCATCAAGCACGCCGCCAAGCCGGACGTGATCCTGCTGGCCGGGAAGGGCCATGAGCCCTACCAGGAAATCAAGGGCCGCAAGATCCCGTTCTCGGACGCCGACCACGCCCAGCTGGCGCTGTCCGCCCGCCTCACCATGATGAGGACCAATTGATGCAAGCAACACTGGCCCAGCTGCTGACCGCTATCCCTGGCGCGGTGTATGTCCCCGCGCTCGGGCCGGGGATCGCCGTCTCCGCTTCCGCTGCGGCCGCCGCCACGCCTGACGCCGTCGTCTTCGACGGCGTCTCCACCGACAGCCGCAACGCGCCTGCCGGTTCGCTGTTCGTCGCCCTGCGCGGCGAGAACTTCGACGCGCACGACTTCCTGCTGGACGGCCCCAACGCCGTGGCGGGCAAGGGCGTTGCCGCCGTCGTCGCCGAGCGCCTGCCCGAAGGCTGGACCCTGCCGGCCCTGCTGGTGCCGGACACGCTGGCGGCCCTGGGCCGCATCGCCAACTACTGGCGCAGGCAGTACGCGCTGCCCGTCATCGGCGTCACCGGCAGCAACGGCAAGACCACGGTCAAGGAAATGATCGCCGCCATCCTGGCGGCAGCGCACGGCGAAGACGGCCGCCTGGCCACGCGCGGCAACCTGAATAACGAGATCGGCGTGCCGCTCACGCTGTTCCGCCTGGGTGCCGCGCACCGGTCGGCGGTGATTGAGCTGGGCATGAACCACCCCGGCGAAATCGGCCGCCTGAGCGCCATCGCCGAGCCCACCATCGCCATGGTGAACAACGCCCAGCGCGAGCACCAGGAATTCATGCATACCGTGGAAGCGGTGGCGCGCGAGAACGGCGCCGTGCTGGCAGGGTTGCCGGCGGACGGCGTGGCCGTGTTCCCGCAAGGGGACGAGTTCACACCCATCTGGCGGGAACTGGCCGCTGGCCGCCGCACGCTCACCTTCGGCCTGACCAAGGAAGCCAACGTCTCCTGCACCTACCGCGCGGGCGATTTCGGCAACCAGATGTTCATCACCGTGCAGGAAGGCGACGCTGCAGCCGAGCCGCTGCAGTTCTTCGTCGCCCTGCAGGCGGCGGGCGAGCACAACGTGCTGAACGCACTGGCTGCCGTGGCATGCACCCACGCCGCCGGCATCGGCGCCCAGCACATCAAGCTGGGCCTGGACACCTTTGCGCCCGTCAGCGGCCGGCTGCAGAAAAAGCTTGCCGTAAACGGCGCCACCGTCATCGACGACAGCTACAACGCCAACCCGGATTCGGTGCGCGCCGCCATCGACGTGCTGGCCAAGGCCGCCGCGCCGCGCGTGCTGGTGCTGGGCGACATGGGCGAGGTGGGCGCGCAGGGCCGCGAATTCCACGAGGAGATCGCCGCCTACGCCGCCGGCAGGAACATTGAACACGTCCTCGTCACCGGCGCCCTGGCGCGCTTCATGAGCCAGCCCGGCGCGGCTGGCAACGTTCGGCATTTTGAAGAATTCGACGCGCTGCTCGCCGCTGTGGACGCGGCAGCAACGCCGGATGCAACCGTATTGATCAAGGGCTCCCGCTTCATGAAAATGGAACGGGTCGTGCAGCATTTGATTGGATCGCAACAAGCTAACAAAGGAACTCACTAATCATGCTGCTCTGGCTCGCACAGATGTACCAGGACGACTTCGGTCCCCTGCGCGTATTCAACTTCATTACCGCGCGCGCGGTGTTCGCCACCATCACGGCGCTGGTGATCGGCCTGTGGGCCGGCCCGTCCGTCATCCGCAAGCTGACCGCCATGAAGTACGGCCAGGCCGTGCGCACCGACGGTCCGCAAACCCACCTGAAAAAGCACGGCACCCCCACCATGGGCGGCGTGCTGCTGCTGATCGCCGTGGGGGTGTCCACGCTGCTGTGGTGCGACTGGTCCAACCGCCTGATCTGGCCCGTCATGGTTGTCACGCTGGGCTTCGGCGCCGTGGGCTGGGTGGACGACTACCGCAAGGTGGTGCGCCAGGACCCGGAAGGCATGCGCTCGGCTGAAAAATACTTCTGGCAGTCGCTGGTGGGCATAGGCGCAGCGCTGTACCTGGCGTTCTCGGTGTCCGCGCCCACGCCGGCCAAGGTGTTCGAGCTGTTCTTCGCCTGGGTGCAGTCGGGCTTCTCGATGGACCTGCCGCCCAAGGCCGACTTGATCGTGCCGTTCTTTAAAACCATCAGCTATCCGCTGGGCGTGTGGGGCTTCATCGCGCTGACCTATTGCGTCATCGTCGGCACCAGCAACGCCGTGAACTTCACTGACGGCCTCGATGGCCTGGCCATCATGCCGACCGTGATGGTGGGCTCGGCGCTCGGCCTGTTCGCCTACCTGACCGGCAGCACCGTGTACTCGAAATACCTGTTCATCCCCTACATCCCGGGCGCAGGTGAGCTGATCATCTTCTGCGGTGCCATGGCGGGGGCCGGCCTGGCCTTCCTCTGGTATAACACCCACCCCGCGCAAGTGTTCATGGGCGACGTCGGCGCGCTGGCGCTGGGCGGCGCGCTCGGCACCATCGCCGTCATCGTGCGCCAGGAAATCGTGCTGTTCATCATGGGCGGCATCTTCGTGGCAGAAACCGTGTCCGTCATCATCCAGGTGGGCTGGTTCAAGTACACCAAGAAGCGCTACGGCACCGGCCGCCGCGTGTTCCTGATGGCGCCCTTGCACCACCACTTTGAACAAAAGGGCTGGAAAGAGACCCAGGTCGTCGTCCGTTTCTGGATCGTGACGATGATGCTGGTATTGGTTGGCCTCTCCACCTTGAAGCTGCGCTGATGAACTACGAAGGCAAACGGGCACTGGTACTCGGGCTGGGCGAATCCGGCCTGGCGATGGCGTTGTGGCTGGCCCGCGGCGGCGCGCGCGTGCGCGTGGCCGACACGCGCGATGAAAGCGCCGTGGCGGACCGTCTGGCCGCGCTGAAGGCCGCCGCGCCGGACGCCGGATTCATCGGCGGCCCGCTCGACATCGCGCTGCTGTACGACACCGACTTCGTCGCCATCAGCCCCGGCCTGGCGCCCAAGGGCGACGTGGCGGACCTGATGCGCGCGGCGGCCGCCGTGAGCATTCCCGTGTGGGGCGAAATCGAACTGTTCGCGCAGGCGCTGGCTTCGCTGAAAGAAGAACGCGGCTACGCGCCGAAAGTCATCGCCATCACCGGCACCAACGGCAAGACCACCGTCACCAGCCTGACCGGCCAGCTGTGCCAGCGCGCCGGCTTCAGCGTGCGCGTGGCGGGCAATATCAGCCCGGCCGCGCTGGACGTGCTGCGCGACGTGCTTGACGCCGACGCGCTGGCGCCGCAGTTGCCTCAAATCTGGGTGCTGGAACTGTCCAGCTTCCAGCTGCACACCACCTTCAGCCTGCAGGCCGATGCCGCCACCGTATTGAATATCACCCAGGATCACCTGGACTGGCACGGCTCGATGGACGCCTACGCCGCCGACAAGGCGCGCATCTTCGGCGCCGGCACGGTGCGCGTGCTCAACCGCGACGACGCCACCGTGATGCGCATGGCGAACCCGGTCGGCGAGAACGTGAGCTTCGGCACCGGCGAGCCGCAGGAAGCGGGCAGCTTCGGCCTGCACAACGAGCGCGGCATCTACTGGCTGGCGACCTCGGTGCCGGACGAGGATGCCGAGCCGCCCAGGAAGCGCAAGAAGAACGGCCCCGCGCCCGAGCCTGTGCCGACCACCGTCAAGAACCTGATGCCGTCGGATGCGCTGCAGATCCGCGGCCTGCACAATGCCTCCAACGCGCTGGCCGCGCTGGCCCTGTGCCGCGCCATCGGCCTGCCGTTCGCGCCGCTGCTGCACGGCCTGCGCGAATACCGGGGCGAGCCGCACCGCGTGGAGCTGGTGGCGTCCATCAACGAGGTTGAATACTACGACGACAGCAAGGGCACCAACGTGGGCGCCACCGTGGCCGCGCTCAATGGCCTGGGCAAGAGCTTCACCGGCGCCGGCCAGCGCTTGCTGCTGATCGCCGGCGGCGACGGCAAGGGCCAGGAATTCGATCCGCTGGCCGAACCGGTGTCGCGCTATGTGCGCGCGGTAATGCTGATCGGCCGCGACGCGCCGGCGCTGCGAGCCGCGCTGGAGCAGGGCGGCGTGGCTGAGGCGGGCGTGGACCTGGCCGACTGCGGCAGCGACCTGCCGTCCGCCGTGCGCCTGGCCGCCAAGCTGGCCAAGCCGGGCGACGCCGTGCTGCTGTCGCCCGCCTGCGCCAGCCTGGACATGTTCAAGAACTACGCGCACCGCGCGCAGGTGTTCATCGACAGCGTGCGCGAGATCGCGCTCGACGCCGGGCAGGAGCTCTGATCCATGGCCTTCCAGCTGCCATTCCGTTTCGCGTCGCGCCTGTCGTCCTCCTCGGGCTCGACGGCGATCGACAGCCGCGCGCGCCCGTCGAAGATGATGGAGTACGACCAGCTGCTGGTGTGGGTGGTGCTGATCCTCATGCTGCTGGGGATGGTGATGGTGTATTCGGCGTCCATTGCGCTGCCCGATTCGCCCAAGTACGCCGCCTACAAGAACAACTACTTCCTGGTGCGCCAGGCCATGTTCATCGGCATCTCGGTGATGGTGGGCCTGATGACCTTCCGCATCCCGGTCGCCGTCTGGCAGCGCAGCGCGCCCTACCTGTTCATCGGCACGCTGGTGCTGCTGATGGCCGTGTTCCTGCCCGGCCTGGGCGTGACCGTGAACGGCGGCAAGCGCTGGATCTCGCTCAAGGTGTTCAACTTCCAGCCGTCCGAGCTGATGAAGGTGGTGATCGTGCTGTACGCGGCCGATTACACCGTGCGCAAGCAGGAATACATGCACAAGCTGACCAAGGGCTTCATGCCGATGGCGCTGGCGGTGAGCTTCGTCGGCCTGCTGCTGCTGCTGGAGCCCGACCTGGGTGCGTTCGGCGTGATCGTCTGCATCGCCATGGGCATCCTGTTCCTGGGCGGGATCAACGCGATCTGGTTCGGCGGCATCGGCGCCATGCTGGTGACGATTTTCGTGTCCATCATCGCCTTGTCCAAGTTCAGGCGGGACCGCTTCTTCGCCTACCTCAATCCATGGGAAGAGGACAACGCCCTGAACAAGGCTTACCAGCTGACGCACTCGCTGATCGCTTTCGGGCGCGGCGAGTTTTTTGGCGTGGGCCTGGGCGGCAGCCTGGAAAAGCTGCACTACCTGCCGGAAGCGCATACCGACTTCCTGCTGGCGGTGATCGGCGAGGAGCTGGGCCTGGCCGGCGTGCTGTGCGTGGTCGCCATGTTCTACTGGCTGGTCAAGCGCGCCTTCGACATCGGCCGCCAGGCCATCGCCATCGACCAGACCTTTGCCGGGCTGACGGCCAAGGGCATCGGCATCTGGATCGGCGTACAGACCTTCATCAACATGGGCGTGAACCTTGGCCTGCTGCCGACCAAGGGCCTGACCCTGCCGCTGATGAGCTACGGCGGCACCGGCATCATGATTAACTGCGTCGGACTCGCGATCCTGCTCCGGATCGACTACGAGAACCGGGTCCTGATGCGCGGCGGCAGAATATGAAACGACTGATGATCATGGCGGCCGGCACTGGCGGCCACATTTTCCCGGGCCTGGCGATCGCGCAGACCATGCGCGCGCGCGGCTGGGAAGTGAGCTGGCTGGGCACCAGCCACGGCATGGAGCAGGAGCTGGTGCCGCAGCACGGCATCGCCATGGACGCGATCCACTTCTCCGGCATGCGCGGCAAGGGCATCCGGCACAGCGTGGGCGGCGCCATCAAGATGCTGGGCGCCTTCGCTGACTGCTTCCGCTTCCTCGGCCAGCGCAAGCCGGACGCGGTGCTGGGCATGGGCGGCTACGTCACGGTGCCGGGCGGCCTGATGGCGCGCCTGCGCGGCGTGCCTTCCGTGCTGGTGAACGCCGACGCGGCGCTGCTGCTGTCGAACAAAACGCTGGCGCCGTTCGCCGAGCGCGTGTGCTTCGGCTTCCCGGCCGATTTCGGCGCGGCGGCCGGCAAGGCTGTGGTCACCGGCAACCCGGTGCGCAAGGAAATCCTGGACATGGCCGCGCCCGAGGCGCGCTTCGAAGGCCGCGGCGGCGCGCTGCGCGTGCTGGTGGTGGGCGGCAGCCTGGGCGCCAAGGCGCTCAACGACAACCTGCCCGCCGCGCTGGCGCTGATCCCGGATGCCCAGCGCCCGGTGGTGACGCACCAGTCGGGCAAGAAGAACATCGACGCGCTGCGCACGGCCTACGCCGAGGCGGGCGTGCAGGCCACGGTGGTGGACTTCATCGACGACATGGCGCGCGCCTACGCCGAGGCCGACGTGGTGGTCTGCCGCGCCGGCGCCATCACCGTATCCGAACTGACGGCGGCGGGCGTGGCCAGCGTGCTGGTGCCGCTGGTGGCCTCGACCACCAGCCACCAGCGCGACAACGCGCAGTGGATGGCGAAGCAGAACGCTGCCATCCACATGCCGCAGACGGAAATGAATCCGCGCAGCGTGGCAACCCTGCTGGAGACGCTCACGCGCGGCGCCTGCCTGACCATGGCCGCGGCAGCCCGCAAGGCGGGCAAACGCGACGCCAACGAGGCGATCGCACAAGTACTGGAACAGATTGTGGAACACAAATCATGAAGCATAAAGTCAAGAACATACACTTCGTCGGCATCGGCGGCAGCGGCATGAGCGGCATCGCCGAAGTGCTGCTCACGCTGGGCTATAAGGTCAGCGGCTCCGACCTGGGCGCCAACGCCGTCACCCAGCGCCTGGTCGACATGGGCGCCACGGTGCACCAGGGGCACGCCGAAACCCACATCGGCGACGCCGACGCGGTGGTCACCTCCACCGCCGTCAAGGCCGACAATCCGGAAGTGGTGGCGGCGCGCGCGCGCAAGATCCCCATCGTGCCGCGCGCGGTGATGCTCGGCGAGCTGATGCGCCTGAAGCGCGGCATCGCCATCGCCGGCACGCACGGCAAGACCACCACCACCAGCCTGGTGGCCTCGGTGCTGGCGCAGGGCGGCCTGGACCCGACCTTCGTGATCGGCGGCCGCCTGACCGCAGCCGGCGCGAACGCGAAGCTGGGCAGCGGCGACTACCTGGTGGCGGAGGCCGATGAATCGGACGCTTCCTTCCTGAACCTGACGCCGATGATTGAAGTGATTACCAATATCGACGCCGACCATATGGAAACGTATGAGCACGACTTCGAAAAGCTGAAACAGGCCTTCGTCCACTTCACGCACCGCCTGCCGTTCTACGGCCGCGCCATGCTGTGCATCGACGACGAGCACGTACGCAGCATCATCCCGCACGTGACCAAGCCGATCACCACCTACGGCTTCCGCGAGGAGGCCGAAGTGCGCGCCGTGAACGCGCGCGCGGTCGGCGTGCAGATGCACTTCACCGTGCTGCAGGAAGGCTATCCGGACCTGGACGTGGTGCTGAACCAGCCCGGCATGCACAATGTGCTGAACGCCTGCTCGGCGGTCGCCATCGCGCGCGAAATCGGCATCAAGGACAGCGACACCCAGGCCGGCCTGGCCGGTTTTGCAGGCGTGGGCCGCCGCTTTACCCGCTACGGCGACGTTGCCGTCGGCGGCGACACCGCCAAGGGCAGCTTCGCCCTGGTGGACGACTTCGGACACCACCCTGTGGAAACGGAAGTGACCGTGGCCGCCGCGCGCGCAGCCTATCCGGGCCGGCGCCTGGTGCTGGCCTTCCAGCCGCACCGCTACAGCCGCACGCGCGACCTTTTCGAGGACTTCGCGCGCGTGCTCAGCTCCGTGGACGTGCTGGTGCTGGCCGACGTGTACGCGGCCGGCGAGCAAGCGATTGTGGCGGCCGACGGCCGCTCCCTGGCGCACGCGATCCGTGCGCGCGGCAAGGTCGAGCCGGTGTTCGTCGAGAACATCGCCGACATGCCGGAAACCATCATGAACGTGGTGCGCGACGGCGACGTCGTGCTCACCATGGGCGCAGGCTCGATCAGCGGCGTCCCTGCAAAACTGACTACTTACGCTAAGGCCTGAAGAAGTGAACGCGACGACACAATTCCTCTCCGCGCAAGAAGCGCAAGCCTTCGGCAAAGTGGGCGTGCTGTTCGGCGGCCGCTCGGCCGAACGCGACGTGTCCATCATGTCCGGCAGCGGCGTGCTGGCGGCGCTGCAAAGCCAGGGCATCGATGCCCACGCCTTCGACCCCGGCCAGCGCTCGCTGGCCGAGCTGGCCGCTGAACAGTTCGACCGCGTGTTCATCGCGCTGCACGGCCGCTTCGGCGAAGACGGCAGCCTGCAGGGCGCGCTGGAACTGCTGGGCATTCCTTACACCGGCAGCGGCGTGCTGGCCAGCTCGGTGGGCATGGACAAGATCACCACCAAGATCCTGTGGCTGGCAGAAAACCTGCCGACCCCGAAGTACGCCGTGCTCAATGCGCACTCCGACCTGGGCCAGGTGGCGGCCGACCTCGGCCTGCCGCTGATCGTCAAGCCGCCGCATGAAGGCTCGACCATCGGCATCACCAAGGTGGAGCAGGCCGGCGCCTTCCAGGCCGCCTACGACATCGCCGCCGCGCTGGACGACTCGGTGCTGGCCGAGGAATTCGTCACCGGCCGCGAATTCACGGTGGCCGTGCTGGGCACCGGCGCCAGCGCGCGCGCGCTGCCCGTCGTCGAGATCGTGGCGCCGCAGGGCAATTACGACTACCAGAACAAATACTTCACCGACGACACGCAGTATTTCTGCCCGGCGGCGCTGGACCCGGCCCTGGCGGCGGAAATGCAGCGCATCGCCGTGCAGGCTTACCGTTCGCTGGGCTGCGAGGGATGGGGCCGGGTCGACGTGCTGCTGCGCGTGGCCGACAACAAGCCCTTCCTGCTGGAGGTGAACACCTCGCCCGGCATGACCAGCCACTCGCTGGTGCCGATGGCGGCGCGTGCGGAAGGCATCAGCTATGAACAGTTGTGCGTGGAGATCCTGCGCAGCGCACGACTGAAGATGAAGGGATAAGCAGCATGTGGCAAGACGCGAAAGCCTTGAACGCAACCGCCAGCGGCATTTTTGCCGCGGTGGTGCTGGCTTGCGCGGCTTCCGTGGTGTGGTGGGTATCGCAGCGGCCGATGTTCAACCTGCGCACCATCCGCGTTGAAACGATGGACCGCGCCGAACTGCGCCATGTGAACCACCTGACGCTGCAGGCCGGCACCGCCGGCCGCATCCGGGGCAATTTCTTCACCAGCAACCTGGACTCGGTGCGGCAGGCATTCGAATCCGTGCCCTGGGTGCGGCGCGCCACAGTGCGCCGCGAATGGCCGGACCAGCTGGTGGTGGCGCTGGAAGAGCACGAGGCGCTGGGCACCTGGGGCGAGGATGGCCGCCTGCTGTCGACCAAGGGCGACGTGTTTACCGCCAACCTGGCCGAGGCGGAAGAGGACCACGAGCTGCCTGCCTTCTCCGGACCGGAGGGCAGCGAGAAGGAAGTGCTGTCGCGCTTCGGCGAACTGAAGGCGTGGTTCGCGCCGGCGCAGCTGGAGCCGCAGGCGCTGGACCTGTCGGGCCGATACGCCTGGAAGGTGAAGCTGAACAACGGCATGAGCGTGGAGCTGGGGCGCGAGCAGTCGCGCTCCATGCTGAAGGAGCGGGTGGACCGGCTGGTGGGCATCTGGCCGCAGCTGGCGAGCCGGGTGCAGAACATTGAAACGATAGACATGCGGTACCAGAACGGATTGGCGCTGAGCGCAACGGGTTTGAAGATTCCGCCCGAAGTTAAGAAAACCAAGTAAAGCAGGCAAAACAGATGACAAAAGACGCGAAAAACCTGATCGTCGGCCTCGACATCGGCACCTCGAAAGTGGTGGCCGTGGTGGCCGAGGTGATGGGCGATGGACGCCACGAAGTGATCGGGCTGGGCCAGCACGAATCGAAGGGCTTGAAGAAGGGCGTGGTGGTCAACATCGAAGCGACCGTCGAGTCCATCCAGCGCGCGCTGGAAGAAGCCGAGCTGATGGCCGACTGCAAGATCCGCAATGTGTACGCGGGCATCGCCGGCAGCCATATCCGCTCCTTCAATTCGAGCGGCATGGTGGCCATCAAGGACAAGGAAGTGACGGCCACCGACGTGGCGCGCGTCATCGAAACGGCCAAGGCGGTTAACATCCCGACCGACCAGCAGCTGCTGCATACGGTGCCGCAGGAATTCATCGTCGACAGCCAGGAAGACGTGCGCGAGCCGATCGGCATGAGCGGCATCCGCCTGGAAGTGAAGGTGCACATCGTCACCGGCGCGGTGAGCGCGGTGCAGAACATCGTCAAGTGCGTGCGCCGCTGCGGCCTGGAAGTGTCGGACCTGATCCTGCAGCCGATGGCCTCGGCCGACGCGGTGCTCACGCCGGACGAGAAGGAACTGGGCGTGGTGCTGATCGACATTGGCGGCGGCACCACCGACGTGGCCGTGTTCTCGGACGGCGCCATCCGCCACACCGCGGTGATTCCGATCGCCGGCGACCAGATCACCAACGACATCGCCATGGCGCTGCGCACCCCGACCTCGGAAGCGGAAGAGATCAAGATCCGCTACGGCGTGGCCAAGCAGGTGCTGGCCGATCCCGGCGAGCACCTGGAAGTGCCTGGCCTGGGCGACCGCGGCCCGCGCAACCTGTCGCGCCAGGCGCTGGCGGCGGTGATCGAGCCGCGCGTCGAAGAGCTGTTCGCCATGGTGCACCAGGTGGTGCGCGAATCGGGCTACGAAGGCGTGCTGTCTTCGGGCATCGTGCTCACCGGCGGCACCTCCATCATGCCGGGCATGGTGGAAATGGCGGAAGACATATTCCTCAAGCCGGCGCGCATGGGCACGCCGGACTATCGCGGCCAGCTGGCGGACGTGGTGCGCTCCCCGCGCTACGCCACCGTGCTGGGCCTGTTGTTGGAAGCGAAAAAGCAGTACCTGCGCGGCCATATCGTTACGCGCCAGGATGGGTCGGTGAAGGCAGTGTGGCAGCGCATGAAGGAATGGTTCCTCGGTAATTTCTGAAGTAGTGGTTTGCGGCGTGAAGTTCGGATAAATATTTTTAATTGAAACCGCAGTTTTCAATCCCCAGCTCTCCTAACGATATGAGGACTGGCGATTGAAAACGGCATTCTGATAGGAGCACATCATGGAGTTTGATATGGTCGATAACGCAGCTTTGGGCACCGTCATCAAGGTCGTCGGCGTCGGCGGAGCAGGTGGCAATGCAGTTCAGCACATGATCAACAAGGGTATGAGCGGCGTGGAGTTCATCGCCGCCAATACCGACGCGCAGGCGCTGTCGGCCTCGAAGGCGAGCAACATCATCCAGATCGGCGAGACCGGCCTGGGCGCGGGCATGAAGCCGGAAGTGGGCCGCAAGCTGGCCGAAGAATCGCGCGCGCGCATTGAAGACGCGCTGCGCGGCGCGCACATGGTGTTCATCGCCGCAGGCATGGGCGGCGGCACCGGCACCGGCGCCGCGCCGATCGTCGCAGAAGTGGCGAAAGCCATGGGCGCGCTGACCGTGGCGGTGGTGTCGAAACCGTTCTCGCACGAAGGCCAGAAGTGCATGGACATCGCCGACGAAGGCCTGGAGCAGCTGAGCCAGAACGTCGACTCGCTGATCGTGATCCTGAACGAGAAGCTGGAAGAGATCTACGAAGACGAATCGCTGATCGAGTGGCTGCAGCACGCCGACGATGTGCTCAACAACGCGGTGGCCGGCATTGCCGAGATCATCAACGTGCCGGGCCACATCAACGTCGACTTCAACGACGTGAAAACCATCATGGGCGAGCAGGGCAAGGCCATGATGGGCACCGCCACCGCGTCCGGCGTGGACCGCGCACGCATCGCCGCCGAGCAGGCCGTGGCCTCGCCGCTGCTGGACGGCGTGGACCTGTCCGGCGCGCGCGGCGTGCTGGTGAACGTGACCGCGTCGCGCGGCCTGAAAGGTAAAGAGATCAAGGAAGTCATGGCTGCCGTGCGCGCCTTCGCCGCGCCGGACGCGTCGATCGCGCAGGGCATCGCCTACGACGACGAGATGGGCGACGCGATCCGCGTGACCGTGGTGGCCACCGGCCTGGGCAAGGGCAAGAAGCATGTGCAGCTGGTACAGCAGCCAATGCTGCGCACCGGCACCCACAACGCCCCGCAGGCAGCGCTGGGCGGCGGCGCCGTGACCTCGTCGGTGACGATGGGCGGCGCGGGCGGCGGCATTTCGGGCGGCGGCGCGCAAGCGTTCGACGGCATGAAAGCACCGGCCGTGTGGCGCCGCGAATCGGCTTCCGAGCAGGTCAACGCGCTGCAGAAGTCGGGCATGGAGACCTACGACATCCCGGCCTTCCTGCGCAAGCAAGCCGACTAAGTCCGCTTCCGACGCTTCCCCGTAACCTCTGGCATACTGCTAGTTCGTGCCAGAGGCATGCCGCGCCCTGCGCGGCTTTTTTACAACCATACAAAAGGAGTCAAGACATGACCATCAAGATTGGCGACAAACTGCCGGAAGGCACCCTGTCCGAATTCATCGAAACCGAAACCGAAGGCTGCTCGCTGGGCCCGAACACGTTCAAAGTCGAAGACCTGGTCAAGGGCAAGAAGATCGCGATCTTCGGCCTGCCAGGCGCCTACACCCCTACCTGCTCGGCGCAGCACGTGCCGGGCTACGTCAAGCACGCCGCCGACCTGAAGGCCAAGGGCGTGGACGAGATCTGGTGCATCAGCGTGAACGACGCCTTCGTCATGGGCGCCTGGGGCCGCGACCAGAAAGCCACCGGCACCGTGCGCATGATGGCTGACGGCAACGCCGCCTACTCCAAGGCACTGGGCCTGGACGCCGACTTCAGCAAGTTCGGCATGGGCACCCGCTCGCAGCGCTACTCCATGCTGGTGGAAGACGGCGTGGTCAAGCAGCTCAACGTGGAACAGGGCGGCAAGTTCGAAGTCTCGAACGCGGAAACCCTGCTGGGCCAGCTGTAATCACAGCCCCTCCGCAGCACAGCAAGACGGCGCCGAGGCGCCGTTTTTTGTTTACGCGGCTTTTTGCGCGGCGCTTTTTACCGGCTTGCGGCTGCGGCGCTTGGGGGCCAGCATGACGCCGCTGCAGGACGGGGCGCCGCAGTAGCAGGCGAAGGCGCGCTTGACGGCGGGCGTGTGGCGCGCCTCGTAGATCAGGGCGTAGTTGTAGTTGAGCTCATCGCCGGCTTCGATGTGGTGCAGCGAGTAGATGAACACCCGGCCGTCTTCCTCGTAGGCTTCGCAGTTCGGTTCGCAGGCGTGGTTGATGAAGCGCGCCTCGTTGCCGCCGCTGCCGCCGTCGATCAGATTGCCGTCTTCCAGGCTGAAGAAGAAGGTGTGGTTGATGGGGCCGCCGCCCGCTTCCGCGCGGCGCGCCGACTCGTCGCTGGTGATGCGCTCGCCGGTGTACTCGATGATGCGCGTGCCGGGCGGGATATCCACGCGCGCGAACACGCCGCGGCCGTGGATGGGCGATTCTTTGACGATGAAGAGCGGGGTGTCGGTGGAGGTCAGCATGGCGGTAATATACCGTGCTTGCGGCGCGCGTGCCATACCCGCCGCAAGCGTGTCATGCCGCCGTCAGAACCAGCCGTTCTCGGACAGCATTACCTTCTTGTAGTAGTCGATATTGGCGCGCGTGGCGAACCAGGCGGCGCCGACGATCCACAGCGCGCGGTCGACCGATTGCTCGGGCATGCCGAGCGCCACCAGCACCAGGCCGATGAGGGTGCTGGCCACCATGGTCAGCAGGGTGTAGCTGATGGCTTTGCGCCACATGCCCTTGACCAGGTAGTAGATCGTGCTGAACAGGAAGGCCCAGATATTGAAGCTGACCCGAAAGCGCTCGCCGAAAGCCAGCTCCTTGAACCTGGGCAGCTTCACGCCGCCCGCTTTTTCCAGCAGTGCGAATTTGTGTTTCCAGCCGGGCGACAACGACAGGTAGGCGGCGTTGTCTTTGCTGGTGGTTTCGGACAATGATGCGGCCGGCGGGGCGTACGGGGAAGGCTGGTCCATGTGGTCTTTTTCGCGGATGGTGGATGGAGTCGAATTCTACGACTCCGTCACCGCGCGAATGTACGTGCATTGTCACAAATCTGTATCTGAGTGGAAATTATTGTATCCCTGGCGTACAGCCGGCCGGTGGGCCGGCTGCGCCGCGTTCAGTCGGCGGCCGGGAAGTCCAGCGCCGTGTCGTTGACGCGGTTCACCAGGTTGGTGAACGTGATGCTGGAAATCGCGAGCAGGGTGTCGACGATTTGCGCGTCGCTGTAGCCTGCCGCTTTCACTGCCGCCACCACCTCGGCCGGTACGGTACCGCTGCTGGTGGCCAGGGCGTGGGCGAAGCTGGCCAGGGCGTCGGTGCGTTCGTCGCCGGAGGGCTCGCCTTTGCGCACGGCCAGGATGGCTGGACGGCTCAAGCCGGCTTTCGACCCCATCAGCGTGTGCGCGGCCAGGCAGTAGTCACAGCCCGCGTCTTCGCTGATGGCCAACTTGATGACCTCGATTTCCCTGGCGCTCAGGCTGGATTTTTTCAGCGCGCCGTCCAGGTTGAGGGCGGCTTCCAGTGCTACCGGGCTGTTGCTGCCCACTGCCACATAGGCGTTCGGCACCATGCCGATGGCGCCTTTGATGGCGGTGAACAGCTGGGCGGCGTGGCCGGTGGCTTCAGGGATGGCGATGGTGTGCAGGCGGCTCATGATGGTTTCCTTTTCAGTTGGGGACCGACTGGTTTGTGTGTCGGCATGGAAAGAAGTTTAAGCCGCTGGGATGAATCTTTTAATGCCTGAAATGCGCTAAAATTTGCTCAACCGTCTCATCTGAGGAAGGTCATGGATGCCTTGAGCCGTTTGTTGTCGCTGCACCCGGTACACACCGCGCTGGACATCCGCTGCCATTTCGGCGCGCCGTGGATGCTGGACCATCCGGCGGAGGCGCCCGGCGTGGCGCCGTATCACCTGATCGTCAGCGGCGGCGGGTGGCTGGACATGGACGGGCGGCAGCGCATCGCTGTGCAGGCGGGCGACATCGTGCTGTTCCCGCACGGCGCAGCGCACCGCCTGCACACGGGCGCGCCGCAGCCGCTGGCGCCGGTGCAGCGCGCAGCCGATGCCGGCGGCGTGGTGCGCGTGTTCGAGAACGGCGGCACGGGCGCCGTCACCGACATCCTGTGCGGCAGGCTGGAGTTCGGCGCGGCCGGGCAGGCCGGTGCGCAGCACGCCTTGCTGGCGGCGCTGCCGGACCTGATCCATGTCCGCACGGCAGGGCGCGCCGATTTTGCCGGACTGCACGCGCTGATTGCCATGCTGCGCGCCGAGACGGAAACGGTAAGGCCGGGCGCAGGCGCCGTGGTGTCGCAGCTGGCCTCGGCCCTGTTCGCGCTGCTGATGCGGGCCTGGCTGGAGCAGGCGGCCGCCATGCCGGGCCTGTTCGCCCTGCTGGCCGAGCCGCGCCTGCAGCCGGCGCTGCTCGCCATGCTGGCCGAGCCTGACAAGCCCTGGACCCTGGAACAGCTGGCAGGCCGGTGCCACATGTCGCGCGCCACGTTCGCGCGGGTGTTCCAGAAGGCGGCGGGCGGCACGCCGGCCGCCGTGCTCACGCAAACGCGGATGGCAAGGGCAGCGGGCTTGCTGGCGCAGGGCCGCCTGCCGGTGGGGCAGATCGCGGAACAGGTGGGCTATCAGTCCGAGGCCGCGTTCAACCGCGTGTTCAAGCGCAGCTACGGCGTCGGCCCCGGCGCCTACCGCCGCAGCGCTGCCTGAACCGACGCACGGCAAGGTGCGCAGGCTACAGCCAGCCCTCGTCGTCCAGCACCATCTTCTTGAAGTAGTCGATATTGGCGCGGGTGGCGAACAGGGCGGAGGGAATGAAGCAGACCAGCGCCGACGCCATCACGCTTTGCAAGCCCAGCGCGCCTGCCACCAGCCGCGCGGCGCCCACCAGCACGGCCGCCAGCAGGCACAGCGCCAGCGCCTTGCGGCCCATGCCCTTGGCCAGGTAGTAGAACGGCCCGAACAGGAAAGCCCAAGGATTGAACAGCACCATGGCGCGCTCGGCCAGGCTCAGTTCGATCGACTGCGGCAGCTCCACGCCGCCGCCTTTGTGCAGCGCGGCGAAAATGGACTTCCAGCCCGGCGACAAACCCGGCAGCGCGATCGCCGTGGCCGCGACGTCGGCGCCGCAATTGAAGCAGAAGTGGGCGGTGGACGAAGCCTGGGATCCGCAGTGCTGGCAGAACGGCATGGGTTTCCTTGCGAAACTTGGGTAGAGGGATGCTTGCCATGATACCGTCCCGCACCGCCGCAAAAACACTCGCTTTGTCACAGCGGGGCGCGCGGCGCGGAATAAAGTCCGTGCGCCGGCCCGCCTGTGCGTAAACGCAACAGTTGCTATAATGGTTCGCTCCCTCACACACGCCGCCCGCCGCGCGCAAGGAGCTCCTCTGACACCGCAAGCCGAAAACCTGCGCAGCATCTACGCCATGCTGATCGCTGTCGCCATGTTCGCGCTGATGGACACGGCCATGAAACTGCTGTCCGCCCACTATCCCGCCGTGCAGGTGACTGCGCTGCGCTCGCTGTCCTCGCTGCCGCTGCTGTGCGCCTACATTGCCTACCGCGGCAAGTTCGGCGGCCTGCACAAAGTGCGCTGGCCCTTGCAGCTGCTGCGCGGCGTGCTGGGTATCGGCATGCTCACCATGTTCGCCTACGCGCTGCGCAGCCTGCCGCTGGCCGACACCTATTCCATTTTCTTCATCGCTCCCGCGCTGATCACGGCGCTGTCGGTGTTCATCCTGAAGGAAAAAGTGGACGCCATGCAGTGGGTGGCCATCGTGGTGGGCCTGGCCGGCGTGCTGGTGGTGCTGCGCCCGGACGGCAGCAACTTTATTTCGCTGGCGGGCCTGGCCGTGCTGGGCTCGGCCGCCTGCTATGCGGTGTCCGCCATCGCCAGCCGCATCCTGAGCCGCACCGACGCCAGCGAGCACATCATGTTCTGGCTGCTGGTGATGATGAGCACCGGCTCGGTGGCCATGGCGTGGCAGGGCTGGGTGGCGATCCGGCCCGAAGACTGGCTGGTCATCGGCGGGCTGGCGCTGAGCGGCTTCTTCGGCCAGCTGGCCATCACCATTGCCTTCAGCACCGGCAAGGCGTCCATCGTGGCGCCGTTTGAATATTCGGCGCTGGCCTGGGGCGTGGCGATCGACTGGCTGCTGTGGGACACGCTGCCGGACGCCTACACCCTGCTGGGGGCGGCCATCATCATCGGCAGCGGCGTCTACCTGGTGCGGCGCGAGGCAGTGCACGCCGAAGCCGAGCACCCCTAACTCCGCTATAATTTGCCGATGTTAAAACAACGCACCATCAAAGAAAAAGTCTGCACCACCGGCGTCGGCCTGCACTCGGGCACCAAGGTGGTGCTCACCCTGCGTCCCGCCGCGCCGGGCGTGGGCGTCGTGTTCCGCCGCGTGGACCAGGAGCCGCCGGTGGAATTTCCGGCCAGCGCCATGGCCGTGACCGACACCCGCATGGCTACCGTGCTGAGCAAGGGCGACATCCGCATCTCCACTGTCGAGCACCTGATGTCGGCCTGCGCCGGCCTGGGCATCGACAACCTGTACGTGGACGTGAGCGCCGAAGAAATCCCCATCATGGACGGCTCGGCCTCGTCCTTCGTCTACCTGTTGCAGCAGGCCGGCGTGCAGGAGCAGGACGCGGCCAAGAAATTCATCCGCGTGCTGAAACCCGTGGAAGTGCGGGAGGGCAAGCCCGGCAACGAGAAGTGGGCGCGCCTGGTGCCGCACGACGGCTTCAAGCTGGATTTCTTCATCGAGTTCAACCACCCCGCCGTGGACGGCACGGCGCAGCGCGCCACGGTCGACTTCGGCGACGTCACTTATGTGCAGGCAATCGCCCGCGCGCGCACCTTCGGCTTCATGCAGGACGTGGAAATGCTGCGCGGCATAGGCCTGGCGCGCGGCGGCTCGCTGGAGAACGCCATCGTGATGGACGAGTACCGCATCCTCAACGCGGACGGGCTGCGCTATGACGACGAGTTCGTGCGCCACAAGATCCTGGACGCGATCGGCGACCTGTTCCTGGTCGGCCACCCGCTGGTGGCCAGCTACGAGGCGCACAAGTCCGGCCACGCGCTGAACAACCAGCTGCTGCGCGCGCTGCTGGCGGACCCGGAAGCGTATGAAATCGTGACCTACGACACGCTGGAGGCGGCGCCGGAATCCTACGTGCGCCAGATGACGCACGAGTGGGACCTGAGCCAATAATCAATAATCCGTGATCAGTGATCAGTGATCAGCGATCAGCGATCGTGATCAGTAATCGGGCCGGTCGCGGCGGCGCTGCACCAGTAGCTGCAGCGCCTGGATCAGGCTGTCGTTCTGCTTGCTCTGTTCCAGCGACTTGCTCAATTCCTCGAAAGCGGTGACGGCCGTGGGCGGCAGGGTCAGCGCCCGCATCTGCTCCTTGATCTCGGCCGCCTTCATCATCTGCACCCGCAGCTTGATGTTGGTGACATGCCAGCCGCGCTTGAGCAGTGCGTCCTGCAGTTTCGGCAACTGCTGTTTGAGCTTGGCCGCCACGGCCGAACTGGGCGTGGACAAGAGCAGGTTGCCCTCCTCGAACGCAAGGATCTCGCACAGGCTGAACATGCTGGGCAGGGTGGCGGCGCAATCCTTCTGCAGCGCGGCCATGCGCTCGACTGCCGGCAGCAGGGCAGCCATCTTGTCGTTTCTTTTAAGAAAGTCCGTGGCGACCTTGGGTGTCCGGCCTTGATTGAGGGAATTGAAAAAGCGCATGGCCGAAACATACCACAGCCCGCCTGCCCGCCCAAGCGAACTGAGCCGCATTTTGCCGACTTCGGGGTCTGACCCCGATTGGGTGGCAAATGCGGCTCAGTTCGCTTGTAGGAATGGGACGAAAGTGGCGGAAAAATCCGGATTAGTTACAATTGTGGCTATTGTTATACAGGGCAATAACCCAACCTTGGCCGGACGGCATGATAAAATCATCGGTCTTTTGCCCCCGGCAAGCTGAGCACCTTACACCATAGCTTTTTTTAACGGCGTTAACCAATGTCCTTACTGACCCAGATTTTCGGCAGCCGCAACCAGCGTCTGCTCAAGCAATATCAAAAAACGGTACGCGAAATCAATGCGCTCGAGCCGGCCATGGAAAAGCTGTCGGATGCCGAGCTGCAAGCGAAAACCCCCGCCTTCAAGGAACGCATCGCCAACGGCGAAACGCTGGACGCGCTGCTGCCGGAAGCGTTCGCCGTGTGCCGCGAGGCGTCCAAGCGCGTATTCAAGATGCGCCACTTCGACGTGCAGCTGATCGGCGGCATGGTGCTGCACTTCGGTAAGATCGCTGAAATGGGCACCGGCGAGGGCAAGACCCTGACCGCGACCCTGCCGGCTTACCTCAATGCGCTGTCGGGCAAGGGCGTGCACATCGTGACCGTCAACGATTACCTGGCGCAGCGCGACGCCGAAACCATGGGCAAGCTGTACGCCTGGCTGGGCCTGAGCACCGGCATCAACCTGTCGCAGATGGAGCACGCGGCCAAGCAGGCCGCCTACGGTTCGGACATCACCTACGGCACCAACAACGAATTCGGCTTCGATTACCTGCGCGACAACATGGTGTTCGAAGCGCGCGACCGCGTGCAGCGCGCGCTCAATTTCGGCATCGTCGATGAAGTCGACTCCATCCTGATCGACGAAGCCCGCACCCCGCTGATCATCTCCGGCCAGGCCGAGAACCACACCGACCTGTACTACAAGATCAACGAAGTGCCGAAGATGCTGACCCAGCAGATCGGCGAGGAAACCTCGGACGGCAAGGGCAACATCGAAGTGCCGGGCGATTACACCAAGGACGAGAAGGCGCACTCGGTGCTGCTGACCGAAGCCGGCCACGAGAAGGCCGAAGGCATCCTGGTGCAGATGGGCCTGCTGCCTGAAGGCGCGTCGCTCTACGACTCGGCCAACATCACCCTGGTGCACCACCTGTACGCGGCGCTGCGCGCGCACGCGCTGTACTTCAAGGACCAGCACTACGTGGTGCAGAACAATGAAGTGGTGATCGTCGACGAATTCACCGGCCGCCTGATGACGGGCCGCCGCTGGTCGGACGGCCTGCACCAGGCGGTGGAAGCGAAAGAGGGCGTGAAGATCCAGAACGAGAACCAGACGCTGGCCTCGATCACCTTCCAGAACTACTTCCGCATGTACGGCAAGCTGGCCGGCATGACCGGTACCGCCGACACCGAAGCCTACGAATTCCAGGAAATCTATGGCCTGGAAACCGTGGTGATCCCGCCCAACCGCCCGTCGGCGCGCAAGGACAAGCAGGACCAGGTCTACAAGACCAACCAGGAAAAATACAACGCCATGATGCTGGATATCCGCGACTGCTACGAGCGCGGCCAGCCTGTCCTGGTGGGCACCACCTCGATTGAAAACTCGGAACTGCTGTCGGGCATCCTCACCAAGGGCGGCCTGCCGCACAACGTGCTGAACGCCAAGCAGCACGCCCGCGAAGCGGAAATCATCGCCCAGGCGGGCCGTCCGCAAGCCATCACCATCGCCACCAACATGGCCGGCCGCGGTACCGACATCGTGCTGGGCGGTAACGTGGAAAACCAGATCAAGTTCATCGATGCCAATCCCGAGCTGAGCGACGCCGACAAGGCGGCGCAAGCCCAGGCGCTGCGCGACGGCTGGCAGGCGCTGCACGAGCAAGTAGTGGCCGCCGGCGGCCTGCACATCGTGGGCACCGAGCGCCACGAGTCGCGCCGCGTCGACAACCAGCTGCGCGGCCGCGCGGCGCGCCAGGGCGACCCGGGTTCCTCCCGCTTCTACCTGTCGCTGGACGATCCTTTGCTGCGCATCTTCGCGGGCGACCGCGTGCGCGCCGTGATGGACCGCCTGAAGATGCCGGAAGGCGAACCGATCGAGGCGGGCATCGTGTCGCGCTCCATCGAATCGGCGCAGCGCAAGGTCGAGGCGCGCAACTTCGATATCCGCAAGCAGCTGCTGGAATACGACGACGTCGCCAACGACCAGCGCAAGGTGATCTACCAGCAGCGCAACGAGCTGCTGGAAGCGACCGACATTTCCGAGATGATCGCCTCGCTGCGCCACGGCCTGTTCACCGACATCGTGCGCGAGTACGTGCCGGAAGAGTCGGTGGAAGAGCAGTGGAACATCAAGGGCCTGGAAACGGTGCTGGCCTCCGAATGGCAGGTGCAGGTGGACCTGCAGGCTGCGCTGGCGGCCGATTCCAGCCTGACCGACGAGGAAGTGCTGGAAAAGGTGCTGGCCGCGGCCGACGCCGTGTACCAGGCCAAGATCGACATGGTGGGCAAGGAAGCGTTCGGCGGCTTCGAGCGCAACGTCATGCTGCAAAGCGTGGACAGCCACTGGCGCGAGCACCTGGCCGCGCTGGACCACCTGCGCCAGGGTATCCACCTGCGCGGCTACGCGCAGAAGAATCCCAAGCAGGAATACAAGCGCGAAGCGTTCGAGCTGTTCGGCCAGATGCTGGACCTGATCAAGAACGAGGTGGTGCGCCACGTGATGACGGTGCGCATCCAGTCGCGCGAGGAAATCGACGCGGCGGAAGCGGCCATGCAGGCCACCCACCTGGAGAACGTACACTACCAGCACGCCGACTTCAATCCGAACGCGGCGCCGGAAGAATTGCTGGCGCCGACGGCGGCAGCGCCGGCCGCGGCTGCCGACGACGGCATGCGCGTGGGCCGCAACGACCCTTGCCCTTGCGGCAGCGGCAAGAAGTACAAGGCTTGCCACGGCAAGCTGGCCTAAGCAAGATCGAACCGGAGCCTGGCTCCGGTTTTTTTTTACGCGCGCACCGGCGAGCTGCGCGGAATCACGATGCGCACCGCCGTGCCCTGGCCCGGCTGCGATTCCACCGCAACCCGTCCGCCCAGCACGCCGGTGACGATGTTGTAGACGATGTTCATGCCCAGCCCGGTGCCGCCGCTGCCCATCTTGGTGGTGAAGAAGGGATCGAACACGTGGCGCCTGACCTCGTCGGGCATGCCGGCGCCGTTGTCGCTGAACAGCACCTCCACCATGTTCCCGTCCAGTTCGCGCGCGCTGATGGCGATGGCGCAGTCGCTGCGCCCGTCGAAGGCGTGCACCAGGGCGTTGTTGATCAGGTTGTTGAAGATCTGGTACCAGCTGCCCGGATAGGAGTCCAGCGCCAGGCCGGGCGGCACGTCGAAGGTGGTGGCGCAGCAGGCGCGGCGCAGGCGCGGCACATAGGTCGCCGCCGTGTCCAGCACCACTGCCTGCAGCTTGAACACGCGGCGCTGGTCGTTGGTCTGGTCCACCGCGATCTGCTTGAATGACGCGATCAGGTTGGCCGCCTTGTTGAGCGAGCTTGAAATCAGCCCGGAGGCCAGCTTCACTTCCGCATTGTAGTTGGTGAGCGCGGAGCGGCGCAGGGTGCCGCCGCTGAGCATGGCCTCGAATTCCTGCACGCGGTCGCCCAGCGCGGTGGAGGCCAGCAGGCTGTTGCCGATCGGCGTGTTGAGCTCGTGCGCGATGCCGGCCACCAGCGAGCCCAGCGACGCCATCTTCTCGGCCGCCAGCAGGTCGTGCTGGGTGCGCTGCAGGGTCTGCAGCGCGTGCGACAGGTCGGCGTTGGCGCGCTCCAGCTCGGCCGAGCGCTCGCGCACCCGGCTTTCCAGCGAGGCGTTCAATTCCTCCAGCTCCTGCTTGGCCCGCAGCTCGGCCGTCATGTCCAGCAGCGCCCAGATGATGGCGTCCACCCCGTCCAGGTTCAGCGAGGACGACCAGATCGCCACCTGGCCGGTGCCCCCGTCGCGCAGGGCCATGCTGGCCACTTCGCCGTGCACGCTGCCGTTGCGCATGTAGAGCTGCCAGATGCGCTCGCGCTCCTCCGGCGCCCCCCAAAAGGTAAAGGCGTCCGAGCGCTTGCCGATCAGCTGCTCCGGGCCGTAGCCGAAGGCGCGCGTGAGGGCCTGGTTGGCGCCGATGATGTGGCCGTGGCGGTCGGTCACGCTGAGCGGCACGGGCGCCATGTCGAACAGGGTCTTGAAGCGCGCTTCCGATTCGGACAGGCGCTGCTGCGACGCTTCCAGCTGCAGCACCCGTTCGCGCAGCGCCTCGCTCATCGAATTCAGCGAGCGCGCATACACTTCGATCTCGTCGCCTTCGCCTTCCGGCAGGCGGCGGCCGAAGGCGCTCAGCATCATCTGCTCGGTCTGGCCGGTGAGGGTGCGCAGGCGCCGGCCTATGCCTTGGGTGAAGGCGAAGAACAGCAGCACGCCCAGCGCCAGGCCGAACAGGGAAATCAGGCCCGACTGCAGGAACACTTCCTCGCGCGCCTTGCTCAGCTCGCTCGTCGAGAGGCCGAAGTTGAGCGAGCCGATCTGGTTATCCTTGAGCAGGATGGGGGCGCGCGCGTGCAGGGTGCCGTCGCGCTGCCAGGTGCGCACGCCATTCATGGCCGGCGCGCTGCCGTCGCGCAGCGCCGCCGGCAGTTCGGCCGGGCGCTCGCCGGCGGTGGCCACCGGCACGTCGTTCTGGTCCAGCACGACGATGTAGCGCACGAAGCTGTCCTGCGGGTCGGACAGCATCTCGCTCCAGTAGTCGCTCAACTCGCTGAGCCGGCCGCGGATGGCGTAGGGGCTCAGGGTGAGGTTCAGCGTGACGGCGTACTCGTGCGCTACGCGCTCGGCGTTCTTGCCCACCGCGTTGTCCATCACGCGCTGGCTGTTGCCGATCAACAGGGCCACCACCAGCGCCTGGACGATGGCACTCAACAACAGAAACTTCGCGCGCAGCGATAAAGTCACACCCACTCCCAGCTGTCCAGGACCGCGTGGTCCTCCAGCCAGCAATATACCGTATGCAACTATGCAAGGGGAGGGGCTGGCGCCTTTTCCCCCGCGTAAACGGCACAGCGCCCGCCGGGCGGACCGGGCGGGCGCTGCTGGGGTAGGCTGCCGGTAAGGTGGGCTTACGGCAGGGTCAGGATGACCTTGACGCTGTCGTCCACGGCCGACTTGTCGATGTAGCCGATGGCCTTGGGATCGTCCGCCACGGCCTTCTTCACCTCGGCGTTGGACTTGTACTCCTTGGGCGGCGTGGCCTTGCCGGTAAACACCAGCTTGGACCAGATGGCTTTCACCTGGGCCGCATCCTTTTCCGCCACTTTCTGGTAGAAGTCGTTGCGGATGGCCGAGCCTTCGGCCTGGTCCACCGGCGTGAACATATTCGATTTGCCCAGGAAGAACTGGGAGGCCTGCTCCGAGAACATGCGGGTGGCCGGGTTGGCCTTGTTGACGATCACCACCGTTTCGGCCGAGGCCGGCACGGCAGCCGCGGCGAAGGCAGCCAGGATCAGGGAGGTCGTTATTTTTTTCATAGAGATCACCTTAGAATACGAAATCCAGACCGGCTGCCACCACGGTCACGCTGTCCTTCTGGCCGGCGGCCGGCGTGAAGATCAGCTGGCCCGACTTGACCTTGGGCTTGACGCGGTCGACCTGCACCTTCAGCGCCATGGACTTGGCGAAGTCCCAGCGTACGCCGACCAGGTCGGTCGATTGCTCGGGCGAGACCAGCAGGTTGTTGACGGCGGCGTTCAGCGCGGGAATCTTGGCCAGCGCGGCCGGCACGGTAATCGAGCTGCCGGCGCCCTTGCTGGCGGCGTGTGCGTAGTAGGGCAGCACTTTGCCGACGCGGTAGCCGGCCATGGCGTACCAGGAATTGGTTTCCGGGATGTAGACCGGGTCGTGCGCGCGGCGCTGCGCGTACTCGGACTGGATCACGATGTTGTTCCAGTCCACCGTCAGGCCCAGTTCGGTGAAGCTCATTTTCTTGCCTTGCACGATGCCCAGGTCCTGGCCCAGCTGGCCGAAGCCCACTTGCTTCAGGGTGGCGGCCAGGCTGTTGATCGGCAGCAGGTTGTCGCTATGCAGCTCGGCGCGGGCGTGGCCCAGGCGCAGGGTGACCGGACCGCGTTCCAGCGACAGGCTCACGCCCTGGGCCGGCGCGCGGTACTTGGCGACCGAGCCGCCCGCGGTCGGCACGAACAGCTTGCCGCGGCTGGAGCCGAAGAAGGCTTGCGCGGTGAAGTTGGTGTCGCCGAAGGCGTGCTGGTAGTTCATGTCCACGCCGTCCACGTTCTCGATCGGGTCCTGGCCGTAGACTTCGATCGGCGGACGCATCATGGTGTTGGCGTAGCCCACGTTCTGGTAGTCGGAGATCAGGAAGGCCGGGATCACCACGCGGCCGACGCGCACGCTGATTTCGTCGTTCACCTTCATCTTCAGGAAGGCCCAGGTCAGGTCGGTGGTGAAGCTGGGGCTGGTGTTCTTGCGGGTCAGCACCTGCGCGGTGCCGGACAGCCAGTCGTTGATCTTGTAGGTGGCTTGCAGGCCGAGATTGGTGTCCAGGCCCAGGCGCGGGCTGTCGCCGACGCCGGTGGCCTGGTTGTAGCGGGCGAACTGGGCGGTGTCGCTGTCGCTCTTGGCGGCAGCCAGCGTGCCGAAGCCGCTGATGCTCAGGTTACCGTCGTCCAGGGAGCCTGCCTGGGCTTGCATGACGCTGCAGGCGGCCAGGACGGATGCTACTAGAAGTTGCTTTTTCATCGTACGGATTCCAATCACATTATTTTTCAAGAAAGCGGCGAGCACGGGGCACCGCATGCGTCGCCTACCTTAGATGAATTTCTTTCAGGCATCATCGAGAAAACGTTGTACTGAGCAAGTACTCTAAAATTCTGTGGCTTTTTAGCGATAAATAGTGGGCAATTCGGCATGATTGCCGTGCTGTTGAGCGATTTTGCAAAATTGGACAAAATACAGTGGGCGCCGCCGCTGTGACTGAAAGTAGCGGACCGCATGGGGCCGCCGCAGGTATTACAATAACGGCTTCCCATACACTTGCCCGAGAACCCACATGGCCGTCAATTCCCCCATCCCCGTCGCTGCTGATCTGAAGCCGGTTGCCGGTATCGAGATCGGTTTTGCCGAAGCCGGCATCAAGAAACCGAACCGCAAGGACTTGCTGGTGCTGCGCCTGGCGCCGGGCGCCACCGTGTCCGGCGTGTTCACCTTGAACCGCTTCTGCGCCGCGCCGGTGCAGATCTCGAAGGCCAACCTGGCGGCCGTGAACGCCGGCGGCCAGCCGATCCGCGCGCTGATGGTCAACACCGGCAACGCCAACGCCGGCACCGGTGACGAAGGCCTGGCGCGCGCGCAGCAGAGCTGCGCCGCGCTGGCCGGTCTGCTGGGCTGCGAAGCCGGCCAGATCCTGCCGTTCTCCACCGGCGTGATCCTGGAGCCGCTGCCGGTCGACCGCATCGTGGCCGGCCTGCCCGCCGCCGTGGCCAACCTGACGGGCGACAACTGGTTCAACGCGGCCGAAGCCATCATGACCACCGACACCCAGCCCAAAGCCGGCTCGCGCACGGTGGACATCGGTGGCCACAAGGTGACCCTGACTGGCATCTCCAAGGGCGCCGGCATGATCAAGCCGAACATGGCCACCATGCTGGGCTTCCTGGCCTTCGACGCCAAGGTGGCGCAGCCGGTGCTGGACGTGCTGGTCAAGCAGGCTGCCGACCAGTCCTTCAACTGCATCACCATCGACGGCGACACCTCCACCAACGATTCCTTCATGCTGGTCGCCACCGGCGCCGGCACGCTGGAAGTGAATTCGGTCGACTCGCCCGAGTTCAAGGCGCTGGCCGCCGCGGTGACCGAGCTGTCCGTGTTCCTCGCCCAAGCCATCATCCGCGACGGCGAAGGCGCCACCAAGTTCATGACGATCACGGTGGAAGACGGCAAGGACGTGGATGAATGCCGCAAGATCGCGTATTCCATCGCCCACTCGCCGCTGGTCAAGACCGCCTTCTTCGCCTCCGACCCCAACCTGGGCCGCATCCTGGCCGCCATCGGCTACGCGGGCGTGGAAGACCTGGACGTGAGCACGCTCAACCTGTACCTGGACGATGTGTGGGTGGCCAAGAATGGCGGCCGCAACCCGGACTACAAGGAAGAAGACGGCCAGCGCGTGATGAAGCAGAGCGAGATCGGCGTGCGCGTGAAGCTGGCGCGCGGCAACGCCAAGGCCACTGTGTACACCTGTGACCTGTCGCACGACTACGTCAGCATCAACGCCGACTACCGCTCCTGATATGGCGACCCCACTTGAGCAGTTCCTGGTGCGCGCCGAGGCCTTGCTGCAAAGGGTGGAGGCCATCCTGCCGCAAGCGCCGCGCGAGCCGGACTGGAAGCTGGGCCATGCCTACCGCTGGCGGCGCGGAAACGGCGGCGGCGGCGCCAGCCACCTGCAGGCGGTGAAGCACGTGTCCAGCATTGCGCTGGACGACCTGCACAACATCGGCCCGCAAAAGGCCGCCATCGAGCAGAATACGCGCCAGTTCGTGTCCGGCCGGCCGGCCAACAACGTGCTGCTCACGGGCGCGCGCGGCACCGGCAAATCGTCGCTGATCAAGGCATGTTTGAACCAGTTCGCGCAAGATGGGCTGCGCCTGATCGAAGTCGACAAGGCCGACCTGGCCGAACTGCCGGACATCGTGGACCTGGTGGCGGGGCGTCCCGAGCGCTTCATCATCTTCTGCGACGACCTGTCGTTCGAAGAAGGTGAGAGCGGCTACAAGGCGCTCAAGGTGGCGCTGGACGGCTCGATTGCCGCCCAGTCCAACAACGTGCTGATCTACGCCACCTCCAACCGGCGCCACCTGATGCCGGAGCGCATGGCCGACAATATGAGCTACACGCACGACGAGGACGGCGACCTGCATCCCGGCGAAACGGTGGAAGAGAAGATCTCGCTGTCCGAGCGTTTCGGTTTGTGGCTGTCGTTCTACGCCTTCAAGCAGGACGACTACCTCGACATCTGCGCGCACTGGCTGGCCAGCTTCGGCTGCACGCCGGCGCAGGTGGACGCGGCGCGCGGCGACGCGCTGCGCTGGGCGCTGCAGCGCGGCTCGCGCTCGGGCCGCGTGGCCTGGCAGTTCGCCAAGGACTATGCCGGCAAACTTCCCGAGGGTACGGCATGAGCGACCAGAAAGTGGACGTCGCGGTCGGCATCCTGATCCAGCCTAACGGCGACGTGCTCCTGGGCCAGCGCCCGGCCGGCAAACCCTATGACGGCTACTGGGAATTCCCCGGCGGCAAGGTCGATCCGGGCGAGACGGTGCTCGAAGCGCTCAAGCGCGAGTTTCTTGAAGAGCTGGGATTGACGATCAACAGCGCGCAGGCGTGGTGCGGTATCGAGCACGTCTACCCGCACGCCCACGTGCGGCTGCACTTCTACATCAGCCGCGACTGGCACGGCGAACCGCAAAGCCTGGAAGGCCAGGCTTTCGCATGGCAAGGCACGGTGGGCGTCGAACCGCTGCTGCCGGCCACCATCCCTCTGCTCGCATGGCTGGAGCAGATCCGCCACGATCCGGCTGCGCTGCCCTAAAAAATGGAAAAATGGGGTCAGGGTTAGTCTTCGCGTCCGCGAAAACTAACCCTGACCCCATTTTTTTTATTCTTCGTCGAGCGGATCGCGCGGCGGCGCGGCGGGGATGGCGTATTTCTCTTCAGCCCAGGCGCCCAGGTCGATTTGCTTGCACCGTTCGGAACAGAAGGGGCGGTATTTGTTTTTTTCGCTCCACTCCACTTTGGCGGAGCAGGTCGGGCATTCAACTACGGTCATGGCTATTCTTTAAAAATTACAGAGCGTGAGCTCGAATGGTACATCTTCTTCCAGCGGCTTGGGTTTCAGGTCGCCGCCCTGGGTGGTGAAGCGCACCCACAGCATGTATTTGTTGGCCGAGATTTCGGGAATCGCACCCATGGATTCGTCCAGCGTCAGCCGCAGCATCTGGTACACCTTGCCTTGCAGCATTTGCTGGTAGCTGCCGGCGTTGGCGATCATCTTGACCGGGCCGCCCGAGTCGCGCAGCAGGCGCAGCACCAGGGCCAGCGCGTCGAACAGCGGCGCCAGCGGGGCGAACCAGCCGGCGATGTCGTTGAAGCGCTGCTCGGCGCTGCGTTTTTGCCAGGCGTAGTAGGAGGGCAGGTCGAATTCGCAGGCGCCGCCGGGGATGATGGTGCGGCCGCGTATGCTCATCAGCCATTCATTGTCGCGCACGTTCTGGCCGGTCTTGCCCTGGGCGGCGACGAGGGCGCTGCTCACGCTGTCCAGCTCGGACAGGATGGCATCCAGCGTTTCTGCCTGTACATTCGGGTTGGAACGGTAGCTCAGCAAAGTCTGGCGCTGGCGCTCCAGTTCCTGCAGCAAGTCCGACTTCAGGTCCGCCCGGCCTGCCACTTCGAGCATGTCGAAGATCGTGGCCAGCGCGACGTGGTGCTGCATGGGGTGTTCTTGATGCACAAAGAACTTGAATTTCTCGTACAGGTCTTCCAGCCGCAACAACGTGCGTATGCGCTCGTTGAAAGGGTATTCGTAGACAATCAAAATGACTTCCCTCTATAGATGGGCCTGCAAAGAATTCCGTGATTCTGAACCAAGCGAAGCAAAATTACAAACGTTGCGATGGTATTGTTATCGTTCCTGCGGAAAATGCCAGGTATAAATTGTGTAATCGCGCAATTTGCGGCCCCAATGCGGCCAATTCCCCCTCATTATTAATGATATCGTCCGCCGCTGCCAACCGCGCTGAACGGGGCGCCTGCGCCGCCATGATGGCTTGCACCTGGGCGGCCGGCATGTTGTTGCGGGCCATCACACGCGCCACCTGCACCGCCTCGGGGCAGTCGACCACCAGCACGCGCTGCACCCGGCTGCGCCAGGTGCCGGACTCGACCAGCAGCGGCACGTCGTAGATCACATAGGGGCCGGTGGCGGCCGCGCCTGCCGCTTCGGCGGCGCTGCGGATCAGGGGATGGAGGATGGCTTCGAGCCTGGCCTTGGCGGTGGCGTCGCTAAACACCAGCGCGCGCATGCGGGCGCGGTCCAGGGCACCGCTGGCGTCGGCGAATTCGGCGCCGAATTCGGCCAGCAGGGCCGGCATGGCGGGGCCGCCCGGCACGGTCATGCTGTGGGCGATGCGGTCAGTGTCGACTATGGTGGCGCCCAGCTCGGCGAAGCGCGCCGCCACTGCACTCTTGCCGCTGCCGATACCGCCGGTGAGGCCGACGCTGAACTTGCCTTCCACGCTGGGTGTGCCGGCCGCCACGTCAGTTGCCCAGCAGGCTGGAGGTGAGGTTGGCCAGCGGGCCGCCGAACATCAGGGCGATCATGCCGGCTGCCGCCAGGTAGGGGCCGAAAGGGATGGGATTGTTGCGGCCGCGTTTGGCGAACACCATGAGGCAGATGCCGACCACCGCGCCCACCACGGACGACAGCAGGATGATGGTGGGCAGCGTGGCCCAGCCCAGCCAGGCACCCAGCGCTGCCAGCAGCTTGAAGTCGCCGTAGCCCATGCCTTCCTTGCCGGTGGCCAGCTTGAAGAGCCAATAGATCGACCACAGCGCCAGGTAGCCGGCCGCCGCGCCGATCACGGCGTCCTGCAGCGGCACGAACATGCCGTTGATGTTGAGCAGCAGGCCGGCCCACAGCAGTGGCAGGGTCAGGTCGTCCGGCAGCAGCTGGGTGTCGGCGTCGATGAAGGTCATGGCGATCAGCATGTAGGCGAAGAACAGCGTGGCCAGGCCCATCCAGCCGCTGCCGAACTGCCACACCAGCGCGGCCGACAGCAGGCCCGTGAAGGCTTCGATGACGGGGTAGCGCGGCGAGATCTTCGCCTTGCAGTTGCTGCACTTGCCGCCCAGGACCAGGTAGCTCACCACGGGGATGTTTTCCAGCGCGGTGATCTGGTGCTGGCAATGCGGGCAGGCAGAGCGCGGCGCCACCAGGCTGTAGCGCGTGGTGTGCGGCAGCTCCTTGCCCAGTTCGGACGCCACGTAGTTGTCCGACTCGCGCTGCATCATGATGGGCAGGCGGTGGATGACGACGTTCAGGAAGCTGCCGATCAGCAGGCCGAATATGCCGGCCGCAACGGCGGCAATCAGGGTGGCGGGCGGGGCGAACAGCAAGATATCCTGCATCGGTGGGTTCCGGTGGTGTTGTGTGCAGACAGTATAAGGCAGGGCGTGGCACAACTACAGTTGCAGCTGCGCCATTTTTTCGTACAAGGTGGCGCGTGAAATGCCGAGCAGGCGCGCGGCCTCGGTCTTCTTGCCGCCCGCCGCCAGCAGGGCCGCTTCGATGGCGCCGCGCTCGGCCACCGCCACCGCCTGCGCCAGCGGCTGCACCGCAGCTGGTCCGCCCGGTCCGCCCGGTCCGTGCAGGCGCGCGGCGGGCACGGCATCGGCCACGGCGCGCGGCAGGATGGCGTCGAAGTCGTCCGCCACCAGGCGCCGGTTGTCGCTGTGCAGCACGGCTTTCTCCAGCACGTTGCGCAGCTCGCGCACATTGCCCGGCCAGTCGTAGGCGGCCAGGCGCTGCAGCGCGCCCGGCGTAAGTTCGCGCCGGCCCATGCCGGTGCGTTCGACGATCTGCTCCAGCGCGCCTTCGCACAGCGCTTCCAGGTCGCCCAGGCGCTCGCGCAGCGGCGGCAGGGTGATGGACAGCACGTTCAGGCGGTAGTACAGGTCGCGCCGCAGGCGGCCCTGGGCCAGCGCCTGCACCAGGTCGATACTGGTGGCCGCGATGATGCGCACGTCCACCTTGATCACCTTGTTCGATCCCAGCGGCTCCACCTCCTGCTCCTGCAGCACGCGCAGCAGCTTGGCCTGGATCTGCAGCGGCATGTCGCCCACTTCGTCCAGGAACAGGGTGCCGCCGTGGGCCAGCTTGAATTTGCCGTCGCGGCCGCGCTTGTCGGCGCCGGTGTAGGCCCCCGGCGCGGCGCCGAAGAATTCGGATTCCAGCAGCGCCTCGGGAATGGCGGCGGCGTTGACGGCGATGAAGGGCTGGCCGGCGCGCTCGGAGCTGGCGTGGATGGCTTGCGCCAGCAGCTCCTTGCCGGTGCCGGTTTCGCCCAGCAGCAGCACGGTGCTGCCCAGCTGCGCGGCGCGCCGGGCCTGGCGCTTCACTTCCAGGCTGGCCGGGCTGTTGCCCACGTAGCTGGCCAGCGTGTAGCGCGGACGCCGGTCCTGCACCAGCAGGCGCCGGGTTTCCGCCAGCTCGTCCTGCAGCTGGGCGAACTTGCCGAGCAGGGGCTTGAGGTGGTGCAGCTTGTCGTACAGGCAGATGCCGACCGCGCCGATCACCTTGCCGTCCGGCCCGGTCAGCGGCAGGCGCGACACGACGAAGGTGTCGCTGCCGAAGGCCATCAGGTCCAGCAGGATGGGCTCGCCGCTCTTGACCACCTGGCGCATCAGGCTGTTGGGGATGATCTCCTCCACGTCCCGGCCCAGCAGGGACTGCGGGTCGGTGTAGCCCAGCATGTGCAGGTATTTGTCGTTGCACCAGACGATGCGCGCTTCGGTGTCCACCGCGATGGTGCCTTCGCATAGCGCATCCAGCCGTTCCAGCAGCTTGGGAATGGCCAGATGGCGCAGGCCGCCGCCGCCGGGATTCCCGGTAAACCAGTGCATCAGCTCCATCGTGTCCGCCCGCCAAAAAGGCCGATTCTGGCTGCTGCCGGGCCGGCTGTCCAGTATTTCATACGCGGCGTCCGGTTTTCCAGACATGATTCCGCATTGTTTGGCGGCCGCTGTCTGCTTATCCGGACAATATGCACCTGAGCGGCACCCCGGCATCACGGCCGCTTATATCTAAGCTCTTGAATTTACAGGACTTTATGTCTCAGGCATGGATAGTGCTTTAGACAACGTTCTACCTTAATGGAGCGTGTATGAGCTTTCTGATCGTTTTGCTGGCGCTGGTCTTCCTGATGGTGGTCGCCTACCGCGGCTTCAGCGTCATCCTGTTTGCCCCGGTGGCGGCCATGCTGGCCGTGCTGCTGACCGATCCCGGCCTGGTGCCGCCCATGTTTACCAGCGTGTTCATGGACAAGATGGTGGGCTTTGTGAAGCTGTATTTCCCTGTGTTCCTGCTGGGCGCGGTATTCGGCAAGGTGATCGAGCTGTCGGGCTTTTCCAAGTCCATCGTCGCGCTGGTCATCCGCCTGGTGGGACGCGAGCGCGCCATGCTGGCCATCGTGCTGGTGTGCGCCGTGCTCACCTACGGCGGCGTGTCGCTGTTCGTGGTGGTGTTCGCGGTGTACCCGTTCGCTGCCGAGATGTTCAGGCAAAGCAACATCCCCAAGCGCCTGATTCCCGGCACCATCGCGCTGGGCGCCTTCACCTTCACCATGGACGCGCTGCCCGGCACGCCGCAGATCCAGAACATCATTCCCACCTCCTTCTTCCAGACCGACACCTGGGCCGCGCCCTGGCTGGGCGTGATCGGCTCGGTGTTCATCCTGGCCACCGGCCTGGCCTACCTCGAATGGCGCCGCCGCCAGGCGCTGGCCAAGGGCGAAGGCTATGGCACCGGCCACAGCAACGAGCCGGAGGAATTCACCCAGCAGAACCTGCCGCATCCGCTGCTGGCGCTGCTGCCGCTGGTGCTGGTGGGCGTGCTGAACAAGGTGTTTACCGTGATGATTCCGCTTTACTACGGCAAGAGCCACAGCCTGGCGCTGGCCGGTTCGGCCAAGCCGGTGGTGACCGAGGTGTCGAAAGTGGCGGCCATCTGGGCCGTGGAAGCGGCGCTGCTGGTGGGCATCGCCAGCGTGCTGCTGCTGGCCTTCGACACCGTGCGCCGCCGCTTTGCCGAAGGCAGCAAGCTGGCCATTTCGGGCGCGCTGCTGGCGTCCATGAACACCGCCTCCGAGTACGGTTTCGGCGCCGTCATCGCCGGCCTGCCGGGCTTCCTGGTGGTGGCGGACGCGCTGCGCGCCGTGCCCAATCCGCTGGTCAACGAGGCCATCGCCGTCACGTCGCTGGCCGGCATCACCGGCTCCGCCTCGGGCGGCATGAGCATTGCGCTGGCCGCCATGTCGGACACCTTCATCCAGGCCGCCAGCGCCGCCCATATTCCGATGGAGGTGCTGCACCGCGTGGCCGCCATGGCCAGCGGCGGCATGGACACCCTGCCGCACAACGGCGCCGTCATCACCCTGCTGGCGGTGAGCGGGCTGACGCACCGCGTGTCCTACGGCGACATTTTCGCCGTCACCTGCATCAAGACCATGGCCGTGTTCGTGGTCATCGGTGCCTACTACGCATTTGGAATCTACTGAGGAGCTAGCCATGTTGAAGAATAAATCCGCCATCGTCACCGGTTCCACCAGCGGCATCGGGCTGGGCATCGCCCGCGCGCTGGCCGCGCAGGGCGCCAACGTCATGCTGAACGGCTTTGGCGACGCCGCCGCCATCGACGCCATCGCTGCCGAGCTGCGCGCGCTGGGCGTGCAGGTGCGCCACAGCGCGGCCGACATGGCGCAGCCGGAGCAGGTCGCCGCCATGGTGGCCGAGGCCACGGCGGCTTTCGGCGCGGTGGACATCCTGGTCAACAACGCCGGCATCCAGCACACCGCGCCGGTGCACGAGTTCCCGCTGGAGAAATGGGACCAGATCATGGCCATCAACCTGTCCTCCAACTTCCACGCCATCCGCGCCGCGCTGCCGCTGATGCAGCAGCGCGGCTGGGGCCGCATCATCAACGTCGCGTCGGTGCACGGGCTGGTGGCCTCGGTGAACAAGTCCGCCTACGTGGCGGCCAAGCACGGCGTGATCGGGCTGACCAAGGCGGTGGCGCTGGAGAACGCGCGCAGCGGCATCACCTGCAACGCCATCTGCCCGGGCTGGGTGCTGACGCCGCTGGTGCAAAAGCAGATCGACGACCTGGCCGCTCGGTCCGGCCTGGGTGCGGACGACGCGCGCGCCAGGCTGCTGGGCGAAAAACAGCCATCGCAGGAATTCGCCACGCCCGAGCAGATCGGCGCGCTGGCCGTGTTCCTGTGCAGCGAGGCGGCCGCCCAGATCCGCGGCGCAGCCCTGAACATGGATGGCGGCTGGGCCGCGCAATGAGCGCCGGCGCGGACGACCGCCAGCATGCGGACGGCCTGCGCACGCGCAAGCAGGTGATGGGGGAGGAGTTCGTGGCGCGCGCGCTGGACGGCGCCACCGCCTTCACGCAGCCGCTGCAGGACTACATCACGCGCGAAGCCTGGGGCACAGTGTGGCAGCGCCCCGGCCTGGACCTGCGCACGCGCAGCCTGGCGACGGTGGCCATGCTGGCGGCCATGGGCCGCACGCACGAACTGAAGGGCCACATCCGCGGCGCCCTGAACAACGGCGCCACGGTGGGCGAGCTGCAGGAAGTGCTGCTGCACGCCGCGGTCTACTGCGGCGTGCCGCTGGCGGCGGAGGCCTTCCGCGCCGCGCAGGAGGGGCTGCGGGAGGCAGCCCTTACACCACCGAACCCAGCTTGAAGATCGGCAGGTACATGGCGATCACCAGGCCGCCGATCAGCACGCCCAGGATCACCATGATCAGCGGCTCCATCAGGCTCGACAGCGAAGCCACCGCCTCGTCCACTTCGTCTTCAAAGAAGTCGGCCACCTTGCCCAGCATGGCGTCCAGCGAGCCGGATTCCTCGCCGATGGACACCATCTGCGTCACCATATTCGGGAACACGTCGGCGTTCTGCATGGCCACGGTCAGGCTGGTGCCGGTGCTCACTTCCTTCTGGATGCGGCGCGTCGCTTCCAGGTAGACGATGTTGCCGGAAGCGCCGCCCACCGAGTCCAGCGATTCCACCAGCGGCACGCCTGCCGCGAACATGGTCGACAGGGTGCGCGTCCAGCGCGCGATGGTGGCCTTGCGGATCACCTCGCCGAAGATCGGCAGCTTGAGCAGGGTCACGTCCATGAAGCGCTGCACTTGCGGCGAGCGCCGCCAGGCCTGGAAGAAGAAGTAGATCGAGCCGAACAGGCCGCCGAAAATGATGTACCAGTAGGACACGAAAAATTCGGAAATCGCCATCACCGCCAGCGTGGGCGCGGGCAGGTCGGCGCCGAAGCTGGCGAACACCTGCTTGAACGCCGGCACCACCCAGATCATGATCACGGCGGTGACGATGAAGGCCACGCCCAGGATGGACACCGGATAGGTCAGCGCGGACTTGATCTTGGCCTTCATGGCCAGGGTCTTTTCTTTGTAGATGGCCAGCCGCGTCAGCAGGTCTTCCAGGATGCCGGCCTGCTCGCCGGCGCCCACCAGGTTGCAGAACAGCGGGTCGAAATACAGCGGGAACTTGCGGAAGGCCTGGTTCAGGCTGGTGCCGGTCTCGATGTCGGCGCGCAGGTCCATCACCAGCTTGGATACCGATGGATTCGAGTGGCCCTTGCCGACAATGTCGAAGGACTGCAGCAGCGGCACGCCGGCCTTCATCATGGTGGCCAGCTGGCGCGTGAACAGGGAGATGTCCTTGTCGGTGACTTTCTTGCCGCTGCGGTAGACCTTTTTCTTGACCTTGGTCACCATGATGCCCTGGCGCCGCAAGGTCACGTTGACCACCGCCTCGCCCCCTGCGCGCAGCTCGCCGCGCACGGTCTTGCCGGTTTTGTCCTTGCCTTCCCAGGCGAAGACCGATTCCTTGACCGGATTGCCCGGGGTGCTGGTAGTGGCCATGATTCACATCCTATTCATTGGTGCAGCCGAGGACTTCCTCAAGGCTGGTCAAGCCGTTTTTCACCTTGACCAGGCCGGACTGGCGCAGGGACTTCACGCCCTCGCTTTCCGACTGGGCCGCAATCTGCATCGAGTTGCCGTGTGCCAGGATAATGGCCTCGATGGCCGGCGTGATCGGCATAATCTGGTAGATGCCGACCCGGCCCTTGTAGCCGCCGCCGTTGCAGCGCTCGCAGCCCACCGGGCCGTAGGGCTTCCAGCTGCCGTCCAGCTCTTCGGGCTTGTAGCCGGCCTTGAGCAGCAGGTCGTTGGAGATGTCCACCGGCTGCTTGCAGCTGCACAGGCGGCGCGCCAGGCGCTGCGCGGTGATCAAAATCACGGAGGAGGCGATGTTGAACGGCGCCACGCCCATGTTCATTAAGCGGGTCAGGGTGGACGGCGCGTCGTTGGTGTGCAGGGTGGAGAACACCATGTGGCCGGTCTGCGCGGCCTTGATGGCGATGTCGGCCGTTTCCAGGTCGCGGATCTCGCCCACCATGATGATGTCCGGATCCTGGCGCAGGAAGGACTTCAGCGCCACCGGGAAGGTCAGGCCGGCGCGGTCGTTCACATTCACCTGGTTCACGCCCGGCAAGTTGATCTCGGCCGGGTCTTCGGCGGTGGAGATGTTGATGCCGGGCTTGTTCAGGATGTTCAAACAGGTGTACAGCGACACCGTCTTGCCCGAGCCGGTCGGCCCCGTCACCAGCACCATGCCGTAGGGGCGCTGGATGGCGTCCAACAGCAGCGCCTTCTGGTCCGGGTCGTAGCCCAGCGAGTCGATGCCCATCTGGGCCTGGGTCGCGTCCAGGATACGCATCACGGTCTTTTCGCCGAACAGCGTGGGCAGGGTGGACACGCGCAGGTCGATGGTCTTGGTGGGCGAGACGATCAGGCGCATGCGGCCGTCCTGCGGCACGCGCTTTTCCGAGATGTCCAGCTTGGCCAGCACCTTGATGCGCGACACCAGCTTGTCCTTGATCGACACTGGCGGCTGCGCGTGTTCCATCAGCACGCCGTCCACCCGGAAGCGGATGCGGTAGAACTTTTCGAATGGTTCGAAATGCAAGTCCGATGCACCCATGTTAACGGCGTCCATCAGCATCTTGTTCAGGAAGCGCACGATGGGCGCGTCTTCCACCTCGTTGGCGGCCTGCTCGGCGGCGGCCGAGGGTGCTTCGGTCTCGTCGGCGAACTGGATTTCCTGCTCGTCGCCGGCCAGTTCGTTCAGGTTCTGCTCGGCGCTGCGGCCCAGGCTGCCCAGCATGGCCAGCAGCGCGTCGTGCGCCACGATCACCGGTTCCACCAGCGACTCGGTCTGGAACTTGATCTGGTCCAGCGCCTGGGTGTTGGTGGGGTCGGAGATCGCCACCGACATCTTGTTGCCGCGCTTGGCCAGCGCAATCACGCGCTGCGCCTGCATCAGCTTGGCGTCGATGATCTTGGGCGGCAACGCGTCGATGCTGAACGCCGCCAGGTCCATCAGCGGGTAGGCAAAGGTCTCGGAACAGAAGGAAGCCAGCTCGCGGGGCTGGATGGCGTTGGCGGCCAACAAGGTGTCAATGAAGGGCAGCTTGTCGGCCAGGGCCTTCTTTTGCAGCGCGTCGGCCTGCGCCGGCGTCAGCCGGCCGGCCTGCATCAAGGCCCGCGCCAGACCCGCCATGGGGGCGCCGGACGCTGGATTGGGTTGAACTGCTGCCATAGAAGCGCGCTGTCAGGAAAACTACACAAGGGAGGCTGGCCCTGCGGCCATCCTCCGGATGATGCCCGTGGGCATCACTTTTGTAAAGCAAGATCCCTACCGTGCGCCGATCTGCGACTAGCTTAGGCGCCGGCCCGTATCAATTTCACGACTTTGATTGCCTGGTTCTGCACCTGCACCACTTCAATGACGCAACCGCCAAGGCGCACGCTGATGGCTGCCTCGGGGATTTCCTGCAAATACTCCAGCAGCATGCCGTTCAGGGTTTTCGGTCCGTCCAGGGGAAAGTGTAATCCCAGTCGCTTATTGATGTCACGCAAGGCCGTGGTGCCTTCCAGCAGGCAGTCGCCGGCTGCGGTCCAGTTGAAGCTGTCGGCGCGCGCGGCGCCCGGCGTTGATGTCGTAAAGTCACCGATCATTTCCTCGATGATATCGTCCAGCGTCACCAGGCCCTGCACCTCGCCGTACTCGTCCACGATGATGCCCAGGCGTTCCTTGTTTTCCTGGAAGTACTGCAGCTGGGCGAACACACCGGTGTCCTGCGGGATGAAGTAGGGCTCGGACAGCAGCGCGCGGAAGTGCTCGGCCGTCAATTCCTCTTCCTGCGTCAGCAGCGACATGGCCTTGCGCACGTGCAGAATGCCGGCGATCTGGTTGATCTCGCCTTCGTACACCGGCAGCTTGTTGTGGTAGCAGGTGGTCAGCTGCTGCACGATTTCCTCCACCGGCGCGGCCAGGTTGAGGGCCTCGATCTGGGCGCGCGGGGTCATCACGTCCTCGATCGAAATGGCTTCCAGGTCGAACAGGTTGAGCAGGATGCTCTTGTGCTTTTGCGGAATGAAGTTGCCGCCTTCCAGCACCAGCGAGCGCAGTTCCTCGGGCGATAACCTGGTGTCGCGCAGCGGCGTGCCCATCTTGATGCGGAACAGTTTCAGCACCACGCCCACGAACAGGTTGATGAACCAGATGACAGGCTTGGCGGCCGCCATCAGCGGGCGCAGGATGGTGGCGGTGGGCAGGGCGATCTGCTCGGGATAGGTGGCGCCTATCATTTTCGGCGAAATCTCGGCGAACACCACCAGCAGGAAGGTCATGCAGGCGGTGGAGGCCACGATCAGCCATTCGTCGTAGCCGAAGGTGTGGATCACGATGGCGGTGACCAGCGCGATGGCGGTGGCGTTGATCAGCGTGTTGGCGATCAGCACCAGCGACAGCAGCTTGTCAGTGCGGTCGAGCAGCCACAGGGTGGCCAGCGCGCGCCGGCTGCCGCGCTTGGCCTGGTGGCGCAAGCGGAAACGGTTGGCCGCCATCAGGGCGGTTTCGGCCATGGCGAAGAACGCCGAGCAAAATATCAGGAAGGCGAGCGCAAGAAATTGCGCCCATATGGGAACGGTATCCAATGGGTCACCGTGAAGAAACTGGCATGGGGAGTAGCTGGTCAGGCGTTGCCGGCCCAGAGCGGGAAGCTGCACAATGCGGCTTCAGAGTTGTGGATTTTAAGTCAAGCCCAGCCGGGGTGCAAGCCGGGCACATTTTCCGCAGTGCAAGCTTGACAATTTTCAAACGGGGCGGGGCTATAATCCGGCCATGGACCTTCCATCTCATCCCGCCCGGGCGGCATTGCGGCTGGCGCTGGCGCCGCCGCCCGCGCTGGCCGGCCTGGTGCACCATTTCCACGTCGAGTACGCCAGCGCTGGCCGGGTGGTGGTGCCCGCCTCGCCGCTGGCCCAGCTGACTTTTTTCATCGCCGGCGGCTCGCTGCTGCCGCCCGAACAGGGACGGCGGCGCCTGCTGGACCGGGCCTTCGTGTGCGGGCCCATGTCGCGCGCCATCCCGGCCGAGTGGCAGCCGGGCACCACCTTCGTGAGCGCGCTGATCGAGCCGTCGCGCTTCAGCGGCCTGTTCGGCTTGCCGCTCAATGCCTTGCTCAACCTGCCCGTGCCGCTGGACGACGCCGTGCCCGGCCTGCCATACCGTGAACTGCAGGAAGCCTTGCTGGCCACCCGGCACGCCGCAGCCTGGGTGGAGCTGGTGTCGGCCTGGCTGCTGCGGCTGGCGGCGCGCCGCGAGGACGCGCTGCGCACGGCCTTCCGCCTGCCTGCCGCCCTGCTGTTCAGCCCGGCCGAGACCCTCGCCCGTGAGCACGGCATCAGCGTGCGCCAGTTCGAACGCCGCTTCCTGGCCGCGTACGGGCAGAACCTGCGCGAGAGCCGCCGGCTGGCGCGCTATGCGTGCGCGCTGGGGATGATGCTGACCGGGCCGCAGCCCTTGCCGCGCGGCCAGCTGACGCGCATCGCGATGGACGCCGGCTACCACGACCAGGCCCACATGGTGCGCGACTTCACCGAGCTGCTGGGCCAGGCGCCGGGCAGCCTGCTGGCGGGGCCGGAAGCCGGCGAGCTGCGTCTGCTGCGCTACGACGAACGCTCGCGCCTGGCGGTGGCGCGGGGCTGGTGAATTTCCCGCGCGTGTCGTGTCGGTACAATGAAGCGCGCGCTGTTCCACTTATCGTGTGGCCAAACGAAAGGGGAATGCGATGAATGACACCAGCAATATCGCGCCGGCCGGCGCGGCGCCCATGCCCACGCTGGAAGGCGACGGCTTCATACTGGCCTCGGTGGACGCGCTGCTGCACGCGGCCAAGAGCGACAGCCTGTGGTACCTGAGCTTCGGCCTGGCGTGCTGCGCGGTGGAGATGATGCAGGCCGCAGCGGCGCGCTACGACATGGACCGCTTCGGCATGGTGCCGCGTCCGTCGCCGCGCCATGCGGACCTGATGATCATCTCCGGTACGCTGACCAACAAGATGGCGCGCGCCGTGCGCCGCTCCTACGACCAGATGCCGGAGCCGCGCTACGTGGTGTCCATGGGCTCGTGCGCCAACGGCGGCGGCTACTACCACTACAGCTATTCGGTGGTGCGCGGCTGCGACCGCATTGTGCCGGTGGACATCTACGTGCCCGGCTGCCCGCCGACGCCGGAAGCGCTGCTGTATGGCCTGCTCCAGCTGCAAAACAAGATACGCGGGCCGAAGGCCGGCCGGCTGCCCAACGAGATCGCCCGCTAATTTCCCGCTAATTCCCCGCTGACCGGCCGCTGACCGCCCGCCCAGCGCCCCCCCAGCGCCCGCTCAGCGCCGAAAATCTGCGGGCAGGCGCCGGCTTCGGCGTAAAATTGCAATTCCAAAAATTAGGAGAATTGCACATGAAGTTGCGCGCCTGCAGCCTGGCTATGGCCTTATCGATGACTTTCTGCGCCGCCGCCTGGGGCGCCACGCTGAGCGTGGGGCCCGGCATGGCGTACGCGCGCCCCTGCCAGGCTTTCGCGGCCGCCCGCAGCGGCGACACGGTGGAAATCGAGGCGGGCCTGTACCCGGGCGAGCTGTGCCGCATTGCGCCCAACTTCCTCACCATCCGCGGCATGCGCGGCCGCGCGCGCATCGACGCGCAGGGGCGCGGCGTGGAAGGCAAGGGCGCCTGGATCATCGCCGGCAACGACGTGACGGTGGACAATGTGGAAATCTTCAACACCAGGGTGTCGGACAGGAACGGCGCTGCATTGCGCATCGAGGGCAACAATTTCACCCTGAAGAACAGCTTCTTGCATGACAACGAGAACGGCGTGCTGACGGGCGCCTCGCCCACCAGCCGCATCGTCATCGAGAACAGCGAGTTCGGCCACAACGGCGACGGCAGCGGCCAGACCCACAACATCTACGTCGGCGACGTGGCCAGCCTGAGCTTCCGCTTCAATTATTCGCACGACGCCAACATCGGCCACAACCTGAAGTCGCGCGCGCGCATCAACACCATTGCCTACAACCGCTTCTCCAGCCTGGCCCCGGGCGAGAAGGGCTCCACTGCCGCCGGCCGGCCCAGCTTCGAGATCGACCTGCCGAATGGCGGCGCAGCCTATGTGCTGGGCAACGTCATCGAGCAGCCGGCCGACAACGACAACAATACCCTGCTGGCGTACGGCAACGAGGCCAGCGGCCCGAACGACATGCTGTACGTGGTGAACAACACCTTCCTCAACGACGACAAGCGCAACGGCGTGTTCGTGCGCGTGCACGAACGCATCCAGGCACCCGCCCATATCCAGAACAACCTCTTCGTGGGCAAGGGCATCGTCACCAACCAGGCCAAGGCCATCGACCGGCGCAACTATGCGGCCATGGAAGTGGACTTCGTCGACCGTGCAAACTACAACCTGATCCCGACCGAGAACGCCAGGATCATCAACGCCGGCGCCGAGCCGCCGATGCTGCCGTCCGGCGTGGCGCTGCGGCCCGTCATGCAGTACAAGCACGTGGCTGGCGGCATGACCCGGCCGGTGGTCGGCACGCTGGACATCGGCGCCTACCAGGCGGTGATTGTGGAGAAGAGCAAGAAGAGCTGGTACGAGGGCCTGCTGAAGTAAGCGCAGGCGCGGCCCCGTGTGCCCGGCTAGCTCAGCATGCGCAGGAAGGCGCTGATCACCGGCGCATTGGTCAGGTCGATCAGGAAGCCGCCGGTGGGCGGCACGATGGTGGTGGCGCGCGGCGCCGGTCCGCGCTGGCGCGTGATGGCGTCCATCGCGGCAACCGCCGTGGCGGTGGAGCCGATGCCGTAGCCCGACAGGCCCGCCGTGGCCACGCCTGCTTCATGGTTGCGGCCCAGCAGCGGCCAGACGATGGCGGCGCAGAACAGCAAGGTCAGCGCAATGTTGACAGCCAGGATGGCCAGCATGGGGCCGGCCACGGTGGCCAGGTCGGCCAGGTTCAGCGCGGCCAGCGTCACGGCCAGGAATAGCGGCAGCAGCACGGCGGCGATGCGGGCGATGGTCTCGCCGCGCAGCCAGCTGCCGCCGAGCGCGTCGTGGACGGCGCGCACCGTAAAACCCAGCAGCAGCGCGCCCATGTAGGCGGGCAGGGCGGCGCCGGCGCGGTCCAGCCCGAAGCTCACCCACGCCCCCGCTTTCACACAGGCCGCCACCACCAGCAGGTGCAGCACGGCCCCGCGCCCCAGCGCGAGCAGCGCCCGCACATCGGCCATGAAATTCGCCACCGCAGGCAGCGCGCCGGCGTGCCGGCCGGCAGGCGCTTCAGCGCTTGCCAGGGGCGGGACCCTGCGCAGCAGCCACGCGCCCAGCGGCCCGGACAGCAGCGCACCGGCGACCAGCCCGAAGGTGGCGGCCGAGGCGCCGATGGCGGCGGCCGACGTCAGCCCGGCCTGCTCGAAGCGCGACGCGAAGCCCAGCGCCGTGCCGTGCCCGCCGACCAGGGTCAGCGAACCGCACGCCACGCCCAGCAAGGCCGGCGCGCCGAGCGCCACGGCCACCGCAACGCCCGCCGCGTTCTGCACGGCCGCCAGCGCCGTGGTCGCCAGCAGCAGCACCACCAGCATGCGTCCGCCGCCCAGCAGCACGCGCAGCGGCGCGCCCAGGCCCACGCACGTGAAGAAGGCGATCAACAGCGGTAAATTGAGGTTCTTGGCCGGGCGTGCCAGCCATTCGGTATCCGGCGTCACCAGCCAGGTCCACCAGCCGGCGCTGACCTTGGTGCCGAAACTGACGTGCGCCAGGCCGGACAGATTGATGCACAGGCAGGCTGCGCTGAACAGCAGCCCGCCTGCGACGGGGACGGGAATATTGATGCGTGCCAGCAGCGGTATCCGTCTCAGCAGCCATTCCCCCAGCAACAGGATGGGAATGGCGAGCAGCAGCAGATACCAGGGTGAATAGGCTGGCGTCATCAGCGCTTTACTTCTTGGCGCTCAGGCATTCCTTCATGAAGGCTTTGCGTTCGTCGCCTTTTTTGCCGGTGGCGTCGGCGTTGCAGGTTTTCATCTTGTCCTGCTGCGTGACAGGCGCGGCAGGCTTGGCGCTCAGGCATTCCTTCATGAAGGCCTTGCGCTCGTCGCCCTTCTTGCCGGCGGCATCGGCGTTACAGGTCGCCATCTTGGACTGCTGCGAATTCTTCGGCGCCGTCGCTGCTGCCGGTGCCGAGGCGGACGCCGAAGCGGACGCGGGCGCGGCGAACGCCGAGCTGGCGAAACCGAAGGCAGCGATAACAGCAATAATTTTTTTCATGTCGTATTCCTGTAAAGTTGAGTGGCGGAACTGCTAGGGCTAACTATACGACAGTATTTCCGATTCCATGGTATCTAAGTGTTTCGTTAGCAACACAAACTGAAAGGAGTGCGCTATGCAAACGTTGGGAAAATGGATGATGGCCGCCGCCGTGAGCGGCACGCTGGCCCTGGCCGCCGGCTGTAGCACCAGCGGCACCGGCGGCACCGGCGGCACCGCCGCCGCGCCGTCGAGCACAGCGCTGGCCGGCACGTCGTGGCAGCTTGCCGAACTGGGCGGCCAGCCTGCGGGCAAGCAGTCGCTGACGTTTGACGCGTCGAAGGGTATGGTGTCCGGCAGCGGCGGCTGCAACAACTTCAACGGCGCCTACCAGTGGAGCGGCAAGTCCCTGAAGATGGGCCCGCTCGCCTCCACCCGCCGCGCCTGTGCAGAAGAGTCCGCCAGCCGCCAGGAAACCGCCTACCTGCAAGCGCTGGACGCCACCCGCACCTGGAAGGTGGAAGGCAACACCCTCATCCTCAGCGGCGACAGCGGCCCGCTGGCGCGGTTTACCGCGCAGTAAGCCGGTTACGCTATGATTTGCTCACCAATATTTCCTGCGGGAGTAGCGATGGGCAAACGGAGAGGCGTGACGAAGGGCGGCGTGCCGCTGGCGGCGTTTATTGCAGCGCTGGCCTTGGGCACGGTGGCCGCCAGCGCGGCGGCGGCCGAGGCGGGCAAGCCGGACAGGGCACTGCTGGCCAAGGCGGAACAGGCCAGGCCGGAGGCGCTGAAGCTGCTGGAGCGCCTCGTCAATATCGACTCCGGCACGTTCAATGGCGCAGGGCTGGACCGGATCGGCGCCATCGCCCAGGAAGAACTGCAGCGGCTCGGTGCGAAGGTGGAGACCTTTCCCGCCACGCCCGCCCTGAGCCGCAACATCCAGGCCACGCTTACCGGCACCGGCAAGGGCCGCATCCTGCTGGTGGCGCACATGGACACCGTATTCCCGGACGGCGCAGCGGCCGCGCGCCCGTTCCGCATCGAGGGCACGCGCGCCTACGGGCCGGGCATCATGGACGACAAGGGCGGCATCGTGGTGGCGCTGGCGGCGCTGAAGGTGCTGAAACAGTCCGGCGACACCGGCTACGCCAGGATCACCCTGCTGCTCAACACCAACGAGGAAACCGGTTCGCAGGGCACGCGCGCGCTGATGGACAAGCTGGCACGCGAGCATGACGTGGCGCTGAACTTAGAGCCTGGCCGCCCAGCGGACGGGCTGGTGGTGGTGCGCAAGGGCAGCGGGGAAATCGAACTGGAGGTGAGCGGCAAGGCCGCGCACGCGGGCGTGGCGCCGGACGCGGGCCGCAACGCGGCCATGGAGGCGGCGCACCAGGTGCTGCAGCTGTCCAGGCTGGCGGACCCGGGCAAGCAGACCACGGTCAATTTCACCGTCATCAAGGCGGGCGAGCGCACCAATGTGATCCCGGACCGCGCCATCGCCCAGGCCGACGTGCGGGTGGCCGTGCCGGAGGAATTCGACCGCGTGGAGCAGGACCTGGCGCGCATCTCGGCCGCGCATCTGATTCCGGACACCAAAGTCAGCGCCAGGCTGCGGCGCGGCTTCCCGCCCATGCCGAAAAGCGCCGTGACGGATGCGGTGGCGGCCAGGGCGCAGGCGGTGTATGGCGAGCTGGGACGCAAGCTGACGCTGGAGGGTTCCGGCGGCGCGGCGGACTCCAGCCTGACCTTTGCCGCCGGCGTGCCGACCATCGACGGGCTGGGCATCGTCGGCGGGGGCATCCATACCCCGGAGGAGTATGCGGAGGTGGAGTCCATCGCGCCGCGCGTGTATTTGCTGGCGCGGCTGATACAGGAGTACGGGCGGTAGCGGGAGCAGCGGCGCTGGCGGGTTACGCACCTGCGGTGCTAACCCGCCCTACGGTTTTTTCTGCCTGCGTTTATGTGCTGCGGAGGAGGGCGATTGCGGCGCTGGTGGCGCCGGCGATGATGTCTTCGCGGTATTTGGCGTCCTTGCTGTCGTGCGCGGTGTAGACGGCGATGACGATGGGCGCCTGACCGGGCGGCCAGATGACCGCGATGTCGTTGCGCGCGCCGTAGGCGCCGCCGCCGGTCTTGTCGCCAACCGTCCAGCCGGCTGGCGTGCCGGCACGGATCAGCTTGCCGCCCGTGGTGTTCCCGACCAGCCAGTCCTTCAGCTGCTGGCGCTGCGTCGCGGGCAGCGCGTCGCCCACCACCAGTGCCTGCAGGCTGCGCATCATGGCCAGCGGCGTGGTGGTGTCGCGCGGGTCGCCGGGAATGGCGCTGTTGAGCTCGGTTTCCCAGCGGTCCAGGCGGAAATCGGTGTCGCCGATGCTGCGCGCGTAGGCAGTCACGGCTTCCGGGCCGCCCAGCACTTTCATCAGCAGGTTGGCGGCCGGGTTGTCGCTGTATTGCACGGTGGCCGCGCACAGCTCCGCCACCGTCATGCCTTGGGCGATGTTTTTTTCCGTGATGGGCGCGTGCGGCACCATGTCCTTGCTGGTATAGCTGATGCGCCGCTGCAGCAGCGCAGGGTCGCTAACGCTGCGGTGCAGGATGGCGCCGGCCAGTACGGCCTTGAAGGTGCTGCACACGGGGAAGCGCTCGCCCGCGCGGTGGCCCACCTGCTTGCCGGTCGCCAGGTTGATGGCGGCAATGCCCAGGCGGCCGCCCAGGTCTTTTTCCAGCGAGGCGAAGGCGCTCATGGGGGCGTCGGGCGCGCCGGGCGCCTCGGCCGCGAAGGCGTCCAGGCTGGCGAAGGGAATCAGGGCGGCGGCGCCCAGGAAGTGTCGGCGTCGCATCAGCTGCCCCGGTAGGTGGAGTAGGACCATGGCGTCACCACCAGCGGCACGTGGTAGTTCTGCGCCGGGTCGGCAATGCCGAACGCCAGCGTGACCAGGTCGATGAAGCGCGGCGACGGCAGGTCCACGCCCTGGCCGGCGAAGTAGTCGCCGGCGTTGAACACCAGCTCGTATTGGCCGGCCTTCATGCTGTCGCCTTCCAGCAGCGGCGCGGCGCAGCGGCCGTCGGCGTTGGTGATGTCCATCTTCAGCAGGACCTTGCCTTCCGGCCGGACTGCAAACAGCGCCACTTTCACGCCCGCGCCGGGCTTGCCGGCCGAGGTGTCGAGCACGTGCGTACTGAGTTTTCCCATGTCGCTTCCTATATCCGTTGAGTGAAGCACGATATCGTACAAATCTTATACTGATGTCGGCAATGCCATATATTATTGGCGGATGAGCACTTACGACAACTACCCCCGCGACATGATCGGCTACGGCCGCACTCCACCCCATGCGCAATGGCCGGGCGGCGCCCGCGTGGCGCTGCAGTTCGTTCTCAATTATGAGGAGGGTGCCGAGAACAACGTGCTGCACGGCGATCCGGCCTCCGAAACCTTCCTGTCCGAGATCATAGGCGCTGCCGCGTTTCCCATGCGCCACCTTAGCATGGAGACCATCTACGAGTACGGCTCACGGGCCGGCTTGTGGCGGTTGCTGCGCATGTTCGAGGAACGCAAGCTGCCGCTGACCATTTTCGGCGTCTCCATGGCGCTCAAGCGCAACCCGGAAGCGGTGGCCGCCTTCCAGGAGCTGAACCACGAAATCGCCTGCCACGGCCTGCGCTGGATCTCCTACCAGAACATGGACGAGGCCACCGAGCGCGCCCACATGAAGGAAGCGGTCGAGATCATCAAGGACCTGACCGGCAGCGCGCCGCAGGGCTGGTACACCGGGCGCGATTCGCCCAACACCCACAAGCTGGTGATGGAGCACGGCGGCTTCCGCTACGACGCCGACCACTACGGCGACGACCTGCCGTTCTGGCTGCCGGTGGCGCACAAGAACGCAGCGGGGCTGGATGTGGTGAGTCCGCAACTGATCGTGCCCTACACCTTGGACACCAACGACATGCGCTTTGCCGCCATGCAGGGCTTCAATTCGGGCACCCAGTTCTTCGATTATCTCAAGGACGCCTTCGACACCCTGTACGCCGAGGGCGACCCGAATGGCCTGAACCAGCCGAAAATGCTGTCCATCGGCCTGCATTGCCGCCTGATCGGCCGTCCCGGCCGCGCCGCCGCCCTGGCGCGCTTCCTGGACTACGTGCAGAGCGTGGACAAAGTCTGGATCACGCGCCGCATCGATATCGCCGAGCATTGGCACGCGACCCACCCTTATTTAGCCTGACGAATATCTGACATCATCAGAATAATATAAGTAACGGGGGCCGTGAACTGCTAACCTTGTAATCTGGGACAACGCCGAGGCTACAATGTCAGATCCGATTCGTTTTTACTACCGGGGCGCCGTGCATGAAGTGAGCACGGCCTCGCCGACGCAGACCGTGCTGCAGCATTTGCGCGAGGATCTGCACTGTACGGGCACCAAGGAAGGCTGTGCCGAGGGCGACTGCGGCGCATGCACTGTGGTGCTCGGTACGCTGGTGGATGGCAAGGTCGAACTCAAGGCCGTCAATTCCTGCATCCAGTTCACGCCCACGCTGGACGGCAAGGCTTTGTTCACCGTGGAAGACCTGCAGCAGCCGGACGGCGCGCTGCATCCGGTGCAGCAGGCGCTGGTGGAATGCCACGGCTCCCAGTGCGGCTTCTGTACCCCCGGTTTCGTCATGTCGCTGTGGGGCATGTATCTCAAGAACGACGCGCAGCCCTGCGCGCGCAAGGAAGTGGACGATGCGCTGTCCGGCAACCTGTGCCGCTGCACCGGCTACCGCCCCATCATCGATGCCGCGCAGCGCATGACCGAACTGCCCAAGGTGGCATTCGACCGCGCCGCGCTGGCGCAGCGGCTGGAAGCGCTCAAGCGCGACAGACTGGCCACCTACAGCGTGGGCGAGCGCCACTTCCACGCGCCACGCACCCTGGACGAACTCACTGCGCTGCGCGCCGCCCGTCCGGCCGCGCTGATCCTGGCCGGCTCCACCGACGTCGGCCTGTGGGTGACCAAGCAGATGCGCGAGCTGAACGACATCATCTACCTTGGCCATGTCGATGCGCTGAAGACCATCGCGCAGGACGGTGCCATGCTGGAAATCGGCGCCGGCGTGCCGCTGAACGACGCCTACAACGCCTTGTGCCGGCACTACCCCGAGCAGCTCTCGGAGATGCAGCAGCGCTTCGCCTCGCTGCCGATCCGCAACGCGGGCACGCTGGGCGGCAACGTCGCCAATGGCTCGCCCATCGGCGACTCCATGCCGTGGATGATCGCGCTGGGCAGCGAGGTGGTGCTGCGCGGCCCTGCCGGCCGGCGCGTGCTGCCGCTGGAGGCGTTCTATCTCGACTATCAGAAGAAGGACCTGCGCGCGGACGAATTCGTGCAGGCCGTGCGCGTGCCGCTGCCGCAGCCGGGTTCCGGCGTGCAGTTCCGCACCTACAAGCTGGCCAAGCGCTTCGACCAGGATATCTCCGCCGTGTGCGCCGCCTTCGCGTTCGCGCTGGACGGCGGCACCGTGCGCGAGGCGCGCATCGCTTTCGGCGGCATGGCCGCCACGCCCAAGCGCGCCGCGCTGGCCGAGGCGGCGCTGAACGGCAAGCCGTGGAGCGAAGGGAACATGGCCATCGCCATGGAAGCGCTGGCGCTGGATTACAAACCGCTGAGCGACATGCGCGCCTCCAGCGAATACCGCATGAAGACGGCGCAGAACCTGCTGCGCCGCTTCTGGTTCGAAACCCGAGTTGACGCGCCGCTTGCGGCGGACGCGGTTAACGCGTTCGCCTGCCGCGCCTGAAAGGAGCCGCCATGAACCATCCCGGCGCAACGGACATCAAAGCCATGGCGTGGACCGCCGTCGGCCTCGGAAAACCGCACGAGTCGGCCGCGCTGCACGTGCTCGGCCAGGCTACCTACACCGACGATATCCCGGAGCTGCGCGGCACCTTGCACGCCGCGCTCGGCCTGTCCTCCAAGGCGCACGCCAACATCCTCGCGGTGGACCTGGACGCGGTGCGCGCCGCGCCCGGCGTGGCGGCGGTGTACACGGCGAAGGATATCCCCGGCACCAACGACTGCGGCCCCATCATCCACGACGATCCCATCCTCGCCGACGGCAAGGTGGAATACGTGGGCCAGCCCATCTTCATCGTGGTGGCGGATACGCACGACAACGCCCGCCGCGCCGCGCGCCGCGCCAACGTCACCTACGAAGAGCTGCCGGCCATCCTGACGCCGCAGGCAGCCAAGGCCGCGCAGTCCTACGTGCTGCCGCCCATGCAGCTGAAGCGCGGGGACTACCAGGCCGCGTTCGAGCAAGCGCCGCGCACCGTGAAGGGCACGCTGTACGTGGGCGGCCAGGAGCAGTTCTACCTGGAAGGCCAGATCGCCTATGCCATCCCGAAAGAGCAGAACGGCATGCAGGTGCTGTGTTCCACCCAGCACCCGAGCGAGATGCAGCACGTGGTGGCGCATGCGCTGGGCGTGCATTCGCATCACATCCAGGTCGAATGCCGCCGCATGGGCGGCGGTTTCGGCGGCAAGGAGTCGCAGTCGGCGCTGTGGTGCGCGGCGGCCGCCATCGCCGCGAAGAAGACCGGGCGCCCGGTCAAGCTGCGCGCCGACCGCGACGACGACATGCTCGTTACCGGCAAGCGCCATTGCTTCTACTATGAATATGAGGTGGGCTACGGCGACGACGGCAGGATCATCGCCGCCAAGGTGGACATGGTGTCGCGCGCAGGCTATTCGGCCGATTTGTCCGGGCCGGTCGCCACGCGCGCGGTCTGCCACTTCGACAATACCTATTACCTGAGCGACGTGGACATCCGCGCCGCCTGCGGCAAGACCAACACGCAATCCAACACCGCCTTCCGTGGCTTCGGCGGCCCGCAGGGCGCCATCGCCATCGAATACATCATCGACGAGATCGCGCGCGAACTGGGGCAGGACGCGTACGATATCCGCCGCCTGAATTTCTACGGCAAGGACGAGCGCAACGTCACCCCTTACGGCCAGGTGATCGTGGACAACGTGATCGCCGAGCTGACGGCGGAACTGGAGCAGAGCAGCGAATACCGCGCGCGCCGCGCAGCCATTGCCGCGTACAACGCCACCAGTCCGCTGCTGAAGAAAGGGCTGGCGCTCACGCCGCTCAAGTTCGGCATCGCCTTCAACGTCACACACCTGAACCAGGCCGGCGCGCTGGTGCACGTGTACGTGGACGGCTCGGTGCTGGTCAACCACGGCGGCACGGAGATGGGGCAGGGCATCAACACCAAGGTGCTGCAAGTGGTGGCGCATGAACTGGGTCTGGACCTGGAGTACGTGCGCATCACCGCCACCGACACCAGCAAGGTGGCCAACACGTCCGCCACTGCTGCCTCCACCGGCGCGGACCTGAACGGCAAGGCCGCCCAGGACGCGGCGCGCCAGATCCGCGAGCGCCTGTCCGCCTATGCCGTGAAGCTGTACGGCGGCGACGCCGCTGCGGTGCAGTTCTACGACAACCGCATCCACGTCAACGGCCATGCCGTGCCGTTCGCGGAACTGGTGCAGAAGGCATACCTGGCGCGCGTGCAGCTGTGGTCGGACGGCTACTACGCCACGCCGCACCTGCACTGGGACCCGAAGACCATGAACGGCCATCCCTTCTCCTACTACGCTTACGGCGCGGCCGTATCGGAAGTGGTGGTGGATACGCTCACCGGCGAATGGAAGCTGCTGCGCGCGGACGCGCTGTACGACGCGGGGCAATCGCTGAACCCGGCCATCGATATCGGCCAGGTGGAAGGCGCTTTCATCCAGGGCATGGGCTGGCTCACCACCGAGCAGCTGTGGTGGAACGCGGGCGGCAAGCTGATGACGCATGCGCCGTCGACCTACAAGATTCCCGGCGTGTCCGACTGCCCGGAAGACTTCCGCGTGCGCCTGTTCGAGAACCGCAACGTGGAAGACAGCATCCACCGCTCCAAGGCCGTGGGCGAGCCGCCGCTGCTGCTGCCGTTCTCGGTGTTCTTCGCTATCCGCGACGCCATTTCGGCCGTGGGCGGCCACAAGGTCAACCCGCCGCTGAATGCGCCGGCTACTGCCGAAGAAATCCTCAAGGCCATCGCCGCTGTCGAGGTGGCTGTTGAGGTGGCTGTTGAGGCGGCTGCGAAGCGCGGCGGCGTATCGTCCACGGATATGCCATGAGCGGCTGGCTGACAGAGCCCTCGGCGCCGTCGGTGCTGATCACGGTGGCGCGCGTGGACGGCTCCGGCCCGCGCGAGGCCGGCACCAAGATGCTGGTGACGGCGGAGCACGAGTTCGACACCATCGGCGGCGGCCACCTGGAAATGCGCGCCATCGACATCGCGCGCGAGATGCTGTCCGGCCAGGCGGTGCGCTATGAACGCTTCGCGCTCGGCCCCAGCCTGGGGCAGTGCTGCGGCGGCGTGGTCTACCTGCTGTTCGAGCGCGTCGATACCCGCCTGGGGGCCGTCATGGCGGCGCTGCGCGAGCGCCGCCGCGAAGACTGCTGGCGCCTGACCGCCGTTGACGGCCCCGCGTGCGTGGCGCTGTTCGACATGCACGGACAGCCGTTGTCGGCTGGTCACCCTCCCGCTGCCGCTGCCGGCCCGCTGGCCACGCCTGTGAGCGATCCGCTGTCGGCCCCCGCCTTTGCGCGCGACCGTGGCGCCCACCTGATGCAGGACGCCTCCGGCCGCCGCTGGATGGTCGATCCCATCCTGGCGCCGCGCGCGCACCTGACCCTGTTCGGCGCCGGCCACGTTGGCGCCGCCATCGTGCGCGCGCTGGCCGAGCTGCCGTGCACCGTCACCTGGGTGGACGAACGCGAGGACATGTTCCCCGCCGATATCCCTGCCAACGTCACGGTGGAGGCGAGCGAGCTGCCGGAAGCCTGCGTGGCCGAAGCGCCGCCCAACAGCAGTTACCTGGTGCTGACCCACAACCACGCGCTGGACCAGCGTCTCACCGAAACCATCCTGCAGCGCCAGGACGTGTACTGGTTCGGCCTGATCGGCTCCAAGACCAAGCGCATGCAGTTCGAGCACCGCCTGCAGGCCAAGGGCATAGACCAGGCCCGCATCGACGCCATGGTGTGCCCGATCGGCATCGCCGGTATCACCAACAAGGCGCCGGCCGTTATCGCCGCCTCCGTGTGCGCCCAGCTGCTGGGCGTGTGGGAGCAGCAGGACGCCGAACGCATGCCCAAGCCACTCAGCCAGACCGCGACCCTGCTGCGCGCAGCCGGTTCCACGCAATACAAGATTTAGAAAGCCCCACTATGCAAACGACCCAGGTGCAAGCCTACCGCGCAGGCTTGCTGCACTTTCACGCCGATCCCGCCTTCACGCCGGACGCCCACCACTGGCACGAGGATGGCCTGCTGGTGGTGGCGGACGGGAAGGTGCAGGCGGCAGGGGATTACGCCGCGCTGCACGCCACGCTGCCGCCCGGCGCGCAGGTGCACGACTATCGCGGCAAGGTGATCACGCCCGGCTTCATCGACACCCACGTGCACTATCCGCAGACCGACATGATCGCCTCCCCGGCGCCCGGCCTGCTGCCCTGGCTGAACACCTACACCTTCCCGACCGAGCGCCAGTTCGAGGATCCGGCGCACGCCGCCGCCACCGCCGAGTTCTTCCTCGACGAGCTGCTGCGTGTGGGCACTACCACGGCCATGGTGTACTGCACCGTGCATCCGCAATCGGTGGACGCTTTCTTTGAAGCGAGCGCAAAGCGCAACCTGCGCATGGTGGCCGGCAAGGTGCTGATGGACCGCCATTGCCCCACGTTCCTGCAGGACTGCGCGGAAACCGGCGGCCGAGAAAGCGAGGAGCTGATCAAGCGCTGGCACAATCGCGGCCGTGCGCAGTACGCCATCACGCCGCGCTTCGCGCCCACCTCCACCGAGGCCCAACTGGGCGTGGCCGGAGAACTGGCGCGCGCCTACCCGGACACTTACATCCAGACCCACGTTTCCGAGAACGAGGACGAAGTGAAGTGGGTGCGCGAGCTGTTCCCGCAGGCGCGCAGCTACCTGGACGTGTACGACAGCTACGGCATGCTGCGGCCGCGCGCCATGTACGGGCACTGCATCTGGCTAGACGAGGGCGACCGCCGCCGCATGGCCGAGACGCAGGCGGCGGCCGCCGTGTGCCCGACCTCCAACCTGTTCCTGGGCAGCGGCCTGTTCGACTTCGAACGTGCCGATGAAGCGGGCATGCTGCTGTCGCTGGCGACGGACGTGGGCGCGGGCACTTCCTTCTCCATGTTGCAAACCATGAACGAAGCCTATAAAGTAGCGCGCTTGAAGGGCAGTTACCTGCCGGCGCTGCGCATGTTCTACCTGGCCACGCTGGGCGCGGCCCGCAGCATGCAGCTGGAAGGCACGATAGGCAGTTTCGTGGCCGGTGCGGAGGCCGATTTCGTGGTGCTGGACCCGACAGCGACGCCGCTGCTGGCGCGCCGCACGGGGCATACCGAAAGCCTGGAAGAGCTGCTGTTCGCGTTGGCCTTGCTGGGCGACGACCGCGCTGTGGCCGCGACGTATTCGGCGGGCCGCGAGGTGCACCGGCGTCCGTAGGGCGGGTTAGCGCAACGCGCGTAACCCGCCGAGCGCCGCCAAGCGCCGCCGGGCTGCCCACTTGGCGGGTTCCGCACTGCGTGCTAACCCGCCCTACAATTAACCGAGGGCAGCTGATGAACAAAATTTTCCCGAAACTGATGATGGCGCTGGCCGTGGCGGCAGCGTGCAATGCGCAGGCTCAAAAAGCCGCGCCTGTGGCCGCGAGCGCCAACGAGCAGGCCACCAGCCGCCATTTCGCGTCCCTGGTTTCGGGCGGGCAGCCCAAGTCGGCCGAACTGACTTTGTTCTTCACCATGATGCCCAAGGGCGGCGACCTGCATCACCACTATTCCGGCGCCATCTACGCCGAGCAGTTCCTGCACTGGGTGGACAAGCAGGGCTACTGCGTCCACAAGGGCACCTACCAGATTGAAACCGACGCCGGCAAGCTGGCCATGGAGCGCGCCGCGTCGCCGGCCACCCGCACCTGCATCAGCGGCGAAGCCGTGATGCTGGACAACGGCATGCTGGCCGAGCTGCTGCAGCGCTGGGGCACCAAGGACTTCTACAACCACAGCGCCCTGCAGACGCCGCCCGACCGCACCTTCTTCGACACCTTCGGCTACTTCAACCCGGTGGCTTCCACCAACACCGCGGACGGCCTGCGCACGCTGAAGCAGCGCGCCATCAACGAGAACGTCAGCTACATCGAAACCGTGTTCGAACTGGCGCCGTTCACCGTGAACGCCGATTTCGACAAGGCCGTGCTGGCCCCCGGCCTGGACAGCGCCGCGCTGAACGCCAGGCTGGAAGCGCTGCTGCCGGTGCTGGACAAGGACGCCGGCTGGACCGGCTGGCTGGAGGCCTACAAGAAGAATGTGGACAGCGCCAGCGCCGGCATCGACGACGAGCAGTTCACCATGCGCTACCAGCCCTTCGTGCTGCGCTTCCAGTCGCCGTCCCAGGTATTCTCGTCCATGGTGTCGGCCTTCAGGCTGGCGCGAGAGAACCCCAAGGTGGTGGGCGTGAATATTGTCGGCCAGGAAAGTACCTACGTTTCCATGCGCGACTACAAGCTGCACATGCAGATGTTCAAGTTCCTGAAAACGAAGTACCCGGAGGTGAAGCTGTCGCTGCACGCGGGCGAGCTGGCGCTGGGCATGGTGCCGCCGGAAGGCCTGCAGTCCCACATCGCGGACGCCATCAACGTGGCTGGCGCCGGCCGCATCGGCCACGGCATGGACATCGCGCACGAAGCGAACGCGCTGGCCACCATGAAAGCCATGCGCGAGCGCGGCATCGCGGTGGAAGTGAACCTGACCAGCAATGATTTCATTCTCGGCATCAAGGGCGATGCCCACCCGGTCACCCTGTACCGCAAGTACGGCGTGCCCTTTGTCATCTCCACCGACGACGCCGGCGTATCGCGTAATAATCTGGCCAACGAGTACACCCTGTTCGCCAGCCGCTACCCGACCTCCTACGCGGAAGTAAAGAAACTGTCATATGACAGCATCCGCTACTCCTTCCTCTCCGCTGCTGAAAAACAACGCTTGAGCGCCCAGCTGGACACGCGTTTCAAGAAGTTTGAAGCCGATGTGGCCGCCGGCAGCGCCACCGCGGCAGCCGCCGCTGCGGCCCGCCCGCGCTGATGTAATAAGCGGTATCAGGCTGAAATTGCCAGACTTTTTCGCCTGATACCGTAATTTTCCGGCAAGTTTGTGGTCCTTATGCCACAGATAACCATTCTTTCATGAAAGAAACCCATGAAAGAATTTCATCCGCTTGACGAAGCCCTTATAATTCCGCCCATATAGGTCACGCGACCGGCACGTCTACGTCTTCCAACATCTGCTTTTCTCTCGCTTTTTTCCGTATTTATATGGTTTTCGTATGAATCGCCAAACGAAAACGTATTTGTCATGCATTTTTTACTAATGCATAGTTGGCGATAGCGTTGCTGAAGTTGCAGTCCATTCGTGTCATGAAGCCGTCATAAAGATGACATCAGTAGGAAATATTGCCAGGTTAGACTGCTCCGTTTCTTGCAGAGTCTGACTGCAGTTTTAAAGAAAATTCACATAACCCCACGGGAGTTTTACATGCAATACGTTAATCAGCCCAAGCTGCGTTTGAGCCTGATCGCTGTGGCTTGCCAGATGGCATGCGCTTCGGCCGCCTTCGCGCAAACCGCGTCCGAAGTCGCGCCGCAAGTGACCACCGGCAGTGGTACCAACCAGGTCGTCATTACCAGCAAGAAACTCGGCATGGGCCTGATGGTGACGGAAGACGCGCCAAAAGCACGTTCGACGATCACTGCCGAAGAGCTGGAAAAACAGCGTCCGACCGGTAACGCATATGAAGCGCTGGAAATGCTGCCTGCAGTGAACAGCTACAACTACGATGCAACCGGCCTGTTCGGCGGCGGCATGACCCTGCGCGGCTTCAACAGCGACCAGATCGGCGCCACCATCAACGGCGTGCCGGTCAACGATTCGGGTTCCTTCTCGGTCTACCCGCAAGAATACGTGGACCAGGAAAACACCTGCTCGCAGTTCGTGACCCAGGGCTCGACCGACGTGGACTCCCCGCAAGTGGGCGCAACTGGCGGTAACTTCGGCATTAACACCTGCAACCCCGAGAGCAAGCAGCGCCTGCGCTTCATGCAGACCTTCGGTCAGCTGAACATGAAGAAGACCTTCCTGCGCTATGACAGCGGCCTGTTCCCTGACGGCCGTTCCAAGCTGTTTATCTCCGCCTCGCACGCCGAGACCGACAAATGGAAAGGCAAGGGTACCGCCAAGCGCGACCACATCGACGCCGGCTTCAACTACGACTGGGACCGCTTCAACTACATCCACGCCACCGCGCTGTGGAACGATGCTGTCAACAACAACATCAACAACCTGACCCTGACCGAACTGCAAACCCAGGGCTACCATGGCGACTTCGCCGATACCTTCAAGGGCCACCTGACCCCGGTCAAGGGCACCCCGCAAACTGAAACCACCCAGTCGCCGGCCTACTACAAGCTGGGCATCAATCCGTTCAAGAACGCGATCGTGTCGGCCACCGCCAAGTTCCGCCTGAACGACAACCTGGACATCAAGATCCTGCCATACCTGTGGTACGGCTTCGGCAACGGCGGCATCCAGCAGCGCGCACAGCGCGAGAACCAGTTCTACAGCACCGCCAACGGCACCCGCACGTCCGCCAAGGACCTGAACGGCGACGGCGACACCCTGGACACCATCCTGGTGGCCAACGCGTCCGTGACCAAGACCTACCGTCCTGGCGTGACCGCGTCCGCCATCTACACCCTGGGCAACCACGAAATCCTGGGCGGCTTCTGGTGGGAGCGCGCACGCCACGAGCAGACCGGCCCGATGCTGGCACTGAGCAACGAAGGCGAACGCGAAGACATCTACCTGCAAGACGGCAAGATCACCCGTCCTGACGGCACCTTCGCCAACAGCCGCGACCAGCTGACCATTTCGACCGCACGCCAGGTGTTCATCCAGGACACCATCAGCATGATGGACGACAAGCTGAAAGTGAACATCGGCGTGCGTACGCCGGACATCAAGCGTGACTTCACCAACTGGGGCGACGAGAACAACACCGTGCGCCAGTACAAGATGGTGCGCAAGTATGACGACGTGCTGCCGCAGCTGGGCGCGCGCTACCGCATCACCAACGACGACCAGGTCTTCATGTCGGTCGCCAAGAACATGAAAGCGCCGCCTAACTTCGTGTTCGGCAACGTCGGCACCAACGTGATCGTCACCAACGGCGTGGGCAACTTCGTCGGCGAAGTGAAGCCTGAAGTGTCGTGGAACACCGACGTGGGCTACCGCCACCAGGATTCCAAGTACATCGCCACCGTGACCGTGTTCGCAGTGGACTTCAAGGACCGCCAGGCAACCGCCTTCGATCCAGTGACCCAGGTGAGCAGCTACACCAACGTGGGCCGCGTGAAGAGCCATGGCCTGGAAGTTGAACTGGGCAATACGCCGATCAACGGCTGGGCGTTCTACGGTTCGATCGGCTACAACAAGTCGGAGATCCAGGACAATATGCGCGTTGGCGCCAATGCCTTCCTGCCAACCGCAGGCAAGGAAATGATCAACGCGCCCAAGCTGAAGACCAGCGTGTCGGCCGAGTACCAGGACGGTCCGTTCTGGGCCCGCCTGAAAGCGCGCCAGACCGGCAAGCAGCAGGCATCGTTCGTCAACGACGAAACCGCGCCAGGCTACACCACCTTCGGCCTGGACGGCGGCTACACCTTCGCCAACTTCGGTATCTTCAAGCGTCCGAAGCTGACCTTCAACGTGAGCAACATCACCAACAAGGAATACCGCAACCCGTCGTCGGTGTCGATCACCAACGTCAAGCCGGTACCGGGCGTGACCACCACCACCGGCACCCAGCGCTACTACCTGGGCGCGCCACGCTTCTTCTCGGCCACCCTGTCGATCGATATCTAAGATATCCAGGCACGGCATAGCTGCAAAGCGGACCTGCGGGTCCGCTTTTTTTTGAGCCGTCTTTTTTGTATCAGCCTTGTTTCGGCGGCGCAGTGGCGGCGCCGTTTCAGGTATGCTGCAATTCTTTTCCGTAGCGCTTTTTTCCCTTCGCAATGACCACATTTTTCAAGCTCCGCGCCGGCGCGCTGGCAATGGCCGCCGCGCTGCTGGCCGGCTGCGCCAGCCAGCGTCCCGCCACCGTGGTGGACATCAACATCGCCACCCTGAACGACTTCCATGGCTACATCGAAGCGAGCAAATTCACCTACACCGACGCGCGCGGCAATGAACGCAGCCAGCTGGCCGGCGGCATCGACACCATCGCCGCCGCGCTGCAGGCCTGGCGCAAGGAAGACCCGCAGCTGCTGCTGGTGGGCGCGGGCGACCTGATCGGCGCCAGCCCGGCCATCTCCTCCATGTGGGCCGACGAGACCACCCTGGGCGCGCTCAACCTGCTGCGCATGAACGCCACCTCGGTGGGCAACCATGAATTCGATGCCGGCCGCGCCGAGCTGCTGCGCCAGCAGAAGGGCGGCTGCGTGTCGCCGCGGCCGGACAAGGCCTGCAAATTCGAGCCGGTCTACCCCGGCGCCAAATTCCAGTACCTGGCCGCCAACGTGGTGGACATGGCCACCGGCAAGCCCTTCCTGCCGGCCTATCACGTGGAGGAGGTACGCGGCGTGAAGGTGGGCTTCATCGGCGCCGTGCTCAAGGACACGGCGCAGGTGGTGCTGGCCTCCGGCATCGCCGGCCTGCAGTTCAACGACGAGGCGCAAGCGATCAACCGCGTGCTGCCGGAGCTGCGCGCGCAGGGCGTGAACGTGTTCGTGGTGCTGATTCACCAGGGCGGCCGCACCAAGGATGCGCTGGACCAGCCGGACTGCCCCAACCTGCAAGGCGAAATCGTGGACGTGGTGAAGCGCCTCGACCCGGCCGTGCGCGTGGTGATCAGCGGCCATTCGCACAAGGGCTATCTGTGCCGCGTGGACGGGCGCCTGGTGACGCAGGCTGAAACGGCGGGCCACGTCATGTCGCGCATCACCCTGAGCGTGGACACGGCCAGCAACAGCGTGGTGGGCGAGCGCGCGCGCAACGTGGTGATGGAGCAGGACCGCTACCCGGCCGATCCGGCCATGGTGGCCTACATGGACACCGTGCGCAAGCGCAGCGCCGAAGTGCTGGGCAAGCCGGTGGCGCGCCTGGCCGTGGCCAGAGTGGCGCGCGCCACGGGCGACGACAGCAGCGAATCGGCCATCGGCAACCTGGTGGCGGACTCCATGCTGGCGGCCGCCAAGCCGTATGGCGCGCAGATCGCCTTCATGAACCGCGGCGGCCTGCGCAACGACCTGCTGTCGGGCGCCGGCAACGTGGCCGCGCTGTCGCACCTGCACGCCGTGCTGCCGTTCGGGAATACCCTGGACGTGATGAACCTCACCGGCGCGCAGTTGCGCGCGCTGCTCGAAGAGCAGTGGCGCGAAGGCCGTAATATTTCGCGCGGCCTGCTGCAAGTGTCCGAGGGCTTCAGCTATCAATGGGATGGGAAGAAGCCGGAAGGCCAGCGCGTGGTGCCGGGCAGCGTGCTGCTGCACGGCGTGCCCATCGAGGACGGCGCCAGCTACCGCGTGGTGACCAACCACTTCCTGGCCGAGGGCGGCGATTACTACCCGACCTTCGCGCGCGGCACCGGCCGCGCCCCCACCACCATACGCGACATCGACGCGCTGGCCGGCTACCTGGTCCAGCGCGACCGCGACGGCAAGCCTGCCGGCGCGGCCCGCCAGGCCGGCCGCGTGCAGCGCCTGCAATCACCATGACAACCAAGGAGTCCACCATGCGCAAACTCTTCCTCTCAGCACTGCTGGCAGCGGGCTTCGGCAGCGCCCGCGCCGATTTCAGCATCCCCGGCTACGAGCTGGTGCTGACCACGCCGGTGGAAACCACGCTGGCCAACCCGGACCTGCGCGAAGCGGCGGCGGTGTGGGCGGAGCTGTTCGACAACGCCAGGAAGGACATCGCCATCGGCCAGTTCTACGCCGTGGTGCGCGAGGGCAGCGCCTTCGAGAAGGTGTTCGAGCGGCTGGAGGCGGCGGGCAAGCGCGGCGTGAAGATCCGCTTCCTGCTCGACAAGAAGGGCATCGGCCTGTCCGAAGCGCCCACCATCGAGCGCCTGAAGGCCATTCCCAACCTGGAACTGCGCATACTTGATTACAACCAGCTGACCGGCAACGGCATCATCCACGCCAAGTACCTGGTGGTGGACCACCAGGTGGCGTACATGGGCAGCCAGAACTTCGACTGGCGCTCGTTCGCGCACATCCACGAAACCGGCCTGCGCATCACGGACGGCAAGGTGGTCAAGCAGATCCAGGCCATCTTCGACCAGGACTGGAACGCCCAGTCGCGCCTGGCGCACGGCCAGCGCGTGGCGGAAATCGGCACGGCGGTGTCGAGCGCGAACTACGCGCCGGACGCCTTCCTGATGGCCAGTCCCTACGCCTACAATCCGCCCGGCGTGGCCGATTCCGAGCGCGGCCTGCCGGCCCTGCTGGAGGAGGCGCAAAGCGAAGTGCGGGTGCAGCTGCTGGACTACGCGCCGCTCAGCTACGGGCCGAAGGGTACGCGTCCCTACTATCCGGTGGTGGACAACGCGGTGCGCGCCGCCGCGCAGCGCGGCGTGAAGATCAAGCTGATGGTATCGAACTGGAACACCGAGGCGCCCGCCATCGCCTACCTGAAAAGCCTGGCGATGCTGCCCAACGTGGAAGTGCGCGTGGTCACATTGCCGAAGGCATCGGACGGTTTCATCCCGTTCGCGCGCGTCATCCACAGCAAGACCATGAGCATCGACGGCAAGGTGGCCTGGGTGGGCACCAGCAACTGGGCCGGCGGCTACTTCGACCTGTCGCGCAACCTGGAAGTGGTGATGCGCAATGCGCAGATGGCACAGCGCCTGGCCGCGCTGCACCAGCAGCTGTGGGACTCGTCGTACGCCGCGCCGCTGGACGTGAACAAGAACTATCCGAAACCTAGCAAAGGGAAAGAAGAATAAATGAAGAAGCTCGCATGTGTGCTGGCGCTGGGCGCCGCCTTTGTATCGACCAACGCGCTGGCCTGGGGTAACGATGGCCACCGCATCGTCGGTGCCATCGCCGACCAGCTGATCAAGGGCAGCTACGCCGAGAAGCAGGTGCGCGCGCTGCTCCTGCCGGGCGAGAGCCTGGAGAAGGTCTCCACCTGGATGGACTGCGTGAAGGGCACGTATTGCGGCCCGCAGACGCCGGAGATGACCGACTACACGGCCGCCAACCCCAAGCACACGGAATACCATTACACCGACGTGCCCTTCCAGCTCGATGAGTACCACGACCACGGCGTGGGCACCGAGGAGCACGACATCGTGCAGTCGCTGCGCCAGGCCATCTGGGTCCTGCAGGGCAAGGACGGCGCAGCCGTCAATCCGCACAAGTTCACCAGGCGCCAGGCCCTGCTGCTGCTGGCCCACCTGGCAGGCGACGTGCACCAGCCGCTGCACGTGGGGTCGGCCTTTATCAGCAAGGATGGCGTGTTCGTGGTGCCGCTCAAGCAGGAGCAGATCGACGGCGTCAACATCTTCAATCCGCAGGGCGGCAACAACATGCTGCTGGACGACGCGCGCATTGCGGCCCTGGGCGGCGCGCTGATTCCTGCGCCGGCGCCGAAGGAAAGCGAGGGCGCCAAGCCCGCCGCCGCCGCCGGTGTTCCGGCGGCCGCCGACGCCAAGCCGGCCGTGAAGACCAAGCCCTTCCACTCCTACTGGGACACCACCGTGGTGGACTACGCCATGCGCCGCGTGAGCGCGCGCACGCCGGAGCAGTTCGCGCAGATCGCCATCGCCGGCAAGCCGGCCGTGGCGCTCAACACCGGCGACCCCGCCGAGTGGCCGTACCAGTGGGCCAACGATGCGCTGGCGGTGGCCAAGGCTGCGCACGCAGACGTGACCGTGGGCCCGGCCGGCAAGCAGACCAGCCGAAACGGCACCGTCTACACCGTGTGGCAGCTGAACGTGCCGGACAACTATCCGGTGCCGTCGTCGGCCATCGCCAAGGAGCAGCTGGTCAAGGGCGGCTACCACCTGGCGTCGCTGCTGCAGGCCATCTGGCCCGAGCCGGCGGCAAAGTAAGCTATTTGGCGGCGGGCGGCCGGTACCATAACTCCGGCCGGTTCAGCGGCGTCTCCGGCGAGATGCCGGGATGGCGCAGCGACAGCACGCGGCGCTTGTCCAGGCCGCAGCGCTCGATCACCGGGCCCTTGTGCTTGCGGAACAGGGCGTTCAGCGTCCCGTCCTGCACCATGCTTTCCAGGCCGGCCGTGATGCGCCTGGCCAGCCGTTCGCCCTCGGCGTCGCGCCGCACGAAGAGGTAGCGCGGCAGGGGGTACTCCAGCAGCAGGCTCGGTTCCAGCGCCATGCCGGGATACAGGGCCCCGGCCTCACGCAGCTCGCGCGGCGCTTCATCCACCCCGCGCGAATAAAAATCGAAGCGGCCCGCCATCAGCATCGAATACAGGCGTTCATAGGTGCCCTCGATCACCTCGATGCCGGCCGCGCGCAGGATGGCCACGTCGGCCCAGTCCTTGCCCTGGCCGGCGCGCATGGCGCGCAGGTCCGGCACGCTGCGGATGGCCGCGAAACGCGGCAGGTCGGCTGCGCGCACCAGGAACACGCGCAAGCCCAGCAGGCCTTTATCGATGGGGATGCGGATCGGCAGGAACTGCTGCTCCACCGCCGGCGAGGTGGCGCGCGCGAGCACGTTGATGCGGCCCTGCGGCAGCGTCAGCTCCTGCGCCACGCGCGGCGGCGACATGGCTTCGCCCAGCTGCCGCATCTCGAACGGCCCGAAGGCCGCAGCGGACTTCTCCAGCGCGGTGCGCAGGATCAGCCAGTCGTAGTCGTAGCGGTTGTCCAGCGTGTCGATGTGGCGTGGATAGACGACGAGCTGCGGGGCGGTGCGCGCGTGTGCGCTGCCGAGCAGCGGCAGCAGGCAGCCGGACACGCTGCCCTGGAGGAACCGCCTGCGGGTGGGGAAGGAGCTCGCCATGCACCCAGTGTGCCACGTCCAGTGGCGCGGCAGCAAGCACCGTACAGACTCGCTTCACATTTGATTGTCAATGTCGCAATTTTTTACAATCGCGAATGTTAGAATAATTGAATCCTTTTCCAATCATGGACTTAGGCGCTTGGCATGGAACGTGCTCGGCATGGCGTACGCCCATTTCCGCCGGAGCCGTCCATGACCTTTCTTACGCGCTGTGTCGCCACCCTGCTGGCCTCGCTTGGTATCGGCCTCGGCGGCACGGCATCGGCCGCCACCTTGACCTACGGTTTTGACACCTTCGGCGACGGCACCAGCCTGAGCACGCAGTACGCGGGACTGACGTTCAGCCATGCCTCCGTGCTCAAGGCGGGCATCAGCCTGAATGAGCTGGCTTTCCCGCCGCGCTCCGGCGACGGCGTGCTGTTCGACGACGGCGGCCCGATCGAGATCGGCCTGGGTGCGCTGGCCCACAGCGTATCCGTGTACGTCACCTATCTGGAAGGCCTGACCCTGTCGGCCTACGACAGCAACAACAATCTGCTATCCAGCGCCACGGCGGCCTATCTGGTCAACGTGGCCGACGGCAGCGGCGATCCCGGCAGCAGCCCCAACGAATTGCTGACCGTGAGCAGCGCGGACGGGCTGATTGCCCGCATCGTGGTCGCTTCCAGCGCCGGCGGCGGCTCCCTGACGCTGGACGACCTGACCATCGCCGGCGCCGCCGCCGCAGTGCCGGAACCGGGCACGCTGCCGCTGCTGCTGGCCGGCCTGGGCGCCGCCTGCTGGCGGCGATACCGGCGGCCGCTGCGGCCTTAGCATCGGCAGTCCTTCCATTCCACCCCTGGTAAGCAAGCCGCGCAGCGCGCACCGACGCGCGTGCGCCAAGGAGCTAGCATGCGTCTTCCCCGCACTGTCAAGAAGCTGGCTGCGCTGGCCGGTGCCGTGCTGTTCGGCCAGGCCGCAGCGGGCAACCTCGGCACGCCGGCGCTCAGTCCCGCCAGCATCACGGCCGGGACCCCGGCCACGGTCCGCTTCACGGTCGCCATCAGCGACCCGAACTATCTGGCGGGCAGCGCCAATGTGCAGCGCCTGAACGCGGACGGCAGCGTGCAAAGCGTGCTCGGCCTGATGCGCGACGACGGCCAGGGCGGCGACGCTGCCGCCGGGGACCAGGTCTATACGCTCAGCCTGCCGGTGCAGGAGGCGGCGGCGGGCACGCTGCGCTTCCAGGTGTCGGCAGCCTACAAGCGCGAACTGAAGCGCACGGTGTCGGCGCCGCTCTCGCTCACGGTGAACCCGGCCACGGCCGCGCCGGCCTTCCGCGCCGCGCGCCTCAGCGTCGGCAGCGTGGCGGCCGGCAGCGGCGTGGTGGCGCTGGCCAGCGCGGAACTGGAAGGCGGGGTACCGGCCACCATCGTGCTGCAGAAGATCGACAGCGCCGGCAATGTGCTGGCCAGCCTGGGCGCGCTGCACGATGATGGCGCCGAGGGCGACGCGGCTGCCGGCGACGGCACCTACAGCGTGCGCGCCACATTGCTGGAAAATGCGCCTGGCAACGTGCTGTACCGCATCGCCGCCGGCTTCGCCGGGGTGGCGCAGCCGGTGTACTCGGCCCAGCTGGCCGTGGTGGTCACCGGCGTGGCCACCGGCGTCACGATCAGCGCGCCCGCCAGCGGCGCTTACCTGAATACCCCCGTCATCACGGTCTCTGGCCAGGCCGCCGATCCGTCCGCGCAGGTGACGCTGAACGGCGTGCCCGCCGTGCTGAGCGGCACATCGTTCAGTGCGTCCGTGCCGCTCAACGAGGGGCCCAACACCATCACCGCGGTGGCCGCCAATAGCGGCGGCAGCACCAGCACCAGCAGCATCCTGGTCACCCTGGACACCACCGCGCCCAAGGTGGAGATCTACAGCCCGTCGGCCGGCGGCAGCACCGGCGCGGCCAGCGTCACCGTCAGCGGCATGGTCAACGACATCGTGGTGGGCACCGTCAACCCGCAGCAAGCCACGGTCACGGTCAACGGCGTGGCGGCCGAGGTGCTCAACCGCAGCTTCGTGGCGCGCGGCGTGCCGCTGGCGCTGGGTGCCAATACCGTGCAGGCGGTGGCCACCGACCGCGCCGGCAACCGCGCCACCACCAGCGCGGCCGTCACGCGGGTGGCGGCGGCCGGTTTGACGCTGGTGTCCGGCAACAACCAGAGCGCGCCGGCCGCCAGCACGCTGCCCGCGCCGTTGGTGGTGGCACTGGCGGGCCCGCAGGGCGCGCCGCTGGCCAACCGGCCCGTGGTGTTCAGGGTGCTGGGCCTGGACGGCACGCTGGGCGCGAGCAGCGCCGCCCTGGCAGCGGCCGGCGGCGGCCTGTCCGCGCTGGCCGTCAATACCGACAGCGAAGGCAAGGCGCGGGTGTACTACAAGCTGGGTCGGCGCGCCGGGGCCGGCAACCTGGTCGAGGCCAGCAGCGCCGGCGTGGCCGCCACGGCGGACTTCGTGGCCACCGGCACGCCCGGCGGCGCCAGCCTGGTGGTGGTCGATTCGGGCAACAGCCAGACCGGCGTGGTGGGCCAGCCGCTGCCACTGCCCTTCATCGCCATCGTCACCGACGGCAACAACAACCGCCTGGCCAATGTGCCGGTGACGTTTGCAGTGAAAGAGGGCGGCGGCGGCTTCGGCGTGGCGCGCCTGAAGACCTTCAACACCACCAGCGACAGCGATGGCCGGGTGGCGGCCACCCTGGTGCTGGGCCCGGAACAGGGCGTCAACAACAATGTGGTGGAAGCGAATTACAGCGGCGGCACCGGCTACGCGGCCGCGTTCGCCGCCACCGGCCTGGTGCCGGGGCCTGCGGCGCAAACCCGCATCAGCGGCGTCGTGCTCGACAACAGCAACCAGCCGCTGCCGGGCGTGACCATCCGGCTGCTGCAGATCACGCAGGGCAACCGCAGCAACATCCCGCAGGAGATGGCCACGGCGGTGCAGACCGATGCGCAAGGCCAGTTCCTGATGCAGCCGGTGCCGGTCGGCGTGTTCAAGCTGATGACGGACGGCGGCACGGCGCAGCGCGCCGGTACCTGGCCGACCCTGGACTTCGACATGATCACGGTGTCCGGCCGCAACAACACCCTGGGCATGCCGATCTTCCTGCCGGAAATCAATCCGGCCAACCGCATCTGCGTCAACGAGACCACCGGCGGCACGCTGACCCTGGCCGAGGTGCCCGGCTTCGCGCTGACCATCGCGCCCGGCTCGGCCACTTTCCCGGGCGGCGCGCGCAGCGGCTGCGTGTCGGTCACCCCGGTCAATATGGACAAGGTGCCGATGTCGCCCGGCTTCGGCCAGCAGCCGCGCTTCGTGGTTACCATCCAGCCGGCCGGCACCCACTTCAGCCCGGCCGCCCGCATGACCATTCCCAACGTGGACGGCCTGGCGCCGCGCGCCGTCACCGAGATGTATTCCTACGACCACGACCTGGCCAGCTTCGTCGCCATCGGCAGCGCCACCGTGAGCGAGGACGGCGCCACCATCACCTCCGACCCCGGTTCCGGCGTCATCAAGGCCGGCTGGCACTGCGGCGGCGACCCCAATACCACCGGCTCGGCCGGCACCTGCCCCACCTGCAAGCGCTGCGAAGGCACCAGCTGCGTGCCGGTGGCGGACAGCCCGCCCATCGCGCCGGCCGCCGCGTCGCCGGTCCCGCCCGCCGTGCAGGACGCCGGCGACGCGGTGGCGCTGAACGAATTCGGCGCCAACACCGGCTTCGGCTATACGCCGTCGCTGACCTGCAGCGCGATGTGCGTGGCCGGCGGCGAGAAGGCGGGCATGAGCGGCGACATCACGCCGGCCGCCGCCTGGAGCGTCAAGATCCATACGCGGGCCCAGCTGCCCGGCTGCGCGGCCGCCACGCGCACGGCCGCCAATATTGCGCGCACCACGACCCATGAGCTGAAACACGCGAGCCTGCTCATGTCCGTCATCAATAACGCGAAAAGCGTGGTCGGCACCGTGTATGGTTCCATGCAGGCCTGCACGCAGGCCAAGACCGCCGCGATCAGCCAGCTGCAGGCGGCCTGGAGCGCCATGGTGGCGCGGCAGGTGGCGCACACCGATTTTGCCGGCGAGATGCGCTACGGCTTTGCTTGCCAGGGCGGGGTGACAGTCGAGGTCCCAAGTGGTACAACATACTGATTGTGGTGGGAGAACCGTATGAAGCAATTTGTCAGAGCACTGCTGATGCTGGCTGTGTGGAGCGCCAGCGTGCCGGTCATGGCGGAAGAGGTGTGGTATCCGGGTGGCAAGCGGCTGATTCTGCCGCTCGCGGACAAGATTCAGCGCAGCATGAGCGGCGCGGCCTTCGTCGCTGAAGGCATGTTCGTGGAGCTGCAGCCGGAGCGGCCCCTGGAGGTGCTGGACGAGCGCCGCGGCCTGCGCGAAGTGGGCTTCCAGGTCACGCGCCGGCTGGACCAGGGCAAGGCCTTGGCCGGCCCCCTGGTCACCTTGAAGCTGGTGGCCTACCGGCCGCTCGCGGGTGCAGCCAACGCACCGGCCGACAGCGCGGCGCTGGCCATGAGCCGCGAGGTGGAACGCGCCGCCGGCGGCAACCTGGTCGTGTACAAGCAATACCTGGACGCGATGAACGGCGCCACCGCCGCGCTGCTGTCCGCGCGTGGCTACATGAAGGACTTCTTCGTGCTGCCGGTGGCGGTGGGCGGGCTGGACGCGCCCTACCGGGTGGCCGACGTCGTGGTTCAGTTCGGCAAAAAATACGTCATCTTTGTCATGCGCGATATTGCCGGCGCCGCTGCGGCGCCGCTGTATCCGTCGGACGTGGACATCTACAACGCGGATGAGCCCGCAGTGCTGGCGACAGTACGCCCCGGCGGCTAGGCTTCGCTGCCGACGCGCCAGGCCTAAGCCCTACCCCTGCAGCCGACCAGACTTCGGAGCTTATGATGCGAGTGAGCCATAGAGTGCCCCATATCGTGCCAGCGCTGCTGGCTTGCCTGTCCCTCGCCCTGGCGGTGCCGGCGCGCGCGCAGCTCAACGAGAACTGCACGGTCAGCGTGCTCAACCGCAATGTGCAGGCCAAGGCGGACGGCAGCTGGGTGCTGCCCAACCTGCCTGCCAACTTCGGCACGGTGCGCGCACGCGCCACCTGCGTGCAGGGCGGCGCCACCACCTACGGCGAATCGGCCGCGTTCACCATTCCCGCCAACGGCTCGGTGACCTTGCCGGCCATCACCCTGGGGCCGACCACGCCGATTCCCACCCAGCTGCGCGTGAGCACGCCCACCGCGCTGCTGGCCAGCGCCGGCGCCACCGCCCAGCTGCAGGCGCAAGCCAGCTATCCCGGCGGCACCCAGGCCGACGTCACCGCCAGCGGCACCAGCTACACCATCAGCAACCCGGCCATTGCCACCGTGAGCGCGGGCGGCCTGGTGACGGCCGTGCGCAGCGGCACGGTGGTGGTGCAGGCCACCAACGAGGGTACCCAGGGCATCGTGCAGCTGCGGGTGGCGCTGGCCGGCGCCGACAGCGACGGCGACGGCATCCCGGACGACGAGGAACTGCGCCTCGGCATGAACCCGCACAACGCGGCGGACGCCCAGCTGGACCTGGACCACGACGGCCTGAGCGCGCTGGAGGAATACCGCGCCGGCACCAATCCGCGCCTGGCCGACAGCGACGGCGACGGCTTGAGCGACGGCGCCGAGGCCAAGTGCGCCGGCGGCTATTGCACCAACCCGCTGCTGGCCGACACCGACGGCGACGGTGTGCGCGACGGCCTGGAAATCCAGACCGGCAGCGATCCCACCAGCGCGGCCAGCGTCAATTTCGGCGCGGCCCTGGCCAGCGTGCGCGTGGCGCCCGGCAATTTCACCCTGGTCGTCAACTCGCTCACCGGCAGCGCCAGCGTGCAGCTGACCGTGACCGGCACGCTGATCGACGGCAGCGAACTGAACCTTACCAGCAGCGCGCGCCAGACCCAGTACGCCAGCAGCAACGTGGCGGTGTGCAATTTCGGCGCGCCGGACGGGCGCGTCTACGCCAGCACGGCCGGCAGCTGCCAGATCACCGTCAGCAACAATGGCCACAGCGCCACCGTGCAGGGCACGGTGCAGGACTTCGCGCCCGGCGCGCTGTCCTTCGTGGCGCTGCCCGGCTACGCCAACGGCGTGGCCGTGAGCGGCGAGTTCGCCTTCGTCGCTGCCGGCGCGGCCGGCCTGCAGGTGGTGCGCCTGAGCAGCGACCGGCGCACCCCGTCGGTGCTGGCCGCGCTGGCGCTGGGCGGCAACGCCAACGACATCGCCCTGGCCGGCAACCTGGCCTACCTGGCCACCAGCGCCGGCCTGAAAGTGGTGGACGTCACCACGCCGGCCGCGCCGCGCCTGCTGGGCACCTTCGGCGCCGTGGGCAACGCCATGGGCGTGAAGGTGCGCGGCACCACCGCCTACGTGGCGGCGGGCAGCGGCCTGACCATCGTCAGCGTGGCCAATCCGGGCGCCATGATCCAGGCAGGCGCCATCAGCCTGGGCGGCACGGCCTGGAACCTGGACCTGGACACCACGCGCAACCTGGCTGCCGTTGCCATGGGCAGCGCCGGGCTCAAGCTGGTTGACGTGAGCAATCTGTCGGCGCCGCTGCTGCGCGGCAGCGCCGCCACCGGCGACGCGCGCGGCGTGGCGCTGCGCGGCAACAGCGCCATCGTGGCCGACTACGCCAGCAGCATGACGTCGGTCGACATTGCCAACCCGGCGGCGCCCGCGGTGCTCTCGCGCACCGAGCAGTCGCTCGGCGGACTGCTCAACAACGTCATCCTGTCCGGCAATTTCGCGCTGGGCGCCGATGTGCTGTTCGTCAATGGCGTACCGATCGTGGACATCAGCAACCCGGCCGCGCTGCAGCCGCGCGCCGTGCTCAACTTCAGCGAGCGCGACGACAACGGCATGGGCATCGCCGCTGACGACAGCTACATCTATCTGGCGGCCGAGCGCAGCGGCCTGGTGCGCGGCGGCAGCAGCGGTGACAGCCGCCTCTACATCGGCCAGTACCAGCCGCGCATCGACCTGGCCGGGGTGCCGCCCAGCGCCGCCATCACCCAGCCGGCAAGCGGCGCCCAGGTGTACGAGGGCGCGGCGCTGACCGTGGTGGTGGACGCGCAGGACGACATCACGGTGTCGTCGGTGCAGTTCACCGTCAACGGCGTGCCGGCCTTTACCAGCACCGGAGCGCCCTACCAGTACACCTTTACCGTGCCCGCCGGCGTCAGCAGCCTGACCGTGGGCGCCGTGGCGCGCGACCTGGGCGGCAACGAGGGGACCGCTGCGCCGGTGACGGTGGCGGTGGCGCCCGATCCGCTGACCGAGGCGCGCGGCATGGTGGTGGACGCGGAAGGCCAGCCGCTGGCCGGCGCGGTGGTGACCGCGCCCGGCGGCCGCAGCGCCGTCACCGGCGCCGACGGGCGCTTCCAGATCACCGGCGTGCCCACGGTGCTGGGCAACCTAGTGCTGCAGGCGGCCTACACGCCGCCCGGCGGGTTGGCCCGCCACGGCGCGTCGGCCGCGGTGGCGCCGGTGCTGGGCGGGGTGACCGAGGCCGGCCGCATCACCGTGATCGACGTGCGCTTCGAAACCGAGTACGGCACCTTGTGGACCACCTGCGACGACTGCGCCACCGAACGCACCTTGCCGTTCAGCTTCCCGTTCTACGGCCAGCAGCACAGTACGGTCCACGTCGGCAGCAACGGCTACGTCACGTTCGATTCCGGCGACAGCACCTATACCGAGAACGTGCCGGCGTTCAGCAACCGCAAGCGCATCGCCGCCTTCTTCGACGACCTGATCGGCGGAGGCGGCGTGCTGATCAACGACCAGTTGCCGGACCGTTTCATCGTCACCTACGACCGCACCCGCCACTTCAGCGAGGGCGGCAGCAACACGCTGCAGATCCAGCTGTTCCGCGACGGCCGCATCGTGTTTGCCTTCCAGGGCGTGACGGCGCTGGGTACCGGCAGCATCACCGGCATCACGCCGGGACCGAACGCGCCCTTCCAGCAGGTGGACTTCAGCGCCGCGCCGGCCTTCGACGTGGCGCCGGGCAATGCCGTGTACGAGTACTTCACCTCGGCCAGCCCGTTCGACCTGGACCGAAGCTTCGTGGTGCTCACGCCCAACCAGGCCGGCGGCTACAGCGTGCGCACGGTGCTGCCGCCGCCGGCCGCGCCGGCCGCCACGCTGACCGGCACGGCCGCCGCCGCGCCCGCGCCCGCTGCCGGACCGGCGCAGCTGCGGGCGGCAGCCGCGCCTGCGCGGCGCAGCGCGGGCGCCGCGCAAGGCCTGGCCCAGGCGCTGGCCAACGCGGAAATCCGGGTCACCTCGTCCGGTAACCCGCACTACCTCGGCATGACCAATGCCGATGCCCAGGGGCGCTTCAGCCTGGCCGGCGTGCCGCCGGGCGGCATCAACGTGACGGCATGGCGCGACGGCGTGCTGGTGGGGCGCGGCAGCGCCATCTCCAGCGGCGCGGCAGCCGACCTGCTGCGCATCGAGCTGGCGTCGCCCGAAGCGCGGCCGAAAGGCGGAGGCAGCAAATGAAGCGGCTGACATGGCAAGCCTGGCGCACCGGGCGCCCTGGACGGGTGCGGCGCCCGGCCGTGCTGCTGGCGGCGCTGTCCGTGCTGGCGGCCGGCGCAGCCGGCGGCAGCCTGCTGGTGGACGCGTCGCAGCGCCAGGGCGAGCTGGGGCTCGAGCTGGGCCTGCCTGCCCACATGCAGGACGACGAGGAATACACCGCCCCGCTGGAGCGGCTGCTGGAGCATGGCCGGCGCGTGTTTTCCGCCAACTGGACCACGGCCGAGGGCGGCGGCCGCCCGCTTACCAAAGGCAACGGGCGCGGCCTGTCGGACGTGTCGGCGCCGCTGGTGGGCGCGCGTGCCTTCAACCGCATCTCCGGGCCGGACGCCAATTCCTGCATGGGCTGCCACAACCAGCCCTACGGCGTATCCGGCGGCAGCGGCGACTTCGTGGCCAATGTGTTCGTGCAGGGCCAGCGCTTCGACTTCGCCACCTTCGAGCGCGCCGACCTGGTGCCCACGCGCGGCGCGCTCGATGAGCGCGGCATGCCGGTCACGCTGGCCAGCATCGGCAACTCGCGCCACACGCCGGGCATGTTCGGCGCCGGCTACATCGAGATGCTGGCGCGCGAAATCACCACCGAGCTGCAGCGCATCCGCGACAAGATGCAGCGCGGCGAAACCCGCGTGCTGCTGGCCAAGGGCATCGATTTCGGCCGCCTCACGCGGCGCGCCGACGGCCTGTGGGACGTGAGCCAGGTGACCGGCTTGCCGCGCCTGAGCCTGATCACCGCCACGCCGCTGGACCCGCCCACGCTGGTGGTGCGGCCGTGGCACCAGGCCGGCAATTCGGTGTCGCTGCGCGACTTCACCAATACGTCCTTCAACCACCACCACGGCATCCAGTCCACCGAGCGCTTCGGCGCCGGCACCGACCAGGACGGCGACGGCTACAGCAATGAACTCACGCGCGCCGACGTGACGGCGGCCTCGCTGTACCAGGCGGTGATGGCCGTGCCCGGCCAGGTGATCCCGAATGATCCCAAGATCGCGCAGGCCATCGTGCACGGACAGCGCAAGTTCGAGGAATTCCGCTGCGCCGCCTGCCACGTGCCGGCGCTGCCGCTCAGCCGGGAAGGCTGGACCTATAGCGAGCCCGGTCCGTTCAATCCGGCCGGCAACCTGCGCAGCGGTGACGCCAAGACCGTCAGGGTCAACCTGAACGACCCGGCGCTGCCGCTGCCGCGCCTGGCGCCCGACCATCCGGCAGACCACGTGATGATGGTGCCGGCGTACACCGACCTCAAGCTGCACGACGTGTCCGATCCGTCCGAAGCCATGCCGGTGGAAGCGCTGGACATGAACTGGCCCGTGTGGGCGCCGAAGTTCCCGGCCGGGAACCGGCGCTTCCTGACGCGGCGGCTGTGGGGCATTGCCAACTCCGGGCCGTATTTCCACCACGGCTTGTACAGCACCATGCGCGAGGCGGTGCTCGGCCACGCCGGGGAAGCGCTGGCCTCGCGCAAGGCCTACCAGGCCGCCAGCAAGTATGACCAGGACGCGCTGATCGAGTTCCTGAAGTCGCTGCAGGTGCTGCCGCCGGGCACGCCCGCCCTGGTGGTGGACGAGAACTTCAAGCCGAAGCAGCGCTAGCGGCCTGCGCCGGCGGGCTTTATTTGCCCAGGAACAGCTGCTGGATGTCGCCGTAGGCCATGGCGCGCTGCGCCAGCGGGCCCGCGCTGCCGCTGGCCAGGAAGCCCTGCGCCATCTCGCGCGCGGCACCCCACAGCGCCTGCGCGATGCCGGAACCGGCGCTGAAGCGGCGCACGCCCAGCTTGTCCAGTTCGGCTGCCGCCGGTATGCCCGGCCAGTCCATCACGTTCAGCGGCAGGCCGGCCCCGGCCGCGACCTCGCGGATCTCGTCCGGCAGGCAGATGCCCGGCACGAACAGGCCGTCCGCGCCGGCCGAGCGGTAGATCTCGGCGCGTGCCAGCACTTCCCGCACGTGCTGGCCGGCAGGCGCCAGGCCGCGCAGGTAGACGTCGGTGCGCACGTTGACGAAGATGTCGCCGCCGGCCTTGGCCACCGCGTCCTTGACGGCTTCCACCTTGCGCGCCAGCAGCGCGGGCGCGTCGCCGCCGTCCTCGATGTTGATGCCTGCCACGCCGCTGTCGACCAGCAGCATGATGTAGGCCGCTACGGTGGCGGGCTTGTCCGAATAGCCGTTCTCCATGTCCACCGTGAGCGGCACGCTAAGGACGCGCACGATGTTCTGCGCGGCCGCGATGGCGGCGCTGGCCGGCATGTTGTGGCCGTCCGCATAGCCCAGCGACCAGGCCAGGCCGGCGCTGGTGGTGGCCACGGCGGGCGCACCCAGGCTTTCGATCAGGCGGGCGCTGCCGGCGTCCCAGGCGTTGGCCAGGCGCAGCAGCTCGGGGCCCTGGTGCAGTTGGCGGAAGGCGGTTGCGGATCGGGTCATGTCGGGCTCCGGGTGGGCAGTGGAAGGATGGCCTATTTTACATTGTTATCGATTTAAGTTGCCAATGTGATAGCGATTCCCATGCTGCGGTAAGGGGCGAGCAGCGCCTCGTCCACGCCCGCGTTGACGATGATGTCGCTGACCTGGGCCAGCGGCACGGTGTGGAAGGGCGCTGCCGTGTCCAGCTTCTCCGGCGAAGCCAGCACCACGGTGCGCAGCGCGGCCGCGCTGATGGCGCGCTTGACGCAGCCTTCCTCGTAGTCGCCGGTGGTGACGCCCGCCTCCGGGTGCACGCTGCACACGCCCATGAAGAAAATGTCGGCCCGGATCTGGCCGATGGCTTCCATGGTGGCCGCGCCCACGCCCACGATGGAGTGCTTGAACAGGCGCCCGCCTATCATGATCACTTCCACCGTCGGATGCTCGGCCAGCTCCACGGCGATGCTGGGGCTGTGCGTGACCACTACTGCGCGCAGCTCGCGCGGCAGGTGGCGCGCCACCTGGAGCGCGGTGGTGCCGCCGTCGATGAACACCACTTGGCCAGGGCGCACCATGGCGGCGGCGGCGCGGCCGATGGCGGGCTTGCAGTCGGCCGAAATCTGCTGGCGCTGGGCGAAGTTGCCCAGCGCGGGCGAGGCGGGCAGGGCGCCACCGTGCACGCGCTCCAGCAAGCCCTCCTTTGCCAGCTCGCGCAGGTCGCGCCGGATGGTGTCCTCGGAAAGCCCCAGTTTGCCGCTCAGCGTCTTGGCCACGATCTGGCCATCCTCGCGCAGGATCTTGAGCAGCAGCTCTTTGCGTTGGCGTGTCAGCATTGCACGAATTTCCTTGATATTGCACGAATTTGCATACTATCATGGAAACCCGATCACCAAGCAAGGAGAGCAGCATGCCGGAAGACCGCGTCAGGATACGCGCCGTGGAGACTTTGTCGGATGACTGGTATCTGCTGCGCAAGACCACCTTCGACTACCGCCGCAGCGACGGCAGCTGGCAGACCATGTCGCGCGAGACCTACGACCGGGGCCACGGCGCCGCCATCCTGCTGTATCACCGCGCGCAGCGCAGCGTGGTCCTGGTGCGCCAGTTCCGCTTCCCCGCCTACGGCCAGGACGGCCACGACGGTTTCCTGATCGAAGCGCCGGCCGGCCTGCTGGACCAGGCCAGCCCGGAAGAGCGCATCAAGGCCGAAGTGGAGGAGGAGACCGGCTACCGGGTGGCCACGGTGCGCAAGATCTTCTCGGCCTTCATGAGCCCAGGCTCGGTCACCGAGCGGCTGCACTTTTTCGTGGCCGAATACGATCCCGCCTCGCGTCCTGGCAACGGCGGCGGCGTCGCTGCGGAGGGCGAGGACATCGAGGTGCTGGAACTGCCGCTGGAGGAGGCGGTGCGCATGATGGAAAGCGGTGCCATCTGCGACGCCAAGACCATCATGCTGCTGCAATACGCGCAGCTGCACCTGTTCCAGGCCGGCTGATACCGGCACGCCTACAGGGCGGTATAGACGACCGAATCCGCCGAGCGCTTGAACGGCCCGTGGAAGACTGCCTCGACGTTGTTGCCGTCCGGGTCGAAGGCGAAGGCGGCATAGTAGCCTGGGTGATATTCGCGCTCGCCGGGGCCGCCGTTGTCGCGCCCGCCTGCCGCCAGCACGGCCTTGTGGAAGGCCTGCACTGTTTCACGGTCCTTGGCGATGAAGGCGATGTGCACGTGCGACACCGGGCCGTCAGCCTTGTCCACGTATAGATCGTCGAGATAGAAATTGCCGTCGCCCTCGACTACTTCGCCGCCCAGGCCCAGCGCGTCGAACGCCGCCCGGTAGAAACGTTTGCTTGCGTCCACATCGGCCACGCGCAAATGCACGTGGTCAAACAGTCTGCCTCGATGGAATTCCATGGCGCGCTCCTTGAAATGGGTCGGGCCAGTATAGAAGCGCTAGCGCGGCGGGCGCGCCAGTTTGACTGCCGTCAATGTCCGAATCCGTAGCGCAGCACCATGCCCAGGATCACGCAGCCGCCGGCGGTGAACAGCAGCTTGTTGCGCAGGCCGTCCGAGCCGATCGCCGCCTGGCGCTGCTGCTGCGCCATGTCGCTTTTTTTCTTGCCGATGATGAGGGGGCTGAGGAACCACAGCACGCCCAGCAGCAGCCAGCCGATGCCGGTAACGGTCATGCCGGTGGAGCCGGTCTTGATGCCGTCCACGACGCGGATGGCGGCCATCACGGCGCCGAAAGCCAGCCAGCAGACGCGGGCCAGGAGGTGGGTTTTGATTTTTTCCATGGGCCGCATTATACGGGCCCGGCGGCCTCAGTCGCCACCGCCGCCGCAGCCACCGCCGCCGCAGCCGCCATCGCCCCCGCCGCTGCCGCCGTCGCTGTCGCAGCCGGCGTCGCTGCCGCTGCCGCCATCGCTGCCGCCACCGTCGCTGCAGCCGAGGTCGGCGCCGCAGTAGACCGTCGCGCCACTGTCGTCCTGCCGCTGGAAGCCGCTGCAGTTGGGCGTATAGACGAAGCCGTTCGGGATGGCCAGCTTGGCGTCCAGCGCGAACAGCAGCGGCAGGCGGCTGGGCTTGGCCGGATTGATGTTTTCCTCCAGGCAGGCGAAATGCCAGCAGCGCTTGAGCCCGCCATTGTCCTGCCGCGCCGTGCCCATCACGATGGCCGGTGTGTGGTGCAGGAAGCGGCCGAAGGCGCGCTGGCAGAACTGGTGGTAGTTCTTGGTGTACAGGATGAATTCATGCCACAGGTCATCCACCACCTGGGACGGCATGGAGACAAACTTCCTGCCGCTTTTCAGGTGCGCCAGGAAGAACTGGCGCAAGCCCTGCGCCACCAGCTGGCATTCCTTGGTGGTGAGATGCGGATGCTGCTGCATCAGCTTCTCGAACAGGCCCTTGGGCAGCACGAAGCTGCGGATATGGGCTTCCCGCTTCAGCTTGGCCTGGCGCCGCCACAGCAGGGCCGACACGCCGGCCAGCGAGGCGCAGGCGATGTAGATGAAAACGGACACGGTCAAGCCTTGGCGCGGAACGCGGACAGATGGTTGGCCAGGTGCATGGCGTGGGCCAGCTCATAGTCCTGCTTGCCGAGCGCGCCGTAGGCGAAGTGCGGGCGCAGCGCCCCTGTCCAGGCGCGGAACGCCGCGATCGCCCCGCGCAGCCGCTGCATCGCCTGCGCGGGATCGGCCGCCGCATCCAGGGCCGGCGCACCGGGGATGGGCTCGGCCAGGTCGTGGCTCATGCGGCCGCGCCAGGAGAACACGCCCAGCGCGGCCGCGCCGACGGTGCGCTGGAACAGCGCGGATTTCGATTGCGGAAAGCCGGACATTGAGAACTCGATGCTTTGCGCGCAGTGCGCCAGCGTCTGCGCCCAGCTCCATGCTGCGCTGGAAGCGAGTGCGCCGGCCTGGGCCAGTCGCTCCAGCTCCGCCTCGGCCGCCGCCAGGCTGGCGAACTGCAGCTGGCGGTCTTCCGTTGAGTTGCCCCGGCAACCGGCCAGGCCTGCGGCAGCGGCACCGGTGGCCGCGATGAGAATGGCGCGCCGCTTTGCATCGAGCTGGTTTTGCATACAGGGCCTGAGGCTGTGATGGAATGCACTCGATGATTGCACATGCGAAATATCGAGTCAACAATATGGACGGCTTAAGGTATCGGAGCGGAGGCGAGGTTGTCGACCGTGAGCGGGCTGTCGTAGTACGTGACGACCGGCTCGCTGCCGTACTTTCCGCGCACGAAGGTGCGCCAGGCGTCGGTGTACATCGCCTCGGCTTCGGTGCGCGAATTCCACAGGTACACGCCGCCTGCCGTGGCCCCGTCTTCCGAGAGGATGTAGTGCTTGCGGTGCAGGCCCGGCACGCCCTGGTACTTCGGCGCGGTGCTCAGGAAGATGGCGTGCGCCTGCTCGCGCGTGATGGGTTCGGGCAGGGCGAATGAGGTGATGGCGATGATCAATTGCGCCTCCTGATGTGATGTGGGGAACATCAAGATTATCGGGAGGCGGGGACGGCCGCAAGCGCGGTTTGCGCATGGGCTGCATGCCTGCCGCGCATGCGGATGGCGCGTGCGGCGCCATCCACGGAACAACGCTTAGCGCGATTTGACGAAGGGGACGCCGATCGCTTTCGGCGCCACCGACTTGGCCATCAGGCCGGCCAGCACGATGACGGTGACCACGTAGGGCACCATCTGGATCAGCGAGCCGGGAATGCGGCCCACGACCGGCAGGTCCACGCCCTCGATCTGGATCTGCACCGCGCCGAAGAAGCCGAACATCAGGCAGCCGAAGAAGGTGTACAGCGGACGCCAGTTGCCGAACACCATGGCGGTCAGCGCCAGGTAGCCGGCGCCGGCCGACATGTCGCGCAGGAAAAAGCCACTCTGCACGATGGCCAGGTAGGCGCCCGAGAACGAGCACAGCACGCCGGCAATCAGCATGGCCTTGTAGCGGGTCCATTCCACCGACACGCCGGCCGCGTCGGCAGCGTGCGGGTTCTCGCCGCAGGCGCGCAGGCGCAGGCCGAAGCGGGTGTGGTACAGCACCCAGTGCACCAGCGGCACCAGCGCGAACGCCAGGTAGACCAGCACCGAATGGCCGCCGATCAGCTTGGTGTACAGCCAGCCCAGGAAGGGCACGTCCACCACCGCGGCGCTGCCCGGCAGCACCACGTCGAACAGGCGCGCCTGGCCCAGGTCCGGGGTGCGGCCGCCCTGCTGGAAGAAGAACTGGGCGACAACGAAGGTCAGCCCACTCATGGCGATGTTGATGGCGATGCCGGCCACCAGCTGGTTGCCTTTCTGCGTGATGCTGACATAGCCTTGCAAGGTGGCCAGCGCCACCGACACGGCCACGCCGGCCGCTACGCCGTACCACGGGTTCTGGGTGGCGAAGGCCACCGCCGCCGAGACGAAGGCCGAGGCCAGGATCTTGCCCTCCAGGCCGATGTCGATCACGCCCGAGCGTTCTGCGAACAGGCCGGCCATGGCGGCGAAAATCAGCACCGGCGCGTTGCGCACGGTCGATACCAGGATGCTGCCGATATGCAGGTCTTCAAAAGTCATGTCATTACCCCTTGGCCTTGATCAGCTTCATGATGGCCGGTGCGTAGAAGTTCTCCATGGCGCCGCAGAACAGGATGATCAGGCCCTGGATGAAGATAAACGTTTCGGTCGGGATGTTCGGCTTTTCCAGCGACAGGTCGAAGCCGCCCTGGATCAGCGCGCCGAACAGCACCGCCGACAGGAAGATGCCGACCGGGTGCTGGCGCCCCATCAGCGCAATCGCGATGCCGACAAAGCCCGCGCCGCCGACGAAGTTGAGCGACAGATAGTGCGTCGAGCCCATGATGGAGTTGACCGAACCCAGGCCGGCCAGCGCGCCGGAAATCAGCATGACCACGATGATCATCTTGCTGATGCGGATACCGGCGTAGTGCGCGGCGTGCTTGTTCAAGCCGGTGGCGCGCAGCTTGTAGCCCCAGGCCGAACGCGACACCACCACGCCGTAGATGGCCAGCGCGACGATGGCCAGCAGGAAGCTCACGTTGAGCGGCGTGTCGCCCAGCACCGGGAACCAGCTGTTCAAGCGCGGCATTTCGGCGGCGGCCGAGAACACGCGGCTGGCGGTGTTCTGCTCGCCCGGCGGGATCAGGTATTTGACGATGAAGAAGTTCATCAGCGAGGCCGCGATGAAGTTGAACATGATGGTGGTCACCACGATGTGGCTGCCTCGCCTGGCCTGCAGGTAGCCCGGCAGGAAGCCCCACAGCGCGCCGAACAACGCCGCGCCGAGGATGCCGCACGGGATCAGCAGCCACCACGGCAGCGTGGCGTCGAAGGCCAGCATGGCCAGGGTCAGGCCCAGGCCGCCGATATACATCTGGCCTTCGGAGCCGATGTTGAACAGGCCGGCCTGCATGGCGATCGACACCGACAGGCCGGTGAAGATGAAGGTGGAGGCGTAGAACAGCGTGTAGCTCAAGCCTTCCGGATTGACGATGGCGCTGTTGATCAGGATGCGCATGGAGTCCACCGGGTCTTCACCGAGCAGGTGGATCACCAGCGCCGCCACCAGCAGCGCCGACAGCAGGTTCAGTACGGGCAGGACAAAGGCTGTCGCCCAGCGTGGCATATCGTTAGTGTTCATGATTTGTGCATCCCGCCCATCAGCAAGCCGATGCGGGTGGTGTCGAATTCGTCGATTTTCAGTTCGCCGGTGATGCTGCCGCCGCACATGACCAGGATGCGGTCGGCCAGCGCGCGCACTTCTTCCAGCTCCACGGAAACCAGCAGGATGGCCACGCCCGCGTCGCGCAGCGCGAGCAGCTGGGTGTGGATGGACTCGATGGTGCCGATGTCCACGCCGCGCGTGGGCTGGCCCACCAGCATCAGCTTGGGCTTGGCCAGCACTTCGCGCGCAATCACGACTTTCTGCTGGTTGCCGCCGGAGAGCAGGCCGATGCGCAGGTCCGGATTGGCCGGGCGCACGTCGAAGGCCTTCAGCAGGCCGGCGCAGCGCTCTGCCACGCCCTTGAAGTCGATCAGGCCCCAGGCGTTCTTCACGCGGTCCTGGTAGCCGAAGAAGGTGTTGTGCATGACCGAGAAGTTCTTGATCACGCCGTCGCGCAGGCGGTCTTCCGGCACGTGGCCGATGCCCAGGTGGCGGAACGCCAGCGGCAGGCCGTCGGCGTCGGAGCGGCCGGCGTAGGGCAGGGCCTTGCCCTGGAAGTCCACTGCGCCGGACGTGGGCAAGCGCATGCCCGACAGGATTTCCATCAGCTCGCTCTGGCCGTTGCCGGACACGCCCGCGATGGCGACGATCTCGCCCGCGCGCAGCGTGAAGTTCAGTTTGTTCAGCAGCGTCACGCCCTGGTCGTCGGTCAGCTGCAGGTCGCGCACTTCCAGCACCGGCGCGCCGGGATTGTAGGCGCCGCGCGGCAGGTTGTTTTCGATGGGGCGGCCCACCATCATGTTGGCCAGCTCTTCTTTCGAGGTCTGCGCGGTTTCCACCGCGCCCACCACGCGGCCGCCGCGCATCACCGTCACGGTGTCGGTGATGTCCAGGATCTCCTGCAGCTTGTGGGTGATCAGGATGATGGTCTTGCCCTGCTCCTTGAACAGGCGCAGGATCTCGAACAGCGAGGCGGTTTCCTGCGCGGTCAGCACGGCGGTCGGCTCGTCCAGGATCAGGATGTTGGCGCTGCGGTAAATCTGCTTGAGGATCTCCACGCGCTGCTGCGCGCCCACCGACAGGTCGTGGATGGTGGCCAGCGGATCGACGTCCAGGCGGTAGCGTGCGCAGATCTCGCGCAGCTGCGCTTCCACGGCGGCGCGCTTGCCGGCCAGCTTGAAGCCGCCCTCGGCGCCCAGCATCACGTTGTCCAGCACGGTCATGTTCTCGACCAGCATGAAGTGCTGGTGCACCATGCCGATGCCCAGGCGGATCGCCTCGTGGCTGCTGTGGATGGGGCGGACCTGTCCGTCCAGCAGGATCTCCCCGCCGTCGGCGCGGTAGTATCCGTACAGGATGCTCATCAGGGTCGATTTGCCGGCGCCGTTCTCGCCCACCAGGCCATGGATGGCGCCCTTGGCGATGGAGAAGCTGACGTCCGTGTTCGCCTTGACCGCCCCGAAGTGCTTGGAGATGCCGCGAAATTCTACTGCTGGGTGCATAGGATCACTGGATGATGGTTGCTATGACTAAAAAACGCGCCGGACGGGATCACCCGCCGGCGCGTTCTCTTTTTGAATCACGTGATTAGACCGGGCAGCTGTTGCCGGTGCGGTAGTCGATCACTTTGACTTTGCCGTCGATGATGTCTTTACGGACGCCCAGGACTTTCTTTTCGATTTCCGGCGTGATCAGCTTGCGGTTGTGCTCGTCCAGCGCCCAGTCCACGCCGCCTTCCTTCAAGCCCTTGGCGGTGACGCCGGCTTTCCAGGTGCCGTTCTTCATCTGCATGAAGGAATCGTAGACCGCGTTGTCCACGCGCTTGACCATGGAGGTCAGCACGCTGCCGGGGTACAGGCTGTTCTGGTTGGAATCGACGCCGATGGACAGCTTGCCTTTTTCCTTGGCGGTCTGCAGCGTGCCCATGCCCGAGCCGCCGGCCACCGCGAACACCACGTCCACGCCGCGCTCGAACTGCGAGCGCGCCAGTTCGCCGCCCTTGGCCGGATCGTTCCAGGCGGCCGAGGTGGTGCCCACCATGTTCTGGAATACTTCGGCCTTCTTGTCGGCCGACTTGGCGCCCTGGGCATAGCCGCAGGCGAAGGTGCGGATCAGCGGAATGTCGATGCCGCCGATGAAGCCCAGCTTTTTGGTCTTGGAGGCCATGGCGGCGGCCACGCCCACCAGGTAGGAACCTTCTTCTTCCTTGAAGGTGACCGAGTTCACGTTGGCGCCTTGCGCCACGCCGTCGATCAGCACGAAGCGCACTTTCGGGAATTCCTTGGCAACCTTCTGCACCGCCTGCGTCTGCGCGAAGCCGATCGAGGCGATCAGGTCCAGGTTCTTGCGGGCCAGGCCGCGCAGCACCTGCTCAGCCTGGGTGTCGCTGCTGGCCTGCACTTCGATGAACTTGATGTTGGTTTCTTTGCTGAAGCGCGAGGCGCCTTCAAACGCGGACTGGTTGAACGACTTGTCGAACTTACCGCCCGCGTCGTAGACGACCGCCAGTTTCGGGTCAGCGGCGCAGGCGCCTGCTGCCACGCACATGGCGGCGATCGTCATACTGAGTTGTTTGATTTTCATGAGTAGGCTCCTGGAAGTTCGATATTGTATATTTTTTGCGGCCGAAACATGTACTTCGGGCTGCTTTTTAGAGGCCGGCATCCTGATTTTGCGCCCACCCCGCACGCAGCCGGTTTTCTTTATTGTTAGTATTGCATCGCAGCCAAAACGTGAAACTTGGTCATAATGTGTCGCGCCCATGTCGTGCTGATGCAACATTGCTGACACACCCAGAAATAATTTCCCTTGTTGCTTTTTCATGCAGTTGCCGATTGGTCTTGCCAAATCGGCACCGCCGCCGGCCCCTCCCGCTAGCCCCTGCCGCACTATGGCGCAAGAGCCCTATATAAATGGTCTGTATTGCGGTTGGATAGTCGCTTACTATGCCCGACTGGGTATATGTATGGCAAATACGTTTTTTGTTGCTTATTTATACGTCGAAAATATAAATCAAAACTATTGCGCCGTAATTTCCAGTCAAAACTTTTCATGCTAGGATTCGCGCTTGTAACGATTTTTCTTTGTTTTTTGTAAAGCTTAATCGAATAATTCGCACCGCCCGGTGCAATCCCAGCAAGGAGTTGGTTCATGATGACAAAAACTAAGTACGCGTCCCGTACGCTGATCGCCCTCGCGGTCGCCGGCGCCTTCCCGCTGCACAGCGCGATGGCCCAGGAAGCGGCCCAGGCCGAAGCCAAGCCACAGTCCGGCCAGCTCGAAACGGTGATCGTGACGGCGGCGCGCCGCTCGGAGAACATCAAGGATGTGCCGATGGCCATCTCCACCATGAAAGGCGAAAAGCTGGACGTGCTGACCGCCGGCGGCGACGACATCCGCTTCATGTCCGGCCGTACCCCGTCGCTGAACGTGGAGTCGGACTTCGGCCGTTCCTTCCCGCGCTTCTACATCCGCGGCCTGGGCAACACCGACTTCGACCTGAACGCATCCCAGCCCGTGGGCCTGGTGTACGACGGCGTGGTGCAGGAATCGCCGATGCTGAAAGGCTTCCCGGTCTTCGACGTGGAACAGATCGAAGTGCTGCGCGGCCCGCAGGGCACGCTGTTCGGCCGTAACTCCCCGGCCGGCGTGATCAAGTTCGACTCGGTCAAGCCGTCCAACAAGCAGGAGGGCTACGTGTCGGCCGGCTTCGGCAAGGACGGCGTGTTCAACGCCGAAGGCGCGTTCAACATGCCTGTAAACGAGATGATCAGCGCCCGCGTGTCGCTGCAGTCGCAGTCGCGCGACGACCGCGTGCACAACCCGCGCATCACCGGCACCCAGGACTTCGAAGGCTACAAGGACAACGCGGCCCGCGTGCAGGTGGCGTTCAAGCCGAACAAGGACTTCAGCGCGCTGTTCAACATCCATCACCGCGACATGGACGGCAGCGCCACCCTGTTCCGCGCCGGCATCATCAAGAAGGGCACCAACGACATCGTCGACGGCTTCGACTACGGCAGCTACCCGACCGACGGCTTCAACACCCAGAAGCTGAAAGTGACCGGTTCCAGCCTGACCTTGCGCTACGACCTGCCAACGATGACGCTGCATTCCATCACCGGCTACGAGAAGGCCAAGTTCTACAGCCGTGCCGACGTGGACGGCGGCTACGGTTCCGGCGCCACCTCCGGTCCTGCCCCAGCCTTCATTCCGTTCACGTCCGAAACCGCCGACGGCCTGCCGGACCACAAGCAGATCTCGCAAGAGTTCCGCGTCGAGTCCAACACCAAGGACCGCCTGCAGTGGATCGCCGGCGTGTACTACTTCAAGGAAGACATCGTCGTCGACAGCTTCAACTTCGACACCCTGGGCGGCGGCGTGGTCAACGGCTATGCGCAGCAGACCCAGAACTCGCGTTCGTGGGCGGCCTTCGGCTCGGTGAACTACGCGCTCTCCGATGTCTGGAAAGTACGCGCCGGCGTGCGCTACACCGACGACAAGAAGGACTTCGTGGCAGCCCGCACCCTGACGCCGTTCGGCGGCAAGAACGTCGGCCCGCTGTTCGCGCATCCGCAAGACACCAACATCAGCTGGGACCTGAGCACCAACTACGAGATCGACAAGAACACCAACGTATACGGCCGCATCGCGACCGGCTACCGCGCACCGTCGATCCAGGGCCGCGTGCTGTTCGGCGACACCATCTCGGTGGGCGACTCGGAGAAGAACCTGTCGGTGGAAGCCGGTATCAAGCAGGACTTCCTGAACAAGCGTGCGCGCCTGTCGGCATCGGTGTTCAAGTACCGCGTGAAAGACCTGCAGCTGACCGCCGGTTCGGGCGCCGTCAACCAGAACCGCCTGGTCAACGCGGACAAGGCTGAAGGCCAGGGCTTCGAGCTCGACCTGCAAGCCATCATTTCGGACGAATGGCGCGCTACCATCGGCGGCAGCTACAACGACACCGAGATCAAGGATGCGGGCCTGTTCGTGTCCCCATGCGGCAACGGCTGCACCGTGACCAACCCGACCCAGACCGTGGGCGGCAGCCGCGTCGCGCTGATCAACGGCAATCCGCTGCCGCGTGCGCCCAAGTGGGTTGGCAACTTCACGCTGCGCTACAGCACCCCTGTGGGCAACGGCGAGTTCTATGCGTACACCGACTGGGCCTACCGCGACAAGTACAACATGTTCCTGTACGAAGCGAAGGAATACAAAGCCAAGTCCATGCTGGAAGGCGGCCTGCGCGCCGGCTACAAGTGGGCAGACGGCAAGTATGAAGTCGCCGCTTACGGCCGCAACATCACCGGCCGCGAGCAAGTCATCGCCGCGATCGACTTCAACAACCTGACCGGCATCGTCAACGAACCGCGCACCTACGGTGTGCAGTTCAAAGCGAACTTCTGATAATTCGCTGATAATTCGCTGATAACGCAGTCACCGAAACACCCCTCTCGCAGGGGTGTTTTTTTATGGCCTGTTGGCCGTGCGCATAAAATCGACGAAGGCACGCAGCTTGCCGGGCATGTGCTTGCGATGCGGATAGTAGAGATGAAACGCATCGTCCAATCCGCTGTACCGCGTCAGTATTCGCCGCAGCCTGCCATTTGCCAGCTCTTGCTTCGCAAAGTTCTCCAGGATGAAGGCTACGCCTCGGCCCTGCATTGCTGCATCAAGGACCGAGCGCATCTCGTCAAAAACATAGCGCCCCTGGACGTCGATTTGAACCGTCTGGCCGCTATCGTCGAATTTCCAATCATACAAACGGCCGCCAGCGGAATAGCGCTGGCGGATGCAGTTGTGCTCCAGCAGTTCATCAATCGTTTCCGGTTCTGTGCGTTCGCGGAAGTAGTCCGGGGCCGCCACCACCACTCGCTTTTGCACTGCACCCAGCTGCACGGCGACCATGTCGTTCTGCACCTTTCTCCCCATGCGTATGCCGATATCGAAACCGGTGCTGACGATATCGCTAAGTTGATTGTCCAGCGAAATTTCGACATTAATCAGCGGGTACTTTTCCAGGAACCCATCCAGATGCGGTTCGATCAAGATGCGGTACGCGACGTATGAAGAACTGACGCGCACTGTGCCGGATGGCTGGTCGGTCGCGAGCAAGGCCCGCGACAAGGAGTCCCGGATCAGCGAGAGCGCAGGCGCCAATGCCGCGTTCAGTGAGGCGCCGGCCTCGGTCAGGCCGACACTGCGCGTGGTGCGGTTGAACAGCCGCACGTTCAATTGTGCTTCCACATTCTTGATCGTGCGGGATACCGCTGTTGGCGTGACCCCCAATTCCGCGGCGGCGCGAGCGAAGTTCAAATGCCTTGCGGCAGCCTCGAAGGTCAACAGGCCGGGGAGATGCACCGCGGGAGCGGGCGGTGCGCCTGTGCTGCCTCCAGCATTGGCTGGTTCGTCGATTATGACTAATTTGCTCATACTCTATGTCCAGTTATGACTATTCACGTCATTATCGCCGATCTCCATACTCTGGCTATTCGACACCTTTCAAGCACAGAACAATGAGCAAAATTTTTGAACCACTGACCCTGCGCGGCGTCACCCTGCGCAACCGCTTCGCCCTCAGCCCGATGTGCCAGTACACGGCAAGGGACGGCCATGCAGGCGAATACCACGCCGTCCACTATGGCCGTTTCGCGCTCGGCGGCTTCGGCCTGCTGATGGTCGAGGCGACGGCGGTCTCGCCCGAGGGGCGGATCACGCACGGCGATCTGGGCCTCTGGGATGAAGCCCACGTGCAAGGCCTGTCACGCATCGCCGCATTCGCCAAGGCCCATGGGGCAACGCCGGGAATCCAGATTGGCCATGCCGGACCTAAAGCCAGCATTCAGCGGGCCTTCGAGGGTAACGGTCCGCTGAACGAACGCGATGCGGCACGCGGCGAGCATCCTTGGGCGGTCGTGTCGCCCAGCGCGCGCCCGGTCGCTGACGGCTGGCTGGTGCCCAGTGCCCTGGACGCAAACGGGATCGCCAAGGTGCGGTCGGACTTTCTCGCTTCGGCGCGGCGCGCCCTGCAGGCAGGTTTCGACGTGCTGGAATTGCACTTTGCGCATGGCTTCCTGCTCAATGCCTTCCTGTCGCCGCTGACCAACGATCGCACCGATGAATACGGCGGCAGCTTCGAGAACCGCATCCGCCTGCCGCTGGAAATCGCCCGCGAGGTGCGTGAGGCCTGGCCGCAGGACAAGCCGCTATTCATACGCCTGTCAGCGGTCGATGGCAGCAGCAGCGGCTGGACGATAAACGACAGCGTCGCTTTCGCCGTGGTCTTGAAGGCTGCCGGCGTCGATGTCGTCGACTGCTCGTCCGGCGGCTTCGGCGTCTTCGAATACCCCAGCGGCTATGGTTTCCAGGTGCCGTTCGCAGCGCAGATCCGCCGCGAAGCGGAAATCGCCACGATGGCCGTGGGGCTGATCGTCGATCCGTGGCAGGCCGACGCCGTCGTCGCCTCCGGCCAGGCCGACCTGGTGGCGCTGGGCCATGCAGCGCTGCGCGAGCCGCACTTTCCCTTGCATGCACAACAGGTGCTGGGGGCGGCCAGCCCGGGCGCAGCCTATGCCGACTGGAACGTGCAGGCCGGCTGGTGGTTGGATCACCGCGAAAGCAAACTTCTCCAGTTGGGTCCATGGGCCCGAACGACTCGAATTGACCACCATTTAACCCAGGAGTGAAAACATGAGCAAACCTACCTACGTGCAAGACTATCAAGCCATCGTCGAGGTGCTGAACAAGTACAACGAAGGCTGCAAACAGGCCGACAGCGGCATCATGAAGCCGGCCTTCAGCGAGCGGGCCACGATTTTTGGCGTCGACGGCGAAGGCAAACTGACCGGCGGTCCGATCCAGCTTCTGTTCGACGGCATCGACAGCGTCTTCCGCCCGTCTCCCGAAGCCCAAGGGGAGATCGTCAAAGTGGACATCGCAGGCACGGCCGCCAGCGCGCGCATCGACACCAACGACGTCTCTGGCTTCTGCTTTACCGATTTCTTCAATCTGCTGAAAGTCGACGGCAATTGGACCGTGGTCAGCAAGATCTACCACACCCACGTCGCGCCTTGAACAGGAGAGGCCAGATGAGACTGACCATCCTCAAGACTTTGTTGTGCGCGGCAGCCATCGCCGGCGTGGGCGCGGCGGCTCAGGCAGAAGACCGGCCGCGCAGCCAGCAAGCTGCCAAGCCTGTCTACGTGCAAGAATACCGGGCCATCGTCGAGGTACTGAACAAATACAACGAAGGCTGTAAACAGGCCAAGAGCAGCATCATGAAGCCAGCCTTCAGCGAACAGGCAACCATCTTTGGCGTTGACGCCAACGGCAAGCTGGCCGGCGGTCCGATCCAAGGGCTATTCAGCGCCATCGACAAGCCGCCGTTTCGCCCATCGCCCGAGGCTCGGAGCGCGATCGTCAGAATTGACATCGCCGGCACGGCTGCCAGCGCACGTATTGACAGCAACGACGTCTCTGGCTTCTCCTTCACTGACTTCTTCAACCTGTTGAAGGTCGAGGGAAAATGGACCGTAGTCAGCAAGATCTACCACACCCACGCCGCGCCCTGATGTACGTGTGACGCGTAAGGCGCTACGATGTGCGGGCTTTGTTCATTTCGGGGAGCGCCGCATGCAGTCTGTAGTGAGTTTATGGCCCTTGCTGGGCGTGGGTGTCATCGTGATCGGCTTCCTGCTGCGCGCGCACCCGGTGCTGGTGGTGGTGGCGGCATGCTTCACCACCGGGTTCGCGGCCATGATGCCGGGGGAGGCCTTGCTGGCGTCGCTGGGCCGGGCCTTCGTCAAGACGCGCAACCTGCCGCTGATCTACCTGCTGCCGCTGGCCGCCATCGGGCTGCTGGAGCGCTACGGCTTGCGCGAGCACGCGCAGGCCGCCATCGCGCGCGTGAAGTCGGCCACGGCGGGGCGCATCCTGATCGTCTACCTGACGGTGCGCGAGCTGTCGGCGGCGGGCGGGCTCACCAGCCTGGGCGGACATCCCAACATGGTGCGGCCGCTGGTGTCGCCCATGGCCGAAGCGGCGGCCGAACTGCGCCACCCTGGCCTGAGCGAACGCCTGCGCCAGCGCGTGCGCGCCATGGCCGCCGCCACCGACAACGTGGGCCTGTTCTTTGGCGAGGACATCTTCGTCGCCTTCGGCGCCATCGTCCTGATGCAAACCATCCTGCACGGCGAGGGCATCGAGGTGAATCCGCTGCACGTGGCCATGTGGGGCATTCCGACCGCCGTCACGGCTTATGTGATCCACGCCTGGCGCCTGCGCCGGCTGGACCGCGAGATCGAGCGCGAGCTGCTCGCCGCCGCCGGCAAGGCTGCCGCCGCGCAGCATGCCGCAGCGGGCCAGCCCGGGCCGAAGGCACCGGAGGGCCGGCCATGATCTTCAAGCTCGACTACTTCTACATGCTGCTCGGCGCGGTGCTGGCCCTCAGCGCGGTGCTCACGCTGATGGACCGCAGCAACCCGCGCCGCCACAGCACGGCCTTGTTCTGGGCGCTGTATGCCACCGTCTACCTGGCCGGGGAAGCGCTGCCGGACGTTACGGCCGGCGCCATCATGATCGCCATGGCCCTGCTGGCCGGCTTCGGCGGCGTGCGCATGGGCGCGCCCCGCAACCTGCCAGAGGCCGAGCGCCGCAGCAGCGCCCAGCGCCTGGGCCACAAGCTGTTCGTGCCCGCGCTCATCATCCCCGCCGTCACCATGGCCTGCGCCACGCTGTTGAAAGACGTGAAGCTGGGCGGCCTGTTCCTGTTCGACCAGAAGCACCTCACGCTGTCCGCGCTGGGCTGCGCCTCGGTGATCGCGGTGGCGGTCGCCTGCATCATGCTGCGTGCCTCGCCGCTGCAGGCCGGGCGCGAGCAGCGCCGCCTGGTGGACGCCATGGGCTGGGCCATCGTGCTGCCGCACATGCTGGCCGTGCTTGGCCTGCTGTTCACCGAGGCGGGCGTGGGCAAGGCAGTGGCCCACGTAAGCACCTCCTACATCAACATGGACTGGAAGCTGGTGGCGGTGGCCGTGTACTGCGGCGGCATGGCCCTGTTCACCATCGTCATGGGCAACGGCTTCGCCGCCTTTCCCGTCATGGCCGGTGGCGTCGGCATCCCGGTGCTGGTGAACGTCTACCACGCCAATCCCGCCCTGATGGCCGCCATCGGCATGTTCAGCGGCTACTGCGGCACGCTGATGACACCCATGGCCGCCAACTTCAACATCGTGCCCGCCGCGCTGCTCGACCTGCACGACAAGCACGCCGTGATCAAGGCCCAGATCCCCACCGCGCTGCCGCTGCTGGGGGCGAATATACTGCTGCTGTACTTCCTGATGAATTATTGATGACACCAAATCTGATGAAAACCATACTGCTGACCGGCTTCGAACCCTTCAACCGGGAGACCGTCAATCCCGCCTGGGAAACCGTGCGCGCGCTGGACGGCTGGCGCGAGGACGGCTTCCAGGTGGTGGCGCGCCAGCTGCCCTGCGTGTTTGGGGCGGCCAACGAGGTAATGGCGCAGGCCCTGGCCGAGCTCCAGCCTGCCGTGGTGATCGCGGTGGGGCAGGCGGGCGGCCGCTGCGAGCTGTCGGTCGAGCGCATCGCCATCAACATCGACGATGCGCCCATCATGGACAACCGCCAGCAGCAGCTGGTGGACGCACCCATCGTGCCCGGCGGGCCGGCTGCCTATTTCTCCACGCTGCCCATCAAGGCCATCGTGCAGGCGCTGCGGGCCGCCGGCTTGCCGGCCTCGGTATCGCAGACCGCCGGCACCTTCGTCTGCAACCACGTGTTCTACGGCCTGATGCACGCTGCCGCCGCGCGGCCGGGCGTGCAGCGCGCGGGCTTCATCCATATTCCCTACCTGCCGCAGCAAGCCGCAGCCCATCCCGGGGCGCCCAGCATGTCGCTGGCGGACATGGTGGAGGGCTTGCGCATTGCCGTGCGCACGGCGCTCGCGGTTGGCGCCGATGTCTATGCTACCGGAGGCACTACTCATTAACTGGCGGCAACGGCTTGCATTTTGCATTCAACTTGAACGCAACGCGGTCGTGTAAGAGTTTCCCTGATTTGCGTTTTTTTGCTCCCCCAGGACTAGAATGGTCGTTCCAATTCGTTCCCTGTGGCACGACAACTTGAAAGTCGATCAGGAGAAACTGATGCATAGTCCGATCCCTATCCCCATCCGAATCCGGCGCGGCGCCGCCGCGCTGGTCCTGCTGGCGGGCGCCGGCTGGAGCGCTCCCGGTTCCGCCTGCAGTTCCGAGCCCTACCTGGGCAGCATGTGCATCATGGCGTGGCCGGTCAACAGCAATTTCGGCGGCGGCATGTACCAGCTTGCCGATGGCCGCACCTTGCAGGTCAACGTCTACCAGGCCTTGTACGCGGTGATCGGCACCACCTACGGCGGCAGCAACAACGTCACCTTCCAGCTGCCCGACCTGCGCGGCCGCGCACTGATCGGCGCGGGGCAGGGCACGGGCTTGCCCGGCTATTCCTTCGGACAGTCCGGCGGCTCCCTGTCCGCCACGTTCACGGCGGCGCAGCTTCCCGCGCACGCGCACACGCTGAACAACGGCACCACGGCGGCCAAAGCCACCGTCACGCTGGGAACTATGGCGGCCGCCACCACGTTCTCCGGGCTTGCCGCCACCACGTCGCTGGCCGGTGTCACGGGCAGCGTGTCCGGCAGCGCCCTGAGCCTCAAGGCCTACAGCGGCGCCGGTGCTGTCAGCAACGCCGGCGGCAATGCGCTGGCGACGGTGAACACGCCATCGGCCAAGCTGTATGCCGCCAGCGCGCCGGATGTGGCCATGGCGGCGGGCAGCATTGCCGGCACGGCGGCCGTGACGTTCGCGGGCACGCCCACCACCACCATCACCGGCAGCAGCGCCAGCACCACGCTGAGCGGCTTGCCCACGGTGGCGCTGTCCGGCAGCACCGACATGAACCCAGGTGGCGCGCCGCTGATCCTGCCCATGGCGCCCTTCGTGGCGATGCCGATCTATATCGCCGTGCAGGGGCTGTTCCCCACCAGGGATTAGGGGCGCATGCCATGAGGCTGCCCGCCTGGTGCGCACCGCGTTGGCCGGCGCTGCCGGCGGCGCTGGCCATACTGCTATGGCTGGCGTCGCCCTGCGCGGCACGCGCGGCCGCGCCCGGCGGCGCGGAGCCGGCGGGGCGGGCGCAGGCGACAGTGAGGGCGTACGCAAAAGCACAGCCGTACGCACAAGCACTGGTGCACCCGAAAGCACAGGCGCAGGAGGCGCGGGCGCAGGCGGCGCTGGCGGCCGGCGATTACGCTGCCGCCTACGCGGCCTATGTCCGCGCCGCGCCGCGCAGCCCGCTGGCGCAGTTCATGGCCGGGGTGTTCCATCAGCAGGGATGGGGTCGCGCGCGCGACCCGGCAGCGGCTTGCGCCTGGTTCGAGAAAGCGGCGGCGCGCGGCGTGCCGGCTGCCGCGCATTTCTGGGGCGACTGCCTCGCGCAAGGCACGGGCCGCCCGGCCGATAGTCCGGCTGATAGTCGGGCTGATAGTCCGGCTGATATTCCGCGCGCACTGGCCGCTTACCGCAGCGCGGCCGAAGGCGGCCACCTGATTTCATGGTGCGCCGCCGCTGACTACCTGATCGAAGGGCGGGGCGTGCCCAAAGACGCCGCGTTGGGCCTGGCGCTGTGCGCACAAGCGGCCCAGGCGCACTCCGCGCCCGCCATGCTCAAGCTGGCGGGCTACCATCAATCCGGCAGCGCCCTGCCGCAGGACCTGGCCGCCGCGCGCCGCTGGTACGCCGAGGCGGCGCGGCACGGCGCGCCGGAAGGACAGTACCGCCTGGGCCTGATGCTGGCGCAGGGCGAGGGCGGCCCGCCGGACCTGGATGCCGCCCTGCACTGGCTGGAGCGCGCCGCTGCCGCCGGCTTTGCCCCCGCCTATCTGCCCACCGCGCAACTGTACGCCAGCCTGCCGGTGCAGGCCAACAGCGGGGCGCTGGCCCCTGAACACTTGGCCAAAATCTACCTCTGGACCAGTGCCGCCAAAGCCGCCGCCGCCGATGCGCAGCAGCGCGCAGCGGCCGGCCAGCTCGAAGCGCAAGTGCTGGCAGCCATGCCCGTCAGCTGGCGCCCGGCGCTGGACAGGCGGGTAACCGAACATTTAGCGAAATCCTCCCCTGGTGCGGCTTCGGCCGTCGTCGTCAACAGGTAACGTCATGACCATCGCCCACACTCCCCACACTTCCCACATTCCCCACATTCCCGTCACGCCGCGCCGCCCCATGCAGTGGGAGCAGCCCGCCCCCTGCGTTTTGCCCATCGCGCCCGCAACGCCGCCGCTCCTGCTGCGCGCGGCCGAGCCGGCGCTGAACGGCGGCAGGCAGGAAGCGGTCTTCGTCGATACCGGCCTGGCCGAACACTGGCTGCTGCAGGCGGCGGTGCGCAAAGGGCTGGCGGTGCTGGAGCTCGACGCGCAGCAGGACGGCCTGCGCCAGCTCGCGCTATGGGCGGCCGCCAACCGCGGCTACCACGCGCTGCACATCCTGTCGCACGCGGCTCCCGGCGTGCTGAACCTGGGCGCGGCCCGGCTGACGCACGCAGCGCTGGCCGACCACGGCGTGCGCGGCGCGCTGGCGGCAGTCGGCGCCGCGCTGGCGCCGGACGGCGCACTGCTGCTGTACGGCTGCGAACTGGCGGCCGGCAGTGCAGGCCGCAAACTGATCGGCCGGATCGCCGCGCTCACCGGCACCGGCGTGGCGGCCTCCGTCACGCCCACCGGCGCGGCGTCCCTTGGCGCGGACTGGCAGCTGGCTTGCGTGCGCGGCGCCGTCGACTGCGCGCTGCCCCTGGACGAAGCCGGCGCGCAGGCCTACCCCGGCCTGCTGGCCACTACGGTCAGCTTCAACGACGGCGACCCGGATGACCCGGAGGGCGGCCTCGGGTCGTTCAACCGCAACGTGGGCGGCGCCGCGTTCACATTCGCGGCCGGGTCGGCGACCCAGAACGCGGCCTACTACGACATGCTGTACGACCCCACATGGAGCGTGACCGGCGTGTACGCCCTGACGGACCGGGCCGGAGGCAGCGGGGTGGACTTCACCATCACGGCGCAGGCGGGCTATACCTTCGACCTCACCGGCTTCGCCGCCGGCGCCTCCACCGGCACGGTAAGGGTCTACTACAACGGCATGAGCACCTATGTGGATTTCGGCAAGGTGTCGAGCGTGGGGTTGAGCACCGAGTCCGGACTGACCGCCTTCAACGACGTCACCTCCATCACCTTCACCTCCGAACAATACGCCCTGTTCCAGGACCTGGTCATCGACGACGTGAAGGCCGTGGCACCGCCGCCCACCGTCAGCGACGCGGCCATCGCCGTCACCTCCAGCGGGTCCGGCACCGGCGGCGCCTACAAGGTTGGCGACACTATCACCGCCACCTGGAACAATACCGCCGGCGGCGACAACAACAGCGGCGTCACCGGCGTGACCATGGACTTCAGCCAGTTCGGCGGCAGCGCGGCGGTGGCCGCCAGCGACGCGTCCGGCACCTGGACCGCCAGCTACACCATCACCGCAGGCAGCATCGACCAAACGGGCAGGAATGTCTCGGTCAGCGCCACCAGCGGCGGCGGCACCGCCACCAAGGCCGATACCACCGGCCTCAAGGTGGACAACCAGGCCGCGGTGGTCAGCGACGCCAATCTCAGCATCAGCGGCGGCTCGGGCACCGCCGGCGCGTTCAAGATCGGCGACACCGTCACCGCCACCTGGAACAACACGGCCGGCGGCGACAACAACAGCGACATGGCCAGCGCCACGGTGGACTTCAGCCAGTTCGGCGGCGGTTCGGCGGTCACCGCCAGCGCATCTTCCGGCACCTGGACCGCCACCTTTACCGTCACCGCCGGCGCTGTCGACAGCGGCACCCGCAACGTGAGCTTCACCGTCACCGACGATGCCGGCAACGTCACCACCAAGGCCGACGGCAGCAACGCCGTGGTGGACAGCATCGCGCCCACGGTCAGCGATGCGCGCATCGCCATTTCCGGCGCCAGCGGCACCGGCGGCGCCTACAAGATCGGTGATACTGTCACCGCCAGCTGGAACAACACTGCCGGCGGCGACAATAACGGCGACATCGCCGGCGTCACGGTGGATTTCAGCCAGTTCGGCGGCGGCGCCGCAGTGGCAGCCACCAACTCGTCCGGCACCTGGAGCGCCAGCTACACCATCGCTGCCGGGGCCCTGAACGGCGTCACCGGCCGCAACGTATCCGTCACCGCCACCGACGATGCCGGCAACAGCAGCACCGCCGCCGACGGCAGCAACGCCGCCGTGGACAGCGTGGCGCCCACCGTTACCTTCAGTGCCCTGGCGCTGTCGAACGACACCGGCACGGCCGGCGACTTTGTCACCGGCAGCGCTGCGCAAACCGTTACCGCCACGCTGAGCGGCGCGCCGGGGGGATCGGATCTGGTGTACGGCTCGCTCGACGGCGGCGCCACCTGGAGCAACATCACCAGCAAGGTTTCCGGCACCACGCTGACGTGGAACGGCGTCACGCTGGCCGCCAGCGGCACGCTGCGGCTGAAGGTGACCGACGCCGCCGGCAACGACGGCGCTGCCGCCAGCCAGGCCTATACGGTGGATGCGTCCGCGCCGTCCGCGCCGTCCGCGCCCGACCTGGACATGGGCAGCGACAGCGGCAGCTCGGCCAGCGACAACATCACCAGCGACACCACGCCCGCCCTCAGCGGCACGGCCGAAAGCGGCAGCACCGTCACCTTGTACGACACCGACGGCGTGACTGTGCTGGGCAGCGGCGTGGCCACCGGCGGCAACTGGTCCATTACCGCTTCGGCCATGGCCGAAGGCAGCCACACGGTCACCGTCAAGGCCACCGACGCGGCAGGCAACGTGTCCTCGGCCTCGTCCGGGCTGGCGCTCAAGATCGACACCACGGCGCCGTCCGGCGTGGCGCTGAGCGGCACCACCGTGGCCGTGGCCTCCGCCACCGGCGGCGCGTCCATCCTCACGCTGTCGGCCACCGACAGCAACGCCGTCAGCTACGCCCTGGTGGCGGGCAATGGCAGCAACGACGCGGACAACGCCAGCTTCGCCATCTCCGGCAGCGCCCTCAACGTGGGCGGCTCGGCGCTGAGCGCGGGCAGCTATGCCTTCTACGTCGCCGCCACCGACGCGGCCGGCAATGTGAGCAACCAGGCCTTCACGCTGACGGTGGCCAACATCCCCACCGTCACCTCCATCGTCCGCGCGGCCGGCGCGTCCGCCACGGTGGCCGGCAGCGCCGCCTCGGTGGACTACACCGTCACCTTCAGCGAAAGCGTGACCGGCGTGGACGCCGCCGACTTCGCGCTGACAGCCTCCGGGTCGGCCGGCGGCAGCATCGCCGGCGTGAGCGGCAGCGGCGACACCTATACCGTTACCGTGAACACGCTGGCGGGAGACGGCACGCTGCGCCTGGACCTGAACGGCAGCGGCACCCAGATTGAAAACGCCGGCAATGTCGGCGTGGCCACCGGCTACACGGCCGGGGCGACCTACACGCTGGACCATACAGCGCCGGCGGTGTCCTCGATTGCGCTGGGCGGCGCGGCCAGCACCAAGGCCGCCAGCGTCACCTACACCGTCACGCTGGACGACAGCGTCACCGGCGTGGACCCGTCCGACTTTGCGCTCACCGCCACCGGCACCGCCAACGGCAGCATCGCCTCGGTCACCGGCAGCGGCAGCACCTACACGGTTACGGTCAGCAGCGTGTCCGGCGACGGCACACTGCGGCTTGACCTGAAGTCCAGCGGCACCGGCATTGCCGACGCCGCGGGCAACGCGGCCGCCGGCTACACCGGCGGTGCGGCCTACACCATCGACAACACCGCGCCCGTGGTCGCCTCCATCGCGCCGGCCGGCGCCACCGCCACCAACGGCGCCACGTCCAGCTACACAGTGACCTTCGCCGACAGCGTGACCGGCGTGGATGCGGGAGATTTCGCGCTGACGGCCACCGGCAGCGCCAACGGCAGCATTGCCTCCGTCACCGGCAGCGGCAACACCTACACCGTCAGCGTCAACAACCTGTCTGGAGAAGGCACGTTGCGGCTGGACCTGAATGCCAGCGGCACCGCCATCCAGGATACCGTCGGCAACGCGGCCGCCGCCGGCTACACGTCCGGGCAGGTGCTGACGCTGGACCAGACCGCGCCCACGCTGGCCATCACCAGCGACAAGGCCACGCTGGCAGTGGGGGAGTCGGCCACCATCACCTTCACCTTCAGCGAGACGCCCGGCTCCAGCTTCACCTGGAACGGCAGCGCGGGCGACGTTGCCGTCAGCGGCGGCACGCTGGGGCCGCTGTCCGGCAGCGGTGCCGTGCGCACCGCGCAGTTCATCGCCACCACCGCCGGCCCCGCCAGCGTGACCGTGGCGGCAGCCAGTTATACCGACATCGCGGGCAACAGCGGCGGCGGCGGCACCTCGCCCGCGCTGACGGTCAGCACGCCGACCGGGCCTGTCACGCCAACGCCGGTGCCGGGCACGGTGGACGGCGTACCCACCCAGACCGTCACCACCACCGACCCGGCCACCGGCCTGGTCAACCAGGCAGTAACCGTGCCGGTGATCGCGCCGGGGCGGGAGGAAGATCCCAGCTCGCCGCATTCCAGCCTGGCCGACATTCCGCTCGGCCTGGGCGCCGCCGGCGGCGCGCCCGCCACCCAGCTCACCGTCAGCCTGCCCACCGGCACCGGCCTGGTGGCCACGGGTGCCACCACGCTGCTGAACAACAGCCAGGCCTTGCTGGACCTGATACTGCGCATCGAGAGCCGCACCCAAAGCGGCTCGGACACCCAGGCCGACATGACCGGACAGGGCGGCGGCTTCCTGTCGCAGCTGGGCACGGACGTGAAGCTGCAGACCAAGACGCTGGTGCTGAGCAGCGCGCCCGGCGCGGCCGCCACCTCGATCGAGATCCTCGGCAGCTCGTCGGCGCCGCCGGCCGGGGGCAGCAACGCCACCGCCATCGGCATCGTCATCGACGCCAGCCAGCTGCCGGCCGGCAGCACGCTCAAGCTGAACGACGTGGACTTCGCCGCCGTGGTGGGCGCGGTCACGGTGCGCGGCGGCAGCGGCCAGAACTACGTGGTGGGCGACGCGGCCAGCCAGAACATCATGCTGGGCGCCGAGGACGACAGCCTGTCCGGCGGCGCCGGCAATGACTTCATCGGCAGCATGGGCGGCAACGACACGCTGGACGGCGGCGCCGACGACGACCTGGTGGCAGGCGGCACCGGCAACGACGTGCTGCGCGGCGGCAGTGGCAGCGACATGCTGCAGGGCGGGCGCAGCGACACCGGCGGCTGGCAATTCCTGGTATCCGCCGGCGGCCAGCTCACCGCGCGCCACGACCAGGCGGTATTTGCGGACGGCCGCCTGGAAACCGTGCAGAAGGCGGAGCTGAATGGCGCGGCTGCCGGCTTGTCCTTCCTTGGCGTCAGCAATGCCGCCCTGGTGGACGTGGCGCTGTTGTACGGGGCCCTGGAACGGGCGCCGGATCTGGCCGGGTTGGACTTTTGGACGCAGCGCGGGCTTTCCCTCCAGGACGTGGCGCAAGGCATATTGCAGTCTGCCGAGTGGCAGGCTGCCAATGGCGCGCAGAGCGACAGCGCTTTCGTGTCCGGCCTGTATCAGCACATGCTAGGGCGCGCAGCGGAGGCGGCGGGCCAGCAATTCTGGGAAGGCTTGCTGGCGCAAGGGGCGAGCAGGGCGCAGGTGCTGCTGGGTATGGCGCTGAGCCCCGAGCACCGCGAACTGGCGCTCACGGCGCAGGGGTATGCGGTAGGCAGCGGCAGCGTGGCGCGTGAACAGGGCTGGTTTGCCGGCAGCGGGGATGACCGCCTGGATGGCGGCGCGGGCAGCGACGTGCTGGCCGGCGGCGACGGCCAGGACACGGCAGTCTACAGTGGTGCGCGGGCCGGCTACCGCTTCCTGCTTGGCGCGGAAGGCCAGATCAAGGTTGGCGACAAGGCCAGCGGGGACATCGACACCCTGAGCAGCATCGAAGCGGCCGCCTTCAGCGATGGCACGCTGGACCTGGCCTTCCTGCAGGCGCCGAAGGCGCAGCTGGAGAAACTGGGCCTGCTCTATCAGGCGGTGCTGGACCGCGCCGGCGACACGGCCGGCGTGCGCTGGTGGCTGGAGCGCGGCGAGAGCGCCGATGGGGGCAGTGGCGGGTGGGCCGCCGGCTTTGCTGCATCGGCCGAGTTCAAGGCACGCTACGACGCCGTGAGCGATGCTGCCTTCGTGCAGGCGCTGTACGCCAACTCGGGCCTGGCAGACAGCGCGGCCGGCGGCATCGCCACGTGGCAGGCCTACCTGGCCGGCCACACCCGCGCCGAACTGATAGGTGCATGGATCGCGCAGGACGCCGTGCAGGCCGCCCAGTTCGGCACCGACGGCCTATGGCTGGTGTAGGGCGGGTTAGCCCCGCAGGGGCGTAACCCGCCGGACCGTCACGCAGCCGGCTTGAGGATGTTAAGGAAGGCGCGCACCACCGGCGCGTCGTCCAGCGTGGTGTAGGTGATGTACAGATTGGCCGAGGGCGGGTTGGTGCGGATCGGCACGAACACCACGCCCGGCCAGCCGATGCGGCTGGTGGTCTCAGGCAGCAGCGCCACGCCCAGCCCCGCGCCCACCATGGCCAGCAGGGTCTGCGGCTCGGACGCCTCCTGGAATATGGTCGGCTGGAAGCCGGCCTTCACGCAGCACTGGATCAGGTAGCGCGGGAAGGCGGACTTGTCGAGCGCCAGCGTCAGCATCGGTTCGCTGGCGATGTCGGTCAGTTCGATGGCGTCCTGCTTGGCCAGCGGATGATGCTCGTTCAGCGCCACGCACACGTTTTCGCGGAAGCACAGCTCCTGGCGCAGGTTGTCGTTCTTCAGGTCGTCCTCGTTGAGCCTGGGTTCGCGCCAGAAGCCCACGTCGATCTGCTTGGCGCGCAGCGCCTCGTACTGCACCGTGGGCCCGAATTCGTGGATGGTCCACGTCACGCGCGGGTACTTGCTCTGGAATTCTTCCAGCAGCGACGGGATCGGCCCCCACATCGCCGAGCCCACGATGCCCACCCGCAGGCGGCCCACCTCGCCCCGGTCGATCTGGCGGATGGTGTCGATGGTCATGCGCATCTTGGCCAGCAGCTCGGACGCCTCGGACATCAGCGCCTTGCCCGCCACCGTCAGCTCGAAGGTGCGCGTGGTGCGCGCGAACAGGCGCACCCCCAGTTCGCTTTCCAGCTTCATGATCTGCTGGCTCAGGGGCGGCTGCGAAATGTGCAGGCGTTCGGCGGCGCGGCTGAAACTCTTTTCTTCCGCCACGGCGAGAAAGTACTTCAGCTGTTTCAGGTCGATGGACATGATTTGCCTTCGTTATGCGACAGGGTGCTCCAGCAGGGCGCGCGCCAGTTCGGCGCCCACCCGCGCGTTGTTCTTCACCAGCGCGATGTTGGTGGCCAGGCTGCGCCCTTCGGTGAGCTGCTTGATGCGCGCCAGCAGGAAGGGCGTGACCTTCTTGCCGGTGACGCCGCCCGCCGCCGCTTCGCCGAGCGCCTGCGCGGTGATGGCGTCGATCTCGGCTTTCGGCATGGCGTCTGCCTGCGGCACGGGCGCGCTCACCACCACGCCGCCCTTCAGGCCCAGCTTCCACTTGGTGTTGATGAAGGAGGCCTGTTCGGCCGGCGTGTCGAGCTGGAAGTCGGCGTTGAAGCCGCTCTCGCGCGTAAAGAAGGCCGGGAAGCCCGGCTGGCCCACGCTCACCACGGGCACGCCGTGCGTTTCCAGGTATTCCAGCGTGAGGCCGATGTCGAGGATGGACTTCACGCCCGCGCACACCACGGCCACCGAGGTCTGCGCCAATTCCTGCAGGTCGGCCGAGATGTCGAAGGTGGTTTCCGCGCCGCGGTGCACGCCGCCGATGCCGCCGGTGACGAACACGTGGATGCCGGCCAGCTCGGCGCAGATCATGGTGGCGGCCACCGTGGTGGCGCCCAGCTTGCCGGTCGAGAGCACGTAGGGCAGGTCGCGGCGGCTCACCTTCATGGCGTCCGGCGCGTTGCCCAGCAATTCCAGCTGCTCCGGCGACAGGCCGATGCAGATCTTGCCGCCAATGATGGCGATGGTGGCCGGTACGGCGCCCGCGTCGCGGATGATCTGTTCGACTTCCTTGGCGGTCTGCACGTTCTGCGGGTAGGGCATGCCGTGCGAAATGATGGTCGATTCCAGCGCCACCACGGGTTTGCCCGCCGCGCGCGCATTGGCCACTTCGGCCGAGTAGGAGAGGAATTGGTGCATGGTTGGTCCTTGGGTTCCTAGTAGTGGAATTCGCTGATCTCGTCGAGGATGTCGGCGGCCAGCAGCGGGGAGACGGTGTCGGGGCTTTCCAGGGTCATGGCGGCCACCTTCAGGCCGCGCCGGCAGGCCAGCGTGAGGTCGCTGCTGCCCTGGTAGATGGACCAGCACACGCCGGCCGCGAAGGCGTCGCCGGCGCCGGTCACGTCCACCACGTCCACTTGCGGCGCGGGCAGCCAGCTCAGGCCTTCGGCGCCGGCGCGCGCATTGGTGTGGAACACGCCCTCGCCGCCGCAGGTAATGATGATGTCCTGCGCGCCTTGCTGCTGCACTTCGCGGCAGGCCGCTGCCAGCGCCGCTTCGTCGGGCAGCGCGCGGCCGACGCGGGTTTCCAGCTCGCCGCGGTTGAGCACCAGCAGGCGCAGGCCGTGCAGCTCGGCGGGCAGGCGCGCCATCTTGGGCTGGGACACGGCCACGATGATCAGCGCCACCGCGTCGCGCCGCGCCTCCTGCAGCAGCATGGCCACGCTGTCGAGCGGCAGGTTCAGGTCGGCCACCACCATGGCGGCGCCGCTGCGCTGCGGCGCGCGGCTGGCCAGGAAATCGGGCGTCATCTGGTCGTACAGCGCCATGTCGGCCAGGGCCAGCACCATTTCGCCGCGCTCGTCGAGCACCGCCGTGTAGGTGCCGCTGTAGGTGTCGCCCAGGCGCAGGGTGCCGCGCGTGTCGATGCCGGCGCTTTCGGCGCGCGACTGCAGCGAATTGCCGGCCGCGTCGTCGCCCACCGCCGTCAGCAGCGCCGAGGGCAGGCCGAGGCGGGCCAGGTTCTCGGCAATGTTGCGCGCCACCCCGCCGTGCACTTCCTCCGCGTAGGCGGGATTGGAGGTGCCCAGCTGCAGGGCCTGCAGCGTGCGCAGCTTGCGGTCCAGGTTGGCAGCGCCTATACAGAGTACAGGACGTTTGTCGGGCAGCACGTAGGCGCGCCCCAGCAGGCGGCGTTCGCGGATCAGGCTGGCAATGTGGCCCGCCACGGCCGAGCGCGACAGGCGCAGCTCGACCGCCAGGTCTTGCTGCGAGACGAAGGGATTGGCGCGGATCAGTTCGTAGAGCTGTTCTTTTTTGGATGTGTCCGACACGGGCGGTAGCCTTGTAAACATTTGTCTCTCATCGTAAACATTTGTCCGCATGCTGTCAAATTAAGCATCAACCCGTAATTTATACGACTTTCATATAAATGGACAAGAAAAATGGTATTTGCCATACATATAAGCGCTGAGGCATAGTGTCGCCTGTAAATTCGTACGTCATCATCCGTCCACGCAGCGCCCAATCTCATAGTCAAACATCTTAAAAACGAGGATAACCATGTCTAATAATTCTCCATTCCAGGCCGCCGCCATCGTCCGTTCGCGCATGCCGGCGAACTTCCAGCCGCGCCTGGCGATGATCCTGGGGTCCGGCCTGGGCGTGCTGGCGGAACAGATGACGGACGCGGTGACCATCGGTTTCGACGAACTGCCGGGCTTCCCCATCTCCACCGTGCACGGCCACGCCGGCGCCATGGTGCTGGGCACCCTGAACGGCGTGCAGGTGGTGATGCTGAAGGGCCGCGGCCACTTCTACGAAGGCTACGGCCTGGGCGTGATGACTTCCGCCGTGCGTACCCTGAAACTGCTGGGCGTGGACTTCTTGTTCGTGACCAACGCGGCCGGTTCGCTGCGTCCCGAAGTCGATGCCGGCGCGCTGGTGGCGCTGACCGACCACATCAACTTCCTGCCCGGCACCCCGATGATCGGCCCGAACGACGAACGCTTCGGCCCGCGCTTCTTCAGCATGGCCAACGCCTACGACGCCGACCTGCGCAACCTGCTCAAGAGCACCGCGGCAGAGCAGTCCATCACCCTGCACGACGGCGTCTACATCGCCTACGCCGGCCCGAACTTCGAAACCCCGGCTGAAATCCGCGCCTTCAAGACGCTGGGCGCGGACGTGGTGGGCATGTCGGTGGTGCCGGAAGTGGTGCCGGCGCGCCACTGCGGCCTGAAGGTGGTGGGCGTGTCCGTCATCACCAACCTGGCCGAAGGCCTGTCGCCGTTCCCGCTGTCGCACGAGCAGACCCTGAAATACGCCGCCATCGGCGCCGAAAGCCTGATCAAGCTGATCCTGGCCTTCGTGGAAAACGTGGCAAAAACGCCTAAGGCGTAAGAAGAAAGGGGCGGCTGGACCGCCCCTGTGCTTTATTCGGCATAAACTGACCTTTTGAGCGAGCCTATCATGTCACGCGCATTCATCCTCCTGCTGGACTCCTTCGGCCTGGGCGCAACGCCCGATGCCGACAAATACGGCGACAGCGCCACCAACACTTTCGGCCACATCGCCGCCTGGGCTGCCAGGGAAGGCAAGCCGATGTCGCTGCCCAACATGGAAAAACTGGGCCTGGCCGCCGCCGCCCACGCGGCCAGCGGCCAGTGGGCCGAAGGCTTCGCCCTGCGCGACGGTTTCACCGCCGCCTACGGCGCGGCGCGCGAGCAATCCACCGGCAAGGACACGCAGAGCGGCCACTGGGAAATCGCCGGCGTGCCGGTGCTGTTCGACTGGGGCTACTTCCCCAAGACCGTGCCGTCCTTCCCCAAGGAGCTGACCGACAAGCTGCAGGAACTGACCGGCGTGCCCGGCTTCCTCGGCAACTGCCACGCTTCCGGCACCACCATCATCAACCAGCTGGGCGATGAGCACGTCGCCAGCGGCAAGCCGATTCTCTACACCTCGGCCGACTCGGTGCTGCAGATCGCCTGCCACGAAGAGCACTTCGGCCTGGAGCGCCTCTACGACATGTGCGAGAAGGCCTATGAGCTGGTCAAGCCGTACAACATCGGCCGCATCATCGCGCGTCCCTTCGTGGGCGCCAACGGCAACTACAAGCGCACCGCCAACCGCCACGACTACGCCATTCCGCCGCACGCGCCCACCTTGCTGGACCACGTGAAGAACGACGGCGGCGAAGTGATCGCCCTGGGCAAGATCAGCGACATCTACGCCGCGCAAGGCGTGAGCCGCGTGGTCAAGGGCCCGGACAATATGGCGCTGTTCGACGCGCTGCTGAAAGTGCAGGACGAGGCGGGCGACAAGTCGCTCACTTTTGTCAACTTCGTCGACTTCGACCAGGCTTTCGGCCACCGCCGCGACGTGGCCGGCTACGCGAACGCGCTGCACGAGATGGACGCGCGCCTGCCCGAATTCTTCGCGAAGATGAAGGACGGCGACCTGTGCGTGATCACGGCCGACCATGGCTGCGATCCGACTTCGCCCGGCTCGGACCACACCCGCGAACACATCCCGATGATCTTCTTCGGTCCAGGCGTGCAAGGCCGCCCGCTCGGCATCTCGGAGACCTTCTCCGATATCGGCCAGACGCTGGCCCACCACCTGGGCGTGAAACCACTTTCCAACGGAACCAACCTCTTATGACCATCCCGCACGACTTCAAGCGCACCGAGGCCATGGCCCTCGACCTGAGCTGGCTGAACCATATCCACGTGAACAAGGCAGCGGCCGACCGCCGCGCCGCCTCGCTGGCGAACCGCCGCTCGGTGAAGAAAGAGTACCAGGCTGCCTGGTTGGTGAAGGCCATCGGCCTGATCGACCTGACCACGCTGTCGGGCGACGACACCCCGGGCCGCGTGGAGCGCCTGTGCATGAAGGCCATGCGTCCGCTGCGCTCGGACCTGGTGGAAGCGCTGGGCGTCTCGAATGTGACCACCGGCGCGGTGTGCGTGTACCACGAGATGATCAAGCCGGCGGTGCAGGTGCTGCAAGGCCGCCTGCCCATCGCTGCCGTCTCCACTGGCTTCCCGGCCGGCCTGACCAGCATGGAAACCAAGGTGCGCGAGATTGAATTGAGCGTGGCCGCGGGCGCCACCGAGATCGACATCGTGATCACCCGCCAGCACGTCCTGACCGGCAACTGGCAGGCGCTGTACGACGAAATGCTGGCTTACCGCAAAGCCTGCGGCGAAGCGCACGTGAAAGCCATCCTGGCCACCGGCGACCTGGTGACCCTGGAAAACGTGGCCAAGGCTTCGTGGGTGTGCATGATGGCCGGCGCCGACTTCATCAAGACCTCCACCGGCAAGGAGGGCGTGAACGCCACCATCCCGGTGTCGCTGGTGATGGTGCGCGCGATCCGCGAATTCTACGAGCAGACCGGTTTCAAGATCGGCTACAAGCCTGCGGGCGGCGTGGGCACCGCGAAGGGCGCCTTGCAGTACATGACGGTGATGAAAGAGGAACTGGGTAATGACTGGCTGGAGCCGCACCTGTTCCGCATCGGCGCATCGAGCCTGCTGACCGACATCGAGCGCCAGCTGGAGCACTACGTCACCGGCAATTACTCCGCCGCTCACCGTCACGCGCAACCGTAAGAACATCGAGAAGACACCGCTATGCCAACTATCAACGAGATCCTCAACACCATGGAATACGGCCCGGCACCAGAAAGCCAGAAAGAAGCGCAAGCGTGGCTGGACCAGAAGGGCCGCCAGTTCGGCCTGTTCATCGACAACGCCTGGAGCGACGCCGGTGAAGTGTTCGCCTCGACCAACCCGGCCGACGGCAAGGAGCTGGCCAGGCTGACGCAGGCGACCGGCGACGACGTCGACCGCGCCGTGGCAGCCGCGCGCCGCGCGCAGCCGGCCTGGCAGGGACTGGGCGGCCATGGCCGCGCCAGGATCCTGTACGCCATCGCGCGCCTGATGCAAAAGCATGCGCGCCTGTTCGCCGTGCTGGAAACGCTGGACAACGGCAAGACCATCCGCGAAACCCGCGACGCCGACCTGCCGCTGGTGGCGCGCCACTTCTACTACCACGCCGGCTGGGCCCAGCTGCAGGACGAAGAATTCGCCAACCACCGCCCGGTGGGCGTGGTGGGCCAGATCGTCCCCTGGAATTTCCCGCTGCTGATGCTGGCGTGGAAAATCGCCCCGGCGCTGGCTGCCGGCAACACCGTGGTGTTCAAGCCGGCGGAGTTCACCTCGCTGACCGCCATGCTGTTCGCCGACATCTGCGTGCAGGCCGGCGTGCCGGCCGGCGTGGTCAACATCGTCACCGGCGACGGCCGCGTGGGCGAAGCCATCGTGAACCACGCAGGCATCGACAAGCTGGCCTTCACCGGCTCCACCGAAGTGGGCCGCCTGATCCGCCAGGCCACCGCAGGCAGCGGCAAGAAGCTGTCGCTGGAACTGGGCGGCAAGTCGCCCTTCATCGTCTTCGAAGACGCCGACCTGGACGCCGCGGTCGAAGGCCTGGTCGATTCCATCTGGTTCAACCAGGGCCAGGTCTGCTGCGCCGGTTCGCGCCTGCTGGTGCAGGAGTCCGTGGAAGAGCGCTTCCTGAACAAGCTGCGTGCGCGCATGGACAACCTGCGCCTCGGCTCGCCGCTCGACAAGTCGATGGACATCGGCGCCCTGGTCGACCCGGTGCAGCGCCAGCGCATCCACGGCCTGGTGGAGTCGGCGCGCAGCGAAGGCTGCACCGTGTACCAGCCGGCCGGCTGCGCCATCCCGGCCGACGGCTCCTGGTTCCCGCCCACCCTGATCACCGGCGCCTCGACCTCGGCCGCCGTGGCGCAAGCCGAGATCTTCGGCCCGGTGCTGGTGGCGATGAGCTTCCGCACGCCGCCTGAAGCGGTACAGCTGGCCAACAACACCGTGTACGGCCTGGCCTCCTGCGTGTGGACCGAGAACATTTCGCTGGCGCTGGACGTGGCACCGCAGATCAAGGCCGGCGTGGTGTGGATCAACACCGCCAACCAGTTCGATGCCGCTTGCGGCTTCGGCGGCTACCGCGAATCCGGCTACGGCCGCGAAGGCGGCCGTGAAGGCATGTACGAATATCTGGTGCCCGTGTCGGAAGACGCGCGCCCTGCGGCGCCCGTGCTGGCGGCGCCCGCGAAAGCCAAGGCTGCGCCGGCCGCCGCCGACGCATTCGCCATCGACCGCACCGCCAAGCTGTACATCGGCGGCAAGCAGGCCCGCCCGGACGGCGCCTACAGCCGCGCAGTGCACGGCGCGGACGGCAAGTTTGTCGGCGAAGTGGGCGAAGGCAACCGCAAGGACATCCGCAACGCCGTGGAAGCCGCGCACAAGGCCACCGGCTGGACCAAGGCCACCGCGCACAACCGCGCGCAGGTGCTGTTCTACATCGCCGAGAACCTGGCCGCGCGCGGCGAGGAATTCGCCGCCCGCATCGGCGCCATGACCGGCGCCAAGAATCCCGAGAGGGAAGTGCAAGCGGCCATCGAGCGCCTGTTCTACTGGGCGGCATGGGCCGACAAGTACGACGGCCTGGCGCACCAGCCGCCGATGCACGGCATCACCGTGGCGCTGAACGAAGCCGTCGGTGTTATCGGCATCGTGGCGCCGAACGAGTCGCCGCTGCTGGGCTTCATCTCGCTGGTGGCGCCCGCCATCGCCGTGGGCAACCGCGTGGTGGTGGTGCCGTCGGAAGCGCATCCGCTGTCGGCCACGGACCTGTACCAGGTGTTCGACACCTCCGACCTGCCGGGCGGCGTGGTCAACATCGTCACCGGCTCTGCGGACGAGCTGGCGCGCACGCTGGCATCGCACTCGGACGTCGACGCGGTGTGGCGCCATGACGGTTCGGCCGAAGGCTGCGCCGAAGTGGAGCGCCTGTCGGCCGCGTCCCTGAAACGCACCTGGACCGGCGGCGCCAAAGGCCGCGACTGGTACAGCACAGCGCAGGCGGGCGGCCGCGCCGTGCTGGCGCACGCGTCGCAGGTGAAAAACATCTGGATACCGTACGGCGTATAAAGGTTGGCGGGTTACGCACTGCGTGCTAACCCGCCCTACGAACCTGCGAGTGCATGTATCGATTGCGTAGGGCGGGTTAGGTGCGCAGCACCGTAACCCGCCGGGAGGGGCCGCAGACCATACCCTGGCCTGCGGCCCAACTACCTTAAAAAGAAGAGAAAAACCATGTTCCTGACCCAAGAAATCATCCGCAAGAAACGCGACAAGGGCGTGCTGAGCGCCGAAGAAATCCAGTTCTTCGTGCGCGGCATTACCGATGGCAGCGTCAGCGAAGGGCAGATCGCCGCGCTGGCCATGGCCGTCTTCTTCAACGACATGAACATGGACGAGCGTGTGGCCTTCACCCTGGCCATGCGCGATTCCGGCCAGGTGCTGGAGTGGAAATCGCTGAACCTGCCCGGTCCCGTGATGGACAAGCACTCCACCGGCGGCGTGGGCGACGTGGTCTCGCTGATGCTGGGACCGATGATTGCCGCCTGCGGCGGTTTCGTGCCGATGATCTCGGGACGCGGCCTGGGCCACACCGGCGGCACGCTGGACAAGTTCGACTCCATCCCCGGCTATTCCACCGTGCCGGACAACGACAAGTTCCGCCAGGTGGTGCGCGACGTGGGCGTGGCCATCATCGGCCAGACCGCCTCGCTGGCGCCGTCCGACAAGCGCTTCTATTCCATCCGCGACGTCACCGCCACCGTGGAATCGGTGGCCATGATCACCGGCTCCATCCTGTCGAAGAAACTGTCGGCCGGCCTGGACGTGCTGGCCATGGATGTGAAAGTGGGCTCGGGCGCCTTCATGCCTAGTTACGAAAAATCGGTGGAACTGGCCGAGAGCATCGTCACCGTCGGCAACGGCGCGGGCACGCTGACGTCGGCGCTGCTCACCGACATGAACGAATCGCTCTCGCCGTGGGCCGGCAATGCGCTGGAAGTGCGCGGCGCCATCGACTACCTGACCGGCAAATGCCGTCCGGCGCGCCTGCACGAAGTGACGATGGCGCTATGCGCCGAGATGCTGGTGCTGGGCAAGCTGGCCGCCACCGAGACGGAAGCGCGCGCCAGGCTGCAGCATGCGCTGGACTCCGGCGAAGCCGCCGAGCGCTTCGCGCGCATGGTGGCCGCGCTGGGCGGCCCGTCCGACCTGATGACGAATATGGACAAGCACCTGGAAAAAGCGCCGGTGGTGGTGGACGTGCCGGCGCTGTCGTCCGGCTACGCCGCCAGGACCGTATGCCGCGACATCGGCCTGGCGGTGGTTGCGCTGGGCGGCGGCCGCCGCGTCCCGACCGACAAGATCGACTTCGCGGTCGGCCTGACTGACCTGGTGGAACTGGGCCAGCCGGTGCAAGCCGGCCAGCCGCTGGCAAAAGTGCACGCCCGCACCGAAGCGGCGGCGCAAGCCGCCGTGGCGCAGATCCAGGCCGCCTACAGCATCGCCGGCGCCGCGCCAGCCGCCAACCCGGTCATCTACCGCACCATCCGCCCGTGAAGAGTGGCGGGTTGCGGCGCGTTGCGCCCAACCCGCCCCACGGGACGGGCAACACCGTAGGGCGGGTTAGCGCCGCAGGCGTAACCCGCCGCGCGCCGCCCGAGACCAACGCACAAGGAACCGCAATGAACAACGAACAACTGATCGCCGAAGCCGCGCAGGCGCGCCTGAAGGCCTACACGCCTTACTCCAACTTCAAGGTCGGCGCCGCGCTGCTGACCCGCGACGGCAAGGTATTCCACGGCTGTAACGTGGAGAACGCGTCCTATGGCCTGTGCAACTGCGCCGAACGCACCGCCTTCTTCAGCGCCATCGCGCACGGCTACAAGCCGGGCGACTTCGACAAGCTGGCCGTCATCGGCGAGACCGACGGCCCGATCGCCCCCTGCGGCGCCTGCCGCCAGGTGACCCTGGAGCTGGGCGGCAACGACCTGCCCGTGGTGCTGAGCAACCTGAAGGGCGACGTCTTCGAAACCACCGCGTCAGCCCAGCTGCCGAACGCCTTTGGCGGCGCGGACCTGAAGAAGAAGTAAGCATCTTGAAGAAGGTTATCGACGTGCAGGCTGCGGTCGCCGTTGCGGCGGCCGAGGCCATCGTGGCGAAAACGCAGGGCACTTTCGGTGTCGGCGGCGCCATGCTGGACCAGACCGGCAAAGTGCTCAAGTCGCTGCACAACAACGTGATCCGCCAGGGCATGGTGTACGACCCCACCGCGCACGGCGAGCGCCAGCTGATCGACTGGTACTACGCCGAGCGCGCCAAGGGCGTGCCGCTGCCCGAGCCGAAGGACATCACCATCGTCACCTCGCTCGATCCATGCTGCATGTGCACGGGCGCCATCCTGGCCGGCGGCTTCAACGTGATGGTGGCGGCCACCGACGCCAACGCCGGCATCAACTACGACAGCAGCGCGCGATTCGATGCGCTGCCGGAGGGCCTGCGCACGCAAGCCCAGGCCAGCTTCAGCTATCCGGCCGTGCTGGGCGATTCGCAGTACGCGCGCCCGGCGCACGGCATGGCGCCCAGGTCCTTTTTCATCGGCAAGACCATCGCCGAGCCCACCCAGGCGTTGTGCTCGCTGGTGTTCGAGGCCACGGCCAAGGGCGCGATGGCGCTGTTCAATGTCGATCCGCCGCGCGCGCAGCTGAAGGACCCGGCCACGCTGTCGCCCAAGCACGCCATCGTATCGGCCCTGCGCAAGGTATTCCCGGAGGCGCTGTCGGTGCGCTGCGCGCCGCAGCGGCCGGACGCGCAGCTGGCGCCGGCCCTGAAGAAGGCCATGGCGCGCGACAAGGTGATGGGCGGAAAGGGCGACGCGGTCGCCTTGCTTGACTCCTTCGGCAACCTGCTGCTGTGCATGCCGGGCCGACGCAACAAGTCCGGCATCCGCACCGCCTTCATGGAATGCACGCGCGCCTACGCGCAGCTGCGCTACAAGCTGCTCGACGGCGCCCGGATCGGCCCCGCGCAGCGCGAGGAAATCCGCCAGTACCTGGGCCATCCCAAGGACGGCACCTTTGTCTTCGCCAACGGGCCGGACGACGGCGCCCTCAGCTTCATGGAGCTGGGCGCGTACGGCTCCACCATGGAAGGCGAGCTGCCGGAATCAAACCCGGCGCAGTTCCAGTACGTGCGGCCGTCCCTGCCGCAGCAGGCGCTGGAGCACATCTGCCGCTCCATGCCGCCGCTGTACCGGCATCTGATCCGCATCCGCCCGGTGCAGGTGGCGGACGCGGAACTGATCGCGGCGCTGGCGGCGTAGTCAGGGCACCGGCGCGAGCATGTTCGCGTCGCGCGCGAGCTGCCAGTGGCCGTCGCCGTTGCGGCGGAAGATGGACAGGGTATGGCCGGCGCGGCGCATGGCCTTGCCCCCTTCGGCCAGCGGCAGCACCCGCACTTCCAGCGTGGTACGGCACCAGGCCACGTCGCCGCACACTTCCACTTCGTCCACCGTGCTGTCCGATTCGATGCGGTGCGTGGCCAGCACGGCGCGCAGGCTGGCCGCGAAACCGTCGCGCCCGTGCATGGGCGGCTGGCCTGCCACCAGGAACACCACGTCCGGCGTCATCAGCGGCAGCACCTTGTCGACGTTGCCTTCGCGGGTCGCTTCCAGCCAGGCGGCGATCACGCGCCGGATGGCCGGTCCGTCGGACAGGGCGCCACCGTGCGCCGTGTCCGGCGCGGCGTGGTCAGTTGGCCCAGGGGTCATAGGTGCCCACGCTCCACAGCTGTCCTTCCGGGTCGCGGCAGGTGAAGCCGCGGCCGCCGTATTCCTCGTCCTTGAGCGGCATGACGATGGGCGCCCCGGCAGCCACGGCGCGCTGGTGCACCAGGTCCGCATCGTTGACCACCAGGTAGCAGCATTGCGTGACCTTCATGCCGGTGCTGGCGGGCTGCGTCATCAGCTCGCCGAACTCGGTGTTGAAGATGGAGCTGAGCATCACCATGCCGTTGCCGTAGGTGAGCTGGGCGTGCGCGATGGTGCCGTCCTCGTTGGGAACGACCAGTGCCCGCTCGAAACCTAAAGTGCGGCACAGCCAGTCGATGGCTGCCGGCGCGTCGCGGTAGCGCAGGCAGGGCGTGATGGTGGCGCGTGTGTTCTTCGGTATGCTGGACATGTGCTCCCCCTGTGGTGTGAGTCTAGTCCAAACAATATAGACCAGTGGGCGAGGGGGAGCAAATTGTTGCAGTGCGCGAGTGCGCTGGTCACATCTGCTGGAACAGGTGGGTGTTGCCCCGGCTGACCTCGAGTTCTTCTTCCGAATGGCGCACGCGCACCATCTGGCGGCCGCGCAGGTCGCGCTTGACCTCGGCAATCGCGTCCACCCGCACCAGCGTGGAGCGGTGGATGCGCCAGAATTCCTTCGGGTCCAGCTCGTCTTCCAGCTCCTTCAGCGTTTTACGGATCAGCACTTCGCCTTCCAGCGTCTGCACCCGCGTGTATTTCTCGTCGGCGCGGAAGAACAGCACTTCGCGCGTGCTGATCATGCGCAGGCTGGTGCCCACCTGGGCCTGTATCCATTTGAGGAATTCCTGCGGCTTGCGCTGCGCGGTGTGCGCCAGCAGCTGGCTCAGCTGGCGTTCAATGTTGTCCGGCGATTTGCCCAGCCGCGCCTGCAGGCGCTCGCAGGTGGTCTTCAGGCGCTCGCCGCCGGCCGGCTTGAGCAGGTAGTCCAGCGCGCCCTGTTCGAACGCTTCGATGGCGTACTGGTCGTAGGCGGTGACGAACACGATGTGGCAGCGGTTGAACAGCATGCGCGCCGCCTCGATGCCCGACATGCCGGGCATGCGGATGTCGAGGAACACGATGTCCGGCTGGTGCAGCCCGGTCAGCGCAATGGCTTCCACGCCGTTGGCCGCCTCGGCCACGATCTGCAGCTGCGGCCACGCCTCGTGCAGGCGCGTGCGCAGCAGCTGGCGCATGGGCTCTTCGTCGTCGGCGATGATGGCGGTCGGTGTCTTCATTACAGCTTGGTTCCGGCAAAGATATCGGGGGCAAAGGGCATGCGGATGATGGCGCGCGCGCCGCCGTCCAGCGGCGCTTCAATGATGAGCTGGGCGCGGCTGCCGTACAACAGGCGCAGGCGCTCGCGGATATTGGTCAGGCCCAGGCCGTCGCCTGCGTGCACGTCGAAGCCCACGCCGTCGTCCTGCACTTCGATCTGCAGCACATTGCCGGCGGCGGTGCTGCTGGCGCTGGCGCGGATGTCGATGCGGCCGCCTTCCACCTTGGGTTCGAGGCCGTGCTTGATGGCGTTTTCAATCAGGGTCTGCAGCATCATGGGCGGGAACGATGCGCTCAGCAGGTCGGGCGGCACGTCGATCGATACCGCCAGCCGTTCGCGCATGCGGGCCTGCATGATGGCCAGGTAGGCGCGCGAGAGCTCGATCTGGCGCCCCAGCGTGCCGTTGCCCTTGGCGCGCATCTGCGGCAGCGTGGCGCGCAGGTAATCGATCAGGTGGGCGTGGATCTTGGCGGCCTGGGGCGGATCGGTCTCGATCAGCTGGCCGATCAGGGCCAGGGTGTTGAACAGGAAATGCGGCTCGACCTGGGCCTGCAGCGCGGCCATCTGCGCTTCCACCAGGCGGCGCTCCAGCGTTTCCGTGCCGGCCTGCTGCTCGGCCACGCGGGCCTCGCTTTCGGCGCGGCGCTTGCCGCCCGCCAGCACTTTCAGGCCGACTGAAAAGACGATGAACATCGCCACCGACTCGCCCAGCCTGAACGGCGCGGCCAGGAGCAGCGCCACCACGGCGATCACCCCCAGCTTGCGCCACTCGACCTGGGCCAGCCAGTCGAAGAAGTTCCACCACAGGGTGCGGGCGGTGTCGCCCACCTCGCCGATGAACGCGACCAGGCTGCGGGTGCCTTTTTTAGTGCGGCTGAATGCCATTTCCATATCCTTGCTTAGTGTTCTTTGTTTTCGTGCACGTGCTTGCTGGCATGATGGCCTGCGATCAGGGCGATGGCGATCTTCAGCAGCAGGAAGATGGCAAACAGCGTCAGCGCCAGCGGCAGGATGGTGAGCAGCAGCGCCATCATGATGCAGCTGGCCAGCAGCGCAGGCCACGACATGCGCGACAGCGCGCGGGTGAAGGCGCGGCCGATCTGCGCGGCAGCCTGGCCCACTTCGCGGAACACGCCGCCGACAGTGCGGTTGATGGTTTTCATAAGGACCTCCGTGGTTGATATGGCCCCAATGTAACAATCCGCAGCGCTGGCCGCAGCCGCTTTCCGACGAATTGGCATTTCTGCGGGATAAGCTGTCCCCTGCGGGCGCCGAGCTGCGCCGCGAGGCGCGCCCTAGTTGCCGCACGGCACCCCTTATTTGCCGCGCGCCGCGTCCCAGTCCGAGCGCAGCAGGCCGAAGAAGTCGGTGTCGCACACTTCGCCGTTCACGATCCAGCGCTGGCGCAGATGGCCTTCATGCACGAAGTGCAGGCGTTTAAGCAGGGCGGCCGAGCCGGCGTTGCGCGGGTCCACGTCGGCTTCGATGCGGTGCAGGCCGAACGCTTCCAGGCTGTGGCCGATGGTGGCCGCCAGCGCCTCCTGCATATAGCCTTTGCCCCAGTGCGCGCGCGACAGGATGTAGCCCATCTCGCAGCGGCGGTTCTGCTGGTTGAAGTGGTGCAGGCGGCACACGCCGATCAGCTCGCCCGTTTGCGCCAGGGTCATGCCCATGGTGAGCATGCTGCCGTCCTGGTAGCCCGCCAGCGTCAAGGCCACGTGGTCTTCGGCCTGGGCCATCCGCTGCCATGGCGGACTGCTCCAGTAGCGCATGGCCTCGGGGTCGGAATAGATGGCGAACAGGGCGGGCGCATCGCCCTCGCGGATGTGGCGCAGTACCAGCCGCTCCGTCTTGAGTATAGTTTCCGGCAATTTTGGCATATTTCTATCTGTCAATTTAAATTTCTCGAGGCACATTACCGTGCTAAAATTACACCTAGTGTTACTTTAATGCAAATTTATAAAAGTTGCGAAAGAGGTCAATGATGATGTTTCGCCCCGTTCTTTCCGCTGTCGCCCTGGCTGCCTGCGGCCTGTTGCCTGCCGCCGCGCACGCCACGCCGCTGTCCGCTTCCGAGATCCTGAAGCAGTTTAATACCGTGGTGCTGGGCAGCGCCACGTCCAGCTCGCACACGGACGGCCGCACTTACGTGGGCGGCTCCCTCTCGGGCGGCGACTACGTGCAGCACATCAACGACACGCCCGGCTCCAGCTACGCCGGCCTGACCGTGGCCGGCTCGGCCAGCAACGTCAAGGTCAACGGCCTGGGCGCGGTGATCGGCGGCGGCCTGAGCAACTCCACCGTCAACAGCGGCAGCAGCGTGGTGTACGGCGGCGTCAGCAATAGCAACCTGAACGGCGCGGCCTACGTGGAAGGCGGCAGCAGCGGCAATTTCAACGGAGGCAAACTGGCCACGCCCAACGAGGTCATGATTGCCAACGTCGTGGCCTCGACCTCCACCAATTTCGGCAGCGTGCTGGGCGGCCTGTCCGGCAGCCTGCAGTCGCTGTCGAGCACCGGCAGCTCGGTGGCCTTCGACGGCAATCTGGCCATTTTCAACGCCGTGGCCAATGCCAGCGGGGTGGCCGTGTTCGACCTGACCGCGATCGACACCGTGCTGTTCTCCAAGGGCGAGTTCCGCTTCAACCTGAACGGCGCCAGCAGCGTCATCCTGAACACCGACGTCAAGAGCGCCACCCTGGGCGCCAACTTCCTGGGCAGCGCCGCGCAGCAGTACGGCAGCAAGCTGCTGTGGAACTTCTACAACGCCACCAACCTTACCGTCAACAGCCAGTGGGGCGGTTCGCTGCTGGCCACCGGCGCCTACCTGACCAACAACCAGAACATCGAAGGCGGCGTGTTCGTCAACGGCCTGGACCAGCGCGCCGAGATCCATCTGCAGAGCTTCAACGGCGGACTGGGCGGCAATGGCGGCGGCGGCTCTGCCGGCGCGCCTGCCGCCGGTGTGCCGGAGCCGGGCAGCATGGCCCTGCTGGCCGGCGGCCTGGGCGTCATGGGCTTGCTGGCGCGCCGCCGCCGGGCTGCCCCGGCCCGCTGATCGCAGCCAGCACCATGCGCACGATGGTGTCCTCGCCGTCGTCGTAGTCCTTGCGGGCCAGCTGCTTCTTGTCCAGCACCAGCGCCATCTGCGCCGAGAAGTCGGCGTAGGACTGCGTCATGGCCCAGATCATGAAGATCAGGTGGGTCGCGTTGAGCGGCGCGATGCGTCCGGCCGCGATCCACTTCTCGAACACGTCGATATCCTTGCGCAGCAGCGGCACCACGCGGCTCCTGATCTGCTCGCCGTACAGCTGCGCGCCGCTGATCACCTCCATCGCATACACCTTCGAGGCCCAGGGCTGCTCGCGCGAGAAGCGCAGCTTGGCCTGGATGTAGGTGCGCAGCACGTCGCGCGGGTCGTGCTCCTCGTCGGCCAGGCTTTCCATGCGTTTCAGCCAGTCGTCCAGCACGTCGTCGAGCACACGCTGGTAGAGCGCCTGCTTGGTCGGGTAATAGTACATCAGGTTCTGCTTGGACATCTGCGCCGCGTCGGCGATGGCCGCGATGGAGGTGCCTTCGTAGCCGCACTCGGCGAACATGCGCACCGCCACGGCGGCAATGTCCGATTCCAGCTTGCCGCGGTTGATGACGCGGCGCTTCACCTTGGGCGCGGCGGCAAGGCCGGGGACGACGGTCGGTTTGGTGTCTGGCATGGCGCGGGCCTTCTCTCTATTCTCTCTGGCTGGGTCGGACGGATTGCAGGAACTGGCGCAGCTGCGGGCTGTCGCTGTAGGCGGCGTTGAAACGGAACCAGATGCTGGTGCAGGGGCGCAGCATGAAAAATTCGCCGGGCGAGAGCAGGATGCCGGACTTCAGGGCCAGGTCGGCAATGCTGCGGCCGTTCACGGACGGCGAGGGCGGCACGTCCCATCCGGCGCTGACGAACATGCCGCCGCGCGGCTGCGCCAGCGGCTGCAGGCCGGCCGCCGCCAGGTTCTCGATGCTGCGCCGGCGGCCTTCCTCCAGCTGGCCGGCCAGCTTCTCCACCATGCGCCGGTAGGGCCGCGCGGTGATCGCGTGGAACACGGCGCGCTCGTTGATCTCGGAAGTGGTCAGCCCGGCCAGCATCTTTACGCGCAGCAGCTCCGGCAGCAGCGAGTTGGAGGCCGAGATGGAGCCCACCCGCAGCACCGGCGACAGCGTCTTGGAGAAGCTGCCCACGCGGATCACGCGCCGCAGCCCGTCCATGGCCGCCAGCGAGGCCTCGCCGCGCGGCGTGAGCTCGCGGTAGATGTCGTCCTCCACCAGCCAGAAATCGAACTGCTCGGCCAGTGCCAGCAGGCGGTGCGCCTGCGCGTGCGAGAGCGAGGTGCCGAGCGGGTTTTGCAGCACGGTGTTTACGAACATCAGCTTGGGACTGTGGGCCCGGGCCTGCTCGGCCAGCGCCGCCATGTCCAGGCCGTCCGCGCCGCGCGCGATGCCGACCGGGATGCAGCCGTGGTGGCGTATCAGCGACAGCAGGTTGCTGTAGCCGGGGTCTTCCACCAGCACCGTGTCGCCCGGCTTGGTGAGCGTGCGCAGCACCAGGTCGAAGGCGTGGGTGGCGCCGTGCGTGAGCAGGATCTGCTCCGGCTCCACCGGATAGAGTTCGTCGGTCAGCACGGCCGCCATGTGCTGGCGCAGGGTGGGGAAGCCGAGCGGGTGGCCGTAGCCGCGCAGGCGGTTGGCGGGAATGCGCATGGCCTGGCGCACCGCGTCCAGGATGGTGTCCTCGCCGTAGGATTCCGGCGGCAGCCAGCCCGCGCCCACCGGCAGCGCTTCGGACACGCCGGAATACAGCTCCGGCGTGAGCGCGTCGATGTGGACGGGGGCCGGATGGTGGGGCTGCGGCAGCAGCGTGGCGGGCACGTCCTGGCGGGCCACGAAATAGCCGGAACCGCGCCGCGAGGACAGCAGGCCCAGCGTGACCAGGCGGTCATAGGACTCGACAACTGTAAAGGTGGACACGCCATTACACTTTGCGAATTGCCTCACCGAGGGCATTTTTGTGCCGATTCGCAACTCCCGCCGCGCCACCATGGCCGTGATGGCAGAGACGATCTGGTCCACCAGGCTGCCTTTCCGCGCCCGCTCTATGGCCAGCACGGGCCAGCCGCCGCCATCGCCCTGGCCGCAGCCCTGCTCGCCCGTTGTTGCCGCTTCATCCATCAAACCTTCTCCGCGTTGAACTGTATCGTTTTTGTGACCTGTACGGTTGGCTGGTTTTGCTGATTGTGTATCTGTGCCATAGTGAAGCTGCTGACTATTATTGCACCATGATTTTGCCAACTGGTAAAGATTTTTACGGTTTGTAAAAAATTAAGGAGAAATGCATGAACGAGTCCCGACCAGCATCCATGTCGTCTTTCTGGATGCCTTTTACAAACAACCGCGATTACAAGGCCAATCCGCGCCTGCTGGTGTCGGCCGAAGGCGTGTACTACAAGGACGTGGACGGCAACGCCATCCTGGACGGCACGGCCGGCCTGTGGTGCGTGCCCTGCGGCCACGCGCAGCCGAAGATCGTGGCCGCCGTGCGCGAGATGATAGGCCAGCTCGATTTCGCGCCCACCTTCCAGATGGGCCACCCGGCCGCCTTCGACCTGGCCGAAAAGCTGATGGACTACACCGGCCACAAGTTCGGCCACGTGTTCTACACCAACTCCGGTTCGGAAGCGGTGGACACCGCGCTCAAGATCGCGCTGGCGTACCACAAGGCGCGCGGGGAGGCCGGCCGCACCCGCCTGATCGGCCGCGAGCGCGGCTACCACGGCGTGGGCTTCGGCGGCATCTCGGTGGGCGGCATCGCCGGCAACCGCAAGCCGTATGGCGTGATGCTGCCGGGCGTGGACCACCTGCCGCACACGCACAACCTGGAGAAGAACGCCTACACGCGCGGCGAGCCTGAACACGGCGCCAACCTGGCCGACGAGCTGGAACGCATCGTGGCGCTGCACGACGCGTCCACCATCGCGGCCGTGATCGTGGAGCCGGTGGCCGGCTCCACCGGCGTGCTGATCCCGCCCAAGGGCTACCTGAAGCGCCTGCGCGAGCTGTGCACCAAGCACGGCATCCTGCTGATCTTCGACGAAGTGATCACCGGCTTCGGCCGCCTCACCACGCCGTTCGCGGCCGACTACTTCGGCGTGGAACCGGACATGATGACCACTGCCAAGGGCCTGACCAACGGCGTGATTCCCATGGGCGCGGTGTTCTCCAAGAAGTTCATCCACGACGCCTTCATGGAGGCGCCGGCCGGCATCGAGCTGTTCCACGGCTATACCTATTCCGGCCATCCGGTGGCGTGCGCGGCGTCGCTGGCGACGCTGGAAGTGTTCAAGGAACAGAACATCCTGGAGCACGCGCAGGGTATCCAGGAATACTGGGCCGACGCGGTGCATTCGCTGAAAGGCCTGCCGCACGTGATCGACATCCGCAGCATCGGGCTGATCGCGGGGATCGAGCTGGCGCCGATCGAAGGCAAGCCGGGGGCGCGTGCGTTCAGCGCGTTCAAGAAGGCGTTTGCGGACGGCGTCTTGATACGCACCACCGGCGACATCATCGCGCTGTCGCCGCCGCTGGTGTTCGAGAAGAGGCACATTGATGAATTGTTTGAGAAGCTGGCGAAGGTGCTGAGGAACCTGGACTAGCCGCAGGCGGCTCCCGGCGGGTTACGCTGCGCTAACCCGCCCTACGGACCCAAAGGCCAATCCAATCATCGATTTCACCACCGGAACAACGTAGGGCGGGTTAGGCGCGCAGCGCCGTAACCCGCCAACCACCACAAGGAGACAACCATGCTGGTAGGCGTACCGAAAGAGATCAAAAATCAGGAATCCCGCGTTGGCCTTACCCCGGCCAGCGTAAAAGAGCTGGTCCTGCGCGGACACCAGGTGCTGGTGCAGAAAAACGCAGGCGCGGCCATCGGTCTGACCGACGCGATGTACGAGGGCTCGGGCGCTTCCATTATCGATACGGCCGCGGAAATCTTCGCGCGCGCGGAGATGATCGTGAAGGTGAAGGAACCGCAACCGCAGGAATGCGCCATGCTGCGCGAAGGCCAGATCCTGTACACCTATCTGCACCTGGCGCCCGACCCGGAGCAGACCCGCGCGCTGGTACGCTCGGGCGCGGTCTGCATCGCCTACGAAACCATCACCGGTGCCAACGGCGGCCTGCCGCTGCTGGCGCCGATGAGCGAAGTGGCCGGACGCATGTCCATCCAGGCCGGCGCCGCCCACCTGGAGAAGTCCAAGGGCGGCATGGGCTTGCTGCTGGGCGGCGTGCCGGGCGTGGCGCCGGGCCACGTGGCCATTATCGGCGCCGGCGTGGTGGGCACCAATGCGCTGCAGATCGCAGTGGGCATGGGTGCGCGCGTGACGGTCCTCGACAAAAGCGTGGACCGCCTGCGCCAGCTGGACCTGGTGTTCGGCAACCGCGTCTCCACCCTGTATTCCAATGCGCACACCATCGAGGAGGCGGTGCTGGACGCCGACCTGGTGATCGGCGGGGTGCTGGTGCCCGGTGCGGCGGCGCCCAAGCTGGTGACCAAGGACATGATTGCGCGCATGAAGAAGGGCGCGGTGGTGGTGGACGTTGCCATCGACCAGGGCGGCTGCTTTGAAACCTCGCACGCCACCACGCACGAGCAGCCCACCTTCATCGTGGACGGCGTGGTGCACTACTGCGTGGCGAACATGCCGGGCGCGGTGGCGCGCACTTCTACCTTTGCACTGAACAACGCCACCATCGGGCACGCCGTGGCGCTGGCCGACAAGGGCTGGAAGCGCGCCATGCAGGCCAACCCGCATTTAAAGAATGGATTGAACGTTTGCCAGGGCCATGTCACCTATGAAGCGGTGGCGCACGGCCTGGGCTACCCCTATATTTCGGCCGACTCGCTGTTGGCCTGACCGGAGCAAAGAAGCATGAGCAATCTCGACACCATCACCCATTTCATCAACGGCGCCAAGGCCGATACGGCGAGCGGCCGTTATGGCGACGTGTTCAATCCCGCGCTGGGTGAGCCTGTGGCGCGCGTGGCGCTGGGCACGGCGGAGGAAGTGGACGCGGCCGTGCAGGCCGCCGCCGCCGCCTTCCCGTCCTGGTCCGCCACGCCGCCGCTGACGCGCGCACGCGTGCTGTTCAAGTACCTGCAGCTGTGCCAGCAGCACACCGATGAATTCGCCGCCATGCTCACGCGCGAGCACGGCAAGACCTTCAGCGACGCGCAGGGCGAAGTGGCGCGCGGCATCGAGATGGTGGAGTTCGCGGTGGGCATTCCGCAGCTGCTGAAAGGCGAGTTCACCGACCAGATCTCGCGCGGCATCGACGCCTGGTCGATGCGCCAGCCGCTGGGCGTGGTGGCGGGCATCACGCCGTTCAACTTCCCGGTGATGGTGCCGATGTGGATGTTCCCGGTCGCCATCGCCTGCGGCAACACCTTTGTGCTCAAGCCTTCCGAGCGCGACCCTTCGCCTTCGCTGCTGCATGCGAAACTGCTGAAGGAAGCAGGGCTGCCGGACGGTGTGTTCAACGTGGTCCAGGGCGACAAGGTGACGGTGGATGCGCTGCTCGACCATCCGGTGGTGCAGGCGGTGAGTTTCGTCGGCTCCACGCCTATCGCCGAATACATCTATGCGCGTGGCAGCGCAAGCGGCAAGCGCGTTCAGGCGCTGGGCGGCGCCAAGAACCACATGGTGGTGATGCCGGACGCCGACATGGACATGGCGGTGGACGCGCTGATGGGCGCAGCCTACGGCTCGGCCGGCGAACGCTGCATGGCGATCTCGGTGGTGGTGGCGGTGGGCGACGCGGGCGACAAATTGGTGGGCGCACTGAAACAGCGCACCGCCGCACTGAAAGTACGCGACGGCATGGAGGAAGGCGCCGAAATGGGGCCCGTGGTCACCAGCGCGGCCAAGCAGCGCATCGAGCGCCTGATCGGCGAAGGCGTGGAGCAGGGCGCCACCCTGGTGGTGGACGGCCGCGATTTCAAGGTGCCCGGACGCGAGAACGGCTTCTTCGTCGGCGGCACCTTGTTCGACCATGTGACGTCCGACATGACCATCTACAAGGAAGAGATCTTCGGCCCCGTGCTGTGCGTGATGCGCTGTCCGGACGTGGTGCACGCCGTGGAGCTCATCAACAGCAATGAATACGGCAACGGCGTAGCCATCTTCACGCGCGACGGCGGCGTGGCGCGCGAATTCGTGCGCCAGATCCAGGTCGGCATGGTGGGCGTGAATGTGCCGCTGCCGGTGCCGATGGCCTTCAACAGTTTCGGCGGATGGAAGCGCAGCCTGTTCGGCGACCACCACGCCTACGGTCCGGAAGGCGTGCGTTTCTACACGCGCCACAAGGCCGTGATGCAGCGCTGGCCCAATACTGCCAGCGCTGGCGCGGAATTTGCATTTCCGCAGATGAAGTGACACTTTAGAGCCGGGATAAAACATGATCGCCACACTCACACACCTGCCGCAGCCGAAAGCCACGAACGCCGAGTTGGGCGAGCACTTCACCGACCTGGCGCCGCCGCTGACGGCGCGCCAGGCGGCGATAGAAAGCGCGCGCTGCCTGTACTGCTACGATGCGCCCTGCACGCGCATCTGCCCGTCGGAGATCGACGTGGCCAGCTTCATCCGCAACATCCACGACCACAACGTCAACGGCGCTGCGGTCGGCATCCTCAAGCAGAACATCCTCGGCGGCAGCTGCTCGCGCGTCTGCCCCACCGAGATCCTGTGCGAGGACGCCTGCGTGCGCAACCACGACGCGGAAGGCCAGCCGGTGAAGATCGGCCTGTTGCAGCGCTACGCGCTGGACAACATGACCATCACGCAGCACCCGTTCCAGCGCGCGCCCGCCACCGGCAAGAAGATCGCCGTGGTGGGCGCGGGCCCGGCGGGCCTGTCCTGTGCGCACCGCCTGGCCATGCTGGGCAACGAGGTGGTGATCTACGAGGCGCAGGAAAAATCCGGCGGCCTGAATGAATACGGCATCGCCAGGTACAAGCTGACCAACGACTTCGCGCAGAAGGAAGTGGAATTCCTGCTCGGCATAGGCGGCATCGAAGTGCGCCACGGCCAGAAGCTGGGCGCCAATGTGCAGCTCAAAGACCTGCACGCGCAGTACGACGCCGTGTTCCTCGGCCTGGGACTGGGCGCGTCGCGCCAGCTGGGCCTGACCGGCGAGGACGCGCCCGGCCTGCTGGCCGCGGTGGACTATATCGCGGAGCTGCGCCAGGCCTCCGACCTGAGCAAGCTGCCGGTGCCCAAGCGCGCCATCGTCATCGGCGCCGGCAACACCGCCATCGACATGGCGGTGCAGATCCAGCGCCTGGGCGCGGAGGAAGTGACGCTGGTGTACCGGCGCGGCTTCGGCGACATGAGCGCCACCCGCCACGAGCAGGACATCGCCAAGGCCAACCAAGTACGCATGCGCACCTGGGCCGCGCCGCAGCAGGTGCTGCTGGACGGCGACGGCAAGGTGTGCGGCATGCGCTTCGAAAACACCGTGCTGGAAAACGGCCGCCTGGTCGGCACCGGCATCACCTTCGAGCTGCCGGCCGACGCCGTGTTCAAGGCCATCGGCCAGAGCATGGACGGCGCCAGCCTGTCGGACGCCATGGCGTCCACCATTGCGCGCGAAGGCGACAAAATCCACGTGGACGAACATTACCGCACCGTGGTGCCAGGCGTGTATGCAGGCGGCGACTGCGTGGCGCCGGGGCAGGACCTGACGGTGCAGGCGGTGCAGCACGGGAAGCTGGCAGCGCAGGCGATTCATCACGATATCCTTTCGAAAGTGGAGGCTGCATAATGGCCGATCTGAGCGTCAACTTCTGCGGCATCAAATCGCCTAACCCGTTCTGGCTGGCCTCCGCGCCGCCGACCGACAAGGCGTACAACGTGGTGCGCGCATTCGAAGCCGGGTGGGGCGGCGTGGTGTGGAAAACGCTGGGCGAGGATCCCGCCGCCGTCAACGTGTCGTCGCGCTATTCGGCGCACTACGGCAAGAACCGTGAAGTCCTGGGCTTCAACAACATCGAGCTGATCACCGACCGCTCGCTGGAAATCAATCTGCGCGAAATCACCGAAGTGAAGAAGGCCTGGCCGGACCGCGCCATCGTGGTGTCGCTGATGCTGCCCTGCGAGGAAAAGCTGTGGGCCGACATCCTGCCGCTGGTCGAAGCGACCGGTGCGGACGGTATCGAGCTGAACTTTGGCTGCCCGCACGGCATGCCGGAGCGCGGCATGGGCGCAGCCGTGGGCCAGGTACCCGAGTACGTGGAAATGGTGACGCGCTGGTGCAAGACGCACAGCAAGCTGCCGGTCATCGTCAAGCTCACGCCCAACATCACCGACGTGCGGGCGCCGGCGCGCGCGGCCAAGGCCGGCGGGGCGGATGCGGTATCGCTGATTAACACCATCAACTCCATCACCCACCTGGACCTGGACCGCATGGTGGCCTTCCCGGCCGTGGGCAACGCCAGCACGCACGGCGGCTACTGCGGCTCGGCCGTCAAGCCGATCGCGCTGAACATGGTGGCCGAGATCGCGCGCGACCCGCAGACCAGGGGCTTGCCGATTTCGGGCATCGGCGGCATCGGCAACTGGCAGGACGCGGCCGAGTTCATCGCGCTGGGCGCCGGCTGCGTGCAGGTGTGCACGGCGGCCATGCTGCACGGCTTCCGCATCGTGGAGGAGATGAAGGACGGGCTGTCGCGCTGGATGGACGAGAAGGGCTACCGGACGATCGGCGAGTTCACCGGCAAGGCCGTGGCCAACACCACGGACTGGAAATACCTGGACATGAATTACCAGGTGATTGCGCAGATCAACCAGGACGAATGCATCAAGTGCGGGCGCTGTTACGTGGCTTGCGAGGACACCTCGCACCAGTCCATCGCGCAGCTGATCGATGCGGCGGGTGTGCGCACGTACGAGGTGATCAAGGAAGAGTGCGTGGGCTGCAACCTGTGCGAGATCACTTGTCCCGTGCAAGGCTGTATCACCATGGTGCCGCAGGAGACCGGCAAGCCGTATATGAACTGGACGCAGGATCCGCGCAATCCGCGGCGCGAGGTCAAAGCCGCGTAAGGGTAAGATATGGCGGGTTACGGCGTGCCGCCTGACCCGCCCTACGAACCGCGCACGGCCACCCGGGCGCAGTATCACGTAGGGCGGGTTAGAGCGAAGCTCGTAACCCGCCAAGAGCCGCCAAGCGCCTCCAATAAGCCGCCAAGAACCCGCAACTTCCGGGAGAGATGCAGTGAACAACGATTTGTCCGGCAGCACCCAACTCTGGAACGAAGACCTGGCGCCCACCAGCGCCGCCCAGCGAACCTGGCGCTGGTATCACTTTGCCGCCCTGTGGGTCGGCATGGTGATGTGCATCCCGGCCTACACCCTGTCGGCCAGCCTGATCGAAGGCGGCATGTCTGCCTACCAGGCCGTCTTCACCGTCTTCCTTGCCAACGCCATCGTGCTGCTGCCCATGCTGGCCATCGGCCACGCGGGCACCAAGTACGGCATCCCCTACGCGGTGCTGGCGCGGGCCTCCTTCGGCACCGCCGGCGCGCGGCTGCCGGCGCTGATGCGGGCCATCGTCGCCTGCGGCTGGTACGGCATCCAGACCTGGTTCGGCGGCCAGATGATCTACACACTGATCGGCGTGCTGCTGGGCGGCGAAATCGGCGGCGCCAGGATTGCCGGCCTGGGCATCAACGGCATGCAGCTGCTGTGCTTCCTGGCCTTCTGGGGCATCCAGTTCTGGTACATCGTGCACGGCATGGACGCCATCCGCAAGCTGGAGACCTACACCGCGCCGCTGAAGATCCTGATCTGCTTCGTGCTGCTCGGCTGGGTGTACCAGAAGGCCGGCGGCTTCGGCCCGCTGCTTGACCAGCCCTCGCAGTTCGTCGAAGGCGGCAAGAAGGCCGGCCAGTTCTGGTCCACCTTCTGGCCTTCGCTGACCGCCATGGTGGGCTTCTGGGCCACGCTGGCCCTGAACATTCCCGACTTCACCCGCTTCGCCAAGTCCCAGCGCGACCAGCTGGTGGGCCAGAGCGTCGGCCTGCCGGTGCCCATGGGGCTGCTGGCCGCGCTGGCGGTGATCGTCACCTCCGCCACGGTGGTCCTGTACGGCAAGGCGATCTGGGACCCTGTGGACCTGGCCAGCCGCATGACCGGCGTGGCCGTGCTGGTGGCGCTGGTGATCCTGCTGATCGACACCGTCAGCGTGAACCTGGCCGCCAACCTGGTCGGCCCGGCGTACGACTTTTCCGCGCTGGCACCGCGGCACATCAGCTACCGCGCGGGCGGCTACATCACCGCGTCCATCGCCATCGTCATGATGCCGTGGAAGCTGCTGGAATCCACCCAGGGCTATATCTTCACCTGGCTGATCGGCTACTCGGCGCTGCTGGGCCCCATCGCGGGCATCCTCATCATCGACTACTACCTGATCCGGAAAACAGAGCTGAACGTGGAGCAGCTGTACCGCGAGGACGGCCAGTATTCCTACGGCTCCGGCTGGAACAGCGCGGCCATCGTCGCCTTCGTCCTGGGCGTGGCGCCAAATATTCCGGGCTTCCTGAACGCGGCCTTTCCAGCGTCTTTCCCCGGCGTGGGCGATGCGTTCAAAACGATTTATACCTATGCCTGGTTCGTCGGCATCGCCATCTCGGCGCTGGTCTACGGCGTCATGATGAAGGGCCGCGCCGCAGCGACCTTGCGGCCGGCGGCACAACCTTAATCGCAGCACTACGTTTGGAGAACCGCAACATGACCACGATTATTCGCGGCGGCACCGTCGTCAACGCCGACCGGGCGTTCAAGGCCGATGTGCTGTGCTACGGCGACAAGATCGTCGCCGTTGGCGAGAACCTGGACGCGCCCTCGTCGGCCACTGTCATCGACGCCAGCGGCCAGTACGTGATGCCGGGCGGGATAGACCCGCACACGCACATGAACCTGCCCTTCATGGGCACGGTGACGGCGGACGACTTTTTCACCGGCACCGCCGCCGGCCTGGCCGGCGGCACCACCACCATTATCGATTTCGTCATTCCCAGCCCGCAGCAATCGCTGATGGAGGCTTACCACCAGTGGCGCGGCTGGGCGCAGAAGGCGGCCGGCGATTACACCTTCCACGTCGCCATCACCTGGTGGGATGAGTCGGTGCACCGCGACATGGGCACGCTGGTGCGCGACCATGGCGTGAACAGCTTCAAGCACTTCATGGCCTACAAGAACGCTATCATGGCCGACGATGAAACGCTGGTGAAGAGCTTCCGCCGCTGCCTGGAGCTGGGCGCCATTCCCACCGTGCACGCCGAGAACGGCGAACTGGTGTTCCAGCTGCAGCAGGACCTGATCCGCCAGGGGCTGACCGGGCCAAGCTCGCATCCGCTGTCGCGCCCACCGGCGGTGGAAGCGGAGGCGGCCAACCGCGCCATCGCCATCGCGGACGTGATGCATACGCCGCTCTACATCGTGCACGTGTCCTGCCAGGAGTCGCTGGACGCGATCACGCGGGCGCGCGCCAAGGGCCAGCGCGTGTACGGCGAGGCGCTGGCCGGCCACCTGATCATCGACGACAGCGTGTACCAGCACGAGGACTTCGCGTTCGCGGCGGCGCACGTGATGAGCCCACCCTTCCGCAGCAAGCAGCACCAGGCCGCGTTGTGGCACGGCCTGCAGGGCGGGAACCTGCACACCACCGCCACTGACCATTGCACCTTCTGCGCCGAGCAGAAGGCGGCCGGGAAGAACGATTTCAGCAAGATCCCCAACGGCTGCGGCGGCGTGGAAGACCGCATGGCGGTGATCTGGGACGCCGGCGTGAACACCGGCCGCCTCACGCCGTCCGAGTTCGTCAAGGTCACGTCGGCCAACGCTGCGCAGATCTTCAACATCTACCCGCGCAAGGGCCTGATCGCGGTGGGCTCGGACGCCGACATCGTGGTGTGGGACCCCGAAGCCACGCGCACCATTTCGGCCAGCACCCAGCACGCCAAAGGCGGCTTCAATGTGTTCGAGGGCCGCACGGTGAAGGGCATCCCGACCACCACGCTGGCGGCGGGGAACGTGGTCTGGCACAAAGGTGAGCTGCGCGCGAAGGAAGGCGCCGGCCGCCACATCGACCGCCCGGCTTTCAAGCCCGTCAGTGCCGCCTGACCGCGTAACCCGGCAATTGCCGCCGGCGGCACCAGCTCGGCGGGTTACGCGTTCCGCTAACCCGCCCTACGGTATGAAGCACATTTGAAGGAGATGGATATGAGTGAACTGCGCGTTAACGGCGACCGTCTGTGGGCATCGCTGATGGAACTGGCCAAGATCGGCGCCACGGAAAAGGGCGGCGTCAAGCGCCTCACCCTGACGGACCTGGACAAGCAAGGCCGCGACCTGGTGGTCGGCTGGGCCAGGGAAGCCGGCATGAGCATCACCATCGACCAGATCGGCAATGTCTTCATGCGCCGCAGCGGCACCAACAACGCGCTGCCACCCATCATGACCGGCAGCCATATCGACACCCAGCCCACCGGCGGCAAATTCGACGGCAATTACGGCGTGCTGGCCGGCATAGAAGTGGTGCGCACGCTGAACGATCACGGCATCCGCACCGAAGCGCCTATCGAGGTGGCGTTCTGGACCAACGAGGAAGGCTCGCGCTTCGTGCCCGTGATGATGGGTTCCGGCGTGTTCTGCGGCGCTTTCACGCTGGAACACGCCTACGCCGCCCGGGACACCGAGGGCAAGACCGTGGGCGAAGAGCTGGAGCGCATTGGCTACAAGGGCGAGCAGGTGCCCGGCGAGCATCCCATCGGCGCCTATTTTGAAACCCACATCGAGCAGGGCCCGGTGCTGGAGGACGAGGACAAGGTTATCGGCGTGGTGCCGGCCGTGATGGGACTGTCCTGGTACGACTGCACCGTCACCGGCATGGAGGCGCATGCCGGCCCCACGCCCATGCACCTGCGCAAGGACGCCATGCAGGTGTCGACCCGCATCATCCAGGAGGTGGTGTCGATAGCGAACCGCTATCCGCCTTACGGCCGGGGCACCGTTGGCATGTTGCAGGTTTTTCCCAATAGCCGCAACGTTATCCCCGGCGAGGTGAAATTCAGCATAGACTTGCGTAACGTGAACGACGAACTGCTCAACACCATGCACGAGGAAATGCTGGCCTTCATCGACAAGACGCGCTGCGAAACGGGCCTCGGCATCAAGATCGAGCGGGTGTCCTATTATCCGCCGTGCCCCTTCCACCCGGACTGCGTGGACGCGGTGCGCAGCGCCACGGCCAAGCTGGGCTACTCCACCATGGACGTGGTGTCCGGCGCCGGGCACGACGCCATCTACGCGGCGCGCGTGGCGCCGGCCGGCATGATCTTCGTGCCCTGCAAGGATGGCATCAGCCACAATGAAATCGAGGACGCGAAAGCCGAACACCTCGAAGCCGGCTGCAACGTGCTGCTGCACGCCATGCTGGAGCGGGCCAGAGCCATGCAATGACAAGCGATCCACGCCCGCCGCCGACGGAAACGGAAGCCCAGCGGCTGGGCGTGCGGCTCGCTTGCACCCTCGATAATATCTCCGACGCCTTCCTGATGCTGGACCGGCAGTGGCGTCTCACCTTCATCAACCGCGAAGCCGAGCGGCTGCTGCAGTGCAAGCGTGCCGAAGTGCTGGGCATGAATATCTGGCAGCGTTTTCCGGAAGCGGTGGGCGGCCCGTACTACCAGGCTTACCACCGCGCCGTCGCCACCCGCAGCTCGGTGCTGTTCGAAGAATACTACGCGCCGCTGGACCTGTGGACCGAAGTGCGCGCCTATCCCTCGGACGAAGGCCTGGCGATCTACTTCCTCGACATCAGCACGCGCAAGGCGCAGGAAGCCGCGTTTCACAAGCTGGCCTTTTTCGACCGCCTGACCGGCCTGCCCAACCGCCAGCTGCTGGTGGACCGCGTCGGCCAGGCGCTGGAGCGCTTCCGGCGCAGCCAGTATTGCGGCGCGGTGCTGTTCATCGACCTGGACAACTTCAAGTCCGTCAACGATGCGCGCGGCCACGACAAGGGCGACCTGCTGCTGCAGCAGGTGGCCGGACGCCTGAAGGAGTCGGTGCGGGCCAGCGACACCGTGGCGCGCTTCGGCGGCGACGAATTCGTGGTGCTGCTGGAAGGCGTGGGCGAGAGCGGCGAGGCCGCCGCGCAGCACGCGCGCGAGGTGGCCGGGAAGATCCTGCGCGCCTTCGACGCGCCGTTCGACATCGAGGGGGTGCAGCACTACAGCACGCCCAGCGTGGGTGTCACGATTATCGACCGCAGCAGCGGCAGCACGGAAGAGGTGCTCAAGCGGGCCGACCTGGCCATGTACCAGTCCAAGGCGGCGGGGCGCAATACCAGCACCTGGTTCGAGGCCGGCATGGAGCAGCGCGTGGCGGCCCGCGCAGCCCTGGAGGCTGACTTGCGGCAGGCCCTGAACGAGGGCCGGTTCGAGCTGCACTACCAGCCCCAGTGCGACCTGCGCCAGCGGATGACGGGGGCCGAGGCGCTGCTGCGCTGGCGCCACCCGCAGCGCGGCATGGTGCAGCCGGGCGAGTTCATTCCTTTGACCGAGGAAACCGGCATCATCATCCCGCTCGGCAGCTGGGTGCTGCGTACCGCCTGTGCCCAGCTGGCGCGCTGGGCGGCGCAGCCCCGTACCGAAGGGCTGCGCATGGCTGTCAATGTCAGTGCGCAGCAGTTCCACCGGCCGGACTTCGTGGAGCAGGTGCTGCAGGCGCTGGCCGATACCGGGGCGAACCCGGGCCGGCTGAAATTGGAGCTGACCGAGAGCCTGCTGCTCAAGGACGTGGAAGCGACCATCGCCCGCATGGAGCGTCTGAGGGAGGTGGGGGTGGGCTTCTCGCTGGACGATTTCGGCACCGGCTATTCGTCGCTGTCCTATCTGCACCGGCTGCCGCTGGAGCAGCTCAAGATAGACCGATCCTTCATCTGGGACGCCGGCACCGGCCGGCATGGCAAAGCCATCGTGCACACCATCGCCGGCCTGGGCAAGGCGCTGCGCATCGAAGTGATGGCCGAAGGCGTGGAGACGGACGCCCAGCTGGCCATGGTCGAGGAGGGCGGCTGCCATCTGTTCCAGGGCTATTTGTACAGCAAGCCGCTGGCGCCGGATGCGCTGGCGGCCTTCATCGCACAGGCGTCGCTGGCCGGTTTTCACGTATGATGCAGGCTGGCCCACGCGAATAAGACCCTGTGCAAGAACCCGCGCATCGACACGACCTGATCAGCTGCCACGATTGCGGCTTGCTGTATCGCCGCCGCCCGCTGGCGCCGCGCGAGAAGGCACGCTGTGCGCGCTGCGGCTCGGTGCTGTACCGGGGCGCGCCGCCCAACCTGGAGCGGATCGCCGCCGTCACGCTGGGCGCCATCATCGTGTTCCTGATTGCGCAGTTCTTCCCCATCGTGCAGCTGGACGTGAACGGCTACACCACCAGCGCCACGCTGATGGGCGCCATCCGCGTGCTGTGGCAAGAGAATATGCAGGTGGTGGCGGTGAACGTGCTGCTGTTTACCATCGCCTTTCCGGCCATTGAACTGGGCGCGCTGCTGTACGTGACGCTGGCGCTGCGCGCCGGCTACCAGCCGCCCGGCTTCCACCGTCTGCTGCGCGCCGTGCGCAAGGCGCGCCAGTGGGGCATGACCGAGGTGCTGATGATCGGCATCCTGATCACCATAATCAAGATGACCAGCCTGGCGCAGGTCGAGGCGCAGCCGGGGCTGTTCGCCTTCGGCGCGCTGACGCTGCTGCTGACGGTGGTGGTGTCCTTCGATCCGCGCGCCCTGTGGCTGGTCGGCGAGCGGCTGCAGCCGCCGGGCCGGCAGCCGATGCGCTACAAGGCCCTGGCCGCCGGCGTCCATCCGCTGGCCTGCCACGCCTGCGGCCTGGTGGCGGCCGACGGCGGCGCGCACGCGCGCGGAGGGCGCCAGCACTGCGCCCGCTGCGGCAGCACCCTGCACCACCGCCTGCCCGACAGCATAAACCGCACCTGGGCGCTGCTGCTGGGCGCGGCCATCCTCTACATCCCGGCCAACCTGCTGCCGGTGATGTACACCCACTCGCTGTTCGGCAAGGATGACGACACCATCATCAGCGGCGTGGTCTACTTCTGGAACAGCGGCTCGCCGGCGCTGGCGGCCATCATCTTCATCGCCAGCATCGTGGTGCCGGTGGCCAAGCTGGGCGCGCTGGCGCTGCTGGCCTACACCTCGCAGCGCGGCTCGCGCTGGCGGCCGCGCCAGCGCACGGTGCTGTACCGGATGGTGGAGTTTGTGGGCCGCTGGTCCATGCTCGATATTTTCGTCATCACGCTCACCGTGGCGCTGGTGCGTTTCAGTTCCCTGGCCGTGATCACCGCCGGACCGGGCGCGCTGGCCTTCTGCGCGGTGGTGGTACTGACCATGCTGGCGTCCCTGCAATTCGATCCCCGCCTGATCTGGGATCCTGTACAGAAATCTGGAGAGAACCATGCCTGACAAAGAAGGCGAACTTCCCGTGCTACCCGAGCCGCAGGTGGAGAGGGGCAGCCGCTGGCTGCCGTCTCTGGTGTGGCTGGTGCCGTTGCTGGCGGCGCTGATCGGCCTGGGCCTGGTGGCCAAGTCGGTGCTGGACCAGGGGCCGGTGGTGGAGGTGAGCTTCCGCAGCGGCGACGGCCTGGAGGCGGGCAAGACCAAGGTGAAGTACAAGGACGTGGACATCGGCATCGTGCGCAGCATCGCGCTGCAGGAGGACTTGTCCAAGGTGCTGGTGACGATAGAGATGACCAAGGAAGCCAAGCGCTTCACGGCGGCCGACACGCGCTTCTGGGTGGTGCGGCCGCGCGTGGGCGCATCCGGTGTGTCCGGCCTGGGCACATTGCTGTCCGGCGCCTACATCGGCGTGGATGCGGGCAAGGGCGTGCTGGGCACCACGAGGTTCACGGGTCTGGAGCGCGCGCCGCCGGTAACGGTGGACCAGAAGGGCAGCCAGTTCACGCTGCATGCGGACACGCTGGGCTCGATCGATATCGGCTCGCCGGTTTTCTACCGCCGCATCCAGGTGGGGCAGGTGATCGACTTCGCGCTGGAGCCCAAGGGCACGGGGGTGAGCATGCGCGTGTTCGTGAATGCACCGTATGACCAGCACGTGGGCAAGAACACGCGCTGGTGGCATGCCAGCGGCGTGGACCTGCGGCTCGATTCGTCGGGCTTCAAGCTGAACACACAGTCGCTGGCGGCGCTGCTGGTGGGGGGCATCGCGTTTGAATCCATGAGCGGGCACAAGCCGGACGCGGTGGCGCCTGGCGGTTCGGAGTTCCTGCTGGCGGACGACCAGGCCAGCGCCATGCGCGAGCCGGACGGGCAGCCGATTTCCAGCGTGTTCTATTTCGACCAGTCGCTGCGCGGCCTGCAGCCCGGCGCCACGGTGGACTTCCGCGGCATCGTGCTGGGCGAAGTGCGCTCGGTGGGCGTGGAGTTCGATCCGAAGAAGAAGAGCTTCCGCATGCCGGTCACGGTGGACCTGTACCCGGCGCGGCTGGGCAAGCGCTTCCAGCAGGCGCTGGCGGCAGACCCGGAAGGCAAGGCCGGTTCCGAAGTGCTGGAACGCATGGTGAGCCGTGGCTTGCGCGCGCAGCTGCGCACCGGGAACCTGCTGACCGGGCAGCTGTACATTGCGCTGGATTTCTTCCCCAGTTCGGCACAGGTGAAGCTGGACGTGGACGCCGTGCCGCTTGAGATTCCGACAGTGCCGAACAGCCTGGAGGAGCTGCAGACGCAGATCGCCAGCATCGCGCGCAAGCTGGACCAGGTGCCGTTCGCCGACATCGGCAACAACCTGAACGCCACGCTGAAGAATGCCAATGCGCTGTTCAAGCAGCTCGACGCGCAGGTGGTGCCGGAAATGAAGGATACGCTGGGCGCGGCGCGGCAGACTTTCGGCACGGCCGAGCTGTTGCTGCAGAAGGATTCACCGGTGCAGTCGGACCTGCGCGAAGCGCTGCAGCAGCTGACGCAGACCATGCAATCGCTGAACGCGCTGTCCGATTACCTGGAACGCCATCCCGAGTCGCTGATCCGGGGCAAGCAAGGAGACAAGAAATGACGCAGTCCTTCCGTGAACGCATCCTGCCGGCCGCCGCACTGGCAGCCGGGTCGGCTTGCGCCATGTTGCTGGCCGGTTGCGCCGGCTCGCTGCCGGTGGAGCGCTTCTACAGCCTGACGGCAGGCGCCGCGCCGCAATCGGCGGCCGGCCGCGCCGCACAGGGCGCGCCTGGTGCCGGCACCGCCGGTGCTGCTGCCGCCGCAGCAGCACCGGCAGCAGCAGCAGCGCCGCCGCTGTACGTTGAACTGCAGGCTGTCACGGTGCCGCAGCAGGTCAGCCGCAACCAGCTGGTGGTGACCAGTGGCGCGGGCAGGGTGGAGCTGCTGGAGCAGGAGCGCTGGGCGGCACCGCTGGCGTCCGAGATCGGGCAGGCGCTGTCGCTGGGCGTGACGTCCGAGCTGGGCGCCATCGACGTGTTCCGTACGCCGACGCCGGAGCAGGCCACGGTGTACCGGGTGAGCACCAGCGTACAGCGCTTCGAGTCCGCACCGGGGCAGTACGCGCTGGTGGACGCCGTGTGGAGCGTGCGCAGGGTCGGCAGCAGCGGCGGCGGCAAGGTGCTCACCTGCCGCAGCACCGCCGAGGAAAAAGTGGCGCCGGGCTACGACGCACTGGTGGCCGGCCACCGCCGCGCGGTCGCGCGGATTGCCGCCGATATCTCCCAGGCCATCCGCGCGCAAGCCGGCGGCACTGCGGCGGCCTGCCCGGCTGCCGCGCCAGCCGCCTGAGGGCAGCCGCCCGCAGCCGTCCATCCAGGTCCAGCGCCTGAGGCGAGCCGCGTCAGGCCAGGCTACGGCGCCAGGTCCGGCTCCGTGATGAAGCGCGATTCGGCCGCCCACATCGCGCAGGCCCGCGCCAGCAGCTTCGCCTCGCCGTCGGCCAGCACGCCGTCGGCGTCGGCGATGTTCCACATGCCGCGCAACAGCTCGCGGCGCAGATCCGAGTCCGTGATGTCGTTCAGCAGCGCATCGATGGTGGCCGGGTCCAGCTCCACGTTGTCGTGCTTTACGCTGCTGTTCAGCAGGTCGTAGCACAGGTCCTGTACCAGGTCGTGGAAGGCGTCCAGGCCGATATCGATATGCTCCAGCAGGCGCGAACGTTCCAGCGCCCGCAGTTCGGAGGCCGCCATCTGGCCGTCTACCACCATGGCCAGCGCCAGGATGCGGCCCGCCGCGCTGGCGCTGTTGGGAGGATAATGTCGCATTGTGTTGCTCCTTCTTCGGGTGAAATCAGTTATTCCGGGTCTTGCGCGTTGCGTACAGGCTGGCCACCACGCTGCCGGCGATCAGGGTTGCCACCACCGACAGCGAGATATGCACCGGCATGTGGTACCACGGCATGATCAGCATCTTCGCGCCGATGAACACCAGCACCAGCGCCAGGCCGTACTTGAGCAGGTGGAAACGGCCTGCAATATCGGCCAGCAGGAAGTACAGCGCCCGCAAACCCAGGATGGCGAACATGTTGGACGTGAACACGATGAACGGGTCCGACGTGATGGCGAAAATGGCCGGAATCGAATCCACCGCGAACACCAGGTCGGTCGCCTCGATCAGGATCAGCACCAGGAACAGCGGCGTCACGTAGCGCAGGCCGTCCTTGAAGACGAAGAACTTCTCGCCATGGTCGCCGTCCGCCACCCGCAGGTGGCGCCGCGCCAGGCGCAGCACGGGATTCTTCTGCAAGTCCGGCTCGTGGTCCGCCGCCACCATCATGCGGATGCCGGTAATGGCCAGGAAGGCGCCGAACACATACAGCATCCAGCTGAATTCACTCACCACCCAGGCGCCGGCCATGATCATCACCGCGCGCATCACGATGGCGCCCAGCACGCCGTAGATCAGCACACGGCGCTGGTACTCGGGCTTGACGTGGAAGGACGAAAAGATCAGCAGGAAAATGAAGATGTTATCGACCGACAGCGCCTTCTCGATCAGGTAGCCGGACAGGAATTCCAGCGCCTTGCGCTCGGCCAGTTCAGGCCCCACCGCACCCTGCAGATACCACCAAAGGCCGGCGTTGAACAGCAGCGCAAGCGAGAACCAGATCAATGACCAGGTGCCCGCTTCGCGCACGGTGACCTTGTGCGCCTTGTTCCCGCCGAAGACGTATAAGTCCAGTGCCAGCATGGCCAGCACGAACACGACGAAGCTGGCCCACATGGGCGCTGTCGCGAATTGCTCCAATCCGTTCATCGTGCACCTCCTTGATGGAAAGAGCATGGTAGGCGTTCTTCTTGCATCGAACAATTCGAATATACTTTGACATCTAATCGAAAAATTCGATGTATAGAGGAGTCCTGCATGACCGCCCTGAATTTCAAGCATTTGCGTTATTTCTGGATGGTGGCGCGCACCGGCAGCATCGCCAAGGCGGCCGAGCAGCTGCACCTGACGCCGCAGTCCATCTCGGGCCAGCTGACCGAGTTCGCCGGCACCCTGGGCGTGGAGCTGTTCCGCCGCGTGGGGCGCAGGCTGGAACTGACCGATACCGGCCAGCGCATGCTGCTGCACGCCGAGGAGATTTTCCGTGCTGGCGACGAGCTGCTGGAAGTGGTGCGCGACCAGGCGGCGGCGGCCACCGCCACCTTCCGCGTCGGCGTGTCCGACTCGGTGTCCAAGGCCATCGCCTGTGAACTGGTGGCGCCCGCGCTGACGCTGCCGACGCCAGCGCGGCTGATCTGCCGCGAGGGCCGCCTGGCCGCGCTGCTGGCCGACCTGGCGGTTCACCGGCTGGATCTGATCATCGCCGACCGCCCCATGCCCAGCCATTTGAACGTGCGGGGCTACAACCACTTGCTGGGCGAGAGCGCCCTGCAGGTGCTGGCAGCACCGGCACTGGCCGAAGGCTTGCAGGGGCCGTTCCCCGCCTGCCTGAACCACGCGCCGCTGCTGCTGCCGGGCGAGGATTTCGCGGTGCGTCCCAGGCTGATGCAGTGGCTGCAGGAGCACGTGGCGCATCCGCACGTGGTGGGGGAGTTCGACGACAGCGCCATGATCAAGGCCTTCGGCCAATCCGGCGCCGGGCTGTTCTTCGTGCCCGCCGCCATCGCGGGGCGCGTGTGCCAGCAGTACGGCGTGGTGGTGGTGGCCAGCCTGCCGGCGCTGCGCGAGCGCGTGTACGCCATCACCACCGAGCGCCGCATCAGCCATCCCATCACGCAGGCCATCAGCCAGGCCGCGCAGCGCACCTTGGCGGCTTAGTCGGCCAGACCATCGGCCTGGCCGTCCCCCTTCGGCCGCAGCGCGTCCACCAGTTCGCGGGCGTAGCCGGGCAGGTCGCCGTAGTGGCGCATGCAGATCAGGAGTTTGCGCACGGCCCACGGGTCGCTCAGCTGGACGTGGCGGATGTGCATCACGTCGCTGGCGCGCAGTACGGCCGATTCGGGCAGCACGGCCAGGCCGGCGCCGCTGGCGGCCATGCGGCACACCGCGTCCAGGCTGCGCAGGCGCACCCGGTAGATCAGCCGCTTGCCCAGCCGCGCGGCGTGCCCGGCGATGTATTTGTGCAGCGCGCTGTCGCCGGCCAGGCCGATGAAGTCGTAGCCCAGTGTGTCGATGAAGGCCACGCTGCGCTTGCGTTTCAGCTGCGCGGCCAGCGGGTGCTGCGGCGACATCGCCAGCACCAGGCGGTCGTCCCGGAAGGGACAGGTTTCCAGGCCGGTACTGTCCACCGAGTCGGCGACCACGCCGATATCGGCCAGGCCGCCTTTGATGGCTTGCACGATGTCGTAGCTGAGGCGTTCCTCCAGGTCGATATTCACCTGCGGGTGCGCGGCCATGAAGCCGGCCAGCGCGTCGGGCAGGAATTCGGCCAGGGCCGAGGTGTTGCACAGCACCCGCACGTGCCCCTTCAGGCCGGACGCGTATTCGCCCAGGTCGGCGCGCATCTTTTCCATTTGCTGGGTGATCATGCGCGCGTGGTGCAGCAGCGTGCGGCCCGCTTCGGTGGGGTCCACGCCGCGCCGCCCGCGCTCCAGCAGCGGCACGCCCAGCGCTTCCTCCATGCCGCGTATGCGCGCGCTGGCCGACGCCAGCGCCAGGTGGGACTGCTCGGCGCCGGCGGTGATACTGCCGCTTTCCGCCACGTGCAGGAAGAGGCGCAGGTCGGTGAGGTCGAATCGCATGATGTGTCCCGGTTCTGCCTTCGGATCAGCCGAAGGCAGGCTGAGTATATTCCACATTTTCGCTACCGGCGCGCCGTGCCAGACTGCGTGCTATGGAAAATATCATTTACATCACCGTGGTGTTCCTGCTTGCAGGGATGGTTAAGGGCGTGACCGGCATGGGGCTGCCGACCGTGGCGGTGGCGCTGCTCAGCCTTGTAATGCCGCCGGTGGAGGCTGCGGCCCTGCTGATCGTGCCTTCGCTTTTGACGAATGTCTGGCAGCTGCTTTCCGGTTTGCCGGTGTATCCGCTGTGGCAGCGCCTGTGGCCGATGATGGCGGGCATCTGTATCGGGACTGGCGCGGCTACGTTGGCGGAAAATGCGCTGGCGGGAGGCGCGCTGGCGGCCGACGCGAAGATGGCCAGCGGCGTGCTCGGCGTGGCGCTGGTGGCGTATGCGGCCATGGGGCTGCTGTCGGTGCGCTGGAGGCTGCGCGGCAGCGAGGGCGTGATGTCGCCGGCGGTGGGGGCGCTTACCGGCGCCATCACGGCGGCTACCGGCGTGTTCGTGATACCGGCGGTGCCTTATCTGCAGGCGCTGGAGCTGGAGAAGGATGAGCTGGTGCAGGCGATGGGACTGGCGTTCACGGTGTCCACGGTGGCGCTGGCCGTGTCGCTGGCGGCGCGCGGGGCCTGGCAGCCGGCGGCGGCGGGGATGTCATTCGTGGCGCAGCTGCCGGCGGTGGCGGGCATGCTGCTGGGACAGCGCCTGCGCAACCGCATGGCGCCGGAGGTGTTCCGCAAGTGCTTTTTGTTTGCGCTGCTGTTGCTGGGGATGCACCTGGCGCTGGAGGCGGCGTGGCATTGACCGTAGCGGCGCTCGGCGGGTTACGGTGCCTTGCACCTAACCCGCCCTACGTGCCGCATCACGTGAAGTCCGGCGGGTTACGTGCCGCATGACGTGAAGCCCGGCGGGCCACGTGCCGCATGACGTGACACCCGGCGGGTTACGTGCGCATGACGTGAAGTCCGGCGGGTTACGTGCCGCATGACGTGAAACCCGGCGGATTACGTGCGCATGACGTGAAGCCCGGCGGGTTGCGTGCGCATGACGTGAAGCCCGGCGGGTTACGTGCCGCATGACGTGAAGCCCGGCGGGTTACGTGCGCATGACGTGAAGCCCGGCGGGTCACGTGCGCATGACGTGAAACCCGGCGGGTTACGTGCGCATGACGTGAAGCCCGGCGGGTCACATACGCATGACGTGAAACCCGGCGGATTACGTGCGCGTGACGTGAAGCCCGGCGGGTTACGTGCGCATGACGTGAAAACGGGCGGATTACGTGCGCATGATGTGAAACCCGGCGGTTTATGTGCGCATGACGTTAAGCCCGGCGGGTTGCGTGCTCATGACGTGAATTCGTAGGGCGGGTTAGCGCGACGCGCGTAACCCGCCGCGCGTCACGGCAGCGTGTTCAGCACCTCGGCGATCTGCTCGCGCAGCCAGCGGTTGGCGGGGTCGCTGTCCACATTGGCGTGCCAGTACAGCTGGTTGTCGATGTGCGCCAGCTCCAGCGGCAGCGCCAGCAGCTGGTGCCCGAACTGCTGGTTCAGCACCTGGCCATAGCGCTCGGGCATGGTGAGCAGCAGGTCGGTCTGGCTCACTACCGTGCACGCCGTGTAGTAATGCTGGCAGCGCATGCGGATGCGCCGCTGCAGACCGCGCCGGCTCAGCTCCACGTCCTCCAGGCTTGGCCCGCTGCGGCGCGAGCTGACCTGGATATGCTCCTGCCGCAAATACATCTCCAGGTCCAGCGCCCGCTGCACCTGCGGATGGCTGGCGCGCGCCAGCACCACCGTCTGGTCGGACGGCAGCCGCATCTGGCGGATGTCCTTGGACAGCGGCAGCAGCAGATCGATCGCCGCGTCGATGCTGCCGGCAGCGAGCTCGCCTTCCAGGTCGCCGCGTGCCACACGCAGCGCATTCACACCCACCGACGGCGCCGCCGAGGCGATGCGTGCCATCAGCGGCGGCAGGATGGTGGGCTCCACCACGTCGCGCATGGCCAGCGTGAAGGTGCGCTCGCTGGTGGCCGGGTCGAAGCGCTCGGCGCCGCTCAGCGTTACCTCGAACCCGCGCAGCGCCTGGCGCACCGGCTCGATGATGCTGCGCGCCAGCGGCGTGGGCACCATCACGTGGCCCTGGCGCTCGAACAAGGCATCGTTCAGCAACTGGCGCAGGCGTGCCAGCGCGTGGCTCACGGCGGGCTGGGTGAGGTTCATTTTCAGGCTGGCGCGGGTCAGGCTGCCTTCCGTGTAGATGGCGTCGAACACGACAAACAGATTCAGGTCGACCTTGGATATATGCATGATGTTTATTGGGATGAATAAAAACTATTCATTTGATGAATTCTACATCGGGCGCTAAGCTTTGCTTATCTTTTGTTACACGGAGTACGCGCGATGGGACAAATTTACCTGGTTCGCCACGGCCAAGCTTCGTTCGGGTCCGCAAATTATGACCAGCTTTCGCCGCTGGGGTTCGAGCAGGCGCGCCTGCTGGGCCAGTGGTTTGCCAACAGCCGCCAGATTTTCCAGCGCGTGGTGTGCGGCGGCATGGTGCGCCACCGGCAGACGGCGGATGCCTGCCTGCACGAGTTGCCGCGCACGCTGCTGGCGGACACGGAATGGATCACCGATCCGGGTTTCGCGGAATTCAACCATGTGGAAGTGCTGGTGAAGCACTGCCCGGAATTTTCGTCGCCGGAGGCGTTCAAGGCCTACGCGGCCAGCCAGCCGGACCCGAAGCACGCATTCGAGCACATCTTCGTGGCGGCCATGCAGCGCTGGATGGGGGGCGAGCACGACGCCGACTACACGGAAACCTGGCAGGCTTTCAGGGACCGCTGCGTGGGCGCGCTGGAGCGCTTGACGGAGCAGGGGGCGGAGTCGGAAACGTCGGTGGTGTTCACATCCGGCGGCACCATTTCGGCGATCTGCCAGCACTTGCTGGACCTTCCCGACTACAAGACGCTGGAGCTGAACTGGTCCATCGCCAACAGCTCGCTGACCAGGCTGCAACACCGCCCGGGCAAGACCAGTTTGAGCTACCTGAACAATTTTGCCCACCTGGAGTGGCTGGGCGAGGCGAATAGCGTTACGTATCGTTAACTTCTGGAAGCAAAAAGGCGGCGGTTGCCGTCTTTTTTTTGCTTCTGCCTGTCGGACGTCTGACAGGTTGGCCCTTAAAAAAACCCGACACCAGCGTGCCGGGCCGGGCCCATCAGCCGCCCCTGGCGGCCTCGTATTGTTCATGCGCGCGCCGCAAGCGCTCGCGGCTGTTGCTAAGGTGGGTGCGCATGGCGGCGCGTGCCGATTCGGGGTCCTGGCGCGCGATGGCGCTATAGATGTCTTCATGCTCGCGACGCACCCGTTCAAGGTAGATCTCGGGCGCGTCGCGCGGAATGTGGGCGGAGGTCTGGCGCGCGCGCGGCAGCAGTTCCTGGTTGATGTGGCTGAGCACATCGTGCAGATAGGGGTTGTTGGCCGCCTGTGCGATGGACAGGTGGAACTGGGTGTCCGCAGTCGCCGTCTCGCCGCCGCCATTGCAGCGCGCCAAGAAGGCGTCCAGCGCCGCGCGGATGCGCGCCAGCTGTGGCTCGCTGCGCCGGCCTGCCGCCAGGCCCGCCGCTTCAGTCTCAAGGCTGATGCGCAGTTCCAGGATGGACAGCACGTCCTCCTTGGTCATTTCGCTCTTGGCGCTCAGGCCCATGTGCTGCGGCGCGCGGCCCAGCACGAACGTGCCCACACCCTGGCGCGTTTCCACCATCCCCGCGGCCTGCATGTGCGATATCGCTTCCCGCACCACCGAGCGGCTCACGCCCAGCGCGCGGATGATCTCCGCCTCCGACGGCACTTTCTCTCCGGGGGCAATGCGGCCGTCCTTGATCAGGTCTGCGACGTAGCTGACGACGCCGTGCGCCAGCGAGCGCGGTTTTGGCAGTGCGGGGGTAGGGCGGCTTGAATCCATGGATGGGCTGGGTCTCAAAACACAAGTTGCGTTTTCTAAAAGTGATGATTATACTTGCTTCCAAGTTGTCAGACGACCGATAACTTGGGGCCGGCACTACCAGCGTCACGGCGAGACAAAAAGGACAGCGCGGCAACGCAAGATCCTCCGCCGACGTGAAGAAGAAAATTCTTACACCATGGAGGAGACACCATGCAGCACCGCACCCGTACATCCCCGCACCGGCTGGCCCGCACATCCATCGCCCTTGCCGTCATGGCCCTTGCCGGACAGGCCGCCGCGCAGGAAGCCGACGCCTCTGCTTCCGCTACTGCTTCCGCAACCGCTTCCGCTGCCCCCATGCAGAAAGTGGAAGTAACCGGCTCCACCATCAAGCGCGTGGCCAGCGAAATGGCCTTGCCAGTCACCACCGTCAAGGCCGACGAATTTACCAACGCCGCCCTGACCACCGTGGCCGACGTGGTCACTTCCATGCCGGTGGCGTCCACCAACGTGCCCTCGGCCGCCGGCGCCGGCACCAACATGAATATGCGCGGCATCGGCATCAACCGCACCCTGGTGCTGCTCAACGGCCGCCGCATGGTGAATGAACCGCTCAGCAACGGTTTCGTCAACGTCGATATGATACCGATGAGCGCCCTGAACCGCGTGGAAGTGCTGCGCGACGGCGCGTCCTCGACCTACGGCACGGACGCCATCGGCGGCGTGGTCAACTTCATCACCAAGCGCACCTACAAGGGCTTGAATGTGACCGCGCAGGGCGTGGTGCCGGAAGCGTCAGGCGGCGGCCGCGAACACCGCCTGAGCATCCTGGGCGGCATCGGCGACCTGGAAGCGGACGGCTGGAACATCTACGCCACGGTGGACACGCACAAGCGCAGCGCGCTGGCCGCAGCGGACCGCCCTGAGCTGAGCAGCCCTGAACGCCTGGCCGAACTCGGTATCGCGCCGCGCGCGGCCACCGGCAGCTACGCGCAGCCGGCCAACGTGTTCTCGCCCAGCACGGGCATCACCGGCAATCCCTATTTCTCCGCCGGCTGCACGCCGCCATACTCCACGCCGGCGCTGCGCAACACCTGCATCCAGAATCCCAACTACTACGTGCTGGCGCTGCCGGCCAATTCGCAGACCACCTTCTTCACCAAGGGCAGCCTGAAGCTGTCCGAAGACCACCTGCTGACGGCTGAACTGCTGTACGCGAAAGAGCACATCACCACGCAGCGCGCGCCCAGCACCACGGTCGGCTTCAACGGCGCGGTGGCGCAGATCACGCCCAGCAGCCCATACTATCCGGGCGGTTCCGCCGGCGTGCCCGCGATCGCGGGTCTGAACGGCTCCACGCTGAACGTGTCCTGGAGCGTGGCCGAGCTGGGCCCGGCCATTGCGCGCGACCAGCAGCAAGCCACGCGCCTGGTGTTGGCCGACGAGGGCCGCATCGGCAAGTGGGACTACCGGCTGGGCTTCATCTACGGCGCCGGCGAGCGCGATTCCTGGTTCCGCCAGGGCTACGTGAATGGCCTGAAGCTGCAGGCGGGCGTGCGCAACGGCGTCCTCAATCCCTTCGGTACCCAGAGCGCGGCGGGCCTGGCCTACCTGAAGGAGATTTCAGCCGACGGCGGCCAGATCCGCCACACCACCAACCTGTACACCGGCGTGGACCTGACCGTCACGCGCGAACTGATGCAGCTGGCCGGCGGTGCGCTCACCCTGGCCACCGGCGCCGAGTTTCACCACGACGGCAACAAGGACCGCGCGCTGGACGGCGTGATCGATGTGCCCTATCAGAACCGCCTGCCCAGCTTCGCCTCCGGCCACCGCAATATCAGCGCGGTGTTCGTGGAGACCGACCTGCCGGTGACGAAGGAGCTGGACTTCAACATCGCCGCCCGTGCCGACAGCTATTCCGACTTCGGCAACACCGTCAACCCGAAAGCCAGCTTCCGCTACCAGCCCGCCAGGAACCTGATGCTGCGCGGCTCCGCCAGCACCGGCTTCCGCGCGCCCACGCTGTTCGACCGCTACGGCTACCGCCTGCCGGGTGCCACCGCGCTCACCACCAGCCGCTGGGACGATCCGGTGCTGTGCCCCGGCACGCCCGGCCTGGCGGGCACCGGCAAGGCGGTGGCGGGCGCCAATCCGCTCATCGTGTGCAACGCCCTGCTGCCGGTGCAGCAGGGCAGCAACCCGGACGTGCTGCCCGAGAAATCGCGCAGCCTCACCCTGGGCGTGGTGCTGGAGCCGATGCGCAACATGATGCTGTCGCTGGACTACTACAACATCCACTTCCGCAACAGCATCGGCCAGCTGCCGCAGAACGCCATCTTCACCAACCCGGCCAAGTATGCCGACCTGTTCGTGCGCAACGCGGACGGTTCGCTGGCCTACGTGAAGAACACTGTGATGAACCTGGGCGACCTGCGCACCAGCGGCGTGGACGTGGGCTTCAGCTACGGCTTCCCGAGGCAGCCGGTGGGCGACTTCAAGATAGCCCTGGACGGCACCTATGTGCACCAGTTCGAGAACCAGAACGAGAAGGATGGCGCCTGGATATCCAACCTGGGCCGCTTCGGTTCCGTCGGTTCGGGCAATGTCAGCGCCAGTCCCACCTACACCTTCCGCTGGAAGCACTCGCTGCGCCTGTCGTGGGCCAAGGGCGACTGGTTCTCGCAGCTGACGCAGAACTTCAACACCGGCTACCACGATCTGAACAACGTGGCGCCGCAGTACTTCCGCGACATCAAGCCGTACTCGGTGTGGAACCTGACCGCTTCCTACAAGGGCTTCAAGCACATCACCCTGACCGGCGGCGTGAGCAACCTGTTCGATACCGAGCCGCCTGTCACCAATTCGAATTCCACCGCGTACGCGAACAACATCGCCAGTCCGATAGGGCGGGCGTTCAACGCGCGCGTCAGCTACGAGTTTTAAGGCCGGCCCCGGCCCGTTTTGGCGGGCGCGCCGGGCAGTGCCGGGCGCGTCCCCTTTTTTTGAACCAAATCCGAGACAGCACATGAAAATCGAACGAGTACAAGGAACCGTCTTCCACTATCTGACCAGCCGCAGCGTCGATAGCGCGGGACACTCGCATCCCGGCCCGGAGAAGCGCGCCACCATGGCCATGGTCACCATCACCGCCGACGACGGCAGCAAGGGCTACGCGTTCGGCCCGCCCGAAGTGGTGCGCCCCCACATCCTGGAGGCGTTTGCGCGCAAGGTGCTGATCGGGCAGGACCCGTTCGACCGCGAACGCCTGTGGCAGGACCTGGTGCACTGGCAGCGCGGCAGCGCCGGCCAGCTCACCGACCGCGCCCTGGCCGTTATCGAGCAGGCGCTGTGGGACCTGGCCGGCCGCGCGCTGAACACGCCGGTGTACAAGCTGCTGGGCGCCTACCGCGACAAGGTGCCGGCCTACGGCAGCACCATGTGCGGCGACGAGCTGAAAGGCGGGCTGTCCACGCCGGACGAATACGCGGCCTTCGCCGTCAAGCTGGTGGAGCGCGGCTACAAGGCCATCAAGCTGCACACCTGGATGCCGCCGGTGTCCTTCGCGCCCAGCGTGTCCATGGACATCAAGGCCTGCGCGGCGGTGCGCGAGGCGGTGGGCCCGGACGTGGCGCTGATGCTGGACGGGTATCATTGGTACAGCCGCAGCGACGCGCTCACCATCGGCCGCGCGCTGGAACGGCTCAACTTCGCGTGGTTCGAGGAGATGATGAACGAGCAGAGCATCGCGTCCTACGCCTGGCTGGCCAACCAGCTCGACATCCCCATCGTGGGGCCGGAGTCCATCTCGGGCAAGCACCACAGCCGCGCCGACTGGGTGCAGGCAGGCGCCTGCGACATCCTGCGCGCCGGCGTGCCGGGCGTGGGCGGCATCACCCCCACCATGAAGGTGGCGGCGCTGGCTGACGCTTTCGGCATGAACTGCGAAGTGCACGGCAACGGCGCGGCCAACCTGGCAGTCACCGCCGCCATCAAGAATTGCGAGTGGTACGAACGCGGCCTGCTGCACCCCTTCCTCGACTACGACGTGCCGCCGGCTTACCTGCGCAGCCTGCCGGACGCGATGGACGCCGACGGCTTCGTGCACCTGTCGCAGCAGCCGGGCCTGGGCGAAGACATCGACTTCGACTACATCGCGGCCAGCACCGTGGAATCCTACTAGGGCCGGGCCATGAAACGTGCAATCAAACGGGCCTGCGGCGGCGCGCTTGCTGCCGCGCTGGCTGCGGCGCTCGCGCTGCCGGTGCCGGCGCTTGCCGCCACCCCGCGCGACCAGCTGGTGATCGGCATGAACATGAACAACCTGCTGTCGCTGGACCCGGCCGGCGCCACCGGCAACGACGTGCTGGGCGTGGTGGCCAATCTGTATGACTACCTGGTGGAACTCGATCCGCACGACCTGAGCCAGGTGCGCCCGGCGCTGGCTGAACGCTGGGAGATTGCGCCGGACGGCATGAGCCTGACCCTGACGCTGCGCGGCGACGCGCGCTTCCAGAGCGGCCGCGCGTTGACGGCTGCGGACGCCGCCTGGTCGCTGCAGCGCGTGCTCAAGCTGAACCTGGCCATGGCCTCGCCGTGGAAGAGCTACGGCTTCAGCGCCGGCAACGCCGAGCGCCTGATCCAGGCGCTGGACGCGCGCACCCTGCGCATCACGCTGCCCGAGCCGACCGACCCCAAGATGGTGCTGTACACGCTGGGCACCTCGGTCAGCGCGGCTATCCTGGACCGCGACACGGTGCTGGCGCACCAGAAAAACGGCGACCTGGGCGCGGCCTGGCTGCTGACCCACGCAGCCGGTTCCGGCCCCTATGCGCTGACCGAGTGGCGCGCCAAGGACGCCATGCTGCTGGACCGCTACGACGGCTACTGGCGCGGCCCGGCCAGGCTGCGCCGGGTGGTGATGCGGCATGTGCCCGAGTCCCTGTCGCTGCGCTTCATGATCGCGCGCGGCGACGTCGACCTGGCGGCCGGCATGGCCGGCCCCGACATCGAGGCGCTGAAGCACGACGCCAGCGCGGTGGTGCAGCCGGTGCTGCGCGGCACCTCCTACTATGTGGCGGTGAGCATGAAGGACGCGAAATTCGCCGACAAGCGGGTGCGGCTGGCGCTGCGCAAGCTGATCGACTACGACGGCATCAACAAGGCCATCATGCCGCACTACGGCGTGGCGCACCAGCGTCCGGTGATGATAGGCCTGGCGGCCACGCTGCCCGACCCCGGCTACAAGCTGGACGTGGCCGCGGCGAAGCAGCTGCTGGCGGAAGCGGGCTACCCGGACGGCTTCCGCACCACCATCAAGGTGCTGTCCGATCCGCCCATGATCAACATCGCCACCGCGCTGCAGGGCACGCTGGCGCAGGCTGGCATCCAGGCCAGCATCCAGTCCGGGACCGGCAACCAGGTGTACGGCGCCATGCGCGACCGAAAATTCGAGATCGTGGTGGGGCGGGGCGGCGGCGGCGTGGAGCCGCATCCGCACGCCAACCTGCGCGCGCTGGTCTACAACCCGGACAACCGCGACGCCGCCAAGCTGACCAACTTCCAGGGCTGGCGCACCTCCTTCCACAGCCCGGCGATCAACCGGCTGATCGAGCAGGCGGTGCGCGAGCGCGACCCGGACGCGCAGAACGCCATGTACCGCGAAGTGCAGCAGCTGTACGACAGTGAGGTGGGCGCGATCCAGCCAATCTCGCAGATGCTGGAGACCGTGGTGCTGAGCAAGCGGGTGCACGGCTACGTGGGGCATCCCTCGGCCACCACCCACCTGCGGGACGTCTACAAAGATTAGACGCCCGCCCATAAAAATAACGGAGACACATCATGAATGCTTTCTGGGCACGCGCCGGCACCATGCGAACGCGCTTGCTCAGCACCCTGGCCACGCTGCTTGGCTTGCTGGTGCTGACCTTCTTCATCGGCAGGGTAATGCCGATCGATCCCGTGCTGTCCATCGTCGGCCCGGACGCGGATGCGTCCACCTACCGCGAGGCGGCGGCCCGCCTGGGCCTGGACCAGCCGCTGTGGGTGCAGTTCGGGCGCTACCTGGCCGAACTGGCGCAGGGCAACCTGGGTACTTCGCTGCTGACCGGTAACGCCGTCAGCGCCGACATCGCGCGGGTGTTTCCCGCCACGGCGGAACTGGCCACGCTGGCCATCGTGCTGGGCGTGCTGGCCGGCGTGCCGCTGGGCGTGTGGGCCGCCAGCCGGCGCGGCCGGCTGGTGGACCACGTGGTGCGCGTCATCAGCCTGGCGGGCCATTCCACGCCGGTGTTCTGGTTCGCCATGATGGGACTGCTGGTGTTCTACGCCTGGCTGGGCTGGGCCGGCGGTTCGGGGCGCATTGCGCTGGCCTATGACGGCGCCATTCCGCGCGTGACCGGCTTGCTGCTGGTCGACACGCTGCTGGCCGGGAACCGGGACGCATTCGCCAACAGCGTCAAGCACATCCTGCTGCCGGCCTGCATCCTCGGCCTGCACTCGATGGCCTACATCAGCCGCATGACGCGCAGCTTCATGCTGGCGCAGCTGTCGCAGGAGTACATCCTCACCGCGCGCGTGAAGGGGTTGTCGGAAGCGGCGGTGATCTGGCGCCACGCTTTCCGCAACATCCTGGTGCAACTGCTCACCATCGTTGCGCTGGCCTACGGCGGTTTGCTGGAAGGCGCGGTCCTGATCGAGACCGTGTTTGCCTGGCCGGGTTTCGGCCAGTACCTGACCAACAGCCTGCTGCTGGGCGATATGAATTCGGTGATGGGGTGCGTGCTGCTGGTCGGCGTCATCTTCGTCACGCTCAACCTCGTCTCGGACGCCTTGTACCAAGTTTTCGACCCACGGATGCATTGATGCTGACACCTACCATGCCTGCTGTCCCCGACCCAAGCGTCGCCTCCGGCACCGCGCCGGCACTGCCGCCCCGCGCGGCCGGCCCCTCCGGCTCCGCCTCCGCCGCTTCCGCGCTGCGCGAATCGCTGCGGCGCGCGCTGCGCCACCTGCTGCTCAATCCCATGACCCTGGCGGGCCTGGTCGTGATCCTGCTGCTAATCGCGGTGGCCTGCTGCGCGCCCTGGATCGCCACCCACGACCCGATGCGCCAGGACCTGGCCGCCACTTTGCAGGCGCCCGGCGCCGCGCACTGGTTCGGCACCGACGAATACGGCCGCGACACCTTCAGCCGCCTGGTCTACGGCGCCCGCACCACCCTGTACATCGTCGGCCTGGTCACCATCGTGGTCGGGCCGGTCGGACTGGCGGTGGGCGCCACGTCCGGCTACTTCGGCGGCTGGGTGGACACGCTGTTCATGCGCATCACCGACATCTTCATCTCCTTCCCCAGCCTGGTGCTGGCGCTGGCCTTCGTGGCGGCGCTCGGGCCCGGCCTGGAGCACGCGGTGATCGCCATCGCGCTCACGGCATGGCCGCCCATCGCCCGCCTGGCGCGCGCCGAAACGCGCACCCTGCGCAAGGCCGACTTCGTGGCTGCGGTGCAGCTGCAGGGCGCCTCGCCGCTGCGCATCCTGGTGCGGCACATCGCGCCGCTGTGCCTGTCCTCGGTGCTGGTGCGGCTGACCATGAACATGGCCGGCATCATCCTGACCGCCGCCGGCCTGGGCTTCCTGGGACTGGGGGCGCAGCCGCCGTCGGCCGAGTGGGGTGCGATGATCTCGGCCGGGCGCCGCTACATGATGGAGTGCTGGTGGCTGGTGGCCATGCCCGGCGCCGCCATCATGGTGGTCAGCCTGGCCTTCAACCTGCTGGGCGACGGCCTGCGCGACGTGTTTGACCCGCGCAGCTGAGAGGAATGACAATGACAAGCAAAGAGACCAAGCTGGAAGTGGAAGACCTGAGCGTGCGCTTCGCCACGCGCGACGGGCTGGTGGACGCCGTGCGCGGTGTGTCGTTCAAGCTGGGGCGCGAGAAGCTGGCGATTGTCGGCGAATCCGGTTCCGGCAAATCGACCGTGGGGCGCACGCTGCTCAAGCTGCACCCGGCCAGCGCCCGCATCGACGCGCGCGTGCTGCGCTTCGGCGACACCGACCTGCTGCAGGCCGGCGAGAAGCAGATGCGCGCGATACGCGGCCAGCGCATGTCCATGATCATGCAGGACCCGAAATACTCGCTGAACCCGGTGATGAAGGTGGGCGACCAGATCGCCGAAGCCGTGCTGGCGCATGAAGGCGGACGGCGGCTGCCGCGCGCCGAAGTGCGCGAGCGCGTGATATCCATGCTGGAGCAGGTGCGCATCCGCGAGCCGCAGCGCGTGTACGACCGCTACCCGCACGAAGTGTCCGGCGGCATGGGCCAGCGCATCATGATCGCGATGATGTTGATTCCGAATCCCGAAGTGGTGATCGCCGACGAGCCGACCTCCGCGCTGGACGTGTCGGTACGCGCGCAGGTGCTGTCGGTGCTGGACGACCTGGTGGGGCAGCGCGACCTGGGCCTGATCTTCATCAGCCACGACCTGAATCTGGTGCGCAGCTTCTGCGACCGCGTGCTGGTGATGTATGCGGGGCGGGTGGTGGAGTCCATCGCGGCGGCGGACCTGGACAACGCGCAGCATCCCTACACCCGGGGCCTGCTGGCCGCGCTGCCCAGCATCGACGTGCGGCGCCCGGTGCTGCCGGTGCTGCAGCGCGATCCCAACTGGCTAACCCACTAGGAGTGCGATCCATGATCACGGTAAACGACCTGGCGCTGACATTCGGCAGCGGCGCCCAGCGCAACAAGGTATTGAACGAAGTGGGTTTCTCGGTGGCGGAAGGGGAGGTGTTCGGGCTGGTGGGCGAATCCGGCTCGGGCAAGAGCACGGTGCTGCGCTGCCTGGCCGGGCTGTATTCGCACTGGGAAGGCGACATGCGCGTCGCCGGCCGGCCGCTGGGCCGCGCGATAGACCGCGAGCGTTGCCGGCTGATGCAGATGGTGTTCCAGGACCCGTACGGCTCGCTGCATCCGCGCCACACGGTGGACACGGCCTTGTCCGAGCCGCTGAAGATCCACAAGATGGACAACATCGGCGAGCGGGTGCGGCAGATGCTGCTGAAAGTGGGACTGAACGATTCGTTCCGCTACCGTTATCCGCACCAGATGTCCGGCGGGCAGCGGCAGCGCGTGGCGATCGCGCGCGCGCTGATCCTGGAGCCGCGCATCCTGCTGCTGGACGAGCCCACGTCGGCGCTGGACGTATCGGTGCAGGCCGAAATCCTGAACCTGCTGGCCGACCTGCGCGCCCGGGAAGGCCTGACGTACATCCTGGTCACCCACGACCTGGGCGTGGTGGTGCACCTGTGCGACCGCGTGGCGGTGATGCAGCAGGGACGCATCGTCGACACGCTGGACAGCGCCCTGCTCAGCAGCGGCGGCGCTACCCATCCCTATACCCGCAGCCTGGTTGCGGCGACGCGTAGTTACAGCAGGGAGCAGGCGGCTGCTTGATGCAAGGGCCGGCGGGTTACGGCTGCGCCTAACCCGCTCTACGGAGGCAAGGAGGCGGACCTGAAATTGACAGGGCGTAGGGCGGGTTAGCCGGAACGGCGTAACCCGCCTATCCTAGCCTGCCTTCGGCTCAAAGCGGCGCAGGAAGTCCAGCAGTGCTTGCGCGGCGATTTCGGCGTCGTCGGCGGTCATGGTTTCGAGCGGGTTGTGGCTGATGCCGCCGTTGCCGCAGCGCGTGAACAGCATGGCCACGTCGGTGATGGCCGCCATGGCCATGGCGTCGTGCCCGGCGCCGGACAGCAGGTCGAAGCGCGGCAGGCCGGTGCGCTCGACCGCTGCGCCCAGCTGGTCCATCAGCCACGGCGCGCACGGCGCCGCCGAGGCTTCCACCACCTTCTCCAGCTTGAATTCGATGTGGCGCCGCGCGCAGATGGCGGCGATGCCATCCAGGACGTCCTGCACGGCCGACTGGCGCACGGCGTCATTTGCCGCGCGGATGTCGAGCGACAGCTTGCACGCGCCCGGAATCACGTTGACCGAACCGTTCGGCACCTGCAGCTGTCCCACGGTGCCGACCAGCGCATCGGCGGTGCCGCAGCGCTGCTCCACCAGCAGCACGATTTCCGCCGCCGCCGCCGCCGCATCCTTGCGCATGGACATCGGCGTGGTGCCGGCGTGGCTGGCCAGGCCGCGCAGTTCCACCAGGTAGCGCGAGCTGCCCGCAATCGCGGTGACCACGCCCAGCGGCAGGCCGCGCTGCAGCAGCACGGGGCCCTGTTCGATATGCACTTCCACGAAAGCCAGCAGCTTGGCAGGATCGCGCGCAATCGCCGGAATGGCGGACACGTTGTGGCCGGCGCCTGCCAGCGCGGTGCGCATGCTGACGCCGTCCGCGTCCAGCTGCTCCAGCAAATTCATGTCGAAGCGGCCGGTGATGGCGTTACTGCCCAGGAAAGTGGAGCGGAAACGCACGCCTTCCTCTTCGGCGAAGCCGACGATCTCGAAGTCGAACGGCAGCTTTTCGCCCGTGGCGTGCAAATGCTTGACGATGGCGACCGGCAGCAGGATGCCGAGGCGGCCGTCGTATTTGCCGCCGTTGCGCACGGTGTCGTAGTGCGAACCGGTCATCAGCGTCTTGGCGTCGGCTGCGCCGGAGAGATAGCGGCCCACCACGTTGCCCACTGCGTCGATGTGTACTTCCATGCCCGCCTCGCGCATCCAGTCCGCCAGCTGGGCGGCGGATTTCAGGTGCGCGTCCGTCATGTAGGCGCAGGTCAGGCCGTCGGCGTCGTCGCTCCATTGCGCCAGTTCTTCCGACCATTGCATGATGGCCGGGCCGAAGTCCATCTTCACGCCCAGCAGGTCGTTGATGCGCATTTCGGCGATGCGGTGGATCTGGCGCAGGCATTCCTGCTGCTCGTCCGCCACCTGGTTGCGGAAGCGGCGCGTGAAGGTGGCGATGATCTGCTGGCGCGTCAGGCCGTTCCCGGTCGGGCCTTTCACGGCCAGGATGAAGGGGAAGCCGAACTTGGCGTTGTAGTCGGCGTTCAGCGTGTGCAGCGTGGCGAATTCCTCCGCGCTGCACAGGTTCAGGCCGGACTTGGCTTGTTCGCTGGTCGATTCGGCAGTCAGCTCGCCGGCGATGGCTGCCTTGCCAGCCAGCTCCGGGTGGGCGCGGATCAGGCCCAGTTGCTCGTCCTGCGTGGCGCGCGTCACCTCGGCCTGCAAGGCCTGCTTCAGCGCCGTCACGCTGGCGAAGGGACGCAGCGCTGCGGCGCGCTGCGGTATCCATGGCGAGTGCTCGTAGATGCCGTGCAGGCGCTCGGCGAAAGTGGGGACGTCGCAGCTATTCAGTTCGGAGAGTGTAGTCATCGTTATATCCATCCTTGGAGCGTCGATGATATATCTGCCGGTATAGGCGGGCTATATGCCGCCGCCTATGACCCTTATCATTTCAGCAGAGCTTTCGCGGCCTCGCTGACCTGGTCGCGCAGCCATTTGTGCTCGGGCGCGGCGTGCACCCGCTCGTGCCACAGCTGGTAGAAGCGCATCGGCGGGAACTTGATCGGCACCGTGTAGGTTTTCAGCGGCAGCGTCTTTTCATGGAAGCGGATGAACTGGCGCCCGGTGGTCAGCACCAGGTCGGTCTGCGTCAGCATATAGGGGATCAGGCCGAAATAGGCCGATTCCACCACCACGTTGCGGCGCATGTTCTGGCGCTCCAGGAAGGCGTCGATCACGCCGTGGTAGCCGGGCAGCAGCTGCGAGGGCGCCACGTGCGGCAGCGACAGATAGTCCTCGGCCGTCATGGCCTCGCTGGGTGTGCGCTTGGCGTAGGGCGCGCCGGCGTGCATGGCGCAGATGATGGGGTCCTCGAACAGCTTGGACATGTGCAGGTGCTCGGGCGGTTCGTCCCAGTTGGCGATCACCAGGTCCAGGTCGCCGTCCGACAGCAGGCGCACGTAGTCCACTCCCGGCCCCAGGCCATGGATCACGATGCGGCTGAGCGGCGAGCCGCGCCGCAGCGCCGACACCACGTTGGGCAGGAACTGCGTGTCCAGGTAGTCCGGCGCGGCGATGTGGAAGGTGCGCGCTTCCTCCTGCGGCACGAAGGGCGTCTTCTTGATGAACAGGTTCTCCGTTTCATCGAGGATGCGCTTGGCGGGCTTGAGCAGGCTTTCGCCATGCTGGGTCGGCACCATGCCGCGCGCGCCGCGCACCAGCAGCGGGTCGCCGGTCAGTTCGCGCAGCTTGCGCAGGGAGGCGGAGATCGAGGGCTGCGGCTGATTCAGCTTGAGCGCAACGCGCGATACATTCTTCTCCACCAGTAGCAGGTAGAGGATGCGGATCAGGTGCAGATCGAGATTTTTGGGCAGGCTGGACATAGGCTGGCTTTATATCAGATCGGATATGAGAAATATACGATATATTTCATGGCGCTGGGACGAAAACCGTTTATCTTCTGTAAATTGCCGCTACTTCATTCTTGAGGAATCCATGGAAGTTTTCGCCTATCTGATCCCGTATGGCCTTGAGTGGCTGAACCTGATCGTGCGCTGGCTGCACATCATTACCGGCATCGCCTGGATAGGCGCTTCGTTCTACTTCGTCTGGCTGGACAATTCGATCCGCCCACCAGCCGCCGGTTCGGAGCTGGCGAAGAAGGGCGTCTCGGGCGAGTTGTGGGCGGTGCACGGCGGCGGATTCTACAACCCGCAAAAGTACCTGGTGGCGCCGGCTGAACTGCCCAAGGAACTGCACTGGTTCAAATGGGAAGCTTACACCACATGGCTGTCCGGCTTCGCGCTGCTGACCATCGCCTACTATTTCAACGCGCAGGCCATGATGGTGGACAAAGCCGTGGCGGACCTGGGCAGCCTGCAGGCCGTGGGCCTGGGCATTGCCTCGCTGGTGGTTGGCTGGACCGTGTACGACCTGCTGTGCCGTTCGCCGCTGGGCAAGCATGACTTCTGGTTCGGCGTGGTGGTGTTCGCGCTGCTGGTGGCGGCGTCGTACGTGCTGACGCATTTCCTCAGCGGCCGCGCGGCCTACATCCACGTGGGCGCCATGATAGGCACCATCATGGTGGCCAATGTGCTGATGCTGATTATTCCTGGCCAGCGCAAGATGGTGTCGGCCATGGCGGCCGGCGGCCTGCCGGATCCGGTGCACGGCCAGCGCGCCAAGCAGCGCAGCGTGCATAACAACTACTTCACCTTGCCGGTGCTGTTCATCATGATCAGCAATCACTACGCCATGACCTACCGCCACGAGCATGCATGGCTGGTGCTGGCGGCCATCATGGTAGCCGGCGTGTTCATCCGCCACTTCTTCAACCTGCGCCACAAGGGCCGATTGGAGTGGCGCTACCCGGCCATCGGCGTGGCCATCCTGCTTGCCGTGGCGGTGGCGATTGCACCGCCGCCGCCGGCAGCGCGGGCTGCCGCCGCGGCGGGCCCCGCGCCGGCATCGCAGTTCGCCAAGGTGCAAGCCATCATGGCGCAGCGCTGCGTGTCCTGCCACGCGGCCGCGCCCACGCAGCCCGGCTTTGCTGCCGCGCCGGCCGGCGTGATGCTGGAGAACGAAGCCGAGATCCGCCAGAACGCGGAGAAAATCTACAAACAGGCGGTGCAGCTGAAAGCCATGCCGCTGGCGAACCTGACCAATATGACCGACGACGAACGCGCCCAGCTGGCCGCATGGTTCGAGTCCGGCGCAAAATAAAGGACCAACATGAGCAAGCAAGAGCAACTGATCCAGTGGATCGACGCCCACTTCGACGAAGAGGTGGCCTTCCTGCAGCAAGTGCTGCGCGTGCCCACCGATACTCCGCCCGGCAACAACGCGCCGCACGCGGACATGATCGCCGAGGCGGTGCGGGCCCACGGCTGGGAGGCCGAGAAGCACGCCGTGCCCGAGCAGGTGGTGCGCGACTACGGCATGGAGACCATCACCAACCTGATCGTGCGACGCCCTTACGCCGACGGCGGCCCCACGGTTGCGCTGAACGCCCACGGCGACGTGGTGCCGCCCGGCGAGGGCTGGACCTATCCGCCCTACGGCGGCGTAATCGACAATGGCTACATCTACGGCCGTGCGGCCGCCGTGTCGAAATGCGACTTCGCCACCTATATCTTCGCCGCGCGCGCGCTGGAAGCGCTGGGCGTGCCGCTGAAGGGCAAGCTGGAACTGCACTTCACCTACGACGAGGAGTTCGGCGGCCTGCTGGGGCCGGGCTGGCTGCTGGAGCAAAAGCTCACCCGGCCGGACTTCGTCATCGCAGCGGGCTTCAGCTACAACATCGTCACCGCGCACAACGCCTGCCTGCAATTTGAGATCACCGTGCACGGCAAGTCCGGCCACGGCGCCATGCCGGAAACCGGCCACGATGCACTGCAGGCCGCGACGAAGATCCTGAACGCGCTGTACGGCCAGGTGGCCGAGCTGAAGAAGGTCAAATCCAGGGTGCCCGGCATCGACAGCCCCACCATGCTGGTGGGCCGCATCGACGGCGGCACCAACACCAACGTGGTGCCCGGCAAGGTGGTGATGAAGATGGACCGCCGCATGATACCGGAAGAAGACCCGGTGGCCGTGGAGGCGCAGGTGCGCGCGCTGATCGAAGATGCGGTGCGCGGCGAGCCCGGCATCCGCATCGAGATCAAGCGCCTGCTGCTGTCGCACGCCTTGCGCCCGCAGCCTGGTTCCGAACAGCTGGTGGCCAACATCCAGAAGAACGCCAAGGCCATCCTCGGCGAGGACATCCCCGCCGTCGGCACTCCCCTGTATGCGGACGCGCGCCTGTACGGCGAGCAGGGCATCCCGGCGGTGCTGTACGGCGCCGGTCCGCGCACCGTGCCGGAATCGAACGCCAAGAAGGCCGACGAACGGCTTGCATTGGATGATTTGCGCAAAGCGACTAAAATCGTCGCATTGACGCTGGCCGACTTCCTGGCCTGAACAAGGAGCTGCAATGTTTGAAAAGAAGATGATGGCGGGCTGGGGGGACATGGACTTCAACAGCCACATGCGCAATACCGCCTTCCTGGACAAGGCGGGCGACGTGCGCATGCTGTTCCTGTCGGAGCACGGCTTCAGCATGAGCGAATTCAAACGCCAGAACATCGGCCCGGTGGTGATGAAGGACGATATCGCCTACTTCAAGGAAGTGATGCTGCTGGAATCGATCACCGTCACGCTTGCCCTGGCCGGCATGTCACAGGACGGCAGCCGCTGGCTGCTGCGCAGCGACGTCTATCGCGGCGACGGCAAGCTGGCCGCGCGCATCACCAGCGCCGGCGGCTGGCTGGACCTGGTGGCGCGCAAGCTGATCGTGCCGCCGCCGGCGCTGCTGGCCACCTGGCAGATCCTTGAGAAAACCGAGGACTTCACCGAGCTGCCCAGCAGCGTGGCGCGCTGACCTGCCCTGAATACTAGCGGAACACCGGCCGGAAGAACGAGCGCTCGTAGCTGATGAAGCACTTGGTCTGCTTGTAGTAGTTCACCGCCGCGATGCATTCCTCGTCGCGTGCGGCGGCGATGCGGTACTGCTCGTAGGCTGCCAGCGATGCGAACGAGAACGATGCCAGCGCCACGTCGCTGGCGCCTTCGCTGGGCATCAGGTAGCCGTGGTGCGTTCCGCCGAGCTTCTCCACCAGCGGGATCCACAAGCGGGCATAGTGTTCAAATTCCGGGAGCTTGTCTGCGTCGATGATGTAGCGCAGGTGGCAGGTGATCATTGTTAGTTCCTGAATAATATTGTGGACCACCAATGTATATCAATTTCGTGCGCCGCAGTCCGCAATGGTTGGCGTTATGGCTGATCCGGTTGTATCAACGCCACCTTTCTCCGCGCAAGGGCTTCGTCTGCGCGTTCCGGGTGCACACTGGGCGCGACGGCTGTTCAGCCTACGGCCTGCGCGTGATCGCGCGCTTCGGGTTGCGGCGCGGCCTGGCACTGCTGGATAGACGCCTGAGCGATTGCGGCCAACAGCACCGTTTGCACGCGCCGCCGCGCGCCCCCGCGCGTTCCGCCCTGCGGCGTCAGGCGGGCTTCTGCGACCTGCCGTCCTGTGACCTGCCGTCTTGCGACGTCCCTTCGGGCGGCGGGGCAGTGTGCCGTGTGTTCGATCCGGTGCTGGAGGCGCTCAATACATTTTTCAGCTGTGCCGATGTTTGCAATGGTTGCGACTGCCGCCGCGATCCTTACCGGGTGAGCCAGTCGGTCAAGGACAAATACAAGCGCAATCGGCCCGTGCCGCCCGACAGCTAGCGCGGGGCGAGCTGAATTTTGCTATTGTTTCGCCATCGAGAACGCTGCAGCGAAAGGAAACATGAAGACGAAGATTTTGCGTGCCGTGCTGGCGGCGGGCGCTGCCCTTGCGGCGGGCGCCGCTCCTGCATCTGCGGCTGCCGCGCCATCCGGCGCGTGTGATTTTGCCGAGCTGCTGCGGCTCCCGCTGGTATCGAACCGGCAGACGCCCTTGCTGGGCGTTGGCGGCGCGGTCAATGGCCAGCCGGTGCAGTTCCTGCTCGATACCGGCGCGGCCCAGACCTTCCTGCTGGACGCGCAAACCAGGCAACTGGACCTGCCCAAGCTGCAGGTGGGCGACGTGGTGTTCGGCGTAGGTGGCCGGACGTCGAAATTCACGGTGGAGGCCAGGGAGGTGGCGATAGGGCCGGTGCGCATGCGCAAGGTGGCGGTGCCGGTGATCGAGGGACTGGAGAAGCTGCCGTTCCAGGCCATCGCCGGCGCCAACTTCCTGCTGCGCGGAGAATTCGAACTGGCCGTGCGCGACGGTTACGTCAAATTCTTCAGCGCCAAGGACTGCGGCGATACCCATATCGCCTACTGGGACAGCGAAGCCATGAGCGTGCCGCTGGTGGCCATGGCGCGCGGCGGGCGGCCCTTGGTAGAGGTTGAGCTGAACGGCAAGAAGACGCTGGCGCTGATCGATACCGGCGCAGGCGGCTCGACGGTGAGCAGGGGTTTCGCTGAAAGCCTCGGTGTCGGCCGCAACGGCGCGGACGGATTCAAGGTGACCGGCATCGGCAGCGCCGCCCGGGATGCCTGGAGCGCGACGTTCGAGTCCTTCCGCATCGGCGACGAGACGGTGCAAAAGCCGGTGCTGGCAATCGTCGACGGAGCTGAAACCGGCGAGTCGCAGCACGGGATGATACTGGGACTGGATTTCCTGCGCGCGCACCGCCTGCTGTTTTCGCCTACACAGAAGCGCGTGTACTTCTCCTATCTGGGCCTGCCCGTGTTCTACAACAAGTAAGCGCCTCTTCCCTCGCCTGGAATCTGCAGGCTGCTTGCACTTCCTCAAGGCGACCGCACGCGGCCGGACCGTAGACTGGGCGCATGCCGAACACTGCGCCGCCCGCCCGCTACGATCTGCCCTGGAAGCTGGCGATGACCCATGCCTTTCAGGCTTTCATGGCCTTCTTTTTTGCTGACTTGTGCTCCCGGATCGACTGGTCCAGGCGGCCGCGTTTCCGCGACAAGGAATTGGCCGGAATCGGTTTCGGCGACGCGCCGGACGGCATGGTGGCCGACAACCTGGTTGAGGTGTGCCTGTGCGACGGCAGCGTGCAGTGGGTGCTGATCCATGTCGAGGTTCAGGCGCAACGCGACGCATCGCTGGCGCGGCGCGTACTGGACTACAACTACCGTATCTTCAAGGAGTACGGGCGGCCCGTGGCCAGCCTGGTGCTGCTTGCCGACGATGATCCGGGCTGGCAACCGCACGCCTTTCATAATCACGTACTGGGTACGGTAATGGGCATCTCCTTCAGCACCGCCAAGCTGCTGGACTATGCTGCTCAGACTGATGCATTGCTGGCCTCGCATAATCCCTTTGCCTGGGTCACGCTGGCGCATTTGCGCACGCAGCAGAGCCGCCACGACCCGGAACAGCTTTACGCTGCCAAATGGCAGCTGACCAAGCTCCTGTACCAGCATGGCTGGCGCAAACGGCGCATAATTGTTTTGTTCAGAGTGATCAATTGGATGATGGCCTTGCCGGCGCCTCATCAGGAGCGGTACTGGCAGGCTGTCCTTGAGCTGGAGAAGGAGCGCAACATGGAATGGATCACGCCGCTGGAGCAGTCGTTCGTGGACAAGGGGTGGAAGAAGGGCCTGGAGCAAGGCCTGGAGCAAGGCCTGGAGCAAGGCTTGGAGCAAGGCTTGGAGAAAGGCATGGAGCGCGGTCTGGAGAAAGGCCTGGAAGAAGGCCTTCAACAGGGCCGCAAGGAGGGTGCGGCAGCGTTGCTGGAACGGCAGCTGGCGCGGCGTTTCGGGCCGTTGCCGCAGGCCGTCCGGAGCAAGCTTGCCCAGGCCGGCGCCGAGCAACTGGCAAGCTGGAGCGACGCGCTGCTGGAGGCGCGTACGCTGCAGGAGGTGTTCGAACAAGATCCGGGCGCTGCCGGCGCGCCCTGAGGCCTGCGGATAGCAAAAGGCCGGGACATGGTCCCGGCCTTTTGCTTTACTGCTTCAGTGTGCGTTCAAACAGCTGGTAGATGCGGCGGTACTGGTCGTACCAGCTTTCCGGCTGCACGTAGGCGTGGCGCTCCAGCGGGTAGCTGGCCAGTTCCCAGTTGTCCTTCTTCAGTTCGATGAAGCGCTGCGCCATGCGCACCGAGTCCTGGTAGAACACGTTATCGTCCACCATGCCGTGCGCGATCAGCAGGTTGCCCTTCAGCTTGTCCGCATATTCGATCGGCGACGACACCTTGTACGCTTCCGGGTCCAGCTCCGGCGTGTTCAGGATGTTGGCGGTGTACTCGTGGTTGTAGGTGGTCCAGTCGGTGACCGGGCGCAGCGCGGCACCGGACTTGAATTTCCCGGGCTCGCGCAGCAGCGCCATGAAGGTCATGAAGCCGCCGTAGCTGCCGCCGTAGATGCCAACGTTGGCCGCGTCGCCCTGGTGGTTGGCCACCATCCAGTTCAAGCCGTCCACGTAGTCATCCAGTTCCGGGTGGCCCATCTGGCGGTAGATGGCGGTGCGCCAGTCGCGGCCATAGCCTTTCGAGGCGCGGTAATCCATGTCCAGCACGATGTAGCCTTTTTCCACCAGCAGGTTGTGGAACATCTGCTCGCGGAAATAGACCGGGAAGCGCTTGGTGGTGTTCTGCAGATAACCGGCGCCGTGCACGAACATCACCACCGGATATTTTTTGCCCGCTTCCAGCCTGGCTGGGCGGTACAGCTTGGACCAGATCGGGCCGGCGCCGTGCGTGGACGGTACGGCCACCAGTTCCGGCTGCACCCAGTTGCGCGCCTTGTAGTCCGGCGTGCGCGTATCGGTCAGCCTGGCTGTGGCGCCAACGCCGTTCGCGGCGAGTGCGACCGTGGCAATCTGCGCCGGCATATAGGCTGACGAGTAGTGCACCAGCAGCTTGCGCTGGTCCGGCGACACGGCATACTGCTCCACGCCGCCATCGAGCGCGGTCACTTCGCGCACCGCCGCGTCCTTGGCGTTGACGGAGCACACCTCGTACTCGCCCGGCGTCTTTCGGTTGCACAGCACGAAGGCGGTGCCGCCGTCGGCCGACCAGGTCACGCGCGTGGCTTCCCACTTGCCCTGCGTGAGCGCGCGCTGCTTGCCGTCCGCGCCCAAGGTGTACAGGTGCGAGTAGCCGCTTTCCTCGGACAGGAACCACAGCGTGGCATTGTCCGGCAGCCAGCCGAATTCGTTGTAGCTGCCGTTCACCCAGGCCGTGTCGCTGATGCGGTGCAGCGGCTTGAGCGCGGCGGCCGGCAGGTCGATGGCGGCGATCCAGCGGTCCTTGTTGTCCACCGCGCGCAGCATCACGGCCACTTTGGCGCCGTTGTCGGTCCAGCTGATGCCGCCGTCGGTCTCGTCGTCCAGGCGCAGTGCCCGGTTGCCTTTCTGCGCGGGCAGCTTCTGCGCTTCGCGCATGGCGGCCAGCGGGTCGGCGGCTATGCCGGGCAGGGCGTCGAATGTGATGTCCCGCACTTCGCGCGTCTTCAGGTCCACCAGCTTGAGCGACTGCGCCTTGGGCATGTCGCGGCCGACGCGGGTGCGCTGGTCGTCCGCTTCCTCGTATCCCGATTCGGTCACGTAGCGCGGCATCTTGCCGATGCGGCCCTTCTCGCCCTTGGGCGAGGTGGCGATCACCAGGTAGCGGCCGTCCGGCGACAGCGAAGTGGCGTCGATCACCACCTTGTCGCCCAGGTAGATCGGCTGCGGGCCGCGCGTGGCGTCGGCCGCGCGCTCGGCGTCGCCGCGCTCGCGCAGCGCGTCCTTGTCGTCCTTCTGGCGCTTCAGGGTGGCGATCAGCCGCAGCTGCATGTCGCGCAAGGAATCGGCATCGGGCGCGGCGGCCGGGTCTTTCGCGGTGCGCGGCAGCGCCACCGGCGACACCAGCCGCTCGGCGCGGTTCCAGCTGAACCAGTCGTGGCCCACGCGGTACTGCACGCTGCGGCCGTCGGCCGAGTATTGCGCGGCCACCGGCGCCGGCGTGGCGCCTTTGCTGATCTGTGTCAGCGCGCCGGATTTCAGGTCGCGCTCGAACAGGTCGCCGTTGCGCAGCATCAGCGCGCGGCTGCGCTCGCGGTTGTACTGCACGCTGGCGCTGTCCAGGTTGGCCAGCTCGCTGTCGGTGACTTTGCGCGGCGGCTGGTCGGCGCGCAAGGCGGCCTGGGCACCCGCCTGGAAGGTGTCGCGCAGCGGCGAACCGGTGCGCTTCTGTTTGTAGTACACCTGCTTGGCGTCCCAGCTCCACCAGGCCGTTTCCACCGGGGTGCCCAGCCAGTCCGGGTGGGACATGGCCTGGTCCAGCGTGATGGGGGACGGCGTCGGGGACTGGGCCGCGGCCGGGATCGCCGGCGCTGCGCACAGGGCCGCGCCAAGCGCGGTAAGGGCTAAAATTCGCATCGTTTCTTGTGGGAATGGGCAAAGTCGAGCGGGCATTCTAGCGCAACTGCCTGGGGCCTAATGTATAAGCATGTATCAGCATGCTAGCCAGCGGAGGCCTTAACTAAAGGCTAACGGCGAAAATGTTACGCTGCCGCAGCAATTGTGTAAGCTGGTCCGGTTAGCTTCGTTTCCACGGAGATACAACATGACCAAGCAAACGGTGCAGCGCGCGGCGGCAGCCCTGGTGTTGCTCGCAGGATTGGGCCTGGCCGCATGGTGGTGGCAGGGAGGCGGCCCGTCCGGCAGGGCCGTGCCGCTGGAACCGCTGATTCTGGCCACCAACACCAGCTATGTTGCCATGTGCCCCATCCTGGCGGCGCAGCAGCAGGGCTATTTTGCGCGCCATGGCATTGCTGCCCGGATCCAGCCGCATACCAGCGGCAAGGCGGCGCTGCAGGCCGCGCTTGACGGCCAGGCCAACCTTGGCACTGTGGCCGATATCCCCATCATGTTTGCCGTCATGGAGCACGTGCCGGTGGCGGTGGTGGCGACCTTTTTCCGCGCCGAGCGCGACCACGGCATCGTCGGCCGCAAGGACCTGGGCGTGACCTCGCCCCCCAGCCTGAAAGGCAAGCGCGTCGGCGTCACGCTGGGCACTTCCAACCACTTCGTACTCAATGCCTTCCTCAACCGCCAGCACCTGGCTGCCGGCGAAGTCACCATGGTCAATATGAAGCCGGAGGAATTCGGCGCCGCCCTGCTGCGCGGCGACGTGGACGCGGTGTCGGGCTGGGAACCGTACCTGGACGCGGTGCTCAAGCAGCTCGGCCCGAACGGCGTGATGTTCGACGCCGAGGACCTGTACGAGATCCCCTACAACATCGCCGGCACCCGCGACTATGTGCGCAGCCATCCGGACACCATCAAGAAGCTGCTGCGCGCGCTGATCGAAGGCAACCGCTACTGCGCCGAGCATCCGCAGGCGGCGCAGGAGATGACCGGCGCCGTGCTCAAGGGCGGCAGCGAAAAATGGCGCGAGCTGTGGCCCACCTACCACTTCTCGGTCGGCCTGGACCAGGCGCTGCTGGTGGCGCTGGAAGACCAGTCCCGCTGGGCCATGGCAAACCGCCTGGCGGCCCGGGGCGCGGTGCCCAACTTCCTTACCGCCCTGGACTACCAGCCCCTCAAGGCAGTGGCGCCGGCTGCCGTGACGGTCATTCACTAAGGGGACGACGTGAAACTGGCGACGCGTTTTCAGCTGATGGGCTGGTTCTCGGCGGCCATCGTGGCCACCATCGTGGTGGTGCTGCTGGCCACTGCGCAGCGCGTGCAGCAGGAGCTGGACAAGAACGAGGCGGCCGGCGAGATGCTGCACGCGGTGACGGCGCTGCGCTACCTGACGCTGGAGTTCGTATTGCGTCACGAGCAGCGCGCCGAGGCGCAGTGGCAGCTGCGCAGCGATTCGCTGGCCAAGCTGATGACGCAGGCCGACGAATTCGACGGCCGCGAGGAGGCCGCGCTGCTGGCCGGCCTGCAGCGCACCCACGCCAGCCTGGAACGCCTGTTCGGCACCCTGTCGGCGCAGCCGAACAAGCCGCCGCTGGGCACGCCCGAGCGCGCGGTGGCGGACGAATTCGAATCGCGCCTGGCGGGCCAGATCGGCAACAAGATGCAGACCATGATCGCCGACGTGCTGCGCCTGTCGGCGCTGAGCCGGCAGGCCCTGCTCGCCGCGCAGCACCGCGCCAACCTGGCGGTGGGCATCTTCGGGGGACTGGCGCTGCTGGCGGTGGCCGGCACCACCTTTGTCGGCTACCGCAGCGTGGCGCGGCCGCTGGCGCGGCTGCGCGAAGGCACGGCGCAGGTGGGCGCCGGCGACCTGGACTTCAAGCTCAACGTGGCCACCCGCGACGAGATCGGCGACCTGGCGCGCGCCTTCGACGGCATGACCGACCGGCTGCAGCAGACCACGGTGTCGCGCGACGCGCTGGCCGGCCTGAACGCCGCGCTGCAGGCAGAAATCGGCGTGCGCCAGCAGGCCGAGCAGCGCACCACGGCGCAACTGCAGCGCCTCAACCTGCTGCACCAGATCACGCGCTCGATCGGCGAGCGGCAGGACTTGCGCAGCATCTTCCAGGTGGTGGTGCGCTCGCTGGAGGACCAGCTGCCGATCGACTTCGGCTGCATCTGCCTGGTGGACCATGCCAGCGACCGGCTGCTGGTCAGCTGCGTCGGCCTGCAGGGCGCGGCGCTGGCCATGGCCATGCCGGTGACCGAGCGCAGCCACATCGACATCGACGAGAATGGCCTGTCGCGCTGCGTGCGCGGCGCCCTGGTGTACGAGGCCGACATCGCCGACGTCGATTTCCCCTTCCCGCAGCGCCTGGCCGGCGGCGGCCTGCGCGCACTGGTGCTGGCGCCGCTGCTGGTGGAGAGCCACGTGTTCGGTGTGCTGGTGGCGGCGCGCCGCACACCGCACAGCTTCTCCAGCGGCGAATGCGAGTTCCTGCGCCAGCTCAGCGAGCACGTGGCGCTGGCTTCCAAGCAGAGCGAACTGTACGCGGCGCTGCAGGCGGCCTACGACGAGATGCGCATGACGCAGCAGGCGTCGCTGCAGCAAGAACGCTTGCGCGCGCTGGGCCAGATGGCCAGCGGCATCGCGCACGACATCAACAACGCCATCTCGCCGGTGGTGCTGTACACCGAATCGCTGCTGGAGACTGAAGCAGGGCTGAGCGCGCACGCGCGCTCCTGCCTGGAAGTGATCAAGCGCGCCATCGACGACGTGGCGGCCACGGTGGCGCGCATGCGCGAGTTCTACCGCCTGCGCGAGCCGCAGGCCAGCCTGGCACCGCTGGACCCCAACCTGCTGCTCAAGCAGGTGGCCGACCTGACGCGCGCGCGCTGGAACGACATGCCGCAGCAGCGCGGCATCACGATACGGCTGGCGCTGGAGCCGGCCCCCGGGCTGCCCTCCATCCTGGGCGTGGAAGGCGAGATCCGCGAAGCGCTGACCAACCTGGTGTTCAACGCGGTGGATGCCATGCCGGAAGGCGGGCAGCTGACCCTGCGCACCCGGCTGGAAGGCGGGCGCGTCTGCATCGAAGTGGGCGACAGCGGCGTGGGCATGGACGAGGACACGCGGCGCCGCTGCCTGGAGCCCTTCTTCACCACCAAGGGCGAGCGCGGCACCGGCCTGGGACTGGCCATGGTGTACGGCATGGTGGAACGCCACGGCGCCCAGATCGACATCCTCACCGCGCCCGGGCAGGGCAGCACCATGCGCCTGAGCTTCCCGCTGCCGGAAACGTCGTCGAAGGCGGCGCCCGCGCTGCCGGCCGCGCCGCTGCGGCACAGCATACGCATCCTGGCGGTGGACGACGATCCGCTGGTGCTCAAGTCCATGCGCGACATCCTGCAGCGCGACGGCCACGTGGTGACCGGGGCCGACGGCGGCCAGGCCGGCATCGACTCCTTCCGCGCGGCGCTGGGGCGCGGCGAACCCTATGCGCTGGTGGTGACGGACTTGGGCATGCCATACGTGGACGGGCGCAAGGTGGCGCAGGCCATCAAGGAAATGTCGCCGGCCACGCCGGTGATCCTGTTGACGGGCTGGGGCCAGCGCATCGTGGCCGAGGGCGACCTGCCGGTACACGTGGACCGCGTGCTGGGCAAGCCGCCCAAGCTGAGCGAGCTGCGCGAAGCGCTGGTGGCCTGCTGCGGCGCGGAGGCCTGAGATGATGCCGGCCATGGTGCGCATCCTGGTGGTAGACGACGAGCTGGCGCAAATGCGCGCGCTGTGCGATACGCTGGGCCAGCGCGGCTACCAGACCGTGGGCTGCGGCTCCGGCGAGGAAGCCTTGCGGCTGATGCAGGCGGCCGAGCTGCGGGCGGCGCAGGCGGCCCTGGCGCGCGATGAGGGCGCGGCGCACAACGATGGGGACAACGGAGAGGGCTATGGCGACGACGAGGCGGACGACGGCGTGCGCTTCCACCTGCTGCTGTCGGACCTGATGATGCCCGGCCTGGACGGCATCGCTCTGGTGCAGGCGGCGCGCGCGGTCGACCCCGACCTGGCCTGCATCATCATGACCGGCGAGGGCAGCATAGGCTCGGCGGTGCAGGCCATGCAGGTGGGCGCGCTGGACTACATCCTCAAGCCGTTTCGCGTGTCGGCCGTGCTGCCGGTGATTGCGCGGGCGCTGGAGACGCGCAAGCTGCGCATCATGAACGCCAGCCTGGAACGGCGCCTGCGCGAGCACGCGGTGCAGCTGGTGCGCATCAATGAGGAGCTGCAGGTGGCGCGCCTGCAGGCCGACCGCGCCAACCAGGCCAAGTCCGCCTTCCTCTCGAACATGAGCCACGAGCTGCGCACGCCGCTCAACGCCATCCTGGGATTCTCGCAGATCCTGGCGTCCGACCACTTGCCCTCGTCCGCGGCGCAGAAGAAGCAGTTCGCCGGCAACATCCTGCAGGCCTCGCGCCACCTGCTGCGGCTGATCAACGACATTCTCGACCTGGCCAAGGTGGAGTCCGGCGCGCTGACCCTGGACGCCGAGCCGGTGGCGCTGTCGCAGGTGCTGCAGGAATGCCGCACCCTGGTGGACCCGCTGGCGCGGGTGCGCGGCGTGGAGCTGCGCCTGGCGGTGGCCGACAACGCCAGCGTGACGGCCGACCGCGTGCGCCTCAAGCAGGTGCTGATCAACCTCCTGTCGAACGCCATCAAGTACAACCGCGACCACGGCACCGTCAGCGTGCACTGTGCGGAGATGGACCAGGAGCGCCTGCGCGTGTCGGTGCAGGACACCGGCGCCGGCCTGGACGAAGCGCAGCTGGCCGCCATGTTCCAGCCCTTCAACCGGCTGGGGCAGGAGGGCGGCACACAGGAGGGCACCGGACTGGGGCTGGTGATGACGCGCCACCTGGTGGAGAAGATGGGCGGCGAAATCGGCGTGGTCAGCACGCCCGGCATGGGCAGCACCTTCTGGGTGGCGCTGCCGGGCTGCCTGGTGTAGCCGGCCTAGAAATATTCCGGGTAGTTTTTCGCCAGCGAGGCTTCGAAATCGTTCACGGAGCGGAAATTCACAAAACCCGGTGCCAGCTGGCGCCCGATGTCCCAGCAGCGCCACGCTTGCGGCGTGTCGTAGCTGAGCAGCAGCGCGTCGCCGAGATCCTTGTAGACACTAGCCATGTGCGGATTGGCCTGCAGCGCTTCGATGAACAGGCCGATGGCGGTCTTGCGGTCGCCCAGCGCAAGGTGGTGGTTGGCTTCGAACACCTTGAGCACGTACGGCCGTTCGGTCTTTGTGCGCAGCTCGCGCAGCGTGGCGATGGCGGCCTGCAGCTTGGCCTTCTCGCGGACCTGGACGGCGCCGCCCAGGAGGCGGTAATCGGGATCGTTCTGGATGATGGCGAGCTGTTCCGGCGTGGCGCGACCGGGGAACTCGCCGTTCACGAAGGTCTGTTCACTGGTGATCAGCATCGCCTCCATGCCGCGCTTGTCGGCGAAGGCCTGCAATCGGTCGGCGGCGAGCTTGCGCTGCTTGGCTTGCGCACCGAACTGGCCGCCGCCGGCCTGGTCCAGCAGCTGCTCCAGCGCTGGCTGCGCCGCCATGCGTTTGCTGTAGCCGCTCAAGTCATAGGCCGCCGCTTGCGCGGGCGCTTCGGCTACGCCGCTGATGGCCAGGGTGCGTTCGCTGTCGCCCCAGATGGTGCGGTGATGGAACGCCAGCCTGGCCGGAATGCTGGCCTGCTGCTCCAGCTGCCGCAGCACCAGCGGATGGCCGCCGAACTGGTAGCGCAGGAATTGCGCGAAGCGCGCGGCGTCCGCCGCGCCGACGGCGGTGCCCTGCGTGGAGGCGCGCAGCAGTTCCGCGCCGGCCACGCTGTAGCGCGCGGCGCCGTCGCTCTCGGCGCGTTCCAGCCTGGGCTCGGCCGGCGCGGCTGCTGCCGTCCCTTGCTCCGCAAGTGCCGCTGGTGCCGGCAGCACGGACAGCGCGTGCTGGTCGTCCACCGGCGTGCCCACCTGCGCGGCGGTTTTCGCGGCGGCCAGCATCTGGCTGATGAAGGCGCGGTTGCGCAACTCCGCGGTGCGGAAGCCCACCGTGTCGTAGAGTGAATAGTCGGTGTAGCTGCGCGCGGCGCGGTCGATTTCAATGCGGCGGCGCTTGGCGAAGTCGTAGATCTGGATCTGCTTCTCGGTCTGCACGCTGAGGTAGCTGTCGCCCAGCACTACCTGCATGTCGCTGCTGGAGGAGGACGGCGTATTCTGACTGTTGGCGCCTGGCGTGTTCACGGTGTCCGCGTGCACGCGGAAGGTGAGCGCCGCGTGGGCGGCGCTGTGCAGCAGCAGGAGCGAGGCGAGGCAAAAAGCGCGGCATGTCATGGGCGGCAATCCGGAGTGGAGTTGCCACTATTGTAACGTTAAATCCGGGCCGGTAGCGGTTAGGAATTTGGCCTGCAGCTCAGGCCTGCAACCACAGCGCGATCTCCTTGTTGCGGCGGTTGACCAGGCCCGGCACCACGCGGTCGTGGTCGCGGTTCCAGCGCGCCAGCTGGGCCGGCACCTCGTCCAGCCGGCCGGCGTTCAGGCGCTTGAGCAGGGTGCTGTTGAGGAAGGCCTCGTTGCCGACGTTGAAGGCGAAGGACACCAGCGCGTCAAACTGGTTCTGCGTCAGCGGCACCGTCACGGCGCCGTTCACGCAGCGCTGCACCGGTTCCAGGTCCTGCTCCAGCAGGGCTTCGCAGTCGGCGGCGCTGATGCCGTCGCGGTAGGCGAGCGGCTGGCCGCGCAGCCACAGCTTGCCGGAACTGCGCTCGGACGGCGTGAGCAGGTGGCCGATGCCGATGGTGGGCGCGCCGCCCGAATCGAGGTAGACGCGCGGGATGACGCCTTCCCATTCCCTGAACAGAATCTTGCCTTGGTCTCCGATTTCCATGATGGCCTCCTTTACTTTCTTGGACAAGGAATAGCCGGCTTAGTTCAACAGTCCGTGGCTGGGTTTATATACAGTATAATTCCGGCATCGCATTAAGATACCGCACCGTGGCTCCGACTTCCCAGCAAGGCTTCATCCTGACCCGCCATTGGCGCGACACCCGCGACGGCACCGAGATCGAGTTCTGGCTGGCGACGGACGACGGGCCGCGCAAGGTGAGGCTGGACGCGCAAACCTCGGTCGCCTTCGCCGAGGCCGGCCAGCGGCCGGCCATCGAAGCCCAGCTGGCGCTGGAAGGCAGGTCAGGCCAGCGCGCGGACGTGCGCGAGCTGCCGCTCAAGACCTTCAGCCGGCAGCCCGTGGTGGGCGTCTACACCAGCCACTACAAGCAGTTGACGGCGCTGGAGCGCACGCTGCGCGAGCGCGGCATCAAGCTGTACGAAGCCGACATCCGCCCGCCCGAGCGCTACCTGATGGAGCGCTTCATCACCGCCTCCGTACAGGTCGAGGGCGGCGAGCAGCACGGCCACACCATCACCGGCTGCAAGCTCAAGCCCGCGCCGGATTACCGCCCCGCGCTGAAGATGGTGTCGCTCGACATCGAGACCAGCGCCTATGAAGACCTGTATTCGATCGCCCTGGAAGGCTGCGGCCAGCGTCAGGTCTACATGCTGGGCGCGGCGCCCGCCGATGCGCCGGCCATGAACTTCAGTCTCGAATACTGCGCCACGCCGCGCCAGCTCATTGAGAAGCTGAATGCCTGGTTTCAGCGCCACGACCCCGACGTGATCATCGGCTGGAGCCTGGTGCAGTTCGACTTGCGCGTGCTGCAAAAGAACGCCGACAAGCACAAGGTGCCGCTGCTGCTGGGCCGCGAGGGCAAGCAGATCGATTGGCGCAAGCACCAGGCCAAGCAGGAATACGTATTTGCCTCGCTGGCCGGCCGCATCGCGCTGGACGGCATCGAAGCCTTGCGCGCTGCCTCGTGGAGTTTTCCGTCCTTCAGCCTGGAAAACGTGGCGCAAACCATGCTGGGCGAAGGCAAGGACATCGGCGACGCTTACGACAAGATGGCCGAAATCGAGCGCCGCTTCCGCGAGGACAAGCCAGCCCTGGCCCTGTACAACCTGAAGGACTGCGAGCTGGTGACGCGCATTTTCGACAAGGCGCGCCTGATGGCCTTCATCCTGGAGCGCTCGCACGTGACCGGACTGCAGGCCGACCACTTCGGCGGCTCCATTGCCGCCTTCAGCCACCACTACCTGCCACGCATGCACCGCGAAGGCTATGTGGCACCCAGCGTGGGCGACATCGAAGTAGGCCCCTCGCCTGGGGGCTTCGTGATGGACTCCAAGCCCGGCCTGTACGACTCGGTGGTGGTGCTCGACTACAAGAGCCTGTACCCGTCCATCATCCGCACCTTCATGGTTGATCCGGTGGGCCTGATCGAAGGCGCGGCTGCTGCGCCCGAAGAGGGCATACCCGGCTTCCGCGGCGCCGTGTTCTCGCGCACCCAGCACTGCCTGCCAGCCATCGTCAACACCCTGTCGGCCGGTCGCGACGAAGCCAAGCGGCAGAAGAACGAAGCGCTGTCGCAGGCGCTCAAGCTGCTGATGAACTCCTTCTGCGGCGTGCTCGGTTCGCCCGACTGCCGCTTCTTCAATCCCAAGCTGGTGTCCTCGGTCACGCTGCGCGGGCACGAGATGATGAAGCTCACGCGCGAACTGGTGGAGCAGGCCGGCTATGACGTGATCTACGGCGACACGGACTCCATCTTCATCTGGCTCAAGAAGGAATATGCGGACGCCGAAGCCATCGCCATCGGCCAGGGGCTGGTGGACCGGATCAACGCCTGGTGGAAGGAAAAGCTCAAGCGCGAGCTGGGGCTGGACAGCCAGCTGGAAATCGAATTCGACACGCACTATCGCAAGTTCTTCATGCCCACCATACGCGGCACCGAGATGGGCAGCAAGAAGCGCTACGCGGGCCTGAGCGCCAACGGCAAGGGCGAAGAGGAAGTGATCTACCGCGGCCTGGAAGTGGCGCGCAGCGACTGGACGCCGCTGGCGCACGAATTCCAGAAGGGCCTGTTCAACCGCATCTTCCGCAACCAGCCGTACCAGGACTACGTGCGCGAGTACGTGCGCAAGACCGTCTCGGGCGAGTTCGACGAACTGCTGGTGTACCGCAAGCGCCTGCGGCACCGGCTGGACGAATACCAGGTGAACGTGCCGCCGCAGGTACGCGCCGCGCGCCTGGCGGACGACTACAACAAGTCCCTGCAGCGGCCGCTGCGCTACCAGAACGGCGGCTGGATCAGCTACCTGATGACCACCAGCGGCGCCGAGCCGCTGGAAGCGGTCAAGTCCAGCATCGATTACGAGCACTACCTGAGCAAGCAGCTGCAACCCATCGCCGACGCTATACTGCTGCCCATGAACGATAGTTTCGCCGGCCTCACCACCTCGCAGGGCAATCTGTTTTAGCGGCTTATTTTTTAGCTGCGTATTTTAGGGAGCTTCATGATCACGCTTTACCATTGCATGAGCGCGCGTTCCTTCCGTCCCCTGTGGATGCTGGAAGAGCTGGGTTTGCCGTACCAGCTGAAGATGCTGTCGTTTCCGCCGCGCGTGTTCGACAAGGGCTACCTGGACATCAATCCCCTGGGCACCGTGCCGGCGCTGTTCGACGGCGCCATCCGCATGACCGAGTCGGCCGCCATCTGCCAGTACCTGGCCACACGGGCAGGCGCGCGGGCAAGTGACGCGGCACTCGACGTGGCGCCGGACGACGCGGCTTACGCGGCCTACCTGAACTACCTGCACTTCGGCGAAGCCACGCTGACCTTCCCGCAGACGCTGCTGCTGCGCTACGCGCATTTCGAGCCGCCCGAGCGGCGCAGCGCGCAGGTGGTGGAGGATTACACCAAGTGGTTCCTGGCCCGCCTGCGCACGCTGGAGCCGTTGCTGGAACAGCAGGACTACCTGGCGGCCCAGCGCTTCACGGCGGCCGACGTATCCGTGGGCTATGCCCTGCTGCTGGCGCAGCACCTCGGACTGGCGGCCCGCTTCACGCCCGCCGTGCAGGCCTATTGGCAGCGCCTCCAGGCGCGTGTAGGGTATCAGCGCGCCATGGTTGCGCAGGAGGCGGCGGCGCTTGCCCAGGGCGTGCCGACGGTCGCCGCGCCGGACCTGCGCGCCTGAGCCGGCGCCCCGCCGTCATCGCTCCTCGACGATGGCCACGCCCCACGGTTCCAGCTTGAGCGTATCGCCCTCGCGCGCAAGCGCCTGGGCCGGGGCCAGCAGCGACACGCCATCCTTCCACCGGTACGTGACCTCGGCCGGGCTGGCGGAGTAGTTCAGGTAGTAGTGCACCCGCTTGCCCAGCTGGTTGGTGCCGCTCTTGCTGATCAAGGGGAATCTCAGATCGCTGTCCGGCGCCACGCCGGCCTTGGCCACACGGTCGGCCAGGATGGCGGCGATCATGGCGCTGGACGGCATGAAGCCCACGTAGCTGACCAGGCCCTTGCCGTAATCGTTCTCGGTGAGCGCGGCGTACTTGCCCCAGGCCGCGTGGTCGTAACGCGCCAGCACGCGCGCGCTGCCGGGTGTCAGCATTTCCATCCAGCTGTTCGCCTCATTGTCCTTGCCGCTCACCGCATAGCCGTGCCCGGCCAGCGGCACGCCGTGCGGGATGGTGAACTGGTCGTAGCGGATGCCGGCCGCCTCGGCGATCAGGCCGGGCTGGCTGCCGTGCCGCACTTTCACGTTCTGGTCCGAAAAGCCGCTGCGGAAGGTGTACAGCACGTGGCCGCCGTTGCGCGCGTAGGCGTTGAGTTTCTCCAGCAGGCTGTCGGGGGCCGCGTACAGCGCCGGCACGATGATGAGCTTGTAACGCTCGAAGGGGCCGCTGCCGGGATCGAGCAGGTCCACGCCCACGTTCATGTTGTACAGGCCGTCGTAGAACGGCCGCAGGATGTCGTTGTACTTCAAGCCGTGCGGGAAATGGTTGAGGGCAGTCTGGGCTTCGTTGCTGAACAGGATGGCCACCTCGTTGTCCTTGCGCAGATTCACCAGGTGCCGGCCGATACGGGCGAACTCGGCGCCGATGGTCTTGGCTTCCAGGTAGGGCGCGTTCGGCTCGAAGTCGTGGCTGAGCAAGCCTTTCCAGTAAGTCTCGAAGGAATTGTGGATCGAGTGCCAGTGCCAGTAGGACACCATGTTGGCGCCGGAAGCCAGGTGGCTGTAGGCCTGCAGCCGCAGCTGGCCCTGGTAGGGCGTCCAGTCCGGGAAGCCCTGGGCCTGGGTCTCCATCACGTAGTAGTTTTTGCCCCCTTTCATGGAGCGCGTGAGGTCGCCGCCGAAGGAGATTTCCAGGCCGGTCAGCTTGTCCTGCGTGGGGTGGTAGATGTCCACCCCGGCCACGTCCAGCGCGGCGGCGGCGGCGAAGTGGTCCACCTCGGTCTGGATGCCGTAGCTATGGCCCTTCCAGTCCAGGTCGAAATTGTGGGTGATGAACTGGCCGGGGCGCTTGTACTCGCGCACGATGCGCGCCTGCCAGGCCAGGTAGTCGGTCACCAGCTTGCGCTGGAACTTCGCGAACTCCGCGGACAGGCTGGCGTTGATGCTGCCGTCGGTGGACGGGAAGTCCTCCCAGCGGTTGATGCGGTTGCTCCAGTAGTCCAGACCGAAGGCCTGGTTCAGCGCCGCCAGCGTGCCGAACTTCTGCTTGCAGTATGCAACGAACAGCTTTTGCACGTTCGGACCGGAGGTGTTGTAGGGCTTGGTTTCATTGTCCACCTGGTAGCCGATCACGGCGGGGTGGTCCTTCACGTGCGCCAGCATCTTGCGCATGGCGCGCTCGGCGGCCTGCCTGAAGTGGACGTTGGTGATGTCCATGTTCTGGCGCGGGCCGTACCTGGCGCGCCCGGCCGGCGTGGTGACCAGGATGTCCGGGTGTTGCCTGGCCAGCCAGGTCGGGATGGCGTAAGTGGGCGTCCCGATGATGACGCCGATGCCCGCTGCGTGCATGGCCGCCAGCACCCGGTCCAGGTGCGTAAAGTCGAACACGCCCGGGCTGGTTTCCATGGTGCCCCAGGTGGACTCGCCGATGCGCACCGTGTTGATGCCGGCCGCCTGCATCATGGCCACGTCCTGGGCCAGGCGCTCCTGCGGCATGTATTCATCGTAGTAGGCCACGCCGTACATGAGTTTCGTGTCCGGCGTGGTGTGCGCCTGCGCGGGGAGGGCAGCGGCCAGGCACAGCAGGAGAGCGGGGAGTTTCATGGCGTCTTCATGGTTGTCATTGTGAAGCCATTATCCCGGCCTGCAAACCGGCAGACCAATAGCGTTTTTCGCTGGAGTGATATCGATAACGATATAGCTGGGCAAACGCGCCGTGTGCCATTTGCAGCAGGATCAAGTACCATGGGATTATTCTTACCCCACCACAGCGTAGACGAGGCCCATCATGAGTCCAGAGCACGACCGACGAGAGCAAGCCAAGGCAACTTCCGAAACCGCAGGGTGGCATTCACTGGAATACGTGGTGCGCCAGGCGCTGGAGGTACAGCGCGACATCGGCACCCCCGCCGCGGAAGACTTCCTGAAGAGCATAGGCATCAACCATGGCGTGATCGCGCGCGTGCTCGGTCCGGAGGGCAAGGTGCGTGCTTCCGACCAGCTGGGCCTGGCGCCCACGCTGGACGTGGCGGACCTGCCGGTATCGAAACCGCGCTCTTATTTCCGGCGCGGCCTGATCTGAGGCCTGAGCTGAGCCCTGATCTGAGCCCTGAGCTGGCCGTTACTGCACGCGCACGAAGCGTGCCGCCGAGGGCACGCCCCTCTCGCTGATGAGGAACAGCATGTAGTAGCCGGGCGGCAGCAGGGCTTTTGACGCGGGCACCGTAATTCTGACCTCGCGCCCCTTCTGCACATGCGCGAGCCGCACCAGGCGCTGGTGCATATCGTTGGCATGGGTAACCGCGCCCGGCGCCACCAGCGTGGCCCCGACAATCTTCTTGCCGTCGTCGATGAAGAAGGCATAGCTGCCGCCGGCAGCCACCGTCGACGGCCCGTCCTGAATCTTCGGCCTGGCCCCGCGGAACAGATAGGGGGGCGAATAGACCTGCGCGCGGTGCAGGCTGGCCTGGGCCGGGTCGCGGTCGTCTTCCGACAGCAGTACCGTCGCGTCCGGCAGCAGGATGGCGCTGGAGTGGTAGGCGGCCGGGATGCTGTTGGGCGCCATGCTCACCCACAGCCCGGTCGTATCCTCGGCAGATTTGTTGTACAGCTCGCTTTCCAGCAGCGGACTGCCATAGGTGCCGCCGCTGCTGTTGCCGCCCACCGTGAACAGCGTGCCGTCCGGCAGGATAACGGTGTTGGCATTGTGGCGCGCCTGCAGCCAGCGAGGATACGGCTTCCATCCCGCGCCTGGATTCATGCCGTCCAGCCATTCGTTATTGGTTCCGACCACGCTATTGTTGGCGCCGCCGGCCACCATCACCAGCTGCTTCGCCGGCGTGCGCGCGGCATCGGTCACGCTGATGCCGTTGCCAAAGTTGTAGTGCGATGCCAGCATGGGCGGCACCGCGCTCACCGGCCACGTTCCACTGGCTTGCGGCGTGAACAGCACCGTGTTGTTCCAGGGCGGGCCGGCTTGCAGCACCTGTCCCGACGGCATCAGGAACTGCAAGGGATAGAGGCCGGAGGCATTGTGGATGGCAACCGTACTCATGGTGCCGGTGCCGTCCGGATCGGCGGCGGGCGTGAAGATTTCGATGGCCTGGTTGATGGCTTCGGACCCGGTCTCGTCATAGCCGCTGGCGATAGCCACGCGGTTGTCCGCCAGCTTGGTGACGGTGGGATACCAGCGGCCGTTGGCCATGTCCGGCTGCCGCGTCCAGGTCTGGGACAGGGGATGGAAGGTGTAGCTCGATAGCGCGCCTTGAAAGCCGGTCTGTCCGGCCGGCGCGCTGGGGTCCGGATAGCGCAGGTTGCCGCCGGCTACAAACACCCTGCCGTCGGCCAGGATGGTCTGGCCGCCGCACCAGATATTTTCCGGCGGCGTGACAGCGGTGCCCGCGCGCGTGACCGGGTCCCACACCATGGCCACGCCGGTATTGCTGGAGCCGGCCGTGCTGGAGTTCGCCGGATCGTAGGACCAGAACAGCACCTTCCCGGTGTGCAGCAGCACCGACGTGATGCCCGCGACGGGAATGCCAAACGGCGCACTCCAGCTGCCGACGTCGGCGGGCGCACCGCTCACGGCGGCTGCCGGCGTTGCATCGGCCAACTGCGCGCCGGGTCCGGCCTGGAGCGCCTGGCATCGATAGCCGCGCGCATCGGCGTGGTCGTTCGCATGCATGGCGCCGAGCAAAGCGGTTTCCCGCTGCCTGAGCGCGGCTTCGGCAGCCTCGCCCAGGCAGCCTGCATTCCCCTGCACCGGCGCGGCCGCCGCTGCGGTATGGAGCGCCGCGCCGAACAGCGCCATGGCCCATGCTGCCAGGCACGGCAGCATCCGCTTCCACATCGTTAACTTTTTCATATCCCGGCCCTCCTTCCAAACAAGGTAGGCGATGCCGGACGCATTTCAAGCGGCGTACCGTAACATCGAAGATGGGCAACGCGTCGGCCGCTTCTTTCCGCCGCGGGCTGATCTGAACTACAATCGGCGTGATGGTCAGCCCAGACCCAGCCTTCACGCCACGAGTTCCGATTGATCGAGCAAGCCGCCGCAAAAAAATCCAGAAAAGCGCCGACAGCCGATGCCTTGCTGGATGCCGCCTGCCGCATCGTTCTCAGCGAAGGCCTGGCCGGCCTGACGCTGCGCCCGCTGGCTGACACGCTGGGTGTATCGGTAACGGTGCTCACCACACACTACGGCGCGCGCGCCGACATCATCGCCGCCATCTGCAGCGCCGCCTGCGCGCAGGACGCGCTGCAGGCAGAGCGCTGGCGCACCACGCTGGCAGCCCTGCGCAGCATGCCGCCAGCCATGGCCGCCGACCTGGCGGAAGCCATCCTGGAAGAGCAGGCCACGCAGCAGCGCGCGGTGTCCCTGCTGTACCTGGAACTCCTGCACGCATGCACGTGGGACCCGTCCCTGCAGCCCGCGTTTGCCGCGTGGCGCGCGCAGCAGCGCGCGTTCTGGGACGAGTTTGCGCACCGGGCTGGATTGGCGCCTGCCTTGCTGGCATGCGGATGGTGGCATGGCTACGTGGTCGCCGAACTGGCCTACAGCATGGCGCTGGACGCGCAGCCGGCCTACCGCATGCTGCGCCGCCTGTGCCTGCAGCGCCTGTTCCACGGCGGCGCCGCATCGTCTCCGGACGCGGCGGACGCCACTCTGTTCGCCTTGCTGTTCGAGCAGATGCAGCCCGGTGCGGAAGGCAGTGCGGCCCGGCCGGGTTCCGCGCGCACACCCGAATGGGCTGCGCGGGCCGCGCGGGCTTGCGGCATACGGCTGGCGGCGCAGGGCGTCGGCGGGCTGACGCACCGGGCCATCGCGGCCGAGATCGGGGTGCCGCATACCACGCTGAGCTACCGCTTTCCCACACAGCACGAGCTGGTAATGGCGGGCCTGGAATCTATCGCCGCGCACATCCTGACGGCGGTGAATGCGGACAGCCTGGCGGATTTGCAGCGGCTGCGTACGGAAGGCGATGGCCAGAAGCTCGACCTGGCGCGCGCGAATTTCGCCATGGCCATCGCGGCGGCACGCATGCCCGGGCTGGCTGCCTACACGGCGGGCATGCGCAGCCGGCGCGGCAACAACCTGGTAAAAGTCTTCGGGAAATACATGCCTGCGGCAGGCGGCATCGATGCGCTGTGCGCGCAGGTGGTGTCGATGGGACTGACCGGCTTGACCAACACCGAGCCACCCGGCGAGGCGTCCGAGCTATCGGTCGCCTCGGCCTTCGCGGCAGCTGCGGACTGGCTGCGCGAGTCGGGACAGCCTTACTCCGGATAAGCCCACAGATCGACCGGCGCGGCGGCGCCGGAAGCGAGCAGGCGGAATCCCGCTGGCGCGTAGTCGCTGTCGACCACCAGGAAGCCGTCCGACTGCGCCGGCAGGTCGCCGCAGCCGGAAGCCGTCAACGACAGCTTGAGCGCATACGGCAGCGAGCTCGCCGTCAGTTTGCCGGACAGCTTGCAGCTGCTGTTGCCGGCCACGATATCGCCGTTCGCGTTCACGGAAAACGCCGCCACGCCGCCCGCCGCCAGGCGCACCGCGTAACTCCTGGCGATGGCCGCCACATTGATCACGTTCGAAGGAATGGCGCTGCTGTTGAGCAGCTCCAGCGACGCGTCCTTGGTGGCGGCAGGCATGGCCTGCCACGTGCCGTTGCCTTCGCGGCTGTACACGGCCGTGGCCTGCTGCGCGCTATTGCTGAGAACCAGCAGGCGGCTGCCGTCCGCTGCGGCGTAGTATTTGCCTGCGCTCGGGTTTGTGGCATCGCCGGCGCTGACGGCATAGGTTCCGGCAGCCAGCTCGGTCACTTTCACGGTGGGCGGCAGCACCGCTTCCGGCGTGTCGCTGCTGCAGGCGCTGAGCAGCAGTGGCGAGACCAGTGCCAGGGCCGCGCGGCGCGGGATAGGGAAAAAAGGCTTCATGGCGCGGCTCACTGGGCAAAGAGGTCGCGCAGACGCAGGCGCAGCCACTGCTGGGCGGCAGGGCGCTGTTCGTAGCCCACCTGCATGGCGGTCACCGCCACTTTGGTCTTGTACACCAGCGCTTCATCCTCGGCCTGCTCGGCAGTGGGCGTACCCGGCGCCGAACCGGACAAGCCCCACGGCGCCGCGCTGCTGAACTTCAGGTTGTAGGTGTCGTAGCTGCCCTGGCGCGTAAAGGCCCAACTGGCGTTCGCTGCGGGCGTGTCCGGGAAGTTCACGTTGAGCGCCACGCCGGCAGGCAGCAGCGGGCCGGTGCCGGCCTTGGCTTGCAGGGTGGTAAGCAGCCTGGTGGTCAGTTGCGCGACAGTGCGCGAGACCGGGCTGGCCAGCGTGTTGTTGTCGGTACTGTTGGTGCCCGCGCTCAGCGCGATGGCGGGAAGGCCACGGCCTGCGGCGAACTGCGCATTGCCGATGGTGCCGGAGTTGATCACCAGCTTGCCCACGTTCTGGCCTTCGTTGGGACCGGACAGCACCAGGTCCGGTGCCTTGCCCCAGCGCGCAGGGGCCAGCACGTCCAGGCCGTACATCAGGGACATCACCGGGGTGCCGTGCACGTAGTTGAAATCGCCGCCGGTGTAGCCTGTCTTGGTGAACGGTCCCACTGCTGGCGCGCCGACCGGTGCGGCGCCGTTGTGGCAGCCTTTTTCCGCTTCGATCTGGGTCTTGTCGTTGTCGGGCACGATGGTGGTGGTGCTGTACATGACGATGGCGGAGCTGCGGCCGCTTTGCGGCGAGCAGGGCACCGACACGATGACCGAATGGCCGGCGGACTTCAGTTCGTCGTACAGCGCCTTCAGGTTGCTGGTGAGGCCGTCATCGTTGGTCAGCACGATGTTCAGCGCGAAGGCGGGACTGGCGCACAAGGCCAGTCCGGCGCTCATGATCAAGCGGTGGTTCATGGATTTATCTCAGCCTGGGAGTGAATGGAGGCTGTGATCTTATCGGCCGTTTATGACATGGTAATGACGGATGTACGATCAGCAAGGCGCAATTTAAGCTATAAAAACACGAATGTACGAATTTCAGAACGTGCCGCGATCATCCATGCGGCACCGCTTGCGAGGCAATGCTATGCTCGTCCTGCACAAAGAGTCCGCGCCGCGAGCGCCACCCTGACACAGGCATCATGGAGCCGCATTTGCATCTGTCGACCGCTGCCATTCCCGATTATCGAGCGCTGTTCGAGGCCACGCCGTCGCCATACCTCGTCCTGGCCACGGACTTCAAGATCGTTTCCGCGAATAAAGCCTATCTGCGGGCGACCGGAACGGTGCACGACGACATCATCGGCCGCGACGTGTTTGACGTGTTTCCGGACAATCCGGACGACCCCGCCGCCAGCGGCGTGGCCGCCTTGCGCGCCTCGCTGTTGCGGGTGCTGCACTCCGGGCAGCCCGACGCGATGGCAATGCAAAAATACGACATTCCCGTCACCAGCCGGGACGGCATGCGTTTCGAAGAGCGCCACTGGAGCCCCGTCAACACGCCGGTGTTCGACGCGGAAGGCGAGCTGAGCCACATCATCCACTGCGTGGAAGACGTGACCGAGTTCGTCAAGGCCCGGGAGCGCAGCGCCCGCATGGCAGCGGAAATGGACGAGCAGGCGCAGCAGATCTCGATCGCCAACCGGCGCCTGCGGCAGGTCAACGAAACGCTGGAAGAGCGGGTTGCCGTGCGTACCGAAGAGCGGCGCCTGACTGAACAGAAACTGCGCGCCAGCGAGCAGCGCTACCGCTCGCTGTTCGAGTCGATCGACGAAGGCTTTTGCATTGTTGAAGTGCTGTGGGACGGGGACGGCCGTCCATGCGACTACCGCTTTTGCGAACTCAACCCCAGCTTCCAGCACCAGACCGGCCTGGTCGACGCGGTGGGCAAGCGCATGCGCGAGCTGGCGCCGGACCACGAAGCCCACTGGTTCGAGGTCTACGGACGGGTTGCCGCCACCGGCGTGCCGGTGCGTTTCGAGAACGAGGCCAAGGCGCTGGACCGCTGGTACGACGTGTTTGCGTTCCGGATCGAAGAGGAAGACGGCGCCAGGGTGGCCATCCTGTTCAAGGACATCACCGCGCAAAAGCGCATGACGGAGAGCCTGCGCCGCAGCGAGCAGTCCGCCATCGAAGCGGCTTCCCTGGCGGACTCCGAACGCAACAAGCTGAGCGCACTGCTGCAGGCCGCCCCGGTGGGCATCGTGGTGAGCGATGCGGCGGGCGGCATGCTGCTGGCTAACGCGGCCCATCGCCAGCTGTGGGGCGAACAGCAGCCGCACCCTAGCAGCGTCGACACCTTCGGCGCCTGGAAAGGCTGGTGGGCCGACCACTCGGCGCGGCACGGCAGGCGTTTGGAGCCCGGGGAATGGACCACCGCGCGCATCCTGGCGGGCGAAGAGCATCCGCGCGACATCGTCACCATTGAATCGTTCGATGTGCCGCCGGTGCAGCGCACCGTCCTGATCACCGGCGCGCCGGTGCGGGACGGCCAGGGCAGGATCGTGGGCGCCGTGGTGGCGCAGATGGACATCAGCGACCGCATCCGTGCGGAGGACGCGTTGCGCCAGGCGGACCGCCGGAAAGACGAATTCCTCGCCATGCTGGCGCACGAATTGCGCAACCCGCTGGCACCCATCTCGGCGGCGGCCGACTTGCTGGCGCTGGGCAAGGCCGGGGAGGACCGCATCCGGCAGACCAGCGGCATCATCGCGCGCCAGGTCAAGCACATGACCGGGCTGGTCGACGACCTGCTGGATGTGTCGCGCGTGACGCGCGGCCTGGTCACGCTCGACAAGACCCGGCTGGATGCGCGGCGCATCCTGGCCGATGCGGTTGAGCAAGTGCGGCCGCTGATCGAAACGCGCCGCCACCGCCTGGCCGTGCACACGCCGCCGGAAGACGCTTTCCTGGACGGCGATGCCAAGCGGCTGGTGCAGGTGGTCACCAACCTGCTCAACAATGCGGCCAAGTACACGCCCGAAGGCGGCGACATCGCGCTTGGCATGGCGGTGGAGGGCGGCAGCATCCGCATCAGCGTGGCGGACAACGGCATCGGCATGGCGCCCGAACTGCAGCCCACCGTGTTTGAGCTGTTCACCCAGGCCACGCGCACGTCGGACCGGGCGCAGGGCGGGCTGGGCATCGGGCTGGCGCTGGTGAAACGGCTGGTGGAGCTGCACGGCGGCAGCATTGCCGTCCACAGCGACGGCATCGGCAAGGGCAGCGTGTTCGAGGTGTGGCTGCCCCGCCGCGCGGACCAGGAAGCGCCGCCACTGCTCCAGCCGCACGCGCTACCGGCGGGTGCTCCCGCCGAAGCGCTCAAGGTGCTGGTGGTCGACGACAATGCCGACGCGGCGAAAATGCTGGGCATCCTGATCGAGGAGCTGGGGCACCAGGCCTTTGTCGAGCTGCACCCGCGCGCCGCCATCGAGCGCGCGCACAAGGAGGCGCCGGATTTCTGCCTGCTCGACATCGGCCTGCCGGACATGGATGGCTTCGCGCTGGCGCGGCTGTTGAGAAGCCGGCCGGAGACCGCGAACGCGGTGCTGATCGCCGTGAGCGGCTACGGCCAGCCGGAAGACCGCGAGGCCGCCTTCAGCGCGGGCTTCGACCACTATTTCGCCAAGCCGATCGAATGCGCGCGGCTGGCCGGCCTGCTGCATCACTGAGCGCGCGGGGCTTTGATGCCGCGTTTCTCGAACACTTCGCGCGCGGCGCTGATGCCATTCAGTGCGCTGGGAAAACCGGCATAGACCGCCATCTGCGTGATGATCTCGATGATCTCTTCCGGCTTGCAGCCCACGTTGAGCGCGCCCTCGATGTGGACCTTGAGCTGCGGCTGCGCATTGCCCAGCGCGGTGAGCGCAGAGACGGTGGCCAGCTCCCTGGTGCACAGCGATACGCCGGGCCGGGAAAACACATCGCCATAGGCAAAGTCCACGATCCAGTTGCCCAGTTCGGGGGACATGTCGCGCAGGGAATCGACCACCCGCCTGCCTTCGTTGCCGGTGATCTTGGCGATGGTCGCCATGCCGCGCGCACGGCGCTCGGTATTGTCCGCCGGCGCGGCGGGTGCCGCTGAAACCGTTCCCGCAAACAGGCATGCCGTTGAAATCAGTAGGCGTTTTAGTGTCATCGTTTCGCTCCTTTAGCGTTGTCGTGTGAGATGAAACAGTCATCCCGCAGACAGGCTAAAGCTTCGAGTGCGCTCTAAGTCAAGCGGAAACGCTCCCGGCACTAATCAGCCCTTGCTGGACGATCAGCCGGCGACCCTGATGACGACTTTGCCGAAGGGGCCGCGCGCGAGGTGCTCGAATGCCTGGACCGCCTCGCTGAAGGCATATACTTTGTCAATGACCGGCTTGATGCCATGCTGTTCGAGGAAGGGATTCATGCGGTCGAACGAGGTCCTTGGCGCTACCGCGATGCCGCGTATCGTGGTCTGCCGGAAGATCAGCGGCATCAGTTGCAGCTGCGCCGTCTGGCCGGTCAGGAAGCCGACTTGCGCAATGACGCCGGCGGCCTTGGTCGCCAGCACTGATTTGTTCAGCCCGTCGCCGCCGGCGACGTCGATCGTCACGTCCACGCCCTTGCCGGCGGTGAGCCTCAGCACTTCCTGTTCCCAGTCCGGATGCGTGCGGTAGTTGACGCCGTCGCTCACTCCCAGCGCCTTCACCTTGGCCAGGTTGGCATCGCTGCTCGACGTGGCGATCACGCGGGCGCCATGGGCCGCGGCGATCTGGGCTGCGAAGATCGAGACGCCGCCGGTGCCCTGCACCAGCACAGTCTGGCCAGGCTGCAGGTGGCCGACGTCCATGAGCGCGTACCAGGCGGTGAGTGCGGCGATCGGCAGGGTTGATGCCTCTTCGTCGCTCATTCCGCCCGGGGCACGGACAGCGCTGTCCTCATGGATGATCATGAATTCCGCGAGGCCGCCGGGCAGCGGCATGCCGAAGCAGTACGCCGGCTCGTCCGGGCCCGGTTCGCCGTCGATCCAGCGGGAATAGAGGTGCGAGTTGACGCGGTCGCCGACCTGAAAGCGGGTCACGCCGGCGCCAACTGCGACGACCGTACCGGCAGCATCGGATACCGGAATCAGGTTCTTCGGCACCAGGTGTGGCTCGTATATCCCGTCGACGATCGCCTTGTCGCGGAAGTTCAGGGACACGGCCCCCACCTTGATCAGCAACTCGCCGGCCAGGGGTATCGGCGTAGGCACTTCGCCCGGTACCAGGTTAGCCAGGCCAAAGTCTTTCAGCATCCATGCTTTCATTATGTTCTCCAGTGGGTGATGTGTGGAGCAAGGCGCCCCGACTGGTATCCAGTGTAATTCGGTCCGTTGAGTGGAGTAAGTAGTTATAATTCCAGGCATTCAATCCTCATATTCCAGAATCGAGCGCGGATGGAAGACCGTTTTTCAGGCATCAGGGAGTTTGTTGCCGCTGTCGACGCTGGCAGCCTGACGGCGGCAGCCAGCCTGCTGGGGGTCACCGGTTCGGCCGTGGGGAAGAGCATTTCGCGTCTGGAGGCGCGCCTCGGCGTGCAGCTGCTGCACCGCACGACCAGGCGCATTGACCTGACCACCGAGGGCGAGGCTTACTTGGCCAGCTGCCGGCGCGTGCTGGAAGAACTGGTGCAGACCGAGTCCTTCCTGAGCACCGGCCACCAGCATCCAATCGGCCGGCTGCGCGTCGACCTGCCGACCACCTTTGGCCGACGGCATGTGATGCCGGCCTTGCTCGCGCTGTGCGCGCGCCACGAGAAACTGGATATGTCGGTGACCCTGCGCGACCGCGCGGTCGACATGGTGGGAGAGGGCATCGACCTGGCTGTGCGGATCGGCGCTTTAGGCGACTATCCGGATCTTGTCGCGCGCCGCCTGGGAGAGCAGACCCTGGTGATCTGCGCGGCGCCGGATTACCTGGCGCGCCGCGGCACGCCGCTGACCCATGCGGACTTGTACCGCCACGACTGCCTGGTCGGCTGGCGGCGCGGCAACCGGCCGACGTGGCTGCTGAAAAACGCCCAAGGCGAGAGCGCAGCGCACGAGGTGCCGATGCGCCATGAATTCTTCGACGGCGACGCATTGGAAAGCGCCTGCCTCGCCGGTTGCGGACTGGCGCAGCTGCCGACGTGGCTCGCCGGCGACGCGCTGCGCCGCGGCGCGCTGGTCGAGGTGCTTGCCGATCTGACGGGCGGCGCGATGCCGATCCACGTGGTGTGGCAGAAGACCTGGCACCTGCAGCCGAAAGTGCGCGTGACGGTCGATGAACTGGTGCGCCTGGCGGCGGGCGCGCCGCATGCCTTCAATCGGGGCGGGATGTGATCGCGGAGCTTGAGGCACCAGCGCGCCGGCCACTCATTAGAGCGAAAAATTAAAGCTGAGGAAATCGGTCTCCAGTTCCCAGCCGTTCGACTTGTACAGCTGCTGCGCGCTCTCGTTGGTGACCGCCGTCGACAGCGCCAGCCCCACCGCGCCGTACTCCCTGGCCACCAGCTTGGCCTGCTCCAGCAGTGCCGCGCCCACGCCCTTGCCGCGCGCCTGCGGCGACACGAACAAATCGTTGAGGATGAATTTCTTGCGCATCGATACGGAGGAGTAGGTCGGGTAGAGCTGCGTGAACCCGACGCTGGCGCCGGACTCGTCCCTGGCCAGCAGGATCACCGACTGCTGGTGCACCAGCCGTTCGGACAGGAAGCGTCGCGCGGCTTCGGGATCGGACTGCTTGCCGTAGAAAACGCGGTACTGGTCAAACAGTGCCGCCGCTTCGTGGACGTTGAAGATATTTGCTATTTCAATATTCATTACTCGCTCCGTGTTGTCATCGAACGTTTGCGCCCAGTCTTTGGGATAGGCGATCTGCAATCAGGCGAATGGCATTCCCGGCCGCCAGCTCCGACTCCGGGGTGATTTCCTGGGACAGCATGCTGACTGCCACCCCCGCCACCGCACGCGCCCCGGTCGAATCGAAGACCGGCGCGCCAAAGCAATGCATGCCCTCACGCACTTCGCCATCGTCGACGGAGAAGCCACGGATACGCACTTCGCGCATTTCATCGAGGAATGCAGCGAGATCCGGAGTTCCCGCCGGCGTTAGCGGCGCCGGCCAGCCGTCCGAATACAGCGCCCTGATTTCCTGTTCAGGCACAGTGCTCAGCATGGCCTTGCCGGTCGCGGTGTAGGGCGCGGGCAAGCGCATGCCGATGCGGAACGTAACACCGAGCGGCCGATTTCCGTTACGGCACGCGACATAGATCACGCTGCCGCCATCGAGCACGGACAGCGTGATGGTCTCTTGCGGCAGCACATTGACTTCATTCCAGACCGAGAAAAATTCTTGCGTCACGTCGCTACGGGACAGGAACGCGTTCGCCCAAGTCATCACGTGCGGCCCGAATGACATCTGGCCTGTGTCGAGGCGGTTCAGCAGGCGTAGATGAACCAGCGTATTGCACAGCGTGTGCAGCGTGCTCTTTGGCAGATCAACGGTACGCGCCAGCTCCGCCAGCGAAATCGGCGCTGTGCTCTGGGCGAATACATCAAGGATTTGCGCCGCTTTCATCACTGCGGGCGCCAGATTCTTGGCCGCCTGTGGCGTATCGAGGGCCTCGGACGAACTGGTGAAGTTTGACGCCCCGGGAACCGGACTGGAAGACATATGAGATCACTTTGCTGAACAAAGACGCCAGGCGCGGGAACGCTGGCAGTTGAAAATACGTGCGATTTTCGCACGACCGCACGAAAAATAGTGATTGACCGCCCGGAAAACGTCTTCTATGATTCAGTCATCCTGAATACAGAACAACATCCCGCATACGGGACAACGGAGACGAAATGAAACTGAAGGATTCAAGCTTGTTCCGCGAGCGAGCCTATCTCGGCGGTCAATGGATCGACGCCGACGATGGCAAAACGCTGGCGGTGTGCAACCCTGCAACAGGGGAGTTGCTGGCCGATGTGGCAGCGGTAGGCGCGGCGGAGGCGCAGCGCGCTGTCGCGCATGCCGTAACGGCGCAGAAGCAATGGCAGTGCCTGAGTGGCAAGGAGCGGGCGGAATTGCTGCGGGCCTGGTTCAACGCCATCCTGGCCAATATTGACGATCTAGCGCTCATCATGACGCTTGAGCAGGGCAAGCCGCTGAGCGAGGCCAGGGGCGAGATCCAGTACGCGGCGTCGTTCGTTGAATGGTATGCGGAAGAGGCCAAGCGCATCGCCGGTGAAATCCTGCCCCATCCGGAGAGAAACCACCAGATTTCCGTACTGAAGCAGCCGGTGGGAGTCTGTGCAGCAATCACCCCCTGGAACTTCCCGGCGGCGATGATCACCCGTAAAGTCGCGCCTGCCCTGGCAGCGGGCTGTGCAATGATTGTCAAGCCCGCTGAGTTGACGCCGCTGTCGGCGCTCGCGCTGGCCGCGCTGGCCGAACGGGCCGGCATTCCGGGCAGCGTGCTGCAAGTGCTGGTGGGCGACTCGCGGGCCATCGGTGGCGTGATGACCGCCAGCCCCGACGTGCGCAAGCTCTCGTTTACCGGCTCCACCGAGGTCGGCCGCGTGCTGATGGCCCAGTCGGCGCCGACCATCAAGCGCCTGTCGCTTGAACTTGGCGGCAATGCGCCGTTTATTGTGTTTGACGATGCGGACATTGAACGGGCCGTGGACGGCGCCATCAAGGCGAAGTTCCGCAACAGTGGCCAGACCTGCGTGTGCGTCAACCGTTTCCTGGTGCAGGACGCCGTCTACGACCAATTCACGATGGCGCTTGCCAGCCGGGTGCGCATGCTCAAGGTGGGCAATGGCCTGGAAGCGGACGTGGCGCAGGGGCCGCTGATTGACAGCCGGGCGCTGGCCAAGGTGGAAGCGCTGATCGGCGACGCCCTGGAAGGTGGCGCCACGGTGCTGGCGGGCGGCGCGCGGCATGCCGCCGGCGGCACCTTCTTCCAGCCGACAGTGCTGGCGGACGTTACGCCGGCAATGCGGCTCGCGAGGGAAGAGATATTCGGACCGGTCGCTGCGGTATTCCGCTTTAGTACCGAAGCCGAAGCCATCCGGATGGCCAACGACACCGAGTTCGGTCTGGCCGCTTACTTCTACACCAACGACCTCGGCCGTCGCCGCCGCGTTGCCGAAGCGCTGGAATGCGGCATGGTAGGGATTAACACCGGCGTCATTTCCAATGAGGTCGCGCCGTTTGGCGGAGTCAAGCAATCGGGCCTGGGACGTGAAGGTTCCCATTTCGGCATCGACGAATACCTCGAGATCAAATACCTGTGCGAACAGGTCTAGTGCTGACTGGAAGAGACATGACAAGCTTCGAATTTCAAACTGTCCCGCGCTTTATTATTGAGTTTGGCGGCGCCCGCCGGCTCGGCGCCATCTTGCGGGAACGCTATCCGCTGCGCCGTCTGTGCCTGGTCACCGATGCTTTCCTTCACAACAGCGGCCTGCTCACCCCGGCACTGGCCAGCTTGCGGGAGCAAGGCTGGGAAGTCTGCGTGATCGACGACGTGGTGGCCGACCCGCCGGAAGCGGTGGTGGCGGCGGCGGCCGCCCGCGCCCGTGCGGCCGGCGCGGAGATCATTGTGGGCCTGGGCGGCGGATCATCATTGGACGTGGCAAAACTCATTGCGGTCCTGGCGGCATCCGGCCAGCCGCTTGACGATATGTACGGCGTGGGCAAGGTGACAGGGCCGCGGCTGCCGCTGGTGCAAATTCCTACCACCGCCGGCACCGGCTCCGAAGTGACGCCGATTTCCATCGTCACTACCGGCGAAACCACCAAGGCCGGCATCGTGTCGCCGCATCTGTACGCCGACCTTGCCATTCTCGACGCCGAGCTCACCGTCGGTCTGCCGGCCAGGATCACGGCAGCCACCGGCATGGATGCGATGGTGCATGCGATCGAGGCGTACACCAGCCGGGTCCGTAAAAATCCGATGTCGGACATGCTGGCAATGCAGGCAATCAAAATCATGGCGGACAATTTGCTGCCTGCATGCCGGGATGGCAACAACCATCGTGCGCGTGAAGGCATGCTGCTGGGCGCCATGCTGGCAGGCCAGGCCTTCGCCAATGCGCCGGTCGCTGCCGTGCATGCGCTGGCTTATCCGCTGGGCGGGATATTCCATGTTCCACACGGTGCCTCCAACGTGCTGGTCCTGCCGCATGTGCTGCGTTTCAACCTGCCGGCTGCGCACGCGCTCTATGCCGAGCTTGCTGATGTGGCGGTGCCGGGTTGCAAGGGCAGCACCGAAGCGCGCGCGCTGGCGCTCGTCCAGTACCTGGAGGGGCTTGCCGAGGCAACCCAGATGGTGACCACCCTGCGCCAGGTTGGCGTCAAGGTAACCGATCTGCCCCGGCTGGCGAACAGCGCCATGCTGCAAACCCGCCTGCTCGCCAACAATCCGCGTGAGGTGACGGAAAGCGCCGCCCTGGCCATTTATCAAGCGGCTTTCTGACCGCCCAATACGCCCTCGCGGGCATCCATCGACACTACTGGAGGAGCGATGACAGACGTCATCTTGGAGACGCGCAACCTGACGAAACAGTTCAGGGGATTCACGGCCGTCAATGCAGTCAACCTGAAGGTCCAGCGTGGCCATATCCATGCCTTGATCGGCCCGAACGGCGCCGGCAAGACCACCTGTTTTAATTTGCTGACGAAATTCCTGACGCCGACTTCCGGCGCCATCCTGTACAACGGCCAGGACATCACGGGCTTGAGGCCGGAGCGCATCGCCGATCGCGGCGTGATCCGGTCCTTCCAGATTTCTGCCGTCTTCCCGCATCTGACCGTGCTGGAAAACGTGCGTATCGGATTGCAGCGCGCGCTGGGGACGTCCTTCCATTTCTGGAAGAGCGAGGCCACGCTCTACAAGCTCAACGAGCGTGCCCGCGAGCTGCTGGCAACGGTCGACCTGGAGCGCTTCGCCGATACGGTCACGGTGGATCTGCCCTATGGCCGCAAGCGCGCGCTGGAAATTGCCACCACCCTGGCCATGGAACCGGAGCTGATGCTGCTGGACGAGCCGACGCAGGGCATGGGCCACGAAGACGTGCACCGCGTGACCGAATTGATCAAGAGGGTTTCCGCCAACCGCACCATTTTAATGGTGGAGCACAACATGAGCGTGGTGTCTGGCATCTGCGACAAGATCTCGGTCTTGCAGCGCGGAGCCCTGCTGGCCGAGGGAAGCTATGACGAAGTGTCGAACAACCCCCAGGTGATGGAAGCCTATATGGGCACCAGCGCGGTGGCATTGGAAGGAGCGCATTGATGGGCACGCCTGCATTGGAAATCCGAAAGCTGCAAGCGTGGTACGGCGAATCCCACATTTTGCATAACGTCAATCTGGTGGTGCAGCCGGGCGAAGTGGTGACACTGCTGGGCCGCAACGGCGCCGGGCGCACCACCACGCTACGGGCCATCATGGGACTGACCGGTGAGCGCACGGGCTCGATCAAGGTGAACGGCGTCGAGTCGATCGGCCTGCCCACACACAAGGTGGCGCATCTCGGCATCGGCTACTGCCCGGAGGAGCGCGGCATTTTCGCTTCGCTCTCGACGGAAGAGAACCTGCTGCTGCCGCCCGCTGTTTCCAGGACGGAGCGCGGCATGCCGATCGAAGAAATCTACGCCATGTTCCCCAACTTGCAGGAGCGCCGCCATAGCCAGGGCACGCGCTTGTCCGGCGGTGAGCAGCAGATGCTGGCGGTGGGGCGCATTCTTCGCACGGGCGCCAAGCTGCTGTTGCTGGACGAGATTTCCGAAGGGCTCGCGCCGGTGATTGTGCAGGCGCTGGCGCGCATGATCATCGCGCTCAAGGCCAAGGGCTACACCATCGTGATGGTGGAGCAGAACTTCCGCTTTGCCGCGCCGCTGGCGGACCGGTTCTATGTGATGGAGCACGGCGAGATCGTCGAGTCCTTTGCCTCGTCAGAACTGCAATCGAAGATGCCGATTCTTAACGAACTGCTGGGCGTATAAGCCGCAGAGCAGCACACAACAATAAACAGGAGATGATATGAAACGCAATGTGAAAGTGATGTCGCTGGCGGTCAGCGCGGCCTTGGCAGCGATGGTTGGCATCGCCCAGGCGCAAATCTCGCAGGACGTCATCAAGATCGGGCTGATTACCGATATGTCCGGTGTCTATGCCGACATCGACGGCGCCGGCGGCGTGGAGGCCGTAAAAATGGCCATCGCCGACTTCGGCGGCGCGCTGGCCGGCAAGAAAATTGAGTTTGTGGTGGCGGACCACCAGAACAAGGCCGATATCGCAGCCTCCAAAGCGCGCGAGTGGTTTGACAAGGATGGCGTGGACATGCTGATCGGCGGCACCAACTCCGGCACCAACCTCGCCATGGCCAAGGTCGCCGCTGAAAAGAAGAAGGTCTACATCGCCATTGGCGGCGCCACGGCCCGCCTGACCAATGAAGAGTGCACGCCTTATACCGTGCATTACGCCTACGATACGGTTGCCTTGGCAAAGGGGACCGGTTCAGCCATCGTCAAGCAAGGCGGCAAGGAATGGTTCTTCCTTACCGCGGACTATGCCTTCGGCGCGTCGCTGGAGAAGAGTACTTCCGATGTCGTCAACGCCAACGGCGGCAAGATACTCGGTAGCGTCAAGCATCCGCTATCGGCATCGGATTTTTCATCCTTCCTGCTGCAGGCACAGTCGTCGAAGGCCAAGATCCTGGGGCTGGCCAATGCCGGCGGCGACACCATTAATTCGATCAAGGCCGCCAACGAATTCGGCATCAACAAGTCCATGAAGCTGGCCGGCCTGCTGATGTTTATCAACGATGTGCACTCGCTCGGCCTGGACCTGACGCAAGGCATGTACCTGACCGATGGCTGGTACTGGGATCTGAACGACGGCACCCGCAAGTGGTCCAAGCGCTACTTCGACAAAATGAAGAAGATGCCGTCGCTGCTGCAGGCGGCGGATTACTCGGCCACCGCGCATTACCTCAACGCGGTCAAGGCGGCCGGCACCGATAACCCGGACAAGGTCATGGCGCAGATGAAGAAGACGCCGATCAGCGACTTCTTTACCAGCAACGGCGTCATCCGCGGCGATGGCCGGATGGTGCATGACATGTACCTGATGGAAGTCAAGAAGAAGTCCGAGTCGAAATATCCATGGGATTACTACAAGGTGGTGCAAACCATTCCGGGGGAGCAGGCCTTCGGCACCAAAGCTGAAAGCAAGTGCGCTCTGTGGAAGTGATGCGCAATTGATGGGCTTGCCCCTGCCTGCTGCCTGCCTGCCGGGAGTCAACGTCGTGCTGTCCCTCCCTTATCGAAACCGTTATTGAAACCGTTTATGGAAATCTTTGGTATTCCCCTGCAAGCGATGTTGAGCCAGCTGCTGCTGGGCCTGGTCAACGGCTCGTTCTACGCCATGCTGTCGCTGGGTCTGGCGGTCATTTTCGGCCTGCTCAACGTGATCAATTTTGCCCATGGCGCGCTGTACATGATGGGTGCCTTCCTCGCATGGATGGGCCTGACTCACTTCGGCCTGAGCTACTGGGCGATGCTGGTCGTCGCACCGCTGCTGGTCGGTGCTTTCGGCATCGCCGTAGAAAAAACCATGCTGCGCTGGCTGTACAAGCTGGACCATCTGTACGGTCTGTTGCTGACCTTTGGCATCACGCTGCTGCTGGAGGGCTTGTTCCGCTCGTTCTACGGCGTGTCCGGCCAGCCGTTCTCCGTACCGGCGGCGCTGGCCGGGGCCACCGATCTGGGTTTTATGCGCTTGCCGAATTACCGTGCCTGGGTAGTGGTTGCGTCGCTGCTTGTATGCGTGAGCACCTGGTTCGTGATTGAACGAACCAAGCTCGGCGCCTACCTGCGCGCCGGCACGGAAAACCCCAAGCTGGTGGAAGCGTTTGGCGTCAACGTGCCCCTGATGGTGACCTTGACCTACGGCTTTGGCGTGGCGCTGGCTGCGCTGGCCGGCGTGCTGGCCGCGCCGGTGATCCAGGTCTCGCCCCTGATGGGATCGAACCTGATCATTACCGTGTTCGCGGTGGTGGTGATCGGCGGCATGGGGTCGATCATGGGATCGATTGTCACCGGACTCGGGCTAGGTGTGCTGGAGGGCCTGACCCGGGTGTTCTATCCGGAACTGTCGGCAACCGTGGTCTTCATTGTGATGGCTGTCGTCCTGGTCATCCGTCCAGCCGGCCTGTTCGGTAAAGAAAAGTAAGAGGAAATGAAATGAACCAGAGAATTGGATATATGGCGGCGCTTGCCGCAGCCTTGGCGCTGCCGTTCTTCGTCTACCCGGTGTTCCTGATGAAGTTGCTGTGCTTTGCCTTGTTCGCCTGCGCGTTCAACCTGCTGATCGGCTTTACCGGCTTGCTGTCCTTTGGCCACGCGGCGTTCTTTGGCGGTGCCGGCTACGTTGCTGGGCACATGCTGAAGGTCTGGGGCCTGCCGTTCGAGCTCAGCATCCTCGCCGGCATGGCCGTGGCCGCCGCGCTTGGCCTGCTGATGGGCAGCCTGGCGATCCGGCGCCAGGGCATCTACTTCACCATGATTACGCTGGCCCTGGCGCAGATGCTGTTCTTCCTGTTCGTGCAGATGCCCTTCACCGGCGGCGAGGACGGCTTGCAGGGCGTACCGCGCGGCAGGCTGCTGGGGATGCTGGACCTGGGCAACGACATGACGATGTACTACGTGGTCCTGGCGATTTTCGTCGCGGGTTTTGCCCTCATTTTGCGCACTGTGCATTCGCCTTTCGGCCAGGTGCTCAAGGCGGTCAAGGAAAACGAACCACGCGCGGTCTCGCTCGGTTACGACGTCGACAAGTACAAGTTGATGGCGTTTGTCTTGTCGGCGGCGCTGGCCGGCTTGGCCGGCGCCACCAAGACAGTGGTGCTGGGCTTCGGGACGCTGACGGATGTGCACTGGTCGATGTCGGGCCTGGTAGTGCTGATGACGCTGGTCGGAGGCCTGGGCACGCTGACCGGTCCCGTGGTGGGCGCCTTGGTGATCATTTTGCTGGAGAACAAGCTGGCTGACGTCGGCAGCGTGCTGGCGTCCTTGACCGGGATTGAATGGTTCAACACCCTCGGCGAGTCGGTCACCATCGTCACGGGACTCATCTTCATCACCTGTGTGCTGGCTTTCCGGCGCGGCATCGTCGGCGAACTGCTGGCCTTGCCCCGCAAGCGTACCGGCGCCAAGGTGTCGCCGGCGATCGCAATCGCTGATACCTAAGGAGACTACTATGTACTGGATTAATACCGCCATCAGCACCTCCGCGCTTGCGCTGTTCATGGCCGCATCCGCGCATGCCTACGACGGGCTGGTGGAAAAAAAGGTTTTCTCGCTGCCTGCTTACACCACCGTCGGGGGCAAGGTGATCAGGAACGTGCGCGTCGGCTGGGAGAGCTACGGCGCGCTGAACGCCGCGCGCGACAACGTTATCCTGGTGCCGCATTTTTATTCGGCCAACTCCCACGTGGCGGGAAAATATAAAGCGGAAGACAAGCTGCCGGGCTATTGGGACAGCATTATCGGCGCCGGCAAGCCGATCGATACCGATAAATATTTCGTCGTCAGTGTGGACTCGCTGGTCAACCTGAATTCCAAGGATGGCATCACGGTCACGACCGGCCCCGCCAGCATCAATCCCGACACGGGCAAGCCCTACGGCTTGTCGTTTCCGGTGGTGACCATTCCCGACTTCGTGCGGGTGCAAAAGGCGCTGCTCGATACGCTCGGCGTGCGCAAGGTGCAGGCGTCGATTGGCGTTTCCATGGGCGGTCTGCAGTCGTACGAGTGGGCAGCCAGGTTTCCCGAGATGGTGGAACGCGTCATTGCCGTCGATGCCACCACCAGCCAGAGCGGCTACGCCATTGCCGCCCTTGAGAACTGGAGCGGACCGATACGGGTAGACCAGCATTGGAACAATGGCGACTACTACGGCGGTCCTGAACCGTTGAATGGCGTTGCCCAGGCCTTTTTCAATGTCGTGGTCGGCGCGCGCCACCCGGAGTATATGGCCGCCGCATTCGGCCACAAGTGGGCGGTGGAAGGGAAAGATCCGCTGGACGATTACCGTAATACCTTCCTGAGCGAGAAGGCCTTGAAAGATGCCGGCATGGCGCGCGCCAGGGGCACTACCGACGCCAATCATATGCTGTACATGACCAAGGCAAATCAGCTCTTCATTGCCGGCACTCCCGGCAGTGCAGTCGATCCCGGGCTGAAGAAAATTCGCGCCAGGACGCTGATCGTGCAAGCGCGCACGGATCTGCTGTTTCCGCCTGCCGGCGCTAAAGCGGAAGCGGCGAAGCTGAAGGCCAACGGCACGCCGGCAGACTATGTGGAAATCGATGCACCGGGCGGCCACCTGGCCGGCATTACCGATATCACCCAGGCCGGAGAGGCGATCCGCGCCTTTCTGGCGAACTAGCGAAAGGAGGCCGAGCCACACATCGCTCCCTGTCACGGCTGCAAAAATCGCAAATTGAGAGACATTGTATTGGAGAGTCCCATGTTGAAGTTGTTGAAAAACCTGGCGTTGGGTGGCCTTGTTGGCTTGTGCGCTACGACAGCATTTGCCGCTCCGGAAAAGGCAACGGCGGCGGAAGCAGTCGCGCTCGTAAAAAGAGCAGTCGCGTTCTACAAGGCGAATGGAAAGGAAAAGGCGATCGCGGTTTTTAACGATCCGAAAGGTGAATTTGTCCAGAAAGAACTGTACGTGTTCGTGTACAGCATGACGAACGAGGGCATGCAGATAGCGCACGGCGCCAACCCTAAAATCGTCAACAAGTACCTGTTCGAGCTCCGCGACGGCGACGGCAAGGAATTTATCAAGGAAATGTATGCGATCGCAAAGACCAAAGGGTCCGGCTGGGTCGACTACAAGTGGCCCAATCCCATCACCAAGGATCTGGACGCAAAAACCACCTACATCGAACGGGTCGATGACGTGTTTATCGCCGCCGGCATCTACAAGAAATAAAGCAGCCTCACGCCCTGGACGCATCCAGGATGCATGTCGACTGATCTGCACAGGGCCGTAGACAAGAGCCCGGATCGGTGCACGAAGCCGTATGTCCTTACGCTTCTGAACGACCAACAACTCACGGAGACAAACAATGAAGACCAGGATTTTCCACGCCCTGCGCGTGGCTGGCGCCTTGTGCGCGTCGGTTTTATGCGGTGCGGTGACGGCCCAGAGCAATTTCACCGCAAGCTACACCGGTGCCGGCTATGGCGCCAGCACCTGTAACAGCAGCTACAACATTTCAGGCATGGAGCCTGGCGCAGCGGGCAAGTATCCCGTGTTTGTGTATATGGTTGGCACGTACGAAACCTACAACAATGCGTCGGCGACCGAAGCGGTCAAGCGCATGGCCGCGAAGGGCTATGTTGCGGCAACCATCGAATATGCGAGCAGCACGTTTGGAACGTGTTCAAACATCGGCGCCAAAGCCAGTTGCGCCTTCAATCCCGATAGCGCGGCAAGCGCAATAAGCCAGCTTTGCACGCGCGGCAAGGCAGACTGTTCCAAGGGTATCGTGGTGGGCGGCTTCAGCCAGGGCGCTATTATGGCTATCCTGGCGAAAAACTACGATTCCCGGGTCCAGGCAGCGTATGCCATCGGCGCGGGAGTGCAATACACAAACTACGATCTCCGTGCATGCGTTGCCAACGGCAATCGCAGCCTGCCGAGCGACCGCCTGCTCGCTGTCAATGGCGAGAAGGACAGCTTCAACGGAGGCAACGCAGCGGCGGCGCGCAGCCAATTGCAGGAAGTGACCGGCATGAATTGCGGTTCGACCGCGTATGGCTGCCAGGCAGCGAACAATAGCGGCTGGCTGATCGTGAAGAATTCACAAGTCTCAGATCTCTCTGCCGACCATTGCTATATGCGCCTTTCGGGCGATTGCTACGGCAGTGGACTTTCGCTCGACGCTGGCTGGAAAAGCGGAACCCAAAACTGGCAGCTCGAAAACAATTTGAACTGGCTCACCGGGTTCACCACGAAGTAACGGTTCGACTGCCGGCGTGCCAGCCGCACCTGCACAGTGCGGGACGCCTCTCATGTGTGTTCAAAACTCCCGGCTTGCGGGCCAGGCCTGGGTGACGCGCCGGCTTACTGCACAACTCTGCTGACCACAGTGCCGCGTTCAATAGCTGATTGACGCGGATGCCGCTCGCCCGTTTTTTAATTTTTGCCGACCACGTCGGCAGGACGGTGCACGTCTGTAGGGATAGAAAACAAGAAATCGCTGTATTCAATGTGTCAAAAAAGGAGATGAAAAATGAAGAAATCAGTTATGTTGCCGGTCTTGTTGGGCGTAAGCGGGCTTGCATCCGCCCAGTCGGCATTGACAGTGTATGGATCCATCGATGGCGGCGTCCGGTACGCGACAAATGCCGACGCTGAGGGCAATGGCAAACTCACGATGACGTCGAACGGAACGTCGATGTCGAACCGCCTCGGCTTCAAGGGGGTGGAAGATCTCGGCGGCGGCTATAACGCGCACTTCGCGCTGGAAAGCGGCTTCATCAACGGCACCGGCGCACTTGATGTACCGAACACGCTTTTCAACCGCACGGCGACCGTGGGTATTGGCGGTGCCTTTGGCAGTATCGATGTGGGACGCCAATACACTGTCGCGTCCAGGACCATCGCAGTCTACGAACCGTTTGCATTCCGCTTCCCGCTGAGTACCTATGCCGTGGCGGCCTCCGCCGGTTTTCGATTCAACAATGATATTCAGTACAGTGGCACGCTCGGGCCGGTAACGGTAAGGGCCGAGTATGCGCCTGGCGAGCAGGCGGGAAGCGTAAATAACGGCACAGCGAAAGCCATCGGCGCCAGCTACAGCCTGGGCAGCGTCGCGTTTGGCGGCGCATATACCAGGCGCACGCTCCCGGTTGCTGCCGCGTATCGGGAAAACAGCCACTTCACCTTAGGTGCGGCATACAACGGGGGGCCGTTGCGCCTTGCCGTGGGGTACGCAGATGAAAAGCAGGAGACGGGGGCGTTGGACAATACCTCCAGGTATTCATGGCTTGGCGGTGAATACCTCATCACGCCGTTTGTGAAGGTAGGCAGCGCGTACTACTGGAACAAGACCGAAACGGCTGGCACGGCCGGCAAGCGGGATACGCTGATCTTGACGTCCTATTACACGCTGTCAAAACGCTCCAGCCTGTATGCCGAAATCGACCGTACGAATTTTGATGGGAAGCTGGCCATGTCTGCTGCGCAAACGCGGCAAACCGGGGTTTCCATCGGTGTGAACCATTTGTTCTAAAAGCGGACGAGCCTGGCTGCGGAACGCTCGCCGTTCCGCGCGAGGGCGGATCTGGCAGCACTGGTCGGGGTGAGAGGATTCGAACCTCCGGCCTCTACGTCCCGAACGTAGCGCTCTACCGGGCTAAGCTACACCCCGACGGTGTAGGCTTAAATTACACCAGAAAATGACGCAATTGGCAACTATGCCGCTTCGTCATTGCTGGTCACTTCTTTCGTGCAAGCGTGGTTTTTTCGTCCAAGCGCATCGATCTTTCAAATCGCAAATATGTTTTTGATAGAATGATCCGGCAGTGTGCTTGCCTGGCTTGAGGTTCCCCAACCCTGAGAAAGAACCATTGAACGCTCTCTTAGACAACACCGGCGGCCGTAACTATCCGGCCGCCATCGCTATCGCCGCCGCCGTGATGGCGCTGTTCTGGCCGAACGGCGGCTGGTACGGCATCCTCGGCGCGCTGGCTTTCCTTGCCGCCGGCGCCTACGCCTGGCTCCAGCTTGGCAGCGGAGGCGGTGCCGATGCCCGCGCCGATGTGCAGGACTACCTGGACGGCCGCCAGCACTTCGCCGAGGAAGTCACCCCGGTCTGGTGCCGCCACATCGAATCCTCGCGCAGCCAGATGGAAGAGGCTGTCGCTGAACTGGCTACCCGTTTCTCCACCATCGTCGACAAGCTGGACGACACGCTGCGCCTGTCCAGCGCCGCAGCCGACAGCCAGGACGGCGCCTCCCTGAGCCAGGTGTTCGCCAACAGCGAGCGCCAGCTGGGCGACGTGGTGGCCACCATGAAGTCGGCGCTGGCGTCCAAGCACGCCATGCTGACCCGCATCCGCGAGCTGGAACAATTCACGCGCGAGCTGCGCGACATGGCCGAGGGCGTAGCCAGCATCGCCGCGCAGACCAATCTGCTGGCGCTGAACGCGGCCATCGAGGCGGCGCGCGCCGGACCGGCCGGGCGCGGCTTCGCGGTGGTGGCGCAGGAGGTGCGCAACCTGTCCAACCGCTCGGCCGAAACCGGGCGCAGCATCAGCGACCGCGTCGGCAAGATCAGCGTGGCCATCGTCACCGCCTGCAAGGCCGCCACCGAGTCCAGCGCGGCCGAGGACCAGGCCATGCAGTCGTCCGAAGGCACCATCGATGCCGTGCTGCGCGAGTTCCGCAACCTGACCGACGCCATGGCGCAGTCGTCCGAACTGCTCAAGCAGGAGAGCGTCAGTATCAAGGGGGAAGTGGGCGAGGCGCTGGTGCAGCTGCAGTTCCAGGACCGCGTCAGCCAGGTGCTGGGCCACGTGAGTCACAATATCGGGCTACTGCCGAGTTTGCTTGACGAGAACCGCCAGCACTATCAGCATGGGTCTGCGCTGGAGGCGCCGCAAGCCTCCGCGCTGCTGGGCGAGCTGGAAAAAACCTACGCCATGGCGGAGGAGCATGCGGTGCACCGGGGCGAGCAGAAGGTGATTGCCGCGCCGTCGGACGAAGTGACATTTTTCTAGGGAAGCACTATGGCAAAAACCATCATGGTCATCGACGATTCGGCCTCCTTGCGGCAAGTGGTCGGCATCGCGCTCAAGGGCGCAGGCTACGACGTGATCGAGGCGCGCGACGGCATGGACGCGCTGTCCAAGCTCACCGGGCAAAAGGTCAACCTCGTGGTGTGCGACGTCAACATGCCCAATATGGACGGGATTACCTTCGTCAAGGAAATCAAGCAGCTGCCCAACTATAAGTTCACGCCGGTGATCATGCTGACCACGGAATCGCAGGAAGCCAAGAAACGCGAAGGCCAGGCGGCCGGCGCCAAGGCCTGGGTGGTCAAGCCCTTCAAGCCGGAAGTGCTGCTGGGCGCGGTGCAGAAGCTGGTGCTGCCGTGAGCACCGGCCGGGTCGCCATTGACGGCGAGCTGAACATCTACCGGGCTGCCGACATGAAGACCCTGCTGCTGGGCGAGCTGCAGCGCAGCACCAGCCTGGAAGTGGACCTGGCCGGCGTGACCGAGATGGACAGCGCGGGACTGCAGGTGCTGATGCTGGCCAAGCAGGTGGCGCGCGCCGAGCAGCGCGAGCTGCGCCTCACCGGCCACAGCCCGGCCGTGCTGGAGGTGTTCGAGCTGCTGGACCTCGGTGCCTGGTTCGGGGACGCCCTGCTGATCGAACCGCGCAAGGGTCATTAGAAGATCACCAAGCACTACCCTCAGTGGAGGCAACACGATGGACCTGGACCTGGCGCTGCAAACCTTCATCCTGGAAAGCCGGGAGCTGCTGGAAGACATGGAAAACGCGCTGCTCAACGCCGGCCAGTCCGGCGGCAGCGACGAGGCCGTGCACGCCATCTTCCGCGCCGCCCACACCATCAAGGGCTCGGCCGGGCTGTTCAGCCTGGACCACATCGTGGCCTTCACCCACGTGGTGGAAAGCCTGCTGGACGAGGTGCGGGACGGCAAGCTGTCGCTCACCGACGAGCTGATCGTGCTGCTGCTGTCGTGCTGCGACCACTTGTCCGGCATGATCACCGCACTCGAAGCGGGCCAGACCGAGGCCGACGCGGCCATGCTGGCCGAGGGCAAGCCCCTGCTCGCGCAGCTGCGCGTGCAGATGGGCCAGCCCGCCGAGGGCGACAGCCATGCGGAGGGCGGGGCGCTGGTGGCAGGCGAGCATCCCGGCGTGGAGCGCATGGGCGAGCCGGGCGGCGCCAGCGACGCCTGGCACCTGTCGCTGCGCTTCGGCCCCGACGTGCTGCGCGACGGCATGGACCCGCTGTCCTTCATCCGCTACCTGGGCCAGATCGGCCGCATCGTCGGCATCGTGACCATGGCCGACGCGATTCCCGCCGCCGAGCAGATGGACCCGGAAACCTGCTACCTCGGCTTTGAGATCTCCCTGGAAACCGAGGCCGACAAGACCGCCATCGAAGGCGTGTTCGAGTTCGTGCAGGATTCCTGCACCCTGCAGATCCTGCCGCCGCGCAGCCGGGTGGAAGAGTACGTGCGCCTGATCCGCGAACTGCCCGAGCAGAAGGCCTTGCTGGGCGAGATCCTGGTGCGCTGCGGCTGCATCACCCAGCGCGAGCTGGACGCGGCGCTGCAGGTGCAGGCCGCCGCCGGCCAGTCGCCGGCCGCCGCGCCGCCGCTGGGCGCCATCCTGGTGGGGCAGGGCACCGCCGAGCCCGTGATGGTGGAGGCCGCGCTGACCAAGCAGAAGCAGGCGGCCGAGCCCAAGCCCACCGAGAGCCGCTCGATCCGCGTGGACGCCGACAAGCTGGACCTGCTGATCAACCTGGTGGGCGAACTCATCATCGTGGGCGCGTCGGCCAACCTGATTGCGCGCCAGGTGCGCAACAGCGAACTGCTGGAGTGCACCTCCATGCTGAGCGACCTGGTGGAGCAGGTGCGCGACTCGGCGCTGCAGCTGCGCATGGTGAAGATCGGCGCCACCTTCAACCGCTTCCAGCGCGTGGTGCACGACGTGGCGCGCGAGATCGGCAAGGACATCGGCCTGGCCGTGAGCGGCGAGGACACCGAACTGGACAAAACCGTGGTGGAGAAGATCGGCGACCCGCTGACCCACCTGGTGCGCAACGCCATCGACCACGGCATCGAGCCGGCCGAGGTGCGCGCCGAGCGCGGCAAGCCCCTGCGCGGCACGGTGCGCCTGAACGCCTTCCACGACTCGGGCAGCATCGTCATCGAGGTGTCCGACGACGGCGGCGGGCTGGACCGGGAACGCATCCTGGCCAAGGCCATCGAGCGCGGCCTGATCGAGCCGGACCGCAAGCTGAGCGACCAGGAAATCTACGGCCTGATCTTCGAGCCCGGCTTCTCCACGGCGGCCGCCATCACCAACCTGTCCGGGCGCGGCGTGGGCATGGACGTGGTGAAGAAAAACATCACCGCCCTGCGCGGCACGGTCACGGTGGACAGCGCGCCCGGCCTGGGCACCACCGTCACCGTGCGTTTGCCGCTCACCCTGGCGATTATCGACGGCTTCCTGGTGGGCCTGGGCACGGCCACCTTCGTGGTGCCGCTGGACATGATAGACGAGTGCATCGAGTTCGCCGCCGAGCCCGGGCACGACTACACCAATCTGCGCGGCCAGGTGCTGCCCTTTATCCGGCTGCGCTCGCTGTTCGGCGTCACCACGCCGCCGCCGCGGCGCGAAAGCATCGTCGTGGTCAAGCACGCCGGCCAGCGCATCGGCCTGGTGGTGGACGCGCTGCACGGCGAATTCCAGACCGTGATCAAGCCGCTGGGCCGCATGTTCAGCCAGCTGCGCTGCATCAGCGGCTCCACCATACTGGGCAGCGGGGAAGTGGCGCTGATCCTGGACGTGCCGGCCATCGTCGGCCGTGGCGGGGGCGGCGGCGGCGCCGACCTGCCGCAGCTGGCTGCCTGACCAATTTCACAAGGAGTTTCCCATGACAGCAATGGTGCAAGCGGGCCGCAGTGCGGCGCCGGCCCTGGCGCAGGAGTCGGCCCAGTTCCTCACCTTCATGCTGGGCGGCGAAGTGTTCGCCATCGGCATCCTGGCCATCAAGGAAATCATCGAATACGACGGCCTGACCACCGTGCCGCTGATGCCCGAGTGTGTGCGCGGCGTGATCAACCTGCGCGGCGCCGTGGTGCCGGTGATGGACCTGGCGGCGCGCTTCGGCCGCCCGCCCACCCAGATCGGCAAGCGCACCGCCATCGTCATTGTCGAGATCGACGCGGACGGCGAGCAGCAGGTGGTGGGCGTGATGGTGGACGCGGTCAACGCCGTGATCGACATTCCGCCGTCCGACATCGAGCCGGCGCCGCAGTTCGGCGCCCGCATCCGCGCCGAGTTCATTGCCGGCATGGGCAAGGTCAACGGCAAGTTCGTGATCCTGCTCAACACCGACCAGGTGCTGTCGGTAACGGAGCTGGAAGCGATGGCGCACATGGGCGGCGCGCCCGCCGCAGCCTGACCCGAGGGGCACGCGATAGCCGCCCAGGGCGGCGCATGGAGGAGACCTTATGCTCAATACGATGACGGTGCGGGCCAAGCTGATCACCCTGATCGGCGTCAGCCTGCTGGCGCTGCTGATCGTGATGCTGATCGGCATACGCGGCATGCAGCACGGCGGCGAGATGCTGGACGACGTGGGCCGCAACAAGCTGCCCTCGGTGCTCAACCTGCAAATCGTCAACGAAGGCCAGACCGCGTTGCGCTCGTCCAGCCGGGCGATCGACGCGCTGGCCGGCTACCCCGAGCAGTTCGGCGAAATCGAACGCAACCTGCGCAGCAAGCAGGAATACTGGGGCCGGGTCGACAAGGCCTGGAAGACCTACGAACGCCTGCCGCAGGACGCCGAGGAAGCGGCCTTGTGGCAGCAGTTCGTCAAGGAATGGGACCTGTGGAAGGCCGCCGAGCAGCGCTTCGACCAGGTGGCGGGCGACCTGGTGCGGGCCACCGGCGCCGAGCAGCGCAAGGCCGGCTTCGCCACGCTGCACCAGGACTTGATTGCACTGCGGCCGCTCTACGCCAATGCGGAAAACGCGCTGGCCAAGGTGATCGAGCTGAACGAGCGCGCCGCCACGGCAGCGGTGGCGGCCGCCGAAATGTCCTCCAGCCGCGCCCTGTACCTGATGTACGGCACCGCGGCCGTGGCGCTGCTGGTGCTTTCGGCGCTGGGCTGGATCATCTTGCGCGGCATCCTGCGCCAGCTGGGCGGCGAACCGGCTTACGCGGCCGGCATCGTGCATGAAGTGGCGCAGGGCAATTTCGCGGTGGACGTGCGGCTGGCGCCGGGCGACAACAGCAGCCTGCTGCATTCAATGAAGCAGATGGTGGACAAGCTGCTGGAGCAAATCGGCGGCGAGCCGGCGTACGCGGCACGCATTGTCAACGAAGTGGCGCGCGGCGATTTGACGGTGCAGGTCGAGCTGCGTCCCGGCGACAAGGCCAGCCTGCTGTACGCCATGAAAACCATGGTCGACAAGCTGGCCTCGGTGCTTACCGAAGTGAGCAGCGGCGCCCAGGCGCTGGCCAGCGCCTCCGAAGAGATCAGCGCCACCGCCCAGTCGCTGTCGCAGGCCGCCAGCGAGCAGGCCGCCGGCGTGGAGGAAACCAGCGCCTCGGTGGAGGAAATGACTGCCTCGATCGCGCAGAACACCGAGAACGCCAAGGTCACCGACAGCATGGCCGGGCAGGCCTCCACCCAGGCTGCCGAAGGCGGCTCGGCCGTGAAATCCACGGTGGAAGCGATGACGCAGATCGCCAAGAAAATCGGCATCATCGACGACATCGCCTACCAGACCAACCTGCTGGCGCTGAACGCCGCCATCGAAGCGGCGCGCGCCGGCGAGCACGGCAAAGGTTTCGCGGTGGTGGCCGCCGAAGTGCGCAAGCTGGCCGAGCGTTCGCAGGTGGCGGCGCAGGAAATCAGCGAAGTGGCCGGCAGCAGCGTGGAGCTGGCGCAAAAGGCCGGCAAGCTCCTCGACGAGATGGTGCCCAGCATCAAGAAGACTTCCGACCTGGTGCAAGAGATCACGGCTGCGTCCGAAGAGCAATCGAGCGGCGTGGCGCAGATCAACTCCGCCATCGGCCAGCTCAGCCAGACCACCCAGCAGAACGCCTCCAGTTCCGAGGAACTGGCCGCCACTGCCGAGGAGATGAGCGGGCAGGCCGAACAGCTGCAGCAGGCGGTCGCGTTCTTCCGCGTGGAAGGGAGCGAGCGGCGGCCGCCCGCGCGGCGCGCCAGCGCCCCCGTGCGCGGCCGCGTGCCTGCCGCGGGCGCCCGGCCGCTGGCGATGGAAACCGAGCCGGAAGAAAGCAACTTCGTCCGTTATTAAGGAAGGCGGCAGCGCTTGCGCGCCGGCGCCGTATCGCCTAGCATGGCCGCCTCACCGACACGGAGGAAGCGGCCATGGCCATCACCATCTACCACAACAACGCCTGCAGCAACTCGCGCGGCGCGCTGGCGCTGATACGCGAAAGCGGCATCGAGCCCGAGATCATCGACTACCTGAACGCGCCGCCCACGCGCGAGCGCCTGCAAGAGCTGATTACCCGGGCCGGACTGACCGTGCGCGGCGCCATGCGCGACAAGGGCGAGCTGTACGACCAGCTCGGCCTGGCCGACGCCAGCCTGAGCGACGCCGCCCTGCTGGACGCCATGATGGCCCACCCCGCGCTGATCAACCGCCCCTTCGTGGTCACCCCCAAGGGCGTGCGCCTGTGCCGCCCCCCGGCCCTGGTCCACGAAATCCTGTAAACCAAAATGGGGTCAGGGTTAATTATTCGGGAAACATTTCCCGAATAATTAACCCTGACTCCATTTTTTGTTGCTTTAGCTTAGCTGAGCTTAGTGGGTGCGGTCGACGGCGAAGCGGGCCAGTTGCAGCAGGGCGTCTTTGTAGACGCTGGCGGGCAGGCCGGCGACGGCGGCGGCGGCGCGCTCGGCGGCCACTTCGGCGGCGCGGCGGGTGTAGTCCAGCGCGCCGCTGCCGGTGATGGCGGCCAGGATGGTGTCGAAGTGCTGTTCGTCGCCGTTTTCAATGCAGGAACGGACCAGCTGGCGCTGCGCTTCGGTGCCGTGGCTCATCAGCCAGATCAGCGGCAGGGTGGGCTTGCCTTCGCGCAGGTCGTCGCCGACGTTCTTGCCGATTTCGGCAGCGTCGCCGGCGTAGTCGAGCACGTCGTCGATCAGCTGGAAGGCGGTGCCCAGCGAGCGGCCGTATTCGCCGGCTGCGGCGATCTGCTCGTCATTGGCGCCGGAAATCAGGGCGCCCAGCTCGGCGGCCGCTTCGAACAGTTTGGCGGTCTTGGAGCGGATCACTTGCAGGTAGCGCTCTTCGCTCACGTCGGGGTCGTGCATGTTGAGCAGCTGCAGCACTTCACCTTCGGCGATCACGTTGGTGGCGTCCGACAGGATCTGCATCACGCGCATGCTGTCCAGCGACACCATCATCTGGAAGGCGCGCGAGTACAGGAAGTCGCCCACCAGCACCGAGGCGGCGTTGCCGAACAGGGCGTTGGCGGTGGCGCGCCCGCGCCGCAGCGACGATTCGTCCACCACGTCGTCGTGCAGCAGGGTGGCGGTGTGGATGAACTCGACCACCGCCGCCAATTCGTGGTGCGCCACGCCTTTGTAGGCGTAGGCGTTGGCCACCAGCAGCACGAGTACGGGACGGATGCGCTTGCCGCCGGCGCTGATGATATATTCCGCAATCTGGTTAACCAGCGGCACTTCCGAGTGCAGGCGCTGGCGGATCACCGTGTTCACCGCGTCCATATCGGCGGCGATGGTCTGGGTGATGGTGTTGGAGTTGGCGTGTTGGGTAGCGGCAGACAAGGCAAACCTGCAAGGGTGAGTGAAGTGCCGCGATTATACGACATGCCCCGGCTGTGGTGTCGATTGCCACAGGGGATGTCGGCTTGGCAATCTTGCCGCGCGCCCCGTCCGGCAATATTGCCGACATACCATGCTGGCCGGGAATTTGGAATACTCTTTGACGCAAATTTTCAGTTTGTGTATAATCGCAGGTTCTCCCCGTTCCACACTGTTGTTCTGCGGTACGCAGCGGAGGATTCTTTTAACATTTGATGAGGTTTCAAATCATGTACGCGGTCATAAAAACCGGTGGCAAACAGTATAAAGTTGTCGCTGGCGAAAAACTCAAAGTAGAACAGATACCTGCTGACATTGGTTCCGAACTCACCATCGATCAAGTACTCGCAGTAGGCGAAGGCGAAGCCATCAAGTTTGGCACGCCACTCGTCGCGGGTGCAACGGTTCAGGTGAAAGTAGTTTCCCAAGGTCGTCACGACAAGGTCAAGATCTTCAAGATGCGTCGTCGTAAGCACTACCAGAAGCATCAGGGCCATCGCCAGAACTACACCGAAATCCAGATCGTTTCGATCAACGGCTAATCGTCGTCTTCAATACAGCTAATTTAGGAGCTAATAAATGGCACACAAAAAAGGCGGCGGCACTACCCGCAACGGCCGTGACTCAGAATCAAAGCGCCTCGGCGTTAAAGTGTACGGCGGCCAATCGATCAATGCTGGCGGCATCATCATTCGTCAACGCGGCACCCCAGTGCGCGCCGGCGAAGGCGTTGGCACCGGCAAGGACCACACCCTGTTCGCCCTGGTGGACGGCAAGGTGAAGTTCGTTGTCAAAGGCCCGAACTCGCACCAGTTCGTGACCGTAGTAGCAGCGTAATTCCGCGCTACAACGCAAAGTAAGGCGCAAGCCTTCAATCGAAAGGCTCTGCCAACGGTAGAGCCTTTTTAGTTTTATGGCGGCACATTATGAAGTTTATCGACGAAGCACGAATTGAAGTCATCGCCGGCAACGGCGGCAACGGCTGCGCCTCTTTCTGCCGGGAGAAGTTCCGCCCATTCGGCGGCCCTGACGGCGGCGACGGCGGCAAAGGCGGTTCCATCTGGGCCGTGGCCGACCGCAACGTCAACACCCTGGTCGACTACCGCTATTCGAAAATGCACCGCGCCAAGGATGGCGAATCGGGCCGCGGTTCGGATTGCTACGGCAAGGGCGCCGATGACATCTACCTGCGCATGCCGGTGGGCACCCTGATCATCGACGAAGTCAACGGCGACATCATCGCCGACATGACCGAACACGGCCAGACCGAACTGCTGGCGCTGGGCGGCGAAGGCGGCTGGGGCAACATCCACTTCAAGACGTCGACCAACCGTGCGCCGCGCCAGAAGACCGAAGGCAAGGAAGGTGCGCGCCGCGAGCTGCGCCTGGAATTGAAAGTGCTGGCCGACGTCGGCCTGCTGGGCATGCCGAACGCCGGCAAGTCCACCTTCATCACGGCCGTGTCCAACGCCAAGCCGAAAATCGCCGATTACCCGTTCACGACGCTGCACCCCAACCTGGGCGTGGTGCGCGTGTCGCATGAAAAATCCTTCGTCATCGCCGACATTCCCGGCCTGATCGAAGGCGCCGCCGAAGGCGCCGGCCTGGGCCACCAGTTCCTGCGCCACCTGTCGCGCACCGGCCTGCTGCTGCACATCGTGGACCTGGCCCCGTTCGAGGACACCGTCGACCCGGTCAAGGAAGCCAAGGCCCTGGTCAAGGAGCTCAAGAAGTACGACGAGGCGCTGGTGGACAAGCCGCGCTGGCTGGTGCTGAACAAGGTGGACGTGATCCCGGAAGCCGAACGCGCCAAGAAGGTCAAGGACTTCGTCAAGAAGTTCGGCTTCAAGGGCCCGGTGTTCGAGATTTCCGCGCTGAGCCACGAGGGCACGCAGGAACTGGTGAACGCCATCTACAAGCACCTGGAACAAGTGAAGCACAGCGAACAGCGTGCCGAGGAAACCCAGATGACGGAAGAGGCGCGCGGCATTTCCTCGATCGATCCGGACGATCCCCGTTTCAAGATCCTTGATTAAGTTTCAGTAACTCGCAATAACTCTGCAACAACGGCATAATCAGCTATTCGCTGATTTGCATTCCCTACAACAGTGCCGGCCCGCCACCATGGGCTGGCGCTGTCTGCGGCAAGGCAGGGCAACCCGCCCTTCGAAAATCAAGCAAGCAAGGCACGGCTTGGCAGCGCAGCGCAGCGCAGCGCGCGCCGGGACTATCGAGTTGATTGAAATGAGAACCGCCGCACCATGAATTCCGTCATACAGAAATCCACCCGCATCATCATCAAGGTTGGCTCGTCGCTGGTCACCAACGACGGCCGCGGCCTGGACCACGCCGCCATCGCGCGCTGGGCTGCGCAGATCGCCGCCTTGCGGGCGCTGGGCAAGGAAGTGGTGCTGGTGAGCTCGGGCGCCATCGCCGAGGGCATGCTGCGCCTGGGCTTCGAGGCCCGCCCCACCGACATCCACGAACTGCAGGCCTGCGCCGCCGTGGGCCAGATGGGCCTGGCGCAGATCTATGAAACCAGCTTCCGCGCCCACCAGCTGGGCACGGCGCAGGTGCTGCTCACGCACGCCGACCTGGCCGACCGCGAACGCTACCTGAATGCGCGCTCCACCCTGACCACCTTGCTGCGGCTGGGCATCGTGCCCATCATCAACGAGAACGACACGGTGGTGACAGACGAGATCAAGTTCGGCGACAACGACACGCTGGGCGCGCTGGTGGCCAACCTGATCGAGGCCGACGCGCTGATCATCCTGACCGACCAGCGCGGCCTGTTCAGCGCCGACCCGCGCAAGGACCCGGCGGCCTACCTGATCGCACAGGGCCGCGCGGGCGATCCGGCGCTGGAGGCAATGGCGGGTGGCGCCGGCTCGTCGCTGGGACGCGGCGGCATGCTGACCAAGATCCTGGCGGCCAAGCGCGCAGCGAAGTCGGGCGCGCACACGGTGATCGCGTTCGGGCGCGAGGAGAGCGTGCTGACGCGGCTGGCGGGCGGCGAGGCGATCGGCACCGAGCTGTCGGCGCAGACCGGGCACCTGACGGCGCGCAAGCAGTGGATGGCGGACCACTTGCACACTGCCGGCCAGGTGGTGCTGGACGCGGGCGCGGTGCAGAAACTGAGCAAGGAAGGCAAGTCGCTGCTGCCGATCGGCGTGATCGAGGTGAAGGGCGAGTTCGGACGCGGCGCGGTGATTACCTGCGTGGCCGAGGATGGCAGCGCGGTGGCGCGCGGCTTGTCGAACTACAGCAGCGCGGAGGCGCGCAAGATCAAGCGCAAGCCGTCGGCCGAGATCGAGTCCGTGCTGGGCTACCTCGAAGGCCATGAGCTGATTCACCGGGATAATATGGTCTTGCTGTGAAACGGCGGGTTACGCGCTGCGCGCTAACCCGCCCTACGGCGCCACAATTTCACGGTGCCACGGTTCGTCGTGGTTCGTCACGGCTCGTAGGGCGGGTTAGGCGGAACGCCGTAACCCGCCAAAGCGCCGCCGCTATACCCCGTCCGGAATCGGCGTCTTGGCCTTGTATTCGCACAGGTCGGCGATGATGCAGTTCCAGCACTGGGGCTTGCGCGCCACGCAGGTGTAGCGCCCGTGCAGGATCAGCCAGTGGTGCGCGTCCAGCAGAAATTCCTTCGGCACGAACTTCATCAGTTTTTCTTCGACCACATCCACGTTCTTGCCCGGCGCGATGCCGGTGCGGTTGGAGACGCGGAAGATGTGCGTGTCCACCGCCATGGCGATCTCGCCGAACGCCGTGTTGAGCACCACGTTGGCGGTCTTGCGCCCCACGCCGGGCAGCTCCACCAGTTCTTCGCGCGTGCGCGGCACTTCGCCGCCGTGCTTGTCCAGCAAGATCCGGCAGGTGGCCAGCACGTTCTTGGCCTTGGTCTTGTACAGGCCGATGGTCTTGATGTAGTCGGTCAACTCGTCCAGGCCCAGGTCCAGCATGGCTTGCGGCGTGTTGGCCACCGGGTACAGCCGCCGCGTGGCCTTGTTCACGCCCACGTCGGTGGCTTGCGCCGACAGCAGCACGGCAATCAGCAGCTCGAACGGCGTGCTGTATTCCAGCTCGGTCTTGGGGGAGGGATTGGCCGCGCGCAGGCGGCTGAAGATTTCGTGGCGCTTAGTAGCGTTCATTCGCTGCGTTCATTCGTTGCGTTCATTCGCTGGATTTACTCTGGTTTTTCGTTCTTCGCCGCCTCGGCCTTCAGGCGCGCGCGTTCCATGGCCGCTGCGATGATGGCGCGCTTGCGCTCCTTTTCCGCCTCGCCGGCCGCCGTGGCCGGGTCCAGCGCGTCCACCGCCTTCATCTTCTCCACCGCCTTGGCCGCCAGGCGCGCGTCGTTTTCCTCGCGCTCGCGGCGCAGGCGCAGGGTGCGGAAGTCGTGCCGCTCGCGCGCGGCGTCGGCGTCGGCCTGCGACCAGGCCTGCCAGCCGGTCGCTTCCGTGACGGGAAACATGACGATGCAGTCCACCGGGCAGGGATTCACGCACAGGTCGCAGCCGGTGCACAGGTCAGGCACCACGGTGTGCATCTGCTTGGCCGCGCCGACGATGGCGTCCACCGGGCAGGCCTGGATGCACAAGGTGCAGCCTATGCAGAGCGATTCGTCGATGTAGGCCACGGCGCGCGGGCGCTCCAGGCCGTTGACCGGGTTGAGCGGGATGACGGGGTAGCCGGTCACGGCGGACAGGCGCGCGATGCCTTCGGCGCCGCCGGGCGGGCACTGGTTGATGCCGGCCGCGCCGGCGGCGATCGCTTCGGCGTAGGGGCGGCAGCCGTGGTAGCCGCACTTGGTGCACTGCGTTTGCGGCAGGGCGTCTTCGATGCGGTCGGCGAGGGAGGGGGGCGCAGCGTCTGGCACGGCAATGTCGGTGGCGATGAATATGCCATTATATCTGCGCGCGGCGCGGAATAAAAAATCCCCGGGCTGGCCGGGGATCGCTGTGCTGCGCTTTATCCGTGCTTGCGGATGAATTCGCTGATCTTGGGACAGACCACCTCGCGCCAGCGGCGGCCGGAGAAGATGCCGTAGTGGCCGGCGCCCGGCGCCACGAAGTCCTGCTGCATGTCGGCCGGGATGTTGGCGCACAGCTCGTGCGCGGCCTGGGTCTGGCCGGCGCCGGAGATGTCATCCAGCTCGCCCTCCACGGTAAACAGCGCCACCGTGGTGATGTCCTGCGGACGCACCAGCTGGCCGCCCACTTTCCACGTGCCCTGCGGCAGCGAGAAGTCCTGGAACACGGTCTTGATGGTGTCCAGGTAGTATTCGGCCGGCATGTCCAGCACGGCGTTGTACTCGTCGTAGAACTTGCGGTGGCTTTCCGCCGGCTCGTCGTCGCCCGTCACCAGGTGCATATAGAACTCGCGGTGGCTCTGCGCGTGGCGGCCCGGGTTCATGGCGATGAAGCCGGCGTGCTGCAGGAAGCCGGGGTAGACCTTGCGGCCGAAGCCGGGGTAGTTCGGCGGCACCGAGTAGATCACGGTGTTTTCAAACCACGAGAATTTTTTCTCGGTGGCCAGGTTGTTCACTGCCGTGGGCGACTTGCGCGGGTCGATCGGGCCGCCCATCATGGTCATGGTCTTCGGCAGTTTCGGATCCTTGGCGGTGGCCATCAGCGAAATGGCGGCCAGCACCGGCACGGTCGGCTGGCAGACGGAAATCACGTGCAGGTCCGGGCCCAGGTGGCGGATGAATTCCTGCACGTAGAAGATGTAGTCGTCCAGGTGGAACGGGCCGGCCGACAGCGGCACCATGCGCGCGTCGGTCCAGTCGGTGATGTAGACGTCCTGCTCGTGCAGCAGGGCCGACACGGTGTCGCGCAGCAGCGTGGAATGGTGGCCGGACAGCGGCGCCACCAGCAGCACGGTGGGGTGCTTGAGGGCGCGGGTTTCCTTGTCGCTCAGGTCTTTCTTGAAGTGGATCAGGCGGCAGAAGGGTTTGTTGATCACCACGTGTTCGACGATGCGGGTTTCCTTGCCGTTGACGGTAACGCTATCAATGCCAAACGCCGGTTTTTCGTATTCTTTGCCCAAACGGTACATCAGCTCGTATCCCGCTGCGATCCGCTGGGAAAACGGCGTGTGCGCCAGCGGAGAGACCGGGTTGCTGAACAGTTTCGATGACGCGTCAGCCCATTGCATCAAAGGGGTCAGGAACGTGCGTTGCATTTCGTGCAGTTGGTAAAGCATAAATATTCCTGGTAACGATGGGAAATCATGAACCCATTATAGGATATTTGAACATGACGTAAAGCATTTCGCCGTAACTGGGGGCAAGGCGGACAGTGAACGGCGCCGCTCATGTCCATCACAATAATACGGCACCGGAAACAAAAAAAGCAGCGTTTCCGCTGCTTTTCTGTAGGACAGGTCTGAGTCTCAGCGCACCAGCAGGTGCAGCTTGTCCTGAACGTCCTTGAACTGCTCGGCCTCAGGCAACGCGGCCTTGGTCTTGGTGATGGATGGCCAGTGCGTCAGTTCGGCGTTAATTTTGATGAACTGTACCTGGTCGGCCGGCACGTCTTCCTCGGCGAAAATGGCGTTCACTGGGCATTCGGCAACGCAGACTGCGCAATCGATGCACTCGTCCGGATCGATAACCAGGAAGTTCGGGCCTTCGCGGAAGCAATCTACCGGGCAAACATCGACGCAGTCGGTGTAACGGCAGCTGATGCAAGATTCGGTAACTACGTGGGTCATGACAGTCCTATCTATGTTGGTCGGCTACAGCAAAGCACTGTATTTTAAGGTAATTCGCGCGCCGCCACAATTCGCGGCGGGTTTTAAGCTTAGATACTATGCGCATAAGCAAATGCGCTTCCCGCACGCCGGCACGCTGCCAGAGCGGGGAAGGCACCTCGGCCACTCAGCCATCGCAGCCAACTCAACCACCACTGCGCGCGGCGTAGCCCTGGCACCAGCGGGCCAGCTCGGCGCGCTCCTGCTCCAGCGCGTCCTCCAGCTCGAAATACTGGGCATGGTTCATGGTACCGCAGCAGGCGCGCCGGTCCTGCGGCGCGCCGGGCCGGTCTTCCACATCGGGCGCCAGTTCGGCCGGCCCGCCGTCCGCGCCGGCCTGCGGCTGCGCCACCACGACTTCGCGCAGCGAGAAGCGGTTGCGGATGAAGTTCAGGTACGCGGCGGGCTTGCCGTCCGCGGCGGCGATGCGCAGCATCTGGTTGACCACGTGGGCATAGTTGGCCGCATGGTCGGGCGCGGCCATGAGCGCGCGCAGCACCAGGCCGCACAGGTAGTCGCCCACCCGGTGCAGCAGCGCGGCGTCGTCTTCCAGTCCCGGGTGGCGCTCGTGGGCGAACATGTCGGCCAGGATGTCGTAGACAGCGCCGGTGAAGACCTGGGAGATGGCGTGCACCTCGTTGCCGGCCTCGGACAGCTTGAGGTCGTTGTCGGCATTGCGCAGGCCGTTGGGGCGGCCCAGCGCCATGCCGAACTGTTCGGCCATGTCGGCCAGGAAGGTCTTGTCGTGCAGGTCGGCCTTGGTCTGGGCGATCACGGCCTCGGTCTGGTCCAGCTGCGACAGGGTGAGAAAGATGGCGGTGAGGTCGCCGAACGATTCGTGCAGCCCCCCGGTTTGCGGCGGGTTGTTGTTCAGCAGCCAGCGCGGCTTCAGGCCGTCCAGCACGGCGTGCCCGGTTTCGTGCGCCACGATGTCGAAGGAGCGGCAGGTGTACATGCGCTCGTCCGTGCCGCTGGGCACGAAGTCGCCGAACTTCAGGGCGCGCTCGTCGCGGCTGTAGTAGGCGTTCATCACGTCCGGCAGGCCGTGCGGGAAGATCTGCAGCGGCTTGGTGTCGCTGGCGCTGTTCCATTGCCAGGGCAGCGGCGCCGATTCGCCGCCGGCGGCCAGCGCGCGCTGGTACATGGTCAGCGTCTGGCGCACCACGGCGAAGGTGTGCACGGCGTCGAACTGGTCGGTGTTGGGCTGCATGATGAAGTCGCCGAAGGCGTTCGGGCTGACCGGCTGGATCCCCGGCGCGCCGCTGACGATGCGCGCGTCGCGCGGGCCTTCCAGGATCACCCCCGGCAGGAAGGTCTTGCGGGTGCCCATTTCCGTCACGGACGGGTCTTGTTTCCAGATCAGCACGCGCGAGCCGGCGGGGTAGGCGGACGCCGCCCGGCCGTTCACGCTGCGGCAGGGGCGCCCGGGCTGCATGGTGGCCTGGGCCGCCTTGCGGTGCACGCGGTAGGGCGCGGACGGGGTGGGTACGTAGCTGACCGGCAGCCTGTTGGGCGGGGTCAGCAGGGTTTCGATGACGTCGGATTCCATATTCCCTCCAGTTCGAGCCGGCGGCGGCCGGATGCCGCGCCGATTCCAGAGTGTGGGCCCGGGCGCGCCGCCGGCATTTGCGATTGCGCAAAGCCGCTGCGGCTGGCGCCACCACTGCCGCGCTGACGTACAATGCCCGCTGGCATCGGCAATTGCACCAGCGATTGCACCAGCGATTGCACCAGCGATCGCACCAGAGATCGCACCAGCAACCGCACCACTGAGGAGACAGCGTGGCACCCGGCATTATCGAAATCATCGGCGCGGCCCTGTTCGGCATCGCCATCGTGCATACTTTTTCCACCAAGCTGTTCGAGCGGCTGGCGCACGCGCGCCCGGCGCACGCCGGCCTGTGGCATTTGCTGGGCGAGGTGGAAGTGGTGTTCGGTTTCTGGGCGCTGGTGCTGATGCTGTGCATCTCGGTATTGCTGGGCAAGGACGGTGCCACCGGTTACCTGGATGGGCGCGATTTCACTGAACCGCTGTTCGTGTTCGTCATCATGGTGATCGCGGCCACCCGTCCCATCCTGCAGACCACGGCCGCCGCGGCCGGCCTGCTGGCGCGCGCGCTGCCGCTGCCGGGCAGCATGGGGGCCTACATTGTGATCCTGGCGGTGGTGCCGCTGCTGGGCTCTTTCATCACCGAGCCGGCCGCCATGACCCTGGGCGCGCTGATCCTGGCGCGCCGCATTTTTGCGGCCGGCATCTCGCCGCGCCTGCAGTACGCCACCCTGGGCGTGCTGTTCGTGAACGTGTCCATCGGCGGCACGCTGACGCCGTTTGCCGCGCCGCCGGTGCTGATGGTGGCGGCCAAGTGGAACTGGGACATGGCCTTCATGCTCAGCCACATCGGCTGGAAGGCTGCCGTGGCGGTGGCCTTCAACGCGGTGGCGGCGGCGCTGCTGTTCTCGCGCGAGCTGGCCCGCCTGGACGATCCCAGCGATGGCATCGGTCCCGGCGAGGTGAAGGAAACCCCGGTGCCGCTGCCGCTGGTGCTGATCCACGTGCTGTTCCTGGCCGGCGTGGTGGTGTTTTCGCACCACAGCGCGGTATTCATGGGCCTGTTCCTGTTCTTCCTGGGCGTGGCCCACGCCTACGAGCGCCACCAGGACCGCCTGATGCTGCGCGAGGGCCTGATGGTGGCCTTCTTCCTGGCCGGGCTGGTGGTGCTGGGCGGGCAGCAGCAGTGGTGGCTGCAGAGCGCGCTGATGAGCATGAGCAGCGACGCCGTGTATTACGGCGCCACCGCGCTCACGGCCGTCACCGACAATGCCGCGCTCACTTACCTGGGCTCGCTGGTGGAAGGCCTGAGCGATGACTTCAAGTACGCGCTGGTGACCGGGGCCGTGACCGGCGGCGGGCTGACGGTGATCGCCAACGCGCCCAATCCGGCCGGCATGGCGCTGCTCAAGCGCTACTTCGCCGACGGCTGCGTCAGCCCGCTGGGCCTGTTCCTGGGCGCCTTGCCGCCCACCATTACCGCCATCGCCGCCTTCCGGCTGCTGTAAAATAGCGCCCGCCCCAGATCAAGGAGAGGACATTCGTGGCAGACATCAATATCGTTCAGGAGCACAGCCTGACCCCCAAGAAGGCCCGCGACGCGGCGCAAAAGGTTGCTGAGAAGCTGGCCGAGGAATTCGACCTGGCCTATGAATGGGACGGCGACGTGCTGCGCTTCGAGCGCAGCGGCGTCAACGGCACGCTGACCCTGAGCAAGCACAAGGCGGAGATGTTCATCAAGCTGGGTTTCCTGTTCGGCGCCTTCGCCCCCGTCATCCAGAGCAAAGCGGCCGAGAAGATGGCCAAGATCTTCGGCGCCGGCAAGGCCGCCTGAGTTAAAAAGCCCGCTGCGAGCGGGCTTTTTACTGGGCGGTTGGCGGTATGCCAGGCGTGCCTTACGCGTCCTTCAGTTCTTCGATCAGGTCGATGTACTGCTGCCGGGCGTCGTCCTGCGAGGTGCCCTTCAGCGCGGCCCAGGCGTCGTACTTGGCGCGGCCCACCATGTCGGTGAAGCCAGGACGCGTACCTTCCACGTCGCCGGCCGAGCCCTGCTTGAACAGCGCGTAGATCTTCAGCAGGGTCATATTGTCCGGACGCTCCGGAAGGTTTTTGGAATCGGCCATCGCTTGGTCGAATTGTTCTTGCAGACTCATAAACTCTCCTAGAGTAATATCACTAAAGTAACTTTGCGCACGTCCGTGCCGGAAGCCACATAATACAAAAATTATGCTGCGCCGGTGCGCCTGGCCCAAAACTATAGAGGAGAAACTCAAATATGCTGTCTCAAGCCTTGTCGGCGCTGGGCCGGAGAAAAATGTCCACGGTCGATACCGCCTGGCTGCGCATGGACTCCGAGGGCAACCAGATGATGATCGTCGGCGTGGCCATGATGGCCGAGCCGATCGGCGTGGCCGGCCTGAAGGAGGCGCTGCAGACGCGCTTCCTGGCCTACCGCCGCTTCCGCAGCCGCGTGGTGACCGACCTGGCCGGCTCCTGGTGGGAAGAGGACGACGTGGACCTGGACGACCACGTGGTGCACACCCGCCTGGACGACGAGCATGGCGCCAGCAACAAGCCCGCGCTGCAGCGCATGGTGGGCCTGCTGTCGCAGCAGCCGCTGGACCCGGCGCGCCCGCTGTGGCAGATGCACCTGGTGGAGAACTGCATCGGCGAGGACGGCAAGGTGCGCCAGGCGCTGGTGGTGCGCATCCACCACTGCATCGCCGACGGCATTGCGCTGGTGGGCGTGTTCATGTCCATGTTCGGCCAGCACCCGGACCAGCAGCCGGTGCAGCCGCCGCCGGCCGCCGTGGCCGAAGCCGAGGCCAATCCCTGGGAGCAGATCCTCAACCCCATCACCGCCGCCGGCGTGAAGACCATCGGCCTGTCGTCGTCGGTACTGCTGAAGTCCATGGGCATGTGGGCCGACCTGGACAAGCTTGCCGGCCGGCTGGCGGCAGTCGGCCAGACCGCCGCCCAGCTGACCACGGACGCCGTCAAGCTCACCACCATGGCTGACGACAGCAGCACCCGCCTGAAGGGCAAGCCGAACGGCAAGAAGCACGTGTCCTGGAGCGAGCCGCTGCCGCTGGACGAGATCAAGGCGGTCAGCAAGGTCCACGGCTGCTCGGTGAACGACGTGCTGATGGCCAGCGTGGCCGGCGCCATCCGCGCCTACCTGAAGGACTGCGGCGACGCCGTGGCGGACGACTGCGAGGTGCGGGTGATGGTGCCGGTGAACCTGCGCAAGGCCAGCCGCCAGCAGCGCCTGGGCAATGCCTTCGGCCTGGTGCCGCTGGTGCTGCCGGTGGGGATGGCCGATCCGGTGGCGCGCCTGGCGGAGGTGCAGCGCCGCATGACGGAGCTCAAGGGCAGCTATACGGCGCTGGTGGCCATGTCGGTGCTGGGCGTGCTGGGCGCCTCGCCCAGGCAGGTGCAGAACGAGATCCAGAACTACTTCGCGCGCAAGGCCACCGCCGTGATGAGCAATGTGCCGGGGCCGCAGGCGCCGCTCTACCTGGCCGGCAGCCGGCTGGACCAGATCATGTTCTGGGTGCCGCAGTCGGGCGACATCGGGGTGGGGGTGTCGATCTTGTCCTACAACGGCGGGGTGCAGTTCGGCATCGTGACCGACGACGCGCTGGTGCAAGACCCGGACAACATCATCCGCCGTTTCGCTCCCGAGTTCGAGAAGCTGGTGCTGCTGGCGCTGATGGATGGCTGCGCCTAAAAAAAATGGCCGGGCTTAGCCCGGCCGGTAACCCAATCACCGATGTGATTACTTCTTCTTGGTTGGGTTCACTGCCGCTTTCAGGGTCGCGCCAGCGGAGAATTTCGGGGTCTTGGACGCAGCGATCTTGATCGCTTCGCCGGTGGCAGGATTGCGGCCTTTGCGTGCTGCGCGCTTGGCGACGGAGAAGGTGCCGAAGCCGGTGATGCCGACCGTGTCGCCCTTTTTCAGACGCTCGGTAACGATGGCAATCAGAGTGTTCACTGCATCGTTGGCCGCTGCGCCCGACATTTCGGTACGCTTAGCAAATTCAGCAATCAGTTCGCCTTTTTTCATTACTACCTCCTTGGTTAATAGAGCGCGCAGATTAGCACAGAATTATTGCCTGGGGTAAGAATCTGCTGACAGAATTTTTAAAGTAAGCCTTACTGGCGTTGGCTTGCGCCGATTTCGCGCCAGGCCGGCTACCCCTGCCTCGCCTCTGGGGGTATGATCGGAAGCTAGCGAGGAACCGTAATATGAGCTTTTCCGACGACATCCTGATGGCTTACGCCAATGGCGAACTGGACCAGGCAACCCGGCGTGCCGTGGAGGCGGCCGTGCTGCGCGACGCCGCCCTGGCGCAGCGCCTGGCGCACTGCCAGGCGGCCCGGCAGCGCCTGGCCGGCCCGCGCCGCGGCGCCACCGTGGTGCAGCTGGCGGCCGTGCGCGCCACCCGCGCCGCCACCCAGCAGGCCGCGCGCAAGGCGCGCCGCGGCTGGCGCTGGTCGTGGCTGGAATGGGGCGCGGTGGCGGGCGTGCTGGCGCTGGGCGTGGTGATCGGCAAGTTCGCCCTGGGCGGCTGGCAGCCGGATCCGCAAGCCTTGCCCAGCGTGGCCTGGCGCGACGGCGCGCTGGTGGCGCAGGGCCGGCTGGCGCTGGCGCTGGAGCAGGCGCCGTCGGGCGCGGGCGGGGTGTATGGCGGCAGCGTGCGCATCGTGGCCAGCTTCGTGGCGGCGGACGGGGCGTATTGCCGCGGCTTTACCACCGGCGGCGTGCCGGGTGTGCAGGAACTGGCCGGACTGGCCTGCAAAAGCGGGGGAGTGTGGAAATTGCCGGCGCTGGTGCAGAACCAGGCGGCGGGCGCCAGGCCGGCGCGCGCGGAATTGCCGGCGGCGGTACAGGCGGTGGCAGAGCAGCGCAGCAACGGGGCCTTGCTGGACGCGGCGGCCGAGCAGGAGGCCATGCAGCGCGCGTGGCTGCGGTGAGGGGCGCGCCGTGGCGGCGCCGGCGGATTACGGCGCGTTGCGCCTAATCCGCCCTACGGGACCCGAGCAGGATCGGGGCGGGTACGGCGGGTGGGCGGGTAGGGCGGGTAGGGCGGGTTAGCGCGCAGCGCGTAACCCGCCGCTGCAGCGCGTAACCCGCCGCTGCAGCGCATCAGCCGCCGAGGAACATCAAACGCCCAGCAGTTCCACTTCAAAGATCAAGGTGGCGTTCGGCGGGATCACGCCGCCGGCGCCGCGTGCGCCGTAGCCCAGGTCGGCCGGGATGGTCAGCACGCGGGTGCCGCCGATCTTCATGCCTTGCACGCCTTCGTCCCAGCCGCGGATCACCATGCCGGCGCCCAGCGCGAACTCGAACGGATCGTTGCGGTCCTTGCTCGAATCGAACTTGGCACCCTTGCTGCCGTCGTCGTTGCGCAGCCAGCCGGTGTAGTGCACGGTAACGTTCTGGCCGGCTTTTGCCTCGGCGCCTTCGCCGACGACCGTATCGTCGTATTGCAGGCCGGATGGAGTGGTAATAGTGGACATAATGTTCCTTTTGTTTGTTAGGTTAGCCATTTATTGTAGTCTGTGCCGCGCATCGGCGCTATTCCCCAGCATAATTGTCGCCAATTACCCTTACACGGCTGCGGTTTGCACTTAGAATAGTGTTTTGCTCTTCAGAAGCGATTCACGTCATGTTCCGCAGTCTCCGCCGCATCGTCCTTTCCAGTGTCTGCCTGGTTGCCGCCCTCAGTTCGGCGCACGCGAACGTGGTAGTCGTGCTCAATTCGCGCGACGCCACGGTCCAATTGCTGGACCAGTCCAGCTACAAGACCCTGTCCACTTTCCCTGTCGGCAAAGAGCCGCACCACCTGATGGCCACGCCGGACAACAAGTCCCTGATCGTGGCCAGCTCGGTGGGCAATGAGCTGGTGTTCCTGGACCCGAAAACCGGCCAGGTGCAGCGCACCATCAAGGACATCCTCGACCCGTACCAGATCGGCTTCTCGCCGGACCAGAAATGGTTCGTGGTGACCTCGCTGCGCCTGGACCGCGTCGACATCTACAAGTTCGACGGCAAGACGTTTACGCTGTCCAAGCGCCTGCCGCTGCCCAAGCTGCCCAGCCACATCGCCTTCGACGCGGCCAGCAGCGTGGCCTTCATCACGCAGCAGGGCAGTGACCAGATCAGCTGCATCGACCTGAAGACCCAGCAGATCAAGTGGACCATACCGGTCGGTAAGCTGCCGGCCGGGATCGCCATGACGCCGGACGACAAGCACCTCCTGGTCGGCATCATGGGCAGCGACTACGTGGAAGTGATCGACTGGAAGACCCAGAAGACGGTCAAGAAGATCAAGGCCGGCAACGGCACCCACAACTTCCGCGCGCTGGGCGACAACCGCATGACCTACGTGTCGAACCGCGTGTCGAACACCATCAACATCATCGACCAGAAGACGCTGGAGAACGTCGGCACCATCAACGTGCCGGGCGGCCCGGACTGCATGGAAATCACCGACGATAAGAAAACCATGTGGGTGACGCTGCGCTGGATCAAGAAGGTGGCGGTGGTGGACCTGGCCACGCGCAAGGTGGTCAAGCTGATCCCGGTCGGCCGCTCGCCGCACGGCGTATTCTTTGCCAATTCCTCGCCGCGCGTTTGAGTACGCCATGAGCAGCCCGCTGCTGACGGGCGGCGCTGCCGCCTTTGCTGTCCTGGCCGCGCTGGCTGCCCCGGCGCTCGCCGCCGCACCGGCAAGCCCGGCATCCCCGGCCTGCCAGGGCACCATCTACCTCACCTTCGACACCGGCAGCCAGTCGCAGGCCGAGCTGATCGCGCAGACCCTGAACAAACACCAGGTCAAGGCCACCTTCTTCCTTGCCAACGAGAAAACCGTGCGCGGCGACTATTCGCTGGACCCGTCCTGGGCGCCGTTCTGGCGCGCGCGCGCGGCCGAGGGCCACGCCTTCGGCTCGCACACCTTCGACCATGTGTACTGGCAAAAGGACGCGCCGGACGGCCGCCTGCAGGTCAAGCCGCAGTTCGGCGCGGCCGCAGGCAAGGTGCAGAACTGGACCCCGGCCCAGTACTGCGAAGAGATCAGGCGCGTCGACAGCCGCTTCCACGAACTGACCGGCAAGCACCTGGACCCGATCTGGCGCGCCCCCGGCGGCAAGACCTCGCCGCGCAGCCTGGCGGCAGGCGCCGCCTGCGGCTACGCCCACGTGGGCTGGGCCAAGGCCGGCTTCTCGGGCGACGAGCTCTCCAGCAGCGCCTGGCCGAATGCGGTATTGTTGGAGAAATCCCTGCGCGAGCTGCGCGGGGGCGACATCTTCATGGCCCACATGGGTATCTGGTCGCGCAAGGATCCCTGGGCGCCGGCCAACCTGGAACCGCTGATCGCGGGCCTGAAGCAGAAGGGCTATTGCTTCGCCACGCTGCGCGAGCACCCGGACTATTCACCTCGATTCAAGCATTGAAAAGTACCATCCAAGCATGATCCAACTGTTAAGCGACTGGCTAGGCGCCGCCCAGGGCTGGCTGTTCGAAACCGTGATCCAGCCCATCCTGTTTTACGGCGGCCTGGGCGACATTACCGAGGAAGCCTTCGAAGGCACCGAGTGGCTGCTGATCGGCCTGGCCGAGCTTGTGCTGCTGTTCCTGGTGCTGCGGCCCATGGAGGCGCTGATCCCGGTGCACAAATTCACCGACCCGCGCGCGCGCTGGAACGACTTTATTTACACCGTGCTGCACCGCCTCGGCCTGTTCACGGTGGTGATCTTCTTCACGCTGGACCCGCTGCTGGACCAGCTGAACGCGCTGCTGCGCCTGGAGGACGTGCGTCCCTTCAACCTGGAAAACCTGTTCCCGGACATCAGCCCGCTGTGGAGCTTTGTACTGTATCTGCTGGTGCTGGACTTCGTCGATTACTGGTATCACCGCGCCTCGCACCACTTCAACTGGTGGTGGGGCCTGCACAGCCTGCACCACAGCCAGATGAATATGAACCTGTGGAGCGACGACCGCAACCACCTGCTGGACGACCTGCTGCGCGACGTGGTCATGGGCCTGGTGGCCATCGCCATCGGCGTGCCGCCGGCGCAGTACGTGCTGCTGGTGTCGCTGTCACGCATCATCCAGAGCCTGCAGCACGCCAATGTGCGCGTGCATTTCGGCGCCATCGGCGAGCGCCTGCTGGTGTCGCCGCGCTACCACCGCATGCACCACGCCATCGGCGTGGGCCACGAGTCGAAAGGCAAGGGCACCCTGGGCGGCTGCAATTTCGCCGTGCTGTTCCCGGTCTGGGACATGCTGTTCCGCACCGCGAACTTCACCCCCGAATTCGTCCAGACCGGCATCCGCGACCAGCTGCCGCAGACCGCGCCGGACGGCAGCGTGGCGCCCGGCCGCGAGTATGGGCGCGGCTTCTGGCAGCAGCAGTGGCTGGGCCTGAAGCGCATGGTGCACAATTTTGGCAAGGAGCCGACGCAATGAGGAGTGTACTCAACGCCTACGGGCGCGCGCTGCTGTCCCAGCTGCACGGCAAGATGCTGGTGCTGAGCATCGTGCCCTTCCTGCTGTCGGTGGCGCTGTGGGCGGTGCTGCTGTATTTCTGCCTGCAGCCCATGGTCGATTATGTGCACGCCGCCTTCATCGAGCACGACCTGTTCGGCAGCAGCACCCACTGGCTCAACAACCTGGGCCTGGGCGTGCTGAAGACGGTGGTGCCGCCGCTGATCGCCATGCTGACCCTGCTGCCGCTGATGATACTGACCGCGCTGATCTTCATCGGCGTGGCCGCCATGCCCTTCGTGGTGCGCCACGTGGGCGGGCGCCATTACCCGCAGCTGGAGAAAAAGCGCGGCGGCAGCATCGCCGGCAGCGTGGCGGCCGCGCTGGGCGGCTTCGCCATCTTCGTGCTGGCCTGGTTCGTGGCGCTGCCGCTGTACCTGTTCCCGCCGGCCGCGCTGGTGGTGCAGGTGCTGCTGTGGGGCTGGCTGACGCAGCGCGTGATGACCTACGACGCGCTGGCCGACTACGCCAGCGCCGAGGAGCGTGCCGTGCTGCGGCGCGCGCACCGCTGGCAGCTGATGGCCATCGGCGTGGTGTCCGGCGTGGCCGGCGCCATCCCGGGCGTGGTGTGGGTGGGCGGCGCCACCATCGCGGTGGTGTTCTTCCCCTTCCTGGCGGCTGCGTCGATCTGGCTGTACATACTGATATTTATCTTCACCGGCTTGTGGTTTGAGTATTATTGTCTGGAGGCGCTGCAGCAGCAGCGCGCGGTGACTTTGCAATCCGACCAAACTGAATAGGGCAGGGCTATGGCTATTGGACTTATCATCATCGGCGACGAAATCCTGTCGGGCAAACGCGTCGACCAGCATTTCCCCAAAGTGGTGCAGCTGCTGGCTGCGCGCGGCTTGCAGCTGGGCTGGGCCGAATACCTGGGCGACGATCCGGCGCGCATCACGGCCGCGCTCAAGCGCAGCTTCGCCAGCGGCGACATCGTGTTCTCCTGCGGCGGCATCGGCGCCACGCCGGACGACCACACGCGCCAGGCCGCGGCCGATGCGCTGGGCCTGCCGCTGGTGCTGCACGAGCAGGGCAAGCAGAACATCCAGCAGCGCATCCTGCAGATGGGGCGCGAGGCGGGCCAGGCGGTGGACCTCGATTCGGAGGAGAACCTGCACCGCCTGAAGATGGCTGAATTCCCGGACGGCGCGGCGCTGGTGCCCAACCCCTACAACAACGTGGCCGGCTTCGCCATCCGCAACCATTACTTCGTGCCGGGCTTCCCGGTGATGGCCTGGCCCATGATCGAATGGGTGCTCGACACCCATTACGCGGACCTGTTCAACCGCGAGCCGCGCGCCGAGCACGGCACGCTGGTGTATGAGGCGGCCGAGTCGGCCCTCACGCCGCTGATGGTGGCGCTGGAGGCGCAATACCCGCGCATCAAGGTGTTCAGCCTGCCCAGCGTGGGCGATGCCAACACGCGCCGGCACATCGAGCTGGGCGTGAAGGGCGAGCCCGGCCAGGCGGCCGAAGCATACGCGCAAATGTGCGCCGAGCTGGACCGCCTGAAGGTGGAATACGTGCGCTTGTAAGACGCAGGATGACAGCGCTGTGACTGCCGTGTTACAGCTCAGCCGCAGCTCAGCTGTATACGTTGTTTTTTTGCGAAAAAGCCTGATCGCAGATCAAATAATCAGCGTACCGGCCTGTGCGTGCGTTGCCGATGTGGTGCAATGGATAGCAAGAGCAGGTACCACTGAATCACCACGGCAAAGCAAGATTAAGCAATATCATGGCAAGCAACCCAGGCAATCGACGTTTCCGCAGGCCCCTCATCGTTGCGCGCGCAGTGCGCAAATTGCGTGCAGGCGCAACAGTCTTCGGACTGAGCCGCCGCAGCCGCCTGCGGGTGGTGCCGCCGCCGCAGACCGCCGTGCTGCTGCACGCGCAGGCTGCCGGCCCGGACCCGGCCGAACCGGCCAAGCCCCGCAGCAAGCGCCCGCGCAACGCCTTGATCCTGTTGCTGCTGGCGCTGCTGTCGCTGGCAGTGTGGTGGGCGCTGCAGGAAATGCGCACCTCCTCGCTGCAGGCCAGGTTCTTCTCCGAGCTGGCCGGCAAGGTCAGCTACAAGGTCGAGCCCGGCCCCAGCAAGGCCATCCGTTTCCCGCACGACAGCCCCTACGACGAGCGGCTGGGCTACGCCAACCTGCCCGACTACCTGGGCAAGCTGAAAACGCGCGACTATGAAGTGGCCGCGCAGGCGCGCTTCTCGCCCAAGATGATCGAGCTGTCCGACATGGGCATCTTCGCCACCTACCGCGAGAAGACCCGCACCGGCCTGCACATCGTGGACTGCCGCGCCGAGCCGCTGTTTACCGCCAGCTACCCGGAGCGCATCTACCCCGGCTTCAAGGAAACCCCCACCGCGCTGGTGCAAAGCCTGCTGTTCATCGAGAACCGCGAGCTGCTCGACAACACCTACCCGAAGCGCAACCCGGCCGTGGAATGGGACCGCCTGAGCAAGGCGGTGCTGGAGAAGTCCGTCAGCGCCGTGGCGGGCGGCCACCGCGCCGCCGGCGGCAGCACGCTGGCCACCCAGATTGAAAAATACCGCCACTCGCCAGAAGGCCGCACCGGCTCGATGAAGGACAAGCTGCAGCAGATGATCTCGGCCACCCTGCGCGCCTACCAGCACGGCCCGGACACCACCGCCGTGCGGCGCCAGATCGTGGTGGACTATCTGAACACGGTGCCGCTGTCGGCCAAGCCGGGCTACGGCGAGGTGAACGGCATCGGCGACGGCATGTGGGTCTGGTACGGCCGCGACTTCAATGAAATCAACCGCCTGCTGAGCGGCAAGATGGACCAGCCGGGCAGCGCGCTGGCCTTCAAGGAAGCCCTCAGCCTGCTGATCGCGCAGCGCCGCCCGAGCTACTACCTGGGCGCTGGCGACGCCGACCTGGAAACCCTGGCCAACAGCCATCTGCGCGTGCTGGCGCAGGCCGGCATCATCACGCCGGAACTGCGCGACGCGGCGCTCAAGGTGCGCCTGCATCCGGCCGCCGGCAATGGCCTGGCGGCGGCGCCGGACATGTCCTTCGTCGAGCGCAAGGCCTCCAACTCGGTGCGCAACCACCTGGCCAACCTGCTGGGCGACAACCGCATGTACAACCTGGACCGGCTGGACCTGAACGTGGTCAGCACGCTGGACGCGCAGGCGCAGCGCGCCGTGACGCAGGTGCTGCGCGACCTGCGCGACCCGGAGATGGCCAAGGCCGCCGGCCTGACCGGCAAGGGCATGCTGGGCAACGGCGACCCGGCCAACGTGGTGTACAGCTTCACCCTGCTGGAAAAAGGCGAGGGCAGCAACTACCTGCGCCTGCAGACCGACAACTTCGACCAGCCGCTGGACATCAACGAAGGCGCCAAGCTGGACCTGGGCTCCACCGCCAAGCTGCGCACCCTGGTGACCTACCTGGACATCATCGACCAGCTGCACAAGCGCTACAAGGACATGAGCCCGGATGCACTGCGCAAGGTCACGCTGGCGCCGCAGGACCGCCTGAGCCAGTGGGCGGTGGCCTACTTCCTGGAACACCCTGCGGACAAGCGCGACCTGCCGTCCATGCTGGCCGAAGCCATGGAGCGCAAATACTCCGGCAACCCGGGCGAGGGCTTCTTCACCGGCGGCGGCGTACACACTTTCGGCAACTTCTCGAAAGAGGACGACAGCCGCATCCTGACCGTGCGCGAAGCGCTGCGCCGCTCCACCAACCTGGTGTTCGTGCGCCTGATGCGCGACGTGGTGAAGTACTACATGTTCCAGGCGCCCGGCTCCTCGGCCTCGCTGCTGGCCGACGCCGACGACCCGCGCCGCGCCGAATACCTGGCCCGCTTCGCCGACAAGGAAGGCAAGGAATTCCTGTACCGCTTCTATTCCAAGTACCGCGGCAAGCCGAAGGCGGAACTGGACAAGATCCTGGTGGCCAGCATCCGCCCGACCCCGGTGCGGCTGGCCAATATCCACCGCACCCTGTTCCCGAACGCCACGGTGGAGCAGTTCAGCGCCTACCTGAACGACAACCTGCCGTCGCAGAACGAGATCCAGGACGACCGCGCGGCCAAGATGTACGAGCAGTACGCGATGGACAAGTGGTCGCTGGCCGACCGCGGCTACCTGGCCAATGTGCACCCGCTGGAGCTGTGGCTGGTGGCCTACCTGCGCAACAACGAGGGCGCCACCATGGCGCAGGCAGTGGCGGCCAGCGAGAAGGAGCGCCAGGAGGTGTACCAGTGGCTGTTCAAGACGCACCGCAAGCACGCGCAGGACAAGCGCATCGCCGGCCTGGTGGAGATGGAGAGCTTCATGGCCATCCACCGCCAGTGGAAGAAGATGGGCTATCCCTTCGAGTCGCTGGTGCCGTCCTACGCCACCACGCTGGGCGCCTCGGCCGACCGGCCTTCCGCGCTGGCCGAGATGATGGGCATTATCATCAACGGCGGCGTGCGCCAGAGCAGCCAGCGCATCACCTCGCTGCACTTCGCCTCCGGCACGCCGTACGAGACCCTGGTCAAGCGCGGCAAGCCGACCAGCAATGAACAGGTGCTCTCGCCCGAAGTGGCGCGCGCGGCGGCGGACGCGATCCGCGAAGTGGTGTCGGACGGCACCGCCAAGCGCGTCAAGGCTGCTTTCGTGAAGGCCGACGGCTCCATCATCCCGGTGGGCGGCAAGACCGGCACCGGCGACCAGCGCTTCGAAGTGTACGGCGGCGGCGGGCGGCTGATTGAATCGCGCTTCGTGAACCGCTCGGCCACCTTCGTGTTCAACATCGGCGAGCGCTTCTTCGGCAGCATGACGGCGTATGTGCACGGGCCGGAATCGAAGAACTACGATTTCACCAGCGCGCTGCCGGTGCAGCTGCTGGTGGTGCTGGCGCCCAGCCTGATGCCGCTGATCGAACCGAACGCGCCGCCCAGGGCCGGCGTGCTGGCGGCGGTGCACAGTCCGGATGCCGCAGGCGCCAAGCCCGCGCTGGCGCCTGCCGCAGCGGCTCCGGCCGCCAGGCCGCCGCTGCGCGCCTGCGGAGGCTGATGGCCGGGCCGGCGGAATCGGCGGGTTACAGCGTTCCGCCTAACCCGCCCTACGGTATCCCGGCACTTCGTAGGGCGGGTTAGGCGCGCAGCGCCGTAACCCGCCGAAGCGCCGAAGCCGCCGAACCCGCCACCCCGCGCGGCGCTTGCATGTTTGGCCATTTGTTGGCATGGTGTCACCCCATGAAACCCATGCGCCACCACATGACCAAAGTGACCAAGATCCTCAACTTCTCGCGCTTCTCCCTGCGCGACCTGATCGTCGCATCCGGTCCCACCATCCTCGCCATCGCCGCCGTCTGCGTGCTGGCCTACGTGCTGGTCGATCCCGCGCCGCCGCGCGTGGTCACCCTCTCCACCGGCCAGGAAAACGGCGCCTATGAGGCTTTCGGCAAGAAATACGCCGAACTGCTGGGCAAGCACGGCATCAAGGTGGTGCTGAAGCCGTCCATGGGCTCCTACGAGAACCTGCAGCGCCTGGCCGCCGGCGAGGCCGACATCGCCTTCCTGCAAAGCGGCACCACCAGCCAGGACGAAGCCGAGCGGCGCAACCTGGTGTCGCTGGGCAGCCTGTTCACCGAGCCGCTGTGGCTGTTCCTGCGCGACGACGTCAAGGCCAAGGACCTCACGCAATTGAAGGGCTTGCGCATCAACTTCGGTCCGGAAGGCAGCGGCGCGCCGCGCCTGTTCAAGCAGGTGCTGGAGGCGAACGGCCTGGAGGCGACCGACCTGAAGGTCAGCTCGCTGGCCAACACGCCCGCCACCGTGGAGCTGCTGGAAAAGCGCATCGACGGCCTGGTGTTCAGCTCCGCGCCGGACGCGCCCCTGATCCAGATGCTGCTCATCACCCCCGGCATCAAGCTGTTCGACTTCACCCAGGCCGAGGCCTACACGCGGCGCCTGCCTTTCCTGACCCACGTGGTGCTGCCGCGCGGGATCGTGGACCTGGGGCGCGACCTGCCCGCCAAGGACTACCACCTGATCGCCCCGACCGCCACCCTGGTGGCGCGCGACGACCTGCACCCGGCGCTGGTGGACCTGCTGGTGCAGGCGGCCAGCACCATCCACGGCGGCGCCGGCTGGTTCCAGCAGCAGGGCCAGTTCCCGTCGCCCAAGTACAGCGAGATCCCGGTGGCGCACGAGGCGGCCAAGTTCTACAAGGACGGGCCGCCCTTCCTGCAGCGCTACATGAGCTTCTGGCTGGCCAACTTCTTCGACCGCATGTGGGTGGTGGTGGTGGCGCTGGGCGCGCTGATCCTGCCGCTGTCGAAAGTGATCCCGCCGCTGTACGTATGGCGCATCCGATCGCGCGTGTTCCGCTGGTACGGCCAGCTGCGCAGCGTGGAGCAGGCGCTGGCCGCCGCGCCCGAGGACAAGCGCGACCAGGTCTGCGCCGAGCAGATGGCGCAGCTCAACGACATCGAGGAGAAGGTCAACCAGATCTCCATCCCGCTGTCGTTTGCCGACGACCTGTACGGCCTGCGCAGCCATATCAACCTGGTGCGGCAGCGCATCCTGGCCAGCCACGATGGCGCATGATCGCTAAGTAATATTACTTAATTGTTACAGCGGCGCGACAGAGCGCTTGCATTTGCTTTGACTTTCCATTTTTGGCCCGGTGATACTAAGGAGGCATAAGAAAAATTCAACTACACCAGGAGTAGCAATGCAGAGAAATCACGTCCTCGCAGTAGCCATCGCCTCGCTGTTCGCCTCCGGCCACGCCGCCGCGCAAACTGCCCCAGCTTCCTCCGACAACGCCGCCACCGTGGTCGTCACCGGCACCCGGGTTGCCAACCGCACCGCGCTCGATACCGCCTCCCCGGTCGACATCATCGGCGCCGACGCCATCAAGAACACCGGCGTGCCCGAGATCGCGCAAGCGCTGTCGGTGGCCCTGCCTTCGCTGAACTTCCCGCGTCCCGGCCTGGCCGACGGCACCGACACCGTGCGCCCCGCCACCCTGCGCGGCCTGGCGCCGGACCAGACCCTGGTGCTGGTGAACTCCAAGCGCCGCCACACCTCCTCGCTGGTGAACCTGAACGGCACCATCGGCCGCGGCTCGTCCTCGGTGGACATGAACACCATCCCGGTGGCGATGCTGAAAAATATCGAAGTGCTGCGCGACGGCGCCTCGGCCCAATACGGCTCGGACGCCATCGCCGGCGTGGTCAACCTGCGCCTGCGCACCGACAAGACCGGCGGCGAATTCACCGCCACCTATGGCCAGCGCCGCACCGAATACGACTTCGTCGCCGGCGCGCTGCCCGCCGGCGCCACCTGGGGTACCGAGACCTCGCGCAAGCGCAACGACGGCGGCACCGCCACCGTCAGCGGCTGGAAGGGCCTGGCGCTGGGCGACAGCGGCTACCTCACCATCGCGGCCGAATACAAGGACCAGGAGCACACCGAGCGCAGCGGCTACGACGTGCGCCAGCAATACCCGCTGGTGAACGGCGCCTTCGACCCGCGCGAAAAGACCATCAACCGCTTCAACGCCTGGTACGGCGAGCCTGAGCTGAAGCAGTCCACCGTGTTCGCCAACGCCGGCTACGCGCTGGAGGGCGGCGCCAAGCTGTACGGCTGGACCAGCTACCAGAAGCGCGAAGCGCGTTCGGCCGGCTTCTTCCGCCGCGCCCTGCAGGACCAGAACATCATCGCGGTCTACCCGGACGGCTTCCTGCCCATCATCGCGCCGGACGTGGACGACTACAGCGCCACGGGCGGCGTGACCTGGCAAGCCGGCGCGTGGGACATGGACGCCTCGATTGGCTACGGCAAGAACAAGATGCAGTACACCATCGAGAACACGCTGAACCGCTCCATCGGCCCCTCCAGCAAGACCCAGTTCGACGCGGGCGGCTTCTGGTACGACCAGCTGACCTTGAACCTGTCCGGCGTGCGCCAGGTCGAGGTGGGCCTGGCTTCGCCGCTGAACGTGGCGGTGGGCGCCGAAGCGCGCCGCGAAGGGTATAAACTGTTTGCCGGCGAGCCGGACTCGTGGCGCTACGGCGGCCAGGTGCTGGCCAACGGCACGCCTGCCGCGCCGGGCGCCCAGGTGTTCCCTGGCTTCCGTCCGGCCGACGCCTCGGACAATTCGCGCAAGGCCTACAGCGCCTACGTGGACCTGGAGGCCAACCTGACCAAGCAGTTCCTCGGTTCGGTGGCCATCCGCGGCGAACACTTCTCCGACTTCGGTAACAGCGTGTCGGGCAAGCTGGCCGGCCGCTACGACTTCGTGCCCGAGTTCGCGCTGCGCGGCTCGGTGCAGAACGGCTTCCGCGCGCCGTCGCCGCAGCAGCAGTTCTTCACGTCGACCTCGACCAACTTCATCAACGGCGTGCCGTTCGAGATCACCACCTTCAAGCCTAGCCACCCGGCCGCCATCGCGCTGGGCGCCAAGCCGCTGGACGCCGAGAAATCGGTCAACTTCTCGCTCGGTTCGGTGATGCGCTTCGGCGCGGTGAGCGTGACGGCGGACGCCTTCCACATCAAGATCAAGGACCGCATCGTGCTGTCCGAGAACCTGACCGCGGCCAATGTGCGCGACTTCCTCACCAAGCAAGGCTTCATCGGCGTGGGCGGCGGACGCTTCTTCATCAACGGCGTGGACACCACCACCAAGGGCATCGACGTGGTCACCAGCTGGCCGGTGCAGACCAACGGCTACGGCAAGCTCGACTTCACCGTGGCCGGCAACTACACCAAGACCGACGTCACCAAGGTGCCGGTCACGGCGCAGCTGGCCGCGCTGTCGCCGGCGCCGGTGCTGTTCGACCGCGTCAACGTGCTGACCTTCACGGACGGCACGCCGAAGACCAAGTTCATCGGCAGCAGCACCTGGTCCCACGGACCGTTCGGCCTGACCGCGCGCGCCACGCGCTACGGCAAGATCCTGGCGCCGGGCACAGCGGCCAACCTGGACTTCTGGCTGAGCGCCAAGACGCTGGTGGACCTGGAAGGGCGCTATGCCATCACCAAGAAGCTGCAACTGGCGGTGGGCGCGGACAACTTGTTCGACCAGTACCCTGACGCCTACCCGGCCAATCTGAACACGACCGGCAACGCCCCGTACTCGAACTACTCCCCGTTCGGCCGCTCGGGACGCTACGTGTACGCCCGCCTGAACTACACGCTGTAGTGTAGTTGCGGCTCGGCGGCTCGGCGGGTTACGCACTGCGTGCTAACCCGCCCTACGTGCCGCGCCCCCTCGAAAATGGGGTCAGGGTTAATTTTCGAGGAAATGTTTCCTCGAAAATTAACCCTGACCCCATTTTTGGTATATCGGCATGTCCGTAGGGCGGGTTAGGCGTGCAACGCCGTAACCCGCCGTAACCGCAGCCGCCGCAGCCGCCTACGCGCCCAGCCAGGGCAGGCCGGCCTTGCACCAGCCGCCCACCTGCTTGCGGTGGCCTTCTGCGTCCTTGTCTCCCTCAAACCCTTCCAGGATGTCGTAGCACTGCGTGTAGCCGTGCTCGGTGGCCAGCTTGGCCGCGTGGCGCGAGCGCACGCCGGAACGGCACAGGAACAGCAGTACTTCGTCCTTGTTCGCCACCGCGGCCAGTTGCTCGATGAATTGGGGGTTGGGCACGCCGCCAGGATACGTGCTCCATTGCACTGCACCATGCTGGGACGCCGGAATGGCCACCCGGCCCACCCAGTCGCGCTCGGCATTGGTGCGCACATCGATCAGTTTGACCCCGCTGTCCGCACTCAGCAGCGTGTGCGCTTCGGCCGGCGTCACGGCGCCGGCATAGGGCAGGGCGGCGTCGCGGCTGCGCGCCCGGGCGAGGATCTCGGTAATAGTGCTCATGGCGATTTTTTCCCAATCGGCTGTCAATATTGCGTTTATTATAGTGCCCGATCGTCCACGGAAGTTTTTTGCACCAAGCTGATGCATTTTTTCGAATCGTCAATATTTCGCACCGAAAGCGTGCAAAATTTACGGTTTGCACCAACAAGGTGCGTGTTTGATTATGCGCAAAAGTAGTGCAAGAGGGTAAATCTTCTGGCACGCTTCCTGCTTAATAGATTGACGAGTTTCAAGCTGCACGCAACAGCGTGGGCTGCCCCACTTTTTCACTAGGAGAGACGCATGGCACTGACCGCCGCAGAAGTATTGAAAATGGTACAAGATAACGAAGTGAAATTCGTTGATTTCCGCTTTGCTGACACCCGCGGCAAAGAACAGCACGTCACCGTGCCTGTATCGCACTTCGATATCGACAAGTTCGAATCCGGTCACGCCTTCGACGGCTCCTCGATCGCCGGCTGGAAGGGCATCGAAGCATCCGACATGATCCTGCTGCCTGATCCGGCTACCGCGAACATCGACCCGTTCATGGAAGAGACCACCCTGTTCATGCAGTGCGACGTGATCGAACCGTCGGACGGCAAAGGTTACGACCGCGACCCACGCTCCATCGCCAAGCGCGCTGAAGCCTACCTGAAATCGTCCGGCCTGGGCGACACCGCCTACTTCGGTCCCGAGCCAGAGTTCTTCATCTTCGATTCCGTCAAATGGAAAATCGACATGTCGGGCGCCAAGGTGCAGATCGACTCCGACGAAGCTTCCTGGTCGACCGACAAGGACATCGAAGGCGGCAACAGCGGCCACCGTCCTACCGTCAAGGGCGGCTACTTCCCAGTGCCACCAGTGGACTCCTTCCAGGACATGCGTTCGGAAATGTGCCTGATCCTGGAATCGCTGGGCATCCCGGTTGAAGTGCACCACCACGAAGTGGCCGGCGCCGGCCAGAACGAAATCGGCACCAAGTTCTCGACCCTGGTCGAGCGCGCCGACTGGACCCAGAACCTGAAATACGTGGTCTGGAACGTGGCCCACAGCTATGGCAAAACCGCCACCTTCATGCCGAAGCCTATCGTTGGCGACAACGGTTCGGGCATGCACGTGCACCAGTCGATCTGGAAAGACGGCAAGAACCTGTTCGCCGGCGACGGCTATGCCGGCCTGTCCGACTTCGCGCTGTACTACATCGGCGGCATCATCAAGCACGCCAAGGCGCTGAACGCCATCACCAACCCAGGCACCAACTCGTACAAGCGCCTGGTGCCAGGCTACGAGGCGCCAGTGAAACTGGCTTACTCGGCACGCAACCGTTCGGCTTCGATCCGTATCCCGCACGTGGCCAATCCTAAGGGCCGCCGCATCGAAACCCGCTTCCCTGACCCACTGGCAAACCCATACCTGTGCTTCGCAGCACTGATGATGGCCGGCCTGGACGGCGTGCAGAACAAGATCCATCCGGGCGAAGCCGCATCGAAAGACCTGTACCATCTGCCACCGGAAGAAGACGCGCTGATCCCGACCGTCTGCGCTTCGCTGGAAGAGGCTCTGGATCACCTGAACAAGGACCGCGAGTTCCTGACCCGCGGCGGCGTGTTCACCGATTCGATGATCGATGCCTACATCGAACTGAAGATGACCGAAGTGACCCGCATGCGCATGACCACGCACCCGGTCGAATTCGACATGTACTACTCGCTGTAATCAGCGGCAGTGCCGGCCCCCGGGCCGGCCTGCAACCAGACGCGAGGACAGCAGCTGCTCTCCTCGCGTTTTTTTTACCGGATGTTGTATAGTCGGGGCATGACTACCTGGAATTTCGCACCTTTCGTTTTGTTGTTCGCCACCAGCGCAGCCTTGGCCCAGGGACAGATTTTCCTGTGCGTGGACGCCAGCGGCCACAAGGAACTGACCGACAGCCGCAAGCACGCCTCCTGCAGGGCGCTGGACATCCCGGGCGCGATCCCGGCGCCGGCGCGGCGCGCGGAGAGCGCGCGGCCGAGGGCGCCGGCGGCCAGCCCGGCCGCCACGCCGGACAGCTTCCCGCGCGTCGACAGCAGCGAGCAGAAGGCGCGCGACGCCGACCGCCGCGCGATCCTGATGGAGGAGCTCAACGGCGAGCAGGCCAAGCTCAATGAACTGCGCAAGGAGTTCAACAACGGCGAGCCGGAGCGGCGCGGGGACGAGCGCAATTACGCGAAATACCAGGAGCGCGTGGCCAGCCTGAAGGACAGCATCAGCCGGTCCGAAAAGAACGTGGAAGCGCTCAAGCGCGAGATCCAGAACATCCGCTGAGATCCTGCCGCAGGGCGCATCCGCAAGCATCCCAAGGGGAGGCACATGAGCATAGTCACCAATATCGCCCGCGCGGCGGCCGCCATGGCGCGCCCGCAATCGCTGGCCGGGCTGGAGCTGCTGGCCTCGGCCGTGATCCTGCTGGACGCGGACGGCCTGATCACCTACGTCAACGCGGCCGCCGAGAATCTGCTGGAGAGCTCGGTCAAGGCCTTGTCGCGCCAGAAGTTCGCGGGCCTGTTTACCAATCCCGACGAGCTGGTGAACATCATCGCGCAGGCGCGCGAGCACACGTTTTCCGACCTGCGCCAGGACCTGACGCTGGAGCGCGCCGGCAAGGAGCCGCTGCAGGTGCACAGCATCGTCTCGGCGCTGGAAGACCCGCAAGGCGCCATCCTGATCGAGCTGCGCGAGAACGTGCAGCAGCTTAAGCTGGACCGCGAGGAGCGCATCCTGGACCAGAGCCAGGTCAACAAGGAGCTGATCCGCAACCTGGCGCACGAAATCAAGAACCCGCTGGGCGGCATCCGCGGCGCGGCGCAGCTGCTGGAGATGGAGCTGCCGCCGCTGCACCTGGCCGAGCTGCGCGAGTACACCCAGGTCATCATCAAGGAGGCCGACCGCCTGCAGACCCTGGTGGACCGCCTGCTGGCGCCGCACCGCCGCCCGCACATCGTGGGCGACGTCAACATCCACGAAGTGTGCGAGCGCGTGCGCAGCCTGATCCTGGCCGAGTTCCCGTCCGGCCTGGCGATCCGGCGCGACTATGACGCCTCCATCCCCGAGTTCCGGGGCGACAAGGAACAGCTGATCCAGACCGTGCTCAACATTGCGCACAACGCCGCGCAGGCGCTCTCGCAGCGCATCGAGCAGGGCGACGCGGAGCTGGTGCTGAAGACGCGGGTGGCGCGCCAGGTGACCCTGGCCAAGGTCCGCTACAACCTGGCATTAGACTTGCATATCATTGACAATGGACCGGGTATCGCACCCCAGATCCGCGACCGCATTTTCTACCCGCTGGTGTCGGGACGGGAAGGCGGCAGCGGTTTGGGGCTGACCTTGGCGCAGACCTTTGTGCAGCAGCACATGGGCGTGATCGAGTGCGAGAGCCGGCCTGGATATACGGACTTCAGGATCTTGCTGCCCCTGCCATAAGCGGGCGCGGCCCGATGCCGGGTCCGGGTCCCTTGATTGACGATCCATCCGCGGGATACAAAGAACACATGAAGCCAATCTGGATAGTTGACGACGACGAATCGATCCGCTGGGTACTGGAAAAAGCCTTGGCCAGGGAAAGCCTGGCCACCAAGAGTTTTGCCAACGCGCGCGACGCAATCGCCGCGCTGGAGCATGAAACGCCGCAGGTGCTGGTGTCCGACATCCGCATGCCGGGCGACTCCGGCCTGGACTTGCTGCAGCTGGTCAAGTCGCGCCATCCCGGCCTGCCGGTCATCATCATCACCGCCTTCTCCGACCTGGATTCGGCGGTGGCGGCCTTCCAGGGCGGCGCCTTCGAATACCTGGCCAAGCCTTTCGACATCGACAAGGCCGTCGAGCTGATCCGGCGCGCGCTGGACGAGAGCCTGCGCGAGACCAGCGTGGAATCGGGGCCGGCCGAAACGCCCGAGATCCTGGGCCAGGCGCCCGCCATGCAGGAAGTGTTCCGCGCCATCGGCCGCCTGTCGCAGTCCAATGTCACGGTGCTCATCACCGGCGAGTCCGGCACCGGCAAGGAACTGGTGGCGCGCGCGCTGCACAAGCACAGCCCGCGCGCGGCCCAGCCTTTCATTGCGCTCAACACGGCCGCCATTCCCAAGGACTTGCTGGAATCGGAACTGTTCGGCCATGAGCGCGGCGCCTTCACCGGCGCCCAGACCACGCGGCGCGGCCGCTTCGAGCAGGCCGAGAACGGCACCCTGTTCCTGGACGAGATCGGCGACATGCCCTTCGATCTGCAGACGCGCTTGCTGCGCGTGCTGTCGGACGGCCATTTCTACCGCGTCGGCGGGCACCAGCCCATGAAGGCCAATGTGCGCGTGATTACTGCAACGCACCAGAACCTGGAGCAGCGCGTGCGCGACGGCCTGTTCCGCGAAGACTTGTACCACCGCCTGAACGTGATCCGCCTGCGCTTGCCCAGTTTGAGGGAGCGGCGCGAGGATATCCCCATTTTGGTGCGGCACTTCCTGGTGCAGAGCGCCAAGCAGCTGGGGGTGGAAGCCAAGCGCATGAGCGACGCGGCGCTGGTTTTCCTGTGCAGCCTGGACTTGCCGGGCAATGTGCGCCAGCTGGAAAACCTGTGCAACTGGATCACCGTGATGGCGCCCGGCCAGACCGTGGAGGTGAAGGACTTGCCGCTGGAGCTGACCCAGGAGCAGGGCGGGCGGCCGTATGAGGGCGGGGGCGGGGCGGCCGCGTCCGCGATCCTGGCGCCGGCCGGCGGCCACGAGCAGGGCGGGCCGCAGCACGGCGCGGCGCAGCAGGGCGGCTTGCAGCACCATGGCACGGTGCTGCCGGTGGCCGAGGCTGGCGCGCTGAACGGCGCGCATGCGGCGGGCGGCGCCGACAGCTGGCTCAGCCTGCTGGAACTGCAGGCGGCGGGCATGCTGGCCAGCGGCCAGCAGGAAGTGATGGACGTGCTGGGGCGCCAGTTCGAGTCGGCGCTGATACGCACCGCGCTCAAGTACACGCATGGCCGCAAGAACGACGCGGCGGTGCGCCTGGGCATAGGCCGCAACACCATCACGCGCAAGATCGCCGAACTGGGGATAGACGGCGCCAAGGACGATTAGCGGCGCTCACGTGGCCATGCCGAAGGCGGCCATGCTAAGCTTCCGGCTTTATAGCGGAAGCGGTTCACCATGCTGATCAATTGTGTTGCCTACCAGGACGGCCGCAAGCTGGCCGACGTCGCCGTGGAAGACATCAGCGACTACGTCGCGCGCGGCGACTGCTTCGTCTGGGTGGCGCTGCGCGAAGGCGACGCGGCCGAGCTGGCCGTGATGCAGGAGGAGTTCGGCCTGCACGAGCTGGCAGTGGAAGACGCCAGCCGCGGCCACCAGCGCCCCAAGATCGAAGAATACGGCGACTCGCTGTTCGTGGTGGTCAAGACCATCGAGGCGAGCCCGGACGGCAACGAGCTGGTGGTGGGCGAGGTGGACGTGTTCGTCGGCCCCAACTACGTGCTGTCGAACCGCCAGAACGCCAGCCAGGACCTGCTGGGCGTGCGCGCCCGCGCCGAGCGCGAGCCGCACCTGCTCAAGCAGGGCCCGGCCTTCGTGCTGTACGCCGTGATGGACGCGGTGGTGGACCGCTATTTCCCCATTGCCGACGCCATGGAAACCGAACTGGAACAGATCGAGGAGCGCATCTTCGTGCAGAGCGCCCAGCGCGACAACATCGAGCGCCTGTACGCGCTCAAGCGCAAGGCGCTGACCCTGCGCCACGCCGTGGCGCCGCTGCTGGACGCGGTGGGCAAACTGCACGGCGGCCGCGTGCCGGCCGTGTGCGCCGACACCCAGGAATACTTCCGCGACGTGCACGACCACCTGCTGCGCATCAGCGGCACCCTCGATTCCATCCGCGACACCATCAGCACGGCGATCCAGGTGCACTTGTCGATGGTGGCCATCGACGAGGGCGAGGTGAACAAGAAGTTGGCCGCCTACGCCGCCATTTTCGCGGTGATGACGGCGTTCGCCGGCATCTGGGGCATGAATTTCAAGTACATGCCCGAGCTCGATTCGCCCTACGGCTACCCGGCCGCGCTGCTGCTCATGGTCAGCGTTTGTTGTTATTTGTACAGAAGATTCCGCAAAGCGGGCTGGCTGTAACGAAACTGATTGTCACTACGCAGCCGAGCCATTAGTATCTTTTCGGTAGTAACCCGATAGTCTAAAATTTCCTAACGGTAACGTTCGGCTGGTGCTGTACGCCTTGAGAAAAGGTGCGGCAGATAAAGTTCCTTTGCCTTATTGTTAATCAGAATATCCTTATTCATTTAATTGACGCTGACCGTACAAAATACGGTTTTGGCCTAATTGAAGAAACGCCGGTGAATTACGCTTTTAGCGAAACGATATTCGCATAAGCTAATGCGAAGTTTGTCCGGTGCTGCGCCGCAGCGATTATCTCCCCAGTTCACAATTCCCCTGCTGCGGCGTCCCCGATTTTACGCTTCCCCCTATGAGAAATGCGCCACGCGGGTGCGGCAATGCACCATGCGGGTGCGCTCCAGCGAGCGTGAAATATATATCGTCCGATAACGATGTCGCAAAAATACATCAATACAATTCGATAGTTGACACTCCAAATCGCGCCGTGTTTTGATTGCTGCTTGCTAAAAACATCAAAACTGAATTTGGCAAATTTTCGCAACAGCGAAAGATTGAGTGGTACCGCCGCAAACAGCCGACCGGGAATCGGCTGCTATAAATCGAACGGCCGCCTTACCGGGCGGCTTTTAATTGGGAAAAACCACATGTTAAGAAAAACTGTATTGGTAAGAGCGCTGACAATCGCTTTCGGTGCTGCCGCCATGGGCGCAATAGTGGTACCGGCAGCAATGGCGCAGTCGAACGCGGCCGGTAATATTTTCGGCCGCGTCGATGCGCCAGCCGGCGCCTCTATCGTCATGCTGAACACCGACAATGGCGCCAAGCGCACGATTACGCCGGATGCCAGCGGGCGCTACAACGCGACTGCCATGTCGCCGGGTCACTACAAAGTCGAACTGGTTCGCGACGGCAAAGCCGTCGAGACCCGAGAAGTCGACGTGATCGTCGGCCAGGGTGTCGATGCTTCCTTCCTGGGCGCCATACAAGCCGTGCAAGTGACCGGCGCGCGTACCCGGATCGACGTATCGAACTCGAACAACGGCGCCACCTTCACCGCCAAGGAGCTGGCGCGCCTGCCGATTCCGCAGACCGTGGACGCCATCATCCAGCTGGCGCCGAACACCACCCGCGCCGACTCGCGCTACGCTGCAGGCGCCTCGTTCGGCGGCGGCGGCGCTTCGGAGAATGCTTACTACATCAACGGTTTCCCCGTCACCAACCCGCTGACCCAGCTGGGCGGCTCGGAACTGCCCTTCGGCGCGATCGCGCAGGCGCAGATTCTGACCGGCGGCTTCGGTGCGGAATTCGGCCGTTCCGTGGGCGGCGTGGTCAACATCACCACCAAGAGCGGCAAGAACACCTGGGAAGCCGGCGCAACGGCCCAGTTCGAGCCGAATTCGCTGCGCTCGGAAAACAAGGACATTTATTATCCGGTCAACGGCGCCGCCACCGACGGCCAGATCTACCGCCGCCTGTCGGAAAACACCGTGACCCGCCGCACTGTGGGCGGCTACGTTGGCGGTCCCATCATCAAGGACACCCTGTTCATGTTTGCTGCCGTCGAGCGCAAAAAGGACACCCTGGGCGGCATCAACCGCCAAGCCGCCTCGACCGGCCTGCCAAGCAGCCCTTCGCTGGGCACCACCGGCTGGGAAGACCGCCAGGACACCATGGACCGCTACCTGGGCAAATTCGACTGGAACATCAGCGACAACCATCGCCTGGAATTGACCTTGCTGGGTGATAACAACAAGGAAGACCGCCAGCTGTCCGGCTACAACTACACCAACGGCCGCCTCTACAACCAGGTGTCGTCCGAGCATTACCGCAACAACTCGAACTTCACGCCGGTTGGCGCCGATTCGCAGATCTTGCGCTACACCGGCACCTTGACGGACAACCTGACCGTCACCGCGCTGTTTGGCAAGAGCAAGACCAAGGTTGAAAACCGCTATGACGGCGACCTGAGCGGCCAGTTCCAGATCAACGCCGCCGCCCGCGCCCAGGTGCCTGGCCTGAACTACAAGACCAGCCAGATCCTGACCGGCACCATTTTCCCCGACGGCGCCAAGAACGAAACCCAGTCCGGCCGCATGGACCTGGAATACAAGCTGGACGCCCACACCATCCGCGCCGGCTTCGACAACAACAAGCTGAAGTCCATCAACGCGGGCGACGTCAATGCCGGCGGCGGTATCTGGTTCTACGACCGCACCACCACGCCGAACTCGCCGATCAGCCTGAGCGGCCAGCGCGTGACCGTGGCGAACTTCGGCGGCTTCGGCAAGGACGGCTACTTCGTCAGCCGCCGCCTGTTCGATACCGCCACCAATGCTTATTCCGACCAGGATGCGCAATACCTGGAAGACCGCTGGCAGGTGAACAAGGACGTGCTGGTGACCGTGGGCCTGCGCAACGAAGGCTTCAAGAACAAGAACGGCGACGGCGAAACCTTCCTGGAAGTGAAGAACATGGTGTCGCCACGTTTGGCTGCGGCTTGGGACGTGAACGGCGACTCGTCGTTCAAGGTGTTCGGCAGCGCCGGCCGCTACGCGCTGCAGATCCCGACCCACCTGGCAGTGCGCGGCGCCAGCCGCTCGCTCAACACCCGCGAGTACTTCACCTACACCGGCACCGACGCCAACGGCAATCCAACCGGCCTGAAGCAGATGACCAAGCCGCTCTCGACCAACAACGAGTACGGTCAGGCGAAGGACGTCAACACCCTGACGGCCGTCGACATCAAGCCGACTTACCAGGATGAGCTGACCGTGGGCTTCGAGAAGGCCCTGACGGCTTCGCTGAACGTGGGCGCGAAAGCGACCTTCCGCAAGCTGAAGCAAACCATTGACGATTACTGCGACGACCGTGCCGTGCTGACCTGGGCTGAACGCAACAAGGTCAATACCGACAATTTCGCCGGCCTGGGCTGCGTGACCTTCAATCCGGGTAGCGACAACACCTTCCGCGTCGACTTCAACGGCGACAAGAAGTACACCGACGTGCACCTGACCGCCGCCGAGCTGGGCTTTGAGAAGGCCAAGCGCAACTACGTCGCGCTGGACCTGTTCGCCGAGCATCCGCTGCGCAACGGCTGGTATGGCCGCGTGAATTACACCTGGTCGCGCAGCAAGGGCAACACCGAAGGCCAGACCCGCTCGGACAATGCACAGACCGACGTGGCAGCCACCTCCACCTGGGATACCCAGGAGTTGATGTACGGCGCGAACGGCCTGCTGCCGAACGACCGCAAGCATCAGGTCAAGGCGTTCGGCTTCTATGAAGTCAGCCCTGAATGGAGCGTGGGCGGCAACTTCCTGGCCGCTTCGGGCCGTCCGCGCAGCTGCTTCGGCAACTACCCGGACCTGCCGGGCGACGCGCCTGACTACGGTTCGGTGTACTTCTGGTGCGGCAAAACCGCTGCTCCGCGCGGCACCTTCGGCAATCTGCCTTGGGACATCCGCCTGGACGCCAACCTGTCTTACCGTCCGGCCGTCTTCCCTGGCCTGATGTTCAAGGTGGACGTGTTCAACGTGGCCAACAAGCAGATCGCCCAGAACGTGGACGAGACCTACAACCTGACCGGCACCGACATCAGCCCGACCTACCAGCGCGTGATCAGCTACACCGCGCCGCGTTCGGCCAGGCTGACCGTGGAATACAACTACAAGTTCTAATCCCGGTTTGTTGCTGCAAGCTGAAACCGCCGGCTTTGCCGGCGGTTTTTTTATGTCCGGCCGTGAAGACTCGATGTACAATCAATAATAACCAGAGCCCACGCGAGGCCGCCATGATCGACGACGAAATGGAGTTTGACGACGATGCGCCGGCGGCGTCGGCTGCGCCCGCGCCGTGGCAGGTGCTGATCGTCGACGACGACGAGTCGGTGCACCAGGTGACCCAGCTGGTCATGGGCGACTTCGTGTTCGACGGCCGCCCGCTGCGCTTTACCCACTGCTATTCCGCCGCCGAGGCGCGGGCCGTACTGGGCGGCGCCACGCCATCCCCTGCGCAGTTCGCGCTGATCCTGCTGGACGTGGTGATGGAAACCGACCACGCCGGCCTGGACCTGGTGCGCCACATTCGCGAGGAACTGGGCGACAGCCAGGTGCGCATCGTGCTGCGCACCGGCCAGCCGGGCCAGGCGCCGCAGGCCTATGTGCTGAAAACCTACGACATCAACGATTACCGCGAAAAAACCGACCTCACGCACGCCAAACTGAGCACGGTGTTCTATTCGGCCCTGCGCGGCTACCGCGACCTGATGCGCCTGGAGCGCGCACGGTGTGGCCTGCGGCGCTCGATCGACGCCATTGCCCACGTGGGCGATTCGGACAATCTGCGCACGTTCTGCTCGGCGGTGCTGGAGCAGGCCAGCGCGCTGCTGGGGCATGACGGCGAGGGCGTGTGCGCCAGCCGGCGCCTGGAGGACGCGCGCGCGGCCCCTGGCGCCATCGATGCCTACGCAGCCGCGCCGCAGGGCGATCGGCTGCGGGTGCTGGCGGTCACGCCGGCCTACGCCGGCCTGCCGTCCGACGAAACGCTGGCCCACTTGCCGGCGCCGGTGGCGGCGGCCTTCGCGCGCTGCATGCGCGAGCGGCGCGACCACCACGGCGACCATTACTACGCCTGCTACCACCGCACGGTCGAAGGCAACGAAAGCCTGCTGTACATGGCTTTCTCCGACCCGGTGGGCGAGGCCGAGCGCGAATTGCTGGCGCTGTTCTCGGCCAATGTCGCCATCACCTACGAGAAGCTGCTGCAGCGCGAGGAGAGCGCCGCCACGCAGCAGGCCACGGTGGCCATCCTGGGCGGCGCGCTGGAGCGGCGCGCGCCGGACAGCGGCGAGCACGTGGAGCGCGTGGGCCTGATTGCCGCCATGCTGGCCGAGGCGGCGCAGCTGGCGCCGGCGGCCGTGCGCCAGTTGCGCCAGGCCGCCCCGCTGCACGACGTGGGCCACAGCGGGGTGCCGGACGCGGTGCTGAACCAGCCCGGCCCGCTGGACGGCGCGCAGTGGGCGCAGATGCGGCAGCACAGCGAGGTCGGTCGCGCCATGCTGCAGCGCTCGGCCCAGCCGGTGCTGCAGCTGGCGGCGGCTATCGCCTACGAGCACCATGAGCGCTGGGACGGCAGCGGCTACCCGCGCGGCCTGGCCGGCGAGCAGATCAGCCTGGCGGGGCGCATCACCGCGCTGGCCGATTTCGTCGACGCCATGGTCAGTCCGCGCTGCTACCGGCCGGCCTGGCCGCTGGCGCACGCACTGGAGCAGGTGCGCGCCGAAAGCGGCAAGCGTTTCGATCCGGCGCTGGCCGCGCTGCTGCTGCAGCGCAGCGCCGACCTGCAGCAGCTGTACCAGCGCAGTCCGCCTTCCTAGCGGTCCCCTTATGAATGCCTTGCCCGGAGTGTTGCCATGACCGCCAGTTCCCCCGCGCTGTTCGACGAGCACGATGGCCGCCTGCTGGCCGAGGCCGCGCTGCGCTCGATCACCGCGTCCACCTCGCGCCTGCGCGGCGAGGAATTCCTCCGCACGCTGGTGCGGGACCTGGCCCGGGCGCTGGACGTCACCTATGTGATCGCCGGCCGCGTGGTGCAGCTGGCGGACGGGGAGGGCATCCGCACCCTGGCGGTGTGGGGCGGGACGGACTTCCTGCCCAATATGGAATACAGCCTGCGGCACACGCCCTGCCAGGACGTGACCGACCAGACCATGTGCTTCCACGCCTGCGGCATCCAGGCCGACTACCCCAGGGACACGCTGCTGGTGGACATGCGCGCCGAAAGCTACGTCGGCATGCCCATGATCGACACCGAGGGCAAAACCCTGGGCATCCTGTCGGCCATTGACACCAAGCCCATCGACGAGAACAAGCGCCTGCTGGCGCTGTCGCTGCTGTCCATTTTCGCTGCGCGCTGCGCGGCCGAGCTGCAGCACCAGGACCGCGAGGAGCTGCTCGAACACAAGGTGCAGAAGCGCACCGAGGCGCTGCGCGCGGCCCAGGCCAGCATGGTGGAGCAGGAGAAGATGGCGGCGCTGGGCGCGCTGGTGGCGGGCGTGGCGCACGAGGTGAACACGCCGATCGGGGTGGCGGTGACGGCCGCTTCCGGCATGAGCGCCTATGCCGCGGAGATGGTGGACGCGCTGAGCGCGCCCAAGGTGAGCCGCTCGGACATGGTGGCGCTGGCCGAAAGGCTGAGGGGCGCAGCCGGCCTGATCGAGCAGAACCTGGCGCGCGCGGCGGAATTGATCGGCAATTTCAAGCAGCTGGCGGTGGACCAGGGCACCGAGCACGTCACCGAACTGTGCCTGCGCGACCATGTGCTGGGCGTGGTGTCGGCGCACAGCCCTGAGCTGCGCAAGGGCACCATCGAGGTGAAAGTGGACATCGACCCGGCGCTGCAGGCGCGCCTGCCGGCGGGCAAGCTGTCGCAGGTGCTGTCGAACCTGCTGATGAATTCAGCCAAGCATGGCTACCCGGACGGCGGGCCGGGGGAGGTGGTGATTGCCGCCCGCGTGGAGCGGACCGAGGGGCGCGACTGGGTGCTGATCGACTTCTGCGACGATGGCGTGGGCATGCCGGCAGCCGTGCGCGAACGGGTGTTCGAGCCCTTCTTCACCACCAAGCGCGGGCAGGGCGGCTCCGGCCTGGGCATGCACATTGTCTACACCATCGTGCACCAGATGGGCGGGCAGGTCAGCGTGGACGCGGAAGTGCAGCGCGGCTGCCGCTTCCACGTTCGGCTGCCCTTGGCGGGTTACGGCTCCGCCTGACCCGCCCTACGTTACTGCCGTGCCGACGGACTGCGTGCCGACGGACTGCGTGCCGACGGACTGCGTGCCGTAGGGCGGGTTAGGCGCGCAGCGCCGTAACCCGCCAAGCATGCGCAACCTGCTCAGTCCTTGGCCGCCATCGACAGCGCCACCGCCTCGGCCACCTTGATGCCGTCCACGCCAGCCGACAGGATGCCGCCGGCGTAGCCCGCGCCTTCGCCGGCTGGGAACAGGCCGCGCGTGTTCAGGCTTTGCAGGTCGTCGTCGCGGCGCTTGATGCGGATCGGCGAGGAGGTGCGCGTTTCCAGGCCGGTCAGCACCGCGTCGTGCTTGAAGTAGCCCTTGACCTGCTTGTCGAAAGCCGGGAAGGCTTCGCGCAGCGCCGTCACGGCGTACTCCGGCAGGATCGTGGCCAGGTCGGTGAGGTGCACCTGCGGTTTATAGGACGGCACCACGGCGCCGAACTCGGTGGACGGGCGGCCGGCCACGAAATCGCCCATCAGCTGGCCCGGCGCGCTGTAGTTGCTGCCGCCCAGTTCATAGGCTTTCTCTTCCAGGCGGCGCTGGAACTCGATACCGGCCAGCGGGTGGCCCGGATAGTCTTCCGGCGAAATGCTCACCACGATGGCGCTGTTGGCGTTGCGCTCGGCGCGCGAATACTGGCTCATGCCGTTGGTAACCACGCGGCCCGGCTCGGACGCGGCGGCCACCACGGTGCCGCCCGGGCACATGCAGAAGCTGTACACGGCGCGGCCGTTGGAGGCATGGTGCACCAGCTTGTAGTCGGCCGCGCCCAGGATGGGGTGGCCGGCGTTGGGGCCGAAGCGGCAGGCGTCGATCATGGACTGCGGATGCTCGACGCGGAAGCCGATCGAGAACGGCTTGGCTTCGATGAACACGCCGCGCTCATACAGCATTTCAAAGGTGTCGCGCGCGCTGTGGCCGATGGCCAGCACCACGTGTTCGGTCGGCAGGCGCTCGCCCGTGCTCAGCACCAGGCCGCGCACCTGGCGCTGGCCGTCGGCTTCGTCGATCTCGATGTCGGTCACTTTCGCCTCGAAGCGGATCTCGCCGCCCAGCGCCACGATTTCCTGGCGCATCGCTTCCACCATCTTGACCAGGCGGAAGGTGCCGATGTGCGGCTTGCTGACGTAGATGATTTCCTCCGGCGCGCCGGCCTTGACGAATTCGGTGAGCACCTTGCGGCCGTAGTGCTTGGGGTCCTTGATCTGGCTGTACAGCTTGCCGTCCGAGAAGGTGCCCGCGCCGCCCTCGCCGAACTGCACGTTCGATTCCGGGTTCAGCTCGCGCTTGCGCCAGAAGCCGAAGGTGTCCTTGGTGCGCTCGCGCACGGTCTTGCCGCGTTCCAGGATGATGGGTTTCAGGCCCATCTGGGCCAGGATCAGCGCGGCGAACAGCCCACACGGGCCCATGCCGATGACCACCGGGCGCGGCTGGGCACCGCTGGCGTTCACATTCTGCGCCACATACTTGTAGCGGGTGTCGGGCGAGGGCATCAGGTGGCTGTCGCGCGCGTTGGCTTTCAGGACGGCGTCGTCGTCGGTGGTTTCCACGTCCAGCGAATAGATCAGCACGATGGCGGACTTCTTGCGCGCGTCGTAGCTGCGCTTGTACACGGTATAGCCGGTGAGCTGGGCCGGCGCGATGCCGAGGCGGGTCAGGACGGCGGCGGTCAGTTGTTCAGGGGTATGGTCGAGCGGGAGCTTTACTTCATTCAGTCTGAGCATGGCGGTTCCTGTGCTTGTAGTTATCAAGCAGGTCGATTGGAAAAAAACGCGCGCGCGGCGCGCGCAACCGGCGATGATAGCACGCGCTCCCGCAGCGGTCCAGCACTAGTGCTCGCACCACTATGGTGCTGTTGTAAATCGACAATATTATTTAGTATATATCCGAATGTTACAATCTTTACGAATTGCTATCGCTATACTCCGAGACGGACCCTGCTGTCGGAGTGCAGCCGGGCCGATCAAATGGCTGGGGAAGCGCCTCATGAGGGCGCCGCCAGCCTTTCCTCGACTGGAGAAAACGTGAAGAAAAAGTTGATAGTGCAGGCAATAGCACTGATGGGCACCGTGGGCTGGAGCGACATCGCCCTGGCGCAACTGCAAACCGGCGCAGCGGCCGACGCGCCGATCGAACGCGTGATTGTGACCGGCTCCAACCTGAAGCGCACTTCCACGGAAAACCCGTCCGTGGTGCAGGTTATTTCGAAGAAGGAAATCGAGCAGTCCGGCGCGGTGAGCGTGGCTGACCTGATGGCCAAGGTACCGGCACTGGGCTCGTCCAACCAGGTCGACTCGCGCGATGGCGGCTTCTCCAAGGGCCTGGCTACTGCATCGCTGCGCAACCTGGGCTCGGCTTCCACCCTGGTGCTGATCAACGGCCGCCGCATGTCGCCGGCCGCCTATGCCGATCCGAACGCCGGCCAGTCCACCCAGTACGACCTGAACTCCATCCCGCTGTCGGCGCTGGAACGCGTCGAGATCCTGAAAGACGGCGGTTCGGCCGTGTACGGCTCCGACGCGATTGCCGGCGTGATCAACTTCATCACCAAGAGCAACTTCAAGGGCGGCGACATCACCGCCCAGCATAGCCAGGATGGCCACGGCAACTTCGGCCGGAACGGCATCAGCGGCGCCTATGGCTTCGGCGACCTGGAAGCGGACCGCTTCAACGCCTTCGTTGCCTTCGACTTCTCCAAGCGCGACCGCACCCCGATTGCCGAGGCGCGCGCCGTGCACGCCGACCAGTCCATGGCCATGGACGGCCGCTTGAGCAATTACTACAGCAGCGTCAGCCAGTATCCCGTGTTCTTCAAGGAGGCGCGCCTGGGGAGCGGTTCCTTCAACCGCTATGTGTCGGCCGACCTGAGCTGCAACCCGGCCGACATCCGCACCGGCTCCACCGCGCTGGTGCCGATGCTGGCATCGGACGTCATGATCGGCAACAAGTTCTGCAACTACGACGGCTGGCAGTATGAAGACGCGCAAGGCAAGAGCGAGAGCTCGAACGTGCTGGCACGCGGCGAATTCAAGATCAACGAGAGCACCCGCGCCTTCGCCGAAGCGTCGTACAGCAAGTCGGAACTGGAATACGCGGGCGTGTCTCGCACGCTGTCGCGCAACAAGACCACCGTGTTTCCGAAAGACGGTCCTGGCATCAGCTTCCAGCCTATCCTGGGCGTGAACCATCCGGACAACCCGACCCGCGGCACCGCCGGCGCTGTACCGGTGGCGGTGAACTACCGCTTCACCGACGCCAAAGGCGGCAGCTCGAACGAAAACACCTCGACCCGCCTGCTGGCCGGCCTGAAGGGCAGCAACTTCAACTGGGACTGGGATACCGGCCTGTTGTACAACGAGTCCAAGCGCCACCAGGTGTCGAACGGCTTCTTGTACCTGCCTATCGTGCAGCGCCTGGTGACCGATAACGTGCCGTTGAAAACCATCGCCAGCACTCCCGGCGTGACGGTGGACTCGCCGCTGGACGGCAAGGCCAGCATCACGCAGTGGGACATCAAGGGTAGCACCGAGCTGGGCCAGCTGGCCGGCGGCGCCATCGGCTTGGCCGTGGGCGCCGAGGTCAAGCAGGAAAAAATGAGCATCGTGCCAGACGCGCGTACCGTCAACGGCCAGATCATCGGCCTGGCCAACCAGTATTCGCAAGCCAAGCGCGACGTGCGCTCGGTGTTCTCCGAGGTGCGCCTGCCGGTGCTCAAATCGGTCGACGTGGAACTGGCCGGCCGGTACGACAAATATGACGGCTTCTCCGGCAGCTTCACGCCGAAAGCGGGCGTCAAGTGGACCGTGAGCCCGACCCTGGCGGTGCGCGGCACCTACTCGGAAGGCTTCCGCGCACCATCGCTGACCCAGATGGTGGACGGTGGCACCCAGTACTTCCTGAACAACTTCGAGGACAAGCTGCGCTGCGGCAAGCAAGGCGCCGACGCGACCGATTGCCTGAAGAGCCTGTCGGGCGTGGCGGCATCGAACAAGGACCTGGTGCCGGAAGAATCGAAGAGCTTCACGGCTGGCGTGATCTTCTCGCCAGCTAGCAACTTCGACATCCTGTTCGACTACTACAACATCCGCAAGGAAAAGGAAACCGACCTGATGTCGGCGGTGGCCGTGATCCAGGATCCTAGCCTGGCTTACCGCGTCAAGCGCGACCAGAACCAGGGCACCTGGCTGACCGATCCAGCGACCGGCAAGCTGATTCCGAACTCCGGCCCGTTGATCAGCATCGAAACGCCGTACATCAATGCTGGCGGTACCCGTACCAGCGGCATCGACCTCGAACTGGCGCTGCGCAACAACCTGGGCGCCTACGGCAAGCTGGCCAGCCGCCTGAACGCGACCTACACGCTGAGCTACAAGAAGGCTCAGGCCGACGGCGATCCGATGATCGACCTGGTCGGTACCAACGGCGCGATCTACAACGACACCACCAGCGTGGGTGAAATCCCGCGCCTGCGCGCGTCGCTGTCGTCGACCTGGAGCATCCAGCAGCACAACCTGACGGCCACCGCGAACTATATCTCGTCGATTTCGATGATGGCGGTGTACAGCGTGCAGGAAGACGGCAAGGTTGGCCGTTACGAAGAGCCGTACTGCGAATATGGCCGCGCCAACCGCAACCCGGACTACGCCAAGTTCTACCCGGAGTGCAAAGTGAAGTCGATGGCAACGCTGGACCTGGCCTACGCCTACACCGGCTTCCGCAACACCGTGCTGAGCTTCAACGTCGCCAACCTGTTCGACAAGAAGGCGCCGTATGATCCGTCGTACGCCACCGCTGGCTACAACCCGGCACTGCACAGCGCGCGCGGCCGCTTCTTCACGGTTAAAGCGAACTATAAGTTCTAATTGCCAGCGAGGCGGTAGTATTCGCCTCTAAGCTTCCAATGCCGCCCGGGCTTGACTGGGCGGCATTTTTTTTAGGAGATACGGAGGTCGCCAAGTGTGCATGGATGGGCGAAGCGCCTTGTTGCGTCGCCGCTGCTTCCCGGCTTGATGCTGCTGCTGGCGGCCGGTCTCGCGGTCATGGCCCTGGTCGCGGTGTTCCGCTGATGGAAAAGACTACATGCCGCCCCAGCTGGCATTCAATGCGGCCAGGGCAGCCAGGGCAGCCGTTTCGGTGCGCAGGATGCGCGGGCCCATGGACAGGGGCAGGGCGCCCTGGGCCACGGCCAGGTTTTCCTCGTCGTCGGAGAAGCCGCCCTCGGGGCCGATCATGATGGTCAGCGCCTGCGGCGGCTGGTGGCGGGCCCAGTCGGCCAGCGACTGGCTGGCGCGCGGGGTCAGGATCACGCGGCGGTGCATGTCCTGCTGCGCGATCCAGTCCTTGAACTCGTCCACGGGCGCCAGCTGGGCCAGGCGGTTGCGGCCGCTCTGCTCGCTGGCCGAGACGATCACGCCTTGCCAATGAGCGAACTTTTTTTCCGCGCGGTCGCCTGACAGCTTGACCACGCAGCGGCGCGCCGCCAGCGGCTGGAAGGCGGCGGCGCCCAGTTCCACGGCTTTTTCAATGATCCAGTCCATCTTGGACGCTTCCGGCAGCGCCTGCGCCACCGTGACCGCGTAGGGCAGCTCGGCGTCGCGCGCGGTGTGGGCCTTGATTTCAGCGCTGGCGCGGCGCTTTTCCACCGTTTGCAGCACCGCCGTGTACTCGCCGCCCTCGCCGTTGAACACGGTGATGGCCTCGCCCGGCGCCAGGCGCACCACGTGCACGTGGTGGGCCACCGCTTCCGGCAGGTCGATGATCAGGCCGATGGCAAGCGGCTGCGGGCAGTAGAAACGGGGCATGCGGGGGCCTTGATGAGTGCTGTTGGATGCGTAATTTTAATGGGCGGCCCCCCGCTCTGGTAAAATACTTGGTTCAAGCAAGCACGCTTTAGCTAATTTCAAACCTTCCGCAATCACCACGATGACTACTACGCTCCCAACCACTCAAATGGCCAACGCGATCCGCGCGCTGGCAATGGACGCTGTGCAGAAGGCCAATTCCGGCCACCCAGGCATGCCGATGGGCATGGCTGAAATCGCAGTAGCGCTGTGGAGCGGTCATCACCGCCACAACCCCGCCAATCCGAAATGGCTGAACCGCGACCGCTTCCTGCTGTCGAACGGCCACGGCTCCATGCTGCACTACGCGCTGCTGCACCTGGCAGGCTACGCCGTGACCATGGACGACATCCGCTCCTTCCGCCAGATGCACTCGAAAACCCCGGGCCACCCGGAAGTGGACATCACGCCGGGCGTGGAAACCACCACCGGCCCGCTGGGCCAGGGCATCGCCAACGCGGTCGGCATGGCGCTGGCCGAGTACCTGCTTGCGGCCGAGTTCAACAAGCCGGGCCTGGACGTAGTGGACCACTATACCTACGCGTTCGTGGGCGATGGCTGCCTGATGGAAGGCATTTCGCACGAAGTGTGCTCGCTGGCTGGCACCCTGGGCCTGAAAAAACTGATCGCGCTGTACGACGACAACGGCATCTCGATCGACGGCAAGGTCGAAGGCTGGTTCACCGATGACACGCCGAAACGCTTCGAAGCCTACGGCTGGAACGTGATCCGCGCCGTGGACGGCCATGACGTGGCCGCCGTGGACGCCGCCATCGCCGCCGCGAAAAAATCCGACAAGCCTACCCTGATCTGCTGCAAGACCGTGATCGGCAAGGGTTCGCCCAACCTGCAAGGTGGCGACAAGGTGCACGGCGCCGCGCTGGGCGACAAGGAAATCGCCGCCGTACGCGAATACATCGGCTGGACCCCGGCCCCGTTCGAGATCCCTGCCGACGTGTACTCCGCATGGGACGCGAAAGCCGCCGGCGCGCAGCACGAAGCCGAATGGACCGCGAAGTTCACCGAATATAGCGCCAAGTTCCCTGCAGAAGCCGCCGAACTGGCACGCCGCATGGCGGGCGACCTGCCTGCCAACTTCGACGCCACGCTGGCTGCCGCCATCGCCGCCTGCGTCGAGAAGAAAGAAACCATCGCGACCCGCAAGGCCAGCCAGAACGCGATCCAGGCGCTGGCTCCCGTGCTGCCTGAATTCCTGGGCGGCTCGGCCGACCTGACCGGCTCCAACCTGACCAACTGGAAAGAGTCCGTCAACCTGCGTTCGGGCAAGACCGGCAACCACATCAACTATGGCGTGCGCGAGTTCGGCATGAGCGCCATCATGAACGGCGTGGCCTTGCACGGCGGCTACATCCCCTTCGGCGCCACTTTCCTGACCTTCTCGGATTACAGCCGCAACGCGCTGCGCATGGCTGCGCTGATGAAGCAGCGTTCGCTGTTCGTGTTCACCCACGACTCGATCGGCCTGGGCGAAGACGGCCCGACCCACCAGTCCGTGGAACACGTGTCCTCGCTGCGCCTGATCCCTGGCCTGGACAACTGGCGTCCGGCCGATACCGTCGAGTCGATGGTGGCGTGGGGCGAAGCGGTCAAGCGCAAGAACGGTCCGTCGACCCTGATCTTCTCGCGCCAGAACCTGCCTTACCTGGAGCGCAGCGACGCCGTGGTGGCCAATATCGCCAAGGGCGGCTATGTGCTGAACGACGTGGCCGACGCCAAGGTCATCCTGATCGCCACCGGTTCCGAGGTGGAGCTGGCCGTCAACGCCGCCAGCGCGCTGGCTGCCGAAGGCATCGCCGCACGCGTGGTGTCCATGCCGTCGACCGACGTGTTCGACCGCCAGGACGCCGCCTACAAGGCCAGCGTGCTGACCAAGGGCGTGCCGCGCGTGGCCATCGAAGCCGGCGTGACCGATTTCTGGTACAAGTATGTGGGCCTGGAAGGCGCCGTGGTCGGTATCGACACCTTCGGCGAATCCGCTCCTGCGCCTGTGCTGTTCAAGCATTTCGGCTTCACGGTGGAAAACGTCGTGGCCAAGGTTAAATCTGTTCTGGTTGCATAATCCCCTTTTTTTTACATCAGGAGCTTAGTATGACGATCAAAGTAGCAATCAATGGCTATGGCCGTATCGGCCGTAATGTACTGCGTGCTTTCTACGAAGGCGGCAAAAAGCAAGACATCCAGATCGTTGCCATTAACGACCTGGGCGATGCCAAGTCGAACGCGCACCTGTCCCGCTACGATACCGCGCACGGCAAGTTCCCCGGCACCGTGACGGTGGACGGCGACAACATGATCGTCAACGGCGACGTGATCCGCGTGTTCGCACAGCGCAATCCGGCTGAAATCCCATGGGGCGACCTGGGCGTGGACGTGGTGCTGGAGTGCACCGGCTTCTTCACCACCAAGGAAAAGGCTTCGGCCCACCTGAAGGGCGGCGCCAAGAAAGTCATCATCTCGGCACCGGGCGGCAAGGACGTGGACGCGACCATCGTGTACGGTGTGAACCAGCACGTGCTGAAGTCCACCGACACCGTGATCTCGAACGCTTCCTGCACCACCAACTGCCTGGCCCCGCTGGTCAAGCCGCTGAACGACGCCATCGGCGTGGAAAACGGCCTGATGACCACCGTGCACGCCTACACCAACGACCAGGTGCTGTCCGACGTGATGCATGAAGACCTGCGCCGCGCCCGTTCGGCCACCATGTCCATGATCCCGACCAAGACCGGCGCCGCCGCTGCGGTTGGCCTGGTGCTGCCTGAGCTGAACGGCAAGCTGGACGGTTTCGCGATCCGTGTGCCGACCATCAATGTGTCGCTGGTGGACCTGTCCTTCATCGCCTCGCGCGACACCACCGTGGACGAAGTGAACGCGCTGATGAAGGCTGCCTCCGAAGGCGCGCTGAAGGAAGTGCTGACCTACCAGACCGAACCGCTGGTATCGATTGACTTCAACCACAACCCGGCTTCGTCGAACTTCGATTCGACGCTGACCAAGGTGTCGGGCCGCCTGGTGAAGGTATCGTCGTGGTACGACAACGAGTGGGGCTTCAGCAACCGCATGCTGGACACCACCGTGGCACTGATGAGCGCCAAGTAATCGCAGGCACGGCGGGTTACGGCGTTCCGCCTAACCCGCCCTACGTGTTTGCGGCATCTTCGTAGGGCGCGTTAGCGCCAACGGCGCGTAACCCGCCAACCGCAAGCGTAAAAAAACCCCCCATCAGCCTGAACGCGCTTTAGATCGCGCTCAGTGCAGATGGGGGGTTTTTACTTGCTGCCGATTAGAAGTTGTAGGTGGCGCGCAGGTAGTAGGTGCGGCCTTTCGGATCGGTGAAGCGCGGATCGTAGCCAGCCTGGAAGGTCTCGGTCTGGTAGGACAGCGGCGGGGTACGGTCGAACAGGTTGCGCACGCCGAAGGTGACCGACAGGTTCTTCAGGATGGCTGCCGTGGCGTAGCCGTCCCAGGTGGTGTAGGACGCGACGCGGTATTCAGGATCCTGGTCGATATAGCCGGACTTGGAGTGCGCGGCAATGCCGGCGCCCCAGATGCCCTTGGTCCAATTCACATTGGCGTTGTTCTGCCAGCGGAAGATCGGGCCGATGCCGGAGTACACGCCCACGTTCTGGTGCCACTCGCCGCCATCGCTGTTCTGGTACTCATACTTGTGCACGTAGGTGCTGTTCAGCGAGAAGGTGGTGTTGCCGTAGTCGGCACTGCGCCAGCGGTAGTTCACGCTGATGTCCAGGCCGTCGGTGTTCACGCCGCCCAGGTTCTGGGTGCGCAGGTCGACATAGCCGCAGGTCAGCGGGTTGGGGCACTGCGAGCCGTCGGTGGCCAGGTTGCCGGCCGGGGTGCGGTGGTACAGCGAAGCGTACTTGGCAGGATCGCCGAACACGTCATCCTGGTTCAGCTGGCCGATCTGGTGTTCCAGTTGCAGCTTCCAGAAGTCTAGGCCCAGCGACAGGTTGTTGACCGGCTCGATCACGATGCCCAGCGCGTAGTTCTTCGATTCTTCCGGCGCCAGGGCCTTGTTGCCGCCCGTCAGGGTCTGGAACTGCTGCTGGCAGTTGGCCGCGGCCGGTTTGCCCGGCAGCGGGGTGCCGCCTGGGCAGTTGACCGGATCGTCGTACTGGTTGGAGTTGGTGTAGGTCTGGGCCGAGTTGATCTCGTACAGCGACGGCGCGCGGAAACCGGTCGAGTAGGAGCCGCGCAGCAGCACGGTCTTGGTCGGCTGGTAGCGGAAGCCGAACTTCGGATTGGTGGTGCTGCCGAAGTCGTTGTATTTGTCGTAACGCACGGCGGCAGTCACGTCCAGGTCCTTCAGCAGGGCCAGGTTCAGCTCGGCGTACGCGGCGCTGACCTTGCGCGAACCTTCGTTCAGCGTGTTCGGGTCGATACCGGTGGAAGCCACCACTTTTTCAGCGTATTCAGTGTTGGCCGCGCTGTGGAATTCCTGCTTGTCGAACTGGCCGCCGATGGCCAGCGCGCTTTGGCGGCCGGCGCCGAACCAGTCGCCGACCTCGCGGCTGGCGCGCACGTCGAAGCCCTTCATGGTGCCCTTGGCGTTCTGGATGTTGCCGTTCAGGGCAGCGCTGTCGATCAGCGCGGCGCCGGCGGCGGTCTGTTCGCCGAAGGGGTTGATGACGCCTTCCAGCACGCCCTTGGTGATGATGCCGCCGTCGCTGTAGCCGATCAGGTTGCTGGCCACCTTGTTCTTGTTGTAGGTGAAAGCAGCGCCGTAGTCCCAGCCTGCGATCGAACCCTGCAGCGAGGCGACGAAGCGCTGCTGCTGGTTGACGTCGTCGCCGGCGCGCGAGCCGTTCGGCAGGTCGCGCCATTTCACGTGCACGAAGCCGGGCAGCACGCCGGCCGGGGTGTTGTCTTCGGTGTAAGTCGAGCTCAGCGGCACGTTCGGGGTGATGGCGCCGGGGTTGCCTGGGTAGAAGGGATTCAGCGAGCCGTCCGGACGCACGCGGTTCTGGAACAGGCCGCCGTATGGCACCGGCGCGATTTCGCTGCCGATGCGGCTCTTGGTGATCAAGTATTCCAGGCCCAGTTCATGGTTTTCCGCCAGCTTGATGGTGCCCTTGATCAGGCCGGTGTTGCGCTCGCTCTTCGGAACATAGTCGACGAAGGAGGAGGTGGTCATCTGGCAGCCGCTGCCGGTGGCGTCCGGAATCAGGTTGGGCGCGCTGGTGCAGTTGGGGGCGGCAGGGTTGCCGCTGTTGCCGTCCTGGTAATAGTTGGCCGGGCTGGTGGTGGGCGACAGGCCGCCCGGGTAGCGCTTGTTGAAGTCGCGCTCGGTGCCCATGATGCGGCGCTGCACCTGGTGGTCGCCCATGGCGAAGATATTGAAGCCGTCGGTGTCCAGATTGCCGTAGCCAACGCCGATATTCGCGCTATTCGAACCGCCGCCGCGCTTTTGCGGGGAATCGACGCCGCCGGTAACGGTTACGCCGGTAAAGTCTTTACGGGTAATAAAGTTGATTACGCCGCCCACTGCATCGGAGCCGTACAGCGAGGATGCGCCGTCGCGCAATACTTCGACGCGCTCCAGCGCGGCGAATGGAATCATATTCAAATCGGGCGCCGAGCTATCCAGCGCATTATTGGCCAGGCGGCGGCCATTCAACAGCACCAGAGTCTTATTGGCGCCGATACCGCGCAAATCCGCAAAGGATGCGCCGCCCGTGCTCAAACCGACAACCTGGCTGGTGCCCTGGTTGGTTTGCACCGAGCTCAAATTGGCCATTACTTGTTCGATGGTGGTAATACCCTGTTTTTTCAGGTCTTCCATTTTAACCACAGTTACCGGCACGGCGGTTTCCGCGTCTATACGCTTAATGGCGGAGCCGGTAATTTCAACGCGCTGGATAGGCGCGGCTGCGGGGGCATTTTGTGCGAGGGCAGGCTGGGCCAGCATGCCGAGGCCGGCGATGGCCACGCCGCCCGAGAATACGACGCGCAGGGAGCGGGCCAGGGCTTTTTCTATCAACATAGTCATGTTCCTTATTAGAGTGTCTGGTGCATTAGCAATCCTTCTGGGATTGCTAATCGGGCTATAAGACACTGGCGGCAAATGCGTGTCAAACGTGCGCGTGTAACGCGATTGAAACAAAGCAACTCTTGACAGCGCGGCTCAGCGCGCGAAATGCCTATAAGTGTTTCCCTTAGAGCTCGCTAGCCCGGGGTTTTGGCGAATTCGGGCTTTATTTCCGTTTGTATCGTGGGATTATGGATGTGCGGACAATGTTGCAAGTCTGCCACAGTACCGCCGCGGCGTCTGGCCGGACTTCGTGCCAGCTTCTGGCGTGATCAAGCCAGAACCAGGCGCGCCGGGCGAAAAAAACGCCGCAGAATGCGGCGTTGGCATGGATGAGATCGCCTCGCGGCGGTGGGCTTATTTGTAGATGCCGGACCCGACCAGCAAGTCGCCCGCGCGTTCCACGTAACCGGATTTCGCCTCGACCGCCTTGGTGACAGGATTCGGCCATTTGAAATCAACCCAGCCGCTGCCTTTTTCCTTGGCCACTTTTACCATTTCCTGGATCATGGCCTTGCCCTCATTATCTTTCATGTCCAGCAGATTTTTACCGACCAGCTTGGGATTCACGCCGTGCGCCACCGCCACGCCGTTCAGGTCGTAGACGTATATATATAGATCGCGGTCGTGGAAATCCTTGTTGGCGGGATCGGAAATGGCGGCGAGCGCTTTTTCCTTGCCGTCCGATTTAATCAGCGCCACGGCTTTTTTAACCATGGCCACCGCTTCGTTGGCCGATCCTTTTTCCGTCGCATACGCGGGCAAGGCAAGCAAACCCAGGCTGATTGCAATACCACCTAAAAACATCTTCATCTGTCTCTCCTTTTGGAATGGGACTGCCGGTAACGCTTATTCTAATATTTCCTTCCATAACTGGATAACATGCGCCGCATGGCCGGCCACCCGCGCCGGGTCCACGCGGGCATTTTCCTGGCCCTGCAAACGCATCTGGTGCTGCAATTTGCGGAAAGCGCGGTAGGCGTCGGCCACGCTGGCCGCCAAAGCCGGGTCGATCAAGCCGAGCTCACCGCACATTTTCAGTAAGGCAATATTACCCACATTTCCCGTCAGTTGGGAATAGGTGGCTGCGTGCTGCAGCACCAGATATTGGACGATGAATTCGATGTCGATCATGCCGCCGGCGTCCTGTTTTAAATCGAACAGTTCCGAGCGGTTGGGGCGGGCGTCGGCCATCTTCTTGCGCATGGCGTGCACTTCGCGTTTCAATTCGCCGTCCAGCGGCCGTGCGCGCCGCAATACCTGGCAGCGGATCTGCTCGAAGCGCTGGCCGATTTCCGCGTCGCCGGCGCAGAAGCGGGCCCGGGTCAGGGCCTGGTGCTCCCAGATCCAGGCCGAATTGTGCTGGTAGCGTTCAAAGGCTTGCACGCTGGACACCAGCATGCCGCTGGCGCCGTCCGGCCGCAGCGCGATGTCGACGTCGAACAGCTGGCCGGCCGAGGTGTGCGAGGTCATCCAGGTGATGAAGCGCTGCGCCAGCTTGGCGTACTGGGCCGGGGCATCCTGGTCCTCGTCGTCGAACAGGAAGATCACGTCCAGGTCGGAGATGTAGCCCAGTTCCTTGCCACCCAGCTTGCCGTACGCAATGACGGCGAAGCGCGGCACCTCGCGGTGGCGGGTGGCCACGGTCTGCCACACCGCCTGCACGGTGGCGGCCACGATCACGTCGGCCAGCGCCGACAGGTGGTCGGCCAGCTTTTCCACGGTCAGGTCGCCGGCCAGGTCCTGCGCCAGCAGGTGGAACAGCTGGGCGTGGTGGACTTCGCGCAGGATGTCCATCTGGCGTTCGGTATCGCCGGCTGCGGCGGCCAGCTGGCCGTCCAGCTCGGCGGCCAGGGCGGCCGCGTCGAACACGGCGTTGCGGATACGGTCGTCGAGCAGCTCGTCCAGCAGGATGGGGTGCTTGGTGAGGAATTTGGCGGCCCAGCCGCTGGCGTGCATCATGCGGATCACGCGTTCCAGCGTGTGCGGGTACTCGGTCAGCAGGGACAGGTAGGCCGAGCGGCGCGCGATGGCTTCCAGGAAGTCGAGCAGGCTGCCCAGGGTCACCAGCTGGCTGCCGATGCTGGACTGCTCTGCGGTGCGGGCGATCAGCGGCAGCGCCGCGTTCACCAGCGACACCAGGCGGTTGCGGCTGGCTTCCGGCAGCGATTGCAGGCGCGGCGCCTGCCAGGTGGCCACCAGGCGCTGGGCGGCGCCGGCCGGGTCGTCGTAGCCCAGCGCGGCGAAGCGCGCCTGGATCGCTTCCAGGTTGTCCGGGTCGGCGCATTCGTTGCTGGTGGCGGGGTCGATGTCGGCATCTTGGGCGCCGTTCTGCGCTTTTTCGGCGAACATGGCGTCGAACTGCTCGGCCACGAAGCTGCGGTGGGCCTCGATGCGCGCCAGCAGGGTGGCCACGTCCGGCAGGCCCATCATCTGCGCCACGATCAACTGGTCGGCCTCGTTGGGCGGCAGGGTGTGGGTCTGGGCGTCGTCCAGGTACTGCAGGCGGTGCTCCAGGTTGCGCAGGAAGGTGTAGGAAGCGAGCAGTTGCAGCACGATGTCGTTGGTCAGCAAGCCCTTTTCGGGCAGGATGCGCAGGGTGGTGCGGGTGGAACGGTCGCGCAGGGCGGCGTCGCGCCCGCCGCGTATCAGCTGGAACACCTGGGCCAGGAATTCGATCTCGCGGATGCCGCCGCGTCCCAGCTTGACGTTGTTGCTGCGGTCCGGGTGCAGCCGTTCCTGGCGGTTGACCTCGGCGCGGATCTGGGCGTGCATATTGCGGATGGCTTCGATCACGCCGAAGTCCAGGTAGCGGCGGAACACGAAGGGGCGCACGATGGCGTCCAGCGCGGCAATGTCGGCCGGCTTGCCGGTGACGGCGCGCGCCTTGACCCAGGCGTAGCGTTCCCATTCGCGGCCCTGCACGATCAGGTACTGCTCCACCATGCTGAGGCTGGCGGCCAGCGGGCCGGAGCCGCCGTTCGGGCGCAGCGCCATGTCGACCCGGAAGGTGTAGCCGTCCTCGGTGATCTCGGCCAGCGCGGCAATGAGCTTCTTGCCCAGGCGGACGAAGAATTCGTGGTTGGACAGGGTGCGCTGGCCGGGGCCGGCCGCGGTGTCGCCGTCTTCCGGGTAGACGAAGATCAGGTCGATGTCGGACGACACGTTGAGCTCGCCGCCGCCCTGTTTGCCCATGGCCAGCACCATCAGTTCCTGGGTCTCGCCGCTGTCGTGGCCGACGGGCTGGCCGTGCAGGGCCACCATGTCCGCGTGCAGGGCCGCCGTGTGCTGCTGGATGGCGAAGTCGGCAAAGCGGGTCATGGCGGTGACCACTTCGTGCAGGTCGGCGCGGCCGGCCAGGTCGCGCTGGATCAGGCTGCACACCAGCAGGTTGCGCAGGCGCCGCATGGCGCGCGGCAGCGGCAGCGGCTCGCCTTGTCCCGTGTCGGCTTCGCGCGCCAGCGCCTCGGCAAAATCGAGGTCGGCAACTGACGTGCGCGCCAGCGCATCCACCCTGGCGGCGCGGCCCGGATCGGCGCCGACCCAGCGCTGGTAATAACGGGAGGCGGAGGTCAGGGCGGGTGCGGTCATAGGCGGTAAGTAACTTAGTGTTGCAACGTAATAAACAGAGCGTGAGGACAGCAGCCTATGCGGTAAAATGACCGGGCAGGCTCCTTTAGGGCTGGAAACGATTTTAGCGATTTATTTGATGCCGGGCCTGAATTATTAGCTTATTGATGCAAAAACCGCCGGAGGAGACCGTGACAGGCAGCGTGCCCCTGGCCGTGCGCTGGCAAAGGCTGCGTTCGGCCTATCGCGTCTGCAACCTGGCCACCCACCATGTGCTCGGCTTCACTGTCAAGCTGGCTCTGCTGGTGTACTTTGCCTTCGCCATCCTGCTGCTGGCGCTGCGCTACCTGGTGCTGCCCCACATCGACCACTACAAGGGCGACATCGAACGCCTGGCCAGCCGCGCGCTGGGCAACCCGGTCACCATCGAACGCATCTACGCCTCCTGGTCCGGCCTGAACCCCACCCTGTTCCTGGGCGACGTGGTGCTGCGCGACCCGCAGGGCCGCGAAGTGCTGGCGCTGCCCAGCGTCTCGGCCACCCTGTCGTGGTGGAGCGTGGCGGCGGCCGACGTGCGCTTCGAATCGCTGGAACTGATACGCCCCAAGCTGGACGTGCGGCGCGAGGCGGACGGCAAGCTGTACGCGGCCGGCGTGTATATCGACCTGAACCAGAAGGGCGACGGCAAGGGCGCGGACTGGCTGCTGGCCCAGCGCGAGATCGTCATCCGCGAAGGCCAGCTGGACTGGACCGACAAGCTGCGCGGCGCGCCCCAGGTGAGCCTGGCCGATATGCGCCTGGTGCTGCGCAACAAGTGGCGCCGCCACCAGTTCGGCATGACCGCCACCCCGTCCGCCGAGCTGGGCGGTCCGCTGGACGTGCGCGCCGACTTTATCCATCCGGCGTTCGCCACCCGCAAGTCCGATGTGCGCCTGTGGCAGGGCGAGCTGTACGCGGACGTGCGCCAAGCCGACCTGGCCGCCTGGAAGCAGCATCTCAGCTATCCTTTCGACCTGCGTTCCGGCATGGGCTCGGTGCGCGCCTGGGTGCGCCTGGACCACGCCAAGCTGGCCGGCTTCACGGCCGACGTGAGCCTGGCCGATGTAACGGCCCAGCTGGGCAAGGACTTGCAGCCGCTGGACCTGGTGGACGTGCGCGGCCGCGTCTCGGCGCGCGAGGAAATTCCGGCCGGCCTGCAGAGCGGCCAGCCCGCGTTCGGCGTGTTGGGCCACAGCGTGACACTAAACAATTTTTCGCTGCGCACGCGTGACGGCCTGGCGCTGCCGCCCACCGAGCTGTCCGAGCGCTACGTGGCGGCCACGGCCAAGGCGCCGGCGCGCATGGAGCTCCAGGCCAGCGTGCTGGACCTGGAAACCCTGGCTGCGCTGGCCGGCCGCCTGCCGCTCAGCGACAGCCAGCGCGCCATGCTGGAAGACGTGGCGCCTACCGGCCGCCTGCGCAATGTGGCCGCGTCCTGGTACGGCAGCTATCCGGCGCTGCTGTCCTACCATGTGAAGGCGCAGCTGGACGGCCTGGGCCTGCGCCCGCGCCCGGCGCGCCTGCCGCAACCGAAGAACGGCAAGACCCCGGCGGTGCGCGGCATGCCGGCGCTGCCCGGCTTCGAGCACCTGAGCGGCACCCTGGAGGCGAGCGAGAAGGGCGGCAATTTCACCCTGGACGCGGACCAGCTGGTGCTGCAGATGCCGGACCATTTCGCCGAGGCCTCGATGCCATTCGAGAAGCTGCGCGGCCAGATGAGCTGGTCGTTCGAGGGCAGCGAAAGCAAAGAGCGCGGCGGCGAGCGCGGCGGCGAGCAGCTCAGGGTCGAACTGCAGAACCTGGAATTCACGCAGCAGGGCCTGACGGGCTCGCTGTCCGGCAGCCACGTGGTGCCGCTGGACGGCAAGAGCGCCGGCGTGGCCGATTTCACCGGCAAGCTGAGCGGCTTCGACCTGAAAAAGATCGGCCGCTACCTGCCGCTGCAAACCCCGGAGCACCTGCACCGCTGGCTGACCGGCGCGCTGGAGGACGGCATGGCCGACGACGTGACCCTGCGCCTGCGCGGCGACCTGGCGCACTTCCCCTTCAGGAGCAGCGGCGCGGTGCCCACCGCCGCCGAGCGCGCCAAGGGCGAGTTCCGCGTGGCCGGGCGCCTGACGAACGGCAAGCTCAACTATGACCCCGGCGTCTACGCCAAGGACGGCAAGTCGCCGTTGTGGCCGCAGGCCGAGAAGATCAAGGGCGGCTTCGTGTTCGAGGGCACGCGCATGGAAATCCGCGGCGATACGGCCACCACCGGCGGCGTGGCGCTAAGCGGCGTGAAAGCCGTGATTGCCGACCTGTCATCGCACGACAGCGTGCTGGAGATCGACGGCAACGCGGCCGGCCCGATGCAGGAGTTCCTGCACTACGTGGCGGCCAGTCCGGTGCTGGAATGGATCGGCCACTTCACCGATGAGACGCAAGCGAGCGGCAATGCGAAACTGGCACTCAAGCTGCAGCTGCCGCTGAATCACATGCACGACGCGAAAGTGCAGGGCGCGCTGCAGCTGGGCGGCAACGACATCGTGCTGTGGCACGACATGCCGGTGGTGGCCGGCTCCACCGGCAAGATCGAATTCAATGAAAAAGGCGTCAACCTGAACAACCTGGCGGGCAGCTTCATCGGCGGCCCGGTGGCCATTACCGGCGGCAGCCAGCGCGACGGCAGCATCCAGGTGCGCCTGGGCGGCACCGTCACGGCGGACGGCTTGCGCAAGACCTGGCCGTCGCCGCAGATGCAGCGCGTGGCCAGCCACTTCAGCGGCGGCACGCGCTATACCGGCCTGGTGGTGGCGCGCGACCATCATTACTCGGTGACGGTTGATTCCACCTTGGCCGGCCTGGGCCTGGACTTCCCGGCGCCGCTGGCCAAGGGCGCGGCGGACACGCTGCCGCTGCATTTCGTGCTGAACGGCGCGGCCGCCAACGAGGCCGGCCTGATGCGCGACGAGATCCGCGTGGCGCTGGGCGCCGGCATGTCGGCTGCCTACCAGCGGCAGCGCCAGGGCAAGGAGCCGTGGAAACTGGTGCGCGGCGGCATCGGCGTGAATGTGCCGGCACCGGAACCGGACAGCGGCATGATGATGCAGGCCAACGTGAAATCGCTGAACGTGGACCAGTGGCTGGCGCTGGGCGACGCCATCGTGGGCAAGGACACGCCAGCGAGCGCTGCCGGCGCCGCCGGCGTGCCAGCAGCCGGCGGCGGCGTCGACGTGGCGCAGTACGTGGTGGCCGACACCATGGCCGCGCGGGCCGGCGAGCTGGTGATCGGCGAGCGCAAGCTGGACAACGTGGTGGTGGGCGTGAGCCATCAGAAGAACGTCTGGCAGGCCAATATCGATTCGCGCCAGGTGAATGGCTACGTCACCTGGAACGAGTCGCCCACCGGGCAGGGCGTGGGCAAGGTGACGGCGCGCCTGTCCTCGCTCATCATTCCGGAATCGCAGGCCAACGAAGTCAAGGATCTGCTGGAAAACAAGGCGACCCAGCCCGCCATCCCTGCGCTGGACGTGGTGGCCGAGCGCTTCGAACTGTTCAACAAGCCGCTGGGCCGGCTGGAACTGCAGGCGCACAACGCCCTGATCGCCGCTGCGCGCGAGTGGCGCGTGTCCAAGCTGTCGCTGGCCAATGCGGACGGCGAGCTGAACGGCACCGGGCGCTGGGTGGTCAAGGACGGGCAGCCGCAGACCAGCCTGAATTTCGACCTGGAGATCGCCAACGCCGGCAGGCTGCTGGACCGCTTCGGCTTTGCCGACACCCTGCGCAACGGCAAGGGCAAGCTCAGCGGCGACATTTCCTGGAAGGGCTTGCCGTACGCGCTGGACATCCCCAGCCTGTCTGGCCAGATCAGCATGAACGTGGAAAAAGGCCAGTTCCTCAAGCAGGACCCCGGCGCGGCCAAGCTGCTGGGCGTGCTCAGCCTGCAGGCGCTGCCGCGCATGCTCAAGCTGGACTTCCACGACGTGTTTTCGGAAGGGCTGGCGTTCGACGGCATCAGCGCCAACGCCGCCATCAACCGCGGTATCGTGAAGACCGATAACTTGAAAATGCACGGCGTGGCCGCTACTGTACTGATGGACGGCACGGTGGATATCGCCAACGAATCGACCAATCTGCGCGTGGTGGTGATGCCGGAGGTTAATCTCGGCACGGCGCCGCTGGTGTACGCGCTGGCGGTCAACCCCGTCATCGGCCTGGGCAGCTACCTGGCCCAGCTGTTCCTGGCGCAGCCGATGATGCGGGCGCTGACATATGAAATGCAAGTGACGGGGCCATGGAAGGCGCCCGTCATCACCAAGCTGGACTCGGCGCGCGCCGAGGCGGCCAAGGATGCCGCCAAGGCCAAACAATAAGGATTCCACCATGAACACTGTCGCAGCGATACAGATGATCTCCTCGCCCTCGGTGGGCGAAAACCTGGCCACCGCGCGGCGCCTGATCGCGCAGGCGGCCGATACCGGCGCCAAGCTGGTGCTGCTGCCCGAATACTGGGCCATCATGGGCTTGAGCGAGAACGACAAGGTGGCCGTGGCCGAACCGCTGGGCAAGGGCCAGATCCAGGACTTCATGAGCGAGATGGCGCGCCAGCACAGCATCTGGCTGCTGGGCGGCACCTTGCCGCTGGCGTCGGATGACCCGGCCAGGGTGGTCAACACCACCCTGGTGTACGACGACCAGGGCCGCCACGTAGGCCGCTACGACAAGATTCACCTGTTCGGTTTCACCAAGGGCACGGAATCCTACGACGAGGCGCGCACCATCGTGCCCGGCAGCAGCGTCGGCACGGTGGACACGCCGGTGGGCAAGGTCGGCATGTCGGTCTGCTACGACCTGCGCTTCCCCGAGCTGTTCCGCGCCATGGGGCCGGTGTCGCTGATCGTGGTGCCGGCGGCGTTCACCTACACCACCGGCCAGGCGCACTGGGAAATCCTGCTGCGCGCGCGCGCCATTGAAAACCAGTGCTATGTGCTGGCGGCGGCGCAGGGCGGCACGCACCAGAACGGCCGCCGCACTTGGGGGCACAGCATGCTGGTCGATCCCTGGGGCGCGGTGAAAACGGTGCTGGCCGAGGGCGAGGGCGTGGTGCACGGCGAGGTCGATGCCGTGTTCATGGGCAGCGTGCGGGAGAGCTTGCCGGCGCTGAAGCATCGCACCATGTGAGGAGGCGGCAGCGCGTCCGGTGGCGGATTACGCGCTGCGCGCTAATCCGCCCTACAATGGCAGCATATTTGCGACATATTTTATTAGGCATACACCATGATCCCATTCGAACCCAATCTGTCCACCCTGGCCGTCGCGCGCGATCTGTTGCTGACGCCGTTCGGCCTGGATGAAGCGAAGCTGCTCAAAACGCTGGGCAGCATGTTTACCCACAAGGTCGATTATGCCGACCTGTATTTCCAGTTCACCAAGAACGAGGGCTGGAGCCTGGAAGAGGGCATCGTCAAGACCGGCAGCTTCTCGATCGACCAGGGCGTGGGCGTGCGCGCCATCTCCGGCGACAAGACCGCCTTTGCCTACTCGGACGACATTTCCGAACGCGCGCTGATGGAAGCGGCGGCGGCAACCCGCACCATCGGCCGCGCCGGCGCCGGCAAGGTCAAGGTGGCCAGCGGCATGCAGCAGGTGGGCGGCCGCTCGCTGTACCTGCCGCATGATCCGCTGACCTCGCTGGACGCGACCGCCAAGGTCAAGCTGCTGGAGCGCCTGGAGAAAATGGCGCGCGCCAAGGATCCGCGCGTGGTGCAGGTGATGGCCGGCCTGGCCGGCGAATACGACGTGGTGCTGGTGGTGCGCAGCGACGGCGTACTGGCGGCCGACATCCGCCCGCTGGTGCGCGTGTCGCTGACCGTGATTGCCGAACAGGACGGCCGCCGCGAGGTGGGTTCGTCCGGCGGCGGCGGCCGCTACGACTACGCTTACTTCAGCGACGAGCTGCTGGAACAGTACGCGGACGAGGCCGTGAAGTCGGCCATCGTCAACCTGGACGCGCGCCCGGCGCCGGCCGGTCCGATGACCGTGGTGCTGGGACCGGGCTGGCCCGGCATCCTGCTGCACGAGGCGATAGGCCACGGCCTGGAGGGCGATTTCAACCGCAAGGGTTCGTCCACCTTCTCGGGCCGCATCGGCGAGCGCGTGGCGGCCAAGGGCGTGACCGTGGTGGACGACGGCACCCTGAAGGACCGCCGCGGTTCGCTCAACATTGACGACGAGGGCAATCCGAGCCAGTGCACCACGCTGATCGAGGACGGCATCCTGAAGGGCTATATCCAGGACACCATGAACGCGCGCCTGATGAAGATGCCGGTGACCGGCAATGCGCGCCGCGAATCGTTCGCCCACCTGCCGATGCCGCGCATGACCAACACCTATATGCTGGGCGGCGACAAGGACCCGGGCGAGATCCTGGCGTCGGTGAAGAACGGCCTGTACGCGGTGAATTTCGGCGGCGGCCAGGTCGACATCACCAACGGCAAGTTCGTGTTTTCGGCCAGCGAGGCCTATATGATCGAAGACGGCAAGATCACCTACCCGGTCAAGGGCGCCACGCTGATCGGCAACGGTCCGGACGTGCTGAACCGCGTGTCCATGATCGGCAACGACATGAAGCTTGATTCGGGCGTGGGCGTGTGCGGCAAGGAAGGCCAGAGCGTGCCGGTGGGCGTGGGCCAGCCCACCTTGCGCCTGGACGGCGTGACAGTCGGCGGCACGGCCTAGGCCGGCGGTGCGGCGGGTTACGGTGCTGCGCACCTAACCCGCCCTACGGGCACACGGGGCCGTCACGACCGCCATGCCCGTGATCGGCACACGGCCCACCAGGAACCGCCACGCCGATGATCGGCACACGGCCCGCCACGAACCGCCACGCCAATGATCGGCACACGGCCCGCCACGAACCGCCATGCCCGTGATCGGCACACGGTCCGTCACGAACCGCCACGCCCTTGATCGCCCTACGGTGCGCCATGGACCGTAGGGCGGGTTAGGCGCAGCCGTAACCCGCCAGCGCCGTCAGAACTGATAGCGCATCCCCACATTGAAATAACGCCCCAGCGCCCCGCTATAGTCCAGCGGGTTGTACGACACCGCGCCATACGTCAGCGGATCAAGCGGCGGGATCTTGTCGAACAGGTTCTGGATCGACGCCGTCACCTCCATCTTCGGGCTCACTTTCCAGCGCGCCGTCAGGTCGATGGTGGTGAACGAGGCCAGCTTGCAGCCGTTCGGCGCGTCGTTGCCGTTGGCAAAATGCGTGGCGCAGCCATCCGGGTCGTCCTTGAACAGCGTGTTATCCATCTTGCCCCGGTAATTGGCGGTGGCCGTCACGCGGAACGCTTCGCGCTCCCAGGTGGCGCTCAAATTAACCCGGTCGTCCGGGGTGCCGATGCAGTTGGTCACGTCGCAGTTGCCGTGGGTGCCGGCGAAGTCGCGCTGCGAGCCGTCGGTTTCCGTACGCAGCCATTTGAACAAATGGGTCCACTTGGCATCGGCCGCCAGCGTGCCCCAGCCCCCCATCGAGAAGGTCTTGCGCACGTCCAGGTCGGCGCCGCGCACCTTGGTGTTGCTGGAGTTGACGTAGCGCGCCAGCACCGCCGTGATGGCGCCGGGATCGCCCGGCACGGTGGCGGTGGACGGGTCGCGCGCGATGTGGCCGGCGGCGATGGCGGCGTCGGTCTGCTCCTGGTTGATCTCGTTCTTGCGCTTGATCTGCCAGAAGTCCAGCGACACGCTGGTGCGCGGCATCGGGTCCCACACCACGCCGGCGCTGAAGCTCTTTGAGCGCTCCGGCGACAGGGCCGGGTTGGGCGAGGTGATCACCGCGATGGACGCGGGGTTGCAGGCCACCTGCACGCCGAGCGCACAGCGTGCCGGGTCTTCCGCCGTGGAGAATGCGGCCAGGCCGCCCACGCCGTTCTCGGCCGCGCTGGGGGCGCGGAAGCCGCGCGCGAAAGTGCCGCGCAGCGCGAAGGCATTAGTCGGGGTCCACTTCAAGCCCGCTTTCGGCGTGTAGGAATTGCCGACGTCGGAGAAGTGGTCGTAGCGCAGCGCGGCCGACGCTTCCAGCGTCTTGTGCAGCGGCGCCAGCAGCTCGGTGTAGATGGCGCTGGCGGTGCGCTTGCCGCGGTAGGCCGAGTAGCCCAGGCCGATGATGTTGCCGAGCTCGGTGCCCTGGGTCGGCTCCAGTTCGGTCGATTCGCGCCGGTATTCCGCGCCCAGCGCCACGCCCATGGCGCCGCCCGGCAGCCGGCCGAACTCGCGGCTGGCCTTGACGTCGATCTGGTTGATGCGGGTTTCCGCGTCGTTGGCAATGGTGGGCGAGAGCGCGCCGTACAGCGCAGCGGAGTTCAGGCCGGCGTTCTCGCCGATGCGCCAGTAGCTGCCGGCGGGCAGCGCGGCATATGCGGCGCTGCGCGCGCGCGCCGCAGCCACGTTGGCCGCGCTCGGGTCGAGCAGGGCGAAGGCCACGTCGCGCTGCAGGTAGCCGGTGCGGGTGTTGCCCACTTCGTTCTGCGAGAACAGCCAGGCCGCGTCGATGTCCCACTGCTGCCAGCTGCCCTTGGCGCCGGCCACGAAGCGGGTGAAGTCGGACTTCACGTGGCTCACGCGCGGCCCCACGTCGGCGGCCAGGTAGCGCAGCCGCGCGGCGCGGCCGAAGTAAGGGTTGTCCGGATGGCCGGCGCCCAGCTGCACGGCGGCGTTGCTGACCGGGCCGCCCGGGTAGCCGACCGAGGCGCTCACCGTGGAGGGCGTGGTGGCGGCGGTGGAGGTGCTGTGATAGAAGTTCAGCTCGCTATACGCCAGCCAGGCCGGGTTGATCTGGTAGCTCAGGCGCGCGAAAGCATTGGCGGTTTCCTGTTCCGGCTGGATCTCGCTGTAGAGCTGCTGGGCGTCGATCAGGCAGCCGCCGCCGGGGTCGCCCTGCGGGTGGCTGGTGAAGTTGGCGCAGGCCGCGCCGGGGAAAAAACGCGTGAAACCCACGCCGGCCGGGTTGCCTCGGTTGTAGTAGTCCAGCGTGGTGGGGTTGCGCACGTTGCCGTTGATGGCGCTGCCGGCGTTGTTGGTGCTGAGGATGGCACCGGTGCCGCCCAGCGATTCCTGGGCCGAGAAGCCGTAGTCGCGCAGGTCGCTGCGGCCGATGTAGCGCCGGCCGGCGCGCGCGCTGTTGGCGATGGCGCCCTTGCGGCCGTATTCCAGGCTGCCCATGAAGTTGTAGCGGTCGGTGTCCAAGTTGCCCACGCCGTGGGTGATGGCGACGCGCGTGTCGTGGCCGTCGTGCTCATCCGAGATGCCCTGGCTGGCGCGCACGGTGGTGCCGCGGAAGTCGCGCCGCAGGATCACGTTGACCACGCCGGCGATGGCGTCCGAGCCGTAGATGGCGGAGGCGCCGTCTTTCAGGATTTCCACCCGTTCGACCGCTTCGGACGGGATCACGTTCAGGTCGGCAAACACCTTCTGGCCGTCGTCGGCCAGGCCGTAGGGCGCCACGCGGCGGCCGTTGATCAGCACCAGGGTGGAGGCGGCGCCCAGCCCGCGCAGCGAAATGCCGGAGGCGCCGGAAGCGAAGCCGCCGCCGAAGGTCATCGGCACCGAGCCCTGGTTGTCCACCGCCAGGGTCTGCATCAGTTCGGCCACCGTGGTCTTGCCGTATTTTTCAATGTCGGCGCGGTTCAGTGTTTGCACCGGCGATGCGGTTTCGGCTTGCGCGCGGCGGATGTTGGAGCCGGTGATTTCCACCCGCTGCAAGGGCTGCTGGGCAGCCTCCTGGGCGTAGGCCTGGCCCAGCAAGGCGGGCAGTACCAGCAGGCCGGGGAAGATCGGTTTTTTCATTTCGTCACTCCAAAGAGGTAAGCAGGATTGTGCAGTCTTGCCTCCTTTGCCTGCGGCGATTCTGATCTGCGTCAAGGGTCGATGCGGATCGTGCCCAATTGTGGTGCGTGCGCCACGGGCACGCATGATCAGGCGACTTGACAAATCGCTTGCCAAAAGTTGTAACTTGTTGCTATAGTCGTTGCAACCTTTTAGGATTTCTTCCATGCAGCGTTGCGTTTTCTTTACCGGCCACTTTTACTTTAGCAATTCCAACCCAAAGGCGGTGGAGTAGCGGCCGGTTCACGTAACAACGAGATCCCAGCAGACCCAGACAAACCGCCAGCGATGGCGGTTTTTTTTTAGCCCACGATTTTTCAGCCTTAGACTTCAGGAGATACCATGCAACGCACCGACGACCTGCGCATCCGCGAAATGAAGGAACTGGTCCCGCCTTCCCACCTGATCCGCGAGTTCGCCGTCAGCGAGGCCGCCAGCACGACCGCCGCCAATGCGCGCGTGGCCTTGCATCGTATCCTGCACGGCCAGGACGACCGCCTGATGGTGGTGATCGGCCCGTGCTCGATCCACGATCCGAAAGCGGCCATGGAGTACGCGCGCCGCCTGGCGCCGCTGCGCGAGAAGCTGGGCGCGGACCTGGAAATCGTGATGCGGGTGTACTTCGAGAAGCCGCGCACCACGGTGGGCTGGAAAGGCATGATCAACGACCCCTACATGGACAACAGCTTCCGCATCAACGACGGCCTGCGCATGGCGCGCGAGCTGCTGCGCGACATCAACGAGCTGGGCCTGCCGGCCGGCACCGAATACCTGGACGTGATCAGCCCGCAGTACATCGCCGACCTGATCAGCTGGGGCGCGATCGGCGCGCGCACCACCGAGTCGCAGGTGCACCGCGAGCTCGCTTCCGGCCTGTCGTGCCCGGTGGGCTTCAAGAACGGCACCGACGGCAACGTCAAGATCGCCGTGGAAGCCATCAAGGCCGCCTCGCAGCCGCACCACTTCCTGTCGGTGACCAAGGGCGGCCACTCGGCCATCGTGTCCACCAACGGCAATGAGGACTGCCACATCATCCTGCGCGGCGGCAAGGCGCCCAACTACGACGCGGCCAGCGTGGACGAAGCCTGCAAGGCCATCGCCGCGCAGGGCCTGGCGGCGCGCCTGATGATCGATGCCTCGCACGCCAACAGCTCGAAGAAGCCGGAGAACCAGATCCCGGTCTGCGCCGACATCGCCGGCCAGATCGCCGGCGGCGACGCCCGCATCGTGGGCGTGATGGTGGAGTCGCACCTGGTGGCGGGGCGCCAGGACCTGGTGCAGGGCAAGGAGCTGACCTACGGCCAGTCCATCACCGACGGCTGCATCGACTGGGACAGCAGCGTGCAGGTGCTGGAAGGCCTGGCGGCGGCGGTGCGCCAGCGCCGCCTGCAGAACACCGACTGATTAGGAAGTCAGCACCCATTAAAAAACCCCCGCCGTATCGCTACGGCGGGGGTTTTTTTTAGCTGGGAACTATCAGCTGGGTATTACTTGAAGGTGTAGCCTGCCGACACATACACAAAGCGGCCGCGTGGGTCGTATTGGTTGATGTCGTAGCCGGCCTGGAACTGGTTCGACACTGGCACGAACACGCCAGGCTGCTTGTCGAACAGGTTGCGCACGCCTGCGCTCAGCACCAGCGATTTCCAGCCTTTCCACGTCACGTTGGTGTCGTAGGTGGTCATGGCGCCGATGAAGTTGCGCTGGCCGTCGCCCTGGCGGAAGCCGGTTTCATAGCCGGAAGCGAAGTTCTGGGTCAGCGAGATTGCCAGAGGGCCCTGGGTCCAGGTGCCGCTCAGGGCGTGACGCCAGCGCAGTACCACGCCGCCGTCCTGCGCGCCCAGCACTGGGTCGCCGTTCTTGTCTACCAGGGTGCCAACTTTGTGCGACAGGGTGCCGCCTGGGCTGGTCTGGTCGAACTTGTCCATGTAGGTACCGTTCAACGTGGTGTCGAAGCGGCCGAACGCGGTGTTCTGGCGGAACTGGGCGAACACGTCGAAGCCTTCGACGGTGGCGTTGCCGGTGTTGGCCAGGGTGGTGTAGACCAGGTCAACATCGTTGCCCTGCAGTTTCACCAGGTTGGCGTATGCCGAGTCGCCGCGGCGGAAGCCGGACACCACTTCCTGTGCCGATGGGGTGGCCAGGATGTCGGACACCTTGATCTTGAACCAGTCCACGCCGAAGGTGAAGCTGTCGGCTGGCGACAGGACGATACCGATCGAACGCTGCTGCGATTCCTCAGGCTTCAGGTTAGGGTTACCGCCGGACACGGCGTTAACTTGCAGCTGGGACTGGCCGGTTGCCGGATCGTTGAAGGTCTCCGACGAGCCGGTGGTCTGTGGCTGCCACAGGTCGCTCAGGGTAGGGGCGCGGAAGCCCGAACCTGCCGACGCGCGGACCAGCACCGACTTCAGTGGCTGCCAGCGGCCGTTCACTTTGTAGTTGTTGGTGCTGCCGACGTCGTTGTAGTCGTCGCGGCGCAGCGCCAGGCCCAGGTCCAGGGTCTTGGTCAGCGGCAGGCTGCCTTCGGCGAACACCGAGTTGATGGTGCGCGAGCGGTTCACAGGAGGCACGCTGCCGCCCAGGCCGGCGATGTCGCCGGTTTCCAGCGCAGGGCTAGGGGTGGTGTGGAACTTGTCCTTGCGCGACTGGGCGCCCACGGCGTACTGCGCGGTCAGGCCCATGAATTGCGGCAGTTCGCCGGCGATCTTGGCGTCGAAGGTGTTGCTGGTCGATTTGCCGGTCAGCGTGTCGCCCGAGTACTGGGCGGTCTTCAGCTTGTCAGCCAGGGCGCCGGTCTGCACCGCACCTGGAGCCCATGGGTTCCAGTTGTTGGCAGGATCGTTGATGATCTTGGCGTAAGCGACTTGCGAGAAGTAGCCGGCCGGTACGGTGCCGTGGATCTTGCTTTCGTTGGTGGCAACGGCAACTTCGTAGTCCTGGCCCCATACGGTGCCTTTCGAACCCAGTACCAGGCGCGATTGCTTGGCTTCGTCGACGCTGGTGCGGTTGCCGAAGTCGAACACGCGGCTGGTGATGGCCAGCGGCTTGCCGATCAGGCTGGTGAAGCCGTATTTGTTCAGGTATGGCACGGCGATCGACTGGTACACCGGGTTGCTTGGGTACAGCAGCAGGGCTGGGTGTACGCCTTGCTTGGCGAACTCGCCGTCGGTTTCCAGGAAGGAGCGGCGCACCGGGCTGCCCTGGAAGCTCTGCGTCACGGTGGACTCGGAGTACAGTGCGTCGGCGAACAGCTCGTGGTTGGCGTTGATCTTGAACGCGCCGTTGGCGGTCAGGTTTTTCAGTTCGCGCTGGGGAATCAGGCCAACGAAGGCGGCACTGTCGAAGGCGCAATATGGCGTGTTCTTCGAGGTGTTGGTCGCGTTCTTGTACATCAGGATGGAATCGCACTTGCCCTGGTCGGCCAGCGGGTTGCCATAACCGGTGCCTGGGGAGTTGCCGAAACCGGTTACGCGGTCGTTCGGGTAAGCGCCAGGAATGATGGCGCCTTCGATGTTGCCCTGGCCGGTTGCGCCGGAAGCGTAGTACGGCAGGTTGTTGCCGGAGGCCGAGTAGGAACGGTCGGTCGCTTTCAGCAGTTTTTCTTTTTCGTACGACGCCGACACCACGACCGAGTAGCCGTCGGTGCTCAGGTCGCCCAGGCCGCCGGTGATCGATGCCTTGGAGTTCTTGCCGCCGCCGCTTTCGGTTGGGGAACCGTAGCCTGCGGTGACTTCCACGCCCTTGAAGGACTTGGACAGGATGAAGTTGACCACGCCGGCCACTGCGTCCGAACCGTACACGCCCGATGCGCCATCTTTCAGCACTTCGACGCGCTCGATGGCGGCCAGCGGGATGACGTTGACGTTGACGGCTGCGCCGCCACCGCCGGCGAAGGCTGCCAGGCGGCGACCGTTCACCAGCACCAGGGTGCGCTCATCGCCCAGGCCGCGCAGGGAGATCGAGGACATGCCGTAGGTGGAGCTGCCGGCGCCGGTCGAGTTCTGGGTCGAACCGGAGGAGGACAGGGCGGAGATCGAGGTCAGCAGTTCTTGCGTACTGGTGGCGCCGGTGCGGGAGATTTCCGCCTTCGTCATCACCTGCACTGGCAGTGCGGTTTCGGCATCCACGCGCTTGAGCGAGGAACCGGTGATTTCAACGCGCTGGATGGTGTCCGGTGCGGATTGGGCCTGGGCGGCATGCATGCCCAGCACCAGACCACCGGCGCAAATCAGGCGTACCGAACGGGACAAAACAGTTTCCTTCATCATTTAACTACTCCCAAGATGTACTACTTAATGAAACGGCGTCTACGGCCGAGTTGAAAGATTTTTTATCTTTTCGCCTTGCAGGCGGCTCGCCATTGATAAACGGCAAAGGTTAGCCAGTGGCTCATGTAATCATCTAGACAACGTGGTGTCAACGTGAAAAATTTGTGGTTTTCCGTGATTTTCCCGTTTTTCGCACGGCAGCCCTGTTGGCGCCAATCGCGGCAGAAGTCCGGTGATACCGCTACATACTGGGAAAAATCGCAGATTTTGTTACCAACTTTGCGGAGTTTGTAAAAACAGGTAAAGAAGGGGAAAGGCGGCGTTTCACGTTTTCCGGCGAATAGTAAATAATGTAACCGGGCAAGAAATTGTCACTTTTTTGCTACAAAACGATACGTAGTGCTACAAAGTGAAACCGCCGGCTGAAGCCGGCGGCGGGGTTGGCGGGGCGCTTAGAAGGTGTAGCTGCCGCGCAGATAGATGGCGCGGCCGACTGCGTCGGTGTAGCGCGGGTCATAGCCCTTCTGGAACAGCGTGCCCTGGTTGGAGAACGGCGGCTCCTTGTCCAGCAGGTTCTTCACGCCGGCGGTCAGGGTGACGCCCTTGATGCCGGTGTAGCTGGCGGTCAGGTTCCACAGGCTGTAGGACGGCACGTGGTTCAGGTACTGGTCTTCGATGTCCAGGTTCTGGTCTTCGTAGCCGGTCTTGAAGGACTGCGCCAGGGTGGCGCTCCACACGCCCATGCGCCAGTTCAGCGACGCATTGTGTTTCCAGCGGAATACCGGATTGTTGGCGGCGTAACGGCCCACGTTCTGCGTGTAGGGCCCGTCGCGCTCGTCCTGGTATTCATACTTGTGGACATAAGTGCCGTCCAGCGTGAAGGTGAACGCGCCGTAGGCGCTGCTGCCCGAACGCAGGGTCAGCGCCACGTCGATGCCGTCAGTGTTGACGCGGCCCAGGTTTTCCTTCAGGTCCAGAATGGCGAACGGCGAGCCGTCCGGATTGCGCAGGAAGCGGTCCTTGTACTTGGCGTAGTTGCCGTAGATAACTTCCTCAGGCAGGGCGTTGATCTTGTCCTTCAGCTTGATGTTCCAGTAGTCCAGCGCCAGCGTGGCCTGCGGGATAGGCTCGATGACGATGCCGGCCGCGAAGGTGCGCGACTCTTCCGGGCTCAGGGCCGGATTGCCGCCTTGCAGCTTGAACTGCTGCAGATCGCAGTCGCGCAGCGGATTGGTGATCGGATTGGACGATGGCACGCCGCCCGGGCACAGCACCGGATCGTTGTAGGAGTTGTTGGTGTCGTTCTTCGACTGCGGCGCGTTTTTCTCGAACAGCGTCGGGGCGCGGAAGCCGGTCGAGGCCGAACCGCGCAGCAGCACTTGCTTGGTCGGCTGGTAGCGTACGCCCAGCTTGGGATTGGTGGTGTTGCCGGCGTCGCTGTAATCGTCGAAACGGGTAGCGAACTGCACTTCCAGATCCTTGATCAGCGGCAGGTTCACTTCGGCAAACACGGCCTTGATGGTGCGCGAACCGGAGGTCGATTGCGAACCCGACAGGCCCGAGCTGGCCGCTTGGCCGGCGATGTCGCGGTTGACGAAGAAGTCCGCTTCCTCGCGGCGCAGTTCGCCGCCGAAGGCCACAGCGGCCTTGCCGCCCGCCATGTCCCATAGCTCGCGGCTGGCTTTGAAGTCGATGCCGGTGTTGCGGGTTTTGCCGTCCTGCACCTTGCCGCGCAGCGCAGTGCTGGCCAGGTAGGCTTTGCCTGCCGCATCCTGCAGGCCGAAGGGGTTCAGGATGCCGTTCAGCACGCCTGCCGCGAAGGATTCGTCGCGCACATAGCCGCCGGTGAACCATTCAGCCGAACGGCTTTCGGACAGCGTGAAGCCGGTCTTGTAGTCCCAGCCCGCCAGCAAGCCCTCCACGCCGATGCTGAGGCGGTCCGCCGCGCCCAGCGAATTGATTTCGCGCTGGCCCGCTTCGGTGGGGCGCCAGTTGACCGACAGCGGCTGGCCGGAGAGGCCGGGCATGGCGGGCACGCCGCCGCCCGGGTTGCCCGGATAGTATTTGCTGGTTTTCGGCAGGATCAGGCCGGTTTGCGGCGGCGGCGCGGTGTGCGACAGCACGTCGTTCTCGGCGTGCAGGTATTCGATGCTGGCCAGATGGTCGTTGTTGATCTTGAAGCTGGCCTTGCCGAAGAAGGCGGTTTGCTTTTGCGCCGGCAGGTCGTCGATCAGGCGGGTGTAATCCTGGCGGCAGGTGCCGCCGCCGCCGATCGGCAGCGAGTAGGGCTGGTCGCAGCCGGCCGCGCGGCCGGGGTTGCCGGTCACGTTGGAGCCGGGATCGAAGAAGTTGCCGGGGAAAGTGGTGCCGGACGTCAGGTTCAGGCCGCGCGAGGGGATCACGCCGGTCTTGGAGAACTCGCGCTGCTGGGAGGTCAGGATGTCGAGCTTGTGGTAGTCGAACACGCCGAACACGTTGTAGCCGTCGGTTTCCAGGTTGCCGAAGCCGGAGGAAATATTGACGCGTTTTTCATCGGCGCCCGGGGCGCGCGGCAGCAGCGCTTCGGCGGTGATGGTGGTGGCTTGCACCGAACGCTTGGTGATGAAGTTGATCACGCCGCCGATGGCGTCGGTGCCGTAAATGGCCGAGGCGCCGTCGCGCAGCACTTCCACGCGTTCGAGCGCGGTGACGGGGATGATGTTCAGGTCGACGCTGGCGCCGTCGTAGGGGTGGTTGGCGATGCGGCGCCCGTTCAGCAGCACCAGGGTCTTGTCGCTGCCCAGGCCGCGCAAGTCGGCGCTGGACTGGCCGCCGGTGGGCAGGCCGGAGCTGTTGCCGCCGACCACGTTGCCGGAACTGAAGCTGGAGCTGTTGGAAGGAATCCGGTCCAGCACCTCCTGGGCCGTGGTCAAGCCTTGCTTGACGAAGTCTTCCGCCTTGAACACCGTCAGCGGATTGGCTGTTTCCGATACCAGCCGCTTGATCGAGGAACCGGTCACTTCCACGCGCTGCATGGGCTGGCTGCTGTCCTGCGCCAGCGTGGCCTGGCTTGCCAGGCCCAGGGTCAAGCCCAGGCCGGTGGCGCACAGCAGGCGTACCGAGCGCGCAATTGTCGTTTCTTTCATCATTGCCCAAAACTCCCAAAAGAACATCGTTGTACATGTCGTGGGCCGGGCGCCGGATAGGCGCGATGGCCCCTCGTATGGCAATTCCGCCTGGAGAATTGTTAATCTTCAGGCAGGCAGATGTAACCACCGGTTGCTGGCCATGTCAATAATGAAAGATTGCGTGTCAGGTTAATACAACGGCTTGCAAGTCAGTCTGGGCAATAACGCTGTTTTATGCAGGCAAATAAAAAGGGCGATGCCGGCGCATCGCCCTTAACCAGAAGTTAGCTGGAGTTTGCGGTCAAATCGCCGCTGTTGCGCTTAGAACTTGTAAGAACCGCTGACGTAGAACTGGCGGCCCAGGGCGCTGGAGTAGGACGGGTTGTAGCCGACCTGGTGCGAACCCGTGTTGCGCAGTGTGAACGGCGGCGTACGGTCGAACAGGTTGATGATGCCGGCCGTGAGCTCCACATTCTTCAGCGGGCGGTAGGCCGACTGCAGGTCGAAGGTGGTGTAGCTCGGCACTTCCAGGGTGATGCCGTAGCACTCGCCCGGCGAACCGGCCACGATGACTGCGCAGTCGTCTTCCGACTGCGGCTTGTCGGTGTAGCCGTTGCGGTAGTTGGCCGCCAGCGTGTGGGTGAACCTGGCCGTCTCGTACGAAGTGGTGGCGCGCACCACGTGGCGGAAGCTGACCTTGTCGTTCGAACCGTAGCGGTTCAAGCTGGTTTCCCACTGGTCGTCCGTGCCGGGCGTGGTGTAGCGCGACTTGAGCAGCCAGGTGCCGGCCAGGCGGCTGGTCAGCTTGCCGTCGAACAGCTTCATCTTGTGCGTGAAGTCGTAGTCGACACCCTGGTTCTCCACCTTGCCGATATTAATCGGCAGCAGCTTGATGGCCAGCACGTCCTTGCCGGTCGAGCCGATGTGCTTGGTGGTGAACAGGCTGGCATATTTCGCTGGATTGGCGAAGATCAGGCCTTCGGACACCGAGGTCACCTGGTCGCGGATTTCCACGTTCCACAGGTCGATGGCCATCGACAGGCTGTCGAGCGGCTCGAACACGAAGCCGACGCTCCACTGCTTGGACTTCTCCGGTTTCAGGTCCGGATTGCCGCCCTGGAAGGCTTCGAACTGCTGGCGCTGCACGCCGTTGCAGTAGGACGCCAGCGGGTGGCCGCCCATGCCGGTGGCGGCGGTCAGCGGGCACTGGTAGTTGCCGCCGGTGACGCCCCAGTCTTCCAGCGGGCCGGCGATTTCCGTCATGCTGGCGGCGCGGAAGCCGGTGCCTGCCGCTGCGCGCAGCATCAGATTCCTGGCGGCCGAGTACTTGGTGCTCACTTTCCAGGTGGCGGCGTTTTCCTTGCTGCCCACTTCCTTGCCGGTCAGGTTGTTGTCGATGGCGCCGATCTGGTCGTAGCGCACCGAGGCGGTCGCTTCCAGCTTTTTCGTGAACGGCATCACCAGCTCGGCGTAGGCGCCGGCATTGTTGCGCTCGTAGTTGCTGTCGACCTGGGCGTTGTCGAACAGGATCTGGGCCTGCTTGGCCACGTCGGCCTGGTCTATCTTGAAGGCGGTGTTGCGGAAGTCCGCACCCACGCCCAGCATGGCGGCGCCGCCGGCCAACTTGAACACTTCGCGCGATGCGCGCGCGTCGATGCCCTTCATTTCCACGGTCTGCGTGTTGTAGGTGCCGGAGAAGCCCGTGCCCAGCAGCGCATCGCGCATGGATTGCGGCATTTCGCCCTGGGCATAGCCGAAGGGATCGATGGTGCCGGCATCCAGTGCGGCCTGGAACTTGTCGGCCAGCGGGAAGCCGCCAACGTATTTCTGGGTTTGCTTGTTCTTCGAGTAGGTCACCGCCGAGTTGATGTCCCAGCCGAATGCCTGGCCGTCCACGCCGGCCACCAGGTGGGTAGCCTTGGTGCCGTAGTCGTAGATGCGGTTGCCCATTTCATACAGGCGGTACTTTGCCACCACCGAGGTGGCGCCGGCATTCTGCGCCGGGGTCAGGTAAGGCTGGATGTACTTGTTGTACAGCGCGGAGCCCTTGGTGATGGAGAAATCGGCCGGGTAGGGTGCGATGCTGGCGACGATTTTCGCTTCTGTGTAGGCGAAGTCGAAGAAGCCCTTGAAGCCGGTGTTGCCCAGCTTCAGGCTGCCCGAGCTGAAGATCGAGTCGCGCTGTGATTCGGGGTTGATCTCGATGGTGGAAGGCGAATCGTAGAAGCAGTTGCCGTCGCCGTAGAAGTCCAGGTTGCTGGTGGCGCACTTGCCGCCGTGGGACAGCGCGTACGGGTTCAGGTTGACGCTCTTCTCGACCGTCGTGCCGGTCTTCGGATCGATGGTGTCGTAGCTGACGGCGGCATTGGCCGGCAGCGCGCGCGAGGAGCCGTTGATGAACTGCAGCGCCTTGCCGGTTTTCGGGTCGGTGAAGTTGACGATGCCGGTGCGGGCGAAGCTGCGCTGCGAGGCTTTCAGCTGCTTTTGCTGGTCGTGGCTGGCCGAGACGAACACGCTGTAGCCGTCATCCTCGTAGTCGCCGAAGCCCTTGCTGATGCTGATGGAATTGCTCTTGCCGCCGGATTTTTCCGGGCTGTTGTACTTGGCATTCACTTCCCACGGGGAAGCGCCTTTTTTCAGGATGAAGTTCACCACGCCGGCGATGGCGTCGGCGCCGTACAGGGCCGAGGCGCCGTCGGTCAGCACTTCCACGCGCTCGATAGCCGACAGCGGGATGGAGTTCAGGTCGATGGTGGTGCCGGAGTTGGACGGCGCCACGCGGCGGCCGTTCAGCAGCACCAGGGTGTAGGCCGCGCCGATGTCATGGATGGAGGCGGTGGTGACGCCGCCGCCGCCGCCGCCCACCGAGTCGGCCGCCACGGAGAAGCCCTGCATGGCGGGTAGTTGCTGAATGAAGTCGGTGACGGTGCTGACGCCGGTCTTCTTGATGTCTTTCTGGCTGAAGGACTGCACCGGCAGCGACGCTTCGGCGGCGATGCGCTTGATGCTGGAGCCGGTAATTTCCACGCGCTGCATGGACTCTTGCGGGGCTTGCTGCGCCATGGCGCCGTGCATGCCGAGTGCCAGGCCGCCTGCAAACATCACGCGCAGGGAGCGGGACAGGACTGTTTCTTTGATCATTACTTTAAGGCTTTCTCTTGATGCGATGGGGAGGAATCTACTTGCTGTTTTTGCAGGTCCCTGTAATTCTCACTAAAAATCACAGGGGCAGTATGAAACCATCAATTGCGCAGTCTTGTCAATTTTTGTTCGGCGTTTTCTCGGAATCCGGAGTATTTCTGCTAACTCCATGTTGAATTGGCAAAACTATCTGTATAGACTTGTCAAAAGAAAAAAGGGGCGGTGCTTGCGCACCGCCCCTCAGGCAGATTCAGCTAATCAGGCGATTAGAAGAACTTGTAGTTCAGGCCCACTTTGACGTAGCGGCCGATGGCGCCGGTGGCGTCCATCGGGTTATAGCTCAGGCCGCCGTAGGTCAGCGGGTCCAGCGGCGCGATCTTGTCCAGCACGTTGTTCATCGACGCGAACAAGGTCAGCTGCTTGCTGAAGTTGTAGCGGGTCGACAGGTCCAAGGTGGTGAACGAAGCGATTTCGCAGTTGGTGGTGCCAGGCTGGCCGTTGGCCAGGTTGGAGGCGCAGGTATTGCCTTCGAACAGGATGTTCTTCATCTTGGCGCGATAGTTCACGATGCCGTTGAAGTTCCAGTCGCCGATGTCCCAGGTGCCGGTCAGGTTGATCTTGTCCTTGGGCGTACCGGCGCAGTTCGAGGTGTCGCAGTTGCCGTGGGTGCCAGCGAACTGGTACACGGTGGTGGCGGACTCATGACGCTTCCAGGAAGCCACGTGGGTCCAGGTCAGGCCGACTTGCGCCTTGCCCCAGGCGCCCAGGCGCAGGCGCTGCTTGATGTCCACGTCCACGCCGCTGATTTCGGTGAAGCTCGAATTGCGGTATGGCGCCTGGGTCAGCACCAGCGTGCCCGAATTCGGGATCACCTGGCCGTTCTGGACCAGGTTGTTGTCGTTGCGGATAGCGGTCGGCAGGGCGGCAGCTTCGTTGTACGGCAGCGGGTTGATCTCGTCGGAACGCTTGATCTTCCAGCCGTCCACGGTGATGCCGGTATCGGCCAGCACGTCCCACACCAGGCCTACGGTCATGCCTTTGGAGGTTTCAGGACGCAGCTTGGCATCGCCCACTTTCACGGCTGCGACAGGGATGGCGCAGTCGGTCGAGGTGGCGCCGCCGACGGCTGGCTTGCCGCCTGGGCAGCGGACCGGATCGGACACGGTGGAGGTGCCGGTCGACTGCGACGAGGCGCTGCCTTCGGCTGGGCCTGGGGCGCGGAAGCCTTCGGTGTAGGTGCCGCGCAGTGCGAAGCTCTTCATCGGGGTCCACTTGATGCCGGCTTTCGGCGTGGTCGAGTTGAAGTTGTCGTATTTGTCGTAACGCACGGCGGCGCTCAGTTCCACCGTCTTGATGACCGGTGCCAGGATCTCGGCGTAGATAGCCGATACCTTGGTGTCGCCGAAGGCGGCCACGTAGCTCGAATTGATGGAACCGTCTTCCGAACCCTTCAGCGAAGGATTGGACAGTTTTTCCTGGCGGTGCTCGGCGCCGATTGCCAGGCCCATGTTGCCGCCCGGCAGAGCCCACAGCTCACGCGAGGCCTTGAAGTCGATCACGTCCAGCTTGGTGGTCGAATCGGAGGTGGCGTTGGTCACCATGGCAGCGTACAGCGAAGCCGGGTTCTTGTTGGCCTGCGCGCCGATGTAGTACGGGAAGAATGGCGATTTCGGATCGCCCAGCGCGGCAGCCACTACCTTCATGTTCAGCATATTGCTGTAGTCCAGGTGCAGCTTGGACTCGGAATGGGTGTAGCCGGTGTCGTAGTCCCAGCCCATGGCCGAACCCTTGACGCCCACCACGAAGCGGCTGAACTCGTTGTTGGCCGAGCGGGTGCTTGGGCCCACGTCGAACGCGCTGTAGCGGATGCGGACCGGCGCGCCGTACGGGTTCTGTGGATGGCTGGCCGACATGATGTTCAGGTTGCCATAGTTGATGAAGCCCAGCGGGTTGGCGGCGTTCGGCGGGAAGGCCACGGTCGGGGTCACCGACGGCGGGATCATCGTGAACGCGGTGTCGCGCTTGGAGTAGCCGGCTTCGACATAGGCTTGCATGTCGTCGTTGACTTGCCATGTGCCGCGGCCGTACAGGTTGACCGACTCGATTTCCGGCTGCATGTCGCGGAACTGGTCGTTATGCCACAGGCAGCCGCCGTTGGCGCCGGTCTGGTCGACGGTCTTGCTCAGGCTGGAGCAGCCTGGCAGGCTGGTGTAGGCGGTGGTGACCGGGTTGCGGATCGAACCGGCCGGGCTAGGCTGGGCGCTGTTCACGCCGGCGATGTAGCCGCTGGCGAACTGGGTGCCAACCGGGAAGCCGTATGGACGCAGGTCGCCGTGGCCGATGTGGCCGCGGTCGGCGCGGTCGCTGTTCTTCAGGCGGTCGGACTGGTTGTATTCGGCGTTCAGGACGATGTTGTACTTGTCGTTGTCCAGGTTGCCTTTGCCGAACGAAACGGAAGCCTTGTTCTGCTTGGCGTCGCTGTAGCGCGAAGTGCCCACGTCGCCTTTTACCTGCAGGCCTTCGAAGTCCTTGCGCAGGATGATGTTGACCACGCCGGCGATCGCGTCGGCGCCGTAGGTCGACGAAGCGCCGTCCTTCAGGATCTCGATGCGCTCGACGATCTGCATCGGCACGGTGGACAGGTCGGTGAAGCTCTTCTGGCCGTCATCGGCACGGGCGAAAGGCGCCATGCGGCGGCCGTTCAGCAGCACCAGGGTGGAGGTGGCGCCCAGGCCACGCAGGGAGATGGCGGTGGAACCGGCGGCAAAACCGTTGCCGAAGCCGGTCGGCAGGGAGCCAGCGCCGTCCACGGTCAGCGTCTGCAGGTACTCGGCCACGGTGGCCTTGCCCGACTTCAGCAGCTCTTCGCGGCCGATCAGCTGGATAGGGGACGCCGTTTCGGCAGTGGCACGCTTGATGCTCGAGCCGGTAATCTCAACGCGCTGGACATTCGCGTTGGCATCTTGGGCCATCGCCGGTGTTGCCAGCAGACCTGCTGCAACCACGCTGCCCGAGAATATCAGGCGCACGGAACGTGCCATAACTGTTTCCATCATCATGCTAAAAACCTCCAACTAATGTAGTGATAAACGAGGCGGCCGCATTGACTTTTTGTTACACCAATCTTCGCGCACGGTTCGCCCGTTCCCAGTTGAGCAAACGTCTAGGCATTTGCTCAAGTGACCGATGAAATCACCCCGGCCTGCACAGTGTCAAGAAGGGTTTCCCTGACGAATACACGCTAAAGCTTAGCGTTCTGCCTATTAAATGCGCGATCTCTCCGCTAATTGCTCTCTATGTCTTCCTTCGGGTTCGTTCGCTGGGCTATCCGGATTGTGTCGGGGTTCGTAGGATTGCTTCACGAAGGGGTGGGAATTCGTTACTTTTTGGCGACAAAAGACGTAAAAAAGGGCGGTGATCGCTCACCGCCCTTTTCCGGAACTTACCTCAAATAGTCGGCTTATTTGAAGGTGTAGCTCGCGCCAACTTTGAAGTAGCGGCCGATGGCGCCGGAAGCGTCCATCGGGTTGAAGCTCATGCCGCCGTAGGTCAGCGGATCCAGCGGTGCGATCTTGTCGAACAGGTTGGCGATCGACGCGGTCAGCTGCAGGTTCTTGCTGAAGTTGTAACGGGTGGACAGGTCCATGGTGGTGAACGAAGCCAGCTTGCAGCCGCCAGGCGCTGCGGTGCCGTCAGCAAACTTGGAGGCGCACACGTCGCCTTCAAACTTGATGTTCTTCATGCTGTCGCGGTAGTTCACGTTGGACGCGAAGTTCCAGGCGCCGATGTCCCACGAAGCGGACAGGGTGGCCTTGTTCTTCGGCGTACCGGCGCAGTTCGACGTGTCGCAGTTGCCGTGGGTGCCAGCGAACTGGTACTGCACGGTGTCGGACTCGGCGCGCAGCCAGGACGAGATATGGGTCAGGTTCAGGCCGATGACAGCCTTGCCCCAGGCGCCCAGGCGCAGGCGCTGTTTGACGTCCAGATCCACGCCGGTGACTTCGGTGTAGCTCGAATTGCGGTACGCGCCCGACACCACCAGCAGCGAGCCGGAGTTCGGGATGACCTGGCCGGCGGCATTGCGCAGGTTATTGTCGTTGCGCACGGCGGTCGGCGACTGCGCCGCTTCAGCGTAGGAAACCGGGTTGATCTCGTTGGAACGCTTGATCTTGAACGCGTCGATGGCAATGCTGTTGCCTTCGAACGGATCCCATACCATGCCCAGGGTGTAGCCTTTGGATTCTTCAGGCTGCAGGTTCGGGTTGCCGACCTTGATCGAGCTGACGGTGATCGAGCAGTCGGTCAGGGAAGCGCCGGCTGCCGGCGTGCCGCCAGGGCAGCGGATCGGGTCGCGCACCGGAGCGCTGCCGACGGCCTGGCTCAGGGAGTTCGACTCGGCCGCGCTAGGCGCGCGGAAGCCTTCGGTGTACGTACCGCGTACCGCGAAGTTCTTGGCCGGGGTCCATTTCGCGCCCAGTTTCGGGGTGGTCGAGTTGAACTGGTCGTAGTGGTCGTAACGCAGGGCAGCGGTCAGTTCCACGGTCTTCAGCACCGGCGCCAGTACCTCGGCGTAGACGGCCGACACGTTGTTCTTGCCGAACGCGGCGGTGTAGCTGGAGTTGATGGAGCCGTCGGCGGTGCCGGACAGCGACGGGTTGCTCAGCGTTTCGCGGCGGTGTTCGCCGCCGATGGCCAGACCCATGTTGCCGCCTGGCAGGGCCCACAGTTCACGCGAGGCCTTGAAGTCGGCGATCAGCAGCTTGGTGCTGGAATCGGAGGTGGCGTTGGTCACCAGGGCCGAGTACAGCGAAGCCGGGTTCTTGCCGGCTTGCGCGCCGATGTAGTAAGGGAACAGCGACGATTTCGGATCGCCCAGCGCAGACTGCAGCGCCTTCATGTTGAGCATATTGCTCCAGTCCAGGTTCAGCTTGGACTGCGAGAAGGTGAAGCCGGTTTCATAGTCCCAGCCCTTGACGGTGCCTTTCAGGCCAGCCACGAAGCGGGTGAACTCGTTGGTGTTCTTGCGGGTGCTTGGGCCCACGTCGAAGGCCGAGTAGCGCACGCGTACCGGCACGCCGTACGGGTTCTGCGGGTGGTTGGCAGCCATCAGGATGGTGTTGCCGTAGTTGATCAGCTGGTTGGCGCCGCCGTTCGCGCCCGGGAACACCACGGTCGACGAGGTCGCCGGCGGGGTCAGGGTGAAGGCAGTGTCGCGCTCCGAGTAGCCGGCTTCAAAGAAAGCCTGGTGGTCGGCGTTGATCTGGAAGGTGCCGCGCGAGTACAGGTTGATGGACTCGATTTCCGGGTTCATCGAGCGGAACTTGTCCTGGTGCCACAGGCAGCCGCCGTTCGGGTCTTGCGGGGTGACGCTGGAGAACTGGTCGCAGCCCGGCAGGGAGACGTACTGGCCGGTTTTCGGGTTCAGCAGCGCGCCGGTAGGCGACGGCGAGGAAGCGCCGTTGGTGATGTAGCCGCCGGCGTACTGGGTGCCGACGCCATAGCCCCATGGGCGGATGTCGCCGTGGCCGATCCAGGCGCGGCTGCCGCGGTCGGAAGCCTGCAGGCCGTCGGTGTGGCTGTATTCGGCGTTGAAGACGATGTTGTACTTGTCGTCGTCCAGGTTGCCCTTGCCGGCGGTCAGCGAGACCTTGCCCTGCTTGGCGTCCGAGTAGCGCGAAGCGCCGGTGTCGCCCTTGATCTGCAGGCCTTCGAAGTCCTTTTTCAGGATGATGTTGACCACGCCCGCGATGGCGTCCGCGCCGTACAGCGAGGAAGCGCCGTCTTTCAGCACTTCGATGCGCTCGACGATCTGCATCGGGATGGTGGACAGGTCGGTGAAGCTCTTCTGGCCGTCATCGGCACGCGCGAAAGGCGCCATGCGGCGGCCGTTCAGCAGCACCAGGGTGGAGGTCGCGCCCAGGCCGCGCAGCGAGATGCCGGTGGCGCCAGCGGCGAAGCCGGAGCCGAAGCCGGTAGGCAGAGAGCCGGCGCCGTCTGCGGACAGGGTCTGCAGGTACTCGGCCACGGTGGCCTTGCCCGACTTCATCATGTCGTCGCTGGTCAGGACCTGGATAGGCGACGCGGTTTCCGCGGTCGCGCGTTTGATGCTCGAGCCCGTGATTTCCACGCGCTGGACGTTAGCGTCTTGTGCAAAAGCCTGTTGGGCCAAGAAGCCCGCCGCCACCACGCTGCCCGAGAAGATCAGGCGCACCGAGCGGGATAAAACCGTTTCCATCATCATTACAAACAACTCCCAAGAAAAGTATCGTTTGGCGGCACCCAACGCATAGCCAAGCTGAGCCGCATTTTCGCCACTTCGGGGTCAGACCCCGAAAGTGGGCGAAATGCGGCTCAGCTCGCTAGACGAATTAGTTGCACACCAACAATTCTCTCCAAAAATCACATATTGTTTTCGGAGAGGGATCGCATCAGAACATTGTCAGATAAGAATTGTCAATGAAAAGCGTGCGCTGCGATGTGTGAAAACAACAGTGGATTTATTTGCTGACAAGTAAGATGTTGCGCTGCGCGCGCTGCTGGCAAGAAGGTGTAACGTTGTTTTCGTGGTGCGGTATGTTGCGGTGCAGCATATATTTTTCTTGCGCGCCGGGCTGCGGTAAGGATGATGGTGGGGGAGCGGGTGCTCCTATAACTCTAAGGAATACCTGATTAATGCTTGCCTATATTCTGCGCCGCCTGTGGCAGATGCTGCCCACCATGCTGGGCGTGGTGCTGCTGGTGTTTATCCTGTTCAACTGGGTGGGCGGCGATCCGGCCTATATCCTGGCCGGCAAGATGCCCAGCGCAGAGGGCATTGCCAACATCCGCCGCCAGCTCGGCGTGGACCAGCCTTACCACGTCCAGCTCGGCATCTTCCTCAAGCAGATCGTCACCTTCGACTTCGGCCAGAGCTGGGCCACCGGCGAGGCCGTGTCCAGCATCATCACCACGCGGCTGGGGCCGTCGCTCACGGTGCTGGTGCCGCTCACCATCCTGGAAACGCTGATCGGCATCGCGCTGGCGCTGGTGGTCGCCTTCGTGCGCGGTTCCCTGCTGGACCGCGCGGTCATGATCGCCTGCACGGTCGGCATGTCGATTTCCATCCTGGTCTACATCATCGTGTTCCAGTACGGCCTGGCCTACCAGCTCGGCTGGTTCCCGGTGCAGGGCTGGGGCAACAGCTTCTGGGAGAACCTGCTGCGTTATTCCACCTTGCCCATCCTGATCGGCCTGGCGGTGACGATCGCGCCCACGCTGCGGCTGTACCGCAGCTTCGTGCTGGACGAGGTCAGCCAGGACTATGTGCGCACCGCGCGCGCCAAGGGGCTGGGGGAAGGGCGCGTGATGTGGGTGCACGTGTTGCGCAACGCCGCCATCCCCATCATCACGCACGTGATGGCCAACCTGCCCGCGCTGCTGATCGGCGCCTTCCTGCTGGAGCGCTTCTTCGGCATCCCGGGCATCGGGCGTGAAGTGATCCTGGCGGTGGAGCGCAGCGACTTCCCTGTCATCAAGGCCATTACCGTCTACGTGGCCGCCGCCACCATGGTGTTCAACCTGCTGACCGACCTGCTGTACCAGGCCGTCGATCCGCGGATCCAGCTGAAATAAGGAAGTGCAGATGCAGACCAAGATGCTGACTAAGCACGCCGCCCCCGGATTGTGGACGCTCGCCTGGCGCCGCTTGCGTGCCGACCGGGTGGCCATGCTGGCCCTGGCTGTCGCCGGCGCTTTCCTGCTGCTGCTGACGCTCTCGGCGAGCGGCCTGATCGTCTCCGACTGGGAAGAAGAAGTCGGAATCAACTACGCCCCGCCATCCTTCCTCGCCAGCGAAGCAGGCTCCGTCGGGCGGGTAGGGCGGGTTAGCGCCAGCGTAACCCGCCATGAGCCGCCCCCGCCCAACGAATTCGACCCCCTCGCCGCCGATCTGGAAGCCCTGCGCGCCGAACTCCCTGCCGCCGCCCTGGCCCCGCCCGAGCGCCGTCCCACGCTGCCCTTCGGCGCCGACAAATGGGGCCACGATGTCATCAAGAAAACCATCAAGGGCGGCGAAACCTCCATCGTGGTGGGCCTGGTCGCGGCCCTGGTCGCGGTTGGCCTCGGCACCCTGTTTGGCGCCGTGTCCGGCTTCTACGGCGGCCTGGTGGACGACTTCTTCAACTGGTTCTACAGCATTTTCACCGCCATCCCATCCATCCTCATGATCCTCACCGTGGCGGCCGTGCTACAGCAAAAAGGCGTGATGACCATCGTACTCATCCTGGGCCTGACCGGCTGGACCGGCCCCTTCCGCCTGATCCGCGCCGAGTACATCAAGCACAAGGCGCGCGAATACGTGATGGCGGCCGACGCCATCGGCGCCTCCAGCTGGCGCAAGATGTTCTCGCACATCTTCCCCAACGTCAGCCACGTGGCGCTGGTGCAGATGTCCATCCTGGTAGTGGGCTTCATCAAGGCCGAAGTCATCCTCAGCTTCCTCGGCTTCGGCGTGCCGGTGGGCGTGGTCAGCTGGGGTTCCATGCTGAACGAGGCGCAGAACGAACTCATCCTGGGCAAGTGGTGGCAGCTGACGGCGGCCGCCACCGCGATGGCGCTGCTGGTTACCGCCTTTTCCCTGTTCACCGACGCCCTGCGCGACGCCCTCGACCCCAAGGTGAAGTAATGGAGAACATGGACCACAGCCCTGATTTGCTTGAAGTGCGCGACCTGCGCGTACGCTTCCGCATTGACAAGAGCAACACCTTCGAGGCCGTGAAAGGCATCAGCTTTGCCGTGCCGCGCAACAGCACCGTTGCGCTGGTGGGCGAGTCGGGCAGCGGCAAGTCGGTCAGTTCGCTGGCCGTGATGGGCCTGCTGCCGCCGGACACCACGCTGATCGATCCCGCCGGCAGCATCCTGTTCCAGGGGCGGGACGTGCTCAAGCTCTCCCTCGCCGAGCGGCGCCGCCTGTGCGGCAAGGACATCTCGATGATCTTCCAGGAACCGATGTCCTCGCTGAATCCGGTGTTCACGGTGGGCTACCAGATCGGCGAAGTGCTGCGCCTGCATATGGGCATGGGCAAGCGGGAGGCAAGGGCGCGCACGCTGGCGCTGCTGGACGAGGTGGGCATTCCCGACCCGGCGCAAAAGATCGACGCCTATCCCAGCCAGATGTCCGGCGGCCAGCAGCAGCGCGTGATGATCGCCATGGCCATCGCCTGCGAGCCGCAGCTGCTGATTGCCGACGAACCGACCACCGCGCTGGACGTGACCATCCAGAAGCAGATCATGGAACTGATCGCCAGCCTGCAGAAGAAGCGCGGCATGTCGGTGCTGTTCATTACCCATGACCTGGCGCTGGTGGGCGAAATCGCCGACCGCGTGATTGTCATGCGCCACGGCGAAGTGCGCGAGAGCGGTCCCACCCGCCAGATTTTCGGCAGTCCGCAGGACAGCTACACCAGGGCGCTGCTGCACTGCCGCCCGTCGCTGGACGCGCGCCCGTGGCGCCTGCCGGTGATCAATGACTACATGGAAGGCAAGGCGGGCGCCGGCGCGGCGTCCCGCCAGCGCGTGCGCGGCAGCGACCCGGACGACGAGCACGTGCTGGTGGTGGACAAGCTCAGCAAGAGCTTCTACTTCCGCGAAGGCCTGTTCGGCAAGCGCGAATTCCAGGCGGTGAAGAACGTCTCGTTCAAGCTGGCGCGCGGCAAGACGCTGGGCGTGGTGGGCGAATCCGGTTCCGGCAAGACCACGGTCGGCCTGACCCTGCTGCGCCTGCACCGGGCCACCGGCGGCACCGCCATGTTCGAAGGCAAGGACCTGATCGCCATGCCGGCCAGCGAATACATGGCTTACAAGCGCCGCATCCAGATCATCTTCCAGAACCCGTACGCTTCGCTCAATCCGCGCTTTACGGTGGGCCAGATCCTGCTGGAGCCGATGAAGCTGCATAACATCGGCGCAAGCGAGCGCGAGCGTGTGGAAAACGCCTACCGGCTATTGGAAAAAGTGGGCTTGCCCGCCCATGCTTTCCACCGCTACCCGCACGAATTTTCGGGCGGCCAGCGGCAGCGCATCGCCATCGCGCGCTGCCTGACCATGCAGCCGGAAATCCTGGTGTGCGACGAGTCGGTCTCGGCGCTGGACGTATCGGTGCAGGCGCAAGTGCTCAACCTGCTGCAGGACTTGCAGGACGAGTTCGGCCTGTCCTACATCTTCATCTCGCACGATTTGTCGGTGGTGAAATACATTGCCGACCAGGTGCTGGTGATGCACAAGGGGGAGGTGGTGGAGCTGGCCGATTCGGATGCGCTGTACCGGAATCCCACCCATCCCTATACCCGCTCGCTGCTTGGGGCGATCCCGCGTCACGATTTCGGATAAGATAGCACCACCATGGCGAACTTACTCTCATTGCTGCAGGAATACGGTGTGTTCATCGTGTTTGCGATCGTGCTGATCGAACAGATGGGCTTGCCTATCCCCGCCTTCCCGCTGCTGATCGTTTCCGGCGCCCTGGCCGCGAACGGCGAGCTGCACTGGGGGGCGGTGCTGGCCGCCGCGCTGCTGGCCTGCTCGGTGAGCGACTTCTTCTGGTTCCGCGCCGGGCGCCGCTACGGCAAGCGCATTCTCAAGCTGCTGTGCCGTATTTCGCTGTCGCCGGACTACTGCGTCAGCCAGACCGAAGACAATTTCCGCCGCTGGGGCCCGAAGTCCCTGCTGGTAGCAAAGTTCATTCCGGGTTTCAACACCATCGCGCCACCGATGTCGGGCGCCATGGGCACGTCCTATCCGCGCTTCCTGGGCTTCAGCGTGCCGGGCGGGCTGATCTGGTGCGGCACCGGCATCGGCATCGGCGCCTATTTTCACCAGAGCATAGACGACGTGCTGGACATCCTGGCCACCATGGGCAGCACTGCGCTGAGCGTGCTGGGCGCCTTGCTGCTGCTGTTCATCCTGTACAAATACGTGGAGCGCAAGCGCTTCCAGCAGGCCGTGCAAATGGAGCGCATCACGGTGGACGAGCTCAAGCAGCTGCTGGTCGATGGCCACGCGCCGGTGATGGTGGACGCGCGCAGCGTCACCGCGCAGATGCTGGAGCCGGCCGTGCCCGGCGCGCTGCTGGTCAATGGCGACCCGCTGGGCGTGATCGCCGCGCTGCCGAAGGACCGCCACATCATCGTCTACTGCAGCTGCCCGAACGATGTCACTGCCGCACACGTCGCCAAACAGATGCACGCCAAGGGCTACAGCTATGCGCGTCCGCTGCACGGCGGCCTGGACGCCTGGAACAATGCCTTTGCGCACGAGCTGCGCCGCCCGCGCGAGGGCGAGGCTTCCGCCGAGTCCGCCATCACGGCGTCTCACGGCTGACATCGCCACACCCGGCGCCCTGGCGCCGTCTAAAAAACCCTGGTTTCGGCCGGGGTTTTTTGCTTTGGCGGGGTAGTCATACTACGTTACGTTTATCGCAGAACGTTAGTTTTTGTACTCAACGAATTTGAAAATGTACTAAAACTACAAAGAAGGCTTGCGCGGCTGCTGGGATTTCCATTAAGCTAAGGCCTCAACTATTTTTTCGCCATCATGACTGCCCAGCCTACTTCCACTCAGCAATCCGGCTTCCCCGGCGGCCCGCGTTTATTGGCGGACGTGGGCGGCACCAATGCCCGTTTTGCGCTGGAAACGGCTCCCGGCAGCATCGTCCACATCAACGTGCTGGCGTGCGCCGACTATCCCACCTTGGCCGACGCGCTGCGCGCCTACCTGGCGCTGCCCGGAGTGGCCGCTGTGGCCGCCGAGGCCGGCGCCGGCATCCGCCATGGGGCCATCGCCATCGCCAACCCGGTGACGGGCGACTTCGTGCGCATGACCAATCATCATTGGGCGTTTTCGATCGAGGCGCTGCGCAGCGAGTGCGGTTTCGACGTGCTGGCAGTGGTGAACGATTTCACGGCCCTGGCCAGTTCCCTGCCTTTCCTGTCGGACGGGCAGAAGCGCCAGGTGGGCGGCGGCACGGCGCAGGCCGGTGCACCGCTGGGCCTGATCGGCGCCGGCACCGGCCTGGGCGTCTCCGGCCTGATACCGGCCAAATCCGGCGGCAAGGACGGCGGCTGGACTGCGCTGCTGAGCGAGGGTGGCCATGTCAGCTTCTCGCCGGTGAATCCGACCGAAGTCGCCATCCTGCAATATGCGTGGACCGAGTTCGAGCACGTTTCTGCCGAGCGGTTCATGTCCGGCGTAGGTATCGAGCTGATCTACCGCGCGCTGTGCCACCACCGCGGCGTGGCCGCCGAGCCGCTGGCGGTGCCGGAAATCGTGCGCCGTGCGCTGGACGGCAGCTGCGCGCTGTGCGACGACGTGGTGGAAACCTTCTGCTGCATGCTGGGCACCGTGGCCGGCAACCTGGGCGTCACGCTCGGCGCCCAGGGCGGCATCTATATAGGCGGCGGCATCGTGCCGCGCCTGGGCGCGCGCTTCGACCGTTCCGGTTTCCGCGCCCGCTACGAACAGAAGGGCCGCTTCGGCCCTTACCTGGCCCGCATCCCCACTTTTGTCATTACCGCCGAGTATCCGGCGTTCGTGGGCGTCTCGGCGATTCTGAGCGACAGGCTTTCTCAGGCGTAATTCTTGTTCCAGTTGACTGGACAAATTATCCGTTTCGTAGTTTTATCAGGTACAATTGCGTTCCATCCCCATCGGTAGTGCCCCTGTCCAGCGCGCATAGGCCCGGGCGCACATCTTGCATTTATTTGCAAACACAAGATAGCTATGAATACAGTTGAGGCGAAAACAGTCCTCGAAACCGCTTTGCTATGCGCGCATGAGCCTCTGGCTCTCCACAGCTTGAAAAAGCTGTTTGTCGAACTGGATGATCAGGGCCGGCCACGCAACGACGGCCTGGCCGCCGACAAGATCAAGGAAATACTGGAACAATTGCGGCTGGAGTGGGATGGCCGCGGCGTGCAGCTGGTGAGCCTGGCCAGTGGCTGGCGCTTCCAGAGCAGGCCGGAATTGAAGCTGTATCTCGACCGGCTGAGTCCTGAAAAGCCGCAGAAATACTCGCGTGCGACACTGGAAACGCTGGCCATTATTGCCTACCGCCAGCCGGTGACGCGCGGCGATATCGAGGAAATTCGCGGCGTGGCCGTGAATTCGCAGACCATCAAAATGCTGGAAGACCGCGGCTGGGTCGATGTGGTCGGCTACCGCGACGTGCTGGGAAGGCCAGCCCTGCTGGGCACGACCAAGCACTTTTTGGATGATTTGGGACTCAATTCGCTGTCCCAGCTGCCGCCGTTGCAGCAAATCAGCGATATGCGAGGTGGCGCGCCCGATATGGAAGCGCTGGAAGCAGCCCTGCAGGAGAACTTTGACAAAGCGGCGCAACACGCCGCGCCGCCCATCAATGAGGCACCGACTCACGCCCTTGCGCCAGAAACGACGGTTGATGCTGAGCCCAACCAAGAAATGAATAATGAACAACACTGATACCCAAGAGACTGTTGCCGGCGCTCCTGCCGCCGACGCGGCTGCCAAGCCTAAGCGCCGCACCAAAGCCCAGATCGAAGCCGACAACGCCGCGCTGCCCGCTGGCGAGACGCCCAAGCCGAAACGCAAGACCAAGGCCGATGCCGCCGCTGGCGATGCCACCGCTGCTGCAGGCGATGCCGCCGAACCCGTGAAAAAGCCGCGCGCCAAGCCGGTCAAGGCCGCCGCTGACATTGCCGATGCAGGCGCAGCGTCAGCCGCCGCTGGCGTCACCGCCGCCGCCGCCGCGCCAGCTGCTTCCGGCGATGCCGCTCCAGCCCGTGCGCCGCGCGCCAAAAAGCCGAAAGCAGACGCGCCGGCAGCCGCCGCGCCTGCCGTCGAAGCCGGCGCCCCGGCCACCGCAGTCGCTGCCGGCGGCGACGCCGATGCTGCCCAGAGCGCCAAGCAAGACAAAACCGACCGCCGCCCACGCGGCCCGCGCCAGATGCGCGAACTGCGCGCCGTGCGCGAAGCCACCCGCCCGGCCCCGGCCCCGGCCGCTGATGCCGAAGCCGGCCACGCCGCCCCGGCCGCAGCCGGCTCGGTAGGCGCGGAAGGCGAGGGTGCTGCCGCTGCAGGCCAGGCGCAAGGCCAGGGCCCGCGCCAGGACCGTGGTCCGCGTACCGAAGGCCGCAACAAGAACAAGAAGAAGGGCAAGCAGCGCGGCCAGGGTGGCCAGGGCGCGCAAGCCGGCCAGGGCGGCCAGCCCGGCGCCAAGCTGAGCGAGGCCGACGCCGCCTTTGCCTACGCCACCTCCGACGCCTACGACCGTGAAGACGGCAAGGGCCGCGCGCCGGCCAAGGCCGTGCGCCGCGACCTGACCGCCGAGGACGACGCGCCCAAGCTGCACAAGGTGCTGGCCGAAGCCGGCCTCGGTTCGCGCCGCGACATGGAAGACCTGATCGTGGCCGGCCGCGTATCGGTAAACGGCGAACCGGCCCATATCGGCCAGCGCATCCTGCCGACCGATGCCGTGCGCATCAACGGCAAGCTGATCCAGCGCAAGGTGAGCAAGAAGCCGCCGCGCGTGCTGGTGTACCACAAGCCGGCCGGCGAAATCGTGTCGCACGACGATCCGGACGGCCGTCCATCGGTGTTCGACCGCCTGCCGACCATGAAAGCCGGCAAATGGCTGGCCATCGGCCGCCTCGACTTCAACACCGAAGGCTTGCTGCTGTTTACCACTTCCGGCGACCTGGCTAACCGCCTGATGCACCCGCGCTACAACATCGACCGTGAATACGCGGTCCGTACGCTGGGCACGCTGGAAGAGGGCATGCGCCAGAAACTGCTGGCCGGCGTGGAGCTGGAAGACGGCATGGCCAACTTCTCCAAGATCGCCGACGGCGGCGGCGAAGGCATCAACCGCTGGTACCGCGTGGTCATCAGCGAAGGCCGCAACCGCGAAGTGCGCCGCATGTTCGAAGCCATCGGCCTGACCGTGTCGCGCCTGATCCGTACCCGCTACGGCGCCATGACCTTGCCGAGCGACCTGAAGCGCGGCCGCTGGGAAGAGATGGAAGAAAACACCGTGCGCGACCTGCTGGCCGCGTATGGCGTAGAGAAGAAGCAGCCGGGCGAAGCTGCCCAGGGCGGCCAGGGCGGACAGAAACGTGCGCCAGGCGCACCGGGCGCGCAGGGCGGCCGGGGCCAGGGCCCGGCGCAAGCCCAGGGCGGCCAGCGCGGCAACCAGAAGGGCCGCCGCGACCGCGACGAGCACGATGATGGCGAGCCGAACGGCAACCGCATGGACGTCAGCAACAAGAACGCCGACCCCTTCCCGCAAGCACCGCGCGGCCAGGGGCGTGGCCAGGGCGCGTATTTCGGCGCCGGCCAGGGCGGCGGTTTCGGCCGTCCCGGCGGCGCGGGCGGCTCCGGCCGTCCCGGCTCCGGACGTCCGGGCGGTCCCGGCGGCGCGCAGGGCGGCCTCGGCCGTGGCCAGGGCGGCCAGGGCGCCGGCGCAGGCGGCAAGGCGCCGAAAGGCCCGCGCCAGCCGGACCCGCTGCAGACCACGTTCGGCTTCGCCAACGCCGGCGGCCAGCGCCGCGGCAACCCGCATCCGCGTGGCGGCGCGTCCGACCACGGCATGCCGCGCCGCCGCAAGGGCTGAACCGGCTAGCGGCCTGAGCCGCATTTTCGCCACTGTCGGGGTCTGACCCCGAAGCGGGGCGAAATGCGGCTCAGCCCGGCTGTTTGTGCGCGGCCGGCGGGGTTTTTTGGCGGATTTGATTGTTGTTTGCGCGTCCACTGTGGTATGTGGCATTGCAGCGAAGTCAATTGGCGGTTATAATGACCAGCCTAGAAAAGTGATACGCAGGTTTTATGCTGAGTGTGCTTTCATCTGGATTGGAATACAAGAAGATGGGCAATTGCCCATTTTTTTTTTGGTGAACCGTTTTTAGCGGAGAAATTTTTTTGCAACTGCCGGAACTAATTGAAAAGACCGTCGCCGGTCTGGGCTACGAGCTGGTTGATGTCGAACGGGCCGAGCGCGGACTGCTGCGCGTCTATATCGATTTCAGCGCGGCGGATGCGGCCGAAAAAGGCCCGATCACGGTCGAAGACTGCGCCACGGTCAGCCACCAGCTGAGCCATGTGCTGACGGTCGAGAACGTCAACTACGAGCGGCTGGAGATTTCGTCGCCCGGCCTGGATCGGCCGCTGCGCAAATTGGAAGATTTCACCCGCTTCGCAGGTTGCGAAGCCATCGTCAAGCTGAAGGTCGCCATGCCAGGCACTTCCAACCGCAAGTCCTTCGAGGGCGTGCTGCAGGAACCGCAGGGCGATCAGCTGGCGTTGGAGTTTGAAGGTAAAGATGGTCCGGCGCTGTTGGAGTTTACGCTCGCCGATATGGATAAGGCACGCTTGGTGCCGCAGGTGGATTTTAAGGGACGCAAAGCATGAGTCGCGAAGTTTTGTTATTGGTGGACGCGCTGGCGCGTGAGAAAAACGTCGACAAGGACGTGGTCTTTGGTGCGCTCGAGTTTGCGCTGGCGCAAGCCACGAAGAAGCGCTACGAAGGCGAGGTCGACATCCGCGTTTCGATCGACCGCGATTCGGGCGAGTTTGAATCCTTCCGCCGCTGGCACGTGGTGCCCGACGAAGCCGGCCTGCAGCTGCCCGACCAGGAAGTGCTGCTGTTCGAAGCCAAGGAACAGATCCCGGACATCGAAGTGGACGACCACATCGAAGAGCCGATCGAATCCGTGGAATTCGGCCGCCGCTTCGCGCAGGACACCAAGCAAGTGGTGCTGCAGCGCGTGCGCGATGCCGAGCGCGAACAGATCCTGGCCGACTTCCTCGAGCGCGGCGACTCGCTCGTGACCGGCACCATCAAGCGCATGGAGCGCGGCGATGCCATCGTGGAATCGGGCAAGATCGAAGCGCGCCTGCCGCGCGACCAGATGATCCCGAAGGAAAACCTGCGCATCGGCGACCGCGTGCGTGCCTTCATCCTGCGCGTGGACCGCAATATGCGCGGCCCGCAGGTGATCCTGTCGCGCACCGCGCCGGACTTCATCATGAAGCTGTTCGAACTGGAAGTGCCGGAAATCGAACAGGGCATGCTGGAAATTAAATCGGCCGCCCGCGATGCCGGCGTGCGCGCCAAGATTGCCGTCTACACGGCCGACAAGCGCATCGACCCGATCGGCACCTGCGTTGGCATGCGCGGTTCGCGCGTGCAGGCTGTTACCGGCGAGCTGGGCGGCGAACGCGTGGACATCGTGCTGTGGTCGGAAGATCCGGCCCAGTTCGTCATCGGCGCGCTGGCCCCGGCCAACGTGTCGTCCATCATGGTGGACGAAGAGAAGCACGCCATGGACGTGGTGGTGGACGAGGAAAACCTGGCCATCGCCATCGGCCGTTCGGGCCAGAACGTGCGCCTGGCCGCCGAGCTGACCGGCTGGAAGATCAACATCATGACGGCCGAGGAATCGGCCGACAAGGCAGCCCAGGAAACCGCCGCGATCCGCGCGCTGTTCATGGAAAAACTGGACGTCGACCAGGAAGTGGCCGACATCCTGGTGGAAGAAGGCTTTGCCAGCCTGGAAGAAATTGCTTACGTGCCGATCTCCGAAATGCTGGAAATCGATGCGTTTGACGAAGATACCGTCAATGAATTGCGGACCCGCGCACGCGATGCGCTGGTGACCGAGGCGATCGCCTCGGAAGAAGGTCTGGAAGGCATGGACGAGGCGCTGGTTGGTCTGGAAGGCATGGACCGTATCACCGCCGGCAAGCTGGGTCTGGCTGGTATCAAGACCGTAGAAGCTTTTGCCGCACTGGCTTACGACGAATTTGGCGCCATCCTGGCCCTGTCCGCCGACCGTGCCCGTGCACTGATTGCAAGTGAATTTGAAGATGTGACCGACGATGAGATGAAGTTGGTTGACTCGAAGTACGACGACCGCGCCAAGGCCCTGCAAGCCAAAGCCTGGTCGGCGGCCGAATCCGCAAAGGCATAATTTGAGTATCTTTATCATCTCCGCGACACATAGAAAAGAGGACTGAATGGCGAGTAACAACGTAGCCCAATTTGCCACCGAACTGAAGATGCCTGCAGATTTGCTGCTGACGCAGCTGCGTTCTGCTGGCGTCGAAAAGAGTTCGACGTCAGATCCATTGTCGAAAGATGATAAGGATAAGTTGCTGGAACACCTGCGCCGTACCCATGGCGCAGGCGCGGACACGGAAAAGAAAAAGATCACGCTGACCCGCAAGGAAACCACCGAGATCAAGCAGGCTGACGCCACTGGCAAATCCCGCACCATCCAGGTAGCGGTCAAGAAAGTACGCACCTTCGTCCAGCGCGACGACGTGGTGGCCCCGCCTGCTGCGCCTGCCGCACCGGTGGTGGACGCCGCCGAAGTGGCGCGCCGCGAGGAAGATGCCCGCAAACAGGCCGAGCTGATCGCCCGCCAGGAAGCGGAACTGCGCGAGAAGCAGGAACGCCTGGCCAAGCTGGAGTCGGAAAAGGCTGAGCAGGCCAAGGCCGCCGCCGAAGCGGAAGCCGAAGCCAAGAAAGCCGCCGACGCGGAAGCGAAGAAAGCCGCCGCTGCCGCCAAGGCCGCCGCCGACAAGCCCGCCGCCGCTGCTGCGCCGGTAGTCGACGCTGCCGCCGAAGCGAAGAAGGCCGCTGCCGCTGAAGAAGCGAAGAAAGCCGCCGAGCAAGCCAACAAGGAAGCCGCCGAACGCGCTGCCGCCACCGAGCGCGCACGCAAGGCCGTGGCCGATGAAGTGGCGCAGATCAAGGCCATGATGAACGCGCCGCGCCGCGCCATCAAGGCACCCGAGCCGACCCCGGCACCGGTGCCGGTCAAGGCCAAGACCGCCGAAGGCACGCTGCACAAGCCTGCGGACAAGAAGCCGGCCACCGACAAGCCGGGCGACAAGAAGCCTGCCGCCGGCGACAAGAAATCCATCAAGTCGGCCAATGTGTCGTCGACCTGGCAGGATGACGCCAAGAAGCGCGGCGCACCTGGCGGCGGTGCCGGCAAGGGCCGCGGCGGCAATTCCGGCGGTTCGGCCGGTGGCCGCGACGGCTGGCGCAGTGGTGGCCGTGGCGGCCGCCGTGGCGGTTCGCACGCGGATGACCGCGAGACCAACTTCCAGGCGCCGACCGAAGCCATCGTCAAAGACGTGCACGTGCCGGAAACCATCACCGTGGCCGAACTGGCGCACAAGATGTCCGTCAAGGCATCCGAGGTCATCAAGCAGCTGATGAAGCTGGGCCAGATGTGCACCATCAACCAGGTGCTGGATCAGGAAACCGCGATGATCCTGGTGGAGGAAATGGGCCACAAAGCCCACGCCGCCGCCGAGGACGATCCGGAAGCGCTGCTGGCGGACCAGGGTGAGCACGCTCACTTCGAAGCCACCTCGCGCGCGCCTGTCGTGACCGTCATGGGCCACGTCGACCACGGCAAGACCTCGCTGCTGGATTACATCCGCCGCGCCAAAGTCGCGTCGGGCGAAGCCGGCGGCATTACGCAGCACATCGGCGCTTACCACGTCGAGACGCCGCGCGGCATCATCACCTTCCTGGATACCCCGGGCCACGAAGCCTTTACGGCCATGCGTGCCCGCGGTGCCAAGGCAACCGACATCGTCATCCTGGTGGTGGCGGCGGACGACGGCGTGATGCCGCAAACGAAGGAAGCGATCGCCCACGCGAAAGCTGCAGGCGTACCGCTGGTGGTGGCGATCAACAAGATCGACAAACCGGGCGGCAACCTGGAGCGCGTGACGCAGGAACTGATCTCGGAACAAGTGGTGCCGGAAGAATACGGCGGCGATTCGCCGTTCGTGCCGGTGTCGGCCAAGACCGGCCAGGGCATCGACGACCTGCTGGAGCAAGTGCTGCTGCAGGCCGAAGTGCTGGAACTCAAAGCACCGGTCGACGCGCCAGCGCGCGGCCTGGTGGTGGAAGCCCGCCTGGACAAGGGCAAGGGCCCGGTTGCCACCATCCTGGTGCAGTCCGGTACGCTGAAGCGCGGCGACGTCGTGCTGGCCGGTTCCTCGTATGGCCGCGTGCGCGCCATGCTGGACGAGAACGGCAAGTCCGTGGCCGAAGCCGGTCCATCGATTCCGGTCGAGATCCAGGGCCTGACCGAAGTGCCGGCCGCCGGTGAAGAAGTCATGGTCATGGCGGACGAGCGCAAGGCCCGCGAGATCGGCCTGTTCCGTCAAGGTAAGTTCCGCGACGTGAAGCTGGCCAAGCAGCAGGCTGCCAAGCTGGAGAACATGTTCGAACAGATGGCCGAAGGCGAAGTGAAGAACCTGCCGCTGATCGTCAAGACCGACGTGCAGGGTTCGCAGGAAGCGCTGGTTTCCTCGCTGCAGAAGCTGTCGACCTCCGAAGTGCGCGTACAGGTTGTGCACGCAGCGGTGGGCGGCATCACGGAATCGGACGTCAACCTGGCGGTGGCCTCGAAAGCGGTCATCATCGGCTTCAACGCCCGTGCCGATGCACAGGCGCGCAAGCTGGCCGAGTCGAACGGCGTGGACATCCGCTACTACAACATCATCTACGACGCGATCGAAGAGGTGAAAGCAGCACTGTCCGGCATGCTGGCGCCGGAGCGCCGCGAGCAGGTCACCGGCCAGGTGGAAGTGCGCCAGGTTATCCTGGTGTCCAAGGTCGGCGCGATTGCGGGCTGCCTGGTTACCGATGGCGTGGTCAAGCGTTCGTCTTCCGTCCGCCTGCTGCGCAACAACATCGTGCTGTGGACCGGCGAGATCGATTCGCTCAAGCGCTTCAAGGACGACGCGAAAGAAGTCCGCGCTGGTCTGGAATGCGGCTTGTCGCTGAAGAACTACAACGACATCCAGGTTGGCGACACCCTGGAAGTGTTCGAAGTGCAGGAAATCGCCCGTACGCTGTAATAGCGGTTCGGCGCACTGGCGGGTCAGTGGAACCGGGGCGAGCCCCGGTTTCATTGGCCCGCCAATTTTTTTAGGTAAGACATCATGGCAAAACATAGCAAAACCATCCCCGCGCGCGGCCTGCGCGTCGCAGACCAGATCCAGAAGGACCTGTCCGAGCTGATCGCCTTCGAGCTGAAAGACCCGCGCGTGGGCATGATCACCCTGTCCGAAGTCCAGCTCACGCCGGATTACGCGCACGCCAAGATCTACTTCACCATGCTGAAGGACGATCCGGAAACCGTGAAGAACACGCTGGCCGGCCTGAACGCGGCCTCCGGCTACCTGCGCAACATGCTGGGCAAGCGCCTGCACATCCACACGCTGCCGGCGCTGCACTTCCACCACGACATGTCCGCCTCGCGCGGCATGGAGCTGTCGGCCCTGATCGACCAGGCCAACGCCACCCGTTCGCTGGACGACGAAGAAGGTTCGGACAAGCCTGAATGAACCAAGCCAAAGTAAAACGCGTGCGCGACATCGTCGATGGCGTGCTGCTGCTGGACAAGCCGGTCGGCTTGTCCTCCAACGACGCGCTGATCAAGACCAAGCGCATGCTGAACGCGAAGAAGGCGGGCCACACCGGCACGCTGGACCCGTTCGCCACCGGCCTGCTGCCGCTGTGCTTCGGCGAGGCCACCAAGTTCTCGCAGGACTTGCTGGAAGCGGACAAGACCTATCTGACCACCGTGCACCTGGGCCAGCGCACCGACACCGGCGACACCGAAGGCCAGGTGATCGAGACGCACGAGGTGAACGTGACGCGCGAGCAGATCGAGGCCGTGCTGGAACGCTTCCGCGGCCCCATCGAGCAGGTGCCGCCGATGTACTCGGCCCTCAAGCGCGACGGCAAGCCGTTGTATGAATACGCGCGCGCCGGCGTGACGCTGGAGCGCGACGCGCGGCCGGTCACGATCCACAAGCTGGAGTTCATCAGCTACGAGGCGCCGTTCCTGAAGCTCGAAGTCAGGTGCAGCAAGGGCACCTACATCCGCGTGCTGGGCGAGGACATCGGCGCGGCCCTGGGCTGCGGCGCGCACTTGAACGCGCTGCGCCGCATCCAGGTCGGCGCGCTGACGATGGACAATATCGTCACGCTGGAAGAGGTGGCAGCGCATGCCGCGCCGCTGGCGCTGCTGGCACCGGTGGACGCGCTGTTGTCGTCCTTCCCGCCGGTGCAGCTGACCCAGGACCTGGCCAAGCGCTTCCTGAACGGCCAGCGCCTGCCGCTCGGCAAAGAACCGGCCGTCACGCCGCCCAAGCTGGAGCAGGTGCCCGGCCGCGTGCGCGTCTACCTGGGCGAGAAGCTGTTGGGCACCGCCCAGCTGGGCGAGTACGACATACTGGCCCCGGAACGCCTGATCGCCGTCGGAAGCTAGCCTCCGGCAAGCCGCTGTCGGAATTCTTTACATAATAGTGTAAAGATTGCAAGCCGGGCCGGATCTTGCCTGCGTGACAAGGCCTGGCTCGAATTGTGCTTCAGTTGGGAAACTCACACTCTGGGATCCCAAATGAAAAACTCTCCATTTAAAACGGCATGCGCCGTGATGCTGGCCGCCCTGGCATGCACGGGTGGCGCGCAAGCGGCCACCATAGGCGCGGGCGGTTTCACCGCGCCGACGCTGATCGATTTCGAGTCCGCCACGGCCGGCGCCATCGGCAGCCAGTACAGTGCGCAGGGCATCACCTTCGTCAACTTCAACCGCGACGTCTATGCTACTTCGCCGGCGCCCGCCAGCTGGGTGGCGCTGAAGTTCTTTGAGAACGCGCCGTCCATCAATGGCGAAGTGCTGTTCAGCTCCGCCGTCACCCGTTTCGGGTTTGATGCGAGCACCAATCCCGAGGACGACACCACCTTGCTGGCCTACCTGGGCAACACGCTGGTCGGCAGCGCCTTCTTCGATACCTTCGGCGATGGCGAGGACGGCAGCTTCATCGGTATCGAGTTCTTTACTGGCTTCGACCGCGTGGTGGTCCAGGTCGGTACCGCCGTCAACGGCGCCATTGCCATCGACAATGTGCGTTTTGAAAACGCCGCGGCGCAGGTGCCAGAACCGGCCACCGCCGGCCTGATGGCCATCAGCCTGCTGGCGTTGGCTGCCGCCCGGCGCCGCAAGCGCTGAGCCAGCTGCCCGGGCAGGACGTGGCCCGGGCATGCGGGGCGGGTGACGCAAACAGGCCCCACCAACAAAGCGCCAGCAAAGGTTTTTTATTGCGCTGCACTACGTGCTATACTAGTGGGTTCCAGTGGCCGCATTTACACGCATTGAGACGATGCGCCGCTTCCGTGCCCCTCGTACGTACCGTATGCGCCTTGTACGCCGTCGTACGCACCCGCAGTTTTTCTGTACTTATAACGACTATGTCTAATACTAAACGCGCCATCCGCAATATCGCCATCATCGCCCACGTTGACCACGGCAAAACCACCCTCGTGGACCAGCTGCTCAAGCAGTCCGGCACCTTCCGTGAAAACCAGGCGGTCGACACCCGCGTGATGGACTCGAATGACCTCGAAAAAGAGCGCGGCATTACGATTCTGTCGAAAAACTGCGCCGTCGAATACGAAGGCACCCACATCAACATCGTCGACACCCCAGGCCACGCCGACTTCGGCGGCGAAGTCGAGCGCGTGCTGTCGATGGTGGACTCGGTTCTGCTGCTGATCGATGCGCAAGAAGGCCCGATGCCTCAGACCCGCTTCGTGACCCGCAAGGCACTGGCCCTGGGCCTGAAGCCTATCGTCGTGGTGAACAAGGTTGACCGTCCGGGCGCGCGCCCTGAGTGGGCCATCAACCAGACCTTCGAACTGTTCGACAAGCTGGGTGCAACCGACGAACAGCTGGACTTCCCTGTCGTGTACGCATCGGGCCTGAACGGCTACGCCGGCCTGACCGAAGACGTGCGCGGCGGCGACATGAAGCCGCTGTTCGACGCCATCCTGGAACACGTGCCGGTGCGCGACGACAATCCGGACGGCCCGCTGCAGATGCAAATCACCTCGCTGGACTACTCGTCCTACGTGGGCAAGATCGGTATCGGCCGCGTGTCCCGTGGCCGCGTCAAGGCTGGCCAGGACGTCGTGTTCCTGAACGGTCCCGGCACCACCCCGCAAAAGGGCCGCATCAACCAGGTGCTGAACTTCAAGGGCCTGGAGCGCGTGCTGGTTGACGAAGCCGTTGCCGGCGACATCATCCTGATCAACGGTATCGAAGACATCGGCATCGGCTCGACCGTGTGCGCACCGGACACCCCGGACGCGCTGCCGATGCTGACCGTCGACGAGCCGACCCTGACCATGAACTTCATGGTCAACAACTCGCCGCTGGCCGGCCGCGAAGGCAAGTTCGTCACCTCGCGCCAGCTGCGCGACCGCCTGGACAAGGAACTGAAAGCCAACGTGGCACTGCGCGTTGCGCCGACCGACGACGACACCGTGTTCGAAGTGTCGGGCCGCGGCGAACTGCACCTGACCATCCTGATCGAAAACATGCGCCGCGAAGGTTTCGAGCTGGCCGTGTCGCGTCCGCGCGTGGTGTTCAAGATGGTTGATGGCGTGCGCCACGAGCCGTTTGAACAGCTGAGCGTTGACGTGGAAGAAGTCAACCAGGGCGGCGTGATGGAAGAACTGGGCCGCCGCCGTGGCGACCTGCAGAACATGGAATCGGACGGCAAGGGCCGTGTGCGCCTGGAATACCGCATCCCTGCGCGTGGCCTGATCGGCTTCCAGGGCGAATTCATGACCCTGACCCGCGGCACCGGCCTGATGAGCCACGTGTTCGACGCTTACGGCCCAGTCGACAACACCAAGGGTGAGCTGGGCGGCCGCCGCAACGGCGTGCTGATCTCGCAGGACGACGGCGCCGCCGTGGCCTACGCCATCTGGAAACTGCAGGATCGCGGCCGCATGTTCGTGGTCCACAACGACCCGGTGTACGAAGGCATGATCATCGGTATCCACTCGCGCGACAACGACCTGGTGGTCAACCCGATCAAGGGCAAGCAGCTGACCAACGTGCGTTCGTCGGGTACCGACGAAGCCGTGCGCCTGGTGCCGCCTATCCAGATGTCGCTGGAATACGCAGTTGAATTCATCGACGACGACGAACTGGTGGAAATCACCCCGAAATCGATCCGTCTGCGCAAGCGCTTCCTGAAAGAGCACGAGCGTAAAAAAGCGTCCCGCGAAGCGTAATAGCTTAGTTGTCCGGAAAACCGCCGCACCCGCAAGGGGCGGCGGTTTTTTGTTTTTGCGGCGCACCATGGCGGGCCCAATTGCTTGTTGTTTTTCTATTGCTGATATACTGAATTACAGTCCGGAAGCTCAATTGTGCAGCGCACACAGCAAAAGGGGAATTCAGCGTGAACGATAGAACCTATGTATTCCAGCCGGCCTGGCCCGGCACGCCCTTCGACATCGCCAAGCAGGCCGGCGAGTACTGGATCGACGCCTGGCAGCGCTCAGTGCTATTCATGGATGTGCTGCGCCAGCGCGGCGACGATCATGCGGAAAGCGTGGCCCAGGCCGCGCCCCATGTCCTGAACTTTGAATTCGACGTGGTGCTGGACGGGCGCGACCTGGAACGCCCGGTCAACTACGGCCTGCTGAAGATACGCCCGCCGGACGGCGTGGAAGTGGACGCCAGCCGCCGGCCCTTTATCGTGTTCGACCCGCGCGCCGGGCATGGTCCCGGCATTGGCGGCATGAAGCACGACAGCGAAATCGGCGTGGTGCTGCGCGCCGGCCATCCCTGCTATTTCGTGGGCTTCCTGCCGCAGCCGGTGCACGGCCAGACCATCGAGGACGTGTGCCGCGCCGAAGCGCGCTTCATCGCCAAGGTGGCCGAGCTGCACCCGGACGCGGACGGCAAGCCCGCCCTGATCGGCAACTGCCAGGCCGGCTGGCAGATCATGATGACGGCCGCCCTCAATCCCGACCTGCCCGGGCCGCTGGTGCTGGCCGGCGCGCCGCTGTCCTACTGGAACGGCGTGCACGGCAAGAACCCCTTGCGCTACCTGGGCGGCCTGCTGGGCGGCACCTGGCTGACCGCCTTGTCCGGCGACCTGGGCAACGGCGTGTTCGACGGCGCCCACCTGGTCAGCAATTTCGAGAGCATGAACCCGGCCAACACCTGGTGGAAAAAAGAGTACAAGGTGTATGCGCAGGTCGACAGCGAAGCGCAGCGCTTCCTGGAGTTCGAGAAATGGTGGGGCAACCCGGTGCTGCTGAACGCGCCCGAGATGCAGTACATCGCCGACAACCTGTTCGTCGGCAACCGCCTCAGCTCCGGCTCCATCCACGACTCCACCGGCCGCCGCATCGACCTGCGCAACGTGAAGTCGCCCATCGTGGTGTTCTGTTCCTGGGGCGACGACATCACGCCGCCGCACCAGGCGCTGGGCTGGGTGCTGGACATGTACCAGGACGACGAAGCGCTGGCCATGAGCGGCCAGACCATCATCTACGCCATGCACGAAACCATCGGCCACCTCGGCATCTTCGTCTCGGCCACGGTGGCCAACAAGGAGCATGAGGAATTCACCTCCGCCATGGACCTGATCGACGTGCTGCCGCCCGGCCTGTACGAAGCGGTGTTCCTGGAAAAGACGCCGGACACGCTGAACGCGGCCCTGGCCACCGGCAACTACGTGATGCGCTTCGAGCGCCGCTTCCTGGACGATCTGCGCGCCCTGGGCGGCAACGACGCCGAGGACGAGCGCCGCTTCGCCGCCGTGGCGCGGGTGTCGGACGTGAACGTGGGCCTGTACCGCACCTTCGTCAGCCCGCTGCTGCGCGGGGTGATGAACGACCAGAGCGCGGACATGCTGCGCCAGCTGCACCCCTACCGCCTGCGCTACCGCGTCTACTCCAGCAAGAACCCGCTGCTGCACGGCATAGACAAGCTGGCCGATCGGGTGCGCGCCGAGCGCCGTCCCGCCGCGCCGGACAACATTTTCCTCGCCATGCAGGAAGCGTTCTCGCGCCAGATCGTGGCGGCGCTGGACCAGTACCGCGACATGCGCGATGCCGCCGTGGAGCGCTATTTCATGAACCTGTACGGCTCGCCCGTGCTGCAGGCGCTGGTGGGCTTGCGCGCGGACAGCCAGCGCGTGCGCCAGCTGGGACGCGACATTGCGCGCGAAACCGTGGCCGCGTCGGCGCGCGCCAAGCTGGTGGAGCAGGCCGCCGTCGGCGGCACGGTGGAAGCCATCGTGCGCGCACTGCTGTACGTGTTCCGCGCGCCCGAGCTGCGCGCGGCCGACGAGCGGGCCTATGCCACGCTGCGCGAGCTGCGCGCACATTCGCGCGCCGGGCAGCTGATGACGCTGACGCACTTCAAGGAGCTGGTGCAGCAGCAGGCGCAGATCCTGTCCTGGGACGAGGCGGCCGGCTTCGCCGCGCTGCCGGCCCTGCTGCCGCCCGAGCAGGATGAACGCGCGCGTGCGCTGGACGTGGTGCGCCAGGTGGCCAGCGCCGCCGGCGCGCTGAGCGGCGAAGCTGCCGAGCGCATGGAGCGCGTGGCCAGGGTGTTCGGCACCCCGGCCGGCGCGGCGCTGAACGTGGCCGCCGCCGCTGCGGCCACTCCGCCGGCCGCCAGGCTGGCGCACAAGGAGCAACTGTGAGCGCTGGCGCGGCCGGCGGCCGCCAGCACCTGCATTACGACCGCCTGATAGCCGCCGCGCAAGCGGTGATGGCGCCGGTGGTGGCGGTGGCCCACCCCTGCGACCGCAACGCCCTCGAATCCGCGCTGGACGCCGCGCGGCTGGGACTGATGGCGCCCATCCTGGTGGGCCCGGAAGCGCGCATCCGCGCGGCCGCCGCCGAGGCGGACCTGGACATTTCCAGCCTGGCCATCGTCGCCACGGAGCACAGCCACGCCTCGGCGCAGCGCGCCGTGCAGCTGGTGCGCGAAGGCCACGCGGCCGCGCTGATGAAGGGCAGCCTGCACACCGATGAACTGATGGGCGCCGTGGTGCAGCCGGACACCGGCCTGCGCACGGCGCGCCGCCTGAGCCACTGCTTCATCATGGACGTGCCGGGCTTCGCCGAGCCGCTGATCGTCACCGATGCCGCCGTCAACATCGCGCCCACCCTGGCCGACAAGGTGGACATCGCGCAGAACGCCATCGACCTGGCGCACATCCTGGGCTTCGACGAGGTGCGCGTGGCCATCCTGTCCGCAGTGGAAACGGTCAACCCGAAAATCCCGTCCACCATCGAAGCGGCGGCGCTGTGCAAGATGGCGGACCGGGGCCAGATCACCGGCGCGCTGCTGGACGGCCCGCTGGCGCTGGACAATGCGGTGAGCATGGACGCCGCACGGGTCAAGCACCTGGTTTCGCCGGTGGCAGGGCGCGCCAACGTGCTGCTGGTGCCGGACCTGGAGACAGGCAATGTGCTGGCCAAGAGCCTGACCTTCATGGCCGGCGCGGACGCGGCGGGCATCGTGCTGGGCGCGCGCGTGCCGGTGATACTGACCAGCCGCGCGGACTCGGTGCAGGCGCGCCTTGCGTCGTGCGCGGTGGCGGGGCTGATCGCGCACAGCAAGCTGGCCGGCGCCAAGCTGCTGGGGAGCTGACGCGATGCCGGGCATGCGCGCGGACGATGCGGTCATCGTCATCAATGCCGGTTCGTCCAGCATCAAGTTCTCGATGTACGCAGGCCAGGACTTGCAGCTGCGGGCCAGGGGCAAGATAGAAAACCTGTACGCGGGCCAGACCCGCTTCACAGCCCAGGACGGGGCTGGCCAGCCTTCGGCCGAGCACGTGTGGCCGGGCGAGCCGCTGGCGCACGACGCGGCCATGCGCTACCTGGTGGAGTACGCGCAGGGCCATCTGCAAGGGCACCGCGTGGTGGCGATCGGCCACCGCATCGTGCACGGCGGGACGGACTTCAGCGGGCCGGTGAAGCTGGACGCGGAAACCGTGGCGCGGCTGGAGAAACTGGTGCCGCTGGCGCCGCTGCACCAGCCGCACAACCTGGCGCCGGTGCGCAGCATAGCCGCGCTGGCGCCGCAGGTGCTGCAGGTGGGCTGCTTCGACACCGCCTTCCACACCAGGCAGCCGGCGCTGGCGCAAGCCTTTGCGCTGCCGCGCGAGATTACCGAGCGCGGCGTGCGGCGCTACGGTTTCCACGGCCTGTCCTACGAGTACATCGCCAGCGTGCTGCCGGCGCTGGATCTGGCGCTAGCAGCGCCGGCAGCACCGGCCGAGACGCAGGGTGTCGCCGTGCCTTTGCTGCTGGGCGGCGTGCCTTCATCGGCGGGCCGATTCGCCTCGCAACTGGCCGGCGGGCGCGTGGTGGCGGCGCACCTGGGCAACGGCGCCAGCATGTGCGCCATGCGCGGCGGGCGCAGCGTGGCCAGCACCATGGGCTTCACCGCCATCGACGGCCTGCCGATGGGCACGCGCTGCGGCAGCGTCGATCCCGGCGTGGTGCTGTACCTGATGGACGAGCTGCAGATGGGGCAGGGCGACATCCAGCGCCTGCTGTACCAGCAATCCGGCCTGCTCGGCGTCTCCGGCATTTCCTCGGACATGCGCACGCTGGAACAAAGCGGCGACCCGCGCGCCCGGCTGGCCATCGACCTGATGGTATACCGCATCGGCCGCGAACTCGGCTCGCTGGCCGCCGCGCTGGGCGGCCTGGATGGCGTCGTATTCTCGGGCGGCATAGGCGAGAACAGCGCCGCGCTGCGCAGCGCCGTCTGCCGCGACGCGGCCTGGCTGGGCGTGCGGCTCGACGAGGAGGCCAATATGGCCGGTGCCGCCCGTGCCCCGTCGCCCGGCGGCGCCTTCCGCATCAGCGCGGCAGGCAGCGCGGTGCCGGTGTGGGTGGTGCCGGCCAACGAGGAACTGATGATTGCGCGGCATGCGCAGTCGCTGCTGGGAGGCATGGCATGAACGTGGAAACGGTTTATCCTATTTTGTCCGGGCGCCGCGCGCTGGTGGTCGGCGTGGCCAACGAACACTCCATCGCCTACGGCTGCGCCAAGGTGTTCCGCGAACTGGGCGCGGAGCTGGCGCTGACCTTTCTTAACAACAAAGCCAAGCCCTACGTCGATCCGATTGCCGAGGAACTGGACGCCGCACTGCTGCTGCCGCTGGACGTGTCCCAGCCCGGCCAGCTGGAGGCGGTGTTCGCCGCCATCGGCGAGCGCTGGGGCAGCCTGGACATCCTGGTGCATTCCATCGCCTACGCGCCCAAGGCCGATCTGCAGGGCGGCCTGCTGGACTGCTCGCTGGACGGCTTCCTGCAGGCCATGGACGTGTCCTGCCACTCCTTCGTGCGCATGGCCAAGCTGGCCGCGCCGCTGATGACGGAAGGCGGCAGCATGTTCGCCATGAGCTACCACGGCGCCGACAAGGTGGTCCCCAACTACAACGTGATGGGGCCGGTGAAAGCGGCGCTGGAAGCGTCGTGCCGCTACCTGGCGCACGAGCTGGGGCCGCAGGGCATCCGCGTGCACGCCATCTCCCCGGGGCCGCTGCAAACCCGCGCCGCCGGCGGCCTGAAAGACTTCGACCTGCTGCTGGCGGACGCCGTGGCGCGCGCGCCGATCGGCGAGCTGGTGGACATTTTCGACGTCGGCAGCACTTGCGCCTACCTGGCGTCCCCGTACGCGAAACGCCTGACCGGCAGCACCGTCTACGTCGATGGCGGCCTGAACATCATTGCCTGAGCGGGGCGCGGCCGGCGCCGGCCGCGGCCCGCTCAGTGTCCGCCCGGCCTTAGGCCTGGCCGGCGCGCTGCCTGCGGCGCGCGACAAAGCCCAGCAGGCCCATGCCGCCCAGGAGCATGCCGTAGGTGGACGGCTCCGGCACCGCCGTGATGCTCACGTTGTCGATGGCCACGTCGAAGTTGGTGAAGCCGTAGCCGTAGCCGGGCTTCAGGGTGGTGAAGACGATCTCGTCCACGCTGGACAGCACGCTGGCGAAGCTGCGCCCACCCGGCAATACGGGCATGCCGCTGGCGTCTTCGGCGCCGTAGCCGCCCCAGCCGCTTGGCAGCAGCGACGAGGAGGTGTCGTCTATGGTCACGGAGAAGTGGCGCCAGTCGCTATTGCTGGCGTCCAGGGTGCCCAGATCGAACCACACGCTGGTGTAGGGCAGGTTGGCCGGCTTGTTGTCGTAGTCGCGCAGCTCCACCACCAGGCTGCGTGTGACTTCCTGCCCGAAGTACTGGATCGACATGGCCGACACGTCCAGCCCCAGCGTCACGCTGCGCGACTTGGTGTAGTCGCCCAGGAAGGCCGCGTTGCTGCTGTTGCGCCAGTCGATGCCGAAGTTCTCCATGGTGGTGCGGTAGGCGGGCGCGTCCTTGCCCAGGCTGGTGTCGATGCCGGAGCCGCCGTTGCCGTCGGCCGGCTGCATACCAACCCAGCCCTGTTCGCCTTTCGAAAAGTCCACCGTGGCGCTGGAGGGCGCCGCGCTGGCCGACGCGGCCACTGCGCTAGCCAGGACCAGCAGGAGTGCGGGCAGTGCTTTCTTCTGTGTCATAACCATTCCTTTGTTAGTTGATGGGATAAGACCGACAGTTACACCCGGCCGGGGTTGCCGAAGCATCAAACTTAAGAAATGCTTAACCGGGTGTAAGCCGAATGTAGGGGAGGGAAGAAGGGCCTGTCAAAGCGCGGACGAGTAACAATTGTAAGAAATTTGTAACCAAGTTTCCGGTCGATCAGGGCCTCTTCCTGCTGGAAACTTGTAACAGATGGTGGCAATACCGGGGGCAACGGGAGTTCGCCTATGAAAAGCGGGCGCCCCGCGCGCGGTTTCCGCGCCTGCGGGCAAATCGGCGGCAGTGACTTGCATGCATCAAAGTTTTTTGTAACCGCACCGTGCCGATGTTTTATTTATGAGACAAATCCCTGCCGGGCGCGGCTGCTTCTTCCGCTGTATAATGACGGCCCCCTCCCGATTCCCCGACTGTTGCCGACATGACCACCATCACCGCTCCGACCGCCGACACCACCGCTGCCCGCAATTTGCCGAGCCGCCGCCTGTCCGTCGCGCCGATGATGGACTGGACCGACCGCCACTGCCGCGTGTTCCACCGCGAGATCACCAGGCACACCTGGCTGTACACGGAAATGGTGACCACGGGCGCCCTGGTCTATGGCGACGTGGAGCGGCATTTGCGCTTCAACGAGGAAGAGCATCCGGTGGCCCTGCAACTGGGCGGCAGCGATCCGGCCGACCTGGCCACCAGCGCGAAGCTGGGCGAGAAGTGGGGCTACGACGAGATCAACCTCAACTGCGGTTGCCCTTCCGAGCGCGTGCAGAAGGGCGCGTTCGGCGCCTGCCTGATGGCCGAGCCGCAACTGGTGGCCGACTGTGTGAAGGCCATGCGCGACGCCGTCTCCATCGACGTGACGGTCAAGCACCGCATCGGCATCGACGACAGCGAAAGCTACGATTTCGTGCGCGACTTCGTCGGCACGGTGGCAGAAGCCGGCTGCAGCACCTTCATCGTGCACGCCCGCAATGCCATCCTGAAGGGCCTGTCGCCCAAGGAAAACCGCGAAATCCCGCCGCTCAAGTACGAGTACGCCTACCGCCTCAAGCGCGACTTCCCGCAGTTCGAAATCCTGATCAACGGCGGCATCAAGACCGAGGCCGAGATAGACGAGCACCTGCTGCACGTGGACGGCGTGATGCTGGGCCGCGAGGCCTACCACAACCCCTTCCTGATGGCGTCCTTCGACCAGCGCTACTACGGCGACACGGCCGCGCCCAAGACGCGCGAACAGGTGCTGGCCGCCATGGTGCCGTACATCCAGGCGCAGCTGGCAAAAGAGGGCGGCCGCGGCCTCAAGCTGAACAGCATCACGCGCCACATGCTGGGTTTGATGCAAGGCCTGCCCGGCGCCCGCCTGTTCCGCCAGACCCTGTCCGACTCCAAAAAACTCGCCCTCGGCGACGCCAACCTTCTGCTGGAAGCCGCAGCCCGCCTGTCTCTGCCGGCCTGACCTCTCTCTTTTGCCCAAAGCAAAATTTGCGTTTTGCCTCTTTCTCCGCAGAAAGTTAGGTTGCGTATTTTGCAGGCAGTTTTTGCTTGCTTTGAGGCAAAACCTGCACCTATAATTTCAGAATATACACACATAGTCACTGAGGCTATACGCCTCGCACGTGGCGTCTTGCGCTGAAAAACCACACATTGTAACGATCCGTAGAGCAATTTTTGCATTCGCAGTCATTGTTTGCTACTGTCATTACTTGCGCAGCGGCAAGGGAAATTATGGGTGTTTTCTTGTGCAGGGCGGGTGCGTACCTGGGTACAACTTATCAATAGTGTCACTTACAAAGAGCCGAAATGAATTTAGCAAAAATGAAAGTGGGGACGCGCCTGGGCCTCGGGTTTGCGTTGGTGCTGCTCTTCCTGATCGCCGTGACCGGCGTCGGCATCGTGCGCATGGCGCAGATCCAGGACCGCCTGGACCACGTCGTCAGCTTCAATAACGTGGTGACCCGCCTCGTGATCGACATGCGCAACAACGTCAACGAGCGCGTCAGCTCGCTGCGCACCCTGACCCTGATGAGCGACCCGGCCGATATGGAACCGGAAATGAAGCGCATCAAGGAACTGTCCGACAAGTACGCCGCCGCGCAGAAGAAACTGGAAGCCCAGTTCGCGCTGGAAGCCACGCCGGAAGAGAAGACCCTGATGGCCGCCATCAAGGAACACGAAGGCGCCACCATGCCGGCCATCGCCAAGGCGTCCGAGCTGTGGCTGTCGAACCAGGCTGAAGCGGCCACCAAGGTGATGATCAAGGAAATCCGTCCGCCGCAGAAGAAGTGGATGGAGTCGCTGGACCAGCTGGGTGCCCTGGAAGACAAGCTGAACGCGCAAGTGCAGGTGGACGCGGCCGAAGGTTTCCAGAGCGCGCGCACTTTCATGATCTTCATGGGCGTGCTGGCCGTGGTGATCAGCGTGGGCGCGGCCATCATCATTACCCGCGGCCTGCTCAAGCAGCTGGGCGGCGAGCCTGACTACACGGCAGCCATTGCCGGCAGCATCGCCAACGGCGACCTGTCCGTCTCGATCAACACCAGCTCGACCGACAAGGACAGCCTGCTGGTGGAAATGAAGGAAATGCGCGACAGCCTGGTCGGCATCGTGGGCCAGGTGCGCACCGGCACCGAGACCATCGGCACCGCCTCGCGCGAAATCGCCGCCGGCAATATCGACCTGTCGTCGCGTACCGAAATGCAAGCGTCGTCGCTGGAGAAAACCGCGTCGGCCATGGAAGAACTGACTTCCACCGTGAAGCAGAACGCAGACAACGCCCGCCAGGCCAACCAGCTGGCAGCCAACGCGTCCGACGTGGCACGCAAGGGCGGCGAAGTGGTGTCGCAAGTAGTGGACACGATGAGCTCGATCAACGAATCGGCCAACAAGATTGTCGACATCATCGGCGTGATCGATGGCATCGCCTTCCAGACCAACATCCTGGCGCTGAATGCTGCGGTTGAAGCAGCCCGTGCCGGCGAGCAGGGCCGCGGCTTCGCCGTGGTGGCGTCCGAAGTGCGCAACCTGGCCCAGCGTTCGGCCGGCGCCGCCAAGGAAATCAAGACCCTGATCGGCGACTCGGTGGAGAAAGTCGAGCGCGGCTCCAAGCTGGTCGGCCAGGCCGGCGTGACCATGGACGAAGTGGTGGATTCGGTGCGCCGCGTGACCGACATCATGGGCGAAATCGCTTCCGCCAGCCAGGAACAGAGCGCCGGCATCGAGCAGGTGAACCAGTCCATCATCGAGATGGACAGCATGACCCAGCAGAACGCTGCGCTGGTGGAAGAAGCCGCCGCCGCCGCGCAAAGCCTGCAGGACCAGGCTGGCGAACTGGCCCGCGTGGTATCGATCTTCAAGCTGTCGGAACACGAAGAGCGCGAGCCGCGCGTGGCTGCGCCGGCTTACACCGCCCCTGTGGCGGTGGCCAAGCCCGCCGCCCGTGCGCCGGTGAAGAAAGCCGCCGTGGCAGCGCCTGCCGCCAAGCCGAAGAAGATCGCTGCCGCCGCCACCGCCGGCGACGAGTGGGAAGAATTCTAAGTACGCAGCAAGATGGCCGCGTCTGGAGCGGCCGTCGAACAGTTTTTTAAACTTTTTGGAATTACGAAAAATCATGACCAAGCATTCGATCAGTTTCATCGCCGCCGCTCTGCTGAGCACCTCCGCTTTCGCCGCTGAAGTGCCAGCCGTGTTTGATGCCAAGAATTGCAAAGCCGAATATCCGAAAGCTTCCCTGCTGAACGAAGAGCAGGGCGCGGTATCGATGGCCTTCCTGGTGTCGCCAGCGGGCGAAGTGCTGGACTCGAAAGTGGAAAAGTCGAGCGGCTTCAAAAACCTGGACAAGGCAGCTGTCAAAGCCATCAGCGCCTGCAAATTCAAGCCCGGCACCAAGGATGGCGCCGTGGCACAAACCTGGACCAAAGTGGACTACGTCTGGAAGCTGTAATTCCAGCCTCGCCTTGATCCGGAAACTTAAATAAAAGCACTTGGGGAAATCAGATGTCTACTAAACAGCGTTGGGTGAGTGTTATCGCGGCAGTGCTCGTATCGGGCAGCGCCTTTGCAGCGGAAGTGCCGGCCAGTTTCGACGGCAAGAACTGCAAGGCCGAGTATCCGAAGGCATCCCTGATGAATGAGGAGCAGGGCACCGTGTCGATGTCCTTCCAGGTGTCGGCCGGCGGCGACGTGCTCGACTCCAAGGTCGACAAGTCGAGCGGCTTCAAGAATCTGGACAAGGCAGCCATCAAGGCGCTGAGCGCCTGCAAATTCAAGCCGGGCACCAAGGACGGCAAGCCGGACACCACCTGGACCAAGGTGGACTACGCCTGGAAACTGGATTAATCACAGTTGCGTTCTGCGCCGGCTTGCCTGAGCCGGCGCGATCTTGAACCGGTGCTTGCGCCGGTTTTTTTTTCGCTTAAACCTGCGCATGTAACAGGCTGTAAAAGTGCGGCAGGAAAAGCCGAATGTTCTTATAGTGGAAGCCTGGAACAGGAGTCCCACATGAAAACCATGATTGCCCTGGCCGCCGTAGCGGCCCTGACCGGCTGCGCGACGCAGCCATCGACCGTTTACTACCCCAAGCCGGCCAACCCCTACGAGTGGCACACCGTGTCCGTCACGCCGGTGCAGCGCGGCGCAGCCAGCGGCGCGCCTGTGGAATACACCTCGGAGCCGGTAGCCCAGCAGCAGCCGCGCGTGGTGTACACCACCGAGCCGCTGTACGCGCCGGCGCCGGTATATGTGGCGCCGCCCGTGTACGCACCGGCACCGGCGTATTACTACCCGCCGGTGACGATAGGACTGGATTTTGTGTTCGGTAACTGGGGACACCGCCATCGCGGCTACGGCCGCCGCCGTTAAGGACTGCAGCGCGGCAGCGCGCTGCGCCGGGGGCGGCAGCGCGGTGGAATTGGGGGAGGCTTAGTGCACGAAGAAGAAGGACGCTTCGTGCAGCACGTCGGCCGACAGCAGCAGCCAGGTGGAAACGCTGGCCAGCCCCATCAGCAGGGTACCGATAGTAAGTGGGCAGATGCGTGACATGGCGGGCTCCGGGTTGGTGTTTGCTATGACACCATCTTATGCATTAATAATGCATATCGGCATCAGCGGAGTGTCCATGCCGTTGTAGGACAATGGCTCGTGCTATTTTTTCCAGTGCACAATCGCGCCTTCAGGGGCGGTGTCGAGCGCATTCGACTGCGCCAGCCACTGCTGCAGGCGCTCGGGCTGCTTGATGCTGATGCCCAGGCCATCAATGATGCCCACCTGTTCCAGCATGCGCGCATCGATCTTGGCCTTGGATACGGTGGGCGCGCGCATGACCATGCGGTCGTACGCCTTGCGCGCCTTGTTTTCCCACTTGTGCAGGCTGCTCTCATCAAAGCGGTTGGCTTCGAAGTACACCGTCAGCGAACCGTCCGGGTTGCCGAAGCCGACAATGCCGGCACCCTTGCGGATGGTGGTGGTATTGGCCAGGTCGAACTCGTCGGTGGGCACGAACACGCCAGCGCGGCCGTCGATGTCGGGATGGCCGGCGGGGGTGTCCTTGCTGTAAGTCGAAACAGCGGACAGGATTTTTTCTTCGGACATGGTGAGCCAGGGAAGTGTGAGCTAAGAAGACTGCGTAGGCACCCATTGTAGCGTTAAACTAATGCCTTAGGGAAAGTCTACGGATGAGGCGGCGCAAAAAAAATACCGCCACAAGTGGCGGCATCCAAGCCGGCGCATCCTCGCGGAGTGCGGCGGCGAAATTCCCGTAGGGGAACGTTATTCGGTGCTTGGTATTGATGGAAACGAAAGCTAAGTTTCTTTTTGCTATGAAGCCAGCATAGCACCGGCCAGGCGGCAGCGGCAGCAAAAACCTGCGCGCACTGCCATTTTTTTAAGCGCCCGTTGTATTTCCGCCGCAACCGCGCCGGCCCTCCGCGCGGCGGCCGCCGGCGGCAATGATTGCATGCCGATTGTCAACTGCGTGTATGATGCGGGTTGCATGTTTTTCTTGCAATGCCAAACACCAGAATGATGACCAACGTATCCTCCCCACCCGCCGCGCCGCGCCGTCCCGCCTTTTTGGACGGGGGCGGGGAATGTGGCGAGCGCCTGCGCAACTTCGACTGGGCCGGCTCTCGCATGGGGCCGCCCGAGTCGTGGCCGCCCTGCCTGCAGACGGTGCTGCGCACGGTGCTCGCCTCGCGCTTCCCGATGGCGATCCACTGGGGGAGTGAACTGCTGACGTTTTACAATGATGCTTTCGCGCAAGTGCTCGGCAGCAAGCATCCGGGCCACCTGGGACGTCCCGCCAAAGACTGGTGGCGCGAGATGTGGGACCAGATGGCGCCCATCGTCGAGCACGTGCTGACCGGTGAAACCTATTATGTGGAAAACGCCAGCTATGCGCCCGAGCGCGGCCATAGCCATCGCGAAACCTACTTCACCCACTGCCATAGCCCGATCTGGAACGAAGACAACCAGGTCGAGGGCGTGCTGCTGGTGCTCACCGAGTCCACCCGCGAAGTGCTGGCCGAGCGCGCCTTCGTGGCGCTCAACCGGCGCCAGGCCTTCCAGCTCGACATGGCGGACTGCCTGCGCGGCATGTCCGCCGTCACCGACATCACGGCGGCTGCCACCGAGCTGCTGGGCAATTACCTGCACGTGTCGCGCGTGTTCTACACCGAGATCAACGAAGCCAGCCGCACGGCCTTCGTGCAGGGCCAGTGGGGCGCCGCCGACTTGCCGCTGCTGCCCGGCAGCGCGCGGCTGGATGACTACAGCCCGGAAATCATCGGCATCCTCAACGAGGGCAAGGCCTTCGTGGTGAACGACGTGCGCACCGACCGCCGCACCCAGGCTTATGCCGAGGCCTATCTGGCGCTGGGCACGGGCGCCATCGTGGTGGTGCCGCTGCTGCAGGACGGCCGCGTGACGTGCGCGCTGAACCTGTCGCACCGCGCGCCGCGCGCCTGGTCGCGAGAAGACATCGCTATCACACAGGACGTGGTGCAGCGCACCTGGGAAGCCGTGGAGCGCGCGCGCGCCGTGGCCGCGCTGCGCTCCGAGCACGAGCACAGCAAGCGGGCCCAGACCGCGCTGCGCGATGCCGACAAGCGCAAGGACGAGTTCCTGGCCATGCTGGCGCACGAGCTGCGTAACCCGCTGGCGCCGATCGGCACGGCGGCCGAGCTGCTGCGCCACTTCCAGTTCGACGAAGCCACGGTCAAGCGCACCAGTGAAGTGATCTCGCGCCAGGTCAAGCACATGACCGGACTGATCGACGACCTGCTGGACGTCTCCCGCGTGACGCGCGGCATGGTCACGCTGCAGAAGGAAACCTTGGACCTGCGCGACGTGCTGGGTTACGCGGCCGAACAGGCCCGCCCGCTGATGGAAGCGCGCCGCCACCGCTTTGCCGTGCAGCTGCCGGAGGAAGCCATCCATGTGCTGGGCGACAAAAAGCGCCTGGTGCAGGTGATCGCCAACCTGCTCAACAACGCCGCCAAGTACACGCCGGAAGATGGCTTTGTCGAGCTGCGCCTGAGCCTGCGCGGCGACAGCGCCACGGTCACCGTGCGCGACAACGGCGTGGGCATGCTGCCGGAGCTGCTGGCGCGCGCCTTCGAGCTGTTCGCGCAGGACGAGCGCACACTGGACCGCTCGCAGGGCGGCATGGGCCTGGGCCTGGCGCTGGTGCAGCGCCTGGCGGAGGCGCACCACGGCAGCGTGGCCGCGCACAGCGACGGTATCGGCAAGGGCAGCACCTTCATCCTGCGCCTGCCGGTGGCCCAGCCGCAGGCGCCGTCCGGTCCGGACGCCGCCGGCGCGGCCGCCGCGCCCGCTACGCGCAGTCTGCGCTTGCTGGTGGTGGACGACAACGTGGACGCGGCCGAAACGCTGGGCATGCTCATGGCCGAAGCCGGCCACCAGGTGACGGTGGAGCACAGCTCGCGCATTGCACTGGACCGCGCGCGCGAGATCCGCCCGGACATCTGCCTGCTCGACATCGGCCTGCCCGACATCGACGGCAACGAGCTGGCGCGCCGCCTGCGGCTGCAGCCGGAAACGGCCGGTGCGGTGCTGATTGCGGTGACGGGCTACGGCCAGGAACGCGACCGCAACGAATCCTACGCGGCCGGCTTCGACTACCACTTCGTCAAGCCGGTGGATATGCCACGCCTGCAGGCGCTGATGGCGCGTATCGCCGGATAAAAAAAAGCTGCACCGGCATGGCTGACGGTGCAGCGAATAGTCCCCTCAACTGTGCCGGCGAAACCGCGTGCCGAGCAATTTCACTGTACCGTATTGCAGAGCTAACGCGGCGTTTACCGGGCGCCCACGTCGATTGCGTCAAACAACGTGCAGTTAAGCTGTGCAAGCCCTAGGCAGGGCCGCGCCGATGTGCTTGTGCGCGCGCCACCAGGCCGAAGCCATCCTCCTCGAACAATGACCAGTTAGCGTGGTACGCTAGCGATGGACTTGATCTTGGGACTATGCATGGTGTTAAGGATGTGCTTGCTTGTCGGCGCCTTGCTGGCGCTGCCTGTGCTGCCCGCGCGCGGCGAGGAAACGCCCACGCGCCTGCGCTTGTGCTCGATGGACGTGGACTACCCGCCATACGCGCTGGTGGACGGCAGCGGCCACCTGCAATACATGCTGGCGCAGGCGGCGCGCGGCCTGGGGCTGGAGGTGGAGCGCCGCGTGGCGCCACGGCGCCGCTGCGCGGAAGAACTGAAGTTCGGCCTGGTGGATGCGATGATGGGCGCCTATTCGCCCGAGCGCGCCGTCTACGCGGCATTCCCGATGGCCGGAACGCAGGCGGACGAAAGCAAGTCGCTGGCCACGCCGCGCTACTTTGTCTACCGCCGCAAGGGCACGCCGCTGCAATGGGACGGCCGGCGCCTGGCGGGGCTGGGCGAGGGCAGGATAGGCGTCGAATCGGGCTTCAGCTTCATCATCGAGCGCCTGCAGCAGCTGGAGCTGGCCTACGACGACGGCTCCAAGACGCTGGAGCTCAATTTCGCCAAGCTGGCGGCAGGGCGGCTGGAAGGCGTGGTCGCCATGGAGGCCGAAGCGGAAGCGCTGATCGCGCGGCGCTATGCCGGCCTGCTGGAGCGCGCCGGCAAGCCCTTCGAGCAAACCCCGCTCTACCTGATGCTGTCGCGCCAGTTCCACGCCCGCCACCCGGCCTATTCGGCCCGCCTATGGCAGGCCCTGCAAGATTTCCGCACCAGCAGCGACTACCGCCAGTACCAGCAATCCTACCCGTGAAAAGAAAAAAACCCAGTCGATGACTGGGCTTTTTACCGTAATTCTGTGGGGTGACCGATGGGGCTCGAACCCACGACAACAGGAATCACAATCCTGGACTCTACCAACTGAGCTACGGCCACCACTGATTTACTTCGCCTGAAGCACTGTTTGCGCGTCAGGTGCCGAATTATACTAGGCCATCCGGCATCTTGCAAAGGCCTAAGGCGCTTTTTTTAGAAAAACGCCGAATTGCCTAGATTTTAAGCGATTCCACGTCCACCGTCATTTTCAGCAGGGTGGCGAAGGCCGGCCCCAGCGCCGCCGCGCCGCCGGTGGTGTAGCCGTGCAGCAGCGGCGGATGGCCAACGCTGCCCGGCCGCTGCAGGCCGCCGCTCTCCAGCAGCCGCGCCAGCTGGCGCGCCACCGCGTCGCCGGTGTCGATCAGGGTCACGTCCGCGCCGCCGGCCTGCGCCACCGCGCGCGCGATCGCTTCCTGCACAAACGGGTAGTGCGTGCAGCCCAGCACCAACGTATCCGCCCCTTGCACCACCAGCGGCGCGACGTAGCGCTCCAGCATGGCGCGCGTGGCGTCCGTATCCAGCTCGCCCTGTTCGATCAGGTCCACCAGGCCCACGCAAGGCTGCAGCAGGAACTGCGCCTGCGTGGCGCCGGCGATCTGGTCGCGCAGCTGCAGGAACTTTTCGCCCGACAGCGTGCGCTGCGTGGCCAGCACGCCCACCTTGCCGTTGCGCGTGGCGGCTGCGCCAGGCTTGAGGCCAGGCTCCACGCCTACCACGGGCAGCGCCGGATGGTGCGCGCGGATCGCTTTGATGGCAGCCACGGTGGCCGTGTTGCAGGCCACCACCAGCGCTTTCACGCCGCGCCCCACCAGGAAGGCCGCCACTGCCAGCGAACGCTCCACCACCACCGCCTCCGTCTTGTCGCCATATGGCGCAAAGCCGGAGTCGGCGAAGTAGATCAGGTGCTCCTGCGGCAGCTGTGCGCGGATATGGCGCAGCACCGACAGGCCGCCCACGCCGGAATCGAAAATGCCGATGGGCGCGTCGGCCGGCGTGGGGAAGGGCGGCGAGTGCATCACGGGATTACTTCACCACGACAGGCACGTTCAGTGCCTCGATCTTGGCGGCCCATTCCTTCGGACCGGTGTTGTGCACCGAAGTGCCGCCAGCGTCCACGGCCACGGTGACCGGCATGTCTTCCACCTCGAATTCGTAGATGGCTTCCATGCCCATGTCTTCAAAGCCCAGCACCTTGGCCGACTTGATGGCTTTCGACACCAGGTAGGCCGAGCCGCCCACGGCCATCAGGTAGGCCGACTTGTGCTTCTTGATCGACTCGATGGCGGCCGGGCCGCGTTCGGCCTTGCCGATCATGGCGATCAGGCCGGTCTGCTCCAGCATCATGTCGGTGAACTTGTCCATGCGGGTAGCGGTGGTCGGGCCGGCAGGGCCCACCACTTCGTCGCGCACCGGATCGACCGGGCCCACGTAGTAGATGACGCGGTTCTTGAAGTCCACCGGCAGCTGCTCGCCTTTGGCCAGCATGTCCTGGATGCGCTTGTGCGCGGCGTCGCGGCCGGTCAGCATCTTGCCGTTCAGGAGCAGGGTCTGGCCCGGCTTCCACGAAGCCACTTCTTCCTTGGTCAAGGTGTCCAGGTTGACGCGCTTGGACTTCTCGGTGTCCGGGGTCCAGCTCACGTCCGGCCAGTCCGACAGCTTCGGCGGCTCGATGTAGGATGGGCCCGAGCCGTCCAGCACAAAGTGCGCGTGGCGCGTGGCGGCGCAGTTCGGGATCATGGCGACCGGCTTCGATGCGGCGTGGGTCGGGTACATATTGATCTTCACGTCCAGCACCGTGGTCAGGCCGCCCAGGCCCTGCGCGCCGATGCCCAGCGCGTTGATCTTGTCGCACAGTTCAATGCGCAGCTCTTCGGTCTTGTTGCGCGGGCCGCGTTGCTTCAGCTCGTACATGTCGATGTCTTCCATCAGCGACTCTTTCGCCATCAGCATCGCCTTCTCGGCGGAGCCGCCGATGCCGATGCCCAGCATGCCCGGCGGGCACCAGCCGGCGCCCATCAGCGGCACGGTCTTCAGCACCCAGTCGATCAGCGAATCGGAAGGGTTCAGCATCACGAACTTGGTCTTGTTCTCGGAGCCGCCGCCCTTGGCAGCCACGCTCACGTCGACGGTATTGCCTTCCACCAGTTCCATGTGCACCACGGCCGGCGTGTTGTCCTTGGTGTTCTTGCGCTCGAAGTGCGGGTCGGCCACGATGGAGGCGCGCAGCTTGTTGTCGGCGAAGTTGTACGCGCGGCGCACGCCTTCGTTGATGGCATCGGTGACGGTGCCGGAGAAGCCTTCGAAGCGCACGCCCATGCCGATCTTCAGGAACACATTGACGATGCCGGTATCCTGGCAGATCGGGCGCTTGCCCTCTGCGCACATGCGCGAGTTGGTCAGGATTTGCGCGATCGCGTCCTTCGCCGCCGGGCTTTGCTCGGCTTCATAAGCGCGCGCCAGGTGCTGGATGTAGTCAGCCGGATGGTAATAGCTGATGTACTGCAGCGCCGCTGCGATGGATTCGATCAGATCGTCTTGCTTTATGATGGTCATGGTGTTCTCGCTGGAGGATGAAAACTTTTTAGTGCTGCTTGTTGAGTGCTTGCGTGCGTGTCATCAGGTTATCGGTGTAGGCGATAGCGATGGTGGACAGCAGAAATACGACGTGAATCACGGTTTGCGCGGCGATCACGTCCATCTTGTACGAGCTGGCGTTGATGAAGGTCTTCAGCAGGTGGATGGACGAGATGCCGACGATGGCCATGGCCAGCTTGGTCTTCAGCACCGACGCGTTCACGTGCGACAGCCACTCCGGCTGGTCCGGATGGCCTTCCAGGTGCATGCGTGAGACGAAGGTCTCGTAGCCGCCCACGATCACCATGATCAGCAGGTTGGAAATCATCACCACGTCGATCAGGCCGAGCACCACCAGCATGATGGTGGTTTCATTGAGCTTGCTCGGCACCGCCGCTCCCGGCACGGCTACGGCCTGGAAAATGTGCTCCAGCGCCGCCTCGTTGCCGAGCGCCGCGCCGATCAGGTCCTTCAGTTCGACCCAGAAATGAAACACGTAGACGCACTGCGCCAGGATCAAGCCCAGGTACAGCGGCAGCTGCAGCCAGCGCGACATGAAAATAAAGGCAGGCAGTGGCGACAGTTTGTTCGGTTGCGTGTTACGCGGTGGTTCCATCATTAAGGCTTGCTCCGGTAGGCTGCGTTTGAATTGCCGACATTTTACACTCGCTCAACGCTGTCGGCACCGGCGCAGGCTGAACTGCCGTAGAATTATCCGAAAGGCCAAGTTGTCAATTTCGCTCAAATGGCTATGTAAGGCATCCGTAAGCGGCAGCGCTTAAGGTGTTTGCAAACAATTACCACAATGGAGACCTAGCATGAGTACGCAGACTACAGAACAACAGGGCCCACAGGAATCGCGCGTGTTCGCCCCCTCGGCGGCATTCGCGGCGCAGGCCACCGTGTCCGGCATGGACGCCTACCAGGCGCTGTGCGCCGAGGCGGCGCAGGACTACGACGGGTTCTGGGCCCGCCTGGCGCGCGAGAACATCGACTGGAAAGTGCCGTTCACCCGCACCCTGAACGAAGACGACGCGCCATTCTACAAATGGTTCGAAGACGGCAAGCTCAACGTGTCCTACAACTGCCTGGACCGCAACCTTGAAAACGGCAACGCCGACAAGACCGCCATCATCTTCGAGGCCGACGACGGCGCCGTCACCCACGTCACCTACAAGGAACTGCACGAAAAAGTGTGCAAGTTCGCCAACGGCCTGAAATCGCGCGGCATCAAGAAGGGCGACCGCGTCATCATCTACATGAGCATGTCGGTCGAAGGCGTGGCCGCCATGCAGGCCTGCGCGCGCATCGGCGCCACCCACTCCGTGGTGTTCGGCGGCTTCTCCGCCAAGTCCCTTCAGGAGCGCATCATCGACGCCGGCGCGGTGGCAGTGATCACCGCCGACGAACAGCAGCGCGGCGGCAAGCGGCTGCCGCTGAAATCCATCGTCGACGAAGCGCTGGCCATGGGCGGCTGCGACACCATCAAGGACGTCATCGTCTACCAGCGCACCGGCGGCGACGTGACGCACGTGGCAGGCCGCGACATCTGGCTGCACGACCTGGTGCAAGGCCAGTCCGCCGTATGCGAACCGGAGTGGGTGGACGCGGAGCACCCGCTGTTCATCCTCTACACTTCCGGCTCCACCGGCACGCCGAAAGGCGTGCAGCATTCGAGCGGCGGCTACCTGCTGTGGGCCGCGCTGACGATGAAGTGGACCTTCGACATCAAGCCATCCGACGTGTACTGGTGCACCGCCGACATCGGCTGGGTAACGGGCCACAGCTACATCGCCTACGGCCCGACGGCAGTGGGCGCCACGCAGATCATCTTCGAAGGCATTCCGACCTATCCGAACGCCGGCCGTTTCTGGGAGACCGTAGCCAAGCACAAGGTCAGCATCTTCTACACCGCACCGACCGCCATCCGTTCGCTGATCAAGGCCGCCGACGTCGACCCGAAAGTGCACCCCAAGAACTACGACCTGTCCTCGCTGCGCCTGCTCGGCACGGTTGGCGAGCCGATCAATCCAGAGGCATGGGTTTGGTACTACAAAAACATCGGCAACGAAAAGTGCCCGATCGTTGACACCTTCTGGCAGACCGAGACCGGCGGCCACATGATCACGCCACTGCCGGGCGCCACGCCCATGGTGCCGGGTTCCTGCACGCTGCCGCTGCCGGGCATCATGACCGCCATCGTTGACGAAGCCGGGCAAGACGTGCCGAACGGGCAGGGCGGCATCCTGGTGGTTAAGCGCCCATGGCCGTCGATGATACGCACCATCTGGAACAACCCCGAACGCTTCAAGAGCAGCTACTTCCCCGAAGAGCTGGGCGGCAAATACTACTTGGCAGGCGACGGCGCCATCCGCAACAAGGACACCGGCTACTTCACCATCACCGGCCGCATCGACGACGTGCTGAACGTGTCGGGCCACCGCATGGGCACGATGGAAATCGAATCCGCGCTGGTAGCGAACCCGCTGGTGGCCGAAGCTGCGGTGGTCGGCAAGCCGGACGACACCACGGGCGAATCGATCTGCGCGTTTGTGGTGCTCAAGCAAGCGCGTCCGACTGGCGAAGAAGCCAAGCGTCTCGCGCTGGAGCTGCGCAACTGGGTCGGCAAAGAGATCGGCCCGATCGCCAAGCCCAAGGAAATCCGCTTCGGCGACAACCTGCCCAAGACGCGCAGCGGCAAGATCATGCGGCGTTTATTGCGCGTGCTGGCCAAGGGCGAGCAGATCACGCAAGACGTTTCCACGCTGGAAAATCCGGCCATTCTGGAGCAGCTCAAAGAAGCGTCTTAAGCGGGCTGAAGGGGCGGCGCAAAAAACATTGGTACTTTCAAGAATCTTTGCTACAATGTGCGCCTCTTGCAGCGATGCGAGAGAACTGGAGAGGTGGATGAGTGGTTGAAGTCGCACGCCTGGAAAGCGTGTATAGGTTCATAGCCTATCGGGGGTTCGAATCCCCCTCTCTCCGCCAGAATAAAAAAGAAGGCCGTCCGCGAGGACGGCCTTTTTTTATTCTGGCGAAGAGAAGCAAGGCCCCTGCGGGCCTTGCGCGGGGGATTCGAAGGGCTTCCCCTGCAGGGGAAGCCCGCTCCGAATCGCCCAACTGCTTCCCGCTGYGMGGGAAGCGCCGCGCGCCGAGGGCGCGCGCTCGTATCCCCATTTCAGGTCTTTGGCGGCTCGAAGTCCGCTCCCCTGATTTGGGATTGCAATACAATACATCCAGCCTGATTTTCCGAGTCATCAAGATGAAAATATGTGCTCTCCCGGGCCTCGGCCCAAAATCACAGACAATGCTTGCTGTGGCAGGCATCGAATCAATCGAGACACTCAAGCGCCTTGGCTCAGTGCGAGCTTATGCCATGGTAAAGCGTGCCGGATGTGCGCCGAGCCTGAATCTGCTATGGGGGCTTGAAAGTGCTGTGTCCGGATTGCCCTGGCAGGAAGTAGCTAAAAGCCATCGCACCAGCCTATTGCTTGCTCTTGAAGAAATCGAATCCAAGCGTAAGGCAGGACACCGCACCGAAAGCGACGAGTAGCAGTCCCGCGTCCCCCGGCGCCGTTTATGCAAGGTGAATCGGTGCAAATGATTCCCCAAACAGATCGGGCTCATAACCCGCGGCCTGGAAAAGATGCGCGCAAGACTCATCGATCGCAGCGCGCAGCTTTACCTGATCCACGCCCAGCACAACGCCACCGCGTTTGCGCACGCGCCCGCCG
>NZ_LMEC01000022.1 GCF_001425265.1 Massilia sp. Root418
GCGCGGCTACCTGGCTGGTGCCCAGCGCGGCGATCTGCGCGGTTTTCATGGCGGCCAGATCGGTGGTTTCGATGGCGATGATCTGGCTGGTGCCCAGCGCGCCGATCTGAGTGCTGTTCAGTGCGGTCACCTGGCCCGACTTCAGCGCGGCAACCTGGCTGGTGCCCAGCGCGATCAACTGGCTGGTGCCCAGCGCGGCGATGCCGGCGGTGCTGATTGCCTGCACCTGGCTGGTGCCCAGCGCGATCACGTCGGAGGTTTCCAGTGCGGCCACTTGTGCCGTTTTCAGCGCGGCCACATCGGCAGTTTCAATCGCGATGATCTGGCTGGTGCCCAGCGCCTGAATCTGGCTGGTGCTCAGCGAGGCCACCTGGCCCGAGGTCAGGCCAACGATCTGGCCGGTGGCCAGCGCGGCAACCTGGCTGGTGGTCAGCGCGCCGATCTGTGCCGTCTTCATGGCGGCCAGGTCGGTGGTTTCAATGGCGATGATCTGGCTGGTGCCCAGGGCAGCGATCTGGGTCGAGCCCAGTGCGGCGACCTGGCCCGACTTCAGCGCGGCAACCTGGCTGGTGCCCAGCGCGATGACCTGGCTGGTGCCCAGTGCGGCCACGCCGCCGGTGCTCAGCGCCTGCAGCTGGCTGGTGGTCAGCGCGGTCAGATCGGAGGTTTCCAGTGCGGCCACTTGCACGGTCTTCAGCGCGGCCACGTCGGCAGTTTCAATCGAGATGATCTGGCTGGTGCCCAGTGCCTGGATCTGGCTGGTGCCCAGGGAAGCCACCTGGGCGGTGCCCAGTGCTACCACTTGGCCGGTGGTCAGTGCGGCGACCTGGCTGGTGCCCATGGCGCCCAGTTGCGCGGTGCGCAGTGCCAGTACGTCGGAGGTTTCGATGGCGATGACTTGGCTGGTGCCCAGTGCAGCGATCTGGCTGGTGCCCAGTGCGGCAACCTGGCCCGACTTCAGGGCGGCGATCTGGCTGGTGCCCAGCGACACCACTTGGCTAGTGCCCAGTGCGGCCACGCCGCCGGTGCTCAGCGCCTGCACCTGGCTGGTGGTCAGCGCGGTCAGGTCGGACGTTTCCAGCGCGGCCACTTGCGCAGTCTTCAGCGAGGCAACGTCGGTGGTTTCAATGGCGATGATCTGGCTGGTGCCCAGCGCCTGGATCTGGCTGGTGCCCAGTGCGGCGACCTGGCCCGACTTCAGGGCGGCAATCTGGCTGGTGCCCAGGGCGATGATCTGGCTGGTGCCCAGCGCGGCGACGCCGCCGGTGGTCACAGCTTGCAACTGGCTGGTGGTCAGCGCCGACAGGTCGGACGTTTCCAGCGCGGCCACTTGCACGGTCTTCAGCGCAGCGATGTCAGCCGTTTCCAGCACGATGATCTGGCTGGTGCTCAGTGCCTGGATCGCGCTGGTGCCCAGCGAGGCCACTTGCGCGGTGCCCAGTGCCACGAGCTGGCCGGTGCTCAGTGCAGCGACCTGGCTGGTGCCCATGGCACCCAGCTGCGCGGTGCGCAGGGCCAGCACGTCGGAGGTTTCGATGGCGATGACCTGGCTGGTGCCCAGCGCGCTGATCTGGCTGGTGCCCAGTGCGGCAACCTGGCCCGACTTCAGGGCGGCGATCTGGCTGGTGCCCAGGGAGACCACCTGGGTGGTGCCCAGTGCGGCCACGCCGCCGGTGCTCAGCGCCTGCACCTGGCTGGTGGTCAACGCGGTCAGGTCGGACGTTTCCAGCGCGGCCACTTGCGCGGTCTTCAGCGAGGCGACGTCGGTGGTTTCGATGGCGATGATCTGGCTGGTGCCCAGCGCGACGATCTGGCTGGTGCCGAGGGCGGCAACCTGGCCCGATTTCAGCGCAGCAATCTGGCTGGTAGCCAGGGCGATGATCTGGCTGGTACCCAGGGCGGCGACAGCGCCGGTGCCCATGGCTTGCACCTGGCTGGTGGTGAGCGCCAGCACGTCGGAGGTTTCCAGCGCAGCCACCTGCGTGGTACGCAGGGCGGCAACGTCGGCGGTTTCGAATACGGCGATCTGGCTGGTGCCCAGGGCCTGGATCTGGCTGGTGCCCAGGGATGCGACTTGCGCGGTGCCCATGGCGACCACCTGGCCGGTGGTCAGCGCGACGACCTGGCTGGTGCCCAGCGCGGCGATCTGGGCCGTCTTCATGGCGGCCAGGTCGGCGGTTTCAATAGCGATGATCTGGCTGGTGCCGAGCGCGCCCATCTGCAGGGTGCTCAGTGCGGCGACCTGGGCCGTTTTGAGGGCGGCGAACTGGCTCGTGCCCAAGGCGGTGATCTGGGTGGTGCCCAGCGCAGAGACGGCGCCGGTGCCGAAAGCTTGAATCTGGCCGGTGGTCAGCGCGGCCACGTCGGACGTTTCCAGCGCGGCGATCTGCGAAGTTTTCAGTGCGGCCACGTCGCTCGTTTCCAAAGCGATGATCTGGCTCGTGCCCAGCGATTGGATCTGGCTGCTGCCCAGCGTCGCGATCTGTACCGTCTGCAACGCACCGATTTGCGACGTTAACAGCACCGAAATCTGAGTCGTGCTCAGCTCAGCGATCTCAGCCGTTGCAAGCGACGCAACCTGCGTAGTGGTCAGCGCGATGACCTGGCTGGTGGTAAGACTAGTGACGATGGTCATTTCCATTCTCCTTGGAACTACTATGTAGCGGAATATTCAGTGCAGCCGGACAGCACTTTTGGCATGCGGCGTGGTCTAGCATTGCTCCGGCTGTTCAAATCTTCCGCACCATAAAGCTTGCGAATCAGAGCGGCACGGCAAGAGCCTTCAACTTATTAACGACTGGCAATCTACGAACTTTAGACTGGGGGCAACAGTTTGGCGGGCTTCCAGCCCTGCCTTTTCCTCTGCCTGCCTACTGCAAGGCGACAGAAAAAGTTCCCGGATTAAATAAAAAAGTTGCCCACCGAAATCAGCGAGGCCGGGTGCGATGCGGCTGCGGGCCGGGCCTCTTTTCGTGTGGAAATTACTTTCCCAGAGTCATCAGTATAGCTCAACACTTGCCCGAGTGCATGATTTTTGCGCAGCGCCGTCGCCAAAAAACCGCAGTTAACTACTTGATCTCACAGGAAATTAGGGCTTTCCGGGGCGCAGGGGACGGTTGCCGTAAAGTAAACACAACACTTCGTGCTTATTCCCAGAATTCGACCGCGGGATGGATGTCGCGCAAGATGGCTTCCTTGATTTCCGCGTTGTAGACGCCGGCCTTGAGGATCACGCATGGGGATTGTTCATTTCGCAGCACCGCCGGCGACTGCACCGTCAGCCGAGTGCCGTACAGACGCTTGCCTTGCTTGCTGGCGTCATTGTCGAGCAGGCTGACGATGCGGCTTTGGTCCAGGCCATAGGCGATCAGCGACTGCGCGAAAATGTGGGCCCCGAACAGGTAGACCGGGCGCGAGCTGGCGCGCAGCTTGGCATTGAGCTCGGCAATCAGCCCGTCGTGGTAGGCGACGTAGTCCAGATAACTGCGCTTGTTTAGCTCGTACAGGGTGGCGGGCAGCGACGGGGCGGCCAGCGCAGCGGTAGAACGGACTGCGGCGTAGAAGATGCTGTGCTCTTCCATGAAATGCTGTTTCTTGACCAGTTCAAAGCCATGGGCGGCCAACATGTATTCCACGTAGTCCTCGGTGAGGAAGACGGTATGCTCGAAATTGATGCAGTTGGTGTAGCGGCGCGCCAGCCACGCTCGCAGGTTCGGCACGGAGAACAGCAGGTGCTGGCCCGGTTGCATATAGCCAGCCAGGTGACGCATGAACTTGGCCGGCTCGTACAAGTGCTCCCACAGGTGGGAATGGACCACGGTATCGGCCCGGCCGTCGAAACGGAAGTGGTCGTCGAAGAAGCCACGCACAAACGTGGCATTGCAGCCCTCGACCGGCGCGGGATTGGGCTCGACGATGGTCCACGGTATGGTGCCGAGCTGCTGGTAGGCGCGCGCCAGCAGCCCGCTCGCGCCGCCAACCTCCAGCACTGCGGACGGGGCGTACTGGTGCACGAACTCGGCGAAAGTGCTGTGGTGGCGGGCCCACAGACCGCCTACCGCACCGGCGTTGTGCGCGGCGGGATACAGAATCTCCAGCGGCAGCAGTTCGCGCAGCTGAATCAAGCCGGAGCTGCGGCTGATCCACCAGTTCATGTCGGCGTGCAGGTCTTCGCTCTCCGGATGATCGACGCAGCCCATGAAAATGGGGAAGCGGGGATGGTTGTACAGGGGCTCAAGGTCGGCTGCGCCCGTGACCGCACAGCGGTCGCGCACTATCATGTCCATAAGGTTTCCTCGTCGATTTGCGGAATTACAGTTTGGCGGGCAGCCAGGCCGGGATGGGTAGCCGGGGTTCGGCCAGCCGGACGGCGATCTCCTGACCGGAGTACTCCACCATCTTGTCCTGGCCCAGGCTTTGCAGCGTGCCGATCTGCTTGCAGACCGAGGTTTCGTTCTCGGTCTGGTCCATGCGCGACCATTTGTCGTTCTTGCTGTACAAGAAATTAATATCGAAGTATTTCAGATGTACCACGTAAAAGCCCGGCAGCGGTTCGCTGAACTCGGCGGCCATGTGGTTGCCGGCGGTCCAGGTGGTGGGCACGCGGCTGATGATGGGGCGCAGCAACAGGTCGGTGCCGCGGATGAAATGCTGGCGTTGAGCGAACACGCCCTGATCGAAGTCAAACTGGGGTTCGGCTTTCCAATCGTGCAGTACTTCCACTGCCACGTCTGGACGGTAAGTGGCGCCCGGCAGCGCGGCCAGTGTCTCAGCCATGTCGCCTTCGCACACGAGGAACTCGTCAGTATCGACCTTGACGACCCAGTCGTAGCGCATCAAGAGAAAACGCTGGAAGTGGCTCTGCGACTGCGCGAAATGCTCGTGGTCTACCGGTCCGGTGGGCATGTTGATGACGTTGGTTTTCGGATGCAGGCGCTCGCAACTGCCGTCGGTACTGCCATTGTTGAGCACGTACAGGTTTTCGTAGCCGACCAGCTTGCCGTAGTAACGCTCCCAGTACAGCAGCATCTCGCCTTCGTTGAAGGTTTGCGTCATGACGGCCAGGCGGGCGAACTTCTGCTCCATCTTGACGTAGCTGGTGTACAGCTTGAGGGGGTCGTACAGCCGGTTCAGCAACTCCGAGGAAAAAATGACGGGTTCGCCACAGACGAACTGGCCGTCCTCGACGAAGCCGACGCGGGTCCTGCCCGGATCGCGCATCACCAGCTCCACGAATTTCTCCGGGCGCACGCGCGGCACAATGCGGTCGCCCGCCTTTAACTTCACCCAGTCCTGGCCAAGCACCATATAAATGAACTCGCCGTGTTCGTTATTGGCCAGCAGGGTCACGCGCTCGGAGTGCAGCAGACGGTCCGGGATCACCTGGTCGAACAGCAGGGTGGGACGGCGGACATCGAAATCTACTTCTAGCAAAGCCATAGTCTATCCAGGAAAACGTTGGTTGTTCAATATTCAAGCTGGCTGGGCCAGCACGCCATGCAGCATGTCCTTGCCCAGCGCATACAGCAGGTGGCTGTAGGGGTCGTGGTGCAGGGCGGCGATGTTCAAGTAGATCAGTGCGGTCAGTGTGCGCACCTTGCGCACGCTGTAGCCCTGCTGCGCCAGCCACAGGTCGAAATGGCGCTCGCAGGCCACCAGCATCTGCTTGCGGTGGAAGTCGTAGCGGATGGCGCCGCCGGACCGTTCGCTATGGTAATGGCCATCGGCGATCAGCTCGTGGCTGACAATCAGGCCGTGCAGCAGCTTGGCCAGGTCGTAATAGATATCGCCCACGGTCAGCGAACCGCCGAAGTCCTGGCGCCAGTCAAGGAAGGTGAAGGCCTGTTCGCTGCCGTTCCACAGGATGTTCTCGAAGTGGAAATCGCCGTGGAAGCGGCCCGGCAAGCCTTGCGCCAGTTCATCCCAATCGACCTGCTGCAGCAGGGCGGCCAGGGTGGGCATGGCCACGCCATTGATGCTTTCGCAACCGTCCTCGGTGCCGAAGGTGCGGTAATACAGCGCTACCCGCTCCAACGTCTTGCGGTGGTAAAAGGTGCGGCACTGGGCCTGGAAGGCGTCGCGCGCGGCGTCGTCGAGCGCTGCTTCGCGCCAGAAGCCGCTGCAATGTTCGAGCAGGCGCGCGAACAGCGGCAGGTCCACCGCCTCCGACATCACCTCGCCCTGCACATTGCGGTAGCTGTACATGTTGGGACGCACGCCGGTCAAACGCGGCACATAGTCCTGGATCTCGGCGGCGCGCCTGGCGCGGTTGGCGATGAAGGACAGGTCGTCCGAAAACTTGACCACCTGCTCGCCGACAAACCAGATCGCCTCGTTGGCCTTGGGCAGGATGTTGGGCGCGCCCGCTTCGGCGTAGGCCGCGCGCGCCGCGTCCAGCGCGGGCGGGTTGCCAGTGTCGAACCAGGTGAAGGCGTGGGCGGCAACGTGGCCGGCCAGCAGCGGGCGCAGGCCGAAGGCTTCGCCGCCGTCGACGGCGGCGGCACCACCGGCTTCCATCGCATCCCAGAACTGCGCGTAATCGACGATGCCGGCCAGGCCGATATAGGGGAAGTGCGTGCCGGGGCGGCCCTCGCCTTTTTCGCACAGCGCGCCGGCGCGGCCGCCGGCCACCTGCAGCGTACGGTAGGCGGCCAGGTCGTCGCGCTCGGCGTAGGCCACCCAGTTGCCATCCAGCGCGGGCAGCGGCTCGCGCACCAGCGTGTCGCAAGACAGGAATATGAAGGGCTGCTGCAGGTGGGGCTTGCATTGCAGCAGGCTGTAGCCCAGGCCGGAGCCCGGGCCCTCGTAGCGGTCCACTTCCACGAAGATGAAGGTGCGCTCGGGATAAGCCAGTTCCAGGAACTGGCGCACCAGCGCGCCTTTATGGCCCAGCGCGATGACGAACTCGGCGTCCGCCGGGCACTGCTCGATCTGGTGCGACAAGGTGGGCCGGTTTGCAATGCTGACCAGCGACTTGTTCAGAAAGGCGGTCAGTTCCCCCAGCCGCGAGCCGGTGCCCGCGGTGGGTATGCAAACCCGCACCGTCACGCCTGGGCTCGCTGGTAGTCGTCCGACAGGCGCACCACGTCTTCCATCTCGGGCGTGCTCGCTTCCAGGTAGACACTGTCGGTTACCGCTTCCATGCGGTGCACCACGCCCGGTTCAATGGTGATGCTGTCGCCGGCCGTGTAGATGCGCGCCTCGACGGTTTCCTGGGTGGGGCCGGCGTAGATGCGCAGGTCGCCGCTCAGGACGTAGATGGTTTCGCGCTTGATGTTGTGGTACTGCATGCTGCAGCGGTGGCCCTGCCACATGGTGAGTTTCTTCATCATGTAGCGTTCGTTGATTTCGATGACTTCTTCTTTACCCCAGGGCTTGTCGATCACGCGCATGGCTGGCCTTAAATTTTGTAGGATTGATATTCCGGGTGGAAGTCGAAAAAGTGGTCATAAAACCCTTTGACGTACTGCTGCATCGACCAGCGGCTGTTGAAACCGTATTTTTTGCGCATCCAGCGGAGGCCCTCTGCCACGTAGAGGCGCAGGTTGTCCTCATAGGCCTCGGTCTTGATCAGGTCGGCCTTGGTCAGCAAGTGGGTTTCATTCTCCGACGCCAGCACCTTGGTGGTAATGGCCGCTGCCCAGTCATTGGCGTAGGCCTTGGCGATCAATTCGCTCTCGGCGCCGTAACCGCGGAAATTGTCCCCATCGAACAGGAAGCTCATGGCGTCGGCCTGCTCGCTGTCCATGATGGCTTCAACGAACTCGCGCCGCAGCAGGAAGGCGTTGTTATGGATGAACCAGAAATACTTGGTGGCTTCCTCGTTCAGCAGCAGCTTCTCGCCCCAGCGCTCCGAGCACGGCGACAAAATGCCCACGCGCGGATGCTCGTCCAGCACCGTCATCAGCGGCGCCACTACCGGCTGTTGCGGGAATTCGGTGTCGTTGGTGAGCAGGAAAAAAGCGTCGTACTGGGCGAATTTGCCTTCGCGCCACAGTTGGCTCAGGCCGAAGTTCATGCCGCGGCAATAGCGCAAGCCTTGCTGGCGCGCCTCCGGCCAGTCGGCGTGCCAACTCACGTCGCGCGCGAGCTGGTCGCGGTCGGAACCGGCCTCAACCACGAAAACATCGGTCAGTTCGCCGTCGTAGCGCCGCAGTTGGTCCACCAGGGCGTTGGTGATCTCGGGCAGGTTGCGGTTGAGGACGATGGTGGCGACGCGCTTCATGCGGTCACCAGGCGGAAATTGGTCAGATAGCGCAAGATGCTGCGCTTGACTTGATGCTTCAAATGTTCCTCCAGTTCTATCCCTTTGCGGCGCAGTATGCTGGCCGCCGTGGCCTTGATCTCATGGCATTCCGGCGTAGCGAACACGTAGTGGCCGGCAATCACTGCGCGGTCGCGGTCGCTTGCTTCGGTACCCCTGATCATCCATTTGTCCCACTTGCGCGAGCCGTAGGACAAGCGCATGAAATCGTCGGCGAGGTTGCCGCAGCCGTTCTGCTCCATCACATCCAGCAGCGCCACGGTTTCCGCCACGCCGAATTCGGGGGCCACATTGGCGGCGTGGATGCCGAGGCGCGGGTGCCATTGCAACGCTTCATCGGACACGTAGTCGGTGTTGTGCTCCTTCATGAAGATGCCGTAGCGATTGCAAATCTCGATCATCTTCGGCAGCTGGATTTCCGCCGGGATTTCTTCCGCAACGCGGATCGGGCTGTCGAAAGAACCCACGTTTCGCTTCTCCATCACGCGCGTACCGGCCTGGATCACCACGAAGGACGGCTGCGGCAGGCGGTTTTTGGTGCAGAACTGCTGCATCGCGTTCAACGTATAGTTGAGTTCTTCCTGCGAGTTGGTGCTGCCGCTTTGCTCTTCTGTGCCGATCTCGAAGATGACTTCCTGCCCCAGGCGCTGTGCCTGGCTCCAGCAATATTCATACAGTTCAAATACGCGGTTCAACACCTCGTCGACCGGAGGCTGGCCGTGGATGTCGACGCTGGGGTCGATGTGCAGCACCTGGAAGCCAGCCTCCAGGTCGGCCAAGTAGGAGGCCTTGGCTGAATCCATGGCGCGCCGCAAGCTCAGGCCCTGTTCTTTTTCGCGGGTGTTCTGCCAAGGACCACCATGGTCGCGCGCCAGCAGGACCTTGCCTTTTTTGTCATGGTCGATGACATAATCGGCAAATTGCGCGGTGGTCCAGTTGTTCACATAACCACCACCGAATTCCTCGGAGTCGATCTGGCGCCGGCTGGCGATCAGCATCATCGGGATTTCATGCTCATTGGCCAGTTCGATCGCCGCGTCCACACAGTTGACGCTCATGGGGCCGACACCCAGCAACGTGCAGCGCTTACTCTTTAGAAACGTGTCCAGGCGCTGATGTATCATTTAAGCCCAATCTCCTAACTGTTTGTTTTGCGCATCCGGACGGTGTTGCGGATTGAATGGGACAAAATAACGCTCCATCAAGTGCAGGCAGGCCTCGGCCACTGCGCGATCGCCACCGGCGCGTGCGGTCACGAAGTCCGCGCTCTGCGCAGCCAGCGCATCCGCATTGGCGGGGGCAATGGAATACGCTACCTGCTTCATCACGTAATGGTCGAAAATGCCGTCGCCCATATAAATGACACGCGACGTGTCATAGCGCTCGGCGATCCAGTCGATGCGCTTGTGGGTGCTGACCAGGTCGAGCGCAAAACCCATGTCTTCCACGATGCGCTTCTGGCTGATGGGGAAGCCCTTTTTATCGCCGGTGATGAAGCGGATTTCAATGTGGGGCTGCAACAGCCCGAGTGCGTCGTTGTCGTCGGGGCCGAAGACTTTCATCGCCTTGCCCTCGGCCGTATAGAGGAACTGACCGGTGGTCATGACACCGTCCACGTCCAGAATGAATACCAGAGGCTTTTCCATGTTTTAAACTGTTGAGTGCGCAATTAACAAAGCAACGGCGACCCTGGTGGCTGCTGAAAAATGGCAGGATATCCGATAACTTGCGCATCAGCAAATTTTGCACAAGGCAACTTTTACCGTAGTGTGATGGATTTTTTAGTTTTAGAATCTATCAAATAATCACTTTTCGGAAACTTTGCGTCTACGCAAGAAAAAAGCCCCGCAAATCGGGGATCTGCGGGGCTTTCATACAACAACTGACCGGGAACTCAGAACGGAATGTCGTCATCCATATCCGAGAAGTTCGGCGCCGGGCGCGGGGCCGGACGCGGCGCCGGGGCCGGCGCAGGGGCTGGACGCGGGGCCGGCGCCTGGCGCGGGGCCGGGGCGTCGTAGCCGCCGCCGTCGTCCATGCCGGCGTCGCCGCCCATGCCCTGGCGGCCGCCCAGCATTTGCATCTGCTCGGCGATGATGTCGGTGGCGTACTTCTCGACGCCGTCCTTGTCGGTGTACTTGCGGGTCTGCAGGCGGCCTTCCACGTAGACCGAGGAACCTTTTTTCAGGTACTGGCCAACGATTTCAGCCAGGCGGCCGAAGAAGGAAATACGGTGCCACTCGGTTTGCTCTTTCTGCTCGCCGGTGTTGCGGTCCTTCGACTTGTACGAGGTCGCAACGGCAATGTTGGCGATCGCATCACCGCTGGGCATGTAGCGAATTTCCGGATCGCGGCCCAGATTGCCCACGATGATGACTTTGTTGACTGATGCCATGTATAACTCCTGTTGAACTGCGGCCGCACGTAGCGGGCGGTTAGATCGAAACAGCGATTATATGCCAACAGCACCGCGCCAAGACGTCGTTTTTTTAGGCGGCAAGCTGAGCCTAAAAGCGCAGATACTGGTATTATATACAGTATTACTGTCCAGCCGTGTTGATCTGTCTCAAACAGCGCAAGGCGGCGCGGACCAAACCCCGCTATAGTAACGGGTTCACCCCGCTTTGCCCTCCTTTACCCAAGGCTCAGACAATGGAACAGATCCGCATCCGCGGCGCACGTACGCACAACCTCAAGAACATCAACCTCGATCTGCCGCGCAACAAGCTGATCGTGATTACCGGCCTGTCCGGTTCCGGCAAGTCCTCGCTGGCGTTCGACACGCTGTACGCCGAGGGCCAGCGCCGCTATGTGGAATCGCTGTCGGCCTACGCGCGCCAGTTCCTGCAACTGATGGAGAAGCCGGACGTCGACCTGATCGAAGGCCTGTCCCCCGCCATCTCCATCGAGCAGAAAGCCACCTCGCACAACCCGCGCTCCACGGTGGGCACGGTGACCGAGATTCACGATTACCTGCGACTGCTGTTCGCGCGCGTCGGCACGCCGTACTGCATCAACCACCCCACCCACGCGCTGGCCGCGCAGACCGTGTCGCAAATGGTGGACGCGGTGCTGGCCATGCCCGAGGGCACCAAACTGATGATTCTGGCGCCGGTGGTGGCCAACCGCAAGGGCGAGCACGTGGACCTGTTCGAGCAGATGCAGGCCCAGGGCTTCGTCAGGTTCCGCGTGCAAAGCGGTACGCATGACGCAAAAATCTACGAAGTGGACGACCTGCCCAAGCTGAAGAAGACGGAAAAGCACACCATCGACGTGGTGATCGACCGCGTGAAGGTAAACCCGGAGATCAAGCAGCGCCTGGCGGAGAGCTTCGAGACCGCGCTGCGCCTGGCCGACGGACGCGCCGTGGCCTATGAAATGGACACCGCCCAGGAGCATGTCTATTCCAACAAGTTTGCCTGCAACGAATGCGGCTACTCGCTGCAGGAACTGGAACCGCGCCTGTTCTCGTTCAACAATCCGATGGGCGCCTGTCCGGAGTGCGATGGCCTGGGCCATATCGAGTTCTTCGATCCGAAGCGCATCGTGGCCTTCCCCAACCTGTCGCTGGCCTCCGGCGCCGTGAAGGGCTGGGACCGCCGCAACCAGTTCTACTTCCAGATGCTGACCGCGCTGGCTGCCTACTACGGGTTCGACCTGGACACGCCGTTCGAGCAGCTGCCGAAAGCCGCGCAGGAAGCCGTGCTGCACGGCTCGGGCAAGCAGGCCATCCCCTTCGCCTATATCAATGAGCGCGGCCGCACCGTGGTCAAGGAGCACACCTTCGAAGGCGTGGTGAACAACCTGTCGCGCCGCTACCGCGAAACCGATTCGATGGCGGTGAAAGAGGAACTGGCCAAGTTCATCAACGAAAAAGAGTGCCCGTCCTGCGCCGGCGCGCGCCTGCGCACGGAAGCGCGCTACGTGAAGGTGGGCACCGGCAAGCAGCAGCGCGCGATCTTCGAGCTGTCGCGCAAGCCGCTGCGCGACTCGCTGGAATACTTCGAGACCCTGAAGCTGACCGGCGCCAAGCGCGAGATCGCCGACCGCGTGGTCAAGGAGATCATCTCGCGCCTGAAGTTCCTCAACAACGTGGGCCTGGACTACCTGTCGCTGGACCGCAGCGCCGACACCCTATCCGGCGGCGAGGCGCAGCGCATCCGCCTGGCTTCGCAGATCGGCTCCGGCCTGACCGGCGTGATGTACGTGCTGGACGAGCCGTCCATCGGCCTGCACCAGCGCGACAACGACCGCCTGATCGACACCCTGAAGCACCTGCGCGACATCGGCAACAGCGTGCTGGTGGTGGAGCACGACGAGGACGCGATCCGCACCGCCGACTATATTGTCGACATGGGCAAGGGCGCCGGCGTGCACGGCGGCGACGTGATCGCCTCCGGCTCGCTGAAGGACATCCTGAAGAACAAGGACTCGCTGACCTCGCAGTACCTGAGCGGCGCGAAGCGCATCGAAGTGCCGAAGCAGCGCCACCCCTTCGACGAGGAGCGCCAGCTGGTGATCACCGGCGCCACCGGCAACAACCTGAAGAACGTCACCCTGCAGCTGCCGGTCGGCCTGATGACCTGCATCACCGGCGTGTCCGGCTCCGGCAAGTCCTCGCTGATCAACGACACGCTCTACCCCGCCCTGTCGCGCCACCTGTACGGTTCGCAGACCGAACCGTCGCCGCACGACACCATCAGCGGCCTGGAACACTTCGACAAGGTGATCGCGGTGGACCAGGCGCCGATCGGCCGCACCCCGCGCTCGAATCCGGCCACCTACACCGGCCTGTTCACGCCGATCCGCGACCTGTTCGCCACCGTACCGACCGCGAAAGAGCGCGGCTACAGCGCCGGCCGTTTCTCCTTCAACGTGAAGGGCGGCCGCTGCGAAGCCTGCCAGGGCGACGGCGTGATCAAGGTGGAGATGCACTTCCTGCCGGACGTGTACGTGCCGTGCGACGTCTGCCACGGCAAGCGCTACAACCGCGAAACGCTGGAAGTGCACTACAAGGGCAAAAGCATCACCGAAGTGCTGGACATGACGGTGGAGGACGCGTACGAGTTCTTCAAGCCGGTGCCGGTGATCGCGCGCAAGCTGCACACCTTGCTGGACGTGGGCCTGGGCTACATCAAGCTGGGACAGAGCGCCACCACCCTGTCCGGCGGCGAGGCGCAGCGCGTGAAGCTGTCGCTGGAGCTGTCCAAGCGCGACACGGGCCGCACCTTGTACATCCTGGACGAGCCGACCACCGGCCTGCACTTCCACGACATCGACCTGCTGCTGAAGGTGATCCACCGCCTGCGCGACCAGGGCAATACGCTGGCCATCATCGAGCACAACCTGGACGTGATCAAGACTGCGGACTGGATCGTGGACCTGGGGCCGGAAGGCGGCGCGGGCGGCGGCCAGATCATCGCCGCCGGTTCGCCGGAAGACGTGGCGGCCAATCCGGCCAGCGTGACGGGCAAGTATTTGATCCCGCTGCTCAAGCCGGCGAAGAAAAAGTAAGACGCCATGCATGCGGACCAAGCGCCCGGCAGCGCCGCCGAGCCGCCGGCCCAGCCGGACCGGCTGGGCCGCATGGCAGCCGCCGTGGGGCGCCTGCTGCCGCACGACGGCAGGCTGGAGACAGCCGTGCCCTTCCTGTCGCTGCTGCGCGCATCGCAGCCCACGCCGGTCACGCGCGGCGTGCTCAAACCCTCGTGCTGCGTGATCCTGCAAGGGAACAAGCGGGTGCACCTGGCCAGCGAGGTGCTGGACTACGGGCCGGGCCAGTATCTGGCGGTGTCGGTGGACCTGCCGGCGTCGGGCCAGGTGGTCAACGCCACGCCGGCGCTGCCTTACCTGCTGCTGAACATTGAATTCGAGCCGGCGGAAATCGCCGCCGTGGTGGCGGAAGCGCGCATCGACCTGAACGACGGCGCGCAGCCGGTGCGCGGCGCGTTTGTCGGCAGCACCGATGCGTCTTTGCAGGAAGCCTTGTGCAAGCTGGTGGCGCTGCTGGATGCGCCGCCGCAGGAAGCGGTCTTCCTGGCGGTGGGGATCAAGCGGGAAATCATCTACCGCCTGCTGACCGGCCCGCACGGCCGCCAGCTGTACCAGAACGTGGTGCTGGACCAGCAGGACCGCGGCATCGGCAAGGCCATCGCGTGGCTGAAGGAACGCTACAACCAGCCGGTGCGGGTGGAGGAGCTGGCGCAGGCCACCAATATGAGCGTCTCCACCCTGCACCACCGCTTCAAGGCAGTAACCACGATGGGGCCGATGCAGTACCAGAAGCAGCTGCGCCTGCAGCAGGCGCGCGCCCTGCTGCTGAACGGCGGTACGGACGCCGCCACGGCGGCCTACCAGGTGGGCTACGAGAGCCAGTCGCAGTTCAGCCGCGAGTACCGGCGTCTGTTTGGGGCGCCGCCAATGCAGGATGTGAAGCGGCTGCGGGCGGCGGTGTGATGGCGGGTCGCGGGGCGGATCACGCAGCGGCGGGTTACGCGCTGGCGCGCTAACCCGCCCTACCGCCCTATCCGCCCCCTACCCGGCAACGCGGGTGGCGCCCTTCTTCTCGGTTTCCACCCATTGCTTGATGTGCGATTCCAGCACGTCCATCGGCAGGGCGCCCGCGCCCAGCACCTGGTCGTGGAATTTGCGGATGTCGAACTGGCTGCCCAGCTCCTTCTTCGCGTAGTCGCGCAGCGACAGGATCTTCAGCTGGCCGATCTTGTAGCCCAGCGCCTGGCCCGGCCACACGATATAGCGGTCGGTCTCGCTCTGCACGTCCACTTCCTCGATGCCGGAATGGTCGTGGAAGAAGTCCACCACCTGCTGGCGGCTCCACTTCTTGTAGTGCAGGCCGGTGTCCACCACCAGGCGGATGGCGCGCAGCATTTCATCCTGCAGGTGGCCGTAGTAGCTGTACGGGTCCTTGAAGAAGCCCAGCTCTTCGCCCAGGCGTTCCGAATACAGCGCCCAGCCTTCCACGTAGGCCGTGTAATGACCCTGCTGGCGGAAGCTCGGCAGCGCTTCGATTTCCTGCGCAATGGCGATCTGCATGTGGTGGCCCGGCACGCCTTCGTGCAGCGCCGTGGTTTCAATGCCAATGATGGAGCGCTTGGCAAAGTCGCCGGTGTTGACCATCACGCGGCCGGCGCGCTTGCCGTCCGGCGACCCCTGCATATAGGAAGCGGCCGCCTCGCCCTTCTCGCGGAATTGCTCCACCTGGCGGATTTCAACCGTGCCCTTGGGCAGCACGCCGAACTGCTGCGGCAGCTGGGCGTACATCTGGTCCGTGTATTTCTGGTACAGGTCCACGATCTCCTGGCGCGATTTCGGGTGCAGCTTGGGATTGGCGGCCAGCGCCTTGTTAAAGCTCTTCAGATCCTGGTAGCCCAGCTTTTGCGCCACGCCCAGCATCTGCGCTTCGATGCGCGCCACTTCCTTCAGGCCCAGCTGGTGGATCTCCTCCGGCGCCATCTCGGTGGTGGTGGAAGACTTGGCCTTGAAGCTGTAGCGCGCCGCGCCGTCCGGCAGTGACCACATGCCCACTTCGCTGCGGCCGTGCGGCTGGTAACGGGTCTTCACGTACACGGCCAGTTTCTTGTACGAGGGCGCCACGTCCTTCTGGATGGCGGCCAGGATCTCCTTGCTCAGGCGGGCCTTGTCGGCGGCGGAGAAGTCTTTCGGGAATTTCTTCAGCGGCTCGGCGAACGGCGAAGCGCCGGCCTTCATGGCTGCCACGGACTCGCACTGCTTGACGATTTTCGGGATCAGGAACTTGGGCGGCACCAGGCCGTCGCGCACGCCGTTTTCCATCTGCGCGCGGGTCTCGTCGAACAGCTTGGGCAGGGTGCGCAGGCGCTTGACGTAGTCCTCGTAATCCTTGACGGTGTCGAACGGCAGCGCCGACACGATTTGCGGCAGGTCGATGTGGACGCCGGAATTCTGCGCCAGCGGCATTTCCCAGTCCTTGAAGCGCGCCGCTTCGGCAGACTCGCGCAACTGGCGCAGCATCAGCTCATGATTCAGCTTCTCCTGCAGCGGGAAGCCGGAACTGTCGATGGCCTCGAAGCGCTTGAGGAAGTCCAGCGTGGCCATGGCGTCGGCATCGATGGCGGCCTGCGAGAAATCGGACCACTTGTCGTTGTAGCGCTTGTCGCCCAGCAGCGAAGCCCATTCCGGGCTGTTGCGCATGGTGTACTCCCATTGTTCCTTGATCAGGCTGTTCAGCGCGGCACGGCGCGCTTCCAGGTCGGGCGCCTGGGCGTGGACCGGGCCGAGGATCAGGGAAAACAGCAGCGCGCTGGCGGCGCCGAAGCGGGTCATTTTGGTCATGGTGGACTAGGATAAAAAAGGGTGAGCCTGCACTGTATGCGCGCGCGCGGCAGGGCGGGGCCGGATTGTGATGAAACGTTAAAACAAAGGCATGGATTGCGCAAGGGACGGACAAACGGATAGGCAGAATGAGGCAAACATCGGGCAGGAACAGCCCTGCCGCGCGCGGCCGGCGTTTCCTAGAATGGCTCTACACCATTCACCATTCACCATCCCAGGAGCGAACAGCATGCGCATCATCGACCAGATCTACATCAACGGCCAGTTCATCACCCCGCACGGCACCGAGCTGGCGGACCTCGTCAACCCGTCCACCGGCCAGCTGGCGGGCCAGGTCCGCCTGGGCGACGTGGAGGACACGCGGCGCGCCATCGCCGCCGCCAAGGCGGCATTCCCCGCCTACTCCCGCAGCAGCATCGCGCAGCGCGGCCTGTATCTGCAGCGCCTGCACGACGCGGTGCTGGCGCGCGCGGACGACGCGGCCGCCGCGCTGGTGGAGGAATACGGCGGCACCTGCGCCACCAGCGTAGCGCGCTCGCAATACACGGCCAGGATGTTCCTGGACGTGAAGCGGGTGATGGAGGAACACGCTTTCAGCAAGACCGTGGGCAAGTCCAGGGTGGTGCTGGAGCCGGTGGGGGTGGTGGGCGTGATCACGCCGTGGAATTCCAGCGCGTGGTTCGTGGCCAACAAGCTGGCCACGGCGCTGGCCGCCGGCTGCACGCTGGTGATCAAGCCCAGTGAACTGAGCGCGCTGCAGACGCAGATCCTGACCGAATGCCTGCACGAGGCTGGGCTGCCGCCGGGCGTGTTCAACATCGTCAACGGGCGCGGCGACGTGGTGGGCGCCGAGATCAGCGCGCACCCGGACATCAACAAGATTTCCTTCACCGGCTCCACCGCCGTGGGCAAGGCCATCGCGCGCACCGCCGTGGACACCATGAAGCGCGTGACGCTGGAACTGGGCGGCAAAAGCGCCAACCTGCTGCTGGACGACGCCGACTTCGAGAAGGCGGTGCCGACGGCGATCCAGGCCTGCTATATGAACAACGGCCAGGCCTGCATCGCCGGCTCGCGCCTGCTGGTGCCCGCGCACCGGCTGGCGCAGGTGAAGCAGCTGGCCAAGGCCGCCGCCGAGGCGGTGCTGGTGGGCGACCCGCGCGACCCCGCCGTGACGCTGGGGCCGATGGTCACGCGCAGGCAGTTCGAGCGCGTGCAGCACTACATCCGCACCGGCATCGAGGAAGGCGCCGAGCTGCTGACGGGCGGCCCGGGCCGGCCTGCGGGCCTGGAGCAAGGCTGGTTCGTCCAGCCCACGGTGTTCGCCGGCGTGACGCCCGGCATGACCATCGCGCGCGAAGAGATCTTCGGGCCGGTGCTGTCCATCCTCAGCTACGAAACCGAGGAGGAAGCCATCGCCATGGCCAACGACACGCCCTACGGCCTGCAAGCCTACGTCAGCTCCACCGACCTGGCGCGCGCCAACCGCGTGGCGTCGCAGCTGGTTGCAGGCCGGGTGCACATCAACGGCGTGCACGACGACCTGATCGCGCCGTTCGGCGGCTTCAAGCAGTCCGGCATCGGCCGCGAGTTCGGGCCGTACGGGCTGGAATCCTACCTGGAGCCCAAGGCCATCCTGGGCGGATCGGCGCAGTACGCCTGAAGCCAAGCGGCCGGCGCGTCAGGCCTGCACGCGCGGCGCGGTGCGGTGGCCCAGGCTGGACACGATCTTCGGCTTGCGCGCCCAGTAGCTCCAGGACACGCCGCCGCCGGCCAGCCACGCCTCCAGCTGGCCGAAGCGGTCGAAGCCCCAGAACGGCTCCTTGTCCGCGATGACGAAGGGCGACCCGAACACGCCGCGCGCCAGCGCCGCCGAGGTTTCCTGCTTGAGCAGTTCCTTCACTTCGCGGGTGCGGATGGCGGCCAGCAATGCCGCCGCCGGCACGCCCAGGCCGGCGGCGATCCCGCCCAGCACCTCGTCGTCCGCCAGGTCCACGCGGTCGGCGAAATAGGCGTGCAGGCAGCGCTTGGCAAACCGCACCGCCAGTTCCTCGCCGTATTCCTGCCGCAGCCACAGCATGGCGCGCGGGGCGCCCAGCAGCAGTTGCGGGAAGGTGGCCGGCTGGCGGTAGACGATGCCGTGCTGGCGCGCGGTGCGGTCGATATCGTGCAGCACATAGTTGCCCTTGACGGGCACCATGGGCAGCGGCATGCCGCCGGTGGTTTCAAACACCGCCGCCATCATGATGGGATGCCAGCGCACCGTGCGCCGGTGGCGCGCCGCCAGCTCATCGATGCAGGTGGCGGCGAAGTAGCCGTAGGGCGAGGCGAAGTCGAAGTAGAAATCGATCGGTTCCATGCCGGGCCTTTCAGCAGAGGCCGAATTCGTCGTTGCTGTCGGGCAGGGAGCGCAGGGTCTGCGCCAGGCGCGGACTCAGCAACAGCGTGCAGGCCAGCGCCAGCAGGAACAGTACTTTGGTCATGATAAACTCCTTTTCGCACAGGTGTGCGAAATTAGCGTCAAAAAAATGCCGCACGCGGCGGCGCCACTTCCCTTCCTAAGCCGGATACGTAAAGCTCTTGTACGTGGAAATCAGCCGGTTAAAGGCGATCTGCATGCGCTTGACCGAACTCGGGTCGCGCATGAAGCGCGCATCATGCAGCAGGCCCACGATCAGGCAGTAAATCTCGAACACCAGTTGCTCGGGGTCGGTATCGGGCCGCAGCTGGCCCAGTTCCAGCGCCTGCAGGACCGTCCTGCGCAGCGACGCGCGCCAGCGTCCGATGCCCTGCTGCAGGCGCTCGCGCAGCGGACTGTCGCCCAGGTCGTCATATTCGAAGGCGCCGGCCGTGTACAGGCAGCCGGTGCGCGGCCCCAGCGTACAGGAGCGCTGCAGCCACTGGTTCACTTGCGCCATCAGGCGCGGCAGGCCCGGCGGCAGCTTCAGCGACGGCATGAATACCTCGGCCGCGAAACGGCGGTCGTACTCGTCCAGCACCGCGCTCTGCAGCGCTTCCAGCGAGCCGACCCGCGAAAACACGCCGCTCTTGCTGAGCTCCAGCCGCTTGGCGATCTCGCCCAGCGACAGCTTGCCGATGCCGTCGGCCAGCGCCATGTCCAGCGCGGTCTCAATGATGGCGGCGTAGGTGGCTTCGCTTTTGGCGGTCAGGGTATCCATGAACAGAACTTTAGCACACCTGTGCGAAATGTCCATAAAAAAATGGCGCGTCCGCGACGCGCCATTTTTACCGGATGCTGCCTGCTCAGTTGGCCAGGCGCTTCTCGATCTCAGCCTTGGTGGCCACCAGTTCCTGCGGCAGGTGGTAGGCCAGCTTCTCGAACAGCTCGGCGTGCAGTGTCAGTTCTTCGGTCCAGGCAGCCTTGTCGATCGAGGTGATCTGCTGGAACTGCTCTTGCGTGAAGTTCAGGCCGTCCCAGTTCAGGTCCTTGAATTCCGGGGTCACGCCGAACACGTTTTCCACGCCGCCGGCCTGGCCGTCGATGCGTTCCAGCATCCACTTCAGCACGCGCATATTGTCGCCGAAGCCGGGCCACACGAACTTGCCTTCCGCGTCGGTGCGGAACCAGTTCACGCAGTAGATCTTCGGTGCCTGGGCGCCGACTTTTTGGCCCAGGTTGAGCCAGTGCTGGAAGTAGTCGCTCATGTTGTAGCCGATGAAGGGCAGCATGGCAAACGGGTCGCGGCGCACCACGCCCATCTGGCCGGCGGCGGCGGCGGTGGTTTCGGAGCCCATGGTCGCTGCCATGTAGACGCCTTCCACCCAGTTGCGCGCTTCAGTGACCAGCGGCACGGTGGTGGAGCGGCGGCCGCCGAAGATGAAGGCCGAGATCGGCACGCCGGCCGGGTCGTCCCAGGCCTGGTCGATGACCGGGTTCTGGGTGGCGGCCACGGTGAAGCGCGCGTTCGGGTGGGCGGCCTTGGTGCCGGACGCCGGGGTCCAGTCCTTGCCCTGCCAGTCGATCAGGTGCGCTGGCGCTTCCTTGGTCAGGCCTTCCCACCAGACATCGCCCTCGTCGGTCAGCGCGACGTTGGTGAAGATGGTGTTCTCGCCCAGGCAAGCCATGCAGTTCGAGTTGGTCTTGGTGTTGGTGCCCGGCGCCACGCCGAAGTAGCCCGCTTCCGGGTTGATGGCGTACAGGCGGCCGTCCGCGCCCGGCTTGATCCAGGCGATATCGTCGCCGATGGTGGTCACTTTCCAGCCGTTGAAGCTGGCCGGCGGAATCAGCATGGCGAAGTTGGTCTTGCCGCAGGCCGAGGGGAAGGCGGCTGCGACGTAGTGCTTCTTGCCTTCCGGCGATTCCACGCCCAGGATCAGCATGTGCTCGGCCAGCCAGCCGGCGCCCTGGCCGGACTGCGCTTCCTGGAAGCCCATGTTGGAGGCGATGCGCAGCGCGAAGCATTTCTTGCCCAGCAGCGCGTTGCCGCCGTAGCCGGAACCGTAGGACCAGATTTCGCGGGTTTCCGGGAAATGCACGATGTACTTGGTGGCGTTGCATGGCCAGGCCACGTCCTGCTGGCCTTCGGCCAGTGGCGCGCCCACGGTGTGGATGGCCGGCACGAAGTCGCCGTCGCTGCCCAGCACGTCGTACACGGCCTTGCCCATGCGCGTCATGATGCGCATGTTCACCGCCACGTAGGGCGAATCGGACAGTTCCACGCCGATGTGGGCGATCGGCGAGCCCAGCGGACCCATCGAGAACGGCACCACGTACAGCGTGCGGCCGGCCATGCAGCCGTCGAACAGGCCGTTCAGGGTGGTGCGCATTTCAGCCGGGGCCATCCAGTTGTTGGTCGGGCCGGCCTCTTCCTTGGTTTTCGAGCAGATGAAGGTGCGGTCTTCCACGCGTGCCACGTCGGTCGGGTCGGAGCAGGCCAGGTAGGAATTGGGACGCAATTCCTGGTTCAGCTTTTTCATCGTGCCGGCGGCCACCATTTCGCCGCACAGGCGGTCATACTCTTCCTGCGAACCGTCGCACCAGTAGATGCGGGCCGGACGGGTCAGCGCGGCAACTTCCGCCACCCAGTCGATGAGTTTCTGGTGTTTGATGTAAGCTGGGACGTTCAGTGCTGCAACGCCAGTCATAACGGGCTGATTCATAGTACCTCCAATGCCAATAAAGAATTCTTGTCTTGTCCCGGCACGGCAGATCGTCGTCAGCTTGTGGCTTGCGCTCGGAAAGGCATTCTTTAATGCTTCGGCGGTACGGCGGTCATGTCGGTGCACCCTACACGGGGCGCGCAGCACAATTATGTAGCTGTGCTGATGGAACGTATTGCGGGAACCCACTGTCGGGCCCCAAAGTGCTGGGGATTGTACACCCGAGCCCCCGCGATTCAGTCGAAATTGTAGGAAAATTGGTTGAGTAAAGTAGTAAGCTATTCCCGAAATTATCAAAGCCGTTATTTCGCTACGAAACCCTGTCAAAATCACTTGAACAAATATGAAAATAGCAATTCTTGACGATTACCAGGATGCAACTCGCAATCTGGACTGCTTCCGTTTGCTGGACGGCCATGAAGTCAAAGTGTTCACCAATTCCAGCCGCGGCGTGGGCCAGCTGGCGGCCCGGCTGGCGCCGTTCGAGGCCCTGGTGCTGATACGCGAACGCACGGAATTCCCGCGCGCGCTGCTGGCCAAGCTGCCGAACCTGAAGCTGATTTCGCAGACCGGCAAGGTTAGCGGCCACATCGACGTGGCCGCGGCAACCGAGCTGGGCATTGCGATTGCCGAAGGCGTCGGCTCGCCCACCGCTCCGGCCGAGCTGGCCTGGGCGCTGATCATGGCGGCGCAGCGCAAGATCGTGCCGTACGCGGCCAATTTGCGGGCCGGGCTATGGCAGACCGTGTCCAACCTGCCGGAATACAACACACTCGGCACGGTGCTGAAGGGCCGCACCCTGGCTATCTGGAGCTACGGCAAGATCGGCAAGCTGATCGCCGGCTACGGCAAGGCCTTCGGCATGAACGTGATGGTGTGGGGCGGGCAAGCCAGCCGCGAGGCGGCGGTGGCGGACGGCTACACGGCGGCCGCGTCGCGCGAGCAATTCTTTGCCGCAGCGGACGTGCTCAGCCTGCACCTGCGGCTGGCCGAGGGCACGCGCGGCATCGTCACGGCGGACGACCTGGCACGCATGAAGCCAAGTGCGCTGTTCGTCAACACCAGCCGTGCCGAGCTGGTGGCGGATGGCGCGCTGGAGGCGGCGCTGAAGCTGGGCGCACCGGGCGGCGCCGCGCTGGACGTGTTCCTGAACGAGCCGCTGCCGCAGGACAACCCGCTGCTGCGCCTGCCCAATGTGCTGGCCACGCCGCATCTCGGCTACGTGGAAAAAGACAGCTACGAGCTGTACTTCCGGCACGCCTTCCAGAACCTGGCCGATTTCGCCGCCGGCAACTGCCAAACCATCCTCAACCCCGGCTACGCCGCCCATCCCCGCCAAGCGAGCTAAGCCGCATTTTCACCACATCGGGGTCAGACCCCGATGTGGGGCAAATGCGGCTCAGGCTGCTTGTAGGGGACGGCTGATGGCTGTCAGGTTTTGGCATAGCTGTGAGAGCGGCTCAGCCAACCGTGCAGGGGCGCCAGGGGGCTGGGCGACCCCGACCGAACTGAGCCGCACCTTCGGGGTCAGACCCCGGGGTGGGGGGAAATGCGGCTCAGGCCGGTTGTGGGAATAGGCCGGGGGATGTCAGAGTTCGGGGATGCCGGTGAGCTTGGGACGGGGGGCGGGCAGGACGTGGACTTTGGTCCAAAGGCCGGCCCAGCCGGGCGGCCAGGCGAGGTCGGGGCCGCTGTACGGGGGCAAGGTGGCGCGCACCGGGATTACCGGCACCGGCGGCATGTCCGTCAGCGGGCCGCCGTCGGGACGCGCCATGTCCAGGCTGTACATATAGCCGGGCAGCAGCGCGTCGCACACCTGGGCGAACCAGGCGGCGTGGTCTTCGTCGCGCCCCAGCGCCTGCGCCAGGCCCTGCGGGTCGAAACGGGCCAGCGCGTCGATCAGCTCGTTGGTGCTGGCGCCGGGCGAGTCGCCCCAGCCCATCACGGGATTGACGTTGTAGTCCGCGCCCGAGCCATACCAGCCTTCGCGCCAGGAGCGCTGCATCCAGTCGCGCGGGCCCGTGAACAGATGCCAGCGCCAGTGCAGGCCGGACGGCTTGGGCCAGGAGTACAGGTAGAGCTTCTGGTAGCCGGCCCGGTGCAGCTCGCGCACCATGGCCATCAGCCGCGCGTGCGGCATGCGGTCCGGCGGCGCGCGCCGGAACAGGATGGCTTCGCCGTCGGCAAATTGCACCTCGTCGGTGGACAGGTTCAGGTCCAGCGTGCGCGACTCGCTGCCGAAACGCGCGGCAATCCAGCCGGTGAGCAGGTTGACGGCCGTGATTACGCCATAGCCGCGATGGCGGTGGAAAATAACAGTACCGGGTGCGAGCGCTTTCATGGGGAGCTACCAAACAAAAGAAACCAGTGTAGTCGCAGTATGCCGAAGTTTCCAGATGAGTGTCGATCAAGTTATCATGCGCCCATACTCTGGCCCCTACTCTCGCCTATAATCTTTTTTGGATTCCATCATGACCCTGCGCATCATCGCCACCGGCGGCACTTTCGACAAGCATTACAACGAACTGAACGGCACCCTGGCCTTCGCCGACAGCCACCTGCCGCAGGCCATCGCCCAGTCGCGCATGACGGTGGACGCCACCCTGGAGCAGCTGCCCCTGCTCGACTCCCTGGACATGCAGGACGAGGACCGCGCGCGCGTGCTGGCCTCCTGCCGCGCCGCTGCCGAAGCCGCCATCGTCATCGTGCACGGCACCGACACCATGAAGGAAACCGCCGCCGTGCTGGGCGCGGCCGCCCTGCAGCAGACCATCGTGCTGACCGGCGCCATGATCCCGTATGAAATCGCCAACTCGGACGCGCTGTTCAACCTCGGCTTTGCCTGCGGCGTGGCGCAAACCCTGCCGGCCGGCGTCTACGTGGCCATGAACGGCCGCATCTTCAGCTGGGACAACGTGCAGAAGAACCGTGCGGCCGGCGTGTTCCAGCCTCTGTAAAATACCCGTTATTACTCTATCACCAGGAACCCTAATGTCTGATTGGTCTTCCGGCTATGTGTCCAACATCGGCTATACCTATGGCCTGTACACGGAACTGAATCCGCTGCGCGTGAAGCTGGCCTTCCTCAACGCCGGCCTGGCCTTCCCCGAAGTGGGCACGGCGTGCGAACTGGGCTTCGGCCAGGGCGTCAGTATCAATATGCATGCCGCCGCTTCCGTCACCGAATGGCACGGCACCGACTTCAATCCCTCGCAGGCGGCCTTCGCGCAGGAGCTGGCCACCGCCTCCGACGCGCACGCCCAGCTGCACGACCAGTCCTTCGCCGAATTCTGCGCCCGCCCCAACCTGCCGGACTTCGATTTCATCGGCCTGCACGGCATCTGGAGCTGGATTTCGGAGGCGAACCGCGCCGTCATCGTGGACTTCGTGCGCCGCAAGCTCAAGCCGGGCGGCGTGCTCTACATCAGCTACAACACCCAGCCGGGCTGGGCAGCGATGGCGCCGGTGCGCGACCTGCTCACCGAGCACAGCCACGTGATGGGCAGCCTGGGCAAGGGCATCGTGCCGCGCATCGACGAATCCATCGCGTTTGTGGAAAAGCTGTTTGCCACCCAGCCCGGCTTCCTGCAGCAGAACCCCGGCGTGGCCGAGCGCATCACGCGCCTGAAGGGCATGAACCGCAACTATGTGGCGCACGAGTACTTCAACCGCGACTGGGTGCCGATGCCGTTTGCCGCCATGGCCGAGCAGCTGGAAGAAGCCAAGCTGAGTTTTGCCTGCTCGGCGCACTACCTGGACCACATGGACATGCTGAGCCTGACCGGCGAACAGCAAGCCTTCCTGAAGGACATTCCCGATCCGGTATTCCGCGAAACCGTGCGCGATTTCATGGTGAACCAGCAGTTCCGGCGCGACTACTGGGTGCGCGGCCCGCGCCGCCTGAGCGAGCCGGCCCGCATGGGGCTGCTGCGCGGGCAGCAGGTGCTGCTGACCGTGCCGCGCAAGGACGCCGCGCTCAAGGTGGCCGGCCCGCTGGGCGAGGTGGAGCTGCAGCAAAACGTGTACGGCCCGGTGCTGGACGTGCTGGCGGCGCACCAGCCGCGCTCGATTGCCGAGATTGAGGCGGCGTGCGCGCCGCAGGGGCTGAACATCGCGCAGATCACGCAGGCGGTGTTCATCCTGGCCGGCTACGGCTATGTGCAGGCGGTGCAGGACGAGGTGGCCATTGCCGGCGCGCGCCCGCAGACCGAGCGCCTGAACCGCCACCTGTGCATGCTGGCGGTGACCGGCACCGACGTCAACTTCCTGGCCGCGCCGGTGACCGGCGGCGGCTTTACCGTGGACCGCTTCGGCCAGCTGTTCCTGCTGGCCCGCCAGCACGGCCACTCCCAGCCGGGCGACTGGGTGACGTATGCCAACGAGATCCTGCTCAGCCAGAACCAGCGGCTGCAAAAGGACGGCGCGCCGATGACGGCGGACGAACAGGCTGCCGAACTGCGCCGCCTGGCCGACAAGTTCGCCGAGTACACCCTGCCCATCCTGCAGGGACTGGGCATCGCCGCGTAACCCGCAAGGCCAAAAAAAAGACCCGCAGCTGCGGGTCTTTTACCATCAGGCCTTGGCTTCGCCGCCCAGGGCTTCGACCACGTCGGCCATCATCTTGCTCAGTTCGCCGGTCATCAGCATGAAGTCGCCGTCGAAGCGTTCGTCGTCGTTGCGCGTGCTCGATTCGGTTTCCTTCAACACGTCCAGCGGCTTGATGCCTTTCAGCGCCAGCGACTCGGTCAGGGTGAAGGAGATCTTGCTTTCCCAGGTCATGGCCAGGCGGGTGCACTGCTTGCCGGCGGCGATGTGGCGGCGCACCTCGTCCGCTTCCAGCGTGTGGCGCACGTAGCGCACGGCGGCCTTGCTCTCGCCGGTGGCGCGCAGCTCGGTGTCCATGTCCACCGTGAAGCCCACCGGCGAATCGTCGGCCTGCAGCCATTCGGTCATCACGCCCACCGGCGAGCGCTGCACGCGCAGGCTTTCCAGCGGCATGCGGTCCACTGCTTTCAGCAGCAGCTTGATCACTTCATCGGCCTTGGCCGGGCTGGCCGCGTCCACCACCAGCCAGCCGTTGACCGGGTCGATCCAGGTCCACACATTGCCGCGGATGGAGAAGGCGCGCGGCAGCAGCTCGTCGGCCACGCGTTCCTTCAGTTCTTTCATGGCTTTCTTGCCTGGAGCAAAACCTTGCGCTTCTTCCATCTCAGCTGCGCGGGCCTTGGCCACCTGGTTGATGACGGTGGCCGGCAGCAGCTTTTTCTCGGTGCCCAGCAGGATCAGCATCTGGTTGTTGACCACGTGTACCAGGCCGCCGTTCGGACGCGGCTTGTCCCAGCCCTGGCGCAGCAATTCATTGCTGCTGGCCGGCGAAAACGCGTTGGTGCTCAGGGCGGCTTCGAGTTGTTCTGGAGTAAATGCCCAGGGCGCGGGCAGACGGTAGATTTGCAGATTCTTGAACCACATATGTGAGTTTGCCTTTGTTTCAACTAAATTCTGGGGGAACGACATTTTACACGCGTGCGTTACAGGTCCGCGAAAAGATCGCCTTGCTGCGGCTTGGGTGTTGCGGATTGGTCCGGCCCGGCCTCGTCCATGCTGGACAGGGCGCTCATCTTCACGCCCAGCAGGCGCAGGCGCTGGTCCAGCGGCACCCGCCGCAGGCATTCGCCGGCCGCGCGCCGGATGGCGGCCGCGTCCGCCGTGGGCGCCGGCAGGGTCACGTCGCGCGTGACGCGGCTGAAGTCCGAATAGCGCAGCTTGATGCCCACCGTGCGGCCCACGTAGCGCTTGCGCGCCAGGTCCTCGCCCAGGCGCTGGCACAGCCGGGTAAAGATTTCCGACAGCGCGTCCCGGTCGTGCCTGGCGTGCAGGTCGCGCTCGAAGGTGGTTTCGCGGCTGATGGACTTGGGCTCGTGGCTGGTGACCACGGCGCGCTCGTCCAGCCCGTGCGCGACGCGCTTGAGCCAGGTGGCGTAGTTCAGGCCGAAGTGCTCCTGCAGCAGCGCATCGTCGGCGGCCGCCACCTGGCCCACGGTGTCGATGCCGAGCGCGGCCAGCTTGGCGTCCGCCTTGGGGCCGATGCCGTTCACCTTGCGCACCGCCAGCGGCCAGATGCGGGTGGGCACGTCGTCGTGCGAGACGATGGTCAGGCCGTTGGGCTTTTCCAGGTCGGAACAGATCTTGGCCAGCAGCTTGTTGGGCGCGATGCCGATCGAGCAGGACAGGCCGGTGGCGTCCTTCACGGCCTGCTTGATGCGCAGCGCCAGCGCCCGCGTCTCTTCCTCGTGTTCGCTCAGGTCGATATAGATTTCATCGATGCCCCGGTCTTCGATGTGGGGCGCGATCTCCGCCACGGCGGCCTTGAACAGGCGCGACAGGCGGCGGTAGGAGTCGAAATCGGTGGGCAGCAGCACCGCGTCCGGCGCCAGCGCGGCCGCCTTCATGGTGCCCATGGCGGAAAACACGCCCAGCGCACGCGCCTCGTAGGTGGAGGTGGTGACCACGCCCCGGCCCACGTAGTCGCGCAGGCGCGAAAACTTGCGGGTGCCGTCCGGCTGCAGCACCGGCTGGTGGCGCGCGCCGCCGCCGATGACCACCGGCTGGCCGCGCAGTTCCGGATAGCGCAGCAGCTCCACGGACGCGTAGAACGCATCCATGTCGAGGTGGGCAATGCGGCGCGTTTCGGCCATGGCGGGACAGGACAGGTATTGTGATACTGTAATTATATACAGTAATCACCGCCCGCGAAACCACGCCGCGCTTGCTTCGTCGGCGGGGAAGAAGGCTTCCACCCGCAGTTCGTGCACGGTGACGTCGTGCGGGGTGCCCAGGGTGGTGATGGTGGTGAACAGGTTCAGTTCCACGCCGTCCTTGCGCACGGTGAGCGGCAGGAAGGGCAAGGCGCGGCGGTCGAGGTTGGGGGCCAGGCCGGCAGCCTCGGCACCGGCGCCCGGCAGGTCCGCCAGTGCGCGCAATTCGGCCAGCAGCGTGCTGGCCTCGCTGCCGGGGCCGTCGCTCATGGCTTCGCGCTGTATCCAGTGCAGCAGGTCGGCGCCCACCTCTTCCCAGTTGCGCAGATAGGGGCGCAGGCCGTCGGGCGCCAGGGTCAGCTTGATCACGTTGATGCTGCCGTCGCGCGGGATGGGCGCGTCCTCCGGCATGCCGAGCAGCCATTTGAAAAAGCGGTTGGCCGGCTCGTTGCTCATCACCAGGTTCCACAGGCGGTCCACCACCAGGGCCGGATAGGGCGCCTGCTGGGCCAGCATGAAATCGAGCGCCTGCTTGACGGCGCGCAGTTCGGGGTCGTCCATCTTGCGCTCCTGGTAGGCGGGCGCGAACCCGGCCGCCAGCAGCATCACATTGCGCTCGCGCAGCGGGATGTCGAGCGCCACGCCCAGCTTCAGTATCATCTCGCGGCTCGGCTGCGAACGCCCGCTTTCGAGAAAGCTGAGGTGGCGCTGCGAGATGCCGCTGTCCGTGGCCAGCCGCAGCTGGCTGTGGCCGCGCTTGCCGCGCCAGTAGCGCAGCGCGGCCGCAAAGTCGCTGAAGTACTGGCCGGGCATGGCGGCGCTCATGCGGGCTCCGAGATGAATTCGATCAGGTCGCCGTTCACCCGTCCCATGTGGGTGATGAACATGCCGTGCGGCGCGCCGGCGTAGACCTTCAGGCGCGCGTTCGGCAGCAGCGCCGCCGTGCGCCGCGCGGTCAGTTCCAGCGGCGCGCTGACGTCCATGTCGCCGGCGATCAGCAGCACCGGCAAGTCGATGCGGGCCAGCTCGGCGCGGAAATCCGTCTCGGTCACCGCGCGGTTGCATTCGCGTAGCGCCAGCGCCGAGGTGCCCAGCGCCAGCTGCTTGAGCCAGCCGGCGATGGCGGGCGAGGTTTCCGGCGTCAGGAAGGGGCCGGTATTGTCGTCCAGCCATTGCGGGAAGTCCTTGCCCAGCAGCTCGTTGCGGAAGTAGTCGAACAGGGCCGGGTCGAAGCCGTCCGGATTGTCCGGCAGGCGCTTGACTACCGGCGTCATGGTGCCCAGCAGGGCCACCCGGCGCACGCGGGCGCTGCCGTGGCGGCTCAGGCAGCGCACGATTTCATTGCAGCCCATCGAGTGTCCCACCAGGGTCACGCCGTGCAGGTCCAGCGCTTCCATGACGGCGGCGATGTCGTCGGCCAGGGTGTCGAAATCGTAGCCGCGTCCAGGATCGCTGGAGCGGCCGTGGCCGCGCCGGTCGAAGGCGATCACGCGCAGGCCCTGGTCGTGCAGCGCCAGCATCTGATAATTCCAGGCGTCGGACGGCAGCGACCAGCCGCCGACCAGCAGCACCGGCGCGCCGCCGGGCTGGTCCCAGTCGCGGTAGAACAGGTCCACGCCGTCGGCGGTGCGGATGAAGCCGGGTGCGGCGATATGGGGGGCGTGACGCATGATCATCTCCTTCAAGCCTGGTTCAGGAAGCCGGTCACTTTCACCAGCCGGCCGTCGTCGCTGACGGTGGCCACGTCGGTGCCGCGCGCTACCGGTTCCGCGCCGGGCAGGCCGAGCGACCACGAGAAGCGCACCACGTCGTTGTGGCCGTCGGGCGTACCGTCCAGCGCGAACTGCATGCCTGGGAAGTGGTCTTGCGCCGCGCCTATCATGGCGTCGATGCCGGTGTGGCCATTGCCGCGCATCATGGGATCGAGGTAGCTGGCGTCCAGCGTGAAGGTGCTGGCCACCTTGGCGCGGCGCACGGCGGCGTCGCGCTCGTTCCAGGTGGACAGGTATTGTTTGGCGATGCGGGTGGCGTCATGGGTAGCATTTTGCATGGTGATCTCCTGTGGCTTAGGTGGTTGTGTATGTCGTTGTCGACAGAACCATTGTCCCGAAAGCGCATGCGCGCGGCGATTACGTGCCAGGTAATCGTGGTGGAGATGGCGGCGGAGAGACCGCCAGCACCAGCAGCCCGCCCGCCGCCAGGCTGGCCGCCACCAGGTAGATGCCGATGGCGGGACTGCCGGTGGCGTCTTTCACCGCGCCCACCAGGTAGGGACTGACGAAGCCGGCCAGGTTGCCCACCGAGTTGATCAACGCAATGCCGGCCGCCGCCGCCGCGCCGCCCAGCATGCCGGTCGGCAGGCTCCAGAAGATGGGGAAGGTGCTCAGGATGCCGGCCGTGGCCAGGCTCAGCGCCAGCATGGCCAGCAGGGTGTCGTGGCCGTACCGGGTGCACAGCGCCAGCCCGGCCGCGCCGAGGAAGGCGGCAATGGCGGCGTGCCAGCGGCGCTCGCCGCTGCGGTCGGAATGGCGCGCGGCCAGCACCATGGCGACCGCCGCCACGCCGTAGGGAATGGCGGTGAGCAGGCCGACCTGGAACACGTCCTGCACGCCGGTGTTGCGCACCAGCTGCGGCAGCCAGAAGCTTACGCCGTACAAGCCCATCACGAACAGGAAGTAGACCAGCGCCAGCAGCCAGACCCTGGCGCTGGCGAACAGCCGGCCCAGCGGCAGGCGCGCCTTGCCGCTGGCGTCCTCGGCGATGGCGCGCTCCAGGTACTGCTTCTCAGCTTCGCCCAGCCAGCGCGCGCTGCGGACGCCGTCGTCCAGGTAGAACAGCGTCCACACGCCCAGCAGCACGGAAGGGATGCCCTCCAGCAGGAACAGCCACTGCCAGCCCTTCAGGCCCAGGTTGCCGTCGAAGGCGCGCATGATCCCGCCCGACAGCGGCCCGCCCACCACGCCCGCCACCGCCACCCCGCTCATGAACAGCGCCACGATGCGGGCGCGGCGGCCGGCCGGATACCAGTAGGTCAGGTACAGGATGATGCCGGGGAAAAAGCCGGCCTCGGCCACGCCGAGCAGGAAGCGCAGCACATAGAAGCTGGCCGGGCCGGCGGCGAACATCAGGGCCGCGGAAATCAGCCCCCAGCTGATCATGATGCGGGCGATCCAGATGCGCGCCCCCACCTTCGCCATCAGCAGGTTGGACGGCACCTCGAACAGGAAATAGCCGATGAAGAAGATGCCGGCGCCCAGGCCGTACACGGTGTCCGAATACTGCAGGTCGGCCTGCATGCCCAGCTTGGCGAAACCCACGTTCACGCGGTCCAGGTAGGCGGCCACGTAGCACAGGAACAGGAAGGGAACGAGGCGCAGGCTGACCTTGCGGTACAGGGCGTCGGGGGCGATTTTATCCATGAGCAATGATGGCATATTCCGCATGGTTGCGTTAAGTCAGCGTGGCGCTGGACAGCCGGATTCAGGTCTAGCATCAAGCTGCCGGGCGTCCGTCCGGCGCGAACTCCATCCGCCACGAGGCTTATCATGCAACTACCAAAAGGATTGCTACTGCTACTGCTTTGCCCGTTGTGCGCCGCGCCCGCCCTGGCCGCCGCGCCGCTCTACAAGATGACGCTGCTGGCCAGCGGCACCAGCGACACCCGCTACCTCATCAACACCCGCATCAACAACGACGGCCTGGTGGCCGGTGCGCAGTTCGATCCGGTCAGCAATGCGGTGCGCAGCTACCTGTGGAAAGACGGCGTCTACACCATGCTCGACACGCCCATCAACCACGTCAGCGCCATCAGCGCCAATGGCCGGATCGCCGGCGAGGTGATCGACTACAGCTCGGAAAGCTATTACGCGCAGCCGGCGGTGTATGCGAACGGCAGCACCACCGCGGTGCCGCCGCCCATCCTGCCGGCGGAGCAGCAGAACTACCTGAGCGGCATCAACAGCGCCGGCAAGGTGGCGGGCACCCAGTACGTCAACAACGAAGGCTATGCCTACACCTCGGTCAACGGCGTGACCACGCTGCTGGGCGCGCTGGGCGGCGTCCACAGTTATGTGGGCGGCATGAACGAGGCCGGCGTGGTGGTGGGCGCGGCGGAAACCGCCAGCGGCGACTGGCATATGTTCCGCCACGACGGCGGCGGCATGGTGGACCTGGGCGCCCTCAGCGACGGCCGCTACATTGCTGCCAGGGACATCAACGACGACGGCGTGGTGGTCGGCGGCGACCTGGCCGGCCCCGATTCAAACGGCTACTCGCGCGCGCTGATTTACCAGGACGGCGAGCTGCTGCCGCTGGGCACCTTCGCGCCCGGCGAGAACAGCTTTGCAGTCGGCATCAACAACCTGGGCCAGGTGATCGGCAACGGCAGTTACAGTTTCCTGGTGAGCGACGGCGTGACCTACAAGCTGAGCGACCTGCTGACGGCCAACAACGGTTTCCGCATCGACGCGGTGCACGACATCAATGACAGCGGCCAGATCACCGGCACCGCCTGCGCAGTGGGTGCCGGCTGCTTCGGCATGCTGCTCAGTCCGGTTCCCGAACCGGGCACCGCCCTGATGCTGCTGGCCGGGCTGGGCCTGCTGTTCCGCTTGCGCCGGCCTGCGCAAGACGTCTAGACGCACCGAGACTCCGCGCATCCGCCCGGCGTCAATCCCATCCGATACGAGACTGATCATGCAACGACCACATTTATTGCCGCTGCTCCTGCTGTGCCCCTTGTTTTGCGCGCCCGCCCTGGCCGCCGCGCCGCAATACAAACTGACGCTGCTTGGCAAAGCCAACAGCATCAACGCCATCAACACCCGCATCACCAACGACGGCCTGGTGGTTGGCGTGCTGGTGGATCCGGTCACCAATGCGCTGCGCACCTACCAGTGGAAAGACGGCGTGCACACCATGCTCGACACGCCTATCAACCGCGTGGGGGCGGTCAGCCGCAACGGCACGATTGCCGGCGAAGTGATCGACTTCGGCTACGAATACTACCTGGCGCAGCCGGCGATCTACGCCAACGGCGTGACCACCATGGTGCCGTCGCCGATTACGCCGGCCAGCAGATACAACTACCTGAGCGGCATCAACAACGCCGGCAAGGTAACGGGCACCCAGTATTTTAGCGGCGAGCCCTACGCCTACACCTCGGTCAACGGCGTCAGCACGCTGCTGGGCGCGCTGGGCGGCACCCACAGCTACGTGGGCGCGATGAACGAAGCCGGCGTGGTGGTGGGCGCGGCGCAAACCGCCGACGGCGACTACCACATGTTCCGCCACGACGGCAGCGGCATGGTGGACCTGGGCGTCCTCAGCGGCGGCCACTCCGGCGCCGCCAATGACATCAACGACGCCGGGGTGGTGGTTGGCTCCTACCTGACGGGCGAGGATGCGTCCGCGCTACAGCGCGCCGTCATCTACAAGGACGGGGTCGTGCAGCCCCTGGGCACCTTCGCGCCGGGCGTGCACAGCTGGGCGGTGGCCATCAACAATCACGACCAGGTGGTCGGCAACGGCAATTTCAGCTTCCTGGTCAGCGACGGCGTCACCTACAACCTGGACAAGCTGCTGCCGGCCAACAGCGGCCTGTACGTGAGTACGGTCTACGACATCGACGACCGCGCGCAGATCACCGGCACCGTCTGCGGCGCGGGCCAGGGCTGCTTCGGCATGCTGCTCAGTCCGGTTCCCGAGCCGGAAAGCGCCCTGATGCTGCTGGCCGGCCTCGGCTTGCTGTACCGCCTGCGCAAGCCGCTGCGGCCCGCCCGCGAGCGGTCCCGCCACGCGGCCATCTGACACCGGCATCGGGAGGCAGACCATGACACCATCCAGATGCGTGCTGGCGCTACTGTCTTGTCCGCTGCTGGCGGCGCCCGCGCTGGCCGAGGGCCCGCGCTACAGCATGACCAGGCTGAGCGCGGACGGCGGCTCCGCCAACGTGATCAACAACGCCGGCCAGGTGGCCGGCATGACGCGCGATCCGGCCAGCGGCGCCATGCGCGCCTATCTGTGGCGGGACGGCGTCCAGACCCTGCTCGACACGCCCATCAACGTGGTCCAGGCCCTCAGCGCGGACGGTAAAATCGCCGGCAATATCTCCAGCTTCGACCCCGAGGATTTCCAGACCCGGCCGGCGATCTACGCCCACGGCGCCACCACTTTCCTGCCGCCGCTGGCGGGCACGCCAATGAGCGGCTATGCGGAAGGCATCAATACCGCAGGCATGGTGGCCGGCAGCCAAACCATCAACGGCCACAGCATGGCCTACCTCTCGCACAATGGCGTCAGCACCGCGCTGGGCACGCTGGGCGGCGCCTACAGCTATGCCAGGGGCATGAACGAGGCCGGCATGGTGGTGGGCGGGTCGGCCCCGGCCAGCGGCAAGGCGCACGCCTTCCTGTACCACGGCGGCACCATGGTGGACCTGGGCACGCTGGACCCGGACGGCACCGCGGCGGCCGAGGCCGTCAACGCATCCGGGGTGGCGGTGGGCTATTCCTGGCTCACCTCGGTGGAGCGCTACCGCGCCACGATTTTCCAGAACGGCACGGCCGCGCCGCTAGGCGAATTCGGCGATTACGAGCACAGCCTGGCGCTGGACATCAACGATGCCGGGCAGGTGATCGGCGCGGGCGACAACGGCGACACCTTCCTGTACCAGGACGGGGTCACCTACGACCTGGCCACCCTGGTACCGGGCGATGCCGGCTACCGCCTGACCAGCGTGAGCAGCATCAACAACAGCGGCCAGATCGCCGGCACGGCATGCGGCAGCTCCGCGTGCTTCGGCGTGCTGCTCAGCCCGGTCCCCGAGCCGGGCAGCATCGCGCTGCTGCTGGCCGGCCTGGGCCTGCTGTACGGCTTACGCAGAAGGGCGCCGCCCGTGTAAAATCCTTGCACAAATAACCACAAAGGAGTGACCTTGAAACTGTCCCGCATCCTGCCGGCCTGCGCGCTTGCCGCCACCCCGGCTTTCGCAGCAGACGTGGCCCCCGTCGCCGCCAAAACCCCATGGCAGGAGACGCGCCACGGCGAAGTCGTGACCGACGACTACCGCTGGCTGCAGAAGAAAGAAGACCCGGCCGTCATCGCTTACCTGAACGCCGAGAACGGCTACACCGAGGCGGCCACCGCCGCCATCAAGCCGCTGACGGACAAGCTGTACGCGGAGATCAAGGGCAGGATGCAGGAAGTGGACCTGTCGGTGCCCACGCGGCGCGGCAATTACTACTACTACTCGCGCACCGAAGCGGGCAAGCAGTACCCCCTCAATTGCCGCCGCCGCGCGGGCGCCAACCTGGCCTACGACGACAAGGCGCCCGAAGAAATCCTGCTGGACCAGAACGACATGGCGCAGGGCAAAAAGTTCTTTGCCGTGGGCGCCATGGTGGTCAGCCCGGACGAGCGCCTGATGGCCTACACGACCGACGTGACCGGCTTCCGCCAGTACGAGATGCACGTGAAGGACTTGAAGACCGGCAAGCTGCTGCCGGCCAGCATGCCGCGCACCACCTCCATCGCCTGGGCCAGCGACAACAAGACCCTGTTCGTGACGCAGGAAGACGCCACCACCAAGCGTTCGGACCGCCTGTTCAGCCTGGCCGTGGACGGCGCAGCGCCGGTGCAGCGCTACCACGAGCCGGTGGAACAATTCGCCATCTACGTGAACCGCGACCGCGACGGCAAGCACTTGCTGCTGACGGCGCGTTCCACCGACACCAGCGAAGTGCGCCTGCTGGACGCGGCCAAGCCGAACGGCGTGTTCCGCGCCGTGCTGCCGCGCGAGCAGGGCCACCGCTACGGCGTGAGCCACCGCGACGGCCTGCTCTACATCCGCACCGACAAGGATGCGAAGAACTTCCGCATCGTGGTGGCCCCGCTGGCCGCGCCGCAGCCGAAGAACTGGGTCGAGCTGGTGCCGCACAACAAGGACGTGCTGATCAACGGCGCCGACCTGTTCAAGACCCACCTGGTGGTGACGGAAAAAACCCGTGCGCTGAACCGCGTCCGCCTGTACAGCTTTGCCAGCAAGACCTGGAAAACCGTGCAGTTCGACGACGCGGTCTACGCCGCCGAGGGCGCCGGCACGCCGGAATACACGGCCAGCCAGTTCCGCGTGTCCTACCAGTCGCCGCTGACGCCGCCGCAAGTGCTGGACGTGGACATGGACAGCGGCAAGCGCACCCTGCTCAAGCAGCAGGAAGTGGTGGGCGGCTTCGATTTCAGCCAGTATGAGAGCCGCCGCCTGTGGGTGCCGGCGCGCGACGGCGCGCAAGTGCCGCTGTGGATCGTCTACAAGAAGGGCACGCCGCTGGACGGCAAGGCCCCGCTGCTGCTGTACGGCTACGGTTCCTACGGCGTGCCCAACGACGCGCGCTTCTCGCTGGCGCGCCTGAGCCTGCTCGAACGCGGCGTGATCTACGCCGGCGCGCAAATCCGCGGCGGCAACGACATGGGCGAGGAATGGCACAAGGACGGCATGCTGATGAAGAAGAAGAACACCTTCACCGACTTCATCGACAGCGCCGACTACCTGGTGCGCGAGAAATGGACCAGCCCGGAGCGCCTGGTGATCGACGGCCGCAGCGCCGGCGGCTTGCTGATGGGCGCGGTGCTCAATATGCGCCCCGAGCTGTTCCGCGCCGCCCACGTGGGCGTGCCCTTCGTGGACGTGATGAACACCATGATGGACGCCAGCCTGCCGCTGACCACCGGCGAATACCTGGAATGGGGCGACCCGAACCAGAAGGCGGCCTACGACTACATGCGCAGCTACTCGCCGTACGACAATATCGAGCGCAAGGCCTACCCGTCCATGCTGGTGACCACCGGCCTGAACGACAGCCAGGTGATGTACTGGGAGCCGGCCAAGTACGTGGCCAAGCTGCGCGCGCACAAGACCGACGCCAACCCGCTGCTGCTCAAGACTAATATGGGCGCCGGCCACGGCGGCGCGTCGGGCCGCTACAACGCCATCGGCGAAACCGCATTCCTGCAAGCCTGGATGCTGTCGCAATGGGGCATCACGCAATAACGCCGGGCACGCTCGCTTGCACCCGGGCTAGGTGGCGCTGCTGAGCTGCCAGCCAGCCTAGCATGGGAGGTCCGGTCAGCGGACCGGACTTCCCATTCTACGTTGAGGTGCATCATGCAAGTATCGAAATGCCTGCTTGTGCTTTGCCCGCTGTTCCTTCCCGCTGCCGCGCTGGCCGACGTGCCAGCCGGCTATACGATCACCGTACTTGGCGGCGTTGGCACGACTGCCAGCGCGCTGAACCAGGCCGGCCAGGTGGCCGGCGTCATCCCCGATCCCGTCAGCGGCGCGCTGCGCGCCTACATCTGGCACAATGGCACGCGCTCGCTGCTGGACACACCCATCAACCAGGTGGCCGGCATCAGCAACGACGGCAAGGTAGCCGGCGCCATTGTCGGCAGCGACGCCGACGGCCTGCTGTCGAGCGCGGCCTACTACGCCAACGGCACCACCACCGTGCTGCCGGCGCTGCCGGGCACGGCGCCGCGCGTGAGCTACCTGAGCGGCATCAACAGCGCGGGCACCGTTGTCGGCACCCAGCTCAACGATACCCGGCCCTACGGCTTTACCTATGGCGGCGGCGTGCTGACCGCGCTGGGCGGGCTGGGCATGGGCAGCTGGTCGTACGGCAGCGCCATCAGCGAAAACGGCATCATCATTGCCAGCGGCGAAACCGGGGAGGGCTATTTCCACGCCGCCGAGTTCATCGGCACCACGCTGGCGGACTTCGGCACGCTGGACGCCACCGGGTCCGGCTATGCGCTGGACGTCAACGAGCATGGCACCATGGTCGGCTATTCGGAAATCATGTACGACCCCATGTTCGACAAAGCCTGGGTCATGCAGAACCACGTCATGCAGCCCTTCGGCAATTTCCCCACGTACACCGACAGCCGGGCGCTGGGCCTGAACAACCTGGGCCAGATCGTCGGCGAATCCGAGGGCGCCTTCCTGTACAGCGATGGCGTGGTGTACGACCTGAACACGCTGGCGGCGCACGACGCCAGCTTTACGCTGACCTCCGCCAGGGACATCAACGACCGCGGCGACATCATCGCCACCGCCTGCGGCACGGACGGCGGCTGCTACGGCGTGCTGCTCAGTCCGGTGCCCGAACCTGCCCCGGCAGCCATGCTGCTTGCCGGGCTGGGGCTGGCCGGCGGACTGCGTTATCGGCTGCGCCGCAAAAAAACTTGCCTATCTCAAAAAGCTTGTCTATAATTCGGCCTCCTTCAGACGTAGTGACACACGTCGGAGTGTTCCAGATGGGCGCTTAGCTCAGTTGGTAGAGCGGAGCCCTTACAAGGCTTAGGTCGGGAGTTCGAGCCTCTCAGCGCCCACCATCTACAGAACACGGAAATGAAGCCCAGTTGCGAAAGCACGGAGCGGTAGTTCAGTTGGTTAGAATACCGGCCTGTCACGCCGGGGGTCGCGGGTTCGAGTCCCGTCCGCTCCGCCAGTTGAGTAATAAAACGATATGCTGACACATATCGAGCATGGTCCAGATGGGCGCTTAGCTCAGTTGGTAGAGCGGAGCCCTTACAAGGCTTAGGTCGGGAGTTCGAGCCTCTCAGCGCCCACCATCCCGGACATGCACCACCAGTTGCGCAAGCAACGGAGCGGTAGTTCAGTTGGTTAGAATACCGGCCTGTCACGCCGGGGGTCGCGGGTTCGAGTCCCGTCCGCTCCGCCAGCTATACTGAGAAAGGCCTGATTCGTCAGGCCTTTTTCTATTTCGGAAGCAAACCATGGTTCATCCCTATTTGCAATTCCGCCTGCGCATGGCGCGCCACGGCTTGCGGCAATTCCTTGCCAGCCTGGCCAATTCCCTTGAAATCACCGTGCTCGGCTTCGGCCCCGTGCTGCTCGGCCTGGCCGCTGCCATTGCCCTGCCGGGCATGCTGGCGGTCACCCTGCACTGGCCGGCCATGCTGGCCATCCTGGCGGGGCAAGCGGCGTTTGCCGCGCTGCCCGCCGTGCTGCTGCGCCAGCGCCTGCATCCGGCAGACGCGGTGGCCTGGGCCCGCCCGCTGCCGGTGCCGCCCGCGCTGGGCTGGGCCGCCGATGCGCTGGCCGCCGGGCTGATCGCTGGGCCGCTGACCGGACTGTACATGGTGTCTGCCACGATCTGGCTGTTCCAGCGGCCGGACTGGCTGCGCCCGGTGGTGCCGCAAGCGCTTGCCGCCACAGTGCTGTCGCTTCTGCTGGGCTGGGCGCTCGCCACGCTGGCCCTGGCCCGCCGCCGCCTGCGCCCTGCCCACCCCGCCCGCCGCCGCAGCCGTGCCGCCAGCCAACCCGCTCTTGCGCAGGCCGGTGCGGCGCGCACCAGCGCCGGCCAGGACGCGTCCGATGCTGGTGCTGGTGCTGGTGCTGGGGCTGGTGCTGAGGCTATGACTGAGGCTAGGGCTGGCGCACGGCCTGCCGCGCCCGCGTCGTCCTACGTGCCACGCGCTTTGCGGCCACTGCTGCCGGCCCTGTGGCACCGCCTGTTCTGGTTGCCTTTCTGGCGCGCCGAGAACCGCGTCGGCCTCCAGCAATACCTGCTGCTGGCCGGCGCGCTGGGCTGCACGGCCGCCTGGCTGCTCGGCCTGTTGCCGCTGCCCGGCGCGGCCATGGGCGGCCTGGCCTCCGCCATGCTGATCCTGCTGACCGATCGCGGCGACAAGGCTGTGCGCGAGCAGACCGCGCTGCTGCGCCCAGTGCTGGCGCCGTGGCCGCTGGACGCAGCGCGCCTGCTGCTGTGCGCCCGCCTGTTCAGCCTGCTGCCGGCCGCCGCCGTGCTGGCGGCCTTTGCCGCGCTGGTCCTCCGCCACGGCGGCAGAGCCCCGCTGGTGTGGCTGGCTTGCGCCGCCGCAGCCTGCGGCGCCATCGTGGCGCTCAACCTGGCGCCGCGCGGCCGGGTGGTGCTGGTGGTGCTGTCCATCCTGATCCTGACCGCCATAGGAAGCGAATTCTGATGCTGCACATCGACTGCCTGGACTTTGAATACGCCGCCCGCCCCCTGTTCCGCCAGTTCAGCCTGCAGCTGGGCGCCGGCATCACCTGGCTGCGCGGCGAGAACGGCGCCGGCAAGACCACGCTGCTCAAGCTGGTGGCCGGCGCGCTGCAGCCGCACGCGGGCACGATCGCTCTGGTTCCGGCAGGCGGCGGCAGCGGCGGCATCGACAGCGCAGCGCAGCCGCTGGCCTACCGCCTGCAAAGCTATTACTGCGGCGGCGACACGCCCCAGCTGCCCTGGCTTACCGTGCGCGAAGTGCTGGACCTGCACGTTGCGCTCTACCCCGCCACCGATGCCGCCCTGCTGGACGCCGAACTGCGCGCCTTCCGCCTGGCGGGCGCGCTGGACCAGCCGGTCACCACCCTGTCCCTGGGCCAGCACAAAAAGATGCAGCTCAGCCTGGCCCTGGCGCTGCCGGTGTCGCTGCTGCTGATCGACGAGCCCTTCAACGGGCTGGATGCCGCCGCCGTGGACTACCTGCGCGCCCGGCTGGCCGACCCGGCGCGGCGCGCGCGCCAATGCATCGTGCTCACCAGCCACCTGGAACCGGCGCTGCCGCTGGCGCAAACAGTCCAGTTGTGATGCCGTAGCAACAAGGCGGCCGACAGAATGCGCCGCCGGCCGGGAAACCGGCGACAATGATCTTGCATTGCACAAATTCCACGGAGCACTTCCCGATGTTCGGCTTTCTGAAAACGCACACCATGTCCCCGCGCCTGCACCGGCTCAAGCAGTCGGCGCTGTTCGCCTCGCTCACCCCGCTGGAGCTGAAGATCGTCGACGGCATGCTGCACGAGCGGCGCTACCTGGCTGGCGAAATCATCTTCGACCAGGGCGAGGAAGGCCAGGCGCTGTATCTGGTGACATCGGGCAGCGTGATCATCACCCGCGCGCAAGACTGCAGCACGGAAGTTGTGGCCGAAGTGGGCCCCGGTTCCTTCTTCGGCGACCTGGCCCTGCTCGACAACTCGCCGCGCAACGCCCAGGCGCGCGCGCACGACAATTGCGAGCTGGCGGTGTTCTTCCGCGCCGACTTCATGGGGCTGATGGAAACGGACGCGGTGGTGGGCTACAAGATTTCGCTCGCGCTGGCGCGCCACATCGCGCACCGGCTGCGCGAATGGATGTCCGGCCGGCCGCAGATCGAGGCCTTGTGATGCGCAACGACGAGGCCGGCGCGCAGCCGTCGTCCGGGCCGGTGGTCTGGAGCGGCATCATTGCCGCCACCTGCGGCCTGCTGCTGGTGCTGCAGCACATGCTGTGGCTGGCGATTCCCTTCCTGCTGGCCATTATCCTGTACTACCTGCTGCTGCCGCCCATGCAGCGCCTGTTGCGCCTGGGCATGAGCCAGGGCGCGGCCGCGCTGCTGGTGGGTGCCTGCTTCCTGGTGGCCGTGGCGCTGGGCGCGCTGGCGCTCAACTTGTGGATCTCGGCGCCGTCCGTGTCCTGGCAGGACATGCTGGCGCGCTACGTGGCGGGCGGACTGGACTTCGTGCGCGGCCTGCTGCGCGCGCTGGAGGACAAATTCCCCATCCTGCGCGACATGCACCTGAGCCAGGTGGTCAACGCCCAGTTCACCGCCTACAGCGAAGACTTCATGCAAAGCCACCTGACCGCCATCGTGGTGTCGGTGGCGGGCTGGCTGCCGTCGCTGTTGCTGGCGCCGTTCCTGACCTTCTTCTTCCTGCGCGACGGCCACCTGTTCAAGAAATTCCTCGCGCACGCCGTGCCCAATGCCTTCTTCGAGCGCACGCTGTGCCTGCTGCACGAGGTGGACCAGACCGCGCACCGCTATTTCCAGGGCATGCTCAAGCTCACCGTGCTGGACACGGCGGTGCTGGCTTTCGGGCTGTGGGCCATCGGCGTCTCCTCGCCGGTGCTGCTGGGGCTGATTGCCGCCATGCTGGCGTGGGTGCCGTACGTGGGCTCCATCGTGGGCTGCTGCATGGTGGTGATGGTGGCGTCCACCGACGCGGCGGGCGATCCGCTGGTGGCCTACAGCGCCATCGGTGTGTTCATCCTGGTGCGGCTGCTGGACGATTTCGTGTTCATGCCGCTGACCCTGGGGCGCAGCCTGCACATCCACCCGCTGATCACGGTGCTGATGATTTTTGTCGGCGGCTCGGTGGCCGGGGTGGCGGGGCTGATGCTGGTGCTGCCCTTGCTGGGCGTGGTGATGGTGGTGGGCGAGACGCTGGGCCGGCTGATCACCAACCCGCGCCTGCGCGCCCGCCACCGCAACGCCAGGGCGCTGCGGGAGAAACAGGCCAGCGCGGATTTGATGGCGTGACGCTGGCGGCAGCGGCGGGTTACGGCGTTCCGCCTAACCCGCCCTACGGGCCGCCGCGATGCCGGGTTCAGCAGCGATGCCGGGTTCACGTAGGGCGGGTTAGGCGCGCAGCGCCGTAACCCGCCAGTCTCACGCGGCTACAGCTGCGGCTGCGGCCGGCGCCGCCACTTCCTCATCATCGCCCGAGCGGATCAGGTGGTCGAAGGCCGACAGCGCCGCCTTCGCGCCTTCGCCGGTGGCGATGATGATCTGCTTGTACGGCACGGTGGTCACGTCGCCGGCCGCGAAGACGCCAGGAATCGAGGTCTGACCGCGCGCGTCCACTTCGATCTCGCCATGCTTGGACAAGCTCACCGTGCCTTTCAGCCACTCGGTGTTGGGCACCAGGCCGATCTGCACGAACACGCCTTCCAGCTCCACTTTCTTGGCTGCGCCGCTGACGCGGTCGTTGTAGCTCAGGCCGTTGACGATCTTGCCGTCGCCGTGGATCTCGGTGGTCTGCGCCGAGACAATCACGGTCACGTTCGGCAAGCTGCGCAGCTTGCGCTGCAGCACCGCGTCGGCGCGCAGTTCGGCGCCGAACTCGATCAGGGTCACGTGCTTGACCAGGCCGGCCAGGTCGATCGCCGCTTCCACGCCGGAGTTGCCGCCGCCGATCACCGCCACGCGCTTGCCCTTGAACAACGGGCCGTCGCAGTGCGGGCAGTAGGCCACGCCGTGGTTGCGGTATTCCTTCTCGCCCGGCACGTTGATCTCGCGCCAGCGCGCGCCGGTGGCCAGAATCACGGTTTTACTCTTGAGCACGGCGCCGCTGGCGGTGGTCACTTCCACCACCTTGCCCGCTTTCAGCTGGGCGGCGCGCTGGGTGTTCATGATGTCCACGTCGTAGGCTTTCACGTGCTGCTCCAGCGCCACGGCGAATTTCGGGCCGTCCGTTTCGGTGACCGATATGAAGTTCTCGATCGCCAGGGTGTCGAGCACCTGGCCGCCGAAGCGTTCCGACACTACGCCGGTCTTGATGCCTTTGCGGGCCGCATAGATGGCCGCTGCCGCGCCGGCGGGGCCGCCGCCGACGATCAGCACGTCGAACACGTCTTTCTTGCTCAGTTCAGCTGCCTGGCGGGCGCCGGCGTTGGTGTCCAGCTTGGCGAGGATCTCTTCCACGCTGCTGCGGCCCTGGCCGAAGTGCTCGCCGTTCAGGAACATCATCGGCACGGCCATGATCTGGCGTTCCTCGACTTCTTTCGGGAACACGCCGCCGTCGATGGTGGTGACCTTGATGCGCGGGTTGATGACCGACATGGCGTTCAGCGCCTGCACCACCTCGGGGCAGTTGTGGCAGGTGAGCGAGATGAAGGTCTCGAAGTGGAAATCGCCGTCCAGGTTGCGGATCTGTTCGATGACCGCGTCGTCGAACTTGATGGTGTGGCCGCCCACTTGCAGCAGCGCCAGCACCAGCGAGGTGAATTCATGGCCCATCGGGATGCCGGCAAACGTCACGGCGATATCGGTCCCGGGGCGGGTAATGGCGAACGACGGTTTGCGCACGTTGCCTTCGGTCTTTTCGACCAGGGTGATCTTGTCGCTCAGCACGACGATGTCGGCGAGCAGGGCCTGCATTTCGCGGGCTTTGGCGGAATCATCCAGCGTCGCAACGATCTCAATCGGCTGCACGACCTTTTCCAAATAGGTTTTCAACTGGGTTTTGAGGGTTGCGTCCAACATGGTGTTTTCCTTTTTTTCGGTTGGGCGCCGGGCAAATGCGCCGGCGCCTTACTACTCAGTACTTCACTACTTCAAGCTGATGCTTAGATCTTGCCAACCAGGTCCAGCGATGGGGTCAGGGTGGCAGCGCCTTCGGTCCACTTGGCAGGGCACACCTGGCCTGGGTGCTCGGCCACGTATTTGGCGGCTTTGACTTTGCGCAGCAGTTCGGAAGCGTCGCGGCCGATGCCGTTGTCGTGCACTTCCATCACTTTGATCTGGCCTTCCGGATTGATGACGAAGGTGCCGCGCAGTGCCAGGCCTTCTTCTTCGATCATCACTTCGAAGTTGCGGGACAGGGTGCCGGTCGGGTCGCCGATCAGCGGGTAGTTCACTTTCTTGATGGCATCCGAGGTGTCGTGCCATGCTTTGTGGGCGAAGTGGGTGTCGGTCGAAATGCCGTACACGTCCACGCCCAGTTTGGCGAATTCAGGCTGGAAATCAGCCAGGTCTTCCAGTTCGGTTGGGCACACGAAGGTGAAGTCGGCTGGGTAGAACATGAAGACGGACCACTTGCCCTTCAGCGACTCTTCGCTCAGGTCAATGAACTTGCCATTGTGGTAAGCGGTTGCTTTGAATGGTTTTACTTGGGTGTTAATGAGAGACATTGTGGTTTCCTCGTGAGGTTGTGTATCAATGAGATGCCAGTTTAAAGCCTTCATGACCATTTGAAAAATTGATTGTTCCAATTGTTTCAATTGGCTTTGACTATCGGCAGACGAACGCCGAACTCGTATTATCCCCGTTCCGGGGAAGTCGCGTTGTCGCTTCGGCAGGGTTACGCGTTGCTTACGACGTCAGGTGGGAGAACGCAGCGCGGCCAGGAAATCGGCCAGCTGTTCGGCAAGCGGCTGGCCGGGAGTGAATTCGCCGATACGCCGGCAGCGGTACTTTTCAGTCTGGACATCCAGCACCTCGGCGCTGAACGCCCCGCTCTCCCAGCATACCAGTGAAGCAATCGCGTCCGGAGAGTCCACCTGAAGCCGCAAGGCCGGATTGGCGGAAGGCTCGCACGTGATCAGCTCCGCCGTTACGTCAGGGGGAAGCGCTGCCTGTAAAGTATTGGCCCAGTCCCGGAATCCGTTTAGCATGATGCTCTCCCTCAAGGCCAGCGGCTGGCAAGCAAGGTGATGTTCCCTGCCGGCGGCATTTGTGGCACGGTCCTGCCCTTTGCAGCGGCCAACCGCCCCTCCACAGAATTCGGCCCGACTATCTTTTGCCCACCCAGCCCCGGTCACGACCAGCGACATGGCGGGCACGTCGAATTCAACGTACACCGATCGACGCGGAGTCTGCCGGACAAAGGCTAGCCAATCGGGCGGAAACGCCACATGCGTGGTCCCGCTATAGCTTTCTTGCACCCTGCCCGTCCGCGTCATGTCGAGGTATTCAGCCAGCGACATCCACCGCCCGACCCTCGTGCACTGGATTGTAGTCCTGATTGCCATGTCAAGCATACGCCGCTAGCTGCACAAGCCTTGAACCTACGCTGTTGCCCAACCCAGGCCATGAGATAACTCAAGCTTGGGCCGTTGCGGATCGCGCGCGCAGCAGGGTGTCGAACTCGGTGGCGGGCATGGGGCGGGCGAACAGGTAGCCCTGGCCGTAGTCGCAGCCCGCGGCGGCCAGCAGGTCGCGCTGCTCGGGGGTTTCCACGCCTTCGGCGATCACGCGCAGGCCCAGCTTGTGGGCCATCACGATGATGGCGTCCGACAGTGCCATGTCGCTGGAATCGGGCGCCAGGTTGCGGGTGAAGCTGCGGTCTATCTTCAGGTAGTCGATGTCGAACTTCTTCAGGTAGGACAGCGAGGAATAGCCGGTGCCGAAGTCGTCCAGCGCCACCTGGATGCCGCCGTCGCGCAGCTGCAGCAGCTTGTCGGCCACGGTGCTGCTGGCGTCCAGCAGCAGGCCCTCGGTGATCTCGATCACCACGGCCTGGCCGGGCAACCCCAGCTCGCCCAGCCGCGCCAGCCAGCTGTCGTAGCCGCCTTCGCGCTGGAATTCCAGCGGCGACTGGTTGATGCTGAGCTGGAATTCGGGATGCACCTCGCTGCGCCAGCGCTGCAGCCAGCGCACCGATTCGCGGAACACCCAGCTGCCGATTTCAATGATCAGGCCGCTCGATTCAGCCAGCGGGATGAATTCCATCGGGCTGACCAGGCCGCGTACCGGGTGGCGCCAGCGTATCAGCGCCTCGGCCTTGTGGATGCGGCCCGTCGCCAGGTGCACGATGGGCTGGAAGTACAGTTCCAGCTGCTGGCCCTTGACGGCGCCACGCAAGTCGTTGGTCAGGCGCATGCGGTTCAGCGCGGCCACCTGCAGGGCCGGCGTGAAATAACTGAAACGGTTGCGGCCGGCGTCCTTGGCCGCGTACATGGCCTGGTCGGCGTGCTTGAGCAGGTCTTCGATGGACGCCGCGTCGTCCGGGTACAGGGTGATGCCGATGCTGGCCGAGACGAAAGCCTGCTCCTGTCCCAGCGGGAACGGCGCCAGCAGGCTGTCCAGGATGGTCTGGGCGATGGTTTCCACGCGCTCCAGGCCCACCGCGTCCAGCTCGCTGAGGATGACGGTGAATTCGTCGCCGCCCAGGCGTGCCACGGTGTCGCACTCGCGCACGCAGGCGCTGATGCGGTGCGCCGCGTCCACCAGCAGCACGTCGCCCTGGTGGTGGCCCAGGGTGTCGTTGACTTCCTTGAAGTGGTCCAGGTCGATGAACAGGATGGCCACGCGGCTGCCGTCGCGCCGGCTCTTGACGATGGCCTGCTCCAGCCGGTTCTGGAACATGCGCCGGTTGGGCAGCTGGGTCAGGGTGTCGAAATTGGCCTGCTGCCAGACCAGCGCCTCGGTCTGCTTCTTGTCGGTGATGTCCTCGATCATGCACAGGTGGTGCAGCTGGCCCTGGCCCTGGCTGCCCCCGGGGCCGGCGGTGACCGCGTCCAGCGCGGTGATGGAGGCGTCCACCCACACCACGGTGCCGTCCGGCCGCAGCAGGCGCTTGGCCAGCTTGAAGCCGGCAATGTGCTGCGCCTGCAGCTGCGCCACCTGCTCCTGCTCGGCCGCCACGTCCTCCGGGTGGCTGATGTCGCGCCAGCTGCTGGCCTTCATCTCTTCCAGCGAGCGGCCGGCAATCTCCAGGTAGCGCGGATTGATGTCGCGGAAGTTGCCGCTGGCGGTATCGATCAGGGCGATGCCCATGGGCGCCGCCTCGAACATGGTGCGGAAGCGCGCCTCGCCCTTGCGGATGGCTTCCTGCGCGCGGCGCCGCTCGCGCGCCAGCAGGGCTGTGTGCACGCCCGCCCCCAGCACCAGCAGCACGCCGCCGGCCGCCAGCACGCGGTACAGCCAGGCCAGCGCGCGGCCGCCTTCGGGCTGGTACAGGAAGCCCTCGAAGCTGGCGCCGCGCGGCAGCATGCCCAGGTCGGTATACACGTCGGCGATGTGCTGCCAGCGGTCCGGGTTCATATAGCCCACTTCCACCAGCACCGGCTGCACCAGCGGCACCATGGCGCGCGCCTCGTACAGCAGGTGGCGGCGGTCGTTGCGGCGCGAGTACCGGTTCAGGATCAGGTCGGCCACTTCCTCGTGGTGGGTCATGGCGTACTGCCAGCCGCGCATGCTGGCGGCCCGGAAGGCCTTGACCCGTTCCGGGTGGTCGCGGATTTCCTGTTCGCTGGTGAACAAGTTGTCGCCGTAGAAGTCGATGCCGGCGTTGCGCGGCGTGTAGATGTCGTAGGGGAAGCCGGCGCGGTCCAGCAGGTCCGGTTCGTTGGTGGTGTAGATGGACATGGCGTCCACCTTGCCGGAAATCAGGTCGTCGACATTGAAGCTGTGCTCCAGGCGCTGCAGGCTGGACGGCGCGATGCCCTCCTTGCGCAGGTAGGCCAGCATTTCGTCGGCCTGGCGCAGGTCGTCGGTCAGGCGGCCTATCATCACGCGCTTGCCGGCTATGCGGTGCACGTCGGGCGCGGCGCTGCCCTGCGCCATCACCAGCGCGTAGGGCGAATGCTGGAACACCACGCCCAGCACCACCAGGGGCTTGCCGGCCAGGCGCGCCAGCAGCAGGTTGCTGGCGCCGACCCCGTACTGGACTTTGCCGGCAAGCACGTTGCGCTCCGGCTCGTTGCCGTCCTTGCCCTCCAGGATCTGCACGTCCAGCCCGGCTTCGCGGTAATAGCCCTGCTCCAGGGCCGCATAGTAGCCGGCGAACTGGAACTGGTGGCTATGCTTGAGCTGCAGCACCACCTTTTCCTGCGCCAGCGCCGGCCGGCATGCCATGGCTGCGGCGATGCTGGCCAGCGTGAGCAGGCGGATCAGGGCGGAGAGAAAACGTTTGCATGGCATCACGCAATTATCCATGCTTATGGAAAAGATGAGCAATGAAAACAACAATACCGCCCTGAAGCGGTGTTGTTGACGACACAAAGCTGCCTTATTTGCGGCCGCGCGGGGCGCCGCCGGCCGGCCGGCCGCCCTTGGCCGGGGCGGGCGCCGCCTTGGCCTTGACCTTGATGGTGTCCAGGATGGAGGCGCGCACCTTGGTGTCCACGCTTTCGCGCGCGGTCAGTGAACCGGTGAGCGCGTTGGCGCGGCCGCCGCGGCCCACGGCCGGCGCCGCCACGGCGGCACGGCCGCCGCGCGTGCCGGGCACCCCGGGCACGCCTGCCGCGCGCGGCTTGGCGCCCGGCGCGGCCATCGGCATGGCGCGCTTGCCTTCCGGCGCCGCCTTCAGGTTTTCCTCGCCCGGCGTCCAGGACGGGATCAGGTGCTTCTCGCCGTTGCCGATCAGGTCGCCGCGCCCCATCTTCACCAGCGTCTCGCGCAGGATGGGCCAGTTCTCCGGATCATAGTAGCGCAGGAAGGCCTTGTGCGCCTTGCGCACCTTGCCGCTGCGCGCGGTTTCCACCGCCTCCGAATCCGCGGTGACCTTCTTCAGCGGGTTCTTGCGCGAGTGGTACATGGTGGTGGCCATGGCCATCGGGGTCGGCATGAAGGTCTGCACCTGGTCCAGCTTGAAGTTGTTCTTTTTCAGCCACAACGCCAGGTTCAGCATGTCCTCGTCGGTGGTGCCCGGGTGGGCCGCGATGAAGTAGGGAATCAGATACTGCTTCTTGCCGGCCTCCAGCGAGAACTTCTCGAACATGGCCTTGAACTCGTCGTAGGCGCCGATGCCCGGCTTCATCATCTTGCTCAGCACGTTCGATTCGGTGTGCTCGGGCGCGATCTTGAGCAGGCCGCCCACGTGGTGGGTCACCAGTTCCTTCACGTACTCGGGCGAGCGCACGGCCAGGTCGTAGCGCAGGCCGGAACCGATCAGGATCTTCTTCACGCCGGGAATGGCGCGCGCCTTGCGGTACAGCTGGATCAGCTTGCTGTGGTCGGTGCCCAGGTTGACGCAGATGGACGGGTAGACGCACGACAGGCGGCGGCACGATTCCTCGATCTTCTTGTCCTTGCATGCCAGCCGGTACATATTCGCGGTGGGGCCGCCCAGGTCGGAAATGGTGCCGGTGAAACCCTTGGTCTTGTCACGGATGTGCTCGATCTCGCGCAGGATGGACGGCTCGGAACGGCTCTGGATGATGCGGCCCTCGTGCTCGGTGATCGAGCAGAAGGTGCAGCCGCCGAAGCAGCCGCGCATGATGTTGACCGAGAAACGGATCATTTCCCAGGCCGGGATGTGGGCCTTGCCATAGCTCGGGTGCGGCGCGCGCGCGTAGTTCATGTCGTACACGCCGTCCATCTCGTCCATGGCCAGCGGCAGCGGCGGCGGGTTGATCCACACGTCGCGCTCGCCGTGCGCCTGCACCAGCGCGCGCGCATTGCCGGGGTTCGATTCCAGGTGGAATACGCGCGAGGCGTGCGCGTACATCACCGGGTCGTCCTTCACCACGTCATAGGACGGCAGGCGCACCACGGTGCGCATGTGCTGCTCGCGCAGCATCTGCTGGCGCTCTTCGCGCGTCATGATGCGGATCGGCTTCACCACTTCCGGCGCGCTGGCGGCATTGTCGGTGGCGCAGGCGGTCTTGTCTTCCTTCGCCATGGCGTAGGGGTCCGGGTGGGCGTCCACCTTGCCGGGCACGTCCACGCGGGTGCTGTTCTGCACGCCCCAGTCCTCGCCGGGCAGCCAGCCGGACGGCACCATGAAGGCGGTGCCGCGCAAATCCTTGATGTCCTTGATGTGCTCGCCTGCGTTGAGGCGGTGCGTCAGGTCCACCAGCGCGCGTTCGGCGTTGCCGAAGATGAGCAGGTCGGCCTTCGAGTCCGGCAGCACCGAGCGGCGCACCTTGTCCGACCAGTAGTCGTAGTGCGCAATGCGGCGCAGCGAGGCTTCGATGCTGCCGATGACCACCGGCACATCCGGGAAGGCCTCGCGCGCGCGCTGCGAGTACACGGTGACGGCGCGGTCGGGACGCTTGTTCGGTTCGGCATTCGCGGTGTAGGCGTCGTCCGAGCGGATCTTGCGGTCCGAGGTGTAGCGGTTGACCATGGAGTCCATATTGCCGGCCGTGATGCCCCAGTACAGGCGCGGCTTGCCCAGCACGCGAAAGGCGTCCGCCGAGTGCCAGTCCGGCTGGCTGATGATGCCGACCTTGTAGCCCTGCGCTTCCAGCAGGCGGCCGACCAGGGCCATGCCGAAACTCGGATGGTCGATATAGGCGTCGCCCGTGACGAGGATGACGTCGCACTGATCCCAGCCCAGGGCGTCCATTTCGGCGCGGGACATGGGCAGGAAAGGCGCAGTGGCAGCGCGGGCAGACCGCTTGGGGACGGTCGCAAATAAATTGGTGGGGGTCATAGGGACGCGATTGTACCGGAAATGCGCGCGCCATGCTCAAGCGATAGGCACAATCAATTGGAAATTCTTTTAGTTTTCAATAACTTGTGAATGATGTGCAAGCATGGCGGCCCGATAAAAAAGATGGCGCCGACATTGCCTTTGCTGTCATGTTTGCTATAACTAGAAGAACAACCTTTGGGAGAACACCATGCGCCGCCGTCTTTACTTCATGCTACCCGATGTTCCCAGTGCCCGCGCCATGCTGGACGAAATGCTGCTGGCCCGGGTTGAAGAACGCCACATGAAATTCATGGCCAAGGAGGGCACCCTGCCCGACGACATGCCCGATTGCAGCTTCCTGGTGCGCACCGACCTGATCCACGGCGCCCAGCTGGGCATGGTGATCGGCGGCATCGTGGGCCTGGGCGCGGCCGTGTTCCTCACCCTGTTCCCGCCCGACGGGCTGACCTTGCGCACTGCGGCCATCCTGCTGGTGGCGCTGGGCGGCGCCGTGTTCGGCGGCTGGGCTTCCGGCATGAACGCGGCAGCCGTGCCGAACAAGAAGCTGGAACAGTTCGCGCCCGCCATCGAACGCGGCCAGGTATTGATGATCGTGGATGTGCCACCCCGGCGCGTGCAGGAAATCGAGGACATGATCGCGCGGCGCCATCCCGAAGTCAGCTTTGGCGGTATTGAACCGCCTATGCTAGCGTTTCCGTAACGCTGGCTGCCCGGGAGCCGGTCTTAGCACGGCCGGCGGCCCCGGGTCCGGATTGCGACGGCGGCGCTGCGGCGCCGCCGTTGTTTTCGTCGTCCTTTTATATGCCCATATTGCCCAGGATGCGGCCCAGCTCGCGCAGCGCCGGCTCCAGCGTGGGGTGCTTGACTGCGAACTTGGCCGAGATTTCCTGGGTGCGCTCGGCCAGGCCATACGTGGTGGTGTCGCCGCCACCGGCGCCGGCGTCCTGCTGCGCCACACGGCGCTCCAGCAATTGCTTGATATCGCCGTCCAGCTGCGCCAGCAGATCCAGCAGCTCCTCGTCCACCGGGCCCGGTGCGCTGGCCAGTTCGGTGTGCAGGGTCTTCAACGATGCCTTCAGATTGCTGTCCATAGTCCCGTTCCTTAAGTGATGGCCATACCGGATTTATACACCCAAATGCCGCAGCCAGCTATGACCTGGATCCACGCAGCCATTCGGCGTAGGCGCAGGCTGGAAAGGCGTCCGCAAAGCCAGCGCGCAGCGTGGCCAGCGACGGCCAGTCGCGCGACAGGGCCTCGATCTGCTCCACGCTGACCGAATTGACGTGGTCCATCATGTTCAGTTCGCCCAGCTCGCCCTGGGCGAAGATTTCCGCCAGTTCTTCCAGCTCGGCCTGGCCCAGCTGGCGCAGCGGGCCGGGCGGAATGCCGACCACCAGGTCCACCATGTCGTCGCTGGCGCGCATCTGCCAGCCCATCAGTTCGCCGTCGATGGCCAGCACCTCGTCGCCGGCCTGCGCTTCCAGGTAGATGGGGCCGTTGCGCGGCGGTACGCCCAGGCCGATCTCCCAGCCATCGCCGACCAGCGGCAGCAGGCCGGAGGCGGCCGCACGCTCGCGGAACTCGGGCGCGTTGCGCACGGCCAGGCTCAGGCGCAAGCGCTGGTCGTCCACCGGGTCCGGCCCCAGTTCCCAGCCCAGGTCCGGATAGTCCTCCAGCGCCTCGCCCACCAGTGCGACGAACTCTTCCTGGCCGAGGTGGTCTAGCTGGCCCATGGCCTGGGCCAGTTTGTCTAGCAATTGCTTCATCATGTCTCTCCGTCAAGGCTCATGGCAACATGATACCGCTGCGCAAGCCGAACCGGAGCCTGGTTCAGCCTGCTTGTGGCGGCTGGTGGCGGCTTGTGGCCGCCTGCTTACTTCGCGCTCAGGCCGCGGCGGTCCAGCAGCGGCTCGATGCGGGCGTCGCGGCCGCGGAAATTGCGGAACAGTTCCAGCGCGTCCGCCGTGCCGCCGCGCGAGAGCAGGGTCTTGCGGAACCAGTCGCCATTCTTGCGCTGCAGGCCGCCGCTTTCCTTGAACCATTCGACGGTGTCGGCGTCCAGCTTTTCGCTCCACAGGTAGGCGTAGTAGCCGGCCGCGTAGCCGCCCTGGAAGGTGTGCGAGAAGTAGGTGGTGCGGTAGCGCGGCGGCACCGGCGCGTAGTCGACGCCGGCGTCCTTCAGCGCGGCCGCCTCGAAGCCCAGCACGTCGGCCGGGATTTGCGCGGCGGTCAGCTGGTGCCAGCGCTGGTCCAGCAGCGACGAGGCCAGGTATTCGGTGGTGGCGAAGCCCTGGTTGAACTTCTTGGAGGCGGCCACTTTCTCCAGCAGCTCCTTCGGCATCGGCTCGCCGGTCTTGTAGTGGCGCGCGTAGTTGGCCAGCACTTCAGGCTGCACCATCCACATTTCGTTCACCTGCGACGGGTACTCCACGAAGTCGCGCGGCACGTTGGTGCCGGAGAAGCGCGGGTACTTCACATTGGAGAACATGCCGTGCAGCGCGTGGCCGAATTCGTGGAAGGCGGTTTTCACTTCGTCCACCGTCAGCAGGGTCGGTTCGCCGGCCGGGGGCTTGGGAATGTTGAGGTGGTTGGCCACCACGGACTGCGTGCCCATCAGCTTGGACTGCGACACGTACTCGTTCATCCACGCGCCGCCCTGCTTCGACGGACGCGCATACATATCGGCCAGGAAGATGGCCAGCTGCTTGCCGTCGGCATCGAACACGTCGTACACCTTGACGTCGGGATGGTAGACCGGCAAGTCCTTGCGCTCCTTGAACGACAGGCCGTACAGCTTGCCCGCCGCGAAGAACACGCCCTTCTCCAGCACATTGGTCAGCTCGAAATACGGCTTGAGCTGGTTGCCGTCAAAACTGAAGCGCTGCGCGCGCACCTTCTCGGTGTAATAGGACCAGTCGGCCGCGCCGATCTGCAGGCCAGCCTTCTCCGCGTCGGCCACCGCCTGCAGGTCGGCCGCTTCCTTGCGTGCATTGTTCACGGCAGGCTTGGCCAGCTCGGCCAGCAGAGTGTTGACGGCGCCGGTGGTCTTGGCGGTCTGGTCTTCCAGCGAATAGGCCGCGTAGTTCGGGTAGCCCAGCAGCACGGCCTTGTCGGCGCGCAGCTTGGCGATCTTCAGCACATTGGCGCGGTTGTCGAACTCGCCGCCGTGGCTGCCGCGCGCCAGCGACAGGTCCATCATGCGCTTGCGGGTGGCGGGATCGGTCAGTACCGCCAGCGGCGCCTGGCCGGTGGTGTTGGTGAGCGCAACGGCGAACTTGCCGTCCAGGCCGCGCGCCTTGGCGGCGGCGGCCGCCGCGTCGATGGCGGCTTCGGACATGCCGGCCAGCTCGGCGCGGGTGTCCACCACCAGCGCGCTGGCGTTGATTTCCTTGAGCACGTTTTGCTGGAAGGCGGTCTGCAGACCGGCCAGTTCGCCGTTCAGCACTTTCAGCTTGTCCTTGTCGGCGGCCGACAGTTTGGCGCCGGCGCGCACGAAATCGGTGTGGTAGCGTTCCAGCAGGTGCAGCGATTCGGCGTCCAGGCCCAGCTTGGCGCGCTTGTCGTACAGCGATTTCACGCGCGCGTACAGCTTGGCGTTCAGGAAGATGGCGTCGCTGTGGGCAGCCAGCTTGGGCGACATTTCGGTGTCGATCTCGTCCAGCTTGGAATTGGTGTTAGCGCCCTGCAGGTTGCTGAAGGTGGTGGACACGCGCGTCAGCAGCTGGCCGGCGCGTTCCATGGCCACGATGGTGTTCTCGAAGGTGGCGGGCTTGGCGCTGTTGGCGATGGCCTCGATTTCCTTCAGGTTCTGCGCCATGCCTTCGGCGAACGCGGGCGCGAAATGCTCATCCTTGATCAGGTCGAACTGCGGGTAGTGGAAAGGCAGCGGGCTGAGCTTGAAGAAAGGGTTGCCCGCCTGGACTGCGGCGGTAGCGGCAGCCGGGACTGCGGCGGCGGCGTGGGCGAACGGGGTCAGCGCCAGGCCGAGGCTGGCTGCGAGTACAAGCATCTGAGGACGGGACATAGCATCTTTCAAAGTGGGCCAAGGACTGCCCTGCAACTGGCTGCACAGCGGCGGCAGGACGGAAGCCGATGATGATAGCAGGCAGTCTATACAACGTCACTTGCATTCCATGCTGCACTGCACGCTACAATTCCGCAAACTGAACGAAAGGGGAACCGTGGACTATTTCACCGCAGTGCGGGCGTTTGTGCGGGTGGTTGAAACCGGCAGCTTCGCCAGGGCGGCCGACACGCTGCAATTCCCGCGCAATACCGTCACCAAGCTGGTGCAATCGCTGGAAGCGCACCTGCAGGTCAAGCTGCTGCACCGGACCACGCGCAAAGTGTCGCCCACCAACGACGGCGCGGCCTATTTCCAGCGCATGACGCGCCTGCTGGACGAATGGCAGGAGGCTGAAGCCGAAGTGGCGCAGGCGCGCACCGCGCCGCGCGGCCGGCTGCGGGTGGACATGGGCACGGCGCTCGCTGCGCTGTTGGTCATCCCCTCGCTGGCCGGCTTCCGCGCGCGCTACCCGGACATGCAGCTCGATTTCGGCGTGAGCGACCGCCCGGCCGACCTGGTGGGCGAAGGCATCGATTGCGTGGTGCGCGCCGGCGCGATCAGCGACCCGTCGCTGATCGCACGCCACATCGGCAGCCTGCCCATGGCCACCTGCGCCTCCCCGGCCTACCTGGCGCAACATGGCGTGCCGCAGCACCCGGCCGAGCTGGCCAGCGGGCACACGCTGATACGCCACTTTTTCGCCGGCACCGCGCGCCAGGCGCAAGTGGTGCTGACGCACCCGTCCGACCCGGCCAGCCCGGTGACCGTGAGCGGCCATTATTTCCTCGGCCTGAACGACAGCAACGCCATGCTGGCCGCTGCGATGGCGGGCCTGGGCGTGCTGCACTGCCCGGCCTTCATCACAGGGCCGCAGACGGCGGCAGGCATGCTGCAGCCCCTGCTGGCGGACTGGAGCGCGCCAGCCATCCCCATCCACGTGGTGTATCCCGCCAACCGCCACCTGAGCGCGCGCACCCGCGCATTCGTGGCGTGGATGATGGAGCTGTTCAGCAACAGCCCCTACGCGCTGCCGCCGGGGCCGCAGCGCGCGCCCGCCGCCTAGCCTCCGCCGCAGGCGTCTGCCGCCTGGCCTCCGACGCGCGACCCTCTACCGCGCTGCCGGCCTCCCGGCCTGCCTGCAGGCTTGCCGCTGCCCGCTATCCGGCCTGCACGCCGTGCTTGAGGTGCTCGACGAACCAGCGTCCAGCCGGCCCCGGCGGATGGTCGCGCAGGTGGATGGCATGCATCGAAAAGCCGGCGCCCGCGCCGGTCATGCCTTCCAGCGGGATGCGCACCAGGCGGCCCGCATCCAGGTCTTCCTGCACCATGTGCAGCGGCATGTGGCCCCAGCCCAGGCCTGCCTTCAGGAAGGCGTGCTTGGCGCCCATGTCCGCCAGGCGCCATGCCTGCGCCGCCAGTACGCCGAAGTTGCGGCCCTCGGTGAGCGGCGAGCGGTCGGTCAGCACCAGCTGGATGTGGCGGGCCGCTTCCGCGCGCAGCACCATGCCCTCGACGGCCGCCAGCGGATGGTCCGGCGCCGTCACCGTCACGGCCGGCACGCTGAGCAGGTATTGCGATGCGCAGCCGGGCGGCACTTCCGGCAGCGAGCCGATCACGGCAATGCGGCACTGCCCCGCCAACAGCGGCTGCACCACGGCGCCCAGCGCTTCCACGAACAGCCGCAGCGGCGTGCCGGGGAACTGGCGGTGGAAGGCCTGCACCGCCGCCGTCAGCGTGGCGATGGGATACATCACATCCACCGCCACCGCCAGCTCGGGCTCCAGCCCTTCCGCCAAGGTGCGCGCCTTGGCCTTGAAGCCGTCCATGGCCAACACGGCCGAGCGCGCCTGGTCCAGCAGGGCGCTGCCCTCTTCCGTCAGCCTGGGATAGCGGCCGCTGCGGTCGAACAAGGCGAAGCCCACCTGCAGCTCCAGGTTGGCCAGCGTGGTGCTGACCACCGACTGCGCGCGGCGCAGCTTGCGGCCGGCGGCCGAGAAACTGCCTTCATCCGCTGCGGCGATGAAGGTGCGCAACTGGTCCAGCGACATGGCATCCAACATCCATCTACTCCTTAGATAGTATCCATCCAATTATATAGGCTTCCACGATGGATGGGCCGGGCCTAAGATGCGTCCATATCAACCGAACATTGAAAGGAGCAGCAGATGAACCAGGCAATCCAGCCGGCGCACCTGGCCCCGGCCAGCCAGCGCGACATCGTAGCCCGCACCCAGGGCCGCGGCCATCGCGGCATCACCCGCCTCGTCAGCCCCGGCGATCTGGGCGCGCTGATCAAACCCTTCGTCTTCCTGGACCTGTTCCGCATGGGCGCCAGCCACGGCAGCAAGGGCATGGGCATGCACCCGCACTCGGGCATCGCCACCGTGACCGTGGTAATGGAGGGCGCCATCGAATACCGCGAGACCACCGGCCAGCACGGCGTGCTGAGCGCAGGCGGCGTGGAATTCATGAATGCGGGCGGCGGCGTGTGGCACGGCGGCAGCCCGCACGGCGACGCCGGCGTGGCGGGCTTCCAGCTGTGGCTGGCCCTGCCTGCTGAAGACGAGAACGGCCCCGCGCACAGCCAGTACCTGGCCCCCGAGCAGGTGCAGTCCAGCGGTCCGGCGCGCGTGATCCTCGGCAGTTACCAGGGCGTGGCCAGCCTGATACAACCGCGCGCACCGATCACCTATCTGCACGTGAAACTGCGCGACGGCGAACAGTGGACCTACCAGCCGCCAGCCGGGCACGACGTGGCCTGGACCGCAGTGGGCAAAGGCGTGCTGGCGACCGGTGCGGCGCTGCTGGAAAGCGAAGTGGCGGTGTTTGACGAAGGCGGCGGCGCGCTGCAGTTCACGGCACGCGGCGACACCGAATTCGTGCTCGGCTCGGCCGCCAAGCATCCCTACCCGCTGGTGACCGGCATGTATTCGGTGCACACCAGCGCAACGGCCCTGCTGCAGGGCGAGAACGAAATCAGCCGTATCGGCAACCAGTTGCACACCGCAGGTTTAATTTAACTTTGAAAGGAACCGCCATGAACACCAACAACACCGTCAACACTTCCGCCGTACCCGTCATCGGCCGCATCCTGATGGCCGCTATCTTCATCCTCAGCGGCTTCGGCAAGCTGATGGCCCCGGCCGCCACGATAGGCTACATCCAGGCCATGGGCCTGCCGCTGGCCAGCGCCGGGCTGGTGGCCGCCATCGTGGTGGAACTGGGCGGCGGCCTGCTGCTGGCCCTGGGCTACCGGACCCGTATCGTGGCCCTGGTGCTGGCCGCCTTCTCGGTGGTGACCGGCCTGGTCTTCCACAGCGCGGTGGGCGACCAGAACCAGATGATCCACCTGATGAAAAACCTGGCCATGGCGGGCGGCCTGCTGCAAGTGGTGGCCTTCGGCGCCGGTGCCTACAGCCTGGACGCCAAAGCAGGCAAAGGCACCGCGGCCGCCCGCGCCGCAGCCTGAAGCCGTCGGGCGGGTATGGCCGGTAGGGCCGGTAGGGCGAGTTAGCGCCGCAGGCGCGTAACCCGCCGCTCCGTCAGCTCAACCAAACAGCTTATTCGCCGTCTTCGCAATCAACCCACCCTGAAAGCGCGCGCCGTCCAGCTCCAGCTGGCTCGGCTGCCGCTGTCCCTGGCCGCCGGCAATCGTGGTCGCGCCATACGGGCTGCCGCCCACGATCTCATCCAGCGTCATCTGCGCCTGGTAGCTATAGGGCAGCCCGACGATCGTCATCCCGAAGTGCATCAGATTGGTAATGATGGAAAACAGCGTCACTTCCTGCCCGCCGTGCTGCGTGGCGCTGGACGTAAACGCACCGCCCACCTTGCCGTTCAGCGCGCCGCTGGCCCACAGGCCGCCGGCCTGGTCCAGGAAGGCCGCCATCTGCGACGGCATGCGGCCGAAGCGGGTGGGCGCACCGATGATGATGGCGTCATAATTGGCCAGCTCGGCCACCGTGGCCACCGGGGCGCTTTGCTGCAGCTTGAAATGCCCCTTCTCGGCCACCTCCTGCGGTACCGTTTCCGGCACCCGCTTGATGTCCACCGTTGCCCCCTCCTTGCGCGCGCCGTCCGCCATTGCTTCGGCCATCGACTCGATATGACCGTACGACGAGTAATACAGAACAAGTACCTTCGACATAACTTTCTCCATGTGGATGACTAATCGGGCACGCACCAGCGAGCGTGCGTTCTTAGCATAAAGCTATTTGCGCAAGCGCGTGCGCAACTCGGGGATTATCACGAAATTGGGAATAGTGAAGCACCTGGCCAGGCATTTATCACCACGATCGCAGTCAATATACTGGTTCCATCTGCTGAGCACAGCAGCAACCACACAGACAAGGACCGCATCATGACTACGCAAACCGTTGGAATTATTGGCGCCGGCGCAATCGGCAAGGCAATGGCAAAACAGCTGGCGGCTGCCGGCATCGACGTCATCCTGAGCAACAGCCGCGGCCCGGCCTCGCTGGCCGGCACGGTGGCCGAGCTGGGCAAGCAGGTGCGCGCCGGCACCGTGCAGCAGGCGGCCGACGCCGACATCGTCTTCTTCAGCGTGAACTGGAACCGCAGCGAAGCCCTGCTGCGCAGCCTGAACCTGCAAGGCCGTATCCTGATCGACGCCACCAACCCCGTCATCCTGCCCGGCTTTGAACTGGCCGAACTGGGCGGCCGCAATTCCTCGCAAGTGCTGCGCGACTGGGCCACGGGCGCGCGCGTGGTGAAAGCGTTCAACACGCTGCTGGCTGACGTGCTGGCCAGCCCCCCCGAAACCAATGGCGGCCGCCGTGTGGTGTTCGTCTCCGGCGACGATGCCGGCGCCAAGGCCGAAGTGCTGCAGCTGATCGAGCGACTGAAGTTCGCCAGCATCGACCTGGGCAGCCTGGAAGTGGGCGGCTACCTGCAGCAGTTCCCGGGCGGACCGCTGCCGGCCGTGAACCTGGTCAAGCTCGGCTAGTCCTTAACTGGCGAGCGCGGTTTCAATGCGGCGGTCGGGGATGAACCACAACACCGCGACCGCCACATACAGGCCCACGCTCAGCCAGGGATGCAACGCCGCCGCCGCAATGCCGAGCACATACAGCACAATCGACAGCCACAGCTTGCGCTCCTTGCCCACCGCCTGCGCCAGCGCGGAATTGGCGCCGTGCAGCCTGATCAGCACGTTTTCCAGCAGCATGTAGGCCAGCGCGCTCATGGTGAGCACCACGCCGTAGATGGCAGCGGGAATGGCGCTGAAATGGTTCTCGCCCATCCAGCCGGTCACGAAGGGGATCAGCGACAGCCAGAACAGCAGATGCAGATTGGCCCACAGCACACTGCCATTGACCTTGCTGACGGCGTGCATCATGTGGTGGTGGTTGTTCCAGTAGATGCCCACGTAGACAAAGCTCAGCACATAGCTCAGCATCACCGGCGCCAGCGGTAGCAGCGTGTCCCACGTTGCGCCGTGCGGCACCTTCAGTTCCAGCACCATGATGGTGATGATGATGGCGATAACGCCATCGCTAAATGCCTCCAGCCTGCCTTTACCCATTTACTCTCCTGTGTGATTCGATGTTTGCTGAATTCGCCGGCCGGTTCAGGTAGCCATCGCATATTAGCAAACAAATCATGCATGTCCCAGCCGGCCATTGGAGAGAAGCAGTCCTACGGCTCAAACAGTTCCTGGCCCAGCCAGCGCGGGGTGGCGGAGCGGTCTTGCAGGGAGACGGCTTTGCCGGCCAGCCCGGCGGCGCGGGCCAGCGCGGGAAGGGCGCGGCAATAGCTGCTTTGCACGCCGACCAGGCGCGCCAGCTGGCGGTATTCGATCACCATGCCGTCGGGCACGGCGGCGAGCACGGCGGCTGCGCGCACGCGCCAGTCGTCGGACCAGGGCGGCACGCGCGCGGGGAGTACGGCGACGAGGTCGCCGGGCTTGATGGTGCCGCCGCGCAGGACGCGGGCCAGCATACCGCGCCGCCTGCCGATGCGGCGCGCGAGCCCAGGCGCATGGCGGTCCAGCTGGCCGCAGGCTTCGCACTGGAAGGTGAGCCACAGCAGCGCCTCATCCCCCACCTGCAGCACAGTGCCTGAACGCAGTGCGGCGGTATCGAAGTCGAGCAGGATGTTTTCACGCAGGGCGCCCGGGGCGAGGCCATGGCTGGCGTAGGCCGGCGCGCCGGCCAGCAGCAGCTGGCGCGGCGAGAGCGGGTCTGCGTGGACGTCGCCGGACAGGCCTTCGCCGCGCAGCGCCAACACCTGGCTGGTCTGCTGCAGCTGCCGGTCTTCGCCGCGCTGGGCCAGCGCCAGCACCCGGCCGAGGGCCGTGAAGGTGTCCTGCCCGCTGTCGGCCAGGGCGGAAGCAGGTGCCGGTGCCGCAGCCTTGGTCGCCGCTTGCGCCATCGGCCTAGCCGAACGGGCGCACGCCGATCAGCATGCCGTGCAGCCAGAAGGCAAACACAACCCAGGCGGCCAGGCCCGCCACCACCGTGATGGCGGTGCCGGACGCGGTGCCGGGCGGGTAGACGGTGCCGGCGGCGCGGTCGCGGCGGCGGCTGGAGACGAAGCAGACCACGGCCCAGGCCAGGAAGGCGCCGAACAGCAGCACGTCCGCCAGGGTGCCGTTGGCCAGCAGGTGTGCCAGCGCCCAGCTCTTCACGCCCAGCAGCATGGGATGGTGCAGCCTGGCCTTGATGGCGTTGCGCGGCACGTAGGCGGCGGCCAGGAACACGAAGGCGAACAAGGTCAGCAGCGCGGCCAGGTGACGCATGCCTGCGGGCGGCGTCCACAGCACCACGGGCGCCTGCCGCGCCTGGCCGTAGCCCCACACCAGCAGCGCGAAGCCGGCCAGCGCCAGCAGGGAGTAGATGCCCTTCCAGCCGTTCTCGCCCAGCCGCGCGCGCATGGCCGCGCGCCATGGATCGGCCACGATGCGCACCGAATGGACACCAAGGAAAATCAGCAGGCCCAGCACCAGGATAGTCATCGCATCGCTCCAGATTGAGATGCCTTGACGATAGAGCAAAATGGCCAGAGCGGCAACCGGCGTGCGACGAAACCGCCTGAACGCGGCGTAAAACCGGCACGGGCCGCGTGCTACCATCGCCGCATGGCCAATTCTTCCCCAATTCGGTACGACGCCATCGTGGTCGGCAGCGGCCCCGGCGGCGCCAGCGTGGCGCGCGCGATGGCCTTGCGCGGCATGCGCGTGGCGGTGCTGGAACAGGGCAGCGCGGCGCCGCTCGCGGGCACGCTGGGCCAGATGGCCGCCATCGCCGCCGTTCCCGGCAAGGGGGCCTTCGTCCACCGCGACGCGTCGCTGCTGGTGCGCGGGCTGGTGGCGGGCGGCAGCTCGGCCATCAATTTCGCCACGGCCGCGCCGCCGCCCGCCGCCATGTTCGCCGCGCACGGCATCGACCTGGCGCCGCAGCTGGCGGCCTTGCGCGCGGAACTGCCGATGGCGCCGCTGCCCGACCAGCTGGTGGGCCCCATGGCTGCACGCATCATGCAGGCGGCGCGCTCGCTGGGCCTGGACTGGCACAAGCTCGACAAGATGATACGGCCGCAGATCTGCCGCAGCGGCTGCTGGCGTTGCGTCTACGGCTGTCCCTACGGCGCCAAGTGGACGGCGCGCGATTTCCTCGACGAGGCCTGCGCCCATGGCGCCGTGCTGGCCGCCGGTACGCGCGTGACGCGCGTGCTGCTGCACGACGGGCGCGCGGCCGGCGTGGAAGCGGTGGTGGACGGCGACCTGCGCACCGTGCTGGCCGATACGGTGGTGCTGGCGGGCGGCGGCATCGGCAGTCCGCGCCTGCTGCACAGCTCCGGCCTGGCGCCGCGCAGCGCGGCGTTCTTCAGCGACCCGGTGGTGGCCGTGATGGGCAGCGTGGACGACCTGCACGCGCCGGACGCGGGCGCCGAAGTGCCGATGGCGGCCGGCATGCATCTGCACCAGGACGGCATTGCGCTGGCCGACCTGACACTACCCAAGCCCATGTACCAGGCGTTTGCCATGCAGGTGGGCCGCTTCGGCCGCGTGGCCGCGCACGCGCGCACGCTGAGCATCATGGTGAAGATACGCGACGAGATCGGCGGCAGCGTGGGTCCGCATTGGGTGGACAAGCGCTTGCAGCCGGCCGACCGCAAGAAGCTGAAACAGGGCGAGGAACTGGCGCGCAGCATCCTGGCGGCAGCGGGCGCGAAGCATGTGTTCCGCAGCTGGCATTTCGCCGCGCATCCGGGCGGCAGCGTGCGCATCGGCGAGGGCGTGGACAGCGATCTGCGGACGGCCACGCCCGGCTTGTACGTGTGCGACGCGTCGGTGATACCGGGGCCGTGGGGCTTGCCGCCCACGCTCACGCTGCTGTGCCTGGGCCAGCGCCTGGGCGAGCATATTGCGGGCGGCGCGGCGGCGGCGGCAAACCAGCGCCAGCCAGGCATGCGGATGCTGATTGCCGCGTCCGGGCCGGCGGACGATGCAAGCAGTAGCGTCGCCGTCGCCGGCAGCGTCAGTAGTGCGGGGGACGCTCGTTGACGGGGCCCTGCCCGCCTTGCGGGTTGTCGCGCACGTGCTGCGCCAGCGCGTGCAGCATCTGCTCCAGCTTGTCGATCTGCTTCTGCTGCTCGTAGATGCGCTGGTTCAGCGATTCCACCATGTCTTCCTGGTGGGCGATCTTGATTTCGATGTCTACGAAACGGTTGTCGGTGTCTTCTGTGCTCACTGCGTGCTCCCTGCCGTAAAGCCGTATTGTACCGGCGGCAGCAGCGCCACATCCGGCAAGTCCGCCGCCACCTGCGCCACCGTGGCGTGGCGCTGCAAGGCATCCACCACCACCGGCAGCGGTTCGGCCCAGATTTCCGGCAGGTCGCGCTCGTCCGGCGCCAGCACCGGGAAGGCCAGCTGCTCGCGCGGCGGCGTGAACTGCGCGTCCACCCCGGGCTTGTTGCCGCGCGCGTCGATGCGATACCAGCCGTGGCCGTCGAGATAGACCGCGTTCAGCCCGTGCAGGCAGAACGGCGGGCCCTCCGTGCCCACCGCCAGGCGCTGGTAGCACAGGCCGGCCGGAATGCCGTTGGCGCGCAGCAGCGCGGCCAGCAGATGGCTCTTGGCGTAGCAGTAGCCGGTGCCGTGGCGCAGCACGTCGGACGCGCGGCAGGTGACCGGGTCCATGCGATAGTCCCAGCTGTGCTTGATCTGGTCGCGCACAAACTCGAAGCAGCGGCGCGCGACCTCGGCCTGCGTGGCGCAGCCTGCGGCCAGCTCGGCCGCCTTGCCGGCCACGTCCGGATGGCCGCCGTCGATCCAGTCGCTGAAGGCGAGATAGCGCTCAGCTGCCATTGGGATTGGGCACCGCCTTCGGCGTGGCCAGCAGTTCTTTCATGCGCGCCAGGCGTTCGCGCGGGCTGATGATTTCGGATTCCTTCGGCACGGCGTCGCCCACGTCCAGCTGCATCTCCTTGATGAAGCGCGACTGGTCGCAATGCACCTGCTCGCCGGCGCGCTTGCGCTTCTTGCACCAGGTGATCTGCAGGGTGCGCTTGGCGCGCGTGATGCCGACGTACATCAGGCGCCGTTCTTCCTCGATGCGCTGCGCCAGCGTTTCCACCGGCGCGTCCGGGTCGCCCTTGTGCGGCAGGATGCCTTCCTCGCAGCCGACCAGGAACACGTGCGGATATTCCAGCCCCTTGGACGCGTGCAGGGTGGACATGCGGATCGCGTCCGGCTCTTCGTCCTTGCCCTCCAGCATGGTCATCAGGGCCACCATCTGGGTCAGCTCCAGCACGTTCTTTTCCTCGCCGCTGCGGTCCTTGCCGCCGCGTCCGCGGTCCTTCAGCCAGTTGACGAATTCCATCACGTTCTGGAACTTGCTCTGCGCGGCGCGCTCTTCAAAACTGTCGTACAGGTAGGACTCGTAATGAATGGCTTCCATCATGTCGTCCAGCACCTGGGCCGCGTTGTCGCCGGAACCGGCCGCGCCGGGCCGGCTGGCGCGCGCTTCCAGGTTGTTGATGAAGTTGCAGAACTCGCGCAGCGGCAGCAGCTGGCGGTCCGGCAGCTTGGCTTCGATGCCGCCCTTGAACACGGCTTCGAACAGCGAGCACTGCCACTGGCCCGAAAAGGCGCCCAGCACTTCCAGCGTCGACTGGCCGATGCCCCGGCGCGGCGTGGTAACGGCGCGGATGAAGGCCGGGTCGTCGTCCTGGTTGGCCAGCAGGCGCAGGTAGGCGATGATGTCCTTGATCTCGGCCTTGTCAAAGAAACTCTGGCCGCCGGAAATGGTGTACGGAATACGCTGGTTGCGCAGCGCCTGCTCGATGATGCGGGCCTGGTGGTTGCCCCGGTACAGGATGGCGTAATCGGTCCACTGGTTCTTGCGCTCGAAGTGGTCGGCCGAGATCATGATGGCCACCTGCTCGGCCTCCTGCTCGTCGTTCGGCATCGAGTGCACCTTGATCGGTTCGCCCAGGCCGTGCTCGGACCACAGCGACTTCTCGAACAGCTTGGGGTTGTTGCCGATCACCGCGTTGGCCGCCTGCAGGATGCGCGTGGTGGAGCGGTAATTCTGCTCCAGCTTGATCAGCTTCAGGTCCGGGAAGTCCACCTTCAGGTTGGCCAGGTTTTCCACCGTGGCGCCGCGCCATGCGTAGATGGCCTGGTCGTCGTCGCCCACGGCGGTAAACATCGGCTTTTTGCCGATGCCGGTGACCATCAGCTTGACCAGTTCGTACTGGCAGGTGTTGGTGTCCTGGTATTCGTCCACCAGCAGGTAGCGCAGGCGGCGCTGCCATTTGTCGCGCACCGCGCCGTTGTCGCGGAACAGTTCCACCGGCAGGCGGATCAGGTCGTCGAAATCGACCGCCTGGTAGGCCGCCAGCGTGGACACATAGCTGGCGTAGATGCGGGCCGACTGGGCTTCGTCCTCGTCCTTGGCGTTGCGCAGCGCCTCGGCCGGCTCCACCAGGCCGTTTTTCCACAGCGAAATATCATTCTGGATGCCGCGGATGATCTGCTTGTCGGTGGTGATGGCCAGGTCTTGCACCAGCGAATAGCAGTCGTCGCTGTCCATGATGGAAAAGCGGTCCTTCAAGCCCAGGTGGTTCGCTTCCTGGCGCAGGATTTTCACGCCCAGCGAGTGGAAGGTGGATACTGTGAGCAGCTTGGCCTGGCGCGGCTGCTTGAGCAGCTTGCCGACCCGCTCCTGCATCTCCAGCGCGGCCTTGTTGGTGAAGGTCAGCGCGGCAATGGTGCGCGGATCGTAGCCCCGGTCCTCGATCAGATGGGTGATTTTCTGCGTGATGACGCGGGTTTTTCCCGAGCCCGCGCCGGCCAGCACCAGGCAGGGGCCGTCCAGGTAGAGCACGGCTTCGCTTTGCGGAGCATTGAGACCGAACTGTGGTGCGTTAGACATGATTTCCAGGCGGGAGGGGCGAAACAAGCCGGTTATTGTAGCAGCGCAAGCATTGATAAATCAGGCTCGGGCAGAATATAGTGTTATTGGATCTCACCACATTAGGCAGCATCATGAAATTTGAACACCTCATCGAAATCAACGATCCGCTGAACCCGCTGATCGACGAACTCAGCCACGAACAGCTGTGGCGCGGCCTGGTACTGCGCGCCGAATCGCCCAAGCTGTTCGTGCCACACCTGGATGAGTGCCAGATCGCCGACCGCCAGGAAAACAGCTTCAGCCGCAAGCTGCGCTACGGCGAGCTGGTGATTGCGGACAAGGTGCTGCTCGATCCCATGCGCCGGGTGCGCTACGAAGTTGCTCCGCAGCAGGATATCAGCGCCTCCAGCCTGACCATGACCATCGAGACCCCGCAGCCGGGCACCCTGTGGGTACGCTTCGAGTACGACGACGGCCACGACGCGGCCACCGACCAGGCCAACGCCATGTATGACGAGTTCCGCAAATCAGCCTACCAGGAATCGGACATCGACACCATCCGCGTGCTGCGCGACCTGGCCGAGCAGGGACGGCTCGATTCGCTGCTGAATTAAGGGCGCCGGGGCGCCGCCGCCGCCGCAGCCGCCGCTATACCAGCCGCTACTCAGCCGCTACTGAGCCGCTACCGGGCCGCTACTGGGCCGCCGCGCGGCCCCACACCTGTTCCATGAAGAAACGCCAGCCGGTCCGCTCCAGGTCCTCCAGCGCCAGCACTTCGCGGATGGCCGTGGATTCGCTGCGCGTGTCGCGCTGCACCGGCTGCGGCAGCGGCGCACCGGTGGGGCCCAGCAGCGAGGCCACCCACGGCGTGGTGGCATTCAAGCCCTTGCGCGCCACTACGCCCGCTTCGCCGTTCGCCAGCCGCACGCAGGTGCCGACCGGGTAAATGCCCAGTTCCCTTATCAGCACCGCCGGCAGCAGGCCGTCCAGCGTATGGCGCGCCTCCAGCAACAACTCGCGCAGGGCCGCGTTGGGCGTCATGCCCGGGCGGTAGCGGCGCCGCGCCAAGCGGGCACAATAGCGGTCCGCCAGCGCAACCAGCTTGGCCGATTCCGGTACATAGGCGCCCGTTTTGCCACCGGGATAACCGCTACCGTCCTCATTCTCGTGGTGCGCCAGCACGCACGCGAGCCAGCCCGCGTGCTCGATGCCGGCCTGGCGCAGCAGCAGCACGCCCGTCTGCGGATGGGACCGCAGCATGCGGCGGTCCGCCTCGCCCAGCGGGCCGGCGAACATCTGCAGCCTGTCGTGCTCGCCCAGCATGCCGACGTTCATGGTCAGCGCGGCCAGCGTCAGGGTGCGGATGTCCTCCTCCGGCTTCTTCATCGCCTGCGCCACCAGCTGCGCCACCACGGCCGTGTCCACACTATGGCGCACCGAGTAGGGCACGCCGGAACGGCTGTGCAGTATGCTGGCCACCGCGACGTCCGCACTCAGGCGCACGGCGGAATCGACCAGGGAGGCAATGTCCTCCAGCATGCGCTGGGCATTTCCGAAGGGCACGCCGGCGGCAATCTGCTGCAACACGTGCTGCAGCTCCAGCTGCGCCCCGTTGAGCAGGCGCAGCACCGACTGCGGCGCGCGCGACTGCGGCAGCGCCTGGCTCCAGTCCTCGACCACGCCGCGCTCGGCCAGGCTGTCGAGCTCCTTGCGGTTGGCGACCAGCTGCCCTTGGCGCGCCAGCAGGCCGCCGCCGTCCCCGTACACATCCCAGGGCAGCAGCTGGCCGACTTGCAGTTCGCCAGGGCTGATCTTACGAATCTTCACTTCTGGTCTCCGCCTGCTATGGACTACATGGCGCGCATTCTACATTGTTGCCCTACATCAAGTGCAATACGTAAGATCACGTGCCCGGTGTGCAATCCGGGCAGGGCGCCGGCGGCGGCGGCTCCTTCGCCAGCTGCTGGGCCAGGTCACGCAGGGCGGTGCGCACGCCCTCCTCCACCACCGGATGGTAAAAAGGCATATCCAGCATGGCGTCCACGGTCAGCTTCGCCTGGCAGGCCCAGGCCAGCAGGTGGCCGATGTGCTCGGCGCGCGGGCCTATCATCTCGGCACCGAGGAAGCGGCCGGTCCCGAACTCGCCGTAGACCCGCAGCATGCCATGGTTCTGCAGCATCACGCGGCTGCGGCCCTGGTTGCTGAACGACACCATGCCGACCGCGAAGCGGCCGCTATGGCTGGCGCACAAGGAATGGTAATCGTGGCCCAGGGTGGCGATCTGCGGCTCGCAGAAGGCCACCGCCAGCGGCGTGCGGCGCAGGCCGGGCTGCACGGCGGGGAAGCGGGCGGCGTTGGCGCCGGCGATCTTGCCCTGGTCGGCCGCCTCGCCCAGCAGCGGCAATTCGTCGTCCGCGTCGCCGGCAATGAAGATGGCGCTGCTGCCGCACTGCATGGTGAGGCGGTTGTACAAGGGAATGCCGCGCCGGTCCAGGGCGATCTGCGCCAGCTCCAGGTTCAGCGCATGCACATTGGGCTTGCGGCCGATGGCCGAGAGCACGTACTGGTAGCGCTCCTGGCGCTGCTGGCCGGCGGCATCGCGGCTGGTGAGCACCAGCTCCTCGCCGTCGCGCTCAAGCCCCGCCACCTGGGTCTGGAAACGGATATCCAGCTCGGCTCCCAGCACCTTGGCGGCCTCGGCCAGTACCAGCGGGTCGCCCAGCTGCGCCACGCTGCCGCCGCGGGCGTAGATGGCCACGCGCACGCCCAGCCGGTGCAGCGCCTGGCCCAGCTCCAGGCCAATCACGCCGGTGCCCACCACGGCCACGGACTGGGGCAGATCGGTCCAGTCGAACACGGCGTCGCTGGTGATGACGCGCTCGCCGGCCCGCTGCCACTCCAGCGGCACCATGGGGCTGGAGCCGGTGGCGATCACGATGCGCTCGGCCTGTACCAGGGTGTGCTCATCCACCTGCAGTTCGCGCGGGCCGGTGAAGCGGGCATGGCCGCGCAGCTTGTCTTCCTCGGGAATGTGCTCCATGCCCTCCAGCACGAAGCCGACAAAGCGGTCGCGCTCGCTGCGCACGCGCGCCATGACGGCCTGGCCGTCGATGCGGATCTGGCCCGGATGCACGCCGAAGGCCGGCGCGGCGGCCAGCGCGTGGGCGGCCTCGGCAGCGGCAATCAGCAGCTTGCTGGGCATGCAGCCGACCCGGGCGCAGGTGGTGCCGTAGGGACCGCTCTCGATCAGCAGTGCCCGCTTGCCGCCGGCGCGCGCGGCGCGGTAGGCCGTCAGCCCGGCGCTGCCGGCGCCTATGATGGCCACATCGGTTCGTAACGTCTTCATGCACACTCCTTGCGATTTTTTTTTGTTCAGAAATACTACTCTGTTGCGAAATATTAAGCATGAATCCCGGAAACGCATTAGTATTGCTTATCGATTTGTATATTTATAAGCGTTCCTTATGGCAAACCTGGACTACAAGGCGCTGGCGGTGCTGGACGCCGTCGCCAGCCACGGCAGCTTTGAAAAGGCTGCCGGCGCGCTCGGCATCAGCCAGTCGGCCGTCTCCCAGCGCATCAAGGCGCTGGAAGACAGCAGCGGCCGATTGCTGATCGTGCGCGGCGTGCCCTGCGTGCCCACGGGGCTGGGCCAGCGCCTGATTTCGCACCACCGCAACGTGCGGCTGATGGAAGCATCGCTGGACATCGACCTGGGCAACCGGGTCAGCATGCCGGAAATTTCCATTGCGGTGGACGCCGCCAGCCTCGCCACGTGGTTCCCGCTCGCCCTGCCGCCCCTGCTGGCGCCGCCGCGCTGCCAGCTGGACGTGCAGCAGGCCGGGCGCGAGCAGGCGCTGCACATGGTGCAGGAAGGCAGCGTATTCGGCGCCGTGGCCGCGCGCACGGAAGAGGGCGGCGCGGCGCCGCTGAACGGCCCGGCCACGACGCCGCTGGGCACGATGCGCTACCTGTGCGTGGCCACGCCGGCGTTCGCGGGCCGCTGGTTCGGCGACGGCTTCTCGGCCGAGGCGGTGCAACTGGCGCCGGCGGTGGTGAGCGAGCGGGCGGCCATGGCGCGCTTCCTGGCCGGCGCGCTGGGCGAGCAAGGCAGCTTCCCGCACCATACGCTGCCGGTCTCGCCGGCGCAATACGAGTGCATCTACGGCGGCCTCGCCTACGGCCTGCTGCCGCAGCTGCACGTGGCCGGCGCCATCGACAGCGAGCGCTTGGTCGACCTCGCCCCCGGCCAGGTGCTCGACGTCGCGCTCGACTGGCACGCCTGGAACCTCGACACGCCGTTCACGCGCGCCCTGTCCGAGCAAATCATCACCAGCGCCCGCCGCTACCTCCTACAACCCTAGTCCTCCCCCTACAGGCGGCCTGAGCCGCATCGCCCCCACTTCGGGGTCAGACCCCGAAGTGGGCCAAAATGCGGCTCAGGCTGCTTTGTGCCCCTTCATGCCCAGCATCTCCGGGCAAACCATTCACCCCCATCGCGACTGACGCCTACAACTTTAAACCTTTCCCTACAAGCGGCCTGAGCCGCATTTCCCCTACTTCGGGGTCAGACCCCGAAGTAGGGGAAATGCGGCTCAGGCCGTGTTAAATGTCGAGGGGGTCGACTTCGAGCGACCATTTGACGCGGGTTTTCAGGCTGCGCAGGGTGTCCATCCATTCTTTCAGGAACACTTGCAGATTGGGCCGCGAGGGGGACTCGACCAGCAGCTGGGCGCGGTCCACGTTGTGGATGCGCGTCATGGTCATGGGAATGGGGTCGTTGATCGTGATGCCCGGGTGCAGCACGCAGTCGCGCGCGATTTCCAGGAATTCAATGGCCGTGGCCAGCTCGGGCGCTTCGGCGCGCAGCAGGGCCTGGAACAGATAGGGCGGGAGCCCGGCCTGCTTGCGCTCGTCCAGCAGCGCCGACGCGAAATGGTCGTAGTCGTGATTGACCACAGCCGAGTACAGCGGGTGCTGCGTGTAGCGGGTCTGGATCAGCACTTCGGCCGCGCTGCCGCCTTCGGTCTGCGCGGCCCGCCCGGCCCGGCCCGCCACCTGCATCAGCTGCGCGAACAGGCGCTCGCTGGCGCGGTAGTCCTGCGAGAACAGCGCCGTGTCCGGGTTCATGATGCCGACCAGCGTCAGTTTCTTGAAGTCGTGCCCCTTGGCCACCATTTGCGTGCCGATCAGGATGTCCACCTCGCCCCGGTGCACGGTGTCGAACGCTTCCTGCGCGCTGCCCTTCTTGCGCGTGCTGTCGGCGTCGATGCGCAGGATGCGCGCTTCCGGGAACAGCGCCTGCAGGCCTTCCTCCACGCGCTGGGTGCCGCGCCCCACCGGCTGCAGGTCGACGTTGCCGCAGGTCGGGCAGTGGTGTGGGATGCGCATTTCCAGACTGCAATGGTGGCAGCGCAGCCGGTGCTCGGGCTTGTGCAGCACCATGAAGGACGTGCAGCGCGTGCAGTCGCTGATCCAGCCGCACGATTCGCAGCAGATCACGGGCGCATAGCCGCGCCGGTTCAGGAACAGCAGCGACTGCTCGCCGCGCTCCATGCGCAGCTTCAGGGCCGCCACCAGGGCGCCGGTGAGGCCGTCGCGCGGCTTGTCGCGCTCCATGTCGACCAGCTTGACCGCCGGCAGCACGGCGGCCTTCACGGCCCGCTCGCGCAGTTCCAGCAGCTTGTAGCGCCCGCCCTGCGCGTGGTGCCAGCTTTCCAGCGAGGGCGTGGCCGAGCCGAGCACGATGGGAATCTTCAGCTGCCAGGCGCGCCATACGGCCAGGTCGCGCGCGGAGTAGCGCAGGCCTTCCTGCTGCTTGTAGGACGGGTCGTGCTCTTCGTCGATGACGATCAGCTTCAGCTGCGGCAGGGACGACAATATGGCCAGCCGCGTGCCCAGCACAATGCGGGCCTGGCCCTGGTGCGCAGCCAGCCAGTGCAGCATGCGCTCGCCTTCGGACAGGCTGCTGTGCAGCGTGGCCAGCATCACGCCGGGGAAGCGCGCGCGGATATTGCCTTCCAGCTGGGGCGTGAGGTTGATCTCGGGCACCATGATGAGGATCTGCCCTTGCGGCTCGCGCGCCAGCACCTGGGCGCAGGCTTGCAGGTAGACCTCGGTCTTGCCGCTGCCGGTGACGCCGTACAGCAGCGCCGGCTGGTAGCCCTGCGCGCTGCCGATGTAGTCGGCCGCCGTTTGCTGCTCGGGGTTGAGCTGGGGCATGTTCAGCGGCGTATGGTCGTGGCTGTCTTCCAGCTTGGCCAGCTTCTTGATGGCGCGGTCCAGCGCGACCGTGGTGAGCACGCGCAGGTTTTTCGGCAGGCCCGGCAGGGCCACTTCGCCCAGCGGGCGCTGGTAATAGTCGGCCGCAAAGCCGGCCAGCGCCAGCCATTGCGCGGACAGCGGCGCCAACTGGTGGCGCACGGCCAGCGCGTCCTTGAGCTTTTCCGCCGGCACGTCGCTGTGCTCGGCCAGGCCGACGATCAGGCCCATCACCTCGCGCCGCGCGAACGGCACCAGCGCCAGCTGGCCAATCCGGGGGCGATCGCCCTCCTCGCCGCTCCAGCGGTAGTCGAAGACAGCGTTCAACGGGGTGTCGAGCGCGATTTTCAGTATGCACTGCGCCATCTGGTCCTAACTTGGTCAACAGCAGCCCGGATCTGCTCGCATTTTCGGGCTGCGGAATCTGTCCACTTGTTTGTGGATAACTTTGTGAACAACGGATACTTAATTTCAGGAAACCGATAACTGCTGTGGGAAATTCACGTAACCGGCAAAAAAATCGTTCTTTTTTATTCCTTAAAATCAATGACTTGCAGATACCCTGCCCGAGAGCCGCAAAACCATACCACTTTTCCGCTCGCTGTGCATAAGTGAAGTATTTAGGGCCAACTTTTTTGCTGAAATCAAGTACTTTTTGCGGGCCAGGTCAGGCGCCAGGAGCTTGTGCGGTACAGCATGCAAGCCGCCCTGGCAGCCCGGCGCATTCTACACATTCTGACAAGCCTGACTTTGTGGAAACGCAATGCATTTGTCATAAGAAAATCCAGACAAAATATCGTGCGGCGCAACATTTTCGGCTCCGAAATCTTAGCAAGTTGACTAAGTCCCGGTTTACTAAGTACTTTTCGTTTTTATCCACAGTTTTTGTGGATAACTTTGTGGAGAATGCGCCAACAAGACCACTTTTGCCTTGGGATAAAGTTTACTTTGCCTTGCCACCCTCCAGGGGAACTCTAAAATTAAGTCTTTTTAATCAGGCACTTGGCGCGCGGTCGCCGCCGACCAAAAACAGGCTGCCTGTTATTTCCGCAGCAAAAAAAATTGTGCATAAGTCGCACAGCTTTAGCGCGTGCAGGCATGAAAAAAGGGCGCGCTCCGCAGGAAACGCGCCCTTTGTCGTGCAACTACATCAGGCGCTGCGCAGCGTGCGGCTATGCGCATGAACAGCATCAACCATGGCCGCCACCGACTCCGGCGGCGTGAACTGCGAGATGCCGTGACCCAGGTTGAACACGTGGCCGGTATCGTGCTTGCCGTATGCGTTGAGCACCTTCACCACTTCGGCGCGGATCTGTTCCGGGCTGGCGAACAGGATGGCCGGGTCCAGGTTGCCCTGCAACGCTACCTTGTCGCCCACCAGGGCGCGGATCTTGCTCAGGTTGGCAGTCCAGTCCAGGCCGATCGCATCGGCGCCGATGGCGGCGATTTCCTCGGCCCAGTGGCCGCCGCCCTTGGTGAACACGATGGCGGGGATTTTCACGCCGTCCTTTTCACGTTTCAGCAGCGAGACGACTTTCTGCATGTATTGCAGCGAGAATTCCTGGAAGGCGCCGTCGGCCAGCGCGCCGCCCCAGGAGTCGAACACCATCACGGCTTGCGCGCCGGCGTCGATCTGGGCGTTCAGGTAGTCGGCCACGGACTGCGCGTTGATGCTCAGGATGCGGTGCATCAGGTCGGGACGGCCGTACAGCATCTTCTTAATGGTGTGGAACTCGCGCGAGCCCTGGCCCTCCACCATGTAGCAGGCCAGCGTCCACGGGCTGCCGGAGAAGCCGATCAGGGGCACACGGCCGTTCAGTTCGGTGCGGATCTGGGTGACGGCCTTGAACACATAGTCCAGCGTACCGGCTTCCGGGGCGCGCAGGGCCAGCACGTCTGCTTCGGTTTTCAAGGGGCGCTCGAATTTGGGGCCTTCGTTTTCCACGAAATGCAGGCCCAGGCCCATGGCGTCCGGCACGGTCAGGATATCGGAGAACAGGATGGCCGCGTCCAGCGGGTAGCGCTCGATAGGCTGCAGCGTGACCTCGGTGGCCAGGTCGGGATTGGTGGCCAGGCCCATGAAGGAACCGCCCTTGGCGCGCGTGGCGCGGTATTCCGGCAGATAACGGCCGGCCTGGCGCATCAGCCACACGGGGGTGTACTCGGTCGGCTGGCGCAGCAGCGCGCGCAGGAAGGTGTCGTTCTTCAGTGGGGCAAATTGTGGCATGGAATGCAATCAAAAAGCGAAGGAAAGGGGCTATTATCGCATCCCGCGCCGGCTTTTTTACGCATCGCCGTACGGCTGTCTGTATCATTCGGAAGATATTCACGGAGCAAAGCTATGTCCACCACGCCGCAGTCCCCTGCCAGCCTGGCGCCGTTCGGCGCATGGGCCTCCCCGATCAGTGCCGCCCTGGTGGCGGCGGGCGCCACGCCGCTGTCCGCGCTGGCCCTGGGCGCGGACGGCGATATCTACTGGCTGGCGGGCCGCGCCAGCGAGGCCGGCCGCCAGACATTGCAGCGCCGCCGCGGCGCGCGCACGGACGAGATCACCCCGCTGCCGCTGAACGTGCGCACCCGCGTACACGAATACGGCGGCGGCGCCTACGCGGTGCAAGGCGATACCGTCTATTTTTCGCACTTCGCCGACAACCGGCTGTATAGCCGCAGCGGCGGCGCCGAAGCGGCGCCATTCACCGCGCCTGGCCGCCAGCGCTACGCCGATTTCGTGGTGGACGCGGGACGCCAGCGCCTGATCGCGGTGCGCGAACTGCACCCGGAGGATCCGCAGTCGCCGGGTGTGCCGGGTGTGCCGCACCGCCAGCCCGAGAATGCGCTGTGCGCCGTCGGCCTGCCGGGCAGCGCGGCGCCGGGCGCCGAGACCGTGCTGGCCTCGGGCCATGACTTCTATTCCTCGCCGCGCCTGTCGCCGGACGGCCGCATGCTGGCCTGGCTGACCTGGGACCATCCGCGCATGCCGTGGCAAGGCACCGAGCTGTGGCTGGCCGCCGTGCGTGATGACGGCACCCTGGGCACGCCGCTGTGCGTGGCCGGCGGTACGGACGAATCGGTGTGCCAGCCCGAGTGGGCGCCGGACGGCCGCCTGTATTTCGTGTCCGACCGCACGGGCTGGTGGAATATCTACCGCCACGGCGACGGCCCGCCCGAAGCCATTTATGTGCTCGACGCCGAATTCGCCTCCCCCCACTGGACCTTCGGCAATGCGATGTACGGCTTCACCAGTGCCGAGGAAATCGTCTGCACCTACATCGACAAGGGCGTCAGCCGCCTGGTACGGTTCGACATCGAAACGGGCATGCCGGTTCCCATCGCCACGCCATACGAAGAAATCCGCGAGCTGCGCGTGGCGCCCGGCTTCCTGGCACTGCTGGGCGGCAGCCCCACCATCCCGCTGGAGCTGGCGCGCATCGACCTGGCCAGCGGCGAGCTGGAGGTGCTGGCCCATTCCATCGCCGGCACGCCGGACCTGGGCTATCTGTCCGTCCCGCAGAGCATCAGCTACCCCAGTGCCGGCGGCCGCACGGCGCACGCTTTCTTCTACCGGCCCGCTAACAAGGACGTGCAGGCGCCGGCGGGCAGCAAGCCGCCGGTGATCGTCATCAGCCACGGCGGTCCCACCAGCATGACCGTCAACACGCTCAAGCTGGCCACGCAGTTCTGGACCAGCCGAGGCTTCGGCGTGCTGGACGTGAACTACGGCGGCAGCACCGGTTTCGGCCGCGCCTACCGCGACGCGCTCAAGGGCCAATGGGGCGTGGTCGACGTGGAGGACTGCATCGCCGGCGCGCAATACCTGGTCCGGCACGGCATGGCGGACGGCGAGCGCCTGATCATCCGCGGCGGCAGCGCCGGCGGCCTGACGACCTTGTGCGCCCTCACCTTCCATGACGTGTTCAAGCTGGGCGCCAGCTACTACGGCGTGTCCGACCTGAAGGGCCTGGACCAGGACTCGCACAAGTTCGAATCGCACTACAACGAGTACCTGATCGCCCCGGCGCCGCTGGCCGAGGCGCTGTACCAGGCGCGCTCGCCCATCAACCACACCGACCGCCTGGCGCGTCCCATGATCTTCTTCCAGGGCATGGACGACAAGGTGGTGCCGCCGCAGCAATCGGAAGCCATGGTGGCGGCGCTGAAGCAGCGCGGCGTGCCGGTGGCCTATGTGCCCCTGGAAGGCGAAGGGCACGGCTTCCGCAAGGCCGAGAACATCATCCGCACGCTGGAGGCGGAGCTGTACTTCTACCAGCGCATGTTCGGCCTGCCGACGGCGGCGGCGCAAGCCGCGGTCGAGATCCACAACCTGTAAAAGCACGATGACGGACCAGCAACTGCTCGCGGAATTCGACGCCCTCAGCCTCGACGAGAAAATGATACTGGCGCTGCTCGCGCTGATCGGCGACGCCACCGGCCGCACGGCCATCCTGGACTTGATGAACAAGGCCGGCGTGCGCGACGCGCGCGGCTTCATGTTCAATGTGGACACCCTGGACGAGCCGCTGCGCAAGCTGGAACGCCTGGCCTTTGTCACCGTGGTCACGGCGCGCGGCTACCTGTGCAACGCCAAGCTGCGCTGGCCGGCCATCCGCGCCGCCATCGGCGCCCACATGCTGGGCGACTTGTGCGGCGCCTACGAAACGCTGAATCCCATGCGCCAGGGCTGGAACGGCGCGCTGGAAGCGCGCAGCTACCGCCAGGCCGTGGCGCGCCTGCGCATGGCGCTGCTGCGCGGCCAGGCGCCGCAGCAGGTGCTGCCGCTGCTGCAGGCCTGCATGGTGTGCTACGAGGCGGCGCAGTTGCATCCGGTGGTGGACATCTTCACCAAGCCGCTGGAAGCGGGCATGCTGATCCTGGTGCACCCGCTGCTGGTGGACGACGTGTTCACGCTGCTGCTGCAGCACTGCCAGCGCGATCCCTCGCTGGCGCCCACCGTGCGCGGCCTCACCGCGCGCCACGTGCAGCGCCGCCTGGCCAAGAACGAATACATCACCGAGGCCTTCCACATGGCGCTGGCGGAGGATGCCATCCTGTGCGGCGACATGAAGCAGGCCGTGGTCTACCTGGAGGGCCTGGACGGCGCGCTGCCGCAGTTCCTGCTCAGCGTGGTGCTGCTGCTGCGCGGGGACCTGGACAAGTCGTTGCAAGGCTTCGAGGCCGCGCTGAAAGCGCTGCGGCGCGAATCGGGCAAGCGCAAACTGCTGTTCCAGGGCATGGGCGGCCACCTGTACGTGCTGGCCCTGCTGCGCAGCGCCGATCCGAAAATGCAGAAGGCAGCCGAGAGCTACCTGGAGCTGGCCATCCATGCGCAGGCCAATCCGGACAGCGCGGTGTACACGCAACTGAGCATGCTGCGCCAGATCCGCGCCGGCACCATGCAGACCGACGTGGTGCTCTCACGCAGCTGGGAGCCGGCGATGCAGCCGCAGATGTTCCAGGCCTTGCTGTGGTTCTGGCTGGCGCTGCCGCAGCTGGAGGGCAAGCGCGAACAGCTGCACGCGCTGGCGCAGCAGGCCGAGACGCTGGGCTACAAATTCATCGCCGCGCAGGTGGCCAGCCTGCTGGGCCACCACGGTGACGCCGACATGGCCACGCACGCGGCCGCGCTGCGCGAACGCGGCGGCTTTGTGGACATGAGCAACTGGTTCGAGCGCCAGGAAGCCTGGCAGCGCCAGCTCTCCGCGCTGATCAACCTGCAGCAGGGCGCCACCGAAACGGCCAGCGGCGAGGCGCGCCTGGTGTGGATGATCACCTTCGATCCGCGCCACGGCATCACCGAGATCGAACCGCGCGAGCAGAAGCGCGACGCGAAGGGCGCCTGGGGCAAGGGCCGTCCGCTGGCCTTGAAGCGCTTGCGCGAGGACGCGGCGCAGATGGAGTTTTTGACGCCGCAGGACATCCGCATCAGCAGCACCATCTCTCCTTCGCGCCAGGCCTATTCGTCCGGCCTGCGCTACGACATCGACCACGAGCAGGCCGCGCTCGCGCTGGTGGGCCATCCGCATGCCTATTGGCTGGACGCGCCGGACACGCGCGTGGAACTGCTGGCCGGCACGCCTGAACTGCTGATACGCAAACAGCGCGGCGACCTGCGCCTGACCCTGCAGCCGGCGCTGACCGACATCAACGCCAGCGTGACCGTGGTGCGCGAAACGCCGACGCGCCTGCGCGTGGTGAGCATCGAAGACGAGCACCGGCGCATTGCCGCCATTGTCGGCGACGGCCTGGACGTGCCGGCCAGCGCGGAGGAGCAGGTGCTGCAGGCCATCGGCGCGGTATCGTCGCTGGTGACGGTGCAGTCGGACATCGGCGGCAGCACCGGCAACGCCGAACAGGTGGAAGCGGACGCGCGCCTGCACGTGCACCTGCTGCCCTACCAGCACGGCCTGAAGATGCAGATCATGGTGCGCCCACTGGCGGGCGGCGCCTATTACACGCCGGGCAGCGGTGCCGAGAGCATGAGCGCGGAAGTGGACGGCAAGCCGGTGCAGACGCGCCGCAGCCTGAGCGGCGAACGCGACGCCGAACGGCGCCTGGTCGGCAAGTGCCTGGTGCTGGAACAGGCGGAGCAGGACCACGGCGAATGGCTGCTGGGCCAGCCGGCGCTGTGTTTGCAGCTCTTGTCCGAGCTGCAGGAGCTGCCGCCGGAGTTCGTGGTGGTGGCCTGGCCCGAGGGCGAAAAATTCCGCGTCACCCAGCGCATCGGCGGCAAGCAGTTCCGCCTGAATATCAAGACCGAGAAGGACTGGTTCGCCGCCAGCGGCCAGCTGCAGGTGGACGAGAACCAGGTGATGGACCTGCGCGCGCTGCTGGAGCTGATGCAGGCGAACAAGAGCCGCTTCGTGGAACTGGGCGACAACCAGTACCTGGCGCTGAGCGAGGAGCTGCACCGCCGCCTGCACGAACTGCAGGCCTATGGCGACATCGGCGCGGATGGCATCCACATCCACCCGCTGGCCGCGTTCGCGCTGGAGGACCTGGCGGCGGAGGCGGGCGAAGTTGATGCCGATCCGGCCTGGCGCGACCATTTGAAACGCATGGAGGCCAACACCGCCTTCACGCCGCAGGTGCCGAGTACCCTGCAGGCGGAACTGCGCGACTACCAGCGCGATGGCTACGACTGGCTGGCGCGCCTGGCGCATTGGGGCGTGGGCGCCTGCCTGGCGGACGACATGGGCCTGGGGAAAACGCTGCAGGCGCTGGCGCTGATCCTGTCGCGCGCGCCCCAGGGCCCGGCGCTGGTGGTGGCGCCGACCTCGGTGTGCCTGAACTGGGTGAGCGAGGCGGCGCGCTTCGCGCCCACCCTGAACGTGAAAGTGTTCGGCAGCGGCGACCGGACGGAGATGGTGAACGGCGCGGGCGCCTTCGACCTGGTGGTGTGCAGCTACGGCCTGCTGCAGCAGGAGGCAGAACGCTTCGCCGAGAAGCAGTGGCATACCATCGTGCTGGACGAGGCGCAGGCCATCAAGAACGGCGCCACCAAGCGCTCGCAGGCCGTGATGGCGCTGAAGGGCGACTTCCGCATGGTGGCCACCGGCACGCCGCTGGAGAACCACCTGGGCGAGCTGTGGAACCTGTTCCGCTTCATCAATCCTGGCCTGCTGGGCAGCATCGAGCAATTCAGCCTGCGCTTCGCGGGGCCGATCGAGAAGCAGCAGGACCACCGCGCCGAGGTGGGCGCGCGCAACCGCCTGCGGCGCCTGATCGGGCCCTTCATCCTGCGCCGGACCAAGACCCAGGTGTTGACGGAGCTGCCGCCGCGCACCGAGATCGTGCTGGAGGTGGACCTGTCGCCGGAAGAGACGGCGCTGTACGAATCGCTGCGGCGCGAGGCGCTGGAAAACCTGGCCACGGTGCAAGGCCCGGCCGAGAAGAAATCGATCCAGATCCTGGCCGAGATCATGAAGCTGCGCCGCGCCTGCTGCAATCCCAACCTGGTGGCGCCGGGCCTGAAGCTCCCGAGCAGCAAGCTGGCGGCATTCGCGCACCTGCTGGCGGGCCTGCTGGAGAACCGCCACAAGGTGCTGGTGTTCAGCCAGTTCGTGGACCACCTGACCCTGATCCGCGCGCACCTGGACCGCGAGGGCGTGGCCTACCAGTATCTGGACGGCAGCACGCCGATGGCGGCGCGCAAGCAGCGCGTGGACGCCTTCCAGGCCGGCGAGGGCGATGTGTTCCTGATCAGCCTGAAAGCGGGCGGCATGGGCATCAACCTGACGGCGGCCGACTACGTGATCCACATGGACCCGTGGTGGAATCCGGCCGTGGAAGACCAGGCGTCGGACCGCGCGCACCGCATGGGCCAGCTGCGCCCGGTCACCATCTACCGGCTGGTGGCGCGGCACACCATCGAGGAAGGCATTGTCGACCTGCACCAGCACAAGCGCGACCTGGCGGACAGCCTGCTGGACGGCAGCGATATGGCCGCCCGCATGTCCGCCGGCGAGATGCTGGCCATGCTGCAGGAAGGTCTGCGGCCCTGAACCGGCGCGCGGGGCTTCCTGGCGGCAAGCTGGCGCGGCGCCGTGCGCGCCGGCGCTATGATGGCTCACCGTCTAGAAGGAGGGCATCATGGCCGAAACTTTGTTACGCGTATTCGACAGTTTTGACATCGCCCAGCGTGCGCGCAGCGCGCTGATTGCCGCCGGCATGCCGGAATCGGCGGTGGAGATGCGTCCGCAGGAGGACGACGGCGGCCCGCCGCAGGGCAATTTCGTGGTGGACCTGGAAGAGCAGCCGACGCCCGCGGTGGGCGACCCGAACCGCCAGTCCGCCCAGTCCGAGCTGCGCACGCCGGTGCAGCGCGCGTCCTGCCTGCTGGTAGTGCAGGCGGCCGACGCCGAACAGCATGCACTGGCGTCGCGCGTGCTGGACCAGGTCTACAGCATCGACCATCCGGACCGGCTGGACAGCCGCCAGGGACCGGAGGCGTGAGGGCACGCAAATAGCTGCAATCCGCGCTGATCCGTGCAATCATTCCACTTTCCCTATCGGAACGATTTCATGGAAGAAGACAACGCATCCCGCCCTGCAGGCCACGGCACCTTGCTGTGCGTGAAGTCCTGGACGGCTTACCTGAACACCATTCTGCTGGCGCTGCTGCTGTTCGGCTTTGCGCTGCCGTTCGCGTTCCGCTACAGCGAGCTTGCGGCGGGCGGCGTGATGCTGTTCGCGGTGCTGGTGGTGGGCTATCGCATCCTGGTGCTGCGCAGCGTGCAGCTGTACTACGACGACGTGGGCGTCTGGCTGTATTCGGGCATCCTGCCCTGGTCCAAGGGCGTGCAGGGCGTGAAATGGCGCGACATGGACGAGGCCACCTATGTGCAGTCCTTCTTCAGCTGGCTGTTCCGCTCCTATTCGATCCGCATCGGCCACCGCTACACCAAAGGCAGCGAGATCCTGCTGACGCGCATGGCGAACGGCAAGGACGCAGTCTCCAGGCTGAACGCCCGCCACCAGGAACTGATCCGCAGTAACGCGATCAACTGATGCCTTGCGGCGCCCGGCCGGGCGCGGCGGCGGCTTGCCGGGGGTTGCCGGGGGTTGCCGGTGCCGCCGCGGCAGCCGCATGTAGCCGCATGTAACAGGCTGCGCAAGCGGCCTGAATAGTGATACTCTCCCACGCTGCATCTGTGCGCCGGGCCTGTCAGGCCGGGCGCCCCGCATTACTCTGAGGGCTGAAATTCACATGATCAAAACCAAAATCGCGCTGGCCGCAGTACTGGCCTGCTTCGCGCTGGCGCCGGCCGGCGCCGCCAAGGCGCCGCAGAAAAACAAGTCCGGCAAGACCGTCAAGTCTTCCAAGTCCACCTCCAGCGGCAAAGGCGGCAAGGGTGCCAAGGCCGCCACCGGCGCAGCAGCGGCAGCGGGCGCCGCCGCTGCCACGCCGATGATCAAGCAGGTGCCGTCCGAGCGCAGCCAGGACCGGCGCATGGACGCGCTGTCCACCCAGTTCCTGGGCGCGCTGTGGAAGATGGATCCGGAAACCGCCATCTCGGTGGGCAAGTACGACACCGCCGCCAGCATGACCATCCCGGATGCCACCACGCGCGCGGCGCAGCTGGCCTTCATCGACGACTGGCTGGGCCGTTTCGCCAAGACCGACGCGCGCCAGCTCTCGGCCAAGCAGCGCACCGACCTGGCGCTGCTGGTGAACAAGCTCAATTCGGACCGCTGGTATCTGACCACCTTCCGCGAATTCGAATGGAATCCGGCGCTGTACAACATCGCCAGCCCGATCGACTTCATCCTCAACACCGAATACGCGGCCAAGCCGCAGCGCCTGCGCACGCTGCTCAAGCGCATCGCCGGCGTGCCGGCCTATTACGATGCCGCGCGCGCCAACATCAGCAACCCCACCCGCGAGCACACGCAGCTCGCCATCGCGCAGGCGCCCGGCGTGCTCGCGCTGCTGGGAGACCTGGACAAGGAAGCGCAGGCGTCCATCCTGTCGCCGATGGAGAAGCAGCTGTTCGCGCAGCGCGTGAGCCAGGCCAAGGCGGCGGTGGACGGCTACGCGGCCTGGCTGGGTGAACTGGACAAGACCATGGCGCAAGCCGGCGGCGGCCGCTCCTTCCGCATCGGCAAGGAGCTGTACGAAGCCAAGTTCGCCTTCGACATCCAGGCCGGCAGCAACGGCGAGCAGACCTACCGCAAGGCCCTGGCGGCGCGCGAGCAGCTGCTGGCGAATATGGACCGCCTGGCGGACGAACTGTGGCCGAAATACATGGACAGCACCCCCAAGCCGGCCGACCGCACCGAGAAGATCGGCATGGTGATCGCCACGCTGTCGGCCAACCACGTGAAGCGCGAAGACTTCTTCCCCGAGATCCGGCGCCAGATTCCCGTGCTGCAGGACTGGGTGATCCAGAAAAACCTGCTGACCCTGGACCCGAACAAGCCCCTGCAGGTGCGCGAAACGCCGGCCTACCAGCGCGGCGTGGCCGGCGCCAGCATCGAGGCGCCTGGGCCGTACCGCCCGCAGGACCGCACCTATTACAACGTGACGCCGCTGGACGGCGTGTCCGACGAGCAGGCCGAGAGCAGCCTGCGCGAGTACAACCACTGGATCCTGCAGATCCTCAACATCCACGAGGCGATTCCGGGCCACTACGCGCAGCTGGTGTACGCCAACAAGTCGCCGTCGATCGTGAAATCGATCTTCGGCAACGGCGCCATGGTGGAAGGCTGGGCGGTGTACGGCGAGCGCATGATGCTGGAGTCCGGCTACGGCGACAACGCGCCCGAGATGTGGCTGATGTACTCCAAGTGGAACCTGCGCAGCGTGACCAACACCATCCTCGACTACAGCGTGCACGTGCTGGGCATGCAGCAGGCCGAGGCGATGGACTTGCTGACCCGCCAGGCCTTCCAGACCCAGCGCGAGGCGGCCGAGAAATGGCGCCGGGCGCAGCTGTCGTCGGTGCAGCTGGCCAGCTATTTCAGCGGCTACAGCGAGATCATGGAACTGCGCGAGGAGCGCAAGCAGGCGCTGGGCAACAAGTTTGTGCTGAAGGAGTTCAACGAGCAATTCCTCAGCTACGGCAGCGCGCCGGTGCGCGTGATCCGCGAGCTCATGACCCAGTAAGCACTGCAGCAGCGTCGTTGCGCGGCCTCAAGGGGCCGCGCGCGCAACCGGGTACGATGGGAACAGGGGGCTTTGCTCCTGGTCTGCTAATATGAACTCGGGAGCGATCATGACCATGCCTATCCGGATTGACACCCTGAAATATGCGCAGCTGCTGAAGGAAAGCGGCTTGCCCGCAGAGCAGGCTGAGCTGCAAGCGGAGGCGCTGGGCACCGTGCTCAACGAATGCCAGGTCGCCGTCGAGTCCGATCTGGTGATCCAGCGCAGCGAACTGCTGGCGAGGATGGATCTGCTCAAGCAGGAAATGTTCGGCCAGCTGGATCTGCTCAAGCAGGAAATGCTGGCCAGGATGGACTTGCTGAAGCAGGAAATTCATACCCGGTTCGGCGCGCTGGAGCGCCGGGTAGCCGGACTTGAAACCAGGTTCTACCTTTTCTTCGGCATCCAGTTTGCAGTGGACGCCGTCATCCTGTTCAAGTTGTTTTCCTAGACCGGCTCTTTCGGCGCTTGCGTGGCCTTGACGAACACCGGCGCGACCAGCAAGCCCATCTCATACAGCAGCCACATCGGAATCGCCAGCGAGAACTGGCTGACCACGTCCGGCGGCGTGACGATGGCGGCAATCACGAAGGCGCCCACGATCACGTACGGTCGTATTTCCTTCAGCTTGGCCACCGACACAATTCCCATCCGCACCAGCACCACCACCACCACCGGCACCTCAAAGGTGGCGCCGAACGCCAAGCACATGGACATGACGAAATCGAGGTAGTTTTCAATGTCCGGCGTCACCGCGATCGACGAGGGCGAGAAGTCCGAAATGAAGTGGAACACGCGGCCGAACACGAAGAAGTAGCAGAACGCCACGCCCGCCGCGAACAGCAGCGAGGACGAGATCACCAGCGGTGCGATCAGGCGCTTTTCGTGCGCGTACAGGCCGGGCGCGATGAAGGCCCACAGCTGGTACAGCACCCACGGCAGGGCCACGATGAAGGCTATCAGCAGCGTCACCTTCATCGGCACCAGGAAGGGCGAAATGACGCCGGTGGCGATCATCTTCGAGCCGGTGGGCAGCGATGCCAGCATGGGCGCGGCGATGATGTCGTAGATGGCCGCGGGGCCGGGCCAGAACATCAGCGCGGCGCAGACGATGGCGATGCCGATCGAAGCTTTGACCAGGCGGTCGCGCAGCTCGATCAGGTGGGAGATGAATGTCTCCTCGACCGGGGTTTCTTCACTCATTAGTAAAACGATGCAGGTGGTTTGCTGCGGGGGCGGAAGCGCGCGACCCGCGCGGCGCCCGACGTGACATGCATGCGCGTGCCGTGCTGCTGCTTGTACCAGGCCGGCAGCGCCGAGGTGCGCACCAGGCGCTTGCGGCGGAATTCCCTGGCCTTGCGGGCCAGGTGCTCGGCGCTGGGCGGCACCTGCGAATAGTCGTGCTCCGGACTGTCCTGCCAGGCGTTCTGCACTTCGGCCACGCTGTCGGAAATGGACTGCTCCACGCCCTGCTTGATCGATTGCGCGGTTTCCTGCACTTCCTTCTGCAGGTTGCGCAACTCCTCCAGCTCGATTTCGCGGCTGACTTCGGACTTCACGTCGTGCAGATAACGCTGGGCGCGGCCGTACAGCGTCCCGGCCATGCGCGCCACCTTGGGCAGCTTCTCAGGACCGATGACGATCAGCGCGACCACGCCGATGATGGCTAGTTTGGAAAGACCGAGATCGATCATAAAGCGCTTAGCGGGACATTACAGCTTGTTCTTCTCTTTGGCTTCCACGTCGATGGTGGATTTGTCGGCGACCTGCTGGGTGGGTGCGCCCGGCGCGGCCGGCTTGTTCTCTTCTTCGCCGCCCTTCACGCCGTCCTTGAAGCCCTTGACGGCCTTGCCCACGTCCGAGCCGATATTGCCCAGTTTTTTGGTGCCGAAGACCAGCATGATAATTACCAGTACCACCAGCCAGTGCCAGATGCTCATCGAACCCATCATATTCCCCTTGCGGAACGCAACGCGCCCCAAAAAATTGCGGTTAGTGCGGACAGTATACGCGAAGCGCGCCTGTCATGTGCTTGTCATGAAGTAGTAGCAAGATTTATTGCTACCGAACTAGTTCACCGGGGGATCAGCGTTCGTGGCGCCACGGGTGCGGGCCGCCGATGACGTGCAGGTGCAGGTGGTAGATTTCCTGGCCGCCGTCCGGACCGCTGTTGATTACGGTCTTGTAGCCGCGCTGCGGCGCGCCGTCCTCGTCGTAGGCCACGGCCACGCCGTGTTCCTCGGCCAGGCGCGGCGCCAAGGCCAGCATCTTGCCCAGCAGCGGCGCATGGCCGGCGCTGCAGTCCGACAGGGTGCCGATGTGGGTCTTGGGGATCACCAGCAGGTGCACCGGCGCATGGGGATGGATATCCTTGAAGGCAAGCAAGTCCTCGTCTTCATAGACGATGGTCGATGGAATCTTCTTCTCGGCAATCTTGCAAAACAGGCAGTTTTCCACAACAACTCCAGTCAGTTATTCCGTTTTACTCTTTACGGGATGCTTTTTCCTCGATGCCGGACACGCCTTCGCGGCGCGCCAGCTCGTCCAGCACCTGCTGCGGCGTCAGCCCGAACTGGGCCAGCATCACCATCGAATGGAACCACAAGTCGGCGCATTCGTACAGCACTTTGGCGGCATCGCCGCCATGGCGCGCATCTTTCGAGGCCATCACGAACTCGGTGGCCTCCTCGCCGACCTTTTTCAGGATGGCGTCGTCGCCCTTGGCGAACAGCTTGGCCACGTAGGACGTGGCCGGGTCGCCGCCGTTGGCCGGCTTGCGCGACTCGATGGTGGCCGCTACGCGGTCCAGGATGGTGCTCATTTGCTCTTCGCTTCCGTGTAAATCGTGTCCGGGTCTTTCAGCACCGGCTCCTTGGCCTGCCAGTCGCCTTCTTTGGCGTCGCCGTCGAACTTGTTGAAAAAGCAGGAGTGGCGGCCGGTGTGGCAGGCGATGCCGCCGGCTTGCTCGATCTTGAGCAGCACCACGTCCTCGTCGCAGTCCAGGCGGATTTCCAGCACCTTCTGCACATGGCCCGATTCCTCGCCCTTGTGCCACAGCTTCTTGCGCGAGCGGCTCCAATACACCGCCTCGCCCAGCTCCACCGTTTTATACAGGGCGTCGCGGTTCATCCAGGCGAACATCAGCACGTCGTTGCTGCCCGCCTCCTGCGCGATCACCGGCACCAGGCCGTGTTCGTCCCACTTGATCTTGTTGAGCCATTTGGCTTTCGCCACGCTGGGCGTCTGGGTTGGCATCATGATGTGTTTCCTTCGTCAGCTTTTCAAGTCAGGCGCATCGGGATGCCCTGCTGCGCCATGAAGCGTTTGGCTTCCTGCACGGTGTGCTGGCCATAGTGGAAAATGCTGGCCGCCAGCACCGCATCGGCGCGGCCCAGCTTGACGCCGTCCGCCAGGTCCTGCAGGCCGCCCACGCCGCCCGAGGCGATCACCGGGATGCCCACCGCGTCCGACACGGCGCGGGTCAGGCCCAGGTCGAAGCCGGACTTGGTGCCGTCGCGGTCCATGCTGGTGAGCAGCAGTTCGCCCGCGCCCAGCGATTCCATTTTCCGCGCCCACTCGACCGCGTCCAGGCCGGTGGCCTTGCGGCCGCCGTGCGTAAACACTTCCCAGCGGCCCGGCTGCACTTGCTTGGCGTCGATCGCCACCACGATGCACTGCGAGCCGTGCTTTTGCGATGCGTCGAACACCAGTTGCGGGTTGGTCACGGCCGAGGTGTTCATGCTGACCTTGTCGGCGCCGGCGTTGAGCAGGCGGCGCACATCGGCCACCTCGCGCACGCCGCCGCCCACGGTCAGCGGAATGAAGACCTGGGACGCCACCGCTTCGATGATGTCGAGGATCAGGCCGCGGTTGTCCGAGGAGGCGGTGATGTCGAGGAAGGTCAGTTCGTCGGCGCCCTGCTCGTCGTAGCGGCGCGCGATTTCCACCGGGTCGCCGGCATCGCGCAGCTCGGTGAAGTTGACGCCTTTGACGACGCGGCCGTCGGTCACGTCCAGGCAGGGAATGATACGTTTCGCGAGCATGGTGGGATCAGTCTTCCAGACTGCCTTCCGTCAGTTCGTCGGCGCGCAGCTGCGCCTCGTTCAGGTCGAGCGTGCCCTCGTAGATCGAGCGCCCGCAGATCACGCCTTCGATGCCTTCGTCCTGCACCGCGCACAGCGCTTCCACGTCGGAAATGTTGTGCAGGCCGCCGGAGGCGATCACGGGAATCTTCACCGCCTGCGCCAGTTTCACGGTCGCTTCGATGTTCACGCCGCCCATCATGCCGTCGCGGCCGATGTCGGTGTAGATGATGGACTCCACGCCGTAGGCTTCGAATTTCTGGGCCAGGTCGATCACCTCGTGGCCGGACATCTTGCTCCAGCCGTCGGTGGCGACCTTGCCGTCCTTGGCGTCCAGGCCGACGATGATGTGGCCGGGGAAGGCGCCGCATGCGTCATGCAGGAAGCCCGGGCTTTTCACGGCGGCGGTGCCGATGATGACGTAGGTGATGCCGGCGTCCAGGTAGCGTTCGATGGTGTCGAGGTCGCGGATGCCGCCACCCAGCTGCACCGGGATCTCGTCGATGTCGTTTTCCTCGGCGAATTCCTGCACCACTTTCAGGATGGCCTTGATGGCGCCTTCGTTTTTCGGCTTGCCGGCGAAGGCGCCGTTCAGGTCCACCAGGTGCAGTCGGCGCGCGCCCTGCTTCAGCCAGTGCAGGGCCATGTCGGCCGGGTCTTCGGAGAATACGGTAGCAAGTTCCATATCGCCCTGTTTCAGGCGTACGCAGTGACCGTCTTTGAGGTCGATGGCAGGAATGAGCAGCATAGTGTGTGTGAGTTGATTAGTTTAGGGTTGCCGAAGGGGACTATCAAGTTTCTTACGGTTGCCAATGCACGAAATTCTTATACAGCTGCAAGCCCACGGCGGCGCTCTTCTCCGGGTGGAACTGGGTGGCGAACACATTGTCGCGCGCCACGGCGCAGCAGAACGGCGTGCCGTACACGGTTTCGCCCACGCTGTGCGCAGCCTCGCCCGGCCGCACGTAATAGCTGTGCACAAAGTAAAAATAGCTGTTGTCCGGAATGCCGGCCCACATCGGATGAGCGGCACGCTGGCGCACCTGGTTCCAGCCCATCTGCGGCACCTTGAAGCGCGAGCCGTCTTCCTGCAGCTGGCCGTCCAGCTGGAAACGCACCACCTTGCCCGGCAACAAGCCCAGGCCCAGCGCGCCGCCCTCTTCCGACGAATCGAACAGCATCTGCTCGCCGATGCACACGCCCATCAGCGGCTTGCTTTCGGCTGCGCGCAGCAGCGCGTCCTGCACGCCGGATTCGCGCAGGCTGCGCATGCAGTCCGGCATGGCGCCCTGGCCGGGCAGCACGATGCGGTCGGCATGCTCGATGTCGGCCACTTGCCCGGAGATGACGATGTCGGCTTCCGGCGCCACCGCGCGCAGGGCTTGCGCCACCGAACGCAGGTTACCCATGCCGTAATCCACAACAACAATTTTCTTCATAATGCCATTCAAGCAGAGGCAGCGCGGCCCACGCAAGGGCTATCCGCGCTGCGATTGATTACAAGCTACCTTTGGTCGACGGGATGGTGCCGGCGGCGCGTTCGTCCAGGGTGGTGGCCATGCGCAGCGCGCGGCCGAACGCCTTGAACACGGTTTCGCACTGGTGGTGCGCATTGGTGCCGCGCAGGTTGTCGATATGCAAAGTCACCAGGGCATGGTTGACGAAGCCGCGGAAAAATTCCAGGGTCAGGTCAACGTCGAAGCCGCCTATCATGGCGCGGGTGAACGGTATGTGGTACTCGATGCCTGGGCGGCCGGAAAAATCGATCACCACGCGCGACAGGGCCTCGTCCAGCGGCACATAGGAATGGCCGTAGCGCACGATGCCCTTCTTGTCGCCGATCGCCTTGGCGAACGCCATGCCCAGCGTGATGCCCACGTCTTCCACCGTATGGTGGTTGTCGATGTGGATGTCGCCGGTGGCTTCGACTTCCAGGTCGAACAGGCCGTGGCGGGCGATCTGGTCCAGCATGTGGTCCAGGAAGGGCACGCCCGTGTTCAGCTTCTGCACGCCGGTGCCGTCCAGGTTGATGGCGACACGGATCTGGGTCTCGTTGGTGTTGCGGGTGATTTCTGCGGTGCGGTTCATGGAAAGCTCTACGTTGGTCTTAAGCTGCCTGCGATGCTTTGAATGCTTCGAGGAAAGCGGCGTTCTCTTCCGGAGTGCTGACCGTGATACGCAGACAATTGGCCAGTACACTGTGCATTTTACCTACATTTTTGACTAACACCTTACGGGACAGCAGATAGGCGTTAGCCGCGTCGGCGTCGGGCACCCGGACGAGGATGAAGTTGGCGGCGGAGGGGAACACTTGCACGCCGGGTACGGCGGCCAGGGCCTCGGCCATCAGCGCGCGTTGTTCGCGCAGAAGGGCGGCTTGCTTGTTGAGCACGTCGAGGTTGTCGAGTGCGAATTCGGCGGCGACTTGCGTCAGCACATTCACATTATACGGCGGACGGACCTTGTCGAACTGCTCCAGCAGTTTCGGCGCGGCCGACATGTAGCCGAGGCGGATGCCGGCCAGGCCCAGTTTGGACACGGTGCGCATCACCACCAGGTTGTCGAACTCCGGCAGGCGGCCCATGAAGCTTTGCTGGGCGAAGGGCTCGTAAGCCTCGTCCACCACGGCAATGCCGGTGTCGCCCAGCGCCTGGATGATGGCGACGATGTCTTCCGCATCGAACAGGTTGCCGGTGGGGTTGTTCGGATACGCCAGGTAGACCAGGGCCGGCTTGTGCTGGGCGATGGCCGCCAGCATGGCGGGCAGGTCCAGGGTCAGGTCGTCCTTCAGCGGCACGCCGACAAAGTCCATGCCGGCGAACTGCGCCGAGCGGGCGTACATGACGAAGGCGGGCACCGGCGCCAGCACCACGGCGCGGCGGTCCTGGCGGGCACAGGCCATGTCGAGGATGGAGATCAGTTCATCGGAGCCATTGCCCAGCAGGACGTCGTAGCCGGCGGGCACGCCGAGCTGCTTGCAGATGCGTTCTTTCACGCTGGCGTAGGAGGCCACCGGGTAGCGGTTCAGCGCCACGGCGGCCAGGCGGCTGCCCAGCTCGGCGGCCAGATGGTCAGGCAGCGGGTAAGGATTTTCCATCGCGTCCAGTTTGATGAAACCGCTTGCATCTGCCACGTGGTAGCCGGGAACGGCCAGTACGTCGGAACGGATGGTGTTGCGGATGAGACTGTCGATGGACATCTTGCTGCACTCCTTAAGTTAAATGGTAACTTCTTCGGGGGGCGCCTTTTTCACGGCGCGTGATCGTTTCGGCGCCGCCGGCTTGGGGGCGGCGGCTTTCTTGGTTGCGGTTGTCTTTGCCGCAGTCTTCTTTGCTGCGGTTTTCTTTTTCGGCGCGGCGCTTTTGGCCTTGGGCGCCACTGCGGCTTTGGCCTTCGGCTTGGCCTTGGCCTTCGGCTCGGCCGGCGCATCCGGCGCGGCGGCAACGGCCAGCGCTTCGAGCGTTTCCAGCGCGGCCAGGCGCTCGTTGATGATGGCGCAGTATTCCGGGTTCAGCTCGAAGCCGACGAACTGGCGCCCGCAGCGGCGCGCGGCCAGCGCGGTGGTGCCGCTGCCCATGAACAGGTCCAGCACCACGCCGCCCGGCGGGCACGAGGCCTTCACCATGCGCTCGATGATCTCAAGCGGCTTCTGGGTGGGGTGGTTGGCGCGCTCCGGATGCTCGCGGTGCAGGCGCGACACGCTCCACACGTCCTTCGGGTTGTAGCCCACTTCCAGCCACTTGGCGCCGATGAAGATGGAGCGCGAGCGCGCCTTCTTGGTTTCGGCGTCGTAGGGAATGCGCACGGCGTCCAGGTCGAAGTAGTAATCCTTGCGGCCGACGAAGAAACCCACCGTGTCGTGCACCGACGAGTAGCTGCGCACGCTGCCGCCCATGGACGGCACGCGGCGGTCCCAGATGATTTCGTTCATCATCGTCATGCGCTGCTTGAGCATGACGAAGATTTCCGGCGAAAAGCGCCAGGTCAGGAAGATGTACAGGCTGCCGTTCGGTTTCAACTTGGGCAGCGCCGCGTCGATCCACTGCTCGGTCCAGCGCAGGTACTCCTCCACCGTCTGCTGGTCCGATGCGTTGCCGTAGTCCTTGCCCAGGTTGTAGGGCGGATCGGTCAGGATCAGGTCGACGGCGCCGTCCGGGATGCGCGCCAGTCCGGACAGCGCATCCTCGCAGAAGACCTGGTTCAGCCAGTCGCTCATAGCGTCCTTATTCCGCCTTGATGCGCAGCTCGGCGCTGCGGGCGTGCGCCTGCAGGCCCTCGCCGTAGGCCAGTTCCGCCGCCACCTTGCCCAGGGTCTGCGCACCGGCTTCGGACACGAAGATGATGGACGAGCGCTTCTGGAAGTCGTACACGCCCAGCGGCGAGGAGAAGCGCGCGGTGCGCGACGTCGGCAGCACGTGGTTCGGGCCGCAGCAATAGTCGCCCAGCGATTCGGACGAATAACGGCCCAGGAACATGGCGCCCGCGTGGCGGATCTTGTCGGCCCACTGCTGCGGTTCCAGCGCGGAGATCTCCAGGTGCTCGGCGGCGATGCTGTTGGCGATGGCGCAGGCCTCGTCCATGTCGCGCACCTTCACCAGCGCGCCGCGGTCGTTCAGCGAAGTGCGGATCACTTCCTGGCGCGGCATCGTCGGCAGCAGCTTGCTGATGCTGGCTTCCACCCGCGCGATGTAGTCCGCGTCCGGGCACAGCAGGATCGCTTGCGCCAGCTCGTCGTGCTCGGCCTGCGAGAACAGGTCCATGGCCACCCAGTCCGGGTCGGTGCTGCCGTCGCACACGATCAGGATCTCGGACGGGCCGGCGATCATGTCGATGCCGACGGTGCCGAACACGCGGCGCTTGGCGGCGGCCACGTAGGCGTTGCCGGGGCCGACAATCTTGTCGACGGCGGCGATGGTCTCGGTGCCGTAGGCCAGCGCGCCGACTGCCTGCGCGCCGCCGATGGTGATGACCCGCGTGACGCCGGCCAGCGCGGCGGCGGCCAGCACCATCTGGTTCTTCACGCCGTCCGGGATCGGCACCACCATGATGATTTCCGCCACGCCCGCCACCTGGGCGGGAATCGCGTTCATCAGCACCGACGAAGGATAGGCGGCCTTGCCGCCCGGGACGTAGATGCCGACGCGGTCCAGCGGCGTGATGCGCTGGCCCAGCACCGTGCCGTCAGCCTCGGTGTAGCTGAAGCCTTGCAGCTCCTGCTTCTGGCGCTCGTGGAACACGCGGATGCGGTCGGCCGCCACTTGCAGGGCGGCGCGCTGGGCGGCGGGCAACGCGTCCAGCGCTGCCTGCAGTTCGGCTTGCGGCAGGTCCAGCGTGTCCACCGAGGCGGCGCCGCCGTTGGGCAGGCGGTCGAAGCGGTTGGTGTATTCCAGCACGGCGGCATTGCCGCGCGTTTTCACGTCGGCCAGGATTTTCGCCACCGCCGTTTCAATGGCGTCGTCGGTGGACGCCTCGAAGGCCAGCAGCGCGTTCAGCGTGGGCTGGAAGTCTGCCGCCGAGGAATCGAGCTTGCGGATGCTGATCGTCATTGCTTCACCTTTTTCGAGGCGCGCTCAAACGCTTCGATGATCGGCTGCAGGCGCTGGCGCTTGAGCTTGAGCGCCGCCTGGTTGACCACCAGGCGCGAGGAGATGTCCATGATCTCTTCCACTTCCACCAGGTTGTTGGCGCGCAGCGTGCTGCCGGTCGACACCAGGTCGACGATGGCGTCCGACAGCCCCACCAGCGGCGCCAGCTCCATCGAGCCGTACAGCTTGATCAGGTCCACGTGCACGCCCTTGGACGCGAAGTGCTCGCGCGCGGTGGTGGTGAACTTGGTGGCTACGCGCAGGCGCGCGCCCTGGCGCACCGCCGCCTCGTAGTCGAAGCCGGATTTCACAGCGACCGACATGCGGCACTGCGCGATGTTCAAGTCCACCGGCTGGTACAGGCCTTCGCCGCCGTGCTCGATCAGCACGTCCTTGCCGGCCACGCCGAAGTCCGCCGCGCCGTGCTGCACGTAGGTCGGCACGTCGGTGGCGCGCACAATCAGGACGCGCACATTGGGGTCGTTGGTGGCCAGGATCAGCTTGCGCGAGGTTTCCGGATTCTCGGTGACGGTAATGCCGGCTGCTTCCAGCAGCGGCAAGGTGTCTTCGAAAATACGGCCCTTCGACAGCGCAAGGATCAGCTGGGAATTGGCGTCGCTGTTAAATCCGCTCATGATGTTCTCTTTACTTGATTCGGCTGATGTTGGCGCCGATCGCCTGCAGCTTCACTTCCATGCGGTCGTAGCCGCGGTCGAGGTGGTAGATGCGGTCGATCAGCGTTTCGCCCTTGGCGGCCAGGCCTGCGATTACCAGCGAAGCCGAAGCGCGCAGGTCGGTCGCCATCACGGGCGCGCCCACCAGCTGGTCCACGCCTTTGATAAAGGCCGTGTTGCCGTCGGTTTCAATTGCTGCGCCCAGGCGGTTCATCTCCTGGACGTGCATGAAGCGGTTCTCGAAAATGGTTTCGGTCACGCGGCTGGCGCCATTGGCGATGGTGTTCACCGCCATGAACTGGGCCTGCATATCGGTCGGGAAGCCAGGGTATTCGGTGGTACGGAAAGTCACCGGGTTCGGACGCGCATCCATTTGCGCGCGGATGGTGTCTTTGCCGATGGTCATTTGCAGGCCGATCTCGCGCAGCTTGTCGAGCGCGGCGTCCATGATGTCGGTGCGGGTGTTGCGCAAGGTGATGTCGCCGCCGGTGGCCGCCACGGCGCACAGGAAGGTGGCCGCTTCGATGCGGTCCGAGATCACCGCGTGCGAGGCGCCATGCAGTTCCGGCACGCCCTGGATCACCAGGCGGTCGGTGCCGATGCCCTGGATCTGCGCGCCCATGGCCACCAGCAGGTTGGCCAGGTCGGTCACTTCCGGCTCGCGCGCGGCGTTTTCCAGGATGGTCTCGCCTTCGGCCAGGGTGGCCGCCATCAGCAGGTTTTCGGTACCGGTCACCGTGATCATGTCGGTGACGATGCGGGCGCCCTTGAGTTTTTTGCACTTGGCGTAGATGTAGCCGGCGTCGATGGTGATCTCGGCGCCCAAGGCCTGCAAGCCCTTGATGTGCTGGTCCACCGGGCGCGAGCCGATGGCGCAGCCGCCCGGCAGCGATACCTTCGCTTCGCCGAAGCGCGCCAGCAGCGGGCCCAGTACCAGGATGGAGGCGCGCATGGTTTTCACCAGCTCGTAGGGCGCTTCCAGCTTGTCGATGGCGCCGCCGTTGAGCGTCACGCGCTCGCCGTCCTGCGTCACTTTCAGGCCGGTCTGGCCCAGCAGCTTGAGCATGGTGGCCACGTCGTGCAGGTGCGGGACATTGTCCAGCACCACGTCGCCCGCCGTCAGCAGGCCGGCGCACAGGATGGGCAGCGCCGCGTTCTTGGCGCCGGAGATGGTGACGTCGCCGACCAGGCGCTTGCCGCCCGTGATGAGGAGTTTGTCCATGGTGTTTGTCCTTAGCCTTTGTATTCTTCCGGGGTCAGCGTCTTCATCGACAGCGCGTGGATTTCCTCGCGCATGCGGTCGCCCAGCGCGGCGTACACCAGCTGGTGGCGCTGGATCGGGCGCTTGCCGGCAAACGCCGGCGAGACGATGACAGCCTGGAAGTGCTGGCCGTCGCCCTCCACTTCGAGGTGGGTGCATTCAAGGCCGGCCTTGATGTAGCCGTGGATCGCTTCTGGAGTGGTGGTCATGGTTGTTTTCCTTCTTAGTGGCGCAGGCGGTAGCCGCTGCTCAGTAAACGAATAGCCAGCATCGACAGCACGGCCAGGAAGGCGCCGACGATGCCGAGGCTGATGAATGGGTTGACGTCGCTCTGGCCGAAGAAGCCGTGGCGGAAGCCGTCTATCATGTAAAAGAACGGGTTCAGGTGCGACACGGTGAGCCAGAACGGCGGCAGCGAATGGATGGAATAGAACACGCCGGACAGGAAGGTCAGCGGCATGATCAGGAAGTTCTGGAACGCGGCCAGCTGGTCGAATTTCTCGGCCCAGATGCCGGCGATCAGGCCCATGGTGCCCAGGATGGCGGCGCCCAGCAGGGCAAACACCAGTATCCAGACGGGCGCCACGAAGCTCATGTTGGCGAACCAGGCGGTGACGATGAACACGCCCGCGCCCACCACCAGGCCGCGCACCATGGCCGCGATCACGTAGGCCGAGTAGATCTCCCAGTGCGACAAGGGCGTGAGCAGCACGAACACCAGGTTGCCGGTGATCTTGGACTGGATCAGCGAGGACGAGGAATTGGCAAAGGCGTTCTGCAATACGCTCATCATCACCAGGCCGGGAATCAGGAAGGCGGTGTAGCTCACGCCCGGATACACCTGCACGCGGCCTTCCAGCACGTGGCCGAAAATCAGCAGGTACAGCATGGCGGTGAGGATGGGCGCGGCCACGGTTTGCGTGGCGACCTTGTAGAAGCGCAGCGTCTCTTTGTAGACCAGAGTGCGGAAGCCGGTGGAAATCATACTGCCCCCTTGTCCATGATTTGCAGGAAGATGTCTTCCAGGTCGGCCTGCTGCAGCTGCATCTCGTCGATGACGGCGCCGCTCTCGCGCACGCGCGCCAGGATCTGCTCCACCTCCGTGTATTCGTTGATGCGCAGGCTGTACTTGCCCAGCGCCGCCTCCTCCGGATGCGTGACCAGGTGGCGCAAGTCCTCCGGCAGCGCGCCCTGCTTCAGGTGCAGGATCAGCGAGGAGCCGGAAATGCGGCGGATCAGCTGGGACATGGTGTCCAGCGCCACCACCTGGCCCAGTTTGAGCATGGCCACGCGCTTGCACATGGCTTGCGCTTCCTCCAGGTAGTGGGTGGTGAGCACCACCGTGTGGCCTTCGCGGTTCAGGCGCGAAATGAACTTCCACAGGGTCTGGCGCAGTTCCACGTCCACCCCGGCGGTCGGCTCGTCGAGCACGATCACGGGCGGCTTGTGCACCAGCGCCTGCGCCACCAGCACGCGGCGCTTCATGCCGCCGGACAGCGCGCGCATGTTGACGTCGGCCTTGTTGGTCAGGTCGAGGTTTTCCATCACCTCGTCGATCCACTTGTCGTTGTTGTGCAGGCCGAAATAGCCGGACTGCAGGCGCAAGGTTTCGCGCACCGTGAAAAACGGGTCGAACACGAGTTCCTGCGGCACCACGCCGAGCTTGCGGCGCGCCTCGCGGAAATCGCCCGTGACGTCGTGGCCGTGGATGCTGACCTTGCCCGCATCGGGCCGGATCAGGCCCGCGATGATGGAGATGAGTGTGGTTTTTCCGGCACCATTCGGTCCGAGCAGGCCGAAGAATTCACCCTCCTCGATGGTGAGGGAAACGCCGCCCAGTGCCTGGAGCGACTTGTAGCGCTTCTCGACATTGCTGATTTGGATTGCTGTCATGCTTGGCTTTAAGTTGGCTACGGCACTGTGACCGTCGCGGGAAGGGCACGGGGCCCGGAGGTGCGATATGCCGTGGCACTCAGGCAACGGCAACGGTCAATTATATTGGATATTTGGTTCGGCTACGCCGGACCGGAAACTGCTGCGGGGGTGGGGCGGGGGTCAATGATGGTGGTGATGCTGCGGCACGGCGGCCGCTGGGGAGCTTGCTTCGCCGCATTCGGCCAGGGATGGCGAAACCAGCGAGCACACGCCGTACAGCTTGGTGAGGCTTTTCAGATTGGCGGGCAGGTTCTTCAGTTCGAGCCGCAGGCCCGCCTGCTGCGCGGCGCGCTGCCAGGCCAGCATCACCGACACGGCGGCCGAATCCACCGCCTGCACGTTGCGCAGGTCGAACACGGATTGGCCGGAGGCGATCGCCGCCACGCCCTGCTCCAGCGCCGCAGTGGCGTTGGATACGGTCAGGGACGTGAGGGATAGCATATTGTCGGTGGATGCGGACATGGTTTTTCAGTCAATTATTTGGCGGAAGCAGCCTTGATCGGCTTGCTGGCCAGCTTCTTGTTCTTTTCGGACAAGGTCTTGATCAGGCCGTCGATGCCGCCCTTGCTGATTTCAGAGGCGAAGGTGCCCTTGTAGGTCTCGACCAGCCACGCGCCCAGCACGTTGATGTCGTAGATCTTCCAGCCGGCCGGGGTCTTGGCCACGCGGTAGTTCAGCGGGATCGGTTCGCCGCGCGCCACGTTCACCTGCGAGCGCACTTCCACTTCGCTGTCCGACGGATCGGCGCGCAGCGGCTTGAACTCGATGGTTTCGTTTTTCACCTGGGACAGCGCGCCCGAATAGGTGAAGATCAGCAGCGAGCGGAACTCGGTGGACAGCTGCTTTTGCTGTTCCGGGCTGGCTTCACGCCAGTAGCGGCCGGCGGCCAGCGAGGTCATGCGCTGGAAGTCGACGTAGGGCAGGATCTTGGTTTCCACCAGGTCCATGATGCGCTTCTGGTTGCCGCCCTGGATTTCCTTGTCGGCCTTGGCGGTGTCCAGCACGTCCTGGCTGATGCGCTTGACCAGCACGTCCGGGGCTTCGTTGCCGGCCGGCGCAGGCGCCGCCACGGCGGCGTACGATACGGAAGCGAAAGCGACCGTCGCGATAGCAAAAAGTTGTTTAATCAATTTCATCTCTGTTTAACCTTATTTTAGTTGCTTCAGGGTCACAGGCTGGCGTTCTTTTCCGCAGCCGGTGCCGCCATTATAGCCTCGCCCGCCGCAGGTGCCGCCTCGTTGCCGCTGTCGGCATCGGAGACGGCCGGCTTGGCGTCCTTTTTGTCCGCATCCTTGTCCTTGCCGCCGCGCGGGCCCGACTCGCCGTCGTAGACCTTGCTCTGGCGTGCTTGCAGGAAACTGTCGCGCACGAACTCGTAGCGGTCCAGCGCAGCTTCTTCCATCAGGCTGGTGGCATCCAGCAGTCCGGCGCGCTTGTCGATCACGCGGGTAACGCTGCCGATGTTGCGTACGTTGACAGGATCTTTGTAACCCCACGGGTCGGCCTTGATGTCCAGCGGCAGGGCCACGGTGTCGCGCACGGTGGACGGGCCCAGCAGCGGCAGCATCAGGTAGGGGCCCGATTCCACGCCCCAGTAGCCGAGGGTCTGGCCGAAGTCCTCGTTATGCTTCTTCAAGCCGGCCTCGGAAGCGATGTCCAGCACGCCCAGCAGGCCGAAGGTGGAGTTCAGCGCCACGCGCATCACGTCCGACATGCCCTGCTCGCCCTTGCCCTGCAGGAAGCCGTTGGCGGCACTCCACACGTCCGACAAATTGCCGAAGAAGTTGTTCACGCCGGTCTGCACGAAAGTCGGCAGCACATTCTTGTAGGCGGTGGCGGCAGGCTTGAGAGCCGCCTGGTCGACCGCGTCGTTGAACTTGAACATGCTGCGGTTGAAACCCTCGTAGGGGTCGCGCGGGTTGGGGCCGGCGCAGCCGGTCAGTACGGCCGCGGCCGCTACAGTCAAGGCCAGGTGACGGAATTTCATTGGTGCACGCATTAGTTGCTATCCTTTCCTTCAGCTGCTTTGCTGTAGATAAATTGGTTGATCAGGTCTTCCAGCACGGCAGCGGACTGGGTGCGCGCGATCTTGTCGCCCGCCACCAGGTTGTTGGTGTCGCCGCCGGCTTCGATGCCGATGTATTGCTCGCCCAGCAAGCCAGCCGTGAGGATTTTAGCCGAGCTGTCCTTGGGGAATGCGTAGCTGGTTTCCATATTCAGGGTCACCAGCGCCTTATAAGACTTGTCGTCGAAGCGGATCTTGGCCACGCGGCCCACCACCACGCCGGACGCCTTGACGGCGGCCTGCTCGCGCAGGCTGCCAATGTTATCGAACTTGGCGGTTACTTCGTATGTCGGGGCAAACGACAGCGAACTGGCGTTGCCGGCCTTCAGCGCCAGGAAGGCCAACGCGGCCACGCCCAGCACGACAAACAAACCTACCCACAGATCCAGAGATTTACGTTGCATGACACTATCCTAACTTGTTTTTATTACTGAGGCGCACGATGCCGTTATTTGCTAAACATCAAGGCCGTCAACATGAAGTCCAGCCACCAGATCATCAGGGACGAGATCACCACGGTGCGGGTGGTGGCGCCGGCCACGTCCTCGGGCGTGGGCCGGGCTTCGTAGCCCTGGTACAGCGAGATGAAGGTGATGGCCACGCCGAACACGACGCTCTTCACGAAGCCATTGAACACGTCCTTCCAGATATCGACGCCGCCCTGCATCTGCGACCAGAACGCGCCCTCGTCCACGCCGATCAGCTGCACGCCGACCAGGTAGCCGCCAAAGATGCCGACCGCGCTGAAAATCGAGGCCAGCACCGGCACGGCAATCACGCCGGCCCAGAAGCGCGGCGCCAGCACGCGCTGCACCGGGTTGACCGCCATCATTTCCATGGCGGAGAGCTGCTCGCCCGCCTTCATCAGGCCGATTTCCGCCGTGAGCGAGGTGCCGGCACGGCCGGCAAACAGCAGCGCGGTGATCACCGGCCCCAGTTCGCGCGTCAGGCCCAGGGCCACCAGCAGGCCGAGCGACTGCTCGGCGCCGTATTTGTTCAGGGTGTAATAGCCCTGCAGCCCCAGCACCATGCCGACGAACAGGCCGGACAGCGTGATGATGAGCATGGAATAGTTGCCGATGAAGTGCAGCTGCTCGACGATCAGGCGCGGGCGGCGCAGCAGGCCGGGCGACACGCCCAGCATGTAGAAGAAGGTGCGGGTGCTGTAGCCCACGCCTTCGACGTGTTCGCGCACCCAGATGCCGAGGCGCTCCAGCAGGCCGCCCATCATGCGCGCTCCTTCAGGCCGAGGTCGGCCGCCAGTGACTTGCCCGGGTAATGGAAGGGCACGGGGCCGTCGGCCTCGGCGTGCACGAACTGCTTCACGTAGGGGTCGGTCGACACCATCATCTCGTCCGGCGTGCCGTGCGCGACGATTTTGCCCTGCGACAGGAAATAGACGTAGTCGGCGATGTGGAACGATTCCTTCACGTCGTGCGAGACCAGGATGGTGGTCGAGCCGAGCGCGTCGTTCAGGTTGCGGATCAGGTTGGCGGTCACGCCCATCGATATCGGGTCCAGGCCGGCGAACGGCTCATCGTACATAATCAGTTGCGGGTCCAGCGCGATCGAGCGCGCCAAGGCCACCCGGCGCGCCATGCCGCCGGAAATCTCGCCCGGCTTGAGCTTGGCGGCATTGCGCAGGCCCACCGCGTGCAGCTTCATCAGCACCAGGTCGCGGATCAGCTCTTCGGCCAGGTCGGTGTGCTCGCGCAGCGGGAAAGCCACGTTCTCAAACACGCTCAAGTCGGTAAACAGCGCGCCGTGCTGGAACAGCATGCCCATTTTGCGGCGCAGCAGATACAGGTCATTGGTCTTCAATTTGTGAACGATCTGGCCATCCACCGACACGTGCCCCCTGGAAGGGCGGATCTGGCCGCCAATCAGGCGCAGCACCGTGGTCTTGCCGCTGCCAGAGCCACCCATGACCGCCACCACCTTCCCGCGCGGGAAGTCCATCTGGAGGCCCGACAGAATGGCCCTTTTTCCATAGGAGAAGTGTAAATCTCGGATTTCGACTAGATTCGGCACGACCACGCTCACTTTTTTGAATCCCGTATTGTAGTGCAGAAACGCCAACCTCTGCTGAGAGCCCCTTCGGGAGAGGGAGGCAAGAGGTAAATAATACAACATTAATAACTATAAAGTCAGTAATTACATCCGGAAACATTTGTTAATTGCTGCATTGCAGCAACAGCAAACAAAGAAAAAGGCCCCGCAGGGCCTGGACGGCGCGCCGCTCCCGGGCGGCGCTAGACGCGCTTGCCCCAGACCAGGCCGGACGCTTTGTCGGATTTCATGCGGGCCTCATGGCTGGCCACCGCGGCAGCCGTTGCCGCAGCCTCCTCGGCGCGGCGGCGCTCCAATTCGGCGGCGATGTCCACCTTGTGCTGCTCGCTGGCGGGCAACTGCTTATGAAAGACCAGGTCGTAGACGCAGCGCCGGGCCAGCGCCAGGTCGGCGGCCCCCGGCGTTTCGTACTTGCCCCGGTTCGACTTCAGGTAGACGTATTCGCCGCCCTTCAGGCAGAAATACAGATGGGTGGGCGTGCCCTTCGCATTTTTCCAGGTCAGATGCGGCCAGGAGCGCACCACGACGGAGTGGGTGTCCTCGGACACCGTGACATGCGCCTGGCGGTAGCCGACGGGGGCCGGGTTCAGCTGCCACATGACGTAGCCGCTCTTTTCGATCGAGTCGTACTTTTGCGTCAGGCCGCTGATGGTCGCCACAAGGTCACCCCTCTCCGTGATGTAAGTCGTCCAATATCGCAAACGATTGCCGCATTGTCAATAAAAAAACCGGAGCCGTCGAGGATCGCCCGTCGTGCTCCGGTGGGAGTGAAACAACTACTTGGGAATCAGCGCGGCAGGACGGACGAACCCATCAGGAATTCATCGACTGCGCGGGCACACTGGCGGCCTTCGCGGATGGCCCAGACCACGAGGGACTGGCCACGGCGCATGTCGCCTGCGGCAAATACTTTGGACACCGACGTCTTGTAGCTTTGCTCGCCCTCGGTGGCGGCCTTGGCGTTGCCGCGGCCATCCTTCTCGACGCTGAACGCGTCCAGGATGTTTTGCACCGGCGACACGAAGCCCATGGCCAGGAACACCAGGTCGGCCTTCATCTCGAATTCGGAATTCGGCACTTCCTGCATCTTGCCGTCCTTCCATTCCACGCGGCAGGCGACCAGCTTCTCGACCTTGCCGCCCTTGCCTTCCAGGCGCTTGGTGGCCACGGCCCAGTCGCGCTCGCAGCCTTCCTCGTGCGAGGAGGAGGTGCGCAGCTTGGTCGGCCAGTAAGGCCAGACCAGGGGCTTGTTTTCCTGCTCGGGCGGCATGGGCATCAGTTCGAACTGGGCCACGGAGGCGGCGCCCTGGCGGTTGGAGGTGCCGACGCAGTCGGAACCGGTGTCGCCGCCGCCGATCACCACCACGTGCTTGCCGGTGGCCTTGATCTGGTCCTTGACCTTGTCGCCGGCGTTGACCTTGTTCTGCTGCGGCAGGAAGTCCATGGCAAAGTGCACGCCCTTCAGTTCGCGGCCGGGCACCGGCAGGTCGCGCGGCTGTTCCGCGCCGCCGGCCAGGATGACGGCGTCGAATTCCTTTTCCAGGTCTTCCGGGAAGATGGTTTCCTTGGCCCAGTTGTTGACGTTGGCCGGGAAGTCCTTGCCGATCAGCACGCTGGTGCGGAAGGTCACGCCTTCGGCCTGCATCTGCTCCACGCGGCGGTCGATGTGCGACTTTTCCATCTTGAAATCGGGAATGCCGTAGCGCAGCAGGCCGCCGATGCGGTCGCTCTTCTCGAACACCGTCACGTCGTGGCCCACGCGGGCCAGCTGCTGGGCCGCTGCCAGGCCGGCAGGGCCGGAACCGACCACGGCCACCTTCTTGCCGGTCTTGCTGGCGGCCGGCTGGGGAACCACCCAGCCGTGCGCCCAGCCTTCGTCGATGATCTTGTGCTCGATCGACTTGATGCCGACCGGATCATCACTGATGCCCAGGGTGCAGGCGGTTTCGCACGGCGCCGGGCAGATGCGGCCGGTGAACTCGGGGAAGTTGTTGGTCGAGTGCAGCACGTCCAGCGCGTCGCGGTAGTTGCCGCGATAAACCAGGTCGTTCCAGTCCGGGATGATGTTGTTGACCGGGCAGCCGTTGTTGCAGAACGGGATGCCGCAATCCATGCAACGCGCGCCTTGCACCTTGGCCTGCTCGTTGCTCAGGTGCAGGACGAATTCCTTGTAGTTCTTGAGGCGCGACTCGGGAGCCAGATAGCTCTCTTCCTGACGCTTGAATTCCATGAAGCCGGTGATTTTACCCACGATGATTCCTTATTCTTGTCCAGTTCAGGCGGCGATGGCCTGGGTTTCCATTTCCAGCGCGGCGTTGTCCGCCATCTCGATCAGGGCGCGCTTGTACTCGTTCGGGAACACTTTCACGAACTTGGCGCGGCCTTCGGCCCAGTTGTCAAGCAACAGGCGGGCACGGGTGCTGCCGGTGTGCTTGAAGTGGCGCTCGATCAGGCGCTTCAGGATGACCTCGTCGGCCTCCGGCTCGCCGTCGCGGTGCTGCGCATGCCAGGTGTTCTTGTCCAGCTTCTGCTCGGCGGCAGGCAGCACGGCTTCCAGGCTGACCATGGCAGGGTTGCACTTCTGCGCGAAATCGCCGTCCGGGTCGTACACGTAGGCGATGCCGCCCGACATGCCCGCCGCGAAGTTGCGGCCGGTGGCGCCCAGCACGACCACGGTACCGCCGGTCATGTATTCGCAGCCGTGGTCGCCCACGCCTTCGACGATCGCCGTGGCGCCCGAGTTGCGCACCGCGAAGCGTTCGCCGGCCACGCCGTTGAAGAAGGCTTCGCCGGCAATCGCGCCGTACAGCACGGTGTTGCCGATGATGATGTTGTTCACGGCCCAGCCGCGGAACTCGGTGTTCGGACGCACGATGATGCGGCCGCCCGACAAGCCCTTGCCGACGTAGTCGTTGCCCTCGCCCACCAGGTCCAGCGTGATGCCGTGCGCCAGGAAGGCGGCGGCGGACTGGCCGGCCGTGCCTTGCAGCTGGATGTGGATGGTGTCGTCCGGCAGGCCGGCGTGGCCGTAGCGCTTGGCCACTTCGCCCGACAGCATGGTGCCCACGGTGCGGTTCAGGTTCTTCACCGGCGAGATGAAGGACACGCGTTCGCCCTTCTCCAGCGCGGCCTTGGCTTGCGCGATCAGCTTGTGGTCCAGCGCCTTGTCCAGGCCGTGATCCTGGTCTTCCACGTGGCGGATGGCTTGCTCGCCCTGCACCTGCGGCTGGAAGAAGATGTTGCTGAAGTCCAGGCCCTGGGCTTTCCAGTGGGTGATGGCCTTGGACTTGTCCAGCAGGTCCACGCGGCCGATCAGCTCGTCGTAGGTGCGGATGCCCAGCTGGGCCATCAGCTGGCGCGCTTCTTCGGCCACGAAGAAGAAGTAGTTCACCACGTATTCCGGCTTGCCCTGGAACTTGGCGCGCAGCACGGGGTCCTGGGTGGCCACGCCCACCGGGCAGGTGTTCAGGTGGCATTTGCGCATCATGATGCAGCCTTCCACCACCAGCGGCGCGGTGGCGAAGCCGATCTCGTCGGCGCCCAGCATGGCGGCAATCACCACGTCGCGGCCGGTCCGCATCTGGCCGTCGGCCTGGACGCGGATGCGGCTGCGCAGGCCGTTCAGCACCAGCGTCTGCTGGGTTTCCGCCAGGCCCAGTTCCCACGGGGTGCCGGCATGCTTGACCGAGGACAGCGGCGAGGCGCCGGTGCCGCCGTCATGGCCGGCCACCACCACGTGGTCGGCCTTGGCCTTGGTGACGCCGGCAGCCACGGTGCCGATACCCACTTCGGACACCAGCTTGACCGAGATCGAGGCGCGCGGGTTGACGTTCTTCAGGTCGTGGATCAGCTGTGCCAGATCTTCGATCGAATAGATGTCGTGGTGCGGCGGCGGCGAAATCAGGCCCACGCCCGGCACCGAGAAGCGCAGCTGGGCGATGTATTCGGACACCTTGTGGCCCGGCAGCTGGCCGCCTTCGCCCGGCTTGGCGCCCTGCGCCATCTTGATCTGGATCTGGTCGGCCGAGTTCAGGTACTCGGCGGTGACGCCGAAGCGGCCCGACGCCACCTGCTTGATGCGCGAACGCATGGAGTCGCCCGCCTGCAGCGGAATGTCGACCACCACTTGCTCTTTGCCCACCACGGAGGCCATGGTGTCGCCCTGCTTGATCGGGATGCCCTTCAGCTCCATGCTGTAGCGGGCCGGATCTTCGCCGCCTTCGCCGGTGTTGGACTTGCCGCCGATGCGGTTCATGGCCACGGCCAGGGTGGCGTGCGCCTCGGTCGAGATCGAGCCGAGCGACATGGCGCCGGTGGCGAAGCGCTTGACGATGTCCTTGGCCGGCTCGACTTCGTCCAGCGGGATGGCCTTGGCCGGGTCGAGCTTGAACTCGAACAGGCCGCGCAGGGTCAGGTGGCGCTTGCTCTGGTCGTTGATGATCTGCGCGTACTCTTTATAGGTCGAGTAGTTGTTGGCGCGGGTCGAGTGCTGCAGCTTGGCGATCGCGTCCGGGGTCCACAGGTGGTCTTCGCCGCGCACGCGGAAGGCGTATTCGCCGCCCGCGTCCAGCGCCGATTTCAGCAGCGGGTCGTTGCCGAAGGCCAGGTTGTGCAGGCGCAGCGCTTCTTCCGCCACTTCGAACACGCCGATGCCTTCCACGTTGGAGGCGGTGCCCTTGAAGTACTTGTCCACCAGCGACTTGTTCAGGCCGATGGCTTCGAAGATCTGCGCGCCGCAGTAGGACATATAGGTCGAGATGCCCATCTTGGACATGACCTTCATCAGGCCCTTGCCGACGGCCTTGGTGTAGTTGTAGATGGCTTGCTCGCCGGAGAGCTCGCCCGACATTTCGTGGGCCAGCTCCATCAGCGTTTCCATCGCCAGGTAGGGGTGCACGGCTTCCGCGCCGTAGCCCGCCAGCAGGGCGAAGTGGTGGGTTTCGCGGGCCGAGCCGGTTTCCACCACCAGGCCGGTCGAGGCGCGCAGGCCTTTCGACACCAGGTGCTGGTGGATGGTGGAGGTGGCCAGCAGCGCCGGGATCGCCACGCGGTCCGGACCAATGGAACGGTCGGACACGATCAGGATGTTGTGGCCGGATTTCACCGCGTCCACGGCTTCCGCGCACAGCGAAGCCAGGCAGGCTTCCACGCCTTCCTTGCCCCAGGCCAGCGGGTAGCAGATGTTCAGCTCGTACGACTTGAACTTGCCGCCGGTGTGCAGCGAGATGCCGCGCAGGCGCGCCATGTCGTCGAAACCGAGCACCGGCTGCGACACTTCCAGGCGCATCGGCGGGTTGACGTTGTTGGTGTCCAGCAGGTTCGGTTTCGGCCCGATGAAGGACACCAGCGACATCACCATGGCTTCGCGGATCGGGTCGATCGGCGGGTTGGTCACTTGGGCGAACAGCTGCTTGAAGTAGTTGTACAGCGGCTTCAGCTTGTTGGACATGACGGCCAGCGGCGAGTCGTTGCCCATGGAGCCGGTGGCTTCTTCGCCGGCGGCGGCCATCGGCGCCATCAGGAAGCGCAGGTCTTCCTGGGTGTAGCCGAAGGCTTGCTGGCGGTCCAGCACGGACGCGACGGCTTTTTCGCCCGGCGCGGCGCTGTACTTGATGCGGTTGTGCGCCTGCTGGCTTTCGGACAGCTTGATCTCGTTGAGCTTGATGCGCACCGCGTTGATCCAGGCCTTGTAGGGCTTGGCGTTGGCGTAGGTGTCCTTCAGCTCCTTGTCGTCGATGATGCGGCCCGCTTCCAGGTCGATCAGGAACATCTTGCCCGGCTGCAGACGCCATTTCTGGATGATCTTCGATTCCGGAATCGGCAGCACGCCCGATTCGGAGGCCATCACCACCAGGTCGTCGTCGGTGATGATGTAGCGCGCAGGACGCAGGCCGTTCCGGTCCAGCGTGCCGCCGATGTAGCGGCCGTCGGTGAAGGCCATGGCGGCAGGGCCGTCCCATGGTTCCATCATGGCGGCGTGGTATTCGTAGAAGGCCTTGCGGTTGTCGTCCATCAGGGTGTGGTTTTCCCACGCCTCGGGGATCATCATCATCATGGCCTGCGCCAGCGGGTAGCCGGCCATCAGCAGCAGTTCCAGCGCGTTGTCGAAGCAGGCGGTGTCCGACTGGCCTTCATAGATCAGCGGGAACAGCTTTTGCAGGTCCTCGCCCAGCACGGCCGACTTCATCACGCCTTCGCGTGCGCGCATCCAGTTGAAGTTGCCCTTCACCGTGTTGATCTCGCCGTTGTGGGCGATCAGGCGGTAAGGGTGGGCCAGCGGCCACTCGGGGAAGGTATTGGTCGAGAAACGCTGGTGCACCAGCGCCAGCGCCGAGATGCAGCGCGGGTCTTGCAGGTCTTTATAGTAGACGCCAACCTGGTCGGCCAGCAGCAGGCCCTTGTACACCACGGTACGGGCCGACATGGACGGCACGAAGAATTCCTTGCCGTGCAGCAGTTTCAGCGCCTGGATGGCGTGGCCGGACGATTTGCGGATCACATACAGTTTGCGCTCCAGCGCGTCGGTGACCATGATGTCCGGGCCGCGGCCGATGAAGATCTGGCGGATGATCGGTTCTTTGGCGCGCACGGTGGGCGACATCGGCATGTCGTAGTCCACCGGCACATTGCGCCAGCCCAGCACGACCTGGCCCTCGATGCGCACGGCGCGCTCGATTTCCTGTTCGCAGGCGATGCGGGACGCGTTTTCCTTCGGCAGGAACACCATGCCCACGCCGTATTCGCCTGGCGGCGGCAGTTCCACACCCTGCTTGGCCATTTCGTCGCGGTAGTACTGGTCCGGGATCTGGATCAGGATGCCGGCGCCGTCGCCCATCAGCGCGTCCGCGCCGACTGCGCCCCGGTGGTCCAGGTTCTTCAGGATCAGCAGACCCTGCTCCACGATGGAATGGCTCTTGTTGCCCTTGATGTGGGCGACGAAACCGACGCCGCAGGCGTCATGTTCATTAGCTGGGTCGTACAAGCCTTGCGCAATCATGCGTTTCTCCACTGCTGATAACTATCGAAAAGTCAGAGTAGTGCAATGCACAAAAAAACTCAACAAGAATAATTAGGGTCGGAGTCGAATTAATTTTTTTCCTGTCGCTTTAAAAATTAATTAGGGACATAGTCAATCGGCGATCGCGGCAAGTGCCGGCTTCTTGAATGGACGGCCGCGCTTGGCCGGCAGCACCTGCCGTTTCACCCGGTTTTGCAGCTCGGTCTTGAAGCGTTCCGAGCCCAGCGGCCAGCCCTTGAGCACGGCCTGCTCCACGATGGCGATCTGCTCGGCCGGCAAGTCGCTGCCGGCCAGCTCCTGGTAGGCCGCTTCGCGCTGGAACGGCGTATTGCCCAGCGCCCAGTACAGCGCGTGGTCGGTGACCACCGGATCGGAGCGCAGGCCGGCGTGGTGCGCGTAGCTGGACCAGGCATACTGCGCCGGCTGGCCGGCCAGGCCGGTGCGCACCGGCAGGAACTCGATATAGCGGCTATTGCTCATCAGATATGACTCGGCATCGATCACCGAGGTTTTGTAGCGGCCCTGCCACAAGGTGCCGGCGCGGCCGTACTTCTGGTTGAAATAGGGCACGTAGTAGCGCCCTATCCACTGCATCATCAGGCCCAGGCCCTCCTCGTCGCTGGGCGTGACGAGAAAATGCAGTTCGCCGGGCGTGAGCGCATAGGCGTGCACGGCCACTTTCCAGTTCCTGGCGGCGCTGCGCAGCCAGCCGAGGAAGGCTGTGTAGTCGTCGGCATCGTGGAAGATGCCCTGGCCGTTCAGGCCGCGCTGGACCACGTGGTGGGGCTGGAAGGGAACAATCAGGCGGGGAAGACGGGCCATGGCAAGGAAGGGAAAGTGGCTGAAAGCGCCATGCTACCGTATCCAGAGCACTCTGTCCCCAATTATTTCCCGCGCCCCGGAAATCGGCTCGACTGCGTCCCCAATTAAGGCAAGGCCGCCAGCGTCCGCTGCCGGGACGGCTGGCCCGCCAGCTGGAACACGCTCACCGCATGGGCCAGCGCCTGGCTCTGCTCCTGCAGGGCGGCGGCCGCCGCTGCCGCCTCTTCCACCAGCGCCGCATTCTGCTGGGTGACCTGGTCCATCTGGGAGATGGCGCGGTTGATCTGCTCGATGCCGCTGGTCTGCTCCACGCTGGCGGTGGTGATCTCGCCGATGATGTCGCTCACGCGGCGCACATTGACCACGATTTCCTCCATGGTGCTGCCGGCCTGATCCACCAGCCTGGCGCCGGTGGACACTTTCTCCACCGAATCGCCGATCAGCACCTTGATCTCGCGCGCGGCCGCCGCGCTGCGCTGGGCCAGGTTGCGCACCTCACTGGCCACCACGGCGAAGCCGCGCCCCTGCTCGCCCGCGCGGGCCGCTTCCACCGCCGCGTTCAGGGCCAGGATATTGGTCTGGAAGGCAATGCCATCGATCACGCCGATGATGTCGACAATCTTGTGCGCAGAGGCATTGATCATGCCCATGGTGTCGACCACCTGGCTGACCACGGCGCCGCCGCGCTGCGCCACGTCCGACGCCGACAGCGCCAGCGTGTGGGCCTGGCGCGAATTGTCGCCGTTCTGCTTGACGGTGGCGGTCAGTTCTTCCATCGAGGAGGCGGTCTGCTGCAGCGAGCTGGCTTGCTGCTCGGTGCGCGAAGACAGGTTCAGGTTGCCGCTGGCGATTTCCCCCGAGGCGGTGGCGATGGTTTCGGTGCCGCCGCGCACCTGGCTGACGATGCGCACCAGGCTGGCGTTCATGTCCTTCAGCGCGTGCAGCAGCTGGCCCGTCTCGTCGCGGCTGTCGACCCGGATCTGGCTGCTCAAGTCCCCTGCCGCCACGGTCTGCGCCACGCGCACCGCCTGCGCCAGCGGCTGCGTGATGGAGCGCGTCAGCAGGTAGGCGAACCAGCTGCCCAGCAGCAGCACGCCGCAGGCCATGGCCAGCAGGAACTGGCGGCCGTCGCGGAACTGCTGCTGCACCTGGCCCGCCAGCACCCGGCCCACGCCGGCCTCGTGCTCGCCGATCTGCTCAACGGCGCGCTGATAGCCCGCGAATTGCGTTTCCAGCTTGCTGTCCACCATTTGCCGGGCGCCGTCGGCGTCGCCGCCCTTCTTCAGCGCGAACACCGCGTCGCGGGTGGCCGCATATTCCTTGCGCACCGCGCCCACGGCTTGCAGCAGGCGCTTTTCCTCGCTGCTGGCCAGCAGCGGTTCCAGCTGCTTCTGGATGGCGTTGACGCGCTCGCGCGTGGCAGCGGCCTTGTCTGCCTCGGCCCGCGACTCCACTTGCTCGGGATTGCGCGCGAAGGCCATCACGCGCACGCCGCTGATACTGATCAAGCCGTGCCACTCGGCGGTGAGGCGCTCCTTGAGCATGGCGCTGCCCACCATTTCCTCGCTCAGCTGCCCCACTGCCTGCAGACGCCAGACGCCGGCCGCCGCCATCATCAGCATCATCAGCATGACAACGCCAAACCCGCCGCCCAGCCGTACGCCGATACCCAGATCTCGCAATTTCACCATAGCAATCTCCCGCAATGACGCGCCGCAACCGCACCTGGACCACAGGCGGCGCCTGGAAGTCCATGGTAAGTCAGACCGTATCGCTGGAAACTATTGAAATGTCACGCCGCGCGCAGCGGCGCCATCTATTTCAGGAGAGGTTGAAGCTGGCGGACAGGCTGTAGCCTTCGCCATAGGCGCTGCGCAGGGGCAGGTCCTCGCCCAGGCCGCTGCGCGCCTTCTTGCGCAGGCGGTACACCAGCATGTCGACGCGGCGTCCGGCGTCCGGGTCGTCGCCGCCGATGCCGGCCACGATGACCTGGCGCGGCACGGGACGGGTGTTAATTGTCAGCAGATGCAGGAAGTTGCACTCTTTTTCGGTCAGGGTGATGGCCTGGCCCGACAGTTCCAGCAGGCGGGCGCTCACTTTCAGGGTCCACTTGTTGGGCAGCGGCACCGGCTCCTGCGGGCCCACGCGGCGGTCCAGCGCCTCGATGTGGGCAGCCAGTTCCGGAAACTTGATGGGTTTGGTCAGGTAGTGGTCGGCGCCCAGGCGCAGGCCCAGGATGCGGTTGTCGAACGCCACGCGGCCGGTCAGCACCAGCAGGCCGATGTGCGGATACAGCTGGCGCATGCGCGGAATGACGTTAAAGCCATCCTCGTCGGGCAGGCCCAGGTCGAGCACCACCACGCCAACGTTGCCTTGGCTGAGGGCCGACCACATTTCGCCGGCGTTGTTGGTGATGTGGACTTCGTGTTCAAGCTCAGTCAGGAACTCTGCCATTTCCTCGGCATAGTCCAGATTGTCTTCCACGATCAGTATTTGCGTCATTGATGCGCCAATCTCAAATTAGTTGCAAGCCGAAGCTTGCGTGCGAGAATTATCACGGTTGCAATCGCGCGGCGCAAGGTATTTCCCGGCTCAGGCCGGTACAGGCAGCCAAATCCGAAATTTCTTGCCGCTTTCAGCAAAATTCTCCACCGTCAGCGTGCCGCCGTGCACTTCCACCACCGCGCGCGCCATGTACAAGCCCAGGCCGGAACCCGGGATGCCGCCGGCCGCGCGGCCGCGAAAGCCCCTGTCGAACAGCTTACCCACTTCATCGGCAGGTATGCCAGCCCCCGGGTCCGATACCGACAACTCGATGCCGCCTTCTGTTGCTTTTTTGCCGACAAGCGTTATCTCGTCGCTATCATCTGTGTACTTAATGGCATTGTCCAGCAAAATGTCCAGGACGAGCCGCAGGCCGGCGGGATCGCAGCGCACCCACTGCGGCAGGCCCTCGGCCACCACGCGCACGGCGGCGCGCCGCGGCCGGGCCTGCTCGGCGGCATTGTCCAGCAGCGCCAGCGGCGACACTTCGTTGGGCTGGCGCCGTCGGCCGATGCTGGCCATGCGCTCGGGCGAGAGGTATTCGTCCAGCATGGCCAGCAGGCGGTCGACCGCGTTCTGGATCTTGGTGTAGCGCTTGCGGGTGGCTTCGTCGTGGTGGGCGCCGGTCATTTCCAGGCGCTGGATGGCGCCGTCGATGGTGGACAGCGGGGTGCGGAACTCGTGCGACAGCATGGAGGCGAACTTCTTCTGCTGCCGCTCCCACTCCTGGCGCTCGCTCACGTCGCGCACCGAGCCGGACAGCGCCACAGCGGTGCCGATCTCGTTCAGCACCAGGGTCGATTCGATTTCCACCGGGATCATGTGGCCGTCGGCATGCGGCACTTCCAGTTCGCGCCGCACCCGCAAGCGGCTGCGTTCGCCGGCCGCAAAGCGCTCCAGGCGCTGCGCCAGGCCGGCCACCAGCTGGTCGGACAGCGCCTGGGCCCGCTCCAGCGTGTAGCCGTAGCGGCGCCCTGCAGCCGGGCTCAGGTAGCGGATGCGGCCGCCGCCGCCCTCCAGCAAGTCGAGCAGGAAATGCACTTCGCTGCTGTTGTCGAGGATCTGCTTGTAGAGCGCATGGTTGAGGTCCGGGTCGTCCATGGCTAGTCCGCCAGCGGGGCAAAGATCTGCTGCAGGTCTTCCTGCGTCAGCGCCATCTTCTGCGATTCGCCCTCAGCCAGGATGGACTGCGCCAGGTCGGATTTTTTCTGCTGCAGGACCTGGATTTTTTCCTCCAGCGTGCCCTTGGCGATCAGCTTGTAGACGAACACCGGCTTGTCCTGCCCGATGCGCCAGGCGCGGTCGGTGGCCTGGTTCTCGGCCGCCGGGTTCCACCACGGGTCGTAGTGGATGACGGTGTCGGCCGCCGTCAGGTTCAGGCCGACGCCGCCCGCTTTCAGGCTGATCAGGAAAATCGGCACCGCGCCCTGCTGGAAGGCCGCCACTTGGGCGCTGCGGTCCTTGGTTTCGCCGGTCAGCAGCGCATAGGGGATGTCGCGCAGCTCCAGCTCTTCCTCGATCAGCTCGAGCATCGAGGTGAACTGCGAAAACACCAGGATCTTGCGGTCTTCTTCCAGCAAATCCTCCACCATCTGCATCAAATCGGTCAGCTTGGCCGAGCCGGCGGTCTGCTTCTTGGACGGCAGCGACTTCACCAGGCGCGGGTCGCAGCACACCTGGCGCAGCTTGAGCAGCGCTTCCAGGATCACGATCTGGCTGCGCGCCACGCCCTTGCGGTCGATTTCCTCGCGCACTTTCTGGTCCATGGCCAGGCGCACGGTTTCGTACAGGTCGCGCTGGGCGCCGGTCAGCTCCACCTTGCGCACCATTTCCGTCTTGGCCGGCAATTCCTTGGCCACGTTGTCCTTGGTCCGGCGCAGCAGGAAGGGCTTGATGCGGCGGTTCAGCAGGGCGCGGCGCTGCGGGTCGTCCTGGCGCTCGATCGGGTGGCGGAACTGGGCATTGAACGATTTTTCGTCGCCCAGCAGGCCCGGCAGCAGGAAGTGGAACTGCGACCACAGCTCGCCCAGGTGGTTTTCCAGCGGCGTGCCGGACAGGCACAGGCGGTGCCGGGCTTTCAGCAGGCCGGCGCTCTGGGCCGCCTTGGAGCGGGTGTTCTTGATGTAGTGCGATTCGTCCAGGATGACCATGTGGAATTCCTGCTCGCGCAGCTTTTCCTCGTCGCGCGGCAGCAGCGCGTAGGTGGTCAGCACCAGGTCGGATTCCTGGATCTGCTCGAACTGCTGCATGCGGTCCTTGCCTTGCAGCAGCAGCACGCGCAGGTCGGGCGCGAAATGCGCGGCCTCGTCCTGCCAGTTGCCCATCAGGCTGGTCGGCGCGATCACCAGCACCGGGTGCGTGAGGCGCCCGGCTTCCTTTTCCACCAGGATGTGGGCCAGGGTCTGCACCGTCTTGCCCAGGCCCATGTCGTCGGCCAGGATGCCGGCCAGGCCGTACTCGCGCAGGAACTGCATCCAGGCCAGGCCGTCGGCCTGGTAGTCGCGCAGGGTGGCGCGCAGGCCGGCCGGGGTGGCCACGCGCTTGACGGAGTTGAACTGGTTGAGCTTGCGGCCCATGTCGCGCAATTCCTCGCCCCCGGCCCACTCGAAATCGACGGTGCGGGCCAGCTCGTCCAGGCGGGCCGCGTCCAGCGTGGGCAGGTGCACGGCGTGCTTGATCTTGTCGTTGTAATACAGCTCGCCCAGCGTGGCCAGGATGGGCTTGACCCGGTTCCACGGCAGCGCCACGCGGGTGCCGTCGCCCAGGGTGGCCAGCATCTGGTCTTCCTCGGCGTGCGCGGCCAGCGCTTTCGGGCTGAAGTCCAGCGGCGCGTTGCGTATCATCTGCACCAGCACCGGCAGCAGCGGGATGCGCTCGCCTTCCACCGTGATCCCCAGCTCCAGGTCGAACCAGGCGTGGCCCCCGTCGGCCTCGTCGGGCTCGACTTCGGCGTACCAGCCGTCCACGGCCGTCACGTCATAGCGGTACTTGGCGGATTTTTCCACCTGCCAGCCGTGGGCGAGCAGCTCGTCCACGCCGTCGGCGGCAAAGCGCAGCCAGTCGGCCTGGCCGGCCAGCAGCAGGCCGCCGCGCACGCTCGACAGCGGCAGCGCGCCGGGCTTGCGGAAGCCGAGCGCAGCCAGGGTGGCCAGGGCGTCCGCCTCGGCCTGCTCGTCGCGCTGTATCACTTCAGTGACCTCGCCGCGCTGGCGCACCACGCGCTGCGACGGGTCGAAGGACACGCGCTCGCCGTCGTAATCGTAGGACAGCACGGCGAAGTCGTGCCAGCGCTGGGTGCTGCCGTCGGACAGCATGGCCGCGTCCAGCACCAGGATGGGGCGCGGCTTGACGTCCTGGCGGATGCGCTGCGGCAGCGGCTGCGGCAGCGGCATCAGCTGTTGCAGGCCGTGCGCCAGCAGCAGCTGCGACACGCGCAGCTTGTCGTTGCTGGTAAGCAGCGGGGCTTGCGCCACCAGGGCCTGCAGCTCGGCCAGCGGGATCTCGGCGCCGCCCTGGTTCAGGAACAGCTCGCCGCACGAGAGGTTGTCGATATACCACGGCGGCTCAGTGGGCAGCATGTAGTCGAGCTGGTCGGCGCCGTGGTGGCGCGCACCCTCGGGCGGCTCCACCGCCCAGCCCAGGCGCAAGCCCTTGCCTTCCTCGCGCCAAGCCAGGTTGGCCTGGCGCAGGGGGCCGAATTTCATCGGATACACCAGGCCGTTGCCCACGTCGGCCCAGGAATTGGCCCACAGCAGCTTATCCTGCTCGGCCAGCATCTTCAGCAGGGCCGCGCCGATCTTGCCGCGCGGCTCGGTGGCGGTGCCGGTCTGCGAGTTCGGGCCGCTGCGCATGGCCACAAAGAAACGGATCAAGTCTTCGTCGCCGGGCGCCAGGAAGGTGGGCGGGGCCGACAGCAGCGAAAACACTTCGCTCACCGGGGTGGCGGCGGCCACGTCGCCGTTGGGCCGCAGGCGCGCCTTGTACAGGCACAGCGCCACGTGGCGCCCGCCGCTGGTGGGCGCCAGCACATAGATCAGCTTGTATTGCGGCTGGGCCGCCTTGGGATCGGGCTCGGCCACCAGCAGCTTGGCTTTCGGGTGCGCAGCAGCGTCCACCCGCTGCAGCCACGTCGCGACGGCGTAGGGCAGTTGGGGGGCGGGGGCCGTCGCCGGGGCGGATGCCGGGGCCGGCGCAGTCGTTTCGCGGGTTTCGTCGCGGGTCAAATCCATAGTGCGCATTTGTTACTGATCGATGACGGTTTGAAGACGGTTCAAAAACTGCAACATGCAATATTATCCGGTTTAGCGTAACTCTTGTTTGTGTTTCTTCCAACATAGGGCGAAGCAAGTTGGCGCATCGCTGCGGTTTGAGTATGATTCCGCCCTGGTCACCACAGGAAATCCGCTCATGCTGCCTACCATCGAACAACGCCTTGCCATCGAACTGGCCGCCAAACCGGCCCAGGTGGCCGCCGCCGTCGCCCTGCTGGATGAAGGCGCCACCGTGCCCTTCATCGCGCGCTACCGCAAGGAAGCCACCGGCGGCCTGGACGATATCCAGCTGCGCCTGCTGGAAGAGCGCCTGCGCTATCTGCGCGAGCTGGAAGACCGCCGCGCCGCCATCGTGGCCTCGATCACCGAGCAGAACAAGATGACGCCGGCGCTGCTGGACGCGGTCCTGCACGCCGAGGACAAGACCCGCCTGGAAGACTTGTATCTTCCCTACAAGCAAAGGCGCCGCACCAAGGCCCAGATTGCCATTGAAGCGGGCCTGATGCCGCTGGCCGACGCCCTGCTGGCGAACCCGGAACTGACTCCTGAAACGGAAGCGACCGCCTATCTGCGCGAGGCGTTTACCACCCCCGACGGCAACAATCCGGGCGTGGCCGACACCAAGGCCGCGCTGGACGGCGCGCGCCAGATCCTGATGGAGCGCTTCGCCGAGGACGCCACCCTGCTGCAGTCGCTGCGCGAATACGTGACGGAGCACGGTATAGTTGAGTCCAAAGTGGTGGAAGGCAAGCAGGAGGAAGGCGAAAAGTTTGCCGATTATTTCGATTATTCGGAAACCATCGCCACCGTGCCCTCGCACCGCGCCCTGGCGCTGCTGCGCGGCCGCCGCGAAGGCATCCTGGACGTGACGCTGCGCCTGGACACCGAAGCCGAAAAACCGAAATGGGACGCGCCGCACAACCCGTGCGAAAGCCGCATCGCGGCCCGCTTCGGCATCAAGAGCGCCGGCCGCCCGGCAGACAAATGGCTGGCCGACACGGCGCGCTGGACCTGGCGCGTGAAAAGCTTCATGCACCTGGAAAGCGAACTGATGGGCGCGCTGCGCGAGCGCTCGGAGACGGACGCCATCAATGTCTTCGCTACCAACCTGAAAGCCCTGCTGCTGGCGGCCCCGGCCGGCCAGCGCGCCACCATGGGCCTGGACCCGGGCCTGCGCACCGGCGTGAAGGTGGCGGTGGTGGACGCCACCGGCAAGGTGGTGGAACACGCCACCATCTACCCGCACCAGCCGCGCAACGACTGGGACGGCGCCCTGCACACCCTGGGCAAGCTGGCCGCCAAGCACAATGTGTCCCTGATTTCCATCGGCAACGGCACCGCCTCGCGTGAAACCGACAAGCTGGCGCAGGACTTGATCAAGCGCCATCCGGAGCAGAAGCTGACCAAGATCGTGGTCTCGGAGGCGGGCGCTTCGGTGTACTCGGCCTCCGAATTCGCGTCGCGCGAACTGCCGGACCTGGACGTATCGATCCGCGGCGCCGTCTCGATCGCGCGCCGCCTGCAGGACCCGCTGGCCGAGCTGGTGAAAATCGACCCGAAATCGATCGGCGTGGGCCAGTACCAGCACGACGTGAGCCAGTCCCAGCTGGCACGCACCCTGGACGCGGTGGTGGAGGATTGCGTGAACGCGGTGGGGGTGGACGTCAACACTGCCTCGGCGCCGCTGCTGGCGCGCGTGTCCGGCCTGTCGGCCAGCGTGGCGCAAAGCATCGTCACCTACCGCGACAGCAAGGGCGCGTTCACCTCGCGCGCCGCGCTCAAGCAGGTGCCGCGCCTGGGCGACAAGACCTTCGAGCAGGCGGCCGGCTTCCTGCGCGTGATGGGCGGCGAGAACCCGCTGGACGCCTCGGCGGTGCACCCGGAATCCTACCCGCTGGTGGAGAAGATCCTGGGCGACATCAAGAAGGACATCAAGGGCGTGATCGGCGATAGCGGACTGATCAAGACGCTGAACCCGGCCAAGTACGCCGACGACAAGTTCGGCGTGCCGACCGTGACCGACATCCTGAAGGAGCTGGAAAAGCCCGGCCGCGACCCGCGTCCGGAGTTCACTACCGCCACCTTCAAGGAAGGCGTGGAAGAGATCTCGGACCTGCGCCCGGACATGATCCTAGAAGGCGTGGTGACCAATGTGGCCGCCTTCGGCGCCTTTGTCGACATCGGCGTGCACCAGGACGGCCTGGTGCACATCTCGGCGCTGTCGAACACGTTCGTGAAAGACCCGCACACGGTGGTCAAGGCCGGCCAGGTGGTGAAGGTCAAGGTGCTGGAAGTCGATCCCAAGCGCAAGCGCATCGCGCTGACCATGCGCCTGAGCGACAGCGCGCCGGCCGCCGGCAGCAAGCCCGAGCAGCGCGCCGACCGTAACGACCGCCGCGCCATGGGCCAGCAACAAAAGACCCAGACCCGCGAACCGGCCATGGGCGGCTCGATGGCGGCGGCCTTCGCCAAGCTGCGCGGCTAAGCCTGCCGTACCCCCGCCGGCGTTTTCTTATAAAATGTCGGCATCTATTCCATTTTCCCCCGAGGCAGCAATGAGCGACGTACAAACCTGGATCAAAGAAACCGTGACCAAAACCCCCGTGGTCCTGTTCATGAAGGGCACCGCGCAGTTCCCGCAGTGCGGCTTTTCCGGCCGCGCCATCCAGATCCTGAAAGCGTGCGGCGTGGAAAACATCGCCACCGTGAACGTTCTGGACGACCCTGAAGTCCGCCAGGGCATCAAGGAATACTCGAACTGGCCAACCATTCCCCAGCTCTACATCAAGGGCGAGTTCATCGGCGGTTCGGACATCATGAACGAGATGTTTGAGTCGGGCGAACTGAAGGCACTGCTGGATGCCTGACCGCCGGCAGCGGCTGGTCATCGCCATTACCGGCGCCACCGGCGCGGTGTATGGGGTGCGGCTGCTGCAGGTACTGAAGGAGCTGGCCGTGGAGACCCACCTGGTGGTCTCGGACGCGGCCGTGCTGACCCTGCACCAGGAAACCGGCTTGCAGCGCAAGGAAGTGGAAGCGCTGGCGGACGTGGTGCACAAGCAGAACAATATCGGCGCGGCCATCGCCAGCGGGTCGTTCCAGTCGGACGGGATGGTGATTGCGCCCTGCTCGATGAAGACGCTGGCGTCCGTGGCGCATGGCCTGTCGGACAATCTGGTTGCACGCGCGGCGGACGTGGTGCTCAAGGAGCGCCGCCGCCTGGTGCTGATGGTGCGCGAAACGCCGTTCAACCTGGCGCACTTGCGCAATATGACAGCCGTCACGGAAATGGGCGGCATTATCTTCCCGCCCCTGCCGAGCTTTTACCACCAGCCGCAAACCATCGCCGAGATGGTGGACCACACGGTGGCGCGGGTGATCGACCTGTTCGGCATTGCGCACCAGCTGGCGCCGCGCTGGGACGGCCTGAACCCGCCGCGCAGCTAAGCGCTCACCATCCCTGCCGTGACGCTAGGTTTTCTCGAAGCTGCTGCTGGCACGCTTCAATTCCCTCGCTTCCTCCAGCATGCGGCGCTGGGCGATGCGCTTGCGCATCAGTTCAGCGTGGCGGGCTGCCGTCATGGGCGGGGCGGTCATCAGGTCTTTCAGCTGCGCTACATTGCTGTAGTTGTTTCTCATCAAGCGGCTCAATCCGGACTCCTGAAATAGCGCGTGCATTGCGCATCCCTATTGTGCACCAAATCCGTTTCGGAACTGTGACAATTTGCTATTGGAGCCGAACATTCGGCGGATTCCCGCCGCGCCGCGCAACTGTGGCACGCCCGTTCTTATATTAGTCAATGTGTCAAGAACGACCGTGCAATTTTGTTACTTTTGGTAGTTCACACGGACCAGCATGCGAATAAATTCGCGCGCGATCTGGCGGTGATGCTCGTCCAGGCGCTGCAAATCGGCGATCAGTTTCACGTCGGCCGACTCGAAACGGGACAGGCCATTGCTGCTCTCGCCGGCCGGCGCGGCCGCTTCCGGGCCGCCGAAGCGCAGCCAGTCGGCCGGTACACCCAGCCATTGGGCAATCATGCGCAGCTTTTCCTGGGTGGGAATGGCTTCCCCCACCAGCCACTTGCGCGCTGCGTGCACCGTTATGGGGCGTCCGTCGAAGCGAATGTTAAATTCGCGCGCCAAGCGGGTCGGGCTGTCGGGAGAGTAGTGGGCGTTTTTCAGAGCCTGCTGCAAGCGCTGGCTAAAGCTTTCGCGTTCGTTAGAAGAATTCATAGTTGCACTATTTCATATCATGCAATGAAAGTCAGTCTCTCGCAGTGTCGGACGAACTGTGACAATCGAGAATGGAATATTTAACATTTTTCCCTCATTGCTGCGTGCTGGCGCCCGCATAACGTCCAAATTTTATTTCTGATATGCCATGATACGGCAAATTGAATTTAGAGGGCAATTTTTTAGACTGAACGTTCGTTCAGGACAGATGCGGTCCCGTTGTCGAGCTCGATGCTGCATTTATGCCAACACATATGATGCCGCCCGCCGCACAACGCCGTCGCACGATACACCATTCGTGGTCAGCAATTGCCACCAACTGTCCGTCCTGTCATGGGCTACAATATATTTAACGTTACGTAAACGGAAGCTGAACGGAAGCCGACGCCCCCCTTGCTGCCCATCTGATCAACATGCCTACCTATACCATCACCGAACTGGCCCGCGAATTCGACATCACGGCGCGCGCCATCCGCTTCTATGAAGACCAGGGCCTGCTGAGCCCCTCGCGCGAAGGCGCGGGCGGACGCAACCGGGTTTACACGCCGCGCGACCGCACCCGCCTCAAGCTCACGCTGCGCGGCAAACGCCTTGGCCTGTCGCTGTCCGAAATCAAGAGCCTGGTGGACATGTACGAGTCGCCCAAGGACACCAGCGCGCAGATGCACCGCTTCCTGGGCGTGCTGCAGCAGCACCGCGACATGCTGGAGCAGCAGCGCGAGGACATCGACATGACCCTGGCCGAAATCACCGCCCACGAGGAAGACTGCAAGCGCATGCTGGCGGCGATTGCCGAGCCGCAATCCACCGGGACTTGACGTTTACGTTAACGTCACATCGCGGTATGATGAGGGCTACCACACCCCAACCAGAAGAATGAGGACGACATGCTCCATCTCCCAGGCCTGACCTTTGACCACGGCGAAGACATCGCCGCCCTGCGCTCCGCCGTGCAGGAATTCGCCGCTGCCGAAATCGCGCCGCGCGCCGCCGAGATCGACCGCAGCGACCAGTTCCCCATGGACCTGTGGCGCAAGATGGGCGACCTGGGCCTGCTGGGCATCACCGTGAGCGAGGAATACGGCGGCGCCAACATGGGCTACCTGGCCCACATCGTGGCAATGGAGGAGATCTCGCGCGCCTCGGCTTCCGTGGGCCTGTCCTACGGCGCGCATTCCAATCTGTGCGTCAACCAGATCAAGCGCAACGGCACCGAAGAGCAAAAACGGCAATACCTGCCCAAGCTGATCTCGGGCGAGCACGTGGGCGCGCTGGCGATGTCCGAGCCGAACGCCGGTTCCGACGTGGTGAGCATGAAACTGCGCGCCGACTGGAAGGGCGACCGCTGGGTGCTGAACGGCACCAAGATGTGGATCACCAACGGCCCCGACGCGGACGTGCTGGTGGTGTACGCCAAGAACGACCTGGAAGCGGGCCCGCGCGGCATGACCGCCTTCCTGATTGAAAAAGGCTTCAAGGGCTTCTCCGTGGCGCAAAAGCTGGACAAGCTGGGCATGCGCGGCTCGCACACCGGCGAGCTGGTGTTCGAGGACTGCGAAGTGCCGGCCGAGAACGTGCTGGGCGGCCTGGGCAAAGGCGTGAACGTGCTGATGTCCGGCCTGGACTTCGAGCGCACCGTGCTGTCCGGCGGCCCGCTGGGCATCATGCAGGCCTGCATGGACGCGGTGGTGCCCTATATCCACGACCGCAAGCAGTTCGGCCAGCCGATCGGCGAGTTCCAGCTGATGCAGGGCAAGCTGGCCGATATGTACTCCACCATGATGGCGTGCAAGGCCTACGTGTACGCCGTGGGCCAGGCCTGCGACCGCGCCACCAGCCCGGAAGCGGTGCGCCAGCTGCGCAAGGACGCCGCCGGCGCCATCCTGTACAGCGCCGAAAAGGCCACCTGGATGGCCGGCGAGGCGATCCAGACCCTGGGCGGCAACGGCTATATCAACGAGTATCCGGTGGGCCGTTTGTGGCGCGACGCCAAGCTGTATGAGATCGGCGCCGGCACCAGCGAGATCCGCCGCATGCTGATCGGCCGCGAACTGTTCGCTGAAACCAAGTAACGCAGTTAATGCCCACCTGAGCGCGATGAGGCCGGCCCGTCCATGATGAACCAGGCTGCATTCCCGAAACTGCTGTCTTCCCAGATAGCGTTCGACATCGCGCTCACCATCCGCGACGGCTTCGACAAGCATTACCGCCTGTTCCGCCAGTCCAGCCAGCAAGCCCGCGAGTATTTCGAGCGCGGCCAGTGGAAAGTGGCGCAGCAGGCCGCGCGCGAGCGCATCGGCTTCTACGACAAGCGCGTGCAGGAATGCGTGCACATGCTGGAGGACGAGTACGCGCCGGAGGACTTGAGCGACGAGGTGTGGCGCGAGTGCAAGCTGCACTTCATCGGCCTGCTGTCCGGCCACAAGCAGCCGGAGCTGGCCGAAACCTTTTTCAATTCGGTGTGCTGCAACATCCTGCACCGCAGCTATTTCCACAACGAGTTCATCTTCGTGCGGCCGGTGGTGTCCACCGAGTACATCGAGACGGAAGAGCCGGCGCCCACCTACCGCATGTACTACCCGGGCACCGACGGCCTGCGCTTCACGCTCAAGCGCATCGTCACCAATTTCCAGCTCAACGCCAGGTTCGCCAACCTGGACCGCGACGTGGAGCAGGTGGAAGCGCGCCTGCGCCAGCTGTTCGGCGGCGAGGCGCTGGAACCCAACCACCAGATCCAGGTGCTGTCCAGCCTGTTCTTCCGCAACAAGGGCGCCTACATCGTCGGCAAGGGCGTCAACGGCGCGCGCGAATACCCGTTCGTGGTGCCCATCCTGCACAACCGCCACGGCCAGCTGGTGCTGGACACCGTGCTGTTCGAGCAGGAGCAGATCATCATCCTGTTCTCGTTTACGCGCGCCTACTTCCAGGTGGACATGGAGGTGCCCTCGGCCTATGTGCAGTTCCTGCGCACCCTGCTGCCGCGCAAGCCGCGCAGCGAGATCTACACCATCCTCGGCCTGCAGAAGCAGGGCAAGACGCTGTTCTACCGCGACTACCTGCAGCACCTGAAGCATTCGTCGGACCAGTTCGACATCGCGCCCGGCATCCGCGGCCTGGTCATGCTGGTGTTCGCGCTGCCGTCCTTCCCCTACGTGTTCAAGGTGATCAAGGACTTCTTCCCGGCGCCCAAGGACACCACGCGCGCGCTGGTGAAGGAAAAATACCTGCTGGTGAAGCACCACGACCGCGTGGGCCGCATGGCCGACACGCTGGAGTATTCCAACGTGGCCTTCCCGCGCCACCGCATGAAGGAAGAGCTGATCGACGAGATCCGCCTGCACGCGCCCTCGCTGCTGGAGGAAGACGGCGAGAACATCGTCATCAAGCACCTGTACATCGAGCGCCGCATGGTGCCGCTGAATATCTGGCTGAGCAACGCCGAGCAGCAGGGCGACGAGGCGCGCATCGAGCACGGCGTGGTGGAATACGGCAACGCCATCAAGGAACTGGTGGCGGCCAACATCTTCCCCGGCGACATGCTGTACAAGAACTTCGGCGTCACCCGTCACAAGCGCGTGGTGTTCTACGATTACGACGAAATCGAATACATCACCGACTGCAATTTCCGCGACATCCCCGAGGCGCGCACCGAGGAGGAAGAGATGGCGGCCGAGCCCTGGTATCACGTCGGCAAGCACGACGTGTTCCCCGAGCAGTTTGGCCGCTTCCTGCTGGGCAACGCAAAGATCCGCAAATACTTCCTGCAGCACCACGCCGACCTGTTCACGCGCGAATTCTGGCAGCGGCGCAAGGAGCGCATCGAAGCCGGCATCGTGGAAGACGTGTTCCCGTATCCGCAGCACATCCGCTTTTCGTATCAGGGCACACCTGCCATCACCCCTGCGGCGCACGTCGCGCCGACTCTTTTGGAGACCAGTGAAAATGAATGATCCTATCGTTATCGTGGGCGCAGCCCGCACCCCCATGGGCGCCTTCCAGGGCGACTTCTCCGGCAAGGCCGCGCACGACCTGGGCGCGGTGGCGATCCAGGCTGCCGTCGAGCGTTCCGGCGTGGCGCCTGCCGCCGTGGAACACGTCTACTTCGGCAACTGCCTGATGGCGGGCCAGGGCCAGGCCCCGGCGCGCCAGGCGCTGCTGAAAGCCGGCCTGCCCACTTCCACCGGCGCGGTGACCTTGTCGAAGATGTGCGGCTCGGCCATGCAGGCGGCCATCTACGCCTACGACGCACTGGCGGCCGGCAGCGCCGACGTGATCGTGGCCGGCGGCATGGAATCCATGACCAACGCGCCCTACCTCATTCCCAAGGCGCGCGGCGGCTACCGCATCGGCCACGGCATGATGTTCGACCACATGATGTACGACGGCCTGGAAGACGCCTACTCGCGCAACGAGAAGACCGGCGAAGGCCGTTCCATGGGCACCTTCGCAGAAGAGTGCTCGGCCAAGTACCAGTTCAGCCGCGAAGACCAGGACGCGTTCGCGATCGAGTCCGTCAAGCGCGCGCAGGCCGCCACCAATGAGGGCTGGTTCAAGTGGGAGATGGCGCCCGTGACCGTGAGCAGCCGCGCAGGCGATACCGTGATCGACAAGGATGAGGGCCCGCTGAAGGCCAGGATCGACAAGATCCCGACCCTGCGCACCGCGTTCAAGAAGGACGGCACCATCACGGCCGCCTCGTCCTCGTCCATCAACGACGGCGCCGCCGCGCTGGTGATGATGCGCGAATCGACCGCCAGGGCGCAGGGCCTGACCCCGATCGCCAAGGTGCTGGGCCACGCCACCAACGCGCTGGCGCCGGACCAGTTCACGGTGGCGCCGATCGGCGCCATCGAGAAGCTGTTCAAGAAGACCGGCTGGAGCGCCCGCGACGTGGACCTGTTCGAGATCAACGAAGCCTTCGCGGCCGTGCCGATGGCCGCCATGCGCGACCTGGACATCCCGCACAGCAAGGTGAACGTGCACGGCGGCGCCTGCGCGCTGGGCCACCCGATCGGCGCTTCCGGCGCGCGCATCATGGTCACGCTGATCGGCGCGCTCAAGCGCACCGGCGGCAAGCGCGGCGTGGCGGCGCTGTGCATCGGCGGCGGCGAAGCCACCGCCATGGCCATCGAACTGGTGTAAGCATGCCGGCCGCACTCATCATCGGCGCCTCGCGCGGCATCGGACACGAGCTGGCGCGCCAGTATTTGCACGAGGGCTGGCGCGTGATCGCCACCGCGCGCAAGCCGGACGACGTGGCCGAGCTGGCCGACATGGGTGCGGAAGCGCACGCGCTGGACGTGACGGACGTGGAAGCGGTGGCCGGCCTGGGCTGGAAGCTGGACGGCGAACAGCTGGACGTGGCCATCCTGAACGCGGGCGTGTACGGCCCCCGCCACGACGGCTTCCCCGTGCAGGCGGACTTCGACCAGGTGATGCACACCAATGTGCTGGCCGCGATGCGGCTGCTGCCCGTCCTGGCGCCGCTGGTGTGCGCGCACGGCAAGCGCGCTGGCGGCAAGCTGGCCGTTCTGTCCTCGCGCATGGGTTCGCTCAGCGAGCGCGGCCACGCGGGCGGCTCGCTGTACCGCGCCAGCAAGGCCGCGCTCAATTCGGTGCTGATCGACACCGCGCTGACCTTCGGCACCAAGGGCGTTACCTGCGTGGCGCTGCACCCGGGCTGGGTGCGCACCGAGATGGGCGGCGGCGGCGCCGACCTGACGGTGGAGGAAAGCGCGGCCGGCATCCGGCATACGCTGGACACCGCGCCCGGCTCCACGCAGGCGGTGTTCCGCAATTACGATGGCACCCCCATCGGCTGGTAGCACACACGGCGGGTGACGGCGTTCCGCCTGACCCGCCCTACGATCCACAGAACGTCAATGTAGGGCGGGTTAGCGCGCAGCGCGTAACCCGCCATCCACGAAAGCACGAAAGCACGAAAGCACAGAATGATACTGAGCGAAGAACACCAGATGATACGAGACGCCCTGCGCAGCTTTTCGCAGGAACGCCTGGCGCCCAATGCGGCGCGCTGGGACAAGGAACACCACTTCCCCAAGGAAGAGCTGAAAGAGCTGGCCGCGCTGGGCGCGTTCGGCGTGGCGGTGCCGGAGGAGCTGGGCGGCGCCGGCATGGATTACGTGTCGCTGGCCCTGGTGCTGGAGGAAATCGCGGCCGGCGACGGCGGCACGTCCACCGTCATTTCGGTGAACAACTGCCCGGTGTGCAGCATCGCCATGATGTATGCCAACGAACAGCAGAAGCAGCAGTGGCTGCGCCCGCTGGCGCAGGGCGAGATGCTGGGCGCATTCTGCCTCACCGAGCCGCACACCGGCTCGGACGCGGCCGCGCTGCGCACCACCGCCACACGGGTTAAAGACGAACAAGGCGACGGCTACGTGATCAACGGCGTCAAGCAGTTCATCACCAGCGGCAAATACGCCGACGTGGCCATCGTCATGGCCGTCACCGACAAGGCGGCCGGCAAGAAGGGCATCAGCGCGTTCTGGGTGCCGACCAGTGCGCCGGGCTACATCGTGGCGGGCCTGGAACAGAAGATGGGCCAGCATTCGTCGGACACGGCGCAGATCCTGTTCGAGAACTGCCGCATCCCGGCCGCCAACCTGATCGGCGAGGAAGGCATGGGCTACAAGATCGCACTGTCCGGCCTGGAGGGCGGCCGCATCGGCATCGCGTCGCAGTCGGTGGGCATGGCGCGCGCGGCCTACGAGGCGGCGCTGAAGTACGCGCGCGAGCGCGAGACCTTCGGCAAGACCATCTTCGAGCACCAGTCGGTGCAGTTCAAGCTGGCCGAGATGGCCACGCAGATCGAAGCGGCGCGCCAGCTGATCCTGCACGCGGCCTCGCTCAAGGACGCCGGCCAGCCCTGCCTGAAGGAAGCAGCCATGGCCAAGCTGTTCGCTTCCGAAATGGCGGAGCGCGTGTGTTCGGACGCGATCCAGGTGCACGGCGGCTACGGCTATGTGTCCGACTTCCCGGTCGAGCGCATCTACCGCGATGTGCGCGTGTGCCAGATCTACGAAGGCACCAGCGACATCCAGAAGCTGCTGATCGCGCGCGCGCTGTAATGGCGACCCGGCTCATGCTGGTGGAGGACGACGCCAGGCTGTCTTCCCTGATCGCGGAATACCTGGCCGCTTACGAGTTCGAGGTGGCGGTGGTGGCGCGCGGCGACGAGGCGCTGGCGCGCTTCCACGCCTTCGGGCCCGACGTGGTGGTGCTGGACCTGATGTTGCCCGGCATGGACGGCGCCGACGTGTGCCGCCAGCTGCGCGCGCTGGGCGGCACGCCCATCCTGGTGCTGACCGCGCGCGAGGACGATTACGACCAGGTGGCGCTGCTGGAGCACGGCGCCGACGATTTCATCAACAAGCCGGTGCAGCCGCGCGTCCTGCTGGCGCGCCTGCGCGCGCTGCTGCGGCGCGCCGGGCCGACGGCCGCGGGCGCCGTTGCCGGTGCCGCCGCCGGTGTCCCCGGTGCTGCAGCTGCGGCGCCGGGCACGCTGCAGTTCGGCGCGCTGTGCATCGCCACCAGCGACCGCCAGGTGCGCTGGCGCGGCACGCCCGTGGTGCTCAGCGGCAGCGAGTACAAGCTGCTGCTGGTGCTGGCCGAAGCGGCCGGCACGGTGCTGTCGCGCGATGCGCTGCTGAAGAAGCTGCGCGGCCTGGAATTCGACGGCATGGACCGCAGCGTGGACAACAGCATCTCCAAGTTGCGCCGCCGCTTCGACGACCACGATGCGGAACGGATCAAGACGGTGCGCGGCGAAGGCTACCTGTTCTCGCCGTCCGCCTGGCAGTAACGCGGCAGTAACGCACCAGTAGCGCGGCAGCCGGCCCGGCCTAGTCGTACAGCGGCGCGATCGCCAGCGGCATGTTCTGGCTGATGACCTGGCCCTGCGCCGGGGTGGCGTCGAAGCGGTAGTTGACGATGCTGAAGACCGGGCCCGGGCCGTCGCCAAACGCCGGGCCTTCGGCCGGCGGCAGCGGCGCGCTGTCCTGGCCGCCGTGCCGCAGCCGCAGCACGGCCTCGCCCTTGCGCGCGAAGGCAAACCTCACCCCCACGCAGCGCCCGCCGCGAAACGCCGCATCGGTGGCGCGCTGGTAAGCCTGCGCCTGCTCGCAGGCGGCGCGCAGGTCGGCCGCTTCGTACACGCCGTCGGCGCGCGCCACGATGGACACGCGCGGGTGGAACGCATAGCCGCCCAGCTTGCGGTTGAGCACCAGCACGGCGTTGTCGTCGTAGGCCGCCTTCAGCAGCGGGAACACGACGCGGCCGGCCGGGTCCAGCGGCAGGTTCAGTTGCACATTCCTGGCGTTCAGGGTCAGGCGCAGGCCGTCCAGCGTGGCGCCGGGGTCGCGCGGACTGATCTGATAGTGGTTCTGCAGGAAATGCTTGGGCTTGCCGTACTTCTCGAACACCACCATGGCGCGGTAGGCGTCGCGGTAGCTGAGCCATTCGCCGTCCTGGGCCTGCGCCAGCGCGCAGGGCGCGGCAAGCCAGGCCGCCAGCAAGGGCAGCAAGGACCGCAGCAGCATCGGGGCGGCGCGCCGGGTAAGCATGGTCAGAAGCGGTAAGCCAGCGCCGACCACGCGGTCACGCTGGTGGGCCGTTCGACCAGCGGGCTGGCCTTGGCGTCGCCGGCCAGGCGCGCCGCGTGGGCGCCGCTGGTCAGCATCCAGGACGGCGCCAGGGCCCAGTTCCAGCGCACGCCCGCGTGCACGTCCTTGACGCCGCCGCCCGGTGCGTAAGGGCGGCGCACGAAGTTCGCGCCCACCAGCTCCTGCGCCGGCGTGACGCCGAACAGGGCGCGGTTGTAATGGGCGTCTGCCAGGGTGATGCCGGCGGTGAAGGACAACGTATGGTGGGGCGCCACGGCGGCCGCCACGCGCTGCAGGTCCACGGTGGCGCGCAGGCCATCGCGCTCCCGGCCGGCGCCGTACAGCACGCTATTGGCCAGGCGCCACTGCGGATTCAGATACCAGGTGAGGAAGGCGCCGCCTTCCAGGCGGCGCGGCACGTCGGGCATGCCGGTCATGCGCGTCATGGCGGGCCAGCCGCCCATGAGCAGCGGCGGCAGGGCGGTGTTGCTGCCGGTGCCGCTCAGGCCGGCGCCGGTCAGTGCGCGCCCGCGCTCGCTGCGCCCCGGATGCAGCGACAGCAGCGGACCGTATTCGAGGCCCTCGCTGCCGGACCAGTGCATGCCGGCGCTGGCGCCCGAGATGAACACGCCGTTGCTCCACTCGGCCTGCAGCACGGGCATGAGCAGCAGGTGGCGGCCGCTGCCGCCCTCGTAGCGGTTGGCGCTCTGCAGGCCAAGGCCCAGGTACATGTCGCGGCTGCCGTCCGGCATCGGATTGGCGACCGGCGTCTGCGCGGCCGCGCCGCCGGCAGCGGCCAGCAGCGCGGTCAGGGTGAAGGAACGGGCAAGTGTCGTGGGCATGCGCATGGGGTGGTAGCTCAGTGGGCGATGCCCGCCATTTTATATGGTCGGCGCGGGCAGGCGCTTGCTGATGAATACCACCGGCTCGTCGCTGCGGTCCGCGGTCACCATGGCACCGCGCGCGGTGAAGGAGGCGATGCAGGCCGATTTCGGTCCCGGCGGCGTGTCCGTGCTGGTGACGTACAGCTTGCCGTCCACGCGCGCCACCTCGTCCAGCTTGGTGCCGTCGCAGCCGCTGGCCACGCCGTAGAAGGCGAACAGCACCATGGATTTGCTGAAGTCCACCGCCGGCAGGGGCGCGCCGGGATTGCTGTAGCTGCTCCACAGCTGGGCCCAGGCCGCGGCGTCCTTGACCACCACGTTGGCCGCAGGCCGGTCCACCGGAATCGAGCTCAGGCTGGTCGCGATGCGGCTGAAGGCCAGCTGCTGCGGTGCGACGCGGCTGAACACCACCGGCGCGTCGTAGCGGTCCAGCACCACCATCACGCCGGGGCTGGTGTACTGGGCGATGCATTGCTGCGCCGGGTCCACGCGGTCCTGCTCATATTGCACCGCCAGCTTGCTGTCCGCCACGCCGACACGGGCCACGCTGACGGAGCGGCAATCGCTCTTCTCCCTGCCGGTCGTGATGCCGACCACCATCTTCTTGCTGAAATCGATCTTCGGCGGCAGGTGGATGCTGCTCAGGATGCGGTGCCAGTCGTTCCACACCGCCTCGAAGGCGGCCGTGTCGGTCAGCACCACAGTGCGCGCATCGTCGATGCCGGTGTAGGGGCTTTGCACCAGCACTTCCATGGCAAGCGAGGCGCCGTCGGCCGGCAGCACGTTGACGATCTCGACCTTGTGGCCGGCGCCCAGGCCGAGGTCGGGCTGCTCCAGGTTGTTCAGCATGGTGTCGAACTGGGCGAGGTTGCTCTGGTCGGTGCAGCTGCTGCGCAGCCCGGAGAGCATGGCGCCCGAGATGCACAGCTGCTGCGCGGGCAGGGCGCCGTGCAGGGTGCGGGCATAGGAGGCGTCCGCGCAATTTCCGGCGCGGTCCCACAGCACCTGCTTCTGGTCGATGATGAACAGCCGGTTGCGCAGCTGGGCACAGGTGCTGGCCCGCGCCATCTGGATGAAGTCGGCTTTCACCACCAGGGCCGGCGGCGACGGCTCGCCGACCGCGATGGACGCGGTCTGGCCGCCGTGGGCGGCGTCGCCGCCGCCGCTGCCGCAGGCGGTCAGCAGGGCGGCCAGGGGCAGAACAATTGCGCTTAACACTTTATTCATGATGGCTCCTTGGTAAGTAATGATGCCATCTTAAGCAAGGACGTGGCCGGCTTCCCCCTCCGAATGTCAGTCAATTGTCATCAATTTGTAAGCACCCGGGCGCCGCCACGGTATTGCTTATAAACTAACGCCATGAACCGTCTGTTTTTCCGCTTTTTCGTGCTGGTCATGCTGGCCATCACGGCGGCCACCTTTGCCATCTACTTCGCGATCAGCCGCCTGTACGGCGATCCGCTGGAAGACATCGCCCGGCGCCAGGCGGCGGCCGAGGTGTTCCTGCTGGAGCACTATATCGACCGCGCCCCGGCCGACGAGTGGCTGGTGCGGCTGAACAAGGTGCGCGAGGTATCCAGCGTGCGCTACGAGCTGCTGCCGCTGGCGCAGGCCAGCGCCGCGCTGTCGTCGGCCGACGCCGCCCTGCTGCAGCGCGGCGGCATGGTGTTCCGGGTGGCGGACAAGGCCTTCCTGCGCCGCGTGGACCTGAGCGGCCAGCGCTATATCGGCAGCGAAGGCGAGGTACTGCGCGCCGAGGGCTTGCCGATCAATATCGCGCAAGCCCTGCAGCAGGAGGCGCTGCGCTACGCCATCGTGGCGCTGGCCCTGCTGATCCCGATCGCGCTGTGGTCGCGCGCGCACTGGCGCGGCATGCAGACGCTGGCGCGCGTGGCCGACGAGTTCGGCGCCGGCCGGCTATCGGCGCGGGCGCGCATGGCACCGGGCGCCAGCATCTACCCGCTGGCCGAACGCATGGACCACATGGCCGACCGCATCGAGCGCCTGATGGAAGCCCAGCGCACGCTGCTGCATTCGGTATCGCATGAAATCCGCACGCCGATCGCGCGCCTGGAATTCGGCCTGGAACTGCTGCGCACGGCGGCCGCCACGGAGGCCGGGCCGGCGCTGGAAACGCGCATCGTCGCGATGGAACAGGACGTGCGGGAATTGAACGCCCTGATGACGGAGCTGCTCGGCATGGCCAGGCTGGACAGCGGCCAAGCCATGCAGCGCCAGCCCTTCGAACTGGCGCCGGCGCTGCGCGCCTGCGTGGCGGCGCAGCCGGCCGGGCAGCACACCGAGGTGCGCATCGCCGACGGCCTGGGCCTGGTGGACGGCGACTGCCGCCTGCTGATGCGGGCCGTGGCCAATTTGCTGGGCAACGCGGCCAAATACGGGGCGGGGCGGGTGCTGCTGAACGCGGCGCGCGGCAGCGACGGCCAGCTCGTGATTGCCGTGGAGGACGACGGCCCCGGCATTCCGGCGGCAGAGCGTGCGCGCGTGTTCGCGCCCTTCTACCGCCTGGACAGCAGCCGCGACCGGGCCAGCGGCGGCTTCGGCCTGGGTCTCGCCATTGCGCACAAGGCGGTGGCGCTGCACGGCGGCAGCCTGGCGGTAGAGGATGGCGAACCAGGTGTCGGACTGGGCGGCGCGCGCTTCGTCATTCGCCTGCCGGGCTGACGGTACGCAGCGGCGGCGCAGCCTGGCCCTGCTCGTGGCGCCCCACGCGCTCGAACTCCGAGATCACCTGGGCGCCGAACAGCAGCAGGGAGGCCGCGATCTCCAGGCTGAACATGACCACGATGGCGGTGGTCAGCGAGCCGTACACGATGTTGACCTGCGAGAGCGTGCTGAAGTACCACACCAGCACGTGGCGCGCCAGTTCCCACAGCACCGTGGCGGTGACGCCGCCGATCAGCGCGTGCGCATACGACAGCCGGCCCACCGGCATGACCAGGTAGATGGAACTGAGCATCAGCACTTCGCCCAGCACGCCCAGCATATAGAGCAGCACGCCGGACACGCCGTGCAGCGACCAGGAATAGCCGAGAAACTGCAGTTCCTCCTCGCCGATCACCTGCAGCCCGCCAGCCACCAGGGTGACCAGCAAAATGCCGATGCCCAGCGACAGGATGTAGCAGTAGGGCAGGATGGCGGACACCAGGAAGTGGCGGCGCCGTATCGCCACCCGGTGCATGAAGATCACGCACATGGCGTTTTCCAGCACCGTGAAGGCCAGCGAGCTGAAGAACAGCATGGTGAGCGCCAGCAGCCAGCCGATGACGCTGCGCTGGTTGAGGAACTGGCCCACCTCGGCCACGAGGGCGCGCGACTGCCCGGGCACCAGCCATTCGAGGTAGTGGCCTATGGTGTCGAGCAGTTCGGCCGGGTCCAGCCAGTGCGACAGCACCACCACCACCAGCATCAGCAGCGGCACGATGGACAGCAGTGAATAGTAGGCGACGGCGCCCGCCAGCAGCAGCCCCTGGTTGGCCCGGAAGCCGCGCACGCATTGCAGCGCGAAGTCCAGGGGATGGCTGGCCACCCAGGCGGCGGCCTTGCTTGTGAGCATACGCATGGACTCATTCTACGCAGGCGCCCGGATGGCTGGCGCGCAACAGCCGGGGTGCGCGGCCGGGACGCAGGGCGGCGGGCGCGGCGGGTTACGCGCTGCGCGCTAACCCGCCCTACGGGGTGTGGCCGGGACGCGATGGGGCGGGCGTAGGGCGGGTTAGGCGCGCAGCGCCGTAACCCGCCGTGCTAGCTGACCGCCGGCTCCAGCAAGGTCAAGGTCTGCCGCTCCGCGTCCAGCGTGGCCCGCACCCCCATGGGGATGGTGAACTGGTGCCGGATGTGCCCGAACGAGTAGCCGGCCACGGCGGTCTGCTCCAGCGGCAGCAAATGCTGGTCCACGGTTTCGTTCAGGGTGAGCGAGATGTCGTCGTCCTGGTTCTCGCAGTTCTCAAAAATGCCCAGCATTACGCCGGCCGTGTTCTTCAAGCCCTGGCTCAGCTGCAGCTGCATCAGCATGCGGTCAACGCGGTAGGGCGCTTCGTTCACTTCTTCCAGGAACAGGATGCTGCCCTTGATGTCGGCGGCATACGGCGTGCCTTCCAGCGCGCTGACCAGGCACAGGTTGCCACCGGTGAGGTGGCCTGTGCACTGGCCCCCGTGCACGGTACGCACGGTGTACTGCGGCTCGGCCACCGCCTTGTGGGCGTTGTCCTGCGACATGGAAATGGTATAGCGTTCCTGCGGCGCCATCAGCACATTTTGCAGCTGCGTCACCGCATACTCGGAAAAGGTGGACGACGCCACCGGCCCGTGGAAGGTGACCAGCCCGGCGTGCTTGTTGATGGCCAGGTGCAGGGCGGTGATGTCGGAATAGCCGATCAGCACCTTGGGATTGGCGCGGATCAGCGCATAGTCGATGTGGGGCAGCAGCGAGATGCAGCCGGAGCCGCCGCGGATGGCCCAGATGGCGTTCACCTGCGGGTCGGCGAACATGCCGTGCAAGTCCTCCAGGCGCTGCGCCACGGTGCCGCCGTAATTGCCGTGCACCGCGTTGATGTGCTCGCCCAGCTTGACCCGCAGGCCGAGCGATTCGATGTTGCGCACCGCTTTGTCGATGGCCTTGGGACTGGTGTGGCCACCGGGCGCGATGATGCCGACCAGGTCGCCGGGCTCCAGGCGCGGCGGCTTGGTCAGTTGCGGCTTGCTCATGGCTTGGTTTCCTTGCGATGGGGCGCGCCTGGGACGGCCGGCCGCCGCAGCGGGGAGCGCTGCGGCGGCCAGGGCAGCGCCGGTGGCCGAAGCCACCAGGCCGCCGAAGCGGCGCCGGCTGAGGGGAGAGGTCGTCGGCACCGCTATCCGCTTACATGAACTTGTACTTGAGGTTGACGGACAGCGAACGGCCGCGCGCATCGGCCACGCGCGGATCCCAGCCTGCACCCACCACTTCATCCACGTTGTGCGCGGTGAACGGCGGGGTCTTGTCGAACAGGTTCAGGATGCCCACCGTGATGGTGGCGTTCTTGTAGCCGGTGTAGGTGCCCGTCAGGTCATACTTCTCGTAGTGCTTCACGCGCGGCACGAAGCCGGCCGGCGGCGTGCCCTTGCCGCCGTTGGGCACCTGGTCGTTGTAGCCGGTGGAGAAGTTCTGCGTAAACAGCGCGCTCCAGTCGCCCTTCGCCACGCTGATGCTGGCGTTGTGCTTCCAGCGCAGGTAGATGTCGCGGCTGTTGAAGATGCCCACGTTTTCCTTGTACGGCTGGCCTTCGAATTCGGCGAACTTGAAGCTCTTCATGTAGGTGCCGTCCAGCTTGGCCACCCACTTGTAGCCTTCCACTTTGCCGTCCGCCTGCAGGCCCAGGTCGGCGCCGCGGGTTTTCAGGCCGGCCGCGTTGATCCAGCCCGCTTCCACGTGGTCGATGACGCCGGTGGCGGGATTGCGCACGATGTACTCGGGCAGGAACTGCCAGTTGGCCAGCACCACTTGCGGGGTGCGGTTCAGGATACGGTCCTGGATGTTGATGGCCCAGAAGTCCAACGAGGCCGAGAAGCCGCGCACCGGCTCCACCACGATGCCCAGCGTGCCCTGCTTGGAGGTTTCAGGCTTCAGGCTGGGATTGCCGCCGGTGTTGTAAGCCAGGCGCGGAATGGCGCAGAACAGCGGGTTGCCCGGATTCTTGGCGCAGCCTTCCTGGTCGATGATGCCGTTCGGCAGTTCCTGCGACAGGCGGCCCGCGTACAGCTGGGTGAAGCTCGGCGCCAGGAAGCCCTTGTTGGCCGAACCGCGCAGCACCAGGTTGCTGGTCGGCTGGTAGCGGAACGACACTTTCGGGTTGGTGGTGGCGCCGATCACGCTGTAATCGTCGCGGCGCACGGCCAGCTGCACTTCCAGGTCTTTCAGCACCGGCACCAGCAGTTCGGCGTAGACCGCGCGCACGTCGCGCGAGGCGCCGCTCAGGGACGCGTTACCCGGCGACAGCAGGATCTTGGTGGCGTCCACGTCTTGCGCGAAGCCATAGGTTTCCTTGCGCAGGTCGAAGCCCGCCGCCATCGACACGGCGCCGGCCGGCAGCTGCATCACTTCGCCGGAGACCGAGCCGTCCAGCTGGGTCATGGTGGTCTTGCCGTGCTGGAAGGCGCCGATGTACTTGGTCGACTCGATCAGCTGCATCGCTTCGGCGGTCTGGCTCTGGCCCGGCGCCAGCCAGGGATTGATCTTGCCGCTGCCCAGGGCCGCGTAGATCTTGTCGGTGTAGCCGTAGCCGTCCACCAGGGCGGTCTTGGTGGTGCTTTCCGCGCGCGACAGGCCCAGCTTGTAGTCCCACTTGCCCATCAGCAGGCCTTCGGCGGCCAGCAGCAGGCGGTAGTTCTCGGTCACGTTGTTCTGCGTGCGGTCGCCCCACGGCGTGCTGCGCCACTTGTAGATGATGGGCTTGGTCTTGTCGTAGCTCGGGATGTACTGCGACAGGTCCTGGTAGTAGGGGCCGTTGACCGGGTAGGCGGCGCCGTTGGCCAGGCTGGTGGAAATCTGCACCGGCGTGAAGGAGGCGGTCGCCTCGGTGCGCGAGCCGAGCAGCTCGAAGAACACCTTGTGGTTGTCGTTGATCTTCAGGGTGCCGCGCGAGACGGCGTTGGTGCGCTCGACCGGGAAGCTGATCACATAATCGGCGCCGTAGTCGTAGGCGCAGGAATACTTGGAACGGGTGACGGCGGTGACGTCCTTCCACAGGTCGCTCTGGTACTGCGACATGCCGGGGATGGTGTCGCACTTGCCTTGCAGGCTCAGCAGGCCGGCCTGCAGGTAGGTGGTGCTGTCGCCCGGCATTTTGAAACCGGTGCCCAGCGCGGTGCCGGCGCCGGTGAGAATGTTGGCGAACGGGGTGCCGGTGGTGTCCGGCGACAGGCCGCGCGCAGGCTGGAAGCCGTTGGCGAAGTCGCGCTGCCTGGAGCTGAGCTTGTCGTTGTTGTCGTGCGTGACGGAGGCCATGATGTTCCAGCCGTCGCTTTGCAGGTCGCCCAGGCCGCCCAGCGCGGACACGCGGCGGTTCATGCCGCCGCCGTGTTCGGTGCCGTTCAGCGTGGTGGACAGTTCCAGGCCTTTATAGTCGGTCTTCAGGATGAAGTTGACCACGCCGCCGATGGCGTCGGTGCCGTAGATGGCGGAAGCGCCGTCCTTCAGGATTTCCACGCGGGCGATGGCGCCCAGCGGGATGGAGTTCAGGTCCACCGCCTTGCCGGAGGCGCCGTGGTTGCCCACGCGGCGGCCGTTCAGCAGCACCAGCGTGGCGTTCGGGCCCAGGCCGCGCAGGGAGGCGAAGGAGGCGCCGCCGGACACGCGGTCGGCGTCGGCGCCGAACACGTTATTACCTGAGGTCATATTGTCGGCGCCGGTGCCGCTGGCGGAAATGGTGCGCAGCAGCTGCTCGGTGTCGGTGATGCCGGCCTTTTCGATCGCGTCGAAGGTGACCACCTGCACCGGCAGCGCGCCTTCCTTGGCCACGCGCTTGATGCTGGAGCCGGTGATTTCCACCCGCTGGATTTGCTGCGGGGCAGCCTGCTGAGCCATTACGGGACTTACTACACCTATCAGCGCAATCATCTGCGCGAGCTTTTTAACCTTCACCGTACTCTCCCTTGATTTGAACGAACTCTTGACTGCCCGGCGCCGGGCACGGCGTCTTGCGCACCGCATGAAAATTCAGAGTAGCGCTTTGCACTCCGCGCTATCCAATGAAAATAGCTCACTTGGCCATAACTTTTAGGAATGATAATAAGAAATTCAATCAGGGCGCCATTTTAGTGAGCTGATTCCGCTCCGCAACGTCCAAATCAAGATAACGCCAGTTTGTGAACTCCACGGGGTGGCGGATGTAGTTTTTTAGCCACGGTTGCCGGATATCGGCGGAAATCGGGTGGGTCAGCAGCACCCACGGGTTGTAGGCGTGGATCAGCTGGTTCATTTCCCGGTACAGCACGCGGCGCTCCGGCGTATCGCCCAGCTGGCGGGCCTGCTCGTAGCGGCGGTTGTATTCCGGCAGGTTGAAGCGCGCGTAATTGGCGCGGCCACTGTTGGGGCCGTACAACAATTGCAAGTAGTTGTCACCGTCCGGGAAGTCGGCAATCCAGTTGGTCTCGAACATCATCACCTTGCCCAGGCGCGAAGCCTTGATGATCTCGGTCTTCTTGTCGCTCTTGAACTGCACCTGCAGGCCGATGGCGTTCAGGCCCTTGCGCCACAGCTCGTCGCGCAGGCGGCCCACCATGGACGGCTCGGAATGCATGGTCAGCAGCAGCGGCTGGCCGTTGGGCAGGGTGCGGTAGCCGTTCTTGCCGACGCGGTAGCCGTAGCGGTCCAGCAGGGCCTTCGCCAGCGCCGGGTTGTAGCTGACCGGGCTGCGGTAGGCCGGGTCGTAGCCCAGCACATTGGGCGGCAGCGGCGACTGCGCGGGCAGGGCCAGGCCTTTTTTCAGCAGGGCCACGTCCTCCGGGCTGTTGTAGCTGAGCGCGATGGCGCGCCGCAGCGCCACCTTGTCCTTGCTGTAGCCGCCGATGAGCGGGTCTTCCATGTTCATCCACATGTAGTAGGTCTGCAGCACGGGGAAGGGCGACAGTTGCATGCCTTTTTTCGCCAGCTCGGGCTTGAGCTCGGGCGCGGCGGTGTCGGCGCGCAGCACCATGTCCTTCATGGACTCCGGCACCTGTTCGATGTAGTCGAACTCGCCGTTCAGGAAGCCCAGCATGCGCGACTGGTATTCCTCCATGATCTTCACCTCGATGCGGTCCACCAGCGGCAGGCGCTTGCCTTCCAGCGCGGCGGCGGCGGCGCGGTATTCGGGCGCGGCGCCGGCGCCATGAAATACGGTGGGGCGGAAATCCGGGTTGGCTTGCAGGGTGATCTTGTCGCTGCGTTTCCACTCGCCCACCATGAAGGGGCCGGTGCCGACCGGGTGGTTGCCCATCTGGCTGCCGTAGGCTTCGGCTACTTCGCGCGCGACCACGCCGGTGGCGGGCATGGCCAGGTAGTAGAGGAAGTTGGGGTCCGGAGCACTGAGGCGGATGCGCAGCGTGTATTTGTCCAGCGCCTGCAGGCCGGGGATGGCGGTGGCGTGGCTGAATTTGGTCTTGAGCGCCGCGTCGCCGGCGAGCTTGCCTTCCAGCAGGAACAGCCAGGGGGATTTCAGTGCGGGGTCGTACAGGCGCTTGAGGCTGTAGACGTAGTCTTCGGCGGTGACTTCGCGCTGCTTGCCCTTGAAGGCGGGATCGGGCGTGAAATGGATGCCGGGAGTGAGCTGGAAAGTGTAGGTCAGGCCGGCCTGGTCCACTTGCGGCATGGCGCGCAGGGTGTTGGGCTGCAGCGTGACCGGGCGCGCCAGGTAGTCGTAGCGCAGCAGCGGGTCGTACAGGTTTTCCAGCAGGGCCAGGGTGGCGATGTCGGAAGCGACGGCCGGGTCCAGGCCAGTTTCGCCTGTGGAGAGGAAAGCGTGCAGGACTTTCGGGGCGGCGGCCGGCGCGATGACCGGTGCGTCGGCGGCGGCGGCGTGCCCTGCGGCCAGCGCCAGCGACAGCGCAGCGGCGCCCAGCGCGCGCTGCCACGGCCTTGCCAGGTTAGCGCCCAAGTTAGCGGCCAGGTTAGCTGCCATGTTCTTCTTTCCTCGCTCTATCAAAACCGCCACAGGATACGGCATCGGGCCGCTGCCTGACCATGAAATCCGGCCCGCTGCGTATAACTTTTTTGCATGTGCGGCCAGCATTCTTTCATCGCGGCATAATGCCGTGGCTCTATACTTTGCCTGCAAAATCGCTCTGTCACCCTCGTTATCGGAAATATCGTCCATGTCGCTCAATTACATCTGGTCTGGCTTCTTCCTGGTCGGCTTCGCGGCTGCCTTCGCGCAGTGGCTGTTCCTGGGCGATAACGAAATTTTCAAAAAGGTTATCGACGGCACCTTCGACTCCGCCAGGATGGGCGTAATGGACATTGCGCTGCCGCTGGCCGGCGTGATGACCTTGTGGCTGGGCATTATGAACATCGGCGAAAAAGCCGGCGTGGTGGGCTGGCTGGCCAAAGTGATCGCGCCCTTCTTCTCGCGCATCTTCCCCGAGGTGCCGAAAGACCACCCGGCCAACGGCCACATGGTGATGAATTTTTCCGCCAACCTGCTGGGCCTGGACAACGCGGCCACGCCCTTCGGCCTGAAGGCGATGGAAAGCCTGCAGACGCTCAATCCGAGCAAGGACGAGCCCACCAACGCGCAGATCATGTTCCTGGTACTGCACACCTCGGGCCTGACCCTGATTCCGCTGGCCATCATGGCGCAGCGCTCCATCCTCGGTGCGGCCGATCCGGCCGACATCTTCATTCCCTGCATGATTGCGACCTATGTGGCCACGGTGGCGGGCATCATTGCGGTGTCCATCCGCCAGCGCATCAACCTGTTCGACAGCGTGGTGCTGTCCTGGCTGGGCGGCATGACCTCGGCCATCGTGGCGCTGATCTGGTACTTCACGCAATACCTGACCAAGGCCGAGATCGCCACCGTATCCAAGGTGGTGAGCAACGCCGTGCTGATCGGGGTGATCACGATCTTCATCGTCGGCGCGCTGCGCAAGAAGGTGAACGTGTACGAAGCCTTCATCGAAGGCGCCAAGGGCGGCATCCAGACGTCGCTCACCGTGATCCCCTACCTGGTGGGCATGCTGGTGGCCATCAGCGTGATCCGCAACGCGGGCGTGTTCGGCTTTGTCATGAACGGCTTCAACTGGCTCTTCAGCGGCATCGGCATCAACACCGACTTCGTGCCCGCGCTGCCCACCGCGCTGATGAAGCCGCTTAGCGGCAGCGGCTCGAAAGCCATGATGATCGACGCCATGAACACCTACGGGGTGGACTCCTTCGTCGGCCGCCTGGCCTGCGTGTTCCAGGGCTCGGCCGACACCACCTTCTACATCGTGGCGCTGTACTTCGGCTCGGTCGGCATCCGCAAGACGCGTTATGCTATCTCCTGCGGCCTGATCGCCGACCTGGCCGGCGTGCTCACCGCCATCGGCGTGTCTTACGTGTTCTTCCATCAAGGATAATTATGTTCCGTCGCCTGATCCTGGTTTCCCTGCTGGCCGCGGCCGGCGCCGTGCACGCCCAATTGCCGGAGCCGATGGCGCGCGCGCTGCAGGCGGCCGGCATTCCCGAGGACGCGGTGGGCGCCGTGGTGCTGCGCGGCGGCGTGCCGCTGGTGTCGCACAACCCGGACCGCCCCATGCAGCCGGCCTCGACCATGAAGCTGGTGACCACCCTGGTGGGGCTGGACCAGCTGGGGCCGGTGTTCAAGGCGCGCACTGAGCTGCGCAGCGGCGCCGAGGTGGTGAACGGCGTGCTGCAAGGCGACCTCTACCTGCGCGGCGGCGCCGATCCGGACTTCAACGAAGACGTGCTGGTGCACATGCTGGAAAAGCTGCGCACGCAAGGCATCCGTAAGATAGAAGGCGACCTGGTGCTGGACCGCCAGCTGTTCCAGCCCGCCCGCACCGACCTGGGTCTGGCGCCGTTCGACGAGTCGCCCGAGGCCTACTACAACATCATCCCGGACGCGCTGCTGCTGAACATGAACCTGCTGCGCGTGAACCTGGCTTCGACTGGCAACAAGCTCAAGCTGGACATGCTGCCGCAGCTGGAGCGCGTGACCATCGAATCCGACATGCGCCTGGTCGACGCCGACTGCGCCAAGTGGGACGACGGCTGGAAGCTGCCGGATTACACCCGCAAGGGCAGCAAGATCATCGTGCGCCTGCACGGTACCTTCCCGAAGAATTGTAGCAAGACCACCGTGATCAACGTGCTGGAGCGCAACGACTACACCGAACGCCTGTTCCGCAGCACTTGGGCGCGCTTGGGCGGCATCTTCACCGGCACCGCGCGCGAAGCAGCGCCAGCAGCGCTTTCCGCTGCGGCATCGGCCGCCGCAACGGGCCTGGGCGCCGCCGGCCACGCCGCCGCGCCAGCCGCCCCAGCCGGCACGCGCCTGCTGGCCGAGCACGTCTCCCGCCCACTGGCCGAGGTGCTGCGCGACATCAACAAGCCGTCCGACAACGGGCTGGCCCGCACCTTGTTCCTGACGCTGGGTTCACTGGAGCCTGATCCCGTGCTGGGCAGCCGCCCCATCCCTGCACTGCCGCTGGCCGCCTCGCCGGCCGCCAGCCCTGCCGTGCTGCCCGGCGACTCGCTGAGCAGCGACACCGCAGCGCCCGCCGCCACGCAAGCAGCTCTGGCCACTGCTGCGGCTGCGGAGGCAGCCACGCCATCCCGCAGCGCCATGATCCCGGGCGGCGGCGAAGCCATTGTCCCCGCCGCGACCAACCTGACCGCCGCCCGCGCCGAGCAAGTCATCCGTGCCTGGATGCAGCGCCACGCCATCGACGACACCGGCCTGGTGCTGGAAAACGGCTCCGGCCTGTCGCGCCTGGAACGCGTGCGCCCGGCGCAAATGGCCGGCCTGCTGCAAGCGGCGCAAAAAAGCCTGTGGATGCCCGAGTTCCTGACCAGCCTGCCCATCGCGGCAGTGGACGGCACCATGAAGCGCCGCCTGAAAGACAGCCCCGCCGCCGCCCGCGCGCGCGTGAAGACCGGCACGCTGAAAAACGTGGTCGCCATCGCCGGCTACGTGCCGGACGCGAACGGCGAACTGTGCATCGTCGTGGCCATGATCAACCACGAACTGACCGGCAACGGCAACGGCCGCAAGGCCATAGACGCCCTGATCGACTGGGTGGCGCAGAGCGGACGATAGGCCCGGCCTGGCGGCAACTATCCCTGCATTATGCGGGTTCCAACTGGCGGCTCGGCTTACTCCGCCTCGCGGCACCCAGCCGTCGGGCGCCGTGACGATATCAGCCGGCTGATAGCCGCGCAATGTGTCGTCGATAGCAGAACGGAATGGCGTTTCGGGGTCCGCCACAAGCCAACTCAGCTTGTTTCAGCCACGTTTTGGCAAAGCCGCGCTTGCCACCGGCTAGCGACTGGGCTACCTTCAGGCTAATCCTACACTTCAAGGAGCCCATGATGAAATGCCCGGTTTGCGGCGGCCCTGGACTGGTACGCGATACGAGAAACCTGCAGTACAACTACCACGGGCACACCGCCACCATTCCCGATGTGACGGGTGAGTTCTGCAATGCTTGCGGGGAAGTGACACTGGACGCGGCGGAAGCCAAGCGCTACAGCGAAGCGGTGGACGCGTTCGTGGCCCACGTGGACGCCGCCGAGGACGCGCGCACTACAGCACGCGCGTAAAACTGGCGCGCACCTGCACGCGGTCGCCGCAGTCGAAGTGCCACCATTCGCTATTGATGCCGGTGAAGCCGGCCTGGAACATGGCGCCGCGCAGCAGCTCGCGGTTGGCGATCTGCCCGGCAGTTATCGCGCCTTTGGCCAGCATGGCCTGCTCCAGCGCCGGATGGGACAGCTCGGTCAGGTCGTCGAAGCCGGTGCCCATGTCCAGCTCGCGGCCCTGCTCGTCCAGGATGGTGATGTCCACCGCCATGCCGAAGGAATGGATGGAGCCGCGCACCGGGTCGGCTAGGTAGCCGAGCAGTTCGGTGCCTTGCAGCGCGGCCCACAGTTCCTCCTGCACGCGCTGCGGACGCAGCGCGTCCAGCACCAGCAGCTTGCAGCCGGGACGGCGCTCGGCCAGCCAGGCCACGGCTTGTTCCAGCGCGGCGGCCGCGTCGCGGTGCAGCCAGGCGCAGTCGTGTGGGGAGTACAGGTCGCGGCCGACGAAGTTGTCCGGCGTGGCGTAGCGCAAGTCGATGGCGATGCCGGCGATGCTGCTCAGATGCCGGTAGTCCGGACTGGACGGCACATCTTCGTTGCGGATGGATTTCATGCTCAGGCTTTCTTTTCCAGGCAGGCACGCGCGGCACTGGCGATGCAGCCGGCCAGCTGGCGCGCGCCGTGCGACAGCGGCGCATGGCCTGCCGTAAGCAGATACAGTTGCACCGGGATGGCCGGCGCCCACGGGCGGCGCTGCACCAGCGCGCCGGACGCGGACGCGGCCGTGAAGGGGTCGACCACGGCCATGCCGCCGCCCGCTTCCACCAGCGAGCGGGCGATCTGGTAGGTCTGCACCACCGTGTGGAACACGGGGTGCAGCCCTTGCGCTTCGCAGGCCGCCACCACCATCTCGCCCAGCGGGTCGTTGTCGGCGTGGCCGATCAGTTCGCCCGTCAGGCCGGGCGCAGCCAGGGGCGTGGCGCAGTCGGTCGCGCTCCAGGTGCCGGCGGGGGCGATCACGGTCATGACCCCTTGCGCCAGCGGCTCGGCGACAATGCCGGGGTGGCGCGGGTCCTGCAGCGACAGGGCCAGGTCGGCTTCGCCCAGGCGCAGGGTGTTGACGATTTCACTGGTGTGGTGGGTGGCCAGCTCGCAGCGCGTGCCGGGGAATTCCTTGCGCCAGGCGCTCATGGCCAGCGGCAGCACGCTGATGGCCACGGTGGGCGTGGACACCAGGCGGATGGTTTCCAGCGCGCGGCCCTTGAGGCTGGCCGCCAGGCGGCGGATGCCCTGCAGGTCGCGGTTCAGCTTTTCCGTTTCGGCGAACAGGCGGTGCGCCTCGGGCTTGGGGTAGAGCTTGCCGCGCACGCGCTCGAACAGCGGCATGCCCAGCTGCAGCTCGCAATGCTGCAGCACCTTGGTGACGGCGGGCTGCGAAATGTGCAGCACCTGGGCCGCGCCGCTGATGGTGCCGACCTGCATAATGGCGTGGAACACTTCTATATGGCGCAGCCGCATTACTCTATCCTCGATCCGGCGCCGCAGGGCCTTCCCTGCGGAATCCGTGCAGGATAGGGGAAAGCAGGGTGCGGCGCAATGCCATGGGCTTGGTGGAACTCAGTGGGCCTCGGTGGGCTGTGCCGGCTCGGCGGGCTGGACCGGCGGCACCGGCGCTGCCGCCGGGGCCGCAGGAACGGCGGCCGGCAGCGGCGCCGCAGGGCGGATCACCTCGTTCTTCGGCGTCGGCGCCAGCACTTGCAGGATGGCGGCCGATTCGGCGTCCGGATTGCCGTCGAAACGCGCCGGGCGGTATTTCGACTGGAAGGCGAACATCACGTTGCGGGTGGCTTCGTCCAGCACGCCGCTTTGCGGCACGGCGTAGCCATGCTGGGCCAGCCGTTTCTGGAACCAGGCCACGTCCGGCAGCTGGGTCTCGAATATTGCCCGCTGGGCCGCCACCTGGCCGGCGTCCGGCCAGGTGATCAGCCCCGCAGCAGCAAGCTGGTGCCACGGGAACAGCGGACCCGGGTCCTGCTTGCGCTGCGGCGCGATGTCGCTGTGGCCGAGGATGTTCTGTGGCGGAATGTTGTGGCGGGCGACAATCTGTTTCAGCAGCGGGATCAGCTGGTCCATCTGCGCCTGCGGGAAGGGATACCAGACACGGCCTTCCGGCGTCTGCTTGAAGCCCGGATTGACAATCTCGATGCCGATCGACATGGGATTGAGGTTGCTATACGTTTTCCAGCTGCTCACGCCGGCATGGTTGGACATGCGCGACTCGTCCACCAGGGTATAGAACTTGGGCTCGGCCTCGTCGGTCAGCAGATAGTGACTGCTCACTTCCTGCTCGGTGAGGATCTTGATCGAGCGCGGCAGGTCGGACACCGTGTAGTGGATCACGATGAACTTGACGCGGCTGCTCTGGCTGCGCGCGGCCAGGCTGTTGTCCAGGCGCGGCGGCGGCGTGGCGCAACCCGCCAGCAGGGCGACCAGGAAGGTGAGCAGGATTTTATTCAAAACGGGTCTCCGGGCGGTTGCGTGAGGTTAATGTTTGGGCTGGGCCGCCATGCGGGCGGCGGCGAAATGGGGCTGGGCGGTCTTGCGGCGCAGCGGCACCTCCGGCGGCAGGGTGGCGCGCATGGTTTCCGCAATCAGCGGGTGCAGCTCGGCGGCGCGTCCCGCCAGCACCACCGGGCGCACGCCGAAGCGCGACACCAGGGCCGTGGCCAGCCGCGCCAGTTCGCGTCCGGCTTGCTGCAGGATCAGGCGGGCGGCCTGGTCGTGCTCGGCGCTGGCGGCGACTGCCAGCGCCAGCTTGCCCACTTCGCCACGCTCGCGGCCGTAGATGAACTGGCGCGAGAAGGACCAGTCGCTGCCGCCGACGTGCTCGAACACGCAGCGCGCCATGGCGGAATCTTCCCAGGCGCCCGGTTCCTCATCCTCGCGGCGCCAGATGCGGCGCAGCGCTTCGCGCGCGATCCAGAAGCCGCCGCCGCCATCGTCCAGGGTCACGCCCCGGCCGCCGGCGCGGTGGAACACGCCGCTGTCGTCGATGAAAGCGGCGATGGAGCCGGTGCCGGCGTACACCAGGTAGCCTTCGCCCGGCTGGAAACTGTCCAGGTAGGCGATTTCGATGTCGTTGGACACGATGACGGTGTCCGGGTGCATGCCCAGCAGCTCGGCCAGCCATTCGACCAGCAGTTCGCTGTCGCCGCCGAAGCCGGTCAGCCCCGCGCACACGCGCTGCGGGCGGCCACTCGCCAGCACGTCCTCCGCCAGGGCGGAAAACGTGGCGCGCACCGCGCTGCGGCCTGCCGCGTTGCCCATCTGTAAAGCCGACAGGCCCGCCACGCTGCCTTCGGCAACGATGGTGCCGGCCGCGTCGGCCAGCGCCCAGCGCGTTTGCGTGCCGCCCGCGTCGATGCCCAGGCCCAGCGTGGTGTCCGTGTCAGATTTACCCATAGTGCCAGAGTGTAAAGTGAAATGCGGCCGGGATTTAATGAAACCTTGGCCGCACACCATGCCCTAAGGTTATAGCCAGCCTGCGGCCATGCTTACAACTGCGGCGATACCCGCGCGCTTTCGTTGCCCAGGCGGTCCACCGCGCTCACCACCACGGCGCGGGCCGCCACGCCCGCCTCGTCCGCCAGGGTGACTTCGCCGCGCGTGGCGGGGGCCACCGTGAAACGCCACTCCTCGCCGTAGCGCGCCCAGATGGCGAACTGGGTGGCGCTCTTGCCCGCGCTCAGTTTCAGGTCCAGCCCGGCCGTGCCGCGCCGCGCCCCCACCGTCGGCGCGCCCGGCGTGTCCGATCCCAGCCATGGCGACGGCGGGATCAGCGCGGCGCTCTGGTAGCTGACCGACTTGAGCTGGTCGCTGATGCCTTTGCGGTTCTGCATCAGCGCGGCAATGCTGAAATGCACATGGCCGATGCTGTTGACGCCCCGTCCGGCGCGGCTGCGCGTGACGCCGATCTGCTTGACGATTTCCTCCGGCTCGAACGATTTCACGCTGCCGTCGATGCGGCTGGTGTACAGGCCCGGCCACACGTGGCGGCCGCGCGTGTTTTCGCGCAGCCAGTAGTCGAGCAGCACGTCGAACGCTTGCGGCGGCGGCGAAATGGCCCAGTACAGCTGCGGCGCCAGGTAGTCCAGCCAGCCGTTTTTCAGCCACAGTTCGGCGTCCGCGTACAGCTTGTCGTACTGGCTGAAGCCGAGGATGCCGGGCGGGCGGCGGTCCGGGCGGCCGATGCCGAAGGGACTGATGCCGAAGCGCACCCACGCTTTTTCGCGGTGGATGCCGGTGTACATGGCTTCGATCAGCTGGTTGACATTTTGGCGGCGCCAGGAGGCGCGGTCGAGCTGGCCCCCGCCGGCCAGATAGCGTTGCCAGGCGGGCTGGTCGGGAAAGTCCAGCTCGGGACGCGGCGCCCCGCTGGCTGGGGCGTTGCCGGCTTCCAGCGCGGCCGCTTCGCCCGCCACGCCCGGCGCTTCGATCGGGTAGGGATAGAAATAGTCGTCGATGTGCACGCCGTCGATGTCGTAGCGCTTCACCACGTCCAGGATCACGTCCAGCGTGTGCCGGGACGCTTCCGCTTCGCCCGGGTCCATCCACTGGTAGCGGCCATAGGTTTTCACCGTCTGCGGCTTGGTCATGGAAATATGGTCGCGCGAGTTGGGGGACTTGGCGGTGGCGTGGCGCGCGCGGTAGGGGTTGAACCAGGCGTGCAGTTCCAGGCCGCGCGCATGGGCCTGGTCGATCCAGAACTTGAGCGGGTCGTACATGGGCGAGGGCGCCTTGCCCTGCTGGCCGGTCAGGTACTCGGTCCACGGTTCCAGCTCGGAGGGATAGATCGCGTCCGCGCTCGGGCGTACCTGCAGCACGATGGCGTTCAAATTGAGCGCCTTGGCGCGGTCCAGGATGGCGATGGCTTCGGACTGCTGCCTGGCCACCGGCAGGCCGGCGCGGCTGGGCCAGTCGATATTGGCCACGGTGGACACCCAGGCGGCGCGGAACTCGCGCGGCGCCGGCGGCGGCACGGGACCGGTCAGGCTGGACGGCGGCGCCGTCCCCGCGCCGGGTTCGGTGGCGGGCCCGGCGCCGGGCGCGGACGGCATCACCGGGCCGCTGCCCGCCGCGGGCGTGACCGGCGTGCTGGAGCAGGCGCCCAGGAAGGCCGCCACTGCGGCGGCGGCGGCGGCACTGGCGGCAGCGGCCAGGGTGTGCCGCTTGTTCGGGTCAAAAGCCAAATCCGTATCCTCGATTCAATTGATGCGGCCGTATTGTACCTGCCTCATTCCCGGCCGAAGGCCGGATCCACCTTCACCAGTGCGGTCATGATGAAGCCCGGTATGGTGGCCAGGCAGACCCACATGAAGAAGTGCTGGTAGCCCAGCATCTGCTGTATCCAGCCGCTGGCCATTTGCGGCAGCATCATGCCCAGCGCCATGAAGCCGGTGCAGATGGCGTAATGCGCGGTCTTGTGCGGGCCGTCCGCCACCATGATCATGTACAGCATGTAGGAGGTGAAACCGAAACCGTAGCCGAACTGCTCGGCCGCCATCAGCGCGGAAATCAGGTAGATGTTCTCGGGCAAGGCGCTGGACAGGTAGACAAACACCAGGTCGGGCACGTGCACCGCGAACGCCATCGGCCACAGGCAGCGCTTGAGGCCGAAGCGCGAGATCACCACGCCGCCCGCCAGGCCGCCCAGGGTGAGCGCGATAATGCCGATGGTGCCGTACACCAGCCCCACTTCCTGGTTGCTCAGGCCCAGGCCGCCCTTGGCGATCGGATCCAGCAGGAAGGGCACGGCCAGCTTCAGCAGCTGCGCTTCGCCCAGGCGGAACAGCAGCAGGAAGCCCAGCGTGACGGCGATGCCCTTCTTGCGGAAGAAGGAGGCGAAGGTGGCGAAGAATTCGCGGAACAGGTCGCCACCGGCGGGCGCGCGCACGTCGGCGGCGGGCCTGGGCAGCAGGAAGAAATGGTAGGCGAACAGCACGCCGAACAGGCCGGCCAGGATGAACAGCACGATGGACCAGGCCACGTGCGGGTCGCCCAGCTGGTCGGTCAGCTGGCCGGCCAGGTAAAGCAGGCCGCCCTGGCCGGCGATCATGGCCAGCCGGTAGAAGGTGGAGCGCACCCCGACAAAGGCGGCCTGCTGCTGCTGGCGCAAGCCCAGCATGTAGAAGCCGTCGGCGGCAATATCGTGGGTGGCGGAACTGAAGGCCATCAGCCACAGCACGGCCAGGCTGGCGCGGAAGAAGTCCGGCAGATGCATGGTGAGCGCCACCCCGGCCAGCGCGGCGCCGATCACCAGCTGCAGCGCCACGATCCACATGCGCTTGGTGCCCAGCAACTCCACCACGGGCGACCACAGCGGCTTGATCACCCACGGCAGGTACAGCCAGCCGGTGTAGAGCGCGATATCGGTATTGGAAATGCCGGTGTTCTTGTACATCGCCACCGACAGCGTCATCACTACGACATACGGAATGCCCTGGCCGAAATACAAACTGGGGATCCACCACCAGGGGCTACGTTGAAGCGCGTCTTTCATTCCGTCCTTGCTGTCTCGGGTTATTTCTGCAGCGCCGCCCTCACACTGCCTTGGGCCTGTTCCAGCGCGGCGCGCGCCTGCTCCACGCTCTGCCGGTTGAGCAGCGCGACGACAGCGACCTTGACGTGGAAGTTGCACTGCTCCAGCGTGGCGCGGGCGGCGGCTTCATCCACGCCGGTGGCGTGCATGGTCAGGCGCACGGAGCGCTGCACCAGCTTGGCGTTGGTGGGCTTCAAGTCTACCATCAGGTTGCCATACACCTTGTGCAAACGCACCATGAGCGCGCTGGAAATGGTATTGAGCGCGATCTTCTGCGAAGTGCCCGCCTTCAGGCGGGTACTGCCGGAGATGACTTCTTCCCCGGTGTCCAGCGTGATGCCGATTTCGGCTTCCAGCGCCACCGGCGCGCCGGTATTGTTGGCCAGGCCGACTGTCAGCGCGCCGGCTTCGCGCGCCGCGTGCAGCGCGCCCAGCACGTAGGGCGTGCCGCCCGAGGCCGCCAGCAGGAAGACCACGTCGTTGGGGCCGGGCGCCAACGCCAGCAGGTCGGCCGCGCCTTGTGCGCGGTCGTCCTCGGCGCCTTCCACCGCCTGGAACATGGCGCCGTTGCCGCCGGCCAGCAGGGCCAGCGCGCGTTCGTTGGGCCAGGAAAAGGTGGGGTTGAGTTCCACGCTGTCGAGCACGCCGAGCCGGCCCGAGGTGCCGGCGCCGGCGTAGATCAGGCGTCCGCCGGCCTGCATGCGCGGCACGGAGGCCGCCACGGCGGCGGCGATGGTCGGCGCGGCCGCCTGCACGGCGCGCACGGCGTTGAACTGGTCGTCGATGAAGGCGGACACCAGCTCGGTGTCCGGGTATTGGTCCAGCTGCGCGTGCTGCCGGCTAGGTGTTTCGGTTTTTAACATCGTCATCTGTCGGTAGTGATACGATGAGACCAGTGTAATACCAAACTGCACCCAAGCTGCAGGCCCCGTCCATGAAAGCTCGATGCGCGGGCATGCCTAAAAGTTATGCTGCGCCATGCTGCGCGATGCTGCGGGATGCTGCAGGTTACGCAGGCGCCCGGCGCATTTCGGCCACGAAGTCGTAGTGGTCGCTGCGGCAATACGAGTGGGTCAGCTCCACCGCTTCGCCCGATTCCAGGTAGGCGATGCGGGTAATGAACAGCACGGCCTGGCCTTCCGGCACGTCCAGCTGGCGCGCCAGTTCGCCCGAGGCGTTCATGGCGCGGATGTGCTGCAGCGCGCGCGACGGCGCCTTGCCGGACGCGTCCAGGAATTCATACAGGGAATCGCCGATCGCCTCCGGGCGCGGCACCACGCTTTGCGGCAGCACGCTGACCTCGTAGGCCATCACCACGTCGTCCGCCAGCCGCAGGCGCTCCAGGCGCGCCACTTTGCTGTTGGGTGAAAGGGCCAGGCTCATCTGCTCGTCCGCGCTGGCGCTGACGATGGCGCGCTTGAGCCAGCGCGAACCGGGCTTGTAGCCGCGCTGCTGCAGCTGCTCGGAAAAACTGGTGAGGTTGGACAGGGGCTGTTCGATGCGCGGGGCAATGTAGTTGCCGGAACCGCGGCGGCGCACCACGAGCCCCTGCTCCACCAGCTGGTCGATGGCTTTGCGGGCGGTAACGCGCGAGACGTTCAACAATTCGGACAACGTGCGCTCGGACGGCAGCGCCTGGTCGACCTGGTAGCGCCCATTGCGCACATCGTCGCTCAACTTGCGTGCAATCTGCATATACAGCGGCGAATTGTCTTTTGCATCGGCTTGAAATTCAACGCTGGTCTGGCTCATACGGTATCTCCTAAGGCGTCTAGTGTAATAGCGATGGCCAATTTGCGCTCATTTTTGGTTGCATGAAAATATACTGGCATCGCATAGCGTCAAGTTATGTGCGGATGAAACGATTTCATTAGGCGCCGCCACGCCCGGCCCGTATGCTCATTCCGACAACAACTCGACAAGGAAACAGGCGATGAAACCGGGTATGCGCGTACTGCTGGGATGGGCCTTGGTGGGCGGCGGACTGATGCATGCCGTGGCCGGCGATGCGGCGGCGCCTTCAGCAGCATCGGCGGCGGCCACGGCGCAGCTGGACCGCGAACTGGCCGCCGTCGTCAACGACCCGCAGCATCCGCTGTCCGGGCTGTCCGTGCTGGCCATCCGCGACGGCAAGGTGGCATATCAGCAACAGTTCGGCCTGCGCCGCATCGACACCGCCGGCACCGGCAGCACCGCCCCGGTGACGCCCGCCACCATGTTCCGCATCGCGTCCATCTCCAAGATGATGACCACCTTCGGCCTGATGAAACTGGTGGAGGAAGGCAAGCTGGCGCTGGACGCGGATGCCGGCAGCTATCTGGGCTTCCCGCTGCGCAACCCGCACTTTCCCGGGCAGGCCATCACCCTGCGCCACCTGCTCACCCACACCTCGTCGCTGCGCGACGACGCCGGCTATTCCTGGGGCGCGGACACGGCGCTGCGCGACGTGCTGCTGCCCGGCGGCGGCAAATACGGCAGCGGCGCCATGTGGGCGCAGGGCAGCAGCGCCGCGCCCGGCGCCTACTTCACCTACTGCAACCTGAACTGGGGCGTGATCGGCACCATCATGGAGCGCGCGAGCGGCGAACGGTTCGACCGCCTGATGAAGCGCCTGCTGCTGGCGCCGATGGGCTTGCGGGGCGGCTACAACACCGCCGAGTTCTCGCCCGCCGAAGTGGCGGACACGGCCACCTTGTACCGCAAGCGCACCACCGACACGGAAGTGTGGAACCCGGCCGGCCCCTGGATCGCGCAGGTGGACAACTTTGGCGTGGCCGCGCCCGCCGCGCCGGCCGGCATCGGCGGCTACGCCGTTGGCAGCAACGCGACGCTGTTCAGTCCCACCGGCGGCCTGCGCATCTCGGCGCCGGACATGGGCAAGATCATGCTGATGCTGATCAACCAGGGCCGGCACGAAGGCAGGCAAATCCTGAAGCCGGACACGATCAGGTTGATGTTCAGCGAACAATGGACCAACAATGGGAAGAACGGCGACACCTTGCGCGGCCTGTACCACAGCTGGGGCCTGGGCGCGCAGCGCTTCCCGGACGTGCCCGGCAGCGGCAACCGCCTGGTGCAGGGCGGCGGCTTCAGCGCAGTAGGCCACCTGGGCGAAGCCTACGGCCTGGTGTCCACCTTTGCGGTGGACCTGGAACGGCGCAACGGCCTGGTATCGCTGATCGGCGGCTTCGGCACCGACCCGGAAAGCTATCCGGGCCGGTACTCCGCGCTGGTGCGTTCCGAGGAGCTGATCCTGACGGCGCTGTACCGGCGCGCCGTGCTGGGCAGGACCGACTGAGGCGCCGGTGTTGGACATCACCCAAGGTTATGGCTTGCGCATGACGATTCATTGGAAAGAAGCAGGGCCTGCCGCCACACTCTGAAACATCTTCATTAAACGGTTCTCCAGATGCAGCACGGTACACAGCAGGACGCACAGCAGGTAGTGGTCATCGGCGGCGGCGTGGTGGGTCTGGCATCGGCCTGGTGGCTGCTGGAGGCCGGCTACCGCGTGACGCTGCTGGAACGTGCGCCCACCGTGGGCAGCGCGTCGAGCTACCGCAACGGCGGCCAGCTGAGCTACCGCTATGTGGCGCCGCTGGCGGACGCCGGCGTGCCGCTGAAGGCGCTGCAATGGATGTTTCAGGAGGATGGCCCGCTGCGCTTCCGTCCCGAAGCCGACCTGCGCCAGTGGCGCTGGCTGGCCAGCTTCCTGGCCAACTGCAACGCCGCCAGCAACCACCGCACCACCGCCAAGCTGCTGGAATTGGGCGAGCTGAGCCGCAACGCCATGGCGCAGCTGGAACTGGTGCTGCCGCTGTCGGAATTCGCGTGGCGCGACGCCGGCAAGCTGGTGGTGTACCGCTCCCGAAAAGTGTTCGACGCCGCCGTGGCGCGGCCGGACGCAGAAGGCAACCGCCAGGTGCTGACGGCGGCCGACACGGCGCGCATGGAACCGGCGCTGGCCGAACTGAGTCCGCAGCTGGCGGGCGGCATCTACAACAAGGGCGAAGCGGTGGCGGACTGCCATGTGTTCTGCCTGGCGCTGGAACAACGGCTGCGCGCGCATCCGCGCTTCCAGGGCGTGCTCCACGCCGAGGCGCGCGGCATCTTCGCCGAACACGGCCGCATCACCGCCATCGACACCAGCGAGGGATGGATCTCGGCGGACCAGTTCGTGCTGGCTGCCGGCATCCAGAGCCGCGACCTGGCCGCCAGCGCCGGCATCTATCTGCCGCTCTACCCGCTGAAAGGCTACAGCCTGACCGCGCCCATCCGCGCCCAGGACTGCGCGCCGGAAATCAGCGTTACCGACTTCGAACGCAAGGTGCTGTACGCGCGCATCGGCGACAGCCTGCGCATCGCGGCCATGGTGGACATGGTGGGCGAGGACACCAGCCTGGACGGCGGCCGGGTGGCGGGCCTGAAGCGCCTGGCACGCGCCGCCATGCCGACGGCAGCCGACTACAGCCGCGCCGAAGCCTGGGCCGGCCTGCGCCCCGCCACGCCCAACAGCTCGCCCATCATCGGCGCCACGCGCTACCCGAACCTGTGGCTGAACGTCGGCCACGGCCCGCTCGGCTTCACTTTTGCCTGCGGCACCGCCGCCCTGCTGGCCGACCTGATGCGCGGCAAATCCACCCCCTTCGCCCTCGACGGCCTGACCCTCGCCGCCTGACATCGGCCCCAAGACGTACCGCCGCAGCCGTTATGGCGGATAATTGCGGGATGTCCAAGTCCAAATCTCCAGCGGGCTGCCCATGCGGCGGGCCGTCCTTCGCCACTTGCTGCGGCCCTTATATAGAGGGCGCGGCGCTGCCGCCCTCGGCCGAGGCGCTGATGCGCTCGCGCTACAGTGCCTACAGCCTGGGCATCGAGCCTTACCTGCAAGCCACCTGGCATCCCAGCACCCGCCCGCAAGAACCCATCATCAGCAGCGATGAAAAATTGCAATGGCTGGGACTTGAGGTAAAATCTGCTTTACGTTTACGTCAACGTAAAGCAGACCGGGCGGACAACGAGGATTTTGTTGAATTCGTGGCACGCTTTCGCGTCAACGGACGCGGCCAGCGCCTGCACGAAGTCAGCCGCTTTCTGCGCGAGCCTTCCCCGGAAGGGCTGCGCTGGTTTTACGTAGACGGTACTTTCCCCGAATAGACAGCCCGCGCCGGAGACAGCGCGACCAGAACAAGAGGAACCCGAATGCCGCACATCGAAAGCAAACTCAATCCGCGCAGCGAGGACTTCAAGTCCAACGCGTCCGCCATGCAAGCCCTGGTCGATGACCTGCGCGACAAGGTGGCCAGGATTGCCCAGGGCGGCGGCGAGGCGGCCAGCGCCAAGCACGTTGCGCGCGGCAAGCTGCTGCCGCGCGACCGCGTGCAGATGCTGCTCGATCCCGGCACGCCCTTCCTCGAATTCTCGCAAATGGCCGCCTACGGCATGTACCAGGACGCCAAGGGCGTGGACGCGGCGCCGGCCGCCGGCATCATCACCGGCATCGGCCGCGTGGCGGGCCAGGAGTGCGTCATCGTCTGCAACGACGCCACTGTCAAGGGCGGCACCTACTACCCCATCACGGTGAAGAAGCACCTGCGCGCGCAGGAAATCGCCGACCAGAACAACCTGCCATGCATCTACCTGGTGGACTCGGGCGGCGCCAACCTGCCCAACCAGGACGACGTGTTCCCGGACCGCGACCATTTCGGCCGCATCTTCTACAACCAGGCCAATATGTCGGCCAAGGGCATCCCGCAGATCGCGGTGGTGATGGGTTCCTGCACCGCCGGCGGCGCCTACGTGCCGGCCATGAGCGACGAGTCCATCATCGTCAAGGAGCAGGGCACCATCTTCCTGGGCGGCCCGCCGCTGGTGAAGGCTGCCACTGGCGAGGTGGTGACGGCGGAAGACCTGGGCGGCGGCGACGTGCACACGCGCCTGTCCGGCGTGGCCGACCACCTGGCGCAGAACGACCTGCACGCGCTGTCGCTGGCGCGCACCATCGTCTCCAACCTGAACCGCACCAAGCCGCAGCAGATGGCCTTGCGCGCGTCCGTCGAGCCGAAATATCCGACCCAGGAACTGTACGGCGTGATACCGGTCGATACCCGCAAGCCGTTCGATATCCGCGAAGTGATCGCGCGCATCGTGGACGGCAGCGAGTTCGACGAATTCAAGGCGCGCTACGGCGCCACGCTGGTGTGCGGCTTCGCCCACATCTACGGCATGAAGGTGGGCATTATCGCCAACAACGGCATCCTGTTCTCCGAGTCGGCGCTGAAGGGCGCGCACTTCATCGAGCTGTGCGCCCAGCGCAAGATCCCGCTGGTGTTCCTGCAGAATATCACCGGCTTCATGGTGGGCCGCAAGTATGAAAACGAAGGCATCGCGCGCAACGGCGCTAAGATGGTGACTGCCGTGGCCACCGCCGCCGTGCCGAAGTTCACCGTCATCATCGGCGGCAGCTTCGGCGCCGGCAACTACGGCATGTGCGGCCGCGCCTATTCGCCGCGCTTCATGTGGATGTGGCCGAACGCGCGCATCTCGGTGATGGGCGGCGACCAGGCCGCGTCGGTGCTGGCCACCGTGAAACGCGACGGCATCGAGTCGAAAGGCGGCCAGTGGAGCGCCGAGGAGGAAGCGGCTTTCAAGCAGCCGATCAAGGACCAGTACGAGCACCAGGGCCACCCTTACTACGCCACCGCGCGCCTGTGGGACGACGGCGTGATCGATCCGGCAGACACCCGCATGGTGCTGGGCCTGGGCCTGTCGGCCGCGCTCAATGCCGAAATCCCGGACACGAAGTTCGGCGTATTCCGCATGTAAGGGGAGATATATGGCTTACGAAACCCTGGAAGTGACAATCGCGGGTACACTGGCGACCGTTACGCTGAACCGGCCGGACGTGCGCAATGCGTTCAACGAGAAGACTATCAACGAACTGGCGCTGGCGTTCGATGCGCTGGGCCGCAACGAGCTGGTACGCGCGATCGTGCTAGCGGCCAATGGCGCAGCTTTCTGCGCCGGCGGCGATTTGAACTGGATGAAGGCCATGGCGGGCTATACGCACGCCGAGAACAACGCAGACGCCATGCAGCTGGCGCAAATGCTGCGCACCATCTACCTATGCCCGAAGCCCGTGGTAGCGAAGGTGCACGGCGACTGCTACGCGGGCGGCATGGGCCTGGTGGCCGCGTGCGACGTGGTGGTGGCGGCCGACGTGGCCAACTTCTGCCTGAGCGAAGTGAAGCTGGGACTGATCCCGGCCACCATTTCACCTTATGTCATCAAAGCCATGGGCGAGCAGGCTGCGCGCCGCTACTTCCTGACCGCGGAGCGCTTTGGCGCCGCGGAAGCCTACCGCATCGGCTTCGCCCACGAGGTGGTGCCGGCGGACGGTCTCGACGCGAAAGTCGCGGAGATCGTCAAGGCGCTGCTGGGCAACAGCCCGAACGCAGTGAAGGAAGCCAAGGCGCTGGTGCGCGACGTGGCCGGCCAGCCGGTCACCGATGCGCTGCTGGCCGACACGGCACTGCGCATCGCGCACATCCGCGCGTCGGAAGAGGGCCGCGAAGGCGTCGGCTCCTTCCTGGAGAAGCGCAAGCCGGCATGGCTTGGTTAGCTGAAAAATCGAATGGAGTATGTTTGGAACCGAATTTACAAAGTGATTGGGTAGCACGCAGCCTGCGCAGTGTATGGCACCCGTGCACCCAGATGCAGCACCATGCGCCGGGGGACCATCATGTACCGCTGATCCCGGTCAAGCATGGCCGCGGCGCATGGCTGTACGACCATGAAGGCCGCCGCTACCTGGACGCCATCAGCTCCTGGTGGGTGAACCTGTTCGGCCACGCCAACCCGCGCATCAACGCCGCGCTGAAGGAGCAGCTGGACTCGCTGGAGCACGCCATGCTGGCCGGCTTCACGCACGAGCCGGTGATCGAGCTATCCGAGCGGCTTGCCGCGCTGACGGGCCACCAGCTGGGCCACGCGTTCTACGCATCGGACGGCGCCTCCGCCGTCGAAATCGCATTGAAGATGAGCTTCCACGCCTGGCGCAACCTGGGCCAGTCGCAGAAGCAGGAATTCGTCTGCCTCAAGGGCAGCTACCACGGCGAGACCATCGGCGCGCTGGCCGTGACCGACGTGGCGCTGTTCAAGGACGCCTACGGCCCGCTGCTGCGCGCCACGCAGACGGTGATGTCGCCGGACGCGCGCCAGGCGGCGGAAGGCGAAACCGCGCAGGACGTGGCACGCCGCGCCGCTGCCGACGTCGAGCGCCTGTTCAGGGAACGCGGCGACAAGATCGCCGCCATCATCATCGAGCCGCTGGTGCAGTGCGCCACCGGCATGGCGATGCACGACCCGCTCTACCTGCAGCTGGTGCGCGCCCTGTGCGACCAGCACTCCGTGCACCTGATCCTGGACGAAATCGCCGTCGGCTGCGGCCGCACCGGCACTTTCTTCGCCTGCGAGCAGGCCGGCATCTGGCCGGACTTCCTGTGCCTGTCGAAAGGCATCAGCGGCGGCTACCTGCCGCTGTCTCTGGTGCTCTCGCGCGACGAAATCTACCAAGCCTTCTACAGCGCCGACGTCACGCGCGGCTTCCTGCACTCGCACTCCTACACCGGCAACCCGCTGGCCTGCCGCGCCGCGCTGGCCACGCTGGACATTTTCGAGCAGGACAACGTGCTGGAAGCGAACAAGCTGCGCGCCGCGCGCCTGAGCAAGGCGCTGGAGCCGCTGGCGAACCACGAACGCATCAGGAATGCGCGCAACCGGGGCATGATCTGGGCCTTCGACGCCATCGACGCCGGCCCCACTTTTTCGCGCCGCTACTTCGCCGAAGCCACGCGCCAGGAGCTGCTGCTGCGCCCTATCGGTCCGACCATCTACCTGATGCCGCCCTATATCCTTGACGACGAGGAAATCGACGGCCTGGCCGCCCGCACCCTGTCGGTGTTCGAAGCAACGATAGCGGGTGCATGATGGAACTGTTGACCAAACTCCAATCCCAGCTGGACACGCTGGAAGAACGCAGCCTGATACGCAAGCGCCGCACGGTCGATTCCCCGACCGGCCCGCGCCTGACGGTGGACGGCCGCGAAGTGCTGTGCTTCAGCAGCAACGACTACCTGAGCCTGGCCAGCCATCCGCGCGTGATGGCGGCGCTGCAGGAAGGCGTGGCGCTGTACGGCGCCGGCAGCGGCGCCTCGCACCTGATCAGCGGCCATAGCCGCGCCCACGCGCAGCTGGAAGAACGCCTGGCCGAATTCGTCGGCCCCTACATCGAATCGCCGCGCGCGTTGTACTTCTGCACCGGCTACATGGCCAACCTGGCCGTGCTCACCGGCCTGGCCGCGCACGACAAGGACACCGAGTTCTTCTCCGAGTCCCTGAACCACGCCTCGCTGATCGACGGCGCGCGCCTGTCGCGCACCAGCATCAAGGTGTACGGCCACGCGGACGTGGCGGCGCTGGCCGGCCTGCTGGCCGCCAGCACCGCCGCCAACAAGATCGTGGTCACCGACTCCGTGTTCAGCATGGACGGCGACCTGGCGCCGCTGCCGCAACTGCTGGCACTGTGCGAACAGCACGGCGCCTGGCTGGTGGTGGACGATGCGCACGGCTTCGGTACGCTGGGCGAGAACGGACGCGGCGCGCTGGAGCACTTCCAGCTGCGCTCGCCCTACCTGGTCTACATGGGCACCCTGGGCAAGGCTGCCGGCGTGGGCGGCGCTTTCGTGGCCGCGCATGAAGTGGTGATCGAAACGCTGATCCAGAAAGCCCGCCCTTACATCTTCACCACCGCCGCGCCGCCGGCGCTGGCGCACGCGCTGCTGACCAGCATCGACATTATCGCCGGCGACGAGGGCCGCGCGCGCCGCGCCAACGTGCAAAGCCTGGTGAAACAGCTGCGCGCCGGCCTGCAACTGGAGCGCTGGCAGCACATGCCGTCCGACACGGCGGTGCAGCCCATCATCATCGGCGAGAACCCGGAAACCATGCGCGCCGCGGCAGCGCTGTATGCGCAGGGCCTGTGGGTGGGCGGCATCCGCCCGCCGACAGTCCCGCAGGGCACCTCGCGCCTGCGCGTGACGCTGGCCGCCGGCCACACCGCCGCCGAAGTGGACCAATTGATCGCCGCACTGAATGCACTCGAAAGGACCAGCCATGCGCCTTGAGAATTCGACCATCGCGCCCACGGCCGACGCGCCCGACATCGTGGTGGTGCCGCCGGACACGGATATCGCCATCGGCGTTGCGATGCCCGCGACGCCCGCGGCGGCGCCGGAGAGCAGCGCGGCACCGGCGCCGGCCATTGCAGGCCTGCCGCCACGCTTCGCCTGCTTCGTCACCGGCACCGACACCGAAATCGGCAAGACCCTCGTTTCCTCGGCGCTGCTGCACGCGCTGGTGAAGCAGGGCGTGCGCGCCTGCGGCATGAAGCCGGTGGCGGCCGGCGCCGAGATGCGGGACGGCGAACTGCATAACGAGGATGCCGACCAGCTGGTCGCCGCCGGCAACGTGACCATGCTGCAGTCGCTGACCACGCCCTACATGCTCAAGGAACCGGCCGCGCCGCACATCGCCGCCGCCATGGAAGGCGTGACCATCGACCTGGTGCCCATCCTGGCTGCCTATCTCGAAATCGCCGCCGCCACCGACGCGGTGGTGGTGGAAGGCGTGGGCGGCTTCCGCGTGCCCTTGAACGACAGCTTCGATACCGCCGACCTGGCGCAGCAGCTGGACCTGCCGGTGATCCTGGTAGTGGGCCTGCGGCTGGGCTGCATCAGCCATGCGCTGCTGACGGTGGAAGCCATCATCGCGCGCGGCCTGACGCTGGTGGGCTGGGTGGCCAACGAGCTGCAAACCGAGATGGATTTCGCCGACGAGAACGTGGCCGCACTGGAGCAGCGCATCCCCGCGCCTCTGCTGGGCCGCGTGCCGCGCCTGGACCAGCCGACTGCCGCCGCGGCAGCCGCGCACCTGGATTTTACGGGCCTGCCGAACTGGCCTGCCCGCCGCAACAATATCTGAACGTGAAGGAAACATGATGTCCCTGCAAGAACCAAAGACCGTAGAACTGCACCGCCCAACGCCAGCCATCAAGCTGCCGGAGGCGGCCACCTGGCCGCTGGACGACGTGATGGCGCTGTTCGAGCTGCCGTTCAATGAGCTGATGTTCCGCGCCCAGGAAACCCACCGCGCCAACTTCCCGGACGGCGACGTGGAACTGGCCACGCTGCTGTCGATCAAGACCGGCGGCTGCGAAGAAGACTGCGGCTACTGCCCGCAGGCCGCGCGCTACGATACCGGTGTGGAAGCCAAGAAGATCCTCGGCATCGACACCGTGCTGGAAGCGGCGCGCCAGGCCAAGGAAAACGGCGCCACCCGTTTCTGCATGGGCGCTGCGTGGCGCAGCCCGAAGGACCGCGACATGGACAAGGTCGAGGAAATGGTGCGCGAAGTGAAAGCGCTGGGCCTGGAAACCTGCGCCACGCTGGGCATGCTGGAAGAGCAGCAGGCCGAGCGCCTGAAGGCCGCCGGCCTGGACTACTACAACCACAACCTGGACACCGCGCCCGAATTCTATAACAACGTGATCTCCACCCGCGAGTACCAGGACCGCCTGGACACCCTGGGCCACGTGCGCAACGCCGGCCTGAAGGTCTGCTGCGGCGGCATCGTCGGCATGGGCGAAACGCGCCTGCAGCGCGCCGGCCTGATCGCGCAGCTGGCCAACCTGAACCCGTACCCTGAATCGGTGCCGGTGAACCACCTGGTGCAGGTGGAAGGCACGCCGCTGCACGGCATGGACCCGCTGGACCCGTTCGAATTCGTGCGCACCATCGCCGTGGCCCGCATCACCATGCCGAAGGCGCGCGTGCGCCTGTCGGCAGGCCGCCGCCAGATGGGCGAAGCGGTGCAAGCGATGTGCTTCCTGGCCGGCGCCAACTCCATCTTCTACGGCGACAAGCTGCTCACCACCGACAATCCGGAAGCGAACGACGACCGCGCGCTGCTGGCCAAGCTGGGCCTCACGACCCGCGCCAACACGCTCGAATCGGTGCAGAAGGAGAGCTGCGCCTGCTAAGCCGGCATGGCGGGTTACGCACTGCGTGCTAACCCGCCCTACATCATCAGCGGATCGCGAACTCCGTAGGGCGGGTTAGGCGGCACGCCGTAACCCGCCAGGCGCCGCCAAAAAAAATCTTCAAGCCACGAGCTGAATAGAGAGAGACCACATGTTCAAGAAAATCCTGATTGCCAACCGTGGTGAAATTGCCTGCCGCGTCGCCGCTACCGCGCGCCGCCTGGGCATCAAGACTGTCGCTGTCTACTCGGAAGCGGACGCCAACGCCAAGCACGTCGCCGTGTGCGACGAAGCGGTGCTGATCGGCCCTGCCGCCGCCAAGGAAAGCTATCTGCGCGGCGACAAGATCATCGCCGTGGCGAAAGCCACCGGCGCGCAAGCCATCCACCCCGGCTACGGCTTCCTGTCCGAGAACGCCGAGTTCGCGGACGCCTGCGCCGAAGCGGGCCTGGTGTTCATTGGCCCGCCGGCTTCGGCGATGCGCGCCATGGGCTCCAAGTCCGCCGCCAAGTCGCTGATGGAAAAGGCCGCCGTGCCGCTGGTGCCCGGTTACCACGGCGACAATCAGGATGCCGATTTCCTGAACCGGGAGGCCGACCGCATCGGCTACCCCGTGCTGCTGAAAGCCTCCGCCGGCGGCGGCGGCAAAGGCATGCGCGTGGTGGAAAATTCGGCAGCATTCAAGGACGCGCTGGCCTCCTGCAAGCGCGAAGCGATCAGCTCCTTCGGCGACGACAAGGTGCTGGCCGAAAAATATCTGCAGCGCCCGCGCCACATCGAAATCCAGGTGTTTGCGGACACGCTGGGCAACTGCATCTACCTGTTCGAGCGCGATTGCTCGGTACAGCGCCGCCACCAGAAAGTGCTGGAAGAGGCGCCGGCGCCGAACATGACGGACGAACGCCGCGCCGCCATGGGCGACGCTGCGGTGGCGGCCGCCAAGGCCGTCGGCTACGTGGGAGCCGGCACGGTGGAATTCATCGCCAACCAGGACGGTTCGTTCTACTTCATGGAGATGAACACCCGCCTGCAGGTCGAGCACCCGGTCACCGAAATGATCACAGGCACCGACCTGGTGGAATGGCAGCTGCGCGTGGCCGCCGGCGAGCCGCTGCCGAAAAAGCAGGACGAGCTGCGCATCCATGGCCATGCCATCGAGGCACGCATCTACGCCGAAAACCCTGAAAAGGGCTTCCTGCCTTCGATCGGCACCCTGCGCCACCTGGAGACGCCGCAAGCGGTGAACTTTGAACTGGGCGGCACATTGGCTAACGGCCTTGGCCATCCAGCCGCCGTGCGCATCGATTCCGGCGTGCGCGAGGGCGACGCCATCTCGCCGTTCTACGACCCGATGATCGCCAAGCTGATTGTCTGGGGCGCGGACCGCAAGCAGGCGCTGGCCCGCATGTCGCAGGCGCTGGCGCAATACCAGATCGTCGGCCTGGCGGCCAACATCGCCTTCCTGAAACGCCTGGTGGAAGGCGAAGCGTTTGCCACGGCCGACCTGGACACCGGCCTGATCGAACGCAACCACGACGCGCTGTTCCCGGCCGCGCAGCCCGCAGCCGAAGGCGCGCTGGCGCTGGCGGCGGTGGCACTGATCGAGGCGGAGAAGGACGCGTCGGCAGCGCAGTCCGGCACCAACGCCGCCGACCCGTGGGGCCAGGCGCTGGGCTGGCGCATGAACACGGCCTACACGCGCAGCCTGTCCTTCACGGACGACTACACGGCGGCGCAGCCGGCCAAGGCCTACAACGTGCAGATCACCTACCGCGACGCGGACTGGCTGTTCAACCGGCCCGCCAGCGCCGATACGCATCCCGAGCGTCTCAGCCTCATGTCGCAGCAGGGCACGGACTTCAGCATCAAGCTGGGCGACACCGCCTGGCATGGCAGCGTGCGGCGCGACGGCGATGTCTTCCACGTCTTCACCGGCGGCGCGCACTACGCGCTGGCCTACAACGATCCAATGGCGCATGCCGGCGAAACCGAAGCCGAAGGCGGCCGCCTGACCGCGCCCATGCCGGGCAAGGTGGTGGCGGTGCTGGCCGAGAAGGGCAAGGACGTGAAGAAGGGCGACGCGCTGGTCATCATGGAAGCGATGAAGATGGAGCACACCATCTCCGCGCCGCACGACGGCGTGGTGGAAGAAGTGCTGTACGCGGTGGGCGACCAGGTTGCCGACGGCGCACCGCTGCTGGCATTCAGGGCCGCCTGAGAAGGAGACCGGCATGCGAATTTTGCTGCACAGGGCGGATGGCCAGACCGAGCCCTGGATCAAGGACTTCGCCCGGCATCTGCCGGAAGCCGAAGTGGTGGTGTGGCGCGCCGACGAAGCACTGCCGCCATGCGACTATGCAGTGACTTGGGCGCCGCCGGAGGCGATGCTGCAGCCGCTGGCCGCGGTGAAGGCGGTGTTCCTGACCGGCGCCGGCGCCGACGGCATCCTGAAGTTCGACGCGCAGCTGCCGCACAGCGTACCCATCGTGCGCCTCGGCGACGCCGGCATGGGCGTGCAGATGGCCGAATACGTAACGCACGCGGTGCTGCGCTACTACCGCCGTTTCGACGAATACGAGGCGCAGGCGCGCGCCGGGCAATGGGCGCCGCTGCCGCAGCACAACCGGGAAGATTTTTCGGTGGGCGTGCTGGGCACGGGCATGCTGGGCATGCGCGTGCTGCAGGCGCTGAAGGAATTCGGTTTCCCGCTGCGCGCGTGGAGCCGCAGCGCGAAAAGCATGGATGGCGTGCAGTGTTTCCACGGCGCGGATGGCCTGGACACCTTCCTGCGCGGCTCGCGCGTGGCCGTGTGCCTGCTGCCGCTCACGCCGGACACCGCCAACATCCTCAACCGCACCAACATGTGCAAGCTGCCGCAAGGCGCCTACCTGATCAACGTGGGGCGCGGCGCGCACGTGGCCGAGCCGGACCTGCTCACGCTGGTGAAGTCCGGCCACATCGCCGCCGCCACGCTGGACGTGTTCCGCAACGAGCCGCTGCCGGTGCAGCACCCGTTCTGGCAAGAGCCGCGCATCACCATCACGCCGCACATTTCGGCGCTGACGCTGCGGCGCGAAAGCGTGCAGCAGATCGCCGGCAAGATCCGCCAGATGGAGCGCGGCGAACCCGTGGCCGACGTCATCGACCGGCAATATGGATACTGACCAAAGGATACCGAAATGAACGCACTGCCCAAGCAAGTCAAAATCGTTGAAGTCGGTCCGCGCGACGGCCTGCAGAACGAGAAGGAAACCATCCCGGCCGAGGTGAAGACCGAACTGGTGAACCGCCTCAGCAGCGCCGGTTTCGCCAACATCGAAGCGGCCTCCTTCGTCTCGCCCAAGTGGGTGCCGCAGATGGCGACCAGCAAGGAGGTCATGGCCGCTATCGCGCGCCGGCCGGGCACCCTCTACTCCGCGCTGACGCCGAACATGCAGGGCTTCGAGGCGGCACTGGCAGCGAAAGCGGACGAGGTGGTGATCTTCGGTTCGGCCTCGGAAGCGTTCTCGCAGAAGAACATCAACTGCTCCATCGCCGAATCGATCGCGCGCTTCGTGGACGTGGCCAAGGCGGCCAAGGGCAGCGGCCTGCGCCTGCGCGGCTCCATCAGCTGCGCGTTCGGCTGCCCCTACCAGGGCGAGGTGCCGCTGGCGGCGGTGGCCGACGTGGTGGGCCGCATGCGCGACCTGGGCTGCGATGAGATCGACATCGCCGACACCATCGGCGTGGCCACGCCGCGCAAGACGCAGGCAGTGATGGAAACGGCCATCGGCGCGTTCCGCCTGGACGGCCTGTCCGGCCACTTCCACGACACCTACGGCCAGGCCCTGGCCAATATCTACGCCAGCCTGGAACTGGGCATCAGCATTTTCCACTCGTCGGTATCGGGACTGGGCGGCTGCCCGTACGCCAAGGGCGCCACCGGCAACGTGGCCACGGAAGACGTGCTGTACATGATGAACGGCCTGGGCATCCACACCGGCATCGACCTGGACATCGTGGTGGACGCCGGCCAGTACATCTCGCAGGTGCTGGGCCGCAAAGGCGCCAGCCGCGCCGGCAACGCCATCGCCGCCAAGCGCGCCGGCTGAGCAGAATAGAAAAAACCCGCTTGACGTTGCCATCAAGCGGGTTTTTAAATTTTGGTCGGAGTACAAGGATTCGAACCTTGGACCCCCTGGTCCCAAACCAGGTGCGCTACCGGGCTGCGCTACACTCCGAAGAAGCAAGATAATACAAGCTGGGTTTTCTTCGGTCAAGGGCAGGGACGAAAAAACTTCAGAAATGCAGGTTTTTCGTCATTGTGGGACACTGCCTGCATATTATTTGGGCAAACCACCATGCGACTGCACGCCTTTTACGCAGCGAAGGGGTACGGGACGCCGGCCACGCGGCCGGGCGGCATGGCCATCGGCGTGGCCGTCTCCATCGTGCTGCATGTGATGCTGCTGTACCAGTCCCGCTTCGGCTGGACGCCGCCGGCGCCTGCGCTGGCGCCGCAGGAAACCATGACGGTCTGGCTGCGGCCGGCGCCGGTGGTACGCCCCATGCCGCCGCCTGCGCCGCAAGCCGTGCAGGCAGAAGCGCCGCCGAAGAGGGAAGTCCGCAAGGAGCGCACTCCGCGCAAGCCAGCGCCTGCATCGCCGCCGGCCGCCGCGCCGGCGCCCGCGGCAGAGGCGCCTGGGATGACGTGGGTGGCGCCGGCGCCGGCCGCGCCTGCGGATCCGTTTGCGGAACCGGGGCAGGCAGCGCCGAAGTTTGATATGGAGGCGGCGCGGCGTGCGGCGCGCACGGTGGCGCATGAGCGCGATCCGGCCAAGGCGGGGACGGCGGTGGGGCAATTTCCAGAGAAGCCGCTGGCCAGCGAAACGCCGCTGGCGCGCAAGATGTCGCGGGCGGCGCGTGCCGATTGCAAGGATGGGATTCCGGGGGGCTTGCTGGCGCCGCTGTTGCTGGCGATGGATAAGAAGGATAGCGGCTGCAAGTGGTAGCGGCGCTGGCGGCGCTGCGGCGGGTTACGCGGCGCGCTGCGCCGCTAACCCGCCCTACGGTTGCCCGGGTGTTCGGGTGTTCGGTTATTCGCTGGCGCCGGATTTCATTTGCAGGGCGCGTTCGTAGAGGGCGTTTTTCTTGCGGCCGGTGATTTGCGCCGTCAGGGCGGCGGCTTGCTTGACGGGCAGCTCGGCCACCAGCAGCGCGAGGATGCGCTCGGCCTCGGCGTCCTGGGCGTCTTCCGCTTCGGCCACGCCTTCCACCAGCACCACGTATTCGCCCTTCTCGCGGTGCGCGTCGGCACCCAGCCAGGCCACGGCGTCGGACAGCGGGCAACGGTGGATTTCTTCGAACAGCTTGGTCAGCTCGCGCGCGAACACCACCTGGCGCGTGGGCTCGAAGGCCGCTGCCAGCGCCGCCGCGCATTCGACGATGCGGTGCGGTGCTTCGTAGAACACCATGGTGGCGGTGACGTTGCGCAGCTGCTGCAGCATGGTGTCGCGCTGTTTGGCCTTGGACGGCAGGAAGCCGATGAAGTGGAACTGGTCGTTCAGCAGGCCGCTGGCGGAGATGGCCGCGACGGCCGCCGAGGCGCCCGGCAGCGGCACCACGCGCAGGCCGGCGGCGCGCACCGCATCCACGATGCGCGCGCCGGGGTCGGACACGGCCGGGGTGCCGGCGTCCGACACCAGGGCGATGCGCTCGCCGGCCTGCAGCCGCGCAACCAGCGCCTCGGCCGCCTCGCGCTCGTTGTGCTGGTGGGCGGCGATGAGCGGCTTGTGCAGGCCGAAGCGGGTCATCAGCTGGGCGGTGTTGCGGGTGTCCTCGCAGGCCACGGCGTCCACCAGGCTCAAAACGTGCAATGCGCGCAGACTTATATCAGTGACATTACCGATCGGGGTCGCCACTACGTACAATGTTGCGATAGGATAGGTCTGGTTGGCTGTCTCGCCCAGGACGGGCAGGGTGGCGATGCTGGTTGCTTGTACTGTCATGGAGGTTGGATGCTGCCTATAAGAGTGAAATTGCTGCTGTTGTGCATGGCAGCCGGTCTGGCCAGCGCTTGCAGCACGCCGTGCGACACGCCGGGCAAATTGTGCGCGCCTGTGACGTCAATTACAAGCCCGGTTCCACCGCCATCGCAACCGGCGCCGCCCGCGCCGGAGCGCCCGCCCGAACCGCAGGCCAAAGTGGAGACGTTTGCCATCGCCACGCCGGGCACGCAGGCGGAATCGCCGGCCGCGCTGCCGCAGCCCGGCGCCCAGCCCGCCGGTGCCGTGGCCGAAGGCAGCTACCGCATCGGCCTGATGCTGCCGCTGCGCTCGGAACCGCTGCGCGTGGCCGCCGAATCGGTGCGCGACGGCTTCATGGCGGCCTGGGAGCGCGACCGCGACGGCATTGCCGTCACCGTGATCGAAACCGGCGACGTGGCGCAGGACGTGCTGGCCGCGTACTCGGGCGCGCTGGAGCAGCAGGACATGATCGTCGGCCCGCTTGCCCGTTCGGCCGTCACCGCCGTGGCGGCAAGCCCGCTGGTGCAGAAGCCCACCATCGCCCTCAACCATCCGGAAGGCCGGGGCGGCGTCACGCTGCCGCCGCAGATGATGGTGATCGGCCTGTCCATCGAGGACGAGGCGCGCCAGGCCGCCGACTGGGCCGCGCGCGAGCAGCCGGGCGCCATCGCCTACATCCTGTCCAATCCGGCGCAATACCAGCGCCGCAGCGCCAGCGCCTTCGCCGCGCAATGGCAGCGCCTGGGCCGCTCGGCCAAGATAGCCGAACTGAATGTGCTGAACGGCTACCTGAGCGACGCCGAACTGGTGCAACTGCGCGCCCGCCTGCAAAGCGAGCCCTCGGCCTTGGTGTACGCGGCGCTGGACGCGGACCAGGCGCGCCAGCTGCGGGTGGCGCTGCAGGCGCCGCCGCTGGGCGAGATCCCCGTCTACGGCATCTCCTCGCTCAATCCCGGCCAGGCCAAGCAGCTGCCCGGCCCGGAACTGGACGGCGTACGCCTGCTGGACCTGCCCTGGCAGATCCAGCGCGACCATCCGGCAGTGATGATCTATCCGCAGCCGGTGGGCAAGGACGCGGACATGGAACGCCTGTACGCGCTGGGCATCGACGCCTTCCGCGTTGCGCATGAAATCGCGCGCAAGGCGCAGCGCAAGCAAAGCGCCGATTTCAGCCTGGACGGCGTGACCGGGCAGCTGAAAGTGCGTTTCGGCGACGGCCCGGCCGCGTTCGAGCGGCGCGCGCTGCCGGCGGTCTACAAGAACGGCGTGCCGCAACCGGTACTGCAGTGAGGGCACGCCATGCCCCTCACCACGCGCCAGATACAGGGCAACACGGGCGAGGATGAAGCGCTGGCGCATTTGCAGCGCCACGGCCTGGTGCTGGTGGAGCGCAACTTCCGCTGCAAGGGCGGGGAAATCGACCTGATCATGCGCGACGGCGCCGGGCTGGTATTCGTCGAAGTGCGGCAACGGGCCGGCAGCGGTTTCGGCGGCGCGGTGGCCAGCGTCACCCCGGCCAAGCAGCGCCGCCTGATCCACGCCGCCCAGGTCTACCTGCTGCGCATCAAACCGCTGCCGCCATGCCGCTTCGACCTGGTGGCGATTGACGCCGGAAAGCTCAGCTGGCTGAAAAACGTGCTGGAAGTGTAAGCATTGAATTGTAAGCATATTTTTCAGTGCTTGTCCGGTCCGGCAAGCGACTGCACTATAATCCCACACCATGAATACTCAACGCATCCTCTCCCATTTCCACGAAAGTGCCGAAATCAAGATCCAGTCCGCGACCGTGCTGGCACAGCCGATCGGGCAGGCTATTGAACTGATGTTTTCGGCTTTATCCAACGGTAACAAGATTTTGGCGTGCGGCAACGGTGGCTCGGCTGCCGACGCGCAGCACTTCGCCGCCGAGCTGGTAGGACGGTTCGAGCGCGAGCGCTTCCCGCTGCCGGCCATTTCGCTGGCTACCGACACGTCCATCCTGACCGCCGTGGCGAACGACTATAGCTACCGCGAGATCTTCTCGAAGCAGGTGCAGGCCTTCGGCCAGGCGGGCGACATCCTGCTGGCCATTTCCACGTCGGGCAACTCGGCCAACGTGATGGCGGCCATCGAAGCGGCGCTGGAACGCGAAATGCGCGTGATCGCGCTGACCGGCAAGGGCGGCGGCGCCATCGGCAAGATGCTGACCGACGCCGACGTGCACATCTGCGTGCCGGCCGACCGCACCGCCCGCATCCAGGAAGTCCACCTGGTGACCATACATGCTTTGTGCGACGGCATCGACGTCGCGCTATTCGGAGGAGATGTGAATGAGTAAAGCCGGCACCGTTGCACGCCGCGTGGTTTTTGGCGCCGTCCTGCTGTCGTCCCTGTCCGCCTGCGTTCCGCTGGTGGTGGGCGGCGCCGTGGGCGGTACGCTGGCCGCATCCGACCGCCGCACCTTCGGCGCGCAAACCGAGGACAAGGCCATTGCGGTCAAGGTCGAGCTCAAGCTGCCCAACCTGGTGGGCGACGCCGGCCACGTGAACGTGGCCAGCTTCAACCGCCGCGTGCTGCTGACCGGCGAAGTACGCGACCAGGCCATGAAGGAAACCCTGGAACGCGAAGTGCGCGGCGTCGAAGGCGTGCTGTCGGTGACCAACGAACTGGAGATCGCCGGCCCGTCCAGCTACACCTCGCGCTCGAACGACGCCCTCATCACTACCAAGGTAAAAGCCAGTTTGGTGGACATGAAGGACATCTCGGCCAACTCCTTCAAGGTGGTGACCGAGCGCGGCAATGTCTACCTGATGGGCCGCGTGACCCAGCGCGAAGGCACCATCGCGGCCGACGTGGCGCGCGGCGTGAGCGGCGTTTACAAGGTGGTCAAGGTTTTCGAGTATATTACTGAAGAAGAATGGAAACAGTACCAGCCTAAACCTGCAGCGAACTGATCATGTCCTCCTCCACCGCCTGGATCAAACCCGCCCTGGCCGCCGCCGTCATTGCCGGCCTGGGCGTGACCGCTTACTTCTCGCTGAACCAGCACAGCAGTGCGCCGGAGGTGACTTTCCTCGGCATCAAGGGCGAGCAGATCACGCCGGCCAGCCTGCGCGGCAAGGTGGTGATGGTGAATTTCTGGGCCACGTCCTGCTCCACCTGCGTGAAGGAAATGCCGCAGATGGTGGATACGTACAACAAGTATAAGGACAAGGGCCTGGAGTTCGTGGCGGTGGCGATGAAGGAAGATCCGCCCAACTACGTGCTGAACTTCGCCGAGACGCGCCAGCTGCCGTTCAAGGTGGCGCTGGACGTGAAAGGCGATGCAGCCAAGGCCTACGGCAACGTGGCCATGACGCCCACCACCTTCGTCATCGACAAGGAAGGCCGCATTATCAAGCGCTATGTGGGCGAGCCGGAATTCCCGGCGCTGCACAAGCTGCTTGAGAAGGCGCTGCAGGGCTGAGTTCCGGCGGGTTACGGCTTCGCCTAACCCGCCCTACGGTGCACGCCTGCGTAGGGCGGGTTGGCGCGTAGCGCGTAACCCGCCAGCCTCAGAATCCCGTCTGCAGCGACAGATACCACCCCTTCTGCTTCTTCTTGTTAAACACGGTAATTTCGCCCAAGTTCGCGTAAGCCGCCGTAACAGACACGTTACGGTTGGGGAACCAGGCCACGAATGCATCCCAGTACGCTTTTTCCGGATCCACGCCCAGGTTGTGCGGCTTATGGCGGTACTCCGCGCCCAGCGCCAGCTTGCGGTTGATCAGATAAGCCACCGACACTTCCGGCATCACCTTGGCATGATCGCCCTGGTCGCCGCCGAAGCCGAGGATGCCCATCTGGTTGGCCTTGGTGGCGCGCAGCGTGCCGTTCACCAGCAGGCTCTGCTCGAACAGCACCTTGGTGGCGGCAACGTAGTAGTCATAGCCGCTATCGTCCTTGGCGCCCAGCTGCGTCACGTTGCTGACGCCCAGCGCGCCCAGGCCGCCCACGCCCTTGTTCTTCTTGTACATGACGCCCACCGCCACCTGCGGCAGCCACGCGTCCTGCGCGTACACCGCGTCGCCCATCAGGCGCACCTTCAGCCCGACAATATCCTGCTTGATGCGCAGGTCGTTGAGCGGTGCCAGGCTGCCCGTGAAATCCTGGCGCGCCAGCGACAGTTCCAGGCGGTCGCCCACGCCGATCGCCACGCCATAGCTGCCCAGCGCATAGTCCTGCGTTTTCACCTGCGTGTAGTGGGCGTTGGCGCCCCAGCTGTCGCGCGAGCCGTAGCCGGTGATCAGCGCCCACGGCGTGAGGCCGCCGCCGCCCGCGCCTTCCAGCTGGCTCACGCCGCCGGTAGCCAGGAATTTGCCCAGGTCCGGCCGGGTGCCCGGCTGCACGCCGGGCGAGGCGGTGACGATGTCGCGCTGCATGGGCGCCAGCTTGGCGATCAGCTTGTTCGATACGCTGCCCGGCACGCCATGCTGCTCCATGGCGATCTGCAGATCCTCGGCCAACGCATTGAATTGCGCGTTGGTGATCTTCAGGTCTATATGGACCGATTGCATGTCGCGCACCGTGCCCACCCCGTCCATGGTCTTGTCGCGGTATTTGCCGGTGTACTTGCACGGGCCGCCGGCGAACTCGCAGAACTGCTCCTGCAGGCGCACGGTCAGCTGCGGCATGTCGAAATCGGTGAAGGATTCCTTGATGCGCGGGTCGCTGGTGATCAGCGCGACGAAGGTTTCGGTGATCTTCCGGATGCCTTCCTTGCCGCCCAATCCCCGGTAGGTGGAGTCTTCCGTGTAGGGCGTCTGCGCGCAGGCAAATGAAGAGGCGAGCAGCAGGCCGAGCGTGGCGGTGCGGGCGGCTTGGATCATGGGCAGTCCTTTACGCCTTATTTCGGATACAGGATCATCTGCGTGCAGCGGAACAGGGCAATGGTCTTGCCGGTGTCCTTGTGCACCACGGTGGCGTCCCAGACCTGGGTGGTGCGGCCGGTGTGCGCCACCTTGGCCGTGACGGCGATGGTGCCTTCGCGCGCCGTGCCCAAGTGGTTGGATTTCAGTTCCAGCGTGGTGAAATTGACCGCGCCCTCCGGCAGGGTGGCGATGCAGCCGTAGCCGCAGGCGGTGTCGGCCAGGGTGACCACGGTGCCCGCGTGCAGGTAGCCGTTGGGCGCCAGGTGGTGGGAGGCCACCGTCAATTCCGCGCTGGCCTCGCCTGCGGCGATGGCGGTGAAATGGATGCCCATATGCCCGGGCAGCTTGCCTTCGCTGCGGGCGTTGAGCTCTTCGATACCGAATTTAGGTGCAGTCATGCGATCTTCCATTCACTTTGTCTTAGACGAATCATAGAGAAACGCCGCCGGATTGTCGCTATTTTTACTGTTGCCGGCGGCGTTTGCATTCATATTGGAACCTGGCCCACAACAGTATTTTATTGCCATTCATGGATATTCCGCTTGCTCCCCCTCCCGGCGCCGCAGCCGGGACCGTGGCCGTGTTCGGCGCCGGCTCAATCGGCGCCTACCTGGGCGGCGCGCTGCTGGGCGCGGGCACCGATGTGACCTTGCTGGGCCGGACGCGCATGCGCCGGCGCATCGCCGAACACGGCTTGCACCTGACCGACCTGCACGGCCGCGCACTGCGCCTGGACGGCGCGCGCGTGCCCTACGCGGAGGACGCCGCGGTGCTGGCGGAAGCCGCACTGATCCTGGTGACGGTAAAAAGCGCCGACACGGCAGCGGCGGCCGAGGCCATCCGCATGCACGCGCGGCCGGACGCGCTGGTGCTCAGCCTGCAGAACGGCGTCGGCAATGCGGACACGCTGCGCCGCATCCTGCCCGGCCGGGCGGTGCTGGCCGGGATGGTGCCGTTCAACGTGGTGCAGATGCCGGACGGCCGCCTGCACCGGGGCACGGCGGGCGAGCTCATGGCGGAAGCGTCACCCGCGCTGCGCCCGTGGCTGGCCGCGTTCGCAGCGGCGCACTTGCCGATTACCGAATGCACGGATTTCGCGTCCATCCAGTGGGGCAAGCTGCTGATCAACCTGAACAATTCCGTGAACGCGCTGTCCGGCGTGCCGCTGGTGCAGCAGCTGCGCCAGCGCGGCTACCGGCGCGCGCTGGCGCTGATGGTGGACGAGGGCCGCGCAGTGCTGGCCAGGGCCGGCATCAGGCCGGCCAAAGTGGTGAGCGTCGGCCCGGCTGCCTTCTCGCTCATCCTGCGGCTGCCGGACGCGCTGTTCACCCGGGTGGCCGCCTCCATGCTGAAGATAGACCCCGAGGCGCGTTCATCGATGTGGGAAGACTTGCAGGCGGGCCGCAAGACGGAAGTGCACTACTTGAACGGCGCCATCACGGCGCTGGCCGCATCGCTGGGCATGGACGCCCCCGTCAACCGGCGCATGACCGAGCTGGTCACTGCAGCGGAGGAAAGCAAGCAGGGAGTGCTTGGCGCGGATGAGATGTTCAGAATATTGTCCTCGGCACTGTGCAGCAAGTAGCTATGCTGCGTCCACTGCGGCCACCGCGCACGCGACGCTTGCGGAAAGTCATTTGCAATCACCAGGAACGGAGCCATACTTAAAAACACCGATCCATCCACGAGAAATCCATGACTGCCGGCAGCAAAAACAATACAGCGCCTGCGCTTCCTACAGATGCCGACGACGGCTATGACGAATGGCTGGCTGCTGAGGTCGAAGAGGCCATCAATGATCCCCGCCCAAGCGTGCCGGGCGACGAGGTGGAACGACATTTTGCAGCCAGGCGTGCTGCACTGACAAAACGTATCAAGGGTGATTAACCTTGCTGCTGCTCTGGAGGCCAATGGCATTGGCCGACCGGGAGCGGATTATGGACTACATCGCCAGAAACAACCCGGCGGCTGCGGTCAAACTGGACGAATTGAATTGATACGACAGAAGGTAGAGCAGTTAATCCTCCGGCCGACCCTCTACAGAGTCGGCCGCAAGCCGGGTACCCGCGAGATGGTCATACATCCGAACTACCTTGTCATTTACCGCACTCACAAGGGCTGCATCGAAATTCTGCGGGTAAAACACGCTGCCAGAAAGATTAGATACTAGTCATTCGCAACGGCTTCCAGTACGTTGTGCGCCTGTTCGTCGGCGTGGTAGGAGGAACGCACCATGGCGCCGACGGCGGCGTGCTTGAAGCCCATCTTGTAGGCTTCTTCTTCGAACATCTTGAACACGTCCGGGTGCACGTAGCGGCGCACCGGCAGGTGGCTGTTGGACGGCGCCAGGTACTGGCCGATGGTCAGCATGTCGATGTCGTGCTCGCGCATGTCGCGCATCACCTGCAGGATTTCCTCGTCGGTCTCGCCCAGGCCCACCATGATGCCGGATTTGGTCTTCACGCCAGGGTACATGGCCTTGAAGTCCTTCAGCAGCTTGAGCGAGTGCATGTAGTCCGAACCCGGACGCGCTTCCTTGTACAGGCGCGGCACGGTTTCCAGGTTGTGGTTCATCACGTCCGGCAGGCCGTTGGCGAAGATGTCCAGCGCCTTTTGCAGGCGGCCGCGGAAATCCGGCACCAGTACTTCAATCTGGGTCTTGGGCGACAGTTCCTTGGTCTTGGTGATGCACTCGACGAAGTGCTGGGCGCCGCCGTCGCGCAGGTCGTCGCGGTCCACCGAGGTGATCACCACATAGCTCAGGCGCAGCTTGGCGATGGTGTTGGCCAGGTTTTGCGGCTCATCCACGTCCAGCGGATCCGGACGGCCGTGGCCGACGTCGCAGAACGGGCAGCGGCGGGTGCACTTGTCGCCCATGATCATGAAGGTGGCCGTGCCCTTGCCGAAGCATTCGCCGATGTTCGGGCAGCTGGCCTCTTCGCACACGGTCACCAGCTTGTTCTCGCGCAGGATCTCCTTGATCTCGTAGAAGCGGGTATTGGCCGACGCGGCCTTGACGCGGATCCAGTCCGGCTTCTTCAGGCGCTCGATCTGCTCGATGGGCGTGATCTTGATCGGAATGCGCGAGGTCTTGCTGGCGCCTTTTTGCTTTTCGCTTGCGTTGTAAGCTGGGGCGGCGGGGGCGGTGCTGGACGGGGTCTCGGTGGTCATAGGCTTAAATTGATACAGTAGTTTCGTCGGCGGGAACAGCTGCCTCAAGCAGCCGCACCAGTTCGTTGGCCAGCGCCAGCTGCACGTCGGCAAGCGGCGCTTCCACTCCCATGGATCGCATATCGATGGTTTCCAGTCCGGAATAGCCGCATGGGTTAATCCAGGTGAATGGAGCAAGGTCCATGCCAACATTTAGCGACACCCCATGGTAGGTGCAGCCGTTGCCGCGCACTTTGAGGCCGAGCGCGGCGATCTTGGCGCCTTTTTTCGGGCCGCTGGCGATGTAGATGCCCGGCGCGCCCTCGATGCGCTCACCGCCGAGATTATACGCCTGCAGCACATTGATGATGGCTTGCTCGATTTTATGGACGAATTGCCGGGCGTACAGCTTGCCGCCCGGCTTGTTGCGGCGCAGGTCCATCATGAGGTAGATCACCACCTGGCCGGGGCCGTGGTAGGTGACTTCGCCGCCGCGGTCGGTCTGCACCACCGGGATGGCGGACGCGCCGGCCAGCAGGTGGCCGCGGTCGGCGCCCAGTCCCAGCGTGAAGACCGGCGGATGCTCGACGATCCACAGCTCGTCGGGGGTGTCGGGCGTGCGCGCGTCCGTGAAGGCGCGCATGGCGGCGAAAATGGGTTCGTACTCGGCCTGGCCGAGCTGGCGGATAATGGCCGGAGCGATAGACATCCCGCCATTATAAGTCAGTGATGAAATACTTTCCCGGGACGCCTATTTTTTAGGCAAATGCGTCAGCCATTCCTGGATGGGCGCGCGCTGCCACTGGCCTTCGGCGTAATCCTTCAGCTGCTGCGGCACCTCATGGCCGCTGCGGATCAGGCGCAGCAGCATGATGGCCAGGTCGGTGTCGGCCACGCACCAGCGGGTGAACAGGTTGGGGCCGTCCACCAGCCTCGTCGCGGCACGGATCAGCTTGTCGGCCGCCGCCAGCGCCTCGGACGACAGCGGCTGCGTGGCAGGTTCATAGAACACCGTGAGGGTGCTGCGTTCCTGGCGGATGGGCATCAGGTCGCTGCGCAGCCAGGCCTGGATCTGGCGCGCCTGGGCGCGGCGCTGCGCGTTACGCGGCAGCACGGCGTGGTATTCGGGGGCGGGAAACACTTCGTCCAGGTATTCGGTGATGGCGCTGGACTCGCTGAGCATGAAGCCGTCATGCACCAGCAGCGGCACGCGCGCCGTCAGCGCCATGTCGCGGAAGGGCGGCTGCAGGTTGGCGCCGGCGTCCAGGTCCACGGTCTTGAGTTCAAACGGCAGCCCTTTTTCCTTCAGGGTGGCGAACACGGACAAGGCGTAGGGGCTGGTGAACTGGCTGTCGGCGTACAGGGTAAGGCTCATGGTGCGCTCCGGCGTTATGAAGTTGGTTCCCCATGGTAAAGCCTGTCCAGGGGCTGCAAAACGATAAATATTGTCTGTTCTTGCGATTTTTTATCACAAGACTCTGCCTTTAGCCGGGCGCAGCAGGCCGAGCCCGGGCTTACATGACGATTTTCACCATCGGGTGGGCCGACAGTTCGGTGTACAGCGCGTCCAGCTGGGGACGGCTGGTGGCGCGCACGGTCACAGTCAGCCCGGTGTAGTTGCCCTTGGCCGAAGGGCGCTCTTCCATTTTTCCCTTGTGGAAGGTCGGGTCGTGCTTGATGACGAGTTCCAGGATGGTGGGAGCGAAGTCGACATGTGTCGGGCCCATTACCTTGATGGGGAAATCGCTCGGGTATTCGATGAGGGACTCGCCCGGTGGGATCGCTGATGCCATGATAATTCCAGAAAATGTATGCCAGCCGATATTGTAACGCGCTCACAATATCGGCGGCATGCACGTCCTGCTTAGGCGTTGCTGCCCAATTGCGGCGCAGCGTGCGGCGCGGCAAGCGAGGCGGCAGGCTTGCCGGACAGGCGCTTCAGGCGGTCCAGCGCGGACTCCCCGCCCGCCGCGCCGGGATTGCTGACGGATTTGCGGATCGCATCCAGCTCCGCTGCCTGGTCGATGGGACGCTGGCCGATGTCGGCCACGATCTTCATGCCGGCCGCTTCATTGCTGACCGCCTGCGCGCGGCGGGTGAGCGCGTTCAGTGCGCTGGAGTTGCCCTGCAGGCCTTTCAGGCCGTTGAGCTGCTCCTGGCGCTCGGCGCGCACCTGCTGCAGGTCGCGCTGGGCGTTGGCCTGCGCCAGTGCTTGCAGCGCCTTCTTGGCGGCGGCGTCGAAGTCGGCCAGCTGGTGCGACAGCGCGTCGACGATCTTCTGCAGCTCGTTCATGTACTCTTCGGCGTCGGCCTGTTCCTGGATTTCCTGCGGCAGGCGGGCCTTGTTAGACTCCAGCTCGTCGCAGAACAGGTTGATGGTGGCTTCCGAGATCCGGCCCGAAGCGAGGCGCTCGCCCAGCGTTTCGGCGGCCTTCTCGTCGTTGGCGATCAGTTCCTGCAGCTTGACCACGTCCGCATGCTCCTTCTCAAAGGAGGATCGGGCGGCGGCCAGCTTTTGCGCGGTGGCGCGCAAGGTGTCGGCCAGGCGGTCGCGGTCGGCCTCGGTCGCCGTTTCAGGGTCGAAATTGGCGATCGCTTCGGAAACGCGGTCGCCCAGGGCGCCAAAGTGTTTGGTGATCAGACGCGCGGTCAAAGCCCAGCCATTCGTGTTGCTCATGTTGTTCTTCCTTTCAGTCTTTAGATGGAACTGCCCTGTGCGTGCCGCCGTCCTTACTGGATGACGACACGTTCCTGCTCAACCGGTATGCCAATGACAAAATCCACATGGATACCGCGTTTTCCTGCATCGCCGTTCACGCTGCGGACAATTTCCGTGGTGATCAGCAAAAATTCCTTGCCCGCGCCGTCCAGCTCGCGCACATAGGGCATCAAGTACATTTCCTGCAGCAGGCCGCCCATGCCGCCGGCGTCGTCGATGCGGGTTTCGGTGCCGTTGAAGGGCGCCACGAAGGGCGCATCCGGATTGCCCGCGTCGCGCAGGTATTCCAGGCCTTCCTCGGCGCCGAAGGCCAGGTCAAGGTCGCGCTCGTCCAGTCCGTGGCCGCCCAGCTGCGCGCGCCACAGGGTGTAGCTGGCGTCGCCCAGGCCGTAGCCGGCTTCGCCGGTGTAGGCTTCCTGGTCCTCGGCGGTTTCCGGGATCACCCGCGCCAGCTGGGTGCAGTACAGGATCTCGGCCACCTGGCCGTGTTCGTTCACATACACTTGCAGGAACTTCTCGTCGTCGGCGTCGTCGCCCTTGTCCAGGTAATAGCGGTACAGCTTGCCGGACAGGTTGAGCTTGATGCGCGACACGGCCAGGATGCGGGTGTCGCTGCCGTTCGGCATGCGGATCAGCGAACCGGCGGCGCTGGCGCGCAGCAACGGCGATTGCTGCAGGTTCACCAAGCTGCCGATGCGCGCGCCCAGCGGCAATTCCTGGTCCGCCGGCGCTTCGGCCATGCCGCGCTTGGTGGCGGCGCCGCGCACATAATCCACTGCATCTTTCCAACCCATCTCAATCTCCCAAAGTGTAGTTGCGGCCGGCTTTCGGCTTCATCAGACGGCCGCGCAGCAGGCGCCAGCCGAGGTATCCCAGGCCCAGCACCATGGCCCAGCCGAACCAGCCCAGGCCGCCGGACTGCTTGCGCGCCGGCTCGGCTTGCGCCGCATCCATGCCGGCCGTGGTACCGGCGGCGGATGTACCCACCTGCGTGCCGGCGGCGGAAGCGCCGGCCGCGGCCGGGTCCACCGGGCCCAGCGAGCCGATGTCGGCCGGCACATTGCTCGGCACCGGGGCCTGGGCCGGGGCGCGGTTGGCGTGGGCCGGGGCGCTCAGGATGGAGCCCAGCACCGCGCCGGCCGCTGCGGCGCCGGCGGTGGCCAGGCGGCCGTTGCGGTCGTAACCCCGGCTGTCGTAACCGCGGTTGTCGTAGCCGCTGCGGTCGTAGCCCCGGTTGTCATAGCCGCGCTGGTCATACTGCGGCGCCTGCTGGCCGTACTGCGGGCCCTGCTGCGGCTGGCGCGGCATCACCGGGTCCAGCGGCGGCAGGGTGCGCTGCTGCGCTTCGCGGGCGGCGCGCCGGCTGTCCATGGTGCGCAGCGCGTTTTCCTCGGCCTGGCGGCGCGTCATGTCCTGCGACATGGCGGACTGGTTGCGCGTGCCGGCCGCGCTGTCCGGGGCCCGGCGCGCCGAGCCGAAGGAGCCGAACGACGTGTTGCCGCCGCGGCTGGCCGCGCTGTCGTTGCTGCTTTTAGAAGGGTTACTTCTTGCAGCGCTGCTCTTTTGCGACGAGAATCCGCTCTTGAACGAACCGGAGCTCTTGGCCGGGCGCGTATCGGCATACGCGCCGTTCATGGCCAGCGTCATCGACAAAACCAGCGCTATCGTAGTGCGGAGAGACTTCTTCATTGCCCCAACCTCAAAGTTGAATGAATAACAGCATAATGTCCGTGCCTGACAAATGCATCGGTAAAAAAGGACCTGCTTCACCATGACCCGCAAATACTCTGATATGAATCAACACGACGCGCTCTATACCGTGGCACGGGCGTATCCCGGCGGAATAGAGGCATTGTCGCAATGCATGGGTATTTCCGTGAACGTATTACGTAACAAATTGTCACCCACGATTGCCTCGCACTATCCCTCGTTCGAGGAGGTGTCGGCCATCATAGAACTGTGCCAGAAAGCGGGGGTGAAGGACGCGCTGCTGCCCCTGCACGCCCTGCTGACCCGGCACGGCATGGCCGCCTTCGTGGTGCCGCTGCCGGAGCAGGTGGCGAAGGATGACCTGTCGCAAACCGTGTGCCGGGTGATGAGCCAGGTGGGCGACGTGGCGGAAGCCGTTTCACAATCTTTACTTGATGGCAAGATTACACCATCCGAGGCCGATCTCATAGAGCGCGAGTTCCACGACGCGCTGTCGGCGCTGGGCGAATGGCGGGCACGCATCCGCAACCTGGCGGGCAGCAAATAACGCAGGCGAAAAAAAGAGCCGACTGGGAGGGCCGGCTCAAAGAACTATTTTTAATTGGGAAAAGAAAAAATAGTCGGGAACTTTTGACTGGCTCCACTTTATGAAAAGCGGAGCCGGCCTGCCATCGGAATGTGACGAACTGCATAATTCGCGGGCTGGACGTGCGAAATTCCGGCCTGAAATGCAGAGTTCCCGCTATGGATCAGCGCTCCTTGCTGCGTTCCTCACGCTGGCGGCGGCCGCCACCTTCTTCGCGCTGCTGCTGCTGCTGCGGCGGCGGCGCCTGCATCTGTGGCCGGGGCGCTGGCTGCGCTTGCGGCGGCGGGGCCTGGTGCTGGGGCGGGGCCTGGTGCTGCGGTTGCGGTTGCGGTTGCGGTTGCGGCTGTGGCTGCGCCTGCGGCGGCGGGGCGCGGAAGGCCGGCGCTTCCCGGGCCTCCCGATGCTCGCGCTGCACCCGTTCGCGCTGCTCCCGTCCGCGCTGCTCGGCGCCTTCATCGCGCTGGCGGAACTGCGCGCCGGGCTGCGGCGCGGCTTGCGCCGGCTGCGCGAAGGGATGCTGGGCCGGCGGCTGCGGCACCGCTTGCTGCGGCTGCGGCTGCGGCTGCGGCTGCGGTTGTGGTTGCGGCTGGATCGCCTGGCGGTTCCAGCGCTGGCCCGCTTCGCGGCGCTCGCGTTCATCGTTCTGGTCCCGTTCGCGCAGCAGGCGGGAACGGCGCTCGTCGTCTCCGTTGCGGCCGTCGGCCTGCGGACGCTGGGTGGCCAGCGGCGCGGCAGGTGCGGCAGCTGCCGGCTGGGCGAACGGCGTGGCAGGCGCTTGCATCGGCACCCGGTTCACACTGTCGCGATTATCCCGGGTCAGACCCTGGCTGATGCTGTTCCTGGGCTGGCGCTCGAAGCCGTCGCCCCGGTCGCGCCGGGTTTCGATGACGCGGCCGGGCGTCACCGCGCCGGGCGACATGCGCGTGAGCGGCAGCGGCGCGGTGGACAGCGGCACGTTGCGTGCGTCGTTCGGCGCCAGCGATAGGCGCGGCGCCTTGCCGACGTTGACGGTGCGGCGGGCGTCGAACTGTTCGCGCGGCAAGACGGTCACGCCCTCGCGGCGCACTTCGCGCTGCGGCTTCCAGCGCACGCTGTTCTGGTGGTTCCAGCCGACGCGGCGCTCATAGTCCGCCGACACCCGGTAGTAGGGCACGAAGCGGTCGCGCGGCGTGAGCGGATACCAGCCGATGCCGGGGCCGTTGTAGCGGTTGGCGAACGCAACGCTCCAGTTGCTGCCGCCCACCCAGCCCACCAGCGCCGGCGCCCACACCGGGCGCGAGCTGAAACGGCCCGGCGCCCAGTACCAGCGCGTGTCCAACATCACCCAGCGGCCGTAGTGCGAAGGAGCGTAGCCCCACGGCGCGTCGTCCACCCAGGTCCAGCCCCACGGGTCCAGCCAGGTCCAGCGGCCGTCGCGGTAGGGCGCCCAGCCCAGCGGCACCGAGCGGGGCGACCACAGCGGGCCGTATTCGTCGCTTTCGCGCCAGCTGCCGTACTGGTCCAGCTCTTCGTAGCCCGTGACGTCGGCCGTGACGTAGCGCAGCGACTGGGAGTTTTCGTCGCGCTTGTCGCGCGCAATCACCCAGTCGTCGAAACGGTCGCGTTGCGCCTGGCCGGTGCTGATCCGGTCGCCCTGCACCACGGCGCGCTTGCCGGCGCGCAGGGTCAGGGCGGTGCCGCCGCCGTCCACGCTGGCCGCGCCCAGCAGCACGGACACCACGCTGGTGTCCGGCTGGCGCTCGCTGTCCACCCGCACCAGGCCCGGTTCCAGCAGGGTGACGCGGGCTTGCGGCGTGCTCAGTTCGAAGTCGTCCAGCATTTCGCCGCTGCGCAGGCGCACGCTGGCGCTGCCGTAGTTCAGGCGCAGGCGCAGGCTGTTGTCGTCCAGCGATTCCACTTCCAGGCTGGAGTCGCCGTCCAGGCGGATGGCAGCCGAGCCGATGCGGAATTCCAGCCGCGAGCCGGGCGCGGCGGTGATGCGGGTGCCGCTGGCCACCGGCCAGTTCAGCAGGCTGCCGCTGGCTTCCTCGCCGTCGGCCTCGACCGTGACCTGGCCCTCGGCGCTGGAAATGCGGCCGACGCGCGCAGGCGGATCGTCGTCGGCCAGCGCCAGCGTGCTGGCGGCGACCAGCGCGGTCAACAGGATCAAATGTGCAAGTTTGCGGCCCATGGCGGCACTCCAGTGTGAGATAGGACTATTTAACGCCGCATTTGCGTTTCAGGCGATGGCGGTTACAAATCTTTTCACATAGTAGAACGCAGCGCTCGGACGCGACCAGGCGCGATCAGGCGTGCGCGCCGCCGCGCTTGACGAAGAACAGGGCCGCGCCCACCGCCATCAGCAGCCCGCCGAACACGCGGTTCTGGCGCTTGACGGCGCGCGCGTCGCGGAAAAAGCGCTGCATGGAAGCGGCCAGGAAGGCGTAGCTGTGCATGACCACCAGGTCGATGGTGCACATGGTGGCGGCCAGGATCAGCAGTTGCGGCAGCAAGGGGTGGTCCTGGGCGATGAACTGCGGCAGCACGGCCACCATGAAAATGATGCCCTTGGGATTGGTGGCATTGGTGAGGAAGCCGGTCAGCACGCGCTTTTGCAGCGAGGGCAGTTCGGCCTTGGCCACGGCCGCGCCGGCCGGCGCCGCCTGCACCCTGGCGCGCCACTGGCTCAAGCCCAGCCAGATCAGGTACAGCGCGCCCACGGTTTTCACCACGTTGAAGGCCAGTTCCGACGCCAGCAGCAGCGAGCCGACGCCGGCGCCGGCAATGGCCAGCACCAGCAGCAGGCCGGCCTGCAGGCCCAGGATGGTGCCGCTGGCCTTGCGCACGCCGTAGGACAGGCCGTGCGACATGGACAGCACCGCGCCGGAACCGGGCGAGACGGCAATGATGGACGCGGCGATAACAAAAGTGATCCAGGTGCTGAAGGCCATGCTGAGTTCCAGGGCGTGTTTTTTGAGCGGCCATTGTAGCGCGGGCGGCACGCGCCTGCGTGAACACTTGCTTGGCGACAGTTGCTTATGATGTAAGATTAGCGCTGCATCCACTTCTTCTCCCCGCACCATGAAAAAACACGCCTCCGCCCCCCTGTCCGCCGCTGTCCGGGGAGGCCGCTGAGATGGCCGGCACCAGTCTGCTGGCCCTGATCGACGACATCACGACCATCCTTGATGACGTGGCCGCCATGAGCAAAGTCGCCGCCAAGAAAACCGCCGGCGTGCTGGGCGACGACCTGGCCCTGAACGCCCAGCAAGTGGCGGGCGTGAATGCCGACCGCGAGCTGCCGGTGGTGTGGGCGGTGGCGCTCGGTTCCATGAAGAACAAGGCCATTCTGGTGCCGGCCGCGCTGGCCATCAGCGCCTTCGCGCCCTGGGCCATCACGCCCTTGCTGATGCTGGGCGGCGCCTACCTGTGCTTCGAGGGCTTCGAGAAGATCGCCCACAAATACCTGCACAGCGAGCATGAGGACGAGCAGCACCATGCCGAGCTGGCGGCCGCCGTGGCCGATCCCTCGGTGGACATGGTGGCGCTGGAAAAGGACAAGATCAAGGGCGCCATCCGCACCGACTTCATCCTGTCGGCCGAGATCATCGTGATCGCGCTGGGCACGGTGGCCGGCGCGCCGTTCTCGCAGCAGGTGGCGGTGCTGGCCGGCATTGCCGTAGCCATGACGGTGGGCGTGTACGGTATCGTGGCGGCCATCGTCAAGATGGACGACGCCGGCCTGTACCTGGCGCAGCGCCCCGGCGCCGGCGCCTTCACCCAGGGACTGGGCCGCTTCCTGCTGGCGGCGGCGCCCAAGCTGATGAAATTCCTGTCGGTGGCCGGCACGCTGGCCATGTTCATGGTGGGCGGCGGCATCCTGACGCACGGCATCCCCGCCGCGCACGACGTGATCCACCACGCGGCCGAGTTCATGGGCTCCCTGCCCGGCGCGGGCGCCGTGCTGCAGGCGGTCACGCCCTCCCTGCTGGACGCCGTGGCCGGGGTGATCGCCGGCGCGCTGGTGCTGGTGGGGGTGACGGCGGCAGGCCGTTTCTTGCGCTTATTCAAACGCTCGCACTGATTATTCTGGTTTGATAGCAATTCGGGCGCCGGCCGGCGCCCGGCCACACTTGGAGAGAGCATGAACAAGATCACGCCGCAACGCCCCACCGCCGCCTTCGTGGGCGCCTCGTGGGCAGCCCTGCTGGTGGGCGCCGTCACCTATCTGGCCGGACTGTGGAACGCCACCATGCAGCTCAACGAGAAGGGCTATTACTTCACGCTGCTGGCCTACGGCCTGTTTGCCGCCGTGTCGCTGCAAAAGTCGGTGCGCGACCGCATGGAAGGGATCGCGGTCACCAATATGTATTTCGCGCTGTGCTGGATGTCGCTGCTGCTGGCCTTGCTGCTGCTGTCGGTGGGCCTGTGGAACGCCACCCTGGCGCCCAGCGAAAAGGGCTTTTATGCCATGTCGTTCGTGCTGAGCCTGTTTGCCGCCGTGGCAGTGCAGAAGAACGTGCGCGACAACACCGGCAACAAGGAAGCGCCGCAGTCCGGCGAGGCCTGAACGCGCCCTGCGGCTAGCCGGCGGCTTGCGCGGCCGGCTTTGCTTTCTTCTTCTTCCGCGCCGGCAGCGGCAGTGCCGCCGCCGTGCGCCGCGCCAGTTCCGTGAGCCATTCACGGTCGTCCCAGCACTCCCCCGGTATCAGAAACCACGGCTTGGCCTGCGGGTAGGGCTGCGCCTCGCGCGGCTCGCCTATCCAGGCGCGGCTGGCCGCCACCGGCTTGACGAAGAGCTGGTCGTCGCACACCAGCGCGAACATCTTGCCGTCGCAATAGATGGCGTACTCGCCGAACATTTTTCGCGCGGCCAGCGCCCCCGCCCCCGCCATCTGGTCCACCAAAAAATCCACCGTGCCCTGTTGCGATGCCATTGCCGCCTCCTTTTTCTTTCGCTATCCTAGCCTACGCCTGAACTTTTTTCCCGCGCGCCGGTCACACCCTGGGAGCGCAAGGAGACGACGATGACAGACATGCAGAAGCGGTTGCAACTGGCGATGTCCGCAGCGCACATGGCGATCTGGGATTCCACTGTTGAAAACGGCAACATCGCCGACGGCACGGTGCACTGGTCGGCCGACGGCGCTGTACTGCTTGGCTTGCCGGAACGCCCCTGCGAGCAGCCATTCCGGACCTTCCTGGAGTACGTCCATCCGGACGACCGCGGCGCATTGTTCGAGCGCATGCAAGGCGCCGTGGCGCGCTGCGCCGACTACGAACTGGAGTACCGGGTGGTTTGGCAGGACGGCAGCGTGCACTGGCTGGCGGCCAAGGCCCATGCCAACTGCAACGAACAGGGCGTGCCGGAGCGCACGCTGGGCATCGTGTGGGACATCACCGCCCGCAAGCAGCAGGAGCTGGAGACCGCCGAGCAGAAGGAGCTGGCCGAGGTGACGCTGGCCTGCATCGCCGACGGCGTGGCCACCACCGATGCGCAGGGCAACACGCGCTACCTGAACCGCGTGGCCGAGCAGCTGACCGGCTGGAGCCAGGAGACGGCGCGCGGCCTGCCGATCGAGCAGACGCTTAAACTGGTCTACGAGCAGCCGGAAAGCCGGCTGCCGCCGGCCATGCGCACCGCGCCGGAGGCCAGCACCGAGCACGTGGCCATGCGCTGCCTGCGCCTGCGCCAGTCCATCGGCGTGAGCGACGGCACCCAGCTGGTCACGCGCGACGGCCGCCACATCGCCATCGAGGATTCGGCCGCGCCGATCTGGTCCGGCGAGGGCGACATGCTGGGCACGGTGGTAGTGTTCCGCGACGTGAGCCATGAACGCAAGCTGGCCCAGCAGCTGACCTGGTACGCCAGCCACGATACGCTTACCGGCCTGATGAACCGGCGCGAGTTCGAGCACCAGATTGCCGCCGCGCTGCACTCGGCCAAGCACGAGGGCCATCAGCACGCGCTGCTGTACATCGACCTGGACCAGTTCAAGGTGGTCAACGACACCTGCGGCCACAGCGCCGGCGACGTGCTGCTGCAGCTGCTGGCCAAGATGCTGCAGACGCAGATGCGCGACAGCGACGTGCTGGCCCGGCTGGGGGGTGACGAGCTGGGCGTGCTGTTGCCGCACTGTCCGCCCGACCAGGCGGCGCTGATCGCCGACCAGCTGCGCCAGTCGATCAAGAGTTTCCGCTTCGTGTGGGACAGCCGCAGCTTCGAGATCGGCGCCAGCATCGGCCTGGTGGAGATCAACCACGACAGCAAGTCCATGACGGAGCTGCTGATGGCGGCCGACCAGGCGTGCTACCTGGCCAAGGAACAGGGCCGCAACCGGGTGCACCAGTACATGGAGTCCGACATGAAGCTGGCGCAGCGGCAGGGCGAGATGCAGTGGGTGTCGCGCCTGAACGAAGCGTTCGAGAACAATTACTTCCGCCTGTACGCGCTACCCATCGTCCACCTCGGCGCCCAGCAGGAGGAGCACGACGAAGTGCTGATACGCATCCAGAACAGCAAGGGCGACCTGATCCTGCCAGGCGCCTTCATCCCGGCCGCCGAACGCTACGACCTGATGGTGGCGATCGACCGCTGGGTGATCCGCTCGGTGTGCGACTATGTGCACCGCGAGCGCGCCGCGCAGCCCGGCAGCCAGGGCGGCGCGGCCGCGATGTACTCGGTGAACCTGTCGGGCACTTCGCTCAACGACGAGGGCCTGCACGACTACATCCTGCAGCAATTCGCCGAATTCGGCATCGATCCCACCCAGATCTGCTTCGAGGTGACGGAAACGGCCGCCATCGCCAACCTGCCCAAGGCACAGACTTTCATGGCGCGCCTGAAGGCGCTGGGCTGCAGGTTCTCGCTGGACGACTTCGGCAGCGGCCTGTCCTCTTTCGCCTATCTGAAGGCGCTGCCGGTGGATTACCTGAAGATAGACGGCATGTTCATCCGCGACATCAAGAGCAACGCCATCAGCTGCGCACTGGTGAAAGCCATCAACGAAGTGGGTCACGTGATGGGCATGCGCACCGTGGCCGAGTATGTGGAGGACGATGAAACCCTGGCCCTGGTGCGCGGCCTGGGCGTGGACTATGCGCAGGGCCACGCGGTCGGTACGCTGCGGCCCATGCGGCGCAGCGGTAATTAGATCGGATGCGATGTATAATGGGCACTCATTTAAGGAGTTCCCATGGACACCCGCGAACCCGCAGCAGCAACAGCAGCAGCAGCAGCCTCCCCAGCGGCCACCATGCCGCTGGCCGACTACCTGTGCTTTGCCATCTACTCGGCCAACCTGGCGTTCGGCAAGGCCTACAAGCCCATCCTCGACGAACTCGGCCTGACGTACACCCAGTACATCACCATCGTGGCCCTGTCCGAGCAGGACGGCCAGACGGTCAGCGGCCTGGGCGACAAGCTGTTCCTGGAATCGAACACGCTTACGCCCATCCTGAAGAAACTGGAGGCGATGGGCTATCTGACGCGCCAGCGCGCGGCCGCCGACGAGCGCCAGGTGATTGTCCGCCTGACCGAGCAGGGCCAGAACCTCCGGCGCCAGGCCGCCGAAGGCAAGAACCTGTTCCAGGCGTGCGGCCTGTCGGCCGAGGAATTCCCCGCCATGCAGAAAAGCGTGGTGACGCTGCGCGACAACCTGCTGAAATCGCTGCCGCCGAAGTAGGCGGCCCGCGCCGCGCAATCCGGGCATTTTTGATCTACATCAATAAATTTGCCCGCCGCTCTCCTTACACTGGCTGCATGTCTTGCGATAGAGCAAGCAAACCAGCCCGCAGGAGAGATCAGGATGCGCACCAACTTACCCGTCACGAACCACGAAGTCGAGATTTCAGATGACCAGGCCATCGTCTCCAAGACTGACCTGAACGGCAATATTGTCTACGTTAATCCGTATTTCGTGCAGGTCAGCGGCTTCAGCGAACAGGAGCTGATCGGCGCGCCGCAGAACATCGTGCGCCATCCGGACATGCCGCCGCAGGCCTTTGCCGACCTGTGGAGCTCGATCCGCAGCGGCACGCCGTGGACCGGGCTGGTGAAAAACCGCTGCAAGAACGGCGACTACTACTGGGTCAAGGCCAACATCACGCCGATCCGCGAGAACGGCCAGACGCTGGGCTATATGTCGGTGCGCACCAAGGCCGCGCCCGGGCAGGTGCGGGCGGCCGAACAGGCTTACCGCCAGATCCGCGAGAACGGCGCGGCGGCCGGCATCGCCATCAAGAACGGCGAGCTGATCCACCCCGGCGTGGGCAACTGGCTGGCGCGCCTGAGCCACTCCTCGCTGGCGGCCCGCATCTGGGCCTCGACCAGCGGCGTAAACACGCTGCTGCTGTTTGTGTGCCTGGCCAGCCTGTTCGGCGACGGTGCCTCCGCGCTGACCCGCTACACCATCTTCGGCGCCACCTTCGTCGGCCTGCTGGTCAACGTGTTCCTGTGGTACACGCTGCGCACCAGCGTGCTGCAGCCGCTGGGCAAGGCGCTGGACGGCGCGCGCGCCATCGCGGCCGGTGACCTGTCGGGCTCCTTCGACACCCACGCCACCGACGAAGTGGGCCAGCTGCTGCGCGCGCTGCAGCAGATGAACAGCAACCTGATCGCCACCATCCGCGATGTGCGCGTGAACGTGGAAACCATGGCGGTGGCCACGCGCCAGATTGCCGCCGGCAACGCGGACCTGTCCGGCCGCACCGAGGCGCAGGCCGCCAGCCTGGAGGAAACCGCGTCCAGCATCGAGGAATTCGCCTCGACCGTGCGGCAGAACGCCGACAACTCGGTGCAGGCCAATGAGCTGGCGCAGGCTGCTTCCAGCGTGGCGGTGGAGGGTGGCGAGATCGTGGCCGACGTCATCGCCACCATGGACGACATCAACACTTCTTCGCGCAAGATCGTGGACATCATCGGCCTGATTGAAGGCATCGCCTTCCAGACCAACATCCTGGCGCTGAACGCGGCGGTGGAAGCGGCCCGCGCCGGCGAACAGGGACGCGGCTTTGCCGTGGTGGCAGGCGAGGTGCGCAACCTGGCGCAGCGCTCGTCGGTGGCGGCCAAGGACATCAAGCACCTGATCGACGTTTCGGTCAGCAAGGTCAGCGCCGGCATGACGCAGGTGCACCGCGCCGGCGCCACCATGGAGCAGGTGGTGGACTCGGTCAAGCAGGTCACGGCCATCATGCAGGAAATCTCGGTGGCGTCGCGCGAGCAGAGCCTGGGCGTGGACCAGGTCAACCAGGCCATCGCCCACATGGACCAGGTGACGCAGCAGAACGCGGCGCTGGTGGAGGAAGCGGCGGCGGCGGCCAAGAGCCTGGCGGTGGAAGCGGGCGGCCTGACCCAGGCGGTCAGCCTGTTCAAGTTCGGCAAGCGTACTCTGCCCCAGCAGGCGGCGCGGGTGAGCCCGCTGCGCGGCGGCAAGGACAGCGGCAAACACGGCAGCAAGCACGGCGGCGCCAAGCGCCTGGCCGCATGAAAGCGGTGACGACCATGAACCATGACGACTCCAGCCCCATCGGCATCCCGGCAGCGGCCGCGCCGCTGCGCTTCGACGCGGCCACCATCGGCCGCCTGAGCACCTCCGGCCCGCGCTACACCTCCTATCCGACAGCCGACCGCTTCAGCGCGGACTTCGGCTACGGCAGCTACCTGGAAGCGGTGGCAGGCCTGAAGATGCGCGGCGGCGGCAGGGGCCCGCTGTCGCTGTACGTGCACGTGCCGTTCTGCGATACGGTCTGCTACTACTGCGGCTGCAACAAGATCGTCACCAAGGACCGCAGCAAGGCCGCCACCTACCTGAGCTACCTGAAGCAGGAGATCGGCATGCAGGGCAAGCTGTTCTCCGGCATGAACCAGCTCAGCCAGTTGCACTTCGGCGGCGGCACGCCCACCTACCTGAGCGACCGCCAGATGGAAGAGCTGATGGCGCACCTGCGCAAGAACTTCGAGTTCGCGCCGGACGAGGAGGGCGAGTACTCGATCGAGATCGATCCGCGCACCGTGTCGCGCGAACGCGTGCACACGCTGCGCGCGCAAGGCTTCAACCGCGTCAGCCTGGGCGTGCAGGACTTCGATCCGGAGGTGCAGAAGGCCGTCAACCGCATCCAGCCGGAAGCGGAAACGCTGGCCGTGATGCAGGCCGCGCGCGACGCCGGCTTCCGCTCCATCAGCATCGACCTGATCTACGGCCTGCCCAAGCAGACCCTGGACACCATGCGCCAGACCATGGCCAAGGTGATCGCCGCCGCGCCGGACCGCATTGCGCTGTACAACTACGCCCATCTGCCGCACCTGTTCAAGCCGCAGCGCCGCATCCTGGATGCGGACCTGCCGCCGGCCGACGTGAAGCTGGACATGCTGGCGCTGTGCATCCGCGAACTGACGTCGGCCGGCTATGTGTACATCGGCATGGACCATTTCGCCAAGCCGGACGACGACCTGGCCGTGGCCCAGCGCCAGGGCCGCCTGCACCGCAACTTCCAGGGCTATTCCACGCATGCGGAAGCGGACCTGGTGGCGGTGGGCGTGTCGGCCATCAGCTCGGTGGGCAATACCTACAGCCAGAACGAGAAGACGCTGGATGCCTATTACGAGAAGCTGGACCAGGGCGTGCTGCCGGTGGCGCGCGGCATCAGGCTCAATACGGACGACCTGCTGCGCCGCATCATCATTCAAAAGCTGATGTGCAGTTTCGAGCTGTCGATCGCCTCCATCGAGATGGCGTATCCGCTGCGCTTCGCGGAGTACTTCGCCGGCGAGCTGGAACAGCTGCGGCCCCTGGAACAGGATGGCCTGGTCACCATGGACGGCGAGTGGCTGTCCGTGACCATGAAGGGCCGCCTGCTGGTGCGTAACATCTGCATGGTGTTCGACCGCTACCTCGGCCTGCCGCGCGCGCAGGAAGCGGACGCGGGGCGCGCGCCCGCAGGCGCAGTGCAGCCGCTGCGCTACTCGAAAACGATCTGAGACTGCCATGGACGGGGTGAATCTGCTGCCGGTGTTCCTGGTCGGCCTGGCCGGCAGCGTACATTGCATCGGCATGTGCGGCGGTATCGTCGGCGCGCTGTCCGCCATGCCGGGCCGCAGCGGCGCAACCCGGCGCGTGGTTCCCATCTTGCCGGCTGCCGCGCCGCTGCCCGCAGCGTGCGCGCCGCAGGCCGCGCTTGCCCCATCGGCGCAGGCCGCCACGCGCATGCTGGCCTACAACGCAGGGCGCATCGGCAGCTACATGCTGGCGGGCGCCATCGCGGGCGGGTTGGCGGGCGGCGCGGCCAGCCTGGCGAGAATCGCTGCCTGGCAAGGCGCCGCCTTCTGGCTGGCCAACCTGATGCTGGTAGCGCTTGGCCTCTACCTGATGAACGCCTGGCGCGGCCTGGCGCGCCTGGAAACGCTGGGCGGCGCGCTGTGGAGGCGCCTGCAGCCGCTGCTGCGTCCCCTGCTGCCGATGGACACGCCGGCCAGGGCACTGGCCCTGGGCAGCCTGTGGGGCTGGGTGCCCTGCGCCATGGTCTACAGCGTGCTGCTGACGGCGGCGCTGAGCGGATCGGCCGCGCGCGGCGCAGCGGTCATGCTGGCCTTCGGCCTGGGCACGCTGCCCATGCTGGCCGCCCTCGGCACGCTGGGCGCGCAACTACGGCAGCTGCTGCAGCGGCGCGCCGTGCGCACCCTGTGCGGCATGCTGGTGCTGGCCTTCGGCGCGCTTGGGCTGCTGCGCGCCAGCGGCGCCGCCGGCCCGCTGCTGCATGCGCTCGGCATGCCCGACGCCACCGCCGCCCACGGCTGGATCGACGCGCTCTGCATCGGAGCCCGGCCATGAGCCACCCGTACATCGCCAGCGCCGGCACCACTGCCGCCACCAACCGCTGCATCGGCGGCATTATCGGTGGCGGCACAGGCACCGGCACGGGCGCCACCTCCAGCGCCAGCGGCACGGCCACTGCGGTAGCCACGCCTGGCGCGCCTTGGACGGCACCGGGCCAGGATGCCGGCCGGGACGCCGGGCAGGTGAACGCACATCCGCAGGACTGCTACCACTGCGGCCTGCCGCTGCCGCGCAGCGCCGGCGAGCGCTGGTCCGCACGCATCGACGGCGTCGAGCACGCCATGTGCTGCCCCGGCTGCGCAGCCGTCGCGCAAGCAATAAGCGACGCCGGCCAGTCCTCCTACTACAGGGAGCGCACCGGCTACGCCGCCACCGCCGCGCAGGCGCAGCTGGTGCCGCCCGAACTGGCCCTGTACGACAATGCCGACCCGCGCTTTTCCGCGCGCGACGGCAGCACGGGCGACGCCGAGGCCACCCTGCTGGTGGAAGGCATCCGCTGCGCCGCCTGCGTGTGGCTGATCGAACGGCGCCTGATGCAGCTGCCCGGCGTGCAGCGCGCCAGCATGAACGTGGCCACCGAGCGCCTGCAGGTACGCTGGAACAAGGACCAGTGCCGCCCCGCCGACATCCTCGGCGCACTGCACGGCATTGGCTACCAGGCCTGGCCCTACGACGCGGCGCGCCACACCAGGCAACTGCAGCAGGCCGGCCGCACCCTGGGCCGCCAGCTGTTCGTGGCCGGCCTGTCGATGATGCAGGTGATGATGTACGTCGCCCCCGCCTACCTGGCCGACGACGGCACCCTGGACGACAGCATGGCCGCGCTGATGCAGTGGGCCAGCCTGCTGCTCACGCTGCCCGCCGTGTGCTATTCCGCCCTGCCCTTCTTCCGCGGCGCCTGGAACAGCTTGCGCGCCCGCGCGCTGGGCATGGACGTGCCGGTAGCGCTGGGCATCACCGCCGCATTCGGCGCCAGCTGCATCGCCACCTGGCGCGGTGCGGGCGATGTCTACTACGACTCCGTCACCATGTTCATCTTCCTGCTGCTGTGCAGCCGCTACCTGGAGCTGGCCGCGCGGCGCAAGGCCAGCGCCGCGCTGGAGCGCATGCAGCATGGCCTGCCGGCCTCCGCCTCGCAGATGCCGGACTGGCCGCTCAAGCGCGATACCAGCACCGTGCCTGCCTCCGCGCTGCGCGCCGGCCATCTCATCCTGGTCAAGCCCGGCGAAACCTTCGCCGCCGACTGCGACATCGTGGAAGGCCAGACCTCGGTCGACCTGTCGCTGCTGACCGGCGAGAGCGCGCCCCAGCACGTGGCGGCCGGCGCGGGCGTGCCGGGCGGCGCCATCAATGCCAGCAACGCGGTGGTGGCGCGCGTGAGCAAGCCAGCCAGCGACAGCACGCTGTCCGGCCTGCTCAAGCTCATCGAAAGCGCCGGCACGGACAAGCCGCAGATCGCGCAATGGGCCGACCGCGCCGCGTCGCGCTTCGTGGCCGGCCTGCTGCTGTTCGCGCTGGCCACGTTCGCGTGGTGGAGCTGGCACGACGCGGCACGCGCCTGGCCGGTGGCGATCGCCGTGCTGGTGGTGTCCTGCCCCTGCGCGCTGTCGCTCGCCATGCCGTCCGCCCTGGCCGCCGTCACCGACCGGCTGCTCGGCCAAGGCGTCCTGATCGTGCGCCCGCACGTGCTGGAAACGCTGCACCGCGCCACCCACGTGGTGTTCGACAAGACCGGCACGCTGACACAGGGCAGGCCGGCGGTGCAGCGCGTCGATGCGCTGGGGCAGACGGCTGCCAGCGCCGCCCTGCAAGTGGCGGCCGCGCTGGAAGCGAACAGCCTGCACCCGATCGGCCGCGCCATCCTGGCGGCGGCGGGCGAGGCGGCAGTGATGGCGCGCTGGAACGCCGCCGGCGTGCGCGAGGTGCCGGGCCAGGGCCTGGAAGGCACCGTACAGGGCACCCTCTATCGCCTGGGCAGCGCCACTTTCGTGGCCGGCATCGCCGGCACGGCCTGCATGGATGAAGTGGGCGGGTGCGGCAGGCTGGCAGGAATGGCAGACCTGGCCGGCGAAGGCACACCGGTGTATCTCGGCTGCGGCGGCGAATGGATCGCGCGCTTCCTGCTGTGCGACGCGCTGCGGCCCGACGCGCAGGCGACTGTGGACTACTTCCGCGCGCAGGGCAAGCAGCTGGTGCTGCTCAGCGGCGACGATGACGCGCTCACGCAGCAGGTGGCGCGCAGCCTGGGCATCGACGCGGCCAGCGGCGAATTCCTGCCGCAGCAAAAATTGGCATTCGTGCAGGATTTGCAGCGCGAGGGCGCGGTGGTGGCGATGGTGGGCGACGGCATCAATGACGCCGCCGTCCTCAGCGCGGCCGATGTGTCTTTTGCCATGGGCAGCGGCGCCGCGCTGGCGCAAGCCCACGCGGACACGGTGCTGATGAATGGCCAGCTGGGCGCCGTGGCCGACACCGCGCGCGCCGCCGCGCACACCATGGCCGTGATCCGCCAGAACCTGGCCTGGGCCACGCTGTACAACATCACCGCCATCCCGGCCGCCGCGCTGGGCTATCTGAATCCCTGGCTGTCCGGCGCCGGCATGGCGCTCAGTTCAGCGGTGGTGGTGATCAACGCGCTGCGCCTGCGCAGAGGATAAAACATGGAAGCCCTATATTTGCTGGTTCCCCTGAGCGTCGTGCTGGTCTTCGGCGCGCTCTGGATCTTCTTCAAAGCCTCCGACAACGGCCAGTTCGACGACCTTGTCGGCCCCGCGCTACGGGTGCTGCAGGATGACGACTCCAGCTCCTCCTAGCTCTTCCTCGTTCGGCCAATTTTGATCCACATCAAAGTTTTTTAGGTCCCACCCACGTAACCTTTGACATACATCATCAAAGCGTTCTTGGGAGAACACAAAGTGGATCAAGCACTCAACTACAACTACAAGATCGTGAAGCAATTCGCGATCGCCACGGTAGTCTGGGGCATCGTCGGTATGCTGGTCGGCGTCATCATCGCCGCCCAGCTGGCCTGGCCCAGCCTCAACCTCGACATCGCGTGGCTCACCTACGGGCGCTTGCGTCCCTTGCACACCAACGCGGTGATCTTCGCGTTCGGCATCTCCGGGCTGTTCGCCACTTCCTACTATGTCGTGCAGCGCACCTGCCAGGTGCGCCTGTTCTCGGACAAGCTGGCCGCGTTCACCTTCTGGGGCTGGCAAGCCGTGATCCTGAGCGCGGTGGTCACGCTGCCGATGGGCCTCACGCGCGGCAAGGAATACGCCGAGCTGGAATGGCCCATCACCATCCTGATCGCGCTGGTGTGGGTGGCCTACGCCGTGGTGTTCTTCGGCACCATCATCAAGCGCAAGGTGGAGCACATCTACGTGGCCAACTGGTTCTTCGGCGGCTACATCCTGGCGGTGACGCTGCTGCACGTGGTGAACGGCATGAGCATGCCTGCAACCTTGACCAAATCCTATTCCATGTACACCGGCGTGCAGGACGCCATGATCCAGTGGTGGTACGGCCACAACGCGGTGGGCTTCATCCTCACCGCCGGCTACCTGGGCATGGTGTACTACTTCATTCCGAAGCAGGCCGAGCGCCCCGTCTACTCCTACCGCCTGTCCATCGTCCACTTCTGGGCGCTGATCTTCACCTATATGTGGGCCGGCCCGCACCACCTGCACTACACCGCGCTGCCCGACTGGACCCAGTCGCTGGGCATGGTGTTCTCGCTGATCCTGCTGGCGCCATCGTGGGGCGGCATGATCAACGGCATGATGACCCTGTCGGGCGCATGGCACAAGCTGCGCACCGACCCCATCCTGAAGTTCATGATCGTCTCGCTGTCGTTCTACGGCATGGCCACCTTCGAGGGCCCGATGATGTCGATCAAGACCGTGAACGCGCTGTCGCACTACACCGACTGGGGCATCGCCCACGTCCACGGCGGCGCGCTGGGCTGGGTGGGCTTCATCACCATGGGTTCGATCTACTACCTGCTGCCGCGCCTGGCCGGCCAGAAGGCCATGTGGAGCACCAAGCTGATCGACCTGCACTTCTGGGTTGCCACCATCGGCATCGTGCTGTACATCGCCGCCATGTGGATTGCCGGCGTGATGCAGGGCCTGATGTGGCGCGCGGTTAACCCCGACGGCACCCTGACCTACACCTTCGTCGAGAGCGTGAAAGCCACCTATCCCTACTACGTGGTGCGCTTCACCGGCGGCCTGCTGTACCTGGGCGGCATGTGCCTGATGGGCTACAACACCTGGATGACGCTGCGCGGCCGCGCCCCCGTCACCGCCCGCATCCCTGAACTCAAGGCCGCATGAGTTCGGAACTATGACTACGGAGCTATGAAATGAAATTTTCGCATGAATGGATCGAGAAGAACCCCTGGCTGCTGATCGTGCTGGTGACACTGGTGGTGTCGGTGGGCGGCGCGGTGGAGATTGTGCCGCTGTTCTTCCAGAAATCGACCACCGAGCCGGTGGCGGGCCTGAAGCCTTACAGCCCGCTGCGCCTGGCCGGCCGCGACGTGTACGTGCGCGAAGGCTGCTACAACTGCCACTCGCAGATGGTGCGCCCGTTCCGCGCCGAGACGGAACGCTACGGCCACTATTCCGTGGCCGGCGAATTCGTCTACGACCGTCCCTTCCAGTGGGGCTCCAAGCGCACCGGTCCCGACCTGGCGCGCGTGGGCGGCCGCTATAGCGACGAATGGCACAAGACCCACCTGGCCAATCCGCGCGACGTGGTGCCGGAATCGAATATGCCGAACTACCCGTGGCTGGCCAGGGCCACGCTGAAACCGGCCGACATCGTGCCGCGCCTGCGCGCACTGCAGCGGCTGGGCGATCCCTACTCGGACGCCGAGATCGCCGCCGCACCGGCCGAGCTGGAAGGCAAGACCGAGGAAGACGCCCTGATCGCCTACCTGCAAGGCCTGGGCACCCAGATCAAGACGAGGAACTGACATGGAAAACCTGTTCGACAACGCCAGCCGCGTGATGACCGTTATCTCCTTCATCACCTTCATTGGCATCGTGGCGTGGGCGTACGCCCGCCGCAACCAGGCCAGCTTCGCGCAAGCCGCGCAACTGCCGTTCGCCGACGAGGAGGCAGATCATGTCTGACTTCACCAGCGGTTTCTGGAATTACTACATCGTCACGCTCACGCTGCTCGGCGTGTTCGGCTGCGCGGTGCTGCTATGGTCGCAGTCCAAGCACAAGGTCAAGGCCCTGAAGGACGTGAACGCCCCGGTGGGCACCACCGGCCATATCTGGGATGAAGACCTGACCGAGCTCAATACGCCCATGCCGCGCTGGTGGATGTGGCTGTTCTACATCACCATCGTATTCGGCCTGGCCTATCTGTTCCTGTACCCCGGCCTGGGCGACTACGCCGGCAAGCTGGGCTGGAAATCCAGCGGCCAGTACGGCGCCGAGCTGAAACAGGCCGAGGCCGAATACGGCCCGCTGTTCAACCAGTACCTGAAGCAGGAGCTGCAGGCGGTGGCGGCCGATCCGAAGGCGCAAGCCATCGGCGAGCGCCTGTTCCTGACCTACTGCGCGCAGTGCCACGGCTCGGATGCGCGCGGCAACAAGGGCTTCCCCAACCTGACCGACAAGGACTGGCTGTACGGCGGCGCGCCGGACATCATCAAGACCACCATCATGAACGGCCGCCACGGCATGATGCCGCCCATGGGCGCCGCCCTGGGCTCGGACAAGGATGTGGAAAACGTGGCGCACTACGTGCTCAGCCTCTCCGGCGGCGCTGCCGATCCGATCAAGGCGGTATTCGGCAAGGGCAAGTTCAACGCCTGCATGGGCTGCCACACCGGCGCAGGCACCGGCAACCAGGCCTTGGGCGCGCCCAACCTGACCGACAAGGTGTGGCTGTACGGCGGCAGCGCCGAGACCATCATGGAAACCATCCGCAAGGGCCGCAACAACACCATGCCGGCGTTCGCGGACTTCCTCGGCGAAGGCAAGGTGCACGTACTGGCCGCCTACGTCTGGGGCCTGTCGAATCAACCGGCTGTCGCCTCCGTGGCGGCGACGGCTCAAGGCAATGAACATGAACGCGCCGGAACAAGTCATTAAGATGTACGCGGCCCGCGAGGAGATTTATCCTCGCGAGACCAAGGGCCGCTACGCCAGCCTGCGCTGGGTGTTCGTCTGGCTCACGCAGCTGGCCTTCTACGGCACCCCGTGGCTGACGTGGAACGGCCGCCAGGCCTTGCTGTTCGACCTGGCGTCGCGCAAGTTCTACATCTTCGGCCTGGTGCTGTGGCCGCAGGACTTCATCTACCTGGCGGCGCTGCTCATCATCTGCGCCTACCTGCTGTTCCTGGCCACCGCCATCGCGGGGCGCGTGTGGTGCGGCTTCGCCTGCCCGCAGACGGTGTACACCGAGATCTTCCTCTGGATAGAGCGCAAGTTCGAGGGCACGCGCAGTGCGCGCATGCGGCTGGCCAAGGAAGGCGCCACCTTCAACAAGGCCTGGCGCAAGGGCGGCAAGCACCTGGCCTGGGGTGCGGTGGCGCTGTGGACCGGCTATACCTTCGTGGGCTACTTCACTCCCATCAAGTCGCTGGCGCACGAAGCGCTGACACTGAGCTTCGGACCGTGGGAGTGGTTCTGGGTGCTGTTCTACGCGCTGGCTACCTACGGCAACGCTGGCTGGCTGCGCGAGCAGGTATGCAAATACATGTGCCCCTATGCCCGCTTCCAGAGCTCGATGTTCGACCGCGACACGCTGATCATCACCTACGACGCCAAGCGCGGCGAGCCGCGCGGCCCGCGTGGCAAAGGCGGCAAGGGCGCCAACGGTTCGTGCATCGACTGCTCGATGTGCGTGCAGGTGTGCCCGGTGGGCATCGACATCCGCAAGGGCCTGCAGTACGAGTGCATCGGCTGCGCCGCCTGCGTGGACGCCTGCAACAGCGTGATGGACAAGATCGGCGAGCCGCGCGGCCTGGTGCTGTACAGCACCGACCACGCGCTGGCGGAACGCTACACGCCCAGGCAGATCCGCCAGCATGCGCTGCGCCCGCGCGTGCTGATCTACAGCGCCATCCTGCTGTTCATCATCTGCGCTGTGGGCACGGCATTGTGGCTGCGCACGCCGCTGAAGATGGACGTGATCCGTGACCGTGGCGCCATGGGCCGCGAGGTGGAAAACGGGATGATAGAGAACGTGTACCGCCTGCAGATCATGAACACGTCAGAACAGGCGCACCGCTACCGCATCAGCGTCTCGGGCCTGTCGACGCTGGAGCTGGTGACGGACAAGGAGGTGGAGCTGGCCGGCACGGAAACGCGCGCGGTGCCGGTGCGCCTGCGTACAGCCCATGGCGACGGCGCCAAAGGGTCGAACAAGATCGCCTTCGAGCTGAAGGCGCTGGACGATCCCGCGCTGCAGGTCAGGGAAAACGCGGTATTCATTGTGCCGCGATGAAGTGAAGGAGAAGATCATGCAAGCAAGCGTACCAAACCAGGCCTTTCCCGCGGCGCAGCCGTGGTGGTCGCAGCGCTGGCCATGGCTGCTGATGCTGGGGCCTTTCGTGGTGCTGGTGGCGGGCCTGTACACGGGATGGCTGGCCTTTTCACAGCCGGACTCGCTGGTGGTGGGCGACTACTACAAGCGCGGCAAGGCCATCAACCAGGACTTGCGGCGCGACCGTGCTGCCAGCGCGCTGGGGCTGTCGGCCGAGCTGCGCTACGACGTGGCGCGCGGCGTGCTCACCGGCGCTCTCGCCCACACCGGCGCTGGCCAGGCGGCACCACGGCGCGTGCTGCTGCACCTGGCGCACGCCACGCAGCCGGAACGCGATATCAAACTGGTGGTGGTGCCGGCCGCCGACGGCCGCTTCGCGGTGGCGCTACCGATGCTGGAGCGCAGCCGCTGGCAAGTGCTGCTGGAGGACGACAAGCGCGAATGGCGCCTGGAAGGCAGCTGGCAGTGGCCGGCGCAGCGCGAAGTAACGGTGCGGGCCGATTGAGCGTTGGCGGGTTACGCCGTTCCGGCTAACCCGCCCTACATGGGACAGGCGCGGTGTCGGCTGGCGTAACCGGCCGGCTCAGCCGCAGCGGTCCATTCCTGCCGTGATGGCCTTGAGCCGCGCGGGATCGAGCAATTCAATCTCGCGGTTACTCACCCTGAGCAGCCCCTCCTTCTTGAACTTCGACAGCAGGCGGCTGATGCTCTCAATGGTCAACCCCAGGTAATTGCCGATCTCCTCGCGCGACATGCGCAGCTGGAACTGCGTGGCCGAATAGCCGCGCGCCTCGTAGCGCGAGGACAGGTTGACGATGAAGGCCGCGAAGCGCTGCGTGGCCTGCATATTCCCCAGCAATAGCATCACGCTCTGCTCCCGCGTGATTTCCTGGCTCATCATCCGGTGAAAGTGGCGCAGCAGGGCCGGCATGTCGGCCAGCAGCTGCTGCAGGCTGGAAAACGGAATCTCGCACACTTCGCTATCCTCCAGCGCCATGGCATTGCAGTGGTGACGGTCGGTGCTGATCGCGTCCATGCCGAGCAGTTCACCCGCCATCTGGAAGCCGGTGACCTGCTCCGCGCCGTCCGCGTTGATCTGGTAGGTCTTGAAGTGCCCCAGCCGGATCGCATACAGGCTGGTAAACGGCGCGCCGATGCGGAACAGCGTACCGCCGCGCGGCACCTTGCGGCGCCGGCCGATGATCTGGTCCAGGCGGTCCATGTCGGCGGCGCCCAGTCCCATCGGCAGGCAAAGCTGGTGCATGCTGCAGGTGGCGCACTTGGCGCGCAGCACCTCCACCGTCACGCCGGGTATGGTCAGGGATGGGAGCTCGATAGTCATGCGTCCAGTGTAAACGATGCGCCCCCCGCGCCAGCCTAATCCGCAGTCAGGCGATCAGGTATTCGCGCGCCATCAGGCGCGCGCGGTGCAGCCGGCTTTTGGCGGCCGCCACGCTCAAGGCCAGTTCGGCCGCGATTTCGGCGATGCTCATTTCAGCGAAATCGCGCAGCAGTATCACCTCGCGGTAATCGGCCGGCAGCGACTCCAGCGCGTTGACCAGGTCGCGCCGCAGGCCGGCCGTGTCCTGCGCGGCCAGCCACTGCTCGGCACGCTCCTCGTCATACGGATCGTAGTTGAGCGCCAGCCGTCCCAGGCGGCGGCATTCGCGCTGCACCACCTTGAACAGCCAGCCCGAGAACGCCGCCAGCACGCGCACCGCTTCCAGGCGGCGCGACAGCACCAGCAGCGCTTCCTGCACCGCGTCGTCCACGTCGCTGATCAGGCAGGAACGCTGGGCATAGCGGCGGATGTCGGGCTGGCACAGGCGCAGCAACTGGGCCAGGGCCGCCGGGTCGCCGCTGTGGGCGGCTTGCAACACCGGTAAATAATGGTCAGACAGTGCCATTCTTTTTCGCTTTGTCGAGACGGCGGCCGACCATGGCGCACATGGGGCAGAAGCCGAACAGGCCGGAAACCGCGATGCCGGCCGCCGACGCCGCCAGCAGCACGCCCGGCGTGCCGCCCACGGCTAGCAGGCCGATAGCCATTGCCAGCAAACCCGCCACCACGCGCACCGCGCGCTCACCGTTTGGTACGTTTTTAACATAGAACATTTCGCTCTCCTGTAGAGTCTATCGCATCATGAGGACGTCCCTCGGCTACCAAGAGGCGGGCAAACCGGATTCGGATTCGCGGTTTCAAAAATATTTTGGTAGGCTACGCTCATGAGCGCTCACAAGAACCAACCCGGGAACCATCCCACGCCCCCCACGCTGGACCAGCACCTGTGCTTCAAGCTGTATTCGACGTCGCTGAAGATGACGCAGCACTACAAGCCCCTGCTGGCCGAACTCAATCTCACCTACCCGCAGTACCTGGTGATGGTGGTGCTGTGGGAGCAGGAAGGCCTGGGCATCAAGGATATCGCCCAGCGCCTGCAGCAGGACTCCGGTTCCATCACACCGCTGGTGAAGCGGCTGGAGGCGGAGGGCTACCTGCTGCGCGGACGCGATCCGCAGGACGAGCGCAACCGCGTGCTGACCCTGACCGCGAAGGGCCGCGACCTGCGCGCCGCCGGCCTGCGCGTGAGCCAGCAGTTCGCGCACGCCTGCGCCATTACCCACCAGGACGTGGAACAGCTGGCCAGTGGACTGGATAAGCTGAATAGCAACCTTTCCTGAATGGCCACGGCAGCCGCCGCCGTGCCCGGGCACTTTGCCGCATTGCCGCGCACGCCTTGCTAAAAAGTCACTTTGATAGGAGAATTCCCCAGCCTCCCCCATCAAGGTAGACATGAAACCTCTCGGCATCAAAGTCAAGGTTGCGCTGGCCACCAGCATCACCTCCGTCGTGATCGTGCTGCTGGTGACGGTATTGCAGATGCAGCGCATGGAAGCGGACTTCACGCGCGTGCTGTTCGCCCAGCAGACCGCCTTGATCAACCGCACCGCCGAGGAGCTGGACGACAAGCTCAATATGCTGCTGGGGATTATCGCCCTGTCAGCCAAGAATCAGCCGCTGGACATCGCCGGCGAGCGCGACGCACTGCGCGCCTACTACGCCGACCGCGCCGTGCTGTCCCTGTTCGACGACGTGCTGGTGCTCGACCCGCAAGGCCGCGTGATCGCCGACTTGCCGGTGGTACCGGGCCGGGTGGGCGTGGACGCCAGCGACCGCGCCTACTTCAAGCGCGTGATGGCCACGCGCCAGCCCTTGATCGCCGAACCGGTGGTCGGCCGCGCCGGCAAGCAGCCCATCGTGCAGATGGCGGCCCCGGTGCTGGACCACAAAGGCGAAGTGCGGGCAGTGCTGATCGGGGTGCTGCGCCTGTACAAGGACAATGTGCTGGGCCACCTGCGCACCGCCAAGGTCGGCCGCACCGGCTACTACTTCGCCGTGACGCGCTCCGAGGTGCCGCTGTACGTGCTGTATCCCGATCTGAACCGCCTGCTCAAGCCGCGCCCGCCGAACGCCAACCCGGCCACCACCCGTGCCCTGTACGAGGGCTTCGAAGGCACCGTCATCAGCACCAACAGCGTGGGCCTGCGCGCGCTCAACAGCTTCAAGACCCTGCGCTCGGTGGACTGGGTGCTGGCCGCCTCGCTCCCGGTGGAGGAAGCCTTCGAGCCGTTCGAGGGCATGCTGTTCCGGCTGGCCGCGTGGAGCTGCCTGGCCTCGCTGGCGGCCGCCGCGCTGATCGGCTGGCTCACCATGCGGCTGATGTCGCCCCTGGCGCAGCTGCGCGGCGCCATTGAACGCATGCGCGGCAACGCCAGCGACTACACGCCGATCGCGGTCAGGACGGAAGATGAAATCGGCGCGCTGGCGACAGCCTTCAACGCCCTGATGCAGGAGCGCCTGGCGGCCGACTCGCGCCTGCAGGACCTGATCGAACTGGCGCCCAACGCCTTCGTGGTGGTGGACGCGGACGGCCGCATCGAAACCTTCAACCGCCAGGCCGAACGTTATTTCGGCTTCGAGCGCCGGGAAGTGCTGGGGCAGCCGGTGGAAACACTGCTGCCCGCGCTGGAGCGCGAGGGGCACGTGCGTCTGCGGGAAGGCTTCTCTGCCACGCGGCTCACGCCCGAGCCGGTGCGCATGGGCGGCGGGCGCCAGCTGTTCGGCCAGCGCAAGGACGGCAGCAGCTTCCCGGTCGAGATTAACCTGAGCGCGATCCAGACCGGCGAGGGCGCCAAGAAGGTGCTGGCCATGATCGCCGATATCACCGAGCGGCATCGCCTGCAGCTGGAACTGGAGGCGCGCGCGGCGGAACTGGAGCAGGCGCGCGACCGCGCCGAGGCGGCCAACCGCGCCAAGAGCGACTTCGTGGCCAATATGAGCCATGAGATCCGCACCCCCATGAACGCCGTGCTGGGCATGGCCTACCTGCTCGGCAATACGCCGCTGACGGCGCAGCAGCGCAAATTCCTCAACATGGTGCAGTCCTCGGGCCGCACCCTGCTGGCCATCCTGAACGACGTGCTGGACTTCTCCAAGATCGAGGCGCGCCGCATGGAACTGGCGCCCACCGATTTCGACCTGGACGAGGTGATGAGCACCCTGGCCACCACCATGACCATGAACGCCGGCGAGAAGGAGCTGGAACTGGCCATCGCGGTGGAACCGGATGTGCCGCGCCTGCTGCACGGCGACGCCCTGCGGCTGCAGCAGATCCTGGTGAACCTGGCCGGCAACGCCGTCAAGTTCACGCAGCAGGGCGAGGTGGTGGTGCGGGTCAGCGTGGAGCAGCCGGCGGCCGCCGGGACGCAGGACAAGCGCGCCATCCTGCGCTTCGACGTCAGCGACACCGGCATCGGCATCAGCGAAGCGCAGCTGGGGCACCTGTTCGGCGCCTTCTCGCAGGGCGACGAGAGCATTACGCGGCGCTTCGGCGGCACCGGACTGGGACTGGCCATCACGCGCCGGCTGATCGAGCTCATGGGCGGCAAGGTATCGGTGCACAGCGTGGAGGGCAAGGGCAGCCGCTTCTGGTTCAGCCTGCCGTTCACGGTGCTGCCGGCGGCGCCGCGGCGCCAGCCCGCGCTGGGCGACCTGCGCCTGCTGGTGGCGGACGACAGCGGCACCACGCGCGACCTGGTGGGCAAGCTGGTACGGGCCTGGGGCTGGAAGGCCGACGAGGCGGCCAGCGGCGCCGAAGCGGTGGCGCGCTTCCGCGCGCAGCGCCAGAACGGCCAGCCGTACGACGTGGTGCTGGCCGACTGGCATATGCCGGGCGTGGACGGCGTGGCCATCGCGCGGGCGGTGCGCGACGCGGCCGGACAGGACGCGCAGCCCATCGTGGTCATGGTGAACGCCTTCGCGCGTGACCAGCTGGAGGAGATTTCCAGCGCACCGGAGGCGGATGTGGTGCTGGTCAAGCCCATCACCAGCTCCAGCCTGTTCGACGCGCTGCACCAGGCCCTGGCGGCCAAGGGCGGCGAAGAAAGCGCCGCGCAGGCCGAAGGCATCGCCGGACGCCTGGCCGGCCGCCACTTCCTGCTGGTCGAGGACAACCTGCTGAACCAGGCGGTGGCGCGCGGTATCCTCGAGCTGGCCGGCGCCACGCTGGACGTGGTGGGCGACGGCCAGCAGGCGGTGGACATCCTGCGCGACCATGCGGACCGCTACGACATCGTCCTGATGGACATGCAGATGCCGGTGATGGACGGCTTCAGCGCCACCGCCATGCTGCGCCGCGAGTTCAAGCTGACCCTGCCCGTGATCGCCATGACCGCCGGCGTGCTGGCCTCGGAACGGGACCGCTGCCTGGAAGCCGGCATCACCGACTTCATTCCCAAGCCGGTGGTGGTGGAGGAAATGATGGCGGTAATACAGCGCCACCTGCCCGGCGCGCGCGCCGGCGCGGCAGGGCCGGCTGCCGCTGCGTTGCCGCCGGCCCTTGCTGCGCCAGCGCCCGTGCCGGAACAGGCCGGGGACAGCGCGGAGCCGCTGTTCAGCATGGACAGCCTGATGCGCGTGATGGGCAAGGACCCGAAAGGACGCGAGGTGATGTTCAAGATGGTGCGCGGCGCGCTGGCCGGCGGCATGCAGCCGATGGACGACGCCGAGGCCGCCCTGCAGGAAGGCCGTCCGGCGGACGCTGCGCGGGTGCTGCACGGCATGCGCGGCGCTATTGGCGTGCTGGGGGCCAAGCGCCTGGTCCGCGTCACGCTGGAAGCCGAAAGCGCCATCGCGCAGCAGCGCGCGGCCGAACTTCCGGCGCGCCTGGCCGAGGTGCGCAGCGTGCTGGACGCCACCCTGCGCGATGCGGCAGACTGGCTGGAGCGGACCGACCGCTAGCCCTGCTGCCCGCGCGCGGCACGCTTGATGGCCTGCGGCGGCTGGCCATAGGCGCGCAGGAAGGCGCGCCGCATGCGTTCCGGGTCGGCGAAGCCGGTCTCGCGCGCCACCACGTCGATGGACAGGTTGCCCGCCTCGATCAGCGCGCGCGCCGCCTCCACCCGCAGCACCTCCACCGCGCGCGCCGGCGACTGCCCTGTCTCGACACGGAAGGTGCGGCTGAACTGCCGCCTGCTCAGGTGCGCCGCGTCGGCCAGTTCGTCCACCGACAGCGGCTTTTGCAGGTTGCTCTTGGCGTAGGTGAGCGCCACCTGGATACGGTCCGATTTCGGCTCCAGCTCCAGCAGCGCCGAGAACTGCGACTGGCCGCCGCTGCGGCGGTGGTACACCACCATCTTGCGCGCCACCGCCTTGGCCAGCTCCACGCCATGGTCGGCCTCCACCATCGCCAGCGACAGGTCGATGCAGGCGGTCATGCCGGCCGAAGTCCAGACGCGGCCGTCATGGATGAAGATGCGGTCTTCCTCCACCTTTACCTTGGGATACATGCGCTGCAGCGCGCGCGCCTGGCCCCAGTGGGTGGTGGCGCGCCGCCCGTCCAGCAGGCCCGCTTCGGCCAGGAAGAAGGCGCCGGTACAGATACCCGCCGTGCGGCGCGACAGCGCGCTGGCCGAACGCAGGAAGTCGACAAAGCCGGGCGTCGAGACGATCAGCTCCATGGAACCGGCCACCATCACCGTGTCGAAGCTGTGGCCGTCGAACGGCTCCGTCATCACCGGCACGCCGGAGGAGCTGGCCACCGCGCCGCCATGCTCGGACAGCAGCACCATCCGGTAACAGCTTTCGCCCTTGAGCTCATTGGCCACTTCGAACACGGTGGTGACCGCCAGATCCAGCACCTGGAAGCGGGGGAAGAGCATCAGCCCTATTTTGCGTGTCATGATGATGTCCCAAAATGAGGTATATATGGCATACGGGACTCAATCTAGGCGCATACACTGCCCTTGTCAACCAACTCTCAAGGACAGCAACCATGAACACCACCGCACATCCCGGCATTGCCCTCATCACCGGCGCCTCCACCGGCATCGGCGCGCGCTACGCGCAGCGCCTGGCCGAGCGCGGCTACGACCTGATCCTGGTCGCCCGCAACCGCGAGCGCCTGCAGGCTGTCGCCACCGGGGTCGCCGCCGCCACCGGCCGCAAGGTGGAGATCCTCGCCGCCGACCTGTCGCAGGAGTCTGGCCTGGCGCTGGTGCAGGAGCGCCTGGCGAACGACGCCGGCATCACCATGCTGGTGAATAACGCCGGCCTGGGCGCCACCGCGCCGCTGGTCGATTCGAAGCAGGCAGACCTGGACCGCATGATCTTCCTGAACGTGCACGCGCTCACTCGCCTCACGCACGCCGTGGCGCCGGCCTTCGCCGCGCGCGGCCGTGGCACCATCATCAACATTTCCTCCATCGTTGCGGTGGCGCCGGAAGTGCTGAACGGCACCTACGGCGGCAGCAAGGCCTATGTGCTGGCGTTCACGCAGTCGCTCCAGCACGAGCTGGGCGCGAAAGGGGTGCGCGTGCAGGCCGTGCTGCCGGGCGCCACCGGCACGGAGTTCTGGGACCATGCCGGCGTGCCGGTGGCCCACCTGCCGGGCGAGATCGTCATGAACGTGAACGACCTGGTGGACGCGGCACTGGCCGGACTGGACCTGGGCGAAGTGGTGACCATCCCGTCGCTGCCGGACCGCGCCGACTGGGACAAGTTCGAAGCCGCCCGCCTGGCCATGGGCCCGAATCTCTCGCGCAGCAAGCCCGCCGCGCGTTATACCGCCTAAGCCGCAGCTTAGCCCCAGGCACCCAGCCTGGCCTTGACGGCGGCCAGGTGGCGGTCGCTGACGGGCACGATGTCCCCGCAGCGCAGCTCCGCCTGGTAACTGCCGTCGCCTTGCGCGTCCAGCCTGGCGATCTGGCCGACGCGCACGATAGCGCTGCGGTGCACGCGCAGGAAGCAGGCCGGGTTCAGGTGCTGCTCCAGGCGGCTCAGCGTCACCCGGTGCAGCACGCGGCGCGAGGCCAGGTGCAGCTCGACATAGTTGCCGGCCGCCTCCATCCACAGCACTTCCTCCAGCTGCACACATTCGATGCGGCCGACAGAACGCACGCTGAGCTGCTGCCAATAGGCTGGCGGCTGCTCTGCGTGCGCCGGCGCCTGCGCGGTATGCTGCGCATAGGCCCGCAAAGCCGCGCCGTAGTTGGCGCGCTGGCGCTGCGCCAGCATGGCCTGAGCGCGCTCCACCGTTTGCGCAAAGCGCTGGTCGTCGAAGGGCTTGAGCAGGTAGTCCAGCGCATGCACCTCGAAGGCCTCCACCGCGTAGACGTTGTAGGCGGTGACGAACACGATCAGCGGCGGCTCCTGCCGCTGCGCCAGTTCGCGCGCCAGCACCAGGCCGGACTCGTTCGGCATCTGGATATCCAGGAACACCACATCGATATCGGCCTGCGCCAGGGCGGCCCGCGCGGCTGCGGCGCCGGCGCATTCAGTCACCACCTGCCACTGCGGATGGTCGGCCAGAGCAAAGCGCAGGTTGATGCGGCCCGGCTCCTCGTCGTCCACAATCAACGCCCGTACCGGCGTCATGCGGCGCGCTCCAGCGGCATGCGCACTTCGGCCACAAAACGGCCAGCGTCGCGCCGCGTGCTCAGCGAGGCAGCACTGCCCGCCGCCATCTGCAAGCGTGCCTGCGTGCTGCGCAAACCCAGCCCCAGTCCCGGATTCGGCGACGCCGCATGGGCCAGCGGATTACTGATGCGTATCAGCAGCTGCTCGCCCTCGCGCGCCAGCTCCAGGCGTATATCGCTGACACCGTCGTGGCAATCCAGATCGTGGCGCAGCGCGTTCTCCACCAGCGGCTGCAGCAGCAGGGGCGGGCAGTCCGCGCCCAGCACGGCGCCATGGCCGCCTTCGATGCTGACGCGAAGGCGCTCGCCATAGCGCAGGCGCTGCAGATCCAGATAGTCGCGCACGAACTGCAGTTCATCGGCCACACTCACCCAGTCGCGCGAACTGGCGGCCAGCGCATAGCGCAGCAAGTCGCTCAGGCGGCTGATGCCGGTCAGCGCCACGCGCTTATCGTCCGAGCGCACCAGCGCACTGATGGCGTTGAGCGCATTGAAGATGAAGTGCGGCTCCAGCTGGCTGCGCAGCGCCAGGAGGCGCTGCTGTTCCAGCTCCAGGCGCAGCGACAGGTTATCGGTCTGCGCCTGCCGCCACGCCTGCTCGCGCGCGCGGCCCTGCTGCCAGGCGCATACCGCCACCACGGCGATGTAGGTGAAGCTGGTCCATGCCAGTTCCATGAACAGGTCAAAGTTGTGCAGGCGCTGCACGGCGGCCCATACGCTCGGCAGCGACAGCTCCGCGCCGCCCCGCACCGCGTACACGGCGCCGACATAGGCCAGCTCCAGCGGCACGAACAGCAGCAGCACCAGTGCGTACACGGCGGCGATGCTGCGCACCCGGCCCAGCAGCGCTGCGTAGCGCGAGAACAGCAGGTACATGCCGCTGCTGAACACCATCAGCAGCAGGTGCGTGCTGCACCAGTTCCAGAGCGGCACGGCGTACGACCGCGTCATGCCTTCGCGCAGGCCGTCGCCATAACTGCCAAGCGCGCCTAGCGCACACAAGGTGGTCCACAGGACGGCGTTGATCGCCAGCACCCGGATGGCGTAGAGACAGGAATTCATAGGCCTGAAGTATACCGGCAGCAGGCAGCGGCATGGCGGTGCGCGGACACAATTCGTCCCGCGCCCGGGCGGCTTCGTCACATGGCGGAGGCGAGCAGGCGGCGGCGTCACTACACTCGCATCCTCGATCAACCACACCCGCGCTGCACATGAACAAGTCCCGCCGCTTCCAATTCTGCGCCCTGGCCGGTGCGCTCCACGCCAGCGCATACGCTGTAGCTGATCCAGCACCAAGCCCGGAAATGGCGCGCGTGGAAGTGGCCGGCCCCGGTGCCGGGAACCTGCGCCGCAACGACACGGCGGGCAAAATCGTCGTGGGGCGGGACGAGCTGCTGCAGTTCGGCGACAACGCCCTGTCCGGCGTGCTGAAACGGCTGCCCGGACTGTCGATGGCGGGCAGCGAAGTGCGCATGCGGGGCCTGGGCGCGGGCTACACGCAAATCCTCATCAACGGCGACCCGGCACCGCCGGGCTTTGCCATCGATACCCTGGCGCCGGAACTGATCGAACGCATCGAGATCATGCGCACCACCTCGGCGGAGTTCAGTGCACAGGCGGTGGCGGGCAGCGTCAACATCGTGCTCAGGAAAGGCGCCAGCCGCGCCCAGCGCGACCTGAAGCTGCAAGCCGAACATGACCAGCGCTGGAATCCCAGCGCCACCATGCAGCTGTCCGGCCGCGACGGAGGCTACGCCTACGCGCTGGCGGGCACCCTCTCGCGCACGGGCTACGACAACGGCGCGCGGATCAGCGAAACGCTGGCCGACGGGAGCGGGCAGGTTGGCACGCGCCGCCTATTCGACGAACGCTACCTCGGCAGCATCGCCAAAGCCAGCCTGGCGCCGCGCCTGAACTGGACGCTGGACAGCGGCGACACCCTGTCCTGGCAAAGCCTGGTCGACGTGGCGCGGATCGACAACCACGGCGGCGCGCGCGAAACCACGTTGCAGGGCAGCGCGACGCGCTCGCCCATCAGCAGCTACCGCTCCCGCATCCATAACGACGCGCTGCGCAGCGACGCCAGCTGGGCCCACCGAACGGGCGGGGACGGCAAACTCACCGTCAAGGCGGGCATCGCCATCAACCAGCGCGACATCGACTATGCCTTCCATGGCGCCGACGCGGCCGGCGTGCCGTGGCTGGTGCGCAAAGTGACCTCCAGCGCCAGCGACAACAGCGCCGCCAGCAGCGGCAAGTACCTTACGCCGCTGTGGCCCGGCCACAGCTTCGGCGCCGGCTGGGACGGCAGCCTGACGCGCCGCCGCGAGACCCGGCTGCAGCGCGACAACACGCCCCAGGGCGCGCCGCTCTACACGCTGGACCAGGACTACACGGCGGACGTGAAGCGCCTTGCCGTGTACGCGCAGGACGAATGGGACGTGACGCCGCGCCTGCAAGCCTACCTGGGCCTGCGCTGGGAAAGCCTGGACACCGCCACCGTGGGCCGCGCCATGGCGCGCGCGCAAAGCGGCTCCAGCGTCTGGAGCCCGGTGCTGCAAATGCTGTGGAAGCTGCCCGGGCGCGAACGCGACCAGCTGCGGCTTGCCCTGTCCCGTACCTACAAGGCGCCGCTGACGCGCAACCTGGTGCCGCGCCGCTACACCATCAACAACGGCAACGGCCCCACCAACCCGGACGTGGAAGGCAACCCTGACCTGCGGCCGGAACTCGCGTGGGCCGTGGATGCCGGCTACGAATCGTACTTCGGGAAGGGCGGGGTGGTGAGCGTGTCCGCGTACGCGCGCCGCATCAGTGGCGTGACGGTACAGCGCCTGTTCCAGGACGGCGCCACCTGGGTCAGCACCTTTGCCAACGGCGGCCGCGCCGAATCGCATGGCCTGGAATTCGACGCGAAGCTGCCGCTGGCCGCGCTATATCCGGGCGCGCCCGCCATCGACCTGCGCGCCAACGCCAGCCGCAACTGGTCCCGCCTGGACAGCGTGCCGGGGCCGCACAACCGGCTGGCCGAGCAGACGCCGCTCACGGCCAACCTCGGCCTGGACTACCGCTTGACGGCGGCATGGACCACGGGCTTCAACTTCAACTACCTGGGCGGCGGCCCGGCCCGCATCACGCCCGCCCTGAGCAGCGACGCCGGCCCGGTGCGCACGCTGGACGTGTACGCGCTGTGGAAAACCGGCAAAGCCAGCCAGCTGCGCCTGTCCGTGGCCAATGCGCTGCGCCAGGACCGCCGCAGCGCGCAGTATTACGCGGACGCCGCCGGCAGTACCGCGCGCAGCACCGTGGCACCGACCGCCGGCGGCGTACGCCTGCAGTACGAGGCGCCGCTGTAGCAACGGCACGCGATCCATGCGCTAGAATCATGTATCGCCTTGCCGGAGCCGCCATGCAGAACCGCCTCGTTTCCCTGCCACCGCTGGACGCGCTGCGCGGCTTTGTCGCCGCAGCGCGGCGCATGAGCATCACTGCGGCGGCGGACGATCTGTGCCTGACGCAGTCCGCGGTCAGCCGCCAGATCCAGACCCTGGAGGAACGCCTCGGCACGCCGCTGTTCACGCGCAGCAACCGCAGCATCGCGCTCACGGCGGCGGGCGAGCAGCTGTTCCAGCTTGCCTCGCCGTGGATGGACCGGCTGTTGGACCTGGCCGAATCGCTGCGTGAAGACACTCACGTCCGGCCGGTGACCGTGTCGGCCAGCATGGGTGTGGCGTCGCTGTGGCTGCTGCCACGGCTGGGCGAGTTCCAGACCGCGTATCCGCACATCGACGTACGCGTGGCGACCAGCAACCGGGTGCTGGACCTGGAACGCGACGGCATCGACCTCGCCATCCGCTACAGCCCCGCCTCGCATGCGACGCAAGGCGGGCTGCCGCTATTCGACGAGGCGGTAGCGCCGGTGGCCAGTCCGGCGGTGGCAGCCAGCGCCTTCAGCCGGCCGGACGCGCTGCTGGAACACGTGCTGCTGGACCTGGACGACAAGGTCGGGCCATGGCTGCACTGGGAATACTGGCTCAGGGAGCAGGGACTGGGGCAGCGCAAGCCCAAAGGGCGGCTGCACTTCAACCATTACGACCAGCTGATCCACGCCGCCGCCGGCGGGCATGGCGTGGCCGTGGGACGGCTGCCGCTGCTGCTGCCCATGCTCAGCGACGGCCGCCTGGTCGCGCGCATGGACAAAAGCCTGCACGTGGACGACTACCGCTACTGGCTGATGGCGGCGCCCGGCCAGCAGCGCGCGGAAGTGGCAGTGTTCCGCGACTGGCTGCTGCAACAGGCAGCGCTTACGTCGCAGGCGCTGGCGCAGGCCGGCTGCGCCAGCGCCTAGCCGGCGGGCGCGCACTCAAAGCGCGCGATGCCGAGCCGCTTGCGGGCAGCCTCCAGTGCCTTGGCGACGCTGTCCGCCGACTTCAAGTCCTCCGGCCGCAACTGCCGGCTGGCGGCATCCGAATAGCAGTAGCCCGCGCCCGGTGCGCCGGACAGGTAGACCAGCGGCACGGCCACCTGGGCCGGCGCCGCGTTCGACTGCACCCGCAAGGCATGCACCACGTCCAGCAGGCCGTCGCCGTTCAGGTCGACATAGCGGGTGTCGGCCGCGCCGGCGCAATCATCGAAATTAGCTTGCGGTGGCAGACTCACTACCGTCAGCTCCTTCAGGTCCGCCGACGCCGTCACCAGGCGGCAATAGGAATTGGTGGTGCCCTTGTAGCGCACCCGGGCCGGCAACAGCAGCAGCGGCGCGTGGCCCCCAGCGGCGCCGGACCAGAAAACCTTCTTCTCCACGGTGGCTGAGGCGATCGGGTCCTCCAGCAAATCCGGCTGCTTTTGCAGCACAGCCGCCAGCCGGCCGCTCGCCTCGCGCACCTCCTGCGGGGTGGCAGCCCTGGGCTGGCTTTGCGCGCACGCGGCGCCCGTAGCGCACGTACCCAGCAACAGGAGCTTTACGACGTGCTGCAGTGGAATCGCCATATTTGTTAGTTCACGCCAATGCCTGCTCGCTTGCTTTCGGCACCGTCGCTTTGGAAATCAAAACGCTGTCACGACCCGCGTAAATTTTCCTGAATCGCAGATAGCCAGCCCGCCCGGAGAGCCCGTAGCTATCCCAACTCGAGTCAAACGGTTCCCGTCCAACTGTCAGCATGCGAGGCGTCTGCTGCGTCTTCGCGTATTCCGCAGCGACGCGGCGCTGATCATCCGTCAAGCCATCTTTCATTGGCTGAAACGGTTGGTAGCCAACGCCTGACCTCCTGCCATACATCCTCGTCATTAAGGCCTGATTGTCGGCTGCAAGCTTTGATTCCCGCTCGTTGTACTCCGCGACGCGCTTGCGAGTCTTCTCCCAGGCGGCAAGCTTCTTCTTCAGCTCCGGCTCATTGTCCGGATTGCCGGGAATGAGCTTGAACCATGCCCTGGAGTCATGCACGTAGTCGTCGAAGAAGCTGAGCGTGGAAGCCGGCAACGGTGGCGCGCTGTCCCACCATGTTGCGATTTCCTCCCATTCGTTCTCATGCTCGTTGTCAAAGCCGGGCGCCTGAGGCTTAGGCTTGAACCCTTTACCCTGCTCTTTACGCCAAGCGTCAAACGCCGCGATCTCTTGTTCAAACTCCAGATTCGCACTGTGCAAATCGTTCTTGTCGAAGTTACTCGCGCGCAGGAAACTGGCGCTCTGCTCGCGCGGTGCTTTGCCAGTCGCGCGGCGGGCTTTATGCCACAAAATATGATGCTTTCCCTGCTCCCGCATGATGGCTGTGAGCGAGCCTTGCTTCACTTTGCAGCTGGCCAGATAGGCGTTCAAGGCTTGAATGGTTTTGGGATCAACCGTAAAACGCGCCTTGGCGACATCGCTTGCGAATTCAAGTTTGAGCGGCACACCGGCCAAGCGCGCTTCGCGGTACATGTACAGCAGTGGAATCCTGGCCAGCATGTCGCCACCCATCGGGTCGGTGCCCCGTCCTTGCTCCTTCGGACAGTAACCGCAGCCGAGATCCGAATGCACGCCGGGGATAACAATCTCATCGCACCCGGCAGGCATGGCATCACCCACCGCGATGGAATCCAGGGGAAAACTACGCCGGATCTCGTGGGCGGCGACCAAATGTACGCAGCGTATGCCTTCCGGAATTCGCAGGCTTTGGTCAGCATCGGCCCAGGCGCCGTGGCCATCAAAAAGCTTGCCGAGAAGGCTGTTGCCCAAGGTATTGCCAGCACCGATGGAGGCGACCGTGTCAAACAGCCCGAGGAAATCGAACGCCACTTCGAAGCCACCCAGCGTCATGGCACCATCCCGTCCGCAGAGCTCAGCATCAAGCTTGCACAAAGCCATAAGCCAGTTCGTAAAAGCTCGCGCCTGGGTGGCGCCTCGGGAGAAGCCAAAAATCGAAATGAAGATCTTTTTCACTGCCGCTGGCGCAATTTTGGCGGGCCTGCCGCTCTTTTTGTCCGGCCAATGCTGCTTGACCGCCAAATGCAAGCGCTTCAGTATTTTTTCGAACTCAAGCCTGGTTTTGCCGTACTTCTCGTCATTAGGCCCTTTGGGTTGGAACACATGGCGTTTAGCCATCAGGCGCCGGTGCTCGCGCTCCAGCGCAATCTGGCCGAGCAGGTACTTGGCTTCATCAGAGGGTATAAGCGGTGCCTTATAAAAGTAGCTGTGCACACTGTTGATCGCTTGGATCAAGCCCCACAGAATGCGTGCTTCCCCCTTGTAGCCAGCAGCCGCGCCACGGGTCTGCTCGGCCCCTTCACCACTGTCATTCACCTGCGTAAATGGAGAGGCAACACCTGGGATATAGATTTTGAAAAAGTGCCCGAGATCATGGCCTGGAATGACCATTTCCTTGTCCAATTTATCAGGCAGTACGCCCGGCACGCCTCTGCCCGGATAGCAGTCGTACAGGCGGGCGACGTTCGAATGATTCTTCCCAGCTTCAGCCTGCACATAATTGTTCTTGGTACCATCGAAGAAGAATCCAAAGAATAAGTTCGTTTTACAACCATCACCCTTAATTGGCAATTCGCGGGGTTCCAACACGTTTCGAATTGTTCCTCGATCACTCTTGCTAAAGAACTCGTTGAAATTCGACGCGCGATCAAAGGAACTGGGAACTATAGGGCACAATTGTATGCTCATGGTCGCTGCTCCTGCATGTTACGGAGGCTCTCTTTGAACCGGGCCAAAGCTGACTGATATTCACGCATCAGGTAGGCGTGATAACGTTTATCTTGCGGCCCCGAAAATCCGACTATTGACTTCGGCTCATACTTTATCGCATGCTGCCAGGCTTCTTCAGCGTGGGTAACCGGCGATTCGCGCAATTCCCGCAAAAGCTCCTCATTAAGCTCCACCGCTCCCTTCTCATGTTCTATGTATTGGTCCCACTTTACTCGGCGATACGCAAGCGAAGGAACGGGCCATCCCTTTACCTTCCCCGGCCACTTTACGTGGTTCGGCTGATAATCGCTCGACACCACGCTCAGCGCGCCGTTCGCTTCACGTAATACCCAGAGCTCACCGGCTTTGCCATCGACGTAGCTAGGCACTTCCACCACCTTGGTCTCAACGATTTCCGGCAGACTGCCGTCCGCCTTCTTTGGCAACCAGTGCCGGCCAATAATGCGTACTTGGATCCCGGGCCGCCACTTCGATGGCAGCTCATAGCAGCACATGGTTCCACCGGAGCTAAAAGGTTCGATCAGTTCACCCCCACCACTATTCTTGCTATTGGCTGGGTCCTCAATGACATAGCTAAAAGTCTGCTCGGTATAATTCACGCCGTGTATGCTCACAGGGACCGTGGGCTTTGCGCAGCCTGCCAGTAGAGGGATCACCGCCAGGCATGTCGCCAGCGCCGAAAAGTAAAGTTTCATCGATATTCCGTTCATAGATCTGCACGCCCCTTTGCTAGGGCCAACAGCGCCGCATCATCGTCGGCAAAACCGTTCGGTGCCCGGCACACCTCCACTGATCGAGGTGGCGTTCGGAACGACAACGCACCGCTTGTGCTCATGGCCGCTGCGCCTTCAGTCGACGCAATTTGTCGGTAGAACGGAGCAATCCCTCTTCGTATCGCCGGATGAGGAATGCATGGTATCGCTTATCATTCGGTCCAGTAAAGCCAACAATGGACTCGGGCCAACGCTCCTGAGCAGAGCGCCATGATTCCTCTGCACCTGTATCCGGCGACGACTTCATTTCCCGCAGGAGGGCTTCGTACATCCGCACACCACCGGCCTCATACTCAATGGAGATATCCCATCGAGAGCGCCTATATTCAAGCGAAGGAACGGGCCAGCCCTTTACTTTGCCCGGCCACTTTGCGTGGTTCGGCTGATAATCGCTCGACACGATGCTCAGCTCGCCGTTCGCTTCACGCAATACCCAGAGCTCTCCTGCTTTGCCATCGACATATTCAGGTACTTCTACGACCTTGGTCTCAACGATCTCTGGCAGACTGCCATCGTCCTTCTTCGGCAACCAGTGGCGGCCGGTAACTCGCACCTGGATGCCGGGCCGCCACTTCGATGGCACCTCATAGCAACACATGGTTCCACCGGAGCTAAAAGGTTCGATCAGTTCACCCCCGCCGATATTCTTGCTATTGGCAGGGTCCTCAATGACATAGCTAAAAGTCTGCCCGGTATAGTTCACGCCGTGGATGCTGACAGGGACCGTGCCCTTACCGCAGCCCGCCAATAGAGGGAACACGGCCAGGCACGTCGCCAGCGCCGGAAAATATGGTCTCATCGACATTTCGTTCATTGATCTGCACGCCACTTTGCCAGTGCCAGCAGCGCCGCTTCATCGTCGCCAAAACCGTCTCGCATAAGGCACTCGCCACACCAATCAAGGTGCTGCTCGCTCTCCAGCACCTCGGCATTTGCCAAAGCCAGCGCCCGCGAAACAATCGCATGAGTTTGGGACGGCGTGCCTGGCATCGGACAACCGCGATATTTGAGCCGCGAAATAGCTTCGTCTGCTGCATTATCGTCGACCATTTTGCCAAACTGACTGTCATCGAGCTTCTGAGGCCGTTCTTTTGCCGGGTTTCCTGACGCCTCAATTTCAAGCGCATGCCAGCTCCCAGCCCGGCCAATATAACGCCAGCACGTGGCGGGACCGGCCAGTTGGCCGCGCTGCTCCAGGCTGAGCGCACCAAAAATCCCCGGCAACCGGCGCGTGTCGGGATACCTGAGATTAAACCTCTGCCCGTCGTTCTCAACGACACACCACGCCGCCAGCCGCGCAAATAGCTGCTCTTGTGTTTCGCTAGTCTCCAGTGCACTCACCATGGGCCAGCCGCTGCAGTCCTTCAGCACCCTGTGCAGCGACTCATTGCCAGACTCGTAGCGCAGAATAAACGGCGAGACATCCTGTGTCTCATGCGTACAGCTCGGTAAAGTCTCGAATAGCAAAGATATAGGCCCGTGACGTAACGCTGCTGCGAAAGCATGCCGGATTCCCGGCACAAATACGCCATCGATCAAGAGGTACAGGTAACTGCCTTCGCTCAGGTCACTTACCCAGCGTTCCAAGTTTTCCAGGCAATCAGCTTCGAAGTTATCTATCAACATGCTTACTCGACTGCTGTGAACGCAGAACCTGCTGCGAGGGATTTTTTTAAACACTCCAGGCAAATGCTGCTTGGGAGCGCCGGCATGGGATAGCTAAGTCGGCCCGGGCCTATGAAGCTCTTTTTCCCCGCATGTATGATGATTTTGCCCGGAGCCTGAACAGTGATGTTGCCGCCATCGATAGTGATGTTCGCGCCGCCTGCAGTGGACAAGGTGATGTGCTTGGCTGCCGCCCAGTCCACATGCGCATCGACACTGGTGAGCTGGACGTCATCGCGTGCTTGTATCTTCATGACATCGAACTGCGCCTGAAAATCCACCGCATCTTTCGCGGCGATCAGCTGCAGGCCGGTGCCCCCTTCGCCCGCCGCCACCGCGCCGCCCAGCACGCCGATGGCCTGGCCGCTGTGCATGCGCAACTGGCCGCCGGTGGTGAACTGCGTGTCGGCGCCGCTCATCACGGCGGCGGTTTCGCCGTTGGCCAGCTGGATGTCCTGTCCCGCAGTCACGCCCAGCCCCGCTTTGGCGGAGAGAGCGATCACGGCGTCCGTGCTGTGGGGAAGCTTGCTGTCGGCCGGGGCGATAGCTTTGTCGGCGGCATCGGCCCTGGCAGCGTCCAGCGCGTCGTTGGCCACCATGCCGGAGACGGCAGTGAGCATGGCGGGCAGCGGCGCGGCTTTGTCGTCCAACGTGCTGGATGCGGCCTTGGCTGGGCCGATGTGGCTGGCCAGCGCCACAGTTTCATGCTGTTTGGCCGCGGTGCTGAAGGTCTCGCCCAGCTTGGCCGCCTGCTTCATCAGGGCGATGCCGGCAGCGTTGTCGCCTACCGGTTCGCGCGCGCCGGCCGCGTGCGACAGGCCGTAGCTGCTCACCAGCAGGCCGGCGCCAGCGCGCACGGCGCCGTAAGCATCGGTGCGCAGTTCGGCGCCTTGGCCGCGCAGGCTGCCGCGATAGTTGTCCGCGTTGTGCAGCAGGTGGCCCAGGGTCAGCTCGGTGGCGGCGTAGGTGCTTTTGAGCTGGACGCGGCCCTGCGCGTCGGTGTCGTCGAACAGCAGCTGGTTGTAGCCGCTGCCGCCGAATTCCTTGCTGCGCACGCCCCATTGCGCGGCGTTGCTGCGGTGGCCGGCCGTCTCGGCCGAGGCGCCGTGCCACAGCGGGCTGTTGCCGCTGGCAAGGTTGCCCTGGCCGGACACGGCATGGTCATGCGCCCGGCCGAAGGGCTGCGCCGCATTGCCTTGATCCGGCTGGCCGCCCGGCGTGCGTGCCACGCCGCCTTCGCCCTGGCCGTTGTACAGCGCGCCGATGATGACGGGGCGGTCGATGTCGTTCTCCAAAAACTGCACCAGCACTTCCTGGCCGATGCGCGGCAGGAACTGGCTGCCCATGCCGCCGCCGGCCGAGCGCTGCGCCACGCGCACCCAGCAGGTGGCGTCGCCGCTGTCCTGCCAGTGGAAGCGGATGCGTACGCGGCCCAGGCGGTCGCAGTGGATTTCGTCCACGCCGTTNCACGCGCACCCAGCAGGTGGCGTCGCCGCTGTCCTGCCAGTGGAAGCGGATGCGTACGCGGCCCAGGCGGTCGCAGTGGATTTCGTCCACGCCGTTCGGACTGTCGCTGCCGTCGGGGCCGACCACGATGGCGCTTTGGGCGCCGCCGGCTGTGGGGCGCGGATGGCTGCGGCCCGCGCTGCCGTTCAGCAGCGGGCGCCACGGCAGCTCGTTGGCGATGGCCTCGAAGCTGTTAGCGTAGCCGCTGCTGCGGGCTTGCGCGATGGTCTGCGCGTAGTCGGCGGCGTCAGCGGGCGGCACGGCTTCCAGCAGCAGTTCGGGGATGGGGCCAAACAGTTCGGCCAACGCCTGCACGGCAGGCAGGGGCAGGTTGTTCACGCCCACGCTGCGCACGCGCAGCACGGTGTACACGGGATCCGCGTCGCCGCTGCGCAGCGGGCCTTGCGTGACGGTGACACAGGTGCCGGCGCGCAGCGTGCGTACCGTGGAGCGGCCGCGCCATGGCTGGCTGCGGGCTTCGCTGGCCTGCATCTGCAGGTCGGCGTAGCGCTGCGCCTGGGCGCCGTTGGCGTAGTGGTACTGGCCGGGCGTGTCGTAGCTTTCCAACGCCAACAGGCCGGCCGTCTTCAGGCGCGACATGGCGCTGGCGCCGACGACGCGCTTGGCCTTGTAGTCGTAGCTGAGCAAGGCGGTGAGCGAGACACAGGCGGCGCGGCTGGCTTGCAGGGACTGGATCGTGTCCTGCTGCTCGCCGACGCGCGCGCCGTGGAAGCGGATGCCGCCGGACGCGGTGCTGCTGTCGTCTTCCGGCACGGCGCAGCGCTGGCTGCTGTCGGCAAACAGCACCATCTGCGCGCCTTCGTCGTCCTGCTCGAAGCGCCAGGCCAGGCCTTCCTCGGCCAGCAGGCGTTCGATGAAGGCCAAGTCGCTTTCGCGATACTGGCAGCAGTAGCTGCGCGGGATGGCGTCGGCCATGAAAGGTGCGGCTTCGTCGCTCCAGCGCCAGCGGGCCAGCGGCTGGTAGGTGCTGAACACCTCGTCCACGATCTCCGGCACGCTCTTGTCCTGCCACACGCGGCTGTTGCGCACCTGGCCCAGGCGCCATACCCAATGGGTGAGCCGCAGCCGGTAGCGGGCGAAGCCGCCGTTGCTGCCCAGCGAGGCCACCTGGGTCACGTCGCCGCTGAAGCGGGTGCGGGTGCCGTCGGCCAGGCTCAGTTCCAGCGTGGCCGAGCGCCCGAGCAGGGATGCGGCTTGCAAATGGGCGTCGGTGGACAGCACGATCACGTCGCGCGGGCCGGTGCCCTGCAGTTCGTCGTCGGCGGCGAACGCTTCGACCAGCAAGCCGGGCCCATCCTCCAGCACAAGGGCGTAGAGACGGCTCTCACTTGAATACTGCGCCAGCGCGGCGGAAATTTGACCCAGAGCTGCTTGCATGTTGCGGACAGAAATTATTAAGTATTTAGCAATTTACTATACTCAACTATTTCCCGCCGCACATTTGAAAACGCGGCTACACGGCGGCCGCCCCGCTGGCCAGCCAGCGCAGCAACCATGCGCGCAGGCCATCGCGGGAGGAACGGGCGCCGGCCGCGCCGCTGCGGTGCACGCTGATGCTGGCTGCGGGGCCGCTCACCTCGAAAGACACGGCTTCGTGCCGTCCCACACTGGACAAGTATTGGCGCTGCGTGGCGGACAGCTCGGCGCTGTCGCCCGCCTTCAGCACACGGTCCACGCTGTTGTGGTGGCTGGTAATCCACAGCACGCCCGCCAGGCAGCGGATACGGACTGGCAAACCGGGCGCCATGGTGGCGCCTTCCCTTGGTTGCAAAGTGATCTGCATGATGCGCTCCTTCTTCCTCAATGCCTGCATTGTTGCCCCGCGCCGGCGCCGCCGCAAACGTTATCCCGGCATGCCATCCATGCGCAGGACGCATGGGCCGCATGCCAATTCGCCGTTGGCGCAGGCCCCACGTCACTGGCTATGCTGGCAACATCGACAAGGAGGCGCGCAATGAAATTTCTGAAGACACCGTTGGCGGCCGTGCTGTGCGGCGGCATCATCATGGGACTGGCGCTGGGCATGCGCCACGTGCAGGGCCTGTTCATGTTGCCCATGACCTCGGCGCGCGGCTGGGGCAGGGAGGAATTCGCGCTGGCCATCGCCTTGCAGAACCTGGTGTGGGGCATCGCCCAGCCTTTCACCGGCATGATTGCCGACCGCTACGGCTCGCGCCGCGTGCTGGCTGGCGCCTGCCTGCTGTACGCGCTCGGCCTGTACCTGATGGCGCACGCGGCCAGCAGCATGCAGCTGCTGCTCACCGGCGGCCTGCTGATCGGCATGGCCCTGTCCGGCACCGCCTTCGGCACGGTGTACGGCGCGTTGAGCCGCATCGTGCCGCCGCAGCGGCGCAGCTGGGCCCTGGGCTTGGCGGGGGCGGTGGGCGGCGTGGGCCAGTTCGCCATGGTGCCTGCCGCGCAGGGGCTGATCGCCGGCGCGGGCTGGATGGCCGCCCTGGTCGCAATTGCCTTCGCCCTGGCGCTGGCGGCGCCGCTGGCCTTCCCCATGGACGATAGCGCCGCCGCGAGCGCACCGCGGCGGCCCGGCCAATCGATGCGGCGCGCCATCGCGGAAGCCTTATCGCACCGGGGCTTCTGGCTGCTCAACCTGGGCTTTTTCGCGTGCGGATTCCAGCTTGCCTTCATCGCCGGCCACTTCCCAGCCTACCTGCTGGACAAGGGCTTTTCCGCCAACACCGGCGTGATGGCGCTGGCCATCGTGGCGCTGGCGAATGTGGCGGGGACTTACTGGTGCGGCAAGCTGGGCAACGTCTACCGGCGCAAGCACCTGCTGGCCTGGCTGTACTGCGCGCGCTCGGCTGCCATGCTGCTGTTTGTCGCCGCGCCCATCAGCACGGTCAGCATCTACCTGTTCTCGTTCACGATGGGGCTGACCTGGCTGGGCACGGTGCCGCTGACCAACGGGCTGGTGTCGCAGGTGTTTGGCGTGCAGTACATTTCCACGCTGTTCGGCCTGGTGTTCGTGGGCCACCAGCTGGGCGGCTTCCTGGGTGTGTGGCTGGGCGGCGCGGTGTTCGACGCCACCCGTTCGTATGACCTGGTGTGGGCCGCTTCGGTCGGCATCGGCCTGGTGGCGGCGCTGCTGCACTGGCCCATCGACGACCGCGCCGTGGCCGGGCTGCAGCCCGCGTGAGGCCGACATGAAGCCGCTGCACAACCTGCTGCTGTGGACCTTGCTGGCGGCCGTCTGCGGCTGGGCCTGGCTGGCGCTGCTGCGGCCCGAAAACGTGCTGTCTTTCGCCAACCTGGCCGCGCTGTGCTGATCGCTTAGGCCAGCTTCAGTTCCCAGTAGCCGACGTCGATCCAGCGGCCGAATTTCATGCCCACTTCGGCGAAGTGCGCCACTTTCTTGAAGCCCATGGCTTCATGCAGCGCCACGCTGGCTTCGTTCGGCTGGGCGATGCCGCCGATGACCATGTGCAGGCCGCGCGCGCGCAACTCGTCCAGCAGCACGCGGTACAGGCGCGAGCCGACACCCTTGCGCGGATGCTCAGGCGACACGTAGACGCTGCTTTCCACGGAAAAGCGGTAGGCGCTGCGCACCCGCCAAGGCGTGGCGTAGGCGTAACCCATGACGATGCCGTCCTGCTCGCACACCAGCCACGGCAGCCTGGCGCTGACCGTCTCGATGCGGCCGGCCATCTCCTCGGCGGAAACCGGCTGCTCTTCAAAGGAAATGGTGGTGGTGGCGATGTAATGGTTGTAGATGGCGGCGATGGCGGCTGCATCGGCGGCGGTGGCGGGACGGATGGCGGTCATAGCTTGGCAGGTGTCGGAAAATTTTACAGTCGCGAAATATTTGATAGTAAATATTACACCGATTTTCCGTAAGTCATTGATATTACGTGCATGGAACAATTATTGCTTAGTAAAAACAATATTCCACACTTTTTTGAGCTCAACAATGAAACTGATGTCCAAACTGGCCTTGGCCCTTGCCTCCCTGTCCGCCTGCGCAGCCGTGCACGCCAGCCCGCTGAGCTACACCTTCACCGGCCCGACGTTCACCTCCGTCAACGGTCCGTACACGACCTCGGACCGCATCACCGGCTATGTGTCCTTCGACTCCAGCCTGCTGAACGCCCAGGGCACCGGCGGCATTTCCACCAGCTCCAGCGGCATCAACCCCGGCATCAAGTGGATGTTCGAAGACGGCTACAACCATTTCGACAACGTGGTGACCACCAATGCGTTCACCATCTCCATGAACTTCACCAACTTCGCTGCCACCGGCTGGTACATCGACGCCACCCACGGCTGGACCGCGAACGACCTGTTCATCAGCGGGACCAACACCTACGTCAGCATCTACCAGGGCCAGGCCGCGTCCAATCCGTCCGGCATCACCGCCGCCAACTTCTCCCGCGTGCCTGAACCGGGCAGCCTGGCGCTGGCCGGCATCGGCCTGTTGGGCCTGCTGGCAGCGCGCCGCCGCAAGGGCGGCCAGGCGTAATCAGATTTTCTGGATCTGGCGGTCGATGGCCTTGACCGCCTTGTCATTGCGCTCGCTGTAGCGGTCGGTCAGATAGTCCGTGCGGCCGCGCAGCAGCAGCGTCATCTTGAACAATTCCTCCATCACGTCCACCACCCGCTCGTAGTAGGCAGAGGGACGCATGCGGCCTTCCTCGTTGAATTCCTTGTAGGCCATCGGCACCGAAGACTGGTTAGGGATGGTGAACATGCGCATCCAGCGTCCCAGCAGGCGCAGCGTATTGACCACGTTGAAGGACTGCGAGCCGCCGCACACCTGCATCACTGCCAGCGTGCGCCCCTGGCTGGGCCGCAACGCACCCTGTTCCAGCGGGATCCAGTCGATCTGGTTCTTCATCACGGCGGTGATGGCGCCGTGGCGTTCCGGACTGCACCACACCTGGCCCTCGGACCACAGGCTCAGCTCGCGCAGCTCGACCACCTTGGGGTGCGTCTCGGGCACGCTGCCCGCCATGGGCAATTCCATCGGATCGAAAATCTTCACCTCGGCGCCGAAGTGCTCCAGGATGCGCGCCGCCTCGTACACCAGGAAGCGGCTGAAGGAGCGCTCGCGCAGGGAGCCGTACAGCATGAGGATGCGCGGCGGATGGTCCAGTTCACCCACCGGCGCCAGCTTGGCGAGGGTGGGCACGTCCAGCAGCTCGGGCTTGATGTTGGGCAGGTTGGGAATGCTCATGGTGGCTCCTTATTTTTCCGCGTACAGCCAGCGGAACAAGATGGTGGCGGCTGCCGCGCCCAGCAGCTGCGCGGCGATGAAGCCGGGCGCGTCCACGGGACGGATGCCGGCGAAGGTGTCGGTCACGCTGCGGGCCAGGGTGACCGCCGGGTTGGCGAACGAGGTGGAGGCGGTGAACCAGTAGGCGGCGGTGATGTAGGCGGCCACCGCGAAGGGTGTCACGCCGGGGCGGCTGCGCGTGCAGCCGATGATCACGCCCAGCAGGCCGAAGGTGGCCACGCATTCGCTCCACCACTGGGCCGCGCCGGTGCGCACGTGGGCGGACGCGCTGAAGGCTTCCAGCCCGAACATGGCGTGCGCGGCGGCCACGCCGGCCAGCGCGCCCACCGTTTGCACCGCAAGGTAAGGCAGCACTTCGCGCGGCGGATGCAGGCCTTGCCAGGCGGCCGACAGCGTGACCACGGGGTTGAAGTGCGCACCGGAGACGGGGCCGAACATCAGAATCAGTGCCACCAGCCCGGCGCCGGTGGCCAGCGCGTTGGCCAGCAGGGCGATGGCGGCATTGCCGCCCGCCAGGCGCTCGGCCATGATGCCGGAACCCACCACCACGGCCAGCAGCAGCGCCGTGCCCAGGCCTTCGGCCACGATGCGCCTGGCCAGCGTCATGGCAGCAGGGTGCCGATCTTGTCCAGCTCCGCCTTCAGGCGGACCGGATCGTTTTTCAGCTGTTCCAGCGGCAGCGCGAAGAAGGCTTCGATGCGCGCGCGCAGCACGCGGTAGGCATGCATGAAGGCGGCGTCGATCTCTTCCTCGGTGCCGGTCACGTGGGCCGGGTCTTCCACGCCCCAGTGGGTGCGCAGCACCGGGCCCAGGTAGGCCGGGCACTCCTCGCCGGCCGCGCTGCCGCACACGGTGATGACGATGTCCGGCGTCACCGGCAGATTGTCCCAGGACTTGCTGTGGTAGCCCCCGGTGGCGATGCCTTCGCGGGCCAGCAGGGCCAACGAGCGCGGATGCACATAGCCGGCCGGCTTGCTGCCGGCGCTGACGGCGCGCCAGCCGGCCGGCGCCAGGTGGTTGAACGTGGCTTCGCCGAGGATGGAGCGGCAGGAGTTGCCGGTGCACAGTACTAAGACGTTCATTTACGCTTCCTTGATGGTGGTGGCCGGTTCACAGCAGGCCGTGGCGCCGGCGGCCGGCACGCAAGGCACGCCGCCGCAGCAGTTTTCGGTGAGGAAGGCCAGCAGGCCGTTCATGGTGTCGAAGCTGGCGCTGTAGATGACGTAGCGGCCATCCTGGCGCGCCGCGATCAGCCCGGCATGTGCCAGCTCCTTCAGGTGGAAAGACAGCGAGGAGGGCGCCATGTCCAGGCGCCCGGCGATCTTGCTGGCCGCCAGGCCGTCGGGTCCGGCCTGCACCAGCAGCCGGAACGCCGCCAGGCGCGATTCCTGCGCCAGCGCCGCCAGCGCCGCCAAGACGTGTTTGGTGTCCATCCCCGCTCCAATTCGATATTTCAACGATTATCGAAATATACTACAGGCAGCACAAAATGTGTGAAACTAGCCGCCATGAAAAGAAGACTTGTACTCGCAGCGGCAGCCAGCCTCGGGCTGGCGCCGCATGCCTACGCTGCGGCCCCGGCCGCCGGGACGGGTGCGGCCGGCCGCATGCGCATCGTTACGGCGCACCTGCCGCCGCTGGTCCTGGAACATGGCGGGCGCCGGCCGGGCGCACTGATGGAGCTGGTGGCCGAACTGTGCAAGCGCATGCGGCTGGCCCCGGAAACGCAATTTGTGCCGTGGCGCCGCGCCACTTTCCTCGCCACCACCATGCCCGCCACCGCCGTGTTTCCCCTGACCCGCCTGCCAGAACGGGAGGCCCAGTACCGCTGGCTGGCGCCGCTGTACGACGAGCACTACGTGTTCCTGGCGCTGCGCAAGGGCAGCTTCGACGTGCACAACCCGCAGGCGATGAAGGCGCGCCGCGTCGCCATGCTGCGGGGCGCGGGCCAGGCGGCCGTGTTGCGCGAGCTGGGCTACAGCAACCTGGTGGAATCGGCCTCCATCGACGAAGTGCACCGCTTCCTGCTGACCGGGATCGCCGACGCCGCATTCGGTGAGCGCAACATCATCCGGACCTCGCTGCGCAGCCGCGGCGAGGAAGCCGATTTCCACCTCAGCGCACCGGTACGCAGTACCACCGCCTGGCTGGCCGGATCGCTCGATTTCAGCCAGGACGAGGCGCAGCAGTTCCAGCAAACCATGGCCGCCATGGCGGCCGACGGCACCAGCCGCCGCATCCTGGCCAGCTACGGCCTGACCTGACTGATCCCCATGAAACCAGACATTCTCGTGTTCGCCGCCAGTCCCTCGGCCTCCGTCATGCAGCAACTCGATGCGCATTTCCAGTGCCACCACGTGTGGTCCATTCCCGCCGCCGGGCAGGACGCCTACGTGGACAGCGTGGCCGGCCGGGTGCGCGCCATCGTCACCACCGGACCGCTGGGCGTGAGCGCGGCGCTGGCCGCGCGGCTGCCCCTGCTGGAAATCGTCAGCCTGAACAGCGTGGGCTACGACAAGGTGGACCTGGACGCGATGCGCGCGCGCGGCATTGCCGTGACCAACACGCCCGGCGTGCTGACCGACGACGTGGCCGACCTGGCGGTGCTGTTGCTGCTGTCCGCCGCGCGCCGCCTGCCCGCCATGGACCGTTATGTGCGCGAAGGCGACTGGAGCGCGCGCAAGCCGCTGGCGCCGTCGCGCAGCGTGCGCGGCAAGGTGGCGGGCATCTTCGGCTACGGCCGCATCGGCCAGGCGATTGCCGGCCGCCTGGCCGCACTGGGCATGGCGATCCGCTATTTCCAGCCGCGCCCGGTACCCGGCGCGGCAGCGCCGCGCGCCGACTCACTGCTGGCGCTGGCGCAGGACAGCGACTACCTGGTGCTGAGCGCTCCCGCCAACGCCGCCACGCGCCACGCGGTGAACGCCGCCGTGCTGGAGGCGCTGGGCCCGGAAGGCACGCTGGTGAACATCGCGCGCGGCGCGCTGGTGGACGAGCAGGCGCTGATCGCCGCGCTGCAGGCGCGCACCCTGGGTGCGGCCGCGCTGGACGTGTTCGACAATGAGCCCGAGGTGCCGCCCGCGCTGCGCGCGCTGGAGAACGTGGTGCTCACGCCCCACATCGGCAGCCTGACGGTGGAAACGCGCCACGCCATGGGCCAGCTGGCGGTGGACAACCTGCTGGCCCACTTTGCCGGCCAGCCGCTGCTCACGCCGCTGCTGGCGCGGTCCCCCTGAGCAGTGTCCGGAAGCGCACACCGCCACCGTCCGCTTCCGGACGCGGGCGCAAGCGCTGCCGACCGCGACAGGGGCGCGACCCTGCGCCAGCCCGCATGCAGCGCGGTGCCGGCCCGTTTGGCACGGATGTTGCAAATTCCTGGCCTGGACCAACAACTTCTCATTCATCATGACACTGCGCATGACACTGCGGGACTTCCGTATCGGCTGGCGCACCTTGCTGCAAGACCCGGCCTATTCTATCGTCGTCATCGCCGGGCTGGGCGTGGGCCTGGCGGCCGCGCTGCTGCTGCTCGGGCTGGTGCACTATTCCTGGCAGTACAACCGCCACATCCCGCAGGTGGAGCAGGTCTACGTGGTCAAGCAGCGCTTCAACGCCGATCCCAAGGCCCCCTGGTTCGACCAGGCGCCCTTGCTGCTGCGCGCCAGCGCCGCCGGCACGCCAGGCGTGGAGGCAGCCACCGGCTACCTGCCCTCGCGTCCGGAAAGCATGGGCCTGACGGTGCGCATCGATGGCCAGCTACGCAAGCTCGACAGCCTGACCGTGCTGCCCGACTTCGCCGCCATGCTGGGCCTGCAGGCAGTACAGGGCGACCTGGCCGCCGCGCTCGACCGGCCGGACGGCTTCGCCATCACCGAGGCCGCCGCGCAGCGCCTGTTCGGCACCGCCAATGCGCTGGGCAGGACCATGCTGGCCGAAGGCAAGCTGCTGCGCGTGGCGGCCGTGCTGCGCACGCCGCCGCCCAGCAGCACGGTTCCCTTTGAAACCCTGTTCGGCATCCGCAACCTGCTGGTGGAGGCGGAAGTGCGCGACGAGTTGTTGACCGGCGCGCGCGGCTGGTGGGGCAAGCTGCTGGTGCGCGTGCGGCCGGGCGCGTCCCTGCCCGCCATCACGGCGGCGCTGCAGCGCGCGGTGGACAGCAATCCCGGCCTGCAGAACCAGCCACCCGAAGTGCGCCAGCGCCTGGGCCGGCGCAAGGTGATGGACGTGGCGCTGGCGCCGCTGAAGGATGCCTATTTCGACCAGGACGTGGCGCAGAACGTCATCGCCGCGCCGGGACCGCGCGCGCATCCGGCCGCCATCGCCGGGCTGGGCGCGGTGGCGCTGCTGATCGTGGTGCTGGCGGCGGTCAACTACGTGAACCTGGCGGCGGTGCGGGTGCTGCGCCGCCAGCGCGAAGTGGCGATGCGCAAGGTGCTGGGCGCAGGCGCGCGCCAGATTGCGCTACAACTGCTGGCCGAGTCCATCCTGGTGGCCATGCTGGCCACCGTCATCGGCCTGCTGCTGGCGTGGCTGGCGCTGCCGCTGTTCTCCGGGCTGGTGAACCGCCAGCTCGACAGCGTGCTGGCGCCGGACAACGTGGCTGCCGCGCTGCTGCTGGGCGCCGTGCTGGGCGTGCTGACCTCGGTCTATCCGGCGTGGCTGGCGCTGCGCGTGCTGCCCAGCCAGGTGCTGGCGGGCCGCGGCGACAGCGAATCGGCCGGCGCCTTGCGCACCCGGCGCGCGCTGACCGTGCTGCAGGTGGCCGCCGCCATGGGCCTGGCCAGCGTGGCCGTGGCAGTCACCTGGCAGACCTCGTACGCCATGCGCGCCTCGCCCGGCTTCGACCCGGCGCCGCTGCTGATTGTGGACCTGCCGGAGCAGGTGCGCCGCAGCGCCACCGCGCAGCGCTTCGTGGCGGCGCTGAAGGCGCAGCCGGGCGTGGCCGGGGTGGCGATTTCGGAAGACGCGGTAGGGCGCAGCAACGTGACCTGGTTCCGCGACCTGAAGCGCCCGGACGGCCGCAGCGCCGCCACGGCGATGAAGTCGGTGAGCGCCAACTTCTTCGCACAGTACCGCATCCAGCCCCTGGCCGGGCGCCTGTTCGATGCGCGCCTGGACCAGGAAGACGACCCGGTGCCGCTGGTGCTGAACGCCATCGCGGCGCGCGAGCTGGGTTTTGCCGAGCCGGCCGACGCCATCGGCCAGACCCTGCTGTTCAAGGGCTTCGACGACAAGGTGATCCACAAGCGCGTGGTCGGCATAGCGCCCGAGCTGCGCTTCCACTCGCTGCGCGCGGCGCCGCGCGCGGTGGCCTACGAATTATGGACCGCCGGCACCACGCTCAGCGTGCGCGCAAGCGGCGGTGCGGGCGCCGCCAGCGTGGAGCCGGCGGTGCGCGCGCTGTGGCCAACATACTTCCCGGACGCTATGCTGCAGACCCGTCCGGCCGCCGACATCCTGGCCGTCAATTATGCGGACGATGAACGCATGGCGCGCCTGCTGGCACTGGCCACCGGCATTGCGCTCGCGATTGCCGCATTCGGCACCTATGTGCTGTCGGCGCATACGGTGCAGCGGCGCGCGCGCGAGATTGTGCTGCGCAAGCTGTACGGCGCGGGCCACCGCGCCATCGGCAAGCTGGTGATCAAGGAAATCGGGGTGCTGACCCTGCTGGCCGCGCTGATCGGCCTGCCGTCGGCGGCGCTGGCGATCCAGCGCTACCTGGCCGGCTACGTGGAACACGCGCCGATCGGCGGCTGGACCCTGCTGCTGGCGCTGGCGGCCACCCTGGCCGTCGCGGCAGCCGCCGTGGCCCGCCACGCATGGCTGGCCATGCGCATGAAGGCGGCGGACGCGCTGCGGACGTAAAGGACGCTGACGAAAAAGGCTTATGGCAGGGGCGGCACGGCGGCCATGTCCATGTACGCCAGTTCCCACAGGTGGCCGTCCAGGTCGGCAAAGCCGTGGCCGTACATGAAGCCCATGTCCTGCGGCTGGCGCGGCACGGTGCCGCCGGCGGCCACCGCCTTGGCCACGATGGCGTCCACCTCTTCGCGGCTCTCGCAGGACAGGCAGTTGATCACCTGGGCCGATTCGTGCGCCGACGAGATGGGGCGGTCGATAAAGGTCTTGAAGAATTCTTCCGTCAGCAGCATGGCGTAGATGTTTTCCGAGATCACCATGCAGGCACCCTGGTCGTTGGTGAACTGCGGATTGAAGGTGTAGCCCAGGGCGGCGAAAAATTCTTTCGAGCGTGGCAGGTCTTTGACGGGCAGGTTGACGAAAATTTGCTTGTTCATGATATCTCCAGGTGAGGGTGAATCGGTGGTTTTCATAGGTACGACGGCTGGCGCCGCCGGAAATCGACAAAGCCTGCAAAATATTTTTTACGGATCAACAAGGTGAGTGTTTTCCCGGCCCCGGTGCCGCGCGCCGGCCAGGCGGTTACCATGAAAAAAACACTCCGGAGGCAGCTTTGACCGACGCTTCGACCCCATACTCCCGCGCCCGCCGCCACGCCCTCCTGGCCGGCCTGGCCCTCGCCACCACCGGCTGCGCGCCGCTGCGCACATCCGGGCCGCTGCCGCAGGAACGCGTACGCGCCACGGCGCCGTTTCCCATGCCGGACATCAGCGTACCGGATTTCTCGGCCAGCAGGCGCTTTCCGATCACCGATTTCGGCGCCGACCAGGGCGACCAGCAAAAGACCAGCGCCGCCATCGCGCAGGCAATCGCGGCGGCGCATGCGGCCGGATCCGGCGTGGTGGTGGTGCCGCAAGGCGTGTGGCCCACCGCCTGCATCCACCTCAAGAGCAATGTGAACCTGCACGTCGCCAAGGGCGCCACGCTGCTGTTCTCGGAACGCCCGCAAGACTATCTGCCCGCCGTGATGACCAGCTGGGAAGGCCTGGGCTGCTACAACTACTCGCCGCTGGTGTATGCCTTCGAGTGCAGCAACGTGGCGATCACGGGCGAGGGGACGCTGAAGGCCAGGCTGGACGTGTGGCGGGCCTGGTATGCGCGCCCCAAGCCGCACATGGACGCGCTGGTGGCGCTGTACCACATGGCCGCCAAGGGCGTGCCGGTGGCGGAACGCCGCATGGCCACCGGCGAAGCCAACTTGCGCCCCCATTTCGTGCAGTTCAACCGCTGCCGCAACGTGCTGGTGGAAGACGTGCGCATCATCGACAGCCCGTTCTGGGTGCTGCACCCCTACCTGTGCCGGGACGTGGTGATACGCCGCGTGCAAGTGCGCGCGCACGGCCACAACAACGACGGCGTGGACCCGGAAATGAGCCAGAACGTCCTGGTGGAGAACTGCGTGTTCGACCAGGGCGACGACGCGATTTCCGTCAAGTCCGGCCGCGACCAGGACGCCTGGCGCATCAACGTCCCATCGCGCAACATCATCATGCGCAACTGCCGCGTGAAGAACGGCCACCAGCTGATGGCGATCGGCAGCGAGCTGTCGGGCGGGGTGGAAAACGTGTTGGTGGAAAACTGCCACTTCGATAATGCCGGCTCCGGCGCGCGCAGCACCATCAACAACATCCTGTTCGTGAAGACCAACGAGCGCCGCGGCGGCTATGTGAAGAACATCCACGTCTCCAACGTGAGCGCGACCAGGATCGCCGGCGGCGTGCTGAGCGTGGAGACGGACGTGCTGTACCAGTGGCGCGACCTGGTGCCGACCTATGAGCGGCGCCTCACGCCCATCGAGGGCCTGCACGTGAGCAATGTGACGGTGGGGGAGGCTGCTTTCGTGTGCCGCATCCAGGGCGAGGCCGGCATGCCGGTGAAGGATGTGTCGCTGCGCGGCGTGGCCGTGGCGAAGGTGCTGGAATCCCCGGTCAAGACCGAGAACGTGCAGGGCTTCATCCACGCCGCGTGAACCTTTCAACTGTGTTTGGTGCCGGTATGTTTCCCGACCGCCGGCGCCGGTAGAGCAGCCATCGAGTGGTGCTTGTAGTGGCCCGTGTTCCAAGCCGGCTTGCATGGTAGCGCCCGATTATGACGGGCGTTTGACCGCATGCTTGCGCTATTTATATCGCAAACGCTTTAATCGGATACGAAAATAGTGCTTGACCTCTGCCATCGGGAAGCCTATGATTCATTCATCGCATCCGATTCAAACGAGTGCGATGCAAATCCACTCACACTTGATCGTCACTTTACAGAGGAAATATCATGAGCAACATCACCAAAGTCCTGACCACCGGCAAAACCCGCACCACCGGCACCATCGGCAACAACGGCGCCATCTTCGCCGGCGCCCACGACGGCAAACTGGACATCCACCTGACCGCGCCGGGCAACCCCGCCATCGCCGAGTACAACTTTGGCGCAGTGGAAGCCCACCCAACCGCCGAGCAGCTGTTCGCCGGCGCCTGGTCGGCCTGCTACAGCGGCGCCGTGGGCATCGTGGCCAAGCAGATGAAAGTGGCCCTGCCCGCCGACACGGCAGTGGAAATCGAAGTGGACCTTGGCATGGGCGGCAGCGACTACTACATCCAGGCCCGCATCACGCTGACCGCGCGCGGCATCGATCCCGAAGTGGCGGACGCTATTGCCCACGGTGCGGACGCGATCTGCCCCTACTCGAAAGCAGTCAAAGGCAATATCGACGTGGTGCTGACCACCGTCACGGCGTAAGGGGAAGGCCCGGCGCGGCCGGGCTTCAGATGCCGCACTGCGGCGGGAAGTCGGCCAGCTTGTAGCCGTCGACTTCGACCAGCCGGTCCATGCGTACGGTTTCGCCGGTGCTCAGGGAAACATAGTCCGCGCCATCCCTGGCGTAGACATCCTTGATGACGGCGCTGCGCTGCTGCAGCGCACCGTCCTCGCCGGTGTAGCTGATGCCGGCTTGCTTGCGCAAGGTGGCCAGGTCCTCCAGCCGGTCGTGGAACTCGCAGCTGACGGGAATGTATTGCGGCAATGTGCTCATGATGGTTCCTGCAGGATGTTTATCTCAGTTCCGCCAGCCTCGCCCGGACCAGGTCAAGCACCAGCTCCCGGTCGATTTTCCAATCGACCGGGAGCTGGAAACAGTTCTTGAACACCACGAGCGGCGCCAGCCGCTCCTTGAAGTCCTGCATGACCCAGATGCTCCACGGTGAATACGTCAGGTGGCGTTTGTAGGCCGCCAGGCCGGCAACATACTGGCCCTTGCGCTGGATGACCGGCAAGTTCCAGGCGATCTTCGCTTCCAGCTCCGGGAATTCCAACAGGATCACCTCCACGATGGCGCGGATGGTCGCCGCTTTCACCGGCTCCAGCGCGGCCAGGTAATCCTCGACTGATGTGAATTTCGGCGTGCCCATGCCTCCTTTTATCACATCGATAGCAATAAATACAACTAAGCGCGCTTCCGCACAGACCAACTCTTTGTTAGCGGGTAGCTTCATGCTATCGGGCGATTGAGCCTGCTGACTTGGAGACCATCATGAACTTCCCACTAAAAACCACGCTCGCGGCCTGCACTTTGCTGCTGGGCGGACAAGCAATGGCTCAAATCACGCTCTACCAGGGCGAAGGCTGGCGCGGGCGCGCCGTCACCATTTCCAACACATCCAGGGATCTGAGCGAGGCGGGCTTCAACGACCGCGCCTCGTCGGTGGTGGTGGAACGTGGCCGCTGGGAAGTTTGTGAAGATGCCGGCTTCCGCGGCGAGTGCCGCATACTCAAGCGCGGCAACTACGAGTCGCTGGCCGGCATGGGCTTGAACAACAGCATTTCCTCGGTGCGCCAGGTACGCGGCAACCGGCGCTTCGACAACGAGGCTCCGGCCCCCGTGCCGCAAGCCAGCTACGAATACCGCCAGCGCCCCAACGAGCGCACCTACGAGGCGCGCGTGACGTCGGTACGCGCCGTGGTGGGTCCGCCGGAACAGCGCTGCTGGGTTGAGCGCCAGCAAGTGCAAAGCCAGGACAACCGTCCCAGCACCGGCGGCATGCTGGCCGGCGCCCTCCTCGGCGGCGTGCTGGGCCACCAGGTGGGCGGCGGTTCCGGACGCGACATTGCCACCGTGGGCGGCGCGCTGGCCGGCGGCGCCATCGGCGCCAACGCGGGCCGGGGCAGCAACAGCAACAACTACGGCCAGGACGTGCGGCGCTGCGAAAACGTGGCCAACGCCACGCCGCAGTACTGGGACGTGACCTACGAGTACCGCGGCGTGGAACACCATACCCAGCTGGCGTCCGCGCCCGGCGAATATATCCCCGTCAACCGCGACGGTGTGCCGCGCATGTGACCGCTGCACTCAGCCCCGGGCCGGGCGGGCGCCGGGCATTGCTGCGGTGAGCATGGCGGCAGCCAGCAGCAGGACGGCGCTCGCCCCGAAAGTGCCCAGGTAGCCGCTGCGGTCGAACAACAGCCCGCCCAGGGTGGAACCGAGCGCGATGGCCAGCTGCACGACCGCCACGAACAGGCCGCCGCCGGCTTCCGCATCCTGGGGGAAGGTCCGGGCCACCCATGCCCACCATCCCACCGGCGCGGCCGTGCCGGCAAAACCCCACAGCCCCAGCAGGACCACCACCGCCGCCGCCGAACCGCCAAATGCCACCAGGGCCAGCGCGATCAAGGCCATCAGCAATGGAATGGCGGTCAGCGTGCGGTGGAAACGCCACCGCAAGGCGCGGCCGATCAGCATGGTGCCGATGATTCCTGCGGCGCCGACGACAAGCAGGATGAGCGACAGCGCGGGCGCTTGCACCCGCGTGACGGTTTCGAGAAACGGCCGCACATAGGTGAACAGTGCGAACTGCCCCATGAAGAACAGGCTGCTGGCAGCCAGGCCCACGGCGGCACCGCCATGCTTGAACAGCTGGAAGATCCGCATTGCCTGGCGTGCCCCGGCGGCCGCGCCGGGCTGTTTCGTGCGCGCCGGCACCGGCATGGCGGGCAGCGCGATCCATTGCCACGCCAGGGTCGCCGCCGCCACCGGCACCAGGGCAATGAAGGCGCCGCGCCAGCCGATGACGACGCCCAGGTAGGCGCCCAGCGGCGCGGCCACCACCGTGGCCAGGGCGTTGCCGCCGTTCAGGATGGCCAGCGCGCGCGGCACCTCGTCCGCCGGCACCAGACGGATGGCCGTGGCTGCCGACATGGACCAGAAGCCGCCGATCACCACGCCGATCAGCGCCCGCCCCAGCATATAGACCGGGTAGTTCGGCGCCAGCGCGACCACTGCACCGGACAGGCCCATGGCCGCCGTCAGCGTAAGCAGCAGGGTCTTGCGGTTGAGGCTGCCGGCCAGCACAGAGATGAACAAGCTCGTGAGCACGGCAAACGCGCCGGAGATGGCAATCCCCTGGCCCGCCATACCTTCGGTAACGCCCAGATCGCCGGCCATGGGGGTGAGCAGGCTGACCGGCATGAATTCGGACGCGACCAACGCGAATGCGCACACCGACATGGCAAAGACAGCGCTCCAGGAAGCTCCCCCGGCGGCGTTTTTTTGGCTGGAAACCTGATCAATCATAAATTGCCTTTTGTTGGATGCGTGAATCAATCCCCGGCGCGCTCGATCCGCAGCTGGTACGGACCGGGCTGCGCCAGGATGGACAGTCCCTGATCGACCTTACCCAGCGGCAGCAGGCTGCGCGCGTAGGGCCTGCCCTGGATAAAGATCGCCAGATTGCCCCAGGGCGCGTAATGGCTCAGCTCACCCGCCACGGGCGCCATGCCGGCCGGCGCGCCATGCGTGTCCAGCTTGCGCGGCAGGGCGGAGACCCGCTCGATGATGTCGTAGTCTTCCATGGTGAGCGTGAGCGGCAGCAGGGCCGCGAAGTCGCGCGCGGTGGCGTTGTCGTACAGCATAGCGGTGGCGCTTTGCCGGCCGGCGGTCAAACGGATCTTCATGGCGGCGTCTTTCGGGTAAGCACCCAGCAGGACGGCGGCAAGCAGCAGGACTGCGGGGACAGGGACGATTCTCATGGCACCATTCTGGGCAATGCGCGCGGAATCGACTAGCTAATGAAAGTTTAACGAGCTTATTAGCTCGGCTAATAAGTTTTTGTGAGAAACTGGCGCACATGGCCAGGCGCAACCTGAATGAACTGCTCTATTTCGTCACCGTGGCGCGTGAAGGCAGCTTCACGCGCGCGGCGGCGCTGCTGGGCGTGACGCAGTCCGCGCTGAGCCAGGCGATCAGCGGACTGGAGACCCGGCTGCGCATCCGGCTGCTCACGCGCACCACGCGCAGCGTTTCCCCCACGGCTGCCGGCGAGCGGCTGCTGAACGCCATCGGCCACCGTTTCGACGAGATCGAAGCCGAGCTGGACGAGCTGACCGAATTGCGCGACAAGCCGGCAGGCACGGTCCGCATCACTTGCGGCGATTTCGTACTGCACAGCATCCTGCTGCCCAGGCTCGCCCCGCTGCTGCGCGCCTACCCCGATATCAGGATGGAGTTCGACGTGAACTACGGGCTGCGCGATATTGTCGCGGACCGCTTCGATGCCGGCGTAAGGCTGGGCAACACTATCGACAAGGACATGATTGCCCTGCCGATCGGTCCGCGCTTGCGACTGGCGGTGGTAGCGTCCCCCGCCTATTTCAGCGCGCATCCCGTCCCCAAGGCGCCGCGCGATCTGATGGCGCACCAATGCATCAACCAGCGCATGCAAAGTTCGGGCGGACTGTACGTCTGGGATTTTGAACGGCGCGGCCGCCAGGTGAACGTGCGCGTGGACGGCCAGCTGATCTTCAACACCACGCAGCCGCAGGTGGACGCAGCGCTGGCGGGGCTGGGCGTCACGCTGCTGCCCGAAGACGAGGTGATGCCGCATATCGCAGCGGGGCGGCTGGTGCGGGTGCTGGAGGACTGGTGTCCGCCGTTCGGCGGCTACCATTTGTATTACCCCAGCCGGCGCCAGCCGTCCCCCGCGTTTTCGCTGGTGCTGGACGCGCTACGGACGACGCGCAACGCCTGAGCGCCGCGCTGTCCAGAGCAGGGCAGCGCCAGCCAGCGCGACCGGCAGGAAGGAGATCCACAGCACGGTGTTCCAGCCGTAGGCGGACAGCAGCCCGCCGGAGGCGAAAGAGCCCACCGCCATGGTGGAGAAGACCAGGAAGTCATTGAGCGACTGCACGCTGGTTTTCTCTTCAGGGCGGTGGCAATCCAGCACCAGCGCCGAAGCGCCCACAAAGCCGAAGTTCCAGCCCACGCCTAGCAGCGTCAAGGTGAGCCAGAAACGCGAGACCTCGATGCCGGTCAGTCCCACCGCTGCGGAGATGGCGGTGAGCATCAGCCCGCAGCCCACCACCCGCCGCGCGCCGAAACGGCCGATCAGGCGGCCGGTAAAAAAGCTGGGCAAATACATTGCGATGACGTGCCACTGGAGACCGAGGTTGGAGTCCTCCTGGCTGTGGCCGCACAGATGCATGGCCAGGGGCGCGGCTGTCATCAGGAAGTTCATCAGCATGTAGGAGACTGCGCCGCAGATGGCGGCGGTGATGAATTCCGGCTGGCGGGCGATCTCCCGCAGCGGCCGTCCGCTGGCGGCGAATTCCCGGCTCGGCAAGGGCAGCCGGACGCCGGCCAGGACCAGCGCCGACAGCACTGCCGCGCCGGCCTGGGCGAGGTAGGTCGCGGCGAACAGGTGCAGCGGCCAAAGATGCATGGTGTGGGTGACCAGCTGGGGGCCGATGACACCGGCGGCGACACCGCCGCCCATCACGAACGACAGTGCGCGCGCACGCATCGGCGGCGCCACGCCATCCGCCGCCGCAAAGCGGAAGGACAGCACCACCGCCGCGTAGGCGCCGCCGAACACCATGGCGGTGCAGAACAGCCAGAACGACGCCTGCATTACCGCCACAGCGGCCAGCAGGCCGACCAGCACGCCGCACGCTGCGCCGCTGAGAAACGCCGCGCGGCGGCCGTGGCGCCGCGCGATGGCGCCGGCCGGCAGGATGCTGGCCGCCATGCCCACCACGAAGGCCAGTATCGGCAGGGTGGCCAGGGTTTTGGCTGGCGCCAGGGCGTGCCCGATGATGGCGCCGGTGGCGTAGACCACCACCGAGTTGGCGCCCGCCAGCGCCTGAGCCAGGGTCAGCCGGGCGATGTTGCGGCGCTGGTCGCGCTGCGATAGCGCCGCTGGCGCCTGGGCGGGTGACGGCGAGGCTGGGTTTGCCAAAAGATGCTCCTGAAGCCGCGTCGGTGCGGTGTGCGAAGTATCCGAGTGTAAACCTGATCGGGGGTCTTCAGGCAGTTTCGGCTCGCCGCTGTTGCGGCTGGCCACCGAGCCGGGTCGAGGCAAGCGTTGCGCTCAGCCCAGGGTGGCCAGATAGGCGCACAGCATATCGGCCAGCGCGTCCGCGTACACGGTGATTTCCCGCCCGGTGCGCGGTTTCTCGGAGAACTGCTTGCCGACCGCGCCCAGGGTGCCCATCACCAGTTCTCCCGCCATGCTGCGCACGGATTGCTCCGCCTTGGGGAGCACCTCCCGCATGAAAGCCTGCACCATGCGGTCGCCGGCCGCGCGGGCCTCGGCTGCTTCCGGCGCGTCGCGGTAGAAGGGTGCCGCGTCGTCGAGTGCCGAGCGGATCCCGGCCTCTTCGCATTCCGAGCGCACGAAGGCCTGCACCAGCAAGCGCAAGCGTTCCATCGGCGGCTTCGCGGCGTCCAGCAGGATGCGGGACAGCATGGCCGACGTCTGCTGCCATTCGTCGCTTTGCAGGCGGAACAGGATGGAAGCCTTGTTTGGAAAGTACTGGTACACCGAGCCCACACTCACGCCGGCGCGCTCGGCCACCCGCGTGGTGGTGAAGCGGTGCGCACCTTCCTTCGCCAAAACCTGAATAGCTGCTTCCAGGATGGCGGAAACGAGCTCGCTGGAGCGCGCCTGTTTGGGCTGCCTGCGCGAGGAAATACGGGGGCTGCGGCGGTCTGTCATGGCGGGCGCTGGGGATGCGAGGGAATGCGAATATGAAATGTGAAGGATTCTTCATATTATTACCGCTCTTACTTCAGAAAGGAATAGCCCCATGACCACCCTCACCAATGCCCCTGTCGCGCCCCTGCTGGAACGCCTGTTTGCCGAGACCGGGAACGCGCAGATCCCGGCGCTGGCGGCATTCGCCGCCCTGTCCCAGGCGGAGCGCGAGCGCATGATGAGCAGCAAGACCGATTACCGCGAACTGTATGCGCAGTTGAAGGACGCGGCAATTCCGGTATCGCCCCAGACCGGCAGGCTGCTGTACATGTTGGCGCGCAGCGCCAGGGCCAGCGTTATCGTCGAATTCGGCACATCATTCGGCATCTCCACGCTGCACCTGGCCGCAGCCTTGCGCGACAACGGCGGCGGCCAGCTGATCACCACGGAATTCGAGCCGTCCAAGGCGCAGCGGGCACGCGAGCACCTCGCTGCCGGCGGCCTGCTCGACCTGGTGGAGATCCGCGAAGGCGACGCGCTGGAAACGCTGCGCACCGGGCTGCCCGGACAGATCGACATGCTGCTGCTGGACGGCGCCAAGGCGCTCTATGCGGACGTGCTGCGCCTGGTGGAGCCGCGCCTCCGCCCCGGCGCCCTCATCATCGCCGACAACGCCGATTACTGCCCGGAATACCTGGCGCTGCTGCGCGCACAGGGCAGCGGCTACCTGTCCCTGCCATTCGACGGCGATGTGGAACTGTCCGTGAAGTGCGGTTAAGCCGCGCCCTGGCCGTTCGCCGGCAGCAGCTGCTGCGGCTGCCGCGTCCAGCTGTTGCCACTATTGACGAAGCCGATCGACATCCCTACGCTGGTGTACTTCATCGGAGGGAACCAACTTGGACAATCGCAGCGGAGAAATGCAGGTTTTCGCAAAAGTGGTGGAAACGGGCAGTTTTTCCGCAGCGGCAGCGTTGTTGAACATGTCGCCGTCGGCCGTGAGCAAGCTGGTATCGAGGACGGAAGGGCGCCTCGGCGTGCAGCTGTTCACGCGCTCCACGCGCAGCATGACGCTGACCGCCGAAGGGCGGGAGTTTTACGCGAGCTGCGCCCGCATCCTGCAGGAAATCGAGGACGCGGAGTTGAGCGTGTCGCAGGGCTTCGGCCAGATTCGCGGCACGCTGCGCGTCAACACGTCGCTACCGTTCGGCCAGCATTACCTGGTACCGCTCTTGGCGGAGTTCCGCGCGCTTTATCCCGACGTCGCCATCGATATCTCGCTGACGGATTCCAAGGTCGAGCTGCAGCGGGACGAGGTCGATGTGGCGATCCGGATGGGGCCGCTCCACGATGCATCCTTCCGGGCGCGCAAGCTGGGCAGCAGCAGGAAGGCGGTGGTGGCGGCGCCGTCCTACCTGGCGCGCAACCCTGCGCCGCAGCTTCCTGCCGACTTGGCTCGGCACGACTGCATCAATTTCGATTTCCGGCGCTCGCTCGACGAATGGCCATTCACGGTCGAGGGCAAGCTGGTGCACCTGGCGGTGGATGGGGCGATGCAGACCAACAACGGGGAAACCATGCGGCAGCTTACGCTGCAGGGCCTGGGCGTGAGCCGCCTGGGCATGTTCCATGTGTTTGACGATATCCAGCGGGGCGACCTGGTTGAGCTGCTGCCGGCGTACAACGCGGGTGACATCGAGGAAGTCACGCTCATCTATTTGAATCAAAAGCATGTCCCGCCGCGCATCCGCGCCTTCATCGATTTCGCGGTCGATCGCCTGGCGCCAGTGCTCGCGATGAAGGGTGGCGCATAGCCTACGCAGATGTCGGCCAACTTTACACTGCCGGAGGTCAGACGACATGCATTTTAGTTAAGCCATTGTTTTTGATGAAATATTTCCTGCTGGCATAGATCGTGCTTTTTGGCAATTCCTGTATTCGTTACGAATCGAAAACGATACAGCGGTAACACGTTCCCAAAAATTTCTATCTGACCAGAGAATTATCTTGAAAAAAATATTTGCAGCACTGGCAATCGCCGCCACCCTGACCCCGTTCACCTGCGCGCAAGCCGCAACCATCAGCTTTTCCGACAGCAAAGCCATGGCCACCACGAACTGGACCGATGTACTGAACTTCGCCAAGTTCGACACCAGCCTGGGCACCCTGACGTCAATCAAATTCGACCTGAGCGGCATGGTCCAGGGTTCCGGCAATGCCGAAAGCCTGGACTCGGCAGCGTCCAGCGTTACCCTGAGCCTGGGCGCACTGCTGGGCCTGACCCGTCCGGACGGCAGCACGCTGGTGGTGACCAAGCCGGTCTTCAGCCAGGGCTTCGACTTCAGCTCCTTCGATGGCGCCATCAACTTCGGCGGCACCTCCGGTGGCAGCACCGGCACCGTCTCGGCGGACGGCTCGAACTTCTTCGTCAGCAGCGATGCCAACGATTTCGCGCTGTTCTCGGCGCTGGGCGGCGGCAGCATCAACCTCGGCCTGAGCGCCATCGGCAATTCGAGCGGCACCGGTTCGGGCAACCTGATCACCCAGTTCAATACCGCAGCATCGGGCAACGCGCTGGTCACCTACACCTATACCCCGGCTTCCGACGTGCCCGAGCCAGCCAGCCTGGCGACCCTGCTCGCCGGCCTCGGCCTGATGGCCGCCGTCCGCCGCCGCACCAAAAAACAGGCCTAACTCTCGCCTGGCAGGACAAAAAGCCGCCGTGCCGATTTCATTCGGCACGGCGGCTTTTTCGTTTCGGCGCCCGGTCAACCCGCGGGCCTATCGTCTCAGTTGGCCTGCGCCGCTGCTTCGATCAGTTTGGCGACTTCTGCCGGGTGGGAGGTCATCACCACGTGGGATGCGCCGGCAATCGCCACGGTTTTACGCGAGTTGGCGCGTTCCGCCATGAAGGCCAGTGCTGCGGCCGGGATGTTCTTGTCCGCAGTGCCGTAGACGAAGTAGGAAGGCACATTTTTCCATGCCGGCGCACCTGCCGCTTCGGTCAACGCTGCCTCGGCGATGGGGCGCTGGGCGACCGCCATCAGGTCGGCCTGGGCCTTCGGCACGTCGGCGGCGAACTGCTTGTGGAACTTGTCTTGCTGGATGTAGAAGTCCTTGCCGCCGTCGGCAAGCGCCACCGGCTCGGCCAGCGCGCTGCCCAGCGTGCCGCCTGGATAACGTCCCGACAGCTCCAGCGCGGTTTCGCCTTGTTCCGGGGCGAACGCGGCCACATACACCAGGCTCTTGACGTTAGGCTGGCCGTTCGCCGCGGCCGAGATGACGGCGCCGCCGTACGAGTGGCCCACCAGCACTACCGGGCCCTTCACGCTGTGCACAATGTCGGCCACCGTGCTCGCATCGCCCTTCACGCTGCGCAGCGGGTTTGCCGCGCCGATCACCTTGTAGCCATCTGCACGCAGCTTGGCGGCGACGCCGTTCCAGCTGGTCGCGTCGGCAAAGGCGCCGTGCACCAGGACCACCGTCGGCTTGGCGCTAGCTGCGGGTGCAGCAGCTGCCGCTGGTGCTGCGATAGCCGGTGCTGCGGCGGTGCCGATGATCGACAGGGCGAGGGCGATGTTTTTGATGGCTTTCATGGTGTATCCTTTCAGTGGTTGTTTAGTGAACTAATATATAGTGTGCTACTTGTTTGCTGCTGCTTCGTTGTTTCCCGATCCATGTGAAGAAGTATACGTAGTGCGCTAATCAATAGCAAGCGATTTCTTTAAAATTTTTGCAGGGCGCGCGCGAAGCGAAATCAGCACCGCATTGCACGATGCTACAATTGCCCAGTCGAAAAAGGTGGGCCGGCGTGGTGAGCCCCGGCCAACTCCAGCCATGGAGTGATAAATTTCGCCCAGCCACGAAGCTGGGAACCACGACGAGAGCGGACGTGCGCCGATTTCTCGTGGAACTTTTTTGACTTGCCTCTGCCTCCCGGCAGGGCCAGCGTTCACGCGGGTCGACGTACGTCCTTATTTAGCCATAAGCAAAAAAAGGACGTTCCCATGCTGCATACTCCCATCCTCGTTGTCGGCGGGTCCCTGGTTGGACTCTCCACCTCGCTGTTCCTCTCGTGGCACGGCGTTGCCCACATCGTTATCGACAAGCACCCTGGCAGTTCGCCACATCCCCGCGCACTGGGATTTACAGAAACCACCTTGGAGCATTACCGCGCGGTCGGCATCGCCGATCAGATTCCGCAAGTGCCGGCGGGCACGCGCTTGCGGCGCGTGACAGTCGAGAGCCTGGTCGGCGACTGGAAAAGCGAGCAGGCCTGGACGCCAGGCGACGTGGCGGAACCGGTGCGTCGCGCCGAACAGTCGCCGTGCACCGGCGCAGCCATCGCCCAGGACCGGCTGGAGCCTATCCTGCGCGCCGCGGCAGCCAAGGGCGGAGCGGATCTGCGCGGCAGTACCGAACTCATCGATTTTCAGCTGGACCAGGACGGCGTGCTGGCGCTGGTGCGCGACCGCGCAAATGGACAGCAGTATGAGATAAGCGCGCGCTACCTGATCGCCGCGGACGGCGCCGGCAGCGCCGTTCGGGAGAAACTCGGGATTCCACGCAGCGGCGTGGGCCATCTTGGCGTCCTGCGCAGCGTGCTGTTTCACTGCCCCGGTGCGGATGCCGTCCTGCAGCGCGGTGCGCAGCAATTCTCCATCGAGCAGCAGGGTTTCCGTGCCTTCCTGACCACGTATGGCGACAGCCGCTGGGTGCTGATGCTGGACGGCGACGCGGAGCGCACCGAAGCCGAATTGCAGTCGGTGATCCGCCGCGCGCTCGGCGCCGACATAGCCTTCGACATCATCACGACGGGACGATGGGAAATGGCGGGCCGCATCGCCGATACCTACAGACACGGGCCCATCTTCCTGGCCGGTGACGCGGCCCACCAGCTGCCGCCCACGCGCGGCGGTTTCGGCGCCAACACCGGCATCGACGACGCCTGGAACCTCGCATGGAAACTGAAGCGCGTGCTGGCTGGCGAAGCGGCCCCCGCCCTGCTCGATACCTACGACGCGGAGCGGCGGCCCATTGGCTGGCTGCGGCACCAGCAGACGTTTTCCCGGCCGGACTACGCAGCGCGGGCCGGCGCAGCCTTCAAACCGGAACCGCTGTTCGGCAATGACGCCCTGGAGTTTGGCCAGCTGGTTCGCTCCGCAGCAGTGGCCGGCGCAGGACCGGAGCTGCCCGCCGCCGCCGCGCCCGGGGAATGGGCGGGCCAACCCGGCACCCGCGCGCCGCACGTGTGGCTGGACAGGGCGGGCCGGCGGATGTCGTCGCTCGATCTGTTCGGCAAGGAGTATGTGCTGCTCTCGGCGAGCGAGGCGTGGCTTGCGGTGGCGGGGGAGCTGGGGCTGCAGCCCGTGGCGGCCGGCGGCGACCTTGCTTTCCCGCCGGCCCAGCCCTTCGGCGCCGTGTTCGGCGTGCCGCCGGCCGGTGCCACCGTGGTGCGGCCGGACGGCATCATAGGCTGGCGCAGCCAGGCCGCGCCTGACGATGGGAGCATCGGCGAACTGGCCGCTACGCTGATGCGGTAGCCGGGCAGGGACGGCCCGCCGCTTGCTCCCGACCGGCGCGAGGGTCACTCGATCACAAAAGCCACCCGGCCTTCGTCCTGGCACAGCTGGGCACTCTGCCCGGCTTGCTCGAAGGCAGAACACAGGCGATTGCCCTGCGGGTCTTCCAACCGTGGATGGATGCGCAACAGGTAAGCCCCGGGACGCCAGCGCCGGGTTGGCGTGAAACGCCATTCCCGCTCGCCGTCCGCGAATGTGGCGGTGCCTGGCAGGCGCCGCCCATCCGGCCCCTGAATGGCGATCTGCCGCGCGGCAGCGCCATCCAGCGCGGCAGGCGCAATGACGCGCAGCGGCTGCCGGCCGCCGCGCCGGACCGCCAGCACCTGCCACTGCCCCGGATCGATGCGCTGGCGCAGCGGCGCCGTTACCAGCCAGCGCTGCGCCAGCGGCCGTCCCAGCTGCGGATCGTCGATGCGCAGCGTGACGGACTGGCCGCTGCGCAAGGCCGGCCCCAGCGCCACATTGGGCCCGACGCCGCTCTTGATACGGCCCGGATGCAGCAACAGGGTGATGGTCCTGCCGCTCCGGTCGGACAGCGGCAGGTCGAGGAAGGCGTCGCGGACGGGCGCACCGGCGCCATCGAACAGCACGACATGCTGCATATCCAGCGGCGCCGCCAGGGGCCGGTCAAGGTGCAATTCGATCCGCAGCAGATTTTCCGCCACCGCCGGCCCGGAAGGCGTCACCCTGGCGCCGGCCAGGCCCGTCCCGGGCGCCACGGCGAAGGCCAGCGCCAGCAGTGCGGCGCTAGCGGGCAAGTTCAGGATAGCCCTCGATGGTGCGCGCATGTTTGTGGAAGTCGCGGAATTTGTCGCCATCCGGATAGCGGTAGTCGGGAAAGTCGTATTCGTTCACAAAGTCGCTCAGGCGCAGGTAGCCGCCCTTGGGAATCGACACCAGCTGCATCTCGCCGCCTGCTTGCGAGCGGCGCAGCGCCAGCAGCAATTGCGGATTCAGGTTATCCAGCCGCATCACCGCCGACATCGGCGCCATGGTGGCCTTGACGCCGAGATACGGCTTGGCCGGCCATTCGATCGGCGCATCCAGGCCCGGCGCGGCGGCGGCGCTGGCCAGATCGGCGGCGCTCAACAGATCGGCCGAACGGCTGGAATTGACCAGCAACGCATATTCCGCATCGCCGCTTTTGAAACTCACCAGGCCGTTCGGCGTGCTGCCCCAGCCCAGTTCTCCCACCGTCTTGGCCGCGATGTGCGCGCCATCCTTCAGCTCCTTGAGCGGGATGGTCACCAGCGGCGTGCAGGTATAGGCCGCGACCAGCGTGGGCTCGCCGCCGATAGTCATGACCGTCATGCTGCGGATGGGCGCGCGGGTTTCGACCTGGTTGTGCACCGGATGGTACATCTCGACCGTGGTGGCACCTGCCTTGCCGCTGAACGGATAGTCGAATATCCGCAAGGTGGAAGCGAAGCTGCGGTTGGACAGCCCCGCCACGTACAGCTTGTTCTGGTAGTAGCGCATGTCCGTCACGGTCAAGGTCTGGGCCGGCAGGTCGCGCCAGAAGGCGACATCGGCCGCCGGCGCATCGGTGATGGCGGCCGACGCCGAAACGCTGGCCAGATCCAGCCGCCGGACTTGCCCCGTGGCGTCAATACTGACGATGGCGGGCTTGCCCTGGCCTTTCGCGCCGCGCACGGTCAGCGCAACATAGGCCAGTTCGCTGTCGGGCTGCACGGCCATGTCCTCGAAGCGCAGCGACGCCGGCGCCACCCGCAGCGCCCTGGCGATTGGCGCCTGCACATCCATCAGGTTGAACGGCTTGCCGGCCGGCCGCACCGGCGCCGGCACCGGCAGCGCGAATATGCGCGCGCCCTTCCAGTCTGCGACAAACAAGGTCCGCGCGTCGCCAAAACTGAGCTTGCTGGCGGACTGCATGGCAGGCGCCGCCGCGTGGGCGGAGCCTGCCGCCAGGAATAGACTCAACAACAAGCTGAAGCGGGAGTTCATCGCGATACCGTCCTTGGTCTTGATGGCAAAAAAGACAGTATGGGACGGGGCCGTGCGCCGGTCACTCCCACAGAAGGGAGTGTATCTCTCACCCTATCGTGTATTGATCGCCCTCAATTTTCCCAATAGCCACGGCGCATGGCGATCATCACCGCATGGGTGCGGTCACGCGCATCGAGCTTTTGCAGGATGGCTTTCATGTGGGCCTTGATGGTGTCCTCTCGCAAGCCCAGCTGGTCGGCCACGCGCTGGTTGGAATTGCCGCCGCTGACCAGGCGCAGCACCTCGACCTCGCGCTTGCTCAAGGCATCGAGCTGGAAGCTGTTGGCCAGGCTGGCCGCGACAGGCGGCGGCAACAGGCGCCGGCCGGCGTGGACGGAAATGATGTAGTCGCTCAATGCGGTGCGGACCATTTTTTTCAGGACGTAGCCGGTGGCGCCGGCCTTCAGCGCGCGCGTCACCTGCACGTCGCCGTCAAACGTCGTCAGGATGATGATGCGGGCATCCGGGTCGATCTGGCGTATCGCGCCGGTCGCCTCGATGCCGTTCAATCCCGGCATCTGCAAATCCATCAAGGTGACATCCGGACGCCAGCGCCGGTACAGTTCGACGGCGCTGTCGCCGTCGTCCGCTTCGGCCACCACGGAGAATGCCGGATTGGCCGACAGCACAGCGATGATGCCGCTGCGCAGCAAGGGATGATCGTCGGCGATCATGATGCTGATCTGGTCATGCTGCATGGCTACGCTCCTGTTGTGTTCGCCCGGGCCTGTACTGGCTATCATACTATCGGCTATAAGCTAGCGTTGCCGGAACATCCAGCTGCCAGGCGGTGCCGCTGCCTTCACCGCTGCGCACAACCAGGCTGGCATTGATCCTGGCAGCGCGCTCGTACATCCCGCACATGCCCCAATGGTTCTCGCGGCCGCCGTCCTTAAACACCGTGGCGGGAATGCCGATGCCGTTGTCGCTCACGATACAGCGCAATTCCCGCCTGCCGAAGTGGAGCTCGACGTCTATCCTGGTCGCCCTTGCATGGGCACAGGCATTGACCATCGCCTCTGTGAGGATGGCCAGCGCCTCCTTGTGGACAGTTGCGTCAAGCGGGCGGGCGGCGCCGGAAACCGCCAGGTGAACGGGTGCCGCATCGCCATGCTGCAGGCGCGTTGCCGTGGCCAGCACCGCATCCTCGAAACTGAGCTTGCCGATATCTTCCCCGCGCAGTTCGCATATCCGTTCGCGCCCCTCGTTGAGCACCTCGTCCGCCTGCTGCAATGCGCTTTCGATCTGCAGCCGCGCCGCAGCTTGCGCCGGCAAATCGCGCATCGCGGCGTGCACGTGCAGCACGAGCCCCTGCACCGATTGCAGCAGGGTATCGTGCAGTTCACGGGCAATGCGTTCACGCTCGTTGACGCGGGCCTGCAGGCGGCCAGCCATCTGCCTGGCCAGCCGGCTGAGACGCCATCGATAAAGCGCATGGATGGCCGAGAGCAGCAGCAGCGCACACAAGGCCTTGAACCACCAGGTTTGCGTCGCAGTCGGCGCAATCGCGAACTCGACCGTGGTGGCGGCATCGGACCACTTGCCGTTGTAGTCCGTCGCGGTCACGCTGAAATGATATGAACCCGGCCCCAGGTTGCTGTAGTGCGCGCTGCGGCGCGCTCCTGCATCCTGCCATTGCGCGTCGACGCCCTCCAGCCGGTATCGGAAACGCAGGCGTTCCGGCATGGCCAGCGCCAGGGCGGTGTAATCGATCTGCAGCGCGGAACTGCCTGGTGCAAAGCGGATGGGCTGCTGCAAAGGCTTGGCGCTGCCAGGAGGTCCCAGCGTCTTGATGGTGACGGGCAGCCTGGGCGCGGGCGGCAAGGACTCGGCAGGGTCCAGGCGGTACAGGCCGGCGGTGCGGGCGACCCACAGGCGCTTGTCGGACGCCAGTACCAGCGACGGCGTGGGCGCGAAGTAGGGCGCGCTGCCTTCGAGTCCGTCCAGCCGGTCCAGCCGCTCATACTGGACCCGATGACTGCGCATCTGCTCGAATCTGGCGATCTCCGCCCCTGGAATGCGGAACAGGCAGGCAAAAGCGTTCAGCCAGAGATCGCCATTCTCCAGTTCGACAATGCCGGAAATGCCGTGGAATGTTTCGCCGTCGGCGCCGCGGAGCTGGTCAAAACGGTTCGCTGCAAACAATGCCAGGCCCCTCTCGCCGCCAGCCCACACGTGCCCCCCATGCAGGTGCAGCGCCATCACTGTTCCAAGCGCCAGCCCTTCGGCCGCACCGTAGCTGCGCCACGCGGCCCCTTGCACATTGGCCACCAGGCCGGGATGATAGCCGAGCCAGAGTCCGGCGGCATCCGACCGGGCCATCACATTGACTTCGCCCTGCGTGCCTGTCTTTGCCCATTGCCCCAGCGGACTGCGGCGGTACAGGCCATTCTGAAACAGCGCCACAAACAGGCTGTCGTCCTTGTCCGCCAGCAGCGCCTGCACCCTTGCGCCGGCTGCGGCGGGAGGCAAGGCCACCGTCCGGCTGTCCGTGCCCTGGAAACGCCGCAATGCCCCGAATGATGCGCCCCATAATGCGCCATCGCTGGTGCGGGTCACGCTGGTCAGCAGGCTGTCCCAGCCACCGCCGGGCACCTTCCAGCGCGGTGTGACTGTTATCTGGCCGGCCGCGTTTGCAACGGCGTAATAGCTGCCTATCCAGACGCCGGCATGGTCATCGGCGAGCATCGCGCCGCCGATGGCTGCTTCAGGAACATCCAGCCTGGCCACGCGCTTGGGACGAAACCGGTCGATCCCGCTGGAGGTGGACGCCCAAACATTTCCTTCGCGGTCTTGAAAAATGGCGTGCACGGCACGCCCGCTCAAACCCTGGGGCGGCGCGGCGCGGGCTATACCGCGCGCCGTGCGGTATTCGAGTCCTTCCAGCAGGCCCACCCAGAGATCTCCGTCTCGGTCGATCAACAGGCTGCCGGGTTCGCCCAGGGCGCCCCACCGACGGTACTCGGTATTGCGCCTGGGGCCCGTCAGCAGGTTGAGCCGGGCATGCGGCGCATCCCAGCTGACGACATTGCCATCGGGGAGCTCAAACAGCACGCCGGTGCCGCTGCCGGCGTCCACCCTGGCAAACCGCGTTTCGCCCGGCTGGAGGGAATATACGCCAGCATCGCCCTGCGCCCACAGGACGCCGCGCCGATCACGCATCAGTGTTTTGAAGACACCCTCTGCCAATTGCCAGGAGCTGGCCGCCTTGTGCCAGCGGCCACCTTCGAGGTAGAACATGCCAACCGTGGTGGCCGCCCACATGCGGCCACTGCCATCTTGCTCCAGCCCCCAGACGGAGCGATTGGGCAGGCCGTCCTGTTCACCATAACTTCGTATCAGTCCCTGCTGCAGGTAGCTCGCGCCGCCGTTGCGATAGCCTATCCACAGCGCGCCGTCCGGCGCCGCATTGACTATGCTGACGTATTTGGCCGGCAAGGCGGCATTGGCCGGTACAAACTGCTCGAACTGCATGCCATCGAACCGATACAGCCCGCCTGCGCCGCCCAGCCACAGCCAGCCGTCGCTGGTCTGCGTTATCGACAAGATCGATTCCGGCGCGCCATCGCGCGCGCTCCAGCTGGTGTGAAGCAGATTGATTGCAGGGGATGACAGCGCCTGGGCCAGGCAGACCGTGGGCAACACGACGCAGCACAGCATAGCGCAGCAGGCGAGCACGGTGCGGCAACCGCCAAGCAATAGGCGTCTCATCATGTCACACGGAAATTAGTTATATTTTTGCAACGTTTAGCTGCGATTGTATCGAATATTTCTACCCGATAGGGTGTTTGGAAACCTGGCTGATTTGGATATCCTGTGATTTCAACCACAGGAAGTGTCCGCAGGCCTGCGGCGAGCAACCGTTCTGCCCTCTGCGCGGCCTCTTCCGCGCTCACCCAAGGAGAATCGACATGGATTTGCAACTCAACGGCAAGCTGGCGCTGGTCAGCGGCAGCACGGCCGGCATCGGCTACGCGATCGCGTCCACGCTGGCGCAGGAAGGCGCCAGCGTTATCGTCAGCGGCCGGACGCAGGCCGGCGTGGACGATGCGGTGCAGCGCATACGCGACGAGACGCGCGGCACGGTTCACGGCTATGCCGGCGACCTCAGCCAGGCGGACGCTGCAAAGGAAGTGGTGCGGCGTTATCCGGGCATCAGCATCCTCGTCAACAACCTCGGCATCTTTGAGCCGAAGGCCTTCGAAGACATCCCCGACGAGGATTGGCTGCGGTTTTTCGACGTCAATGTCCTGAGCGGCGTACGCCTTGCGCGCCTGGTGCTGCCCGAGATGAAGCGGGCGAACTGGGGCAGGATCATCTTCATTTCGAGCGAAAGCGCGGTGCAGATTCCCACCGAAATGATCCACTACGGCATGAGCAAGACAGCGCAACTCGCCGTCTCGCGCGGGTTGGCGGAATCGGTCGCCGGCACGGGTATCACGGTCAACAGTGTTTTGCCAGGGCCGACCAAGTCGCGCGGCGTTGCCGACTTCGTCGACGATATGGCGCGTGCCAGCGACAAGAGCTTCGAGCAGATCGAAGCGGAGTTCTTCGATAATGTGCGCCCGACTTCCTTGATCAAGCGCTTCGGCACGCCGCAGGAAGTCGCATCGCTGGTGGCCTATGTGGCAAGTCCGCTGGCGTCGGCGACCACCGGCGCGGCGCTACGCGTCGACGGCGGCGTCGTGAAGAGCGCTTTCTAGGATCGCTGCGCGCTTGTCCTTGAAGAAAGCCCAGGCTTCTTCGGCCGCCTCGATGTCGCCGTTCTGGGCGCCGGGGAACCAGGAGAACAGGCCGGGATAGCGTTTCAGCGCGCTGGGCTCGGCATGGCCGCCGCCGTCTATCTTCAGCAGGCGTACTTGCAGCGCGGCGGGGTCGGCGCCCCAGGTGTAGCGCATGACACGGGTGGCGGCGCCGGGCCGGCGCTGCGGGATGGCATCGACCACCGGGTCGCCGTGCAGCCCGGCCAGCCCGCGCCAGACGGCGACGGATTCTTCGACGCTGGTCATCGGCGCGGCCAGCGAGGAGAAGACGGGGAACTGGTAGAGGAACTTGCGGCCGGTGTAGGGAATGAAGGGATCGGCGGTGCCGGCCATGAACAGCACCGGCAGCGGCGTGCGGGGCTGGCCGCAGTTGCTGGCGACCGGCATGGCGGCCAGCACAGCCGAGAACGCCGCCAGCCTGGGCGCGATCTCGGTCGCCGCGCGGTAGGCCATCATGCCGCCCTTGGACACGCCCATCAGGTAGACACGCTCCGGGTCGGCACCGTCCTCGGCGATGGCGCGGTCGATCAGGGCGCCGATCAGGCCGCTGTCATCGGTTTTCGGGTTGGCCGTCACGCCGGCGTAGCTGTCGTTCCAGGCGCGTTCGCCACGGCGCTTGCTGCCGTCCGGGGCGATGACCAGCAGCTGCTCGCGCTCGGCGATTTCCAGCCACAGCGACAGCGGCGAGGGCGGGAAGCTCAGGCCAAGCACCTGCGCGGCCGAGGAGCCGGCGCCGTGCAGCAGGATGACCAGCGGCCGCTTGCCGGCAGCGGCGCGCGACGGCACCGCCTTCAGGAAATGGCGGATGCCTTCGGGACGCAGCAGCGTGCCGGCCTCAACACGCGCCCTGGCGGCCGTGCTGGTATCGCTGCCCTTGAAAAAGCCGCGCAAGCCTTACTCGACCGTCACGGATTTCGCCAGGTTGCGCGGCTTGTCGACATCGGTGCCGCGCGCCAGGGCGGAGTGGTAGGCCAGCAATTGCAGCGATACCACGTGCAGGATGGGCGACAGCTGGCCGTAGTGCTCGGGCATGCGGATCACGTGCACGCCGTCGCCGGAGGTGATGCGCGAGTCGACGTCGGCGAAGACGAACAGCTGGCCGCCGCGCGCGCGCACTTCCTGCATGTTCGATTTCAGCTTCTCGATCAGCGTATCGTTCGGGGCGATGGTCACCACCGGCATTTCCTCGGTCACCAGCGCCAGCGGGCCGTGCTTCAGTTCGCCCGCAGGGTAAGCCTCGGCGTGGATGTACGAGATTTCCTTGAGCTTGAGCGCGCCTTCCAGCGCGATCGGGTAGTGCAGGCCGCGGCCCAGGAACAAGGCGTTTTCCTTGCGCGCGAATTCTTCGGCCCAGGCGATGATCTGGGGCTCCAGCGCCAGCACGGAGGTAATCGCCGACGGCAGGTGGCGCATGGCTTTCAGGTGCGCGGCTTCTTCTTCGTCCGTGAGGCGGCCGTTCACTTGCGCCAGGGTCAGCGTCAGCAGGAACAGCGCGGCCAGCTGGGTGGTGAAGGCCTTGGTCGAGGCCACGCCCACTTCCACGCCGGCGCGGGTGATGTAGGCCAGTTTGCATTCGCGCACCATGGCGCTGGTGGCCACGTTGCAGATGGTGAGCGTGTGTTCCATGCCCAGCGAGCGCGCATGCTTGAGCGCGGCCAGGGTGTCGGCGGTTTCGCCGGACTGCGAAATGGTGACCACCAGGGTGCGCGGGTCGGGCACGGAGTCGCGGTAGCGGTATTCGCTGGCGATTTCCACGTTGACCGGCACCTTGGCGATCGATTCGATCCAGTACTTGGCGGTGGAGCCGGCGTAGTAGCTGGTGCCGCAGGCCAGGATCAGCACGCGGTCGATTTCCTTGAACACTTTATAGGCGCCGTCGCCGAACAGCTCCGGCATGATGCCGGTGATGCCTTCCAGCGTGTCGCCGATGACGCGCGGCTGCTCGAAGATCTCTTTCTGCATGTAGTGGCGGTACGGACCCAGCTCGGCGGCACCGGTGTGAGCGTGCACGGTTTTCACTTCGCGCTCGACGGATTTGCCGTTCACGTCCACGATCCACACTTTGCCCAGCTGCAGGTCGACCACGTCACCTTCTTCCAGGTAGATGATCTGGTTGCTGGTGCCTGCCAGCGCCATGGCGTCGGAGGCGACAAAGTTTTCGCCTTCGCCAATGCCAACGATCAGCGGCGAGCCCTGGCGCGCGGCCACCACGCGGTGCGGTTCCTCGCGCGAGAACACTGCGATGGCGTAGGCGCCGTGCAGGCGCTTGACGGCTTGCTGCACGGTGTCGAACAGGTCGCCGTTGTACATGTGCTCGACCAGGTGGGCGATCACTTCGGTGTCGGTCTGGCTCTGGAACACGTAGCCCAGCGCGGTGAGCTCGGCGCGCAGCTCGTCGTGGTTTTCAATGATGCCGTTATGGACCAGCGCGATGCGCGCGTTGTCCGAGCTGGGCGAGAAGTGCGGGTGCGCGTTGTGCGAGGCGGGCGCGCCGTGCGTGGCCCAGCGGGTGTGGGCGATGCCGGTGAAGCCCTTCAGGCCGGTTTCGTCGACCTGCTTTTCCAGGTCGGCCACGCGCGATGTGCTGCGCGAGCGTTGTAGTTGGCCATCCACGTGCAGGGCAACGCCGCAGGAGTCGTAGCCGCGGTATTCCAGGCGCTTCAGGCCTTCAAGCAGGATGGGGGTGATGTTGCGTTGCGCTACCGCGCCGACAATGCCGCACATAAAAACCTCTTTGCTGGATGAATAGTTAATGAATCCATACTAGAGCAGAGGTGTTGAAATAAGCTTTCTAAATTCAATCGTGCATGAAATATTATTCCACCAGTGTATGATGGTGAAATTAAATTACATTATACGTAAGAATTTTTATGAATATTCCAGAACTGGATGAGGTCGACCGCCGCATCCTCAACATACTGCAAGAGGATGCTGCCATGACGAACGCCGAGCTGGCGCTGGCGGTGCATGTATCCCCGCCCACCTGCTTGCGGCGCGTGAAACAGTTGACGGAAAGCGGAGTGATCCAGCGGCAGGTCGCTATCGTATCACCGGAGAGCGTCGGCGCGCGCCTGACTGCCATCGTGGAGATCACGCTGGATGTGCAGGCGGCCGAGCGCATGGTGGAGTTCGAGCAGCACGTGGCGGGCGACGAGGCGGTGATGCAGTGCTACCGCGTGTCGCCGGGGCCGGACTTCGTGCTGGTGATACAGGTGGCGGACATGGCCGCCTACAACGCGCTGGCGCACCGGCTGTTCGCCGCGCATGCCAATGTGCGCAACGTGAAAACCTACTTCTCCACCCTGCGCAGCAAGTTCGAAACGCGCATTGCGGTCTGAGCGGCGCCGGCTTATACACGCTTATACACGCTTTTCCACCCGGTTATACCAGGCTTATCCGGCGCTTTTCCCACGGTTTTTCACAGGCTTATCAACACGGTTGCGCGGCGCCGGCAGCCGTGTTTGCCGCTGGGCAATCCGGGCTGGAGTTATCCCGGCGTTTCAACAGGCTTGCCCACAAGCTTATGCACAGCCCCGCTTGCTTATCCCGAGTTTTTCACCAGTTTTCCCAGCCTTATTCCGTTGCTTACCCACAAAGTTGTCCACATTTTTTGGTAAACCTGTTTGTTTACACAGTAGAAATGTTCGTAAACGGTATCTCCTTGATATGACTGGCTTGTTACGAAGTTATCCCCGCGTTGCCCCAAGCTTGTCAGATCATTTTCCTCAGGCTTGCCCACATCTTTATCCACAGGAAGCGGACATAAAAAAACGGCGCCTCAAGGCGCCGTCGTAGAAAGCAGTGGCAGTTTACTTCTTGATCTTCACCGGCCGCTTCCAGCCGGGAATGGTGAGCTGCTTGGGACGGGAAATGGTCAGCTGCTCGGCCGGCGCGTCCTTGGTCAGGGTGGTGCCGGCGCCGATGGTGGCGCCGCGCCCCACGGTCACCGGGGCCACCAACTGGCTGTCGCTGCCGATGAAGGCGTCGTCCTCGATCACGGTGCGGAATTTGTTGGCGCCGTCGTAATTGCAGGTGATGACACCGGCGCCCACGTTCACGCGCGACCCCACGGTGGAGTCGCCCACGTAGGCCAGGTGGTTAGCCTTGCTGTGCGCGGCGATCTGGCTGTTCTTGATTTCCACAAAATTGCCGATGTGGACATCTTCCGCCAGCTCGGTGCCCGGGCGCAGGCGTGCGTAGGGGCCGATGATGGACTTGGCGCCCACCACGGCGTCTTCAATATGGCAGAAGGGCTTGATCTGCACGCCGCCGGCGATGCGGGCATTCACCAGCACGCTGTGCGCGCCCACGGAGACCCCGTCGGCCAGCTCGACCTTGCCTTCGAACACGCAGCCGACGTCGATGGTGACGTCGCGGCCGCAGATGAGTTCGCCGCGCACGTCGATGCGGGCCGGGTCCATCACCGTCACGCCGCGCTCCAGCAGCGCCTGCGCGATGTTGAGCTGGTGGATGCGTTCCAGCTGGGCCAGCTGTACCTTGGAATTGACGCCCGCTACTTCCCAGACGCCGCCGGGATTGGCCGACACCACCGGCACGCCGTCCGCCACGGCCTGGGCCACGATGTCGGTCAGGTAGTACTCGCCTTGCGCATTATTGTTTTGCAGCGCGGCCAGCCACTTCTTCAGGCGCGCGGTGGGCGCCACGATGATGCCGCTGTTGATTTCCTTGATGGCCCGCTGCTCGGCGCTGGCATCCTTTTCCTCCACGATGCGGACGATCTGCCCCCCCTCGCGCACGATGCGGCCCAGGCCGTAGGGATCGTCCTGCTCCACGGTGAGGATGCCCAGCTTGTCGGTGCCGGCCGCGTCCACCAGGCGCTGCAGGGAGGCCGAGGTGGTGAGCGGCACGTCGCCGTACAGGATCAGGGTAGGGTGGGCTTCATCCAGCACCGGCAGCGCCTGCATGACGGCATGGCCGGTGCCCAGCTGCGGCTCCTGCAGCGCGGCGGAGATGTCGGTACCAGGCACCTGCTTCTCTTTTTCCAGTTGGGCCAGCACGGCTGCGCCGCCATGTCCGTAAATCACGCATAATTTGGCTGGAGACAAGCCGCGTGCCGTATCGATAACGTGCGACAACAGCGGCTTGCCAGCCAGCGGATGCAAAACCTTGGGCAATGCGGACTGCATACGTTTGCCCATGCCGGCGGCGAGAATAACTACGTTCATAGGCCTACTCAAAAAGTTAAGAATATGGAAAAGTTTAACATGCAGGACAGCAGCAACCGGGGCGCACGGTACATTTTCGTCATCGCCCTGCTGGCCCTGCTGGGCGCGTGCAGCTCGCTGCGCCTGGCCTACAACAACGGCGACACCTTGCTGTTCTGGTGGCTCGACGCCTATGTGGACCTGGACTCGGCGCAGAAGCCGCCGGTCAAATCCGACATCGGCGATTTCTTCCGCTGGCACCGCAAAACCCAGCTGCAGGATTACGCCCAGGTGCTGAAACACGCGCAGCAGCAGCTGCAGGCCAATCCCAGCCTGGCCGACCTGCAGGCCGACTACAAGGAAGTGCGCGCCCGCACCCAGGCCATGCTGCTCAAGGCGGCGCCGGACATCGCCGAGCTGGCACTGTCGCTGAAGCCGGAACAGCTGGAGCAGATGGAGAAAAAGTTCGAGAAGAACAATAGCGAGTTCCGCAAGAAGAACATGAAGGGCGGGCGCGACGAGCAGCTCAAGTTCCGCTACAAAAAGTCCATGGAGCAGTTCGAACTGTGGTTCGGCAGCTTCAGCCGCGAGCAGGAAGCCGTCATCCGCAAGGCGTCCGACGCGCGTCCGCTGGACAATGAGCTGTGGCTGGACGAGCGCATGCGCCGCCAGAAGGGCATCCTGGCGCTGGCGCGCCGCATCCAGCAGGAGAAACCGGCGCCGGCAGCAGCCGAGGCCATGATCCGCGAGCTGATCCAGGAGAACTTCGACCGCACGGAAAAACCGTCCGACCGCAAAGCCTTCTTCGACGCCTACACCAACGGCACCCTGGAACTGGTGTTGACGGCAATCCGCATCGCCACGCCGGAACAGAAGGCGCACGCGCACAAGCGCATGCAGGGCTGGATCGAGGACTTGAATGCACTGGCGACGCAGGCCAAGTAGGGGCTGCGCCCGCATGTTATAGTGCCGCCATGCAAAAGAAGCCCGTCAAAAAACCTGCCAAAGTGCCCGTCCACGGGCCTAAACACAGCAACCAGGTCCGCATTATCGGCGGCGCCTGGAAACGCACCCCGCTGCCCGTGCTCGAAGCGCTGGGCCTGCGTCCCACGCCGGACCGCGTGCGCGAAACCGCCTTCAACTGGATCAGCCACCTGCGCGACGGCGAATGGGCCAGCGCCCAGGTGCTGGACTTGTTCGCCGGCAGCGGCGCGCTCGGCTTCGAGGCCGCCAGCCGCGGCGCCGCCAGCGTCATCATGGCCGACACCAACACCGCCGTGGTGCGCCAGCTGGACGCGGTCAAGGCCAAGCTGAACGCCGCTAATGTGCAGCTGCTGCGCAGCGACGCGCTGGCCACCGCCCAATCGCTGGCCGTGCGCGGCCAGAAGTTCGACCTGATCTTCCTCGATCCGCCCTACCAGCAAGACTTTTTGGCACGCGTTTTGCCGCTCTGCAGCAAATTGCTCAAGGAAAATGGCCTGGTGTATGCCGAGTCCGGCCTGCCGCTGACCTTCGAAGAAGGCGAGCCGCCAGAGTGGATGCAGGGCTGGGACGTGGTCCGGGCTGACAAAGCCGGGATGGTGTTCTATCATTTACTACAGTACCGGGGCTAAGCTGAACCGGGCCTAAGGCGGCCCGGACCTGCGGGGGCGCCTGATTTTCAGGCATAATGCGCGTTCTATGGTGCGTCGCAAGGGAGCCGCAATGGTAGTAGCCGTATATCCGGGAACGTTCGATCCGCTCACGCGCGGTCATGAAGATTTGGTGCGCCGCGCGTCCGGCCTGTTCGATACGCTGGTGGTGGGCGTGGCCGACAGCCAGAACAAAAACCCCTTCTTCTCGCTGGAAGAACGCCTGGAAATCGCCAACGAGGTGCTGGGCCACTATCCGAACGTGAAAGTGGAAAGCTTCTCCGGCCTGCTGAAAGACTTCGTGCGCCAGCACGACGCGCGCGTGATCGTGCGCGGCCTGCGCGCCGTGTCCGACTTCGAGTACGAGTTCCAGATGGCGGGCATGAACCGCTACCTGCTGCCGGACGTCGAAACGCTGTTCCTGACCCCGTCCGACCAGTACCAGTTCATTTCGGGCACCATCGTGCGCGAAATCGCCATGCTGGGCGGCGACGTGTCCAAATTTGTATTTCCTTCCGTCGACCGCTGGCTGCAAAAGAAAATCGCAGCGATCAAGGGCGCGCAGGCGGCGGGCTAAGGATTCACCATGGCTTTACTGATTACCGACGAATGCATCAATTGCGACGTGTGCGAGCCCGAGTGCCCGAATGACGCCATCTACATGGGTGCCGAGATCTACGAGATCGACCCGAACAAGTGCACCGAGTGCGTCGGCCACTTCGACGAGCCGCAGTGCGTGGCGATTTGCCCGGTGGAATGTATTCCGCTCAATCCGGCCTGGATTGAGAGCAAGGAGCAGTTGATGGCGAAATACGAACGTTTGACCGCCGCCAAGACTGACGAGAAGTAAAGGAATGGTATATTTGTCTCCATAACCCCTATGGAGACAACATGACTATTGCCCGCCGTTCCATCCTGAAAAGCACTGCCGCAGCTGCCGCCGTTGCGGTACTGGCGCTGGCCAGCCTGCCATCGTTCGCCGCCGAGGTGGCGGGCGTGAAGTTCGACGACACCGCCACCGTCAACGGCACCACGCTCAAGCTGAACGGCGCCGGCCTGCGCACCAAAGTCATCTTCAAGGTCTACGCGCTGGGCCTGTACCTGCCTGAAAAGAAATCCACCGTGGCCGAGATCCTGGCCGCCGAGGGGCCGCGCCGCGTGAAAATCGTGGTGCTGCGGGAATTGACGTCGGAAGAGTTCGGCAAAGCCTTCATGGCCGGCCTGAACGACAACACCGACCAGGCCGAGCGCAACAAGCTGGCGCCGCAAACCAAACAGTTCGGTGAAATGTTCGCCATGTTCCCCGCCCTGAAGAAGGGCGACGTGCTGACGGTGGACTGGATACCGGGCACCGGCTCGCAGGTGGCGCTGAACGGCAAGAACGTGGGCGGCGCCTTGCCGGACCTGGCGTTCTACAACGCCATCCTGCGCATCTGGCTGGGCGACAAGCCGGTGGACAGCTCGCTGAAGCCTCAGCTGCTGGGTGAAAAATAAAGTTGTTGCGACGCGGCAGACGCGTTCAAGCGCTGGCCGCGCGTCTTGCGGGCGGCGGAAACGGGGATCAGGCGCGGGCGGCCATGGCGCGCAGTTCGGCGGCGTGGCTGGGGGCGTCTTCCATCGCATTCAGCATGCGGTTCAGCATCATGGCGTCCTTCATCAGGCGGCGCTGCAGACGTTCTTCCTTGGTCAGCTTGGGTTTCACCACCAGCAGCAGTGCGCGTGCGATACCGCGCAGCAGGGGCTTGAACAGCAGGAGCATGGCCAGCGCCAGCACGGCGCCCAGCAGGATTTGGATCGCGTCCATGATAGAAATTCCGGTAGTTAAGGCTTGTACAGCAGAAATGAAGGTAGACATTGAAGTTCAGGTGCAATTACAATCAAGTGTAACTATAGTGCGCCGCAACATATAAATCCAATTCCGTTTCCCGATAACAACCATACGAAACGTGAATAAGAGTCCCATCCACCGAGCCGAGTATTTATGAGCTTCCTGACGCTGGACTTGAACTTGCTGCGTGTTTTCGACGCGGTGATGACCGAGCAAAACCTCACCCGCGCCGCCGGCCATCTGGCGATGACCCAGCCGGCCGTGTCCAATGCCATCAAGCGCCTGCGCGAAAGCCTGGGCGACGAACTGCTGATCCGCACGGCTTACGGCGTGAAGCCGACGCCGCGTGCCGAAGCGCTGTGGCCGTCCGTGCGCAGCGCGCTGGCCAGCCTGGAGGCGGCGGTCACGCCGGAGACGTTCGACGTCTCCAAGGCGCACGCCACCTTCCGCCTGGCCATGGCCGACGCCACCGCCGCCTTCTGGCTGCCCTCGCTGATGCGTTCGATCGAACGCGAAGCGCCGGGCGTGAACGTGCGCATGGTGCCGCTGACCACGCGCGAGCCGCGCCCCATGCTGCTGCGCGGCGACGTGGACCTGGCGGTGGGCTTCTTCCCCGGGGTGGCGGCGCAGCTGTCGAGCGACACCAGTTCGCCGATCCGGCACGAGCGGCTGTATTCGGGGCATTACGTGTGCGTGATGCGGCGCGACCATCCGCTGGCCAAGAGCGACCTGACGTTGGAGAACTACTGCGCGGCCAATCACCTGCTAGTGAGTTTTTCCGGCCGCGCACATGGCCTGGTGGACGAAGCGCTGGCGCAGATCCAGCGCGAACGGCGCATTCTCTTGACCGTGAACCAGTTCTTCACTGCCGGCCGCGTGGTGGCCAATTCGGACCTGATCACCGTGCTGCCCAAGCACCTGATCGCGTCCACCGGCATGACGGATGCGCTGATCCACAAGGAATTGCCGTTCACCTTGCCGGCGGTGCACCTGGACATGCTATGGCACGAGCGCGACGCGCGCAGCCCGGCGCACAAATGGCTGCGCTCCAACCTGGAAGGCATGAACAGCGTGGCCCAGCGCACCGCACCGGGGACCACGCCGCGCAACGATACTTACTGAGCGGCGGCGATGTTGGCGACGGTGTGGCGGGTTACGCGCTTTGCGCTAACCCGCCCTACGGTCTTGCATGGATATCATGTAGGGCGGGTTAGTGCGGAGCACGTAACCCGCCGATGCGCCGCCGATGCGCCGCCCCTCAGTGCGCAGCCGACCGGTAGCCGATGCGGAAGCCACCCCAGTGCTGGCCATTCACGAAAATCGGCGCCGACAGGTCGTGCATCACCTCGCCCGTATCCCGCTTGTAGGTCTGCAGCAGGAACGGCTTGGTGTTCGAGCCGCAGCGCTTGCCCGTGCGGTCGCTGAAGATGCGCTTGGTGCGGTTGTTGACGATGTCGACGTCGTAATTGCCCGTCAGCGGCTGTGAAAACTTCTTGTTATGCGTGGGGAAGTAGCCGTTGTTGTCCACCGCGCCCGCATACGCCAGGTGCGGCATGCGCGCCAGCAGGCCTTCCTGCAAGTCCGGCAGCACGCGGTCGGTAAAGGCATCGAACTTGGTGGTGTGCTTGGGCGGGTCGGTGTTCGGGATCGGCGTGTAATGGCGGTCGAACAGCGCGGCGTGCGTGATCTTGCCGCTGGCGATGGCCGCTTCAAACAACTTGCCCACATCCCTGGCCGCCGCCTGCGCCGCCGCGCGGATTTCATCGTGCGCGGTTTCGACGTCCGCCATGCCCAGCGCGGCCGTAATGACTTCGGCACGCTCAGCGAGCGCCATGGCCGAGCCGGCGGCGCGCGGCAGTTCGGCATCGGTGGACAGCATGCTGTCGCGGATCTGCGTGATGGCGTCGGCAATCACGCGCGTAGTCTCCACGTGCTCGCGCGACGCCTGCGCGATCTGCCCGATCTCTTTTTCCGACACCCCGGAGGACTGCTCGATGCTGCTCAGCAGCCCGTGCACCGTCTCCACGTTGCCCGCGGCCTCGCTCACCATGCCGGCCAGCGACGCCATGCCCGCCGTGGCCGACACAGCCTGCTCGTTAATCGCGCGCACCATGGCGCTGATCTCGTCGGTCGCTTCCTTGGTGCGCTGCGCCAGCTGGCGCACTTCGCCCGCCACCACGGCAAAGCCGCGCCCCTGTTCACCCGCGCGCGCCGCCTCGATGGCGGCGTTCAGCGCAAGCAAGTTGGTGCGCGCGGAGATTTCGGTGATCGCTTCGGTGAAGCCGTAGATGCGCTTGGCCTTCTCCTGCAGGCTGACCATGGTGGCGGAAGCCTGCTGCGCGTCGCCCCGGGCGCGGCTGATGCGTTCCAGGCCCTGGTCGACCTCGGCGCGGCCGGTCTCGGTTTCGGCGCGGACCCGGGCCGCCACTTGCGCGGCGCGCTCGGCGTTGGCCGCGATCTGCTCGGTGGCGCGCGCGTTGTGGCTGGAGCTGGCCACGATCTCGCTGGCCGTGCGCACGTCGCTTTCAATCTTCTTTTTGACGGAATCGACGAAGTAGGATGTCTCCGCCGCGCCGATCATGATGGCGTCGATTTCCTCGCCCACCGTGTGCGCGAAACGGCGCGTGCCGTCTTCGCCGCTGCCGGCCGCCGCCTGCGCCAGCTGGGCCGTCAGCGCCGCCACCAGGCCCGCCAGCGTGGCTTGCCAAAGCGAACCAGCGCCAGCCTGTTGTGCCACCCATGCTGCGAGAGCGCCTGCCGCCGTGGCGCCGAGTATCCGTAAAATATGTCGCACCTGCTTGTGCTGCACCTTCATCTGACCTCCCCTTTAGCGGCGTAGGCTTGCCTATCAATTATTTGATCGGCAGCTTGCTCGTGTTTTTGACTTCTTCCATCACAGCATAAGTATGGGTTTCGCGCACGCCTTTTTGCAGCAAGGTCTTGCCCAGGAATTCGCGGTAGGCCGCCATGTCCTTGACGCGCGCCTTCACCAGGTAGTCGAAGCCGCCCGCCACCATATGGCATTCGAGCACTTCGGGGATCACCTGGACGCTATGTTTGAACGCATCAAAGACTTCGGGCGTGGTACGATCTAGCACGACCTCGATAAACACCAGCAGCGACACATCCAGCAATTGCGGGTTGAGCTGGGCGGTGTAGCCCATGATGTAGCCGGACTCGTGCAGCTTGCGCACCCGCTCCAGGCAGGCCGCCGGCGACAGGTTGACACGCGCGGCGAGCTCCACATTGCTGATGCGCCCGTCGCTCTGTAGCTCCATCAGTATCTTCTTACTGATCTTGTCCAGCATGAGTTATCCCCCTCAAATTATATTTGGTTAAATTCTCTCATCAAAAACTATGTATGGCTAGTCTTTAGTAATACCAGAATTAATCCAGAAGAATTCCCTCTACAATCGAATCATTAGCAGCGCCAACGCAGAATTGACAATTACGCTCGCCGAGCCTGGTGCCGGACGGGCGTTTTTACTGTGTGGGCGTTGAAATCCTCATTGTAGAAAGCCTTTCATGCAAGCAGCCAACCCGGCTCCGGCCACTCCGTTCTCCACCCTGCAAACCGAAATCCTGCGCGAACCCAGCCCGCAGCGCGCCGCCATCACCGCCGCCTACCGCCGCGACGAAGCCGGCGCCGTACAGTGGCTGCTGGGCCAGGTGCGCGAAAGCGGCACCGCCGAAGCGCAAGCGCTGGCGCACCGCCTGGTGTCGGCGGTGCGCAAGGAGCGCACCCGCGCCTCCGGCGTGGACGCGCTGATGCACGAGTTTTCGCTGTCGTCCGAAGAAGGCGTGGCGCTGATGTGCCTGGCCGAAGCGCTGTTGCGCATCCCCGACAGCGCCACCGCCGACCGCCTGATCGCCGACAAGATCAGCAAGGGCGACTGGCGCAAGCACCTGGGCGAATCGCCTTCCATGTTCGTCAACGCCGCCACCTGGGGCTTGCTGGTAACGGGCAAGCTGGTCGGTTCGAGCAGCGAGCAGGGCCTGGGCTCGGCCATCACGCGTCTGATCGCCAAGGGCGGCGAACCACTGATCCGCAAAGGCGTGGACCTGGCCATGCGCATGCTGGGCAACCAGTTCGTCACCGGCCAGACCATCGATGAAGCCATCAAGAACGGCCAGCCCAACGAAGCACGCGGCTACCGCTATTCCTACGACATGCTGGGCGAGGCGGCCTTGACCGAAGCGGACGCGGCCAACTACTACGCCGCCTACGAAACCGCCATCCACGCCATCGGCCGCGCCTCGGACGGACGCGGCATCAAGGACGGCCCCGGTATCTCGGTGAAACTGTCGGCGCTGCACCCGCGCTACTCGCGCGCCCAGCATGCCCGCGTGATGGAGGAACTGCTGCCGCGCCTGACCCAGCTGGTGCTGCTGGCCAAGCAGTACAACATCGGCCTGAACATCGACGCGGAAGAAGCGGACCGCCTGGAACTGTCGCTGGACCTGATGGAAGCGATGGCCTTCAACCCGGCGCTGGAAGGCTTCGACGGCATCGGCTTCGTGGTGCAGGCCTACCAGAAGCGCTGCCCCTTCGTGATCGACTACCTGATCGACCTGGCCAAGCGCAGCGGCCGCAAGTTCATGGTGCGGCTGGTGAAGGGTGCCTATTGGGACGCCGAGATCAAGCGCGCCCAGGTGGACGGCATGCCCGGCTACCCGGTCTACACGCGCAAGGTGTACACCGACGTGTCCTACCTGGTGTGCGCGCAGAAGCTGCTGGGCGCCACCGACCGCATCTTCGCCCAGTTCGCCACCCACAACGCGCAAAGCCTGGCCACCATCTACACCTGGGCCAAGGAAGCGGGCGTCACCAACTACGAATTCCAGTGCCTGCACGGCATGGGTGAATCGCTGTACGACCAGGTGGTGGGCAAGGACAACCTGGACAAGGCCTGCCGCATCTACGCCCCGGTGGGCTCGCACGAAACGCTGCTGGCCTACCTGGTGCGCCGCCTGCTGGAAAACGGCGCCAACTCGTCCTTCGTGAACCAGATCGTGGACGAAGCGATTCCGGTGGAATCGCTGATCAAGAACCCGATCGAGGCCGCGCGCGAGCAGGGCGGCTTGCCGCATCCGGCCATCCGCCTGCCGCTGGACCTGTTCGGCGCCGAGCGCCGCAACTCGGCCGGCCTGGACCTGTCCAATGAAGACGTGCTGCGCCAAGTGGCCGCCACCCTGGCCGAGCCGCGCAGCTGGAGCGCCGGGCCGCTGCTGGCGGGCGCGCTGACCATAGGCCAGCCCTCGCAAGCCGTGATCAACCCGGCGCAGCGCAGCGACGTGGTGGGCACGGTCACCGAGGCGACCGCAGCCGACGTCGACAGCGCGCTGGCCAGCGCCAGCGCCTATGCCATGGACTGGCAGACCACCGAACCCTCGCTGCGCGCCGCCGCCCTGATGCGCGCGGCCGACCTGTTCGAGCAACACATGCTGGAACTGATGGCGCTGGCCATCCGCGAAGCCGGCAAATCGCTGCCCAACGCCATCGCCGAAATCCGCGAAGCGGTGGACTTCCTGCGCTACTACGCGCAGCAGGTGGGCACGTCCGCCAACACCCTGGCGCTCGGTCCCGTGACGTGCATCAGCCCGTGGAACTTCCCGCTGGCCATCTTCACCGGCCAGGCCGCCGCCGCGCTGGCGGCCGGCAACGTGGTGCTGGCCAAGCCGGCCGAACAGACCCCGCTGATCGCCCACCGCGCGGTGGAACTGATGCACCAGGCCGGCATCCCGCGCGCCGCGCTGCAATTCCTGCCGGGACGCGGCGAAGTGGTGGGCGCCGGCCTGTGCAACGATGCGCGCGTGAAAGGCGTGATCTTCACCGGCTCCACCGAGGTGGCGCAGCTGATCAACCGCACCCTGGCCAAGCGCTCGGTGGCCGAAGGCGCGGACATCCCGCTGATCGCCGAGACGGGCGGCCAGAACGCCATGATCGTCGACTCCTCCGCGCTGCCCGAGCAAGTGGTGCAGGACGCGATCTCGTCCGCCTTCGACAGCGCCGGCCAGCGCTGCTCGGCGCTGCGCGTGCTGTTCCTACAGGAAGACATCGCCGACAAGACCATCAAAATGCTGAAAGGCGCGATGAGCGAGCTGAACGTCGGCAGCCCGGACCGCCTGGTCACCGACATCGGCCCGGTGATCGACAGCGAAGCGCAGCACAACCTGCTGAACCACATTGAAACGATGAAGAAGTCGGCGGTCAACCACTTCTCCCTGAACGTGCCGGTGGCAGCGGCCGGCACCTTCGTGCCGCCCACCGTGCTGGAAATCCGCTCGCTGGACGAGCTGAGCAAGGAAGTGTTCGGCCCCGTCATGCACGTCATCCGCTACAAGCGCGCCGACCTCGGCAAGATTGTCGAGCAGATCAACGCCAGCGGCTACGGCCTGACCCTGGGCGTGCATTCGCGGATCGACGAAACCATCGACTTCATCACCGCCCGGGCGCACGTCGGCAATATCTACATCAACCGCAACATCGTCGGCGCGGTGGTGGGCGTACAGCCCTTCGGCGGCGAAGGCAAATCGGGCACCGGCCCCAAAGCCGGCGGCCCGCTGTACCTGAAGCGGCTGCAACGCGGCGCCGTCACGCCCGCCCAGCACGCCCGCCTGGCCACCCCGGCGCTGGACGCGCTGGAAGTGTGGGCCAAGGGCAAAGGCCGCGAGCGCCTGGTATCCCTGGTCGACCAGTACGCCCACAGCACCGCCCTGGGCAGCACCATCGAACTGCCGGGCCCAACCGGCGAACGCAACACCCTGAGCTTCGCCCCGCGCGGCAACGTGGTCTGCCTGGCCGACACGGCCGACGTACTGCTGAACCAGATCGCGGCGGTGCTGGCAACCGGCAACCAGGCGGTCGTGGTATCGAAATCCCTGCCGGACGACCTGCCGGCAGCGGTGCTGGACCAGGTCAAGCAGGCGGGCACGCTCGCCAGCATCGATTGCAGCTTCCAGGTGGCCCTGGTTGAGTCCGCCCTGGCCCCGGGTGTACGCGAAGCGCTGGCGGCCCGTGACGGGGCTCTGGTGGCCGTTGTCGACACCTCGGCGGACGACGCCCTCCCCCTGTGGCGCCTGGTCGCCGAGCGCGCCCTGTGCGTCAACACCACGGCCGCCGGCGGCAACGCCAGCCTGATGACCCTCGGCGCCTGATTCCCCGCCCCCTCCCGCAAAGCCAGGCACCCCGCCTGGCTTTTTTTTAATCAAAAATGGGGTCAGGGTTAATTAATTCGGCAATATTTCCCCCGAAATGGGGTCAGGGTTAATTAATTTTGCAATTTTTGCCCATGGCTTAAGGCTAACTGAGCAGTGCTTGCGCCGCGTCATGGCAGCCCCACGCTGCCGGCCTATGCTGGCCAGATGGCCCGCCCTCCCCGAATCCAGCTCGACGACGTCCCACTGCACCTGGTGCAGCGCGGGCACAATCGTGCCGCCTGCTTCTTCGATAACGAAGACTTCGAGTTCTATCTCCATTGGCTGGGCGCGGCCTTAGTCGAGCACGAGTGCAGGCTGCACGCCTACGTCCTCATGACCAACCACGTGCATTTGCTGCTGACACCGCCTCGTCACGGCTGTGTTGCAAAGCTGTTCATGTCGATTGGCCGGCGCTACGTCCGTTTCATCAACAAAAAATACGGCCGGAGCGGCACGCTGTGGGACAGCCGCTATCGCTCCTCGCTGGTGCAGGCAGACGACTATCTGATGCACTGCTACCGCTACGTCGAGCTCAATCCGGTGCGCGCGCACATGGTGCAAGCGCCAGGTGAGTACCGGTGGAGCAGCTTTCGCGCTAATGCACTGGGAGAACGCCATCCCCTGATTACGCCGCATCCGCTGTTCACAGGCCTCGGCAAGTACCCGGATGAGCGCCGCGCGGCCTACCGCAGCCTCTTCGGCCACCACCTCAGCGACGATCTCCTGCACACCATACGCAACGCCCTGAACCACAACAAGCCTGTGGGTAATTCCGACTTTCTCCACAAGGTCGAAGAACTGACCAAAATCGCATGCACAGTCAACCCGCCTGGCAGGCCACGCTCCCAAAAATAACTGACCCTGACCCCATTATCGAAGCAAGGGTTGTGGGTAAGTGGGCATTTGTACACAGGCGAAAACTAACCCTGACCCCATTTTCAGTGGGGGACGCAGAAGTTTTTCACGATGCCGTAGGCGTAGCGGGAGGCGACCGTTTGGACGAAGTGCATGAAGTCGATGGCGGCGTCTTCGTTGGCGTTGTCGGAGATCGTGCGGATGACGCCGAAGGGGATGCCAAGCTCGAAACACACTTGGGCGACCGCTGCGCCTTCCATTTCCACGGCCAGCAGTTCGGGTAACGCGTCTTTTATGGCGGCGAGCTGGCTGCGTTTGTTGATGAATTGGTCGCCACTGGCGATCAGGCCACGGTGAATTTGCGGGCTGCCGGGCTCGTTTTGCAGAAAATCGCGCGCGGCAGCGGTTAGCCGGCGCGTCAGTTCGCGGTCGCTGGCGATGTGGGACTGGCCGGTCAGGGGGATTTCGAAGCGCGAAAACAGGGGGCTGGCGTCCATGTCGTGCTGGACCAGGCTGTCTGCCACGACGATATCGCCGACTCTGACGCCTAGATCTCCACTTCCAGCGACGCCGGTGAAGACGATGTGGGTAACGTCGAACTTTTCCACAAGGATGCTCGCAGTCATTGCAGCGGCTACTTTGCCTATACGGGACAGTACGCAGACTACGTCTGTATTCCAAAGCCTGCCAACAGTGTAGTCGCGCATGCCGTGGCTGGCCTTGATGGGGCTTTCCATGGCGTCTATCAGTCCGTGTTGCTCTTCAGCGAGTGCGCTGATGATGCCAAGACGCATTTTTCCTCCGTTTTTCCGCTTCGCGTGTTTTTATAGGTTTACAACAAGAATATATATAAAAAATAGTAGTAGATAGTAAACCGGCGTTTTTTTGTGGATAAGTCTGTTAACAACCTAAAAATCAGGGGTTTACAGCGTTTACAAGCACCTGAACAAGCATTGTATCCAGGCAGGACGACTTCTGGACAAGATTTTCGACGTGCAGAAGTGGGCCGTTTACGCACAACTCATCCTGTGGATATACATGACCTTATCCACATTCCTTGTTTTGCAGGCATTTTGATCTGCAGGTCTATGCCGGCAAATCTGTGGCCTTCTTAGTTTGTTAACTAAAGCTTTTATATAAATTGATAGTAATAGTAAACGTTGCCTAGACTGTGGATAACCACGTTAACTGCTGAAAAATCATGGGGTTGGAGAAAAGATAAGGTGCTGGACAAACGCTGTACCAATGCAGGGGCAAAACTTGGATAAATTTTGGCCGGTGGACAATCTACTTCCTTACGCACATCTCGCCCTGTGGATATCCATAGACTTATCAACAGCCTGGCTGCCAACGTGGGCCTGATCGCTTGACCGGAGGCTAGCGGGCGCGATGATGCGGCGGTTTAGGTGAACAGCTTGGTCGATATGTGCCCGGCGAGGCGTTGGGCAGGGCAGTCCAGCTTGGCCGTCAGGATCGCAAACCGATGATTGCAAGAATTGCCAGAATGATCAGCAGACAGGAAAGCCTGCAGACGCGATGATCAGCTTTGTACGGGATGAGGTGCTTTTTGGCGTTGCCTGGATTCCGACGCCGCCGTTCGTTGCTGAAGTACCGCGGCTCAGGTATTTGGTTTACTTTAAAGCTGTGTATACAAAATAATAGTAGTTGTTAACGTCGTCACATTTCTGTGGATAACCGGGTTAACTGGATTAGAATCAGTCGTTTGCATCTTGTACAACGCGACGCGTAAACGGTGTACGGCGGAAGGACTGTATCTGGACAATTTTTGACGTCCAGCTTGTCCCTTCGCTTACTCACAAACCATGCCTGTGGATATCCATATAGTTATCAACAGGCCCCAGGAGGCTGTCATGGAGTTGCTGTCCCTGTTTCCCCATCCCATCATCCAGGGCCCAACGGCCGGCGGCGGCAATACGCCCGAGCAGGTCGCGGCCGTGTCGAATGCCGGCGCGCTGGGTTCGCTGGCTGCTTCGCTGCTGTCGCCGGATGCCTTGCGCAGCCAGGTGACGGCCATCCGCGCGCTGACGGACCGGCCGTTCTTGCTGAATTTCTTTGTCCAGGGAACGCCGGCCCCCGCCGCTGCGGATGTGCAGCGCGCCAAAGACTTGCTGAAACCTGTGTACGCGGCGCTGGGCTGGGATGAATTGCCTACGCCGGCCAAATGGTGTGAGGATTTCGCCGCGCAGTTTGAAACGCTGCTGGAATTGCGCCCCGCCGTGGCCAGTTTCACCTTCGACATCCTGACGCCGGACCAGGTGGCGCGGCTGCACGCGGCTGGCATTGCCGTAATCGGCACGGTGACCACGATCGCGGAGGCGCTGGCCTGGCAGGCGGCCGGCGCGGATGCCGTGGTGGCGTCCGGCGTGGAGGCGGGCGGCCATCGCGGCACCTTTATCGGCGCGCAGAAGGATGCCACGCTGACCACGTTCGAATTGCTGCCAGCGGTGGTGGCGGCGGTGCGGATACCGGTGATCGCGGCCGGCGGCATCATGGACGGCAAGGACATCAAGCGCGTGCTGGCGACGGGCGCCAAGGCGGTGCAAATGGGCACCGCTTTCCTGGTGACCAACGAATCGGGCATCCACCCGGCGTACAAGCAAGCCTTGCTGACGGCCGGCGAGCGCCCGACCCGGCAGACGCGCGCGTTCTCGGGCCGTTATGCGCGCGGCCTGGAAAACCGGTTCATGCTGACCATGGCGGAGGTGGAGCTGGAGGTGCCGGCTTATCCGGTGCAGAACGCGTTGACCGGCAGCATTCGCGCAGAGGCGGCGCGGCGCGGCGATACCGAGTGGATGTCGCTGTGGTGCGGTAGCAGCGTGGACCGCGCGCGCGGCATGCCGGCGGCGCGGCTGGTGGAAACCCTGGTCAGGGAAATGCAGGCCGACTGAGCAGCCTTTTAGTAGTGAAAAGTAGCGGAAGGAGTGGATTTTGGAATCTGCAGGACAGTTCGACTACATCATCATCGGCGCCGGCACCGCCGGCTGCGTGCTCGCCAACCGCCTCACGCGCGACAAAGACGTGCAAGTGCTGCTGATCGAGGCGGGCGGCAAGGACGATTATCTGTGGATCCATATCCCGGTAGGTTATCTGCACTGCATCAACAATCCGCGCACGGATTGGCTGTACCGCACGGAGGCCGACCCCGGCCTGGGCGGGCGCAGCCTGATTTATCCGCGCGGCAAGGTGCTGGGCGGCAGTTCTTCCATCAACGGCATGATTTACATGCGCGGCCAGGCGGGCGACTATGACCGCTGGGCCGATGCCTGCGGCGACGATAGCTGGCGCTGGGATGCGGTGCTGCCGCTGTTCCGAGCCAGCGAGGACCATCATGGCGGCGCCAGCGATTTTCATGGCGCGGGCGGCGAGTGGCGGGTGGAAAAACAGCGTTTGTCGTGGCAGATCCTGGACGCCTTCCGCGATGCGGCGGAGCAAACCGGCATTCCTAAGGTGGACGATTTTAATCGTGGCGACAACCTGGGCTGCGCCTATTTCGAGGTGAACCAGAAGCGGGGCATCCGCTGGAACACGGCCAAGGCGTTCCTGAAAGCGGCCACCAACCGGCCCAACCTGACCCTGATGACCGGCTGCCACGTGGAAAAGCTGCTGGTGGAGCAGGGCGGCGATGGCGCCGAAGGCCCGGTGTGCAAGGGCGTGCAGTTCACCGGCGGCGGGAAGTTGTGGCAGGCACATGCCAGCCGCGAAACCATCCTGGCCGCGGGCGCGGTGGGCTCGCCGCAGCTGCTGCAGCTGTCGGGCATCGGCCCGGCAGGCATGCTGCACGAGCTGGGCATTGCGCCGGTGGCGGACTTGCCTGGCGTGGGCGGCAACTTGCAGGACCACTTGCAGCTGCGCATGGTGTTCAAGGTGAGCGGCGTGAAGACGCTGAATGTGCTGGCCAGTAACTGGTTCGGCAAGATGCGCATCGGCATGGAGTACGCCATGTTCCAGAGCGGGCCGATGTCGATGGCACCGTCGCAGCTGGGGGCGTTCGCCCGCTCGGACGCCGATCAGGCCACGCCCAATCTGCAATATCACGTGCAGCCGCTGTCGCTGGAGAAGTTCGGCGACCCCCTGCATGGCTTTCCGGCATTTACCGCCAGCGTGTGCAATCTGCGCCCCACCTCGCGCGGCCATGTGCGCGTGGCCAGTGCGGATTCCTATGCGCCGCCCAAGATCACCCCGATGTATCTGAGCACGCCCGAAGACCGCCAGGTGGCGGCGGATGCGTTGAAGCTGACGCGCCGTATCGCCGCCGCGCCCGCGCTGGCGCGCTACCTGCCGCAGGAATTCAAGCCCGGCCCGGCGTTCCAGACCGACGAGGAACTGGCGGCGGCGGCCGGCGCCATCGGCACCACCATCTTCCACCCGGTGGGAACTTGCCGGATGGGACGAAAAAACGACACTTTGGCCGTGGTGGACAGCGAATTGCGGGTTCTCGGTGTAGCCGGACTACGGGTGGCGGATGCGTCCGTGATGCCGTTTATCACGTCCGGCAACACCAATTCGCCGACCATCATGATCGCCGAGAAGGCCGCGCAGATGATACGTTCCACGTGGAAATCGCCCTGAATGTCCCGCCTGGTTTGAGCCATATCAAGTGCCCTGGTTTGTAGCCAAACTTGCTAGCTTGATGGTATTTATACTGTATTGTTCACGTTTTTTTTTGTGTGTATGATCGGTTGAAAATTTGGCAGTTTATAAAGAATAACCAGGAGATACGATGTCAAACTTCATCTTGGAAACAAGAAATTTGACCAAGGAATTCAAGGGTTTTACTGCTGTTAACGACGTGAATTTGAAGGTCCAGCGCGGCCACATCCACGCCCTGATCGGCCCAAACGGGGCCGGCAAAACCACCTGCTTCAACCTGCTGACCAAGTTCCTGGTGCCGACCTCGGGCCAGATCCTGTTTAACGGCAAGGACATCACGGCCGCCAAGCCGGCGCACATCGCGCGCATGGGCGTGATCCGTTCTTTCCAGATTTCCGCCGTGTTTCCCCACCTGACCGTGCTGCAGAACGTGCGCATCGGCCTGCAGCGCCAGCTCGGCACCACTTTCCATTTCTGGCAGAGCGAACGCTCGCTGGACCAGCTGAACGCGCGCGCCATGGCCTTGCTGGCCGAGGTGGACCTGACCGAGTTCGCCGACACCGTCACCGTGGACATGCCTTACGGCCGCAAGCGCGCGCTGGAGATCGCCACCACCCTGGCCATGGAGCCGGAACTGATGCTGCTGGACGAACCGACCCAGGGCATGGGCCATGAGGACGTGCACCGCGTAACCGAGCTGATCAAGAAAGTGTCGGCCGGCCGCACCATTTTGATGGTGGAACACAATATGAACGTGGTATCCGGTATTTGCGACAAGATCTCGGTGCTGCAGCGCGGCGCCATGCTGGCCGAGGGCAGCTATGCCGAGGTGTCGAAGAACCCGCAGGTGATGGAAGCCTACATGGGCACCGAAGCCGCCGAACTGGTGGGGGCGCACTGATGGCGGCCGCACTGGAAATCAGCAATCTGCAGGCGTGGTACGGCGAATCGCACATCCTGCACAACGTGAACGTCACAGTGCAGCCGGGCGAAGTGGTGACTTTGCTGGGCCGTAACGGCGCCGGCCGCACCACCACGCTGCGCGCCATCATGGGCCTGACGGGCGCCCGCAAGGGTTCCATCAAGGTCAATGGCGTGGAAGCCATCGACCTGCCGACCCACAAGGTGGCCCACCTGGGCATAGGCTATTGCCCGGAGGAGCGCGGCATTTTCGCTTCGCTGTCGACCGAGGAAAACCTGCTGCTGCCGCCCCAGCTGGCCACCGGCGAGAAGGGCATGCCGATCGAGGAAATCTACGCCATGTTCCCCAACCTGGAAGAGCGCAAGCACAGCCAGGGCACCCGCCTGTCCGGCGGCGAGCAGCAGATGCTGGCGGTGGCGCGCATCCTGCGCACCGGCGCCCGCCTGCTGCTGCTGGACGAGATTTCGGAAGGGCTGGCGCCGGTCATCGTGCAGGGCCTGGCCCGCATGATCACCACCCTCAAGGCGAAGGGCTACACCATCGTCATGGTGGAACAGAATTTCCGCTTCGCCGCTCCGTTGGCGGACCGGTTTTACGTGATGGAGCATGGTCAGATCGTCGAGACCTTTGCTGCATCGGAGTTGAGCGCAAAGATGCCAGTGTTGACCGAACTGCTCGGCGTCTGATTTTTACCGTACCACTACAAAACCCTTAGGACGGAGACAAAAATATGAAACTCAAAACTATCGCCACCGCAACCGCAGCAGCGTGCGCCCTGGGCCTGGCCTGCGGCGCGCAAGCCCAGGTGTCCGGCGACACCATCAAGATCGGCTTCATCACCGACATGTCCGGCCTGTATTCCGATATCGACGGCCTGGGCGGTGCGGAAGCGATCAAGATGGCGATTGCCGATGCCGGCGTGGTCATCGCCGGCAAGAAAGTTGAATTCATCTCCGCCGACCACCAGAACAAGGCCGACATTGCCGCCTCCAAGGCGCGCGAATGGTTCGACCAGCAGGGCGTGGACCTGCTGATCGGCGGCACCAACTCGGGCGCCAACCTGGCCATGGCCAAGGTGGCGGGCGAGAAGAAAAAGATCTTCGTGTCGATCGGTGCCGGCTCGGCCCGCCTGACCAACGAGGAATGCACGCCGTACACCGTGCACTACGCCTACGACACCGTGGCGCTGGCGCGCGGCACCGGCGGCGCCATCGCCAAGCAGGGCGGCAAGAACTGGTACTTCATGACTGCCGACTATGCCTTCGGCCAGTCGCTGGAAAAAGATACCTCCGACGTGGTGAAGGCGGCCGGCGGCAAGGTGCTGGGCAGCGTGAAGCACCCGCTGTCGGCGTCCGACTTCTCGTCCTTCCTGCTGCAGGCGCAGTCGTCCGGCGCGCAGATCCTGGGCCTGGCCAACGCGGGCGGCGATGCCATCAACTCCATCAAGGCGGCCAACGAGTTCGGCATCACCAAGAAGATGAAGCTGGCCGGCCTGCTGATCTTCATCAACGACGTGCACTCGCTGGGCCTGAACACCACCCAGGGCATGTATTTGACCGACGGCTGGTACTGGGACCTGAACCCGGACACCCGCACCTGGTCCAAGCGCTACTTCGAGAAGATGAAGAAGGAGCCGTCCATGCTGCAGGCGGCCGACTATTCGGCCACCGCGAACTACCTGAAGGCCGTGAAGGCGGTCGGCACGGACGATTCGGACAAGGTGATGGCGCACCTGAAGAAGACCCCGATCAACGACATGTTCGCCAAGAACGGCGTGATCCGCCAGGATGGCCGCATGGTGCACGATATGTACCTGATGGAAGTGAAGAAGCCCGCGGAATCGAAATACCCCTGGGACTACTACAAGGTGGTGGCCACCATCCCCGGCGACCAGGCTTATGTGACCAAGGCCGAAACCAAGTGCGCGCTCTGGAAATAAGCTAGCAGCAGCCGCGCCGTCCCCGCGCTGCGGGGGCGGCTTGTCTTGACCCCGTCACCGGTTCCCGGTGATTTTTTTACTCGCGAGCCATGGCTATAACCGATATCCCCCTGTCCGCGTGGATGAGCCAGCTGTTGCTGGGTCTCGTCAACGGTTCCTTCTATGCCATGCTGTCGCTCGGCCTGGCCGTGATCTTCGGCCTGCTGAACGTCATCAATTTTTCGCACGGCGCCCTGTACATGATGGGCGCCTTCCTGGCCTGGCTGGGCATCAGCCATTTCGGCCTGAACTACTGGGCCATGCTGGCGCTGGCCCCCATCGTGGTCGGCCTGTTCGGCATCATCATAGAAAAGACCATGCTGCGCTGGCTCTACAAGCTGGACCACCTGTACGGCCTGCTGCTCACCTTCGGCATCACGCTGGTGGTGGAGGGCGTGTTCCGCTCCTTCTACGGCGTGTCCGGCCAGCCTTTCGACACCCCGGCGCTGCTGCAGGGCGCGACCGACCTCGGCTTCATGATCCTGCCGAACTACCGCGCCTTCGTGGTGGCCGCGTCGCTGCTGGTCTGCCTGGCCACCTGGTACGTGATTGAAAAGACCAAGCTCGGCTCCTATCTGCGCGCCGGCACCGAGAACCCCAAGCTGGTGGAAGCGTTCGGCATCAACGTGCCGCTCATGGTCACGCTGACCTACGGCTTCGGCGTGGCGCTGGCCGGCTTTGCCGGCGTGCTGGCCGCGCCCATCATCCAGGTGTCGCCGCTGATGGGCTCCAACCTGATTATCGTGGTGTTCGCCGTGGTGGTGATCGGCGGCATGGGTTCCATCATGGGCTCGATCGTGACCGGGCTGGCGCTGGGCGTCATCGAAGGCCTGACCCGCGTGCTGTATCCCGAGGGCTCGTCGGTGGTGGTGTTCGTGGTGATGGTCATCGTGCTGCTGCTGCGCCCCGCCGGCCTGTTCGGCAAAGAGAAATAAGAGGAAGCGTCCATGAATAAAAACATAGGCTATGCCATCGCCTTCGCCATCGCGCTGGCCGCGCCCTTCGTCGGCTATCCGGTGTTCCTGATGAAGCTGCTGTGCTTCTCGCTGTTCGCCTGCGCCTTCAACCTGCTGATCGGTTTCACCGGCCTGCTGTCCTTCGGCCACGCGGCCTTCTTCGGCGGCGCCGGCTACATTGCCGGCTACGCGCTGCGCGACCTGGGCTGGCCGTTCGAGCTGGGCCTGCTGGCCGGCATCCTGGGCGCCGCCCTGATCGGCCTGGTGATGGGCACGCTGGCGATCCGCCGCCAGGGCATTTATTTCTCGATGATCACGCTGGCGCTGGCGCAGATGGTGTACTTCGGCGCGCTGCGCGCACCGTTCACCGGTGGCGAGGACGGCTTGCAAGGCGTGCCGCGCGGAAAACTGCTGGGCCTTGTCGACCTGGCCAACGACACCGTGCTGTACTTCGTGGTGCTGGCCATCTGCGTGGCCGGCTTCGCGCTGATCGTACGCACCGTGCACTCGCCGTTCGGCCAGGTGCTGAAAGCCATCAAGGAAAACGAGCCGCGCGCCGTCTCGCTGGGCTACGACGTGGACAAGTACAAGCTGATGGCCTTCGTGCTGTCGGCCGCGCTGGCCGGCCTGGCCGGCGCCACCAAGACCGTTGTGCTGGGCTTTGAAACGCTGACCGACGTGCACTGGACCATGTCCGGCCTGGTCATCCTGATGACCCTGGTGGGCGGCATGGGCACGCTGGCCGGACCGATGCTGGGTGCGGTCATCATCATCCTGCTGGAAAACAAGCTGGGCGACATCGGCACCTTCCTGGCGCGCAATACCGGGGTGGAGTGGTTCAACACCCTGGGCGAAGCGGTCAGCATGGTGACGGGCCTGATCTTCGTGGCCTGCGTGCTGCTGTTCCGGCGCGGAATAATAGGGGAAATCGTGGCCCGCTTCGATCACAAGAAGCCGGCCTGAGCAAGCAAGAACGCCGGACTCGTCCGGCGTTTTTTTTACTTCCAATCTGAAAGAGGAGACGACATGACCAACCACCATATCCGCACGGCCGGGCTCATCAGACTGACCGCCGTGGCCGCCGCCGTGGCCACGCTGGCCACACTGGCCTCGTGCGGCGACAGCAGCAATGCGCCCGAAGAACTGAACGTGCTGCCGTCCTACCTGGGCACGGTCACCAGCACCACCTACGACGGCAGCACGGACGACCTGCTGACGGCGGGCCTGGGCCGCACCGGCCTGGCCGCCGCCGCCGCGCCCGCCTACGCCGACCCGCTCAAGCCCACCGCCGCCGAACTGCGCCGCAACGCCATCTACGCCAACTACCGCGCCGTGCTGGACATCAGCGCCAACAGCGGCTACGGCACCATGTATGGCCCCAACGTGAGCGCGGCCGGCGTGCCCGGCACGGGCGAGGGCAAGGTGGCGGGTACCGAATACATCGCCTACGCCGACGACGGCACCGGCAAGCAGAACGTGACGCTGATGGTGCAGGTGCCGGCCAGTTTTGATCCGGTCAATCCCTGCATCGTCACCGGCACCTCCAGCGGCTCGCGCGGCATCTACGGCGCCATCGGCAGCGCCGGGGAGTGGGGCCTGAAGAACAACTGCGCCGTGGCCTACGCCGACAAGGGCAGCGGCACCGGCCTCTACACATTCGAGGACGACAGCGTAAACCTGCAGAACGGCCAGCGCGCCGCCCGCGCCTCAGCCGGCAAGAATGCCAACTTCGCGCCCGACATCACGGAAGCCGACCGCGCCGCCTTTGCCGCCGCCAATCCCGGCCGCGTCGCCTTCAAGCACGCGCACTCGCAGCAGAATCCGGAAAAGGACTGGGGCAAGGTCACGCTGCAGGCGGTGGAGTTCGCCTATTACGTGCTGAACGAGCGCTACGGCCAGCTGGCATCGGACGGCAAGAGCCACCTGGTGCGCCTGACGCCGAAAAACAGCGTGGCGATCGCCTCGAGCATCTCGAACGGCGCCGGCGCGGCCTTGCTTGCCGCAGAGCAGGACACCAAGGGCCTTATCAGCGCCGTGGCGGCCACCGAGCCGCAAATCCAGCCCAAGACCGCCACCGGCTACGCCGTGCGCCTTGGCGGGGCTCCTGTGCCTTCCCAGGGCAAGCCGCTGTTCGATTACTCCACCTTTGCGGCCCTGTACCAGCCCTGCCTGGCCGAAGCGGCGCCGGGCGGACGCTGCAGCGCGCTGGCCGCCAAGGGCCTGCTGAACGGCAGCAGCCTGGCGGACCAGCAGAGCGACGCCAAGGCGCGCCTGAAGGCCTATGGCTGGAATGCGGACGCGGAGGTGCTGCAGGCTGCGCACGCCGGCACCAACATCCTGGTGGCGGTGACCTATGCTTATGCCTACGGCAAGTTCAGCGTGCTCGACAAGGTCTGCGGCTTCAGCTTCGCCACGGCGGACGCGGCCGGCGCGCCGCTACCGATGCCGGCAGCGGTGAAGGCGTCCAGCTTCGCCAGCCAGAACGGCATCATCGGCAGCGTCATCTACGAGAACTCGGTGGGCGGCGCCAAGGCCTACAACCTGGGCGTGTCGCCGTCCACCAACGCGGCGGACCAGTCGCTGGACGGCTTCCTGTGCCTGCGTTCGCTGGCCACCGGCGCCGACCCGGTCACCGGCACCGCGCTGAGCGGCAGCCTGGCGGCGCAGAGCGCACGCGTGAAGGCGGGCATCGCCGAAGTGCAGGCCAGCGGCAACCTGAAGGGCAGGCCGGCCATCATCGTGGCCGGCCGCAGCGATGCGCTGATCCCGGTGAACCACGCCTCGCGCGCCTACCTGGGCCTGAACGCCAGCGTGGAGGGGAGTGCCAGCAAGCTGCGCTACATCGAGGTGACCAACGCCAACCACTTCGACTCGTTCAGCAACGCGCTGCCGACCGTGGTCGTACCGCTGCACGTCTACCTGTTCCGCGCGCTCGATGCGGTGTACGCCAATCTGCGCAACCCGGCCGGGGCGCCGCTGCCGCCGTCGCAGCTGGTGCGCACCACCACGCGCGCCAGCAATGCGGTGCCGATCACGGCAGCCAACCTGCCGCCGATTGCCGCATCGGCCGGCGCCAACGCCATTGCCGTGTCCGGCACCACGGTGGACGTGCCGAACTGACCGGCTGAATCCGCAAGGCAAAACGCCGCCCGAGGGCGGCGTTTTTTTGTCCCGGCGGCCGGATCCTGCTACAGCGCCGCCGCGTAGATGGCGCGCGCATCGGCGCGGCTCAGTTCGCGCGGATTGTTCCCCAGCAAGCGGGTCTGCAGCATGGCCTCGTCCGCCAGCCGGTCCAGGTCGCTCTCGGCGATGCCGACTTGTTGCAGGCTGCGCTCTATCCCCGTGATGACCGCGATTTGCTGCATAGCAACAACGAGCGCCTCCGCCCTTGCTTCCACCGTACCCTCCGCGTGCGGCACCACGATGCCCGCCAGTTCCGCGTACAGCGGGGCCGCCTCGGGCGCATTGAAGCGCAGCACATGCGGCAGCACCAGCGAATTGGACAAGCCATGCGGTACGTGGAAAATGCCGCCGATCGGATAAGCCAGCGCGTGCACTGCCGCCACCGGCGCGTTCGAGAAGGCCTGCCCAGCCAGCATCGCCCCCAGCAGCATGGCCTGGCGTGCGGCCAGGTTTTTGCCGTTCTCGCACGCGGCGATCAGATTGCGCGACAGCAGTCCCAGTGCCTGGCGTGCCAGCATGTCGGACAGCGGGTTCTTCTTGTGGCGGCTGGTGTAGGCCTCGATGGCATGCACCATGGCATCGATGCCCGTGGCGGCCGTCACCATGGCGGGCAAGCCGGTGGTCAATTCCGCATCCAGGATGGCCAGGTCCGCATATAGCTGGGGCGCCACCACGCCCATCTTGGTGGTTGCGCCGGTGGTGACGATGGCGATATTGGTCACCTCCGAGCCAGTACCGGGGGTGGTTGGAATCTGCACCAGCGGCAGGCGAGCGCCCTTCACGTTACCGATGCCGTAGATGGCGGCCAACGGCTGGTCGCTGGCCGCCAGCACTGCGATCAGCTTGGCCACATCCATGGAGCTGCCGCCGCCGAGGCCGATGACCACATCCGCATGATGTTCGCGCGCAGCGGCCACGGCCGCCAGCACGATCTGCTCCGGCGGGTCCGCCACCACATCCGAATAGATTTTCACGTGGAACCCGGCGGCGGCCAGGCTGTCGGCGGGCGCCTGCACCAGCCCGGTTTTCAAAAAACCCGGATCGGTCACCAGCAGCGCGCGCTGCGCCGACGGAAAGCGGGCGCGCACGTGCTCCCCCAATTTCCGGGCTGCGCCCAGTTCGGAAACGATGTGGGCAACGGTACTGAAAGCGAAAGCAGGGAAGTCATTCATGGCGAGATCGGCTCAATGCTGGCAAGGAATGTTGGCATTCCAGCTTACACCAAAATTTGCCGAGCTGAGCCGCATTTTCCCCTCCTTCGGGGTCAGACCCCGAAGTGGGCAAAATGCGGCTCAGCTCGTTTGGGCGCCGGCGAGGAGAGGGTTTCTTACGTACAATGACGAGCTTCTAACTGGCCGCGCAGACGGCGTACATGGGGCGTTATGGTGGATTTCCTGGTGTTGGGTGTGGCGGCGTTTGCCGCGGGGCTGGTGGATGCGGTGGTGGGTGGGGGCGGACTGATCCAGATTCCGGTGCTGTTTTCGGTGTTCGGCAATACAGCGCCGGCCACGCTGCTCGGGACCAGCAAGCTGGCCGGCATCTTCGGCACGGCGGCGGCGGCGGTCAACTACGCGCGGCGCGTCAGCATCGCCTGGACCACGGCGGCGCCGGCTGCCATGGCGGCTTTCCTGTTCGCCTTCCTCGGCGCCTACACGGTGACCAGGATACCGCCCGACTTCATGCGCACCCTGCTGCCCATCGTGCTGATTGCAGTGGCGGTGTACACCTTCTGGCGCAAGGACTTCGGCAGCATCCACGCCCCGCTGCACACCGGCACCCGGGAGCGGCTGATGGCTGTGGGCTGCGGCGCACTGATCGGTTTCTACGACGGCTTCTTCGGCCCCGGCACCGGCAGCTTCCTGGTGTTCCTGTTCGTGCGCTTCTTCGGCTTCGACTTCCTGGCGGCCTCGGCGGTGGCCAAGGTGGTGAACGTGGCCTGCAACTTTGCCGCGCTGATGTGGTTCGGCTACTCGGGCCACTTGCTGTGGCAACTGGGCCTGTTGATGGCGGCATGCCAGGTGGCGGGTTCGCTGATCGGCACCAAGCTGGCGATGAAGCACGGTAGCGGTTTCGTGCGCCGCCTGTTCCTGATCGTGGTGACCGTCCTGATCTTCAAAACCGGCTACGACGCGTTTCTGAAGTAATTGTTTCACGTGGAACAGCGGACGAGGGCGCTTCGGCGCCCTCTTTTTTTTGCTCGTAGCGTACATCGGGCAGTGTTCCACGTGGAACAATTCACCTAATTTTTCTGCCTAAAAAAGTCGCAGCTGTAAAAAGACTCTATAATCTGATCTCATTCCTCGCATTCACCCCAATACCAAAAATGTTATTTCCTACCCAATTCGACGTCATCGTTGTCGGCGGCGGTCACGCCGGCACCGAGGCCGCCCTGGCTTCCGCCCGCATGGGCCAGAAGACGCTCTTGCTGACGCACAACATCGAGACGCTGGGCCAGATGTCGTGCAATCCTTCCATCGGCGGCATCGGCAAAGGCCACCTGGTCAAGGAAGTCGATGCGATGGGCGGCGCCATGGCGATCGCCACCGACGAGGCGGGCATCCAGTTCCGCATCCTGAATTCCTCCAAGGGCCCTGCCGTGCGCGCCACCCGCGCCCAGGCCGACCGCATTCTGTACAAGCAGGCCATCCGCTCGCGCCTGGAAAACCAGCCTAACCTGTGGCTGTTCCAGCAGGCCGTGGACGACCTGATGGTGGAGGGCGACCGCGTGGTGGGCGCCGTGACCCAGATCGGCTTGAAGTTCCTGGCCCCTGCCGTGGTGCTGACGGCCGGCACTTTCCTGGACGGGAAGATCCACGTCGGTCTGCAGAATTACTCGGCCGGCCGCGCCGGCGACCCGCCCGCGATCTCGCTGTCGGCCCGCCTGAAAGAGCTGAAATTGCCGCAGGGCCGCCTGAAGACCGGCACGCCGCCGCGCATCGACGGCCGCAGTATCGACCTGTCGGCCATGACCGAACAGCCGGGCGACCTGGACCCGGTGCCGGTGTTTTCCGTCATGGGCAGTGCCGCCATGCACCCGCGCCAGATGCCTTGCTGGGTGACCCATACCAACACCAAAACGCACGACATCATCCGCGCCGGCCTGGACCGTAGCCCGATGTATACCGGCGTTATCGAAGGTGTCGGCCCGCGCTATTGCCCATCCATCGAGGACAAGATTCACCGCTTCTCGTCCAAGGAATCGCACCAGATTTTCCTGGAGCCGGAAGGCCTGACGACCAATGAATTCTATCCAAATGGCATCTCCACCAGCCTGCCGTTTGACGTGCAGATCGAGCTGGTGCGCTCGATGAAAGGCATGGAAAACGCCCACATCCTGCGTCCCGGTTACGCCATCGAATACGACTATTTCGACCCGCGCGGCCTCAAGGCGTCGCTGGAAACCAAGGCCGTGGGCGGCCTGTATTTCGCCGGCCAGATCAACGGCACCACCGGCTATGAAGAGGCCGCCGCGCAGGGCATGCTGGCCGGTATCAACGCCGCGCTGCAGACCCAGGGCAAGGAAGCCTGGACCCCGGCGCGTTCGGAAGCCTACCTGGGCGTGCTGGTGGACGACCTGGTCACGCAGGGCGTGCAGGAGCCGTACCGCATGTTTACCAGCCGCGCCGAGTACCGTCTGAGCCTGCGCGAAGACAACGCGGACATGCGCTTGACCGAGATCGGCCGCAAGCTGGGCGTGGTCGGCGACGCGCAGTGGGAAGCCTTCGACCGCAAGCGCGAAGCCGTGGCCAAGGAGCTGGAACGCCTGCGTTCCACGTGGGTGAACCCGCGCATCCTGGCGGCGGACGAGTCCGAACGCGTGATCGGCCAGGCCATCGAGCGCGAGTATTCGCTGGCCGATCTGCTGCGCCGTCCGGGCGTGGCCTACGACAAGCTGATGACCATGTCGGGCGTGGAAGGCCAGGCGCTGGCAGGCCCCGGCGTGGACGACGCGGCGGTGCAGGAACAGGTGGAAATCCAGCTCAAATATTCGGGCTACATCGACCGCCAGAGCAAGGAAGTGGAGCGCCACGAGCACTACGAAAACCTGAAACTGCCGGAAGCGTTCAACTATCTGGACATCACGGCACTGTCGGTGGAGGTGCGCCAGAAGCTGCATGCGCAGCGCCCGGAAACCCTGGGCCAGGCGTCGCGCATCTCCGGCGTGACCCCGGCGGCGATTTCGCTGCTGCTGGTGCACCTGAAAAAGACCGGTTTCGGCGGGTTTGTGAACTTGAAAGATGAGGCTGTTCAATGAAGTTGTTCGACCGTGCAGCATTGGCCGAAGTGTTGAAAAAGGGCGTGGCGGAACTGGCTGTGGAGCTGTCCGCCGCGCAGCAGGAGCAGCTGCTGGACTACCTGGCGCTGCTGAACAAGTGGAATAGCGTCTACAACCTGACGTCCGTGCGCGATCCGATGCAGATGATGACGCTGCATTTGCTGGACTCGCTGGCCGCCGTGCCGGCATTCGACGGTGCGCAGAACGTGCTGGACGTGGGGGCGGGCGGCGGCCTGCCGGGCGTGGTGCTGGCGATCTCGAAGCCGGACATGAAGCTGTCCATGATCGACACGGTGCACAAGAAAACCGCCTTCCTGACGCAGGTGAAGGCGGAACTGGGCCTGGCCAACGTGACGGTGTACACGAAGAAGGTGCAGGAGCTGGAGGTGAAGCAGCCATTCGACGTGATCACCTCGCGCGCCTTCGCCGACCTGAGCGACTTCGTGAACTGGTCCGGGCACCTGCTGGCCCAAGGCGGACGCTTCATCGCCCTGAAAGGCACGGCGCCGCAGGACGAGCGCGAGCGCCTGCCCGAGCCGTGGAAGGTGGAACGGCTGCAGGCCCTGAAAGTGCCGGGGCTGGAGGCGGAGCGCCACCTGGTATTCATCCAACAGGCATAACGGAATATACGGTATAAATCATTTATACCGTATAAACAGAATAAACAAACTAAACGATTTATACCATATAAACGATATAGCTAATAAGAAGAGTACATGGCCAAAATTTTTTGTGTAGCGAATCAAAAGGGCGGCGTGGGCAAGACCACCACCACGGTCAACCTCTCCGCCGGACTGGCCAAACTGAACCAGCGCGTATTGCTGGTGGACCTGGACCCGCAGGGCAACGCCACCATGGGCGCGGGCATCAACAAGGCCGGCCTGGCAGCGTCGACCTATGAAGTGCTGCTGGGCCAGTCGGACGTGGCCACGGCGCGCCAGCGTTCGGAGGCGGGGCGCTTCGACGTGCTGCCGTCCAACCGCGAGCTGGCGGGCGCCGAAGTGGAGATGGTGGAGCTGGACAACCGCGAGCGCCGCCTGAAGGATGCGCTGGCTGCCGTCGACAAGGAGTACGACTTCATCCTGATCGACTGCCCGCCGGCACTGTCCATGCTGACCTTGAACGGCCTGTGCGCCGCGCACGGCGTGATCATTCCGATGCAGTGCGAGTACTACGCGCTGGAAGGCCTGTCGGACCTGGTGAACACCATCAAGAAGGTGCACGCCAACCTGAACCCGGACCTGAAGATCATCGGCCTGCTGCGCGTCATGTTCGATCCGCGCATGACGCTGTCGCAGCAAGTGTCTGCGCAGCTGGAGCAGCACTTCGGCGACAAGGTCTTCAAGACCATCATTCCGCGCAATGTGCGCCTGGCCGAAGCGCCGTCGTACGGCATGCCGGGCGTGACCTTCGATCCATCCTCCAAGGGCGCGCAGGCTTACATCGCCTTCGGCGCCGAGATGGTCAAGCGTATCAAGAAGATGTAACAGGACAAATTATGGCAACGAAGAAACTCAAAGGCCTGGGTCGCGGCCTGGACGCCCTGCTGGGCGGCGATGGCGATCCATCCAACCCGGCGGCGAACGGCAGCGCGCCGACCGAGCTGGCGGTCGCGCACATGCAAGCGGGCAAATACCAGCCGCGCACGCGCATGGACGAGGGCGGTCTGGCCGAGCTGGCCGCTTCCATCAAGACCCAGGGCATCATGCAGCCCATCCTGGTGCGCCCGATCGCGCCGGCCAAGGGCAGCGCGGTCAAATATGAAATCATCGCCGGCGAGCGCCGCTTCCGCGCGGCGCAGCTGGCCGGCCTGGAAAACGTGCCGGTGCTGGTGCGCGAGGTGGACGACAAGACCGCCGCCGCCATGGCGCTGATCGAGAATATCCAGCGCGAAGACTTGAACCCGCTGGAAGAGGCGCAGGGCATCCAGCGCCTGATCACCGACTTCGACTTCACCCACGAGCAGGCGGCCACCGCCGTCGGCCGCTCGCGCAGCGCAGTGTCCAACCTGCTCAGGCTGATCAACCTCGCCGGCCCGGTGCAGACCATGCTGATGGCCGGCGACATCGACATGGGCCACGCGCGCGCCCTGCTGGCGGTGGATGCGGCCACCCAGATCACGCTGGCAAATGTTGTCGTAGCGAAACGCCTGTCGGTGCGCGAGACGGAAAAGCTGGTGCAGCGCGCCCAGGAAGAGCAGTCCGAGCAGGCGCAGCGCAAGCAGAAGGACAAATCCGGCGACATCCTGCGCCTGGAGGAAGAGCTGGCCGACCTGCTGGCCACGCCGGTGGTGTTCAAGATGGGCAGTAAGGGCCGCGGCCAGATGGTGATCGACTTTGCCGACCTGGATGTGCTGGACGGACTGCTGACCCGTCTGCGCGGCTAAGCCGCCGCCGCGGCCCGTCCTGCATCGTGACGGACCAACTGTAGGGCGGGTTAGCGGGCGCAGCCCGCGTAACCCGCCATGCGGAAAGCCGAGTAACCAGAAGTCATGGCAATGTTGACACAGTGATAGCGCGCACACCGCGCACCATCCTGGTGCATATGCTCAAAAACCGTCTCTTTCTTGCCCAAACAGCCATGTTGCGGCGCACCATGTTTGACCAAACTAAGCAAATCCTAATATAATCCCGTGTCTTTAGGTGTATACGCTTTCTCTGGGAACCCGGCAAGTGAGTGATTTTTTTCAGCGCATTGCCTCTCCGGTGTTTAAAGTTGTTGCCTTGCAGTTCACAATCGCCACGTTTTTCTCCGCCGCCACTGCCTATTTCGGCAGCGTTGAGAGAGGCTGGTCTGCCGCTTTAGGCGGAGCGATCGCAGTCATCGGGAGCCTGGTGTACGCGATGATAGTCGCGGGCGAAACGAACGACGCAAAGAAAGCATTCCGGACGCATTTTCGCGCCGAGATGGTTAAAGTTTTCATAACGGCAGCGCTGTTCATTACTGCGCTGGTACTGTTCTCGTCGGCCGCATGGTTATGGCTGATCATAGGTTTCGCGGTAGCGACCCTGGCTTACTGGTTCGCGCTGCTAGCAGTTTAATTAACAAAATCTGGCAAACATTATGACCACTGAACACGGGGGCCACGCGGCCCCGGCTAACGCCACAGAGTACATTCAGCACCACTTGTCGCACCTGCGCAATGCGGATAACACCATCAACCTGGATACGTTCTGGGTTTCGGCACTTCTGGGCCTGGTGTTCCTGGGCGTCTTCTACATGGCTGCCCGCCGTGCCACCCCTGGCGTGCCAGGCAAGCTGCAGAACTTCGTCGAGTGGATCATGGAATTGGTCAACGACACCGTCAATTCCGCTTTCCACGCCAAGAGCAAGGTAATCGCGCCGCTGGCCATCACCATCTTCGTGTGGGTATGGCTGATGAACGCGATGGACTTCCTGCCGGTTGACCTGCTGCCGAAAGTGCTGGAATTCTTCGGCGTCTACAAGCTGCGCGTGGTGCCGACCGCCGACGTGAACCACACCTTCGGCATGTCGTTCTCGGTGCTGCTGTGCATTATCGCTTTCTCCATCAAGGCCAAGGGCGTTGGTGGCTGGACCAAAGAACTGTTTACCGCGCCGTTCCACGCGCATGGCGCCATGGCCATCGTGCTGGCCCCGGTGAACTTCGTTTTCCAAATGATCGAGCTGGTAGCGAAGCCTATTTCGCTGGCGCTGCGACTGTTCGGCAACATGTATGCCGGCGAACTGATTTTCATTCTGATCGCGTTGTTGCCTTGGTGGGCGCAGTGGCTGTTGGGTGGTCCATGGGCAATCTTCCACATTCTGATTGTAACTCTGCAAGCTTTTGTGTTTATGGCGTTGACGGTTGTGTATCTGGCCCTTGCGGTTGAGAAGCATTAATCAGCAACTTTATATTTGTTTTTTTAGTATCTTTCGTTTTTTTTAAATTTAGGAGAATTTTATGCAAGCTCTGATCGCACAAGTACAAAGCATGACCGTTCTGGCCGTAGCCATCATCGTAGGTCTGGCCGCAATCGGCACCGCACTGGGCTTCGCTATTCTGGGCGGCAAATTCCTGGAAGCTTCGGCTCGCCAGCCTGAACTGATGCCACAACTGCAAACCAAGCTGTTCGTTATCGCTGGTCTGCTGGATGCCATCTCGATGATCGGTGTTGGTGTTGCTCTGCTGTTCACGTTCAACAACCCATTCCTGACCGCTGTTCTGGCTGCTCACTAATCTTCGCTTCATGCGGGGAAACTTTTTAGGAGCAAGGTATGGACATTAATATGTCGCTCATCGGCCAGATGATCACCTTCGGGGTGCTCGTATGGTTCTCGATGAAATTCGTATTCCCAGCGTTGAATTCCACGCTGGACGAGCGTGCCAAGCGTATCGCCGATGGTCTGGCTGCGGCCGACCAGGGCAAGGCTTCGATGGAAATCGCTGAAAAGCGCGCTTCCGAAGCCCTGACCTCCGCCCGCGACGAAGCTGCCCAGCGCGTCGCGGACGCCGAGAAGCGTGCGCAACTGGTGGCTGAAGAAATTAAAGCCAACGCCAAAGCCGAAGCCGACCGCATCATTGCACAAGCCAAAGCTGAAGCCGAACAGCAAGTTACCCAAGCCCGCGAAGCTCTGCGCGCCCAGGTAGCCGACCTGGCGGTCAAAGGTGCCGAGCAGATCTTGAAGCGTGAAGTCACCGCGTCGGCCCACGCCGACCTGCTGGCCCGCCTCGCGACTGAGCTGTAATCATGGCTGAACTCGCAACCGTCGCCCGTCCCTACGCGGAAGCCCTCTTCCGCGTAGCCCAAGCCGGCAACCTCGCGCAGTGGTCCGATCTGGTGTCCGAACTGGCCCAGATCGGCGGCAACGCCGATGTGCTGGACTATGCCCGCAATCCGAAAGTTTCGGAAAGCGATGTCGCTGCCACCATTCAGTCCCTGGTGAAATCGCCGCTGAACGCGGAAGCCAATAACTTCCTCGGCATGCTGGTTGCCAACAATCGTATCGAATTGCTGCCTGAAATCGGCGCCCAGTTCCAGCTGTTGAAAAACGGCGCGGAAGGTGCGGCGGATGCCGAAATCACGAGCGCGTTCGACATGAGCGCCGCCCAGGTTGCCGAGCTGGTTGCCACGCTGGAAAAGAAATTCAGCCGCAAGCTCAACCCGAGCGTGACCGTAGACCCATCGTTGATCGGTGGCGTGCGCGTGGTCGTCGGTGATGAAGTGCTCGACACTTCGGTCCGCGCCAGGCTGCAGCAGATGCGTTCCGCGCTGGTCGCTTAAGACCCGCTGGCCGCTACGGCAGACCAAATATACCCTCGCGCAAGCGGAGAGAACTACATTTAGGAGTTAGTATGCAACTCAACCCATCTGAAATCAGCGAGCTGATCAAGAGCCGGATCCAAGGCATTGATGGCGGCGCTGAAGTGCGCAATCAAGGCACGGTTATTTCCGTAGCCGACGGTATCTGCCGCATCCACGGTCTGTCGGACGTAATGCAAGGCGAGATGCTGGAATTCCCAGGCAACACCTTCGGCCTGGCCATGAACCTGGAGCGCGACTCCGTCGGCGCCGTGATCCTGGGTGCTTACGAGCACATCTCGGAAGGCGACACCGTCAAGTGCACCGGCCGTATCCTGGAAGTGCCGGTCGGTCCTGAACTGCGCGGCCGCGTGGTCAACGCCCTGGGCCAGCCGATCGACGGCAAAGGTCCGGTCGACGCCAAGCTGACCTCGCCAATCGAAAAGATCGCTCCGGGCGTTATCGCCCGCGAATCCGTGTCGCAGCCTATGCAGACCGGCCTGAAGTCGATCGACGCGATGGTGCCAATTGGCCGTGGCCAGCGTGAGCTGATCATTGGCGACCGCCAGACTGGTAAGTCGGCGGTAGCGGTTGATGCGATCATCAACCAAAAAGGCCAGGGCATGACTTGCATCTACGTTGCAATCGGCCAGAAAGCTTCCACCATCAAGAACATCGTGCGTTCCCTGGAACAGCACGGCGCAATGGAGTACACCATTGTTGTGGCTGCAACCGCGTCGGAATCGGCTGCGATGCAGTACATCTCGGCCTACTCCGGCTGCACCATGGGCGAATACTTCCGCGACCGCGGCGAAGACGCCCTGATCGTGTACGATGACCTGTCCAAGCAAGCTGTTGCCTACCGTCAGATCTCCCTGCTGCTGCGCCGCCCACCAGGCCGCGAAGCGTACCCAGGCGACGTGTTCTACCTGCACAGCCGCCTGCTGGAACGCGCAGCACGCGTGAACGCCGACTACGTCGAAGCCTTCACCGGCGGCGCAGTCAAAGGCAAGACCGGTTCGCTGACCGCGCTGCCGATCATTGAAACCCAGGCTGGCGACGTTTCGGCGTTCGTGCCAACCAACGTGATTTCGATTACCGACGGCCAGATCTTCCTGGAAACCTCGCTGTTCAACTCCGGTATCCGTCCTGCAATTAACGCAGGTATCTCGGTATCGCGCGTTGGTGGCGCCGCCCAGACCAAGGTCATCAAAAACCTGTCCGGCGGTATCCGTACCGACTTGGCGCAGTACCGTGAACTGGCTGCGTTCGCGCAGTTCGCATCAGACCTGGACGAATCGACCCGCAAGCAGCTGGACCGCGGCGCGCGCGTGACCGAACTGCTGAAGCAGGCTCAGTACTCGCCACTGTCGATTTCCCTGATGGGCGCATCCCTGTTCGCAGTGAACAAGGGCTTCCTGGACGACGTGGCAGTGAAGAAAGTGCTGCCATTCGAAGCCGGCCTGCACGCCTACCTGAAGACCAAGCAAGCTGCTCTGCTGGCCAAGATCGAAGAAACCAAGCAACTGGACAAAGACGGCGAAGCTGCCCTGTCGGCCGCCATTGCTGATTTCAAAAAATCCGGCGCATTTTAAGCGGCACGGCGGTCCCGGCTCCGGCCTCGGACCGCCTTCAGCGCAGAAGGAGTAAGGACTCATGGCAGTAGGCAAAGAGATACGTGGCAAGATCAAAAGCGTAGAGAATACGAAAAAGATCACCAAGGCGATGGAAATGGTCGCCGCATCGAAAATGCGCAAGGCGCAGGATCGCATGCGCGCCGCCCGTCCCTACAGTGACAAGGTTCGTAACATCGCCGCTAATCTGGCAACCGCCAACCCTGAATACACGCACCCGTTCCTGGCGCAAGCGCAGGGAACCGAAGCGAAAGCAGTGGGTTTCATCATCGTCACGACCGACAAGGGTCTGTGCGGTGGCTTGAACACCAACGTGCTGCGCATGGTGACGGCGAAAACGCGCGAGCTGGAAACGGCCGGCGTCAAGGTTGAAGCGGTAGCCATCGGTAACAAAGGTTTGGGGTTCTTGAATCGGGTTGGCGTTCCTGTCGTTGCGCAAGCGACGCAGATCGGCGACACGCCGCACCTGGACAAATTGATCGGACCTGTGAAGGTCATGCTCGAAAAGTTCACGGAAGGCAAACTCGACGCAGTGTACCTGTGCTATACCAAGTTCATCAACACAATGAAGCAAGAGCCGCAAGTGCAGCAGCTGCTGCCGCTGACGGCGGACAACATCACGGCCGACAAGGGTAGCCACAAGTGGGACTACATCTACGAGCCGGATGCAGCGACCGTGATTGACGAACTGCTGGAGCGCTACATTGAAGCGCTGGTATACCAGGCGGTGGCGGAAAACCTGGCGTCCGAGCAATCGGCCCGCATGGTGGCCATGAAGGCCGCCAGCGACAACGCAGGTAGCGTCATCGGTGAACTGAAGCTGATCTATAACAAGACGCGTCAGGCTGCGATTACCAAAGAACTCTCCGAAATCGTTGCCGGTGCGGCTGCGGTTTAAACGAATTTAACTATATTTGAAGGAACGAACATGGCTGATGGCAAAATCGTTCAGTGTATCGGCGCTGTGGTGGACGTTGAGTTTCCACGCAACGCGATGCCTAAGGTATTTGATGCCTTGAAAATGGAAGGCTCCGAGCTGACCCTGGAAGTACAACAACAGCTGGGCGACGGCGTGGTCCGTACCATTGCTCTGGGTTCGTCCGACGGCCTGCGCCGCGGCATGATGATCCAGAACACCGGCAAACCAATCATGGTTCCAGTTGGCAAAGCCACCCTGGGCCGCATCATGGACGTGCTGGGCAACCCGATCGACGAATGCGGTCCAGTTGCACACGACCAGATCGCTTCGATCCACCGCACGGCGCCTGCGTACGACGAACTGTCGCCATCGCAAGACCTGCTGGAAACCGGCATCAAGGTGATTGACCTGGTGTGCCCGTTCGCCAAAGGCGGTAAAGTCGGTCTGTTCGGCGGTGCAGGTGTGGGCAAGACCGTGAACATGATGGAACTGATCAACAACATCGCCAAAGCGCACTCGGGTCTGTCCGTGTTCGCCGGCGTGGGCGAGCGTACCCGCGAAGGTAACGACTTCTACCACGAGATGGCCGATGCCAAGGTGGTGGACCTGGAAAACCCGGAAAACTCCAAGGTAGCGATGGTCTACGGCCAGATGAACGAACCACCAGGCAACCGTCTGCGCGTTGCGCTGACCGGTCTGACCATGGCGGAAGCGTTCCGTGACGAAGGCAAAGACGTTCTGTTCTTCGTGGACAACATCTACCGCTTCACCCTGGCCGGTACCGAAGTATCCGCACTGCTGGGCCGTATGCCTTCCGCAGTGGGTTACCAGCCTACCCTGGCCGAAGAAATGGGCCGCCTGCAAGAGCGTATTACGTCCACCAAGACCGGTTCGATCACCTCGATCCAGGCCGTGTACGTTCCAGCGGATGACTTGACCGACCCGTCGCCAGCGACCACCTTCGGTCACCTGGATTCCACCGTTGTTCTGTCGCGTGACATCGCCTCGCTGGGTATCTACCCTGCAGTTGATCCACTGGACTCGACCTCGCGCCAGCTGGACCCGCTGGTCGTTGGCCAGGACCACTACGACACCGCCCGTGCCGTACAGGGCACCCTGCAGCGCTACAAGGAACTGCGCGACATTATCGCGATTCTGGGCATGGACGAACTGGCGCCGGAAGACAAGCTGCTGGTGGCACGCGCGCGTAAGATGCAGCGTTTCCTGTCGCAGCCGTTCCACGTTGCTGAAGTGTTCACCGGTTCCCCAGGTAAATACGTTTCGCTGAAAGACACGATCAAGGGCTTCAAGATGATCGCTTCGGGCGAACTGGATCACCTGCCGGAACAGGCGTTCTACATGGTCGGCACGATCGAAGAAGCAATCGAAAAAGCCAAAAAACTCAACTAATCGCTGAGTTTGCTTCGGCCCCGCCGCAAGGCGGGGCCGTCATATCCCGATAGGACACACATGGCAAATACCATACACGTAGACGTGGTTTCCGCGGAAGAGCAGATCTTCTCGGGCGAAGCCGAATTCGTCGCGTTGCCGGGCGAGCAGGGCGAGCTGGGGATCTACCCCAAGCACACCCCGCTGATCACCCGTATTCGTCCAGGCGCGGTACGCATCAAGGTAGCAGGCAAGGCTGAAGAAGAGTTCGTCTTCGTGGCCGGCGGCTTGCTGGAAGTGCAGCCGAACGCCGTTACGGTACTGGCTGACACCGCGATCCGTGGTGCAGACCTGGATGAAGCCAAAGCCTCGGCCGCCAAGAAACTGGCGGAAGAAGCCCTGGCCAACAACACCGGCAGCATTGACTACGCGAAAGCGCAAGCCGAGCTGGCCGCCGCGATCGGCCAGCTGGCCGCCATCGCCAAACTGCGCTCGAAGCAATAAGCTTTACGCAGCAGTATCAGAAAGGCAGCTTAGGCTGCCTTTTTTATTTTCCGATAATTGCTTTTCTGGCAAAATACGCGTTTCCGAACCGAAAAATTTTCTCATGAAACGTCTGCTGATCGCCTGCCTCGGCCTGAGCGCCGCCTTCTCCTGCCACGCTGCCGACGCGCCGGCGGCGCCCAAGCTGGAGGTGCACAGCCTGGCGCGCGAGTTCGTGACGTTCTGGGACGGCACGCAGGGCCTGCCTGAGGCGGAGCGCGTGCAGGCGTTCAAGACGCAGGTGGGAGCGAAGTTTCCTGAGTTCTACGGCGTGGAGCGGTACGCCGGCGCGCGCACGGCCGCCCAGCACGACGACATTATCCGCCGCAACATCGCGGCTTTTGGCGAACAGCGGCAGGCGTATCTCGACAAGGTGGACCAGTTCGGCACCGAACTGCCTGGCCACATCGCCACGTTCACGGCCGCCTTCCCGGACTTTAAGCCGGTAGTGGCCACTTACTTCCTGCATTCGCTAGGCGAGATGGATGGGGGCACACGGGTGCTGAACGGCCGCAATTACCTGATTTTCGGCGCGGATGGCATGGTGCGCTATCACGGCAAGGGCACCGAAGCCCCGTTCTTCCATCACGAGCTGTTCCACACTTACCACTACAAGCAGGCGCCGGATTGCGACGACAGCGTGCTGTGGCAGCGCCTGTGGATTGAGGGGCTGGCCACCTATGTGTCCAAAGTGCTTAACCCGCAGGCGAACGACCAGGAATTGCTGATCGACTTCCCGAAGGGCAGCGCCGCGCGCATCAGGGGGCAAATTTACGCCAACATGGCGCAACTGGAGCGTGTGTTCGACAGCCCCGACGAGGTCCAGCTAGGCAGCCTGTTCTACATGAACGGCGCCAGCGTGGACGGCCTGCCGCCCCGGCGCGGCTACATGCTGGGCTATCTGGTTGCCGAGGAATTGGGCAAGACGCGCAGCCCGGCGCAACTGGCCAATCTCAGCTGCACCGAAGCGCGCCCGCTGATCACCGCCGCGATACACACTCTGAAGCAGCAATCTTCATCTCCTTCATTCTGAATTCGCGCGCAAGCGATGAGGAATCAGCTGCACATGCCGTAGGCTTTACGGTCGTCGAAATAGCGATAGGTGAAGGTGCGGACCGGATAGCGGTCGCGGCCGATCACCATTGGCGGCGGCGTGAAGTCGAAACGTTCCGGCAGCTTGCCCTTGAATTGCATGCGGAAGCGGAATTGGGTGGCGTCCGACGTCGCGGTCGCCACCATTAATACCGGCACTTCCTTGATTACTTCCACCATTTCAGGCCTTGCGCTAGTGCCACGCTGATAAATGCTGGCGATTTCGGCATTCATCAGCGGTGCGCCTTTGGGCTGATATATCTTGAATGCGCGGCTGGTGAATTGCGCTTGGGTATTTCGCGGCAGCATATACACCAGGCCGATTTCCACCCCGCCTTCCGGTAACGCCACAGGCGCCGTGGCGGTCACGAATATCCCTTTCGGCAAGTCAAAGCGCGATTCGTCCACCCAGTTCTTGCAATCAGGCGTTTTAGCCTGGTACAGGTCGACCGGAGTGTAGCTATCGCCGCAAGCGGCAAGGGCGAACAGAAGCGAAAGTGGCGCATAGCGGCGCATATGTATTACCGGTAGTGGTGGAATACCCGCATGGTATCAGAAATCAGCGCTTCTCTTCTATTAAAGCCAGCAAATGGCCGTCCGGATCGCGGAAGAACGCCATCCATAATTCGTGATCCGACATTTTCGTCACCAGGTGCGGCGTGCCGTCGAAGCGAACCGATTTGGCCTTCAACTTATCAGTGACCGCTTCAATGTCTTTGACGGAGAAATAAATACAGGTGCCCTGCCCCGGATAGATTTGCCGGGTAGTGCCTTCGAGCATTAAGCGCACGCCATCGCAATCAAAAAATACCAGCTCGCCAAAACGGTAAAGCTTGTGCAGTCCAAGAACCTCGCCGTAAAACCTTTCCGCTTCGTCGGCATCCGACACTGCCATTGCGATTTGGCCCACTTTGGATAACGCCATGTTTCGCTCCCACGCTGAGTTGATCGTTACAGACTAGGCGTTTTGCCGCCCGCATTCAAGCGTGCAGGGCGTGCCAAGCACGAATCAAGCATGATCAAGCCAGAAGCTGGCATAAAATCGGCGCCGGAAGGGCCGAAACGGCCCTTCCGCGGTTGAATTGCGCGTGCTAGTTGCGCTTGTCGTGGCTGCGCTTGGTGCCAGCCTTGTTCAGCACCTTCCACTTGGCTTTCTCCGCGATCCGGTCCAGCGGAGTTTGCTGGCTGCGCTGCGCATCGCGTACCAGCTTATGGAAATTCAATAGCCGGTCGGAATGAATATTCCCGCGCACCGCACAGCCGGGTTCGGATTCGTGGCGGCAATCGCGGAATTGGCAGTCAGCCGCCAGGAGCGCGATATCGTTGAATACCGACGTCAGCGCTTCTTCGTCGGCATCCGGCCGCCAGGTGCGCAATCCCGGCGTATCGATAATGCAAGCTCCATCGGGACATAAATGCAGGGAGCGCGCCGTCGTGGTATGGCGGCCCCTGCCATCGCCCTTTCTGATGCCGCCGGTTTCCTGATGCGCTGAGGTGAGCGTATTTGTCAGAGTGGATTTACCGGCGCCGGATGAGCCCAGCAGGCATAAAGTCTGGCCGGCACCAAGCCAGGGACTTAATTCTGCAATCGAATTCGGGCTGTGGGCATTAACGCAGAGGACGGGAATATGGGGCGGCAGCCGGCCGCTTATGTCGTCCATCCGTTGCGGCGAATTTCCGGCAATATCAGCCTTGGTTAATACGATAACCGGTGCAATAGCTGAGGTCCGCACAATTGCGATATAACGCTCCAGCCGGCGTAAATTAAAATCGTGGTCCAGGCCCATTACCAGCAGGGCGGTGTCGATATTGCTGGCGATGGATTGCCGATTTCCGTCTGCGGACAGTCGCGCAATATGATTGGTTGGGGATAATTGCTGGCTTATCCACAATTCGTTTATATCATTTGATTCTGTGACGACCCAGTCCCCGACTGCAAGGGCGCCATCGCCTAATAGCCGGGGCAGGGCGCGAGCCTTATATTCGGCGTTGCCGTCGTGCACGGAAAACCAGCTGCGCTGGACTTCCGTTAATCGCATCAGTTGCGCGCCGGCAGGGGCGGGCTCCAATGTGTGCAGTTGGCTAGCGGTGAACTGGTTGAATCCGATGCGGCGTAATACTTCGAAATTAAATTCGATCATGATGAGTGGTGTTCCTGTATCCGGGATTGCCCGCGGCGCGCGCGAGCACAGCCAGCCGCGAAGTGCGGAGGCGCGAAAAGTCAGGGATAGGCCGGCGCGCGGTCAGGCGCGGCCAGACACCAGCTCGATTAAAGCAGGGGGCGTGGACGGGCGGTCAGGCGGCCGGCAGGAGGACAATGTCAAAGGTCTGCATTTTGTGGTCTCCTGTGGATAAGTGATGGAAGCCGCCAGTGTGGCACCGGCTTGTGGAAGAGTCAATTGTTTGCACTGCGGCGGATGGTATTCAACTGGCAACCTTGCGGCGCGAGCGCGTCCTGGATCACCGCCAGCGCGGTTTGCGGCTGGCTGGCGCCGCACATGAAGATGTCCACCGCCGCGAAGCCATCCTCCGGCCAGGTGTGGATGGAAATGTGGGATTCCGCGAGCAGCACCACGCCGGTCACACCCAGGCCTTCGCCGAAACCGTGGAAGTGGCTGTGCAGCACCCGTGCGCCGGCGGCGGCGGCGGCCGAGCGCAGCAGCGCTTCCAGTTCGTCGCAATCGCTCAGCCGGCTGGCGTGGATGCCGGACAGGTCGGCCAGCAGGTGGCTGCCGGCGGGCAGGTGGATGCGTTCGCAAACCGTGCCGCTCACTTGTGGCCTCCGCCGCCCGAGCCGCCGCCGTAGCTGCCGCCGCCGCCGCCGGTATGTGAACTCCAGCCGGAGCCGCCGCCGCTCGATGGGCCCAGGGAACCGAACATGCGGGCCCAGCTGCTGCAGCTGGTCATGGTGAATACCACCAGCGCGTACACCAGATAGCGCTTCAAGTAGGGTCCCCTTTATCGATGGAGTCCAGGAACAGCGCGGGCAGGTAGATGGCCAGCACGCCGAGCAGGTTGAGCATCAGCGAGCCGCCGAAATTGACCAGCAGGGGAATCGCGTTCACCGCCAGCATCACCATGATGAATTTTTTGGCAGCGTTGCCGTAACGGCCTTTTTGCGGCGGCGCCGCGCGCATCAGGTTTTTCACCGGCACGCCAAACCACAGGTGGACCTGGTCGGCCGGGATGCGGGTGGAGCGCGACCAGGTCAGCTCCTCGCCGCTCAGTTCCGCCGCCAGGCGGGTCTGGCCGCGTTCGAATTCGTAGACGCGGGTATGGTCGCCCACCTGCACGCGCCAGTTGAAGGCGCCGGCCGCGTACACCACCGTGGCGCCGTAGTCGTACAGCTTGCCGTACATGACCTTGTCCAGCGACACGGTATCGGCGCTCGTCTTTTCCCACTCCGGCCAGGCCGGCATCACATTGGCGCGCCACCAGCCGTCATCCGTCTCCACCAGCCAGGTGAAGCCGGCCTTGGCGCCGGACAGCAGGTACTCGGTCCAGCGCGCGCCCTCGTCGTCCTCGCGCACCATGAAGCCGATCACGCGGTAGCGCTGCTTGTTGATGGTGGCTTCGGCGCCCAGCGACAGGGTGGTGCCGACTTTTTCCACCTGCTCGCCAGCCGCCAGCACCTGCGCCTTGGGGCTGGCCGCATCGATTTGCGCATGGCAGGAAGGGCACAGCAAGTTGGCGGTCTGGCCGGGCAGGTAGTTGATGGCGCCGCCGCAGGACGGACAAGTCAGCGCCGTCAGCTTGCCGCGATAGCGGCCCGCGCTGCGTTCGATCTGTTCCTCGTCGCGCAGCAGCTGGCATTGCATGGCTTCCAGCGTGACGGACATGCCGGTGTACACCACGGGTTCCGGTCCGTCCGAATAGTCCAGCGTGAGGAAGCTGCTGCCGCGCCGGAAGTCGGCCACCCTGGCTTGCCAGCCGTCGCCCACCTTGAACGGCAGTTCGCCCTGGCCGCCGATGCACTCCGCAGTGCGCACTTCGGACACCATCAGCCGCTCGCCGCCCACGCGCACCATTTCGCCGGCCTTCAGTTCCTCGAAGGCTGGCAGGGGCGGCTGCGTGCCGCGCGCGGAGGTGACGGTGTACAGGCCGGACGAGTCGCCCAGCCAGGACGCGGCGCCGTCGTCGAACAGCAGATACCACTCGTTCCACATGCCGGCCGAATAGCGCAGCTGGATGCGGCCGATCACGGTGAACGCGCGCCCGCCCAGCACACCGGAGGTGCCGATCTGCACCGGCGAGTAGTCCTCCAGCACGGAGGACATCTTGCCCAGGTCCTTGACCGCGTCCTCATCCTTCAGCACGCGCGTATTGCAGTACTCGCACACGGCCATGACCGAGGCGTGCGAGCGGAACTTGACTTCCGCGCCGCAGCTGGGACAGGAGACTATTTGCATGTACGCGGTCTTAGCCTATCAGTTTCTTGAGCAGTTCGGACTTGGCGCTGTCGTAGTCGGCGGCCGAGATCAGGCCTTTGTCCAGCAGGCCTTTCAGCTTTTCCAGGCGCGCTTCGATGCCTTCTTCGGCCGGGGCCGGAGCTGCGGCGGCAGGGACAGGTGCGCCCGGATGCGAGCTGGCCGGTGCCAGCGTGGAGCCGACCGCCTGGCCCATGGCCTGGCCCAGCATCACGCCCGCGCCCAGGCCGGCGCCGATGCCGGCGATGCCGCCCTCGTTCTGCGCCGCCAGCGGAATGGCGCTGGCGGTCTGGAACTTGGTGAAGCCGCTCATCTTGTCGGTGCTCAGGCCGCCCTTCATGCCGGCCGAGATGCGCTCGTCCAGCGCCGCCTGCAGTTCTTCCGGCAGGCTCACGCTGGCCACGTTGAACTCGTCCAGCCCGATGCCGTAGCGCGCGAAGGCGTCGGCCAGGTCGCCGCGCACTTCCTGCGCCATCAGCGCCTGGTTGGCGGCCATGTCCAGGAAGGCCACGTTGGCCGAACCCAGCGAGCTGGCCATGGTGGCCATCAGGATGCCGCGCAGCTGGTCTTCCACGTCGTCGCGCGTGTATTCCTCGCGGGTGCCGCTCAATTCGGTATAGAACTTGCGCGGATCGGCCACGCGATACGAGTACATGCCGAAGGCGCGCACCCGGATCATGTCGAAATCCTTGTCGCGGATGGTGATCGGCTGCTGCGTGCCCCACTTGCGGCCGGTCTGCACGCGGGTGCTGAAGAAGTACACGTCCGACTTGAACGGCGAGTCGAACAGCTTGTCCCAGTTTTTCAGGTTGGTCAGCAGCGGCAGGGTTTGCGTGGTCAGGGTGTGGGTACCGGGGCCGAACACGTCGGCGATCTGGCCCTCGTTGACGAAGACCGCCACCTGCGACTCGCGCACCACCAGCACGCCGCCGTTCTGGATTTCCATGTCCGCCATGGGGAAGCGCCAGGCCAGTACGCCTTCCTTGTCTTCCGTCCATTGCAGAACGTCGATAAACTGCTTCTTGATAAAGCTGCCGAGACCCATGATAGTCGTCCTTAAAAGTGCGGTGTCAGGAAATGCAGGCGGCGTTGATGGCGCCGATGGCCAGAGATACGGCGCCTAGCAGGCCGCCGAACGCGGTGTTGCCCGATTCGATATGGTCCTGCGCCATGCGCAGCGCGCGCGTGGTGCAGAAGTAGGCCAGGATCTGGACCACCATGGCGCCGAAAGACCACAGGAAGAACTGCTGGTAGTCCGCCGTGTGCAGCAGGCTGGAAGCGATCGTCATCGAGAAGCCCAGCAGCGATCCGCTCAGCGACAGTGCCGCCGCGTTGTTCCCCTGCCTGATCAGCAGCACCTCGTTGTACGGCGTGAGGCGGGTGTAGATCATGAAGAACATCGCCAGCAGCAAAGCGGCCAGAAACAGGTGAATCACGTAGTTTAGGATGGGCGGCACGGCGTTCCTCGGTTAAAGTGGCTATCCTGATAATTGTTCATCATAAAACATTCGCACCCACATGACAAAAAAGATTCTGATCCTGTCCGTATTCGTGGTCGCTTCATGCGGATTGGCGTACGAACTGATCGCCGGTGCCCTGTCCAGCTATCTGCTGGGCGATTCCATCCTGCAGTTCTCCACCATCATCGGGTGCTATCTGTTTGCCATGGGCGTGGGCGCCCACCTGTCCAAGTACGTGAAGGACGAGGACGTGCTGGCGCGCTTCGTGGACATTGAACTGGCGGTCGGCCTGATTGGCGGCGTCTCCGCCGCGCTGTTGTTCCTCACCTTCTCCTGGATGACCGCGCCGTTCCGCGGCCTGCTCTACACCACGGTGTTCATGATCGGCTGCATGGTCGGCATGGAAGTGCCGCTGGTAATGCGCGCGCTGAACGAGCGCAATACCGAATTCAGTGAGCTGGTCAGCCGCGTGCTGACCTTCGACTACCTGGGTGCGCTGGCCGTGTCGCTGTTGTTCCCGCTGGTGCTGGCACCGTATCTTGGCCTGGTGCGCACCGGCTTCTTGTTCGGCATGCTCAATGTCGGCGTAGGCCTGTGGACCATTTACGTGTTCCGCGCCGAGTTGGCCAACGTCACCGGCCGCGTGCTGCGCGCGTCGGCGGTGATGTGCGTGCTGCTGTTCGGCTTCGCCTCGGCCGACCGCATGACGCACTGGGGCGAGCACGGCCTGTTCGGCGACGAAATCGTCTACTCCACCACCACGCCCTACCAGCGCCTCGTGATCACGCGCTGGAAGGATGACCTGCGCCTCTACATCAACGGCAACCTGCAGTTCTCCTCGCGCGACGAGTACCGCTACCATGAAGCGCTGGTGCACCCGGTGCTGGAGGCGCTGCCGTGGGCCCGGCGCGTGCTGGTGCTGGGCGGCGGCGACGGCCTGGCCCTGCGCGAGATCCTGCGCTATCCGAACATCGAGCAGGCCACGGTGGTGGACCTGGACCCGGCCATGACCGGCGCTTTCACCACCCGCGACGAGCTGGTGAAGCTGAACGGCGGCTCCTTCCGCGACAAGCGCACGCGCGTCATCAATGCCGACGCGGCGGTGTGGCTGCAGAACTCCACCGAGATGTTCGACGCGGTCATCATCGACTTCCCCGATCCGTCCAGCTTTGCGCTGGGCAAGCTGTATTCGGTGCCGTTCTACGGCCTGGTGAAGAAGCACCTGGCCGCCAACGGCCTGGTGGTGGTGCAATCGACTTCGCCCTTCTTCGCGCCGCACGCTTACTGGACCGTGAACGCCACGCTCAACGAGGTGGGCTTGAAGACGCACCCCTACCACGCCTACGTGCCTTCCTTCGGCGAGTGGGGCTTCATCCTGGCGTCGCCGCAGCTCGACTACCAGCCGCCGACGTCCTACAAGCTGCCGATGCGCTACCTGAACGCTGACACCACGCGCGAAATGTTCATCTTCCCGCCGGACATGAAGCCGCTGAACATGGCGCCCAACCGGCTCAACACGCAGTCGCTCGTGCACGAGTTCGAGCAGGACTGGCGCCAGGTGATACGCTGATGCTGCGCCGTTCCTTCCTGGCCTGGGCCGGCGCCAGCGGGCTGGCTGCCGCCGGCAGCGTGGCGGCCTACCAGCGCTGGCAGGAGATCACGCCCACGCTGCACTTCCCCGGCCGCGACGAAGGCCACCTGATGCGTGACCTGATGCGCGGCCCCGGGCAGGGCGGCCGCGCGCTGCCGCCGCCGTCCGAGGTGCTGGAGACCGATGTCGCCATCCTCGGCTCGGGCATCGGCGGCCTGTCTGCGGCGTGGAAGCTGAACAAGCTGGGGCACAAGGATTTCCTGATGGTGGACGGCCCCCAGCCCTTTGGCAACGCGGCCGGCGGCCGCTTCGGCGACCTGGAATACCCCACCGGCGCCCACTACCTGCCGCTGCCGTCGCCTGAGTCGGTGCATGTGCGCGAAATCCTGGCCGACCTGGGCATCATCCAGCGCGACCCGTATGCCGACAGGCCGTATTACGACGAGCGCTTCCTGCTGCACGCACCGGAGGAACGCCTGCTGTACCGGGGCCAATGGCAGGAAGGCTTCATTCCCACCGAGGGCGTGCCGGCCGAAGAACTGGCTGAACACAAGCGCTTCTTCGCCGAAGTGGAGCGCCTGCGCCAGGCGCGCGGCAGCGATGGACGGCGGATTTTCGTGTTCCCCACCGTGCAGTCCTCGGAGGATGCCGCATGGCGCAAACTGGACGGCATCACGCTCAAGCAGTGGCTTGAGCAGAACGGCTACCGTTCGCCTACCCTGCACTGGTATCTGAACTACTGCTGCCGCGACGACTACGGCGCGCGCTACGACCAGGTGTCGGCGTGGGCCGGCCTGCACTACTACTGCAGCCGCTGGGGCCATGCGGCGAATGCGGAAAACGGCACCTGGCTCACCTGGCCGGGCGGCCTGCAGCCGCTGGCTTCCGGCATGGAGCGCGCGTCCGGCGTGCAGCGTGTGGCCGGCACCGTGGCGTCGGTCAAGCGCACCGGCAGCGGCGCGGGTGCGCGGGTGGAGGCGCTGTGCTTCCGCCTGGAGAACGGCAAGCCGCGCAGCTACCTGGTGAAAGCGCGCAAGGCCATCTGCGCCATGCCGCTGTACGTGGCCGAGCGCGTGGTGGAAGGCATCCGCGGCATGGGCTATGAGCCGCAGCGCGACACGCCCGTCTACGCGCCATGGATGGTGGCCAATTTCCTGCTCAAGCGCTTCCCGGCCGAGCTGCCGCACGCGCCGCTGTCGTGGGATAACGTGGTGTACCAGGAGCCCGGGCTGGGGTTCGTGGTGTCCACGCATCAGGACATCCGCGTCACGCCGCCGGAGAAAACCGTCTTCAGCGCCTACGTGGCGCTGTCGCACCGTACCCCTGTCAGCGCGCGCCGCTGGATGGTGACAGCGTCGCCGGAGGAGCTGCTGGCGCTGGCCAGCGCGGACCTGGAGACAGCCTACGGCGCGCAGTTCGCGTCCTGCGTGGAGCGTGTCGACATCACGCTGCGCGGCCATGCCATGGCGGCGCCGCTGCCCGGCTTCCGCAGCAATCCCGGGCTGAAAGCGCTGCGCGAACTCGACGGCCCCATCCTGTTTGCGCATGCCGATTTGTCCGGCTTCTCCGTGTTCGAGGAGGCCGCGTGGTGGGGCTGCCGCGCGGCGCAACTGGCTATCAAATAGTCATCTATGTGATTATTGTATAGATCTTGCGTGATTATTCATATTTCCGTTCTAGTTGGTGAACTTACACTCACTGGCAATAAGCATAACTAAAAACGATAACTAGACTTCCGGAGAAATGTGATGAATCGAGCATACGCGCTAAGCGTCTTGCTGGCCGCAGGCATGGCCAACGCTGAAACACTGCTGCGCATCGACGCCAGCGCCCCCGCCAAAACCCCGCTCGAAAACAAGCTGCAAATGGGGACGTCCGCGTCCCCGTCCGGCGTCAAGCTGGGCGTCAACAGCCAGTACCTGACACGCGACGGCAAGCCGTGGTTGCCGGTGATGGGCGAGTTCCACTACACCCGCACCCCGCCCGCCGAATGGGACACCGAGCTGCGCAAGATGAAGGCGGCCGGCATCGACATCGTCGCCACCTACGTCATCTGGAATCACCACGAGCCGCGCGACGGCCAGTTCGACTGGAAGGGCCAGCGCGATCTGCGCCGTTTCGTGCAGCTGGCCGGCAAGGCCGGGCTGGAAGTGGTGGTGCGCATGGGCCCATGGGTGCACGCGGAAGTGCGCTACGGCGGCATTCCGGACTGGGTGGTGAACGCCATGCCGACCCGCAGCAACGACCCGCAATACCTGCGCCACGCGGACCGCCTGTACCAGCAGATCGCCGCGCAGATCAAGGGCTTGCTGTGGAAGGACGGCGGCCCGGTGGTGGGCGTGCAGCTGGAAAACGAATACAACCTGGACGGCCCGGGCGAGGGCGCCGCGCACATCAGCGCGCTGAAAGAGCTGGCGCGCAAGGCCGGCGTGGACGTGCCGCTGTATACCGTGACCGGCTGGGACCAGACGGTGTATCCCTCCGGTGAAGTGACGCCGGTGTTCGGCGGCTATCCCGACGAGCCGTGGGCGGTCAGCACCAGGGAGCTGCCGCCGAAAGAGACCTACGCATTCCGCTTCGACAGCCGCGTCAGCGGCGACCTGGGCGCGCAGACCAAGGCCAGGGGCAAGGGCACGGCGGACTCCGACATGGAAACCACGCCCTTCCTCGGCGCCGAGTACGGCGCGGGCCTGCCCTTTATGTACCGGCGCCGCACCGTGGTGTCGCCGGACGACATCGCATCCATGCTGCCGGTGCAGCTGGGCTCGGGCGTGAACCTGATCGGCTACTACATGTTCCACGGCGGCCGCAATCCGATGGACCTGACCTCGCTGGAGGAAAGCTCGCTCAGCGGCGGCTACAACGACACGCCGATGATCAGCTACGACTTCCAGGCCCCGCTGGGCCCGGACGGCCAGCAGCGCCCTGTGCTGGCCAAGCTGCGCCCCTACCACTTGTTCATGCGCGACTTCGGCGACCGCCTGGCGCCGATGACGGTGCGCAAACCGGAGCTGACGCCAACCGGTCCGGAAGACCTGGCCACGCCGCGTTTCGCCTTGCGCAGCAAGGGCGACAGCGCTTTCCTGTTCGTCAGCAACCATGTGCGCCAGTACGCCATGCCGGCGCACAAGCAGCTGCGTTTTTCCGTGCAGCTGCCGGGCGGCACCAAGACCTTCCCGCGCCGGCCGGTGGACGTGGCCGATGGCAGCTACTTCATCTGGCCGGTGAACATGGACCTGGACGGAACGCGTTTGTCCTACGCCACCGCGCAGCCGGTGGCCCGCCTGGACAACGGCAAGGCCGGCATCACCTATGTGTTCGCCGCCAGCGCCGGCGTGCCGGTGGAGCTGGCCTTCGAGGGCGGCGCTGCGGACCGCCTCTCGGCGCCCGGCGCGCGCATCGTGAAAGCGGACGGCGATGCGGTGGTTGAAGGCATCACGCCCGGCACCGGTGCCGCCGTGACCATCCAGCGCGCGCAGAAGCCGCCGGTCACGCTGCTGGTGCTCACGCCGCAGCAGGCGGAGAGTATGACGGTGGAGCAGTTCGCCGGCCAGCGCCGCCTGGTGCTGAGCGCCCAGCAGACCTGGTACGAAGGCGGCGCGCTGCGCTTGCGTTCGGACGGCGACGCGGCTTTCCGTTTTGCGGTTTACCCCGCGCTGCCGAAGGCACCCACGGCAGCGGCGGCATCGGCGCCATCGAAGTCCGGCGCCGCATTGCGCGCCAGTACCGACGGCGTGTTCCAGGCCTTCGAGGCCCGCCTGCCGGAACGCCGCGCGGAAGCGAAGATTACGCCGCTGCGCGAGGCAAAGAATGTAGGCCCGGTGGTGGTGGGCGGACTGGCGCGCGCCGCCATCCAGCCGATACCGGAAGCGTTCCGCAACGCGGCTGCCTGGCGCATCGATCTGCCGCAGGGCGAGAAGAACGCGCTGGTGGAGCTGGACTTCGTCGGCGACATCGGCCGCCTGTTCAACGGCACCCGCATGCTGGACGACTGGTACTACAGCGGCTACGGCTGGCAATACGCGGCGGCGCACGCCGGCACGGGTCCGCTGACCCTGTCCGTGCTGCCGCTGCGCGCCGATGCGCCCATCTATCTTCCCAAGGAAGGCCGCCCGGATTTCGGCGGCAAGCAGCAAGTGGCGGCGCTGCGCGGCGTGAAGGTCACGCCGGTCTACACGCTGGCAGTACAACCATAAAAAAATCATAAACCAAGAGGGAGATCTCCATGCAACAGAAAAAGCTCAGCTGGCTTATCGCCAGTCTGTTCACGATGCCGTTCGCCGTTACCGAAGCTGCGGCGCAAAACCAGCAGGCTGCTGAAGCGGCGCAGCCGGTGCAGCAAGTGACCGTGTCCGGCATCCGCAGCTCGGTGCGCAACGCGCTGGCCGTCAAGGAAGCGTCAAACAGCATGGTCGAAGTCATCGCCTCCGAAGACATCGGCAAGCTGCCCGACACCACCATTGCCGAATCGCTGGCGCGCCTGCCCGGCCTGTCGTCCGGGCTGGACCGCGGCAACGCCAGCCAGATCGTGGCGCGCGGCCTTGGCCCGCGCTTCATCGGCGCCACCCTGAACGGCCGTGAGCTGGCGTCGTCCGAGCCGGCGCGCGCGGTGCGCTTCGAACAGTTCCCGTCCGAGTCGCTGAGCGGCGCCACGGTGTATAAAACGCAATCCGCCGAGCTGGTGGAAGGCGGCGTGGCCACCACCATCGACCTGCAGACCGTGCAGCCGCTGAAATACAACGGCCGCCAGGCCACGCTGCGCGCCGACGCGCTGTACTACCCCATCTCCAAGGACGTTCCCGGCGCGGACAAGACCGCGCCGCGCCTGGGCGGCGTCTACATCGACCAGTTCAACGACCGCACGCTGGGCGTGGCGCTGGCCTTCAGCTACCAGGACCAGCCATCGGTGCAGAAGAACATCAAGCACTGGGGCTTCAACGAAGACCATTCCGGCGACCTGAATGGCGACGGCAAGGCGGACAAGTCGCCGTGGGGCTTCGAGGACGGCATCAAGCGCGGCAACGACAAGCGTTCCAGCGTGCTGGGCAAGGTGGAATTCAAGGCCAGCCCGGACGCCTTCATCACCGCCGACGCCTACTATTCGCAGGCGAAGATCCGCGAGCCGGGCCTGTCGCACTGGAGCGGCGACGTGGGCAACTGGGACGGCTGGCAGAAGGCCAACTACAGCAACGTGGACATCCGCGACGGCTACGTGGTGGGCGCCAGCGTGAAGGACGTGGGCCTGACCACCAACGATACGCTGTGGACGCAGGACATGGACACGCTGGCGCTGGGCCTGAACGGCAAGTTCAACGCCGGCGCCTGGAAACTGGAAGGCGACCTGTCCAGCTCCCGCTCCGGCCGCGACAGCCAGTGGCGCGATCTGCGCCAGGTGAGCAAGGGCGGCGGCACCATCAGCTGGGCCTTCACCGGCAACGAGCGCCAGGATTATTCCTTCGGCCAGGACACCGGCAACCCGGCCGCTTTCGGCCCGGCCAAGCTGTACGTGGACACCGACGGCCATCTGAACGACAAGCTCACCGCGCTGCACCTGAACGCCGCGCGCGACGTGGACGCCGGCCCGCTCAAGCGCATCAAGCTGGGCGCGCGCGCCACCGACCGCGAGAAGAGCTATGGCCAGACCACCTGGGATCTGTCGCCGCTGGGCGGCGCCAGCCTGTCCGACGCCGACTACGAGCGCGTGGTGGTGCCGGGCTTCGCGCCCTACATCGCGCTGAAGGACTTCCTCGGCAGCACCAGCAAGGTGTTCGGCGCCAGCGCCTTCGACCCCGCCGGCCGCACCCGCACGCAGAACGACCTGCTGTCGGGCTGGAAGGTCACCGAGCGCAGCACCTCGCTGTACGGCCAGGGTGAACTGGAAGGCGAGAACTACCGCGGCAACGTGGGCCTGCGCGTGGTGCGCACCCGCCAGACCGGCGAAGGCATGCAGTCGCTGGGCGGCGCCACGCCCACCGCCGTGAGCGAGCGCAGCAGCTACACCGAGGTCCTGCCCAGCCTGAACCTGATCTTCAACCTGGACGAAAAGCAGGAGCGCCAGCTGCGTTTCAGCCTGGCCCGCGCCATGTCGCGCGCGCCGCTCGATGAAATGCGCGGTTCGCGCAACCTGAACGTGGATTCCAACCCCGCCCAGCCGCTCACCGGCAGCGCCGGCAATCCCGGCCTGAAGCCCATGATGGCTAACCAGGCCGACCTGGCCTACCAGTGGTATTTCGACAAGGGCTCGCTGCTGTCCGCCGGCCTGTTCTACAAGAAGATCAGCCGCTACATCGGCATCACCGGCGACACCACCACCATCAACGGCCGTCCGGCGGTCATCACGCGCTCGACCAACGGGGAAGGCGGCAATGTGCGCGGCGTGGAGCTGATTTACCAGCAGTCCTTCGCCAACGGCTTCGGCATCGCCAGCAATTACTCCTACACCAGCAGCGACATCAAGGAGAATTTCCCGGCCGGCCATCCCTTCCCGATCGAAGGCTTGATGCGGCATAACGGCGGCGCCACGCTGTGGTACGAGCGTGGCGGCTACGAGGCGCGCCTGTCGGCCAACTATCACAGCGCCTTCGTGCGCAATCCGACCTGGAACGCCGGCCAGCTGATCGAGAACGAGGATGAAACCTTTGTCTCCATGAACCTGGCCAGGCAGCTGACGCCGCAGCTGCAGCTGCGTTTCGGCATTGAAAACCTGACCAACCAGAAAGTGGTCTACACCAGTGCCAACAATCCTTACCAGCAGGAAGTAACCGAGTTCGGCCGCCGCTACAACCTGGGCCTGACTTACAAGTTCTAAGCCGCTGTTGGCGGGTTAGGCGCTTTGCGCTAACCCGCCCTACGGGTTTTGATGCGTGCCGTAGGGTGGGTTGGGCGGTACGCCGTAAGCCGCCAAGGTATGCCAAATCCACATAGGTTCGCGCAAACTTTACATATTTGCGCGCTAGCTATGCGCGCTAGACTGGTATCAAACCATCACCCTTTGACTGCCATGAAAATCACCAAGCTGACCACTTACCGTATTCCACCGCGCTGGATGCTGCTCAAGATCGAAACCGACGAGGGCATCGTGGGCTGGGGCGAACCCGTCATCGAAGGTAAGGCCCGCACCGTCGAGACGGCTGTGCAGGAATACGCGCAATACCTCATCGGCCAGGACCCGCGCCGCATCAATGACCTGTGGCAAGTAATGTACCGTGGCGGCTTCTACCGCGGCGGCGCCATCCTGATGAGCGCCATGGCCGGCATCGATCAGGCGCTGTGGGACATCAAGGGCAAGGCCCTGGGCGTGCCCGTGTACGAACTGCTGGGCGGCCTGGTGCGCGACCGCATGAAAACCTATAGCTGGGTGGGCGGCGACCGCCCGGCCGACGTGATCGAGGGCATCCGCAAGCTGCGCGAGGCCGGCTTCGATACTTTCAAGATGAATGGCACCGAGGAATTCGGCATTATCGACAGCGCCGCCGCCGTGGACGCGGCAGTGAGCCGCATTGCCGAGATCCGCAGCGCCTTCGGCAACGAAATCGAGTTCGGCATCGACTTCCACGGCCGCGTGGCCGCGCCGATGGCCAAGGTGCTGCTGCGTGCACTGGAGCCTTACCGTCCGCTATTCGTGGAAGAGCCGGTGCTGGCCGAGCAGGCCGAGTACTACCCGCGCCTGGCCGAGTCCACCTCGATCCCGCTGGCGGCCGGCGAGCGCATGTACTCGCGCTTCGAGTTCAAGAACGTGTTCCACGCGGGCGGCCTGTCCATCGTGCAGCCGGACCTGTCGCACGCCGGCGGCATCACCGAGTGCGTGAAGATCGCCGCCATGGCCGAGGCCTACGACATCGCGCTAGCGCCGCACTGCCCGCTGGGTCCGGTCGCGCTGGCGGCCTGCCTGCAGGTGGACTTCGTGTCGCACAACGCGGTGCTGCAGGAACAGAGCATGGGCATCCACTACAACAAGGGTGGCGAAGTGCTGGATTACGTCATCAACAAGGAAGACTTCCACCTTGAAAACGGCTACATCAAGCCGCTACCGAAACCGGGCTTGGGCGTGGATGTGGACGAGGCGCGCGTGATCGAGGCCAGCAAGAACGCGCCCGACTGGGCCAACCCGCTGTGGCGCCATTTCGACGGCAGCGTGGCGGAATGGTAGCGGAAGCGCAAGCGCTGGCGTCGGCGCGGCTGATCGGCATCGACTGGGGCAGCACCGGCTTGCGCGCCTTCCTGATCGGCGCCGACGGGCTGGCGCTGGTGGAACGGGCCACGGCGCAGGGCGCGTCCACCGTGTCCGGCGCGGAGGCTTACGCGGCCGTGCTGGACGAAGCGGCGGGCGACTGGATGCGCGCGCGGCCCGAGCTGCCGGTGCTGGCCTGCGGCATGGTCGGCAGCCAGTACGGCTGGGTGGACGTGCCTTACGCCACCTGCCCGGCCGACGCGCAGGCGCTGGCCGCCGGCATGCGCGGCACGCCGGACGGCAAGGCCTGCATCGTCCCCGGCCTGCTGAAGGACGGCGACGGTCTGCCGCCCGACCTGATGCGCGGTGAGGAAACCCAGATCGTCGGTGCACTGCAGCTGCGCCCCGAGTTGCGCGAGCAGGCTTGCATTGTGCTGCCGGGCACCCACTCGAAGTGGGCCCAGGTGCGCGGCGGCCGCGTGGAACGCTTCGCCACCCACATGACGGGCGAACTGTACGCGGTGCTGCGCCAGCATTCGGTGCTGGGCCGCCTGATGCAGGCGCCGCAGGACGGCGGCGGCTTCGACGAAGCGGCCTTCTGCGAAGGCGTGGAAATGGCGCGCGACGCCGGCCACCTCGGCATGAGCCACCAGATCTTTTCCGCCCGCAGCCTGGGCGTCACCGGCCGCATGCCATCGAGCGCGCTGGCCGACTATCTTTCCGGCCTGCTGATCGGCCACGAACTGCGCGCCGGCCTGGAATGGCGCGCGGATGCAACACTGGACCACGCGCCGCTGGCGCTGGTCGGCAGCCCGGCGCTGTGCGCGCGCTACCAGCTGGCGCTTCAGCGCTACAGCGGCGTACGGGCCCTGGTATTGGACAACACCGCACCCGCGGGACTGCTTTGCCTGGCGCAAGCCGCCGGCCTGGTAGCTAAGGAGAATGCAGCATGAGCTCAACCCCATCCTTGTTCGACAGCGCTTTTGACGCGCTGCCCCTGGTCGCCATCCTGCGCGGCATCCGCCCGCAGGAAGCCGAAGCCATAGGCGCGGTACTGTACGACGCGGGCTTCCGCATGATCGAAGTGCCGCTCAATTCGCCGCAGCCGCTGGAATCGATAGCACTGCTGTCGCGCAGCCTGCCGGCCGACGCGCTGCTGGGCGCCGGCACGGTGCTCAGCGTGCAGGCGGTGCAGGACGTCAAAAACGCCGGCGGCCAGCTGATCGTGATGCCGCATGCGGACACGGAAGTGATCCGCGCCGCCAAGGCAGCCGGCATGTTCTGCGTGCCCGGCGCCGCCACCCCTACCGAGACGTTCGCTGCGCTGCACGCCGGCGCGGACGCGGTCAAGCTGTTCCCGGCCGAGCTGATCACGCCCACGCTGGTGCGCGCCATGCGGGCCGTACTGCCGCCCACGCTGCGGGTGCTGCCGGTTGGCGGCATCACGCCGGAGGGCATGGCGGTCTACCGCGCAGCGGGCGTGGCCGGCTTCGGCCTGGGCGGCGCGCTGTACCAGCCCGGCATGGGCGCCGCCGAAGTGGGCGAACGCGCCAGCGCCTTTGTGCGCGCATGGCGTGGCTGATGGAGGGCCTCGCGCGCCAGGACATGGCTGCCAGCGTGGCGAAGGCCGTAGCGCCTGACGCCCGCGTGGACTGCTTGCGCTGGCACGCGGACCGCTGGTGGTGGACCGATCCGGACGCCGCCGCCATGTACGTCTGGACACCGCATCGCCCCGAGGGCACTCAGGCCGGCGGCGCGCTGCGCAGCCGCCTGCCCGATTCCGTCACCGCCTTCGCTTTCTGCCAGTCCGGCCGGGTGCTGCTGGCGCAGGCCAAGTGGCTGTGCTTCGCCGAGCTGGCCGCGCCGCCGCTGGAAGGCCTGGGCCGGCGTCCGCCGCAGCCCGCCGTGGCGGTGGACCCTGCCGAGCCGCGCACCGCCATCAGCGACGGCAGCACCGACCGCGCGGGCAATTTCGTTTTCGGCACCGCCGCCAGTAGCACCAGGGGCGGCATCGCCATCGGCAGTTTCTACCAATACTCCACGCAGCACGGCCTGCGGCGCCTGGCGCTGCCCACGGTGTCGGCCGCGCATGGCATCTGTTTCAGCCCGGACGGGCGCATCATGTATTTCAGCGACGCCGCCACGCGCCGCATCCAGCAGTGCGACTATGACGCGGGTGCAGCCCGTGTCGCCAACGTGCGCCTGTTCGCCGAGCTGGCAGACTGCCAGCCACGCGGCGCGGTGGTCGACAGCGCCGGCTGCGTGTGGAGTGCACAAGCGAGTGCACAGGCAGGCCACCCCGCCTTCCCCGGCCGCCTGGTGCGCTACGCACCGGACGGCGCCACCCTGAGCAGCGCAGCGCTGCCTTTACCACATCCCAGCCGCCCGGCGTTCGGCGGCCCCGCGCTGGACCAGCTGTTGCTGGGCGCCGCCGGCGGCATGCATTTGATGGATGGCGCGGGCGCGCATGGCCTGCCCGACGCCTTGTTTGACGATAGAAAAATATAACCAACGGACCAAAGGAGACACGCATGAAGATCAAGTCACTCGCAGCAGCCCTGACAGCCACACTGGCCGCCGCCGCTTTCGCGCCGTACCCCGCGCAGGCAGCGGACCCTGTCAAAATCGGTTTCCTGGTCAAGCAGGCGGAGGAACCGTGGTTCCAGGACGAATGGCGGTTCGCCGAACAGGCGGCCAAGGAGAAGGGCTTCGCGCTGGTGAAGATCGGCGTGCCGAACGGCGAGAAAATGATGGCCGCGATCGACAACCTGGCCGCGCAGAAGGCCCAGGGCTTCATCATCTGCGCGCCGGACGTGAAGCTGGGAGCGGCTGTCGAGCGCCAGGCCAAGCGCCAGAACCTGAAGGTGATGTCAGTCGACGACCGCCTGGTGGACGGCGCCGGCAAACCCATCGCCAGCATTCCGCACATGGGCATTTCCGGCTATGAGATCGGCCGCCAGGTGGGCAAGGGCCTGGCCGATGAAATGAAGGCACGCGGCTGGAAGCCGGAAGAAGTGGGCGCGCTGCGCATCGCCTACGACCAGCTGCCGACCGCCAAGGAGCGCACCCAGGGTGCGGTGGACGCGCTCAAGGAATCCGGCTTCCCGGTCGCGAACATCGTCGACGCGCCGCAGTCCCGCACCGACACCGAAAGCGCCTTCAACGCCGCCAATATCGCGCTCACCAAGCAGGCCCGCTTCAAGCGCTGGGTGGCGTTCGGCCTGAACGACGAAGCCGTGCTGGGCGCCGTGCGCGCCGCCGAGGGACGCGGCCTGCGCGCCGATTCCATGATCGGCATCGGCATCGGCGGCAGCAAGACCGCGCTGAACGAATTCGCCAAGCCGGCGGCCACCGGCTTCTACGGCACCGTGCAGATCAGCCCCAAGCGCCACGGCTATGAGACCTCGCTGATGATGCACCAGTGGATCACCGCCAACCAGGCGCCCGCCCCCGTGACGCTGACCAGCGGCACGCTGATGACGCGCAAGAATCAGGCCGAACTGGTGAAAGCCGGAGGCTAAAGTGTCGGCCTACCTGCAATTCGAAGACGTCAGCAAAGTCTTCCCCGGCGTGAAGGCGCTCAACGGCGTGAGCTTCGAGGCGCACGCCGCCACGGTGCACGGCCTGCTGGGCGAGAACGGCGCCGGCAAGTCCACGCTGCTGAAAATCCTCGGCGGACAGTACAAGCCGGACGGCGGCCGCCTGCTGGTAGCCGGCAAGGAGCGCCACTTCACGTCGGCGGCGGACGCCATCGCCGCCGGCGTGGCGGTGATCCACCAGGAGCTGCAGTACGTGCCGGAGCTGACCGTGGCCGAAAACGTGCTGCTGGGACGCCTGCCTACCCGGTTTGGCCTGGTGGACCACAAGGCTGCGCAGCAGCTGGTGACGCGCCGCCTGTCCGAGCTGGGCGTGGACCTGAACCCGGCCGCGCGCCTGGCCGACCTGTCCATTGCGCAGCGCCAGATGGTGGAAATCTGCAAGGCGCTGATGCAGGACGCCCAGGTGATCGCCTTCGACGAGCCGACCAGCAGCCTGTCGCACCGCGAAAGCGAGGTGCTGTTCCGCCTGGTGCGCGAGCTGCGCGAGGCGGGCCGCACCATCATCTATATTTCGCACCGCCTGGAAGAGCTGTACGCGCTGTGCGACACCTGCACCATCTTCCGCGACGGCCGCAAGATCGTCACCCATCCGGTGATGGCGGAAGTGCCGCGCGAGCGCCTGATCGCCGACATGGTGGGCCGCCAGGTGAACGACATCTACGACTACCGCACCCGCCCTGCGCACGGCGAACGCCTGTCGGTGCGCGGCCTGGACGGCGCAGCGCTGGACGGCCCGGCCGACTTCAGTGTGCGCGGCGGCGAAGTGCTGGGCTTCTTCGGCCTGGTGGGCGCAGGACGCAGCGAATTGATGCGCCTCCTGTACGGCGCGGACCGCCGCAGCGCGGGCCAGGTGCTGCTGGACGGGAAAGCCGTTCCGGCCGGCGGCCCGTCGGCGGCAATCGCCGCCGGCATCGTGCTGTGCCCGGAGGACCGCAAGGAGCAGGGCATCCTGGCACGCGCCTCGGTGGCGGAGAACATCAACATCAGCTGCCGCCGCAACAACCTGCTGGGCGGCCTGTTCCTGCGCCACAAGGAGGAAGCGGCGCGCGCCGACGATTTCATCCGCCGCCTGCGCATCAAGACCCCCAGCCGCGAGCAGGAGATCCGCCTGCTCTCGGGCGGCAACCAGCAAAAGGTGATCCTGGCGCGCTGGCTGGCCGAACCCAACCTGAAAGTGCTGATACTGGACGAACCCACGCGCGGCATCGACGTCGGCGCCCGCAACGAAATCTACCGCATCATCCATGAAGTGGCCGAACGCGGCTGCTGCGTCATCGTCATCTCCAGCGACCTGCCCGAAGTGCTGGGCGTGGCCGACCGCGTGCTGGTCATGCGCGAAGGCCGCATCAGCGGCGAACTGTCGCGCGCAGACGCCAGCGAAACCGCCGTGCTGCGCCTGGCGCTGCCGGATGCAGTGGATTCCAAGAACGACAACACCCAATCCCGGAGTTTGCAATGAACAGCCTCAGTTCCCCCCCATCCGCCGCGCCGGACGCGCCTGTAGCTGCGGCCTCCGCAGCCTCCGCAGCTCCCGCCCCCGCCGCCAGCCACCGCAAGCACGCCTGGCTGTCCGACTACAGCATGCCGCTGCTGTACATCGCCTTGTTCACCGTGCTGGCGCTCACGGTGGAGAACTTCTTCTCGGCCGGGAACGTGGTCGGCCTGATGCTCTCGGTGGCGCAGATCGGCATGGTGGCCTGCACCATGATGCTGTGCCTGGCCTCGCGCGACTTCGACCTGTCGGTCGGCTCCACCATTGCCTTCTCCGGCGTGCTGGGCGCCATGCTGCTGGAGCGCACCGGCAGCGTTGCCGTTGCAGTCGGCGGCGGCCTGCTTGCGGGCGCGCTGATCGGCGCCGGCAACGGCGTGCTGATCGCCTACCTGCGCATCAACGCGCTGATCGCCACCCTGGCCACCATGCTGATGGTGCGCGGCCTGGCCTTCATCGCCTCGCAGGGCCAGGCGGTGGGCATCGCCGACGACACCTTCATCAGCTTCGGCGACGCGCGCGTGTTCGGCCTGCCGCTGCCGGTGCTGGTGGTGGCGGCCTGCTTCGTGATTTTCGGCGTGCTGCTGAACCACACGGTCTTCGGCCGCAACACCCTGGCCGTGGGCGGCAATCCGGAAGCTGCGCGCCTGGCGGGCGTGAAGGTGGAGAAGCTGCGCGTGTGGATCTTCCTGCTGCAAGGCCTGGTCACCGCGATGGCGGGGCTGATCCTGGCCTCGCGCATCACCAGCGGGCAGCCCAATGCGGCGCAGGGCTTCGAGCTGGACGTGATCTCGGCCTGCGTGCTGGGCGGCGTGTCCCTGCAGGGTGGCAAGGCGCGCATCATCGGCGTGCTGGTGGGGGTGCTGATCATGGGCACGGTGGAAAACGTGATGAACCTGATGAACGTGGACGCGTTCTACCAGTACCTGGTGCGTGGCCTGATCCTGCTGGCGGCCGTACTGCTGGACCAGCTCAAGACGCGCGGCGCGGGCGGCCACCGCGATTGATCGTGGCGGCTCCGGCGGGTTACGCTGCGCTAACCCGCCCTACGGCCCGCCGGGGCACCGCCACCGACCACCGCCGCCGACCACCGCCGCCAACCACCGCCGCCGGGCATTGCCGCCAGGCGCCGCCGCCGGGCATGGCCGCCAACCACCGCCGCCGGGCATGGCCAAACTGTAGGGCGGGTTAGCGTGCGCAGCGCGCGTAACCCGCCAAGCGCCGCAAGGAAAAAAATATATGCCGAACAGACTTCAAGACAAGGTCGCCATCGTCACCGGTTCCACGCTGGGCATCGGCGCGGAGGTGGCGCGCCTGTTCGCGGAGGAGGGCGCGTACGTGGTGTTCAACAGCCACCGCGACGACGCCGCCGCCGCCGCCATGCGCGCGCAGCTGGACCCGGCGCGCAGCCTGTTCGTGCAGGGCGACGTGTCCGACCCGGCCGCCATGCGCGAGCTGGCGGCGCAAACCATTGCCCGCTTCGGCCGCATCGACATTGTCGTCAACAACGCCGGCATGAATATGTTCGCCGACCCGCTGGAAATGACGGACGAGCAGTGGCAGCGCTGCTTCGCGGTAGACCTGGAAGGGGCCTGGAACGCCACCCGTGCTGCGCTGCCGCACATGCTGGCGCAGGGGGCGGGCAGCGTGGTCAATATCGCGTCGGTGCACGGGCACAAGATCATTCCGGGCTGCTTCCCCTACCCGGTGGCCAAGCACGCGCTGATCGGCCTGACCCGTTCGCTGGGCATCGAATACGCCGCGCGCGGCATCCGCGTGAACTCGGTCTCTCCCGGCCTGGTCATGACTGAAAACGTGCAGGCCTGGCTCGATGCCTGCCCGGATCCGGACGCCGAGCGGGCACGCCAGGCGGCTTTGCTGCCGTGCCGGCGCATCGGGGAGCCGCGCGAAGTGGCATATACGGCACTGTTCCTGGCCAGCGACGAAGCGCGATTTATCAACGCGACGGACATCCTGATTGACGGTGGCAGGTCGCAGATCTATCATGACTGATGACTTTTTGCCGCCATAGGCCTGCATGCCCGATCCACGCTCCGACCGATTTGTCCGTTCACACCTGAAGACGCGCCACCTGGTTCTGCTGGTAGAACTGGGACGGCACGGCTCCATCCTGCACGCCGCGCAAGCCGCCAACCTGACGCAACCCGCTGCTTCGAAGCTGCTGGGCGAGCTGGAACACGCCCTGAACGTGCAGCTGTTCGAGCGTTTGCCGCGCGGCGTGGTGCCCACCTGGTACGGCGAAGTGATGATACGGCGCGCCAGCGCCGCGCTGGCCGAGATGGATGCGGCTCACCAGGAAGTGATGGAGCTGCTGTCCGGCCTGAGCGGCCGCGTGGCGCTGGGCACCGTGCTCACGCCGTCGGCCGGGCTGGTGACGGATGCCGTGAAATTGATCAAGAGCCGCAATGCGCGCCTGCAGGTGGCCATCACGGTCGATACCAGCAAGGTGCTGGCCGAACGGCTGCGCGCCGGCGAGCTGGATCTGGTGATCGGCCGCATCCTCGATTCCGCGCTCACCGCCGAACTGAATTTCGAGCCCCTCACCGACGAGCCGCACAGCGTGATCGCGGGCGCCGGCCATCCGCTGGCCGGCCGCAGCGACTTGCAGCTGGCCGACCTGTCGCGCGAAGGCTGGGTGCTGCCGCCCGCCGGCAGCATCCTGCGCGACCGCCTCACGGCGCTGTTCCTGTCGCAAGGGCTGGAGCCGCCGTCGGAGACGGTGGAGACGCTGGCGCTGCCGGTGGTCACCAACCTCCTGAGCGGCAGCCGCATGGTGGCGGCCCTGCCGGAGGAACTGGTGCGGCCCTACCTGGACGCCGGCCAGCTGGTGGTGCTGCCCTACCACCTGGGCCTGCGCATGGATTTGTACGGCATCGTCACGCGCCGCCAGCACCAGCTCTCGCCGGGCGCCGAAGCCATGCTGGCCACGGTGCGCGAAGTGGCGGCGCTGCGCTACCAGGCGCGGACCTGAACGCCGATCTGCTAGTCTGGCGGCTTCAACATTAAGAGGCCCGGCCATGAAAGCCCAAGCACCCAACGCACGCTCACTGCTGCGCTTTTCCCCCGACGCCAAGCTGCGCGATGCCGATGCGGCACGCCAGCCCCTGAGCGACGCCGCCGGATCGAACGCCAAACAGGACATCAAGGAAGCCACCGCGCGCCTGCTGGGACGCCTGGCCGACCTGCAGCCCATGCTGCAGGCGCAGGGCAAGCACAAGGTGCTGCTGGTGCTGCAGGGCATGGACACCTCCGGCAAGGACGGCGCCGTGCGCAGCCTGTTCAGCACCATCAACCCGGTCGGCCTGCGCGCGGTGTCGTTCAAGGCGCCCAGCGAGATCGAACTGGGCCACGATTTCCTGTGGCGCGTGCACCGCGAGACGCCCGCCAAAGGGGAGCTGGTGGTGTTCAACCGCAGCCATTACGAGGACGTGCTGATCACCCGCGTGCTGGGCATGATCGACGCCAAGGAGTGCCGCCGCCGCTATGCGCACATCCGCGACTTCGAGCGCATGCTGGCCGAGACCGGCACCACCCTGCTCAAGGTTTTCCTGCACATTTCCAAAGACGAGCAGCGCGAACGCCTGCAGGCGCGGCTGGACGATCCGGCCAAGCGCTGGAAGCTGGACCCGGCCGACTTTGAACAGCGCAAGAAGTGGTCCGTCTTCCAGCGCGCCTACCAGGACGCCATGCAGGCCACGGACGCCGACCACGCGCCCTGGTACGTGGTGCCGGCCGATTCCAAGCCGCACCGTAACCTGGCCATCGCCTCGCTGCTGCTGGAGACGCTGGAGCGCCTGAAACTCGACTGGCCCAAGCCCGATCCCGCCCTGCTGGACATGAAATTCAAATAAATCGGCACGCCCTGCAAGCGCGCAGGGTCTGTGGCATAGTAGGCAACGCTAATCTTATGCTCACTATGCACGGAGAACCCTATGCAATTGAAAGATCCCACCCTGCTGCGCCAGCAAGCCTACATCAACGGTGAATGGACCGATGCCGATAGCGGCAAGACCCATGCGGTGTTCAACCCGGCAACCGGTGGGCAGATCGGCACCATACCGGACTGCGGCGCCGCTGAAACGCGCCGCGCCATCGAAGCGGCCAACGCCGCCTGGCCGGCCTGGCGCAAGAAGACTGCCAAGGAGCGCGCCGCCGTGCTGCGCAAATGGTCCGACCTGATCGTGGAAAACGTGGACGACCTGGCGCTGCTGATGACCACCGAGCAGGGCAAGCCGCTGGCCGAGTCCAAGGGCGAGGTGATTTTCGGCGCCTCCTTCATCGAATGGTTCGCGGAAGAGGGCAAGCGCGTCGCGGGCGACACGCTGGCCTCGCCGTGGCCGGACCGCCGCCTGGTGGTGACCAAGGAGCCGATCGGCGTGTGCGCCGCCATCACGCCGTGGAATTTCCCGGCCGCAATGATCACGCGCAAGGCCGGCCCGGCGCTGGCGGCGGGCTGCCCCATGGTGCTCAAGCCGGCCGAAGCGACGCCGTTCTCGGCGCTGGCGCTGGCCGTGCTGGCCGAGCGCGCGGGCGTGCCGGCAGGGGTGTTCAGCGTGGTGACCGGTTCGCCTAAGGAAATCGGCGGCGAAATGACCAGCAACCCCATCGTGCGCAAGCTCACCTTCACCGGTTCCACCGGCGTGGGCCGGCTGCTGATGGAGCAGTGCGCGCCCACCATCAAGAAGCTGTCGCTGGAACTGGGCGGCAACGCGCCCTTCATCGTGTTTGACGACGCCGACCTGGACGCGGCCGTGGAGGGCGCCATCGCCTCCAAGTACCGCAACGCGGGCCAGACCTGCGTGTGCGCCAACCGCATCTACGTGCAGGACGGCGTGTACGACGCCTTTGCCGAGAAGTTCGTGGCGGCGGTGTCGAAACTGAAAGTGGGCGACGGCACCGAGCCGGGCGTCACCCAAGGCCCGCTGATCGACGCCAAGGCCGTGCAGAAGGTGGAGGAGCACGTGGCGGACGCGCTGGCCAAGGGCGGCCGCTTGCTGCTGGGCGGCAAGCGCCACGCGCTGGGCCACAGCTTCTTCGAACCCACCGTGATTGCCGACGTGACGCCGGCCATGCGCGTGTCCGACGAGGAAACCTTCGGCCCGCTGGCGCCGCTGTTCCGCTTCCACACCGACGACGAGGCCGTGGCGCTGGCCAACAGCACCGAGTTCGGCCTGGCCAGCTACTTCTATTCGCGCGACATCGGCCGCATCTGGCGCGTGGCCGAAGGGCTGGAATCGGGCATGGTGGGCGTGAACACCGGCTTGATTTCCAATGAAATCGCCCCCTTCGGCGGCGTCAAGCAATCCGGCCTGGGCCGCGAAGGGTCGGTGTACGGGATGGAAGACTACCTGGTCATCAAGTACATCTGCCTGGGCGGCATTTAAGCGCCCTGGGCGACAGTGGCGGGCACCGTGCCCGCCACCGGCTGCAGCGGCTGCAATGGTTGCGACGGTTGCAACAACTGCAGCAGCTGCCGGCTCTCCGCCTCATAGCGCGCGCTGTCCTGCTGGCGCAGCGTGCGCAGGTAGTCGGCAATCAGTTCGCCGCTTAATTCCGCCGGCGCCGGGTAGCGCCGCTGCAGCTTCAGACGCTGGATGTCCGCGTTCGCCAGGCGCAGCTTGCCGAGCGCGCTTTTCTCGTCCGCCGGCACATCCTTCATGGTTTCCAGCAGCACTTCCGTGATCCAGCCCAGCTGGCTGCCGTAGGAGGCGCGCTTGAACGCTGCTTCCTCCACGCCCCCGTCACCGGCCGATCGCGGGATCGCGCTGAAAAAGCGGTCCAACTCAATGTCCTGCCTGACGCTGCCGCTCCACGGCAGGAAAAACTGTGGCGATACATTCCAGAACAGGGGAAACATGGTGATCTCCTATGGACAACTGCCGACGACGAAATGGCCGGGCGCGGTGCGCCGCAGCGTGGTGCGGATGAACAGGCTGTTCAGGCCCATGCTCTGGCCCGAACCCTGCGCATACGCGAAAAAGTAGCGCTTGTAGGCGCGCCCGGCCAGCACATGGTCCGGATTGGTGGCCGTGAAGCACAGCGCGCCGCCGGGCGGCGGCGGGGTGGGGGCGGTGCCGCTCAGGCGGTCCACCATGGCTTTCACGGCGGCCATCTGGCGCCCGTTCTTGCGGGCGAAGTGGGGGTCGTCGTAGTTGAACCAGTCCCAGCAGGCGTTCGGGTTGGCCAGCGGGAAAATGGGTGCCGCCTGCGGGAACAGCACCAGGATGCGGTTGCTGTCGGCCCAGCGCAGGTAGCCGGTGTCGTGGATGAAGCGGTCGCCGATGCTGCGCGCGTCCTGCTTGCAGCCGTGGAAGGCCACGTGCAGCTTGCAGCCCTGGCCGTTGCTGCCGCCGTCCACGTCGCAGGCCTGCGGAATGTAGAGGAAGCCGCTGGCGGCCATGCCGTGCGCGGTGGGATCGGCCAGGTACTGGGCCTGGTCGAATTCCAGCAGGCGGCCGGCTGGCGCGCTGCCGCTGCGCGGTGCCAGGCCGGGGTAGATCCATTGCAGCAGCTGGCCGGCCGCGTCGATGCCGCAATTGCTGATGTAGGGCGGGCCCAGGGTGGAGCAGGGGTTGCCGGCGCTGTCCGTGGGCATGGCGTGCTCGGCTGCTACGTCCTTGCGGTAGCGGATGTTGCCGCTGTCCATGTAGCGGCGGTAGTAGCTGTACAGGTCGTTCATCACGGCTTGCGGCACCACGGAGTCGGCGGTGCCGGAAAACATCCAGATGCGCTGCGCGGCCAGGTTGGCCACCGGGTCGATGCTGCGCTCCGCCGCATATTGCGCGGTGAGGGCGGCCAGTCCGGCCACGCCGGTGCCGCCGGGCTGCACCCGGCACAGGCCGAGGCCGGTGCAGCTGCACACCGAGGTGGCGGTGTCCACGCTGCCGCGCGAGCAGCTGTACGGGCCGCCGGCGATTACGCCTGCGCCCTTCACGCTGGCTGAATAGGCCACGCCGTACTGCACCGCCATGTAGCCGCCGGACGACAGCCCGGACACGGACACGTCGGCCGCCTTCATGGCGGGCAGGCCCGGCAGCTGGGCCCGCAGGGGCAGCAGCAGCAGCGCGATGCCCACCAGCGTGAGCAGGATGAGCACGTGCAGCAGGCGGCGTGAGCGGGGATGAGGCATGGGGGCTTCTTTGTCTGGACGGGTGAGCGGCCATTTTGCTGGCGGCAGGGCGCACAGGGTTTAATCTGCATCAATAGTGCGGCGCTTATGCGTTTGGCATAGAATGGATTTTTTCATCAGATTGCGCACCCACCATGTCCAAGATCCTCGCCGCCCTGGCTGTCCTGTCCGTTGCTGCTGTTGCTGCTGTTGCTGTCGCACCCGCCCATGCGCAATCGGCGGCCCCGGCCGCCGCGCCAGGCGCCGCGCCGGCAGCCAGTTGCCCCGCCATCCTGAAGCAGTCCTTCAACCGCCTGCAGGACGAGGCGCCGCAGGACCTGTGCCAGTACGCTGGCAAGGTGATCCTGGTGGTGAACACAGCCAGCTATTGCGGCTACACCAAGCAGTACGAGGGGCTGGAAGCACTGTACGGCAAGTACAGCGCCAAGGGCCTGGTGGTGCTGGGCTTCCCGTCCAACGACTTCGGCAAGCAGGAGCCGGGTTCGGCCAAGGAAATCGCCGACCTGTGCTACAACACTTATGGCGTGAAGTTCCCCATGTTCGCCAAGACGGTGGTGTCCGGCAGCGCGGCCAATCCTTTGTACGCCAACCTGATCAAGGCCACCGGCAAGACCCCGGCCTGGAATTTCCATAAATACTTGATCGACCGCAATGGCAAAGTGGTGGAGAGCTTCCCTAGCAAGGTCACGCCGGAAGACAAGCAGCTGGTCGGCGCGGTGGAAAAAGCGCTGGGCGGCTAAGCGGCCGCCGCCATGGCACCCAAGCCCGGCATGCCTTCGTCGCGCCTGGCCGACGCGATCGGCGCGGCGCGCCTGGCAACAGGCGCGGTGGGCGGCGTGGCGGATCTGGCGCAAGCGCTGCACCTGGCCATCCTGGGCCATGTCCCGGCGCCGGTGGGCCGCCCGCTGGCGCTGGCCACCTCGCTGGTCTACCGCAGCGTGCGCGGCGTGGCGGGGCTGGCGGGAGGCGGCGTGGAGCACGCGCTGGCGCGCCTGCAGCCGCTGCTGGGCGAGCGCAGCGGCTGGGCCGGCCGGGATGCCGTGCTGGCCGCGCTGAACGGCGTGCTGGGCGACCAGCTTGCGCGCGATCATAATCCGCTCGCCATTTCCATGCAGTTCCGCCGCCACGGGCAGCCGCTGGCGTGGGCGGCGTCCGGCGCGCAAGCCGCGCCGCCCGGCGGCCGCATCGTGGTGCTGGTGCACGGCCTCTGCATGAACGACCTGCAATGGCAGCGCAACGGCCACGACCACGGTGCCCTGCTGGAACGCGAGCGCGGCTACACGGCGGTCTGCCTGCACTACAATACGGGCCGCCACATCTCCGAAAACGGCGGCGACTTCGCCCGCCAGCTCGAAACGCTGCTGGCGCAATGGCCGGTCCCGGTGCAAGAGCTGGTGATCGTGGGCCACAGCATGGGCGGCCTGGTGGCGCGCAGCGCCTGCCACTACGGCGCGCAAGCCGGGCACGGCTGGCCCGACCGGCTGAGCAAGATGGTATTCCTCGGCTCGCCGCACCACGGCGCCCCGCTGGAGCGCGGCGGCAACTGGGTGCACCTGCTGACCGAACTCACGCCTTACACGGCGCCGTTCACCCGCCTGGCCAAGCTGCGCAGCGCCGGCATCACGGATCTGCGGCACGGCAGCCTCCTGGACGATGACTGGGCCGGCCGAGACCGCTTCTCCCACGGCCATGCGCCACCGGCATTCCTGCCCTTGTCCGACAGTGTTGCTTGTTACGCGGTGGCCGCTACCATCGGCAAGAACCCCGGCCAGTTGAGCGGCCGCCTCGCCGGCGACGGCCTGGTCCCTGTCGACAGCGCACTGGGCCGCCACGCAGACCCCGGGCGCACCCTGGCGATTCCTGCCGCACGGCAGGCAACCGTGTACGGGGTCAATCACATGGAATTGCTCGACTCACCGGAGGTGGCGCGGCACCTGCTCGACTGGCTGTGAGCGGGTCGCGGGCGCCGGCAATGCTCAGGCGGCGGCCAAAGCGGCAGTCGCCAGTTCAAACCCCTCATCCAGCCAGCCGGTGATGCCGCCCGTCATCAGTTTGACGGGAAGCCCGAGCTTGGCCAGGCGGATCGCTGCGCGGGCGGCGCCGTTGCAGTGCGGGCCGGCGCAGTAGACCACGAACAGCGTGCCCGCCGGATAGGCCGCCATTTTCGAACCGATGATCTTGCGGTGCGCCAGGTCCACCGCGCCCGGCACGTGGCCGGCCGCGTACTTTTCCGTCCCGCGCACGTCCAGCAGCACGAAATCCTGCTTGCTGGTGCTGAGCGCGTCATGCACGTCCCAGCAGTCTGTTTCAAAGCTGAACGCGGCTTCGAAGTGGGCCAGCGCGAGCTGGCTGGGGGCGGCGGCGGTTTCGGTGACGAGCGACATGGCGGTTCTCCTGTTTGGTTGCGGTGATGCCATTATCGAAGCGGGCCGCCCGGCGCGGCAGTGGCGCACATGCCAATGTGCGGTAAGATTGCGCCATGAAAAAACACCTTGTCGTCGCGCTGGCCTACGACCGCCTGTGCACCTTCGAGTTCGGCTGCGTGGTTGAATTGTTCGCGCTGGAGCGCCCCGAGCTGGGCGTGGACTGGTACGACTTCAAGGTCTGCGCGGTCGAGCCCGGACCCATCCGCGCGGCCGGCGGCATCACCGTGCAGGCGCCATATGAGCCCGGCTTGCTGGCGCTGGCCGACACCATCGTCATCCCCGGCTGGCGCGACGCCGACGAGCCGCCGCCGCCTGCGCTGCTGGACGCCCTGCGCGCGGCCCGCGCGCGCGGCGCCCGCCTGTGCTCGATCTGTTCCGGCGTGTTCGTGCTGGCCGCCGCCGGCCTGCTGGACGGCCTGCGCGCCACCACGCACTGGCGCTACACCGAGCGGCTGGCGCGCCGCCATCCGCGCGTGGTGGTGCAGCCGGACGACTTGTACGTGGACCAGGGCCAGGTCATCACTTCGGCCGGCTCGGCCGCCGGCATCGACATGCTGCTGCATCTGGTGCGGCGCGATTACGGCGCGCGGGTCGGCAACCTGGTGGCGCAGCGCCTGGTGGTGGCGCCGCACCGGGAAGGCGGCCAGGCCCAGTTCCTGCCGCGGCCGATGGCGCACGACGAGCAAGGCCGCCTGTCGCGCCTGATGGACTGGCTGCGCGCCCATCCCGCCCAGCCGCACAGCGTGAAATCCATGGCCGAACGCGCCGCGATGAGCGCGCGCACCTTGCAGCGCCAGTTCCAGGATGCTACCGGCATGGGCCCGGTGGAATGGCTCACGCGCGAGCGCATCGCCATCGCCAAGGACTTGCTGGAAGCGGCCGACATCCCGCTGGCGCAAGTGGCCGAGCGCGCCGGCTTCGGCTCCGAGGAATCGCTGCGCCACCATTTCCGCCGCCTCGCCGCCACCAGCCCGGGCGCCTACCGCCGCCGCTTCACCGCCACCATGTAGGCCTGTGCGCGCGGATATCATGCGCGCCTTGTACTGCGCGCTGCCTTCGCCTAATCTGGGTAGTTCACCTGGTTCACCTAATTCACCAACAAGCGAAGGAGACAGCCATGCCTTATGTCGATGGATTTGTATTGCCGGTTCCCACGAAGAATCTGGATGCGTACAAGAAGATGTCCAACGCCTGCGGCGCCATCTGGCGCGAGTACGGGGCGCTGGAATACCGCGAGTGCGTGGGCGACGATGTGAAGCCCGGCCAGCACACTTCGTTCCCGCAGGCAGTGAAGCTGGAGGAGGGCGAGACGGTGGTGTTCTCGTGGATTATTTACGAATCGCGCGCCAAGCGCGACGAGATCAACGACAAGGTGATGAAGGACCCGCGCCTGGCCGACTGGATGAAGCCGGAGAGCATGCCCTTCGACGGCAAGCGCATGTTCTGGGGCGGCTTTGAAATGATCATTGATCTCTAGCCATCGCCGACCAGCGCCAACTGCGCGCGCAGTGTGTCGATCAGCGCGTGGCGGGAACTGCGCGCGCGTTCGTGCGGCGCGAAGGGCGAGCTGGCCAGGTCCAGCAGGTCGATGGCCGCCAGCAGGCACTCGCGCCGTGCGCCGTCCAGGTCCGCCACGCCGTGCGGCGCGAGGCTGCGGATGGTGGCGGCGGCCAGTTCCTTGGCCGCGATATCCTCCGGTAGGCCCGAGCGCGTGCACAGGCCGTAGGTGCCGCTCAGGAAGTGGCGCCACTCTTCGCGCAGGTCCGGCTGGTGCGCCGCGCCGCCCAGCGCTTCCAGCCGCGCCAGATAGCGTCCGGCGAACACGCGGAACCCGTCCTCCTCGTGCACCAGCGCGCGCACCGTACCGGCCCATTTGACGCAGCCGTGCGCATAGTAGCGCGCGCTGGCTTGTTCAGCATGCGCGCCGAAATAGGATATGCAGCCGATATCGAGCCGCAGCGTGTAGGAAGGCTGCGGCATCAGCCGCCGCGCCTGCAGGTCCGTCAGCGTGGGGGCGGTCAGGCCGCTGGCAGAGAGCAGCGCTGATTCGTCGAGGTAGGCGTCTTCAAGGTAGCGTATCAGTTCCATGCCGGCTCCGTACAGTGATCGATGGCGCTCACTGTACGGGGCTGGCTGCAGGCTCGCTTCGGCCTGCGGCGAAACGTGGAATGCGCGGAAAATATCAGAGCACTGCGCGTACTGCGCCGCGCAGCGCGTTGCAGATGACGATGTCCTCGGCCTGCTCCAGCATGGCGCGCGTGATCACGCGTTCGGCGGCGTTCCAGGCCGGGTCGTCCAGCATGGCGGCGCGCATCACGCCGGGCAGCAGGCCGCTGGCCAGCGGCGGCGTGTACCAGCGGCCGTCCAGCTTGACGAACACGCTGCTGCGGCCGCCCTCGGCCAGCTCGCCGCGCTCATTGAAGAACAGCGTGTCGAAAGCGCCCTGCGCTTCGGCCGCGCGCCAGGCTGCATCGTAGCGCGCGCGCAGATTGGTTTTATGGCGCAGGAACAGCTCGCCGCTGTCGATGGTCTCTGTGGACAGCAGCACCCGCACCGGCTCCGCCAGCGGCGCCAGCGCGCCTTGCTGCACGGCGAAGGCGCCGGCCTGGTTCAGCGCCAGGCGCAAGCGCGTGGGCGTACCGGGCGCCATCATGTTGCAGGCCATGGCGATGTAGGCGCGCGCCGCGTCCGCGTCGTAGGCGAAGCCGAAGTAGCGCGCGGACGCGCCCAGGCGCCGCAAGTGCCGTTCCAGGTTGCGCACGCCGTGTTCGCGCGTGGCATACATGGTTTCGAACAGCTCGAAGTCGTTGGACAGGCCGGTGAGGAAGCGCGCCTTCAGCTGACATTCGGCGAATTCGTCGTTGGCCTCGCTGTCGTAGACGATGCCGGCGCCCACGCCCATTTCGCCGCGCCGCACGCCGGATGCCGTGCCGTCGGCCGGCGCCTGCAGCGCCAGCGTGCGGATCGGCACCGACATGCAGAAGTCGCCCACGCCGTGGTCCGAAGGCTGGAACCAGCCGATGGCTCCGGTGTACAGGCCGCGCGGCGCCGGCTCCAGTTCGGCGATGATCTCCATGGTGCGCCGCTTGGGCGCGCCGGTGATGGAGCCGCAGGGATAGAGCGCTGCGAAGATGGCGGCCATGTCCACGTCTTCGCGCAGCCTGGCGCGCACGGTGGAGGTCATCTGCAGCACGCTGCTGTAGCGCCGCACCTCGAACAGCGCCGGTACTTCCACCGTGCCGGTCTGCGCGATGCGGCCGATGTCGTTGCGCAGCAGGTCTACGATCATCAGGTTTTCGGCGCGGTTCTTGGGGTCCGCCGCCAGCGCCGCTGCGCGCCGCGCGTTCTCGGCCTCGTCGCCGCCCGCCGCTGCGGGCGCCGTGCCTTTCATGGGCCGCGCGGTCAGCTCGCCGCCGGCATGGCGCACGAACAGTTCCGGCGACAGCGACAGCACCGCCGTGCCGTCGTCCAGCGCCACCAGTGCGCCGTAGGGCACCGGCTGGCGCGCGCGCAGGCGCTCGTACAGGCCGAAGATGGAGCCGAAGGCGTCGAAGCGCAAACGGTAGGTGTAATTCACCTGGTAGGTGTCGCCCGCCGCGATATACTCGCGAATGCGGTGGATGGCGTCGGTGAACCGGGCCTGGTCCACATTGGCGCGCACGTCCGCGATGCCGGCCGGGGTTGCGTCGGCTTCCGAACACGACGCCAGCCAGGCCCCCACCTCGGCCTGCGACAGCAGGTCGCAGCGGTTGAAAATCAGGATCTGTGCCAGCGGCTGCTCCGCCGGCGCGGCCGGCATGCCGGCGATGTGCGCGCCCAGCTCGTAGGTGCACAGGGTGACCGCGTGCTGGCCGTTGCCCAGCGCGGTTTCCATCTGTTCGAGGATGCGGTGCCAGCCGGCCAGGTCATGGCAGCGCAGGGTCGCCGCGTGGCTGGTGTACAGGCGCGAGCGCGCCGTCGCCATGCCGTCCGGGCTGGCATCGTCCAGCAATGCGAAGCACTGCGCACTGGTATTAACGTTCATGTTTCTTGTTCAGTTCAGCAGCAGCGCAATCTGGACTGCGGCGTCCTGCGCGGGGTTCAGCTTGAAGCCGCTCTTGGCGTAGCGGTGCCAGCGGCCCGCCACATAGCTTACCAGCATGGCCGCGCGCGCCGCCACGTCGGCCTCGTGGCCGTGGCCGGTGCTGGCGGCCAGGCGCAAGGCCTGTTTCAGCGCCAGCTCCACGCGGTCGTAGAACTGGTTCATGCGCGCCTGCAGGCGCTCGTCCTCGTTGACCAGCGCGTCGCCGATCAGCACCCGCGTCATGCCGGGATTGCTGCTGGCGAACTGCAGCAGCATGCCGACGATGCCGCGCGCCTGCGCCAGGCCGTGTTCCTCGCGCTCGGCGATCTGGTTGATCAGGCCGAACACGGTGGCCTCGATGAACTCGATCAGCCCCTCGAACATTTGCGCCTTGCTGGCGAAATGGCGGTACAGGGCCGCTTCGGAAAATTCCAGTTTGCGGGCCAGGGCGGCGGTGGTGATCTTTTCGCCTTTGGGCTGCTCCAGCATCTCGGCCAGAGCCTCCAGAATTTGTTGCCTGCGTTGGCCTGGCGGTGTGCTTGCCATGGGATCTCGATCGGAAAAGGTTAGCGCAGCCGGGACAGGCGCGCAGGCAGATGCCTTACGGATTTTACTTTGACATCGACCCAAGCGGGGCGAATTAGTCGCTTTGGCACATGGGCCGCGCCGATCGGATCGGCCACTTTCAGGTATTGCGTCACCCACGCCGTGCGCATGCCCAGGCCGTGCGCGGTGCGCAGGTTGGCCAGCGTGTCCTCCACCAGGATGCAGCGCGCCGGCGTCACGCCCTGCTTGCGCACCAGGTTGCGCAGCATCAGGCGCGAAGGCTTGGGCCGCAGCTGGCGGTGGATGCGCATCGATTCGATGGCAATGTGATGCGAGAAGTGGCGGTGCAGCCCCATGTGGCGCAGCACCATGGCCGAGTAGCGGTGCGGCGCGTTGGTGAGCAGGACCTTGCGGCCGGGCAGGGCGCGCAGCAGCCGCCCCAGGCCTTTTTCGGCCCGTATCATCTGCGCCAGGTTGGGCATGTGGTGCGTCTCGTGCAGGAAGTGCTCGGAGCGCACGCCATGGTGCTTCACCAGGCCCAGCAAGGTGGCGCCGTAGCGTTGCCAGTACAGCTTGCGCGCCGCGTTCACCTCGTCCGCGCCGGCCGGCGTGCCTTCCTTGCCCAGCACGCGCGCGATGTAGGCGTTCATGTTGGCGGTAATGGCCGGGAATATGGCATGCGACGCGTTGTGCAGCGTATTGTCCAGATCAAACAGCCACACAGGTGCCCGGGTGGAAGGTTTATTATTCACAGCTAAGCTCAGTACAAAAGGTATACATGCGACGCCAGATTATAGTGATGTTTTGCAGTCTCTTGCTGCTGCTGCCCGGCGGCGCCGGCGCGCAGAGTCCGGCGCCTCAGGCCCAGGTGCCGAACCGGGGGGCGCTGTTCAAGCTGGAGCAGGGCGGACATACAGCTTACCTGTTTGGCACCATCCACGTCGGCGCCGCCGATTTTTATCCGCTGGAGCCGCGCGTGATGCAGGCCTTGCAGCGCGCCACCGTGCTGGCGCTGGAAGTCGACCCGCTCGGCGACCCCGCCAAGATCGGCAACGCGGTGCGCCAGCACGGCCTGTACCAGCGCGGGCGCGGTCCGGCGTCCGCCGAACTGCCCGCGCCATACCGGCCGCGCCTGGAGCGCCTGCTGCGCCGCTTTTCCATCGCCGACGAATCGGTGGCGGCTATGAAGCCGTGGATGCTGGCCAGCCTGCTCACCGTGAGCGAGTTCGCGGCGCAGGGCTACGACGCCGGCCTGGCGGTGGACGCGTGGCTGTCGCAGCAGGCCCGCGCGCGCAAGCTGCGCGTGGTGGAACTGGAATCGGTGGCGGGCCAGATGGCGCTGTTCGACCGCATGACCATGGCCGAGCAGGCCCTGTTCCTGCAAGAGGGCATCGCCGCGATCGAGGACCAGGAACAGGCCGCGCAGGCGCGCGAGATCGCCAGCGCCTGGCGCAACGCCGACGCGGCCGCGCTCGATGCGCTGGCGCGCAAAGCCGCCAGCGACGATACCTTCTCGGGCCGCTTTGTGCAGAAGGTGCTGCTGGACGGACGCAATCCCGCGCTGGCGGACAATGTGGTGAAACTGATGGCGCGCGAAAAAGACAGCCTGGTGGCGATCGGCATCCTGCATCTGGTGGGCACGGGCAGCGTACCGGAATTGCTGAAGCAGCGCGGTGTTGCGGTGGAGCGGATCTACTAAGGGGGATTTACTGCGGAAGGGTGCTGCGGGACGGTGCTGCGAGAAGAATGGTGCCCTTGACGTGGATTGAACACGTGGCCTCTCCCTTACCAAGGGAGTGCTCTACCACTGAGCTACAAGGGCATACACATCGGCGGTGCAAGTGGCTTTCAGCACCGCCAAAACTTTAGTGAGACCGGATCATAGTGCCAAAAGCCTGTTCCGTCAAGACTTCCAGCAACAAAGAATGCTCGATGCGGCCGTCGATGATGTGCACCGTGTTCACGCCCGATTTGGCAGCGTCCAGTGCTGAGGAAATTTTAGGCAGCATGCCGCCGGAGATGGTGCCGTCGGCGAACATCTCGTCGATCTCGCGTGCCGACAGGTCGGTCACCAGGTTGCCGTTCTTGTCCTGCACGCCGGCGATATTGGTCATCATGATCAGCTTTTCGGCTTTCAGGATTTCCGCGATCTTGCCGGCCACCACGTCGGCGTTGATGTTGTACGCCTGGCCATCCTGGCCGAAGCCGATCGGCGAAATGATGGGAATGAAGGCGTCGTCCTGCAGGGCTTTCACCACGGCCGGGTTGATCGCGTCGATCTCGCCGACGAAGCCGATGTCCAGGAACTGGCCTGGATTTTCGCGGTCCGGCATGGCCATCTTGCGCGCGCGGATCAAGCCGCCGTCCTTGCCGGTCAGGCCCACCGCCTGGCCGCCGTAATGGTTAATCAGCATCACGATATCCTGCTGCACTTCGCCGCCCAGCACCCACTCCACCACTTCCATGGTTTCTTCGTCGGTGATGCGCATGCCCTGCACGAACGTGCCCTGCTTGCCGATTTTCTTGAGCGCATTGTCGATCTGCGGACCGCCGCCGTGCACCACCACCGGATTCATGCCCACCAGCTTCAACAGGATCACATCGCGCGCGAAGCCATGTTTCAGGCGCTCGTCGGTCATCGCGTTGCCGCCGTATTTGATGACGATGGTCTTGCCATGGAAATTGCGGATGTAGGGCAGCGCCTCGGCCAGAATCTGCGCCTTGATTGCGGGGGACACCGCAGTCAGGTCGTCAGAGGGTACGGCCAGGGTCAAATTGGTGAGTTGGGTCATGGCGAATCCGGTAAAAAGGTGAGCGATTTTAAGTCAAAAGCTGGCTTCCAGCACGCATTATAGGGCCTTTTGCTGTTGTAATTTCCGGGACGTTCCGCTAGGCTGGCGCGAAATGAATTCCACGCCGCCATCCACCCAATCGCTCCATAGCCAGCTGGAGGCCATGCGGCCCCAGCTCGTCCGCTTCGCACTGTTGCAATTGCGGAATGAATCGCTGGCTGAAGACGCCGTGCAGGACACGCTGATCGCCGTACTGGAACAGCCGGAGCGCTTCCAGGGCCAGTCTTCCCTGCGCACCTACGTCACCGGCATCCTGAAATACAAGATCATCGACAACCTCCGCGCCGCCACGCGCGAGCGCCAGATCGATACGGCCGAGGACCAGTCCGAGGACGATGCCATCGACGCGCTGTTTGCCGCCGACGGCCACACGGTGGAAATGCCGCGCCAGTGGGGCGATCCGGACCGCACCCTGGAGCAGAAGGATTTTTTCAAGGTGCTGGAAGTGTGCCTGGAGAAGCTGCCGGCCAAGAATGCGCGCGTTTTCATGATGCGCGAGTGGCTGGAGCTGGAAACGGAAGAAATTTGTAAGGAATTGGCGATTACTTCGGCTAATGCCTGGGTGCTGCTGTACCGCGCGCGCTTGCGCCTGCGCGAATGCCTGGACCTGAACTGGTTCGGCGCACGGGGATAACCATATGGACCGACTCAAACCTACTTGCAAGGAAGTGCACCGGCTGGTGTCCGAAGGCATGGACCGCGAACTGTCGCTGGTGGAACGCACGCGCATGCGCCTGCACCTGATGGTGTGCGGCGCCTGCACGCGTTTCAACAACCAGATGGACACCCTGCGCAAGGCCATGCGGATATTCCCCGGAGACGAGCCGTGAGCGTCTGCAAACGCTGCGGCGCGGAATTCAGCTGCGCCATGGTGGACGGCAGCGACGGCAGCCCATGCTGGTGCACCGCCGTCCCCCCCGCGGTGCCCGTCCCCGGTCCCGAAACCGACCTGACCTGCTGGTGCCCCGCCTGCCTGAAAGCACACATCGCCCAGCGCCAGCCCCGAACGGACCCGAACCGTAGGGCGGGTTAGCGCAGCTTAACCCGCCACCGCCGCCGCAACCGCCTACCCTGCCACAGTCCGGAAAAACCGCATCATCTCCCTGCTCGCATCGGGCCCCTTGCCGTCGGTATAACTGCCCGCCGCGCTGCCGCCCGACCACGCGTGTCCCGCCCCGTGCACCACCCAATGTTCCCCCAGCGGCGTACCGTCCGCGTGGCGGTGCGTGGTCACGGTATACCGGTGCCCATTCGGCACGCTGCCCGCATCCGCTTCCGCCCTGGCCTGCGCCGTCCCGTGCGCGCGCAGCTTCTGCTCCATCACCTGCTCGCCGTTGCGCGGGTGGACCGTGCGGTCCTGGTCGCCGTGGAACACGATGATGGGCGGGCTCGCCCCTTCCGCATGCGCGGCCTTCGCCACATTGCCGGAGGCGCCGCGCTTCATCGCGCTCAGCGCCGACGGCAAATCCTGCGCGGACGCATACGGCAAGCCCGAATGCACGCCCACCGCCGCGAACAGATCCGGATACAGCGTGCCCACAATCACCGCCATCGCGCCCCCTGCGGACAGGCCCGCCACGTACACCTGGCGCTCGTCCACCGGATACCCGGCGATCACCTGCTGCGCAATGCCGGCGATGATGGAAGGCTCGCCCTGGCCGCGCTGCTGGTCCAGCGCATTGAACCAGTTCCAGCACTTGTGGTTGTTGGCCTGCGGCGACTGCGCCGGATAGACCACGAAGCACTGCTTTTCCTCGGCCACCGCGTTCATTTGCGTGCCGGCCGCAAAATCGTCCGGGTCCTGCGTGCAGCCGTGCAGCATCACTAGCAGCGGCATGGCCTGGCCCTTGTACGTGCTGGGGATGTACAGCTTGTAGCCGCGCGTGCCCGCATGGTTGGAGTAGCTGCCGCTGATGAACTGCGCGCCTTCCGGCACCGGCACCGTTTTGCCGCCGCCATGCATGCCAGGCAGATCGAAATTCGGCATCTCGAAATTGCCCAGGTCCAGGCCGGACGGCAGTTTGCCGCCATTCACGCCCAATTTACCCAACAGGTCTTCAACGAAGGCTTGCGCGTTCGGTGGCATGTGCAGCATGCCGGACGGCGCGGCGCCAGGCGCTTCGGCGCGCGCCGATCCGCCGTGCGGCGGCGGCTGATCGGCGCTGGGCGCGGCCTGCGGCGCCGCCCGCGTTTCGCCCCAAGGCGCGGCTTGCGGAGCGGCGCGCTGCGCGCCGCCCGGCGGCGGGTTGATGTCGCGCATCGGCGGCGCTTCCTGCGGCATGCCTGGTGGCACGCCCGGCGGCATGCCCGTCGCGGAGCGCGCCTGCTGCTTGCCGCCCAAATTCAGCCCGGCCAGCGCCTGCTGGATCGCTTCGGTGGCCGCTGCCGGCCCCTTGCCCGCGCCTTTGCCGAATAGTTGCTGCGTCGCCGCTCGTAGCTGGCTAAATAGCTGATGATTCAATTTCATGTCCTGCCCCTCAAGCGCCGTTGCACGCTAATGAATGCGCCCTGCCAGCGCGGTTTTCAACACCGCGCTGGCATGCAATGCACCCAGCACGAATATTGATTCTATGGTCGCCAGTGCGAGTTCCACCGACACGTCGTTGGCAATGCTGGCCAGCCCCAGCACGTGGATGCGCAAGCGCTCCCCGGCGGCCTGCAACTGCTCCAGGTCCTGCCGGCTGTAGTGCTGCATACCGAGCACCAGGCTCTTGCGTGCTACGGTCTGCTTTACCACGTCGGCATGCTGCGCCAGCTGATTGCGGATCGCGGTGCGGATCAGATCGGTGCGGTTGGCGTAAAACCCCTCCTGCACCAGCAAATCGATCTGCCCAAGGTCGATCGGCCCCAGGTTGATCGTGATCTTTTCCGAATCGCTTGCTTTCAATCTCAGTTCTTGCGTTGCCATAGTCTCCTGTTCCTTCCAGTTGGCATCTCAGCGCCATCCACATGGATGGTAGTATAGGACTGAAAGCGCTGATTGCAAGCGCGGTTTTGCCGAGTGGAGTATGGTTGAGGGGTGTTCTCATAGGTAAAACCATGGCAAAAATAATTGGACTCGACCACGTGCAAGTGGCCATCCCGGTTGGCGCGGAAGACATCGCGCGTGAATTTTATGGCAACGTCTTGGGCATGCAGGAGCTGGAAAAGCCGGCCAACCTGGCCGTGCGCGGCGGTTGCTGGTTCGCTTCCGGCGGACAGCAAATCCACATCGGCGGCGAAAGCGGCTTCCTGCCGGCCAAAAAAGCCCATCCCGCGCTGCTGGTCGACGACCTGGCCGGCTACTTGGCGGAATTGCGGCAGCGCGGCCTGGATGCCGGCTTCGACGAACCGGTGCCCGGCGCTGTGCGCGCCACCATCTTCGACCCCTTCGGCAACCGGATTGAGCTGGTGGAACGCCTGGCGCGGTAAAATGCGCCATTCTTCCTGTAAAACTGCGCCATGAGCACTGAACATCCCCCCGGCACGCCCGAACTGGCCTCGCCGGTGCCATCCCCTTGCGTCAGCCTGTGCAAAATGAACCGCGACACCGGTTTCTGCGAAGGCTGCATGCGCACCATCGACGAAATCGTCCAGTGGTCGCGTGCCGACGACGATTTCAAGCGCACCGTGTGGGCCGAAATCCGCCGCCGCGAGCAGCTGATCGATTTTGAATAGACGTAACGATGAAAGCATTACCCGTAGTGTTACCGGACAATGTCCACGTTTTCGAGCGCGGCTGGCTCTCGTCCAACAACGTGCTCATGCTGGGCCGCCATGAGGCCACGCTGGTAGACAGCGGCTACCTGATCCACGCGCCGCAAACGCTGGACCTGGTGCGCCATGCCCTCAAGGGCCGCCGCCTGGACCGTATCGTCAACACCCATCTGCACTCGGACCACTGCGGCGGCAACGCCACCCTGCAGGCGCACTACGGCAGCGAAACCCTGGTGCCGGTGTCCGAGCTGGACAATGTGCGCCACTGGGACGAGGACAAGCTCAGCTTCAAGGCCACCGGCCAGCAATGCCAGCGCTTCAGCGCGGACGGCGTGCTCACCCCGGGCGACAAGCTCACCATGGCCGACATGGAATGGCAGGTGATGGGCGCGCCGGGCCACGACGCGCACTCGCTCTTGCTGTACTGCCCGCAGGAGGCCATCCTGATCTCTGCCGACGCGCTGTGGCAGAACGGCTTTGGCGTGATCTTCCCCGAGCTGGACGGCGAGTCCGGCTTCATCGAGGAACGCGCCACCCTGGACCTGATCGCCTCGCTGGACGTGCGCGTGGTGATCCCCGGCCACGGCGCCGTGTTCACCGACGTGGCGGCGGCGCTGAAACGCGCCCGCACCCGCCTGGACTTCCTGTCCGGCAATCCGGTGCGCAATGCCGAGTACGCGGTGAAAGTGCTGCTCAAGTTCCTGCTGCTGGAGCGCCAGCGCATGGCGCTGGCCGACGTGCCGGCCCTGTTCGCGTCGCTGCCCATCATCCAGGCCGCCTCCAGGCGCTACCTGGACAAGACGCCGGAAGAAACGGCCGAGTGGACCATCAAGCAGCTGGTGCGTGCCTGCAGCGCCCGCGTTGAGAGTGGGTACTTACTCAACGACGGTTGAAATTTGCAGCACGATCGTACTTTTTTCGATTTATAATGGTTTGACCGTTTTCAACCATTCCACTCGGAGTTCGACATGGCCCTGCCACCCGTGCTGCAAAACCTGACCCTTCCCGTCATCGCGTCGCCGATGTTCATCGCCAGCGGCCCGAAGCTGGTGGCGGCGCAGTGCAAGGCTGGCATCGTCGGCTCCTTCCCGGCGCTGAACGCGCGTCCGGCCGAGCTGCTGGACACCTGGCTGACCGATCTGCAAGCCGAGCTGGCCGCGTTCCAGGCCGCCCATCCGGACAAGCGCGTCGGCCCCATCGCCGTCAACCAGATCGTGCACCAGTCGAACGACCGCCTGGCGCATGACGTGGAAGTGTGCGTGAAGCACCAGGTGCCCATCATCATCTCCTCGCTGCGCGCGCCGCCCAAGGAAATGATGGATGCCATCCACAGCTACGGCGGCATTGTGCTGCACGACGTGGTGTCCATCCGCCACGCGCAGAAAGCGCTGGAAGCCGGCGTGGACGGCCTGATCCTGGTGGCCAGCGGCGCCGGCGGCCATGCCGGTACCCTGTCGCCGTTCGCGCTGGTGGGCGAAGTGCGCAAGTTCTTCAAGGGCCCGATCGCGCTGTCCGGCGCCATCGCCACCGGCGACGCCATCCTGGCCGCGCTAGCCATGGGCGCGGACTTCGCCTACATCGGCTCGCGCTGGCTGGCCACGCAGGAGTCCAACGTCACCGACGAGTACCGCGACGCCATCGTGGAATCGGCCGCGTCGGACATCGTCTACACCAATCTCTTCACCGGCGTGCACGGCAACTATCTGAAGAAATCCATCGTCAACGCCGGCCTGGACCCGGACGCGCTGCCGGAATCGGACAAGAGCAAGATGAGCTTCGGCTCCGGCAGCGCCAAAGCCTGGCGCGACATCTGGGGCGCCGGCCAGGGCGTGGGCCTGATGGACGACGTGCCCACCGTGGCCGAGATGATGGAACGCCTGAAGGCCGAATACGCGGCCGCCCGCGCGCGCCTCAGCCTGTAAGCCGGCTTCCAGCCCCGCACAACGCCAACCCATGCGGTTGGCGTTGTCGTTTCTGGCCGAAACACCTGTTGTCGGGTTAAAGTCGGGTGGATTTCGTCACCGACAGGGCGGATCACGATGAATACTCAAGGTTCACAAGCACCGGAGCGCATGAATGATACTCAAGCAACTACGTCTTAGCCGCAATTTATCCCAGGAGCAGTTGGCTCAGATGTCCGGCCTGAACGTCCGGACCATCCAGCGGATCGAGAGCGGCCACAAGGCCAGTGTCGAGTCTCTGAAATGCCTGGCTGCGGTGCTCGAAGTGGAGATATCAACGTTGAACCAGGAGAAATTCGTGATCGACAAACATACACATAACTGGGAAAGCCTGCCGTTCTGGCTCAAGTGCTGTTTCACCTTGAACCTGCTCGTGGTGCAGCCTGCCAGGACGCCTGCCCGCAGGATCGAGATCGTTTCCCACATGAGCGGCTTCCTGTTTTGCCTGCTCGGTGTCTGGAGCGAGGCCGCGCTGGCCGGCGGCCTGCTCATGCTGGCCAACGCCTACCTGTTCCGCCTGCTGATATGGCAGGGCGACAAGCTCGGCATCTGGTACGACCAGCCCGAAACCGCTGCGCACTGAGTGCGCGCCTGAGGAAGTGCAGGCAATTCGCAGTCAGGCAACCTGCGCCAGCTTGATCAGCTCTGCCTCGGTGCCTTTGATGAAGATCTTGGGCTGCTCCAGCACCGCGCGCAGGGTGGCGTCGGCGGTGCGCCATAGCCGGCCGAATTCCTCGGCGGTGTGGAAAACCGGGCGGACTTCGCGGCCCAGCTCGCCGGTCAACGCGGCCAGCGCCTGGCGCAGTCCGGCTTGCGGCGCTTGCGGCGCGATCACCAGCAAATCGATGCCGCTGCCGGCGTGCACGGTGCCCGCCACCGCGTCGCCGTGGAGGAAGGCGGCGTCCAGCTGCGGCAGCTGGGCCTGCAGCGCGGCCCGGATCAGGTCGCCCGCACCGAAGGTTTTCACGACAATGCTGTGCAGTTCCTCGAAGATGGTGGCGTCGCGGTCGACCTGGTAGTGCTTCTGGTTGCCGGCGCGCCAGCTGTGCACCAGGCCGGATTCTTCCAGGCTGGCCAGCTCGCGCTGCACGGCGCCGGAACCGCACGCGGCCAGGGCGATGATCTCGTTGGCGTAAAAGGAACGGTGGGGCTGGCCATAGAGCACGGCCAGCACGCGCTGCTGCGTCTTGGTGAATAGTACGTCGGCGAAGATACCCATATTGGGTATCTTAGTTCGCCCGGGCGGGAACGTCTAGGCGTTCAGGTCCTCGGTGTTGATGGCCCACAGCCCCGGCAGGTTGCGCCAGTAGCCGTAGGCGTCCATGCCGTAGCCCACCACGAAGCGGTTCGGGATGGTGATGCCAACGATGTCCGCCGTCACCGGCTTGACCTTGCCGATGGCCTTGTCGCAGAACACGGCCAGAATCACTTCGGATGCGCCCATGTCCAGCAGGCGCTGCTTCACATGCGCCAGGGTCTCGCCTTCGTCCAGGATGTCGTCCAGCACGATCACGGTGCGGCCCACCACGTTGGAGCGCGGAATCACTTTCCACACCACGGCGCCGCCCTTGTCCTCGTCGCCATAGCGGCTCACGTGGATATAGTCGAATTCGAGCGGGAAGGTCAGCTGCGGCAGCAGGTTGCCCGTGAACACCACGGCGCCGCCCATCACGCCCAGCACCAGCGGGAATTCCTGGTTTTCCGGGTGGTCAAAGCGGTCGTTCAGCTCGCCCGCCATGCGGGTAACGGCGGTCTGCACGGCTTGTTGGTCGAAAATTTCTTCTGCGTTTTTCAGCAGGTCGCGGGCGCGGTTGTGGTGAAAGTCTTGCATGATTTCGTCTTATTCTGACAGCTGTAGGAATGGTCTTTATTATCCGCCATATCCCGCGCGCCCGCTCCGGCGTTGGTTTCGCGCTACAGATGTCAGGAATAGTCGCGTACGTCGTCGATCACTTTGCCATCGTTCGGCAAACTGCCCCTAACCGCAAAAGCCACTTCGCCCCGCAGCTTGGTCAGGTCGCGAATAGTTTCTATGATGGAATTAGCCTGTACAGCGCCGGGATTGTCGACTTCGCAATGCAAGGTCATTACGTCGTTGGCCATTTTGCCCGACACCACCAGCCGCGCCTTCAGGATTTCCGGGTGGCGGCGCGCGATCTCGTTCACCTGCGACGGGTGCACGAACATGGCGCGCACCTTGGTGGTTTGGTCGGCGCGGCCCATCCAGCCGCGGATGCGGAGGTTGGTGCGGCCGCAGGGCGAGGGCGGCGCGTCGGTCAGGATGGCCGACAGGTCGCCGGTGGCGAAGCGGATCAGCGGATAGTCGGGATTGAACAGCGTTACCAGCACTTCGCCCACTTCGCCGGGCGGCACCGGCTCGCCGCTGCCGGGGCGGACGATCTCCAGCAGCACGTCCTCGTCCAGCACCATGCCGGGATGGACCGTGCCGCCGCTGCGGGTTTCGTAGGCGATGCTGCCGATGTCGGCCGAGGCGTAGGTTTGCAGCACGTGCGGCACGCCGTTCTCGGCGAACCAGCGCCGCAGCGATTCGGGCAGCGCCTCGGCGCCCATCATGGCCTGCTTCACGCTGCTGATGTCGGCGCCCATTTCGCGCGCCTTTTCGATAATGAGCTTGAGGAAGGACGGCGTGCCGATATAGGTGTCCGGCCTGAGCGATTCCATGGCTTGCACCTGCATCTCGGTCTGGCCGCTGCCGGCCGGGATCACCGCGCAGCCGATGCGGGCAGCGCCGCCTTCCACCATGAAGGCGGCCGGCGTGAAGTGGTAGGCGAAGCAGTTCTGCAGCAGGCCGCCGGCGCGCACGCCGGCCGCGTACATGGGCCGCGAAAAGCGCCACCAGTCGGCGCCGCGTCCTTCGGGGTCGAAGATGGGGCCGGGCGACATGAACACGCGCCCCAGCTGGCCCAGCGGCGTGGCGTTCAGGCCGCCGAAGGGCTTGATCTGCTGCTGCAGCGCCTTCAGTTCGGACTTGCGCGTGACCGGCAGCGCCGCCAGCGCGGCGCGGCTGTTGATGCTGTTGGCGTCCACGCCGGCCAGGATGCGGCTCCAGCCCGGCGCGCTTTGCGCGCGCGCGATCAGGCCGGGCAGGCGTCCCAGCAATTCGCGTTCGCGCTGCTCGGGCGCGCGGGTTTCCAGGCTGTCCAGGGTGTCGCTCAGGGTCTCGTTCATCACGACGCTTCTCCGATTTCGCGCTGCAGTTTCTTGGTCAGTTTGCCAAAGATGATTTCATGGGAGCGTTTCAGCAGCTGGGCCGCTTCGGCGTCGCTCACCGCTTTCAGGTCCGTGATCTTGACCCACTTGGCGCGCGCCAGGTAAGGCGCGGCGATGATGCCGGGGCGGTCGGTCAGCTCCAGGAAGCGGTCGTCGTCCACCTTGAAGCTGATGCCGTCGGCCGCCTCGCTGCCAGTGACCGCGAACATTTTCTGGCCCACCGAGAACACCAGGTTGCTGCCCCATTTGACGTCTTCCGTGGCGCCGGGCAGGGCGCGGCACACTGCTTTCGCCTTCTCGATATTCATGCCCGCCTCAGGCCAGCCAGCGCTTGCGGCGGCGGTAGAATTTCATGTCGCGGAAGCTCTTGCGGCCGGCGCCGGACATGCCGAGGTAGAACTCCTTCACGTCCTCATTGTTGGCCAACTCGCTCGCTTCGCCTTCCATCACCACGCGGCCGTTCTCCAGGATGTAGCCGAAGTCCGCATAGCGCAGGGCCACGTTGGTGTTTTGCTCGGCCAGCAGGAAGGATACGTTCTCCTTGTGGTTCAAGTCCTTCACGATGCCGAAGATTTCGTCGACGATCTGCGGCGCGATGCCCATCGACGGCTCATCGAGCAGTATCATGGAAGGCTTGGCCATCAGTGCACGGCCTATCGCGCACATCTGCTGCTCGCCTCCTGATGTGTAGCCGGCCTGGCTGGCGCGGCGCTCTTTCAGGCGCGGGAAATAGTGGTACACCTTGTCCAGCGATTCCTTCAGTTCGGCGCGGCTCAGGCTGCGCGTGTAGGCGCCGGTCAGCAGGTTTTCCTCGATGGTGAGGTGGCCGAAGCAGTGGCGGCCTTCCATCACTTGCGACAGCCCGCGCTTCACCAGCTCGTTCGGCGTGAGCTGGTCCACCCGTTCGCCCTTGAACTGGACTTCGCCTTTCGTGACGTCGCCCCGTTCACCGCGCAGCAGGGTGGAGACGGTCTTGAGCGTGGTCGACTTGCCCGCCCCGTTGGCGCCCAGCAGCGCCACGATCTTCCCTTGCGGGACTTGCAGCGAAACGCCTTTCAGCACGAGGATCACGTGGTCGTAAATCACCTCGATGTTGTTCACCGAGAGGTAGGGCGGCGGAGCGGTGGCGGTAGCGGTATCCATATCGGCTTCTCATTCAGGTTGTATGGCGGGCAGGGCGGGTAGGGCGGGTTAGCGCGGAGCGCGTAACCCGCCGCAGCAGCGCCGGCTACTTCGCGCAGGCCGGCGTAATGCCTTTCTCGGCCGCGTACTTGGCGGACGATTCCTCCACCAGCTTGCGGGTCAGCGCCTTGTCGCCCACCACCCAGTTCGGCGTGATGGCGATCCACTTCTTGCCGTCCCACTGCTGCACCTTCACCGCGCCCGAGCCTTCGTGGTCGTCGCAGCTGGTCTTCACCGGCGGGAACATGCCCAGTGCGCCCAACGCCTTCTGGCGCGCTTCGTCGATGTTCAGGTTCTCCAGGCCCCAGCGGATCTGGTCGCCCGTCATCACCTTGCCCTTGCCGAATTTCTCCTGCGCGGTGCGGATCGCTTCGCCGTACAGCACGCCGGCTGTCACGCCGCGCATGTGGTACACGGAACCGATGCGGTTCTGGTCGGCCAGGTTGCCCTTGCCGCCTGCGTAGACCTTCTTGCGCAGTTCATCGAGCAGCGGGTAGTTGCCGGGAGTGTTGAAGGTCATCGAGGTATAGCCCTTGGCGGCGTCGCCGGAGGCGATGGTGTCCTCTTCCGAGCCGGCCCACCACACGCCCAGCATCTTCTCGCGCGGGAAGCCGTTGCGCTGCGCGGTCTTGATGGCCACCGAGTTCATCACGCCCCAGCCCCACAGGATCACATGGTCCGGGTTGGCCTGGCGGATCTGCAGCCACTGCGACTGCTGCTCGCTGCCCGGCGGCGCCACAGCGATCTTGATCAGCTCAAAGCCGTGCTGCTTGGCCAGTTCTTCCAGCACCGGCAAGGGTTCCTTGCCGAAGGCCGAGTCGTGGTACAGGTGCACGATCTTCTTGCCCTTCAGCTTGGCCATGCCGCCGTTCTTGTCGCCCAGGTATTTGATCATGGCGGCGGCCTGGTTCCAGTAGCTGGTAATCAGCGGGAACACATAGGGGAAGACCTTGCCGTTGGCGGCGTCCGAGCGGCCGTAGCCCAGGGTGGTCATGGGCACCTTGTCCTTGGCCACGCGGTCCAGGATGCCGTAGGCGATGCCGGTCGACAGCGGTTCCACCAGCGTGGCGCCGCCGTTCTTGGTCTTCATGCGCTCGTAGCATTCGATGCCGCGCGAGGGGTTGTATTCGGTCTCGCACTCTTCCCACGCGATCTTGGTGCCGTTGATGCCGCCGTTGGCGTTCACCAGGTTGAAGTAGTCGATGATGCCGCCGTAGAAGCCCGAGCCGCCCGCAGCGTAAGGGCCGACGCGGTAGGAAGGCAGTGCGATGAACTGTTCGGACTGGGCGTAAGCACCCCCCACGGATGCCAGCAGCGTAGCGCCTATCACCAGGGATTTGATCGATTTCATGGTTGTCTCCTTCGTTGTTGTAGGTTGCGCTCAGTGCGGGAAAGGCCACAGGCGCAATTTCTCTTTACCGATTTGCCACAGACGCGCTAGACCGTGGGGTTCCACGATCAGGAAAAAGATGATGAGGGCGCCAAACACCATCAACTCCAGATTCGATGCCACGCTGGTGGGCAGCCCCAGGCCGTGCGCCAGGATGTTCAGGAACACCGGCAGCAGCACGATGAAAGCCGCACCGAGGAATGAGCCCAGTATCGAGCCCACTCCGCCGATGATGATCATGAACAGGATGCGGAACGACAGGTCCAGGTTGTACGCTTCCGGTTCCACCGTGCCGAGGTAGGCGAAGGCGTACAGCGCGCCGGCCACGCCGCAGTAGAAGGAGCTGACGGCGAAGGCCATCAGCTTGGTGCGCAGCGGGCGGAAGCCGATCACTTCGGCCGCCACGTCCATGTCGCGGATCGCCATCCAGGAGCGGCCGACGTTGGAGCGCACCATGTTCTTGGCCAGCAGCGCCATCACGGAGACCACCAGCAGCACCAGCAGATATTTGCGGGCCGGGGTGTCGAAGGCATAGCCCAGGATTTCCATTTTCTGCGCGGTGATCACGCCGGACGAGCTGTAGTTCGTCAGCCAGCCTATCTTGGTGAGGCACCACACCACGAAGAACTGGGTGGCCAGGGTGGAGGCGGCCAGGTAGAAGCCGCGGATGCGCAGCGAAGGCAGGCCGAAGGCGATGCCCACCATGGCTGCGCACAGCCCGCCCAGCACGAAGGCCAGCAGCACCGGGATGCCGGGAATGCGCAGGATGAAGTTGTAGGAAGCGAAGGCGCCCACCGCCATGAAGGCGGCGGTGCCCAGCGACAGCTGGCCCGCGTAGCCGGTGAGGATGTTGAGCCCCAGCGCGGCCAGCGCGAAGATCAGGAAGGGGATCATGATGGCCGACAGCATATAGGGGGAGGCCAGCAGCGGCAGTGCCAGCACCGCCACCGCTATGGTGGCGATGACGGCGACGCGGTCCTGGCGGATCGGGAAGATCTGGCCGTCGGCGACGTAGCTGGTCTTGAATTGTCCTGCTTCACGGTAGAACATGGTGGCTTCCTCTCAAATCCTGCGGATGATTTTTTCGCCGAACAGGCCTTCGGGCCGCACCAGCAGGAACAGCAGGGCCAGCACGTAAGGGAACCAGCCCTCGATGCCGCCGCCCACCATGGGGCCGATGTAGACTTCCGCCAGCTTTTCGGAGGCGCCGATGATCAGGCCGCCGACGATCGCGCCCGGCACCGAGGTGAAGCCGCCCAGGATCAGCACCGGCAGCGCCTTCAGCGCTATGAAGGTCAGCGCGAACTGCACACCATTGCGCGCGCCCCACAGCAGGCCCGCCACCAGCGCCACCATGCCCGCCACCGCCCACAGGATGCCCCAGATGCGCTGCAGCGGAATGCCCACCGCCAGCGCGGCCTGGTGGTCGTCGGCTACGGCGCGCAGCGCGCGGCCCACCTTGGTCCGCGAGAACACCAGCGACAGGATCAGCACCATCACGCCGCACACCATGGCCGCCGTCACGTCGAACTGCGAAACGATGATGTTGAACTTATCCATCAGGAACTGCAGCGGCACGTCCTCGATGGGCAGCTCCAGGCGGTGCACCTGCGAGCCCCACATCAGCTGCGCCAGGCCCTCGATGAAGAAGGCCAGGCCGATAGTGGCCATGAACAGCGTGATCTCCGGCTGGTTCACCAGCGGCCGCAGCACCACGCGCTCGATGGCCAGGCCGAGGAGGATCATGGCCACCACGGTGGCCGGTATCGCCAGCCACAGCGAAAAGCCGAATTTGTCCATCAGGCCGACGCAGGTCAGGGCGGCGAAGAACACCATGGCGCCCTGCGCGAAATTGAACACGCCGGACGCCTTGTAGATCAGCACGAAGCCGATCGCCACCAGCGCATACATCACGCCGGACAGCAGGCCGCCGATCAGCACTTCAAAGAAAAAACTGATGTTCATGTGGCGCCCCTTAATGCGTGCCGAGATAAGCGTTGATCACGTCCTGGTTGCTGCGCACTTCGTCCGGCGTGCCGTCGCCGATCTTTTTGCCGTAGTCCAGCACCACCACGCGGTCCGAGATATCCATCACCACGCCCATGTCGTGCTCGATCAGCACGATGGTGGTGCCGAACTGGTCGTTCACGTCGAGGATGAAACGGCACATGTCCTGCTTTTCTTCCACGTTCATGCCGGCCATCGGCTCGTCCAGCAGCAGGATTTCCGGCTCGGCCGCCAGCGCCCGGCCCAGCTCTACGCGCTTTTGCAGGCCGTAGGGCAGGCGGCCCACCGGCGTCTTGCGGATGGCCTGGATTTCGAGGAAGTCGATGATCTCCTCGGCCTTCACGCGGTGCGCAATTTCCTCGCGCCGCGCCGGGCCCCAGTACAGGGCCTGCATCAGGAAGTTGGATTTCATCTTGAGGTTACGGCCGGTCATGATGTTGTCCAACACCGTCATGCCCTTGAACAGCGCGATGTTCTGGAAGGTGCGCGCGATGCCGGACTTGGCGGCCGCGTAGCAGTCCATGCCTTTGCGTTGCTGGCCCTTGTGGATGATGGCCCCCTGCTGCGGGCGGTACACGCCGTTGATCACGTTCAGCATCGAGCTTTTGCCGGCGCCGTTGGGGCCGATGATGGCGCGGATCTCGTGCTGGCGCACGTCGAAGGAAATGTCGGTGAGCGCTTTCACGCCGCCGAAGGACAGCGAGATGTTCTTCAGGTCCAGGATCACGGGGCCGATGCGGCGCGTGGCGCGCAGCAGCGCGTCGGGTTCGTTCATTTGCATGGAAGTCTCCTCGATCACGCGGCTTTACCCACGACCGGGTAAGTTTTGCTGTCCTGGATGCGCAGGTCGGCGGCTGCCGTGCCCACGCGGCCGTCCTCGAATTTCACCTGCGTCTCGATGTATTGCGATGGCTTGCCGCTGTACAGCGCGTCGATCAGCACCGCGTATTTCTCGGCCACGAACTTGCGGCGCACCTTGCGGGTGCGGGTCAGTTCGTCGTCGTCCGGGTCCAGCTCCTTGTGCAGCACCAGGAAGCGCGAGATCTGCGTATTGCCCATCAGCGCCTCGGAGGCCAGGTCGGCGTTGACCTTCTCGATGCACTCCCGCACCAGCTCATAGGTCTGCGGCAGGCCGGCCAGGTCGGTGTAGCCCGAGTAGGCGATGCCGCGCCGTTCGGCCCAGTTACCCACCGCCTCGATGTCGATGTTGATGAAGGCGCACACCTGGTCGCGCTCATGCCCGAAAGCCACCGCTTCCTTGATGAAGGGGAAGAACTTCAGCTTGTTCTCGATGTAGTTCGGCGCGAAGATGGTGCCGCACTTCATCTTGCCCACGTCGGCCGCGCGGTCAATGATCTTCAGGTGGCCTTCGCTGTCGAACACGCCCGCGTCGCCGGTGTGGAAGTAGCCTTGCTCGTCCACCGCTTCCGCCGTGGCGTCGGGGCGCTTGTAGTAGCAGTGCATGGTGGAGGCGGACTTGACCAGCACCTCGCCGTTGGCCGCCAGCTTCACTTCCACGCCCGGCGCGGGCAGGCCCACGCTGTCGAACTTGATGTTGCGGTCCGGCTGCAGGCAGATGTAGGCGCAGGTTTCGGTGGAACCGTAGAACTGCTTCAGGTTCACCCCGATCGAGCGGTAAAAGCGGAACAGGTCCGGGCCGATGGCGGCGCCGGCCGTGTAAGCCACGCGCACGCGGGACATGCCCAGCACGTTCTTCAGCGGGCCGTAGACGAAGAAGCGGCCCAGCGCATACTTGATGCGGTCGCCCGCGGGCACCGGCTTGCCATCCAGGATGTCGGCGCCGCTGCGGCGCGCCACGTCCATGAAGTAATGGAACATGCGCTGCTTGATGGCGCCGGCGTCCTCCATCCGTATCATCACCGTGGTCAGCATGTTCTCGAACACGCGCGGCGGGGCGAAGTAGAAGGTGGGGCCGATCTCGCGCATGTCGGTCATCACCGTGTCGCCCGATTCCGGGCAGTTCACGGTAAAGCCGGCCACCATGGCCTGCGCCACCGAGAACAGGCAGTCGCCCACCCAGGCCATGGGCAGGTAGGACAGCACGTTTTCATCGTCGGTGAGCTTTTCAAAGGTCACGCCGCCTTCGCCCGCCTCGATGAACGCCGCGTGGGTCTGGCACACGCCTTTCGGACGGCCGGTGGTGCCGGAGGTGTACAGGATGATGGCGGTGTCGCCGGCTTTGCCGGCCTGCACGGCGGCGTCGAAAAAGCCGGGGTTGGCCTGGTCGTAGGCGCGGCCCAGCTCCTGCAGCTTGGCGAAGGAGATCAGCTCCTTGTGCGTGTAATGGCGCATGCCGCGTTCGTCGTCGTAGGCGATATGCTCGATGTGGGGATACAGTTCGGCCAGCTCGTGCAGCTTGTCGACCTGCTCCTGGTCTTCCACGATGGCGTAGCGGATTTCCGCGTTCTCCAGCACGTAGGCCATGTCGGCGGCGGGGGCGTCCTGGTACAGCGGCACCGGCACGCCGCCCAGGCATTGCGCGGCCAGCATGGACCAGTACAGGCGCGGACGGTTGTCGCCAATGATGGCCAGGTTCATGCCGCGCTGGAAGCCGAGCGACGCCAGGCCGCAGGCCAGGGCGCGTACCTCCTCGTTCACCTGGCCCCAGGTCCAGGTCTGCCAGATGCCCAAATACTTTTCGCGGAACGCCGGCTTGTGCGCTCTCACTTTCCCATGCTGCAGTAGGCGGCGGGGGAATGTCTCCAGATCTGTCTGCACCATTGTCTCCTTCATGGCTCGTGGGAGCGAGGGGTATACTATTGTCTGGTTCAGTACTTTTTTTGTGTGATGATAGTAGCTCGCGTTTTGCCAGCGCGTTGTCTTTTCGGTGACAATTCATTCATATTTTGACGTTGCTATGCAACAATGACAAACAGCCTACCTACCCTCAAGGAAGCACTGCGCTCCGCCATCTGGGCGCAGGCGCTCACGCCCGAGCAAATGGCCCGGGTAGAAGCCGACACTTACGAGACGTTCGTGCCGAAAGGCGGCTTTGTGTGCCGTAAAGGCGAAGAGGTCGACAACTGGGTGGGCATCATTGCCGGCATGGTGAAGATGAACAATTTCTCGCCGTCCGGCAAAAGTGTCACCTTCACCGGCGTGCCGCCCGGCGGCTGGTTCGGCGAAGGCTCCCTGCTGAAGAATGAACCGCGCAAATACGACGCCATGGCGCTGCGCGACAGCCGCATCGCGCGCATGCCGGCCGACACTTTTAACTGGCTGCTGGAAACGAGTCTACCGTTTACGCGCTTTTTGTTGATGCAGCTCAATGAACGGCTGGGCCAGTTCATCGGCATGGTGGAAAATGACCGCCTGCTCGACATCGACACCCGCGTGGCGCGCTGCCTGGCGGGGCTGTTCAATTCGCTGCTGTATCCCGGGATCGAAAAGCTGGTGCAGATTTCGCAGGAAGAAATCGGCCTGCTGTCGGGCGCCTCGCGCCAGCGCGCCAACCAGGCCTTGCAGGTGCTGGAAAAGCAGGGCCTGCTGCGCCTCGACTACGGCGGCATCCGCATCCTCGACCTGGAAGGCCTGCGGCGCTTCGAAACCACAGAAGTCTAGAACCAGCCCCGTCGCAGGCCGAAAGCCGCCAGCAGCAAGACCGTGCCGGCCAGCGACAGCGCCAGGGCAGGCTTGTTCGGCTGATACGGCGCGGGCTGCTGCCCGGCAATCTGCGGCTTAGGCCAGCTCAGGATGTAGGAGCCCGCCATTGCGAAGAATCCGGCGCTGGTCAGCAGTTCCTGGATACTGCCGTTGGCAATGCCGGAATACAGATCGAAGACTGCCCCGATCAATAGCAGGGTGATGCCAGCCAGGAGGAATTTTTTGGATTTGTGCATGCCGCCATATTATCATTTGCGCCATTTTCGACCTCAGAAATCGTTCGTACCCGGGCGGGAAAACGGACGGCATCACGCTGTTCTGGCCGCCGGCAGTGTTAGTGGGATAACACTGCGTTGGGAGCAGTTGGTATAAGCTGTGGGGTATCACTCACCTGTTGCAGGAGGGCATAAAATGGATACCCTGGCACGCCGGATCGGCGAAATGTTGGTACTGCGCGGCGCGGCGGCGGCCGTGGCGCGATGGGGAGTGATGCGGGTCGCCGGCGTTGCCGGCCTGGCTGCGCTGGCCGGCTATTACCTGCTGTCGCACAAGAAGGACCAGGAGCAGCCGCGCCTGCTGCCCGCGCCCGGCGCCGCCGAGCGCGCCGCAGCCTCCGGCTGGCCCGGCGAGGACCGCCGCCGCAGCCCGGACCTGGAGCCCGGGGTCACCTATCCGGGAGAGCGCCGCACGCTGCATTGAGGTCCACATCAAACCTTGCTGCGGGGTATGATAGAGCCAAGTCGACTGCATCACTTTGCTCATGCCACATTCAGATTCTTCCACCATCGCCGGCCGCCTTGCCGCATTGCGGGCGGCCATGCGCCAACAAGGGATCGACGCCTTCATGGTGCCGTCCGCCGACCCGCATCTGTCCGAATATTTGCCGCAGCACTGGCAGGGCCGCGAGTGGCTGTCGGGCTTCACGGGCTCGGTGGGCACCTTCATCATCACCGCCGGCTTCGCCGGCGTATGGACCGATGGCCGCTACTGGACCCAGGCTGAAACCGAACTGGCCGGCAGCACCGTGCAGCTGATGAAAATAGCGTCCGGCGCCAGCGTGCAGTATGTGGACTGGCTGGCCGAACACATGCAGCCTGGCCAGACCGTGGCGGTCGACGGCGCCGTGCTTGGCCTGGCCGTGGCGCGGCTGCTGGAACAGGCGCTATCGGCGAAAAACGTCGCGCTGCGCACGGACCGCGACCTGCTCGACCAGATCTGGCAGGACCGCCCCAGCCTGCCGGCTGCGGAAGTGTATGAATTGCTGCCGCCCTACGCCACCAGGCCCCGCGCCGACAAGCTGGCCGCGCTGCGCGCCGCCATCTCCCAGCTGGGCGCGCGCCGGCATGTGATCTCCACGCTGGACGACATTGCCTGGCTGTTCAACCTGCGCGGCGCGGACGTGAATTACAACCCGGTTTTCCTGGCACACGCCCTCATCGACCCGGTACGCGCCACACTGTTCGTGGCCGACGGCAAGGTGCCGCCCGCGCTGCAGGCCGTGCTGAAGGAGCAGGGCGTCGACCTGGCCCCCTACCGCGGCTTCGGCGCCGCGCTGGCCGCGCTGCCGGCGGACGGCGCCGTGCTGCTGGACCCGCGCCGTGTCACCTACGGCACGCGCCAGGCGCTGCCGGCTGGCGTGAAGGTGGTGGAGTCGGTCAACCCGACCACGCTGGCCAAGTCCAGGAAGGACGAAGCCGAAGCCGCGCACGTGCGCGCCACCATGGAACAGGACGGCGCAGCGCTGTGCGAGTTCTTCTGCTGGCTGGAGCAGGCCCTGGCCGACCCGCAGCGCGCGCCGCTGACCGAAGTGGCCATCAACACCCACATCACGGCCGCCCGCGCGCGCCGGCCGCATTTCGTCAGCCCCAGCTTCGGCACCATCGCCGGTTTCCGGTCCAACGGCGCCATCATGCACTACCGGGCAAGCGAGGCCAGCCACGCCGTGATCGAGGGCGACGGCCTGCTGCTGATCGACTCCGGCGGCCAGTACCTGGGCGGCACCACCGACATCACGCGCGTGGTGCCCGTGGGCACCATCACCGCCGAGCACAAGCGCGATTTCACCCTCGTATTGAAGGGCATGATTGCGCTGTCCGCCACCCGCTTCCCGAAAGGCACCCGGTCGCCCATGCTGGACGCCATCGCCCGCGCGCCGATCTGGGCGGCCGGCATTGATTTCGGCCACGGCACCGGCCACGGCGTGGGCTTCTTCCTGAACGTGCACGAAGGTCCGCAGTCGATCTCGCCGTCCGCCATGCCGGAGCCGCACACGGCCATGGAAGCGGGCATGATCACCTCCATCGAGCCCGGCATCTACCGGCCCGGCCGCTGGGGCATCCGCATCGAGAACCTGGTCCTGAACCAGCCCGTGGAGGGCAGCGCCTCCGGGGGGGAGTTCGGCGAGTTCCTGCGCTTTGAAACCCTGACCCTGTGCCCTATCGACACGCGCTGCCTGGACCTGGCGCTGCTGCGCGAGGACGAGCGCGCCTGGCTCAACGATTATCACGCCACGGTGCGCCAGCGCCTGGCCCCGCACCTGGCCGGCGACGCGCTGGCCTGGCTGCACACCCGCACGGAGGCAGTATGAGTTCGGCCCGTTCCACCCGTGCCAGCAACGCGCTCGACCGTTTGAAAGAGCGCAGCGGCAACAAGCTATACACCATGTCCCGCACCGGCAGCGGCCATTTCTTCCTCACCGCCGGGCCCGGCCAGCCGCCGCTGTGCCCGCCGATGGAACTGGACGAGTTCGTCGCCTTCGTCAACGCGCAGGGGCCGCAGCAAGTGCGCCGCGTGAGCAAGCTGGACGTGGCGTTCGAAAAACAGCTGACTAAAAAAACACCCGAAAAATAACCTGGGGACAGCCATGCCTTCCAACGCGTTAATCGATGCTTACTGGTCCGCCAGCGAACTGGCCACCAATGGCATCGTGCTGCTGAACATCCTTGGCGCCTTATTGCTGGGCCTGCTTGTCGGCTACGAGCGCTCCTACCACGGCCGGGCGGCCGGCATGCGCACTTACGGGCTGGTGTGCATGGCTTCATGCGCGCTGACGGTGATTTCCGGCTACCCGTCCTTCTGGTACGGCGGCCACATGGCGCACGCCGGCAGCATCATCGGCACCGACCCCACGCGCGTGATCCAGGGCATCGTCACCGGCATCGGCTTCCTGGGCGCGGGCGTCATCATGCGCGAAGGCTTCAACATCAGCGGGCTGACCACGGCCGCCTCGATCTGGGCCTCGTCGGCCATCGGCGTGATGATAGGCGTGGGTTTCTACCTGGGCGCCATGGGGCTGGCCTTCCTGTGTTCCATGTCGATGATCTACCTGTCCAAGCTGGAGGCCTGGCTGCCGTCGCGCCACGCGGTGGCGCTCACCATGCGCTTCAAGGCGGGCTATGTGCCGAACGAGGCCGCGCTGCGCGAGATTGCGCTCAAGCGCGGCTACGAGATCGCCGGCGGATCGATGATGATCGCCAGCGACAAGGGCATGCAGGAATGGCGCTTCGTCGCCATCGCGCTGAGCAAGCGCTCGGGCGCGTCGATGTCGGAACTGGCGGCGGAGATGGCGCTGTTCGACGGCCTGGAAGGCTTCCAGGTTTCCCACGCGCGCAATTGAGGATTACTTATGCTTCTCGCTACAGCACAAGACGTACTGGATTTCTGGTTTCTGCCGATCGGCGTGAAGGGCCACAACACGCAGCGCCCCGAATGGTTCCGCAAGGATGCCGCGTTCGACGCGCAGATCCGCGCTCAGTTCGGCGACCTGGTCGGCCAGGCTTTGCACGGCGGCCTGCGGCATTGGGACGACGAGGGCACGCAGGGCACGCTGGCGCGCATCGTGGTGCTGGACCAGTTCACGCGCAATATCTACCGCGACACCCCGCAGGCCTTCGCCGGCGACGCGCTGGCACTGGAGGCGGCGCTGGCGCTGGACAATTCCGGCGCCAACCAGACCTTGCCGCCGGTGCAGCGCGTGTTTGCCTACCTGCCCTTTGAGCATGCGGAAAACCTGTCCATGCAGCTGCGCTCGATGGACTTGTTCGACAAGCTGCGCGCCACGGCCGCCGGCTTCGAGAGCACCTTCGATTACGCCAGGCGGCACCACGACATCATCCGCCGCTTCGGCCGCTTCCCGCACCGTAACGCCATCCTGGGCCGCGCCTCCACGGCGGAGGAGGCCGAGTTCCTCAAGCAGCCGGGATCGGGTTTCTGATGCTGCGGCTGAGTGTCATCGGCGGTGGCCACGTGGGCCGCGCGCTGGGCCGCCTGTTTGCGCGCGCCGCCGCGCCGTTCGCGCTGCAGGACGTGCTGGCGCGTTCGCCCGCATCGGCGCAGCGCGCGGTGCACTTCATCGGCGCCGGCACGGCGGCCGGCGGCTACGGCGCGCTGCGCCCGGCCGATGTCTACATGCTATCGGTGGGCGACGACCAGATCGTTGCCGCCTGCGCCGCGCTGGCGGCGGCGGTGCCGCTGCAGGGCGCCATCGTTTTCCATTGCAGCGGCGCGCTCGCTTCCGACCGCCTGCAGGCCGCGCGCGACGCCGGCGCGCACGTGGCCAGCGTCCACCCCATCCGCAGCTTTGCCGACCCCGAGGCCGTGGCTGCCGCATTCTCCGGCACGTTTTGCGGCATCGAAGGCGACCCGCAGGCGCTGGCCGTACTGGAGCCGGCGCTGCTGGCCATCGGCGCGCGGCCGGTGGCCATCGACGCCGCCGCCAAGACGGTCTACCACGCCGCCGCCGTGTTTGCGAGCAATTACCTCACCACCGTGCTGGACGCCGCCCTTCGCGCCTACCAGGCCGCCGGCATCCCCGAAGCCACCGCGCGCGAACTGGCGCAGCCGCTGGTGACCGAAACCGTGGCCAATGTATTCCGGCTCGGCGCGGCGTCGGCGCTGAGCGGTCCGATCGCGCGCGGCGACATGGCCACGGTGGCGCGCCAGCAGTTGGCAGTCTCGCAATGGGACGCGCCCACGGGCGAGCTTTACCAGGCCCTGGTGGCGCCAACTGTGAACTTGGCGCGCCGAAAGCACAACAAATAGAGAGAGTTGCTCCTCTACACTTCCGATTTCCTTGTAAAACCTCCGCAGAAGCAATAAGCTTAATTACTGGAAAACAAGAGCATGCCGGCCCCATTGGCGCGGCGGCGAAAGTGATAGGGGCAAGACCATGTTATTTCTGAAAAGTACGTCCGTAACCAAGGCGCCTGGCATCTACGAAGTGGATATCGCCGCCAAGCCGCCGGGCAAGACCTACGGTGTCTACCTGGCCACGGACCCGGACAATCCGCCGGCCGACGTGCTGGCGGCGCTGGCTGCAGCGGGTTTCCAGAACACCCACAGTTCCGGCTATACCCACAAGGACCGCGGCAAGGTCCTGGACCTGCATTTCCAGAAAGATGGCACCGACCTGTTCAAAGGCTGGAAGCCTGAGGAAAACGAAGCCAACATGGCGCAGATCACCAAGATCTTCGCCGATGCCGGCATCGCCATCGCGCCGCGCGTCATGTCGCTGGCCGAAGCCTACGCTTAAGCGTTCCCGCAGCGTCAGCGTTTCCGCAATCTCTGCAGGCTGTTCAGGCCTGCACTTCAATGTGGTACAGGGCCCAGGGGCAGGAACCGAAACGTTCCTGCACGGGCCTGCTTGCCATTTCCGCTACCTTGTCCGCGTCGTACACCGCCCACAGCGGGCCCAGGCCGCCCAGCGCCATCGGCGCGCCGTCCATCTGCGTGGCCACGATGTAGCGCTGCGCCCGCGCCTGCGCCACGGTGATGGTGGCCGCGTAGCCGTCCACCGCGCGCAGCACGATCCTGCTGCTGTCGGCCAGCGTGGCGCCGGCCGCCTTCAGCACGTCCAGCAGCAGCGGGCCGCGCAGCGCATGCACCTTGCCGTCGTATTCCAGCGTGGGCTTAATGGTGATGGCCGGCAGCGCGGACAGTTCCGCGTAGTCGAAGGCGTGGGCCTTGTCGAAGCTGAGCTTTTGCTTGTGCATCATCTGGTCGCGCACCGGCTCGAAGGGGCCGCGGTTGGGCTTGGCGACGGCGCCGGTCACGGTCAGCAGGGCAGGGCCGCGCGCCGCGGCGGCATGCGCGGGCGTGAAGGCGGGCAGGGTGGCCGCAGTGGCCAGCGTCCCGAGGAAGAGTCGTTTTTTCATGCAGGTATGATAGCGGTTATGGACCTTTTTTCCGAGCATTCCAGTGTGCTGGACGCCATCCCCATCGAAGACGGCGAGCTGTACTTCATGCCCTGCCTGCCGCTGGCGCAGGACAGCGCCGCCGTGCTGGCGCGGCTGGTGGCGGAAACCGGCTGGCGCGCCGAATCCATCACCTTGTGGGGCAAGCAGATGCTGCAGCCGCGCCTGACGGCGTGGCACGGCGAGGCGCGCTACACCTACTCCGGCATGACACTGGAACCGCAGCCGTTCACGCCGCTGCAGCTGGAAATCAAGCGCGCCGTCGAGCAGGCCAGCGGCCAGCGCTTCAACAGCGTGCTGCTCAACTACTACCGCGACGGGCAGGACAGCATGGGCTTCCACAGCGACGACGAGAAGGAGCTGGGCCGCAACCCCGTGATCGCCTCGGTCAGCTTCGGCGCGCCGCGCACCTTCATCCTCAAGCACAAGCGCCTGCCGAAGACGGTCAAGCTGGCGCTGGGCAACGGCAGCCTGCTGGTGATGGCCGGCGCCTTGCAGCACCACTGGCGGCACGGCATCAACAAGGAAAAGGCAGCCGCCGGTCCGCGTGTCAACCTCACCTTCCGCAATATCCTCGCCTGAACCCTGTCTTAAGGGCTTCTTAAGCTAAGTTCCGCCATCTTGTGGCGATCCTCTGCGTTTCAAGGGTGATTACATCTGCTCACAATTCTTACGGGATTCGGTAACCCGTAGCGGGTTTGTCAATGCTATCGTGCAGACATCGCGCTTCACAATGAACTGCGATCCCAAGCAAGTCCCTTACTTTTTGCTGAAAGATCACTAACATGAAAAAAATTCTGTTCGCACTGATTACCTCCGCTACCGCCCTGGGCGGCATCTCCGCAGCCCAGGCTGCCGAACCAGGCACCGCCTATATCGGTGCCGGCGTCGTAGCCAGCCAGCACAAGTACAACCTGTCCAACGACACCAGCAATGGCGACCGCAAGAGCGACGAGTGGTCCGGCAAGATCTACGGCGGCTACCAGATCGACAAGACCTGGGCGGTGGAAGGCGGCTATACCGATTTCGGCAGCTCCAACTACAAGTATTCCGTCGGCACCAACAATGGCGCCATCGACAGCAAATCGCATTCCTTCTATGTAGCAGGCAAGGGCAGCTACCCGATCAATGACCAGCTGTCCGCGTTCGGCAAGCTGGGCGTGGCCTACAACAAGAACGACGTGCACGGCACCGGCCTGGCCGCGCCGTACGCAGTGGGCGACAGCAACCGCACCAACCTCTACGCGTCGGTAGGCGCCGAGTATGCGATCAACCAGAAAGTGTCGCTGTCGCTCGAATACGAGCACTACGGCAAGAACGATATCGACCAGGGCCGCAAGAAAGGCGCAGTCACCCTGGGCGCGCGCTACAACTTCTAAGCTGAACGCTTAGCGTAGGTGCCGATCGAGGCCGGGCGCGACAGCGGCATCCTTGCGAAGCTTATGTCCTTGTGCCCGCCTCCCCAGCTTTAACCTTGCTTTAAAACTTGCTTCAAAACCGCTTCAAACTGTTTCCTCCAACTCTTCCCCTTTATTTCCCCTCGCAGCCCACGCGCTGCAAGGGGAAATCTTTTCCCCTTGCCTTGCCGTTCATGGTGCCCTCGATGCGCGCCTGCAACTTGTCGCCATCGCGCTTGTAGACGATGCGCTGGGGGAAGTCATGCTGGGGATTCTCGAACACCGCGCTGCTCCCTTCCAGGCTGACCAGCTTGAAGGAGGCCTCCGGCTGGCCGTTCGGCTTGGCCACGTAGGCCAGTTGGCCGTCCACTTCGCGGATCTGCAGGAATTCCCAGGCCGTGGTCTTTCCATTCTTCACCGTGCGGCTCATGCCCAGCAGGGTGCCGCCGGCGGGCGCCATCCATTGTTCGGACGAGCCCGCCTCAGCGCCGGGGGCGGCCCAGCAGCCGGACAGCCAGCCCAGCTGGCCGATGGCGTCTGCGTTGAGCGGCGCGGCGCCGGCGCTGCCGGCGATCAGCGCTGCTGCTGCTGCTGCTGCGGTTCCTGCTGCGGCGAAAGCTGTTTTCATTGTTATCTCCCCGGAATTAAAAAAGGCACGGTGGAAACCGTGCCTTTCGATGCTACACCTGATCAGGTGGTCAGTGGCTTGTAGCGGATGCGTTTCGGCTTGGCGCCTTCTTCACCCAGGCGTTTCTTCTTGTCGGCTTCGTATTCCTGATAGTTACCGTCGAAGAAGGTCACTTGCGAGTTGCCTTCGAAGGCCAGGATGTGGGTGGCGATACGGTCCAGGAACCAGCGATCGTGGGAGATCACCATCACAGAACCGGCGAATTCCAGCAGCGCGTCTTCCAGTGCGCGCAGGGTTTCCACGTCCAGGTCGTTCGACGGTTCATCGAGCAGCAGGACGTTGCCGCCCATCAGCAGGGTTTTCGCCAGGTGCAGGCGGCCGCGCTCACCGCCGGACAGGTTGCCGACGATCTTCTGCTGGTCGCCGCCCTTGAAGTTGAAGCGGCCCAGGTAGGCGCGCGACGGCATTTCGAAGCGGCCCACGCTCAGCATGTCGGCGCCGCCGGTCACGTCCTCGAACACGGTCTTGGAATCGGACAGCGCGTCGCGGTGCTGGTCGACAATGGAGACCTTGGCGGTCTTGCCGATGATGACTTCGCCGCTGTCCGGGGTTTCCTTGCCGGTGATCATCTTGAACAGCGTCGACTTACCGGCGCCGTTGGGGCCGATGATGCCGACGATGGCGCCGGCCGGAATCGTGAAGCTCAGGTTGTCGATCAGCATGCGGTCGCCGAAGGACTTGGACACGTTCTTGAACTCGATCACCTCATTGCCCAGGCGCTCGGCCACAGGGATAAAGATCTCCTGCGTTTCGTTGCGCTTCTGGTATTCGTGCTCGCTCAGCTCGTTGAAGCGGGCCAGGCGGGCCTTGGACTTGGCCTGGCGTGCCTTCGGATTCTGGCGCGACCATTCCAGTTCCTTCTGCAGCGCCTTCTGGCGCGCCGACTCAGTGGCTTCTTCCTGCTTCAGGCGGGCCTGTTTCTGGTCCAGCCAGGAGCTGTAGTTGCCTTTCCATGGAATGCCGCTGCCGCGGTCCAGTTCCAGGATCCATTCGGCCGCGTTGTCCAGGAAGTAGCGGTCGTGGGTGATGCCTACCACGGTGCCCGGGAAGCGCAGCAGGAACTGTTCCAGCCATTCCACCGATTCCGCGTCCAGGTGGTTGGTTGGTTCGTCGAGCAGCAGCATGTCGGGCTTGGACAGCAGCAGCTTGCACAGCGCCACGCGGCGCTTTTCACCGCCGGACAGCACGCCGATCTTGGCGTCCCACGGCGGCAGGCGCAGCGCGTCGGCGGCCATTTCCAGCTGCAGGTTCAGGTTGCCGCCGTCGGAGGACGAGATGATGGCTTCCAGGCGCGCCTGTTCGGCGGCCAGCGCGTCGAAGTCGGCGTCTTCTTCGGCGTAGGCGGCGTACACGGCGTCCAGCTTGGCTTGTGCTTCAAAGGCTTCGCCCAGGCCGGATTCCACTTCCTGGCGCACGGTTTTTTCAGGATCCAGCTGCGGTTCCTGCGGCAGGTAGCCAATGTTCAGACCCGGCATCGGGCGCGCTTCGCCCTGGATGTCGGTGTCGATGCCGGCCATAATTTTCAGCAAGGTCGATTTACCGGAGCCGTTCAGGCCCAGCACGCCGATCTTCGCGCCCGGGAAGAAGGACAGCGAAATATCTTTCAGAATCTGGCGCTTGGGCGGGACGATTTTGCCCACGCGGTTCATGGTATAGACGTAGTTTGCCATTAGGAAATTCTCGATATGTTACGAAGGTCAACAAGGATACGCCAAACGCCTGATTCCAGCTAGCGGCGAGCGGTGTTTCATTGCTTTGTTGTCATCACGTAGTCCGTGCGAACGCCGAAGCTCAGGCTGGAAAACACGGTTTCATAATCGGTGCCGTCGCCGCGCGCCGCCGGTGTGGTCCAGACCACGTTCAGCAGCCAGCGTCCCGGCCCGGGCATCATGAAGTTTGCGCGGCCGTCGGAATCGCTGAGCTGGCGTTCCAGCGCGTGGCTGTCGTGGTCCAGGTCGGTCAGCTTGACGAGGGCGCCGGGCAGGGGCTGGCCATGGAACATCACCGTCACCGGCAGCAAGTCCGGCCGGGGTTGCTGTGACGGGCTGCATCCCAGCACAATTTCAAGCGGCAGGCCCAGCGCGGCGGTGGCCAGTTGCTGGTCACCCCTGCCGGGCGGACCGCTGTCGACCAACGCCTTGGCCACGCGGCTGTAGCGCTCGGCGCCGTCCTCGTTCATCAGGCGGTTGCGGGCGCGGTAAGAGAAGGCGGCCATCAGGCCTTCCTCGCGCAGGTAGCTGTTGAAACGCGCGGCGGGCAGGTGGCTTTGCGCCTGGTCGTCGGTTTCCAGCGCCACCATGTGCGCGCCGCTGCCGCGCGGCTGAAAACTGGCCGCCCCTGCGGCGGGCTGCACGTCCTCGCTGGCGCCGCCGGGCGCGTGGACGGTGAGGCGCTTGACGCGCCGCGCGGGGAGGGCTGACGGCTGCCTTGCTTCGCCGTGGCCGACCAGCAACCGCAGGGCGGTGGTAGTGCCGCTGGCAGGGAAGAAATTGTCTGGCTGGATCCAGAAGTCGTGCGCCGCTGCGGGCGGGGCAAGGGCGCAGGACAGCAGGAGCGGCGCGGTGATTCGGTGAATGATGGCTGTCATGGCTGCGGCGCTGCCATGAAGGGGAATACGGTGTTCGAATGCGCGCTGTCGTCAGCGTGCACGCCGTCGTCGATGCCGGTGTTCGCGCCCGCCGCCAGCAGCGAGCGGTACACGTTCACGGCGTCGTAATCCAGCGCGCGGCCGCCGCAATCGCCGCCATGGGGAGACGCCGGCCGGATGGCAGCCAGTTCCACCGCGAACAGCTGGGTGCAGGTGGTGGAGGCGCTGTTGACCCACAGGCGGTCGTCCGCCAGCAGGGTGGCCAGCGCCGTATAGCGCCCGGTGGGAGCGGCCCGCGTGTCGGCCAGCAGCTGGTTGCCGCACTCGCCGTCGTAGCCGTCGTACAGGGCCAGCGACTGCGCGATGTGGGAAATGAACTCGGCTGCCGTGGCCGGCGTGGCTTCGTTGTATTTCAACTTGAGCGCGTCGCTGATGTCGTCCGCTTCCAGTGGCGCCAGCAGGGCGTTGCCGGTCAGGGGACGGCCGGCGCGGTCGATGCGCCGGCCATGCAGGGAGGTGTCCGCCCAGACGGCGAGTAGCGGTCCACCCTGGTTGACGGCTTCCAGGTCGACGGTGACGACGATGGCCGATGACGTCCAGCCGGCCAGGAAGTTCTGCGCGGGGCCGCCGGCCGTGTGGCGCCAGCGCTGCAGCAGCTCCCCGGCTTGCACCGCGCTGAATTGCGGGCAGCCTGCCGCGTCGCGCGGCGTGCCATTGCGCAGCAGCGCCGCCGCGTAGTTGAATGCGTCGCGCGATCCCTTCACGTTGTTGAAGAAGGGATCGTCGCGCGGGCCGGCGAACACTTGCAGATGGTCGTTATCCGCGCCGTTGGCCAGCCGGCAGCTGGCCTGCTGCGCGGGGCCGAAGCGGCAGACGATGCTGGTACCCGTCGTGCTGCCAGCCACCATGGCGCCGAAGCGCCGCGCGCTGTCGATATGGAAGGCGTATTCGGCATCCCTGGAGAAGCTGTGGCCGACGATGGTCATGGCCAGGTTGAGCTGGCGGCCGTTGGCGGCGGTCCAGGCGTACAGGTCGCCGATGTCCAGGCGGGGATCGGCAATCACCTGGGGTGAGTCGAGGTGGTCGGAAGCATGTGCGGCGCACAGGCCGCCTGCCGCGAGGGCGGCTATGAGGGCCAGGGTGATCGACAGGGCCGGGCGCAAGATGGGGGGGCAAAGCGTTTTCATGGGTGTCCTTGATCTGTGTGACCGTTCAGCAGGGCTTCGTGGAATGCGGCGAGATTGAATGCGGCGCCTTAGGCTTTTTCCGAGCGTGCCCGCAGCTGCCTGATACGGAGGTAGGCCAGGCCTTCGGCCCCCGGCTTCCCGGGCATGGCGGCGCATTGCGCGGCAATGGCGCCGGCCTGCGCCTGCTGCATGCCTGTCGTTGCGGCCAGGTAGGCGGCGGCGCGGCGTTGCGTCCAGCTGGCGCCCTGCATGCCGGTGTCGGCGGCCATGCGCGCCGCCGCCGCCAGTTCCATGCGACGCCATGCATGCCGGGCCGCCGGCTCCGCGTACAGTCCCATCTCCTCGCCCAGCGAGGCGGCGTACAGGCTCCAGCCCGCGCCCCACGGCATGCCCGCCGCGCGGCGGTCTTCGGTTTGGAAGTGGCGGCCCGGCCTGCCTGTACGCAGCAACGTGGCGGGGATGGCGGCGGCATCGGCGCCGGCCGGGCTGGCAACTGCCACCCAGTAGATTGCTGGACGGCCGCCATCGGCGGTGGGCGGTGTCACGTAATCGGCTTGCGCGGCCCGGCCGGCGGACGGCACTTGCGGCGCAATGTCGATAAATCCGTCAGGCTGCCGCTGGAACAGGGCGGGCATCGCAGCGGCGATGTGGTCGTTGGCGGCGCGGTAGGCGGCCAGGATACGGTCTTCGGACAGGCGGGAAGCAGCTGTGGTCCCGCCAGGCGGGGCCGGAGGGGCTAAGGACGGACCCTGGTGGTCCATGTGGGCTGCCTCCGAAGCCAGCAGGCGCTGTATTCGGCGCACTTCGCGCAAGGCCTCATGGTGAATTGCCAGCGCCGGCGCAGGCCTGCCTTGCGCCGCTTGCGAGACTGAGGGCCACAAGGCCGCACCAAGTCCGGCCAGCGGCCATGCCAGCGCCGCCAGCAGCAGGGCGCGCAGCAGTGCGGAAACCGGCGCCGGGACCAGCGTCCGGGGCGCCGCGCGCGGCACCAGCGCTGGATTCGCCTCGGCGGGCCTCATGCCCGGCTCCCCGGCGTGCGCACCGAACCGGAAGCGTGGGCCCACAGCGCCCGGGCCTCGGCGACGATGACGCCGGGCCGCTCCTCGGGCCAGAACAGCTTGCTGCCGGCCAGCTTGCGCACGCCGCGCGACTTGCCCAGCGTGCGCTCCAGGTACTGCGCGCCTGCGTTGGAAAAGATCGTGTCTGCGCTGCCCCACAGGATGCGGGCCGGCGCGGCGGACGCCTTCAGGCCGGCCTCCACCCCCGCCAGCACATTACGCTCAAGACTGATGGCGTAGGCATGTACCAGCTGCTTGCGCGCCGGCGTGGCGACCAGAGGCCGCAAATAGCAATCGATGGCTTCGTCGCTCGGCTGGTGCGGGTCCTGGTAGCATTGACCGCCCAGGCCTTCGGCTGAACGGGCCAGCGCCTTGTCGGCCACCCAGGCAGCCAGCCACTGGTCGGCAAACGTGCCGGCATGCGCCATCGCTATCACCGGCTCCATCGCCTTGGGCGGGCACTCGATCTCGCTGTCGCAATTGGTGAGCAGCACCGAGCGCACGCGCTCTGGATGGCGCGTCATCAGCAACTGCGCGATGGCGCCGCCGCTGTCGTTCGCCACCAGGTCGACCTTGCCGGCGCCCAGCTGGTCCAGCAAGGCCACCAGCATTGCCACTTGCGCATCCGGCCCCACGTCCTGGCCTGGCGCCACCTCGGTGTAGCCGAGCCCGAGAAAGTCCGGGGCGATGCAGCGGCGCACGGCGGACAGCGGCCCGATCACGCCGCGCCACTGGAAGCTGTTGAGGGGGAAGCCATGCAGGAACAGCGCTGCCTCGCCGCTGCCGCGCTCCATGTAAGCGATGTTGCCGAAGCGCGTGGCGGCGAACTTGCGGCTGGCGTGGAATTCGGCCGCGCTCATGCCGGCGGGGCCGGGATTTGCCACGCGCGCCGCGCGCGCCGGGCTTGCCGCCAGTGCAGCCAGGCCGATGGACATTCCGATGAAATCTCTGCGCAACATGGTCAGCTCCTTGATGGGTTGGTGCTGCCATGGTGGCGATTGCCGCGCTTTCCATCAATTACCGGCGGTGTCATGCCGCCATGACCTGGGAGGTCATGGAAGCGCGCCGCCCGCTTCATTACAATGGCGCCATGAATACCAAAACATCCTCCGTGGCCGGCGCCGTGCCGGTGGGTGCCATGCTGCGCGAATGGCGCATCGTGCGCCGTCTGAGCCAGCTCGACCTGGCGCTGCAGGCCGACATTTCGTCGCGCCACCTGAGTTATGTGGAAACCGGCAAGGCGCAGCCCAGCCGCGAAATGATCGCGCGGCTATGCGAATCGCTGGAAGTGCCGCTGCGGCACCGCAACGAGCTGCTGATGGCGGGCGGTTTTGCGCCCAGGTACGCGGAGACGGGACTGGGTGCGCCCAGGCTGGCGCAGATGCGCTACGCCGTGGAAGCCATGCTGGCGCAACAGGAGCCTTACCCTGCCTTCCTGCTGAACAGGCACTGGGACATCGTGATGGCCAACCAGGCCGCGCAAAGGCTCAACCGCTTCATGCTGGGCGGGCGCGACAGCCGCCACGCCAACATGCTGCGCATGATCTTCGATCCGGACGACCTGCGGCCCGCCTTCGCCAACTGGGAGGAGCTGGCCGGCAACCTGCTGCGGCACTTGCATAACGAGGTGGCGGCCTCGCCCACGGACGGCAAGGCCAAGGCCCTGCTCGACGAAATGCTGGCCTATCCGGGCGTGCCGCTGCACTGGCGGCACCGGGAGCTGGAGAGCGCGCCGGCGCCGGTGCTCACCACCACGTTTGCGCGCCACGGCGTGCGGCTTGGCTTTTTCTCCACCATCACCACCTTCGGCACACCGCGCGACGTCACGCTGGATGAACTGCACGTGGAATCGTGCTTCCCGCTGGACGAGGAAACGGCGGCGTTCTGCCGCCAGTTGCGATAGTTGCGATAGTTGCGATAGGTGCGCTAGTTGCCGGCGCCGGTCCAGCGGCTGAAGGGCGCTGCGTCCACGCCGGCCGGGATATACCATTTGCGGCGCTTGGGATCCCAGCGCGCGCCCAGTTGCTTGGCCTCGTCCTTTTCCGCGAACGGCACGTTCAGCACCGTCACCGCCCGTGCGGACTGGCCGGATGGACTGGATTGGCCGGCGCGCGGCGCCGGCGCGTCGGCGGCAGGCAGCATGACGGCGGGCGCGCTGGCCTCCACCATGGAGCCGTCGGCGCGGACCTCCATCCATTGCACGCTGCCGTCCGCGAGGACGGTGCTCATTTTGTACGGCGGATCAAACGGCGGTGTGATGCTCATGTTCTGGCTGTGCTCCTGTGCGTGAACGGCTGGACGCACATTATAGAGTGCGCGCCGCGGCGCCGGCAGCGCTTGCGCGGCGCGCGGCCCACAGTCCCTCGGCCATGTATAGGCCCAGCGCGCTCCAGATCACGATGAAGCCGGCCAGCCGCTCGGGCGAGAACGCCTCGTGGAAAAACCACACCCCCAGCAGCATCTGCATGGTGGGCGACAGGTATTGCAGCATGCCCAGCACCCCCATGGGAATGCGGCGCGCGCCGGCCGCGAACAGCAGCAGCGGAATGGCGGTGATCGGCCCGGCCGCCGCCAGCAGCCAGCGCGTGCTGTCGTGCGGCGAATTAAGGAAGGTGTTCTGGCCGTGCAGGGACAACCACGCCACATAGCCCAGCGCCAGGGGGAACAGGATGATGGTTTCGAACGACAGCCCCTCCAGCGCCGCCAGCGCGGCGGTCTTGCGCAGCAGGCCGTAGCCGCCGAAGGTGATGCCCAGTATCAGCGCAATGTAGGGCGGCCGGCCAGCCTGCCAGGTCAGCCAGGCCACGCCGCAGGCCGCGATGCCGATGGCGATCCACTGCCCGCGCCGCATCTTTTCCTTCAACACCAGCATGCCCAGCAGCACATTGACCAGCGGATTGATGAAATAGCCCAGGCTGCCCTCGATCACGTGGCCATTGTTGACGGCCCAGATATAGACAAACCAGTTCGCGGTCAGCAATATCGCACTTGCAACAAAACTGGCCACCACGCGCGGCTTGCGCAGCACGTCCGGCAGCCAGCGCCACTGGCCGCGCACGGTCAGCACCAGTGCCAGGAAAAGCAGCGACCACAGCATGCGGTGGGCCAGGATTTCGACCGGCGGCACCTCGCCGATGGCGTGGAAATACAGCGGGAACAGGCCCCAGCAGAAGAATGCCAGAACGGCGTACAGGATGCCTGTATTCATGAAATTGGACGTGGGCAACGGCGGGTCTGCCATTATCAGGGAAAACGCCGGTTTTCGCTGGCGGCGGTAGAATGGGTTGCTCGAACAGCGGAGTCCGGCCATGCCAGAATGCACTTGCAAATTGACCATAGTTGGCCTATTGTGCAACGCACCAGAACAAACTCAGGTGCAATCTTGACGTCGGAACATAAGAAAAGCAGCCTCGTCGCATTGACGCTAGCTGCGGTCGGCATCGTCTACGGCGATATCGGCACCAGTCCCCTGTACACCCTCAAAACCATCTTCGACCCGGAACACGGGCTCGCGCTGAACACCCCCAACCTGCTTGGCATCATCTCCCTAATCTTCTGGGGGCTGACCATGATCGTCTCGCTCAAATACGTCAGCCTGGTGCTGCGCGCGGACAACCGCGGCGAGGGCGGCATCATGGCGCTGATGGCGCTGGCCCTCAATTCGGTCAGCAAGCGCTCCGGCTGGCACGGTCCGCTGCTGCTGCTGGGCGTGTTCGGCGCCACCATGTTCTACGGCGACAGCGTGGTCACCCCCGCCATTTCCGTGCTGGGCGCCATCGAAGGCCTGGAAGTGGCCGCGCCCGCGCTGGCGCAGTACGTGGTGCCGCTGACCATCATCGTGCTGGTGTCGCTGTACGCGGTGCAGCGCCACGGCACCGCCGGCATCGGCCGCTTCTTCGGCCCCATCATGGTGGTCTGGTTCGTGGCGCTGGCCGTGATGGGCGTGATGAATATCGCCGAGGCGCCGCAGATCCTGGCCGCGCTCAATCCCCTGCACGCCTTCCGCTTCATGCTGGAGAATAAATATAGCGGCTTCGTGGCGCTGGGCGCGGTGGTGCTGGCCTTCACCGGTGCCGAGGCGCTGTACGCCGACATGGGCCACTTCGGCAAGAAGCCGATCCGCATGGCCTGGTTCCTGGTGGCCATGCCGGCGCTGGCGCTGAACTACCTGGGGCAGGGCGCGCTGCTGATCGCCCGTCCCGAAGCGATTTCCAATCCCTTCTTCCAGCAGCTGGGCAGCTGGAGCGTGTACCCGCTGGTGGTGCTGTCGACCATGGCGGCGGTGATCGCCTCGCAGGCCACCATTTCCGGCACCTTCTCCATGACCAAGCAAGCCATCGCCCTGGGCCTGCTGCCGCGCATGCGCGTGATGCACACCTCGGAGAGCGAAATCGGCCAGATCTACATCCCGGCCGTGAACTGGCTGCAGCTGGTGGTGGTGCTGATTGCCGTGGTGGGCTTCGGCTCGTCCGACAAGCTGGCCGGCGCCTACGGCATCGCCGTCACCGCCACCATGCTGTGCACCACCATCCTGACCTTCTTCGTGATCCGCTACCGCTGGCACTTGCCGCTGGTGCTGTGCTTCGCCGCCACCGGCTTCTTCATCGCCATCGACATCATGCTGTTCTCGGCGTCCACGCTCAAGCTGCTGCACGGCGGCTTCTTCCCGCTGCTGCTGGGCGGCGTGCTGCTGACGGTGATGCTGACCTGGCGCGAAGGCCGCGACCTGGTGTTCAAGAACCTGGAAAAGCACGCCATCCCGCTGGAAGCCTTCCTGTCCTCGTTGTTCCTGGCCCCGCCGACGCGCGTGTTCGGCACCGCCATCTTCCTGCGCGGCGAGAGCGACGGCGTGCCGCACGCGCTGCTGCACAACCTGTCGCACAACAAGGTACTGCACGAGCGCGTGGTGTTCATCACCGTGCACATCGTGGAAGAGCCATGGGTGACGCCGGAGGAACAGGTCAAGATCGTCGACCTCGGCCACCAGTGCTACCAGGTCAACGTGCAATACGGCTTCAAGGACGAACCGGACATTCCCAATGTGCTCACCCTGTGCGGCAAGCACGGGCTGGAGTTCGATATGATGGAGACTTCCTTCTTCATCGCGCGCCAGACTGTCATCTCCACCCCGGGCGCGGGCATGGCGTCCTGGCGCGAGAGCCTGTTCGTCACCATGTCGCGCAATGCGCGCGCGGCGGCGGATTATTACCAGATTCCGCCCAACCGGGTAATTGAACTGGGCACGCAGGTGGAAATTTGAGACAGGGAATTTGTAACTGAATGTTCCGCCTGAAAGGGCGCCTTGGCAGTCTGCTACACTTCTGCTCCGACGGCGCCCGGATGGCGGTGCCCGCGCCAGTTACATCTTCAACAAATACAAAGGTAATCATGAAATCGATGTTCCAATTGATCGCGTCGCTCGCCTGCGTGGCGGCGCTGACCGCATGCGGCTCGCCGGCCAGCACCAACAAGGCCGAAGAGCTGCCGCCGCAGCCGGCGTACGCGAAAACCGAACTGGCGGCCGGCAGCGGCGACCCGGTAGTGGCCAACGACCTGGTGCAAGTAACCTATTCGACCTTCCTGTACGACTCGACCAAGCCCAATTCGCGCGGCGCCCAGGTGGACGGCTCGCCGTCGGCCATTTACGCCATCGGCACCGGCCGCTGGCTGCCGGGCGCGGACCAGGGCGTGATCGGCATGCGCAAGGGCGGCACCGTGCAGCTGGTGCTGCCGACCAACCTGGCCTATGGCGTCTATACCTTCGCCAACCCGGCGTACGCGCCGGCCAAGGTGGCGGCCAATACGCCGGTGGTCATGGAAATCACGGTGCTCGGCATCAGCAAGCCGTCGCCGTCGGCCCAGGTCACCATCATCGACAAGGTGATCGGCACCGGCGCCGAAGTGACCGCCACCAAGACCCTGACCGTGCACTACACCGGCTGGATCTATGACAAGACTGCGGCCGACCAGCACGGCGCCAAGTTCGACAGCTCGGTCGACAAGGGCACGCCGTTCGACTTCACCTTGAACAGCAGCGTGATCGAAGGCTGGAAGCGCGGCGTGGTCGGCATGAAGGTGGGCGGCAAGCGCACCCTGATCATCCCGCCGGAACTGGGCTACGGCTTCACCGCCCAGACCAATATTCCTGCCGGTTCCACGCTGATCTTCGACATCGAACTGCTGAGCATGAAGTAAGTCCGGCGGATCAAGGAAAAAGGGCGGCCTGTTTGGCCGCCCTTTTTTTTTTTATATTTTACGGCACCAGTGTGAAGTTTACGCCGCTCTGGTTGGCTGCGGTAATGTCCACCGACGGCACGCTCTTGCGGGTGTAGCCGGTGGCCGTGGCGTCCACCTGGTATTTGCCCACGCCCGGGAGCACCGTGGCTGCGCTGGTGAACACCAGCGGCAGCGTGGGGCTATAGACGGCGTATTGTGGCGCGGCCAGCGGCAGGTTGGCCAGCGTGTACGCGCCCGTGGCCAGGTCGGCGCCCTGGTACTTGATGGTGACCGCCGGGCCGGCGGCAAAGGTTTGCTTGGCCGCCACGTAGGCCGCTTCCGTGGCGCTGGCCGGCGCCAGGGTAACGGTGCCGGCGATGCTGCCGGTGAGCGAGGCCGGCAGCGTAATGGGCGCGCTGGCCGGGCTCACGGCCACCATGGCGCTAGTGCTGGTCACAGGCACCGCCCCCACCACGGCGGCGGCGCGGCTGTCCGCCGTCACCACCACGTCGTAGTTGCCGAGCGGGAGGCGCGTGAGCGCGAACTCGCCGGTGGTGGCGTTCGGCACGGTGCTGCTGATCACGGCGCCATTCTGCTGCGCGCTCACCATCACGCGGCTGCCGAGCAGGCTGGTGGCGACGTAGCCGCTGATGCCGTTCAGCGCGGTGGGAATCACCTTGACCACCGGTTTCAGCGCGTATTTGCCGTTGCCGCGGGTGACCACGGACTTGCAGGCGTCGAAGTCCAGCACCAGGTCCACGCGCTGGCCGGCGGCCACGTCGAACTCATTGGTCAGCTTGATGCCGCTTTGTACCGCGCTGGGGGTCTCCAGCGATACCTCGGCGGTGCCGCCGGACGGCACCACCGAGTTGGCCAGGCCGTTGCCGGTGTTCGGGTCCAGCACCAGGCGCAGCTGCGTGTAGTGACCTGCCGCCAGCGAGGTCTGGCCCAGGGCGTCCAGCGTGCCGTTGGTCAGGTTCAGCAGGTTGATCTTGCGGGCGGGGGACAGGGTGATGTCGCTCCAGCCGCTGTCGGTGTCGGTCGCCGCGCTGCTCTGGTGCACGCGCACCTTGCTGACGGTGACGTTGACGGCGTCGAAGCCGCAGGCCGGGGCATCGGTCAGAGACACGCCCAGCGTGCCCAGGGTCACCGGCGGCGGGGTGCTGCTGCCTCCGCCGCCGCCGCCGCAGGCGGCCAGGGAAAGGCTGAGCGCGCTGGCGGCAGCCAGGGCGCCGGAGCGGGTGAGGGAACGGGCGGATGTCTTCATGATTGGCCTCTCTTGGGATGGCGTTCTTCGGCGTAGGTAGCGATGAGTTCGCTACTCAGCCATTATCCGCCCCCCGGAGAGGCCACTACGTGCGTTGGCGCACATAGTGACTTGCAAGAAACAACTTTTACATTGCCCTCCGCGCCGGTGGGCGCGAGCCTATCCGCGCAAGGCCAAAGCAGGCGAGATGCGCAGCGCCGCCGCGGTGTGGCGCGCGGTGGCCAGCAGCGCCACCAGCGCGGCCAGCGCCAGCGCCGCCAGCAGCGGCCAGGCGCCCATCGGCGCGTGCTCCACGTAGCCTGCCAGGTAGCGCCGTATGGCCAGCGCCGCCAGCGGCAGGCCCAAAACCGCGCCGGCTGCGATCAGCGCCGCGAATTCGCGCCCCACCAGGCGCGCGATGGCGGCGCGCCCCGCGCCGTGCAGCTTGCGCAGCACAATCTCCTTGCGGCTGCGCTGCACGCTATAGGCCGACAGCACGTAGATGCCGCATGCCGCCAGTACCACCGCGATCATGCTGGACCAGGCCAGCATGCGCGCCAGCCGCACGTCGTCCGCGTAGGCCAGGCCGAACAGGCTGCTGGCGGTCTGCAGTTCCAGCACGCTGTCCGGGAAGTACTGCTTGAACAGCGGCGCGATGCTGGCGTGCGCGCTGGCCGCATCCTCGCTGGTGCGCACCGTCAGCACCTGGGCTTCCGCCACGCGGTACACCAGCGGCTGGGCCGCCTGCTTCAGGCTCTGGTAGCGCACTTCCGGCGCAATGCCGATGATCTGCACCGAGCGTTCGCCGTTGGTGATGAACTGGCCTACTGCCGCTTCCGGCGTGGCAAAACCCAGCGCCAGTGCGGCCGCCGCATTGATCACGCGGGCCTGCGAGGCTGGCTGGTCGCGTCCCGGCTCGAACAGGCGGCCGTGCAGCGGCTTCAGGCCGTACACCTGGAAGAACTCCGGGCTGACCGTGCGGAATTCCAGGCTGATGATCTCCCCGGTGCGGGCCGGCATGGTGGAAATCATCTTCATGCCATCGCGGCCCGCCGCTTCCGACATGGCGGCAACGCCGCGCACACCGGGCAAGCGCGCCAGTGCCTGCATGAAGCCGTCGGCGGCCGGCTTGCCGGTTTCCTGAGGCAGGTCCAGCACCAGCATGCCGCTGGGGTTGAAGCCCCGGTCGGCCTTGGCGGCGTAGTCGGCCTGCCAGGCGATGGCCAGGGTGGCGCCGCTGAGCGCCATGGCGGTGGCGAACTGCAGCACCGTCAGCACGCGGCGCAGCCACAGGCCACCAGCCGTTTCATGGTCGCCGCGTCCGGCCAGCGCCGCCGCCGGGCGCACCCGCGTGGCCAGTACGGCCGGGTAGAGGCCCGCGCACAAGCCGGTCAGCAGGCCGCCCAGCAGGGCCAGCGCGCAGCTGGCGGGGGAGAACAGGCCGTCCAGCTGGCGCGCCACCAAGCCGCTGAACATGGGCAGGCAGAGCCAGGCCAGTCCCAGCCCGAGCAGCGTGGCCAGCAGCGCCACCACCGAGGACTCGGCAAGGAATTGCGCCACCAGCCGCGCGTGGCTGGCGCCAAGCAGCTTGCGCATGCCGATCTCGCGCTGGCGGCGCAAGGTGCGCACCGTGGCCAGGTTGACGTAATTGCTGGCCGCCAGCGCCAGGATCAGCAGCGCAATCCCCGCCAGTGCGAACACGCTGCCGCGCTGGCCGTAGTTTTCGCTGCTGCGGCCGGAGGCCAGGTCCGGGTCGAAGTACACGTCCGGCATCGCCACCAGGGCTACGTCGGTCACGTTGCGGCCGTTCAGCTTCTTGCCCACCGGGCCGTTACGCCAGCGCGCGTCGAGCGGGTTGGCGTTCACGGCGTCCTGCAGCAGCGCCGCCAGCTGCGTCGGGTCTGCGCCGGGCTTGAGCTTCAGATAGATGCCGCCGCGCCGCTGGAAATTGCTGCGGTGGTCGCCGCGCTCCGGCTCTGCCCATGCCGCGCTGGCGCTGCCCAGCAGCGCTTCGTAGCGCAGGGTGGCGTTGGCGGGGGGATCGGGCAGCACCGCCAGCACTTGCAGCGTTTCCTTCTGCACGCGCAAATAGCGGTTCAGCGCGGAGGCGCCGCCGAAGATCTTGCGCGCGGTGCTGGCCGTCACCGCAATGCCTTCCGGCCTTGTCAGCGCGGCCTGCAGGTCGCCTTCCAGCGCGCGCAGGCCGAAGATGGCGCCGAATGCGGGGTCCGCGACCAGCAGTTCCGGCGCATGCCGCTCGGCGCCATTCCACAGCGGCAGCTCCAGCCGCTTGGCGATGGTGGAGGCCTCCACCATGCCGCTGGCGTCGGCGGCAGCCTGGATAGGCAGGCCGGCGTACTCGCCCCAGTCCGGACGCGGGAACACGTTGATGCGCTGCTTCACCGACACCACGCGCTGCGCGTCAGGCACGTGGCTGTTGTAGCTCAGGCAGTAATGCACGAAGCCGAGCAGCAGGAAACAGGCGGCGAAGCCGATGGCAAGGCCGAGAATGGCCACGGCGGAATAGGCGCGTTCCTGCAGCAGCAGGCGCCAGCCGATACGAAAGTCTTGTGCTTCCATAAATTCTCCTTAACTGCGCAGGGCCAGCGCCGGCGCAATGCGCAGCGCGGCCAGGGTGTGGCGGAACGTGGCGGCCAGCGAGACGGCCAGCACGGCGGCCAGCGCCGCGAGCAGCGTCCAGGCGCCGATGGGCGCCTGCTCGGCGAAACCGGACAGGTAGCGCTGGATCGCCAGCGCCGCCAGGGGCAGGCCCGCCAGCGCGGCGCCGCCCGCCATCCAGGCGAACTCCCTGCCCAGCAGCCGGGCCACGGCGCTGCGCCGCGCGCCGTACAGCTTGCGCAGCACGATCTCGCGCGCCCGCCGCTGCACGTTGTAGGCCGCCAGCACATAGATACCGAAGGCCGACAGCAGCAGCGCCATGGCGCTGCCCGCCGCCAGCATGGCCGCCAGTCGGGCGTCGTCCTGGTAGTTGTCGGCGAAGTAGCTGACGGCGCGGTGCATGTCGGGAATCGCGTTCGGGAAGTACTGCCGCCACAGCGCGTCGGCGGCGCGTTCCAGGTCGGCCATGCTGCCGCTGTGGCGCACCGTCAGCACCGACACGGCGCGGTGGTTGCGGTATATCACCGGCGCTGGCGTTTCACGCAGCGACTGGTAGCGCAGATCCGGCACCACGCCGATCACCACCGGCCGCACCTCGCCCTTGCGCCCATCCAGCGCCACGCTCTGGCCCACGGCGTCCTGCGGCGAGCCGAAGCCCAGCGCCCTGGCCGCCGCCACGTTGAGCACCACCGCATCGTCGTTCTGCTCCTGCTCGCGCTGCGGGTCGAAGCTGCGGCCCGCCAGCGGTTTCACGCCGTACACCTGGAAGAAGGTGGGCGAGACCGCGCGCTCCTGCAAGGTGACGGACTTGCCGGCGGCGGTGCGCACCGGATTGGTCACGCCCAGGTAGGAGCGCCCCGCAGGCGACGGCGAGTAAGCCACGCCTTCCACGCCAGGAACCCTGAGCAAGGCTTCGCTCAGTTGCCGCGCGGCCTGCCCTTCCCCCATTTGCACCGGCAGCTCCAGCACCAGCAAGGGGCGCGGATCGAAGCCCGGACTGGCGTTGCTGGCGAAGCGCGTCTGCCACGCCACCGCCAGGGTGATGGCCACCAGCGCCATGGCGCAGGACATCTGGAACACGGTGACGCCGCGCCGCAGCCAGGTGGTGCCGTGGGTCTCCTGCCCGCCGCGCGCAGCCAGCGCCTGGGTTGGCCGCACGCGCAGCGCCAGCCATGCCGGATGCAGGCCGGCCAGCACGCCGGTAAGCAGGCCCACGGCGAGCGCCGCCAGCACGGCGCCCGGTCCCCAGACGGCGCCCAGGGGCCGGTTCAGCAGCTGCGCGCAGGCCGGCAGCAGCAGCCAGGCCAGCAGCAGGCCGGCCGCCGCCGCCAGCATGGTGGCCAGCAGCGATTCGGCCAGCAGCATGGCGGCCACCCTGGCGTGGCTTGCGCCCAGCACTTTGCGCATGGCGATTTCGGCGCGCCTGCGCATCACCCGCACGGTGGCCAAATTCACGTAGTTGATGGCGGCCAGCAGGAGAATCAGTGCACCCACGGCGGCCACGCCCAGCACCAGCCTGACGTCGCCGTGCCCGCTGCCGTTGCCGGTCAGGTCGGGGTCGAAATACCAGTCGCGCAGGGAGCTCAGGCCGATGTCGGACAGCTTACGGCCCTGCAGGCGCTGCAGCAGGTCCGGCGGCAGGGTGGCGGCCAGCGGCGAGCGGTCGGACGCATCCTGCATCACGCGCTGCAGCGCCTGCGGTGTGGCGCCGGGCGCCAGCCGCACGTAGAGGCGGGAGATGATGCCGCCCCAGTTGGACGCCAGGTGTTTGTCCAGGCGCCTGCGCATCTTCTCCGGCCACATCTGGCTGCCGGTTCCCATCAGCGCCGCGTAGGGCAGGGTGGTGGCGGCCGGCGGATCGGGCAGGATGGCGGCCACCTTGTATTGCATGTTTTCCAGCGTCAGCGTCTTGCCCAGCACCCCGCGCGCGGCGCCCAGCAGCTGGCGCGCCTTGCTTTCGGTGAGCGCGACCGCGTCGGGCTGCTGCAGCGCCGCCGCCAAGTCACCCTCCAGCGCGCGCAGGCCAAGCACCTTCGGCATGGCGGGGCTCACCAGCACGAAATCCAGCGTGCCCAGCGCGCCTTCCTGGCGCAGCGTGGCGGTGCCGGGAAGGGCCACGGCTGCCGCCTGCACCAGCGGGCTCTCTTCGGCAACCGCCAGCAGGTTGATCGGCGTGTTGTCGAACCAGCCGGGCGGCTCCAACAGGTTGATGCGGTTCTTGGCCACGTAGACCCGGTCCGCCTGCGGCACGTGGCTGTCGTAGCTGAAGCTGAAGTGCACATAGGCCATCAGCAGGAAGCAGGCCGCGAAGCCCAGCGCCAGGCCGAGGATGGTGACGGCCGAGTAGCCGCGCTCCTGCAGCAGCAGACGCCAGCCGATACGGAAATCGGACCCGTTCATGCTGCGCGCAGCGCGTCCACCATGATGCGGCCGTCCAGCAGATTCAGCGTGCGCGAAGCCTGCGCCGCGTGCGACGGCGAGTGCGTCACCATCACCACGGTGGTGCCTTCGGCGTTGATGGTGCGCAGCAGGCGCATCACCTCGTCGCCGTGGGCGGTGTCCAGGTTGCCGGTCGGTTCATCGGCCAGCAGCAGGGCCGGCCCGGACACCAGCGCGCGCGCGATGGCCACGCGCTGCTGCTGGCCGCCGGACAGCTGGGATGGGCGGTGGCCAGCGCGGTGCAGCACGCCCAGCTTGTTCAGCATGGCCGTCACCCTGGCCTTGCGCTCGCTCTTGGCCATGCCGGTGTATTCCAGCGCCAGTTCCACGTTCTCGAACACGCTCAGTTCCTCGATCAGGTTGAAGCTCTGGAAGATGAAGCCGATGCGGCCGCGCCGCAGTTCGTTCAGCTTCGCCTCGCTCCAGCCGGCCACGTTCTGGCCGTCGAACCAGTACTCGCCGCTGCTGGGCACATCGAGCAGGCCCAGAAGGCTGAGCAGGGTGGACTTGCCGCAGCCCGAAGGCCCGGTGATGGCAACGTATTCGCCGGCATCGATCTGCAGGTCGATGCGGTCCAGGGCGGTGGTCTGGATTTCGCCCGCCAGGTGGGTTTTGCTGACGCCTGAAAGCTTGAGCATGGGGGTTCCTTTTCGTTGGTGGTGAGCTTACTTGGAAATCTGCAGCCTGGGTGAATCGCCGAACGCCGTGTAGCCGGACACGATGACGCGCTCGCCGACGGCCAGGCCGGACAGCACTTCGAGCTGGGCGTTGTTGCGGCGGCCGCTGCGGATGGCGCGCCGCTCGGCCACGCTGCCGTCCTGGGTAACGACGAACACCCAAGTGCCGCCGCTGTCGTTGAGGAAGGCGCCGTTCGGCAGCAGCAGCGCGGGCGCGGGTTCGCCCAGCGTGATGGTGGCGTCCACGCTCTGGCCCGGGCTGAGCGCCTCCGGCTGCGCGGCGCTGAAGGTCAGCTCCACGGTGAAACGGCCGTCCTTGATCTGCGGGTAAATGGTGGACACGTCCACCGCGTAGCTGCGGCCGTCCATTTGCACGCTGCCGTGGCGGCCCACCGCCACGCGCTTCAGGTAGTACTCGTCCACCTCGGCGGACAGCTTGAAACGCGCCGGATCGTCGATGCGGCCCACGTGCTTGCCGGTGGCGATGGACTCGCCCACCTGCAGGCGGAAATCGGTCAGGCGGCCGGCGCTCGGCGCGCGCACCGCCAGCGCCTCCACCGTGGCGCTGACCAGTTTCAGGCCGGACTGCAAGCCGTCCAGCGCCTTGTCCAGCTGCGCCAGCGCGGTGCCGCGCACGCGGCGGTCGGTGTCGTCGCTGGCCTGCGCCTGCGCCAGCACGCGCCACTGCTGCGCCAGGCGGTCGGCCGACTCTTCCAATGCCACGGCGGACAGGAAGCCCTGCGCCGCCAGCTTCTCGTCGCGCGCGTGGCGTTTCTGCGCCTGCTCCATTGCGAAATTGAGATCGTCCAGGCGGCGCTGGTGCTCGCTGCGGCTGGCCTCCTGCGCCACGCGCAGGTTGGACAAGTTGGAAATCTGCTGCGCGTGTTCGGCCTGGCGTGCCAGCAGTTCCAGGTTGCGCTGCGGGTTGGAGATGCGGAACAGCAGCTGGCCCTGTTTCACCAGGTCGCCGTCGCGCGCATAGACCTCCTCGATGCGGCCCGACTCGACCGAATCGAGCATCACCGACTGCAGCGGCTGCGCGGTGGCGCGCACCACGATATCGTCGCGGAACACGCCGCGTTCCACGGCGGCGACGCGCAGCCCGTCCGCCGGCACCTGCAGCCCGCGCGGCATCCAGTACCACAGCGCGAGGGCAAAGGCTGCAAGCGCCAGCGCGCCTGCGGCTGCCAGCGCTATGGCCTTGCCGCGACGCCGGGGCACTACCGTGTCCATGGCGGCGCCGGTGATCAGTTTGGGCTGGGGTGTGGTCATGATGGTTGCGTGCAGTGTGCGATAGAGTGAGCGGCAGGCATGGTATTGCAAGCCCTGTGCCAGGGCTCCGGCAAGGCGGTTTTGCGCGCTTTCCCGGCGTTGCGGCGCGGTGCTTGTCCGCATGCGGACAGGGGCCGGTGTCCGGATCCGGACAGTGCGAAAAAACCGGGGAAACCCATGCTCCGCAAGGCGATCCGTGCTGCTAGAATGCGCCACATGGCCCCCAGCACCGCACACATCCTGATCCTCGACGACGACACCGACGTGGCCTGCGCCGCGCAGATGCTGCTGCGGCGCCGCTACGGCACCATCGCGACATTGAACGACCCCGCGCAGCTGCCCGCCTATCTGGCGCGCAGCACGCCCGACGTGGTCCTGCTTGACTTCAACTTCACTCCCGGCCGCATCGACGGCGCGGAAGGCCTGGCCCTGCTGGACGTGCTGCGCGGTGAACGCTGCGCGGTCATTGCGCTGACGGCGTATGCGGACGTGCCGCTGGCAGTGGAGGCGCTCAAGCGCGGCGCGTGCGACTTCATCACCAAGCCATGGGACAACGCGCGCCTGGTGGCGGCGGTCGATGCTGCGCTGGCGCGCCGTGCCGCCGAGGTGCCGGCCCGGCCCGCAGCAGCAGTAGCCGCGTCGTCCGGCAGTGGCGGCGCCACGGCCGCGCTGATGGGCGATTCGCCCGCCATGCGCAGCGTGAAGGCAATGATCGCCAGCGTCGGCCCAACCGGCGCCAACGTGATGGTGCTGGGCGAAAACGGCGTGGGCAAGGAACTGGTGGCGCGCGCCATCCACCTGGCTTCGCAGCGCGCCGCCGGCACCTTTCTCGCGGTGGACATGGGCGCGCTGCCCGAGTCCACCTTCGAGAGCGAATTGTTCGGCCACCGCAAAGGCTCCTTCACCGATGCCAAGGCCGACCGCGCAGGGCGCTTCCAGGCCGCGCGCGGCGGCTCGCTGTTCCTCGACGAAATCGGCAACATGCCGCTGGCGGCGCAGGCCAAGCTGCTCACGGTGCTGGAGCGCCGCGAGGTGACGCCTATCGGCGCCGATAAGCCGGAGCCCATCGACGTGCGCATCATCAGCGCCACCAACCTGGATGAAGTGCGCCTGTTCGACCCGAATGAATTCCGCCCCGACCTGCTGTTCCGGCTCAACACCATCGTCATCCGCGTGCCGCCGCTGCGTGAACGGCGCGAGGACATTCCCGGCCTGCTGCGCCACTACCTGGACGCTTATGAACGCCAGTACCAGCGCCCTGCGCGTGCCGTAGCGGGCGGCGCGCTGGCCTGGCTGGAGGCGCACCCCTGGCCCGGCAACGTGCGCGCGCTGCGCCACGCCTGCGAACGCGCCGTGATCCTCGGCAGTGGCAGCGAGTATGAGGCCGACGACTTCGGCCTGACCCTGCCGGCGGGCGCCCATCCGCCCGTCGCCGCTGGCGTATCCGCCATCCCCGGCGCGGCATATTCCGGCGTCGGCTCCGCCTCTGGCCGTACCGGCGCGTCCGCCAACGCGGGTGCGGCCCTTGCCGCCGACGCGGCAGGCGACGACCTCACCCTGAACACACTGGAACGCGACGCCATCGCCACAGCCCTGGCCGCTGCCAACGGCAACATCAGCCGCACCGCGCGCATGCTGGGCGTCAGCCGCGCAGCGCTGTACCGCAAGCTGGGCAAGCATGGCATCTGAGCTGCCCGGCATCGAGGCTGACACGGATGCGCACACGGGCGCGGACGTGGACGTGGGCGTGAGCGTGAGCGTGGGCACGGGTACGGGTACAGGCACAGGCACTGGCACGGGCACGGGCGCGAACGCAGCCACCACAGCCTGCCATGCCGCCGCCTACGCCTGCATGGCCGCACTCACCGCCCTGGGCTACGCCGCCGCGCACTACGCCGGCTCGCCCCGGCTGCAAGTGCTGTGCGCGATTGGCGCCATCCTTCCCGCCTGGCTGCTGCATCGCCGCCTCTCCCGCGCCGCAGGCAGCAAGGCCGGCGGCACGGCGTACGCCGCGCACGCCGCCTTCGCATCAGGCCAGCCGTTGGGCCTGACCCCGGACCGGCGCGCGCTGCTGAATGCCGCGCAAGCCCTTGAAGCGCGCCTGGAACACGCGCCCATCGCGCTGTTTTCAATCGAGCACCTGGCCGGCCCGGGGGCGCTCACGCCGCTCAACGCCAGCGCGCGCCGCCTGCTGGCGCCCGGCCGCGCCAGCGATCCGGCGCAGCTAGCGCAGCTGCTGGCGGCGCAGGCGGTTGAGCGCCGCGACCTGGTGAGCTTCGAAACGGAACGCGGCACCGAGCGCGCGCTGGCTTCCGTCACCGCGCTCACGGTGCAGGGCGCGGGCCAGCGCCTGGCCGCGCTGATGCCGGTCGAGAGCGAGCTGGAAGCCGAAGCGATGAATGCATGGCGCCAGCTGGTCCAGGTGCTTACCCACGAGATCATGAATTCGCTCACGCCGGTGGCCTCGCTGTCGCGCACCGCCTGCGACCTGCTGGAGGAAGCCCGGGCCGATCTGGCGCCCGACGTCAGCAGCGACCTGGGCACCGCGCTGGACGCCATCGCGCGCCGCGCCGCCAGCCTGGTGGAATTCGTGGCCAGCTACCGCAGCCTGTCCAGCGTGCCGCAGGCGCAGCCCGAGCGTGTGCACGTGGGCGAGCTGTTTGCCCGCCTGTCCATGTTGATGGCCCCGCAGTGGCTGGCGCGCGGCGGCCGCGCCGAGTTCTCGGTGGAGCCGGCCTCGCTGGACGTGATGGTGGACCCCGGCCAGCTGGAGCAGGCCCTGATCAATTTGCTCAAGAACGCCGCCGAAGCCACGGCGTCCGTGGCGCAGCCGCAGCTGCAGGTGAGTGCGCGCCTGAGCCGGGGAGGGCGGCTGCGGATAGAAGTGGCCGACAACGGTCCCGGCGTGCCGCGCGAGTTGGTCGGGCAAGTGTTCACGCCATTTTTCTCCACCAAGAAGCAGGGCCGAGGCATCGGCCTGGCGATGGTGCGCCACCTGGTGCACGCCAACGGCGGCATGGTGCGCTACGCGAAGCCGGTGGGTGCCGGCGCGCGCTTCATCATCACGTTCTAGACAGTGTTTAACGCAGCATGTCGATGTGCATGATGCCGTCTTCGTCGTACGGGTCGCTCACGCGCGCGAAGCCGAAGCTGCCGTAGAATTTTTCCAGGTAGAGCTGGGCGCCGATGCGGCAGCGGTGGCCGGGGTGTAGCGCTTCGGCGCGGCGCAGGCCTTGCTCCAGCAATTGGCGGCCGATGCCGCTGCCGCGCGCGGATGCTGCCGTCAATACGCGGCCAAGGGACATTTCAGGGAATTTCACACCCGGCGCGATGCAGCGCAGATAGGCTGCGAGCTGGCGTTTGCCGCCGGCGGTGTGCCAGGCCATCAGGTGATGTGCCGCCTGGTCGTAGCCGTCCAGGTCTGAATACAGGCATTTCTGTTCCAGCACGAAGACCTCTTGCCGCTGGCGCAGCACTTCATACAGGTCTTCGCGTGGAATATCTTCAAACTCAAGCCACTGCCACTCAATCATGGTTGCCTCGCATGGAAACGAAGCAACCATTGTAAGGGGCTTTATTCATAGCGTGGCAGAGTGCCGGCTTTCACTGCCTGGGCCAGTTCGGCGCGCACTTCCTGGCGGGTTTTGCCGGCTGCCGGCGCGGTCACGCTGGCGGGGTAGGCTTCACCGTTGAGGATCTGGCCGGCGCGCAGGGCGGCGATGGTTTCCGCTTTCACTTCGGCGCGGGTGCGGGTCGACACGCTGCTGGCGATATTGCCTTGGTAGCCTTCGCCGCTGTTGACGGGTTCGGCGGCGTAGGCGCTGGAGGTCAGGGCGATGACGGCGGCGGCGACGGACAGGATGGATGCTTTCATGGTATTTCTCCTAATGAGTTAAGTTGTGTGCTATTGTTTAGTGTGCTACGTTTTATTCCAGCTTTTCACGCTGCCGCCACCGCCTTTGCGGTAGCGGCGAACCGGTCTTAGACGATGGTCAGGGTCACGTCGATGTTGCCGCGGGTGGCGTTCGAGTAAGGGCACACGATGTGCGCTGCGGCGACCAGCTTTTCAGCGGTTTCGCGGTCCAGGCCTGGCAGCGAGATCTTCAGTTCCACTTCGATGCCGAAGCCGGTTTCGATCGCGCCGATACCCACGGTGCCTTCCACCGACACGTCCGCCGGTACGGCGATCTTGTCGCGGCCGCCCACGAATTTCATGGCGCCCAGGAAGCAAGCCGAGTAACCGGCGGCGAACAGCTGTTCAGGATTGGTGCCGACCGCACCGGCACCGCCCAGTTCTTTCGGGGTGGTCAGTTTCACGTCCAGCACGCCGTCCGAGGAAACAGCGCGGCCTTCGCGGCCACCGGTTGCTTTAGCGTTTGCGCGGTACAGAACTTGTTTGATCGACATGATGATTTCCTTTGCTGTGGGTTAAGTTAGGTTGCTATCTATTAAATCGTGTCCTACTTTTTGCACCGTCTCGCTGTGTTTGCAGCGCCGATGTAGTTACTTTATATCGTGTGCTATGGAATAGCAAGCGATTTCTTTGCGATTGCTTAAAATATTTTTGCGCCGCACGTCAGGTCGCGGCGCAACCGAGGAGGCTTGGCGGTGCGGTCAGGCGCCGGACTGCGCTGCTGCATCGGCCAGCCACTCGGCATCCTGGGCGTTGGCGGCCACCACGGCTGGACGGTGGGCGATGCGCTCCGCGTACGCTGCGATCAGCGATGACTCGGGCAGCAGCTTGAAGGCGTTCATCCAGCCCACCGAGGTGCCCCACAGCACATCGGCCGCGCTAAACTGCTCGCCCAGCAGATACGGCCCCTTGGCAAGCTGGCTGGTGAACAGCGTGAAGATGCTGTCGAAATCGCCGTACGGACACGCCATCTTGTCCACCGCCGGACGCTCCATCCAGCGGTCGATCACGGCCGGCTCGAAGCAGCTGCCGTACAGGGCCATCCAGCGCAGATAGGGGCCGCGCAAGGGATCGCCGAGCGCCGGCGCCAGCCCGGCTGCAGGAAACAGGTCGGCCAGGTAAATGTAGATCGCCACCTGCTCGGTGACCACCGCGCCGTCATGCGTGATGGCGGGGACCTTGCCCATCGGATTGGTGGCCAGGTAGGCGGGGGCGCGGTTTTCGCCCTGCTTCATATTCATGCGGTGCAGTTCAAACGGGGCGTTCAGTTCGCCCAGCAGCGCAAGTACGCCAGTGGAACGTGATTGCGGGCAGTGGTGCAGCGTGAGTTGGCTTGCCATGAGAGTCTCCTGTGGGGGTGGGTAATGTGTAAGCAAGAAGGTAACTTTTGCTATCATCGCTGTCTTGTAAAAACGCGAACACGGCGCTCGCCCGCCGCCCAACTCATGACCCACCTTCTCAAGGCAGCTGACCGGTCGCGGGGCGTCGTCAATCCGGCCGCCGCAAAAAAAGCATTCAGGCTGGAGCGCTATCTGCCCGAGCCGGACCTGGCGTCCGTGATGGAATACTTCTGGCTGCTCGAGTGGAGCTTGCCGGACGGCGCCAGCCACGTGCAGCGCACCTTGCCGTCACCCTGCATCCACCTGGTGTTCGACCAGGGCCGGACGGCGGTGTTCGGCGTGATGACAGGCTCGTTCGAGTACACGCAGCGCGGCAGGGGGCGGGTGCTGGGCGTGCGCTTCCGGCCCGGCGCGTTCCGGGGTTTTCTCGGCAAGCCGGTACAGACGATCACCGACCAGAGCTTGCCGCTGTCGGCGCTGTTCGATTGCGACGACGCGCAGGCGGAGCGCGCCGTGCTGGAAGCGCCGGACGATGCCGCCACGGTGGCCGCCGCCGCCGGCCTGATACGCAGCGCCTTGCCGCCGCCCGATCCGCAAGTCGCCCGCATCGAAGGCATCCTGGACATCATCAGCGGCTCGCCGGGGCTGACGCGGGTGGAGGAGCTGGCGGAACGCGCCCAGCTGAGCGTGCGCCGCCTGCAGATACTGTTCAAGGAATACGTGGGCGTCAATCCGAAATGGGTGATCCGCCGCAACCGTCTGTTGGACGCGGCCGACCAGCTGGCGGGCGGTGTCGAAGTCAACTTGTCCGAGCTGGCGCTGGCACTGGGCTATTACGACCAGGCCCACTTCACGTCGGACTTTGAAAAACTGGTGGGCAAGCCGCCGGGCGACTACCGCCGCTCCTGCCTGGCGCAGGAAACTTAGCCTCAGCTGCCGGCACCGCCGATCCGACTGCGCCGCATCAGCCTGAGCGTCAGGTTGCGTCCGCAGCGCAGAACCGGATACAGCAGGCGCGAAAGGGTGCGCGAGCGGAACAGCGCGCCGTTGATGCGGTTGAACAGGCCGGAAGGCGTACTCAACAGTGCAAGCAGGTTCACGCAATCGGCGCCGAAATAGATGGTGGCGCCGTACAGCGTCACCATGCCCTGGTTCAAATCGTAGCCCTCGCTGCGCAGCCGGGCCGCGAGGGCGGGCTTGCCGCGCGCATCCACCAGGTGCACCGTGCCGGCCGACTCGCGCAGGGTGAGCACGCGCACATAGCTGGAGCAGAACGGGCATTCGCCGTCGTAGACGATCACCAGGCCGTCCGGGTACTCAGCCCGCAAGATCGATTCGGTATTCATTGCGGTGGACCTTTCGTTTCAGCGTCCCGGTGTCCGGGGCCAGGCATACGGATTCGATCACCAGGCGGTAGGCGCGCACGCGCCGCATGTCCACGCTGGCGAATGCCTGTTCCACCGACGGCGCGCTCCAGAAATGGTGCGGGTAGAGACGGTTGGACCAGTGTCCTTCCGGCCCCGCCCGGCCTAGCACCTGCCGATGATACGCCCTGATGAAGGCGGCGACGCCGGCGCCGTCCCACACGGCTTCAATGGCGGGCGCCGTGCTGGTGAAGTCGCAGCGGTAGGATTGCCGCAGGATGGCGGACGAGAAGGTGCCGCCATTGGTGGCGGTTGGCAGGTATTCTCCCGGCGGCAGCCCGAAGCTCATATGGGCGATGGGATAGGAGTAGAAGCCGAAGGCGGTGGACGGCATGCGCGCGCTGGTGCCGTCCGCCAGTTCGACCTCGAAATGCGCCTCGTTGACCGCCAGGCTGTCATACCAGCCCAGCTTCGCCGTGTTGGCGAACAGCGGGGCGAGCGCAATGGCCAGCGCGCCCGCCGCGCCGGTTTTCCAGTTGAAGGCGCTGCGTGGCAGTTGCGACACCGCCGCGATGATGGCCAGGTTCACCATGAACCAGGTCCAGAAATTGGCGCCGACCAGCACGAAGATCCCGAGGTGCATCAGGTCGAACAGGGCGAACAGCACCAGCAGCACGCGGCGGCTGGTGAACACCAGCAGCGCCGCCAGCTGGATCAGGAACACGCCCACCGCAAACGGCCTGCCCACGAACGCCAGCAGCGCGCTCACTGCGCCGGTGAGCGCGCGCCAGTCACCCCACAGGAGCTGCTTGTTATGCAGTGCGATATGGTAGATGTTGCGGTTCTCGTTGTTGAGCGCCCAGTCCAGCAGCCCGCCGTCCAGGCCGCCCTTGGCCAGCGAGGAGTGAAAATAATTCGCCGCCTGCATGGCCACGGCGATCAACAGGATGGTCCAGTACGGGGTATCGCCGGCAAGGCCTGTCCGGCCCGGCCAGCAGCGCTTTGCCAGCTCCAGCGTGGCCAGTGAGAGCGCCAGGTACACCGGCAGCTGGATCAGGGGATACACGTCCAGCATGGTATGGAAGGGAAACCCTGTGATGTAGCCCGCCGCGTGCTTGATCCAGTAGACGTAGAAGCCGCAGTACAGCAGCCAGGCGGGCCGGCGCATGGCCAGCAGCGCGGCCAGGCCGGCGCTCAGCCACGCCAGGTTCAGGATGAACTGGCTCCAGCCCTTGAAATCGTGGGCGGCGGCGGGAATCGCAGGGTAGAGCAGCACGCTGTACAAGCCGCAGGCGATGCCGAGGCCGCGCATGAGCGTGCGCAGTGCGAGGGGCACGCCATCATAGGTGACGCGCGACGCTGCGGTGCAGGCGGCAATCGCGGCCAGCAGTGCGGGCAGGATGCTAGAGGGATACCAGCGCAGCAAGTTCTCGGCCAGCCACCAGGCCTGGAATACGGTCAGGGAGGCCAGGGCAACGCCGGCCGCGGTGATGGCGTCGCCGGCCGGCACAAGGCGCATCGCGGGCGGCGCTGCCGCGCCAGGCGTAGACGGTTCCATGAGGCTTCCTTTGTCCGGGATGTAAAACACTAACCGCCGTCCGCGCCGCCCGTCCACCGCAACGAACAGGTTTCATGACCATGCTCAATACGGTAGAATCGCGGCATTACGTGAATGGTGCCCTCCCGCTTGTCGGCCGGAGGGTGAAACGGGAAGCCGGTGACGCGCGCGATTTTCATCTCGCGCCAGTCCGGCGCAGCCCCCGCTGCTGTATGCCTGACGACTTCGATCGAACGCCACTGTGCACTGCACGGGAAGGCAGGGTTGAGGAAGGATGAAGGCCAGCCAGAAGACCGGCCAGTCACGAAGATTGCGCAAAGCCCGGGGTGTGGTTTTGCCTGTTTTCCTGCGCGCCTGGCGCGCAGCTACTGGTTAAAGTTCAAATTGAGCACTTCCATACTGCTGCGGCTGGCCGCAGTGCTGCTGTGCGTTTGCGCTTGTGCGCATGCGTCGGCAGCCACCCTGTTCGCCATCGTCACCGAGCGTGCGGCGCCTGCCGCCATCGAGGCCGCACACCACCACCTGGCCAGCCACCCGCAGGACCGCATCATGCTGCGCACCCCCGCGCAATGGATGGCCGCCAGCGACCGCGAAGCCGCCCTGTGGATCAGGCAGGCCGACACCGTGCTGGCCGTCTCGCTGTTCGGCGATCCTGCGCGCCGCCTGAAGGAAGTGCTGCCGCGCCACGCCAGGGCGCAGACGCCGGTGCTGGCCTTCAACGGCGAAGCCAGCCTCAGTCTGATGAGCCGCGACCCGCGCGCCAGCCTGCATAACTTTTCGCCGGACACGCTGCGCGAGCTGTCTTCCGAAACGCCATCCCCGGCAGCCCTGAAGGCAGCGCAGGCCGATCCGGCCGCCAGCCGCTGGCTGGCCGCGCGCCGCGTGTGGCAGGCGGGCGGCACGGACAACACGGCGGCGCTGTTCGCGCACCTGCTCAATCCTGCCGTGGCGCTGGCCGGCCCGCAGCCCGAGCCCACGCTGCGCCTGCGTGCGGGCGGGCGTGAGCTGGTGGATGCGGCGGCGTGGGGCAAGGCGGCGCAACTGGGACTGCAAGCGCAGCCCACCGTGGTGGTGCTGGACCTGTCGAACATGGACAGCGCGGTGCCCGCCGCCGTCTGCCGGCGCATCGAGCAGCGCGGCCAGCCCTGCGTGCAGGTGCTCACGCGCTGGGGCGGAGCCTCGCGCGAAGCGCTGGAGCGCCTGCCGGAACTGGTCGCGCCCGCGCAGCCGGCGGCGCTGGTGGTACTGCAGGACTTCGTGGTGGGCGCGGCCGAGGGCCGCGAAGCCGTGACGGAAGCGTTCAAGCGCCTGAATGTGCCGGTGTTCAAGGCCATCCGCCTGTCGGACCGTACCGCCGTGCAGTGGCGCCTGTCGCCGGACGGCCTGCCGGCGGATTCGGTGCAGTACCGCGTGGCGCTGCCCGAACTGCAGGGCATAGGCCAGCCCATCGTGGTGGCCGCGCTGGGCCAGGCGCAGAAGGACACGCAGACCGGCATCGAGAACCGCCCGCCGGTGGTGCTGGCCGAAGAGGCCGACCGCCTGTCCGCGCGCGTGGGCCGCTGGCTGGCACTGCGCGGCAAAGCCAACCGCGACAAGCGCGTGGCGCTGATCTACTACAACCATCCGCCCGGCCGGCAGAACATCGGCGCCGACAACCTGGACGTGCCGGCCTCGCTGTTCGACATGCTGCAGGCGATGAAGGGCGCCGGCTACACGGTTGGCACGCTGCCCGAGTCGCCGCAGGCGCTGCTGGACATGATCATGGCGCACGGCGTGAACCTGCCGGAGGACCGCGCCGCGCTGCGTGAGCTGAGCGGCACCGTGAACAGCGTCAGCGCGGCCGACTATGCGCGCTGGTTCGGCACGCTGCCGCCGCGCGTGCAGGGCGAGATGACCAGCGGTCTGCTGGGCCGCCTGCACGCCGACATGCTGGAGGCCGAGGCCAGCGGCGAGGGCGCGCTGGGACGCAAGCAGGCCGAGGTCATCATCAAGGAATTGCAGCACCTGGTGGAAGGCGCCGACCATCCGCAACGCGAAGCGGCGATCCGCGACCTGGCTGCGCTGGCGGACGGCTACCACGCCTGCCTGGACCCGGCGGCCATCGGCGCGCGGGCCGTGAAAGGTAAAGGCGGCTGCGCCGCGCTGGCGCCGCTCAGCAAGCGCCTGTCCGGCTATGGCATCGAAGGCTTGAAAGGCTGGGGCCCGGCGCCAGGCAGGATCATGGTGGACAGCGGCAAGCTGCTGGTGCCCGGCCTGGTGTTCGGCAATGTCTTCATTGGCCCGCAGCCGCCGCGCGGCTGGGAAGTGGACGAAGAGCTGCTGCACGCGAATACCAGCATCACGCCGCCGCACCAGTACCTGGGCTACTACCACTGGCTGCGCGACCGTTTCAAGGCGGATGCGCTGGTGCACGTTGGCCGGCACTCCACTTACGAGTTCTTGCCCGGCAAGGCGGTCGGCCTGAGCTCGGACGACTATCCCAGCCTGATCGCGGGCGACCTGCCCGGCATCTATCCCTACATCGTCGATGGCGTGGGCGAAGGCACGCAAGCCAAGCGGCGCGGCCTGGCCGTGATTGTCGACCACCTGACCCCGCCGCTGGCCGCCACGCCGCTGTACGACGAACTGCTGGCCCTGCGCCAGGTGGTGGAGAGTTTCGAGGCGGCCAGTTCGGAATCGCTCAAGTCGCAGGCGGCTGCGCTGATGCGCGAGCGCGTCAATGCGCTGAACCTGAAGGCCGAACTGGAAGCGTCGATGGCGGACGTGCTGGCCGTGCGCGGCATCGGCTTCGACGCGGCCGACGACGATTTGCTGGCGCACGAGGTGGGCCACTACCTGACCAAGCTGCAGGAGAAATTCATGCCCCACGGCCTGCACATTTTCGGCCGTCCGTGGAAACAGGAATCGATCGACCTGATGCTCGATTCGATGAAGAAGGGCGGCATCGAGGGCGCGGACATCGCGGCCAAACTGGGCGACTCGCCGCGCCGCGAAATGCTGGCGCTGCTGGCCGGGCTGGATGGCGAATACATCGAGCCGGGCAAGGGCAACGACCCGCTGCGCTCGCCCGAAGCACTGCCTACCGGCCGCAACTTCCATGCGGTCGACGGCGACATCCTGCCGACCCGCCTGGGCTACCAGCTGGGCGAGCGCATGGCCGCCAAGGCCGACGCCCGCAATGCATCGGGCGGTGCTGCCGGCAGTTCCGCCGGCAAAGGTAGCGAAGGCATCATCCTGTGGGCCTCGGACGCGGTGCGCGACGAGGGCGTGATGGTGGCGTTTGCGCTGGCCATGATGGGCGCGGAGCCCGTGTGGAACGCGCGCGGCATCGTCACCGACGTGAAGCTGAAGCCGGGCGCCGTGCGGCGCGACGCGCTGGTCACCACCTCCGGCCTGTTCCGCGACCTGTACCCGAACCTGATCCGCCTGATCGACCGCGCCGGGCGCATGGCGCTGGCCGCGTCGGCCAATGCGCTGGCCGAGCGCGATCCGGCCCTGAAGGAAGCCTTGCAGGCCGCGCTGGCGCCTGTGCCGGGTGCCGCCTGGGGCAGCGAAGACGCCGCCCAGAACCGGGTGGCGCGGGAGTGGCTGGTGCGCCAGCGCGCGCTGGCGGCTACCGGCATGTCCGCAGCCGACGCGGGCCGCGCCGCCGCGCAGCGCATATTCGGCGACGCGCCGGGCGCGTACGGCGCCGGCGTGAACCGCCTGACCGAACGTTCCGGCGCCTGGCGCGAGCGCGACGAAATCGGCCGCGCCTACCGCAACCGCATGGGCCACGCCTACGGCCTGGACGCCAGCGGCGAAGCTGCCCATGCCGCCTTCGACGTCGCGCTGGACGGCATCGAGCGCACCTATCACGGCCGCGCCAGCAATCTGTACGGCCTGCTCGACAACAACGACGCCTTCGATTACCTGGGCGGCCTGTCGCTGGCTATCGAAGGCCGCACCGGCCGCGTGCCGGAAGCGATGATCTTGCAGCACGCGCAGCCCGGCCGCGCGGACGTGGAGCCGCTGGCGTCCGCCCTGCTGGGCGAGCTGCGCGGACGGTTCCTGAACCCGGCCTGGCTCAAGCCGCTGATGGGCCACGGTTACGCCGGTGCGCGCACCATGGGGCAGGAGTTCCTGGAGAACCTGTGGGGCTGGCAGGTAACGCGGCCGGACCTGGTGAAGAACTGGGCGTGGGACGAGGTGAAGTCGGTGTACTTCGACGATGCGCACAAGCTCGGCCTGCCGCAGTTCCTCGGCCAGCAGCACAACGCGCACGTCAAGGCGCATATGCTGGCCATCTTCATGGTGGCGGCCGAGAAGGGCTTCTGGAAAACCGACCCCGCCACCATCAAGCGGATGGGCGGCGAGCTGGCGCAGCTGGTGGCGAAGAACGGGTTGCCTGGCAGTGGCCACGCGGCGCCCAACCATCCGATGTGGGACTGGCTGGCGCCGCAGCTGGACGGTGCGGACGCCGCTGCGCTGGGCGTTACCCTGGCCAAGGCGCGCGGCCAGATGCTGCCCGCCGACAGCGCCGCCGCTGCAGCCGACGCCGGAGCGCACGCCCCCGCGGCTGCCGCGCCGGCTGCCGCCGCCAAGTCCTCCGCTGCCAGATCCGCCGCTGCCAAGTCCGCCGCCAGCGCCGCTGCCGCTGCCACTGTGGACGCCGCTGCCGCCGCCCCGGACGCCGCCGAACCGCCTTCCGCCGCCGAAGCCGCCGCGCGCGTCTACGAATTGCACCAGAAAGCCGTACCGCCAGAGGCGCCCGCCGTGCAGGCCGCCAAGCTGCTCGGCGCACTGGCCGCCTTGCTGGCCCTGTTCTCGCTCGGCCTGTGGCGCGGACGTCATATACCTCAACCTGTTAGGAGTTCCCCATGATCGAAACCCTGTCCTACGCCTGGCTGCATGACGCGGTCAGCTGGCTGCTCGCCCCGGCGCTGGCCACTTTGCTGCTCGGCTGCGCCATCGCGGTAGTGGAAGCGGGCATCGCCGTCGGCGAACGCTTCCACGGCCTGGCCAAGCTGGGCGCCAGCGGCAACGTGGCGCACGTGCAGGCCGTCGCCCGCCACCGCCTGGAACGCGCCGACCTGCTGGCGCGCATCCCGCCGATGCTGGGCCTGATGGCCACCATCATCCCGCTCGGGCCCGGCCTGGCCGCGCTCGGCCAGGGCGACCCCGCCAAGCTGGCCAGCGCCGTGACGGTGGCTTTCGACGCCACCGTGCTTGGCCTGGTGGCCGGCATCGGCGGCCTGGTGATCGGCAAGCTGCGCCGCCGCTGGTACGAAGAAACGCTGGAAGCCATGGAACAGCCGATGGAACAGCCGATGGAGCACAGCGCATGAGCGGCCAGCCCGCCCGCCAGCGCATGCGCCTCTATTCCCGACTGGACGCCCGCTTCGACGACAGCGACGAAGACCCGCGCGCCAGCCTGGTCAACCTGGTGGACGTGATGCTGGTCTTCGCCTGCGGCCTGATCGCCGCCATCGCCGGCACGCAGGGCGCGCTCAAAGCGCCCCAGCCGGTCGAGAAGGGCCGCCAGATCGAACGCCCTGCTGAAGGCGTCAGCCAGAACGGCAGCGGCTACGACCGCGTCGGCGAAGTCTTCCGCGACCCCAAGACCGGCCAGCTGGTGCTGATCGAACCATCCAGGAAAAAATAAGCTTCACGATGAAACAGAACAGGGTCCGCCACCCCATCCATCCCATCGCCGCCGCCATTGCATTGCTGTGCTGCGCCACGGCCGGCGCCCAGCAAACGGACGCCATGCCCACCGTGACCGTCTCCGCAGCACCCGTGCAGGAGGGCCTCGGGCTGGCGCGTGAGAACGCCACCGCCAGCCGCCTGAATCTCAGCGCGCAGGACATGCCCGCCAGCGTGGAGTCGCTCAGCACCGCCGCCATGCAGGCGCGCGGCGACCTGCAGGTGAAGGACGCCGTTACCCGAAGCACCGGCTTGACCGACATCAGTTCGCCGGGCAACGGCATCGCCTACTCCGCGCGCGGCTTCAGCGGCAACAACGCCATCGCCATGCTGGAGAACGGCCAGCGCCTGCTGGTGGGTTCGGGCACGGCCACCTACCCGTCCGACCCGTGGGGCTATGACTACATCGAAGTGCTGCGCGGCCCCGGTTCCGTGGTGTACGGCAGCGGCAGCACCGGCGCCACCATCAACGCGGTGCGCAAGGCGCCGCAGCGGGCCGCGTCGTTCGAAGCCATGGCCGGCATCGGCGGCGGCAAGGCCCTGCGCGCGGGCGCGGGCGGCACCGGCGCCATTGGCGGGAAGGGCGCCTTCCGCTTGGACGCCTACGCCGACCGCAGCGACGGCTTCGTCGACCGGGGCGAGGCGCGCCACGGCAAGCTGCTCACCAGCCTGGCCTACGCGCTGACGCCGGACCTGGACCTGGACGCCCAGCTGGACCATGCCGAACAAAAGCCGCAGCGCTACTTCGGCACGCCGCTGGTCAACGGCCGGCTCGCGGGCCAGCTGCGCAACGAGAACTACAACGTGGGCGACGCCGACATCGAATACGTGGACGACAAGGCCGTGGCGCGCCTCACCTGGCGCGTGTCGCCGGCGCTCACCGTCAGCAACGAGCTGGCCTACATGAAGGCGCGCCGCAACTGGCGCAACGCCGAGTATTACGTCTACAACCCGGCCGCCAACGTGGTGGAACGCAGCGACTACATCGCCATCCAGCACCGCCAGGAGCAAACCGCCAACCGCCTGGAAGCGCGCTGGAACGCGGGCGCCAACAGGCTGGTAACGGGCTGGGAAGCGGCCACCATCAACTTCCAGCATACGAACAATTCACCCTACGGCGGCAGCTCCACCGTGGCGCCCACCGGCTTCCATCCAGGCGTATTCGACAGCCCCGATCCACTGCGCCCCAACTTCGCCACCGATACCGCCACCAACGCGTTCTACATCGAGGATGCGTACAGCCTGAGTGAAAGCCTGCTGCTCCTGGCCGGCGCGCGGCATGACCGCTACGAAGTGGACCGGGTCAGTCTGCAGGGCGCGGCGGGCTTCAGCGCCACGCTCGCGTCGAACTCGGCGCGGCTGGGCCTCACCTGGAAGCTGGCGCCGCATACTTCGCTGTACGGCCAGTTCAGCAGCGGCAGCGATCCGTTGACCAGCCTCCTGTCGCTGAACCTGGCCAACGCCCGCTATAAGCTTACGCGATCGCGCCAGGCGGAGGGCGGCGTCAAGCAGTCGCTGGCCAACGGCAAGGCCGAATGGACCGCCGCGCTGTACCGCATCCGCAAGGACGACATCATCACGCGCGACCCGTCCAACCCGGCGCAGTCGATCCAGGGCGGTTCGCAAACCTCGCAAGGCGCGGAGTTCAGCGCCGCTGTGAGCCTGGCCTCCGCATGGCGCATCGACGCCAACCTGGCCTACACCGACGCACAGTTCGACCGGCTGCTCGAAGGCGGCAACGTCTCGCGTGCCGGCAAGCGTCCGCCGGACGTGCCGGCCACCTCGGCCAACCTGTGGCTTGCCTACAAGGCCGATGCCTGGCGCGCAGGCGCAGGCGCGCGCTACGTCGGCAAGCGCTTCATCGACAACGGCAACACGCAGGCGCTGCCGGCCTACACCGTGATCGACGCCGCGCTGGGCTGGAACCTCAACCGCCATGTGCTGGTGCAGCTGAACCTGCGCAACCTGGCGGACAGGCTGTATGCCAGCACGTCCTATAGCGACAGCCAGTACCTGCTGGGCGACCGGCGCCATGCCGAGCTGACCGTGCAGTGGCGCTATTGACCTGCTGAGCGCCTGGATGATGGGATCGTGGAAGCGCCAGCTGCACTTGTGGCACCGCTGGCTGGGCATTGTTGTCGGCTTGCTGGTGCTGCTGTGGTTCGGTTCGGGCATCGTCATGATGTATGTGCCGTATCCGGCGCTGACCGAGCAGGAACGCATGGCGTGGCTGGCGCCGATCGACGCCGCCAGGGTGCGGTTCAGCGCCTGGGACGCGTGGCGGGCCACGGCGCAGCCGGGCGCGCCGGAAGCCGTGCGGCTGACTACCGTGGCGGGCAGGCCGGCGTATCACTTCGAGACGGGCCAGGGCCTGCATTCGGTGTGGGCCGACAGCGGCGCGGTGCTGCGCGTGACCGACGACGTGGCCATCGCGGCCGCGCTGTCGGCCACGGTCTCCGCCACCCCGTCCGCCACTCCGTCCGCTGCGACAACCAGCAAGCCGGCCGTCTCGCAGATCGAGCTTGACCAGTGGACCTTCGGCCGCGTGGCCGCGCATCGCCCGCTGTACCGGGTGGACGCCGGCGACGCCGCAGGCAGCGTGCTGTACGTCTCCGGCCGCACCGGTGAACTGGTGCGCGACACCACGCGCAGCGAACGCGCCTGGAACTGGGCTGGCTCGGTGCTGCACTGGATTTATTTCACGCCGCTGCGCACGCACGGCGAGCCGTGGCGGCTGGTGGTCATGTGGACCTCCGCCATCGCGCTGCTGCTGGCCGTGACCGGCATGGTGCTGGGCATCCAGCGCTTGCGCCTGCGTCCGCGCTACGCCAGCGGGGCACGTTCGCCATACGGGGGCTGGCAAGCCTGGCACCACTGGCTTGGCCTCACGCTGGGCACCTTCACGCTCACCTGGCTGTTCAGCGGCTGGCTTTCCGTTACGCCCTTCGGCTGGCTGGCTTCGCCCGGCATCACCGCGCAGGACAGGCTGGCCTTCGCCGGCGGTCCGCTGGAGCGCGACGACCTCACCGTGGCGGCGGCCGACGCGGTGCGCGCCTACCCCGGCGTGCTGGAACTGGAATGGCGGCGTGTGGGCGGCAAACTGTATCTGGCGGCGCTGGAGCGCACCGGCCGCCAGCTGCTGGATGGCCACTGCCTGGAAGCCGTCGGCGCGCTCCCGGCGGACGCACTGCTGCGCGCAGTGCAGGCCGTGCGGCCCGACGCACCGGTGGCCGATGCCGCCATGCTCACCAGCGGCGACCACTACTACTACAGCCACCACAACCAGGCCGCCTTCCCCGTGCTGCGCGTGCAATTCCAGCTGCCCGGCGACGTCACCTTCTACGCCGATCCGATGCAGGGCCAGCTTGCAGGCTACGCCGACAGCAAGAGCAAGTGGAACCGCTGGCTGTTCAATGGCCTGCACCAACTGGACTTTGCCGCGGCGGTCCGCGCACGCCCCGCCTGGGACGTGCTGGTGGCCTCGCTGTGCGTGCTTGGCGCGATGCTGAGCGCAACCGGCGTGGTGCTGGGCTGGCGCCGCCTGCGCAGGCGCAAGCGCACCGCCTGACGGGGGCGCTCCCTGGCCGCGAGGTGGCTACTACGTGGCTGCTACGTGGCTGCTAGGTGGCTGCTATGTGGGCCTACTTGGCCGCCACCGCCTCCACCTGGATGCGCAGTCCCACGTCCATCGAGAAGCCGTAGTCCTTGCCTGCCGCCAGACCGAAGTCCTCGCGGTTGAAGGTGGCTGCCGCGTCGGCGCCGCACAGCTCGCGCTTCAGCATGGGATGCGGGATGCATTTGAAGCGGTTCAGCTTGAGCGTGAGCGGCTTAGTCACGCCCATCATGGTCAGCTGGCCCTGGACTTCGGTGGGCTCGCCGTTGGCGAAATTGAGCTTGCCGGTGTAGTGCGCGGTCTTGCCGCGCTTTTTCACGTCGAAGAAGTCTTTGCCCTGGGCCCATTTGTTGAGCAGGTCTTCGCCGAAGTCGATGCTGGACAGGTCCATGGTGATATCCACCGTGCCTTGCCCTGCTTCGCGGTCCAGCACAACCTTGCCGCTGTTCTTGTTGATCTTCCCGCGCCAGAACGAAACCCCCATGTGGTCCGCTTCGAAGCTGGGGAAGGTGTGGTGCGGGTCGATGTCGTAGGTCACCGGGGCGGCGCTGGCCAGGCCGCTGGCGAAGAGGGTGGCAAACAGCATGCTGCGGAACTTCATGGGCGTCTCCTGTTGTGGGGGGGGCTCCAGTCTACAACGCGGTCTCGTAGCCTTCCAGCACATTCACCACGTTCACGCCCAGTTCCTTCACTGCGTAGCCGCCTTCGAACACGAAGGCGGTGGGCAGGCCGAGCCAGGCCAGGCGCTCGCCGATGCGCAGGTAGTCCGCGCTTTGCAGCGCGAAGTGCGACAGCGGATCGCCGGCGAAGGTGTCCACGCCCAGCGACACCACCAGCGCATCCGGCGCGTACATCTGCAGGCGCAGGCAGGCCGTCTCCAGCGCGGCGAACCAGGCCTGCGTGCTGCTGCCGTGCGCCAGCGGCAGGTTCACGTTGAAGCCCAGGCCCGCGCCGGCGCCGGTTTCGTCGGCGTGGCCGAGGTAGAACGGATACTCCTGGCGCGGGTCGGCATGGATGGAGACGAACAGCACGTCGTTGCGGTCGTAGAAGATGCTCTGCGTGCCGTTGCCGTGGTGGTAGTCGATGTCGAGGATGGCGACCTTGCGCGCGCCGTCGTCCAGCAGGTGCTGGGCCGCCAGCGCGGCGTTGTTCAGGAAGCAGTAGCCGCCGAAGAAGTCCGCCCCGGCGTGGTGGCCGGGAGGACGCGTCAGCGCGAAGGTGCTGCGCTCGCCCAGGCGCAGCGCGTGCGCCGCGTTCACCGCGCAGTCGGCGCCGGTCTTGGCGGCGGTCCAGGTGCCGGCTGTGATGGGCGTGCCGCTGTCCATCGAATACAGGCCGAGTTTTGCGCAGAAGTTGTCCGGCTCGATGTCCGAGCGCAGCGAGCGCACCGGCCACACGGCGGGGAAGGCGTCCTTGCCGGCGTTGGCCGGGTCCAGCGCCAGCCATTCGTTCCAGGCGCCGCGCAGGAAGTGCAGGTAGCGCGGCGTGTGCACGCGCTCCAGCGTCATCAGCGGCACGCCGTGCGGGGTGACGATCTTGCCCAGGCCGCGCCGGCCCAGTTCGGCCAGCACGGAACCGGCCCGCTCCGGTTTCTCGAAGCAGGGCACCATTTCGCCCCGGAAGATCTCGAAGCGCCCGTGGTGCTGGCCGTGCTGCTCGTTGTAGAAGGTCAGCACGGTGCTAGCCTGCGCCTAAGCGACGTTCTTGCACAGATTGCTGTTGCGGTAGGCCGCCACGAAGTCGTCGAAGCTGCCGGTGTTGGCCGCTTCCATGTCGGCCTGTTCGGCCAGCGAGGACGCCGCCAGCGCTTCGAAGTAGGCCGCTTCTTCGGCGCTTGGCGGATGGCTGCGGAAGTAGGCGGCGTGGCGCTCGCTCTGGGCCAGGCCGAAGGTGCTGAAGGAGCCGCCGTTGGCGCGCAGTTCGCGCAGCACATGGGCGGACGGCGTGCGGTCCGGGTCGTCCAGCTTGGCCGCCTGCACTGCCATCGAGTCGGCATGCGCGCTGTCGCCGCGCTGGCGGTCCAGCAGCTCCGCCACCGGTCGGATGCGCTCCAGCAGTTCGCGGCCCCAGGCCGCCAGCTCCACTTCGGCGCCGTTCTTCTGCAAGGTCAGGCCCGGACGGCGGCCCTCCTTCACGGTGCGCGCGAAGTTTTCAGTGTAGATGCGGCCTTGTTCCTCCGAGATCGCCGGGCTTTCCTCCAGCGCGCAGAACAGCAGGAAGGCGTCCAGGAAGCGGCCCGTTTCCAGGCTGATGCCGACCGGCTCGAACGGGTCCACATCCATGCAACGCACTTCGATGTACTGCACGCCGCGCGAGCACAGCGCCTGGATTGGCCGCTCGCCGCTGCGGATCACGCGCTTGGGCCGTATGGTCGAGTAGTACTCGTTCTCGATCTGGATCACATTGGTGGACAGCTGCACCCATTCGCCGTCCTTCTTGGTGCCGATTTCGGCGTAGGGTGCGTAGGGCTGGTTCACCGCCTTGGTCAGGGTGGCCACATAGCTGTCCAGGCAGTTCTCGTGCGGGCTCAGGCCGGACTGGGCGTCGTTCTGGTAGCCCAGGTCGCTCATGCGCAGGCTGGTGGCGTAGGGCAGGTAAAGCGTGTCGTCCGACAGGTGCTCCAGCTTGTGCGGACGGCCGCGCAGGAAGCTGGACGACAGTGCCGGCGAGGCGCCGAACAGATACATCAGCAGCCAGCTGTAGCGGCGGAAATTGCGGATGGTGGCGAAGTAGCTTTCCGACTGGTAAGCCTTGGCCGACAGCTTGCGCTCCGACGGTTCGCTTTCGTCCAGCAGGCGCCACAGCTGTTCGTCCAGCGAGTAGTTGTAATGGATGCCCGCAATGCACTGCATGGCCTTGCCGTAGCGCAGCGCCAGGCCGCGCCGGTACACATGCTTGAGCATGCCCATATTGGACTTGCCGTACCAGGCGATCTCGATGTCTTCCTCGGCCGGCAGCTGGCAGGGCATGGACTGGCTCCACAGCATTTCGTCGCCCAGCTTGGTGTAGCTGAAGCGGTGGATGGCGTCCAGCTTGTCCAGCGTGATGGCGATGTCGTGCTCGGCCGGCGTGATGAACTCCAGCAGGGTTTCCGCGTAGTCGGTGGTGATCTCGGGGTGGGTGAGCGCCGAGCCCAGCGCTACCGGGTGCGGGGTGCGCGCCAGGTGGCCGGCAGGGTCCACGCGCAGGGTTTCCCGTTCAATGCCGCGCAAGCCGCCGCCCAGCACTGCGCGGTGCTTCTCATCGGCCAGAACGGCCAGGCGGCGCGTCAATAAGTTGGACAATTTGAGCTTCCTTTCTGGTGCAGCAATATAAGATTGGTGCGAGATTAACCGAAAACGGACAAGCGCGTCGGGAACGGCCCAAAAAGCTCGGATTGCTATTTTAACAAAGTGCGCGCAGCCCGCGCGGAACCGCGCGGCGGGCGGCTTTCAGGGGCGGCGGCCGCCGGTCACCCGCTCGATGCCCGCCAGGTCGCGCCAGCTTTGCACCTCAGTGTACCCCTGCGCAGCCAGCAGGGCGCGCACGGACCCGGCCTGGTCATAGCCGTGTTCCATCAGCAGCCAGCAGCCCGCTTCCAGGTGCTGCGGCGCCCCCGCGGCGATGGTGCGCAGGGCGCTCAGGCCGTCCGCGAAATCGGTCAGCGCGCCGCTCGGTTCGAAGCGCAGGTCGCCTTCGGACAGGTGGCGGTCGCCGCTGGCAATGTAGGGGGGATTGGAGACGATCAGGTCGAAGCGCTCGCCGGCGGCGGCGCTGTACCAGTCGCTTTCCAGAAAACGCACCCTGGCCTGGTTCAGGGCGGCATTGCCGCGCGCCACTTCCAGCGCGGCCGGGCTCACGTCCAGCGCGGTCACGGCGGCGTCGGGCCGGCTGTGGGCCAGCGCCACCGCGATGGCGCCGCTGCCGGTGCCCATGTCCAGCACGCGGCCGGACGGCGGCAGGCGCTCCATGGCCAGCTCCACCAGCAGCTCGGTGTCCGGGCGCGGTATCAGCACGGCCGGGCCGACGTTGAACGGCAGCCCGAAGAACTCGCGCTGGCCGACGATGTAAGCGATGGGTTCGCCGTCCAGGCGGCGCTGCAGCAGCGCGCCCAGGCGGGCCGCCTCGTCGGCCGTGAGCATGCGTTCCGATTGCGTGATCAGGCCCACGCGCGTCAGGCCCAGCGCGTGGCAGATCAGGATGCGGTTATCCAGTGGGTCCAGGCGCTGCGGGTAGCCGGTCTGCGCCTGCAATGCGGCGACAGTGGCGCCGGCTGCGATCATTGCGCCCGGCGGCGCAGCAGGGACCAGCCCAGCGCCACGGCAAACAGGCCGAACCACACGAAGGCCCACTGCGGAATCGACATGCCCAGGATGCCCTCGGTGGCGTTCTCGCACAGGCCGTCCGCCTCGAACAGGAAGGGCAGGTAGGTGGCGGTGGGGATCTTGTTCAGCATGGTTTCCATCGGGTCGATACCGCAAGACAAGCCGGGGTGCGCCAGTACGTACAGGTGCTTGCCGGCCACGCCCAGGCCGCCGAGCGCACCCAGCAGGCCGACGCCGGTGCCGATGGCGGTGTTTTTCATGAAGTAGCCGGCCAGGCAGGCGAAGCCGATCAACAGGAACAGGTAGCGCTGGATCACGCACAGCGGGCAGGGCAGCAGATCCACCACGTGCTGCAGATACAGGGCGACGCCGATCAGGCCGAAACAGGCGAGGGCGATGGACAGGAGCAGGGAACGTGGATTCATCATGGAAATGGAAAGATTATAGGCGGGCCAATTCTCGCACAAAGCGGCCTGGCCGCGCCTTAAGCCGGGATTAATCGCCGGGATTGGTCGCCGGGATTAATCCCCCAGCGCCGCCAGCAGCTCGGCCTGGTGCTCGGCGGCCAGCGCATTGGTCAGCTCGGTCAAGTCGCCGTCCATGATGAAGTCCAGCTTGTAGAGGGTGAGGTTGATGCGGTGGTCCGTCATGCGGCCCTGCGGGTAGTTGTAGGTGCGGATGCGCTCGCTGCGGTCGCCCGAGCCGATCAGGCTCTTGCGGGTGGCCGCTTCCTTCGACTGCTGCTCGCGCAGCTGCACGTCCTTGATGCGCGCCGCCAGCACCTTCATGGCCTGCGCCTTGTTCTTGTGCTGCGAGCGGTCATCCTGGCATTCCACCACGATGCCGGTCGGCAAGTGGGTCAGGCGCACGGCCGAGTCGGTTTTGTTGATGTGCTGGCCGCCGGCGCCGGAAGCGCGGAAGGTGTCGATGCGCAGGTCGGCCGGGTTGATGTGCACGTCCTCCACCTCGTCCGCTTCCGGCATCACCGCCACGGTGCAGGCCGAGGTGTGGATGCGGCCCTGGGTTTCGGTGGCCGGCACGCGCTGCACGCGGTGGCCGCCGGATTCGAATTTCAGCTTGGAATACACGCCGTTGCCCACCAGGCGCACGATCACCTCGCGGTAGCCGCCCAGGTCGGACGGCGACTCGGACACCATCTCCACCTGCCAGCGGTTGCGCTCGGCGAAGCGGGTGTACATGCGCAGCAGGTCGCCCGCGAACAGGGCCGACTCGTCGCCGCCGGTGCCGGCGCGGATTTCCAGGAAGATGTTGCGCTCGTCGTTGGCGTCCTTGGGCAACAGCATTTTCTGCAGCTCCAGCTCCAGCCCGGCGAGGCGCTGCTTGCCTGCTTCGATCTCTTCCTGCGCGAATTCCTTCATTTCCGGATCGGCCAGCATGGCTTGCGCCTCGGCGATATCGCCCAGCGCGCCCTGGTAATCCTTGTACAGCGCCACCAGCGGGCCGAGTTCGGCGTGCTCGCGCGTCATTTTGCGGTAGCTGTCCATATTGGAGGTGGCGCCTTCGGACATCAGCAGTTCGTCCAGTTCGGCGAGTCGGTTTGCCAATTGGTCCAGCTTGGCCAGCATCGATGGTTTCATGGGTGCTCTTGAGTACGTGTAAGGGAGTGGCGCAGGGCGCCGGATAAACGGAAGGTGGCGCGGACGCCGGGCGGGCAGCGCTAACGGCGGCCGCGGAACATCTGGGGCAACAGGGTGGCCAGCTGGGCGCGTTCCTCGCCCTGGGCCCGGTGCAGGGCCTGCTGCGGGCCGTGCATGAACTTGGCGGTCAAGCCCTTGGACAGGGCTTCCAGCACCGCGTCGATATCCTCGCCCTTGGCCAGCATCTTGCGCGCGCGTTCCAGTTCCATCTGGCGCATGGCTTCGCTGCTTTCCTGCAAGGTCTGGATCACCGGCACCACCGCGCGGTCGTCCACCCAGTGCATGAAGGACTGCACCCGGGTTTCAATGATGGCTTCGGCCTGGGCCACCGCCGCCTGGCGGTTTTCCATGCCGGTCTGCACCACTTTGCCGAGGTCGTCCACGGTGTACAGGAACACGTCGCTCAGGCGGCCCACTTCCGGCTCGATGTCGCGCGGCACGGCCAGGTCCACCATAAACATGGGCTTGTGGCGGCGCGCCTTGATGGCGCGCTCCACCATGCCCAGGCCGATCAGCGGCAAGGAGGATGCGGTGCAGGAAATCACGATGTCGTAATGCTGCAGGCGGTCCTGCAGGTCGGCCAGGCGCATGGCCTTGGCGCCGAAGCGGTGCGCCAGCTGTTCGCCGCGCTCCATGGTGCGGTTGGCGATGGTGAGGCTTTTCGGGTTCTGCGCCGCGAAGTGCGTGGCGCACAGCTCGATCATCTCGCCGGCGCCGATGAACAGCACGTTTTGCTCGGAAATCTTGTCGAAGATGCGCTGCGACAGGCGCACGGCCGCCGCCGCCATCGACACGCTGTGCGCGCCGATTTCCGTGGTGCTGCGCACTTCCTTGGCCACCGAGAAGCTGCGCTGGAACAGCTGGTGCAGATACGTGCCCAGGCCGCCCACTTCCTCGGCGGTGCGGATGGCGTCCTTGATCTGGCCCAGGATCTGGGTTTCGCCCAGCACCATGGAGTCCAGCCCGGAGGCCACGCGGAAGGTGTGGCGCACCGCGTCGTGCTGCGGCAGCATGTACAAATGCGGGCGCAGTTCGGCGTAGTTGAGCTTGTGGAAATCGGCCAGGAAGTGGCCGCCCGCGTCGAGCGGGTTGGCGACGTGGCTGGCCGCGTACAGCTCGGTGCGGTTGCAGGTGGACAAAATGGCCGCCTCGTCGCTGCCCACCGGGTCGATGCGCTCGAACCACGCGCGCGCAGCCATCACCGCCTGGCCCAGTTGCTCAGGGGCGAACGCCAGTTGTTCGCGCAGCGACACTGGAGCGGTGGTGTGGTTGAGGCCGACGGCAAGCAGTTGCATTTTAGACAGTGTGCGGGCGGGATAGGGAGCTTACCCGTCATTATACCGTGATGTGCCCGGCCCTACCGGCGGCCGGGGCGGCATAGCCCTTATAAGCCCGGGGCTAAAGCCCCGGCGCGGTTCAGGCCCCGAGCTTTTCCAGGCGGTAACCGTAGCTGTACACCGGCACCAGGCGGAAGCCGTTTTCCGGTTTCAACTGCAATTTGTTGCGCACCCGCGAGACGTGGGTGTCCATGGTGCGGGACGGCACGGCGGTTTCGCGTATCCAGACCGCCTCATGGATGTAGGCGCGCGACAGGGGACGCCCGATGTTGCGGAAAAACAGCAGCGCCAGGTAAAACTCCTTGTGCGTCACGTCCAGCACGGCGCCGTCCATCAGCAGGCGGCCCGGGCGGGTTTCGAAGACGTACTGGCCGAATTGCAGCTGTTCGGCGCCGTTCTGGGTGGGATAGGCGCGGCGCAGCAAGGCCTGTACGCGTGCCACCAGCTCGCTGCGGCGCAGCGGCTTGATCATGTAATCGTCGCTGCCGGCGGCCAGCCCGGCCACGATGTCGTCCTCGCCGGACGCGGTGGCGAGGAACAGCACGGGCGCCTGTTCCGGCATTTTTTCGCGCGCGCGGCGCACCACTTCGGCGCCGCCCATGTCCGCCACCTGCCAGTCCAGGATCAGCATGTCGTAGCTGTCCTTGCGCAGATTGCCCAGCAGTTCCTTGCCGGTCGGGAAGGCGTGGCATATATGACCCGCCGAGGTCAGCACCTGGCATATTACGTCGGCTTGGCTGCGGTCATTGTCTAAAACTACGATTCTCATAATGATGGGCGGGTCAAAAGCCGGCAGTGGGGTTGCAGTTATTGTTGAATTATAGTCAATCCAGAGCGACAGAGTGTTAATTACTTCAGAAGTAGAGTTTTCCCGTCCGGAATGACTGATGTTCTTATGCAAACTCGTCGTATGATCACACGGTACACGGATAAAAAAGGCTTTTCAATGGCCTTTGGTACAATTGCGTAACACGAAAAGTGACTATGTTTACAAAGAAAGATGCCAAATGGACATTGATTCCAGCCTCCCACCGGGAGCTGGAAGAGGTGCGCGCGCGCTGCCGGCGCCTGGTGCAGCGCCGCGCGGCGGTGTCGGCCGGGATCTCGGCGGTGCCGATACCGGGGCTGGACGTGGTGTCCGACGTGCGCCTGTTCTCCGAGCTGATCGAAACCGTCAATCGTGAATTCGGCCTCACGCCGGAGCAGGTCGAGCGGCTGCAGCCGCGTTTCCGGCTGCTCGCCTACCAGGCCGCCGTCAATGTCGGCGGCACCATGGTGGGGAAATACGTGACCAGGGAAGTGGTGCTGCGGCTGCTGCAGCGTGCCGGCGCCGGGCTGGTGGCCAGGCAGGCCACCCGTTTCGTGCCACTCGCCGGCCAGGCCACGGCGGCGGCGATCGGCTTTTTCGCCTTCCGCCAGATCGGCTACCAGCACGTGGAAGCCTGCGCCAAGGTGGCGCAGGAAGTGATGCTGGCGCAGCAGAAGGCCGCGCCGCTGTAAAGCTCAGGCGATCAGGCGTCCGGCAGCACCACGTTGACGTCCAGCACCTCCAGGTTGCCCTGGCGGTCCAGCGAAATCTTGATGTCGTCCGCGTTCACCTTGGTGTACTTGGAAATCACCTCGATCAGTTCCTTGTGCAGGGCAGGCAGGAAGTCGGGACCGGCGCGGCCATTGCGTTCGCGCGCGATGATGATCTGCAAGCGTTCCTTGGCGGCGGTGGCCGTCTTCGGCTTGGACGGGAACAGGAATGACAGCAGGGCCATATCACTTTCCTCCGAAAATACGCTGCAGCAGGCCGGGCTTTTCGTAGGTCGTGAAGCGCAGCGGCAGGTCCTGGCCCAGGAAGCGCGACACCACATCTTCATAGGCGTCGGCCACGTCGGTGCCCTTGAAGTGGATGGCCGGGTTACCCTGGTTGGAGGCGTGCAGCACCGATTCCGACTCCGGAATGATGCCGATCAGCGGGATGCGCAGGATTTCCTGCACGTCCTGGTAGGACAGCATTTCGTCCGCTTCCACGCGTTTCGGCGAGTAGCGGGTGATCAGCAGGTGCTCCTTGACCGGCTCGCCGCCCGATTGCGCGCGGCGCGACTTGGCCTGGATGATGCCCAGGATGCGGTCCGAATCGCGCACCGACGACACTTCCGGATTGGTCACCACCAGCGCCTCGTCGGCGAAGGTCAGCGCCATCAGCGCGCCGTGCTCGATGCCGGCCGGGGAATCGCAGATGATGTACTCGAAGCCCATGTTGATCAGCTCGTGCAGCACCGCTTCCACGCCTTCTTCCGACAGCGCGTCCTTGTCGCGCGTCTGCGAAGCGGGCAGGATGAACAGGTTGTCGCAGTGCTTGTCCTTGATCAGCGCCTGGGTCAGCGACGCCTCTTTGTTGATGACGTTGATCAGGTCGTACACCACGCGGCGTTCGCAGCCCATGATCAGGTCCAGGTTGCGCAGGCCGACGTCGAAGTCGATCACCACGGTCTTGTGTCCGCGCAAAGCCAGGCCGGAGGAGAAACTGGCGCTGGAAGTGGTCTTGCCGACACCGCCCTTACCGGACGTTACAACGATAATTCTTGCCACGAATGAGTCCTTTTCAGATTAAGCGCGAGTAGGCGAATTGACAGATAGTATATCGATTCGGTCGCCAACCAGGCTGATTTGTGTGGGTTTGCGCGCGTGCTCGGCAGGGAAACCGTCTTCAAATGTGCTGTAAACGCCGGCAATGGACACCAATTCCGGCGACATCGACATAGCGAAGATGCGCGCGTCGGCGTTGCCGGAGGCGCCGGCCAGCGCGCGCCCGTTGAGGGTGTTGTAAACATGAATACTGCCGTCGGCAATGATCTCGGCGCCGTTGTTCACCACCGCCGTCACGATCAGGTCGCCGCCGCGCGCATAGATGCGCTGGCCGGCGCGCACCGGGGTGTCGATGATCATGGTGCCGGCGGGGGCGCTGCCGGGGGCCATGGTCGGCGCGGCAGTGCCCGACGCGGCGGTCGGGGTCGGCACGGGCGCTTCTTCCTTGGCCGGCGGGCGCGGCTTGGGCGCGGGCTCCTCGTCGCGCTTGCCGCTGTCCAGCGACAGGCCATGCGCCACGATGTCGTCCATCATGTCCGGCGCGGCGTTGCGCACGGCCACCGGATTCAGCCGGTATTTTTTCAGCAGGGCAATCGTTTTTGCCCAGTCGATGGGTTCGCAATTGGGCGCCAGCGAGCCGACGTCGATCACGGCCAGGTCGCCCTCGAAAAAGTCGGGCACGCCGCCGGTCATTTCGTTGAGGGCGGCGTCGAGTGCGAAGCCATCCGAGGTGTACAGGATGGCGGAAACAGCGACTACAGTGGAAATCTTGATTTCGATGGGCTTTTGGAACGAGCTTTTGGACATAAAACGATCAGTAAAGGAGTCGGCTTGGCGGCCCATCGGCCGGGATTTGCCAAAGGCTCAAGCATTTTACTGTGGTTGCGGCAGAAATGGGAGGGCCGTTTGATTGGGGAAACGGCCCGCAAGGCAGGCGGCATGCGGGGTTGGCCGTTCCCGTGCGGGAACGGCCGGGGGCGGGSGGGGCCCGTTGACGGCTCAGGCGGCGCGCAGTTCGCGCGCGGCCGCCACCATATTGCGCAGCGCACTTTCGGTTTCCGGCCAGCCGCGCGTTTTCAGCCCGCAGTCCGGGTTGACCCACAGCTGCTCGGCCGGGATCACGGCGCTGGCCTTCTTCAGCAGGCGCACCATTTCCGCCGTGTCCGGCACGCGCGGGGAATGGATGTCGTACACGCCGGGGCCGATCTCGTTCGGATAGCGGAAGGCGCCGAAGCCGGCCAGCAGCTCCATCGCCGAGCGGCTGGTTTCAATCGTGATCACGTCCGCATCCATGGCGGCGATCTGCGGCAGGATGTCGTTGAACTCGGCGTAGCACATATGGGTGTGGATCTGGGTGCCGTCGCGCGCCACGCTGGCCGACACGCGGAAGGCGCGCGTGGCCCAGTCCAGGTATTCGCCCCAGCGGCTGCGGCGCAGTGGCAAGCCTTCGCGCACGGCCGGCTCGTCGATCTGGATGATGCCGATGCCGGCCTGTTCCAGGTCCGCCACTTCGTCGCGGATGGCCAGCGCGATCTGCAGCGCGGTCAGCGCGCGCGGCTGGTCGTCGCGCACGAAGGACCATTGCAGGATGGTGACCGGACCGGTCAGCATGCCTTTCACCGGTTTGGCGGTAAGCGACTGCGCATGCACGGCCCAGTCCACCGTCATGGCCTGCGGGCGCGCCACGTCGCCGTAGATCACCGGCGGCTTCACGCAGCGCGAGCCGTAGGATTGCACCCAGCCCAGCTGGGTGAAGGTGAAGCCGTCCAGCTGCTCGCCGAAGTATTCCACCATGTCGTTGCGCTCGGCTTCGCCGTGCACCAGCACGTCCAGGCCCAGTTCCTCCTGGCGCGCGATGGCATGGGCGATTTCTTCGCGCATGCTGTGCTGGTACGCTGCGGCGCCGATTTCGCCGCGCTTGAAGCTGGCGCGCGCCGCGCGGATGGCCGGGGTCTGCGGGAAAGAGCCGATGGTGGTGGTGGGGAAGGACGGCAGCTGGAAACGCGCGCGCTGCACAGCCTGGCGGGCAGGGAAGGGCGAGGTGCGGCGGTCGGCCCCGGCCGGCAGCGCGGCAATGCGCGCCGCCACGGCAGGGTTGTGCACGCGCGGGCTGGCGCGGCGGCTGGCGCAGGCGGCGCGCGAGGTGGCCCAGGCGGCGTCGAAGGCGGCGCTGTCGGCGGCGTTGCCGACCACGGCCGCGCCGCCGTTTACGCCGCCGTGTGTGCCGGCGGAGCGCAGCAGCGCGGTTTTCAGCAGCTCCAGCTCGCCCAGTTTCTCGCCGGCGAAGGCCAGCCAGCGCTTGATCCCGGCGTCCAGCGCGGTTTCGTTTTCCAGGCTGAACGGCGTGTGCAGCAGCGAGCACGAGGTGGACAGCCACAGCTTGCCGCCGCGCTTGGCAGCGATGGGGGCCAGCTGCGCCAGCGCCAGGTCGAGGTCGGTGCGCCAGATGTTGCGGCCGTCCACGATGCCCACCGACAGCACCTTGTGCACCGGCAGCCAGTCCGCCACGCTGGTCAGTTCATGCGCGGCGCGCACGCCGTCCACGTGCAGGCCGGCCACCGGCAGGCGGCACGCCAGGCTCACGTTTTCTTCCAGCGGTGAGAAATAGGTGGCCAGCAGCAGCGGCACGCCGACCTGGTTCAGCTGCCAGTAGCTGTTTTCGAAGGCATTGCGCCACGCCGGCGGCAAGTCCAGGCCAAGGATGGGTTCGTCGATCTGTACCCACGCCACCCCTTGCTGCTTCAGGCGGTCCAGCACAGCGCCGTACACCTGCAGCAGCTTGTCCAGCAGGGAGAGACGGTCGAAGCCGTCCGCGCGTTCCTTGCCCAGCCACAGGAAGGTCAGCGGGCCGATCAGCACCGCCTTCACGGCGTGGCCCAGCGCCTGGGCTTCGGCCACTTCGGCAAACAGGCGGTCGCAGGCCAGGGAAAACTCGGTTTCCGGCGAGAACTCGGGCACCAGGTAGTGGTAATTGGTGTCAAACCACTTGGTCATTTCCAGGGCATGCGCATCCTGGTGGCTGTGGGTGCAGCCTTCATGATCATGATGGGCGGAATGCCCGTGCGAGACACCGCGCGCCATCGCGAAATAGCGCGCCAGCTGGCTTTGTCCCGCGCCGAAGCCGAAACGCGCCGGCTCGCAGCCCAGCAGCTGGATATGGTTGGCCACCTGGTCGTAGAAGGCGAAGTCGCCCACCGACACCAGGTCCAGCCCGGCGTCGCGCTGCTGCGCCCAGTGGCGCGCGCGCAGGGCCGCGCCGGCGGCCTCCAGTTCGGCTTCGCCGGCCTCGCCGCGCCAGTGTTTTTCCAGCGCGAACTTCAGTTCGCGCGCCGCGCCGATGCGGGGATAGCCGGGAATATGTGTCTGAATTGATTTCATGAAAGTTGTCATCCGCGTTAAATATTGGTGAGGTAAAGTGTGCGGCAAACGCGTTTATAATCAAAACGAAAGATTTTGCGCCTCAACTTGAAATAAATTAATACAAGGCCCGCCATGCTGGAAATCCGCCACCTTCGCACCCTTAGCGCCCTGCGTTCCGCAGGCAGCCTGGTGCGCGCCGCGCAATTGCTGAACCTGACCCAGTCGGCCCTATCGCACCAGATCAAGCTGCTCGAAGATCGCTACGGTAGCCCGCTGTTTGAACGCAAATCGGTGCCGATCGGCTTTACCGCCACGGGGGCGCGGCTGCTGCGCCTGGCCGACACGCTGTTGCCGGAAATCGAACAGGCCGAACGCGACGTGGCGCGCCTGTCGCAGGGCGACCAAGGGCAGCTGCGGGTGGCCCTGGAATGCCATACCTGCTTCGACTGGCTCATGCCGGTGATGGACGAATTCCGCAAGCGCTGGCCGGAAGTGGAAATCGACCTGGTATCGGGCTTCCACAGCGAGCCGGCCGACCTGCTGCGGGCAGGCAATGCCGACCTGGTCATCGGCTCCGACTACAGCGCCGATTTCGCCACCTTCCCGCTGTTCCGCTTTGAAATCCTGGTGGTGATGGCGCTCAAGCACAGGCTGCAAGCGCAGCGGCGCCTGCAGGCGGCCGACTTCGAAGGCGAAACCCTGATCACCTATCCGGTGCCCGAAGCGCGCATCGACCTGATCCGCGAAGTGCTGCGTCCCGCCGGAATCGGCTTCGAGCGGCGCACTGCGGAATTGACTGTGGCTATTTTGCAGCTAGTCGCTAGCCGCCGTGGTTTAGCGGCTTTGCCAAATTGGGCAATAAAAAATTATGTTGATTATGATTATGTCAGTGCCCGCCCGGTTGGCGAGCAAGGTTTATGGAGCGACTTATTTGTTTCCGTACCGGAACCATTACGGAATAAAGCCTACGTCGTCGACTTCGTTAATGTGATACGCGAACAGTGCGCGGCCACGCTGGATGGAATCAAATTACTGTCGTAGCGTTGATTAATATCAAAGCCTTAGCCCGGCAGAGACGCTAAGATGGAATTTTTTCCACCGCAGGACCGCGTCTATATAAGGAATTCATGTTTAGCCACAAACAGTATTCGCAAGGGCAATCCTTGATAGATGACCATCTCCGCACCGTCTCCGATCTGGCCGCTTTGCAGCAGGACTTTGTAAATGCGGCCCTCGCCAACTCCACGGTTTTTTCCCGGCAAATGTGCAATGTCTTAAATGGCACGGGCGTGCTGTTCTTTGAAGCAACCGAGCAAATGCAAGGGTTATTCAACCACACGCCCAACAAGTCGTTAAAATGAATGCACCGCTAATCTTAATCACCTGACCACTCGGTTGGAAACTCTGGAGAATCAAATGGATGATGTAGTTATCGTAGCCGCCGGCCGCACCGCAGTCGGCAAATTCGGCGGCAGCCTGGCCAAGATTCCGGCAGCCGAACTGGGCGCCCATGTCATCAAGGGCCTGCTGGCCAAGACCGGCCTGGACGCCAACCTGATCAGCGAAGCCATCCTCGGCCAGGTCCTGACCGCCGGCGTGGGCCAGAACCCCGCCCGCCAGGCTGTCATCAAGGCCGGCCTGCCGACCAGCATTCCCGCCTACACCATCAACAAGGTGTGCGGCTCGGGCCTGAAAGCTACCCACCTGGCCACCCAGGCCATCAAGTGCGGCGACGCCAGCATCATCATCGCCGGCGGCCAGGAAAACATGAGCGCCTCGCCGCACGTGCTGAACGGCTCGCGCGACGGTTTCCGCATGGGTGACGTGAAGATGACCGACACCATGATCGTGGACGGCCTGTGGGACGTGTACAACCAGTACCACATGGGCGTCACCGCCGAGAACGTGGCCAAGAAATACGACATCTCGCGCGCAGCGCAGGACGAGTTCGCCCTGCAGTCGCAGCTGAAAGCCGAAGCGGCGCAGAAGGAAGGCAAGTTCAAGGACGAGATCATTCCGCTGGAAATCGCGCAGAAGAAGGGCAGCATCGTGTTCGACGCGGACGAGTACATCAAGCCGGGCTCCACGCTGGAAGCGCTGGCCGGCCTGCGTCCCGCCTTCAACAAGGAAGGCAGCGTCACGGCCGGTAACGCCTCCGGCCTGAACGACGGCGCCGCCGCCGTCATCATGATGACCGCCAGCCAGGCGCGCGAACTGGGCCTGACTCCGCTGGCCAAGGTCAAAGCCTATGCCTCGTCCGGCATCGATCCCGCCTACATGGGCATGGGCCCGGTCTCGGCCGCCAAGCTGTGCCTGAAAAAAGCCGGCTGGACCCCGGACGACCTGGACCTGATGGAAATCAACGAAGCCTTCGCCGCCCAGGCGCTGGCCGTGAACAAGGAAATGGGCTGGGACACCAGCAAGATCAACGTGAACGGCGGCGCCATCGCCATCGGCCACCCGATCGGCGCCTCCGGCGCCCGCATCCTGGTGACCCTGCTGCACGAAATGGTGCGCCGCGACGCCAAGAAAGGCCTGGCTTCGCTGTGCATCGGCGGCGGCATGGGCGTGGCGCTGGCAGTCGAGCGCGCATAACCGGCAATAACAGGCAATAGCAGTAGGCAGTTCAGTTCTTTTAGTGTTCGAAACAATAAGAGGGGATGACAAATGGCAAGAATTGCATTGGTAACAGGTGGTATGGGTGGTCTGGGCGAAGCGGTCTGCATCAAGCTGGCCGCACTGGGCTATAAAGTGGTCACCACGTATTCCCCGAGCAACAAGAAAGTAGACGAATGGCTGGCCACGACGCGCGACATGGGTTTTGATTTCAAGGCTTACCCGTGCGACGTGGCGGATTACGACTCGGCGCAAGCCTGCGTCGCCGCCATCGTGAAGGACATCGGCCCGATCGACGTGCTGGTCAACAACGCCGGCATCACGCGCGACATGACCTTCAAGAAAATGGACAAGCTGAACTGGGATGCGGTGATGAGCACCAACCTGGACTCCGTGTTCAACATGACCAAGCCGGTAGCGGACGGCATGGTGGACCGTGGCTGGGGCCGCATCATCAACATTTCGTCCGTCAACGGCCAGAAGGGCGCCTTCGGCCAGACCAACTACTCGGCCGCCAAGGCCGGCGTACACGGCTTCACCAAGGCGCTGGCGCTGGAAGTGGCGCGAAAGGGCGTCACGGTCAACACCATCTCGCCGGGCTACATCGGCACCAAGATGGTGACCGAGATCCCGCAGGAAGTGCTCGATTCGAAGATCCTGCCGCAGATTCCGATGGCCCGCCTGGGCAAGCCGGAAGAAGTGGCCGGTCTGGTGGCTTACCTGGCCTCCGAGGAAGCAGCCTTCGTCACCGGCGCCAACATCGCCATCAACGGCGGCCAGCACATGTCCTAAGACAGGCTGGCAGCTGGACCAGGAAGCACCGCGCAAGCGGTGCTTTTTTTTTGCCCGGCGGCGTAGCACAATGCGGCAGAGGAGAAACTTTATGGACAGACATTTGCCGGAAGGCGGCCTGGCGCTCGACAGCCTGGCCGAACAGATGCTGCAGCCCGGCGTAAAAGGCTTGCCGCTGACCGAACCGATGCGCCAGGGTGCCATCGCCGTGCAGCGCTGGAACGTGCTGCGCGGCGACACCAGCTACCCGGTGGCGGTGCTGAAGGAATCGGCGCTGCTGCACAACCTGGACTGGATGGAGCGCTTCTGCGCCCGCTACGGCGCGGTGCTGGCGCCGCACGGCAAAACCACCATGAGCCCGCAACTGTTCGGCGCGCAGCTGGCCAGCGGCGCCTGGGGCATGACGCTGGCCACCGCCGCGCAAGTGCAGGTGGCCTGCCGCTTCGGCGTGCGCCGGGTGCTGCTGGCCAACCAGCTGGTGGCCCCGGCCGACATCCGCGCCATGCTGGCGCTGTTGCGGGACGACCCCGGCTTCGAGTTCTACGCACTGGTGGATTCCGAAGAGGGCGTGCAGCGCCTGTCGCAAGCGGCGGCTGAAGCCGGGCTGGCGCGGCCCCTGCCGCTGCTGGTGGAACTGGGCCTGCCCGGTAAGCGCGCCGGCTGCCGCACGGCCGCCGAGGCGATGGCGGTGGCGCGGAAGGTGGCCAGGGCGCCCGGCCTGCAGCTGGCCGGCATCGAAGGCTACGAAGGCCTGCTGCAAGGCCACGACCGCGCCGCCAGCGTGGAGGCGGTGCGCGCCTTTGTGGCGCAGCTGGCCGCGCTGGTGCGCCAGGCGGACGGCGAGCAGCTGTTCGGCGGCGAGCAGATTTTGCTGTCGGCCGGCGGCTCCGCCTATTTCGACCTGGTGGCGCGCGGCTTCGCCGGCCTGGCGGCCCTGTCGCGCTCCGTGCTGCCGGTGCTGCGCAGCGGCTGCTACCTGACCAACGACCACGGTTCCTACCAGGACCTGACGCACGATATCGCCGCGCGCGAACACGCGGCCGACGGCCTGCGCCCCGCGCTGGAAGTGTGGAGCATGGTCACCTCGCGCCCCGAGCCCACGCTGGCCATCCTCAGCATGGGCAAGCGCGACGCATCGTACGACCAGGAGCTGCCGGTCGCGCTCTACACGCACCGCCCCGATGCCGGCGGCGCGCTGGAGCCCACTGGTCTGCCGCCCGGCTGCCGCATCGAGAAAATGAACGACCAGCATGCCTACCTGCGCCTGCCCGAAGGCGACGCGCTGTGCCAGGAACTGAAAGTGGGCGACCTGGTGGGCTGCGGCATCTCGCACCCCTGCACCACCTTCGACAAATGGCCGCTGCTGCTGGTGGCCGACGATGCTTATACTGTGCGCTACGCCGTGAACACCTTTTTTTGAAAGACACCACATGCCCGATCCGAACCCGTCCCTGTTCCCCGCCATCGCGCCGCTGCGCCACGGCATGCTGGAAGTCGACGCGCTGCACACCATCTACTGGGAAGAGGTGGGCAATCCGAACGGCGTGCCGGTGCTGTTCCTGCACGGCGGCCCGGGTGCCGGCCTGTCGCCCGCGCACCGCCGCTTCTTCGACCCGCAGCAATACCGTGTGATCCTGTTCGACCAGCGCGGCGCCGGCAAGTCCACCCCGGTGGGCGAGTGCCGCAACAACACCACCCAGCTGCTGATCGGCGACATCGAGCGCCTGCGCGCCATGTTCGGCATTGAACAGTGGCTGGTGTTCGGCGGCTCCTGGGGTTCCACGCTGGCGCTGGCCTACGGCCAGGCCCACCCCAAGCGCTGCCTGGGCTTCGTGCTGCGCGGGATCTTCCTGTGCACCCAGCCCGAGATCGACTTCTTCCTGGAAGGCGCGCGCTGGTTCCACCCGGACGTGTACGACGAATTCGTGGCCCACATCCCGGCCGAAGAGCGCGGCAACCTGCTGCAGGCCTACGTCAAGCGCATCATGAGCGACGACCCGGCCGTGTACTGGCCGGCGGCGCGCGCCTGGAGCCGCTTCGAGGGCCGCCGCGTGTTCCTGCTGCCGCAGCCAGAGGAAGCGCCGTCGGACGCGCTGGACCTGGGCGTGGGCCGCCTGGAATCGCACTACATGGCCAACCTCGGCTTCTTCGAGGACGGCCAGCTGCTGCGCAACGTGGACCGGATCGCCCACCTGCCGGCGGTGATCGTGCAGGGCCGCTACGACGTGATCTGCCCGCCGGTGTCGGCCTGGAGCCTGCACAAGGCCTGGCCCGGCTCCGTGATGAAGATGATCCCGGACGCCGGCCACGGCGCCATGGAGCGCGGCATTTCCGCGGCGCTGGTGGCGGCCACCGAACAGTTCAAGCGCCTGCGCCGCTTCGAGTAAGGCCCTGCGGCCTGTTACACTACGGTCTGGACCCTGCAAGTAACAAGACAAGCAAGAACAAGCAAGAACGCGCAATGAACATACAAGTCGGCGATATTGGACACATCATTCAACTGGCGATCGCGCCGGTATTCCTGCTCACGGGCGTCTGCACCAACCTGATGGTGCTGACCAACCGCCTGGCGCGCATCATCGACCGCTCGCGGGTGCTGGAAGACCGGCTCGATGTCGGCTACAACGACAACTACCTCAACGAGCTTGACGTGCTATACCGGCGTTCGCACCTGATCAACGTGTCGATCGGCTCCTCGACCGGCTGCGGCCTGCTGATTTGCCTGGTGATTGCCATGCTGTTCGTGGGCGACACCACCAACGTCACGCTGGACAAATATATCGCCGGCCTGTTCGTGCTGGCCATGCTGGGGCTGATCACCAGTTTCGTCTACCTGCTGCGGGAGATCTTCATCGCTTCCAACGCCATGCGCGCGCACCGCCACGTGCGCCACCCCATCCAGAAATAAGAGAAACACTGCGCCATGCACGACTATCAACGCCCCCCGACCCTGTACCGCTACGGCGAGCGCAGCGACCTTGAACTGGCCCTGACGCAAGGGCAGTTCATCCTGCACCCGGCTTCCAACTGCCTTACGCTGAGCTTCTCCAAGGCGTGGGACCGCAAGCTGTTCGACCTGTTCACGGCGGACGCCTGCCTGGTCATCCACAACACCGAAGAATTCGGCGAGCGCATCCACCGCGCCGTGCAGCGCGCGCTGCCCAGCTGGGCCGGCATCGACGGCGCCGTGGAGTACGGCCACCGCGCTGCGCTCGGCGCTGCCTTCACCAAGACGGCGGCGGAAAAGCAGGAGCGCGAATGGCAGTTCGCCTGGCGCGCCATGCAGGCCAACCTCAGTCTCAATTCGGTGATGATCAAGATCGGCAGCATCGAGCAGTTCGCCGAGCTGCGCGGCCCGGACTACGCGGCGCAGTAAGCCGCGCAATAAGCCGCGCGGTGCACTACGGCGTGAGCAGGTTCCTGGCCGCCGTGCTGTCCGGTCGGTCCATGCGCGCCAGCACGGCGCCCATCATGCGTTCGATGTCGCCGCGGATGATATTCGTGCCCAGCAGCCCGGGCACGTAGAAATTCGGCACCAGGCGGCCGGTATAGATCACCTTCGTCCCGCCCTCCGGCTGCGGGAACAACTCCCAGCGCGATTCGTAGTGCTTCATGTCGCCCGAAATCAGGGCGATGTCGATGCTCTGCATCGGCGTTTCCGTGGCGCGCACGATCAGGTGAATGGATTTGGACATGAACAGGAAGCGCGCCGTCCCGTACTGCTCGATGATCACCTCATTGCCATTGCGCGACAGCACCCGGCAGGACGCCATGTCCGGCACGAACTCGTTCATCCGGTCATAGGTGGTGAGCGTCTTCCAGACGGTGGCCAGGGGAGCCTGCACGATGCCGCTGGCATCCACTTCGTACAGGTGCAGCCCGTCCTGGGTCACCCGCGTGACAGCGACTTCCAGTTTCGGCAGTTCAAGTTTCTGCCCCTGCGCGAGTAGCGGCGCAGAAATGCTGAATAACAAAATGGCAAACAATCGCTTCATCTGTTCAGCGTAAGGGAATAACTGTCAGAATACAAGTACGGCACAATACGCTTACAAAATAAGTGTTTACGTGACGTTGGAGTATTTTAGTAACATTGGTCTAGAGAAAACGGCTCTAATGCGGAGATCGCTGTCGACCATACCAACTATCATAATGACAACTCCACACTTCCCCCACCTGCTGGCCCCGCTCGACCTCGGCTTCACCACGCTGCGCAACCGCGTCATCATGGGCTCGATGCACACCGGCCTGGAAGACCGCTTCTACAACTATGGCAAGCTGGCCGCGTTCTACAAGGAGCGCGCCAAGGGCGGCGTGGGCCTGATCGTCACTGGCGGCATCTCGCCCAACCGTTCCGGCTGGCTGCTACCCTTCGGCGGCACCCTCAATTTCCTGGGCGACGTGCCCAACCACCGCAAGGTCACCAGCGCCGTGCACGAAGAAGGCGGCAAGATCCTGATGCAGATCCTGCACGCGGGCCGCTACGGCTACCAGCCCTTCGTCGTCTCCGCCTCCGACCGCAAGTCGCCCATCTCGCCGTTCAAGCCGCGCGCGCTGAGCGAAGCCGGCATCCAGGCCACCATCCGCGACTACGTGCGCTGCGCCAGGCTGGCCAGGAAGGCCGGCTACGACGGGGTGGAAGTGATGGGCAGCGAAGGCTACCTGCTGAACCAGTTCTTGTGCTCGCGCACCAACCTGCGCACCGACCGCTGGGGCGGCAGCATTGAAAACCGCATGCGCCTGCCGGTGGAAATCGTCAAGCGCATCCGCGCCGCGGTGGGGCCGGACTTCATCATCATGTACCGCCACTCGCTGCTCGACCTGGTCGACGGCGGCAACACCTGGGACGACGTACTGGCCGTGGCCAAGGCGCTGCAGCACGCCGGCGTCACCATCCTCAACACCGGCATCGGCTGGCACGAGGCGCGCGTGCCCACCATCGTCACCTCGGTGCCGCGCGCGGCCTTCGCCAGCGTGGCCGGGCGGCTGCGGCGCGAAGTGACCATCCCCGTGGTGGCATCGAACCGCATCAACATGCCGGGCGAAGCGGAAGCCATCATCGCGCGCGGCGACGCCGACATGGTGTCGATGGCGCGCCCCTTCCTGGCCGACCCCGAGTTCGTGGTCAAGGCGGCGGCAGGGCGGGTGGACGAGATCAACACCTGCATCGGCTGCAACCAGGCCTGCCTGGACCACACCTTCTCCAACAAGCGCGCCAGCTGCCTGGTCAACCCGCGCGCCTGCCACGAGACGGAGCTGGTCTACAAAGCCGCCGCCAAGCGCCGCAAGGTGGCTGTGGTGGGTGCCGGACCGGCGGGCCTGTCGGCCGCCACGGTGGCCGCCGAATGCGGCCACGAGGTGACCCTGTTCGACTCCAGCGACAGCATCGGCGGCCAGTTCAAGGTCGCCATGCAGATTCCGGGCAAGGAAGAATTCGCCGAAACCATCCGCTACTTCAAGCGCAAGGTGGAACTGACCGGCGTGAACCTGAAGCTGGGCCAGCGCGTCACGCGCGACGACTTGCTGGCCGGCGGCTATGACGACGTGATCGTCGCCACCGGCATCAAGGTGCGCAAGCCGCCGATCGAAGGCATCGAACACCCGAAAGTGCTGTCCTACCTGGACGTGCTGGCGCACAAAAAGCCGGTCGGCAAGCGCGTGGCCATCATCGGCGCTGGCGGCATCGGCTTCGACGTTGGCGAATACCTGCTGCACGACTCGCGCCACGCACTGCCGCTGGCGGTGGACACCTGGACCAGGGAATGGGGCGTGGACCTGAAAGCCACCACCGGCGGCGGCCTGGTGGAGCCGCACGCGGAAGAGCCGGTGCGCCAGCTCTATCTCTTGCAGCGCAAGACCACCAAGCTGGGCGCCGGCCTGGGCAAGACTTCCGGCTGGGTGCACCGCGCGGTCCTGGCGCGCAATGGCGTGGTCATGCTGGCGGGCGTACAGTACAACAAGATCGACGACCACGGCCTGCACATCACGGTAGACGGCGGCGAGCGCCTGCTGGCGGTGGACAACGTCATCATCTGCGCCGGCCAGGACAGCCTGGCCGAGCTGATGCCGCCGGCCGGCGCCGCGCCCGCAGCGCCGGGCGCCACCCGCTTCCACAAGATCGGCGGCGCCGCCCTGGCCTCCGAGCTCGACGCCAAGCGCGCCATCAAGGAAGGCGCCGAGCTGGCCGTCAGCCTGTAGCCGGCGGATGGTGGCGGATGGTGGCGGATGGTGGCGGGTTACGCCGGCTCGCGCCGGCTAACCCGCCCTACTAAAAATTTCCTGATTCCGTAGGGCGGGTTAGCGCGGCGCCAGGCGCCGCGCGTAACCCGCCGTTGCGCCGCCAGCGCCGCTAATGCGCCGCCCCCTTCTGCGCCTGCGCAAATTCTTCGGCCACGAATTCTGCCATGCCATTGGCCAGCTCATGCTCGCCGATAAAGATCTTGCCCGCGCGCTCGCTTCTCAGCAGCTCCGCCTCCTCCTCGCTGTGCGTGCGCACCACGGTCTTGATGCCGGGATTAAGCGCGCGCGCCGTCTCCACCATGCTGCGCACGTGGAAAGTATCCGGCGTCGCGATCACCAGCATCCGTGCGCGCGCGATGTGCGCCTGGATCAGCACCGCCGGCTCGCCCGCATTGCCCGCCACTGCCGGAATGCCATCCCGGCGCAGCTGGTCCACCACCTCGCGGTTCTGTTCCGCCACCACGAAGGGAATATGCTGCGCGGTCAGCGCGGCGGCGATACGGCGGCCCACGCGGCCATAACCGACCAGCACCACCTGGTCATGCAGCTTCTCCTGCGGCACCGTCATCGGCAGCTCGGCCAGCGGGTCGGCACTGCGGTCGAACTTCGCGGCCAGGCCGGCGTTGCGGCCGAACCAGCGCTCCAGCGGCTTCACCGCCGCGAACACCAGCGGATTGAGCGCGATCGAGATGATGGCGCCGGCCAGGATCAGGCTTTGGCCCTCCTGCGGCATCAGCTTGAGCGACAAACCCAGCGCGGCCAGGATGAACGAGAACTCGCCGATCTGCGCCAGGCTGGCCGACACCGTCAGCGCGGTGCGCAGCGGATAGCGCAGCACGATCACCAGCACATAAGCTGCGATGGATTTGCCGAACACGATGATGGCTACCACCGCCAGCAGCTTCAATGGCTGCCCGGTCACGATGGCCGGATCGAACAGCATGCCCACCGACACAAAGAACAGCACCGCGAACGCGTCGCGCAGCGGCAGCGACTCCTCGGCCGCGCGGTGGCTCAGCTCCGATTCGCGCAGCACCATGCCGGCGAAGAAAGCGCCCAGCGCGAACGAGATACCGAATAGCTTGGTGGCGCCGTAAGCGATGCCCACCGCCGCCGCGATCACGCACAGCGTGAACAGCTCGCGCGAGTTGGTGCGCGCCACCTGCCACAGCAGCCAGGGGAAGAGTTTGCGCCCGATCAGCAGCATGAAGGCGACGAAGCCGCCCACCTTGCCGAAGGTGATGGCCAGCGTCTGCCACAGCGGGGTAGCCGCGGCGGCGGCGCCTGCGGCCGCGTGGCCATGGTCCGGCGCGGCCCCGCCCAGCGAGGAGGCCAGCGGCGGCAGCAGCACCAGCACCAGCACGGTCACCAGGTCCTCCACCACCAGCCAGCCGACGGCGATGCGGCCGTTGAAGGAATCGAGGATGCCGCGCTCCTCCAGCGCGCGGAGCAGCACCACGGTGCTGGCCACCGACAGCGCCAGGCCGAACACAAGTCCGCCGCCCAGGCTCCAGCCCCACCAGTGCGCCAGCGCCATGCCCATGCCGGTGGCCGCCGCGATCTGCAAAATCGCGCCCGGCAGTGCGATGCGCCGCACTTCCCACAGGTCGTCGAGCGAAAAATGCAGGCCCACGCCGAACATCATCAGCATCACACCGATTTCCGCCAGCTGGCCGGCCAGTACGGTATCGGCCGCGAAGCCCGGCGTCGCCGGTCCGATCAGGATGCCGGCCGCCAGATACCCCACCAGCGCAGGCAGTTTCAAGCGCGTGGCAGCGAAACCGAAGATGAGTCCGAACCCGAGGGCGGCAGCAATGGTGGTAATCAGCGGGATGTCATGGGGCATGCGGGCGGGGTTCCTGTAGGGTGAATGACAAGCCCAAGGGTAGCACACGCCCGCGCCCAGGCAAGCTCAGCCGCATTCTCCCAACCCCGGGGTCTGACCCCGAAGTGTGGAAAATGCGGCTCAGCTTGCTTGTGGGAGGAGGACTAGGGGGGTGGGACTAGCTCGCGCACCGCCACCGCGATGAGCACCGCCATATTGTGATCCTCTACTTCGGTGCCAGCTACACGAAGCAAGCTGAGCCGCATTTTTGCCAACCTCGGGGTCAGACCCCGATGTGTGGAAAATGCGGCTCAGCTTGCTTGTGGGAGGGGGACTAGATGTGTGGGATTACAACTTGCGCACCACCACCGCGCCGATCGAGTAGCCGGCGCCGAAGGAGCAGATCACGCCCAGCGCGCCCTGCGGCAGGTCGTCGTTGTGCTTGTGGAAGGCGATGATGGAGCCGGCCGACGAGGTGTTGGCGTAGCTGTCCAGGATCACCGGCGCTTCGCCCGGCTCGGCGTCGCGCCCCAGGATCAATCGGCTGATCAGCAGATTCATGTTCAGGTTGGCCTGGTGCAGCCAGTAGCGGCTCACCTGCGGCACTTCCAGCCCGGCGCGCGCGATGCTTTCCTTGATCATGTCGGCGGCCATCGGGCACACGTCCTTGAACACCTTGCGGCCCTGCTGCTTGAACAGCTTGTCCGGCTGGCCCACGCCGTCCTCGTCGAAGCGGTTCAGGAAGCCGAAGTTGTTGCGGATGTTGTTGGAGAAGCTGGTCTTCAGCTTGGTGTCCAGGATTTCCCACTGGTGCTTCGACACCGCCGCGTCCTTCGCTTCCACCACGATGGCGGTGCAGGCGTCGCCGAAGATGAAGTGGCTGTCGCGGTCGCGCCAGTTCAGGTGGCCGCTGGTGATCTCGGGATTCAGCACCAGCACCGCGCGCGCCTGGCCGCTTTGCACCGCCGCCACCGCCTGCTGGATGCCGAACGTGGCTGAGGAACAGGCGACGTTCATGTCGAAGCCGTAGCCGTCGATGTTCAGCGCCTGCTGCACCTCCACCGCCATGGCCGGGTAGGCGCGCTGCAGGTTGGAGCAGGCCACCAGCACCATGTCGATGTCGGCGGCGCTGCGGCCGGCGCGGTCCAGCGCCTGCTGCGCGGCGGCCACGCAGATTTCAGCCTGCAGCGACAGCTCGTCGTCCGCGCGCTCGGCAATGCGCGATACCATGCGCGTCGGATCCAGGATGCCTTCCTTCTCCATCACGTAGCGCGCCTTGATGCCGGACGCTTTCTCGATGAAGCCCACGCTGGACGGCTCCAGCGCCGTCACCGTGCCGGCTTCGATGGCGGCCGCGTTCTCGGCGTTGAACTGTTCAACATAGGTGTTGAAGCAGGCGACCAGTTCTTCATTGCTGATGGAGTTCGCTGGCGTGAATAGGCCGGTGCCGCTGATGACGACTTGTTTCATATTCTTCAATCTTTCTCTTGTGGATAGGGCTGTCGCCTTTTATGGGAGAAATTCTACACGAACGCTCGTACTAAAAATGAAGAACGGCGCCACAAAGGGCGCCGCAGCTTGCCGGAATGGCGTTTTGACGGACTTTATTTTCGCATAAGATCTTTGGCAACGGGGTCGGTGGCCTGCACCAGCTTCGATTCCTGCTTGGCCAGCTGGACCGGCAGGCCTTTCAGGTGGTTCAGTGCCTGCTGCAGCTGGAAGTCGTCGCCGCTGCCGTATTCCAGCGGCTTGCGCTTGCGCTCGGCCGCCAGGATGCGCAACTGCTCTTCGGCCTCGTCGCGCTTGGTCTTGCCCGCTTCCTGCTCGCGGTCGTTGGACAGGTGCTTGACCAGGTCCGCTTCGCGCATGCGCAGTGCGTTCAGGCCGTCGCCGTCGGCGTTCTCGTCCACCAGCAGCTCGGGCGTGATGCCCTTGGCCTGGATCGAGCGGCCGTTCGGCGTGTAGTAGCGCGCCGTGGTCAGCTTCACGGCCGTGTCGGCGGTCAGTTGGCGGATGGTCTGCACCGAGCCTTTGCCGAACGTCTGGCTGCCGATGATGGTGGCGCGCTTGTAGTCCTGCAGCGCGCCAGCCACGATTTCCGAGGCGGAGGCGGAGCCGGTGTTGACCAGCACCGCCATCGGCACCCGCTTCACCGCTGCCGGCAGCTTGGCCAGCACGTCGCCCTCGCTGCGCAGCGCGTAGTATTCGGGACGGCCATAGAAAGTCTGGCGCGAGTCCGGCAGCTGGCCGTTGGTCGAGACGATGGCCGCGTCCTTGGGCAGGAAGGCCGCCGCCACGCCGATGGCGCCTTGCAGCACGCCGCCCGGATCGTTGCGCAGGTCCAGCACCAGGCCCTTGATATTGGGATCCTGCTTGTACAGTTCGGTGATCTTGGCAGCCAGGTCGTCCACCGTGGGCTCCTGGAATTGCGCCACGCGCAGCCAGGCATAGCCGGGCTCGACGATTTTGGCCTTGACGCTTTTCTGCACGATCTCTTCGCGCGTGATGCTGAACACCAGCGGTTCCGGCTCGTCCTTGCGCAGCACCGTCAGCGAGACCTTGCTGTGCGGCTCGCCGCGCATCTTCTTCACCGAGTCGTCCAGGCTCAGGCCTTTCACCGGCGTCGAGTCCAGGCGGGTGATCAGGTCGCCCGCCTTGATGCCGGCGCGGTAGGCCGGCGAATCCTCGATCGGCGCCACGATCTTGATGTAGCCGTCCTCGCTCTGGCCGATCTCGATGCCCAGGCCGACGAACTTGCCCTGCGAGCCTTCGCGCAGTTCGGCGTAGGCTTTTTTATCGAGGTAGGCCGAATGCGGATCGAGCGAAGCGACCATGCCGGAAATGGCTTCCGTCAGCAGCTTCTTGTCCTCCACCACTTCCACGTAATCGGATTTGATGAGGCCGAACACGTCGGCCAGTTGACGCAGTTCCTCCAGCGGCAGGGCCGGGTCGGCGGGGCGCTGGGCCATCGCGGAGAACTGCAGGGAGACGGCGATGCCGGCGACGACACCCAGGCCAACCAGCCCGGTATTCTTGAGTTTCTTGCCCATGTTTCACCTGTGTCAAGCTGCCGCAGTCACTCTACTGCGCGCGAATTCAGTATAAACCTGATTTCCGGCAATCTGCGTAGCCCGCCCGTAATTTATGTCGTCTTTACGGCGTTTTACACCACAGCATGGTAGGGCTTCAATATTGCCGTTTTGCGCTTCCATGTCCCTTCTGTAAAGCCTGCGTTCACGACCGTAAGGAATTGTAAGAGTCCGGGAAGCCTGCAAAATCGCGGCCTACACTGGATCTGTAGTTCTTCTCTACCCTGTAGTGGTTTTTCTGCCTGCACCCACGGCGCAGGCTTTTTTTTGCCCGGAGCCCAGATGACAAGCAACTTGATTTCCAACTATGCGCGCGGCCTGTTGTTCACCACCGCGCTGGCCTTCGCCTGCCCTTCCTTCGCCGTGCCCGTGATGGAGATGCGCGCCGAAGACTTGCTGGCCATGGCCGCCGAGTTCCGCAAGGAGCTGAACCTGAACGCCAACCAGGCCACCCTGTGGCAGCAGACCGAGAGCCGCACCCGCGCGGTGCTGCGCGAACGCAAATCGCGCCGCGAGCGCATGCAGGCCGCACTGCGCCCGGCACTGGACGGCAAGGACGTCGAACTGCGCGAACTGGCCGGCGGGGTGGACGCCGAAGCAGCCGCGTCTGCGGCGGAGGAAAAGCAGCTGCGCGCGTGGTGGCTGGATGTCAATGATGCCCTCGATGAAACGCAGCGCAAGCAGGTGGCGGTCTTCCTGGCCGAGCAGATGCAGCGCGTGGAGGGCGGCGAGCGCGGCGAGCGTCCGAAAGAGGGCGGCGGCCCCGGGCGCGGCGAGCACAAGGGCAAGGGCGGCATGGGCGGGCAGGGCGGCCCCGGCGGGCGCGGCGGCTGACGGCGGCTGATGGCGGCCAGGCGGCTCCCGTCCTGCCGCCGCTGCTGCGTCACCTGCGGCAGCCGGCGACTCCTTATCGCTGTTGTTGCCGCGTGTATCGTAAAGTAAAAAGCGCGCCCCGGCGCAGACGGCTGGCGCCCGCGCCGCTTAAAATGGCGGCATGAGCAAACTGATTCCCCTTGCCTGCCTGGCATTAATAGGTGCCCACGTCAGCGCAGGCGCACAGGAAACAGTCCAGCCAGCAAAAGAAGACAACAAGGCGCTCCAGAAAGTCACCATCAGCGGCGGCCGCCAGGACGACATGGCCGAGCGCCGCAATGCCACTGCCGGCAAGCAGGTCTACGGCCGCGAGGAACTGGACCGCAACGGCGACAGCACTCTGGGCGATGTGCTCAAGCGCCTGCCCGGCGTGACCATCGGCGGCGGCCGTCCCGGCCGGGGCGGCGACGTGCGCATGCGCGGCCTGGGCAGCGGCTACACGCAGATCCTGCTCAACGGCGAACGCGCGCCGGGCGGCTTTTCGCTGGAATCGCTGTCGCCCGACCAGGTGGAGCGCGTGGAAGTGATGCGAGGCCCCGTGGCCGAGAACAGCACGCGCGCCATCGCCGGCACCATCAACGTCATCCTGCGCGACGGCTACCAGCAGCGCGACGTGCAGCTCAAGCTGACCGACAGCTACGAGCGCAGCCTGCACTCGCCCAATGTGTCGCTGACCGTGCCGGGCAAGGCCGGCGCCCTTAGCTACACCCTGTCCGGCACCTTGGGCAAGCACCGCCAGAAGGACTTCGGCCATGCCGTCATCAGCGACACCGAGGACGACGGGGACGTCGCCAAGCTGCAGGAGGTGGATGAGCGCAGCAGCGGCAGCAGCGACAGCCTGCACCTCACGCCGCGCCTGTCCTACAAGTTCGGCAACGGCGACACGCTGAACTTCCAGCCCTTTATCATGGCCAACCGCGGCGATACGGACTCGCGCAGCGACCTGGCGCAGCTGGCCGGCGCCGTCCCGCCCGAATACAACCAGGCGTTCACGCGCACCCATGCCAGCGCCACCATGATGCGCGGCTTCGGCAACTGGCTGCACAAGCTGCAGGGCGCTGCCAAGCTGGACGTGAAATTCGGCCTCGGCCTGGCGCGCCGCGACAGCGACGCCGTGCGCAGCCAGTTCGACAACGCCGGCACCCTGCTGGACCGCTTCCACGACACCGACAGCACGCGCGACCGCAGCGTCAACACCGGTGGCAAATACAGCGCGCCGATGGGCGCCGGCCACCTGCTGGCAGCCGGCTGGGACATAGAAACCAGCCGCCGCGAGCAGACCAAGGTTGGCACCGACAAGAACGGCAACGCCCAGTTCGACGATTCCGGCGACAACCTCAGCGCCGACACGCGCCGCCTGGCCGTGTTCGCGCAGGATGAATGGGACATCACGCCGCAGTGGGGCGTGTACATGGGCGCGCGCTGGGAAGGCATCCGCACCACCAGCGATCGCAGCGCCGCTGCGATCGGCGGCACTGCTGCGGCCGGCAGCACCGGTATCAGCAACACCAGCACCGTCAGCAATACCAGCAGCGTGTTCAGCCCGCTGCTGCACGGCGTCTACCGCATTCCCGGCACCAGCAAGGACCAGCTGCGCATGAGCCTGACCAAGAGCTACAAGTCGCCCAATGTGCAGGACCTGATCGCCTTGCCCGCGCTGTCGCGCCTGAACAGCGCTACGCGCCCCGACCGCACCGGCAACCCCAACCTCAAGCCCGAGCTGGCCACCGGCCTGGACATGGCGTTCGAACACTACCTGGGCCGCAGCGGCATCGTCAGCGCCAGTGGCTTCGTGCGCGACATCGACAACCTGATCCGGCGCGAACTGAGCCTGCAGCAAACCAGCACAGGCCCGCGCTGGGTGTCCACGCCCGGCAACGTCGCGCACGCGCGCACCAAGGGCATTGAACTGGAAGCGAAGTTCCAGCTCGCCGAGCTGATGGACGACGCGCCCGCCATCGATTTCCGCAGCAACTACAGCCGCTTCTGGTCGCGCGTGGACGGCATCCCCGGTCCGGACAACCGCCTCGACCAGCAGCCGAAACAGACCGCCAACCTGGGCCTGGACTACCGCATGAAGGACTGGCCCCTGTCCGTGGGCGCCAGCTACAACTGGACCCCGGCTATCCGCGTGCAAACCAGCGTCAGCCAGACGGTGGAAGCCAGCCGCAAGCGCGTGGTGGACGCGCACGTGCTGTGGAAAATGACGCCGCTGACCCAGCTGCGCATCGCCGCCGCCAACCTGCTGGCCGACGAGGCCAGCGGCGGCAACCTGGTCTACACTAACGGACTGTCGCAACGCTCCACGACGCTCAACCCCACTTACCGAGTGTGGACTGCGCGCCTGGAAACCAAATTCTAAAAGGAGAGAGAAGTTGAAACCGCTGTTGAAACGCACTTTGCTGAGCACCCTGGTCATCGGCCTGCTGGCCACCCAAGCCGGCGCGCATGAAGGCGACCATTCCGTCCCCGCCGCCGGCCCCATCTCGGGCATCGACACCCAGTACATCGATTCCAGCGTGCGCGCGCAGGACGACTTCTTCACCCACCTGAACGGCGGCTGGCTGAAAGCCACCAAGATCCCCGACGACAAGTCGAGCTGGGGTTCCTTCGCCAAGCTGCGCGACGACACCCTGCCGCAGCTGCGCGGCCTGATCGAGGAAACCCAGAAGACCAAGCAGAAGCAGGGCAGCGAGGCGCAAAAGATCGCCGACCTGTACGCCAGCTACATGAACGAAGCGGCGCTGGAAAAACTGGGCATCAAGCCGCTGGCCGGCGAGCTGAGCGCCATCCGCGGCCTGAAGGACAAGAAAGCCCTGCCGGGCATGATCGCCCACCTGACCCGCATCGGCGTAAGCGTGCCCTACGGCGTCTACGTCAGCCAGGACGCGCGCAACTCCACCCAGCACGCCGCCAGCATCGCGCAGAGCGGCCTGGGCCTGCCGGACCGCGACTACTACCTGAAGAAGGACGACGCCAAGCTGGCCGCCGTGCGCGACAAGTACGTGGCCCACATCGCCAACACGCTCGCCATGGCCGGCCACAAGAACGCCGCCGAGGACGCGCAAGCCATCATGGCGCTGGAAACCGCGCTGGCCGAAGTGCAGTGGACTAAGGTGGACAACCGCGACCCGGTCAAGCGCTACAACAAGACCGAGATCGCCAAGCTGGCCGAACTGGCGCCGGGCTATGACTGGAAAGACGCCATGGGCAAGGCCGGCATCGCCACCAAGACCGACACCATCATCGTCAACCAGCCGAGCTACCTGGCCGGCTTCGCCAAGCTGGCCGAGGCCACCGAGCTGAACACCTGGAAGGCCTACTTCGAGTGGCAGCTGCTGCGCGACGCCTCGCCTTACCTGAACAAGGCCTTCGCCGACGCCGACTTCGCCTTCTACAGCGGCGTCATCAACGGCGTGACGGTGCAGGAGCCGCGCTGGAAGAACGGCGTGCGCGTAGTGGAAGGCGCCATCGGCGAAGGCCTGGGCAAGCTGTACGTGGCGCAGTACTTCCCGGCAGACCGCAAGGCGCGCATGGAAGCGCTGGTGAAGAACCTGATGGCGGCCTACAAGGACAGCATCGACAACCTGGACTGGATGAGCCCTGAGACCAAGCGCGAGGCGCAGGCCAAGCTGGCCAAGTTCACCACCAAGATCGGCTATCCGAACAAGTGGCGCGACTACAGCAGCCTGAGCATTGTGGCTGGCGACCTGGCCGGCAATATGCGCCGCGCCGCCGAGTTCAGCTACCGCCGCAACCTGGCCAAGCTGGGCGCGCCGGTGGACCGCGAGGAATGGGGCATGACGCCGCAGACCGTGAACGCCTACTACCGTTCCACCACCAACGAGATCGTGTTCCCGGCCGCCATCCTGCAGCCGCCGTTCTTCGATGCGCGCGCCGACGACGCCGTGAACTACGGCGGCATCGGCGCCGTCATCGGCCACGAGATCAGCCACGGCTTCGACGACAAGGGCAGCCAGTCCGACGGCGACGGCAACCTGCGCGACTGGTGGACCGCCGCCGACCGCGCCAACTTCAAGGCCAAGGCCGACGCGCTGACCAAGCAGTACGATGGCTACAGCCCGCTGCCCGGCTACTACGTGAACGGCGCGCTGACCCTGGGCGAGAACATTGCCGACAACTCCGGCGTGGCGGTGGCCTACAAGGCCTACAAGCTGTCCCTGGGCGGCAAGCCGGCGCCGGTGATCGACAAGCTGACCGGCGAGCAGCGCTTCTACATGGGCTTCGGCCAGGTGTGGCGCAGCAAGATGCGCGAAGAGGCGCAGATCAAGCAGGTCAAGACCGACCCGCACTCGCCCGGCCAGTTCCGCGCCAACGGCACCATGAAGAACCAGCCCGGCTTCTACGACGCCTTCGGCGTGAAGGAAGGCGACCCGATGTACCTCGCGCCCGAACAGCGCGTGATCATCTGGTAAGCAGCAGGAAAAGAAGCAGCAAAAAGGCCACGACAAGTGGTCTTTTTGTTATCAGCGCCGCAGCGCTGTGCTAGAGTAAAAAACCGGCCACGAGCCGGAATAATAACCAGACAAACAATGAGAGGGAAGTAGCTGTGAAACGACATCTGTTGAGTGCATTAACCCTGGGCCTGCTGGCTGGCGCCACCGGCCTGGCCGGCGCCGCCGACGCGGCCAAGAGCCCCACCGCCGGCAAGCTGACGTCCGGCATTGCCGTGGAATACATCGATCCGTCCGTGCGCGCCCAGGACGACTTCTTCACCCACTTGAGCGGCAAGTGGCTGGCCACCACCGAGATCCCGGCCGACAAGTCCAACTGGGGCAGCTTCGCCAAGCTGCACGACGACATCCAGCCGCAGCTGCGCGCCATCATCGAGCAGGCCGCCGCCAAGCAGAACGCCGGCGCCGACGAACAGCGCATCGGCGCCTTCTACGCCAGCTACATGGATGAAGCCAAGCTGGAGCAGCTGGGCGCCGCGCCGCTGAACGCCGAGCTGGCCCGCATCGCCGCGCTGAGCGACAAGAAGCAGCTGCCCGCGCTGATCGCCCGCAACAACCAGACCGGCGCCGCCGCGCCGATCGACCTCGGCATCCACCAGGACAACAAGGATTCCACCAAATACGTGGTGGACTTCGTGCAAAGCGGCCTCGGCCTGCCGGACCGCGACTACTACCTGAAAAAGGACGACGCCAAGCTGGCCGACACCCTGGCCAAATATGAGCAGCACATCGCCAAGATGCTGACCCTGGCGGGCGACAAGGACGGCCCCGCCAAGGCCAAGGCCATCGTCGCGCTGGAAACCGAACTGGCCAAGATCCAGTGGAGCAAGGTGGAACTGCGCGACCCGATCAAGGCCTACAACAAGGTCGAGGTCGCCAAGCTGGGCGAACTGACCCCGGGCTACGACTGGAACGCCTACCTGGACGCGCTGAAGATCAGCGGCAAGGTGAACTACGTCATCGTCAGCCAGCCCACCTACCTGAAGGGCTTTAACGAGGTACTGGCGGCCACCCCGCTGGACACCTGGAAAGCCTACTTCCAGTGGCACGCCGTGCGCGCCAACGCGGCCTACCTGTCGAAAGCCTTCGTCGATGAAAACTTCGCCTTCTACGGCACCGTGCTGAGCGGCGCCAAGGAACAGCGTCCGCGCTGGAAACGCGGCGTGGCGGCAGTGGAAGGCGCGCTGGGCGAGTCGGTGGGCAAGGTCTACGTCGAGCAGCACTTCCCGGCCGAGCGCAAGGCGCGCATGGAAGCGCTGGTAAAGAACCTGCTGGTGGCCTACAAGCAGAGCATCGACAAGCTGGACTGGATGAGCCCGGCCACCAAGAAGCAGGCGCAAGCCAAGCTGGCCAAGTTCACCACCAAGATCGGCTACCCGAACAAATGGCGCGACTACTCCGCGCTGGTGGTCACGCGCGACGACCTGGTAGGCAACGTGCAGCGTTCGCGCCAGGCCGACTACGACAAGGAAATCAACAAGCTGGGCAAACCGATCGACCGCGACGAATGGGGCATGACGCCGCAGACCGTGAACGCCTACTACAACCCGGAGATGAACGAGATCGTGTTCCCGGCCGCCATCCTGCAGCCGCCGTTCTTTGACGCCAACGCGGACGACGCCGTCAACTACGGCGGCATCGGCGCCGTTATCGGCCACGAGATCAGCCACGGCTTCGACGACCAGGGCGCCCAGTACGACGGCGACGGCAACCTGCGCGACTGGTGGAGCGCGGCCGACCACAAGAACTTCGAAGCCAAGACCAAGGCCCTGGTGGCGCAATACAGCGCCTTCAGCCCGCTGCCTGGCTACAACGTGAACGGCGAGCTGACGCTGGGCGAAAACATCGCCGACAACTCCGGCGTAGCGATTGCCTACAAGGCCTACAAGCTGTCGCTGAAGGGCAAGCCGGCGCCGGTGATCGACGGCCTGACGGGCGACCAGCGCTTCTTCATGGGCTTTGCACAAGTATGGCGCAGCAAGATGCGTGATCCCGAAATGATCAGCCGCATCAAGACCGACCCGCACTCCCCGGGCCAGTTCCGCGCCAACGGCACCATGCGCAACCAGCCGGGCTTCTACGAAGCCTTCAAGGTCAAGCAAGGCGACAAGATGTACCTGGCGCCAAAAGAACGCGTCATCATCTGGTAAGGACGAAAAAAAACCGCTCAATCAAATGAGCGGTTTTTTTAAAAAGGGCCGCAAAAGCCGTGGGTGGGCCCATACAACCGTAGGGCGGGTTAGCGCAGCGTAACCCGCCAGCTCCGCCACCATCAGCCCTTAGGCGCCTCCGCGGGAGCGGTTGCAGGAGCGCTTGCAGGCGCAGCAGCCGGCGCCGCAGGCACAGCAGGCTCCTTCAAGCTGCCCCCCGACTTATTCGCCATGAACACCACAGCGCGCGCCACTTCCACGTCATCCAGATCCGGATTGCCGCCCTTGGCCGGCATAGCGCGCAGGCCCTCGATAGCGTGCTTCACCACCGTGTCATAACCTTGCGCCAGGCGGGCGCCCCAGGCGCCGTTGTCGCCCACTTTCGGCGCACCGGCCACGCCGGCGCCGTGGCAAGCCGCGCAGGTGGACGAATAAATGGCCTCACCCGATTGCAGCACCTTCGGCGCGTTCGCGTCCTTCAGGGTAAAGCCCACGTCGGCCACCGGCTGCAGACGCTTGCCGATCGCTTCGGCGGACTGGCTTTCCGTGCCGGCACCGGTCAGCTTGGTGGCGGTAACGAACTGCACCAGCAGGGCGATGCCCAGCACGGTGATGAGGAAGAAGCCGATCACTGCTGCTGCGAGCTGCTTGGGCGTTCTGATGGCGGATTCGTGGTTGTGTGCGTCGCTCATGATTTCCTTAATAACAAATTTCGAAACTTGCGTCGGCGTTACGTTATCGGTTTTGCATGCAGGTGAAGAAGCGCATTTGCTCGCCAAACGGGCGATTATAGTCTCAAAAGATTGCCTGTGGATGTAGAACGGTGCAAAAGCGACACTTTTCATGGACGCACAAGACGAAACCCGGTATCCTTCTGTCACCTCCGAAGTTCCCTCCTACGCGGCTGTAGCTCAATGGATAGAGTATTGGCCTCCGAAGCCAAGGGTTGTGGGTTCGATCCCCGCCAGCCGCACCATTAAAATCAATGACTTACGTGATCCTTTCGCGTCCATCCTTTGCCGGGGTTATGGCAGGGCTACACTCTGCATTAAGGACCGTTAGTTTGCGATCACGTGGCCCACATCTTGGGTCAGTGAAAATTCCTGCTGCGCGTGTCCAACTCCCCCAGCAGGTGCGACAGGTCAACCAGCGCTTGGCCCTCTCACCTCGCGGCGGTGTTCTTCTACCAGCCCCGCCAGACGATTACGTTGACGTTGCCCGTCTCATCTTCCAGGGTTAGGAACACGGTGCCTTTGGCTGTCTCAGGCCGCTAGCGCACGGTGCCTAGTCATGATGTGCACAACACCTGCAGCGCTTTCGTAGTATTGCGCAACACGCGCCATTCAATTTTAATTTTGGTCGCGTTCGACTACGACGGATACGGCCGATTTGATCGTCTCGCTGGAGTAATCCGCTGTTATGTCGTAGGTGTGGATGAGTTTGTTACTCGGGAGTACTGTGCCATCCGAATTGATAAGTTTGGACTTAGCAGTGGCATGGTAAGTACAAAGGGGTGCGAATTCGCAACGAAGCCCGATTTCCTCCAACGCCAGTTTTTTATCAGATGCAGTGGCGATCTTCTTGCTGTAAATGAGCTCATTTATCTTCCCCTTGACGCTATCGTTGGAATTGCCAAAGTTTCTTTCGATTATCTTGCCGATCTCGCTTGAGCCGATTCCAGCTAAGTCCACCTCCACGCGAGGGTGTGCTGCGCAGCCAAAAATCGCGAGAAGGGAAGCAATAGAAAGTAATAAATTGATGCGTTTTCGCATAGCTACCTCATAAGCTTGCTTCAAACTACGAAGATACAAATTTGTTGGTGCTGATCAACTAACAAATATTAATTCATAAAAGACAATCGTCAACGGGAAATTTGGATATTGATGCGCGCTGGTTACATTGGATTCGTGCCCACAATTTTTCGATTACGGACACGAATTTTCAACCGAACATTTTCACGAATGCTAAGCGCCGGCGGCCGAGCTTGTCCGGCCTGCGGTGGGCCTGCGGCCGCTGCGCGAGGACGGGGCCGGGCAACCAGAGTCGCCGCGCATGCGGTTTGCACCCTGGCAGGCCTGCCCCCGGCGTTTCCCCAGTTTCAGTAGGTGTAGAACATGCGCTGGATTTCCTTGCTGTCGCTGGTCTTGGTCAGGGCCAGCATCAGCAGGATGCGGGCTTTTTGCGGGTTCAGCGTGTCGGAAACCACGAAGTCCAGCTTGTCGTCGTTGGCTTCGCCGTTGCGGGCCACGATGCCCTGGCCGACGCGGGCCGAGCGCACGATCAGCACGCCTTGCTTGCGGGCGGCGGTCAGCGAAGGCAGGACCTTGGAAGCCAGGCTGCCGTCGCCGACGCCGGCGTGAATGATGCCCTTGGCGCCAGCGGCCACCAGCGCATCCAGCGCCACCGGGCTCACGTTGGCGTAGCCGTAGACGATGTCCACTTGCGGCAGCGCATCAAGCTTGCTGATGTCGAATTCGGTGTCGGCGGTGTGCTTGCGCGTGCTGGCGCGGTAGAAGTAGGGGCGGTTGCCCTGGATGTAGCCCAGCATGCCCAGCTCCGTCGTCTTGAAGCTGTCCAGGGTCGAGGTGTTGGTCTTGGTGACATCGCGCGCGCCCTGGATCTGGTCGTTCAAGGCCACCAGCACGCCCTTGCCGATGGCGTCCTTGCTGGCCGCCAGCAGCACCGCGTTGTACAGGTTGATCGGGCCGTCCGCCGACAGCGCGGTGCCCGGACGCATGGCGCCGACCAGCACGACCGGCTTGTGGCTCTTCACCACCATGTCGAGGAAGTAGGCGGTCTCTTCCAGCGTATCGGTGCCGTGTGTGATGACGATGCCGTCGACGTCCGGCTGCGCCAGCAGCGTGTTAACGCGCTTGGCCAGCACCAGCCAGTGTTCGTTGCTCATGTTTTCGCTGGCGATCTGAAACACTTGCTCGCCCTTGACTTGCGCCACCTTGGCCAGTTCCGGCACGGCCTGGATCAGGCGGTCGACCCCGACTGTAGCGGCGGTGTAGCCGACCGTCGTGGTCGTGGTGGCGCCGCTGCCGGCGATGGTGCCGCCGGTGGCCAAAATGGTTACGTGGGCCGACGGCGCGGCGTCAGCGGCGCGGACCGCTGGAACGGTCCCGGCCAGCAGCGCCAGGGCGCACAGCGGAGTGGACAGCGCGGACAACAGACGGGAGGAAATAGGAACGTACATAGAGTCTCCAAGAGAGTTAGAGGGATGGGAAGCTGCTGATGATGCTTTCATAAACGACTAATAAGCTGGTGCGGCAGGTATAACTGCGCGCGGCCGGGTACATTGGAACGCCGCACCCGGAATCGAGGTGCGGCGCTCGGTCAGCCGTGAAACGGGCGATGGAGTGGCGCGCAAGCGGTGCCGCCAGACGGGCGGTGCCGGCGCTTACGTCAGGAAGCTGGCCTGCGCGTTCGGGGGGGAATTGCTTGGTTCATTGGCTTTGTCTCCGTTTTATTTGTCGTAAAAAGCGACTCGCAGCGGATGCCCGCCGTCGACGATGCTTTTCCCAACAGAGAGCACTATCCGTGCCACGGGAGTGGCAAGCCGGACTATTGGATCAGGCCATTGATTACATGAGGCTTTTTGAAACGGGTAGGCTTGGGTACCGGCGCCCGAGTATGAATTGTCATAATTAGGCGTCCATCTGCGTATCAGTTTCGATACTGCCGCCGCGATCGGCAGCACAAGGTTTATAGCAGCGTGCAAGCTGCAATTTTTTTGTCAAACATTCCCCCGCGTATCGTGCGCCCCATGTCGGCTGCCGGACGAGGTATATCATCGATTCTCCCAGGTAGCAATTAAACAACTTTGGAGAATCGCCATGCCTACATGCATTCGCTTGTTGTCGGCGCTGCTGCTTGCCGCCTGTGTTCCCACTGCCTTTGCCGCACCCAGCTACTCGCTGACGTTTTTCAGCCCGAACCCTGGCTACAGTCCAGCCGGAATCAACAATAATGGCCTCGTCGGTGGCGGCTGGTACATGCCGGATGGCGCATCGGGCGCATTCACCTGGCAGGCAGGCCAGCTAACGCACCTGCCGCAAGAAATGTACGGTGTGCACGGCGTGGGGCCGGCGGGCCACGTGGTCGGCTACAACCGGCCTACGATGGAGAATGGCGTTGAAGTCGTGAGGGGCGCGGTGTACTATCAGGGCGCGCTGACCATCCTGCCCGACGCGGTGCAGTCGCCATACTTCCATTACACGCAGGCGTATGCAGCCAACGCGTCCGGGACGGTGGTGGCCAGCACCGAGAACAGTTATGGCGCCACCTCCTTCCTGTGGAACAACGGCACCACCACCTTGCTGCCGATCGATTACGCCACGGCCATCAACGCCAGCGGCAACGTGGCTGGCTACTCGTCTCCGGACGAGGGCGTCCGGCGGGCGCAACTTGTCATCAACGGCCAGCTGGTGGAGCTGGGTCTGCTGCCGACAGACCTCAGTTCGGATCGGCGCAGCTCTGCGCGTGACCTGAACGACGCCAACGTGGCGGTGGGCAGTTCTACTTACGGCTCCGGCAGCGCGGTGCACGAACATTCCTTCATTTACGTGAATGGACAGATGCAGGTGCTTGGCAGCTACACGGGGGACAATTCGGCCATCGCCATCAACAACCTGGGCGACGTGGTGGGCAGGTTCTCTACCGGCTGGGGTCTCTTGAACGATCACGCTTACCTTTACCAGGATGGCGTGCAGTACGACCTGGACACGCTGCTGGTTGGCGCCGACGGCTGGCATATCCGCCTGCCGTCGGATATTAACGATCACGGAGACATTACCGCCATGGCCTGCGACGCTAATAACGTCCAATGCCTCGGCGTGCTGCTGTCGCCGGTGCCCGAGCCTGCCACCTACGGCATGCTGCTGGCCGGACTGGGTGTGCTGGGCTGGACACGCAGGCGGCAGTCCGGCGCCTAAGGCCGCGGCTTCCAGTTGCTCAGCGTGTGGTCGAACTTGATGTGATTGCGGGTCGTGGTCAGGTAATCGTACTCCAGCCACACCTGCGCGGGCAGGGTCCTGCCGGCCGAGTCGGTGGTGTAGCGGACCTTGAACGGCGCGCGCGGGCCGAACGGCGCCGGCACCTCCATCATGCCGTCCGCCTTCACCGGCGCGCCGCTGTCCGGTTTCACCCATACCCGCATGGCGACCGGCAGGGTGCGCTTCAGCACGTGTTCCGCGCGCACGTCGAACACGGCCAGCGTTTCGCCGTTCACTTGCTGGTCCGCCAGCCGCGTGACGCCGGACGCGTTCTCGAACAGGTGTTCCGGATTGTTGGCGAAATGGTTGGCCAGCGCCATGTCCAGCTTCGAAGCCTTGTAGTCGGGGTTGTTTTCCGTTGCCTCGTCTTTCGCTCCGCGCACCGGCCTGCCGGTGATGTCGAAGCGCTGCAGCACGGTTTCATACCCGCCCTCGCCGGTGGAAAGGAAGCCGCCGGTGTCCAGCTTGGTCGCGATGTTCTGCGCCACCAGGCCCTTGTTTTTCAACAGCAGCGCTTGCGAGCGCGCCCACAGCGGATCGTCGGCCAGCGCGGCGGTGTGGATGGCCAGCAGGCAGGCAGCGGCGCCGAGCGCACGGCACATTGGGGACAAGTTCATGGTGGGTTTCCTCATCAGAAAGCGCCATTCTAAAATACTTGCCAAATCACCAACGCACACAAAGAGCGATATCAAAATCGGTATAGATTCGGCTAATTTAGTTATTGGTATTGAATAGCTTAAAGCTCTAGCATGGAAGGCTCCAAAATAAGATTTCAGGGGACGTTCCGTGGCTGCGCCTATTGTTTCTGCAAGTACATCTTCGATTGGGCAAGCGCCCGCAACCGCAAGCTACAAGTCGGCCATGTCGCTGCTTGCCAGCCTGTTCTTCACCTGGGGCTTCATTACCGTCATCAACAACACGCTGCTGCCGCACCTGCGCAGCGTGTTCGAACTGAACTACACGCAGACCACTTTGATCGAGTCGGTCTGGTTCATCGCCTACTTTGTCGCCTCCATACCGGCGGCGCGCCTGATCGAGCGCATCGGCTACAAGAAATCGCTGGTGGTCGGCCTGTCCATCATGGCGCTGGGCGCGCTGATGATGATACCGGCCGCGCGCCTGCCGTCCTATATTGTCACGCTGGTGGCGCTGTTCGTTATTGCCTGCGGCATTACGCTACTGCAGGTGGCGGCCAATCCCTACGTGGCAGTGGTGGGCACGCCGCAGACCGCGTCCTCGCGCCTGAACCTGGTGCAAGCCTTCAATTCGCTGGGCACCATGTTCGCGCCGCTGTTCGGCGGCTACCTGATCCTGGGCCGTTCCAGCTCCGGCACCGCCGACGCCGGCCACGTGCTGACCCAGGCCGAGCGCCTGGCGGACGCGCAAGCCGTGCAGCTGCCCTATCTGATCGTGGCGGCCGTGCTGGTTGTGCTGGCGGTCATCATCGCGCGCTTCCCGCTGCCGGAAATGGGCGCCGCCACCAGCCGCGTCTCGAAAGCCGAGCGGGCATCGCATTCGCTGTGGCGCCACCGCAACCTGGTGTTCGGCATCCCGGCCATCTTCATCTATTTGATCGCCGAAATCGGCGTGGCCAACCTGTTCATCAACTTCGTGTCGCAGCCCAACATCGGCAACGTCAACCATGAGCAGGCCTCGCACTACCTGTTCCTGCTGTGGGGCGGCATGATGGTGGGCCGTTTCGTCGGCAGCATGCTGATGCGCTCCATCTCCGCAGAGCACGTGCTGGCGGCGGCCAGCGTCGGCGCCTGCATCGTGATGCTGGTGGCCACCTTCAGCACCGGCCCGACCGCCATGTGGGCGCTGATTTCCGTGGGCCTGTTCCATTCGATCATGTTCCCCACTATTTTCACGCTGGGCATCAAGGGCCTGGGTCCGCTGACCGAAGAGGGCGCCGGCTTGCTGATCATGGCCATTGCCGGTGGCGCGCTGGTGGTGGTGCAGGGCTGGCTGGCCGATATCTACGGCCTGCAGGCCTCTTTCCTGCTCACCGCTGCGTGCGAAGTGTATGTGCTGTTCTATGCGCTTTGGGGGGCGCGCACGACTAATGCTTTCCCGGACGCAGCTACCTAAAATTCCATTGTAAAATAGTTAATCGCGCAGCGAGTGCCGCGCGATCGACTCAATGGAATGCCATGAATCTGGATAAACTGTATTGCGGCGCGCTGGCCGCGCTTGCCCTGGTATCGACCAGCGCCCTGGCCCAAGAATGGCCACGGCTGACGAACGGAAAAGACCTGGCCGAGTGCAAGGCGGCGCTGCAGCTGGCCGTGCTGGGCCACAAATCCGCCAGCGTCCTGCCGTGGACGCATCCCGACGCGATCCCGGACGACTTCGGCAGCGACCTGGTGCTTGGCCCCAAGAGCACCAGCCTGACCGGCGGCGACGTGCCGGAATTCGACCCGGACGTGTTCACCCAAGTTCCCCTCCCCGAATACAAGCCGCGCAGCATCTACTGGCAGACCGCCCCGGTCAACGGCAAGCGCCTGGTGGTGGAAGAGGTGCCGCTGGGCTGGCGCGGCGACATGCACAAAGTGCGCGTGGTGGACCAGGCCATGAGCGCCAGGGACTACCTGGGCACCGATGCGGACGAGCGCAATGCCCGCCTGGGCGCGCCGTTCAGCGATGGCTGGCGCGCGCCCTTCATCTTCCGCAAGACCGGCGACAGCGCGCTGTGGATGCTGTACATCGCCGAGCCGGGCGGTTTTTCAGGCAACTGGAAAGTGTACGTGCCCGCTGCCGGCGTGCCCAAGCTGGCCTGCGAAGTGCAGTTCCGGCCGCAGGTGCAGCACGCGGTGCAGCTGCTGCCGCAGCCGGTGCGCAAGCTGGCCGCGCTGCTGGACCGTACGCTGGGCAGCGGCAAGGAGGAAAGCTTCTGGCAGCCCACAGCGCGCGTGCGCGCCAGCGTGCAGCAGGCCTGGGCCAACGCGGCCCTGCGCCCCTGGGTGGCGGACAATCCCTACAACACGCGCGACGAGGTGGAAGAGAACCTGCTGGCGTGGTCGCAGCAGGACAAGACCAACAAGAAACTCTACGCGGCCATCCAGGCGCACTACGCGCCGGCCGAGCGCGCGCTGGCGCAGCACTACGTGCGCCAGCTGCGCATGCCGGCCGAGGAAGCCGCCGAGCAGGCGAAGACGGTGCTGGACACCGCCTACCGCATGTACTTCGTCATCAACAAGGAACAGTATTAATTCCTGACGCCTAGTAGCTGACGTGGTAGTCCTTGGGGAACTTGCGGCCGGCGAAGGCCTTCTTCTGGGTCCAGTCCTGCGCCGGCGCGGTCCAGTAGCTGTCGCTTTCCGGCAGGCCCAGCGGCAGTAGCGTGGTGGACGCGATGTACATGCTGCCGTTGTTGGAATACCAGTCGCCCAGCTCCGGCTGGTGGCCGACGAAGCCGATGGTCAGGTAGCCGTCCTTGGTGAAGTTGCTCGGCTCGGTCCACACTGCCTTGTGCACCGCGTGCAGCGCGGCGCGCACCTGGCCTTCGGGCAGCGAGGGCGGCAGCTGCTTGCGCAAGGCCAGCAGGGCCAGCGGCTGGAAGGCGGCGGTGCGGTAGGTGAGCGAGCGGCCGATGGGCGGGTAGCTGCCGTCGGTGCCGATGAAGCGCTCCAGGTGCTCGCTGTAGCGCTGCATGCGCTTGACGGCCTGCGCCTGCAATTCCTCAGGCTTGCCGTTCCAGAATGGGCCCTTGAACCTGGCCAGCACGTCCAGGATTTCCACCAGCATCGGGTACATCACGTAAGAGTTGTAGTAGTCGAAGTGGAAGGCTTCGCCATCCTTGATCCAGCCGTCGCCCACGTACCATTCGTTGATCTTGCGGATCGCCACGTTCATGCGCATCGGGTCGTATTCCTCGCCGATGGACATCAACCACGCCTCGTTCATGGCGGCGAACAGCATCCAGTTGATGTAAGGCGGCTCGATGCGGCGCAGGCCTTTGATGGCGGCGATGATGCGCTGCTTGGTGGTGCTGTCGAGCGGCTCCCACAAGGTCTTGGGCGCGCGCATCAGGGCGTTGGTGTAATAGGCCGAATCGACCAGCGTCTGGCCCGGGCCTTTCCACAGCAGGCAGTCCGGGCTGGCCGGGTCCACCGAGTGCACGAAGCTTTGCAGCGCCATCTGCTGCATGCGCTGGCGGTAGCGGCCTTCCTGCGTGGCGTCGGCCGGCAGCGCGAGCCACGGCGCCACGCCCGCGATCAGGCGGCCGAAGCATTCCAGGTAGGCCACGCCGGAGTCGCGCCCGTCCCAGGTGGGGCTGAGTTCCAGCGCGAACTTTTTGCGCAGCTGGCCTTGCGACATGGCCGACAGCACCGGGTCGGACATTTTTTGCAGCAGCCCCAGCAGGTAGGCGCGGTCGCCGCCGGCAGCCGTGGCCGTGGCGGCAGTGGCGGCGGCGGCGCTGCCGTAGGCCAGCGTGCCGCTGGCGGTGATCAGGCCGCTCATCGCCGAGCCGGCCGTGCCTGCCGCCAGCGTGCGCATGAAGTTGCGTCGTTCCATGTGTTCTCCTAATTGCCCGTGACGAGCTGGTCGCCGATATAGATGCGGTACTGCTTGATGCGGCCGGTCACCTCCGCCGTGCCCTGGCGCGGCACATAGCGCAGGCCCGCCACTTCCGTCGCTTTGCCCAGGTCGATAATGATACGGTGCGGATGCGGCATGCTGGCAGCCGCACCGCTGTAGGCGGTGTGCCAGTAGTCGGTATTCTGGCCGTTGATGGCGTTCAGCGCCGAGCCGTCCTCCTTGCGCGCCTCCTCGCTGCTGGCGTAGGCGATGGTCCAGCTGGACTGGTTGAGCGGCTTGCCGGCCTTGTCCAGCAGGGCGATTTCCGCCACCGCCGCGTAGCTCTTGCCGTCGAAGGCGTTCAGCGATTCCAGGCAGAACTGGCGGCCGGTGGCGGGCGCGGCGAACATCACGTCCTGGGTGGCGGAACCGGGCGCGAATTCGGCCGCGTGCACCGGCGCCACGCCATCCAGCTGCAGCTTGGCGGTGCTGGGCGGACGGGCCAGGTCCAGCTCGGGCCGCAACTGGTCCAGCACCGGCATGGCCAGGCCGGCGATGCGCGCGCTGCGCGGGCCGGTCAGGTCCAGCACCACCACTTCATTGCGGCCGCGCTTGATCCAAGGGCCGGGCAGGTACATGGTCTGCGTGGGGCCGATGCTCCAGTAGCGGCCCAGGCAGCGGCCGTTGATCCACACGACGCCCTGGCCCCAGCCGGCCATGTCAAGGAAGGTGTCGCCGCTGGCGGTGGCGTTGAAGCTGCCGCGCCAGAATGCCGGGCCCTGGGCGTGGCCGCGCTTCCATTGCAGCGGCGGCAGCACGCCGTCGGCGTCGAAGTCGATGGCGCGGATGGCCCAGTTTTCCACGGCTTGCGGCTGGCCATCCTTGGGCGTGAAGGTCACCGGGCCGTGCAAGCCCTTGCGGTCGTGTATCTCCACGCCGAAGTTCACGCGCGCGATGGTGTACAGCAGGATGTCGACGGTGACCGGCTTGCTGCGCGCGGCCAGCGCCACCTTGAAGCGGCGGTGCCGCGTATCCATGGTGCCCACCTGCTTGCCGTCCACGAACACCCAGGCCAGGTCGCGCACCTTGGCTGCCGCCAGCGTGCCCGCCGGGCCGGCCGGCAAGGTCACGCGGTAGGCCACCAGGCCGCGGCTGATATCGTATTGCTCGATCGGCTTGGGCGACACGTCGCTGATGGTGCGCGCCGGCAGGTTGGCCATCACGGCGGCGCTTTCCTGCAGCGCGAACGGTGGAATGGTGATGACCGGCATGCGCGGCGGCGCCTCCGGCAGCGTTTCGCCGGCTGGCAGCAGCGGCCTGATGCCGTCGCGGTAGGCGTTGAACTTGTCGCCGGTCCAGCCGGCCTCGCCGATGGGCGCGTCGTAGTCGTAGCTGGTGGTGTCGGGGCGGAAGGGGCGGTCGCACCCGCCCCACAGGCCGAAGGTGGTGCCGCCGTGCGCCATGTACAGGCTGAAGGAACCGTTGGCCTTCAGCATGGCCTGGATGTCGGCCACCGCCTTGTCGGCCGAGCCGCGCCGGTGCGGCGCGCCCCAGGTGTCGAACCAGCCGGAGTAGTACTCGCCGCACATCAGCGGGCCGCGCTGCACCTTGGCCAGCTCCTTGAAGCCGGTGGCCGGGTCGCTGCCGAAGTTGGCCACCGAGAACAGCTCGGGGATGTGCGATTTCACCACCGCGTTGGTGGGATTGCACTGGAACAGCGGCACGTCGAAGCGCGCGTCCAGCAGGGCCTGGCGCATCACGCGCATATAGTCCAGGTCTTCGCCGAAGAAGCCGTATTCGTTCTCCACCTGCACCATCAGGATGGGACCGCCCTGCGTCACCTGCATGGGCGCCAGCACGCGGCCCACTTCACGCAGCCAGCGCCGCGCCGGCTGCACGTAGGCGTCTTCGCGGGTGCGCAGGAAAGCGTCGCCGGGCTGCTTGAGCAGCCACCACGGCAGGCCGCCCATTTCCCACTCGGCGCAGGCGTAAGGGCCCGGCCGCAGGATCACCCACAGGCCGGCTTGCTGGGCCAGGCGGCAGAACTCGGCCGCGTCGCGCTGGCCGCTCCAGTCGTATTTTCCTTCGCGCCATTCATGGTAATTCCAGAACAGGTAGGCGCACACGGTGTTCAGGCCCATGGCCTTGATGGCCTGCAGGCGGTGGCTCCAGTATTCGCGCGGTACGCGGGCAAAGTGCATTTCGCCGCAGCGGATCTGGAGGGGTTTGCCGTCGAGCAGGAAGTCGTCCTGGCCGATGGCGAAGCGCGCGGCCGCTGCGGATGCGGCAGCCTGGGCACTGGTAGAAAAAGGCAGCAGCGCGCTGGCTGCTGCAACCGTAGCACCTTGCAGGTGCCGGCGGCGAGAGAACTTGATCGTCATGGATTAACCCAGCGTATGTTGGTCGAGGAAGCGCGCCAGTTCGGCGGCGGCCAGCAGGAAGGCGCCCACGCCGAACGAGGCGGTGGCGTTCTGGTCCACCACCTGGCCCGGAATGGCGCGTTCGCCGATGGGCTGCACATAGCCCAGCTTCCCGTCCGGCTGCAAGGCGGTCTTGCTCAGGTACTGCCAACTGCGCTGCACCACCGGCGCATACTCGGCCTTGTCGAGCAGGCCGTGGTTCATGCCCCACAGGTAGGCGTAGGTGAAGAAGGCGGTGCCGCTGGTTTCCGGGCCGGGCGCGTGCGCCGGGTCGAGCAGGCTGCGGGTCCAGTAGCCTTCCGGCCGCTGCGCCGCCTTCAGGGCTTTGGCCATGCGCTGGAAGCGCTCCAGGTACAGCGCGTAGCCCGGATGGCTGGCCGGCACGTCGGTCAGCGTCTTGGCCAGTCCGGCGAACACCCAGCCGTCGCCCCGGGCCCAGAAGTCCTTGCCGCCGTTGCTGCTCTTGTGCTTGGGGTAGATGTATTTCGCGTCGCGGTAGTACAGGCCCGCGTCGGCGTCGTACATCAGCTTGTCGGCGAACAGGAAGTATTCCTGCAGCTTGTCCAGATAGCGGTGGTCGCCGGTCACCTTGTACAGCTTGGTCATCACGGGCATCACCATGTACAGGCCGTCCGCCCACCACCAGTAATCGTTGTTCGGCGTGCCGATCTGGTATTCCATCACTTCGCGCGCGCGCGCGATCTTGCGCGGGTCTTTCACCGGGTCCAGCTGGTACAGGTCGATATAGGTCTGGAAGCACACTTGCCAGTCGCCGAACAGCACGTGCTCGCTGGTTTCGCCGTAGGTGTATTTCCACGCCGCCTTGACGTCCGATCGGGCCGAACTCCACTGGTTGTGCTCGGCCCAGGCGGTAGAGTACTGGCGGTAGCGCTCGTCGCCGGTGAGGAAATAGGCTTCCATATTGCCGGTGTGGTAAGCGGCGACGTCCCAGAACGACCACAGCGCGGGGCTGTTGTTGCGCTGCCAGTAGTCGTTGGCCAGCCGCAGCGAGGACAGCACGCCGGCTTTCGTCACGGCGCCCGTCGCTGCAGGCTTGCCTGCCACGCCCAGCGTGCAGCCTGCGGACATGGCGGCCACGCCGGCCAGCGCTGCCTTCAGGTAGAGTCGTCTTCTCATCATGTTGTGATCCTTGCGTGGATGGGGAGTCAGAAGTCGGGTGTCCATTGCAGCACGCGCACGGGGGAGGGGGCGGCCTTGGCCACGCCTTCTCCGTCCACCTGCTGCACGGTTTGCAGGTACAGATTCAGTTCGCCGCTGCGCTGCCACAGCTCGGTGTCAAAGCTGGGCTCCCAGGCGCCGACGGAGGCGTCGGTCAGGTCGCGCACACTCCAGCGCGCCTGGCCGAAGTCGCTGATGCGCACGGCCGAGACCTTGCTGCCGCGTTCGGCGTCCCGGAAGATCAGCAGGCCGGACGGCTGTTCGCGCTGGATGTTCACCATGATTTGCGGCCGCGCGATGGGGATGGCCTTGGTGCCCATGCCGCTCAGCGAGAACGGCTGCTTGCGGAAGTCCAGGTCCAGCCGCTGCCAGGCGCCGCCGCGCAGGTAGAGCACGCGGTACTGTGGCACCGCCGATCCGGCCTCGCGCCAGTAGCTGGCGATGTAGGGATTGCCTTCCCGGTCGGCGGACATCGATGTTTGGTTGATCAGCTCGCTGTTTTGCGGGATGCGTGCCGCGTACTCGGCGGAGGCTGCCGTAATTGGCAGCGTGTAGCGCTCGCCGCTGGATTTTTCCCAGGTCAGGCCGCCGTCGCGCGAGCGGGCGTACGCCATGTCGTGGTTGCTCGCCACGTCCGGCGTTTCGCGCCACACCCAGGACAGGTGCAGCGTGCCCTGGTGGTCGAGAAAGGCCTGGGTGTAGGCGCTGCGCTGCCCCTCGCCGCTGATCAGCGCGCTGTGCAGCCGGGTCCAGCTGGCGCTGGCCGGGTCGTAGCGGTTCATCACCAGGTCGCCGCGGCCGGAGCCGCCATCGCGGTACAGGAACAGCAGCTTGCCGTCCGGCTGGCGGTAGAACTCGGGGTAGGACACGGAGCGCTCCTGCTCGCCCGTCATCGGCATGGTCTCCGTCAGTTCGAGCGCCCCGGGGCGCACGCTGCGCGCGTAGCGCAGCGGCTGGTTGTGCAAGTCCCAGGACAGGTGCAGGAAGCCGGCTCCGTCCACCATCAGGCTGATGCTGTTGTGGGCGTCGCGCACATTGCCCTGGTACTGGCTGCGCCGCAGTTCCCACGCGGTGCCGCCCAGCTTGCGCTTGCCCAGTACCACCCAGGCATCCTTGTCGTAGAAGGCGATGTATTGCGTGTCGCCATGCGTGACGAGGGAGTTTTTACGGAACACTACCGCATTGACCGAGTTACCGGCCCAGCCCGGCGCTACGCCGACGATGCGCACCGCGTTCTTCGCCGCGTCGCGCGCGGGGGCGGGCGGCGCGAGGACGCAGAGCGCGGCCGCGAAGAACAGCGGCAGCAGCGTGGCCGGGCGGGTGGTAACGGTCATGTGCTTTCCCGCTTACAGCTTGCCGCGGATGCCGATCTTGATGGTACGGCCATCGTACTTGGCGTAGTCCATCCGGGTCTTCTTGCCGCTGCCGAACTGGCCGGTGGCGTCTTCGAAGTAGTCGTAGCTCAGCGTGTTGGACAGGTTCATCGCGTCAATGCGCAGTTCCAGCATGTCATTGATCTTGTAGCTGATGTTGCCGTCCAGGTAGCCGCGCGCGGCGCGCCAGCGGATCAGGTCGTCACCCAGGTTGCGCGGGTTGTCGCCGTGCAGCGAGCGGCCCTTGTAGTTGTACGACAGGCGCACCGCCAGCGGACCGTTCTCGTAGTAGGCCGTGGTGCTGTAGGCGTACTTGGGCACCGAGTTGACCTGGATCTCCTTGCCGGCGTTGGTGATCCACTTGGCGCTGTTGAACGGATCGATGTGGGTGTAGCTGGCCAGCGCGCCGAAGCCCTTGAACGGTTCCGGCAGGAAGGTGAAGGCTTGCTGGTAAGCCAGCTCGTAGCCCTTCAGCGTCTGCTGGCCGGCGTTGGTGTAGCTGCGCAAGGTCATCGGCAGGTTGGGATCGACCTTGCCCTGCGCGTTCTGGAAGATCGCGCCCAGCGCCGTGTCCGGCAAGCCCAGCGCACCGAAGGTGGTGTTGCTGGTGTTGGCCACGGTAGCGTCGGTCAGGTCCTTCTTGAAGTAGGCGGCCGACAGCAGGCTGCCCGGCTGGAAGTACCACTCCAGGCTGGTGTCCATATTCCTCGACTGCTGCGGACGCAGGCCGGGATTGCCGGCGGTGGCCGTGTTGTCGAAGGGGTTGGGAATCACGGTCTGCGCGGCGATGATGGACAGCGAGGCGCGGCTGATGGTCTTGCCCCACGAGGCGCGCCACATCAGGTTCTCCGTCACGTCGAAGGCGGCGCTGAAGGCCGGCAGCAGGTTGTGGTAGGCGCCCGATTCCTGGTTCGGCGCATAGGTCAGGCTGGCACCCTGCTGCTTGAAGTTGTCGATGTCGGTCTCGGTGCGCGAGTAGCGCACGCCGGCGTTGAAGCGCAGCTCGTGCTCCATCACCTTGCCGATGAAGTCGGACTGCACGAAGCCGGTGGTTACTTTCTCGCCCGCCGTGAAGCTTTGCGCCGGCGTGAAGGTGGCCTCGGTGTTGTTGGCCAGCGGATCGAAGGTGGAGTAGGCGTAGTCGCGGGTGAAGGTGCCCCACGAGCTGGGCCAGCCGGCGCCCATGTCCAGGTTGCCGATCGGCAGCTGCGTAGTCATGCCGCTGCGGATGCCGGCCGTGCCCAGCTGGTTCATCTTGGCCTTGGCCAGCGCAGTGCCGTTGCGCTTGTTGATGCCCTTGGTGGTGTCCACATAGCTAACGCCCGCCTTCAGGTGGCCGCGCCATTCGCCCGGCAGCTGGTAGTCCCAGTCCGCGATCAGGCGGCCCTGCTTGGCCTTGTCGGTCTCGCGGGTCCAGCCGGTGCCGACGTCGAAGCCCTGGTAGTTGTTCAGGTCGGTGTAGCTGGAGGTCGAGGACAGCGAAGGGTAGACGTGGTCCGAACCGTAGTCGATGGTGGAGGTGACGCCGAAGATCTGGCCCGACAGGGTGTCCTGGTAGCTCATCGCCTTGCTGTTGTTCACGCTCAGCTGGCCGCTCAGGACCAGGCTGTCGCTGGCGGCCCAGCGGCCGTTCAGCGAGGTGTAGCCGAACTTGGTTTCGTCTTCGCTGTAGGTGACGCCGCTGCTGTAGGAGGTGTTGCCGAAGGTGCCGGTCAGCAGGTTCGATTCCGGATCGACTTTCACGCCCATGGGCACGAAGCCGTTGTGGCCGGCCTGGCCGGCGGGCGCGGCCGGGTTGGTGGTCTTGCTGTTGCGCACCAGCAGGCCGAAGTACATCTCGTCGCGGGTGTTCTTCAGCTTGGAATACAAGGTGTCCAGGCTCAGGTTCAGGCCGCCGCTCTTGTATTGCAGCGAGGACACCAGGCCGTCGCGCGTGCGGTCGTTGGCCGAGCCGTAGAAGCGGTAGATGCGCGGCAGCAGGGCGTTGTCCACCTGGTCGCGGGTCAGGCCGCCGAGGTTCACGCGCGGGTCGTTGTAATCCAGCGCGACGGCAAAGTTGCCCTTGACCGGGCTCAGGCTGCCGCGCGCCGAGCTGTTGTAGCCGCCGGTGGCCTCGAAGCCGGAGCGGTTGTTCACGCTGGACGAGTGCGCCGCGCCGATCAGGAAGCCGACGTCGTTCCAGGTGTTGGAGTACAGCGCGAAGCCGCTCGGGTCGGCCTTCTTGGACATGGTGTTGTAGGACTCGGACAGCGCGTAGCGCACGGTGCGCTTCGGATTGTCGAAGGGGCGCGGCGTCTGCAGGTCGACGATGCCGCCCAGGCCGCCTTCGGTCAGCTCGGCCAGCGGCGACTTGTAGAAGTCCACCCGGCCGAACAGTTCGGAAGCGAACACGTCGTAGTTGAAGCCGCGCGCGGCCGAACCGATGGTGCTGGTGGAGGTGGTGTTCACGGGCGCGCCGTTCAGCGTGGTCACCGAATACTCGGTGGGCAGGCCGCGGATGGAAATACGCTGGCCTTCGGCCGAGCTTTCGTCGCGGTTCAGGATTACGCCGGGCACCCGCTGCAGCGATTCCGCCACGTTGGCTTCGGGGAATTTGCCGATGTCTTCCGCCACGATGGAATCGCGCACGCCGATGGCCTGCATCTTCAAATTCAGCGCTTTTTGCAGGCTGGAACGGAAACCGGTGACCACCACGGTATTAACTTCAGGCACGGCGGCCGCTGCGGCCGGCTGCGCAGTGACGGCCGGCTGGGCCTCTTGCGCGTTCGCGGTGCCGCCGTAGGCGGCGGCCAGGGCTGCCGGCAGCAGCGCGGCCAAAATCTTCTTATTCATGTGCTCCTCCAAGTGAACGACAGTCAGACCATCTCCCCAGGTACTTTTAATATTGTTGTCAGTACCATGTGGTTACGTTACCACCTCGGCTGTCGTCATACGACCACTGTTTTAATCAACTTTTTGATCGTTTTGGTAAGCGTTTGATTTTTATAATGAATTTGGTATTGAAACGATTTCAGGCAATGTGGTATCGTGACCACATTGCAGACCAGCGGTGAAAAAACATGGGTAAAACCAGCAAATTGAGCGAAGTGGCCAAGATCGCCGGCGTCTCGCCGATCACGGCGTCGCGGGCGATACGGGGTACCGGCTATGTGTCCGAGGCGGCGCGCGCGCGCGTGATGGCGGCGGCGGCCCAGCTCAACTACACGCCCGACATGCTGGCGCGCCGCATGCGCGGCGACAAGAGCAACCTGATCGGCGTGTTCGTCAATAACTACGGCTCGCTGGTGCTGCACGAAATGACCAAGGCCATCAGCCAGGAAGCGCGCCGCATCGGCTACGACATCCTGATCTTCAACGCCGAGCGTTTCGACGGCCCCGGCCGCGCGCCCACCTGCGACATGCTCAGCAAGCTGTGCGACGGCCTAGTGCTGCTGCTGCCCAACGCCGACGACGGTTACCTGGACGTGATCGAACAGCAGCGCATCCCGGCCGTCTTCTTCAGTTTCGAGGCGCGCGACGTGAGCGTGCCGGTGGTGGCGGTGGAAAACCGCCAGGCTGCGCGCAGCGCGGTCGAACACTTGATCGGGCTGGGCCACCGGCGCATCGCCTTCATCGCCGGCTCCAAGGGCACCGGCCAGAGTGCCCAGCGCCAGAAGGGCTATGTGGATGCGCTCACGGCAGCCGGTCTGCCGGTGCTGCCGGAGCTGATGGAGGTGGGCGGCTTCCTGCAGGCGGGCGGTTACGCGGCCACCGAGCGGCTGCTGGCGCTGGAGCAGCGGCCCACGGCCATCTTTGCCGCCAATGATGAAATGGCCTTCGGCGCCATCGACGCCATCCACAGCCAGGGCTTGAAGGTGCCGGGCCATATCTCGGTGATGGGCTTCGACGACATTCCCACCGCCGCCGGCAAGTTCCCCACCCTGAGCACCATGCGCCAGCCGCTCAAGGAGATGGCGGCGCGCGCGGTGGGCGAGGTGGTGCAGATGATACAAGGCGAGCCGGCCGCGGCGAAAAAAATCGCCTTCCCGATGGAACTGGTGGTGCGCAATTCCACCGGTCCCGCGCCCAGCGTGGTCCTGGCGGCCTGATGTCCGCCGACGGCGCAGCGTTGACCGCCGCCGCGCCCGAGCGCAGCCGCGGCGCTGCGCTGCCGCTGACGGCCGCCGGCCTGTTCGCCATCGGCTGCTGGCTGATGCTGGGCGACCTGGGCATCGCCATGCGCGAGCGCGTGGCCGTGCCCACCGGGCTGGAGCTGCTGCGCCGCAACGCCGCCTCCGACACCACCACCTCACTGCTGCTGGCCACGGTGCCGGCCATGCTGAGCGTGCTGCTGGTGCCGTTCATCGGCTACCACTCGGACCGCTTCCGCAGCGCCTGGGGCCGGCGCCGTCCCTTCCTGCTGGTGATCGCGCCGGTCGGCTGCGCCGCCATGCTGGGCCTGGCCCTCTCGCCGCTGCTGGGCGGCTGGACCCACGCCATGCTGGGCGCCGCCTCGCCCGGCGCGCGCAACTGCAACCTGGGCTGGTTCTGCCTCTTCTGGACCGTGTTCGAGTGCGCCGCCATCAGCGCCGCCTCGCTATTTACCGGGCTGGTGAACGACGTGGTGCCGCAGGGCTTGCTGGGCCGCTTCTTCGCCGGCTTCCGCATTGTCGGCCTCAGCCTGGGCATCGCCTTCAACACCTGGGTCTTCGCACTCACCGACCACTACCTGGCCGAGGTGCTGGCCACCATCGGCGTGGTGTTCGCGCTGGCCATCCTGGTCATGTGCGCCACGGTGAAGGAAGTGTGTCCGCCGGGCGGGGCAACTGAGGCGGACCCGCCGCGCGGCCGCCGCACGCTGCTGGTGCCGCGCGCCCACATCCTGGAATGCTTCCGCTACCGGCCCTACCTGTGGATCGTGGCCGCCTTCGTGTTCGCCTGCGTGACCTTCGGCCCCTTCAACACCTTCTGCCAGTATTATGCGCAGGCCATGGGCATCTCCAAAGCGTCGCTGGGCAGCATGACGGCCTACGGCTATATGTTCTCCATCGCCTCCGCCTTCGGCGTCGGCTGGCTGGCGGACCGCTACGGCGCGGTGCGGCTATCGTCGCTGTTCATGGGCTTGTACTGCATCGCCGCCGCAGCAGGCTATCTGGCGGTGCGCGACGAGGCCAGCTTCCGGGTGTTCTACATGGCCCACATCATCGTCTCCGGCGCCTACTTCACGGCTGCCGCGTCGATGCCGATGGCGCTGTTCCCGCGTGCCCGCTTCGTGCAATACAACTCCACCAAGGACTTGATGGTCGTGTTCGGCAACATCCTGGTCAGCAGTGCGCAGGGGCCCATCCTCGACCTGTCCGGGCACGACTACCGCCTCACCATCCTGAGCGGCGCCGTGTGCGCGCTGCTGGCAGTGGTTTGCCTGCTGCGGCTGCGGCGGGTTACGCACGCATTGCATGCGTGCTAACCCGCCCTACGAGCCCCCTGTGGCGCCACCGTAGGGCGGGTTAGCCCGAAGGGCGTAACCCGCCGGGCCCGCTAGTTGTTACCGTAGTCGTAGCCGCCGGTGCCGGTGGTAACGTACACGCGCTTGCCCATCAAATACGTCTTCTCCACCGCCCGGTCATCGCCCAGCGTTTGCAGCACGAACAGCTTGTCCTCGATGCTGGCGGCGCGCTGCATGCGGAACCGCAGCAGGTCGGTGGCGTTCGGGTTGAGCACGATGAAGTCCGCCTCGTTGCCGGTCTTGAAGCTGCCGATCTTGCCGTCCAGGTCGAGCGCTTTGGCGGCGCCCAAGGTGGCCAGGTAATAGGCTTTCAGGGCGGTGAGCGGGCGCTGCTGCTCCGGCGTGTCGCTGAAGGCCTTGTGCAGCTGGATCGCCTTGTACGCCTCGTTCATGGTCTGCAGCGCCGAGAAGCTGGTGCCGCCGCCCACGTCCGTGCCCAGGCCCACGTGCACGCCGTACGCTTCCGCCTTCTGCAGGTCGAACAGGCCGCTGCCCAGGAACAGGTTGGAGGTGGGGCAGAACGCCACCGCCGACTGGGTCTGCGCCAGCGAAGCGAATTCGTCGTCGCGCAGGTGTACGCCATGCGCATACACCGAGCGCTTGCGCGACAGGCCGTAGCGGTTGTACACGTCCAGGTAGCCGCTGGACTCCGGGAACAGCTCCTGCACCCACGCCACCTCGCCCTTGTTCTCGGACAAATGGGTGTGCATGTAGACGTCCGGGAATTCCTGCAGCAGGCGGCCCGCCTCCGTCAGCTGCGCCGGCGTGGAGGTGGGCGCGAAACGCGGCGTCACCGCGTACAGTGCGCGGCCCCGGTTGTGCCAGCGCTGGATCAGCGCCTTGCTGTCGGCGTAGGAAGATGCCGGCGTGTCGAGCAGCCAGGACGGCGCATTGCGGTCCATCATCACCTTGCCGGCGATGATGCGCATATTGCGCGTCTGCGCTTCCTCGAACAGCGCGTCCACGGATTGCGGGTGCACCGTGCCGAACACCAGCGCGGTGGTGGTGCCGTTGCGCGCCAGTTCGTTCAGGAACACCTTGGCCACGCTTTTTGCATAGGTCTTGTCGGCGAACTGCCGCTCGGTGGGGAAGGTATAGGTTTCCAGCCACTGCAGCAGCTGCTGGCCGAAGGAGCCTATCATTTCCGTTTGCGGGTAGTGCACGTGGCTGTCGATAAAGCCCGGCATGATCAGCTTGCCGGAGTAGTCCACCACGTTCACCTGCTGGTAGGTGTTCAGCACCTGGGTGGCGGGGCCGACCGCTTTCACCTTGCCGTCCGCGCCCACCAGCAGCACGCCGTCTTCATAGTATTCGTAGGGATGGTCGCTGGTGGCCGGATCGGCCACGAAGTGCAGCACGGCGCCGCGGTAAGCCGTGCTTTGGTACTGGTTCTGCGCAATTGCCGGGAACGCCGCCGCGAGCGCGGCGGCACACACTGCTACTAGTTTCATAAAAGTCTCCGTATAGAAATTATTTCGGCAGAGGTATATGCCGAGGCACAATCTAAAAGGCAGGCTTGGCGGGGACTATATGAAACGGGCTATGTGTCTATTTGGCGCACCAGCTAGTCGTCACGCGGCCGGGCGAGCTGCGGGTTCGGCTCGAAGGCATACATGCGCCTGGCGTATTTGCGCGGGAACAAGGTGTAGGTGCCGATGTTGGCACCGGCGTCGATCGCATCGCGCCCGGGTATCGAGCGGCGGCGTTCTGCGCCGCGTCAAGGAATGTGCGGCCCTAGTTGAAGGCGGTGCGCATTATGGCGGCGGTGGCTTCCTGCTGCAGTTCGGCCAGCTCGGCGTGCTTGGGACGCGTGTCGGACAGGAAGATCATCAGCCCTATCATCTGCGACACGATCAGCGCGCCGCGGATCTCGCACTGGCCCGGCGTCAGCTCCGGCGCAATGTCGCGCATCAGGTTGCGCAGCGTGCGGCGCGCGCGCGTGAGCATGGTGTCGAACATCCGCGAGGCGTAGGGATGGCGGTTGGCCAGCGCGGCGATCTCGAAGAACAGGCCGCTGGAAATCTGGTCGCGCAAGTCGTCCAGGAAGTAGTCGATGATGGACTGGAACACGGCCTTGCCGCTGTCGCCACTAACACCGCTGCGCTGCGCCAGGCGCTGGTCGATGCCAGCCTGGTAGCCGTCGAAGGCCTGGTTCAGCAGCGCCTCCAGCAGTGCCTCGCGGCTGGGGTAATAGTGCTGCACAGTGGACAGGCTCACGCCCACGCGCAGCGCCACGCTGCGCATCGACAGCGCGCCGTAGCCCTCGGTGCCGAGCAGCTCGCGCGCCACCGCAAGGATGGCGCCGGCCCGCTCGTGACCCTTGGTGGTGGTGTTCGATTCCTTGCGTTGCAGGGTCATGGCCGATTGCGCTTTTCCAGAAAATAGGTCAACATACCTATAAATAATAGGTCGTATGACCTTAAAATACAAGGAGACAACCATGATTCCCCGCACTTTGTTCACCGAAGAACACGACATGCTGCGCGAATCGGCGCGCCGCTTCATGGAAGCCGAAGTGCTGCCGCACCACGAGCGCTGGGAGGAACAGGGCTATGTGGACCGCGAAGTATGGCAAAAAGCGGGCGCCGCCGGCTTCCTGTGCGCCAGCATGCCGGAGCAGTACGGCGGCGCCGGCGCGGACCGGCTGTACAGCGTGGTGCTGATGGAGGAACAGGCGCGCATCAACGCGACCGGCCTCGGCTTCGGCCTGCACTCTGAGATCGTGGCGCCCTACCTGCTGCATTACGGCAGCGCGCAGCTGAAGGCGCACTACCTGCCCAGGCTGGCCAGCGGCGAGATGGTGGGCGCCATCGCCATGACGGAGCCGGGCGCCGGTTCGGACCTGCAGGGCGTGCAGACCACCGCCATCCGCCAGGATGACCACTACCTGCTCAACGGCGCCAAGACCTTCATCACCAACGGCTGGCACGCGGACGTGGTGATCGTGGTGGCCAAGACCGATCCGGCGGCGGGTGCGAAAGGCATCAGCCTGTTCGTGGTCGATACCGCCATGGCGGGCTTTTCGAAAGGCAAGCGCCTGAAGAAGGCCGGCATGAAGGCGCAGGATACCTCTGAGCTGTTCTTCGACAACGTGCGCGTGCCCGCCGCCAACCTGCTGGGCGAGGAGGGGCGCGGCTTCGCCTACCTGATGCAGGAACTGCCGTGGGAACGCCTGCAGATCGCCATCATGGCGGTGAGCTCCGCCGAAGCGGGCCTGGACTGGACCTTGCAGTACACCCGCGAACGCAAGGCCTTCAAGCGCACGCTCGCCGAGTTCCAGACCGTGGCGCACACGCTGGCCGAGATCAAGACCGAGATCACCTGCATGCGGGTGTTTGTGGACCGCTGCATCGAGCTGCTGCTGGCGGACAAGCTGGACGCGGCCACCGCCTCCATGGCCAAGCTCGCCGCCACCGAAATGCAGTTCAAGGTGCTGGACCGCTGCGTGCAGCTGCACGGCGGCTACGGCTACATGTGGGAATACCCGATCACGCGCGCCTGGGCCGACGCCCGCGTGCAGCGCGTCTACGGCGGCACCAGCGAGATCATGAAAGAACTCATCAGCCGCAGCCTGTAGCGTTGACAACCCGACCCTGGACCGAACATGGAAGCATACATCTACGACGCCGTGCGCACCCCGCGCGGCAAGGGCAAGAAGGACGGTTCGCTGCACGGCGTGACGCCGATCCGCCTGGCTGAAACGGCGCTGCGCGCCATCGCGTCGCGCAACGCGCTCGACACCGCGCTGGTGGACGACGTGGTGCTGGGCTGCGTGGAGCCGGTGGGCGAGCAGGGCGCCTGCATCGGCCGCATCGCCGTGCTGGCGGCGGACTACGCGGAAAGCGTGGCGGGCGTGCAGATCAACCGCTTCTGCGCCTCCGGCCTGGAGGCCTGCAATATGGCAGCCGCGCAGGTGATGGCAGGCCAGTCCGACCTGGCCATCGGCGGCGGCGTGGAAGCCATGTCGCGCGTGCCCATGGGCGCCAGCGGCTGGGCCTGGCCGGTGGACCCGCAAGTGGCGTTCAAGACCCACTTCGTGCCGCAGGGGATCTCGGCGGACGCCATCGCCACCCTGCACGGCTACAGCCGCGCCGACGCGGACGCCTACGCGGCGGAAAGCCAGCGCCGCGCGCACCATGCGCAGCAGCAGGGCTGGTTTGACGGCAGCGTGGTGCCGGTGGTGGACCGCAACGGCCTGACCATCCTGGCGCGCGACGAGTTCATCAAGCCGGCCACCACGGCCGCCTCGCTGGCTGCGCTCAAGCCGGCCTTTGCCGACATGGGCGAGCAGTTCGGCTTCGACGCGGTGATCCGCATGCGCTACCCGGAAATCGAGCAGATGCAGCACGTCCACCACGCCGGCAACAGCTCCGGCATCGTGGACGGCGCGGCGGCGGTCCTGATCGGCAACCGCGCGGCGGGCGAGCGCGCAGGGCTCAAGCCGCGCGCGCGCATCCGCGCCTTCGCCTCGATCGGGTCCGAGCCGTCCATCATGCTCACCGGCCCGAGCCATGCGGCCGAGAAGGCGCTCAGGCGGGCCGGCATGAACGCGTCCGATATCGATTTGTGGGAACTGAACGAAGCCTTCGCCTCGGTGGTGCTGCGCTTCATGGAGGTGCTGTCGGTGCCGCACGACCGCATCAACGTGAACGGCGGCGCCATCGCCATGGGCCATCCGCTGGGCGCCACCGGCGCCATGATACTGGGCACGCTGCTGGACGAAATGGAGCGCCGCGGCGTGTCCACCGGCCTGGCCACGCTGTGCGTGGGCGCCGGCATGGGCACGGCCACCATCATTGAACGCATTTGAGGGGCACCGCATGATTAACGTGAATATCGACGCGCACGGCGTCGCCACGCTGAGCTGGGACATGGCGGGCCGCAGCCAGAACGTGCTGAACGCGGAAAGCTGCCAGGTGCTGTGCGACCTGATCGCCAGCGTGGTGGCGGACGACGCCGTGCACGCCATCCTGATGACGTCCGCCAAGCCGGATTTCATCGCCGGCGGCGACCTGGCATGGCTGCTGGACACGGACGACGCGGGCGTGCTGTTCGCGCGCGTGATGCAGCTGCACCGGGCGCTGCGCCAGCTGGAAAGCTGCGGCAAGCCGGTGGCCATGGCGCTGCCGGGCTCCGCGCTGGGCGGCGGCCTGGAAGTGGCGCTGGCGGGCCACTACCGTGTGGCGGCGGACAACCCGGCAGCGCGCTTCGGCCTGCCGGAAGTGACGCTCGGCCTGCTGCCGGGCGGCGGCGGCACGCAGCGCTTGCCGCGCCTGATCGGCATCCAGAAGGCGCTGCCGCTGCTGTTGGAAGGCAAGCGCCTGAAGGCGGCAGACGCGCTGAAGGCCGGCATCCTGCACGCGGTGGTGGCACCGGGCAGCGAGCAGGACGCCGCGCGCGCCTGGCTGCAAGATGCCATGGCCGCGCCGCCGGGACGCGCGCAGCAGCCCTGGGACGCGAAGGGCTACAAGGTCCCGGGCGGCGCCGTGTCCGCGCCGGCGGTGCAGCAGGCCATCATGGCGGCCAACGCCATGGTGCACGCCAGGACATGGGGCAACTACCCGGCGCCGCAGAACATCCTGTCCTGCGTCTACGAGGGCCTGATCACCGACATCGATACCGGGCTGGCCACCGAGGCGCGCTATTTCGCCGAAACGGTGCTGTCGCCGCAAGCCAAAGCCATGGTGCGCACCCTGTTCTTCAGCATGGGCGAGGCGAATAAACTGGCCGCGCGCCCGGCCGGCGTGCCGCGCCAGCGTTATAGCAAGGTCGGCGTGCTGGGCGCGGGCATGATGGGCGCCGGCATCGCCTATGTCGCGGCCAAGGCGGGACTGCAGGTAGTACTGGTGGACCGCACGCAGGCCGACGCCGACAAGGGCAAGGCCTACGCGCAGGCCTTGCTGGACAAGCAGGCGGCGCGCGGGCAGGCCACGCCGGAGCAGGCCGCGCAGCAGGCACAAGCGCTGCTGGCGCGCATCACCGCCACCGCCGATTACGGCCAGCTGGCCGGCTGCGAGATCGTGATCGAAGCCGTGTACGAGGACCGTGCGCTAAAGGCGGCCGTCACGGCGCAAGCCGAAGCGGTGCTGGCGCCGGACGCGATCTTCGCCTCCAACACCTCCACCCTGCCGATCAGCGGACTGGCCCAGCCGAGCGCGCGTCCGGCCAACTTCATCGGCCTGCATTTCTTCTCGCCGGTGGACAGGATGCCGCTGGTCGAAGTCATTGTCGGCAAGCAGACCGGCCAGGCCACGCTGGCGCGCGCGCTGGACCTGGTGCAGGCACTGGGCATGACGCCGATCGTCGTAAACGATGCGCGCGGCTTCTACACCAGCCGCGTGTTTTCCACCTACGTGCTGGAAGGACTGGCGATGCTGGCCGAGGGCGTGGCGCCCGCGCTGATCGAGAACGCGGGCCTGCAGGCCGGCATGCCGGTGGGGCCGCTGGCGCTGACGGATGAGGTGTCGAGCGAGCTGATCGACAAGATCGACCGCCAGACCCGGCTTGACCTGGGCCCGGCCTACGGCGACCGTCCGGGCCACGCGGTGGCGGCGCGCATGGTGCAGCTGGGGCGCCTCGGCAAGAAGGCGGGGCAGGGCTTCTACGATTACCCCGAGGGCGGCGGCAAGCGCCTGTGGCCGGGGCTGGCCGGGCAGTTCCCGCGCGCGGCTGCGCAGCCTGGCGCGGCGCAGCTGGCGGAACGGCTGATTGCGGTGCAGGCAGTGGAAACCGTGCGCTGCATGGAGGAGGGTGTGCTTGCCGCCGCGCGCGACGCGGACGTGGGCGCGGTCTTGGGCTGGGGCTTCCCGGCCTTCCGCGGCGGCCCGCTGAGCGAAGTGGACAGGGAGGGCGCGGCCGCTTTCCTGGCGCGCTGCGAACGGCTGGCCGCCGTGCACGGCGAGCGCTTCGCGCCGCCGGCGTTGTTGCGCGCTATGGCGGCGTCGGGGAAAAAATTCTACAGCAGCTGAGGCCGCATCCTGTAGCATTGTTATTTTGCCAGCGCGGTACCCGCCGCCGATTTTATATGACGACCGATACCGACGTGCCAGCGCGGCGCTCCGCGCTCCTGTTGACCGCCTTTTGCCTGCTGGCTGGGCAACTGGCCTTGCTGGCGCTGAGCATGCCGCTCAGCAAGGCGTTCAGCGGCGAGCACAGCCACTACATCGACCACCCCTACCATGTATATCAAGTCGAGGTGGGCAAGGCGCTGTTGGGGCAAGGACAGCTGGTGGGCTACGATCCGATGATGGCCGGCGGCCACCTGGGCGGCGTCAATGAAAACTTGAGTGCCAAGGTGCCGGTGCTATTGGCCGCCGCGCTTCCTGCGGCGCTGGCGCCTGGCCTGGTTTATACCTTGTACGTGCTGGCTTGCGCGCTGGCGGCCCCGCTGGCTGTGGTGCTGCTGGCGGGCTTGCTGCGCTGGCCGGCCCGCCACGCGGCGCTGGCGGCAGCGCTTGGGCTGGCGTTCTGGTGGGTCGGAGCGCTGCGCTGGTTTCACACTGCGGGTATGGTCAGCTTTGTCTTCTGCTGCTACGCCGCCTTGCCCTATGCAGCGTGGGTCTGGCAGCTGTGCGGTGCCGCCATGGGGCGCTGGCGCCTGGCTGCTAGCCTGGCCAGCGCTGGCGCACTTGGTGGCCTGGGCATCTGGTTCCACCCCCTGTTCCCAGTCTTGGTGGGCCTGATATTCATCGGTTTTGCCGCCTGTGGCGAGCGCCCTGCCTGGGGCCGGCTGCTGCTGCGCGGCGCGGCAGTGGGCGCCTCCGCCTTGCTGGTCAACATGCCATGGCTGGCGGCTGTGCAAGGCCAGCAGGATATTTCGGCCAATATGGCGCTGCTGCATCCCTATCAAAAGGTGGTGGGGCTGGCTTTTGCACTCAAGCCGGCGCTGGGGATTTGGGGTGGCGAGTCGCTGGGCAATCCACTTAACCCGGTGTTGTTGCTGGTATGTGCCGGCGGCCTGTATTTCCTGTCCGCAGCGCAGCGCCGGCGCATGCTGCCTTTTCTGCTGGGAGGGGTGCTGATGCTGGCGTTCGCTGCAGGCGGCGCCGCTCTGCCTGGTGTGGGACAGCTGCAACCGAACCGCTTCGCCGCGCCGGCGTTTTTGGCCATCGCATTGGCGGCGGCGTATTGCCTGGGCGCCGGCCTGGCCTGGCTCGGCGTGCCAGGCGGCCGTTACCCCAAACTGGTGCTGGCACTGGCTGGCGGCGCGCTGCTGCTGTACGTAGGCCGCGAGATGCTGCGCGAGGCGACTCCTGGAGCGCATGGTCACTACGGCCAGGCTTCGCACGAGCTGGCGGGCCCGCCGCAGGAGGTGCTGCAGCTGGAGGCATGGTTGCGCGAGCACACCACGGCCGAAGGCAGAATTTTGTTCGAAACTTCACTGGGACGCGTGCATGGCGGTGGTCACGTTGCCGGACTGGTGGCCTTGCATACCGGGCGCGAGCTGATAGGCGGAGCCTATCCGTTCTCCTTGCCCCTAGTGTCGTTCTGGGACCGCAGCGCGTTCGGCAAACCGATCGCGGACTTGACGCCGCAAAGGCTGTGGCAGGGTCTGGAACTGTACAACGTGGGCTGGGTGGCGGCACACTCGCCAGAGCTGCGCCGGGCGGTAGCTGCGCTGCCGCAGGCCAGCGCGGTGGCCGACATCGGCCCGGTGCGACTGTATAAGCTGAACCGGCCGCTGTCGTTCGCCGCCGCTGGCCAAGCCCGCATCGCCGCGCGCGCGGTCAACCGGCTTGAAGTGAGCGGCGCGTCCGGCGCCGATCTGGTGCTGCGCTACCATTGGCTGCCAGGTCTGGTTGCCAGCAACGGCGCCCGGCTTGAGCCCGCGCCGTCCGCGCCGGGTTTTCCGCCCTTTATTCGCGTGCGTAATCCGCCTGCGGCATTCGTCGTGTCGCTGCCGCGGTGAGCGTTACGCTGGCGGGCGCGGCTTCGAAGCCGCGTCCGCAAACGGTTTCGACATGGAAGCGCGGCCGCCTCTTTGTCGACTCATAGACCTTGGCCAAGTACTCGCCTATCACCCCCAGGCTCAGTAGCTGCACGCCGCCCAGGAAATACATCGGGATGACGACCGAAGCCCAGCCGGGCAAGGACTGGTCGGTAAGCAGGCGCACCCACAAGGCCCAGCCTGCCAACGCCAGGCTGCCGAGCGAGACGAAGGCGCCCACCCTGGTAATCAGGCGCAGCGGGTAGGCAGTAAACGAGGTCACGCCCTGCCATGCCAACTCCAGCATCTTGCTCATCGGATATTTGGATTCGCCAGCGAAGCGCTCGGCCCGTTCGAATTCCACGATGGCGGTCTGGAAGCCCAGCTGGTGCACCAGACCGCGCAAGAACAAATGGGTCTCGTCGTATTCCCGCAGGGTTTCGATGGCGCGCCGGCTCATCAGCCGGTAGTCGGCGTGGTTGTAGACGATATTCACGCCGAGGAAGGCCAGCAGCTTGTAGTAGCTCTCGGCTGTAAAACGTTTCAGGAAGGTGTCCGAGGTGCGCTTGCTGCGCACGGCGAACACGATTTCGCTGCCGGCTACATAGGCCGCCACCATTTTCGGGATGGCATCGAGGTCGTCCTGCAAGTCGGCGTCCAGGCTGATCAGGATATCGCCCGGTGCGGTCAGCAGGCCGCACAGCAAGGCGTTCTGGTGGCCCCTATTACGGCTCAGCTTAATCCCGCAAATGTCGGGCTCGCTGGATGCGCAAGCCGCAATCATGGCCCAGGTGCGGTCGCGGCTGCCATCGTCGACGAAGTAAATGGCGCTGTCCTCGGCCACCAGCCCCTGAGCCTTCATGCCCCCCAGCAGCACCGACAAGCGGCGTTGGGTTTCTGGCAGTACTTCCTGCTCGTTGTAACACGGCAGCACCAAGCTGAGGACAGGTTGGCTGCGGGCACGGGCTTGTTGCATGGCGATCGATTCTTTAAGAAGGGTAGGGACTGGATGCGGGGGCCGGACGCTTGAAGACGAGGAAACGGCTGCCCAGATAGAATAATGCCGTATAAGGCGGCATGCCGGCTAGTTGGGCCAGGAACGAGCCTGCGCCCAGCAGTTGCAGCGCGGCCAGCGTGGTCGCTAGATTGGCTGTGTACGCGACGGCGAATACGGCCCCGAAGCGCCAAGCGGCTGGCCAGACCGGACCGGTGTGGCGGAAGGTCCAGGCGCGATTGCAGAAGAAGCTGAACAACAGCCCCAGCCCGTAGCCGGTCGCGTTGGCTGCCACGTCGTGCACACCCAGGCGTTGGCAAATGAAGATGGTGCCCATGCCGACCATGGTGTTGGCCATGCCGACCAGCAGAAAGCGGAGCAGGGAGCCGGGCAGGCGTGGCATCATGGCGTGGCGCAGGATTGGTAGCGCCAGGCGTCGCGACACATCTGGTCGATGGCGCGCCCGGCCTTCCAGCCCAGTTCGCGCTCGGCGCGCGACGGGTCGGCGTAGCACTGCGCCACGTCGCCGGGGCGGCGCGGGCCGATCTGGTACGGAACGTCGCGACCGCTGGCGGCAGCGAAAGCTTGCACCATCTCCAGCACGCTGTAGCCGCGCCCGGTGCCCAGGTTGTAGGTTAGCAGGCCTGGCTCCTGCGCCAGGCGCGCCAGTGTGCGCACGTGGCCCAGCGCCAGGTCGGTCACGTGGATGTAATCGCGCACGCCGGTGCCGTCCGGGGTCGGGTAGTCATTGCCGTGCACCGAAAGCAGCGGGCGCTCACCGGCCGCCACCTGCGCCACGTACGGCAGCAGGTTGTTCGGCGGTCCATTCGGGGTTTCGCCGATCAGGCCGCTTTCATGTGCGCCCACGGGATTGAAATAGCGCAGGATCGCCACCCGCCATTGCGGGTCCGACCGGTACAGGTCGCGCAGCATCTCTTCTATCATCAGCTTGCTGCGGCCGTAGGGATTGGTGGCCGACAGCGGGAAGTCTTCCGTGATGGGCACGCTGGCCGGGTCGCCGTAGACAGTGGCGGACGAGCTGAACACCAAGGTGCGCACGCCGGCTTCGGCCATGGTCTCAAACAGCACCAGGCTGCCGGCCACGTTGTTGTCGTAGTATTCCAGCGGCTTGCTGACCGACTCGCCCACCGCCTTCAGCCCGGCGAAGTGGATCACGGCGTCGATGGCGTGTTCGCGGAACACTGCGCGCAGCGCGGCGCGGTCGCGCACGTCGGCCTGCACCAGCGGAAAGCCGCGCCCGGCGATGCGCTCCACGCGTTGCTGCACCGCCGCCTGCGCGTTGCTCAGGTTGTCGAGGACGACGATGTCGTGGCCTTCGGCCAACAGTTCGACGCAGGTGTGCGAGCCGATGTAACCCAGCCCGCCGGTAACGAGTATTTTCATAGCATGTCCCTGGTAAAAAGCATTCAGCGACGATAATAAATTGTTACGCTTTCTTTGCCTACCGTTTTTGCCAAAAGGGACGGGGCCAGCGCTTTACCTTGTGCTGGATGGCAATTTGAGCAACACTACGGCTGAGCATCTATTTTCCCTTTCAGCATGTCTACAAATAGCGCGGTGTCCGCCGACACTGAAGAAATTCTTCCATTGACCGGGCTGCGTTTTATCGCGGCGCTGTACGTCTTCATTTTCCACATTCAGCTGCGCTGGCCGCTGGCGCCGGAATCCGCATTCCTGACCAACCTGCTTGGGCAGGGCGCCATCGGCATGAGCTTGTTTTTCATCCTGTCGGGCTTCGTCCTGGCCAAGCGCTATCACAGCGGCAAGGACAGTTTTAAGGACTACATCGTCAACCGCTTCGCGCGGATTTATCCGGTGTATGTGGTTGCCGCCCTTTTGACAGTGCCGTGGATGGGCGTCGACTTCAACGCGGAATCCGCCTACGGAAGTGTGCGCCACTTGCTGACTGCCGCGATGCTGGTGCTGGCCGAATTGCTGGTGATACAGGCTTGGTTCCCCCAGCTGTTCCACATGTGGAATAACGGCGGCAGCTGGTCTATTTCCGTGGAAGTATGCTGCTATCTGCTGCTGCCCCTCATCCTGGCCAGGGTAGTGGTGTTGGGCGACGCGGGGCTGCGCCGCTTGGCGCTGGCCGCGTATGCACTGGCATTGTTGCCGGGTATGGTGCTGGTGCTGCTGGGCGGCGACTACCTGGTCTTTTACAGTTTGCCTATCTACCGCTTGCCCGAATTCACCATGGGCGTGTGCACTTTGGAGATATTGCGCCGAGGCTTGCTGTCGCGGCGCCTGGCGCTGCTGCTGCACATTCCGGCGCTGGCGCTGCTGACTGTTTATCTGGGCCTGGCAGGAAACCGCCTTCCGGGATGGATCACGCACAACTGGATTGTGCTGCCCGTGATAGCCCTGACCATCTACGCGGTAACCCAGGGCGGCGTGCTGGCGAAGTTGCTCGGCAACCGGCTGCTGGTGTGGTGCGGCCACATCAGCTACTCCTTCTACTCTTTCCAGATGCTGTTGCTGCTGGTGCTCAAATCGCATCACGCAGCCATCGTCGCCTACTTGCCGCTGCTGCGGGATAACCGCATGCTGCTGCTGGCGGCCTTCGCCGTACTGATGGCGCTGTCGGCGTTCGGTTACCATTGCATCGAAGAGCCGTGCCGCAAATGGATCAGGCGGCGCGGCAAATCGCATTGGGGGCTTGGCCGCCCCACGGCGTTAGCAGCGCGAGCCGCGGAATCCGCGCAATAGCTCCCGGTCGGACAGCGGTTCGCCGTGCAGGCGGCCGAAGAAATAGAAGCCGGAAGCGGCATCGTAGTTGCACTGGTTGCCATGCACCAGGTAATCCAGCCAGCGCAGCGGATAGGTCCCAAGGAGCCCGGCAAGCTTGAGCCAACGCCGCGTGCCCGGGCGGTCGGACAAGGCGGCCAGCGCATAGCGCATTATCTGTCCGGCGCTGGTGCCGGTACCTGCGGTGGTGCCGCTACGCAGTTCCGCGAAATGGCGGAACAGGCGCCGGTGTCCCAGGTGGGTGAAGCGGGTGAAATCGTACTCGCGCATGTGCACCGGCTGCATAAACGGCGTTTCGGCGTACACATATCCCGCCGGCTTGAGCACGCGGCGTATCTCCTCCACACAGCGGTAGGGATCGAGAACATGCTCCAGCACCGCGCAGGCGACGCAGGCGTCGAAGCTGTGCGCCTCGAAGGGGAGATCGTGCGCGTCCGCGATGCAGCTGACATGTTTGCCGAACGCGACGTCGGTATAGACCACGTTGCCAGGCAACATGCGTTCGCCGGCTCCTATGACGAGTATGCGCGCCTCTGGCTGCTCGGCCAGGATGGCCGCAACTGCATCGCTCACGCCAAAGTCGCGCCGGGGCGGTTCGGCGTCCATTAACCGCATCATCGCGTGGTGGTAGAGCCGGCGCAGTCCGCTGCTGCGGTCCAGATTGCCGTCGTAGCCGCTGGCGCCGTCATAGCCGCCATAGCTGTCCTGCGGCAGGTAGTCGGCCTCGCTGAACACGCTGTTGCTGTGATGGAGCAGGACGGGAATGCCGTGCACGATGGGATAGACATGCTCGCATTGCACGCAGCGCCAATTCACCAGGGCCGTCTTATGCACCGGGCAGGCGTAGGACACAGGAAACTGCAACGCTTCACTCATGGCATTCCCTCAGCGTGGAACTGAAGGTTGACTATATCACCACACCGGCCGGTCTAGCTCGGCCGCCATCAAATACTGTGCAAATAGGTGTCTTTGAACACGCGCAGCAACAGCCGGGCCTGTTCCTCCATGGAATAGCGCTCTTGCACGGAGGCGCGGGCCGCGCGGCCCATGGCGGCGCGCAGCGCCGGTTCGCGCAGCGCTTCCAGGTAGCGCATCCAGTCCTCGTGGCTGGAAGCCAGGAAGCCGTTCTCGCCTTGCCGCACCAGCGGTTCGTAGGAAGGGATGGGCGTAGCGATGACAGGAAGGCCTATGCACATCTTCATGCTCAGCCGGTTCTCCGACTTCACCTGCCAGCTGGGCGCTGGCAGGCCGGTGTCGGTGCCGGCGCCATGGCCGGTGTCCACCGGGATAATGCCGATGTCGGCTTGCCGCATCATCTCGTACACGCCGTTGGGGTGCCAGGCCACGCAGCGGATGCGGCGGTTGGCCAGAAAGCGCAGGTAGGTCCAGCCGCGGCCCTGATCTGCGGCGCGCGCCAGTTGCCACTTGGCCTCGCGCATGCGCTGCAAGGGTTGTCCCGCAGGGCGGTAGCGCCCGACGATGGTCACCTGCAGCCACGGCGGCGGTTCGGCTATCACCGGCAGCCGGTCCAGCTGGGCCGAGGTCACCAGCACCGCGCGCAGCGGGTGGGCAGCCGTGGCGCGTCGGTGGCCCCAGTCACCCTTGTGCACTTCGGGCCGTTCGATGCCGTCGTGTACCACGTGGATCTTGTGCTGCAGGGCGGCCGGGTACAGGCTTTTCAGGAATTCGGTCACCGTAACAGTGGCGTCGGTGGCGGCCGCCATCGGCGCGTTGACCAGGTCGCACACGCAGTACACCGTGCGTATGCCAGCCTGGCCCAGCTGCTGCGCCAGCGCCACGGCGCTGGGACCTTGCACCTTCTGGAATACCACCAGGTCGAAGCCGCCGGCCACGATGGACGGCAGCAGGCCGTCCAGGTTGGGCGTTTCGGTGGCGGTGGCGGGTTCGAAGACAATGTGCGGCTCGCAGCCGGCTGCGCGCAGCAGCGGGAACATGTTGAGCGCCGCCACCCGGGTGCTGGGGATGGGGCGGGCCGAATTGGACAGCAGGATGAAACCGATTTTCATGCGGCACTCATTTGCCCGCCATGCCCAGCGCCGCCAGCAGGCGCTTGGCGCCGTCGCGCCGGATGCCGAGCGTGCTTGCCATGGCCAGCAGCGCGGCGCGCGGCTTGCGGGTATGGCGCGCGGCTGTCCACAGGCAGGCGCTCGCGCGGCTGTCGCCGTGCACGTACAGCTGGTAGGCGGCCGACCACAGGGCTTCGCTCCAGCGCGCGCGCTGCGCGGGGTTCAGCGCATCGGCGCTCAGCCAGCGGTCGTGGATCAGGAACAGCGTGTAGCAGTGTGCGGCGGACGGGCGCACAAAGGTGGTGCGCACGATGGAGGTGGAAACAATGCGGTAGTGCGCCACCGGCCCCGGCTCGTAGGCGAAGTCGTAGGCGGCGGCCAGGCGCAGCCACATGTCGTAGTCCTCGTACGTCAGCCGTTCGTCGTAGTAGCCGGCGTCGGCCAAGGCCTGGCGCCGTATCAGCGTGGCCATGGCGGGAATGAAGTTGCCGTCGGCCAGCGCGGAGAACACCTGGCCCGACGGCGGCTGGAAATCGGGCCGGTGCTGCTCGATGAAGCGCAGCGGCAGCGGTTTGCCTTCCTCGTCCATCTGCCAGGCGTCGGAATACAGCACCGCCACGCTGGCGCTCTGGGCGCGCATGGCGGCCAGCTGGCGCTCGATCTTGTCCGGCGCCCACATGTCGTCGGTGGCGATCATGCTGATGAACTCACCGCGCGCGCCGGCGATGGCTTCGTTCAGGGTGGCGCAGATGCCGGCATTCTTCGCGTGGCGGATGAAGCGCGCGTCCGGCCGGTGTTCGGCCAGCCAGGCGGCGATCAGGTCGGCCGAGTCGTCGCGCGAGCAGTCGTCGGTGACGATCAGCTCGAAGTCCTGGCAGGTCTGGGCGCGGATGCTGTCCAGGCAGGCGTGCAGAAACCGCGCGTGGTTGTAGCACAGCGCGATGACGGTGACAGCTGGTCTGGCGGACTGCGTTGTCATGCCGCTTTGTCTGCCGCGCTTGCGCTCACGTTTGTGCTCAGCTGGCGGCACGCCGCCGCGACTTCGGCTTGCTGGCTGTCCTGCATCTGGGGCCAGAACGGCAAGCTCAGCACTTCGGCATGGATCGCTTCGGAAACCGGGAAGCGGCCCGGTTCCAGCTTCAGTTCAGCGTAGGCCGGCTGCAAGTGCGGCGGCACCGGGTAGTGGATGATGGTCTGGATGCCGCGCGCGGCCAGGCCTTCCTGCAGCTGCTGGCGCTGGGCGCTGCGCACCACGTACAGGTGCCACACGGGTTCGGCCCACTCAGGCACGTGCTGCGGCACCAGGCCGCTGCCTTGCAGGGCGGCGCTGTACTGCGCGGCCAGCGCGCGGCGGCGCACGTTCCAGCCGTCCAGCAGCGGCAGCTTGGTGCGCAGCAGGGCCGCCTGCAGCTCGTCCAGGCGCGAATTGTGGCCCTGAACTTCGTTGTAGTACTTGACCTTGGAGCCGTAGTTGCGCAGCGTGCGCAACTGCTCGGCCAGCGTGTCGTCGTTGGTGACGATGGCGCCACCGTCGCCCAGCGCGCCAAGGTTCTTGCCTGGGTAGAAGCTGAACCCGGCCGCATGGCCCAGGGTGCCGGCGCGGCGGCCTTTATAGCGCGCGCCGTGCGCCTGCGCTGCGTCTTCCAGCACCTTCAGGCCGCGGCGTGCCGCCAGCTCCATGATGGGGTCCATGTCGGCCGGCTGGCCGTACAGGTGCACCGGCATGATGGCGCGCGTGCGCGGCGTGATGGCCGCTTCGATCAGCGCCGGGTCGATGTTCATGGTGCGCGGGTCTGGCTCCACCGGTACCGGCGTCGCGCCGGTGTAGGACACCGCCAGCCAGGTGGCAATGAAGGTGTTGGACGGCACGATCACCTCGTCGCCCGGACCGACGCCCCAGGCCTTGAGCGTGAGGAACAGCGCGTCCAGGCCGTTGCCCACGCCGATGCAGTGGCGCGCACCGCAGTAGTCGGCGAACTCGCGCTCGAAGGCGGCGGTCTCCGGGCCGAGGATGAAATTGCTGGAGTCCAGCACACGGCGGAAGGCGTCGTCCAGTTGGGGACGCAGTTCGGCGTGCATCGCGCTCAGGTCGAGGAAAGGAATCATGGCGTATCGAGGTGGCGGAAAAGTGGAAGGGAATCAGGCAGCCGGCGCCGCGCCGCGTGTCAGCGCAAGAAACTGCTCGTAGTCGCGTACGTAGTCGCTGCCCCGGTAGACGTCCGAGCACAGCACCAGCAAAATCGCGTCTGGGCTGTACTTGTAGTGCACGCGCCACAGGCGTGGCGGCACGTGCAGGCCGATGGTGGGCGAATCCAGCACCACCTCGTCGCGCGAGGTGCCGTCGTCCAGGGCCACCGAGCAGGAGCCGCGCAGGCAGACCAGGAACTCATGCAGCTCCAGGTGGGCGTGCTCGCCGCGCACCTCGCGGCTGGGCACGTCGAACACGACGAAGTAGCGCTTGGGCGCGAAGGGCAGGTGCTGGTCGACCTCGCCGAACACCAGCGCGCCGCGCAAGTCTTCCACCAGCGGCATCGGGTGCAGTTTGGCGCCGGCGACGTTGAGCGCGCGCGGCAGCTGCTCCGGCGCAGCCGCAGGCAGCGGCTCGGTGCGCGAGGGTGCCGAAGCGGCAGCCTGGGGCGAGGAACTGGCATAGCCGGTGATGCGGGCAGGGTTGCCGACCACAATGGCGTTCGGCGGCACATCGCGCGTGACCACGGCGCCGGCGCCTACCATGGCGTTGCGGCCGATGCTCAAGCCTGGCAGGATGGTGGCGTTGGCGCCGATCGAGGCCCCCTGGTGGATTACGGTGGCCGGCCACTCGTCGGCATATTGCCTGCTGCGCGGGTAGCGGTCATTGGTGAAGGTGGCGTTGGGACCGATGAACACGTCATCCTCCACCGTCAGGCCGTCCCATAGCTGCACTCCGCACTTGATGGTGACGCGGTCGCCGATACGCACCTTGTTCTCGATAAAGACGTGGTCGCAGATATTGCAGTCGGCACCGATGACGGCCCCAGGCAGCACATGGGCGAAGGCCCAGATGCGGGTGCCTGCACCAATCTGATCGGTCTCTACCAGGGCGTGCGAGTGTTGAAAGTGGTTAAGCATGGGCGCGTGGAGTTGGATGGCGGTTGTGCGGGCTGGATTGTGCAGGCAGATTAAGCGGACTGGAAGCGGCCAGCCACGCTGGCCAGCATGGTGCCTTCCGCGCTGGCGGCCGGGCGTCCGGCAGCGTGCCAAAGCGTCAATACCATCGTAACATAGCTGATCGCCCCGGCACAGATGCAGACTAGCAACTGCAACAGCGCCGGCCACGGCTGGGCGGCGCCGGCCAGTTGCCGTTGTAGCAGCAGCACCACAGCGCCCATGACTGCGGCGCCGGCTAGCGGGCGCCAGAGGGCGCCGAAGTAGCGCGCCGCGCTCAGCCCGGTCATGCGCAGGAACACGATGTGCAGCGGCACCAGCACCACGCAGGACATCACCAGGTGGACCCAGGCCGCGCCCAGCGCACCGTACTGCAGACTGGCGTACGCCAGCGCGGGCAGGTACAGCACCAGCATGGCGCCCGACAGCATGGTGTTGGCTTTGGGCTTGCCCAGCGCCACGATGACCATGATCAGGTTGGACTGGATGGCGCTGGTCAGGCCGCACACGGTAAACAGCTGCAGCAGCGGCACCGCGGCCGCCCATTGCGGCCCCAGCAGCACGGCAACGGCCGGGCCCGCTACGCACGCCAGGCCGATCGACATGGGGAAGGCCAGCAGGCCAATAAAGCCGAATACCGACAGGAATTTGCTGCGCAGCGCGTCCAGGTTGGCCGCGTTGGCCGAGTAGGCCGGGAAGGCGGCGCGGTTGATAGGCGCGATCAGTTCGGTCGACGGCAGCACGGCGATTTCGCTGGCCACGTTGTACAGGCCGAGGTCGTGCGCGCCGACAGTGCGCCCCAGGATGAAGCTGTCGGACTTGTTCTGCAGGAACACGATCAGGTTGGACACCAGCAGCCACTTGGAAAAGTGAAATAGATCGCGGCTGGCGGCCAGCGAAAAGCGCGGCCGGAACGGATGGACTTTATAGCTGAGCAGCACGGCGCACAGCTTGCCAACGATGATGCCGCCCACCAGTGCCCAGTAGTTGCGCAAAGTGAACGCCAGCACCATGGTCACGGAGAAGGAGATCAGCTTTTTCGACAGCAGGAAGCGGAATTCCTGTCCGAAATTCATCTGCTTGCGGAAGGTGACCGTGCCGATGTTCTCGGCACCCTGCACCAGCGCGCCGATAGCCAAGACCGACAGCACCAGCTGCAGCTTGGGTTCGCGGTAGAAATCGGCAGCGAACGGCGCGCACACCAGCAGCAGCAGGGCCACGCTGGCGCTGAACAGTACGTTGTAGGTCCAGGCCGTGTCGAAATGGTGGCGCTGCGCGTCCTGGCGCTGGATCAGCGCGACGTCGAAGCCGAACGCGCCCATCAGCTCGATCAGCGTGAGCACCGACATGGCCATGGCCACCAGGCCGAAGTCGTCCGGCGTGAGGATGCGCGCGAGGATCAGGGTGCTGGCCAGTCCGATGCTGCGTTCGACCAGCCGCAGCGCCATCATCAGGCCCGCGCCGCGGGCGAGCGAACTCACGCCGCGCTCCTGGCGGGCGGCTGCTGCGCCGGTGACATAGGGTAAAAAGGCAAGATAATGCAAATGGATTAACTGATGTTGTGTATTAGAACACAGAACAGCCGCTTTGCGGTTTGTTAAATAGCGACATCGAGCAGTAGGACTGGCAAGCCATCTTTTAATATAATGACAAATTACGATACGCGCAGGGAATCCTGATGGAACAAGCAAACCACCCGTTGGTCGTCGACCTGGACGGCACGCTGACGCCGACCGATACGCTGGTCGAGTCCGGCATCAAGCTGATCCGGCGCTCGCCGGCGGCCTTGCTGCGCATGCCGTTCTGGCTTCTGTCCGGGCGCGCCGGTTTCAAGCGCGCGATTGCCGAGCGCTGCGGCGTGACGGCGCACAGCCTGCCTTACCACCAGCCGCTGCTGGAATACCTGCGCGCGGAAAAAGCGCGCGGGCGCCGCATCGTGCTGGCCACGGCCGCCCACAGCAGCATCGCCGACGAGGTGGCCGGCCACCTCGGCCTGTTCGACCAGGTGCTGGCCACCGGCGCCGGCGACAACCTGAAGGGCGCGGCCAAGCTCAGCATGATCCAGCGCGAAGTGGGCGCGGACTTCGTCTACGCCGGCGACAGCCGCGCCGACCTGCCCGTGTGGCAGGGCGCGCGCGGCGCCATCCTGGTGGGCGCCAGCGCGCGCACCAGCGGCATCGTGCGCGGCGGACCGGTGCCGGTCGAGCGCGAGTTCAACGGCCACAGCCGCTCGCTGAAAGTGTGGCTGCGTGCGCTGCGCGCCCACCAGTGGCTGAAGAACCTGCTGCTGTTCGTGCCGCTGTTTGCCGCCTTCTCCTTCCTCGACCTGGCCAAGCTGGGCCATTTGGCGCTGGCTTTCGTGGCGTTCTCGCTGGCAGCCTCGGCCACCTACGTGGTGAACGACCTGTGGGACCTGGAATCGGACCGCGCCCATCCGCGCAAGAAGCTGCGGCCCTTTGCCAGCGCGCAGCTGCCCATCCTGCAGGGCCTGCTGGTGGCGGGCGGCGCGCTGGCCGTGGCGCTGGTGCTGGCCGCGCTGGTGTCCAAGGGATTTTTGCTGGTGCTGCTGCTGTACCTGCTGCTCACCAGCGCCTACAGCTGGGTCCTCAAGGAATACATGCTGGTCGACGTGCTGATGCTGTCGCTGCTGTATACCCTGCGCATCCACGCCGGCGCGGTGGCCACCGGCATCACGGCCAGCTCCTGGCTGCTGGCCTTCTCGGTGTTCGTCTTCCTCAGCCTGGCGCTCATCAAGCGCTGTTCCGAGCTGGTGCTGCTGCAGCAGGACGGCCGTACGGCCACCCGCGGGCGCGACTACCGGGTCGACGACCTGGTGGTGCTGTGGCCGCTGGGCGTGGGCGCGGCGCTCAGCGCGGTGGTGGTGCTGGGCCTGTTCATCAGCGCGCCGGAAACGCAGGCGCGCTACCACACCCCGGACCTGCTGTGGCTGGCCGCCTTCGGCATGATTTACTGGCTGGGCCGGCTCTGGATCAAGACCTCGCGTGGCGAAATGCACGACGATCCGGTGGTCTACGCCATCCGCGACGGCGGCAGCCGCACTGCCATCCTGGCCATCGTGGCGCTGGCGCTGGCGGCCCGCTTCCTGTCCCTGTAGCGCCAAAATTATTTCCTGTTGGAATAGCCGAACGGATGCTATCATGCCAAAGTAGCGCTATGAAAATTACAACAATCATTGTATTCTAGTACACGGTTCGCGCCCGTTTCCCCGTTGTTGGTTCCCGGTTGGAACTGTGTGGCGCAGGTCCAACAGTTCAGGCTGCATCAGCGGCGGCATGATCCATGGCCGCGCAGTAGCGCTAAAATGGATGCCCGCCCCGCCTGACCCGCGCGCCGCACCACGAACTTGTTAATGTTTAGCAAGATATTTTATTTCTGTATGGGTTTGAAATGAACAATGCCAAGGTAGTTGCGGTTGTCGGTCTGGGCTATGTCGGTTTGCCGCTGGCAGTGGAGTTCGGCAAGAAGCGGCCCACCATCGGGTTCGACTTGTCCGAACGCAAAATCGACAGCTACCGGCGCCATTGCGATCCCACCGGCGAAGTTGCGCCGGACGAGCTGCGCGCCGCCGCCCAGCTGCGCGTGACCACCGATCCGGCCGCGCTGGCCGATGCCGACTACATCGTGGTGGCCGTGCCCACCCCGGTCGACAACGCCCACAATCCCGATTTCTCGCCGCTGGCAGGCGCCAGCGCCACGGTCGGCCGCCATATGAAAAAAGGCGCCATCGTGGTGTTCGAGTCCACCGTGTACCCGGGCGCCACCGAAGAGGTCTGCGTGCCCATCCTGGAGCGCGAGTCCGGCCTGACGTGGAAGCAGGATTTCCATATCGGCTACTCGCCCGAGCGCATCAATCCGGGCGACAAGCTGCACACCCTGACCACCATCCTGAAGGTGGTGTCCGGCGACGACGCCGCCACCCTGGACGAGGTGGCCGCGCTGTATGAATCCGTGATCACCGCCGGCGTGTACCGCGCCTCCAGCGTCAAGGTGGCCGAGGCTGCCAAGGTGATCGAAAATACCCAGCGCGACTTGAACATTGCGCTGATGAACGAGCTGGCGCTGATCTTCGACAAGATCGGCATCGACACCCTGGAAGTGCTGCAGGCGGCCGGCACCAAGTGGAATTTCCTGCCCTTCCGCCCGGGCCTGGTGGGCGGCCACTGCATCGGCGTGGACCCCTATTACCTGACCCACAAGGCCGACATGGTGGGCTACCACCCGCAGGTGATCCTGGCCGGGCGCCGCATCAATGACGGCATGGCCAAGTTCGTGGCCGAGAAAACCGTCAAGACCATGATAGCCGCCGGCTGCCACGTGAAGGGCTCGCGCGTCAACGTGATCGGCCTGACATTCAAGGAAAACTGCCCCGACCTGCGCAACTCCAAGGTGGCCGACATCATTGCCGAGCTGCAGAGCTACGGCGTGGAAGTGCACGTGCACGACCCGGTGGCCGAGGCCGACGAGGCGCTGCACGAATACGGCGTGGAACTGGTGCGCTGGGAAGACTTGCCGCGCGCCGACGCCATCGTGGCGGCCGTGCCGCACGCCGAACTGCTGGCCATCCCGCACGGCGAGCTGTGCGCCAAGCTGACCCCGCTGGGCTGCTTCATCGACGTCAAGTCGGCCTTCGACCTGGCGCCCATCAGCGCGGCGGGCCACGCGGTGTGGAGGCTGTGATGGGTGGTGCGCCGGCGGCCTACCTGGAGCGGCAGCAGCAGCTGCGCGACCAGCCGCGCCACTGGCTGGTGACCGGCGCGGCCGGCTTCATCGGCTCCAACCTGGTCGAGGCGCTGCTCAAGCTGGGCCAGCGGGTAACCGGGCTGGACAATTTTGCCACCGGCCACCAGCACAACCTGGACCAGGTGCGCGACGCGGTCGGCGACGCAGCCTGGCAGCGCTTCCGCTTCTTCCGCGGCGACATCCGCGTGCCGGCCGACTGCGCCGCGGCCTGCGAAGGAGCCGACTACGTGCTGCACCAGGCTGCGCTCGGCTCGGTGTCGCGCTCGATCGCCGACCCGCAGACCACCAACGACGTCAACATTACCGGTTTCCTGAACATGCTGGCCGCCGCGCGCGACGCCCAGGTCAAGCGCTTTGTGTACGCCGCCTCCAGCTCCACCTACGGCGACCACCCGGACCTGCCCAAGATCGAGGAGCGTATCGGCAATCCGTTGTCGCCCTACGCGGTCACCAAATATGTCAACGAGCTGTACGCCGGCGTGTTCGCGCGCTGCTACGGCACCGAGACGGTGGGCCTGCGCTACTTCAATGTGTTCGGCCCGCGCCAGGACCCGCACGGCGCCTACGCCGCGGTGATCCCGCAGTGGGTGGCGGCGCTGATCCGCAACGAGCCCGTGTTCATCAACGGCGACGGCGAAACCAGCCGCGATTTCTGCTTTATCGACAATGTGGTGCAAGCCAATGTGCTGGCCGCCACCGCCGCCGCGCCGGGCGCGGCCAACCAGGTCTACAACGTGGCGCTGAACCAGCGCACCAGTTTGAATCAGCTGTACGGCATGATGGTGGCCCTGCTGCGGGAACGCTGCCCGCATCTGGACCAGCACCGGCCGCAATATGCCGGCTTCCGGGCCGGCGATGTGCGCCATTCGCAGGCGGACATCGGCAAGGCGGCGCAGCTGCTTGGCTATGCGCCCACGCACCGTATCGATGAAGGCTTGGCCGTAGCGATGGATTGGTATGTCGGCAGCCTGACAGCCAGGTAAGTACAAACAGAACGGCGGCGGCCTGCGTACGGCCCACCCCGTCATCCATCGCCGCGAAGCGTACGCACTGGGGAAGGAACAACAACATGTTAAAAATAGCCAATCACTACGTGTCCAAGGTCGCGTTCAGCCTGCTGTTCGTGGAGATCCTGATTTTGATCGGCGCGTTCTACGCCGGCTCGGCCATCCGCTACTTCGACGGCGACGACTTCCTGCTGCCCCGGCTCGACCATTTCCTGCTGTCGGCCTGCGTGTTTACCGCCGCCATCGTGTTTTCCATGAGCGCGCTGGGCATGTACCAGCTCAATTTCAGCGAAGGCTTGCGCAATCCCTTCTTCCTGCAGCTGGTGCCGTCCTTCGCCATGGGCTTCGGCATCCTGACGCTGGTGTTCTACGTGGCGCCGGACCTGTATTTCGGCCGCGGCATCCTGTTGCTGGTGTTCGCCATCGCGGCCGGCGGCATCCTGATGGCGCGCGCCATCTTCTTCACCAGCTCCAAGTTCCGTTTCCTGGAGTCGCGCATCATTTTCCTGGGCAATGGCGCGCTGGCCAAGGAGTGCGGCGACCTTGCCCTGCATTCGAACAGCTACCACAAGTACGACGTGGCCGGCTACGTGGCCATGCCGGAAGAGGAGTCGCGCGTGGCCGCCAACTCGGTGCTGGCCATGGAGCCCGGCATGTCGCTGGTGGCGCTGGCGCAGAAATACAATGTGCGCGAAATCGTGGTGTCGGTGCAGAACCGGCGCGGCGGCACCTTCCCTATCCGCGAATTGCTGGAATGCAAGCTGTTCGGCGTCAAGGTGACTGACGCGGCCACCTTCTTCGAGCGCGAAACCTGCCAGATCCGGGTCGAATCGCTGCAGCCGAGCTGGCTGGTCTTCGGCGGCGGCTTCGACCAGAGTTTCATCCGCACCTTCATGAAGCGCACCTTCGACATCATCGTCTCCATCGTGATCCTGCTGCTGGCGCTGCCGGTCATGGTGTTTACCGCCCTGTGCATCAAGCTGGAGGACGGCGGCGCGCTGATCTACAGCCAGGAGCGGGTCGGCAAGGGCGGGCGCAGCTTCAAGGTGCTCAAGTTCCGCAGCATGGGCACGGACGCGGAAAAAGGCGGCAAGCCGCAGTGGGCGGCGCAGAACGACCCGCGCGTCACGCGCGTGGGCGGCATCATCCGCAAGCTGCGGGTCGACGAGCTGCCGCAGCTGTGGAACGTGTTCAAAGGCGAGATGAGCTTTGTCGGCCCGCGCCCGGAGCGGCCGTATTTCGTCGAGCAGCTCAGCGCCGACATCCCGTATTACAACGTGCGCCACAGCATCAAGCCCGGCATCACCGGCTGGGCCCAGGTGCGCTATGGCTATGGCGCCTCGGTGGAGGACGCGGTGCAAAAGCTGCAGTACGACCTCTACTACGTGAAAAACAACAGCCTGTTCCTCGACTTGCTGGTGCTGATCGATACCCTCAAGGTGGTGTTGTTCGGCAGCGGCCGCTGATGGCGGTGCCGCGATGCTGAGCAGTGTCGCCGTCTTCAGCTACGGCGCGGCGGCAGCGGCCTTCGCCGTGCTGCTGGTGCTGCAGCTGAGCGTGTGGCGCGGCCGCGCGCACGCGCCCGCGCTGGCGGCGGCCGCGCTGGCCACGACGCTGTGGGCCGCCCTGAACGCCTGGGAAGCGGCCTACGCCACCCAGCCGTCGGAGTGGAACGACGCGCTCGACATTGTCCGCAACGCCGCCTGGTCGGTCTTTCTGCTGTTCCTGCTGGGCTTTTTCCAGCGCGGCGCCGGCTGGCAGTTGCTGCGCCATAACCGTCTGCTGCGCCTGGTGGCCGGCTTTTACGCGCTGCTGCTGGCGGCCGAGACCTTGGCCAACTGGGCCCCGGGCCTGCTGGCCCGGGTGGGCGGCATGCTGCCAGTGGTGATGCTGCGCGCCGGCGCGGCCGTGCTGGGCATGATCCTGGTCGAGCAGCTGTACCGCAACAAGCCGCTGCAGGAGCGCTGGGCGCTCAAGTACGCCTGCCTGGGCATAGGCGGCATGTACGCCTACGATTTCTACCTGTACAGCGACACCATGCTGTTCCGCCAGCTCAACCCGGACATCTGGGCCGCGCGCGGCTTCGTGCAGGCGCTGACCATGCCGCTGATCGCACTGGCCGTCTCGCGCAGCAAGGCCTGGTCGTCCGAGCTGTCGGTGTCGCGCCGGGTGCTGTTCCACTCGGCCGCGCTGGCCGGCTCGGCGGCCTATCTGCTGGTGATGAGTTCGGCCGGCTACTACCTGCGCTTCTTCGGCGGCAGCTGGGGCTCGGTGATGCAGGTGGCCTTCCTGTTCGGCGCCACGGTGCTGCTGGCCGGGGTGCTGTTCTCGGGCGCATTCCGGGCCTGGCTCAAGGTTTTCATCAGCAAGCATTTCTACAGCTACAACTACGACTACCGCGAAGAATGGATGGGCTTTACCCGCATGCTGTCGGCGGACGGCCCCAACCTGGCCGAGCGCGCCATCCAGGCCGTGGCCGGCCTGGTGGAAAGCCCGGGCGGGGCGCTGTGGCTGCGGCGCGAGTCCGGCCTGTGCGAGCCGGTGGCGCAGTGGCATATGCCGCTGGTGAGCGAAGCCGAGCCGGCCGACTCGGCCTTGTGCCAGTTCCTGGAGAGCAAGAACTGGGTGATCGACATGCAGGAATACGAGCGCAGCCCCAGCCTGTACGATGACATCGCCATCCCGGACTGGGTGCGCCAGTTCCCGCGCGTGTGGCTGGTGCTGCCGCTGATCATGCAGGGCCGGCTGTCCGGCTTCATGCTGCTGCAGCTGCCGCGCAGCGCCATCCAGCTGAACTGGGAAGTGATCGACCTGCTCAAGATTGCCTGCAGCCAGGCCGCCAGCTACCTGGCCCAGCAGGAGGCCGCCATGGCGCTGATGGTGGCGCGCCAGTTTGAATCGTTCAACCGCATGTCGACCTTCGTGGTGCACGACCTGAAAAACCTGGTGGCCCAGCTGTCGCTGCTGATCCCCAACGCGCACAAGCACCGCAACAACCCCGAATTCCAGCAGGACATGCTGGACACGGTCACCCATTCGGTGCAGAAGATGAAGCTGATGCTGCAAAAGCTGAGCCGCAACGATGCGCCGGCCCGTCCCGCACCATTGTTTATTGACCAACTGTTGCAACAGGCCGTATCCTTGAAGGCAGCGTTCGAACCGCGTCCGCAATTGCGGGTGGAAACGCCCGGCCTGCGCGTGCTGGCCGACTGGGAGCGCCTGGAGCGGGTGCTGGGGCACTTGATCCAGAACGCGATCGAGGCCACGCCGCGCGACGGGCAAGTCACCATCGCCCTGCGCCGGCTCGGTAGCGTCACCGGCGGCGCCGTGCTGGTGGAAATCAGCGACAGCGGCGCCGGCATGACGGAGGAATTCATCCGCGACCGGCTGTACAAGCCGTTCGAGTCGACCAAGCCGGCCGGCATGGGCATAGGCGCGTTCGAGAGCCGGGAATACATCCATGAGCTGGGCGGCACGCTGGAAGTGAGCAGCCGCCCGCAGCAGGGCACGACCTTCCAGGTCACCCTGCCGCTGTACAACCAGGACGCGATGTCCGTGGAACGCGCGGCCTGAGAAAAGGAATATTGTGAGCAAATCCAAGCTGTTGATCATCGAAGACGACCCCGGGCTGCAAAAGCAGCTGCGCTGGAGCTTCGACGCCTATGAAGTGCTGGTGGCGGGCGACCGCGAGGCGGCGCTGGCGCAAGTGCGCCGCCACGAGCCCGAAGTGGTGATCACCGACCTGGGCCTGCCCCCCGACCCGGATGGCGCCACCGAAGGCCTGGCCACCCTGCAGCAGATCCTGGCGCTGGCGCCGGAAACCAAGGTGGTGGTGCTGACCGGCAACCAGGACCATGCGCACGCCGTGGCCGCCATCGGCCTGGGCGCCTACGACTTCCACCAGAAGCCGGCCGACCCCGACCTGCTGGGCCTGGTGGTCCAGCGCGCCTTCTACCTGCACGCGCTGCAGCGCGAAAACCGCCGCATGCAGCAGGCCCAGGCCGATTCGCCGCTGGCCGGCGTGATCAGCCGCGACGCCGGCCTGCAGAAGATCTGCCGCAGCATCGAAAAAGTGGCGCCCACCTCGGCCTCGGTGATGCTGCTGGGCGAGAGCGGCACCGGCAAGGAAGTGCTGGCGCGCGCGCTGCACCAGCTCAGCCCGCGCTCGAAAGAGCGCTTCATGGCCATCAACTGCGCGGCCATCCCGGAAAACCTGCTGGAATCGGAGCTGTTCGGCTACGAGAAGGGCGCCTTCACGGGCGCGGCCAAGCAGACCAAGGGCAAGGTCGAGCTGGCGCACGGCGGCACCTTCTTCCTCGACGAGGTGGGCGACCTGCCGATGGCGCTGCAGGCCAAGCTGCTGCGCTTCCTGCAGGAGCGCGTGATCGAGCGCATCGGCGGCCACGAGGAAATCCCGGTCGACGTGCGCATCGTCTGCGCCACGCACCAGAACCTGAAGGAACTGGCCACGGCCGGCCGCTTCCGCGAGGACTTGTACTACCGCCTGTCGGAAATCGTGGTCACCATCCCGCCGCTGCGCAACCGCGTGGGCGACGCGGCGCTGCTGGCGCACCACTTCAAGAACAAGTTCTGCGCTGCCGAGTCGCGCCCCGCGCTGCACTTCAGCCAGGAAGCCATGAACGTGATCGAGGCCTATCCTTGGCCGGGCAATGTGCGCGAGATGGAAAACTGCATCAAGCGCGCCGTCATCATGGCCGACGGGCCGCACATCGTGGCCGAGGACCTGGGCCTGTCCGGCGCACTGCTGCCGGAAGAGCCGCTGAACCTGCGCCAGGTGCGCGACGAGGCCGAATACAAGGCCATCGTCAAGGTGCTGGCGCGGGTGGACGGCAACATCGTCAAGGCCTCCGAGCTGCTGGGCGTGAGCCGGCCCACCCTGTACGACCTGATGAGCCGCCACGCCATCAAATCCGGCTCCTGACCGGCGCCATGCGCCAGGCAGTTGTCGTCTACGCCTTCCTGCTGTTCTACGGCAGCCTGTATCCCTTCCAGTGGGCGCCCCGCACCGAGCCGCTGTTTGATTTCCTGCTGCACCCGGGCGCCGCCTACCTGGGCAAGGTCGACCTGGTGCAGAACGTGCTGGTCTACATGCCCTTCGGCCTGCTGCTGGCGGTGTGGTGGTCGCGCCGCCACCGCTATTGGACCGCGCTGCCGCTGGCGGTGGCGGCCGGCACCCTGTTCAGCGTGAGCGCCGAGATCGTGCAGCTGTGGCTGCCGGCCCGGGTGTCGTCGGCGGCCGACGTGGCCATGAACCTGCTGGGCACCCTGTGCGGCGCGTTGCTGGCCGGCCTGCTGCGGCGCGACACACACAGCGGCGCCCGCCTGCAAGGCTGGCGCGACGGCTGGTTCGCGCGCGGCGCCATCGCCAACACCGGCCTGGTGGTGGTGGCGCTGTGGCTGCTGGCGCAGACCAGCCCGCTGATGCCCGTGTTCGGATTGTGGCGCTGGAAGCAGGCGCTGGCGCCGGCCTACTTCCAGTTGCGCGGCATGATGCCGTTCAGCCTGGCCATGCTGTTGTCCTTGGCGTGTAATTTCACCGCGCTGGCCCTGCTGCTGCGCGCGCTGATCAAGCCGGGCAAGCCCTGGTGGCGGCTGTACGGGGTCCTGGTGCTGGCCGTGCTGGCCTGCCAGCTGCTGATTGACGGCCATACGCTGCGGCTGGAGGAGGTGGCCGGCGCGGCGCTGTCCTGGCCGCTGCTGACGTTGCTGCTGGCCGCGCTGGGCAGGCCGGCATCCGGGCAGCTCGCAAATGGGCAGCCGACGTACGGCCAGCCGGCATATGGGCATCCGGCATGCGGGCTGCCGGCGGGGCAGTCCGATCCGGCGCTGCGGGCCGCCTGCGCAGCCATTGCACTGCTGGCCCTGGCCATGGTGGCCGGCGAGCTGTCGCCGGCGCACGGCGGCTGGCGCGGCGGCGGCTTCAACTGGGTGCCGTTCCGCGGCCACATGCGCAGCCTGCAGGGCTTTACCAACATCCTGGAATTCCTGTGGCCCTTCATGGGCATGGCCTGGCTGGCGCGGCAAGTGTCGCCGCCCGCGCGCCACCACGCCATCGCGGCCTTGGGTGGCGCGGCGGTGGCGCTTGGCATGTTTGCCATGGAGTGGGCGCAGCTCTACGTGCCGGGGCGCTCGGCCGACATCACGCAAGTGATGCTGGCCTGTGCCGGCTGGGCCGCGCCGTGGCTGGTGGAGGAATGGGTGCTGGCGCACCCGCCTCCGGCCGGAGCGGCCGCTTAGTTGGTTTTGGCCGGGGCCGGCTGCTGGGGCAGCTGAGCCGTGCCCTCCTGCGCTGCGCCCTCGCTGGCGGCCGCCTTGTCCTCCTCAGCTTCCTCGCCTTTTTTCTTGGCCGCCGTTTCCGGCGGCGCGGCCGACACGTCCCATTTGCCGGCCTGTACCAGCATGTTCTTCAAGCCCGGCAGCGGGAAGCCCAGCGCGTAGGCTTTCTGCGCGTACCTGTTGGCGTTCACCATGTCCTTGTTCTTGAAATAGACTAGGCCCAGGTTGTAGTTCGTGCTCGGGTTGTCTGGATCCAGCTCGGCGGCGGTCAGGTAGCGCGGCAGCGCTTCGGCGTCGCGACCCACCGACAGCAGATAGCTGCCATACAGCGTGTGGGTGGACGCATCGTCCGGCGCGAAGCGCACAGCGCGGTCGAAATAGCATTCCACCGGGCGCGTGCCGCCGGGCAGGAACAGGCTCTTCTTGTCGCGCGACGCGACCCGGATCACCGTGCCCAGCGCCAGCGCATGGTTGGGGAAGGCGCGCAGGGTGTAGTCGATATCGCCGCTCAGCGTGCTGCTGCGGCCCTTGATACCGTTCTCCACGTCGGCCGTGAAGTGGGCGCTCTCTACCAGGCGCAGGTTGAACGCCAGTTCGCCGGCGCCCTTGCGGTAATCGTAAGGACCGTAGGCGTTGTCCAGGTTGCCGCAGTACGGCTCCTTTTTGCGTGCTTGCGCTGGCTGGGCCAGCATGGCCAAAGCGGCCGCCGCCAGCAGGGCCGCCAACAGTTTGGCACGGGTTGGGGTGTGCTTCTTCATGTCTTTCTCCATCATGCGTGATGTGCCGCAACCTGGTCCAGCAACTGCGCCAGCTGCTCGGTACGCGCGCGCCGCGAATGGGCGGCGATCACGGCGGCCGGCGCCAGCGGCGCGGTGCCCTGGCGGACCTGCTCCAGAAAACGCGGCAGTGCCTCGATGATCGCATCTTTCCGGTCCAGCGGGGCGATGCTGTCGACCCCGGCCTGGCGCAGTGTGGCGGCAGTGTCACCGTCGCTGTCGGTCAGCGCCAGGATGGGGCGCCGCGCGCGCAGGTACTCGTACAGCTTGGCCGGCACCTGGTGGTTGCAATTGGTGGCTTGCAGGATCAGCAAGCCGTCCGCGTTCAGCATTTCGGCCAGCGCGGTGCGGTAGGGCACGTGCGGTGCCAGCTGCACGATGTCGCCGATGCCGTGCTCGGCGATCAGGCCGGCCAGGTACTCGTCGTGCGCCGTGGCGCGCAGCACCACGCGCAGGGTGGCGCCGCTGACGGCGCCGCGCTGCTGCAGCGCGGCCAGGGCCTGGAACAGCGGCACCGGGTCGCGCTCGGACGGGTAGATGATGCCGCTGTGCACCAGGGTCAGCGGGCCGCCGTGCGCGCCCGGCGCCGGTGCCGCGCCGTCGCGTTCGGCGTCGGCGAAGTTTTCCTCGTCGTAGGCGTTCTCGATCAGGCGGAAACGGTCGCGCGGAATCTCCGGGAAGCGCGTCTCGTAGGTCTTGATGGCGCCCGGCGTGGTGCACACGGCCACCGTGCAGTGCTCGATGGTCTTGCGTTCTATCCACTGGAACACCCGGCGCGTGCGCGGGTCGGACGGGTAGCTGACGTCGGTCATCGGGTCGCGCAGGTCGGCCACCCAGGGCAGGCCGGTCAGGCGCCGCAGCACCAGGCCGATCAGGTGCGCGCTGGCGATCGGATAGGTCGACCAGATCACGGCGGGGCGGTGCTGGCGGATCAGGCGCCAGCCGGCCGGGATGGCGCCCAGGCACCAGCTGGCCCAGCGGTCCGGCAGCGCCATGAAGCCGGCATAGCGCCCGCCGACGGCCAGGTGGCGCGCGGTGTCGAGCGCGAACGCGCGCGTGACCGGCACGCTGGCCGGGATGTCGCCCATCTGGTCGTCGCCCGGATTGGCGTAGGCGCGCGGATGGGCCGACAGCATGACCGGGCCCCAGCCCGACTGCGGCAGGTATTGCGAAAACTTCAGGGTGCGCTGGATGCCGCTGCTGCCCCGCATGGGCGGGTAGTGGTAGGCGATCATCAGCACGCGTTTGTTTACCATGAACGCATCCATTCTCCGGTCCAGTCTGCTACTTGGTCGCGCCAGGCACGGCGCGAGAAAGTGTGGTCGGCTTGCGCCAGTTCCTGTTGTGTTACGCGCGGCGCAGCCAGCAGCTTCTGCCAGGGACGCGAGGCCTTCACCGCGTCGCGGAATTCCTGCGCCGTCAGGTCGGCGCCGCTCAGGATGAGCAGCACCTTGCCCTGGAAGGCGGCCAGGCTGTCGTGCATGCGGCCGGGCAGTGGCGGCAGGTCTGGGTCGGCGATGCGCGGCACCGGTGCGGCGCTCACGCTGGCCGGGGGGGCTGTGGCAGCCGGCGCCGCAGGTTCGGCAGCCGGCGCCGCCGCGGCGGCCGGGCTGGCAGGGTCGGCCGCCTTGCCGGAGGCCGCGCCCAGCAGGCCGGTGAAGGAGCGCAGCGCGGCGCCGTAGTTAAACTGCCCGGTGAAGATTTTCTTCCACAGTTCGGGCTGCAGCAGGCGGTCGCGGTAATAGTGCTTCAGCGTGGCCTTGGCCAGCCCGCCCTCGGTGCGCACCCAGGGGTTGAGCAGCACCACGCCCTGCACCCGCGCGTCGTGCGCGGCGTAGAACAGGGCGGCCGAGGCGCCGTCGCACAAGCCCCACAGCACCACTTCGCGCACGGCCGGCACGGCGGCCTGGAAGCAGTCGATGGCGCAGCGCAGGTCGTCCTGCACCATTTCAAAGTCGCGCTGCTCGCCCTCGGCGTCGCCCATGCCGCGGTAGTCGAAGCGCAGCACGGCAATGCCTTGCGCGGCCAGGTGGCGCGCCAGCAGGGTGAATTGGCGGTGGCTGCCGCCCCGGTACTGCGGGCCGCCCACCACCACCACCACGCCGCGTTCGGCCGGCTGGGCCGGCACGCTGGCCACGCCGAACAGGCAGTCGCCGCCGCAGTCGAAACTCAGTGCGCGTTCTTCAAACTGCATGGGAGGCCTCGCTGCCGTTGCTGACGGCGGCATTGCCGGCGCCGGCCGGTTCGCCGAACAGGGCGCTGCTCGCTGCCAGCAGCGCTGGACAGGTGGCGATCTCCTGCGTGCCCCAGAATGCGGGGCCGGCCACGGTCTGCGCGTGCAGCGCGGCGCCTTGCGCCTGCCAGGCCGTCACCAGCCTGGCCGAGGCCGGCGTGAGCGGCCGGCCTTCGGCTGCCACCACGTCCAGCCAGTGCAGCGGGCAGGGCGGCGGCGCTATTTTCGCCAGGTCCACCGCGTCCAGCGCGTCGGCCAGCTCCGGGGCCAGCTCGTAGCCGGCCACTTCCAGCGCCTCGCCGGCGCGCAGCTGCTCGCGCAGCGCGCTGGTGCCGGACTTCTGGCCGTCGCCGCCCAGCATGTCGCTGGCCATGCGCAGGCGCAGGAACTGGGTCAGGTAGGCGCTGCCGCTGTGCACCGGTTGCCACAGCAGCATGCGCTGCGGCGCCGGCGCGCCCAGCGCCTGGTGCTGGCGCGCATAGTCGAGCGCCAGCAGGGCGCCCAGGCGCAGGCCCCACAGGCCCACCGGCCGGCCGAGGCGGGCCGACAGCCACTGGCAGCCCAGCGCCACGTCGGCCAGCCACAGCGCCCAGCGCGCGTCGACGAAATCGCCGCTGCTCTCGCCGGTGCCGTACAGGTCGATCTGCAGCACCGCAATGCCTTGCGCAGCCAGCGCGCGCGCCTGCAGCGCGGCCATGCGGCGCGATTTATTCATTTCCTCGCCGAACGGCGGGACGTACACCAGCCCGCCGCGGCAGGCGCCCACGGCCGGGTGGAACAGGCAGTAGCGCTCCCCCGCAGCGGCCTTCAGGAAGAAGGGCTGGGCGTGCGCGGCAGGGGAAAACAGACTCATTGTTCAGTTCATGCGGTCAGTTTGCGCTCGACAAACGCCGTCAGGCTGCCGACGCTGGCGAAGGTGGCGGCGTCGATCTCGTCGTCGTCCACGCTGAAGCCGAACTGCTCTTCCATGGCGGCGATCAGCTGGACCACAGCCATCGAATCGAGTTCCGGGATGGCGCCCAGCAGGGCCGACTGCGGGGTCAGCGCGTCGGCGGCGGCGCCCAGGCTCAGGACGTCGGCCAGGATATTCTTCACTTCTTGCAGATACATTGCTTACTCCGTGGATGGTTCGGTATGGCGGGCGGGAACGGGCTGCGCCCCCGGCTGTGCCGTTGGCTGCGCTGCGGGCTGCGCCGGCGCGCGTCCGCCCTTGAGGTTTTTGACCAGGGTGTGCAGGCTTTTCAGGGCCGGCCACCGGTAGTGGGTGATATGGTACATGCTGCGCACCTCGTCAGTCCACCGCAGGTGCCATTCCATCACCTTGCCGTAGAACTCCAGGCGCTCGAACAGGCGTTCCTCGAACAGCACGTGGCAGGTGTCCTCGCGCATCAGGAAAGCCGGCGAATACTGGCTGCTCAGGCTTTCGTCGTAGGTGGTCTTCAGCACGATCTTGGCGCCGCCGCCCTCGATGCAGAGGTTCATGGCCACCAGGCGCTCGTCGAAGAAGTAGCGGTACACGCTGGCCTCGCCGCGCTGGGCGAAGTTCTCCAGCATGCTGCGGTAGAAGCGGCCCTGCGCATTGTCCGGATGGATGGCGGTGCCCAGCTCGGCTTTCCAGCCGGCGCTTTCTAGCACGCCGTAGTCGGCCACCGCCTGCGCCATGTCGGCCGGCGCGCGCAGCACGTCCATGCGCGCCGTGATGCCTTCCTTGGCCAGCTTGGCGCGCTGCTTTTTCAGGTTGGCGCGCAGGTTCTTGCCGCGCGCGGCCCAGTATTCGTCGAAGGTGCCGGCAATGGTGATGCGCGCCGTGCTGATGTAGTCGGCCGTGCGCAGCTGGGCGCCGTCGGCCGGGCGTGGATGCAGCCAGGAATCGAACTGGGTCAGGCCCAGCACCAGCGGCATGCCGGGCAGGCTGCGCAGCAGGCTGTCCATCAGCTCGGGCAGGGTCTGGTCGGGCAGGTGCAGCCACATGCCCAGCGGCTGCTGGGAGGGCTGGAAGGTTTGCCAGGCGCCTTGCTGGCTCTTCTTGAGCAGCGCCATGGCCACGGTGCGCCCGCCGCGCTCGCACACCGCCAGCCATTCGCCGCCGTCGCCGAATTCGGTCAGCAGCGGCTGCACGAAAGCTGGTTCGAGCAGGGGCGAGTTGACGCTGGCCTTATTGAGGTCGCGCCAGCGGGCGGCATGGTCGGCAAACTGGCTGGCCGGCAGCAGGGTCCAGCTCATGGCGCGCGCGCCGCCAGCAAGGCGGCCTTGATCTTGTCTATCATCCAGTCGAGTTCCTGTTCCTGTAGTTCTTGGTGGCAAGGGAACTGCAGCACATGGCGGGACAGGTCCACGCTGGCGCTGCAGACGGTGGCGTCCACGCCCTGCCACAGGTATTCGGCAAAACGCACAATGGGCACGCCGTCATTCTTGAGCGAGGCGAACACCGTTTCGGGCAGGTCCACGTACAGCGGGAAGACCCAGGGGTAGACCCGCTCCGGCAGCGCCGCGTGCAGCGGGCGGCAGCCGGGCAGGCCGGCCAGCGCGTCCTGCAGGCGCTGGTAGTGGCGGCGGCGCAGCGCGCCCATGCGGCTGCGCGAGACCAGCCGCAGCATCATGCGCGAGAACAGCGAACCGCGCTTGTGCAGCCAGGCCGGGTCGAAGCCGAAGCCGCCTTCGGACGAGCGCGGCGCCATGGCGGCCGGCGCGCCGTGGCTGCGCCGCTTGAGCTGGCCCAGCAGGAAATTCTTCAGGCCCAGCGGCAGCGCCAGCAGGCGCTGCACGGTGCGCAGGCGCTGGTACTCGAAACCATCCTCCAGCGCGTTGACGGCCATCTTGGCCTCGAACTTGAAGCCGCCGGCCTCGAGCCGCACCGGCGCCAGCGAGTGGCGCGCCGACACCAGGCAGCCGCCCTCGTAAATGGGGAAGAACTTCATGGTGCTGGCGATGGCGTAGTCGCCGAAGGAGCCCACCGGCTGGCCGTTGTGCTCGCCCAGGAAGCAGTGTGCGCAGTCTTCCAGCAGCATCAGGCCGTGCTGGTCGCAGAAGGCGCGCAGCGCCGTCAGGTTTTGCGGGAAGCCGAAGTAATTGGTGGCCAGCAGCACCTTGGCGCCGGCCAGCTTGGCCGCCACGTCTTCCAGGTTGACCTGGGTGTCGGCGTGGATGCGGTAGAACACCGGCGTGGCGCCCAGCCACACCACCGGCTCGATCATGGAGGCGCAGTGGTAGGACGGCACCAGCACGCGGTCGCCCGGGCCCACGCCCATCTGGCGCAGCGCCAGCGCGATGGCCACCCGGCCGCTGGTGACCAGGCGCGCTTCGCGCGTGTCCAGGATGGAGGGGGTGTGGCCGGCCGCCCGGCGGAACGAGGCGCGCGACAGCACCGGCTTGGTGGGGATGCGCGCGCGCGGGTAATTGGGCAACGCTGGCGGGTGCCCGGCCGGCGGGGTGGACGGCGCAGGCGGCTGGCCACCCGGGGCGGGGGCACGCTGCTGGGCGAGGTCTGCTGTCTGGGCCATCTGCGGGAATCTCCGGTTTGTTTCAATTAATGCATCAGGTAGTATAACTGTTGCAACAAATTTGCACAATCACACTGTCTGGCCCGGCCGGTACAGATTGTGCAGCAGGCGCAGGGTGAAGCCAAGCGGTTTGCGGTCCCATGGCGTGAAGCGCGGCAGCTGGAACAGGTCGGCGCCTGGGCCGGCCGCGCCCCACGAGGTGCACACGGCCGCCTCGAAGCCCAGCTCGCGCGCCAGCGCCACGTGGGCCGCGTGGTAGTCGCGCCCTGGCTTGCCGTTGGGGTAGGCGAACAGGCGCACCGGGGCGCCCGTCATGTCTTCCAGCACGGCTTTGCCGCGCGCGATTTCCTGCCGCGCGCCGTGCTCGTCCATGCTGGCCAGGATGGGGTGGTGCACCGTGTGCGCGCCGATTTCCATGCCGGCCGCGTGCAGCCGGCGCAGCTGTCCGGTGTTCATCATCAAGTCGTCCGGTAGGGCCAGGCCGAGGTGGCGGCGCAGCTGGTCCACCGCCTCCAGGCGCGCGTCCGGCTCCAGGTATTTCAGCTGGCCCAGCAGGGCGTGGATGGCGGCCGTGCGTTCGCCGGCGCTGCCGATGGCGTGGCTGCCGTAGCCCAGCGCGTCGAGCTCCAGGCGCGGGCCGGGCGCGCCCCGCACCAGTTCGATGACGGTGTCGTTCCACATGCGCCCGCCGTTCAGGAAGCCGGTGGCGACAAAGAAGGTGGCCGTCAGGCCGTGGCGCTGCAGGATGGGCAGCGCGATCTCGGCGTTGTCGGCGTAGCCGTCGTCGAAGGTGACGCAGGCCGCGCGCGGCGGCAGCGTGCCCTCGCGTAGGCGGCGCGCCGCCTCGGCCAGCGGCATCACGCAAAAGCCTTGCTTGAGCCAGGCCATCTGCTGGTCGAAGCGCGCCGCGTCCACCTCGTCCGGGAACAGGGGATCGGGGCGCGGCAGCACACGGTGGTAGATCAGGATGCTCAGGCTGCGGCGCGCGCGGCCCAGCGCGCCAAGGCGCAGCAGGGAGCGGCGCGCCAGGGCGGCCAGGTGGGTGGTTGCACTCATTTCAAGCCTGTTTGGCGGTGGGTTGGGCCGGAAGGCCGGCTGCGCCGGCGGCGGCCGGCTGCTGCAAGGCGTCCTGCACGATCTGGCCGGTCACCAGCAGTGCGCCCATCAGGTAATAGGGAACGTCGAAGTACAGCAGGCTGAGGAAGGCGCCGCCGACCCCGAAGCCTATCATGCTGACCTGTATCATGGCCGCCAGCTGGCTGGCCCACTTCAGGTCGGCGCGCTTGGCGGTCTGCTTGATGATCCAGCCGGCGCGGCGCCAGCAGATGATGATCAGCGCCAGGTACAGCCCCAGGCCGATGAAGCCGTGCTCGCCCAGGCACTGGAAGTAAATGCTGTGGGCGGCGTGCACGTCGTTAGGCACCGGCGCGTAACGTCCGAACACATAGGCGTCGTAGATTTCAAAGCCGCCGCCGGTGAAGGGACGGTCCAGCGCCAGGTTGGTGGCCATTTGCCAGGCGTTGATGCGGCCCATGGCCGAGCCGTCCTCCTGGTAGTTGTCGATGGTGTCCATGCGCTCTGTCCACTGGGCCGGCATGAACATGATCAGCAGCGGCAGCATAAGCGCCAGGCCGATGCCCAGCGCCGCCTTTTTCGGGCTTTTCAGCCACATGAAGCCGCACATGCCGACCAGGGCCAGCAGCGCCCCGCGCGAATAGGAGCCCAGCGAGGCCAGGGCGCACAGGCCGATGGCGCCCAGCAGGCCGTATTTCAGCCATTTCCTGACGGAAATCAGATGCAGGTAGTACAGGATGGGGATAATCACCACGAAGGCCAGCGCCACCTCGTTATTGCCGTAGATAAAGCTGCCCTCGGGCCCCCAGACCCGGAAGCTGCCGCCGGTCACGACGGTAAACACGCCGCCCTTGACGCCGTAGTAGGCCAGCGAGCCGGCCAGGGTCCACAGCATCAGGTGCAATTGCTCCTTGTTGCGTATCAGCATCATGACTACCAGGTTCATCAGCATGATCTTCAGCACACGCTGCAGCATCACGCTGGACTCGCCGGGGTGGATGGCGAAGATGGTGCTGATGCACATCCACAGGGTAAACATGATCAGCACCGGCACCGCGGGCGAGGCGGGCGGGCGTTTCGGACCGGGCGCCACCAGCAGGGCCAGCATGGTGGTGCCGGCGATGATGGCGGCGAACGGGAAGTCGTAGGCGAAGCCCCAGCTCAGGCGGTGCGGGTTCATGACGCTGATCCAGATCCACATCAGCGCCCCGATGTAGGGTTTCTTGAAAGTGTAGGGCAGCGAGGCGAACACAATCAGCGTGATGACGATATCTCTCATGCAGCATCCAGTAGGGGTGGCATTATCAAGCAAATACTGTTGTAATACTGCAATTGCTTGTTTCCATTTATATATCGCCGTAGTATAACCCGGCCCCGGCTATTTTAATCCGTCTGGGAAAGCTTTTTGCCACAGATCGGTGCCGGTTTGTTGCAGACCCGGCGATAGACAGCGCGGGGGGCCGCGCGTACCATGCTGCATTGTGTCACATTGCTAATTCAAATAACTTGCCGAGAATCATGAGCGACCTGATCCACGAATTCATTTTCGCCAGCGCGGCGCGCACGCCGGCTGCCGAAGCCCTGGTGTACGGCCAGCGCCGGCTCGACTACGCGGCGCTGGCGCGGGCCGTGCGCGGCGCCGCCGACGCACTGCTGGCGGCCGGCCTGGGACGGGGCGAGCGGGTCGCCGTCTACATGGAAAAGAACGTCGAGAACGTGGCCGCCATGTTCGGCGCGGCTGCCGCCGGCGGCGTGTTCGTGCCGGTCAATCCGCTGCTCAAGCCCGAGCAGGTGGCCTACATCATGGCCGACTGCAATGTGCGCATCCTGGTGACCTCGGCCGACCGCCTGCGCCTGATCGCGCCCAGCCTGGCCCTGTGCCCGGACCTGCGCATGGTGTTTGCCGTCAACCCCAACGGGCAGGAACTGCCCGCGGTGGCCGGCGTGTCCGTGCTGGGCTGGGACAGCGCCACCGCGGCGCCGCCGGGCACCGCGCCGCACCGCGCGATCGACACCGACATGGCCGCCATCCTGTACACCTCGGGCAGCACCGGCAAGCCGAAAGGTGTTGTTTTGTCGCACCGCAACATGGTGGCCGGCGCCGTCAGCGTCTCGACTTACCTGGAAAACACGGCCGCCGACCGCCTGCTGGCCGTGCTGCCGCTGTCCTTCGACTACGGCCTGAGCCAGCTGAGCACCGCCTTCCGCGTGGGCGCCACGGCCGTGCTGATCAACCACCTGCTGCCGCGCGACATCCTCAAGGCCGTGCTGGCCGAGCGCATCACCGGCCTGGCGGCGGTGCCGCCGCTGTGGATACAGATCGCCGGCCTGGACTGGCCGGCCGACTGCACCCTGCGCTACCTCACCAATTCCGGCGGCGCCATGCAGCGCCCCACCCTGGAGGCGCTGAGGAAGGCCTTGCCGAACGCCCGGCCCTTCCTGATGTATGGCCTGACCGAGGCGTTCCGCTCCACCTATCTGCCGCCGGACCAGGTGGACCTGCGCCCCGATTCCATGGGCAAGGCCATCCCCAACGCCGAAGTGATGGTGCTGCGTCCCGACGGCACGGAGTGCGATCCGCACGAACCGGGCGAGCTGGTGCACCGCGGCGCGCTGGTGTCGCTGGGCTACTGGAACGACCCGGTCAAGACCGCGGAACGCTTCAAGCCCTTCAGGGCCGAGTCCGGCATCGTGCTGGGCGAGATGGCCGTGTGGTCGGGCGACACCGTGCGCAAGGACGAGGAAGGCTATCTCTACTTCATCAGCCGCAATGACGAAATGATCAAGACCTCCGGCTACCGGGTCAGCCCGAGCGAAGTGGAGGAAGTCATTTATGCGCGCGAGCAGGTGGCCGAGGCGGCCGCGCTGGGCGTGTCGCACCCGGCGCTGGGCCAGGCCATCGTGCTGGTGGCGCTGTGCAAGCCGGGCATGGAATTGACGGCCGCCGAACTGCTGGCCGCCTGCAAGCCCCACCTGCCGGCCTATATGCTGCCGCAGAAGATCATCATGGCCGAGGCCAGCCTGCCGCGCAACCCGAACGGCAAGATAGACCGCAAGCTGCTCAGCCTGCAATACGAACACTGTTTTACGGAGAACACTCAATGAGCGCAGTGCGCCCGCAGCATGCGCCCCTGGTGCAATTTCCCATCGTCGACGACTGCCTGCAGATCGGCGGCATGCCCCTGACCCGGCTGGCCGCGCGCGTCGGCCAGACCCCGTTCTACGCCTACGACCGCGCCGCCATGACGGCCCGCGTGGCCGAGCTGCGGCGCCACCTGCCGCCGGAAATCGAGCTGCACTACGCCATGAAGGCCAATCCCATGCCGGCCGTGGTGCAGCACATGGCGGGCCTGGTGGACGGCATCGACGTCGCTTCCGGCGGCGAGCTGCGGGTGGCGCTGGACACCACCATGAACCCGCTCAACATCAGCTTCGCCGGCCCCGGCAAGAGCGACGCCGACCTGGCCTGCGCGGTGGCCGCCGGCATCGTGCTGAACATGGAGTCGGCCGGCGAGATGGAGCGCATTGCCGCCATCGGCGAACGGCTGGGCGTGCGTCCGCAAGTGGCGGTGCGCGTGAATCCGGACTTCGAGCTGAAATCGTCCGGCATGAAGATGGGCGGCGGCCCCAAGCAGTTCGGCGTGGATGCCGAACAGGTGCCGGCCCTGCTGGCGCGCCTGGGCCAGCTGGCGCTGGATTTCCACGGTTTCCACATCTTCAGCGGCTCGCAAAACCTGAAGGCCGAAGCGATCCAGGAAGCGCACGAGAAAACCTTCGCGCTGGCGCTGCGCCTGGCCGGGCACGCGCCGCGCCCGCTGCGCATGCTCAACATCGGCGGCGGCTTCGGCATTCCGTATTTCCCTGGCGAAGGCCGGCTGGACCTGGCGGCGGTGGGCGAGAACCTCAAGCGCCTGCTGCCCGACGTCAAGCGCGCGCTGCCGGAGGCGCACATCGTCATCGAGCTGGGTCGCTACCTGGTGGGCGAGGCGGGGGTCTATGTCAGCAAGGTGATCGAGCGCAAGATTTCGCGCGGCCAGGTCTACCTGGTCACGGACGGCGGCCTGCACCACCACCTGTCGGCCTCGGGCAACTTCGGCCAGGTGATCCGCAAGAATTATCCCGTCGTCATCGGCAACAAGGTGCGCGGCGGCGCGCGCGAGACGGCCTCGGTGGTGGGGCCGCTGTGCACGCCGCTGGACTTGCTGGCCGACCAGATGGAGCTGGCCGAGGCCGGCCCGGGCGACCTGGCCGTGGTGTTCCAGTCGGGCGCCTACGGCCTGACAGCCAGCCCGGGCGCTTTCCTCAGCCACCCCGGCGCAGTGGAAGTACTGGTGGGCAGTGATGCAGTAGCGAATAACGTTGGAGACAGGGTATGAGCGGTGTGTGCGGTTGGATGGGCCATGGCCACGGTGCGGCGGAAAACCGTGCCCTGATCGAGGCGATGGCGGCGCCGCTGGCGCGCTTCGACGGCAGCGCCGTGTACGCGCTGGCGGGCAATGCCAGCGCGCTGGCGGTGGCGGCGGGCGTCGATTGCGCCCACAGCCTGCAGCGCGACGGCGTGTCGATCGCGCTGTGGGGTGACGTGCAGCTGCGCGACGCCGCGCGCCGCGAGCAGGCCGTGGCCGAAGGCATGGGCGCGGCCCTGCTGGCGCTGTGGAAGCAGGGCGCCGAGGCGCTGTGCAACGGCCTGGTAGGCGCCTTCGCGCTGGCCGTGCTGGACGAGCGCGCCGGCGAGGCGCTGCTGGCCATCGACCGCATGGGCACGCATCCGCTGGCCTGGCAGCTGGCCGGCGAGACGCTGGTGTTCGGCTCCTCGGCCGACAGCCTGGTGCGCCATCCGCAGACGCCCGCCAAGCTCGACCCGCAAGGCTTGTACAACTATGTGTACTTCCACATGGTGCCGGCGCCGGGCACGGTATACCAGGGCCAGCAGCGGCTGCTGCCGGGCACTTACCTGCGCTACCGCCAGGGCCGGGTTGAAACCCAGACCTACTGGCGGGTGCAGTTCCAGGAAAACGGCAACCGCCCGTTCAGCGAGCTCAAGGACGAGTTCCGCGACGTGCTGCGCAGCAGCGTGCGCGACGCCTGCGGCACCCAGCCGGTGGGCGCCTTCCTGTCCGGCGGCACCGACAGCTCCACCCTGGCCGGCATCCTGTGCGAAGTGGGCGGCAAGCCGGCCAAGACCTATTCCATTGGCTTCGAGGCCCAGGGATACGATGAAATGGAATACGCGCGCATCGCCTCGCGCCATTTCGGCACCGAGCACCATGAATACTATGTGACTCCGGCCGACGTGGCCGACGCCATCCCGCAGATGGCGCAGGTGTTCGACCAGCCCTTCGGCAACGCCTCGGCGGTGCCGGCCTTCTACTGCGCCAGGATGGCGCGCGCCGACGGCGTGGCGCGCATGTTCGGCGGCGACGGCGGCGACGAGCTGTTCGGCGGCAACGAGCGCTATTCCAAGCAGCACGTGTTCGCGCTGTACGAGCGCGTGCCCTCGCTGCTGCGCAAGGCGCTGCTGGAGCCGGCGGTGTTCAACTTCCCGGGCGGCGAGCACGTCAAGCTGCTGCGCAAGGCGCGCAGCTATATCGAGCAAGCCTCGGTGCCGATGCCGGCGCGCCTGGAAACCTACAACCTGCTGGGGCGCTACGGTCCCACCCAGGTGTTTACCGATGAGTTCCTGGCTGGCGCCGACATCGGCCAGCCGCTGGCCGGGCTGAGCGCCACCTACAGCCTGAGCGACGCACCCAGCCTGATCAACCGCATGCTGGCGCTGGACTTGAAGGTCACGCTGGCCGACAACGATCTGCCCAAGGTGATGAAGGCTTGCGAGCTGGCCGGCATGGAAGTGGCGTTCCCCTTCCTGAGCGAGCAGATGGTGGCCTTCTCGGCCGGCCTGACGCCGCAGCAGAAGCTGAACGGCACCCAGCTGCGCTACTTCTTCAAGGAAGCGCTGCGCGACTTCCTGCCCAACGAGATCATCACCAAGCAGAAGCACGGCTTCGGCTTGCCCTTCGGCGTCTGGCTGCAGCAGACGCCGCAGCTGCAGGCGCTGGCGGCCGACAGCTTGAGCGACCTGAAGCGGCGCGGCATCGTGCGCGCCGACTTCATCGGCAAGCTGATGGACCAGCACCTGGCCGAGCACGCCGGCTACCACGGCACCATGGTGTGGGTACTGATGATGCTGGAGCAGTGGTTCCGCCAGCGCGCGCACTGACCGTGGAGAACGCATGAGCAAGCCCGTCGCAGTCGTCATTCCCTATCGCCTCGGCGCTGCAGCAGGACGGCGGCGTGGCGCTCGACATCATCGTGGTGGACGGTGCCTCACCGGTGCTGCGCGGGCAGTGGCGGGTGGACCCCAAATCCTTCCTGTACGCGCTGCCGCTGGCAGTGGGAATTTTGCTCAAACGCTAGCGGTTGCGGCGTCCAATTAGTATATTATCGGAAACAAAGTTGGCCGGTCCCCGGCCTCATTTACCTCATTAGAAAGTTTTTTCCATGGCTGGCATTAAACGGAATCGCCTGGTGGGCGCGGCGCTGGCAAGCGCCTTGTTATTGTCTGTGCTGAGCGGCTGCAAGAAAGAAGAATCGGCGGCCACCCTGGTGGCCCAGGCCAAGCAGTTCCAGCAGAAGGGCGACACCAGTGCCGCCATGATCCAGTTGAAGAACGCGCTGGCGGCCAGTCCGGAAGACGGCGAGGCGCGCTACCTGCTGGCCAAGCTGTCGCTGGAAGGCGGCGATGCGCTGGCGGCCGACAAGGAAATCCGCAAGGCCATCAGCCTCAAGTATCCGGAAGCGCAGACCATGCCGGTGCTGGCGCGCGTGCTGCTGACGCAGGGCAAGTTCCAGGCCGCGCTGGATGAAACCGAGGCCGCCGCCAAGCAGGGCGGCGCCGAGCTGCTGTGCGTGCGCGCCGATGCCATGCTGGCGCTGGGCAAGCGCGACGAGGCCAAGGCGGTGTACGAATCGGTGGCGCAAAGCCAGCCCAACTTCGCGCCCGCCCTGGTGGGCCTGGGCCGCGTAGCGTTCCTGCAGCGCGACCCGGCAGCGGCCACCGCGTTCGCCGACAAGGCGCTCGCCGCCGCACCCAAGGATGCCGACGCGCTGCTGTTCAAGGCCGACCTGCTGCGCGCGCAGAACAAGCCCGAGCAGGCGCTGGAAGCGTACTCGCAAGTGCTGGTGGCCCACCCGGCGCACCGCTCGGCGCACATCGAGAAGGCCTACCTGGAGATTGCCGCCGGCAAGTACGAGCTGGCGCAGGCCGACCTGGTGGCAGCCAAGAAGACCACCCCCAACAGCATGATGGTGACCTACACCCAGGCCTTGCTGGACTTCACGCAGGGCAAGAACGCAGCGGCGCTGGAATCGCTGCAGAAAGTGCTGCGCGTGGCGCCCGAACACATGCCCAGCATCCTGCTGGCCGGCGCGGTCAACCTGAACCTGGGTTCCATGCAGCAGGCCGAACAGCATCTGCGCAAATACCTGGAGAAGAACCCGGAGAACCTGTACGCACGCAAGATGCTGGCCACCACCCTGCTGCGCGGCGGCCAGACGCCGGACGCGCTGGCGGTGCTGGCGCCCGCGCTCAAGGGCGCCGAGGCGCCCGACGTGCAGCTGCTGGCGCTGGCCGGCGAATCGTATATGCAGGCGCGCGACTTCAACAAGGCCACCGAATACTTCGAGAAGGCCACCGCGCTGGAGCCGAAAGCGGCGGCGCTGCGCACCTCGCTGGGCTTGAGCAAGCTGGGCAAGGGCGACAAGTCGCAAGGCATCAGCGACCTGGAAGCGGCCACCGCGCTTGACAGCAAATCGCTGCCGTCCGGCATCGCCCTGATCCGCGCTGAAATCGGCCTGCGCAATTTCGACAAGGCACTGGCCGCGGCCGCGCAGCTGGCCAAGACCCAGCCGGCCAACCCGGAAGTGGCGCAGCTGACCGGCGTGGCCCTGCTGGGCAAGTCCGACGCCGCCGGCGCCCGCGCCGCCTTCGAGAAAGCGCTGACGCTGCAGGCCGGCTTCTTCCCGGCCGTGGCTGCGCTGGTGCAGCTGGACATGTACGAGAAAAAGCCGGAAGCGGCCAAGCAGCGCCTGCTGGCGCTGGTGGAAAAGGACAAGAAGAACCTGGACGCGCTGACCGCGCTGGCCGGCCTGGCCGCCGTGCAGGGCCAGCAGGATGAAGTGACCAGCTGGCTGGAAAAAGCCAGCGCCGAGAACCCGGACGCCTTGCAGCCGGCCATCCGCTTGGCGGTGCAGTACCTGCGCACCGGCAAGGCGCAGCAGGCGCTGAACCTGGCGCGCAAGCTGCAGCCGGCCTATCCGTCCAATAGCGACCTGGTGGAACTGGTGGCGCAAAGCCAGCTGGCCACCAAGGATATCAACGGCGCGCTGGAATCGTACAGTAAGCTGGCCGGCCTGCTGCCGAAGTCGCCTCAGGTGCATCTGCGCCTGGCCGAGGTGCACCTGCAGCTCAAGAACGAGGCCGCCGCCGCGGACGACCTGAAGAAGGCGCTGGCGCTGCAGCCCGAGCTGATCCAGGCCAACACCATGCAGGCCGGCATGCTGGTGCGCCAGAAGAAATTCGACGCCGCGCTGGCGATTGCGCGCCTGGTGCAGAAACAGCATGAGAAATTGCCGGCCGGCTTTGCGCTGGAAGGCGACATCCTGAGCTCGCAGGGCAAGTCGGCGCTGGCGCTGCCGCTGTACGAGAAGGCGCTGGCGCTGGGCAAGGCGCCCGGCTTCGCCATCAAGCTGGCCGACGCCTACCGCCACAACGGCAAGGCTAAGGAAGCCGACCAGGTGATCGCGCGCTGGCGCAAGGAGAACCCGAACGAGCCGGCCATGGCCATGTACGAGGCGGAAACCAGCCTGATGGCCAAGCAGTACCCGCTTGCAGTCGAGCAATTCGAGGCTATCCTGAAGGGCAACCCGAAAAACGCGGTGGCGCTCAACAACCTGGCCCAGGCCTATGCCCAGCTCAAGGACAAGCGCGCGCTCGCCACGGCGGAGCAGGCCGACAAGCTGGTGCCGGGCCACCCGGCCATCCTCGATACGCTGGGCTGGATACTGGTGGAGCAGGGCGACGTGCAGCGCGGCTTGCCGCTGCTGCAAAAGGCCGTGGCGGGTGCCGCCGGCAACGGCGAGATCCGCTACCACTACGCCGCCGCGCTGAACAAATCCGGCGACAAGGCCGGGGCGCGCAAGGAACTGGAACAGCTGTTGGCGGGCGGTAATGCTTTCCCCCAGGCGGACGAAGCCCGTGCCCTGCTGAAGCAGCTCTGAGGCCCACCTGACCGGCCGCCAAGCCGCATGGACAGCGGCTTGGTGCGCTCGCGCACGGTTGAATTTGCGTGTGCGTGCTAGCCGGAAATAGGTTATCTTTGCGCCTGAGCTTTGGCTTGCAAGTCGTGAGCCAGTGCTCGGCGCCCGACTACTGATGTGCAGACAAGGAACGCACTATGCTGCTCGAGCGATTATTCGGCAAGCGCGACATTCTGATCCCCTATTTTGACTTCGCCAGCGTGATGAAGGGCGTGACGGAGTCAGCCGTGCTGGCTGAGATTTATCGTTTGCGCTACGAAGTGTACTGCCTGGAATGCCACTACCTGGACGCGGCCGAGTTTGATGAAGGCAAGGAAACGGACGAGTACGACGATTGCTCCATCCATTTCGCCGCCTACACGCTGGACCAGGCCATAGTGGGCACGGTGCGGCTGGTGCAGCCCAAGGAGGGGCAGATCTATCCCTTCGAGTCGCACTGCACCGTGTTCGAGGATTTCACCATGCCGCCGCGCGAGCTGGCTGGCGAGGTGTCGCGCCTGGTGGTCAGGAAGACCCACCGCCGGCGCCGCGGCGACACGCTGGAAGGCGTGTCGAAAGAGTTTATCGAGCAAAAGGGCGGACCGGCCGCGATCAAGCCGCCCAGCGGCAAGGAGCAGCGCACCAACAGTCCGCTACTGCTGCTGGGGCTGTACCGCGAGATGTACCGGTACAGCCGCAAGAACGGCATTCGCTATTGGTATGCCGCCATGGAGCGCTCACTGGCGCGCTCGCTGGACAAGATGGGGTTCCGCTTCGTCCCCATCGGGCCGCAGGTCGACTATTACGGGCCGGTAACGCCCCATATGGTGAACCTGGATGAGCTGAATGAACGATTGAAGCAGGAAAACCGGTTTCTGGCTGCATGGTTCAATGATGAACCTATCCCGTTCTGGACGGTGGTGAAAACCATGATAGGCACATACATGATCGGGCGCGCCAGGAAGAAATGAACCCGTAGGAGAATTCGCTGTATGGCGCATGTATTTGCAACACCCCGCTACCGCAGCGTCCTTTCCCGTCAGGAATACCAGGCCCATTTTGAAACGGTTGACCACGCCAACCGCAACATCTTCCGGTCCTTTCGCGGCGACCAGCACGGCAAGGTGCCGCACGACATCTTCAAGCTGCGCTACGACGTCTATTGCATCGAATGCGCGTTTTTGCCGCAGGCCGAGCAGGCCGGCGGCATGGAACTCGACGAGTACGAGACCAATGCGGTGCACATCGCCGCCTATTCCATGGATGAAAAGCTGATCGGCACGGTGCGCCTGGTGCAGCCGGACGCCGCCCAGCCCTATCCTTTCGAACGGCATTGCTCCGTGTTTGACCACTTCGTGCCGCCGCCGCGCCACCTGGCTTGCGAAATTTCGCGCCTGGTGGTGCGCAAGGAGCACCGCCGCCGCCGGGCCGACAGCCTGGACGGCGTGCCCGGCCTGCCGCCCCTGGTGCCGGCAGCCGAGCGCCGGCACGGCGAGCGCCGCCGTGATTCCCCCATGCTGTTGTTCGGCATGTATCGCGAAATGTACCGCCACAGCCGCAACGTCGGCATCCGCTACTGGTACGCCGCCATGGAGCGCGCGCTGGCGCAGTCGCTGCAGCGCATGGGCTTTGGCTTCCAGCCCATCGGCCCGCCGGCCGACTACTACGGCGCGGTAGTGCCCTACGTGCTGGACCTGCACATGATGGAAGCCAAGCTGGCAGCCGACAATCCCAAGCTGTCGGCCTGGATGCGCGAGCGGCCGCAGGCGCTGCTGCCGCGCCTGGCGTGGCAACGCAACCCGGCGCGCAAGCATCCGCGCACCGTGCGCCCGCGCTTCTGAGCGGGCAGGCGCTGCCGGCGGGCTGCGCCTGGCCTTATTCGGCGCTGATCCTGATCTTCTTTGTCACGTGGTTGCGGAAGCTGTGCACCACGATGTTGGGCGCGCTTTCCACCGGCAGTCCGGCCAGCATGTCGTGCATCATGGTCACGGCCAGCGCCGCCACCGAGAAGGTGCCGACTGCAATCTGCGAGGCCGGGCAGGGGCGGCCGTCGTCCATGATGGTCAGCGCGCGCGCCACTTCGCGCACCACCTGCTCGTCCAGGTGGGCGCCGATGCGCGCCATCACGCGGCCGAACACGGCCGTGTAGTTCAGGTTGCCCTCTGCGGCGGCCGCCTCCACGTCGCGCTGCAGGATGGCCGGCAGCGATTCTGCCGCGCCGGCCGGGAAATACAGTACCGCCGCGCCGAAGCCCACGTTGATGGCAGTAAAGATAGGCTTGCCTTGCATGGTCGCCGCCATGTGCAGCGCCAGCACGGCCTCCAGGTCGACGAAGTCGATGGTGTCGAACACGATGTCGGCCTGGCCCACCAGCTCGGCCGCGTTGTCCTTGTCCAGCATCTTGCAGTGGATGTCCACCCGGGCTTGCGGGTTGATGCGCAGGATGTGCTTTTTCAGCGCTTCCACCTTGGGCTGGCCGACGTCGTCCTGGTCGTAGAACTGGCGGTTCAGGTTGTGGGAATCGATGGTGTCGCCGTCGATCAGCACGAAATGCTGGAAGCCGCTGCGCGCTGCGCAGATGGCCACCGGGCTGCCCAGGCCGCAGCCGGCGAACAGCAGGCGCGTTTCGCTGATTTTGGCCTGGGTGGCCTTGTCTATATAGCCCTCGTTGCGGGTGACGAAGCGGTCATAGTCGAATTCATTAGCCATGGCGGAAAACCTCAGGTGGTGTAGTGAAAAAGCAGGCCCAAGCGCGGCGGCTCGCCCGTTACAGATTGACAATGCCATAGTAGCGCAAGCGCACTGGTCTGCACAGCGCCCGGTCTGTCGGTTTTTTTTACATCGGCGTCCCCGCGCGCGCCGCGATTTCACAACTTGGCGCGCCGCCAACCCCGAATTTCCTCAATAAGCCGGGCATTGCCGCCGTGGCGGAGGCCGAAATGTCCAACAGGAAATATTGCGGAGCCGGCGTGTCGGATTTCTTTACAGCGTCGAGTCAAATTGACAATTGTTCGCGTGGGCAAAGTACGCGCCGCGCCTCTGTTCCCTAGGCGCTGGCCCATTTCCGGCATGGCTGGCACGCTGATTGCTTTATACCCCGTGTGACGCTACCGACAGCGCCCTTCCCTATCAATGGAGAACAGAATGAATCTCAAAAAATTATCCGCACTGGCAGCTGGCGTGGCTCTGGCGTTCGGCATGGCCGCTCCCGCCCAGGCAGTTGAACTGGTTGCCGGCGACATCAAGTTCACCTTCAACGCCTACGACAACGGCACCATCGGCTACGAAGCGGCCAATCCTGCGCAGTTCGGCTTGCTGTGCAACAGCGTGGCCACTTGCGACACCCGCGCCAGCTCCGGCGGTTCGCCGGCAGTGAACGCGTACGGCGCGGATACCTGGGGTATTTTCTCGATCGCCACCATCACCCGCGTGTCGAACGGCGCCAACATCTACACCTCGGGCCAGGGCGGCAAATACCTGACCGGTGTCTTCGGCGGCATCCAGGACTACAACGTCACCCGTTCCGACCTGACGGTCATCAATCCGGACCTGGGCATCATCCAGCAAGTGCTGGGTGTGGGCGGCTGGCTGAAGATGTTCTCGAATAACAGCAACTACGACCCGACCCTGGGCACCGCGGGCCGTACCGGCGAATTCGCCTACAACGGCATCACCGGCGGCGCGCTGGAACTGGACGCGGTATTCACCACCGGCGCAGTCGCCGGCAGTGCCGCCACCTACAAGAACACCTTCAACGAAGCCGGCATCGACGGCGGCAGCGCAGGTTACCTGGACGTGGTGGGCGGCGCGATGTACTCGCTGCTGAACACCAACGCCATGGTCGACCTGAACGGCGACAAGCACGACCTGAAGCTGAGCTCGACCTTCGACGCGTTCCTGAGCACGCCGCAAGTGGCTGACTGGACCGTTATCGCCTCCGGCCAGGTGCTGGCCAACGCCCTGCCGGAACCTGGTTCGCTGGCCATCTTCGGCCTGGGCCTGGCTGGCCTGGCAGCACTGCGCCGCCGCAAACAGCAGTAATCCGCACGCAGTAGTGAATGACCCGCCCGGGCAACCGGGCGGGTTTTTTTTTGCCCGGCGTTCCGGCCGGCGCGCCGTTCAGGGTTTGCGCAGGGCGCCGCTGGCGGCCGCGCCGGCAGGGTAGGGGTGCAGCGCGTGCTTGTACAGCCGCCCAAGGCGCTTCACGTATTCCTGCGTTTCCGCGTACGGCGGCACCCCTTTGTACTGGTCGACGGCTTTCTCGCCGGCGTTATAGGCGGCAGCCACCAGCTGCACGTCGCCGCGGAAGTAGCCCAGCAGCCAGCGCAGGTAGGCCAGGCCGCCGCGGATATTCTGCTCGGCGTCGAACGCGTCCTTGACGCGGAAGCGCTCCGCCGTTTCGGGGATCAGCTGCATCAGGCCCTGGGCATTCCTGGGCGACACCGCGCGCGTGTTGAAGCCGGACTCGATCGCGATGATGGCCATCGCCAGCCGGGGATCGATGTCGAACTGAGGCGCCAGCATCTCCACCAGTGCGCCGATCTGCTTGCTGGCAGCCTGGTTGTAGATCACGCGCTGTTCCGGCGGCATGAGGGCGAACGGCGTGTCCGGCAGCATGCAGGCCGGCAGCGGCGTGCTGGGCGCGGCGTTGGTCAGCTGCAGCATGGCCTGGGCTTGCGGGTGGCCCTGCGCGGCGGCCATGGCAAACAGCTGGGAGGCCGCGCCATCGTCGCGCGCGGCGCCGCGGCCGTTGGCCAGCATCCAGCCGAGCGCATACTGGGCCGGCGCGCTGCCCTGGCGGGCTGCGCGGCAATACAAGGCCAGCGCCTGCGGCAGATCGCGCTGTACCCCTTCGCCATGTTCCAGCCGCGCAGCGCTGGCCAGCAGTTCGGCCACCCCGGCGCCGGTTGCCGCAGCTGCATCTGCCGCGCTTGCCGCGCCGGACTCGGCGGCGGCCGGCAGGGACAACGCCAGCAGGCAGGACATGACGGCGGCCGGCAGCGCGCCGAGGCCGGCGCGCCGCGCCTGCCGGCTACGCGGAATGTGCGGAATGTGCGGAATATGCGGAATATGCGGAATATGCGCAATGTGTGCGCTGCTGGAATACCGGTGCATGCTGCCTCCTGTGACGGCCGCCGATTGCTTAATTGTAGAGCAGTCAGGGCTGCTCGGCCTGATCTTCTTTATCCTTGGGCGACAGAAAAGCCTTGTGGAACAGATGGCGCGCCAGCAGCAGCGGCGGCATGCGCAGCCAGTTGGCGCGGATGTAGAGCAGGAAGCGCGCGGTGGGCGTCCAGGCGTCGCTGCAGCTGGCGTGGGCCGGCAGCAGCGCGCGGCCATACAGCGCATCCATCAGGCGCAGCAGCAGGGCGCCGGGACGGCCTGGCGCGGCGGCCGCCTGCGCCTCCGGCGGCAAGGGCGTATGCAGCAGCAGCGCGCTGTAGCGCAGCGCGTAGAACAGCGGACGCTGCAGCTGCAGTTGCGCCGCGCGCGCCTGTAGCGCGGGCCAGAAGCCGGGCGCGCCGCCATAGTGACGCAACAGGCCGTCCAGGTCGACCAGGTCGCGCAGGCCGTGTTCCAGTTCGCCGTCGAAGAACAGGTGGGTGGCGCTGTGCAGTACCAGGTCGGGCGGCGCCAGGATCTGCAGGCCGGGCTGGCCGGGGACGGCTTGCGCGGCTGCGCGCAGCTGCGCCGGGTCGGGATGGACCGGTGCCGTCTGCGGCAGGATCGCGTGGTGCACGTCGATGGCGCTGCCGCGCTTGACGTGCTCCATCGGCGGCAGCTCGTGCATCCACTCGCGGTAATAGCGCTGGTCGTAGGCGTCCAGGTGGGTGCTGGCCCAGCCGTGCAGCATCAGGGCCGACTCGGCGTCGTCCAGCTTGTCCTTGGGCAGCAGGATGTCGATGTCCGAGAACAGCCGGCCCCTGGCCGGCGGCAAACCCGCCGCCGCGTAGGCCGCGCCCTTGAGCAGGATCAGCGGCGTATCCAGGCCGGCCAGCGCGTGGCGGATCTGCGTCACTTCCCAGTGCACGGCCTGGCTGTGCCGCTCGGCCACCGTGCGCGACCATTCCAGATGGCGCCGCGCCGGCGCCGGGACGCGGTCCAGCTCGCCGCGTTCGCGCAGCAGGTAGTACAGGCGCGCCAGCAGGTTGGCGCTGGCGCACTGGCGCAGCAGCACGCTCCACTCGGCCTGGTCACACCGGGCCAGCAGATCAGGCTGGCGGAAGGCCAGCACGGCAAGCGGCACCGGCAACGGCAGGCGCGCGGCCGCCGCCACCGGCGCCGCCGCTTCGGCTGGCGCTGCGGCGCCGCTCATGGCTGCTCCGCCAGGCGGGCGAACAGCTCCACCGCCTCGTCCAGCTGGCTGTACTCAAAGTTGTAGCAGTGCGAGGCGCCCACCACGTCGGCCATGGCCTCGAAACCGCGCTCGGCCAGCAGGCTGTAGTTGAAGGCGTTCTCCGCCATGCGCAGCACGGTGCCGGCCTTGGGCAGGGCCGTGAGCGTGGTGGCGGCCCCGGCTTGGTAGCGCGGGAACACGATCCAGCCGGGCGCAGCCGTTTCGGCGGCGCGCGCCACGCTGCCGGCCGGCGCCTGCAGGTGCGCCACCGTGCCTTTGACGGTGTCGGCCACGGACGGACTGAATACCGGATGCTGGGGTGCCAGATAGGTTTGCATCAGCGGAATGGACGCATTTTTCAGGCTGATGGGGCGCGGCAGCGGCTGCAGGCGGCGGTCGGCCAGCTGTATCATGGCCAGTTCGTCGGACAGCAGGCGCCAGCCGCGGTGCGCCAGCGCCGCGCACAGGGTGCTCTTGCCGGAGCCGGGCGGGGCCGGCAGGATCAGCGCGCGCCCGTTGCGCTCCAGCACGGCGGCGTGGATGATCAGGCAGTCGTGCACGCGGCTCGACACGCACCAGTTCAAGCCCCACTCGAACATGGGGAAGGCTTGCGCCAGCGGGAGCGGCTTGAACAGCGACTCGCCGTTGTACATCAGCAGGACTTGGGGCCGCATCCAGCGGCGCAGCGCGGCCGGGCGCACCACTTGCAGATGGAAGTCGGCAAAGGCATCCGCGCCGTGCAGCGGGTAGCTGCCGTACAGCAGGCCCAGGCCGTGCGCCACGCTGGGCACGCTGCTTTCGAGGTGGGTGGTGTAGGCGCCGGTCTGCAGCATGATGCCGCCGTGCGCCAGGCGCCGCGCCAGTTCGGCCGGCGCCAGCGAAGACAGGGTCAGCATGCGGCCGGTTCCACCAGGTCGAGGGAGTGCAGGTCGGCCAGCAAGGCCTCCAGCTGCGGCAGCGCGCCATCGTCGAGCTGCAGGGCAGCTGCCAGTGCGGCGGCATCGGCGGCGCCGCGCTGCAGCAGGTCCAGCACTTCCACCGAGGCGGCGTCCAGCAAATGGGTATCGCCGGAGAGGTTGTTGTACAGTACGAACTGTTCGCCGTCCCAGCTACGGCTGCGCAGCCGCTGGCCCGGCATCAGGCGCCACATGCTAAGACGGATCCAGTCTGCATACCGCCCGCGTCAGCTCATGGTGCCGCGCAGGTATTGGACAATTTCCGGGCCATACCATTTTTTGCCGGCGATCGGAGTGTAGTAGCCGCGGCCCGCGCCGCCGGTGCGCCAGTACTCGTTCCAGATGGCTTGTACGCGGTCCGGCTTGAGGAAGGAGGTGTAGCCCTTGAGCGCGTTCTGGTAGGCGGCAATGATGTGCATGGCCACGTTGTCCGCGTCGCAATCCTGGTGCGTCAGCATGGTCAGCATGGTCTTGTTGTAGAAGCCGCTGCTGGACGAACAGTTGAAGCGTTTCTGGAACCGCACGCTCGGCGCGCAGCTGCTGTGCCAGGAGCTGGTGTGGTTTTTCCAGTAGCCGGGCGACAGGCCCTGGCATACCACCTGCTGCGAGCCGGGCCTGCTCAGGTTGCCCGACGCATTGCCCGACGGCGAGGTGCAGATCTCGCACGCCATGCCGGGCTGGCTTTTTACGGTCAGGATGGCGCCAACTGCCGCCGCGCCCCGGGTGGCAAAGCGGCGGCGCGCGGCGCCGGCGAATGCCGGTGTGGCGCTGCCGGCCTGGTCGGCCATGCTGGGGGCTGCGGGTGGCAGCTGAGGGGTATGCTGGTCCCCGTCGTGCTGGTCTTGGTTAGCCACGTCTGTATCCTCGGTGAGCGGTTGGCCTGCGGCCATTATCTGGTGTTGGGTAGAAACTAAGCAATAAGTGTTCCCGCGTCCGGAGGGGAACTCGGCATTGATAATAATCAAAGGCTTAGCGCATATTTTCGCCAGCCTCGCGGCCCTGCAATCAGTCTAGCCCAAAAACTGTAAGAATTCTCGACATTGTCTCACGACAACGCCGAGAAGGTGATCAGAAGTAGCTTTCCGGCACCACCAGCACGTCGCCCGGGCGCATCGGCAGATTGGCCGAGATGTCGCCGTCCTTGAGCAAGTCGTTGAGTCGCACGTTCAACTTCTGTTGCTTGCCGTCCACAGTGCGCAGGATGATGGCGCGGTTCCCGGCCGCGAAATCGGTGACGCCGCCCACGGCGATCAGCACATCGAGCAGCGACATGTCGCGGCGGTAAGGCAGGGCCTGCGGGCGGGCGGCCTGGCCGATCACCTTGATCTGCTCGCTGTACACGCCCACGAAGCCGGTCACGATGACCGTCACCACCGGCTGCTGGATGAATTTGGACAGCGCTTTTTCTATGTCGCGCGCCAGTTCGGTCGAGGTCTTGCCGCTGGCCTGCAGGTCTTCCACCAGCGGGGTGGTGATCTTGCCGTCGGGCCGCACCGGCACGCCCTGCGACACTTCCGGATTACGCCACACGACGATGCTCAGGTTGTCGCCGGGGCCGATCAGGTAGTCGGTGGCGGGCGGCGCTTCCTGCGGCAGTACCTGCTTGGTGGCGCAGCCGCCGAGGGCCAGGGCGGACAGCGCCAGGGCGCCGCAGGCCAGCCATTTCATCATGGGAGTGTTCACGTGCATTTCCTCTTATTTGGTAAAAATTCTTTTAGGCAAGATGCATGGCATTTTATGTAGCATTTTTGCATGCCTATTCTATACCAGCCCCTGCGGCAGTAGCCGCAGCGGGGGCAATATTTTTCTCAGGGCACTTTTCTCTGCAACAGTTCCTGCACGTAGCGCGACGGGATGGCGTAGGTGATGCCGCTGGGGCTGGTGATCGCGGTTTCCTTCAAGCCCTTGATGAATACCATGTTGATGATGCCGACCACGCTGCCGTCGGCCGGGTCGTACAGCGGGCTCCCGCTGTTGCCGGGATAGGCGGTGCCGTCCAGTTGCAAGATGTTGAACGGCGCGCGTTGCAGCGCAGCAACGGCGCGCGCGTCAAGCTGGCGCGAATTGGCCGAGGGCAGGATGATGGGGGTAATGGCCGACAGCATGGCGCGGTGGGTCACCGGATGCAGGCCGAGCACCATGCCCAGCGGGAAGCCGGTGAATGCCAGTTCGCGCCCTTCGCGCAGGCCGGCCGAGTCGCCCAGCTTGAGCGCCGGCAGCGGCGCGCCGCTCAGCCGCAAGTGGGCCAGGTCGTGTTCCTTGTCGACCGCCACCACGGTGGCCGGCCGGAAACTGAAGGCCGTGCCTTCGCCGGCGACCAGCACGCCGAGGGTTTCCTTCTGCTCGCTGTCAGTGAGTTCGGGCACCACGTGGGCATTGGTGATCACGCTCAGGCCGTCGCCCAGCACCACGCCGGTGCCGTTGAAGACTGCGGCCGGACTGCGCAGGCGCTGGTAGCTGCCCACGCCGACCACCGAAGGCTTGACGGCTGCGATCACGCCGCTCAGGTCGGCGGCTGCGGCGCCTGCCGAAAGCGTGCCCAGCAGCGTGAACAGCACGCCGCTGATGATGCTGCAAAGTAATTGTAGTGACGGGCGGAAACGCATAGTGGTCGATGTAGTCGCGGCGCAACAAAGATAGCAGATTTTTGCGGCAACTAGCTGTCTTTCGCACAACAAATATCGGCCAGCTTGTGTCACAATTATGCTTGCCTCTTTGGAAATACTTATTTCATCGGGTTAAATACACAAAGCTGTCTGTCTGCTGCCACACCAGGGGGCGGATGGGGCGCTATTTAGTAGTAACATGGCCTGCAAACTCATGTATCATAGTTGCGATTTGATGCATTTTAAGCAAGTCCGGTGCGCGCACCACCTCACAGACGAGATAGACGATTATGGCGGAATTACAGGCACTGCTCTTAACCTTTCTAAAAGCCATCGGCAAGTACCGGTGGTACGCCGTGGCAATCTCCTGGGTGGTGGCTATCGTCGGCTGGGCCGTGGTGTACCGGCTGCCCGACGATTACCAGGCATCGGCGCGCGTGTACGTGGACACGCAAAGTATCTTGCGGCCCTTGCTGTCGGGCATGACCAGCGTGCCCAATGTGGAGCAGCAAGTGCAGTTCATGCGCCGCACGCTGATCAGCCGTCCCAACGTTGAAAAAGTCATGCGCAGCGTGGACCTGGACATCAAAACCAAGACCGTGCAGGAGCACGAGAAGCTGGTGGATGAGCTGACCTCGCAGATCAAGGTCAGCGGCACCGAGCGCGACGACATCTACACCATCTCCTACAACAATCCCGATCCCAAGCTGGGCAAGCAGATCGTGCAGGCGCTGCTGACCCTGTTCGTGGAAGGCAGCTTCGGCGGCAAGAAGCTGGAGTCGGACAAGGCGGTGCAGTTCATCGAGGACCAGATCAAGAGCTACGAGGACAAGCTGGCCGCCGGCGAGAATGCGCTGAAGGACTTCAAGATCCAGAACATGGGCCTGCTGCCGCGCCAGGGCGCGGACTACAGCAGCACCCTGGCCGACATGAGCGACAAGCTCAACGCGGCGCGCCTGGAACTGGCCGAGGCCGAACAGGCCCGCAACGCCATCAAGCGCCAGATGGGCGGCGAAGAGCCGGCCCCGCTGACGCAGGCCCAGCAGGCGCCGGACGAGGGCATCAATCCCGAACTCGACGGCCGCATCCAGGCCACTGAAAAGAACCTGGACGCGCTGCGCCTGCAGTACACGGAAGAGCATCCGGACATCATCTCCAACAAGCGCCTGCTGGCGCAGTTGCAGCAGCGCAAGAAGGAAGAAGCCAAGAAGCGCGTGCGCAGCGCCGACCCCGGCGTCAACTACAGCCCCATGATGCAGCAGATGAACGTGGCGCTGTCGGTGGAAGAGGCGCGCGTGGCCTCGCTCAAGGCGCGCGTGGATGAATACAATATGCGCCTGGCCCGCCTGCGCAGCCAGAGCACGGCCGCGCCGGAAGTGGAAGCCCAGCTGGCGCAGCTGAACCGCGACTACCAGATCAACAAGGAAAACTACGCCAAGCTGGTGGAGCGCCGCGAAGCGGCCCGCCTGTCCGGCGACCTGACCTCGGCCACCGACATGCTGAGCTTCCGCGTGATCGATCCGCCCACCGCCTCGACCGCGCCGATCGGCCCCAACCGCCCGCGCCTGATGTCCATGGTGTTCGGCGCGGCGCTGCTGCTGGGCCTGGGCGTGGCATTGCTGATGAGCCAGATCCGCCCGACCTTCGTCAGCCAGGCGGCGCTGCGCAGCGCCACCGGCATTCCCATCCTGGGCACCATCAGCATGAACTGGACCGACCAGCAAAAGGTGCGCCGCCGGCGCCGCCTGTATGCCTTCAGCGCTGCGGTGGCAGTGCTGTTTACCGCCTACGGCGGCGTCATGGCGGCCTTGCTGCTGAAACCTATCTGATAGATCCACGGGGAATCCGATGAGCATTATTGAACGCGCGGCCAGCCGCATAGAGCACCCGAAGGACGCGCCCGCCGCCGAGAGCGCCGCGCCGGCCACCGTCCCGGCCGCAGCGGCTGAAGCCGTGCCGCTGGTGGTGGAAGCCGTCGCCGCCGCCCACGCTGCCGCCGCCACTGCGGCGCCTGCCAGCGCCCCCGCGATCGACGCCGCCGCCGCGCACGCGGAAGCCGTGGCGGCCGCCATGGCCGCCGCGCCGCACGCCGGCGCGTATTCTGCCGCCCCTGCAGTCCCCGGCGCCGCCCCTGCTGCGCCGGCTCCGGTGGAAGCCGAACTGGCCGACCTTGCCGCCGCCATGGCCGCCATGGCCGCCACGCCCGGCGCCACTGCGCCTGCCGTTGCTGCTGCACCCGCCGCTGCAGCGGCTGGGGAATCCGCCGCCGCATCCGCCGGGCCTGCTGCCTCTGCTGCGCCCGCCGTGGCCGATGGCGCGCCGCGCCGCGGCCCGCGCCGCGTGGAACTGGACCTGAAGCACATGCAGGACATCGGCTTGGTCACGGCCGCCGGCGGCCGCACCACCCTGGTCGAGGATTTCCGCGTCATCAAGCGCCCGCTGATCAAGCGCGCCTTCGGTCCGCGTCCGGCCGGCGAAAAGCCGGGCAACCTGATCATGATCACCAGCTCCTTGCCGGGCGAGGGCAAGACTTTCTGCTCGATCAACCTGGCCATGAGCATTGCCATGGAGCTGGACCACACCGTGCTGCTGGTGGACGCCGACGTGGCGCGCCCGTCCGTGCTGCGCACGCTCGGCCTGCCGGTCCAGCGCGGTCTGATGGACTTGCTGCTGGACGACAAGGTCGACATGGCCGACGTCATGCTGCGCACCAACGTCGACACGCTGACCCTGCTGCCGGCCGGCACCAGCAACCCGCGCGCCACCGAGCTGCTGGCCAGCCAGACCATGACCTCGCTGGTCTACGAAATCGCCAACCGCTACCCGGACCGTATCGTCATCTTCGATTCGCCGCCGCTGCTGCTCACCAGCGAAGCGCACGTGCTGGCCGGCCACATGGGCCAGATCGTGGTGGTGGTGGAAGCCGAGCGCACCACGCAGCACGCGGTCAAGGAAGCGCTGAGCCAGCTGGAAGGCTTGAGCAACGTCAACCTGATCTACAACAAGACCCGCGAATTCCCCGGCACCGAAACGTATGACTATCACTATGGGTAAACCGCGCCGCAAGGGCTTGGCGGTGGCGGTTGGCCTGGCAGCGCTGTCGTTGGCGCAGCCCAGCCGTGCCGATTGGAGATTCACCCCCAACCTCAGCCTGCGCGAAACCTGGACCGATAACGTCATGCTGGCCGAGGACGGCAAGGAGCAGAGCCAGTTCATCACTGAACTGACGCCGGGCTTCGTGCTGCTGAACCAGGGCCCGCGCATCGATTTCCGCGCCAGCTACAACAAGCATCTCTACAAGTACGCCGACGAGAGCCTGCGCGGCCCGAACGGCCAGGCAGCCAACAGCGGCCAGCAAACCCTGCAGGCCGACCTGAAGGCCAAGCTGATCACCGACACGCTGTTCCTCGACAGCAATGCCACCATCAGCGAGCAGGGCGTGTCCGCCTTCGGCCCGACAGTGGCCGGCGCCCCGGCCAATCCCTACGCGCCCGGCGTGAGCAGCGAGATCAAGACCTGGCGCGTGAGCCCCTATCTGCTGCACCGCTTCGGCGCGCAGGCCAACGCCGAACTGCGCTATGCGCACGACAAGGTCAGCTCCGACCGCAGCGACTTCGGCACCAGCACCAGCGACCTGATGACGCTGAACCTGGCCAGCGGCAACGCTTACCGCCTGATCGGCTGGAACCTGTATTACGCGCGCCAGAACCTGGACGACTCGATCGCGCAAAGCTCAAGCAGCCAGAACCTGATGGGCACGCTGAATTACCTGTATTCGCCGCAGCTGACGCTGACGGTGACGGCCGGCTACGACAAATACGACTACCAGTCGCTGAGCGGCGTGACCAAGGGCAAGAACTGGTCGGTGGGCGGCAGCTGGCGCCCCAGCGGGCGCACCAGCCTGCAGCTCAACGTGGGCAAGCGCTACTTCGGCGACAGCTATTTCCTGGCCGCCATGCACCGCACCCGCACCAGCATCTGGACCCTGAACTACAGCGACGCCGTCACCACCACCCGCTCGCAGTTCCAGCTACCGTCGGCGGTGAACACCTTCGCGCTGCTGGACCAGCTGTTCCAGGCGCAGATCCCGGACGCGGCGGCGCGCCGCCAGGCGGTGGAAGCCTACATCATTGCCGCCGGCCTGCCGCCCTCGCTGGCCAACAGCATCAACTACCTGAGCAACCGCTACATGCTGCAGAAGCAGCTGCAGGCGAGCGCTGCGTTCAACAGCGCGCGCGGCACCCTGGTGCTGGCGCTGGTGAATTCACGCCGCAACGGCCTGTCGCTGACCGACGTGGACGCCGGCCTGCTGGGCGGCAGCAGCAATACGCTGAACGACAACACGCGCCAGAGCAGCGCCACCGCCACGCTGAACTGGCGGCTGTCGCCGCGCACCAGCGTCAACCTGACGGGCAGCGTGAACCGGTCCGAGTCGCTGTCGCAGGACCGTACCGATAACAACCGCTCGGTCCGGCTGAGCATGACGCGCCAGTTCGCCCGCCAGGTGAACGGCAGTGTTGAGCTGCGCCGGGTCAAGGGCGTGACCGCAGTCGCCGGGCGCGACTACACCGAGAACGCCGTGTCGGCGTCCGTGAGCAAGCAGTTCTAGTGGAGTCTGGCAAGGATGTACGAAAGCTACTACGGCCTTAGCGCCAAACCGTTCCGGCTGCGCCCGGACCCGCATTTCTTCTTCGGCAGCAAGGGCCACAAGCGGGCCATGGCTTACCTGGAGTATGGCCTGTCGCAGGGCGAGGGCTTTATTGTCATCACCGGCGAAGTGGGGGCGGGCAAGACCACGCTGGTGCGCAACATGCTCAACACGCTGTCCTCGCAGCAGATCGTGGCGGCCCACATCGTCAACACCGCGCTCAATTCGGAAGACACGCTGCGCATGGTGCTGTCGGCCTTCGGCCTGCCCAGCGAGGACGCCAGCAAGAGCACCCTGCTGACGCGCCTGGAAGCTTTCCTGCGCGCCTGCGACCAGCAGGGCCGCCGCGCGCTGCTGGTGGTGGACGAGGCGCAGAACCTCACGCCGCGCACGGTGGAAGAGCTGCGCATGCTGTCGAACTTCCAGACCGACGACAAGTCGCTGCTGCAGACCTTCCTGCTGGGCCAGCCCGAATTCCGCGCCACCCTGCACAGCCCGGACATGCAGCAGCTGCGCCAGCGCGTGATCGCCACCTACCACCTGGGCCCGATGGACGCGCAGGAAACCCAGGCCTACATCGAGCACCGCCTGCACACCGTGGGCTGGAACAACGACCCGGCCTTCACGCCGGAGGCGCATGCGGCCATCTACGCCTTCAGCGGCGGCATCCCGCGCATGACCAACGCGCTGTGCGACCGCCTGCTGCTGATGGGCTTCCTGGAAGAGCTGCACGAATTCAGCGGCGCCCACGTGGAAGAAGTGATCAAGGACATCGCCAGCGAGTTCCAGGCGCCGCCGGAACCGGCCAAGGTGCAGGTGGACGAGGCCGACATGGCCGTGGTCAACGCGGCCTACCCGGACGGCATGGACGAACGCATGATGCGCCTGGAGCGCTCGATGGGATCGGTGCTCAACATCCTCAAGAAAATCGTCGCCGCGCCGGCCTCGCAAGGCAGCCTGGGCAACCTGGGCAGCCCCAACACGCCGGCCGGCAATGCGGCCGCGCAGGACAACAACGAATGAGCGCCTTCCGCATCCTCTGCGTGGTGGGAGCGCGCCCCAATTTCATGAAGATGGCGCCCATCATGGCGGCGCTGTCGGCGCTGCGCCCGCAGGTCGAGGTGAAGCTGGTGCACACCGGCCAGCACTACGACGTGGCCATGAACCACCAGTACTTCGAGGCGCTCGGCATCCCGTCGCCGGAAATCAACCTGGAAGTCGGTTCCGGCAGCCACGCGCAGCAGACCGCCGAGGTGATGAAGAAATTCGAGCCCGCGCTGGACGAAGTGCAGCCGACCGCCGTGCTGGTGGTGGGCGACGTCAATTCCACCATCGCCTGCGCGCTGGTGGCGGCCAAGAAGGGCGTGCCGGTGATCCACGTGGAAGCTGGCCTGCGCAGCTTCGACCGCGCCATGCCGGAAGAAATCAATCGCGTGCTGACCGACCAGATCTCGGACCTGCTGTTTACCACCGAGGAAAGCGGCGAGGAAAACCTGCTGCGCGAAGGCGTGGCGGCGCACCGCATCCAGTTCGTCGGCAACGTGATGATCGATACCCTGGTGCGCAACCTGCCGCGCGCCGTTCCCGCGGCCGCCATCGTGGCCGACGCCGGCCGGCCCGGCCTGGCCGACGGCGCCGAAGGCTACGCCGTGCTGACCCTGCACCGTCCCTCCAATGTGGACGATCCGGCCGTGCTGCGCACCCTGCTGGAGACGGCGGCCACGATTGCGCAGCGCACGCCGGTGATCTTCCCGCTGCATCCGCGCACGCGCGGCATGATAGAGAAGGCCGGCCTGAACCACCTGGTGGAAACGGACAAGGTGCTGCTGCTGCCGCCCATGGGCTACCTGGAGATGCTGGGCCTGATGAAGCAGGCGCGCGTGGTGCTGACCGATTCGGGCGGCATCCAGGAAGAGACCACTGCGCTGGGCGTGCCCTGTATTACCCTGCGCAACAACACCGAGCGTCCGATCACGGTGGACCAGGGCACCAACACCATCGCCGGGCAGGACCCCGGCAAGATCCTCGCCATCTACGAGGAAGTGATGGCAGGCGGCGGCAAGGCCGGCCGCGTGCCGCGCTTCTGGGACGGCCAGGCCGCCGTGCGTATCGCCGCCGCGCTGCAAGCGTGGATGCAGAACGGATGCAAAACATCATGACAGCCCCAATCCCGACCCGCGCCCCCATCCGCAACGCCATGACCATCGACGTGGAAGACTACTTCCAGGTCTCCGCCTTTGCGCCCTACATCGCGCGCGACAGCTGGCCGGACCGCGAATGCCGCGTGGAAGCCAATATCGACCGCATCCTGGCCATCCTGGAAGCGGGCAATGTGCACGCCACCTTCTTCACGCTGGGCTGGATCGCCGAGCGCTACCCGGCCATGGTCAAGCGCATCGTGGCCGGCGGCCACGAGCTGGCCAGCCACGGCTACGGCCACCTGCGCGCCTCCGACCAGGACCGCGCCGCCTTCATGCAGGATATCAGCAGCAGCAAGGCCATCCTGGAAGACCTGGGCGGCCAGGCCGTGCTGGGCTACCGCGCGCCCAGCTTCTCCATCGGCCACGCCAACCTGTGGGCGCTGGACGCCCTGAGCGAGGCCGGCTACCGCTACAGTTCCAGCATCTACCCGGTGCAGCACGACCACTACGGCATGCCGGACGCGCCGCGCTTCGCCTGGCACCCGGACAATGCCGGCGGCCTGCTGGAAGTGCCCATCACCACCGTGCGCATGGGCGCGCGCAACCTGCCGGCCGGCGGCGGCGGCTACTTCCGCCTGCTGCCGTATTCGCTGTCGCGCTGGATGATGCGCAAGGTGAACCAGGACGACGGCCAGCCCGCCATCTTCTACTTCCACCCCTGGGAGATCGACCCCGGCCAGCCGCGGCCCGACGGCATCAACCTGAAGACGCGCTTCCGCCACTACGTCAACCTGGCCAGGATGGACGGCCGCATCCAGGCCCTCACGCGCGATTTCGCGTGGGACCGCATGGACCGCATTTTCCTGGGCAAGGCATGAGCTCCGTGATCGACGCGGCGCCCGCCGTGGCCACCCTCAAGCTGCTCACCCCGGCCGACTACGGCCGCTGGGACGCCTTCGTGCGCGCCACGCCGCACGCCACCTTCTTCCACCTGAGCGCCTGGCAGACCCTGATCCAGCGCTGCTACGGCCACAAGACCTGGTTCTACTACGTGGAGCAGGACGGCGAGATCCAGGGCATCCTGGGCCTGTGCCAGATCAAGAGCCGCCTGTTCGGCCACTCGCTCAGCTCCCTGCCGTTCTGCGTGCACGGCGGCGTGGTGGCGCTGAACGACCACGCGCGCGCCATGCTGGACGCGGCGGCCGGCAAGCTGGCCGATGAACTGGGCGCGGGCCACCTGGAATACCGCAACATCGAACCGACCGGCAAGCCGGGCTGGCACGTGAAGGACTTGTACGTTACCTTCCGCAAGGCCATCAGCGCCGACCACGAGGAAAACATGAATGCCATCCCGCGCAAGCAGCGCGCGATGGTACGCAAGGGCATCAAGTGCGGGCTCACGGCGGAAATCGACCAGACCGTGGACCGCTTCTTCCACATCTACGCCACCAGCGTGCTGCGCCTGGGCACGCCGGTGTTCCCGAAGAAGTACTTCGCGCTGATCAAGGAGCTGTTCGGCGAGCAGTGCGAAATCCGCATCATCGTCAAGGACGGCGAGCCGGTGGCCGGCGTGATGAGCTTCTTCTGGCGCGACGAGGTGCTGCCTTACTACGGCGGCAGCATGCCCATCGCGCGCGAAGTGGCCGGCAACGACTTCATGTACTGGAACCTGATGGAGGCGTCGGTGGAGCGCGGCGTGCGCGTGTTCGACTTCGGCCGCAGCAAGCTCGGTACCGGCGCCTACGACTTCAAGAAGAACTGGGGCTTCAGCGCCACGCCGCTGGCCTATGAATACCAGATGCACGCGGCCAGCGAACTGCCGGACAACAATCCGCTGAACCCGAAGTACCAGCTGTTCATCAAGCTGTGGAAGAAGCTGCCGCTGCCGCTGGCCAATCTGCTTGGACCGCATATCGTCCGCAGCCTGGGATAGCGCCATGGACAACCTGCTCCTGCTGGTGCACCGGATACCGTACCCGCCCAACAAAGGCGACAAGATCCGCTCCTACCATTTGCTCAAGCACCTGGCGGAGCACTACCGCGTGCACCTGGCCACCTTCGTCGACGACGAGGACGACTGGCAGCACGTGCCGCGCCTGGAAGCGCTGACCGCCAGCGCGCACTTCGCGCCGCTGCATCCGAAGAAGGCACGCGTGCGCAGTCTGGGCGCGCTGCTGGGCAACCGTTCACTGTCGCTGGACTACTACCGCGACGCCGGCCTGCGGCGCTGGGTGGACGACACCGTGCAGCGCGAAGGCATCAGCCGCATCGTGGTGTTCTCCTCGGCCATGGCGCAATACGCCGAGGCTTATCCGGACGCCACCCGCGTGGTCGATTTCGTCGACGTCGATTCCGACAAGTGGCGCCAGTACGCCGAGAAAAAGTCCTGGCCCGTGAGCATGCTGTACGCGCACGAGGCGCGCCAGCTGCTGGCCTACGAGCGCCGCGTGGCGCGCGAGTGCGATGCGGCGCTGTTCGTGTCCGAACCGGAGGCCAACCTGTTCCGCAAGCTGGCGCCCGAGAGCGCGGCGCGCACTGGCCACTTCAGCAACGGCGTCGACACGGTGTACTTCGCGCCCGGCGCCGCCTACGATCATCCCTACGCGGCCGGCGAGCAGGCGCTGGTGTTTACCGGCGCCATGGACTACTGGCCGAACGTGGACGCCGTCACCTGGTTCGCGCAGGAAGTCCTGCCGGCCGTGCGTGCGCGCCATCCGCGCGCCGTGTTCTACATCGTCGGCGCGCGGCCCGCGTCCGAGGTGCAGGAACTGGCAGCGCTGCCCGGCGTGGTGGTCACCGGCACGGTGCCGGACGTGCGGCCCTATGTGGCGCACGCCGCGCTGTGCGTGGCGCCGCTGCGCATCGCGCGCGGCATCCAGAACAAGGTATTGGAAGCGATGGCGATGGCGCGCACGGTGGTGGTGTCGCCGCAGGCGCTGGAGGGCATCCAGGCCGAACCGGGCCGCGAGCTGCTGCTGGCGGCCGATGCGCCGGCCTTCATCGCCGCCGTAAACGGCGCGCTGGACCGGCCCGATGCCGCCATCGGCCGCGCCGCGCGCGCCACGGTGGAACTTCTGTATGGCTGGAACAGCCATCTGGCCCAGGTCCGCGCCCTGCTGGAGAGCGGCCGCCCCGAGAGGAAAGAAGCATGACGTCCAGTATCCTGCCATCGGCCGCCGACGAAGCCGCTGCCGCTGCCGGCACCGCAGCCGGCACCGCGGCGCCCGCGCCGGGCGCGCGCAAGGCCTTGCTGCTGCTGACCGTGGTGGCGCTGCTGCTGCCCTTCGTGGCCTACTTCGCCACCGCGCGCTCCATCGTCGAGATCTGGGACAGCTCCGGCACCTTCACCCACGGCTACGTGATCCTGCCGATCAGCCTGTGGCTGGTGTGGCAGCGCCGCGACGCCATCGCCCAGCTGCCGGCCGCGCCCTATTGGCCCGCGCTGCTGGCGCTGGCAGCCTGCGGCGCCGCCTGGCTGCTGGCCGAATTCGGCGACGTGCAGATCGTGCGCCACTACGCCTTCGTCGCCATGCTGCCGCTGGTGGTGCTGGCGCTGCTGGGCAAGCGCATCGCCTGGGCGCTGGCGTTCCCGCTGGCCTTCCTGCTGTTCGCGGTGCCCTTCGGCGACGTGTTCATCAATCCGCTGATCGGCGTCACCGCCGACTTCACCGTGTGGGCGCTGCGCGCCACCGGCATCCCGGTACTGCGCGACGGCACCAATTTCTCCATCCCCAGCGGCAACTGGTCGGTGGTGGAAGCCTGCAGCGGCGTGCGCTACCTGATCGCTTCCGTCACGCTGGGCTGCCTGTACGCCTACCTGACCTTCCGCAGCACCTGGCGCCGCGCGCTGTTCATCCTGGCCTCGGTGCTGGTGCCCATCCTGGCCAACGGCCTGCGCGCCTACATGATCGTGATGCTGGGCCACCTGAGCGGCATGACGGTGGCGGTCGGCGTCGACCACCTGATCTACGGCTGGCTGTTCTTCGGCCTGGTGATGTTCCTGCTGTTCTGGCTGGGCAGCCTGTGGCGCGAGGACGCGCCTGCGGACGAGCAGAGCGCCCCGGCGCGCGCGGCAGCTGTCGCTGCGGCGTCGGCCGGCAGCGCCCCGTCCAGCCGCTTCGCCGCCGCCGTGCTGGCGATTGCCGCCTGCGTCGGCGTATGGCCGGCCTACGCCGCCTGGCTGGCGCAGCGCGAAGGCGCCGCCGCGCCCGCCGAACTGGCCAGCTTCCAGGGCGCCTGGCCGCAGGCCGCACCGTTCGCGCGCTGGTCGCCGAGCTACCCGGCCGCCAGCGCCGAACTGCAGCAGTATTTCGCCCAGGCCGACGGCCGCCACCCCGGCCATCCGGTCGGCCTGCACCTGCGCTACTACCGCAAGCAGGACCACAACACCAAGCTGATCAGCTCGGTGAACCGCATGGCGGGCGAAAAGGACGCGAACTGGCACAGCGTGGCCTCCGGGCTGCGCGACGAGAACGTGGGCGGCCGCACGATCACCGTGCGCGAAAGCACGCTGGCCGGCGCCGGCGGGCGCCTGCTGGTGTGGAACTGGTACTGGGTGGACGGCCGCTACACCGCCAACGATTACCTCGGCAAGGTGCTGCAGGTGAAGCAGAAAGTACTCACCGGCAGCGACGACGGCGCCGCCGTCATGGTCTTCTCGCCGTTCGAGGACAAGCCGGAGCCGGCGCGCGCCGCCATGCGCGAATTCCTGGCGGCGAACCTGGCGCGGGTGGATGCCACCCTGGACGCGAACAAACGCAAATAACAAGGAAAGCGCGGGAACATCATGTGTGGAATAGTCGGAATCTTTGATACGCGCGGCACGCGCGAAATCGACCGCGCGCTGCTGGCGCGCATGAACGAAACGCAGCACCATCGCGGTCCGGACGAGGCCGACCTGTACATCGAGCCGGGCGTGGGCTTCGGCCACCGCCGCCTGTCGGTGATCGACGTGGCCGCCGGCCTGCAGCCGCTCGGCAACGAGGACGGCAGCGTGATGGTCTGCTACAACGGCGAGATCTACAACTACCGCGAGCTGACCGAGGAACTGAAAGGCCTGGGCCACACCTTCCGCACCCGCTGCGACACCGAAGTGATCGTGCACGCGTGGGAAGAGTGGGGCGAGGAATGCGTACACCGCTTCCGCGGCATGTTCGCCTTCGGCCTGTGGGACCGCAATCGGCAGGTGATGTTCCTGGGCCGCGACCGCATGGGCGTCAAGCCGCTGTACTACACCATGCTGCCGGACGGCTTCTTCGCCTTCAGCTCCGAGCTGAAAGCGCTGCGCACCCTGCCGCAGCTGAACCGCGAGATCGACCCGCAGGCGGTGGAAGACTATTTCGCCTACGGCTACGTGCCGGAGCCGAAGACCATTTTCAAGGGCGCGCTCAAGCTCTCGCCCGGCTTCACCCTGCTGCAGAAGGTGGGCGCGCCCATGGCCCAGCCCAGGCAGTACTGGGACGTGCCGTTCAAGCTGCACGGCGCCATGTCCGACGAGGACGCGCAGGAAGAACTGCTGACCCGCATCCGCGAAGCAGTGAAGATCCGCCTGGTGGCCGAGGTGCCGCTGGGCGCCTTCCTGTCGGGCGGGGTCGATTCGAGCGCGGTGGTGGCCATGATGGCCGGCCTCAACGAAGGCCCCGTGCACACCTGCTCGATCGCCTTCAACGACAAGGCCTACGACGAATCCGAATATGCCTCCATGGTGGCCGCGCAGTACAAGACCGACCACTACACCGAGACCGTGGACACCGACGACTACGGCCTGCTCGACACCCTGGCCCACCTGTACGACGAGCCCTTCGCCGACAGTTCGGCCATCCCCACCTACCGCGTTTGCCAGCTGGCGCGCAAGCGCGTGACGGTGGCGCTGTCGGGCGACGGCGGCGACGAGAACCTGGCCGGCTACCGCCGCTACCGCTACGCCATGGCCGAGCAGAACGTGCGCGGCCGCATCCCGGACAGCCTGCGCAAGCCGGTGTTCGGCACCCTCGGACGCCTGTACCCCAAGGCCGACTGGGCGCCGCGCGTGTTCCGCGCCAAGACCACCTTCGAAGCGCTGGCGCGCGACGCGGTGGAAGGCTATTTCCACGGCGTGACCATCATGTCCGACGCCATGCGCGACAAGCTGCTCAGCCCGAGCTTCCGCGCCGGCCTGCAGGGCTACCGCGCCATCGACGTGATGCGCGGCCACGCCGCCAATTCGCCGACCGACGATCCGCTCTCGCTGATCCAGTACATCGACATGAAAACGTATCTGCCGGGCGACATCCTGACCAAGGTGGACCGCGCGTCGATGGCGCATGCGCTGGAAGTGCGGGTGCCGCTGCTGGACCACAAGCTGGTGGAATGGATTTCCGGCCTGCCGTCGAGCATGAAGCTGCGCGGCGGGGAGGGCAAGTATGTGTTCAAGAAGAGCCTGGAGCAGCACCTGCCGCACGACATCCTGTACCGCAAGAAGATGGGGTTCGCGGTGCCGCTGGCGGCGTGGTTCAGGGGCCCGCTGGCGCAGCGCGTGCGCGACTCGCTGCTGGGGCCGATGCTGGCCGACACCGGGATCTTCAACAAGGCTTTCCTGCACGAGCTGGTGGAGCACCACCAGTCCGGCCGCCGCGACTACAGCGCGCCGATCTGGACCTTGCTGATGTTTGAAGCTTTCCTGCGCAAGGAAATGGCGGCGTAAAAAAGGCGGGTTACGCGGCTTCGCCGCTAACCCGCCCTACGTGAAGACCGCGGTGGCGCGTGAGCCGCCGGCCGTTACGCGGCCTGGGCTGCCGCCGGCAGCGCCAGCGTGCGCAAGCAGATGTCCTCGAATACCCGCGCCGCCTTCTCGTGGCCGAAGCGTTCCTCCACCAGTTGCCGCGCGCGGCGCGCCAAGCCGTCGCGCAAGGCGCCGTCGGCCAGCAGCCGCAGCACCGCGTCCGCCATGGCGGACGGATCGTCGCGCTCCAGGTAATGCACATCCTTCTCCGCCTCCAGGCCCTCGATGCCGATCGCGGTCGACACCACCGGGCAGCCCATGGCCATGGCCTCGAAGGCCTTGATGCGCGTGCCGCCGCCCACCAGCAGCGGAATCACGAAGGCATGCGCCTTGTGCACATAGGTGCGCACGTCATCCACAAAGCCGGTGAACTCCACGTTGGACGTGCTGCGCGCCAGCGCCTGCAGCGAGGCGGGCGGGTTGCGGCCCACGATCACGAAGCGCGCTTCGGGCCGCGCCGCCAGCACTGCCGGCCACACCTGCCCCAGGAAGAACTGGATGCCGTCGATATTCGCGGCCCAGTCCATGGAACCGGTAAACACCACGGTGGGCGGCGTGGCCGCATCCACGGCGGGCGGGTCCTGGTACGAGAAGAAGTCCAGGTCCACCCCGGTGGGTATCGCGTACGACTCGGCCACCTGGTAGGCATCCTTGAAGAAGCGCGCGTCGCGCTCGGAGACGGCGATCACGCTGTCGAAGCTGCGCAGCGCATCGCCTTCGAACTGCGCCATCTTCGCGTGCTGCGAACTCCACAGCCAGCGCCTGTGCGGGCCGCGCGCCTGCTGGGCGTGGCGCGCGAAGATTTCCGCTTCCACGTTGTGCGTGAAGCAGGTGCTGCGCGCGCGCAGGACGGCAGGGCGCAGCACGGCCGAGTGCACGAAGTCGAACACCATCAGGTCGATGTCGGGGCGCTGCGCCAGCTTGCGCACCGCGTCCATGCCGGGCCGGGTCCTGTCGTTGGCCACGTTCACCGGCAGGCTGCCCAGCAGGTCGAAGGCGCGCCGCCACATGGGGCGGTGCGGCGCCGGCTGCCAGGGCACGAACTCGTCGCACACGCCGGCGATTTCCTTGCTCCAGCGGCGCGCCTGCTCCGGCGTGGCCGCGCTCAGCAGGGTCACGTGGAAGGCGCCGCCCTTCAGGCCGCGCAGGATATTGGTGCTGCGGATCTTGCCGCCCGCGTCGTTCGGAAACAGGAACACGGGCGAGATGAAGACCAGTTTCGGCTTGGAACCGTTCACCAGCAGATGCCCTCGTACTGTGCGCCCGGCGCGTCGCGCAGCTCGGCGTAGCCGGACAGGTCGATGATGCGGCGGCCCTTGGCGCGCGAGACGATGGCCTGGCGCGCCTCGGCGTCGGCGTGGCCGATGACGATGATCTCAGCGTCGTGCAGCGCCGCTTCCGGCGTGTCGCGCAGCAGCTTGTCCAGGTGCGGGATTTCCTGCTCGATAAATTCCTTGTTCTTGCCCAGCAGGCGGCTGATCTTCACGAAGCGGTCGAAGATGGCCAGCTCGAAGCCCTTGCCCAGCAGGCGCTCGGCCAGCACCACCAGCGGCGAGTCGCGCATGTCGTCGGTGCCCGGCTTGAAGGCCAGGCCGAACAGCGCCACCTTCTTGCGGCCGTTTTTGGCGATCATGTCGTAGGCGCGCTTGATGTGGGCCTCGTTGCTGTCCAACAGGGCGGACAGGGTCGGAATCGGCACGTCCAGGTCGCGCGCCATGGTCAGGAAGCCTTTCACTTCCTTCGGCAGGCAGGAGCCGCCGAAGGCGAAGCCGGGGCGCAGGTAGGCCGGCGAGATGTTCAGCTGGGTGTCCTGGCAGAAGATCTTCATCACTTCGCGGCCGTCCAGGTTGCAGGCCTTGAGCACGGAGCCGGCTTCGTTGGCGAACACGATCTTCATCGCGTGGAACACATTGCACAGGTATTTCACCGACTCGGCGATCTGCGTGCTGGTGCGCTCGAACTTGCCCGGCAGGCCCTTGTACATCTCTTCCATGGCTTCGTAGCCGGCCTCGCCCAGGCTACCCACCACGGTCTGCGGCGGGTTGTGGAAGTCCTTCACGGAACTGCCTTCGCGCAGGAACTCGGGGTTGAACACCAGCGACAGGCCTTCGCCTATCTTGCGCCCGGACGCTTCCAGCAGGATCGGCAGGATGCGTTCTTCGGTGGTGCCCGGCGGGACGGTGCTGCGCAGGACGATGACGTGCGCGCCCTTTTTCTTGCGCAGGATGGCACCGATGGAGCGCACCACGGCGTCCACCGCCGTCAGGTTGGGCGAGTAGTTGGGGTTGGACGGCGTGGCCACCGAGATCAGCGACACGTCCGAGTTCAGCACCGCGTCTTCCACGTCGTGCGTGGCGCGCAGCTTGCCGGCCGCCACGGCCTGGGAAATGAGCTCGTTGATGCCTTCTTCCACCACCGGCGACTGGCCGTCGTTGATCATCTTCACCTTGAGCGGATTGGTGTCGACACCGATCACTTCATGGCCAAGTTCGGGCAGGCAGCCGCACGATACGGCGCCCACGTAACCCAGTCCGAAAACAGAAATTTTCACGGCAGTCCTTTCAATTGTTGGTGCCGCGCCAGGGCAGATACCAGTCGCGGAAGCGGGACAGACCGGTTTCCAGCGTGGTGGTGGGCGCGAAGCCGACCCAGTCGCGCAGCTTGTCGATGGCCGCGTAAGTGGCAGGCACGTCGCCCGGCTGCATCGGCAGGAAATTCATTTTCGCGTCCACGCCCAGCACCCGCTCCAGGGTCTGGATGAACTCCAGCACGCGCACCGGCTGGTGGTTGCCGATGTTGAAGACGCTGTGCGGAACCCTGCCTTCGGCAACGGGCTGCGGCTTGTGCAGCAGGCGCACCACGCCTTCCACGATGTCGTCGATATAGGTGAAGTCGCGGCTCAGTTTTCCCTCGGCGAAAACGGGGATGGCTTCGCCGCGCATCATCTTCTCGGCAAAGCTGAAGTAGGCCATGTCCGGCCGGCCCCACGGTCCGTAGACGGTGAAGAAGCGCAGGCCGGTGGCGGGAAGGGCAAACAGGTGGCTGTACGAGTGCGCCATCAGCTCGTTGGCCTTCTTGGTGGCGGCATACATCGACACCGGGCCGTCGCAGCGGTCTTCCTCGCTGAAGGGCAGGCTGGCGTTGGCGCCGTACACGCTGCTGCTGCTGGCGTACAGCAGGTGCTGCACCTTGTGGTGGCGGCACGCTTCCAGCATGTGGCCGAACGCCACCAGGTTGGACTGCACGTAGGCGCCTGGATTGTCCAGCGAATAGCGCACGCCGGCCTGCGCGGCCAGGTGCACCACCAGCGCCGGCTGCTCGCGCGCGAACAGCGCCTGCACCTGCGCGCCGTCGGCCAGCTCCACCGTGTGGCATGCGATGCCGGCCGGAGCCAGCAGGGCCTGCACGCGGCCGGTCTTCAGGCGCGGGTCGTAGTAGTCGTTGAAATTGTCGCAGCCCACCACGCTGTGGCCCATGGCCGCCAGGCGCGCCGCGACCGCGCTGCCGACAAAGCCGGCGGCGCCCGTTACCAGCACTTTCTGCCGCTGCGCCTGCGTCACGTCCGCGCTCATGTGTTGGGCGCGTGGTTGATGCGTCCTATGCCTTCATAGGACAGGCCGGCAGCGGTAACCGCCTCCAGGTCGTAGATGTTGCGCCCGTCGAACACCGCCTTGGCGCGCAGGTTGGCGGCCAGGTAGCGGAAGTCCGGCGAACCGAATTCCTTCCACTCGGTGACCAGCACCAGCGCGTCCGAATCGAAGGCCGCTTCCTTGGCCGAGGAGGCCAGGAACAGCAGGTCCTGGCAGCGCGCCTGGCCATGCTCGGCCAGCAGCAGGCGTTCGGCTTCCTTGCTTGCCACCGGATCGTAGGCGCGCACCTTGCAGCCGGCCGCGAACAGGGCGCGGATCAGCACCAGGCTGGGCGCCTCGCGCATGTCGTCGGTGTTGGGCTTGAAGGCCAGGCCCCACAGGGCGACGGTCTTGCCGTGCAGCGCGCCGGCGCTGCCGAAATGGCGCACCAGCTTGTCGAACAGCACATTCTTCTGGCGCTCGTTGACGTCCTCGGTGGCCTGCAGGATGCGCAGCGGCTGGTCGAAGTCGGCGCCGGTGCGGATCAGGGCCTTCACGTCCTTGGGGAAGCAGGAGCCGCCGTAGCCCATGCCCGCGTACAGGAACTGCGGGCCGATGCGCGGGTCCTTGCCCATGCCCAGGCGCACCGCCTCAATGTCCGCGCCCAGCAGCTCGGCCAGGTTGGCCAGCTCGTTCATGAAGCTGATGCGGGTGGCCAGCATGGCGTTTGCGGCGTACTTGGTCAGCTCCGCGCTGCGCACGTCCATCTCGATGAACTTCTCGTGCTGACGGCTGAACGGCGCGTACAGCTGGCGCATCAGCTTCATGGCGGACGGGCTGTCGCTGCCGACGATGATGCGGTCCGGGCGCATGAAGTCGTCCAGCGCCGCGCCTTCCTTCAGGAATTCCGGATTGCTCACCACGTCGAAGCGCACCTCGGCGCCGCGCTTGGCCAGTTCCTCGGCGATGGCGGCGCGCACCTTGTCGCCGGTACCGACCGGCACGGTGGACTTGTCCACCACCACCACCGGCTTGGTGATGCGCTGGCCGATGCTGCGCGCGGCGGCCAGGATGTATTGCAGGTCGGCGCTGCCGTCTTCATCGGGCGGGGTGCCGACCGCGAGAAAGATCACGTCCGCGTGCGCCACCGCGTCGTCGTAGCTGGTGGAAAACAGCAGGCGCTCGGCGGCTGCGTTGCGGGCCACCAGGGTATCGAGGCCGGGTTCGTGGATGGGAATGCCGCCGCTGTTGAGGAGAGCGATCTTGCGCTCGTCCACATCCAGGCACAAAACGGTGTTGCCGACATCGGCAAAACAGGCTCCGGTCACAAGACCGACGTAGCCCGAGCCTATCACAGAAATATTCATATATCGTGCCTGTAGACTGAACGCCAGGGAGGGGCGAGAGGCGGATTGCGCTTGGACGTCCAAGCGTAGCTCTTGCGTAATTGTACTTTCAATTTTATTATCAGTAAACGTGCCGCAGTGCGGCGAAACGCCCACCGGTTCCTACCTTTGACAATGAAGCTACTCACCTTCAGCACCTTATTTCCAAACGAACAACACGCGGGCCACGGCATCTTTGTGGAAACCCGGCTGCGCTACCTGTTGTCCAGCGGCAAGGCCACCTCGCGCGTTGTCGCGCCCGTGCCTTGGTTCCCTTCGAGCAATCCCCGCTTTGGCGAGTATGCCAGCTATGCCAAGGTGCCGCGCCACGAGGTGCGGCACGGCATACAGGTGAGCCATCCACGCTATATCAGCCTGCCCAAGATCGGCATGCGGGTGGCGCCGCTGCTGCTGGCGCGCGCCGCCAAGCGCGAAATCGGCCGCATCCTGGATGAAGGATACGACTTCGACCTGATCGATGCCCACTATTTTTATCCGGACGGCGTGGCCGCAGTGATGCTCGGCAAGTACTTCAACAAGCCCGTGGTGATCACCGCCCGTGGGACGGACATTAATTTAATTCCGCAATATTCATTGCCTAGACGTATGATTTTGTGGGCTGCGCGCAACGCCCAGGGCATGATCACCGTGTGCCAGGCGCTAAAAGATGAAATGGTGCAGCTCGGCGTCGACCCGCAACGGGTGACGCCGCTGCGCAACGGTGTGGATTTACAACGTTTTGAGCCGTTGCCGGAGCGCAACGCCGTGCGCAGCGAACTGGGGCTGAACCGCTACACCTTGCTGTCGGTCGGCTACCTGATCGAGCGCAAGGGCCACGAGCTGATCATCGCGGCCCTGCCTGCGCTGCCGGACGCGGAACTGCTGATCGCCGGCAGCGGCCCGGACCGCGCCAAGCTGGAAGCGCTGGCGCTGCAGCTGGGCGTGGCGGACCGGGTACAGTTCCTGGGTCCGGTGGCGCAGCCGGAACTGAAGCGCTACTACAACGCGGCCGACGCCATGGTCTTGGCCTCCAGCCGCGAAGGCTGGGCCAATGTGCTGCTGGAGGCCATGGCATGCGGCACGCCGGTGGTGGCCAGCAATGTGTGGGGTACGCCCGAAGTGGTGGCCACGCCGGCCGCCGGCGTGCTGATGCGCGAACGCACGCCGCTGGGCGTGGCCGACGCCGTGAAGGCGCTGCGTGCTGCGCCGCCCGAACGCGCCGACACGCGCCGTTACGCCGAGCTGTTCAGCTGGGACGCCACCACCGAAGGCCAGCTGCGCCTGTTCAGCGACATCCTGCAGGGGCGCGGCACGCCGCCGTGGCCGGCTGCGCAGCCGGGTGGCGCGCGCCCGGGAGTGCGCCCATGATGGCCATGCACGCAGCCCTGCAGGCGGACAGCGAGCCGGCCGGCGGGCAGGGCCAGGAACCGGCCACAGCGGAGGCAAAGGGGAACGATACGCGCCCGCTGGTGCTGCACGTGATCCACCACCTCGTGATGGGGGGACTGGAGAACGGCTTGGTCAACCTGATCAACACCATGCCGCCCGAGCGCTACCGTCACGCCATCCTGTGTGTGGAGAACTACAACGATTTCCGCCTGCGCATCCAGCGCGCCGACGTGGAGGTGTACGCCTTGCACCGCTCGCGCATCGGCATCTGGCGTATGCGCCTGGAAATGCTGCGCCTGTGCCGCCGCCTCAAGCCGGCCATTGTCCACTCGCGCAATATGTCCGGGCTGGACGTGCTGCTGCCGGCGCGCCTGGCCGGCGTGCGCGCCTGCGTGCACGGCGAGCACGGCTGGGACGTGGGCGACCTGGACGGCAGCCAGTGGAAGCCGGCGCTGCTGCGCCGCCTGCACGCGCCGCTGATCGACCGCTACATCACTGTCTCGCAAGACCTGGCGCGCTACTTGGCGCGGCGCGTGGGCGTGGCGCAGCCGCGCATCAAGCAGGTCTACAACGGCGTAGACACCGCACGCTTCCTGCCGCGCGCGGCGGGCGCGCTCCGGCTCGCCCTGCCGGACGGTTTCGCGGGCCCGGACGACATCCTGGTCGGCACCGTCGGCCGGCTGCAGCCGGTGAAGGACCAGGCCACGCTGCTGCGCGCTTTCGCGCGCCTGCGCGACACGCAGCCGGCGCTGTGGCCGCGCCTGCGGCTGGCGATTGTCGGCGGCGGCCCGCTGGAGCAGGCCCTGCATGCGCTGGTGGCCGAACTGGGCGTGCAGCAGCAGGTCTGGCTGTCCGGTGCGCGCGACGACGTGCCGGCCATCCTGGCCAGCTTTGACGTGTTCGTGCTGCCCTCGCTGTCCGAAGGCATTTCAAACACCATCCTGGAAGCCATGGCCTGCGGCCTGCCGGTGCTGGCCACCGGCGTGGGAGGCAACCTGGAGCTGGTGCGCGACGGCGAGTGCGGCCGCTATTTCAAACCCGGCGACGTGGACGCCCTGGCCGCCATGCTGGCGGCCTACTGCGGCGACCCCGCGCTGCGCGGGGCGCACGGCGCGGCATCGCGCAAGATAGCAGTGGAGGAATTCAGCATGGCGGCAATGGTCAACAACTACATGGCGGTGTACGACAGCGCCGCGAAGCGCGCATGAGCGGCGCGCGCGATCACAGCGGCATCGCACCGCCGCCCGCTGCCGCCGGCCGGGATGGCGCCACCGATGCTGCCGCTGCTGGCACTGCTACCGCTACTGCTGCCTCCGCCGCCCGCGGCACCGCCTGGCTCATCCACGCGCTGCTGGCTGCGCTGGTGGGCCTGCTGTTCCTCGGCGCGCACGCGGACGGCTCCTACTGGTGGAGCGACGCCCCGCGCCACGCGCTGAACGGCGTGTTCGTGAAAGACCTGGTCGCGGCCGCGCCATGGTCCGACCCGTCGCGCTACGCCTACGACTACTACGCCCAATACCCCGCGCTCACCATCCTGTTCTACCCGCCGCTGTTCTACGCCATCAGCGCCCCCTTCTACGCGCTGTTCGGCGTCTCCGAAGGCACGGCGCTGCTGGTGGTGGCGCTGCATTACGTGGCCTTTGTCTGGGGCGCGTGGGCGCTGTTCCGCTGCTGGCTGCCGGCCTGGCCGGCCGCCGCCGCCGCCGCCATGGTGGTGCTGCTGCCCGAGATCGCCTTCTGGGGCCGGCAGGTGATGCTGGAAGTGCCCAGCCTGGCCTTCTTCATCTGGAGCGCCGCGCTGTTCACGCGCTACCGCCACACCGGCTATGCGCGCCCCCTGCTGCTGTACGGCGCGGCCGCCTTGCTGCTGCTGGCCATGTACACCAAGCTCACCGCCGGCTTCCTGGCGCTGGCCTTCGCCGGCACCCTGCTGTATGAACGCCGCGCCGCTGCGCTGAAGGACCGCCACGTGTGGCTGGCCGTGCTGATTGCCTGCATCGGCCTTATCCCGCTGCTGGTGCTGACCGTGAAGTTCGGCCAGGCCAACATCCAGTCCGCCTCCGGCATCAACGATTCGCTGGTCTCGCGCCGCTCGCTGGCCGGCTGGCTGTGGTATCTGCGCCAGTTCCCCGGCCAGCTGGGCTGGGCCGTGCTGGCGGCCGGCGCGGCCGGCGCGCTGGCCATCGCTGCGGGCGCGGTGCGGCGCCGCAGCCTGGACGGGATCGGCACCCTGAGCCGGGCCGACGCCGTGTTCTGGCTGCTGTGGATGGTGGCGGGCTACCTGTTCTTCTCCGCCATCGACCTGAAGGAAGCGCGCCACAGCGTCTACATCCTGCCGCCGGTGGTGCTGGCCGCAGTGCTGTTGCTGATGCGCCTGCGCCAGCCGCGCTGGCGCGGCGCCGCGCTGGCCGCGCTGACGGCGGCAGTGGCGCTGCAGACCGTGCTGACGCGGCCGGTGGCCTATGTGGGCGGCTATGCCGAGGCGGCGCAGCTGGTGGCGCAGAAGGCGCCGCGGGACAGCAGCGTACTGTTCTCCGGCTACCGCGACGGCTCCTTCGTGTTCAATATGCGCACCCACGAGGAGCGCCGCGACCTGACCGTGGTGCGGGCCGACAAGATCTTACTGAACGTGGCCGTGCGGCGCGAACTGGGCGTCAAGGAGCACGACTTGAGCGAGGAGGACATCCTGGCCCAGATCGACAGCCTGAACGTGAGCTACCTGGTGGTGCAGCCCGGCTTCTGGAACGACCTGGCCGTGATGCAGCGCTTCGAGCGCGTGCTGGCCAGCGGCCAGTTCGAGCCCGTGGCGCGCATTCCCACCCCGAACAACGTGAAGGCCTATGAGACCGAGCTGGTGGTGTACCGCAACAAGGCGCCGTCCGGCCGCCGCGCCGGAACGCGCAAGCTGGACCTGCCCATCATCAACCGTTCCATCGAGGCGGGCAAATAATTTTTTCGCATTGCAACAATTGGAGACAATCCGGGCGGAATCGCTGGCTATACTGAAGTTTCCCAGCGAGCCCCCAGCCCCGCCTCGCGTATCGAAACCCTTACCAGCAAGGATATGCGATGCGCCACAACACCCCTGTCACCCAGAATGAATACGTGCTCGACGACGGCAAGACCATCGTCTCGACCACGGATTTGCAAGGCAACATCAACTACGCCAACCCGTATTTCGTGGAAGTGAGCGGCTTCACGGAAACCGAACTGATAGGCGCGCCGCAGAACATCCTGCGCCATCCGGACATGCCGGCCGAAGCCTTCGCCGACCTGTGGGCCACCATCAAGGACGGTATGCCCTGGACCGGCATGGTGAAGAACCGCTGCAAGAACGGCGACTTCTACTGGGTGCTGGCGAACGTGACGCCGGTGATAGAAAACGGCAGGCCCGTCGGCTATATGTCGGTGCGCACCAAGCCCGGCCGCGAGCAGGTGGCGCAGGCCGAGGCGCGCTACCGCGAGATCAGGGACGGCAACCGCAGCGGCCTGCGCATCCGCAACGGCCGCGTGCTGGAAAGCGGTGTGCTGGCCAGGCTCAACGAGCTGCGCAAGCTGTCGCTGGCCAGCCACCTCGGCATCAACTGCGCCTGGCTGACCGCCAGCATGCTGGTGTTTGCGGTGGCGTTCTGGACCCAGGACAGCCGGAGCGGCGGCTGGCTGGGCGCGGGCGCGCTGCTGGCGGCGACCGTCGTGCTGTATTTCTGGTACAGCCTGCACCGCGCCATGGTCGGCCCGCTGCAGCGCGCCACGGTGGCCGCGCGCAAAATGGCGGGCGGCGACCTGACCGGCGTGATCGAGGTGCCGCGCGACGACGACATGGGCCAGCTCCTGGCCGCGCTGCGCCAGATGAATGTGAACCTGCACAGCATCATCGGCGACGTGCGCAGCAATTTCGACGAGATCAAGCTGGCCACCACGGAAATCGCCAGCGGCAACCAGGACTTGTCCGGCCGCACCGAGTCGCAGGCCAGCAGCCTGCAGCAAACCGCCGCCAGCATGGAGCAGCTCACCACCAACGTGCAGCAGAGCGCCACCAGCGTGGCCAGCGCCAACCAGCTGGCCGAGGCGGCGTCGCAGATCGCCGGGCAGGGCGGCGCCATCGTGTCGCAAGTGGTGACCACCATGGACGACATCAGCACGTCTTCGCGCAAGATCCTGGACATCATCGGCCTGATCGACGGCATTGCCTTCCAGACCAACATCCTGGCGCTGAACGCGGCCGTGGAAGCGGCCCGCGCGGGCGAGCAGGGCAGGGGCTTCGCGGTGGTGGCGGGCGAGGTGCGCAACCTGGCGCACCGTTCCGCCAGCGCCGCCAAGGAGGTCAAGCAGCTGATCGATCTGTCGATCGAAAAGGTGAACGCAGGCACGGTGCTGACCGGGAACGCGGGCGCCACCATGAGCGAAGTGATCAAGTCGGTCCGCCGTGTCACCTCGGTGATGGACGAAATCTCCACCGCGACCAGGGAGCAGGGCAACGGCATCGTGCAGGTGAACCAGGCCGTGATCCAGATCGACGACATCACCCAGCAGAATGCCGCGCTGGTGGAGCAGGCGGCCGCCGCCGCAGCCAGCCTGGCGCAGCAGACCGAATGCGTGGCGCAGGCGATGGCCGTGTTCAAGCTGCACGCACTGGCGGCGCCGCCGTGGCAGCGCGCGCCGGCGGCGGCGCCCGCTGCCACGGCGGCCCCGCCGCGCGCCGCGCTGCGCCAGCTTGCCTAGCGCCGCGCGCGGCCTTCCCGGTGAACCGTGTAAGATAGCGGAGTAATTCACAGGGGAAACTTTTATGCGTCTGACCTTCCTGCTGGCGGCCGCCTGCGCCGCCGCCCACACCCTGGCCGTGGCCGCGCCTGCGCCCGCACCCGCCGCCGATCCGCGCCTGGACGGCGTCAAGCAAGTCGAGCGCAGCGCCTGCATACGCCAGGGCAATACCGGCCCCGGCGCGCCCAGGAACCTCAAGCTGGTGCCCAAGTACTGCGAGTGCGTGGCCAGGACTTACTGGGACGGCATCCCGAAAGCCGAAGTCGACGAAGTCATGAACAACGGCCAGTCCGCGGCCGTGGACCGGCAAAAGGGCGAACGCATGGACGCGGCGCGCGCCGCCTGCCAGGTCAAATGAAGGTCAGCCTGACCGTCCAGGGCTGGGAATTCGACGCCGGCGACGGCAGCACGGTGCTGATGGCGGCACAGCAGGCCGGCATCCGCCTGCCCAGCTCCTGCCGCAACGGCACCTGCCGCACCTGCCTCTGCCACATGGGCAGCGGCACGGTGCGCTACCTGGTTGAATGGCCGGGCCTGAGCGCGGACGAAAAGCGCGAAGGCTACATCCTGCCCTGCGTGGCGGTGGCCGAGTCCGACCTGGCGCTGGCCGTGCCGGCCGCGCGCCGCATCGAGGCGGGCCGCTAGCCTGCTAGCCTGCTGGCTTTAGAGGCCCGGGCCCCGGTCCGCGCCGCCGTCGCCCCGCCTGAGCCTGCTCAGCAAGGCATCCGCGCTCTCGCTCAGCGGCAAGCCGTGCTGGCGCAGCATCTGGATGTGCAGCACCAGGTTTTCCAGCACCAGCTTGGCCGCCACCGCCATCAGCGTCAGGCGGCGGTCCTCCTCGCTGAAGGACTCCATGGCGTCGGCCATCTCCACCAGATGGCTGGCCACCAGGGCGCGCAGGTCCTGCTCCTCGAAAGGCAGGTCGGCAAAATCGATCGGGTCTTCCTGTTCCACTTCCAGCATCAGCGTTTCCAGTTCTTCACGCGTGATCGACATCTGTTGCTCCTGTGGTTGCCCTGAATGCATTTTAGACCTAAGCTGGTCCGGTCCGCGCTAGAATTTCCGGTCCAGGAGCGTCGCTTTGGCACACATCATTTTTACTCAGCAATTAGCCCGCTTCCTGCCCGTGCCCCGGCTCGAAGTGCAGGCGGCCGACCTGCGCGCCGCGCTTGACGCCGCCTTCGCGGACAACGCGCGCCTGCGCGGCTACGTGCTGGACGACCAGGGCCGGCTGCGCGAAAACGTGGTGGTCTTCATCGACGGCCGGCGCAGCCGCGACCGCGCCCGGCTGGACGACGCGCTGCGGCCCGATTCCCAGATCTACATCTTGCAGGCACTTTCAGGAGGCTGACATGGCAGACCGCGCGTATCTCGCAACCCGCAAGGGCTTGTTCGAGCTGGCCGCAAAGAACGGCGTATGGAAACTGGACAGCCACCACTTCCTGGGCGAGCCGGTCAGCCAGGTACTGGCGGACGAGCGCGACGGCACGCTGTACGCCGCGCTCAACCTGGGCCATTTCGGCACCAAGCTGCACCGGCGCGACGCCGGCAGCGCCGAATGGACCGAAGTGGGCGTGCCGGTCTACCCGCCCAAGCCCGAAGGCAGCGAGGACACGACCGACTGGACCTTGCGCCAGATCTGGTGCCTGGAGGCCGGCGGCAAGGACGAGCCGGGCGTGCTGTGGGCCGGCACCTTGCCGGGCGGCCTGTTCAAGTCCGCCGACCGGGGCGCCAGCTGGCAGCTGGTGGAATCCCTGTGGCAGCTGCCCGAGCGCCGGCAGTGGATGGGCGGCGGCTACGACGTGGCGGGCATCCACAGCATCTGCGTGGACCCGCGCGACAGCCGCAGCATCCTGGTCGGGGTGTCGGTGGGCGGCGCCTGGCTCAGCACGGACGGCGGCGCCAGCTGGCAGCTGCGCGCCAGCGGCATGGTGGCCGGCTACATGCCGCCCGAGATGGCCGAAGACGGCGTGGCCCAGGACCCGCACCGCATCGTGCGCTGCGAAGGCGAGCCGGACAAGCTCTGGTGCCAGCACCACAGCGGCATCTGGCGCAGCGTGGATAACGGCGCGCGCTGGACGGAGGTGAAGGAGGTGCAGCCGTCGGCGTTCGGCTTCGCGGTGGCGGTGCACCCGCGCGACGGCGACACGGCCTGGTTCGCGCCCGGCGTGGCCGACCAGCAGCGCATCCCGGTGGACGCGGCCATGGCCACCACCCGCACCACGGACGGCGGCGCCAGCTTCGCGGTGCAGCGCAACGGCCTGCCACAGGAGCACTGCTACGACCTGGTGTACCGCCACGGCCTGGCGGTGGCTGAAGACGGCAAGACCCTGCTGATGGCGTCGACGACCGGCGGCGTGTGGCTGTCGGCCAACGGCGGCGACTACTGGCAGACCATCTCCAGCAATATGCCGCCGGTGTACGCGGTGCGCTTCGGCTGAACGTCCGGAACGGCTAAGCCGCGTAATAGGCCAGGAACATATCCGCCGCCGTCGCGATCACGGCAGCTTCGGCGGCCGGCTCCAGCACCGGCTGGCCCATGGTCACCTGCGGCCAGAACGCGAATGCCTTCAACTGCCCTTGCAGCAGATGCGAGGCAAAGGCCGTGTCCATGGGCTTGAGCTTGCCGTCCGCCTGCGCCGCGCGCAGCCAGGCGTTTACGCCTTCCTCCTTGTCGGCCAGCCTGGCCACCATCTCCCGCGCCCGCTCCGGGTGGTGGATGCCCTCGGCGATGGCGACCCGCGCCAGGTCCAGGAAATAGCTGTCGCGCAGCAGCGCCATCTTGGCGCCCATCAGCTCCAGCAATTGCGCGCGCAGCGGCTGGTCCGCGCGGTAGCGGAAAGCCTGCAGCGCCGCGCTGCTGTCCCATAGCTGCTGCAGGATGTGGGCGAACAGCTCGTCCTTGCTCGGGAAGTGGTTGTAGACCGTGCGCTTGGACACGCCTGCCGTGGCGGCGATCTTGTCCATGCTGGTGGCGTCGAAGCCGTTGGCGCGGAATTCGGCCACGGCGGCGGCCACGATGTCGTGGCGCTTGCGGTCGGTCAGGCGGGAAGCGGGCGGGGTGTGCATGGAAGTATTTTACACCGCATAGTTTACTTTCTCAAAAAATGAAACTACACTGTGCAGTATACTTTTTGAGGCTGGCCGATGAAACGCCTTGCACTGCTCACCTTTTTCCTGGGAACCCTGACCATGGCTTACTGCACCCTGTCCGCACAAGAACTCGAGCACGAATCGCCGCAATACCGCGACGGCAAATTCCGCAACCCGGTGCAGATGCACCAGGCCGGCTTCATGGGCACCCTGCGCATCCTGTACCGGATGGCCTTCGAGAAACCGGCAGACACCGCGCCGGCCAAGGCCGTGCCGGTGCACGCCATCACGCGCGAGCAGCTGCTGGTGGCGAACAACAACAGCGTGTTCCGGCTTGGTCACTCGACGGTGCTGCTCAAGCTGGACGGCCAGTTCTGGCTGACCGACCCGGTGTTTTCCGAGCGCGCCTCGCCGTTCCAGTGGCTGGGTCCGCAGCGCTTCCACCAGCCGCCGATCAGCATTGCCGAGCTGCCGCCGCTCAAGGGGGTGATCCTGTCGCACGACCATTACGACCACCTGGACCACGCCGCCGTGCTGGCGCTGGCGGCCAAGACCGAGCACTTTTTGGCGCCGCTGGGCGTGGGCGACACCCTGGTCAAGTGGGGCGTGCCGGCAGCCAAGGTGCAGCAGCTGGACTGGTGGCAATCCACCGCCGTGGACGGCGTGCGGCTGACGGCCACGCCGGCGCAGCACTTCTCCGGCCGCGGTCTCACGGACCGCAACAAGACGCTGTGGGCGTCCTGGGTGATCCAGGCCGGCGGGCAGCGCATCTTCTTCAGCGGCGACACCGGCTACTTCAAGGGATTCAAGGAGATCGGCGACAAATACGGCCCCTTCGACCTGACCATGCTGGAGACCGGCGCCTACGACCCGCAATGGCCGGACGTGCACATGCAGCCGGAACAAACGATGCAGGCCCACATCGACCTGCGCGGAAAGCTCCTGATGCCCATCCACAACGGCACCTTCGACCTCGCGCTGCACGCCTGGAACGAACCGTTCGACCGCATCAGCGCCCTCGCCGAAGCACGCGGCCAGGCGCTGACCACCCCCGAAATCGGGCAGCAACTCAACCTGCGCCACATCCCCGCCACCGGCAAATGGTGGCAGCAAGTCCTCTGACCCAACAAACTGAGCCGCATTTTGCCCACCCCGGGGTCTGACCCCGAAGTTGGCAGTATGCGGCTCAGGCTGCTTGTAGGCGGTGTCCTGTCGGTGTCAGGTTGCGCCGGATCGCGATAAAGCCGAGTCCTACATCTGCCCCGGCTGGGCGCGCGGTGCCGCACTTCGGGGTCAGACCCCGGGGTGGGGGAAATGCGGCTCAGGCTGGTTGTAGGGGGGAGTCGGGGGCGGGTCAGACGATGACGTTGATGAGGCGGCCGACCGTTTGGCCCTGGGCGTTGAGCTGGGGCGCGCGCGGCAGGGCGTCGGCGCTGGCGGGGACGGGTTTGGCGATGGCTTTGTCGAGCTGCACGGGGGCGGGCGCGGTGGCCGTGGCGCTGCCGGCATGGCGGCTTTCTTGTTGACGGGTGCTGAGCTGCTCCTGGTCCTTGGCCAGCTGCACCCGGCTGCCCTGCAGGCGGCTGGCGTCCTGGTCCACGCGTGTCTGGTCCTGCTGCACTTTGCGTTCGGCAGCGGCAACCGCATTGCGCAACGTATCGACGGACGTGACGGTAACCACGGTGCACCCCTCGGAGCGGACTTAACTCAAGCGTAGGCGAAAACTGGCTGACGTGCAATAAAAAAAGGCAAGGCCGGAGGGGATCGGCCTTGCCCAAGACTACAGGGAGTAAGTTTGCTGAGCGCCTGTCAGAAGCGGTACAGCAGCGAGCCTTCCACCGCGCGGCCGAACAGCGGACGCGCATTGATCGGGCCGCTGTTGCCGCTGGTCAGGCGCGAGTTGCCTTCCGTCAGGCCCAGCTCGTTGTTGACGTTGGTGGCCGCCACCCGGATCTCGATCTTCTCGCCCAGCGAGAACAGGGCGCCCAGGTCCACCGTCTTGTATGACGGCAGATATTGCAGGTTGGCCTGGTCGGCCCAGCGGTCGCCGATCTTGGTGAAGGTGCCGTACAGCTTGACCGAGTTGTCGTCGCCCAGCGGGATCTTGTAGGTCGGCGTGAAGCGGAACTGCAATTTGGGCTGGCGCTGAACAGTCTTGCCTTCGGTGGCGGGATTGTCCTTGTATTCGGACTTCTGGTAGTCGCCCGTCAGGGTCAGGGTCAGGTTGCGCACCGGGCGCACCGACACTTCCCACTCCAGGCCGTTGCCCTTGGAGCCGCTGGTGGAGTTCAGGATGCTGCCGTTGGACAGGATCTGCTGGAAGGCAATGCCGTCGAACTCGGTGTGGAAGGCGTTGATGTAGGCGCTGTACAGCTCGCCCACCGTCTTGAAGCCGATTTCCAGCTGCTTGATCTTGGGCGTGGGCAGGAAGCTGCGGTCGTCCACGTTCTTCTGGCTGCCGGCGTTGCGCAGGTCGTCGAAGGAAATGAAGGTGTGGCCGGTGTTGGCGCGCGCGAACACGCTGGCGTCCTTGCTCAGCTTGTAGTTGCCGCCGATGGTGAAGGAACTGGCGGTGTCCTTGCGGCTGAGCGCAGTGTACGAGCCGGACGGCATCGAGGTGCCGTTGTTGTACACGGTGAGCGGGTTGTTGTCGGTGTCGCCGGCGATCAGGTTGGACACCGTGCCGTCGATCTTCTGCCGCTCGCGGCGCGCGCCCGCATCGACCTTGATGCGGTCGTTCACTTTCCACTCGTTGCTGATGTAGAAGGCGGTGTTGCTGCCGTCGTAGGAGGCGTTCGGCGCGTAGAACACATTGCCGTCGGTGCCGTTGTTGGACACCACCACGCCATTGTTGAGCTTGACGTTGATCAGGCTGGCGTTCGGCACTGCCGTCATCAGGTGGCTGTTGCCCAGGTACCAGACGTCGTCCGACGAGTAGTTGGCAAAATAGGCGCCCACCGTGACGGTGTTGCCCTTCATCCATTCGCGGCTGATGCGCAGCTCGTCCGTGAACGATTTCAGCTTTTTCTCCACCGCCCACAGGCCGGCCTGTACCACTTGCGTGCTGTCGGACACGGCGCCGCCGCCGTTGGTGAAGGTGGCCGCCGCCGACGTGGCCGGACGGCCCGCCGCCGCCAGCGTGGCGGCGTTGCCGTTGGCCGCGGCGATGGCGGCCGCATTGTAGGCGCCCATGCTCAGCGGGTTGTTGCCGGTAAACATGGCGATGGTGTTCATGTCCGCGTCGAAACGGTTGAACTTGTTGGACACGGTCCAGCCGTTGAAGGTCTGGTCGAACTCGGCGCCGAACACATTGCCCTTCAGGCCGCGGCCGTCGCCCAGGTCGTAGGTCAGGGTCTTGCCGGGCGCCGCTTCGATGGTGAAGCGGCGCATTTCGCCGCTCATCAGGGTGCCCTTGAGCGGGTCGAAGCCGGGGAAGGCGCTGATGCTGCGGCCTTCGTTGGCCGAGATCAGCGGCACCCCGGTGTAGAAGGCATTCTTGTCGCTGGTGCTGCGCGCATACAGGGTCAGTTCGCCCTGGTCCAGCTTGCGGGTCAGGGTGGCGGTGATCTGGTGGCCGTCGTCGGCCGGGAAGCCGGCGTCGCGCACGCCGTGCGCGGTGCGGTAGAAGCCGCCGACGCTGCCGTACCAGCCCTCGCTGATCTTGCCGCCGTAGTACAGGTCCACGCGGCGCAGCTCGCCGGTGCCGGCGGTGAAGCGCAGCGTGCCTTCCGGCGTGTCGTTGCCCTTCTTCAGGATGAAGTTCATGGTGGCGCCCGGCTGGCCGCTGGAGAAGATGGTGCTCGGGCCGCCGCGCAGCACTTCCACGCGCTCGATGGTGTCGTCCAGGCGGAAGGCGGACGAGCCTTCGAAGAAGGACAGGGTGGGCACGGGATAGATGGGGTTGCCCTGCATTTGCACCGAGACGAAGGGCGAATCGGAGCCGGACGGGAAGCCGCGTACTTCGATATTGGCGCCGGACTGGCCGCCGGTGGCTTCGGCGTACACGCCGGGCACCAGCTTCATCACGTCGGCGGTGCTGCTGGGCGAGGCCTGTTTCAGCTGTTCTTCATTGGCGGTGGTGATGGAAAACGCGGAATCGAGCTTGCGCACGCCGCGCGAGGCCGCCACGCCGGTCACCACCACTTGTTGCAGTTCGGCGGCCACGGAATCCTTGGCCGGGGCGGGCTGGGCGGCCGGCGCCGCTGCCGTTGCAGCCTCCTGCGCCTGCGCCGTGTTCATCAACGTCAGGACGGCCAGCGTCACGGACGACAACAGGAACTTGTTCGAGCTGTTCATATGCTTCTCTTTCTTATCGAGGTAATCGTGCAGTCTCCTGGACATGATGCCACTGTCCACACGCTTCGCAGAGGTCTGTGCTGCGAAAGTGTAGCCATTAAATCCACAAATGATATCGATGTCAATCAAAATGTTATCGATGTCATTTTTCTGTTGCATCCGAAAAAAATCTGGCATAATGGGTTTCAGAACTGACGAAAAGACAAATGCATGCCTGCACCTAAGACTGGAATCCGCAACAGCGACGCGGGCCTGACCATGGAAGACCTGGCCAAACTGGCCGGCGTATCGAAGATCACGGTGTCCCGCGCGCTGCGCGACAGTCCGCTGGTGACGCCGGAAACGCGCGAAAAAGTGCGCCAGATCGCCAGCGAGCAGGGCTACCGCCTGAACGTGAGCGCGCGCAACCTGCGCATGCGCCGCAGCTATTCGGTGGCGGTGGTGGTGGAAATGACGCCGGCCAAGGGCCGTCCGATGTCGGACCCTTACCCGCTGGAGCTGTTGGGCGGCATCACGCAGGAATTGACGACGGCCGGCTACAGTGTGGTGCTGACGTCCAAGCAGCTGCTGGACACGGCCCCGGTGCAGGGCGCGGACGGCATGATTTTGCTGGGCCAGGGTTCGCATGGGGAAGCTGTGCACGCGCTGCAGCGCACCGGCCTGCCGCTGGTGGTGTGGGGCGCGCCCGAACCGGGCGGCGACTACGTGGTGGTGGGCTCGGACAACCGCGCCGGCGGTGTCAGCGCCGCGCAACGCTTTATCGACCAGGGCCGCCGCAAGCTGGTGTTCCTGGGCGACGTGGACCACGCCGAAGTGCAGGAGCGCTGCGCAGGCTTTATCGACGCCATGGGCGGGCAGGGCACGGTGCACATCATCCGGCCCAAGGCCTTCACCTTCGAGGCGGGTTTCGACTGCATCTCGGCGCTGCTGAAGAAGAAGGGGCCGGTGTTCGACGGCGTGTTCGCGGCCAGCGATTCGCTGGCCATGGGCGCCATCCGCGCGCTGGCGGAAAAGAATATGCGGGTGCCGGAATCGGTGTCCGTGATCGGCTACGACGACACGCCCAGCGCCGCCAGCTTCGTGCCGCCGCTCACCAGCGTGCACCAGTATCTGCGCGACGGCGGCGTGTTGCTGGCAAAGAAAATGCTGGGCCTGATCGAGGGCCAGCCGGTGCAGTCCGAAATGCTGCCGACCATGCTGATGGTGCGGCAGACTTGATCCCGTAGCAACCCAGCCTTCGGGCTGGTTTTTTTAAAGCCCGGCTCCAAACCGGTTTGAATCATCGAAAAGGACGCATCGTGCCCTCTGACGCCCCACAACACACCTATCCGCTGGAACCCTGGTGCATCCGCGAGACCGCCTTCGACACGCAGTCGCACTTCCTGGATGAAACCTTGTTCGCGCTGGGCAACGGCTATATCGGCCTGCGCGGCACGCACGAGGAAGGCTACACCGGGCCCAAGGGTACGTCGCTGGACGGCAGCTACCTGAACGGCTTCTATGAATCGGAAGCCATCCACTATCCGGAGGCGGCCTACGGCCTGGCCAAGACCAACCAGTTCATGCTGAACGTGCCGAACGCCAAGGGCATCGCGCTGTGGCTGGAGGACGAGCGCTTCGATCCGCTGCAAGGCACCCTCGACAGTTACGAACGCGTGCTGGATTTCCGCACCGGCGTGCTGCGCCGCACCCTGGAATGGACCTCGCCGCAGGGGCGCCGCGTGGCCATCGCCAGCCGCCGCCTGGTCAGTATGACGGACAAGCACCTGTTCGCCATCGAATACGAAGTGACGCCGCTGAACTTCTCCGGCAAGGTGGTGCTGGTGTCCAGCGTGGACGGCGCCGTGAAGAACCTGGAAGCAGGCGACGACCCGCGCGTGGGCTCGGCCGTGAGCGGCCGGTCGCTGGCGCTGGTGGGCGCCGAACAGGCGCCGCACTACTCCGCGCTCACCCAGCGCACCGTCAACAGCGGCTTCCACCTGGTGAGCGCGGTGCGGACCGACGTGCGCGGCGTGTTCGAGCTGGCGCAGCGCAGGGTGGGGGAGGACGGCCAGCGCCTGGAGCAGGCCTACACCGTGGCAGCCCTGCAGGGCGAGGCGGTACGCCTGACCAAGTACGGCAGCTACCACACCTCGCGCGACTATCCGCAAGCCGAGCTGCTGCCGCGCGCCCAGTCCACCCTGGCCGCCGCGGCCGCGAAGGGTTTCCGCGCGCTGGCGCAGGAGCAGGAACAATACCTGGCCGACTTCTGGCAGCACGCCGACGTGGAGATCAGCGGCGACGACGCGCTCCAGCAAGGCATGCGCTTCAACCAGTTCCACCTGCTGCAGTCGGCCGGCCGCGACGGCAAGACCAACATCTCCGCCAAGGGCGTGACAGGGGAGGGCTACGAAGGCCACTATTTCTGGGATACGGAAATCTACATCTTCCCCTTCTTCCTGTACTCGAAGCCCGAAATCGCCAAGAAGCTGCTGGAGTACCGCTACGCAGGCCTGCCGCTGGCGCGCGAGCGCGCGCGCCAGATGTCGCACGCCAAAGGCGCGCTGTACCCGTGGCGCACCATCGCCGGCGTGGAATGCTCGGCATACTACCCGGCAGGCACCGCGCAATATCACATCAATGCGGACATCGCCTATTCCATCAAGCTGTACATGGATGCGACGCAGGACGAGGCTTACCTGCTGCAGTACGGCGCCGAGATCGTGCTGGAGACGGCACGCATCTGGATGGGCATCGGCGCCTACGACCGCGCCGGCCGCTTCTGCATCAACGAGGTGACCGGGCCGGACGAGTACACGGCGCTGGTGAACAACAACTACTACACCAACGCGATGGCACGCATGCACCTGAACTTCGCAGCGTCCATCGCCGAGCGCCTGGCGCTGCAGCAGCCGGCCGACTTCGCGCGCATCGCCGCCGCGGTGCAGCTGGACGCGGACGAAGCCGCGCAATGGCGCCGCGCCGCCGCGCAGATGCTGCTGCCGTACGATGAAGCGCTGCAAATCCACGCGCAGGACGACAGCTTCCTCGACAAGAAGGTGTGGGACTTCGCGAACACGCCGAAGGAAAATTATCCGCTGCTGCTGAACTACCACCCGCTGGTGATCTACCGCCACCAGGTGTGCAAGCAGGCCGACGTGGTGCTGGCACTGCTGCTGCTGAGCGACGAGTTCCAGCCGGACGACAAGAAGCGCGACTTCGACTACTACGAGAAGGTGACCACGCACGATTCCTCGCTGTCCTCCTGCATCTTCAGCATCATCGCGGCGGAAGTGGGCTACCACGACAAGGCCTACGACTACTTCATGGAGACCGCGCGCCTGGACCTGGACGACACGCACGGCAATACGCACTACGGCGTGCACACCGCCGCCATGGCCGGCACCTGGATGGGCGTGGCCTACGGCTTCGCCGGCATGCGCGTGGTGGATGGCGCGGTGCGCTTCGCGCCTACTTTGCCGAAACAGTGGCAGCACTACCAGTTCAAGCTGCACCTGCGCGGCTGCCTGCTGCAGGTGCGCGTGGAAGCGGGCCGCACCGTCTACACCTTGCTGCAGGGGGAGTCGCTGGCGTTCGCCCACCGTGGCCAGCCGGTTGAACTCAGCGCCAGCGCCAACGTGAAGGAAATCGCATGAGCAGCAATTCGACATTCGACGCCGTGATCTTCGACCTGGACGGCGTCATCACCGACACCGCGCGCTATCACTACCTGGCCTGGAAGCGCCTGGCCGAAACGCAGGGCGTGCATTTCGACGAAGCCTTCAACGAGCACCTGAAAGGCATCGACCGCATGGGCTCCCTGGAACTGATCCTGGCCTCGGCGGGCCGCAGCTACTCGCAGGAGGAGAAGCTGGCGCTGGCCGATGCGAAGAACAAGCACTACGTGGAGCTGATCGCCTCCATGTCGCCCGCCGACCTGCTGCCAGGTGCCGTGCAGGCGCTGGACGCCTGCCGCGACGCGGGCCTGAAGATCGGCCTGGCCTCGGTCAGCAAGAACGCCTTCGCCGTGCTGGCCATGCTGGGCATCACGCGCAAGTTCGACTACGTGGTGGACGCGGCGAAGATCGAAAAGGGCAAGCCGGACCCTGAGATCTTCCTGAAGGCCGCCTCGGCGCTGGGCGTGTCGCCGTCGCGCTGCCTGGGCGTGGAGGACGCGGTGGCGGGCGTCGCCGCCATCAAGGCTGCCGGCATGACGGCGCTCGGCGTGGGCGACCCTGCGGTGCTGACGCAGGCGGACCGCGTGATCCCTGGTCTCGACCGCTTCAGCCTAAGCCTCGGCTACGCAGAATAAAACTACAATCATAAAAATACCGGAGACCACATGAATAAGCAGCGCATCCTGTTCGCCCTGTTTTTGATTTACTTCGTTTTCGCCATCCTGCTCAACAGCGTGGGCACGGTGATACTGCAAGTGATCGGCAACTACGGCGTGAGCAAATCGGGGGCCAGCGTGCTGGAAGGCTTCAAGGACCTGCCGATCGCGGTGGTCTCCTTCCTGGTGGCGTCTTTCCTGCCGCGCATCGGCTACAAGAAGGCCATGCTGGCCGGGCTGGCGCTGGTGACTTTCGCCTGCATGGCCATGCCGCTGGTGCCCGGCTTCCTCACCACCAAGCTGCTGTTCCTGTGCGTGGGCGTGGCGTTCGCGCTGGTGAAGGTCTCCGTGTATTCCACGCTGGGGCTGATCGCCTCGGACCGCAAGCAGCACGCCAGCATCATGAATACGCTGGAGGGCTTCTTTATGGTGGGCGTGCTCAGCGCCTACTGGGTGTTCGGCTACTTCATCGATTCGGACCATCCGCAGTCGCAAAGCTGGCTGCAGGTGTACTGGGTGCTGGCGGCGCTGTGCGCGATGACCTTCGTGCTGGTGCTCACCACGGAGTTCGACGAAAGCACCGCCGCGCTGCCGCCCGAGCGCAGCCTGGCGCAGGACTTCGCCGCCATGCTCAAGCTGTTCTTCAAGCCCCTGGTGTGCGTGTTCGTCATCACCGCCTTCCTGTACGTGCTGATCGAACAGAGCGTGGGCACCTGGCTGCCGACCTTCAACAACGAAATCCTCAAGCTGCCGGCAGCCATGAGCGTGCAGGTCACCAGCATCTACGCGGCCTGCCTGGCGGTGGGACGGCTGTCGGCCGGTGTCTTGATGCGCAAGCTGAACTGGTATCCGGTGATGAACGGCTGCGTGCTGGGCATGGGCGCCATGGTGCTGCTGGCGCTGCCGCTCACGCACGACATTGCGCACGACCCCTACGTCACCTGGTCCACCGCGCCGGTGGCGGCTTTCCTGTTTCCGCTGATCGGCCTGTTCATGGCGCCGATCTATCCCGGCATCAATTCCGTCATGCTGAGCTCCCTGCCGAAGAACCAGCACTCGGCCATGACCGGCCTGCTGGTGATCTTCTCGGCGCTGGGCGGCACTACTGGCTCGCTGATCACGGGTTATGTATTCGGCAACTTCAGCGGTCATTTCGCCTTCTACCTGACCCTGGCGCCCATCTCTATCATCTTGATTATGTTGTATTTTTTCAAAAGGTCTGTGGATGCGGGGGCGGATGGCTATGGTGGCTCGGCTATAATCACCGGTCAGCATTGAAGCCTCCGCCATGAATCTGAAGAGTCTTGCCAACCTGCTTGGCATGTCCAAAACCACCGTAAGCCGCGCACTGAACGGGTATCCTGAAGTGAACGTGCACACGCGCGAGCGTGTGCTGGCCGCTGCCCGGGAGGCGGGCTACGAGGCCAATCCGCTGGCGCGCGGACTGGCGGTGGGGCGCACCAATGTGTTCGGCATCATCTACCCGCTGCTGCCGGCGGACCTGGGCGACGCCATGTTCCTGCACACGGTGGGCGGCATGACGGAAGCGCTGGAAGCGCGCAAGATGAACTTCATCATCGGTCCGGTGTCGGCCAACAACGAGCTGGCTTCTTACGAACAGATTGTGCGCGGGCGGCGCGTGGACGGCCTGGTGGTAAGCCGCACCCTGGTGCGCGACGAGCGCATCGCCTTCCTGAGCAAGGCCGGCTTTCCCTTCGTGGCGCACGGCCGCACCGAGCTTGACTCGCCGTACGCCTGGTTCGACTATGACAACGAGGCCGGCATCCGCCTGGCGGCGGCATGCCTGCTGGAGCAGGGACACCAGCGCATTGCCCTCCTGAGCGCGCCGCTGGACATGAACTTCGCCCGCCAGCGCAAGGACGCCTTCCTGGCGGCTCTTGCCGCCGCAGGGCTGGGCACCGATCCGCGCTACCTGATTTCGGACACCATCGACCGCCGCAGCGGCTACCAGGCCATGCAGCTGCTGCTGGCCTGTTCACCGCGGCCGACCGCCGTCATTGTCGACAACCATCTGTCCGGCGTGGGCGCAGTGCGCGCGCTGCTGGATGCGGGAGTGGAAATCGGCAAGGATATGTCGGTGATTGTATGGGGCAGCCTGGGCGACACGCTCACCGGCGCCAACGTCACCACGGTGGACCAGCCCGACCCGGCGGGCGCCGGCGCGAAGATGATCGACATGCTGCTGGCGCTGTCCTCCGGCACGCCGGCCCAGCAGCTGCAGGTGTTGTGGCAACCCGTCCTGCTCCCCGGCGCCACCGTCGGCCGCTGCCCGGTCTAGGGCCGGTACCAGCCGCTGGGAAGCGACTACCCGCTACTTGCGCCGGCGGCGCGGGGGCGGTTCGGGGTCTGGGTCGGGTTCGGATTCGGTTGCCAGGCGGTGCGAGACGGCGAAGATGTCGGCGAAAGTGCGGCGGCGGATTTCGTTTTGCAGCAGCTCGGCCAGGGTGACCGGGTCGAGAAGTCCGAGCTCGCCGGCGTCGTGTGCCAGCTGGTCGGGTAAGGAGATGTGTATGGTCGTCATGGGCCCTCCGGTTTGACCCAGCATAGGCGAAGGCCGGAGGCCGATATTGATTATTGTCCTGCTGAGTTCACTTAGAGATCGCCCGGCGCCTCCGGCTCGGTGAGCGCTTACCTGGCAGTAAAGCGGAGGCGGTTGCCAAACGGATCCCACACCGTCATCTCGCGTCCCCAGTCGCGCTCCTCGATGCCGGGCCGCATATTCGGATACTGCCTGGCGTTCAGCTCCGCATGCAGCGCATCCAGGTCGTCCACCTGGACCAGCAAGGCCATGCCCGGCGACCCGTCACCGTGGTGCTCGCTCAAGTGCAGCGTCAGCTCTCCGCGCCGCAGCGCCATGTAAAGCGGTGCATCCGGCTCGAAGCGGTGTTCCCAATCCACTGCAAAGCCCAGGAAATCGACATAAAACTCTCGCGCCTTGGCCTCGGAAAAGCTGCGCAGGATGGGGATGGCTGGTGACAGCTGCATGACGCTCCCTATGTAGACGGCGCCGCAGCGGCTGCTGCGGCGCCAGGGAGTATTACATATTGCGGCGGTACTGGCCGCCCACTTCGAACAGCGCGCTGGTGATCTGGCCCAGCGAGCAGACGCGCACGGCGTCCATCAGTTCGGCGAACACGTTCTCGTTGTCGATGGCGGCTTTCTGCAGCGCGGCCAGCGCGGCCGGGGCTTCGGCTGCGTGGCGCGTGTGGAAGTCTTCCAGGCGCTTGAGCTGCGACTGCTTTTCATCGTCGGTGGAACGCGCCAGCTCGATCGGCGCCGGGACGTCGGACGCCTTCGGATTGCGGAAGGTGTTCACGCCGATGATGGGCAGCGTGCCGTCGTGCTTCTGGTGCTCGTACAGCATGGACTCTTCCTGGATCTTGCCGCGCTGGTAGCCGGTTTCCATCGCGCCCAGCACGCCGCCGCGCTCGGCGATGCGCTCGAACTCCTGCAGCACCGCTTCCTCCACCAGGTCGGTCAGTTCTTCCATGATGAAGGAGCCCTGGTTCGGGTTCTCGTTCTTGGCCAGGCCCCACTCGCGGTTGATGATCAGCTGGATCGCCAAGGCGCGGCGCACGGATTCGTCGGTCGGCGTGGTGATGGCTTCGTCGTAGGCGTTGGTGTGCAGCGAGTTGCAGTTGTCGTAGATCGCGATCAGCGCCTGCAGGGTGGTGCGGATGTCGTTGAAGTCGATCTCCTGCGCGTGCAGCGAACGGCCCGAGGTCTGCACGTGGTACTTGAGCTTCTGCGAGCGGTCGTTGGCGCCGTACTTGTCGCGCATGGCCACGGCCCAGATGCGGCGCGCCACGCGGCCCAGCACCGTGTATTCCGGGTCCATGCCGTTGGAGAAGAAGAACGACAGGTTGGGCGCGAAATCGTCGATGTGCATGCCGCGCGCCAGGTAGGCTTCCACGAAGGTGAAACCGTTCGACAGCGTGAACGCCAGCTGCGAGATCGGGTTCGCGCCCGCTTCGGCGATGTGGTAGCCGGAGATGGACACGGAGTAGAAATTGCGCACCTGGTGGTGCACGAAGTATTCCTGGATGTCGCCCATCACCTTGAGCGAGAACTCGGTCGAGAAGATGCAGGTGTTCTGGCCCTGGTCTTCCTTCAGGATGTCGGCCTGCACGGTGCCGCGCACGTTCTGCAGCACCCAATCCTTGATCTTGGCCGCTTCGTCCGCGCTAGGCTGGCGCTTGTTCTCTTCCACGAACTTGTCCACCTGCTGGTCGATGGCGGTGTTCATGAACATGGCCAGGATGGTTGGCGCCGGACCGTTGATGGTCATCGACACCGAGGTGCTCGGGCTGCAAAGGTTGAAGCCGTCGTACAGCACTTTCATGTCGTCCAGGGTGGCGATCGACACGCCCGAGTTGCCCACCTTGCCGTAGATGTCGGGGCGGATCGCCGGGTCGGCGCCGTACAGCGTGACCGAGTCGAACGCGGTGGACAGGCGCTTGGCGTCCATGCCGGTGGAGACCAGCTTGAAGCGGCGGTTGGTGCGGAAGGCGTCGCCTTCGCCGGCGAACATGCGGGTCGGATCTTCGCCTTCGCGCTTGAAGGCAAACACGCCGGCCGTGAACGGGAAGGAGCCCGGCACGTTTTCGGACATGAGGAAGCGCAGCACTTCGCCGTCATCCTCATAGCGCGGCAGCGCCACCTTGCGCACCTTGGTGCCGGACAGCGTGTGCGAGATCAAACGGGTGCGGATTTCCTTGTCGCGGATTTTCACCACGTAGTCGTCGCCCGCGTAGGCGGCCTGCATGTCGGGCCACTGGGCCAGCAGCTTCTTGGCGCCCGCTTCCATGGCGCTGTCGCGGTCCGCGATCAGGGTGTCGAAGTCGGCGCCCAGGTCGATGCCCTTGGCTTCTTCCAGCATGCGCTTCGATGCGCGCAGCTGCTGGCGTTCGCGCGCCAGTTTCACCTGCTTGGCGGTGTTCTTGTGGTAGCCGCGCACGGTGTCCGAAATCTCGGCCAGGTAGCGCGCGCGCGCCGGCGGCACGATCACGTGCTTGCCGCTGCTGAAGCGCACCTCCGACTTGGGCAGCGTGCCCGGTTGCGTCTTCATGCCGAATTCAGCCAGCTTGGAGACCAAGCCTTGATATAGCGCGGTCACGCCGTCGTCGTTGAAGCGCGACGCCTGGGTGCCGTACACCGGCATTTCTTCCGGACGCTTGCTCCACAGTTCGCGGTTGCGCTGGTACTGCTTGGCCACGTCGCGCAGCGCGTCCAGCGCGCCCTTGCGGTCGAACTTGTTGATGGCGATGAAATCGGCGAAATCGAGCATGTCGATTTTTTCCAGCTGCGAGGCGGCGCCGAATTCCGGCGTCATCACGTACATGGACACGTCCACGTGCGGCACGATGGCGGCGTCGCCCTGGCCGATGCCGGAGGTTTCCACGATCACCAGGTCGAAGCCGGCCACCTTGCAGGCGGCGATCACGTCCGGCAGCGCCTGCGAGATTTCGGAGCCCGCTTCGCGCGTGGCCAGCGAGCGCATGAACACGCGCGACTGGCCGGCCCACGGGGCGATGGCGTTCATGCGGATGCGGTCGCCCAGCAGCGCGCCGCCGGATTTGCGGCGCGACGGGTCGATGGAAATCACGGCGATGTTCAGCGCGTCGCCCTGGTCCAGGCGGATGCGGCGGATCAGCTCATCGGTCAGCGAAGACTTGCCGGCGCCGCCGGTGCCGGTGATGCCCAGCGCGGGCACCGGCAGGTCTTCGGCCGCCGCGCGCAGTTCGGCGCGCAGCTCGGGGGAGGCTTTCTCGTTTTCCAGCGCGGTGATCAGCTGGGCCAGCGGGCGGTGGCGGTCCGCCACGCTGCCTTCGCGCAGCGGCGCCAGCGCGGTGGGGGAATACTGGGACAGGTCGATGTCGCACTGCTGCACCATCCACTGGATCATGCCGACCAGGCCCATGCGCTGGCCGTCTTCCGGGCTGAAGATGCGGGTCACGCCGTAGGCATGCAGGTCCGCGATTTCTTCCGGCACGATCACGCCGCCGCCGCCGCCGAACACCTTGATGTGGGCGCCGCCGCGCTGGCGCAGCAGGTCCAGCATGTATTTGAAGTATTCGACGTGGCCGCCCTGGTAGCTGGAGATGGCGATGCCCTGCACGTCTTCGGCCAGCGCGGCGGTCACCACCTCGTCCACCGAGCGGTTGTGGCCCAGGTGGACCACTTCCACGCCGTTCGACTGCAGGATGCGGCGCATGATGTTGATCGAGGCGTCGTGGCCGTCGAACAGCGAGGCGGCGGTGACGAAGCGTACCTTGTTAGCCAGCTTGGCCTGCTCGGGCACGGCGGCGAGTTTCGGAGCGGAGAGGTCGTTCATGGGTGTCCTTGTCGTTTCTGGAACGAGAGAATTTTTATTATATGACGTTTACGTTAACGTCAAGTCAAGCGATTTTGCGGCGCATCGGCGGGTTACGCGGCTGCGCCGCTAACCCGCCCTACGGATATGCAACGGTTGCCCGTAGGGCGGGTTAGGCGCAGCCGTAACCCGCCAAGCGGTCACGCGGCGTTCTTGTGCCCGCCGCCCAGCACCGCCAGCAGGCGCGCCTTCTCGGTACGGAACTCCGCCACCGCTTTTTCCTTCACGTGGCCGAAACCGCGGATCTTCTCCGGCAGTTGCGCCAGCGCCACTGCCGTCTCGTAGTTGCCGGCATTCAACTGCGCCAGCACGGTGCCGACCAGCTCGCGGTACTCGCCGATCAGCGCGCGTTCCATCTTACGCTCTTCAGTGTAGCCAAAGATGTCGAACGCGCCGCCGCGCAAGCCTTTCAGCTTGGCCAGCATCTTGAACGCGCTCCACATCCACGAGCCGAATTCGGCTTTCACCAGGTGGCCCTTGGAGTCCTTCCTGGCCAGCAGCGGCGGCGCCAGGTTGAACTTCAGCGAGAAGCTGCCCTCGAACTGGGACTGCAGCTGCTCGACGAAGCGGCCGTCCGTGTACAGGCGCGCCACTTCGTATTCATCCTTATAGGCCATCAGCTTGGACAGCGATTTGGCCACGGCCATGGACAGCTTGTTGCCCAGGTTCAGATTCGCATCCTTGGCGCGCACCTGCTGCACCAGCGCTTCGTACGACGCGGCGTAGCCTGCATTCTGGTAGCCGGTCAGGAACTCCACGCGCTTCTTGATCACCGACTCCAGGCTTTGCGGCATCTGCACCACGATGGCCTGGGTCGGGATGGCGGTCTTCTCCACGCGCTTCAGGTCCACGGCGGCGCGGCGGCCCCACAGGAAGCTCTTCTTGTTCGCTTCCACGCCCACGCCGTTCAATTCGATGGCACGCAGCAGCGACGCTTCCGTCAGCGGGATGCGGCCGCGCTGCCAAGCGTAGCCCAGCATGAACAGGTTGGCGGCGATGGAGTCGCCCATCAGCGCGGTGGCCAGTTTGGTGGCGTCGATGAAGTCGGCGCTGTTGTACTGGCTGGCACCGACCGATTCCTCGATCAGCGCGCGCACTTCGGCGGCCGGGTACTGCCAGTCGGCCTGCTGCGCGAAAGTGCCGGGCGGCTGCTCGTGCAGGTTGACCACGGCCAGCGTGCGGCCCGGACGCATCTTGGACACGGCATCGGCCGCGCCCGCGGTCAGCATGTCGCAGCCCAGGATCAGGTCCGCCTCGCCGGTGGCGATGCGCTGTGCGCGCAGGTGGGCCGGCGACCGGGCCACCTTCACGTGCGAAGTGACGGAACCGTTTTTCTGCGACATGCCGGTCATGTCCAGCACCGAGGCGCCTTTGCCCTCCAGGTGCGCGGCCATGCCCATCAGCGCGCCGACGGTGATCACGCCGGTGCCGCCGATGCCGTTGATCAGGATGTTGTACGGCTGATCGCAGGCCGGCAGCACGGGCTGCGGCAGCTCGTCCCAGCCGTCGCCCGCATTCTTGTCCTTGCTCACGCCGGTCTTCGATTTCTTCAGCGTGCCGCCTTCCACCGTCACGAACGACGGGCAGAAACCCTTCACGCACGAATAGTCCTTGTTGCAGGACGACTGGTCGATGGTGCGCTTGCGGCCGAACTCCGTTTCCTTCGGCAGGATGGACACGCAGTTGGACTGCACGCCGCAGTCGCCGCAGCCTTCGCAAACGGCTTCGTTGATCACCATGCGCTTGTTCGGGTCCGGGAACTCGTTCTTCTTGCGGCGGCGGCGCTTCTCGGCGGCGCAGGTCTGGTCGTAGATCAGCACCGTGCAGCCTTCAATTTCGCGCAGTTCGCGCTGCACCGCGTCGATCTCCTTGCGGTCGTGCAGCGAGACGATGGAGGGCAGGGCGGAGCGGTCGGTGTAGCGGCTCAGGTCTTCGGTCACCAGCGCAATGCGCTTGATGCCTTCTGCGGCCATCTGCTGCGCGATCATCGGCACCGAGACGGTGCCGTCCACCGGCTGGCCGCCGGTCATGGCCACGGCGTCGTTGTACAGGATCTTGTAGGTGATGTTCACCTTGGCCGCCACGGCGGCGCGGATGGCCAGGTAGCCGGAGTGGAAATAGGTGCCGTCGCCCAGGTTCTGGAACACGTGCGGCACTTTCGAGAACGCGGCCTGGCCGATCCACGGCGCGCCCTCGCCGCCCATGTGGGTGGTCAGCTTGTTGTACTCGGGGTAGATCGAGGTGGCCATCACGTGGCAGCCGATGCCGGCCAGCGCGAAGCTGCCCTCCGGCACCTTGGTGGAAGTGTTGTGCGGGCAGCCGGAGCAGTAGAAGGCTGGGCGGAAGGGCGTGTTGATGGCCTTCTTCAGCACCGCGTCCTTGGCGTCCAGGAAGGTCAGGCGGGCCTTGATCTGGTCCTGGATGTTGGTGTCGGTGATGTACTGCCTGACGCGCGATGCGATCACGCGCGCCACCTGCGACACCGAGAAGTCGGCTTTCGGCGGCAGCAGCCATTCGCCGCGCGGGGCCACCCATTCGCCCTTGTCGTCGAACTTGCCGATCACGCGCGGACGCACGTCGTCGCGCCAGTTGTACAGTTGCTCCTTGAGCTGGTACTCGACGAACTGGCGCTTCTCTTCCACCACCAGGATCTCGTCCAGGCCCTGGGCGAATTCGCGCACGCTGTCCGGCTCCAGCGGCCACGGCATGGCCACCTTGAACAGGCGCAGGCCGACGGTGGCGGCCATGGCTTCGTCGATGCCCAGTTCTTCCAGCGCTTCCAGCACGTCCAGGTAGGACTTGCCGGAGGCGATGATGCCCAGCTTGGCGTCTTTGGAATCGATGGTGGTGTGGTTCAGCTTGTTTTCGCGGGCGTAGGCCAGGGCGGCGTAGATCTTATAGTCCTGCATCAGCGCTTCCTGGTTGCGCGCCTGCTGGCCCAGCGGGATGGACGACAGGCGGGCGTTCAGGCCGCCCTCCGGCATGACGAATTCCTTGGGCAGCCTCACTTGCACGCGGAAGGGATCGGCGTCGATCGAAGCCGACGATTCCACCGTGTCGGCCAGCGCCTTGAAGGCCACCGCGCAGCCGGAGAAGCGCGACATGGCCCAGCCGTGCACGCCCAGGTCCAGGTATTCCTGCACATTGCAGGGATACAGCACCGGGATCATGCAGGCCGAAAAGATGTGGTCCGACTGGTGCGGCAGGGTGGACGAATAGGCGCCGTGGTCGTCGCCGGCCACCAGCAGCACGCCGCCGTGCCTGGAGGTGCCGGCGTGGTTCATGTGCTTGAAGACATCGCCGCAGCGGTCCACGCCCGGGCCCTTGCCGTACCACATGGCGAACACGCCGTCGTACTTGGATTCGCCGATCAGGTCCACCTGCTGCGAGCCCCACACGGCGGTTGCCGCCAGGTCCTCGTTCACGCCCGGCACGAACTGCACGTTGTGCTTGTCCAGGTGCGGCTTGACTTTCCACAGGGTCTCGTCCAGGCCGCCCAGCGGCGAGCCGCGGTAGCCCGAGATGAAGCCGGCGGTGTTGAGGCCGGCGGCGGCGTCGCGGATCTGCTGCATCATCGGCAGGCGCGCCAGGGCCTGGATGCCGGACAGGAAGATGCTGCCGGACGTGGCGGTGTATTTATCGTCGAGCGTGACGGTGGTCAGGCGCGAAGGTGCCTGTGCTGGTGCCGTATGTTCGGCCATGGTGATGTCTCCAAATGGTGTTCGGGTGGTTCGCCGGTCTTGCGCCGCGCCGGGTAAGGCACAAGCAAGTTCAGCCGTAACGCCGCCGGTGGACGGCGCTACCAATGTTTCAGTGTAGGGCTTAGTTGACGTATACGGAAATACCGAATGCCGATGGAGCCATAAGAAAAAATGATACCCCTGCAAACCCAAAATGGGGTCAGGGTTAGTTTTCGCGTCCGCGAAAACTAACCCTGACCCCATTTTCAGAGCAGGCGGGCGCCGAGCCAGTAGTGGCTGTGGCAGAGGTCGGCTGCGACCTGGCAGGCCAGGCGGCTGATGGCCGCGCTGGCGTTGGTGAGGGGGATGTTCTTGGAGCCGCACAGCACCACGGTGCGCGAGATGGCGGGCCGTTCGATCGGCAGCGCCACCATGGCGCCGCGCTCGATTTCGGCCAGCACCGGGGCCACCGGCAGGATGGTGGCGCCCATGTCGGCCAGCAGGGCGGACTTGAGGATGGCGATGGAGTTGATTTCAATCACGTTGGCGGTAGCCAGCCCGGCGCCGCGCGCCACGCTTTCGATCCGCGGCCGCACGCCGTGCTGCGGCCCCGGCAGGATCAGCTGGGCCGCCAGCGCTTGCGCCAGCGTGACCTTGTCGCGCCCGTCCGCCCATTGCGAGCCGGCGCGGCAGATGAAGCGCAGCTCTTCTTCCACCAGGGGCGTGCAGACGAAAGGCGTGAGCTGGCCGTCGTCGAACAGCACGGCCAGGTTGACGCGGCCGGATTTGAGCTGCTCGGCCAAGTTGCCGGTCAGCTCTTCCGTCAGCTGCAGGGTGATCTCGGGGAACTGGGCGCGCGCAGCCGACAGCAGCGGCAGCGCCAGCGCGCCCGAGATGCTGTGCGGCAGGCCCAGCGTGACGCTGCCGCTGGGGCGTTCGGCGGACTGCGTGACGGCCGACTTGGCGTCCGCCACCTGCTTCAGGATGGCTTGCGCGTGCTCGTAGAAGACCTTGCCGGCGTCCGTGCTGAGCACGCCCTGCGCGGAGCGGTGCAGCAGCTGCGCGCCCAGCTCTTCCTCCAGCTGGCGCAGCTGCTGCGTGAGCGCTGGCTGCGCCACGTGCAGCACCGTGGCCGCGCGCGACAGCGAGCCGTGGTCGACGATGGCGACAAAATACCGGAGTTGGCGTAATTCCATGTGGCGTGTTGGTATGTTCAGGACAAAACGGTAAATCCGGCGGGAAACTATTTGTTATACTGATTCTAACCTTTCCCATCGTCCACCGCGCTCGCAGGTCCTTGTATGCTCAAGAAAGTCGATTCTTCCCAGCTGGCCGTCGGCATGTATATCCATGACCTGAGTTGCGACTGGATGACCCATCCCTTCATCCGCAACCGCTTTGTCATCAGCAGCGAGGAGGAGATCCGCAAGATCCGCAAGGCCGGCATCCACGACGTGGTGATCGACAGCGCCAAGGGCCTGGACGTGCAGGACGCGCCCACGCTGGAGGAGGCCAACCGGGCCACCGAGCGCGAACTGACCGAGCTGGCCGCCAAGCCGGCCGTGGTGACCCGGGTGCCGCTGGGCGAGGAGCTGTCGCGCGCGGCGCAGATCCGGCACCAGGCCTCCAGCCTGGTGCGCACGGTGATGCGCGACGCGCGCCTGGGCAAGGCCATCGAGATCGGCCAGGTGCAGCCGGTGGTGCAGAACATCACCGAGTCCATCCTGCGCAATCCGGGCGCGCTGGTGGGCCTGCTGCGCATCAAGAACAAGGACGACTACACCTTCCTGCACTCGGTGAGCGTGTGCGCGCTGCTGGTGGCGTTCTGCAATTCGCGCGGCATGGACCCGGAAGTGACGCGCCAGGCCGGCCTGGGCGGCTTGCTGCACGACACCGGCAAGGCCCTGGTGCCGGATGCGGTGCTCAACAAGCCGGCCGCGCTCACGGACGAGGAATTCGCCATCGTGCGCAAGCATCCGCGCGACGGCTTCGAGATCCTGCGCCAGTCGCCCGAGGTGAACGACATCGCGCTCGACATCACCCTGCACCACCACGAGCGGCGCGACGGCAGCGGCTATCCGGACAAGCTGTCCGGCGACGCCATCAGCGAGCTGGCGCAGATGGCGGCCATCGTCGACGTGTACGACGCCATCACCGCCGACCGCTGCTACCACAAGGGCATCTCGGCGGCGGCCGCGCTGCGCAAGATTTATGAGTGGAGCAAGTTCCACTTCAACCCGCAGTATGCGCAGGAATTCATGCGCTGCGTCGGCATCTACCCGGTGGGTACCATGGTGATGCTGGAGTCGGGCCGCCTGGGCGTGGTGGTCGAGCCGCATGAAACCAATCTGCTGGCGCCCAAGGTGAATGTCTTCTTCCACACCAGGACCAATGTCTACATCAAGCCGGAGACGGTGGACCTGGCGCGCGGGCTGGGCTTTGGCGGCGGCGACAAGATCGTCGGCCACGAGTCGCCGGCCAAGTGGAAGGTGGATCCGATGCGGTTTCTGACGCTGGCGGGGTAGGCCTGGGCTAGAAGAACTCGGCCTCGTCGTTCGACTCGATCACCTGCAGCAGGCCGCCGCTGACCAGTTCGTCGTAGTGGCAGACCTTGTTGCGGCCGTGGCTCTTGGCGTAGTACAGCGCCTGGTCGGCCTGGCCGAGGATGATCACCGGCGCCTGGTAGGCGCTGATGCTGACGTAGCCTATGCTCACCGTCACCTTGCCCACCTGCGGGAATTCGTGCGCTTCCACATTGGCGCGGAAGCGGTCGATGATGCGGTGCGCGTTTTCCTGCGAGGTCGAGCGCAGCAGCACCACGAATTCCTCGCCGCCGAAGCGGAATACGCGGTCCTGGGCGCGGAAGGAGGACGTCAGCAGGTTGGCGATCAGGATCAGCACCTCATCGCCGTACAGGTGGCCGAACTTGTCGTTGACGTGCTTGAAGTGGTCCACGTCCACCACGGCCAGCCACTGTTTTTCCTGGTCGTTGTGCTGGCGCCGCTCCAGTTCGCCAGGCGGCAGCGCCAGCGCGTCCTGCTCGGCGGTGCTGGCCTGCAGCATCTTGGCCAGCTGGTCGTCGAAGGTCTTGCGGTTGAGCAGGCCGGTCAGCGAGTCGCGCTCGCTGTAGTCGAGCAGGTTCTGGAAGTTGCGGTACACGCTGACGATGCCGCCCACGATGTGGATGGTCTCGCTGGTGTAGGGCGTGGGGTTGACGATTTCCAGGCAGGTGTTGGCCTTGTCGCCCAGCCAGATTGGCAGCCACAGCGTGTGGTTGCCGTCCGCGTCGACCTGGTCGGCGGACGCCTCGTGGCGCGCGATGCAGTCGGCCAGGGCCGGGAACATGCTGATGGGATCGCCGGCGCAGGACGGGTCGGCGTGTTCTTCCATGCGGGCCGGACTGCCGCTCACGATGATGGCGCGCGGACGCACGAAGATCTGGCCGCGCACGGACGTGAGCGAGAGCACGCGGGTCTGCCGCGCGCCCGCCAGCTCCTGGACGGCGGAAATAACCGACACGTCCAGCATCGTGTGATCGCGGTGGCCAGTCATGTCCACCATGTGTTTCAGTAGGGAATCCATCGTCGTTCTCTGATCACGGCACCAAGGCGTACAGTGCTCCTAAGCACGAGGCCTTTCCAAAAGACAGCTAAGCAGAATAATACCTTTTTGTATTATAGGCAATTCCAGACTGCGATATTTCTGCTAAAACGCCACGATTCTACCCCCCAATGACGGGCACAAGCGCCCGCCACTGCGGCCATCTATCAAAAGTTTGATTTAAAACAGTTTCGTTAATACCACACCGTGCGCTGCATCGGGGCCAGAATGATTCCGTGTGGAAAACTTGCGCACAATCAACGTCGCTAAAACTCGCAGGAATATAGTGATTCCAATGGCCGCCGGACTGCAGACCGGCTGTGCCAGGGCGTAGCTTTGATTTCCTTTCAAGGGGTACATCATGAACAGCTTTATGCAGGCAGCCCGTAATTTCGCCCGGGATGAGGAGGGTATCACCGCAATTGAATACGGCTTGATCGCGGCGGTCATGGCCGGTGCGATTGCCGCCGCGTTCGGACCGCTCAGGACCGCCATCGAGGCGGCCTTCACGGAGATCGTCACCGCCATGAACGTCACCTGACGCCTGGCCGGCGCGCCGGTTTCCGGTCCGGCGCGCCTTTTCCGCCGGAGGCCCCCGATGTGGACTGCGACCGAAGTTTTATTGCTGTGGCTGGTTCTGCAAGCAGCCGTCACCGACCTGGCCCTGCGCAAGATTCCCAATGTGCTGGTGCTGGGCGGCCTGCTGCTGGCGCTGGCGCTGCACCTGCTGGCCGGGCCGCCGTGGACGCTGCTGTCGCACTGGCTGGCGGGCTTGCTGGCCGGTTTTTTCCTGTTTTTACCGCTCTACCTGCTGCGCGGCATGGCCGCCGGCGACGTCAAGCTGATGGCCATGGTGGGAGCCTTCACCGGCCCCTTGCAGGCGCTCGACATTGCCCTGCTCAGCTTTGCGGCCGGTGGCGTGCTGGGGCTGCTGCTCATGGCCGCCAGCGGCCAGTGGCGGCGCGGCCTGGGCAATCTGCGCGCCATGCTGTTGCCTTTGCTGCTGCGCCTGGCCGGCGTGCCGCTGCAGCCGCTATCGCTGCAACCGGGCCGGAGCGTGGGCGGCATGCCCTATGGCGTGGCGGTGGCGCTGGGCACCCTGAGCGTGGTGCTGGCGCCGCACTGCCGCGCTCAGGCTTTGCTGTAGCTCAATATCGGCCTTGCAAGCCATTGCTAGTATCGATTCCTCACCGCAACACTTTATCAGGAGAATCGCCATGATGGACTTTGCCACCGTACTGCCCGCCACCCGCGGCGAGGAGGACGAGGACGGCGCGCTGCTGCCGCCGCAGCCCAGGACCGTGCGCGAGACGGGACTGGAGCTGCAGCTGATCGTGGAGCTGGCCGCCAAGGCCATCTACGTGGCGGGGCGCACCCATTTGCCCATCCTGGCCACGCGGCTGCGGCTGTCCATCAATGTGCTGCGCGAAGCGCTGGACTTCATGGTGGCCGAACAGCTGGCCGAGGTGGCCTGGCGCGGCGACGCCGACATCGATGTGCAATACCAGCTGACCGGCGCCGGCAAGCAGCGCGCGGCCGGCTGGCTGGAGCGCGCGCCTTACCAGGGCCCGGCCCCGGTCCCGTTGGAAGCCTGGCGCGCCATGGCCGCACGCCAGTCGGCCCAGCTGGCCGCACCCAGCGCCGAGGACGTGGAGGCGGTGTTTGGCGAGGCCGGGCTGGAACCGGCGGTGCGCAACCTGATCGGCGCGGCCATGCACGCGGGCCGGTCCATGCTGCTGTACGGTCCGCCCGGCAGCGGCAAGAGCACCCTGGCGCGCAAGCTGGGCCGGCTACTGCAGGGCACGGTGCTGGTGCCGCACGCGGTGGCGGTGGGGCAGGAGATCGTGCAGCTGTACGACCCGGCGCTGCACTTGCCGCCGGCCCTGCCGCCGGGCGCGGCCGGGCGCCAGCCGCTCGAGCGGCGTAGCACGGACACGCGCTGGGTGCTGTGTCAGCGCCCCGTGGTGCAGCTGGGCGCCGAGCTGGACGAATCCATGCTGGAACTGCGCCACGACGTCTATTCCGGCTGCTACCAGGCGCCGCCGCACTGCAAGGCCGCGCACGGCCTGTTCATCATCGACGACCTGGGCCGCCAGCGCATGAGCGCACCGGCCCTGCTGAACCGCCTCACTCAGCCGCTGGACGCGGGCCAGGACCAGCTTTCGCTGCAGGGCGGCCACAAGTTTTCCATGCCCTTCGGCGCCATGCTGGTGTTCGCCACCAACCTGGCGCCGCAGGCGCTGCTGGACGGTTCAGCGCTGCGCCGCCTGGGCTATAAGATCCACGTGGGCGCGCTCAGCGAAGCCAGCTACCGCACCCTGTTCCGCCAGCAGTGTCGCGCCGCCGGCGTGGCGCTGGACGACGCCGGCCTGCGCTACCTGATCGAGGAATTGCACCGCGCCAGCGGCCAGCCGCTGCTGGCCAGCTATCCGCGCGAGATCCTGGGCCGCATTGCCGACTTCGCCGGCTACGCGGGCCAGGCGCCGCGCCTGACGGTGGCCGCGCTGGACCAGGCGTGGTCCAGCATGTTCGCCGCCTGCGCCAGCGCCGCCGCGCCCTGCCTGGCCGAAGACGAGGCCGAGCAAGCCTTGCTCAGGGCGAGGGCGCCATGAAAAACCGGCGCGCTTACCTGATGCTGGGGCTGGCCGTGGCGCTGGGGCTGGCGGCGGTGCTGCTGGCGTCGCGCTGGCTGCTGCGCCAGGCGCCCGGCACGGCCGGCCGCATTGTGGTGGCCGCCGCCGATGTCAACCTGGGCCAGCGCCTGGCGCCGGACATGGTGAAGCTGGCCGACTGGCCGGCCGACGCGCTGCCGGCCGGTGCGCTGCGCGAGACCGCCAAGCTGAACGGGCGGGTGCTGAAGACCAGCGTGCTGCGCGGCGAGCCGCTGAGCGAGGCCAAGCTGGCCCCGGCCGGCACGCTGGGCGGGCTGTCGGCGCTGATCGCCGAGGGCAAGCGCGCCATCACGGTGCGGGTCAACGACGTGGTGGGCGTGGCCGGCTTCGCGTTGCCCGGCAACTTCGTCGACATCATCGTGCACACCCAGGCCGGCGAGCGCCAGCACGAGCGCGACATTTCCAAGATCGTGCTGGAGCGCATCCTGGTGCTGGCGGTGGCGCAGGAAGTGAGCCGCGACGACACCAAGCCGCGCGTGGTCAATGCCGTGACGCTGGAGGTGACGCCGGAACAGGCCGAGCACCTGGACCTGGCGCGCAGCGTGGGCACCCTGTCGCTGGCGCTGCGCAACCAGGTCGATCCCAGGCCGGGCGTGACCGGCGGCGCCACCAAGGGCACGCTGCTGGGCATCCACGAGCCGGCGCAGGCTGAAGCCGCGCCCGCCCCCGCCCCCGGGCCGGTGCAGCCGGCCAAGGCTGCGGCCCCGCGCGCCCAGCTGGCGGCAGCGCCCGCGCGCCACTGCATCGGCGTCATCAACGGCCTGCACAGCAGCCGCGAATGCCTGTGAGGCGCGCCATGAAAGCCCCGACCTTCCTGCTTCTGCTGGTGTGCTGCGCGCAGCCGGCGCAGGCCGCGCGCGCGCCAGGCGCCGCTCCAGCGGCCACAACCATAACCACGGCCGCGGCCACGGCCACGGTCCCAGCCCCGGCCGGCCCTGCCGCATCGTCCAGCGCCGCTGCCGCTGCTGCGCCGCGTGGGGCGCCCGCAGCCGCCGTACCGCAACGGGCCGCTGCGGAGGTGCCTGCCGCCCGAACAGCGCTGCCCGCCAACGACGGGCCGCGCTGTTCGGGCGACATCCCGCCGCAGCACAGCATGGCGCTGCAGCCGGGCAAATCGACCTTGCTGCGCCTGCCCGAGGCGGTGGCGAGCCGCAGCATAGGCAACCCGGCCGTGGCGCAAGCCATGCTGGTGGCGCCGGACACCCTGTATTTGGCGGGGGTGGACATCGGCAGCACCAATATGGTGGTGCAGCTCAAGAGCGGCAAATGCAGCCTGGTCGACCTGGTGGTGGGCATGGACGTGGCCGGCCTGCAGGCCACGCTGGCGCAGCTGATGCCGCATGAGAAAAATATCCGCGTCACGGCCGCGGCCGATGCGCTGGTGCTGAGCGGTACGGTGGAGGACGGCGCCACCCTGCTCAACGTGCTGGAGCTGGCGCATGCCTATGTGCGCCGCCCGGTGCAGGCGCTGGCCAGCCCGCGTGCGCCGGAAGACAAGGCGCCGCAGGCCGCGACCGTGGCGGCGGCGCCGGCCGGCGCGGTGCCGGCCGTGGCCGGCCTGAGCCTGAGCCGGGTGGTCAATCTGCTGTCGGTGACCGCGCCGCAGCAGGTGATGCTGGAGGTGAAGATCGCCGAGGTGTCCAAGACCCTGCTCGACAAGCTGGAGGCTGGCGTGATGCTGCACTACGCCGGCGGCGGCTGGGCTGCCACGGTGCTGTCCAATTTCCTCACCGGCACCGCGGGCAGCCGGCTCGACGTGGGCAAGGGCGACAAGCGCCGCTTCACGCTGGACGCGGAGCGCAAGGACGGCCTGGTGCGCATCCTCGCCGAGCCCACGGTGATGGCGATCAGCGGCCAGGAAGGCAGCTTCCTGGCCGGCGGCAAAATTTTCATCCCGGTGGCGCAGGAGCGCGACAAGGTCACCCTGGAGGAAAAGGAATTCGGGGTCGGCCTGCGCTTTACGCCCACCGTGCTGGCGGGCGGGCGCATCAATTTGCGCGTGGCGCCGGAAGTGTCGGAGCTGTCGCGCGAAGGGGTGGGCATTTCGGCCAATGGCTTCAACGGCGGCGCCATCCTGCCGCTGATCACCACGCGCCGCGCCACCACCACGGTGCAGCTGTACGACGGCCAGAGCTTTGCCATCGGCGGGCTGATACGCAACACGCAGAACACCAGCGTCAAGGGCGTGCCGCTGCTGGGCGAGCTGCCGGTGCTGGGCGCGCTGTTCCGCAGCACCGATTTCCAGCATGACCGCAGCGAGCTGCTGTTCGTGATCACGGCCCACCTGGTCAAGCCGCTGCCGCCCGGCCAGCCGCTGCCCACCGGCGGCATGGCGCCGCCCGAGCGCGGCGAACTGTTTCTGGGCGCCCGCCCGCAAGGAGCACAGCCATGAAGCCATGCATCAAGCCGCGCGGTTCCCGTACGTTGCCAGCGCTGCCGGCCCTGCTGCCGGCCATGCCGCCTGTCCTGTTGCCGGCATTGCTGGCCGCGCTGCTGTCGGGCTGCGCCGCCGGGCGCGCGCCGCAATCCGCCGCAGCCGCGCCGCCACCGTTCGGCAGCGTGACCCGCGCCGCGCTGGCGCAGCAGATAGCCCATCCGGACGCGGCCCGCCAGGCCCAAGCCAGGGGGCAGGGCGAGGCGGCCGGCATGGACGGCCGCGCAGCCGGCCAGGCGCAGGGGCGCTACCAGAAGAGCTTCGGCGAGGCCGCGCCGCAGCAAAGCAGCTTCACCATCGGCGTGAGCGGCGCAAAATGACACGCCGGGCCCGCCCCATGCACTGCGCGGACGCCCGCCAGCGCGGCGCGCTGCTGATCGTGTTCGCGCTGCTGCTGCCGGTGGCGCTGGGCGCGGCCGGCGTGGCGCTGGAACTGTCCCTGGTCTACCAGCGCAAGGCCCAGCTGCAAAATTACGCCGACGCGGTGGCGCTGGCGGCCGCGCGCTCGCTCAACGGCACCACCGCCGGCGTGAACGACGCAGTGCTGAAAGCCGCCACGGCGGCCGCCGACCAGGCCGCGTCCGGTGCGGCGATGACCTGGAGCCCGGACGCGCTGAGCTTCAGCGCCGCGCCGGATGCGGCCGAGGCGGATTGGCGCAACGCGGCCGCAGCGGCCGCCGCACCGGCCGGCCTGGCCTACGCCAGGGTCGATACCCGCGAGCTGGACATGGCGCCGGTCAGCAGCGCCTTCCTGGCCCTGGTGGGCGGCGCGGCGCCGGTGTCGGCAGCCGCGCGCGCCGTGGCGGGACGCGCGGGCACCAGGGTCACGCCGCTGGCGGTGTGCGCCATGGGCGATCCCACGGCCACGCGCAGCAACCCCGGCGGCGGCACCGGCACCGGCGGCGGCGCCACGGAACTGCTGCAGTATGGCTTCCGCTTCGGCGTGTCCTACAACCTGCTCAAGCTGAACGCCGCGAAGAACACGGTCACGCCGGAGTACTTCCTGGTCGACCCCATCCAGCAGGGCGGCGGCGGCCCGGGCGGGGCCGTGGATCACACGGCCGACGCGGTGCTGGCGCCGTTCATGTGCAGCGGAACGGTGCAGCTGCCGCGCGTGACGGGCGCCACGCTCAGGCTGCGCCGGCCGGCCAGCTTTACGCTGGGCGGCCAGCTCAATTCCCGCTTCAGCGCGTACGGCACTGGCGCGCTGGCCTGCCTGCCGGCCAACGCCCCGCCCGATACCAATGTGCGCGAATACAACAGCACCGGCAGCTGGATGGCGCCGGCGCCCGCCGCCGCCAGCGCGGCGCCCGCTGCGGCCGACAGCGACCAGCCCTACAACACGGTGGCGGACCGCGCCATTGCGCCGGACGCGGCGTCCTACGGCCCGCTGTGGGCCTACGGCACGGCGCGCCAGGCTGCGGGCGGCGGCGCCATCAGCCGCAACCGCTGGCCGGCCCTGTATCCGGTTGCCACCGGCCAGGCACCCACCGCGCCGGCCTACGGATCGGGCACGCCGTACACGCAAACCACCGTGGCCAATTTCCTGGCGCCCACCGAGCCTGGCCTGGCCCTGCGCCGCATCCTGGTGATCCCGCTGGTGAGCTGCCCGGTGCCGCCGGGAGCGGACACCCAGGCGCAGGTGCTGGCGCTGGCGCAGTTCTTCATGATGGAGCAGGCCGGCGCGGCCGGCGTGCGCGGCGAATTTGCCGGCGTGGCCGACGAGAGCACGCTGGCCGGCGCAGTGGAGCTGTACCGATGAAGGCGCGGCTTCCGCAGCGCTGCTTCGCGCGCGGCGTGGCTGCCCTGGAGGCGGCGCTGACACTGGGCCTGGCGGCGTTCATGGTGCCCTGCCTGATCGTGCTGGGCAACGTGCTGCGCCAGCGCCTGGTGCTGGAAACGGTGGCCTACCAGAGCGCGCGCCAGCTGGCCGTGCTGCCGCGCCCGCAAATGTCGAAAAGCGCGGGCTACCAGGAAGCCGAGGCGCGCATACGGGCACAAGCCATGGCGGCGCTGGGCGGCGCCGGGATAGACACGTCCGAGGTGACCTTCCTGGCCGATTGCCCGCGCGGCTTTTGCGGCAGCGCCAGCCTGCCGCAGCAGGTGCAGGTGCGCCTGGTGGCCACGGTACACGCCAGCGCGTGGGGCCCGGCGGTCGGCTGGCTGATCGGCTCGCAGGGACTGGAACTGCGGGCCGTGGCGGTGCTGCGCTATGAAAACTGAACGCCGCCGCGATGCCGGATCGATGCTGGTCGAGATGGCACTGGTGCTGCCGTTTTTTCTGCTGTTCATGTACGGCCTGCTGGAGTGCGCGCGCCTGGTCTTCCTGTGGAACACGCTGCAGGAAGCCACGCGCGCCGCCGCGCGCGCCGCCGCCGTCACCGACTACACCGATGCGGCGGCCATGCAGGCGCTGCGCCGGCGCGCGCTGCTCCGCCCCGGCGGCGGCGCCTTGCCGATGGCGTCCCAGCTCGACAGCAGCTACCTGCGCATCGAGTACCTGTGGCAGGACGCGGCTGGCGCGCTGCAGCCGGTGGCCGCCGCCGCGCGCGCGCCGTGCCCGGCGCTGAACCGGCTGTACTGCCTGCGCAATCCGAACGGCAGCGACTGCATCCGCTACGTGCGCGCCAGCGTGTGCAGCCCGGACGACGCGGCCAGCTGCCAGCCCGTGCCGTTCCAGCCCCTGCTGCCCCTGCCTCGGGTGGACTGGCGGGGCCTGGCCTTGCCGTCTTCGGCCAGCACCGCGCGCGCCGAAGCGCTGGGGTATCAGCCGGGCAGCGCGCTGTGCGCCGCGCCTGCCCCGCCGCCTGCCTGATACGGCGCGCCAACAACGATGGAAGCTTGCGAAGGAATGCCTATGAAAGCCTTGATGATAAGCCGGGACAGCCAGCTGCACGCCGAAGTGGCGGCGCAGGGATCGGCCCGCATGCCGGCGGTGCAGGTGGTGGCCACGCGCCAGGGATTGCGCGACGCGGTCGAACGGGTGCTGGCCGAGCCGCCCGATCTGGTGGTGTTCGACGCCAGCGACGTGGCGCCGGAGGAGGCCGAGCTGGTGGAGCGCCTGGGCAAGCACTATCCGCGCGCCTCCTACATGATGCTCACGCGCGAGCCGCAGCAGGACCTGCTGATCCGCGCCATGCGCGCCGGCATGCGCGAGGTGCTGCCGCTGCCGCTGGTGCACCGCGCCTTCCACGAGGCCATGGACCGCATCGAGATCGAGACCGGCGTCGCCCATATGCGCGACGGCAAGGCGCTGGCCTTCATCTCCTGCAAGGGCGGCAGCGGCGCCACCTTCCTGGCCACCAATTTCGGCTACGCGCTGGCGGTGCTGGCCGAGCGCAAGGTGCTGCTGATCGACCTGCACGGCCAGTTCGGCGACGCCACCTTGTACGTGTCCGACCAGAAGCCGGCCATGACGCTGTCGGACATCTGCGCCCAGATCGGGCGCATGGACGGCGCGTTCCTGGACTCCTGCCTGGTGCACGTGACGCCCAATTTTGGCGTGCTGGCCGCGGCAGACGATCCGCACCAGCTGTCCGACATGAAGCCGGACCACATGGACGCCATCCTGCGCGTGGCGCGCCAGCACTACGACTACATCGTGCTGGACGTGGGCCGCCAGATCGACGCCATCTCGCTGCGCGCGCTCGACAGCGCGGACGCCATCTATCCGGTGCTGCAGCTGGCGCTGCCGGACATCCGCGACGGCCGCCGCCTGCTCGACATCTTCCGTTCGCTCGGCTATCCGGGCGAGCGGATCCGCCTGATCGTCAACCGCTACGAGCGCGGCGGCAAGCTGCGCCTGGCGGACCTGGAGCAGGCGCTGGGCGCGGAGGTGATGCACACCGTGCCGAACGACTATTTGTCGGCCACCGACTCGGTGAACCAGGGCGTGCCGCTGCTGCAGCTCTCGCGCAGCAGCCCGGTGGCGCGCAGCCTGGCCGACCTGGTGGAAGTGGTGACGGCGCGCCGTATCCCGGAGAGCAAGGGTTTGTTCGACCGCCTGTTCGGGCGCAGCGACGCCGAACTGTGACAGTCCATTCAAGGAGAGCGACATGAGTTTGCGGGAACGCCTGGCCAGCGGCGACGAGCCGCGCGGCAGCAGCAACGTGGTGGGCTTGCAGCCGGGGGCGATGGGCAGCCTGCCCGACGCCTCCTACCAGGAACTGCGCAAGACCATGCACCAGACCATACTGGACCGCATCGACCTGGAGCGCCTGAAGCGCCTCACGCCGGAGCAGTTCAAGCACGAGCTGGCGCTGCTGGTGCAGCGCGTGATCGAGGACGAGCGCATCGTGCTCAACCAGCAGGAGCGGCACCGCCTGGTGCTCGACATCCAGCACGAGATGCTGGGCTTCGGGCCGCTCGAACCGCTGCTGGCCGATGCCGGCGTGTCCGACATCCTGGTCAACACCTGGTCCAAGGTCTACGTCGAGCGCGCCGGCCGGCTGGAGCTGACCGGGGTGACCTTCCACGACAACGCCCACCTGATGAAGATCATCGAGAAGATCGTCTCGCGCGTGGGCCGCCGCATCGACGAGTCGAGCCCCATGGTGGACGCGCGCCTGCCGGACGGTTCGCGCGTTAACGCCATCATCCCGCCGCTGGCGATCGACGGCCCCATGCTGTCGATCAGGCGCTTCGCGGTGCAGCCGCTGACGGTGGCCAACCTGCTGGCCTACAAGAGCGTCACGCCGCCCATGGTGCAGGTGCTGGAGGCGCTGGGCCACGCCAAGATCAACATCCTGATCTCGGGCGGCACCGGCAGCGGCAAGACCACCTTGCTCAACGTGCTGTCCGGCTTCATCCCCGGCAGCGAGCGCGTGGTCACCATCGAGGACGCGGCCGAGCTGCAGCTGCGCCAGCCGCACGTGGTGCGCCTGGAGACGCGCCCGCCCAATATCGAGGGCAAGGGCGAGGTGACGCAGCGCGCCCTGGTGCGCAACGCGCTGCGCATGCGGCCCGACCGCATCATCCTGGGCGAGGTGCGCGGCGCCGAGGCGGTGGACATGCTGCAGGCCATGAACACCGGCCACGAAGGCTCGCTGGCCACCATCCACTCCAATACGCCGCGCGACGCGCTCTCGCGGCTGGAAAACATGGTGGGCATGGCCGGGCTGACACTGACTCCGCGCGCCACCCGCCAGCAGATCTGCTCGGCCATCACAGTGGTGATGCAGGTGTCGCGCCTGACGGACGGCGCGCGCAAGCTGGTCAGCCTGCAGGAAATCACCGGCATGGAGGGCGACATGATCGCCATGCACGAGATCTTCCGCTACGAGCAGACCGGGGTGGACGGCGACGGCAAGGTGCAGGGGCAGTTCCGCGCCACCGGCGTGCGGCCGCGCTTCGCCGACCGCCTGCGCCTGTTCGGCGCGGCCGTGCCGGACAGCGTCTTCGACCCGGACAAGATCTACGAATAGGCGCGTGGCGGCCTCAATTTATCTGGAGACGCATATGGACCTGGTGTTTTCCTCTTTCGTAGTGCTGCTGTTCGCCGCCGTGATCCTGCTGATCGAGGGGGCGTGGCTGTGGTGGTCGGGCACCCACGGCGGCGGCGCGCGCCGCATCGCGCGCCGGCTGGAACTGATGGCCGCGCGCGGCGACGACGGCGGCCTGGGGCCGCGCGTCACCATTCTCAAGCAGCGCCGCTACAGCCATGCGCCGTGGCTGGAGCAGCTGCTGCGGCGCGCGCCGCTGCTGCCGCTGGCGGCGCTGCTGGACCGGCTGCTGCTGCAGGCCGGCCTGGGCTGGAGCGTGGCCCGCCTGCTGGGTGCGCAGCTGGCGCTGCTGCTGGCGGCGGCGCTGCTGCCGCCGCTGGCCGGCTTGCCGCGTCCGGCGCAGCTGCTGGCGCTGGCCGCTGCGGTAGTGGGGCCGGCGCTGCTGCTGTACCGGGCCCGCAGTGCGCGCCTGGCCAAGCTGCAGGAGCAGCTGCCGGAGGCGGCCGATTTCCTCAGCCGCGCGCTGCGCGCCGGACACTCCTTTGCCAACGTGCTGCACATGGTGGGCAACGAAATGCCCGAGCCGATCGGCCGCGAATTCCGCACCGCCTACGAGGAGATCAACTATGGCGTGCCGATGAACGAAGCCTTGCACAACCTGGCCGCGCGGGTGCCGCTGACCGACCTGCGCTACCTGGTGATTGCGGTGTTGATCCAGCGCGAGTCGGGCGGCAACCTGGCCGAATTGCTGGGCAATATCTCGCGCATGGTGCGCGCCCGCCTGCGCCTGCTGGCGCAGATCCGCGTGCTCTCGGCCGAGGGGCGCATGTCGGCCTGGATATTGGGCCTGCTGCCGCTGGGGACCATGGCGCTGATGTCGCTCACCAGCTACCAATACATCAGCCAGCTGTGGACCGATCCGGCCGGCGTGAAGCTGCTGTGGTACGGCGCCGGCGCCATGCTGGGCGGCCTGCTGTGGATGCGCCAGCTGATCAGGATACGCATATGAGCGCCGCGCAGCTGGACCTGAACCACCTGCTGTTCCTGGCGGTGGTATTCCTGGCGGTGCTGCTGGTGGCGCTGGCGGCCATGCTGCTGTTCGCGCCCGGCGCACTGCGCCAGCGCCTGGCCGCGCACGCGCTGCCCGAGGGCACGGCCGAGACGCCGTCCGGCTGGGTGGAGCGCGCCGCCAAGGTGGCGCAGCCGTTCATGCGCCTGTCGCTGCCGGAGGAGGGCTGGGAGCGCTCGCCGCTGCGCACGCGCTTCATGACGGCAGGCTGGCGCCACGCATCGGCGCCTACTTTCTACTTCGCCGGCAAGAGCGTGCTGGCGCTGCTGCTGCCGGCGCTGGTGGCCGGCCTGAAGGGCGGCACCATGGGCGGCGGCTGGCTGTACTTCCTGCTGGGGGCGGCGGCCGTGGGCTATTACCTGCCCAACGCGCTGCTGGCGCGCACCGCCGCGCGCCGCCAGCGCGACATCTTCGAGCATCTGCCCGATGCGCTGGACTTGCTCACGGTGTGCGTGGAGGCGGGCCTGAGCCTGGAGCGCGCACTGGCCAAGGTGGCCGGCGAAGTGCACATCAAGAGCGTGGTGCTGGCGCAGGAACTGCAGCTGGTGCTGATGGAGATGCGGGCCGGCTTCAGCAAGGAGAAGGCCTTGCGCAACCTGGCCTTGCGCAGCGGCGTGGAGGATGTGGATACGCTGGTGGCCATGCTGATCCAGTCCGAGCGTTTCGGCACCAGCATGGGCGACTCGCTGCGGGTGCATGCCGAGAATTTGCGCAGCAAGCGCAGCATGCTGGCCGAGGAAGCGGCCGCGAAGATCGCGCTCAAGCTGCTGTTCCCGCTGATCTTCTGCATCTTCCCCACCCTGATGATGGTGCTGCTGGGGCCGGCCATGCTGCAAATGTCCCGCGTGCTGCTGCCCGCCGTCGGCGGGCGCTGAGCCTGGCCTAGTTCCAGGCCACGCTGCCCAGGCCGCGCGCGCTGGCGCTGCGGTTGGCCGGCTTGCCGTACACGGTGGCCGAACCGAGGCCGCTCAGGCGCAGGTTGGCGCTGGTTTTGGCGTACACAGTGGCGCCGCCCAGGCCGCTAAGGTCGACGTCCACACTGTCGGCGCGCAGCTGCTGCGCGTCCAGGCTGCCGATGCCGCCCAGCTTGGCGTTCAGGTTCTTGCTCTGGCCGCTGACCACCATCTGGCCGGCGCCGCGCAAATCGATGCCCACCGTGTCGGACTCGCCGGCGTTCACGTGCATGCTGCCCACGCCGGTCAGCCTGGCGTTCACGGTGCGGTAGCGCGAGGTCAGGTTGACGGCGCCCGCGCCTTCCAGCGCCACGCGCATCTCGTCGCCGGTGAACCCGCTCACCTCGGTCGAGCCGACGCCGGCCGACACCAGTTCGCGCAGGTTGGGCAGGGTCAGTTCGGCGCGCAGGTTATGGCTGTGCATTTGCACGCCGCGCAGTTCGGTGCCGATGCGCAGCGTGTCGCCGCTCTGCACCACGGTGACTTTTGGCAGGTAGCGTTTGTCGCCGGTGACCACCAGCGACGCGGTCGGGCCTTGTTTCACGCTCAGGCTGATCACGCCGTCCAGCACCACCTTCACGGCACGCGCGTCGATGCTGCGGCTTTCGCTGGCCAGTTCCTGCGCTACCGCGGCGCCGTGCGTCGCGTACAGGGTGACTGCCATCATCGTGGCGCTGATAAAGTTGTTCATTGCGTGCTCCGTGTGGTGGTCTGCGTGGCGTGGCGTGGCGATTAATTGGCGAGCGCGGCTTTTTCGGCAGCGCTCAGCCGTTTGGCGGTAATCGTCACGACCTGCATGGGAGCGGCCTTGGCGACGGTGACGGTGACGGGAGCCGGTGCGGTGGCTGGCACGGCTGCGGTGGCGAAGCTTGCAACGCCTGCCAGGGCGACGGTGGCGATGAAGATGGCTTCCATGTTTTTTGCGATGTTCATGATGTGCTCCTTGTCTGGTGGGGTGCTGCGTTTGTGTTTGCGTTTGCGATGAGTGAACTATAGATAAACCCAAGGCACCACTCCACCGGAGTGCGACGAACTGCCGAATCGGCGACATGAACTGCAAAAATGCGAACCCGGGCGCTCAGATCAGCGCGGCGATGGCTTCCCCCATGGCCGTGGTGCTGGCCGTGCCGCCCATGTCCGGCGTGCGCGGGCCCTGCACCAGCACGGTCTCGATGGCGCGCATGATGTCGTCGTGCGCCGCCTGAAATGCGGCCTGCCGCTGCGCGTCGCCCTGGCCGAGGAAGTCCAGCATCAGCGCGCCGGACCAGATCATGGCCACCGGATTGGCGATGTTCTTGCCGGCGATGTCGGGTGCCGAACCGTGCACCGGTTCGAACAGCGAGGGGAAGGCGCGCTCCGGGTTCAGGTTGGCCGACGGCGCAATGCCGATGGTGCCGGTGCAGGCCGGGCCCAGGTCGGACAGGATGTCGCCGAACAGGTTGGACGCCACCACCACGTCGAAGCGCTCGGGGCTGAGCACGAAGCGCGCCGCCAGGATGTCGACGTGGTACTGGTCCCAGCGCACGTCGGGGTAGTGCCCCGCCATCTGCTTCACGCGCTCGTCCCAGTAGGGCATGCTGATGGCGATGCCGTTGGACTTGGTGGCCGAGGTCAGGTGCTGCTTCGGGCGGCTCTGCGCCAGCTCGAAGGCGTACTTCAGAATGCGGTCCACGCCCTTGCGGGTGAACACGGCTTCCTGCAGCACCGTCTCGCGCTCGGTGCCTTCGAAGATGCGACCGCCCACGGACGAGTATTCGCCCTCGGTGTTCTCGCGCACCACGAAGAAATCGATATCGCCCGGCTGCTTGTTGGCCAGCGGGCAGGGCACGCCCGGCATCAGCCGTACCGGGCGCAGGTTGACGTACTGGTCGAACTCGCGCCGGAATTTGATCAGCGAGCCCCACAGCGAAACATGGTCGGGCACCGTGTCCGGCCAGCCGACTGCGCCGAAGTAGATCGCGTCGTAGTCTTTCAGCTGGGCGAACCAGTCGTCCGGCATCATTTTGCCGTGCTGCGCGTAATACTGGCAGTCGGCCCATGCGAAGGTGGTGAATTCCAGGGGCAAACCGTGCTTGCCGGCGGCCGCCTGCACGGCGCGCAAGCCCTCCGGCATGACTTCCTGGCCGATGCCGTCGCCGGCGATGACTGCGATGCGGTGTGTTTTCATGAGGGACTCCTCCTGTTGGTGTGTGTGCAGCATAGCGTTAATCTGCGGCGCTATAATCGGCTGATTCGTAATCCCGGCGTACACATATCGTGAACAATCAACCTCTGCTGGCAGACCTGCGGCTGTTCTGTACCCTGGTGCGCGAGCGCGGTTTCGCCGCCGCCGCGCGGGCGCTGGGCGTGTCGAACGCGTACGTGAGCAAGCGCATTGCCTTGCTGGAGCAAGCCTTGCAGGTGAAGTTGCTGCACCGGACCACGCGCAACGTCACGCTGACCGAGCAGGGCGGAGTGGTGCACCAGTGGGCGCTGCGCATCCTGGAGGACGTGGACCAGATGCGCGACGCGGTGTCGAGCGAGCGGAGCGCGCCCAGTGGGCTGCTGCGCATCTGCACCAGTTCGGGCTTCGGCCGCAACCGCGTGGCGCCGGCCATCTCTGCGCTGGCGCTGCGCTATCCGGCGCTGGAAGTGCAGCTGGAACTGCTGGACCGGCCGGTGGACTTGATCGGCGAAGGCTTTCACCTCGATATCCGCGTGGGCGAGGCGCATGAGCCGCACCTGATGTCGCGGCGCATTGCGGCCAACCAGCGCGTACTGTGCGCGGCGCCGTCCTACCTGGCGCGGCATGGCGCGCCAGCCTCGCTGGCGGAACTGGCGCGGCACCACTGCATCGTCATCCGCGAGCGTGACCAGGGGCATGAGCAGAATGCCGGCCGCTGGCAGCTTACCGGGCCTGGCGGCGTGGAATCGGTGAAGGTGCGCGGGCCGCTATCGGCCAGTAATGGCGAGATTGTGCACCAGTGGGCGCTGGACGGCCATGGCATCATCTTGCGTTCGATCTGGGATGTGGGGCCGGCGCTGGCGCGCGGCGAGCTGCAGCGGGTGCTGCCGGGCTATGCCCAGCCGGCGGACGTGTGGGCGGTCTATACGTCGCGGCTGTCCACCTCGGCCAAGGTGCGGGTCTGCGTCGAGTTTATCGAGCAGTGGCTGAACGGTTGACCAGCCCTGCGGCACCTGCGCCTTACTCCGCCAACTCTTCGACCTTGGCCGAGCGCATCCAGGTCACCAGCGGGTAGGCGTCCTTCAGGCCGTTGGCGATCAGGGGCAGCAGCAGGTCGGGCTTGTTCAGGTCCAGCTTCATCTCGGTCCACACGAAAAAGCTCTTCAGCTTGATGAATTCGATGTGCTCGTGATCGGCGTCGAAGCCCTTGGGCGGGCGCTGCAGCTTGCCCTCGTCCTGGATGGTGCCGTAGCGCGCCTTCAGGGCCTTGTTCTTGAGCGCTTTGGAGAAGCCGGCCGCATCCTCCACCATGTGCTTGCGCAGGGCCCTGGTGCGCTCGGGCGGCGGCATGTATTCGCCGGCGCCGAACAGCAGCCGGCCCTCGCCGTCCAGCTGGAAGTAATAGGTGGGCCCGCCGGCCTTGGACGGGCGGCGCATGTCGTTGGGCGCGATGGCGGCCGAGAAACGCGTCTTGTACGGGCTCTTGTCGTGGGCGAAGCGCACGTCGCGGTTGATGCGGAACATGGCTTTCTTCGGATTGCAGAACTTCACCGCCGGATCGAACTTGCCCAGCTCGATGATCACCTGGGTGACCAGTTCCAGGAATTCTTCGCGCAGGATGTCGTAGCGCGGCTTGTTCATGATGAACCAGGGGCGGTTGTTGTTGTCGGCCAGTTCGGTGAGGTAGTTCTTCAGGTCGCGCAGGTGCATGTCGGATGGGAGAGTGATTTAGCGTGAAACCGGGCGCTTGCCCACGGTAATGGCAAGGTCCGTCTCGCGGCTCTTGCGCAGCACCCGCATTGTAGCTTTTTCCCCCGGCGGCAGCTGGGCGATCAGGTTCAGCATGTCGTTGGTGTCGTTCACGGTCTTGCCCTCGACCGACAGCAGGATGTCGCCCGGCTTCATGCCGCCCTGGTCGGCCGGGCCGTTGCGCACCACGCCGGCGATGATGGCGCCGCTCTGCACCTTCAGGCCGAAGCTGTCGGCCAGCTCGGGCGTGATTTCCTGCGATTCCACGCCTATCCAGCCGCGCACCACGTGGCCGGAGGTGATGATGGCGTCCATCACGTTCTTGGCGGTGGAGACCGGGATGGCGAAGCCGATGCCCACCGAGCCGCCGGTCTGCGAATAGATGGCCGAGTTGATGCCCAGCAGGTTGCCGCTGGTGTCGATCAGCGCGCCGCCCGAGTTGCCGAAGTTGATGGCGGCGTCGGTCTGGATGAAGTTCTCGAAGTTGTTGATGTGCAGATTGTTGCGCCCGAGCGCGGAAATGATGCCCATGGTGACGGTCTGGCCCACGCCGAAGGGGTTGCCGATGGCCAGCACCACGTCGCCCACCTTGGCCTGCTCGGCGTGGCCCAGCACGATCACCGGCAGCTTGTCCAGGTCCACCTTGATCACGGCCAGGTCGGTTTCAGGGTCGGTGCCCACCACCTTGGCGGCCGCCTTGCGGCCGTCGGCCAGCACCACCTGGATCTCGTCGGCGGCGTCCACCACGTGGTTGTTGGTGAGGATGTAGCCCTGCGGGCTGACGATCACGCCCGAGCCCAGGCTGGACTGGTCGTCCTCGTCGCCGTCCCGGTCGCGGTCGCCGAAGAATTTCTTGAAGAAGGGATCGCGCGTGAGCGGATGCTTGCGGCGCGGCGCCTTGGTGGTGAGCACGTTGACCACGGCCGGCATGGCTTGCGCGGCCGCCGCGCGGTAGGAGCCGGGCGAGGGCGCGGCGTTGTTGAGCAGGGCGCTGCGGGCGGCGCCGGCGGCCGGCAGGGACGGCGCGCGGGGCCCGAGGCCCGGCAGTCCGGGCCAGTCCGGCCGCATGGCGCTGTAGACGAAGTACAGCGCCAGGACCACGGTCACCGCTTGTGCAAACAATAACCACAGTCGTCGCATGATACCGTCCTAAACGTTGCCGCCGGGCGGTGCGTGCCGTCCGGCTTATTTTTTCAGCGCGTCGCGGATTTCGCGCAGCAGCAGGATGTCCTCGGCAGTCGGCGCCGCCGCTTCCGCCGGAGCGGGTTCGGCCTTGCGGGCTTTCTGCAGCACGCGCACCATCTGGAAGATGATGAACGCGAGGATGATGAAGTTTAACAGGATGGTCAGAAAGTTACCGTACGCCAGCACCGCGCCCAGCTTCTTCGCTTCCGCCAGGCTCAGGTTGGCGGCCTGGCCGTTGAGCGGCAGGTAATAGTTGGCAAAATCCAGCCCGCCGATCAGCTTGCCGATCGGCGGCATGATGATGTCCTGCACCAGGGAATCGACGATCTTGCTGAAGGCCGCGCCCACGATCACGCCGACCGCCAGGTCGACCACATTGCCCTTCATGGCGAAGTCTTTGAATTCCTGCATCATGCCCATGGTGTCCTCCTTGCTATGTTGTATAGCTGATCATAACGTGTTTTTTAGCAACTGGTCGATAGTTTGCGACGATCGCCATGGGGCGGAATTTAGACAAATGCAACGTTTCGCTTTAAAACGGTTTTGGCTTCACCTATAATCTAAGGTTGCTGGAAGCTTGGTTGACGCATAATAACTATTTCGCAATTTGATGATTGGGGTTTGGTATGAGTAACGATAAGCAGGTCGATTCTGGCCGTCGTGGCTTGATCGCCGCAACATGCGCGGCAGGTGGCGTGGTAGGACTGTCCACTGCCGGTGTCCTGGTAAGCACCTTCCAGCCGTCCGAGCGAGCGAAAGCGGCAGGCGCTCCAGTCGAAGTTGATATCTCCACGCTGCAACCGGGCGAAATGCGCACTGTCGAGTGGCGCGGCAAGCCGGTCTGGATCCTCAAGCGCACCCCCGAGATGGTGGCATCGCTGAAAAAGACCGACGGCAAGGTGGCCGACGCCGACTCCAAGCGCAACCCCGAAGAATTCACCCCCGAATACTGCCGCAACGAACACCGCTCCATCAAGCCTGAAATCCTGGTCGCGGTGGGCATCTGCACCCACCTCGGCTGCTCGCCATCGTCGAAATTCACCCCGGGACCGCAGCCTTCGCTGCCGGACGACTGGGAAGGCGGCTTCCTGTGCCCATGCCACGGCTCCACCTTCGACATGGCCGGCCGCGTCTACAAGAACAAGCCTGCGCCGGATAACCTGCAGGTTCCGCGTCACATGTATCTGGGCGACACCAAGCTGGTGATCGGCAAAGACGAGAAAGGCGAGGCATAAACCATGGCAGCGTTCAAAGAGACCAAACTCCCCGCCAACGCCCCGGCTGCGCAAAAGGCGCTGGGCTGGGTGGACGACCGCTTCCCGCTGTCCAAGCTGTGGAACGACCAGTGGGGCAAGTACTACGCCCCGAAAAACTTCAATTTCTGGTACATCTTCGGTTCGCTGGCCATGCTGGTGCTGGTGCTGCAGATCGTCACCGGCATCTTCCTGACCATGCACTACAAGCCGGACGCCAACCTGGCCTTCGGTTCGGTGGAATACATCATGCGCGAAGTGCCGTGGGGCTGGCTGGTACGTTATATGCACTCGACCGGCGCCTCCGCCTTCTTCATCATCGTCTATCTGCACATGACGCGCGGCCTGCTGTACGGTTCCTACCGCAAGCCACGTGAACTGATCTGGCTGTTCGGTTTCGCCATCTTCCTGTGCCTGATGGCCGAGGCCTTCTTCGGCTACCTGCTGCCATGGGGCCAGATGTCGTACTGGGGCGCCCAGGTGATCGTCAACCTGTTCGGCGCCATTCCGCTGATCGGCCCCGACCTGTCGCTGTGGATCCGCGGCGACTACGTGGTGTCCGACGCCACCCTGAACCGCTTCTTCGCCTTCCACGTGATCGCCATCCCGCTGGTCCTGCTGGGCCTGGTTGCCGCCCACCTGATCGCGCTGCACGAAGTGGGCTCATCCAATCCGGACGGCATCGAAGTGAAGGAAAACCTGGGCCCGGACGGCCACCCGGTCGATTCCATCCCGTCGCACCCTTACTACACCGTGCACGACCTGTTTGGCGTGTCGATCTTCCTGCTGATCTTCAGCACCGTGGTGTTCTTCGCGCCTGAAATGGGCGGCTATTTCCTGGAATACAACAATTTCCTGCCGGGCGACTCGCTGAAGACCCCGCTGCACATCGCGCCGACCTGGTACTTCACGCCGTTCTACTCGGTGCTGCGCGCCACCACCGCCGACTTCATGTGGGTGCTGATGGTGGCCGTGGCCGCCTACGTGGCCTTCCTGTGGCTCAAGTCGCGCCTGGCGTTCACCACCAAGGCCATCATCGCCGTGGTGGCGCTGGTGGCCATCGTCGGCATGCTGCCGTCGGTGCTGGACGCGAAATTCTGGGGCGTGGTGTTCTTCGGCGGTTCCGTGGTAATCCTGGCCTTCCTGCCGTGGCTGGACCACTCGCCGGTGAAGTCGATCCGCTACCGTCCGGACTGGCACAAATACGTGTACGCCGTGTTCGGCCTGTCCTTCATCACGCTGGGCTACCTGGGCACCCAGCCGCCCAGCACCGTGGGCACCATCGTGTCGCAAGTGTGCACGCTGTACTATTTCTTCTTCTTCCTGCTGATGCCGTGGTGGAGCGCGATGGGCCAGTTCAAACCTGTGCCTTCCCGCGTGACTTTCCATCCGCACTGATCCGCCGACCACAGCTCAAGAGGACTAGATATGAATTTTGCAAAGAAACTGCTCGCGATCCTGGCGCTGCTGCCGGGCCTGGCCCTGGCAAGCGAAGGCGGCCACCCGCTGGACAAGGCGCCGGACCGCTCCACCAACATGGCTGCGCTGCAAAATGGCGCCAAGTTGTTTGTGAACTACTGCCTGAACTGCCATAATGCGTCTTCGATGCGTTTTAACCGCCTCAAGGACCTGGGCCTGACGGAAGAGCAGATCAAGGGCAACCTGTTGTTTACCGGCGAAAAAGTGGGCGAAATGATGACCACGGCCATGCCGGCAAAGGATGCCAAGGCCTGGTTCGGCGTGGTGCCGCCAGACCTGTCGGTGATTTCGCGCGCCAAGGCAGGCCCCGGCGGCAGCGGCGGCGACTACCTGTACACCTATCTGCGCACCTTCTACAAGGATGACACCCGCCCGAACGGCTGGAACAACCTGATGGTGGCGAACGTGGCCATGCCGCACGTGTTGCATGAACTGCAAGGCGTGCAGGTGGCCAAGTTTGTCGAGGAAAAAGATCCGCACGATGCCAGCAAGGTCGTGCACAAGTTCGCCGGCTTCGAGCAGGTCAAGCCCGGCACCATGGACAAGCTGACCTTCGACACCAACGTGGCGGACCTGGTCGGCTACATGGAGTGGATGGCCGAACCGGCCGCGCAGACCCGCAAACGCCTCGGCGTGTGGGTGCTGATTTTCCTGACCGGCTTCGCGCTGCTGGCCTGGCGATTGAACGCATCGTACTGGAAAGAGGTCAAATAAGTGAGCATGCCGGCCCCGGGCCGGCTATGTTGTTTTGTGCGCCGCCCGCGTGGCGGGCGCGTTCTGGGGTGAGCCGTTCGCGGCTGCATCCCATTTTGTTTCTAAGGAACTACAAAAATGATGGTTCTCTATTCGGGTACAACCTGCCCATTTTCGCAACGCTGCCGCCTGGTCCTGTTTGAAAAAGGCATGGACTTTGAAGTGCGCGACGTCGACCTGTTCAACAAGCCGGAAGACATTTCCACCATGAACCCGTACGGCCAGGTGCCCATCCTGGTCGAGCGCGAGCTGATCCTGTACGAATCGAACATCATCAACGAGTACATCGACGAGCGCTTCCCGCACCCGCAGCTGATGCCGGCCGACCCGCTGATGCGCGCGCGTGCCCGCCTGATGCTGTTCAACTTCGAAAAAGAACTGTTCGTGCACGTGCACACGCTGGAAAGCGAGCGCGCCAAGGCCAACGACAAGAGCCACGACAAGGCGCGCGCGGAAATCCGCGACCGCCTGACCACGCTGGCGCCGCTGTTCCTGAAGAACAAGTACATGCTGGGCGACGAGTTCTCCATGCTGGACGTGGCCGTGGCCCCGCTGCTGTGGCGCCTGGACCATTACGGCATCGAGCTGTCGAAGACCGCCGCGCCGCTGATGAAATACGCCGAGCGCATCTTCTCGCGCCCGGCCTACATCGAAGCGCTGACGCCGTCCGAGAAGGTCATGCGCCGCTGATCATGTCCGAGATTTCCACCAAGCCCTACATGCTGCGCGCCATTTACGAATGGTGCACCGACAGCGGCTACACGCCTTACCTGGCCGTGAAAGTCGACGCCGCCACCACGGTGCCGATGGAATACGTCAAGAAGGGCGAGATCGTGCTCAACATCAGCTTCGGCGCCACCTCCGGGCTGAAGATGGACAATGACAGCATCCGCTTCCACGCCCGCTTCGGCGGCGTGTCGCGCGAGATCTACGTGCCGGTGAACAATGTGATGGCGATCTACGCCAACGAGAACGGCCAGGGCATGGCCTTCGAGCCGCAACTGGGCGGCTACGACGACGCCCCGGCCGCCTCGGCGCCCGCGCCCGCTCCGGCGCCGCTGGCACCGGTGTCCGCCGCGCCTACCCTGGCCCCTGTGCCGACCCCGGCGCCGCAGCCGCGCCCGGCCGGCACCGACGGCGGCGACGGTCCGGATGGCCCGGACGGCGGCGGCGAGCCGCCCAAAAAAGGCGGCGGACGCCCCACCCTCACGCGTATCAAATAGCGTATAATCTTCGCGCAACGCCGACTTAGCTCATTTGGTAGAGCAGTTGATTTGTAATCATCAGGTGGCCAGTTCGAAACCGGCAGTCGGCACCAGATACGACAAAAAGCCCAGCCTTCATGGCTGGGCTTTTTGCATTGGCGGGCGTCTTTCTTGTATCCGCGTGTGTCCGGCGGGGCGCTGGACACATGCCGACTTCCTGCGCGCCGATCGCGACACAAGCGCGATACACGCAGCCGGTGTAATGGCTGCATGGAATCGATATCCGATCCGGTCAACGCAGAAAAAGGACACGCCAATGAAAACCGTACACACCATGATGGCAGCAGCAGTGATCGCCGGCAGCGCGCTGATGGCGCAGGCCGCGCAGGCGCAAGTGCAGATGCAGGGCTTGAAGCGCACCGACATCCTGAAGAGCGACTTCAGCGTCCCCGGCCGCGAAGTGCTGCAGGTGCGCGTCGATTTCGCCGAAGGCGTGGAATCGCCCAAGCACGCCCACCCCGGCGAGGAGGTCGCGTTCGTGCTGGAAGGCACGCTGGAATACCGCATCGAAGGCAAGCCGCCCGTTACGCTGAAGGTGGGCGACGCCGTCTTCATCCCGGCCGGCGCCATGCACGTGGCCAAGAACGTCGGCCCTGGCAAGGCGTCCGAACTGGCCACGTACCTGGTGCAAAAGGGCCAGCCGCTGGCTACCTTTGCCAAATAGGCGACGCCCCTGGCCTGCCGCGCTGCACAATGCTTGACTTCCATGCTGAAAGATGTCATTTTTATATGATAAAAATGACATCTTCGCCAAAGGAAGAACATGGGGCGCATTGTTGCTGACTATCCGAAACCTGCCAGCTGGCAGGATTTTGACCGCTTGAGCCGCAGTCTGATGTCGGCGGTCCACGGCGTGAAATTTGAGCGCTGGGGACCGCAGGACCGCCGCGAGCACGGCGCCGATGCCTGGGCCAGGCTGCCGAACGGCAAGGTGATGGTGTTGCAATGCAAGGGCCGCAGCCGCAGCTTCGGCAAGTCGCTCAGCATCGCCAACCTGGACGCGGCGGTGCGCGAGCTCGACGGCTTCCCGCATCCGGTGGAGGAGCTGATCATCCTGACCACCACCCCCGAAACCGTCGCGCTGCAGGACCGTGCCGACGACCTGACCGAGCAGCGCGCGAAAGCGGGGCTGTCGCGCGTGTCGGTGCACGGCTGGTACAGCATCGGCAGCCTGATCGCGCAGAACGAAGCGGCGCTGCAGGACTATTTCAAATCCCGCCGCCGTGTCTGGCACCGCCTGCGCTGGCTGGCGGTGGTGGTGCTGGCTGTGCTGGCCGTGCTGCTGGCCAGCTTCGCCTTCCTGCCGGGACTTAAGTTATTTTGATGATCTGCGGTTTGCGGGTCTGGTCACTGCAGAACACAAAGCCTTGCAGCTGCCTGGACCAGCGGAACTTCGACCAGGCGCCGTTCTGGGCCGCTTGCAACTGAGCCTGGCCCCCCACATCCTTATCCCAGTGCTGTACCGTGACCGTGCTCCACGTCCACGGGTTGGTGGCCGGATTGGTGGCGGGGGGCGTCAGCTTCACCAGCTCAGGCGGCGACTTGGACTGATCCAGGCCGAACATGGCACCCAGCTCTTCCACCCATTCCAGGCCCATCGTATCGGGCCGGTGGAAGTTAAGGCCGCCGCCGTCGTACCCGCCCAGTAGCGCAGGAACCGTGCCCAGCGTGGTGTTGCGCGTCACTGTGCCGGTAGCCAGGTTTCGGATGTGCAATGTTCGGTAGGAGCCATTGGCATACGAGCCGTTGATATAGCCGCCGTCCACCGCTACCAGCAGATTCAGTTTAGGGCAAAGCGCGAGTACGCCATTGGACAAATTGCCGCCCAAAGCAGGGTACTGGGTGACCTCGCCGCTCTTGCTGATGAACAGCGTATAGTCGACCATACCGGTTACGGATGCCCACCACCCCTGGCGCTGTTCGTCAATCACCGTGATCGGGTAGTTGCCGCCAGCTCCGCCGGCCGAGAACCGGATTTCGCTTGGCACGGCGTTTTGCGGCTGGCGCGTGGCCAGCTTGCTATAGCCCAGCTGTGCGCGCGAAACATCGATCAGCTTCACCCGGTTGGGGAAGCGGGAACCGCCCCAGAAGAACGACACCAGCGTTCCTTTCGGTGCCCCGCCCCACGCCGCAGGCATTTCCTGCAGACCAAGATAGCTGTGAGGATTGTAGGGCGTGCCGTCGGCTGCGTAGCCGTTCGCGTCAAAGCTCCCCGCTGCGTTGCTTTGCAATGGCACGTTGGCTGTTTTCCATGTCAGCGTAGTGAAGTCGCAAATCAGTGTGAACTGCAGGTTAGGCAAGCCGGGAGAGGACTCGTGGCCCGCCGAATAGTACACCTGAGCGCCGTAATCCCCATAGTCGCGCAGGATCGCGCTGCCGCCCCAGATGACGAAGGGCGTGTTCATGATGTAATTGTCGCGGTTGTATATCGACGGCGTGACACTCATTGGTGTGTTGGTCATCGGCACGTCGGCGAAATACCCGGCTGGCGGTACCCATGCCGGCAACACCGGACGTGCGACGGGATTGGCAGCCACGGAAACCGTGAAGGCGTTGGACGATGCTTGGCTCATAACTTTCCTTGACTGAATTAATCGGCGCGCGGCTGTACGCCCCATACGGGCGACTTGTTCCAGCCAGCGGCCAGTTCATTCCAGTTGCTGGCGCTGATCATGCGATTGTATGCCGTTTGCGCGCCGGGCACGCCGTGTTGAACGGCATACGCAATGGCCGGCTGTAAATTGCCCCAGTAGCCGGTGGCATCCGGGAAATTGCCGCCGCGCAGCGGGCCGGCGACGCCGGGATTACGCGTGCGCTGGGCTGCGAAATACAAGTCTCCCCAACTGGCGTACCAAGGGCCCGTGCCGCCTTCAAAATCGGCACGCTCGACCGGCGCCACCGGCATGTAGTATTGCGCGGCGTCGCAGTACAGATACTCGCCGCTGGTGGTGCCGCCCAGGCGGCCGATGACGCTTTGGGCTTTCCAGGCAAAGAAAGCGTTCAGCTTCACCAGTACGGCTGCAGCCAGCGGCGGACGCAGATCAATGGCATAGCCGATGGCTGCAGTGAAGAAGTCTTGCTGCCAGGTTGCTTCGGACTGCACGCCGGTTCCCTGCGTATAGTTGGTGTAGGGAACAACAAACCCGAACTGGTTGTTGGGCTTGGCTACATAGGTGCTGTGGTAGTACTCGACGTTGGCCGCCAGCGAAGCGCTGAACTCACCGCGCAGCGCAGTGTCGTCATCCGGTGTAGCGCACAGCGCCTGCGCCAGCGTGCGCAGCGACCATGCCGCGCCGCGCGTGGTGTTTGAGCCCGAATTGGACAAAAACAGCCCGGCGGAATAGTTACGGTGGTTATCCGGATTTTTCAGATAGCCCAGCGTGGCGGAAAACTGCACCTCTTCCATGAAATAGAACCGGCCGGTCAGCAGGTAGGCGGTGTAACCCACGGACGGGTGGTGGGGCGTATCCCATACGGGGGCGGCAGTGCCGCTCGCGGCTGGCGTGGTCTGGCCCTTGGTTGACCCGCCGACCCCTGCCACTGCGCTGGTGCCGCTCGCTACAAGATTAGGATAGCTTGAAAAGCGCAGCGGCCGTTGCGTGGTTTCGTCGCGGAAGTGGATGCCGTAGCGGCCTGCTGCGTAGCCATTGAATATCACGGCGGCGTAGGGGCGGGCATCGCTGCTGGTCAGGTAGAGTGCCTCCCATTCCGGGATCAGGCCGATTGCGCCGTGGTAGCCGGTTTGGCCCATGGCATTTGAATAGTTGCCTTGCTGCAGGGGAGAGTATGAGCTGGTCAGTCCGCTTAGCGCGGGCGCCGTGGACGGCACAGTGGCGCGGTAATGCGGCACCAGGCGCGACGCTTGCAGGTAGGCCTTGTCGTGGCTCGGTGCGATGCCCGGGTCGGCGGCCAGCCAGTGGCTGTGCGCCGTGCCTTGCAGCAGCACGGTGCGGCAGTGGTGGGGCAGGTCGATGGCGGCGCTGAAGCGCTGCGTGCCGCCCAGGGTGAAGCTGTAGGTGGCGCTCTTGTTGGTGGGGCCGGCCACTTTCAGGTAGCCGTTCTCCACCCACGGCAGCACTTCCACCGCGCCGCCCGCATACAGGCGCACTTCCAGCCACGCCACCAGGTGCGCGTCGCTGCCGATGGGCTTGCGGTAGATCCAGGAACTCATGGCCGGGCCGCTGACCCAGGCCAGGAAGGGCGTGTCCCAGTCGGCGCCCGACCAGCTGGCCGTGCCGAAGCTGCCCGCGCCCACGGCGGCGGCCAGGTTGGTGGCGCGCAGCGAGGCCGTGCCGAGCGCGGCGGACGTGGCGGCCGCGCCGGCCGCGTTCAGCGTGTAGCTTTGGGCGGTATTGGCCGCCAGGGTGGCGCGTCCGGACAGGATGGCGAACTTGAGCGAGCCGTCCGGCCAGTAGTTCTTGGGCGTCACCTGCAGGCCGGCCAGGCTGCTGCCGACGAATTTGCCGGCCGGCACCTGGCCCTGGCGGAAGGCCTGGCCCAGGGTGAACGGCAGGTTGGCACCGCCGGTCGCCGAGCTCAGCGAAAACGTGGCGAAGAATGCCGCAGGCGCCTGCACCTGGATGGTGAAGGGGTTGGAAGAGGACTGTGACATAGGATCAGCCTGTCAGATATCGCTGGCGGTCAGCACATGGCCGTCCGTGCTGCCCACCGCGCCGATGCCGTCGTAGACAAAGGACAAGGTGCGGGCGTTGTAGGTCACGCCGGGCGGCAGGGCGATGTTGTTGAGTGCGATGGCCAGCGGTCCGCCGCTGGCGCTCTTGACGTATTTGGAAATGGAAATAGTGCTGGCTACGCCTTGCGTGAACGTCAGCGTCGGCACGGCGGTCCACACCGGCGGCGTGCTGGCCGGCACCAGTGCGGAAGGGCCGCTGCTGCCACCCGAAGCGGTGCTCGGCGGCAAAACGCCCTCGGCAGGCGGCGGGCCGCCTTGGGTAGTGGCGGCGCTGGCGGCTGCGCCGCCGCCGCCGCAGGCTTGCAGGGCCATGCCTGCGGCGCCGGCCGACATCAGTTTGATGAAGCGGCGGCGCTGCCTGGCCTGCTGGCCGTCCTGGTCATTGCTGGGGTGTGCGACGAAAGTGCGAGTAGGTTTCATTGCCGATGATCTTCTGAAATAAAGGAAGAGCAGAACGTTGCCGCGCTGCATGACAACTAGTTTCGCACAAAATTAAGGCAAATTAGTGGCGGATTCAACCGTGCGTTCGATTTATTTTGTTCGGCAAAATGACAATTGACGGAATATTATTTAACTTTTAAACACCGGATATTTCACACAGGCAAGCCATTTTCGCCGCGCGGATCGCGCGCCAGCAACTGCGCCACCAGGGCCTGCGGCTGGTCGCCGTCGAACAGCACGCCGGCCACCGCGTTGGTGATGGGCATGTCCACGCCCAGGCGGGCCGCCAGCTCGCGCACGGCCTTGGCGCAGGGCACGCCCTCGGCCACGTGGCCCAGCTCGCTGACGATGGTGTCCAGCGCCTTGCCCTGCGCCAGGCCGAGGCCGACGCGCCGGTTGCGCGACAGGTCGCCGGTGCAGGTGAGGATCAGGTCACCCATGCCGGTCAGGCCCATGAAGGTTTCCACCGCGCCGCCCAGGGCGGTGCCGAGGCGGGTGATTTCCGCCAGGCCGCGCGTGATCAGGGCGGCACGGGCGTTCAAGCCCAGGCCCAGGCCGTCCGCCACGCCGGTGGCGATGGCCAGCACGTTCTTGACCGCGCCGCCCACTTCCACGCCCACCAGGTCGGCGCTGCTGTAGACCCGCACATTGCCGCCGTGCATTACCCCCACCACGCAGTCGCGCAGCGCGGCCGAGCTGGAAGCGATGGTCAGCGCGCACGGCAGGCCGCGCGCCACTTCCTGCGCGAACGAGGGGCCGGACAGGGCGCCGCCGGGCACGCTGTCGCCCAGCACCGCGTGCACGATCTGGTGCGGCAGCAGGCCGGTGTCGTACTCGAAACCCTTGCACAGCCATACCAGGTTGGGCAGCACGCGGCCGCTGTGCTGCGCGGCCTTGAGCTGTTCCAGCAGCGGGCGCAAACCGGCCACCGGGCAGGCCGCGATCAGCAGGTCGCTGCCGTGCGCCAGCGCGGCGCCGAAGTCGCCGCCCACGCGCAGGCCGGGCGGGAAGGGATGGCCGGGCAGGTAGTGCAGGTTGTCGCGCGCGGCTGCCATTTCATGCATGGCGGCATTGTTGCGCCCCCACAACAAGACATCGTGGCGGGCGGCCAGCGCCATGGCCACGGCCGTGCCCCAGGCGCCCGCGCCGAGCACGCTGATCCGGCGCGCGCCGGCGGCATGTTGATGGTTCTGCATGGCTGCCTTCTTAAATGCCCCAGATATCGCTGCTTTTTACGTAGCCGCTCTGGCCGTCGCGATGGCGCACCTTGACCCAGCCGTTGCCGGCCGACTCGGCCAGCTCCAGCAGCACGCCCTTGTCGGCGGTAAACACGGTGGCGGCATTGTCGTCGGCGCTGGCGCGCACTTTGGTGTTGGCGGCGCGCACCACCAGGGTGCGCCTGGGGCTCAGGCCCTTGGCCTCGGTCCATGCCAGGTCGCCGCTGGCGTCGCGCACCTTGACCCATTCGCCGTAGCTCAGCACCACTTCCAGCGGCATGCCGCGCGGCGCCACGAACAGCTTGCCGCCCTTGGTGGACGGCGCGTCATACAGGATGGCCGGGGCCGCGCCCACCGATTTGAAGTCGAGCGCGTGCCCGGCCGTAGCGGCCAGCAGCAGTGCTGCGCCTGCGATCCATCGGAAGAGTGTCATACCGGGGCCTCTGATTCAGAATTCGGGAGTGGAAAAACGCAAAGGCCGCTGCCGGCCTTTGGGATGGCAGCGCGCACCGCGCGCTGCCGGTCCAGCATCCAATCGCTCAGCGATTAGTGTGCTGCGCCTTCGGCTGGGGCAGCAGCTTGCTGCTCGGCCAGGGCTTGCAGGCGCTGCTGGTAGAACACTTCGAAGTTGATCTCGGCCAGGTGCACGGGCGGGAAGCCGGCGCGGGTGATCATGTCGGCGATGTTGGCGCGCAGGTAAGGGTACACGATGTTCGGGCAACCGATGCCCAGCAGCGGATCCAGCTGCTCGGCTGGAATATTGCGCGCTTCGAAGATACCGGCTTGCTTGCCTTCAACCAGGAAAGCCACTTTGTCTTTGATCTTGGCGGTCACGGTGATGGTGACGGTCGACTCGAAGATGCCTTCGGCCAGCGGCTCGGCAGCCACGTCCAGCGCCACTTCGATCGCAGGCGCTTCCTGTTCCAGGAAAATGGCTGGGGAGTTCGGCTGTTCCAGCGACATGTCTTTCAGGTAGACGCGTTGGATTTGGAAGACTGGTTGCAGATTTTCGTCAGACATGGTGCGCTTTCATATATTGGAAAAGAGCGGCAGAACCGCCCGCAGTTAGGGTATCCGCGCGCCGCATCCACGGGGGACGGGCGCGCCAATGCGCAGCAATTGTAGCAAAACCAATTTGAGGGCGGTCAGCCTTTTAACAAGGGGTCCAGGCCGCCGGCTTGATCGAGCGCATACAAATCGTCGAAACCGCCGACATGGGTGTCGCCGATATAGATTTGCGGCACGGTGCGGCGGCCGGTTTTCTGCATCATCAATACGCGCTGTTCCGGGTCGAGGTCGACGCGGATCTTGTTGATGCCGGTCACGCCCTTGGCTTCCAGCAGGCGCTCGGCGCGCACGCAATAGGGGCACACTGCGGTGCTGTACAGGGTTACTGGGGCTGTCATGATGATAGTTCCTCTGTCAATTATTTGGCTACTGGCAAGCCTGCGGTCTGCCAGGCGGCTTGGCCGCCCTCCAGGACGACCACGTTGTCGAATCCAGCCCCTTCCAGGATCTTTGCCGCGCCGAACGCCCGTCCGCCCTTCTGGCAGACCACGACGATGGTGCGGTTCTTGAATTTTTCCAGTTCTGCGATGCGCTGCTTGAGCTCGCCTGCCGGGATATGCTTGGCATCCGGCAAGTGGCCGTCGGCGTATTCCTTGCCTTCGCGCACATCCAAGATGGTGGTCTTGGCGCGGTTTATCAACTGCACGGCCTCGGCCGGGGAGACTTTTTTGCCGCGCTGGGTCAGTACCGGCCACAGCAGCGCGCCGCCCGACAGGGCAACGATGCCAATAAGAAAAATCTGATCAATAAGGAATTTCACGGTGTTCCAATGGTTATAGGTTATGCGCGCATTATAAAATAGAAGCTGAACAGAGGCTGGAACGCTGCCTCCCGCAGATTTTTTCACACTTTAATAGATAGTTCCCATGTACAAAATTGTCTTCATGCGTCACGGCGAGTCCACCTGGAACCTCGAAAACCGCTTCACCGGCTGGACCGATGTGGATCTGACTGAAAAAGGTATTGCTGAGGCGAAAGCCGCCGGCCAAGTGCTGAAACAGGAAGGCTACACCTTCGACCTGGCCTACACCTCGGTGCTCAAGCGCGCCATCCGCACCTTGTGGCTGTCGCTGGACGAAATGGACATGATGTACCTGCCGATCAAGCACGACTGGCGCCTGAACGAGCGCCACTACGGCGCGCTGCAGGGCCTGGACAAGGGCGAAACCGCCGCCAAGTACGGCGACGAGCAGGTGCTGGTCTGGCGCCGCAGCTACGACACCCCGCCGCCGGCCCTGGAGGCGGACGACGACCGCACCTCCTTCAACGACCCGCGCTACGCCGGCCTGCCCAAGGACAGCATCCCGCTCACCGAATGCCTGAAGGACACCGTGGCGCGCGTGATGCCGGCCTGGGACGAGGAAATCGCCCCGGCCATCCGCGCCGGCAAGAAAATCATCATCTCGGCCCACGGCAACAGCCTGCGCGCGCTGATCAAGATGCTCGACGGCATCAGCGACAGCGACATCGTCGGCCTGAACATCCCCAACGGCCAGCCGCTGGTATATGAGCTGGACGCCGACCTGAAGCCGATCCGCCACTACTACCTGGGCGACCCGGCCGCCATTGCCGCTGCGCAAGCTGCGGTAGCCAACCAAGGCAAGGCCAAGTAAGCAATAGATGTCCTGGTCTTCTACCACCCGCAGCGCGGGGGCGGCGCTGTCGCTCCTGCTGATGCTGGGCGCGGCGGTGCCTGCGCACGCCGCGCCCGCCAAGCCCACCGAACGCAGCAAGCAGAAACTGCAGGCCGAAGCCGAGCGCGCCGGCCTGCAGCAAAAGCTCAACGAGCTCAAGCGTGACATCGGCAAGACCGAAAGCGCCCGCGAGGACGCAGCCGACACCCTGGCCGAGTCCGAGGAGGCGATCTCCAACGCCAACCGCAGCCTGCGCGAGCTGTCCGAGGAGCAAGCCCAGACCAACGTCAAGCTGCAAACGCTGGGCGAGGAGCGCGCGCGCCTGCAAGCCACGGTGGAGCAGCAGAAGCAGCAGCTGGCCAAGCTGCTGCGCGAGCAATACGTGGCGGGCAATGAAGACCGCATCAAGCTGCTGCTGTCCGGGGACAACCCGAACCGCATTAACCGCGACCTGCAGCTGATGGCCTATGTGTCGCAGGCGCAGGCGCGGCTGCTGGAATCGCTGCGCGCCAATCTGCGCGCGGTGGAGGCCAACCAGGCCGAGGCGCAGAACGCGCGCGACGAGCTGGAAGAAATCGCGCAGGAAGAACGCCAGCAGAAAGAGCTGCTGGTGAAGGAAAAAGCCAAGCGCGCCGCGGTGCTGGCCGGCCTGTCGCAGCGCCTGGTGGCGCAGCGCAAGGAAGCCGGCAAGGTGGCGCAGGACGAGCAGCGCATGGCCGGGCTGGTGGACAAGCTGGGCAAGCTGATCGAAGAACAAGCCAGGGCGGCCGCCGCCGAGAAGGCGCGCCTGGAACGCGTGGCCGCCGCCAGGGCCGCCAAGGCCAGGGCGGACGCCGAAGCGAAGGCGCTGGCGCAGGCCAAGGCACGCGAGCAGGCCAAGGCGCGCGCCGAGGCGCTGGCCAAGGCCAGGGCCGAGCAGGCCGAGCGCGAGCGCATCGCCAAGGCCGAGGGCAAGCCCAAGCCGGCGCCGCTGCCGTTGCCGCCGGCTGCCGTCGCCCCGCCGCCGGGCCCGACGCCGCCGGCCGCGCCGGCGCAGACCGCGCAGGCCGAACCGGGCAAGCCGGCCGCGTCCGGCGAGCACGGCAAGCTGGAGCCGATCGAGGTGGACGAAAGCAAGGTGGCGGCGGTGAAGGACGAGCCGCCGGCGCGCAAGGCCGACATTGCGCTGGCCCCGGCCATGCCGGACGGCGCCTTCGCCGCGCTCAAGGGCCAGCTGCGCCCGCCGGTGGCGGGCAAGGTCGCTGCGCGCTTCGGCAGCAAGCGCGGAGACGGCCCCAGCTGGAAGGGCATGTTCATCCGCGCCGCCGAAGGAGCCGAGGTGCACACGGTGGCCAGCGGGCGCGTGGTGCACGCGGCCTGGCTGCGCGGCTTCGGCAACCTGATCATCGTCGACCACGGCGGCCAGTACTGGAGCCTGTACGCCAACAACCAGTCGCTGCTGCGCCGCGTGGGCGACGTGGTCAAGGCCGGCGAGGTGATTGCAGCGGCCGGAAACACCGGCGGCAACGAAGAATCGGGTTTATACTTTGAACTCAGGCACAAGGGCAAGGAGTTCGATCCGGCCGGCTGGGTCAAATTCTGAAGTCCAACACAGCGGAAGAAGTCATGGGTAACAAGTTCAAGAATTTCGGCCTGATCGGCCTGGGCATGGTGGCCGGCGTGGCCGCTTCCCTGCAGTTTTCCGCTGTGGCACAAAAAGCGCCGGGCATGCCGCTGCCGCTGGAGGAACTGCGCCAGCTGTCCGACGTGTTCGGCCTCATCAAGTCCGACTACGTGGAAGACGTGGACGAGAAGAAGCTGGTCACCGAAGCTATTTCCGGCATGGTGGCCTCGCTCGATCCGCACTCGGTCTACCTGGACAAAAAAGCCTTCAAGGAAATGCGCGAGTCCATGCTGGGCAAGTTCGTCGGCATCGGCATCGAGGTGGCCATCGAGGACGGCTACGTGAAAGTGGTCTCGCCGATCGAGGATTCGCCCGCCTTCAAGGCCGGCATCAAGGCCGGCGACCTGATCACCCGGCTGGACAATACCCCCATCCGCGGCCTGTCGCTGGACGACGCCATCAAGAAAATGCGCGGCGAGCCGCACTCGAAAATCGTGCTGACCCTGTCGCGCAAGGGCGAGGACAAGCCGCTCATCGTGCCCATCGTGCGCGAAGAGATCCGCGTGCAGAGCGTGAAAGCCAAGATGATCGAACCGGGCTACGCCTGGCTGCGCGTGTCGCAGTTCCAGGAGCCGACAGTGGACGACATGGCGCGCAAGCTGGGCAACCTGTATGCGCAGAACCCCGGCATCAAGGGCCTGGTGCTGGACCTGCGCAACGACCCGGGCGGCGTGGTGCCGGGCGCCATCGGCGTGTCGGCCGCCTTCCTGCCCAAGGACGCGGTGGTGGTCTCCACCAACGGCCAGCTGGCCGACTCCAAGCAGACCTTCTATGCGCGCCCCGAATACTATTCCGGCCGCGCCAACAGCGACCCGCTGGCCAAGCTGCCGGCCGCGCTGAAGAGCGTACCCATGGTGGTGCTGGTCAATTCCGGCTCGGCCTCGGCCTCCGAAATCGTGGCAGGCGCGCTGCAGGACTACAAGCGCGCCGTCGTCATGGGCACCCAGACCTTCGGCAAGGGCTCGGTGCAGACCTTGCGCCAGCTCACAGCCGACACCGCCGTCAAGCTCACCACCGCGCGCTACTACACGCCGCATGGCCGCTCGATCCAGGCGCGCGGCATCGTGCCGGACATGCTGGTCGACGAAACCGCCGAGGGGGACGGCTTGAACAGCATGCGCTTGCGCGAGGCCGACCTGGTCAAGCACCTCAACAACAAGGACGACGCCGAGCTGCCGTCGGCGCCGCCGCAGCCGCTGCACGACGAGCTGGAGGAAGAGCAGCGCCTGCTGGCCCTGTCCAAGACGCGCAAGCCGGTGGAGTTCGGCAGCAAGGACGACTTCCAGCTGGCGCAGGCGCTGAACCACTTCAAGGGCCTGCCGGTGCAGCTGTCGAAAACCGAAAAGGCGCGCGACCTGGACCCTGAAGCGGCCGCCAAGCCCGCCAAGCAGGAACCGGTCAAGCAGGATGCGCCGGCCAAGCCGAAGAAGCAGTAAGTCGATGGACGACAGCCAGCTGTTGCGCTACTCGCGCCATATCCTGCTTGATGAAATCGGCATCGAGGGCCAGCAGAAACTGCTGGACGCGCGCGCGCTGGTGATCGGCGCCGGCGGCCTCGGTTCCCCGGCCGCCATGTACCTGGCCTCGGCCGGCGTGGGCCGGCTCACCCTGATCGACAACGACACGGTCGACCTGACCAATCTGCAGCGCCAGATCGCCCACAACATGGCGCGCGTGGGCCAACCCAAGGCCGAATCGGCGCGCGCCACCCTGGCCGCCATCAACCCCACCATTGCCATCGAAGCGCTGGTCGAGCGCGCGGACGACGCCCGCCTGGCCGAGCTGGTGGGCCGGGCCGACGTGGTGCTCGACTGCACCGACAACTTCGCCACCCGCCACGCCGTCAACCGCGCCTGCGTGGCGCATGGCGTGCCGCTGGTCTCCGGCGCGGTGATCCGCTTCGACGGCCAGGTCAGCGTGTTCGATCCGCGCGGCGGCAGCGCGCGCAGCGCGGACCTGCCGTGCTACTCCTGCCTGTTCCCGCAAGACCAGCCCTTCGAGGACGTGGCCTGCTCCACCATGGGCGTGTTTGCGCCGCTGGTGGGCGTGGTCGGCGCCATGCAGGCGGCCGAAGCGCTCAAGCTGCTGATGGGCATAGGCGAGCCGCTGTCGGGCCGCCTGCTGCTGCTGGACGGCTTGCGCATGGAATGGACCAGCATCAAAATCGCCCGCAACGACGCGTGCCCGGTGTGCGCGCAACCTTAGGAGACAGACCCAGATGAAGCGACTTCCCGCCGCCATGGCCATGGCGATAGCCTCGGCCTTTGCCGCCTACGCCCCCACTGCGGCCACCGCCGCCGAGACCCTGCGTTACGTGCTCATCACCGAGAACGGCAAGCAGGCCGGCGAGCAGGTGGTCGAGCGCGGCGACGACGGCCTGACCAAGGTGCGCTTCATCTACAAGAACAACGGCCGCGGCCCCGAGCTGACGGAGCAGATCCGCTACCACGCCGACGGCACCATGGCCAGCTACGCTGTGCAGGGCAACTCCACGTACGGCGCCGTGGTCAACGAGCAGTTCTCCGTCAAGGACGGCAAGGCCGCGTGGCAGTCGACCACCGAGCGCGGCGAGAAGGCCGTGGCCGGCCCGGCCATGTACGTCCCCCTCAACAACTCCTTCGAAGTGGCATCCGCCGCCATCAGCGCACTGTCCGCCGCGCCGGATGGCAAGCTGGCGCTGCTGCCCTCGGGCACGCTGACCCAGCGCAAGCTGGCCGAAGCACAGGTCACCCTGGACGGCCAACGCCGCACGGTGCAGCTGCTGGCGCAAACTGGCCTGGGCCTGTCGCCGCAGTTCTACTGGGCCACGACCGGCGCCGGCACGGCTGAGAAGCCGCGCCTGTTCGCGGTGGTGATCCCCGGTGCCTTCACCGCCATCGAGCAGGGCTGGGAAGCCAACGGCCCGGCGCTGGCCGCGCTGCAGAAGGAGGCCGAGCAGAAGATGCTGGCCGAACTGGCCGCCACCCTGCAGCATCCGCTCAACGGGCTGACGGTGGTGAAGAACGCGCGCGTGTTCGACAGCGAGAAAGCGAAACTGGGTCCGGCCTCGGACGTGTACGTGCTGCGCGGCCGCATCACCGCCGTGCTGCCGGCCGGGTCGCCGGTGCGCGGCGCCGTCAACGAGATCGACGCCGACGGCCGCGTGCTCCTGCCCGGCCTGTTCGACATGCACGGCCACGTGGGCCGCTGGGAAGGCGGCCTGAATATCGCCGCCGGCGTGACCTCGGTGCGCGACATGGGCAATGACAACGCCCAGCTGCAGCAGATCATGGACGAAACGGCGGCCGGTACGCTGCTCTCGCCGCAAGTGGTGCCGGCCGGTTTCCTGGAAGGCGAAAGCCCCTATTCGGCCAACCTGGGTTTCGTGGTAAAGACGCTGCCGCAGGCGAAGAATGCCATCGACTGGTACGCCGAGCACGGCTACCCGCAGCTGAAGATCTACAACTCCTTCCCGAAAGCCATCCTGAAGGACACGGTGGCCTACGCGCACAGCCGCGGCATGCGCGTATCCGGCCACATCCCCGCCGGCCTGCGCGCCTTCGAGGCGCTGGACGCGGGCTTCGACGAGATCCAGCACATCAACCAGGTGATGCTGAACTTCCTGGCCACGCCCGAGACCGAGACCCGCACCCTGGAGCGCTTCGTGCTGCCGGCCGATAAGAGCGCCGCGCTCAAGTTCGATTCCAAGCCGGTCAAGGATTTCATCGCCCGCCTGGCGAAGCAGAAGACCGTGATCGACCCCACCCTGGCCACCTTCGCCTTCCTCAAGCAGAAGGACGGCGACATGAACACGCCGTTCGCCGCCATCGCGCCGCACATGCCGCCGGACCTGCAGCGCGGCTTCCGCGTCGGCACCATGAAGATCGCGGACGAGGCCACGCTGAAACGCTACGAGCAGTCCTATGCCCACATGGTGGACTTCGTGGGCCGGCTGTACCGCGCCGGCGTGCCCATCGTGGCCGGCACCGACGAACTGGCCGGCTTCACCCTGCAGGCCGAGCTGGAACTGCTGGTGCAGGCCGGCCTGACGCCGTCGCAGGCGCTGCAGGTGGCCACCCGCAACGGCGCGCTGTACACGCGCACCAGCCACGAGCGCGGCAGCATCGCGCCGGGCAAGCTGGCCGACCTGGTGCTGGTGGACGGCGACCCCACCAAAAACATCGGCGACGTGCGCAAGGTGGCTGCCGTCATCACGCGCGGCTTCCTGGTCTATCCGCACGAAGTGGACCGCGCGCTGGGCATCCAGCCCTTCGTGACGGCGGGCCCGGCGCTCAAGAAGCTGGAGCCGGTGTCGAGCAACATCGCCGGCGGCGGCAACGAGGGCGCCTTGCAGCGCATCGGCGTTTCTGGCCACCGCCACGATTAAGCCTGCGGCCGCGATTAAGCCTTATACTTCCGCACTCTCACCTGAAAAGTGTCCTTGACTATGCAAAACGTAACACTCCCCGCCAAGCGGCGCGCGCGCGGTTTCACCCTGATCGAGATCATGGTGGTGGTAGTCATCATGGGCGTGCTGGCGGCGCTGGTTGTGCCCAAGCTGCTGAGCCGCACCGGCGAGTCGAAAATCGCCGCCGCCAAGGTCGACATCGCCACCGTGATGCAGGCGCTGAAACTGTACAAGCTGGACAACCAGCGCTACCCGACCACCGAACAGGGCCTGCAGGCGCTGCTCACCAAGCCCACCACCGGACCGGCCGCCAACGGCTGGAAAGCAGGCGGCTACCTGGAGAAGATGCCGAAAGACCCGTGGGGTAATCCCTACCAGCTGATGTCGCCCGGCCTGAAGGGCGAAATCGACGTGTTCTCGCTGGGCGCCGACGGCCAGCCCGGCGGCACCGGCGACGATGCCGACATCGGCTCCTGGGACAACTAAGCTTCCGCCATGGGCGCCCGCCGGCCACAGCGCGGCTTTACGCTGATCGAGCTGCTGGTGGTGCTGGTCATTGCCGGCATCACGGTGGGGCTGGTGTCGCTCAACGCGGCGCCCAGCCGGCGCCAGGGCATGCAGCAGGAAGCGCAGCGCGTGGCGCTGCTGCTGCAGCTGGCGCGCGACGAAGCCATCGTGCGCAACCGCCTGGTGGCTTTTGAGGCCGGCCCGGACAGCTACCGCTTCCTGGTGCGCAACGAGCAGCGCGTGTGGGAACCGATCACGCAGGACAAGCAGGACGACCTGCTGCGCGAACGCCAGTTCAAGAACAGTCCCGTGACCCTGCTGCTGGACCCGGCCTCCACGGTGCCGGGCGATACCCTGCGCATCACCTTCGGCCGCGAACCGGTCGACAAACCCTTTGTGCTGACCATGGCCAGCGGCGACGTCAGCGTCGCCATCCGCGCCGACGGCATCGGCCACTTTACGGTGGACTGAATATGCGCCCGAACCTGCCCACCCCGCGCCGCGCGCGCGGCTTCACGCTGCTGGAAGTGCTGGTGGCACTGGTGATCGTCGGCACCGCGCTGGGCGCCTCGCTGCGGGCGGTCGGCAGCCTGACGCAGAACAGCGACGGCCTGCGCGCCTCCATGATGGCCACCTGGTCGGCCGAGAACCGGCTGGTGCAACTGAGCCTGAACAAGCAGTTCCCCGCAGTCGGCAAGTCCACCTTCGAGTGCCCGCAGGGCGACCTGAAGCTGATGTGCCAGGAAGAAGTGATCGCCAGCCCCAACCCGCGCCTGCGCCGGGTGGAGGTGAGCGTGTTCGATGAAAAACAGCCGGAGCGCCTCATCATCAAGCTGGTCCAACTGAAGCTGCTGGAATGACGGCCCCCATCCAGGGCCGGCGCGGCGCGCGCGGCTTTACCCTGATCGAACTGCTGGTGGCGGTGGCGGTGCTGGCCATCGTCGCGGTGCTGGGCTGGCGCGGCCTGGACGGCATCGTCCGCTCGCGCCAGGCGCTCACCGAGCAGATGGAGCAGACGCGCGGCATCCAGCTCGCCTTCGCCCAGCTGCAAAGCGACATGGAGCAGCGCGCGCTGCGCAAGCAGCTGCACTCGCGCGAAAGCCTGGCGGCCGATGCCGGCCGCATGATCTTCGTGCGCACCGTGCTGGCCGAAGGCGAGCCGTCGCGCCTGCAAGTGGTTACCTACCGCATCCGCGACGGCGTGCTCACGCGCCGCGAGTCGCTGCCCACGCGCGACCTGGTGCAGCTCGACACGCTGTGGGCGGCCGCCGTGGGCGACACCGACAACGCGCCGGCCGTGCCGCTGCAGAGCGGCGTGGACAGCATGGCGGTGCGCGGCTGGCGCGACAGCGCTTGGCAGCCGGTGCAGGGCGTGCAGGGCGTGCAGGGTGGCCAAGGCGGCCAGGGCGGCCAGGCTGGCCAGGACGCGCAGGCCACCACCAGCACCCAGGACTTCGACGGCCTGGAACTGACGGTGCAGCTGCACGGCCAGTCCGCGCCGCTGGTCAAAGTATTCCTGATGGGAGAGAAGTGATGCGCCGCGCCGCAGCCGGGAAAGCCATGCCGCGCCAAGTGCGCCAAGTACGCCGACAGCGCCAGGCGGGCGTCGCCGTCATTACGGCGCTGCTGCTGACCACCCTGGCCGTCACCATCGTGGCCAGCCTGTTCTGGCAGCAGCAGGTACAGGTGCGCTCGATGGAGAACCAGCGCCTGCACCTGCAAACCAAGTGGATCATGCGCGGCGCGCTGGACTGGGCGCGCCTGATCCTGCAGCAAGACGGCATTTCCAACCCCACCGTCACCACCGAGACCGGCCCCTGGGCCACGCCGCTGGCCGAAACGCGGCTGGATGATTACGTCGAGCGCGAGCGCGTGGCCAACGAAAAATTCGACGCCACCCTCTCCGGGCAGATTACCGACGCGCAAGCACGTTACAATCTGGCTAACCTGGGGGCCAAGGGTGTGCCGGATGCGGCGCAGGTGCAGGTGTTCCGGCGCCTGCTGCAGCACCTGCAGCTGAATCCGAGCCTGGCGCAGTCGCTGGCTGAGGAAGTGGCGCGCAGCCAGGCACCGACGGCTGCGGCGGCCGACGGCACGGGCGGCGCCGGTGCCGGTGCAGCCGCCGGCGGGGGGCTGGCCGGCAGCAACAACGGCACGCGCCGCGAACCGCTGGAGCTGATCCGGGTGGAAGACTTGCTGTCGGTGACAGGCTTTACGCCGCCCATGATAGAAAAGCTGCGCGATTTCGTAATCGTGCTGCCGGGTGTCACGCCGGTGAATGTGAATACGGCGCCGGCCGAAGTGCTGGCGGCGCTGGTGGAAAACTGTTCGGTGTCGCAAGGGGCCACGATGGTGCAGTTCCGGCGCCGCACGCCGTTCAACTCGGAGGCCGACTTCAAGAGCTACCTGGCGACGCAGACCAGCCAGCAGCTGCCGCAGGGCGTGAGCGTAAGCGTCAAGAGCGACCACTTCCTGGTGCTAAGCCGGGTGCGGCTGGACCGGGCCGCGCTGGATGCGCAGTCGCTGATCATCCGCAACAAGGCTGTAACGCTGCTGTGGACACGGGAAATTTGAGTAGCATGAACGAAAGCGAGATTCTTCTTTGACGACTTTATACATCCGGTATCCAGCCAGGGCGGCCGCCGACGGCGGCGCTGCGCCCGCATGCCATTTCGCGCTGGTCGGCGACGGCGGCAACGTGATGCAGCAGGGCGCTTCCCCGCTCGGCAACCTGGCCGACCAGGTGGCCTCGGCGCGGCGCGTGGTGCTGCTGCTGGCCGCCGCCGACGTCACCCTGCTGCACGTGCCGGTGCCGCCGCTGTCGAACGCGCGCCTGAAGGCCGCGCTGCCGGCGCTGGTGGAAGACCAGGTGCTGGGCGACCCGGCAGACTGCGTGCTGGCGCTGGCACCGCTCACCGCCACCCAGGACGGCAGCAACCGCACGGTGGCCGTGGTGCAGCGCAGCTGGCTCGACGTGCTGGTGAAAACCCTGGTGGCGCAAGGCGCGCAGTCGGTCTCCGCGCTGCCCGCGCAACTGTGCCTGCCGCTGGCGCCGGGCGGTGCCTCGGCGGCCGTGGTCCAGACCGACGCCGGCCTGGAACTGACGCTGCGCAAGGGCCAGCAGGACGGCATGGGCCTGACCGTAGGCCCGCAGCCGGAAGCCGCGCTGCAGATGCTGCGCGCGCTGGCCGGCGACGCGCCGCTGACGGTGTACCTGCCTGCCGCGCTGCTGGAGCAGTACCAACCGCTGGCCGCTACCCTCAGCCACGTGGAACTGGAAACGGACCGCTGGGAGCACTGGGTGTCCGCCGCCAAGAGCGCCAAGGGCGGCCAGGCGCCCGACCTGGCCGCCGGGCTGGGCGCGAGCGGCGCGCAGTCGCGCGCCTGGCAGCGCTGGCGCTGGCCGCTGCGCCTGGCGCTGCTGGCGGTGGTGGTGAACCTGGCCGGCATGAACATCGAATGGCTGCGCATGAAGCGCGAAGAGCGCGAGCTGCGCGAATCCATGGTGCAGATCTTCCGCGCCGCCTATCCGAAGGAAACCGTGATCCGCGACCCGGCCGCGCAGATGCGCATGAACATCGCCGCCGCCAAGGCCGGCAGCGGCGAAGTCAACGCCGACGAATTCACCGCCATTGCCGCCGCCTTCGGCGAAGCGCTGGCCGCCAGTGGCAAGCGCGACGTGGTGGCCTCGCTGGAATACCGCGAGCGCAGCCTGGTGATCAAACTCAAACCCAATACGGCGGACGCCGCCACCCTGCAGCAGCTGCAGGGCGCCTTGTCGGCGCGCGGCCTGCAGCTGGCTGAAACGGCGGCCGGCGTGTGGCAGGTAAAAGCTGGCGCCAACACTAACGCCGCAGGGAGCAAGGCATGAGCGAAGCGACCATGAAGATCCAGCAGCTGCGCGACACCGCGTCGGCCTTCTGGAATGAACGCAGCGAGCAGGAACGCCGCATGCTGGCCATTGGCGGCATCGTGGTGGGCCTGGCGCTGGTGTACAGCCTGTTCGTGGCGCCCGCGCTGGAAGGCCGCGAACGGCTGCGCAAGGCGCTGCCGCAGCTGCGCCAGGACGTGGCCGAACTGAAGGCCATGGGCCGCACCGCCGCCGAACTGGCGGCCCGGCCGCCGGTGCAGGCGCCGCCCATGTCGCGCGACGCGCTGAACGCCAGCCTGAACGCGGCCGGCCTCAAGCCGCAGTCGCTCAACCTCACCGGCGAATACGCCAAGCTGGAAGTGAAGGGCGTGCCCTTCGCGGCCCTGGTCACCTGGCTCGATGCGCAGCGTCGCGACAGCGCGGTGCTGGTGCAGGAAGCCGTGGTCACCGGCCAGGCCACGCCCGGCATGGTGGACGCCAGCATCACGCTGCGCCAGGCTTCCGGACAAGGCATGAACAATGCCGGCGGGGGCCGATGAAGCGCGCCGTGCTATGGTTGCTGGCGGCGCTGCTGGGTGTGCTGATAACGGTGCTGGCCTTCTTCCCCGCCGCCTGGGTGGCGGACCTGGTGGAGAGCCGCACCGGCGGGCGTTTGACGCTGGGCGACGCGCAGGGTACGCTGTGGCGCGGCTCGGCCTTCGTGGGCGGCGCGCCGAGTGGCAACGGCGCCGTCACGCCGCTGCTGCCGGGGCGGTTCGCGTGGCAGGTGTCGCCGCTGTCGCTGCTGGGGATGGTGGACGTGGAATTGGCCAACCCGCAGGCGCTGGCGCAGCCGGTCGGCTTCAAGGGCAGCTGGAAGCAGTGGCAGTTGAGCCCCTCGGCCCTGCTGCTGCCGGCCGACGGCCTGGCAGGCCTGGGCGCGCCGCTCAACACACTGGCGCCCAGCGGCCGCCTGCGGCTGTCGTGGACCACGCTGGAGCTGGCGCTGGCCGCCCAGCGGTTGGACGTGAACGGCCGCACCACGCTGGAAATGGCCGACATGGCCTCGCGCCTGTCGCCGCTGAAGCCGCTGGGCAGCTACCAGCTGGCGCTGGACTGGCGCGGCCAGCAGGCGCAGTTGGAACTGAGTTCCCTGAAAGGGCCGCTGCTGTTGAGCGGGAAAGGCAGCCTGAATAACGGCCGCCTGCAGTTTTCCGGGCAGGCCGAAGCGGCCGACGGATACGAGCAGTCGCTGGGCAATTTGTTGAATTTGCTGGGCCAGCGCCGCCCCAACCAGGGCGGCAAGAACATCATCGCGTTAGAGTTCAGATAAGTACAGATAATGAAAAAACAGTCCGCAAACAAGTCTCAACGTCCAACGCTGCGCCAGCTGAGCGCGGCCGCCATGCTGTGCTGCGCCGCGCTTACCGCGCAAGCGCCGGCATGGGCCGCCCCCGGCGATGATGCCGCGCTCAATTTCGTCGGCGCCGACATCGAATCCGTCATCAAGGCGGTCGGCCACTACACCAACATCACCTTCCTGATCGACCCGCGCGTGAAAGGCACCCTGACCCTGGTGTCCGAAGGCCCGATGAGCAAGACCCAGGCCTTCGCGCTGCTGACCTCCGCGCTGCGCCTGCAGGGTTTCGCCATCGTCAGCGGCGACGGCTACGCCAAGGTGGTGCCGGAGGCCGAAGCCAAGCTGCAGGCCACGCCCACCCAGATCGGTTCCGGCGCGGTGCTCAAGGGCGACCAGATCGCCACCCAGGTATTCCACCTGAATTATGAATCGTCGGCCAACCTGGTGACGGTGCTGCGTCCCCTCATCACGCCCAACAACACCATCAACGCCAACCCGGGCAACAACACCCTGGTCATCACCGACTACGCGGACAACCTGAAGCGCCTGGGCAAGCTGATTGCCGCGCTGGACGCGCCGTCCAGCACTGACATGGACGTGATCCCGGTGCGCTACGCCATCGCCAGCGACCTGGCCACCATGCTCACCAAGCTGCTCGAACCGGGCGCCGGCGGCGGCGCCGACTCCGGCCGCGTGAGCGTGCTGGCGGACCCGCGCACCAATTCGCTGGTGGTGCGTGCGCCGTCGGTGGCGCGCGCCAACCTGGCCAAGTCGCTGATCGCCAAGCTGGACCAGCCCACCGCGCAGCTGGGCAATGTGCACGTGGTGTACCTGAAGAACGCCGAAGCGACCAAGCTGGCGCAGACCCTGCGCTCGGTGATGTCGGGCGACAGCAGCGTCACCGGCCAGGCCACCAGTGCGGCCGGCCTGAACACCCAGCAGGGCGGCGCCGGCGGCGGCGGCGGCATGACCGGCAGCGGCAGCGGCATGACCGGCGGCACCGGCAGCAGCGGCCCCACCAACCCGCTGCTCAACGCCAGCAGCGGCAGCAACCAGCTCAACGCGGGCGGCGCGGGCGGCTTCATCCAGGCCGACGCCACCACCAACACGCTGATCATCACCGCGCCGGAATCGGTGTACCGCAACCTGCGCGCCGTGATCGACCAGCTGGACGTGCGCCGCGCCCAGGTCTACATCGAATCGCTGATCGTGGAAGTAAGCGCCGACAAGGCCTCCGAGTTCGGCGTGCAGTGGCTGGGCCTGAGCGGCAACGACAGCTCCACCTACCGCGTGGGCGGCGGCACCTCCTTCGCCGGCGGCACCGGCAACAACCTGCTCAGCCTCGCGGCGGGCGACGGCAAGGTGCTGCCGGGCGCCGGCATGACCATCGGTATCTTCAAGCAGCTGGCGAACGGCAAGCTGGGCCTGGGCGCCGTGGCGCACGCGCTGGAAGGAGAGGGCGGCACCAACATCCTGTCCACGCCGAACGTGTTCACGCTCGATAACGAGCTGGCCACCATCCGCGTCGGCCAGAACGTGCCCATCCTGACCGGCCAGTTCACCACCACTTCCGGCACCAGCACCAACCCGTTCCAGACCATCGACCGCAAGGACGTCGGCCTGACGCTGAAAGTGCGTCCGCAGATTTCCGAAGGCGGCACCATCAAGCTGGCCATCTACAACGAGAGCTCCAGCATCGACACCAGCGTCACGTCCGAAAGCGGCATCGTGCTCAAGACCCGCGTGATCGAGACCAACATCATTGCCGACGACGGCCAAATCGTGGTACTGGGCGGCCTGATCTCGGACGACGCCAACGACAACGTGGAAAAGGTGCGCGGCCTGGGCGACATCCCGGTGCTCGGCAACCTGTTCAAATACCAGAAGCGCGGCCGTAAAAAAACCAACCTGATGGTGTTCCTGCGCCCGGTGGTAATCCGCAACAAGGACCAGAGCACCAGCCTGGCCACCGACCGCTACGACTACATGCGCGCCACCCAGCAGGATGTGAAGCCGAACGACACACCGCTGCTGAAGAACCTCGGCCAGCCCATGCTGCCCGGCCTGCAGGACGGCCAGCCGACGCCGGGAAGCGGCCAGATGGCGCGGCCCGTGCCGCCGCTGGTGCCCGGCCAGCTCAATCCGAACCAGGCGCCCGCGCCAGCTGAAGGCAAGCCGCAATAATGAGCAACCTGCTGCCCTACGCCTTCGCGCGCGACTATTCGGTGCTGGCCCAGCCGGGCCAGGAAGCCGAGCACTCGGTGGACCTGTACGTCTCAAGCGCCACCGCGCCGGCCGCCATCGCCGAAGTGTCGCGCCGCTTCGGCCGCATCAACCTGAAAACCCTGGGCCGCGCCGACCTGGAGGAAGCCATCGCCAAGGCCTACGCCGGCGCCGGCGGCGACGCCTCGCAGGTGGCCGACGAATTCGACGCCGACCTGGACCTGACCAAGCTGCTGCAGGACGTGCCGGCCATCGAGGACTTGCTGGAATCGAGCGACGACGCGCCGGTGATCCGCATGATCAACGCGCTGCTCACCCAGGCCCTGCGCGAAGGCGCGTCCGACATCCACATCGAGCCCTTCGAGCAAACCTCGGTGGTGCGCTTCCGCGTGGACGGCACGCTGCGCGACGTGGTCAAGCCGCGCAAGGCCATCCACGGCTCCTTGATTTCCCGTATCAAGATCATGGCGCAGCTGGACATCGCCGAGAAACGCTTGCCGCAGGACGGCCGCATCACGCTGCGCGTGGGCGGCAAGCCGGTCGACGTGCGCGTCTCCACGCTGCCCACCGGCCACGGCGAACGCGCCGTGCTGCGTTTGCTGGACAAGGAAGCCGGCCGCCTGGACCTGCAGCACCTCGGCATGAGCGACGCCATGCTGCCGCAGTTCGACAGCCTGATCGCCCAGCCGCACGGCATCGTGCTGGTGACCGGCCCCACCGGCTCCGGCAAGACCACCACCTTGTACGCCGCGCTCTCGCGCGTGAACTCCACCACCACCAACATCCTCACGGTGGAAGACCCGATCGAATATGACCTGCAGGGCGTGGGCCAGACCCAGGTCAACCCGCGCATCGACATGACCTTCGCCAAGGCCCTGCGCGCCATCCTGCGCCAGGATCCGGACGTGATCATGATCGGCGAGATCCGCGACCTGGAAACGGCGCAGATCGCGGTGCAGGCTTCGCTCACCGGCCACCTGGTGCTGGCCACGCTGCACACCAACGACGCCTCGGCGGCCGTCACGCGCCTGCTGGACATGGGCATCGAGCCCTTCCTGCTGTCGTCCTCGCTGCTCGGCGTGCTGGCCCAGCGGCTGGTGCGCAAGCTGTGCCCGTCCTGCAAGACCTTCGACGGCGCGCAGTGGCACGCGGTGGGCTGCGAGCATTGCGGCCACACGGGCTACCAGGGCCGGGTCGGCATCTACGAACTGCTGCGGACCACCGAAGAAATCCGCGCCCAGATCCACAACCGCGCCTCGGAAGCCGAAGTGCGCGCGGCCGCGCAGGCCGGCGGCATGAAGACCATGCGTGACGATGGTGAACGCTGGCTGCGCGACGGTACCACCACGCAGGCCGAACTGCTGCGCGTGGCGAAGGACTAGCGACCATGCCCGCATTCCGCTACGAAGCCGTGGACACCGGCGGCGCCACCAGGAAGGGCGTGGTCAACGCCGACAGCCCGCGCTCGGCCCGCTCCGACCTGCGCGCGCAAGGCCTCACGCCGCTCAAGGTGGAAGCCATCTCGGCCCAGGTGGACGCCAGCGGCAAGGCCACCCGGCGCGGCTTCGGCGAGCGCCTGTCCACCACCGAGCTGGCGCTGTTCACGCGCCAGCTGGCCAGCCTGCTGGAAGCGGGCCTGCCGCTGGAGCAGGCCTTCTCGGCGCTGCTGGAACAGGCCGAGCGGCCCTATGTGCGCGACCTGATCGCCTCCATCCGTTCCGAGGTGATCGGCGGCGCCGCGCTGTCCGAAGTGCTGTCGCGCCACCCGCGCGACTTCGCCGAGATCTACCGCGCGCTGGTGGCCTCGGGCGAGCAGATCGGCCAGCTCTCGCGCGTGCTCACCCGCCTGGCCGACTACATCGAACGCCGCAACGCGCTGGTGCAAAAGGTCAAGCTGGCGTTCACCTACCCGGCCATCGTGACCGTGGTGGCGTTCTCCATCGTGATCTTCCTGCTCACCTACGTGGTGCCGCAGATCGTCTCGGTGTTCGCCAACACCAAGCAAAAGCTGCCGGTGCTGACCGTGATCATGCTGGCCGTATCCGACTTCGTGCGCAACTACGGCCTGATCGTGCTGGTGCTGCTGATCGGCGCCTGGGTGTCGTGGCGGCGCGCGCTGCAGAACATCGCGCTCAAGACGCGCTGGCACACCTGGCTGCTGACCGCGCCGCTATACGGCAAGTTCGAGCGCAGCCTGAACACCGCGCGCTTCGCCAGCACCCTGGCCATCACCACCGGATCCGGCGTACCGATCCTGCGCGCGCTGGAAACCAGCCGCGACACGCTGACCAACGTCGCCATGCAGCAGCTGGTGGAAGAAGCCAGCGACGCGGTGCGCGAAGGCGTGAGCCTGGCGCGTGCGCTGTCGGCGCAGAAGCATTTCCCGCCCATGCTGGTGCACATGATACGGGCCGGCGAAATCACCGGCGAGCTGCCGGCCATGCTGAACCGCGCCGCCAGCGCGCAGGAAGCCGACCTGGAACGGCGCACGCTCACCATCGCCGGCCTGCTGGAGCCGGCGCTGATCCTGGCCATGGGCCTGGTGGTGCTGCTGATTGTTCTGGCGGTGCTGATGCCGATTATCGAAATTAACCAGCTGGTGCATTGAACATGAATCGTCTGCCTGTCGTAGCAAGTTTTGTGGCCGTGGTGGCCCTGTCCGCCTCGTGCGCCTATTGGGGCATGCTGCTGTTCAAACCCGAGCAGCGTCCGCTGGCCGCCGTGCCGATGCAGGCGCCGCCGGAAGCGTCGGTGGCGGCTGCGCGCAACCTGTTCGGCGGCGACATCACGGTCGCCGCCGCCAGCAACTACCAGCTGCGTGGCGTGGTGGCCGCCGCCAACGGGCGCGGCAGCGTGGCCATCATCGCGGTGGACGGCCAGCCCGGCAAGGCCTACCCGGTGGGTGCCGAAGTGGCCAGCAATGTGAAAGTACAGGAAGTGCAGGGCTTATACGTGGTGCTGTCCGAAGGCGGCATCCAGAAGCGGCTCGACCTGCCGCCGCCGGAAAGCGCCAGTTCCTCCAGCGCCACCGCCGCGCCGCTGCCGATGCCGCCGGTCCAGCAGCCGGCGCCGCCCGCGCCCCAGCCTGCCCCCCCGGCGCCACAGCCGCCCCCCCAAATGCCTACACCCGTCAGCGGAACCCGATAAGCAAGCTGAGCCGCATTCTCCCCCATTCGGGGTCTGACCCCGAGTGCGGCTCAGCCCGCTCTGTCATAGGGCGTGGCAAATCAGCTCATGCCAGAGTACAAGTTCGCGTGATGGAAATCCGCTGTATCAACAAGGCGGCCTCAGCCGCATTCCGCCCCACTTCGGGGTCTGACCCCGAAGTGGGGCGGAATGCGGCTCAGGCCGCTAGTCGTCGTCGGATTGGGCGGGGTCGATTTTCTTGAGGGCGGCCTTGGCGGCCTGGCGCTGGGCCGAGACCGGCTTGGCGTGCGGGCCGGCCGCGCGGTTCTTGGCCAGCGCCGCGTAGGGATTGCGCGGCTTTTGGGAGGGTTCGACGCGGAACTGCATCTTTTGCCGCGTCGCCAGGGCCTTGTTTGCCATCGCCGTTGCCCTCCTTTCCTTACAGCACGTAGCGCGACAGGTCTTCGTTGACCGCCAGCGCATCCAGGCGCGCGTTGACGTAGCCGGCGTCGATGGTCAGCGTCTGGCTGCCGCCTTCGCTGGCGCTGAAGGAAATTTCTTCCAGCAGCTTTTCCATCACCGTGTACAGCCGCCGCGCACCGATGTTTTCCGTGCGCTCGTTGACCTGGTAGGAAATCTCCGCCAGCCGCGTGATGCCGTCCGGCGCGAAGTCCAGCTTGACGCCCTCCGTGGCCAGCAGCGCTTCGTACTGCTTGGTCAGGCAGGCGTCGGTCGAGGTCAGGATGCGCTCGAAGTCGGCAATCGACAGCGATTCGAGCTCCACCCGGATCGGGAAGCGGCCCTGCAGCTCCGGGATCAGGTCCGACGGCTTGGCCAGGTGGAAGGCGCCCGAGGCGATGAACAGGATGTGGTCGGTGCGTATCATGCCGTACTTGGTGTTGACCGTGGTGCCCTCCACCAATGGCAGCAGGTCGCGCTGCACGCCGGCGCGCGACACGTCGGCGCCGCCCATTTCCGAACGCGAGGCAATCTTGTCGATCTCGTCCAGGAACACGATGCCGTTCTGCTCCACGTTCTGGATGGCTTTCTGCTTCATCTCGTCTTCATTGACCAGCTTGGCCGCCTCCTCGTCCAGCAGCAGCTTCATGGCTTCCTTGATCTTGACCTTGCGCGCCTTCTTGCGCCCGCCGCCGATGCCGGAGAACATGGACTTGATCTGCTCGGTCATCTCCTCCATGCCGGGCGGGGCCATGATTTCCATCTGCGGCGCGGTGTCGGCCAGTTCGATCTCGATTTCCTTGTCGTCCAGCTCGCCCTCCCGCAGGCGCTTGCGGAAGGTCTGGCGGGTGCTGTCGGGCTTGGCGTCGTCGGCCGGCGCGGCGGTGGCGAAGCCGAAGTCGCGCGGCGGCGGCAGCAGGATGTCGAGCACGCGGTCTTCCGCGGCGTCCTCGGCGCGCGCGCGCACCTTGGCCATCTCGGCCGACCGGGTCTGCTTGATGCCGATGTCCACCAGGTCGCGGATGATGGTGTCCACGTCGCGCCCCACGTAACCCACCTCGGTGAACTTGGTGGCTTCGATCTTGATGAAGGGCGCGTCGGCCAGCTTGGCCAGGCGGCGCGCGATCTCGGTCTTGCCCACCCCGGTGGGGCCTATCATCAGGATGTTCTTGGGCGTGATTTCGTGGCGCAGCGGCTCTTCCACCTGCTGGCGGCGCCAGCGGTTGCGCAGCGCGATGGCCACCGCGCGCTTGGCCTTGCCCTGGCCCACCACGTGCTTGTCGAGTTCGCCGACGATTTCTTGCGGAGTCATATTCATTCTGCCTTCCCGTCCAGCGTTTCGATGATGTGGGACATATTCGTGTAGATGCACAGCTCGCCGGCGATGGTGAGCGCTTTCTTCACGATCTCGGCCGGCGTCAGTTCGGTGTTTTCCTGCAGGGCCAGCGCGGCCGACTGGGCGTACGTGCCGCCCGAGCCGATGGCGCCGATGCCTTTTTCGGGTTCCAGCACGTCGCCGTTGCCGGTGATGACCAGGGTGGAGGTGGCGTCGGCCACCAGCAGCATGGCTTCCAGGCGGCGCAGCACGCGGTCGGTGCGCCAGTCCTTGGCCAGCTCGACCGAGGCGCGCAGCAGGTTGCCCTGGTGTTTTTCCAGCTTGGCTTCGAAGCGGTCCAGCAGGGTGAAGGCGTCGGCGGTGCCGCCGGCAAAGCCGCACAGCACTTTGCCCTGGTACAGCTTGCGTACCTTGCGGGCCGTGCCCTTCATGACGATGTTGCCCAAGGTGACCTGGCCGTCGCCGCCCAGCGCGACCTGGCTGCCGCGGCGCACGCACAGGATGGTGGTGCCGTGAAATTGTTCCATGTTGACCTCAAAGTAGTGACGCTCGACGCTGATGCGGGCGCCAGCCCCTGACATGGGGTCTGGCTGGACAATTGCAAGACGGGCCAGCGGCGCTGCCCCGCTGCCTTCATCGCTGCCTTGATCGCCGCCCTAGTACTTGTGGGCGAAAATGCGCGCCAGGCCGGCGTAGCCCAGCAGGCGCATCAGCGCTGCCACCAGGTGGTTCACTTCCCGGAATTCTACTCTTCTGCCGTCCTGCGCGAGGTGTTGCAGACGCGCCAGCAGCTGGTTGGCGGCGCCGAAGTCCAGCCGCGCCAGGCGCGAGCAGTCGAACACCAGGGCCGGATAGCGGGCGGCGTAGTCGCTGATGGCGTCCAGCAGCGCGCCGCAGTTGTTGTCCACCAGCGGCGGCAGCAGGAAGCGGTCGGATGCGGCGCCGGCAGGCGCGGCCAGGCGCGCGGCCATGGCCACCTGCTGCGGCGCCGGCGGCGCATAGGGCGGGGGCGACACCTCGAAGGTGACGCAGTAATCCATGCTGGCTTCTTCAAAATCCTTCTCGCGCTGCAGCAGCTGCAACAGTTCCAGCAGCAGCAGCCAGGGCGCTTCGCCGTCGTCGCGGCGGCCCACTGCCAGCCCGCTTTGCAGCAGCGCGGCCAGCTCGGCGGCGGCCACCACGATCAGTTCGCGGCCCTGTTTTTGCAGGCTTTGCAGGGCGGCCAGCAGCAGCGCGCAGCCGGCCGCGTCCGCCACGGCCACGCGGCTCAGGTCCAGGCGCAGCGGTGCGGCGCCGTCCAGCGCGGTCAGGCGCGCGATGGCGCCGGCGGCCTCCGCGTCCAGCGCCGGACCGAAGGCCACGGTGGGCGTGATGCCGGCGTAGGCGGCCGGGGCGGCAGCGCCAGTTGCGGCGGCGGGGGCGCTGCCGTGGAGGGCCGGGATCGCGGGTGCGGCGCCCGGGCCGCGCCACGCCGGCGGCGAGGTCTCGAAAGTGCTGGCGTAGTCGATCGACAGGCTGTCGAACTGTTCCTGCAAGCCCTGCACCTGGTACAGGTCGAACAGCAGCCACCATACCGTGCGGTCTTGCTGCGCACCCAGGCCGGACGCGCCGGCCTCGGCCAGTGCGGCGCCCAGCATCTGCCCGGCCAGGGCGGCCTGGCCGTTGGCGTACAGCAGGGCGCTTTCTTCCACCACCGGCGCGCTGGATTCGGCGGCGGCGGGCGCCGGCATTTCATCGTCGGCCAGCAGCTGGGTGGTGCTGGCGTCCAGCAGGGGCAGGGTGTCGGGGCCGCCGGCGAGGTCGGCGCTGGCGCCGGGCGCCGGGGCCGCGGCGGCCGGCCGTGGCGGGCGGCTGCCCCAGGCCGGTTCCGGGGTGTTGAAGATGTCGGCCTCCATGGCTGCTTCGATGGCGTCGATCTTGAGGGCCGTGGCGCGCGCAATGTCGCGCTGCAGCTGGCTGTTGGCGGCGGCGCGCTGGGCTTCGCTGTTGGCTGCCAGGCGCGCGGCGTCGTCGTCGCCATCGGTGGCGGCGGCAGTCTCCGGCTTGCCTTTCTTGAACAGGGAAAACAGGCCCACGGCGTTCCTCGCTATGCTGGACTCTCAGTGTAGCCGAAGAGCAAGGCAGAAAACAAAAAAAGCATGCGGCGCGGGCGGCATGCTTTTTCGGGGTGAGCCGTCCGCCTGCGCCCATGCGCCGGGGAGGCTGCTGCTGCGGCCGGCTCAGTCGCCGTACAGCTTCTGCTTCAGTTCGCGGCGCTGCTGTGCTTCCAGCGACAGGGTGGCGGTAGGACGGGCGATCAGGCGCGGAATGCCGATCGGTTCGCCAGTCTCTTCGCACCAGCCATATTCGTTGTTGTCGATGGCGACGATGGATTGCTGCACTTTCTTGAGCAGCTTGCGCTCGCGGTCGCGGGTGCGCAGTTCCAGTGCGTGCTCTTCCTCGATGGTGGCACGGTCGGCAGGGTCCGGCACCAGCACGGTTTCGCGCAGGTGTTCGGTCGTCTCGCCGGCATTTTTCAGCAGCTCTTTCTCTAGGGCTTGCAGCTTGGCCTTGAAAAATGCCATTTGCGCCGGGTTCATGTAGTCTGCTTCGCCCATCTTCAGAATTTCTTCTTCCGTGAGGAGGCGGACTTCTTCGATAGCGGCGGGGGTCGATTTATTAGTTTTAGTCATCACTTCGCTTACCTTCGATACGACAGAGTTTTCAAATTATCAGTTGCGCGATGAATTCGGCAACCGCGCCGGCACCTAAGTCGTTTACCTAGTTGCTAACCGGCACCCCACAAAACCCGGTTAGTTTATACCAAACATTGTTCCAATCCGCGAATAAAGATGTCTTTCGGTAGATTTTTGCCAATAAATACCATTTTGCTGCCACGTTCTTCGCCTTCGGCCCACTTGGCGCCCAGATCGCTGCCCATCAGCTGGTGCACGCCCTGGAATAACACCTTGCGTTCGGCGCCCTGCATCAACAATACGCCTTTGTAGCGCAACATGCGAGGACCGTACACGTTGACCAGCCCGCCCAGGAATTCGTCCAGCTTGGCGCTGTCGAACGGGCGCGTGCTCTTGAAGACGAAGGCGGCAATGTCGTCCGTGTGGTGGCCATGGTGGTGATCGTGGCTAGGGTGGTTGCAGTGCTCTCCGTGCTCGTGCTCATGGTCATGGGCATGGTCATGGGCATGGTCGTGATCGTGCGCTTCGGCGGCCAGGAAGTCCGGGTCCAGCTCCAGCTTTTCGTTCAGGTTGAAGCCTTTCAGGTCGAGCACCTCGGAGATCGGCGCGCTGCCGAAGTTGGACTGGCTGATGGGCGCGCGCGGGTTGATGCGCTTCAGGCGCGGCAGCAGCTCGTCCAGCACGGCCTGGTCCACCAGGTCGGTCTTGGACAGCAGCAGCTTGTCGGCAAAGCCCACCTGGCGCTGCGCTTCCTCGTTGTCGTCCAGTTGCTGCATGGCGTGGCGCGCGTCTACCACGGTGACGATGGCGTCCAGCATGTAGTGGCTACCCACTTCATCGTCGATGAAGAAGGTCTGCGCCACCGGGCCGGGGTTGGCCAGGCCGGTGGTTTCGATCACCACGCGGTCGAAGTGCAGCTCGCCGGCGGCGCGCTTCTGCGCCAGGTTCGACAGCGCCACGATCAGGTCGCCGCGCACGGTGCAGCAGATGCAGCCGTTGTTCATCTCGACTATCTGTTCCTTGCTGTCCTGCACCAGGATTTCATTGTCGATGTTTTCCTGGCCGAACTCGTTCTCGATGACGGCAATGCGCATGCCGTGGCTTTCCTGCAGGATACGGTTGAGCAGGGTGGTCTTGCCCGCGCCGAGGAAGCCGGTCAGGATGGTGGTAGGTATCATTGCCATGTTCAGCTAGCCGATCAGTAGTTATGTGGCCCCCTGGGCCGGGATCGAGCGATTATGCCGGAATTTCGCCGCATCGGCCAAACCCCGGCCTTGATGCAGCGCATGCTTACTTTACTTTGTATTACTTCACTTTGGCGCGCGGATGAGCTTGGTCGTACACCTGGGCCAGGTGCTGGAAGTCCAGCGCCGTGTACACCTGGGTGGAGGCGATGGTGGCGTGGCCCAGCATGTCCTGCACCGCGCGCAGGTCGCCCGACGATTGCAGCACGTGCGAGGCGAAGGAGTGGCGCAGCATGTGCGGGTGCACGCCCGATGGCGCGCCGGTGGCCACCCCGTGCGCCTTGAGCCGCAGCTGCACTGTGCGCGCCGATACGCGGGTGCCGCGCGCGCCTGTAAACAGCGCGGCGCTGCCGTCGGCGGGCGCCGGGCGGACCTTGAGCCAGGCGGCGATCGCGGCCATGGCGGCCTGGCCCACCGGCACCGTGCGGCGCTTGTTGCCCTTGCCTAGCACGGTCACGTCGGCGTTGCCCTGTTCCAGCCAGCCCAGCGCATCCTTGCTGTAGTGCAAGTCCAGCCCCACCAGTTCGGACACCCGCAGCCCGCTCGAATACAGCAGTTCGAACATGGCCTGGTTGCACAGCTCGGCCGGCGCCAGTGCCGCGTCGGGGCCGCCGGCGGCGTGCGCGCGCGGCGCGGTGGACACCAGGCGCACCGCGTCGTCCACCGACAGGGCCTTGGGCAGGGCTTTGGCGCGCTTGGGGGCGCGCACGCCTTGCACCGGATTGGCGGCCAGCGCGGTTTGCCCGGCCAGCCAGTCGAAAAAGCCGCGCCAGCCGGACAGCTTGCGGGCGATGGAGCGCGGCGCCAGTTGCTTGCCGTGCAGGCGCGCGGCGTAGCGCCGCAGGTCGGCCTGCGTCAGCGCGGTCCAGGCCGTTTCGCCGCTGAGGGCGGCCAGCTCGGCCAGGTCGCGCCGGTAGGCGTCCAGGGTGTGGGGAGAGAGTTTGCGCTGGGTGCGCAGCTGCTCGGCGTAGGCGTGGACCCACTCGGCCTTGCTGCGCGCGCTCATGGCCTCAGGCCAGCAGCGGGGCCAGCGCAATGCTGGCCGTTTCGCCGATGTGGACCAGGAAGTCGGTGGCCATCAGCGAGGTGAAGCGTTCGGAATCGGGCGAGCCCAGGATCAGCAGGCCGAAGGTGGCCGCCTTGCCGGCCGGCGCGCCGCTGCCCGGCTTGCGCAGCGGGATGATGACGGTGGACTGCACGTGGCCCGCGTCTTCCAGCCAGCGCACCGCCTCGAAGTCGTTGTTGGCGCCGCAGTACGGGGCCATCAGGCTGTTGGCGAAGATGCGCGCATCGTCGGACGCGCCGGCGGTGAACCATTGCTCCGCGTAGTCCGGCTTGGCGCCCCACAGGCGCAGCGTGGCCTGCGGCACGTGGAAGCTGCTCTTCAGGCTGTCGGCCAGCACACGCGGCATGGCGCCGTCCTCGCGCACCTGCAGCAGGGCCTGGGTCCAGCTGTGGAAGCGGCCGGCGATGGTTTCGTTTTCCTTGGCGTGGCGCGACAGTTCGGCCATGCGCAGCTCCAGCGCCTTGTACTTGTCGCGCATCACTTCCATCTGCCGTTCCTGCAGCGAGACGGCGCGCCCGGTCAGCGGACTGGAAAGTTTCACCTCGCCCAGCAGGCTGGCGTGCTCTTCGAAGAAGTGCGGGTGGTCGGTCAGGTATTGCAGTACGGCGGTGGCATCCATTGTTCAGCTTGTGGGTTGAGAGCAATGCACATTCTAACCGACGCCACAGTAAAAAAGACGCCCGCGGGCGTCTTTCGGTGTGGCGTGGAACGCCGGCTTAGAAGCGGTGGCGCATGCCGACCTGGATGCCCTTGCTCGACTGGCCCGGTTTCGCGGTGAAGCCGCCCGAGGCGCTGGCAGCGCCGAGCGCGTACTGGCCATCGTTCTCGTTCTTGATGTAGGCGCCCACCAGGTACACGTCGGTGCGCTTGGACAGGTTGTAGTCGTAGCCCAGGCCGTACTGGGTGGCGTCGCTGGCGTCGGCGCGCTTGTCGTCCTGGCGCACCACGGAAGCCATGATGCGGCCCGCGCCCACCTTGTAGTGGAAGCCGACCTGGTAGCTGATCGCGTCGAGCAGGAAGTTGCGCTTCAGCGCGGCGTTGGCCTGGCCGGCCAGCAGCGTGCTCAGCGGAGCAGGGAAGGCGGCGAAGGTCGGCGCCAGCAGGTCGCCCGCGTAGCGGATGATGACCGAGTTCTCGTTCTTCTGCTTGTGGGCGCCCAGGAACAGCTTCCAGTTGTCGAAGGCGTAGGAGCCGGCCAAGGTGGTGGTCACCAGGCCGCGCGCGCCGACCTGGTCGGTGCCGTGGTTGTGGGCCAGGCCGACGTCCCAGCCGTTCGCCACGTAGCGCACGTTGGCGCCCCAGGAACGCTTGTCCATGCCGATATAGCCCGACTTCTCGGTGCCGTACATGGCCGACGCCTTCAGGCCGTTCGGCAGTTCCATGCGGTACTGGATCGACTTGTCGGAACGGATGGCGATGCCGGCCGTCAGCAGGCCGCCGGTGCCGCCCACGATGCCGCCCCAGCCTGCCGCCGTGCCCGATTCGAACACGTCGCCGGCGTTCAGCACTTCATAGCCCGGGGTGTACATGCGGCCCAGCAGCACCGCGCCCACCGGCGTCACCAGGCCGACCATGGAGGTGCGGTCGAACAGCGCGTTGTTGATGTTGACGTTGATGGCGGGGTTGAGCGCAGCCTGCACGCCGGCGCGCAGCTTCTCGGCCGTGGCTGCGCCGCCTGCCGCTGCCGGCACGGTGAAGTTCAGGCCTTCGGTCAGCGCGAAGGTCGGATTGCTGCTCAGGTTGCCGGTTTGCTGGCGGCCGGTGTCCAGCTCCACGCGCGCTTCCAGGTTGAAGATGGCCTTGTAGCCGCCGCCCATGTCCTCGATGCCGCGGAAGCCGAGGCGCGAACCGTCGGCGATGCCGCTGACCAGCTTGGTCTTGGCGTCCTGGCCGCCGTTCTTCACATACATGACGCCGGCATCGGCGATACCGTAAATGGTGACCGAGGATTGTGCCATGGCTGGCACGGCGAAACAGGCGGCGATACCGGCTGCGAGCAGTTTAGTTTTCATGCAGTCTCCAAAAGATTTATATGTGTATTTTTTGTTATTCTCAAAATAGTACGTGCGTACTAATTCGGTGCAACCAATATGACACGGCAATCCAACCTTGTACAGAAAGCCATGCTGGCTTCTGCGGTCACAGTTGCGAAAAAGTCACAAGGCAAAAAAAACGGACCTGCTGCCAGGTCCGTTCGGTGCTACGCGCGCTGGCGCATGGCGGGTCCGGCGGTCAGAAATTGTGGTGGATACCGACCGAGTAGTGGTTGACCGTGCTGTCGTTGACGGTGGCCGTGGTGGCCGGCAGCGGGGTCTTCTTGTTCGACAGGTCGAAGTAGATATAGGTGCGGGTCGAGATGTTGTACTCGTAGCCGATCGACGCCTGCTTGGTCTTCAGGATGCGGTCCGGCGACTTCTGGCCATAGCCCAGCAGCAGCTTGCCCGGGCCCATGGTGTAGTTGGCGCCCACGATCCAGGCATCGGTTTCGTGGTTGGCCGCGCCAGCCACCACGGTATGGTCCATGTCCTGCTTCTGGTACGAGGCCATCAGCTTCAGGGCCGGCATCGGCTTGAACGAGGCGCCCACCGACCACAGCTTGGTCTCGATGGCGTTGCGCTCATAGGCGGCGTAGGCGGCGAACTGGTTCAGCGTGTAGGTGGCGCTGGCGCCCCATGGGTTGGCCGATGGCAGGGCGTTGACGGTGTACTGCGGCGCCAGCGCGGTGCCGCGGCCGATGATGGCGGTGGTGTTGCCCAGCGCTTCCTTGGCGGCCACGGCCACGTTCAGCTGGAAGCCGTTCACCACGGGCGTGTTGTACCAGACCGCGTTCGAGAAGCGGTTGCCCGACGAGCCCGGCGGCGCCAGCGGATCGCTGCTGTAGCCCGCCACCTGCAGGTTGGTCTGGTAGCCGGCCACGGCAGGCACGCCGCTCCATGGCTCGAAGGCGGTGGAGGTTTCCTGGAACGGGGTCAGGCCGCGGCCCAGGCGCACGGTACCGAAGTCGCCTTGCAGGCCGACCCGGCTCTGGCCCTGGAACAGCGGACGGCTGTTGGCGCCGCTGGTGTTCTCAATGGTGCCGGTGTCCGGCTCGTAGCGGATCTCCAGCTGGAACAGGGCCTTCAGGCCGCTGCCCAGGTCTTCCACGCCGCGGAAGCCCAGCTTGTTGTTGTCGCGTTTGCCGATCTGGGCAGTGGTGCCGGTGGTTTTCGAAACGCCGGCATCGACGGTGCCGTAAATAGTGACGGACGATTGCGCATGGGCTCCAGCGAAGGCGCCCATGAGTGCCAGGGCCACTAATGATTTTTTCATTTGTTCTTCCTTTTTGGTTAACTTTTAGTTAATCGATCAAATCGCTAAAACGTGAAGTGCGCTCACTCGACACTCGTCTGGTCTGAACCTTAATAGCTGCCCGCGGCTACGGTGGAGGATTGGTCGATTATGAGGCCCAGTATTGGTCGAAAGCCAAAAAAATGTGGTTTCGTGTTGTATTTTTGAAACGCTTGTATGGCTGTCCATTGCATGCAGTCGAGCAAGGTTTCCTTTCGCTTAGTAATGGATTGCTATTCAGCGTACACGGAATGTGCTGCCGTATTACTTGAGTAATATCAAACACTTAGCAATTAACAGGGAATACGATTGGTATTAAAACTACACTTGGCCTTACTGTCGTAGTTGGAATGTGGCAAGATCAAGCTCGTGACAAGCCACCTGGTGCCTGGCCGGCCTGGTAGGAACGCAGCGTTTTTCTTGAATGAATCATATTAATAGTGGAACGATGGCAAATCGTGAAGAACTAGTAATGATCAGAGGGGCGCGCGCCGGAGACGCCCAGTGCCAGCTGGCGTTGGGAAAACTCTACCTGTTCGGCGGCGCCAGCCTGCCGCAAAGCCCGCCCACCGCCCTGCACTGGCTGCACCGCGCCGCCATCCAGGGGCGCGACGAGGCGTGGCGCCTGATCGGCAGCCATGTCGGCTATGAACACGCGCAGCACAGCCGCGAAGCGGTACTGCCCTGGTATGAGCGGGCGTGGGAAGCCGGCGTGCTGCCGGCCGGCCTGGTGCTGGCCCAGCTGGTGCTGAACGCCCCGCCCGGCGACGCGGACGCCGCCGGCGCGCTGGGGGCGCTGGGCGCCCTCGGCGTGGCAGCCGGCGGCACGCTGCGCGCCAAGGCCATGCAGGCGCTCGACGCGGCAGTGCGCGCCGGCCTGCCGGATGCGCTGCGCCTGCTGGCCCAGCAGCAGCCCCTGCCCGCCGCCAAGGCGGCCGCCGCGCCGGCCGAGGCCGCGCTGGCCGCGCCGCCCGTTCCCATCAACACCCTGGCCTACGTGGCGCTGGACGAGGCCTGGGACAAGCTGTCCCGCGCAGCCTTCCTGGAGCAGGCGCTGCCGCTGGTGCGCCAGCTGTTGCGCGAGGCGCCGCCGGACGCCGAGGCGGCCCGCAACGCCAGCTGGCAGGCCGCGCCGCAGCAGGTGCAGCTGCTGGCGCGCTGCGCGCAGGCGCTGGCGCAGGTGGACGCCTACGCCGACGAGGACATGGAGGGCGACGGCACCGAGCTGCGCTGCCGCGAACTGGCCGCGCACGGCGGCGACCGCACCGCCCAGCTGGCGCTGGGCCTGTGGTTTGCGCGCATGAACCGGGACGGCGAGCGCGTGCGCGACGGCATCGCGGCGGTCAATTTCAAGCGCGCCATCCGCTGGCTGACCCAGGCCGGCGAGCAGGGCCTGGCCGACGCCTGGTTCGCGCTTTCGCGCATCTACATCAAGCCGGAGTTCTCGCAGCGCAGCGTGAGCGAGGCGCAAGCCTGCCTGGAGCGCGCGGCCGACATGGGCCACAGCGCGGCCCAGCTCGAATGCGGCATCCACGCCTGGCGCACCCGCCGCGGCGGCGAGGAAAACGACGTGCGCGCGGCGTACTGGCTGCAGAAGGCTGCCGCCCAGGGCAGCGAGGAGGCGCGCGCGGCGTTGCAGCGCATTGCGCCGCAAACCGATGGCGGCGGCTGGGCTGCCAGCCTGCCGGGCGTGAGCCGGGAATTGCTGGGCAACCAGCCCTTGCTGGCAGCGCGCGTGGAACTGGCGGGGTGGTTCGGCCTGAGCCGCGCCGAGGCGCTGCTGCTGGACGTCAAGGCCGCCGACCGCGGCCATTGCCTGGTGGTGGACATCCGCGCCAGCTACGGGCGCGGCAAGCGCCGCCTGGTGCTGGTGCGCAACGCCCAGCAGCGCCAAGCGCTGGACCGCATCAGCCGGCTGTTCGACAAGCTCGACGCCGGCCTGGACGGCCCGGAAGGCAATTACCGCCAGCGCCTGTACCGGCTCAAGACCTGGTTGCCGGAAGAGGGCGGGCGCGGCGGCGCGGACGGCCTGCAGCCGGCCTGAGACCGGGCTTCCCCCTCGGCTCAGATCTCGATCTCGCCCTCGAACACGGTCACCGCCGGGCCGGTCAGGTAGACCGGCTGGCCTTCTCCTGCCCAGGCGATCGACAGCTGGCCGCCGCGCGCGTCCACCTTCACCGGCGAATCAAGCAGGCCGCGGCGGATGCCGGCCACCACGGCGGCGCAGGTGCCGGTGCCGCAGGCCAGGGTTTCGCCCACGCCGCGCTCGAACACGCGCAGGCGGATGTGCTGCCGGTTCATCAGCTGCATGAAGCCGGCGTTCACCCGGCGCGGGAAGCGCGGATGGTGTTCGATCAGCGGGCCGGTCAGCTCGACCGGTGCCGTATCCACGTCAGCCACCAGCTGCACCGCGTGCGGATTACCCATCGACACCACCGACACCAGCACGGTTTCCTTGTCGCCGCCCAGTTCCAGCACCAGCGGCCACAGGACGTCGCGGCCCTCGGCCACCCCGTCCAGGCCCTCGGCGTCGAACGGCACCTGGGCTGGCTCTAGCACCGGCGCGCCCATGTCCACCGTCACGCTGCCGTCGTCTTCCAGGCGCGGCGCGATGATGCCGGCCATGGTTTCCACGGCGATGCTGCGCTTGTCCGTCAAGCCCTTCTGCGAGACGAACTTGGCGAAGGCGCGGGCGCCGTTGCCGCATTGCTCGACCTCGCCGCCATCGCTGTTGAAGATGCGGTAGCGGAAATCGCAGCCCGGCCGGGTCGGCTTTTCCACCACCAGCATCTGGTCCGCGCCCACGCCGAAGCGGCGGTCGCCCAGCTGCTTCCACTGCGCGGAGGTGAAGTCGATCTGCTGGCCGATGGCGTCGATTACCACGAAGTCGTTGCCGGCGCCGTGCATCTTGGTGAATTTCAGTTTCATAATGAGTTGGTGTCGTAGTCTTAGCGGGCCTTGCCGTAGAAGGAAGGCTCGCCGTTGGGACGCGTCTTGAAGCGCTTATGCGTCCAGAAATATTCGGCCGGGGCCTCGCGCACGCGCGCCTCGATGAAGGCGTTCATGCGGCGCGTCGCTTCCACCATGTCCGGACCTGGATAATTGTCCCACGGTGCATAGAATTTTACCTGCCAGCCCTGGTAATCGGGCAGGAAGGTGCAGATCACCGGCATCACCTGCGCGCCAGTGGCCGCCGCAATGCGCGCCGTGGCCGACAGCGTGGCTGCCGGCACGCCGAAGAAGGGCACGAATTCCGCGTCCTTCTCGCCGAAATCCATGTCCGGCAGCATGAAGTAGGGCAGCTTTTCCTTCAGCGCGCGCAGGATGGGTTTGATGCCGTCCAGGCGCGTGAACAGGCGCACCGGCTTGAAGCGCGCGCGGCCGTCGCGCAGCACCTTGTCGAACACGGCGTTCTTCTGCTGCACGTACATGGACGAGGCTGACGCTTGCATGGCGATAGCCGCGCCGGCCACGTCCAGGCACACGAAGTGCGGGCACAGCAGGATGGTCGGCTGCTGCGTCATGGCCGCCACCGGGATGCCGGCCGATTCCGGGTGCGCGCCGTCGAAGGACACCACCTTGATCAGGCGCTGCAGGCGCGCTTCCGACGCCCACCACAGGATGGAGCGCTCGAACACGCTGCGCGAATACGCCTGGAAGTGGCGCCGCGCCAGCGCGGTGCGCTCGGCCTCGGACAGCTCGGGCAGGCACAGGCGCAGGTTCACCAGCGTGATGTCGCGCCGCGGCTTCATGATGAGGAACAGCAGCGAGCCGACCGCCGTGCCGAAGCGGCCCAGCACCGGCAGGGGCAGCCAGTGCAGCAGCCACATGAATCCCAGCAGCAGCCTCATTTCGCCTCCGGCTGGTCGGCGGCAGCGCCATCGCTTGCAGCGCCCGCAGCGGCCGCGCCGGCCGGCACCTTGTAGCGGTTGTAGCTCCAATAATATTGCGACGGCGCGCGCGCGATCAGCTGTTCCATGGCGGCGTTGATGGCGCGCGCCTGCTCGGCCGCGCTGCCGTCCAGCGTGCCCTCGAATGGCACGAAGCGGATCACGTAGCCGCGCCCGAACGGCAGGCGCTCGGCGTAGGTGACGATGACTGCCGCGTTGCCCATCTGCGCCAGCTTGGCCGGCAAGGTCATGGTGTAGGCGCTGCGGCCGAAGAAGTCGGCGAACACGCCTTCGCCTTCCTGCGGCACCTGGTCGGGCAGCAGGCCGATCGGCATGCCCTTCTTGAGCGTCTTGGCCAGCATGCGCACGCCGGACATATTGGCCGGCGCCAGCAGCAGATTCTTGCGCGCGCGCGCGCCCTCGATCAGCGGCTTGAGCGCGGCTTTTTTCGGCGGCCGGTACATCACCATCAGCTCGGTGCGCAGCGCAATTTCCTGAGCGACAATTTCAAAGCAGCCAAGGTGTGGCGTCAGGAACACAATCCCGCGGCCGGCGTCCAGATTTTTTTGCACCAGCTCCCAGTTCTCGGTGCTGGCGTGGCGCGACACACGTTCCGGTTGCGCGCACCAGATGAACGGCAATTCCAGTATGCTCTTACCAGACTCGGCGATGGCCGCGCCCAGATGGCGCTCAACGCCGGCCTGGCGCATATTCTCGCGCATGCGGCGGCGGTGCGACGGCGACAGCAAATAAACCAGCCAGCCGAGCGCGGCGCCCAGGGCGTGCAACACTGGCAAGGGAAAGACGGAAAGGAAGCGGAATATGGTGACAAGCATGAATGTTTCGAGCGGGGCAAAAAATTTTGCCTTGCCAAAAGTTTTTAAAAGAAGCGTAAAATACCACGTATGCAGTATCCGCTGAGTTAACAGACAACTTGCGAAGCGGAATATAAATATCGCTAAAGCGTCGCAAGCCGTATTGGTTGTTGCGACATGTTTATCAAAACCAGTATCAGGAGCTTGCGATGTCTTCCAACGACTACCTCTTCACCTCTGAATCCGTCTCCGAAGGCCACCCCGACAAGGTTGCCGACCAGATCTCCGACGCCATTCTCGACGCCATCCTGGCGCAAGACCCGAAAGCGCGCGTTGCCGCTGAAACCCTGTGCAATACCGGCCTGGTGGTGCTGGCAGGCGAGATCACCACGCACGCCAATGTCGATTATATTCAAGTGGCGCGCGAAACCATCAAGCGCATCGGCTACGACAACACCGACTACGGCATCGACTACCGCGGTTGCGCCGTGATGGTGTGCTACGACAAGCAGTCGCCGGACATCGCCCAGGGCGTGGACGAAGGCGCGGGCCTGGACCTGGACCAGGGCGCCGGCGACCAGGGCCTGATGTTCGGCTACGCCTGCGACGAAACCCCGGAACTGATGCCGGCCGCGATCTATTACTCGCACCGCCTGGTCGAGCGCCAGTCGCAGCTGCGCAAGGATGGCCGCCTGCCATGGCTGCGTCCGGACGCCAAATCGCAAGTCACGCTGCGCTACGTCGACGGCCGTCCGGTGTCGGTGGACACCGTGGTGCTGTCGACCCAGCACGCGCCGGAAGTGAGCCACAAGCAGATCGAAGAAGCGGTGATCGAAGAGATCATCAAGCCGGTGCTGCCGTCGGCCTGGCTGAAGGACACCAAATTCCTGGTCAACCCGACCGGCCGTTTCGTCATCGGCGGCCCGCAGGGCGACTGCGGCCTGACCGGCCGCAAGATCATCGTCGACACCTACGGCGGCGCAGCCCCGCACGGCGGCGGCGCCTTCTCCGGCAAGGATCCGTCCAAGGTTGACCGTTCCGCCGCCTACGCCGCGCGCTACGTGGCCAAGAACATCGTGGCCGCCGGCCTGGCGCGCCAGTGCCAGGTGCAGGTGTCGTACGCGATCGGCATCGCGCGCCCGATCAACATCACGGTCTACACCGAAGGCACCGGCGTGATTTCGGACGACGCCATCGCCAAGCTGGTGCTGGAGCACTTCGACCTGCGCCCGAAAGGCATCGTGCAGATGCTGGACCTGCTGCGCCCGATCTACCAGAAGACCGCGGCCTACGGCCACTTCGGCCGCGAAGAGCCGGAATTCAGCTGGGAGCGCACCGACAAGGTTGCCGCCCTGCGCGCCGCTGCCGGCCTGAACTAATGTTGTATCGCCGCCGTGTCTATCGACGCGGCGGTTTTTTCTGCTAGAATCCCTCTTCCGAGGAGCGCTGCGACCCGCCAGACAACACCAGGCAGGCCAGGCTCGGAATTCAACACCGCGCTCACGTTACTTTTTTCAACCATTGAAAGGAGGGCGTGATGAACGCCGTACTCAAATCCGCACAAGACTACATCATCGCTGACATCGGCCTGGCCGCATGGGGCGAAAAAGAAATCAAGATCGCTGAAACCGAAATGCCCGGCTTGATGGCCATCCGCGAAGAATTCGCGGCCGCGCAGCCATTGAAGGGCGCACGCATCACCGGTTCGCTGCACATGACCATCCAGACCGCCGTGCTGATCCGCACGCTGGAAGCGCTGGGCGCGCAAGTGCGCTGGGCCTCCTGCAACATCTACTCCACCCAGGACCACGCCGCCGCCGCCATCGCCGCCGCCGGCACCCCGGTGTTCGCCGTCAAGGGCGAGAACCTGGACGAATACTGGGAATACACCCACCGCATCTTCGAGTGGCCGGGCGAAGGCGTGTACTCCAACATGATCCTGGACGACGGCGGCGACGCCACCCTGCTGCTGCACCTGGGCACCCGCGCCGAAACCGACATCTCGGTGCTGGCCAACCCGGGTTCGGAAGAAGAAATCTGCCTGTTCAACTCGATCAAGGCCCACCTGGCGAAAGACGCCACCTGGTACTCCAAGCGCCTGCCGGCCATCCTGGGCGTGACCGAGGAAACCACCACCGGCGTGCACCGCCTGTACCAGATGCACAAGGAAGGCAAGCTGGCCTTCCCTGCGATCAACGTGAACGACTCCGTCACCAAGTCCAAGTTCGACAACCTGTACGGCTGCCGCGAATCGCTGGTGGACGGCATCAAGCGCGCCACCGACGTCATGATCGCCGGCAAGATCGCCGTCATCGCCGGCTATGGCGATGTAGGCAAGGGCTCGGCGCAAGCCATGCGCGCCCTGTCGGCGCAAGTGTGGGTGACCGAGATCGACCCGATCTGCGCGCTGCAGGCCGCGATGGAAGGCTACCGCGTGGTGACCATGGATTACGCTGCCGAACACGGCGACATCTTCGTCACCTGCACCGGCAACTACCACATCCTGACCGAACAGCACATGCTGGCCATGAAGGACCAGGCCATCGTCTGCAACATCGGCCACTTCGACAACGAGATCGACGTTGCCGCGCTGAAGAAGTACCAGTGGGAAAACATCAAGCCGCAAGTGGACCACGTGATCTTCCCGGACGGCAAGCGCATCATCCTGCTGGCCGAAGGCCGCCTGGTGAACCTGGGCTGCGGTACGGGCCACCCGTCGTACGTGATGTCGTCCTCGTTCGCCAACCAGACCATCGCCCAGATCGAACTGTTCGTGAACACCAAGGACTACCCGGTCGGCGTGTACGTGCTGCCGAAGCACCTGGACGAGAAGGTCGCCCGTTTGCAGCTGCGCAAGCTGAACGCGCAGCTGACCGAGCTGACCGAAGAGCAGGCCGCTTACATCAATGTGAAAAAAGAAGGCCCTTACAAGCCTGAGCACTACCGTTACTAAGCGGTTCGGCGGGTTACGCTACGCTAACCCGCCCTACGCGGCAACAACGATACACCGCAGGGCGGGTCAGGCCGCAGGCCGTCACCCGCCAGCTCCGTTGCGAGGCATATTTATGCGTTTGGTCCTTACCTGGTTAATCAATGCCGCGGCGCTGTTCGCCGTGCCCTACCTGATGCATTCCGTCGATGTCACAAGCATAGGCGCCGCCCTGATCGCAGCCTTAGTGCTGGGTCTGGTCAACACACTGATACGTCCGATACTGCTGCTGCTCACCCTGCCGGTGACCGTGCTGTCGCTGGGCCTGTTCATCCTGGTCATCAACGGCTTCATGTTCTGGATGGTGGCGCACTGGGTCGACGGCTTCCATGTCGACAGCTTCTGGGCTGCCATGGGGGGCGCCATTCTGTACAGTGTGATTTCCTGGGCTCTGTCCACCTTACTTCTGAAGAATGCCGATGGAAACCCATAATTTCAGTATCGAATTCTTTCCGCCCAAGACGGCGGAAGGAGCGGAAAAGCTGCGCGCCGTGCGCGCCAAGCTGTCCGAGCTGCATCCCAAGTATTTCTCCGTCACGTTCGGTGCCGGCGGCACCACCCAGACCGGCACGCTCGACACGGTGCGCGAGATCCTCGCCGCCGGCGAGGACGCCGCGCCCCACCTGTCCTGCGTGGGCGGCACGCGCGCATCGATCCGCGCCATCCTGAACGAATACAAGTCGCACGGCATCAAGCGCATCGTGGCGCTGCGCGGCGACCTGCCGAGCGGCTACGGCGCCTCGGGCGAATTCCGCTACGCCAATGAGCTGGTGGAATTCATCCGCGCCGAAACCGGCGACTGGTTCCACATCGAAGTGGCAGCCTACCCGGAAGTGCACCCGCAAGCGAAATCGCCGCAGGATGACCTGCTGGCCTTCGAGCGCAAGGTCAAGGCGGGCGCCAATGCCGCCATCACCCAGTACTTCTACAACGCCGACGCGTATTTCAATTTTGTCGAGCAGACCCAGAAGCTGGGCATCCAGGTGCCCATCGTGGCCGGCATCATGCCGATCACGAACTACACCCAGCTGATGCGTTTTTCCGACATGTGCGGCGCCGAGATCCCGCGCTGGGTGCGCCTGAAGCTGGCCAGCTTCGGCGACGACAGCGCCTCCATCAAAGCCTTCGGGCTGGACGTGGTGGGCAGCCTGTGCGAACGCCTGCTGGCGGGCGGCGCGCCCGGCCTGCACTTCTATAGCATGAACCAGGCCGCCGCCACCACGGCGCTGTGGCAGCGGCTGGTTTGAGGCCTTGGCGGGTTACGCTGCGCTAACCCGCCCTACGATGCGCCAGCAGCGCCGGTGATGCCGGCGACCCGGTGGCGCGTAGGGCGGGTTAGGCGGAGCCGTAACCCGCCAGCTCCGTCAACACCGCATCCAGCGCGATGTCGTGGCTATCATCCGGAAAGTCCGCCTGCAGGCACGAGTAGGCAATCCCCACCGTGGCCGGGCGCGGTTCCCGGGCCAGGGTGCGGTCATAAAATCCGCCGCCATAGCCCAGCCGGTAGCCATGCCGGTTATAGCCCAGGCAGGGCACCAGCAGCGCCGGCGGATACGGCGCCATGCGCAAGTCGGCCGGCACCGCCACCCCCATCGCATCCTTCACCATCGCCTCGCCGATCTGCCAGTGCGCGAATTCCAGCGCCGCATCCTTCCGCACCACCACCGGCAACAGCAGCCGCACGCCGCGCCGCGCCAGTTCCGCGTAAGCCGGGTGCAGGTCCGGCTCGTCGCGCAGCGGCCAGTACACGCCCAGCACGTCCACCTTGTTTTTTTGCTGCCACGCCAGCACCTGATCACATAGCGCCCGGTCCCACTGCGCACGCGTGTCCGCGCCGAGCGCGCGGCGCGTGGCCAGCATCTGCTTGCGCAGCGCCGTTTTCGGGTTGCCGCCCTCTGGCGGAGCTAGGGGCTGGGCTGGGTTGCGTGGTATTCTAGGGTCGCCGCTCATGTCTTGGGTCTGTCGTGAATTTTAGTGAGAGTCGTACATTGATTTCCCCGTTGAAATGGATTGCCGGCGTCATTGCAGGATGCGCCTTTGTCAGCCTGGTGCATGCCCAAGACGCTGGCGCGGACAACCGCAAAGAGGACGATGCCTTCCTGCTGCTGCGCGAAGCGGTGCGCAAGGACGAGACGCAAAAGGCCGAGTTCTACGCCGCCCGCCTGCCCAACTATTCCATTCCTTCCTATGTCGATTATTATCGGCTGAAATCGCACTGGCGTGACGCCACCACGTACGAGATCCGCGAATTCCTCAAGCGCTACGAGGGCAGCGCCATCGCCGACCGCCTGCGCAACGACTGGCTGCTGGAGCTGGGCCGCAAGAAGGACTGGCCCAATTTCGACGACCAGCTGCCGCTGTTCGTGCTCAACGACGACACCCAGGTCAAGTGCTACGCGCTGCAGTCGAAAGCGCTCAAGGGCCTGAAGGTGGCCGACGACGCGCGTGCCCTGCTGACTGCGCCCAACGGTTACGGCGAAGCATGCGCGGGCCTGATCGCCACCCTGTACCAGGCCGGCCAGTTTAGCGACGAGGACGTGTGGGCCCAGGTGCGCCTGTCGGGCGAATTCAACGCCACCGGCCAGGCGCGCCGCGCCATCATGCTGCTGGGCGGCGTGGACAAGAAAATCACGCAGGCGGTGGACCTGCCGCTGGTGGCCATCGCCAAGGGACCGGGCACGGGCCGCGTGGAACACGAGACCTTCCTGGTGGCGGTGGGCCGCGCCGCCAAGACCAGCATGAAGCTGGCCGTGCTGGCGCTGGAGAAGGCCGCGCCCAGGCTGAGCGCGCAGGAGCAGGCCATCGGCTGGGCCGCCATTGCGCTGCAGTCGTCCTACACGCTGGCGCCGGAAACCAGCGCCTACTGGCGCAAGTCCGAGGGTGCGCCGCTGTCGATCGACCAGCACCAGTGGAAGACCCGCATTGCGCTGCGCGACGGCGACTGGAAGCAGGTGAAAAAGAACATCGCCGCCATGCCCGAAGCGCTGCGCAGCGACCCGGCCTGGATCTACTGGCGCGCCCGCGCGCTGATGGCCGAATCGGCCGTGCCCGGGCAGCCCGCGCATGCCACGCCGGAAGCGGCCCAGCTGCTGCGCTCCATCTCGGACCAGGCCAGCTTCTACGGCCTGCTGGCGCAGGAAGAGCTGGGCCGGCTGATCTCCATCCCGCCGCCCGGCGCGCCGCTGGCGCCGGCCGAAGTGGCCGCTATCGCCGAGCGTCCCGGCTTCCAGCGCGCGCTGAAATTCTTCGGCATGCGGCTGCGCTTCGAGGGCACGCGCGAATGGAACTGGGAGCTGCGCAGCCTGGACGAGCGCGGCCACCTGGCCGCCGCCGAATTCGCGCGCCAGAACCATATCCTGGACCGCATGGTCAACACCTCGGACCGCACCCGCGTGCAGGTCGACTACACCCAGCGCTACCCCTCGCCGCACGACGACATCATGCATCCGGCCACGCAGACGCTGGGGCTGGACAAGGCCTGGGTGTACGGCATCATCCGCCAGGAGTCGCGCTTCATCATGGACGCGCAGTCGCACGCCGGCGCCTCCGGCCTGATGCAGGTCATGCCGTCCACCGCGCGCTGGGTGGCCAAGAAGATCGGCGTCACCGACTTCGTGCAGGACGCCATCACCGACGTCAAGACCAACATCATGCTGGGCACGAACTACATGAATATGGTGCTGGGGAATATGGACGGCTCGCAGGTGCTGGCCACGGCCGCCTACAACGCCGGGCCGGGCCGCCTGCGTTCCTGGCGCGCCACGCTGGACAAACCGATGGAAAGCGCGGTCTTCATCGAATCGATTCCTTATTTCGAAACCCGCGTCTACGTGAAAAACGTGATGTCCAACGCCACCTATTACGCCGCCCTGTTCGAGGGCCGTCCGCAATCGCTGAAGGCGCGCCTGGGCACGGTCGGGCCGAAAGGCTACACGGAGCAGGAACGCAACGAAGCCAGCTTCGGCGGCAAATAACCATTCAAACCTCGGGAACACACATGCAAAACACAGTACTGGATCCTACATTGACGCAAACCCTGGCCGCCGCCCGCGAGCCCGGCCTGACCCTGGTCATCGGCAACAAGAACTATTCCTCGTGGTCGATGCGCCCCTGGGTGGCGATGACCGCGTTCAATATCCCGTTCCAGGAAGTGCGCGTGCTGCTGGACCAGAACGATACCGCCACCAAGATCGCTGAATACTCGGCTTGCGGCCGGGTGCCGGTGCTGCTGGCGGGCGAGATGACGATCTGGGACAGCCTGGCCATCTGCGAATACCTGGCCGAGCAGTTCCCCGAAAAGCATATGTGGCCGCAGGACGTGGCCGCGCGCGCCATGGCGCGTTCGGTCTGCGCCGAGATGCATTCCGGCTTCGCCAGCCTGCGCAACTCGATGTCGATGAACGTCAAGGGCAGCTATCCCGGCAAGGGCCGCACGCCCGGCACCCAGGCCGACATCGGCCGCATCAGCGAAATCTGGGAAGAGTGCCTGAGCCGCTTTGGCCACCATGAATTCCTGTTCGGCGACTTCACCATCGCCGACGCCTACTACGCGCCGGTGGTGATGCGTTTCAAGACCTACGGCGTAGTGCTGCCGCCCGCGCTGAACGCCTACTGCGAACGCGTGCGCGCCCATCCCGCCGTGGCGCGCTGGATCAGCGAAGCGCTGGCCGAGACCGAAACCTGCCCGCTGCACGACGCGGAAATGCCGGACTAACGGTGACAAAGGGGATCGCGATGCGCATCTACGTCGTCGGCGGCGCCGTGCGCGATGAGCTGCTTGGGCTGCCCGTGCAGGACCACGACCACGTGGTGGTCGGCGCCACGCCGGAAGACATGGCGGCGCAGGGCTTCCGGGCGGTGGGCAAGGACTTCCCGGTGTTCCTGCATCCGAAGACGCAAGAGGAGTACGCGCTGGCCCGCACCGAGCGCAAGACCGCGCCCGGCTACAAGGGCTTCGTGTTCCACACCTCGCCCGAGGTGACCCTGGAGGAAGACCTGGTGCGGCGCGACCTCACCATCAACGCCATCGCCAAGGCCGAAGACGGCACGCTGACCGACCCCTTCAACGGCCGGCGCGACATCGAACAGCGCATCTTCCGCCACGTCTCCGACGCCTTTGCCGAAGACCCGGTGCGCATCCTGCGCGTGGCCCGCTTCGCCGCGCGCTACCCGGACTTCACGGTGGCGCCGGAAACCAATGCGCTGATGCGCCAGATGGTGGAGCAGGGCGAAGTGGACGCCCTGGTGGCCGAGCGCGTGTGGCAGGAGGTGTCGCGCGGGCTGATGGAACAGGCGCCGTCGCGCATGCTGCAGGTGCTGCGCGGCTGCGGCGCGCTGGCGCGCATCATGCCGGAACTGGACGCGCTGTGGGGTGTGCCGCAGCCGGAGGCGCACCATCCCGAAATCGACACCGGCGTCCACATGCAGCTGGTGGTGGACTACGCCGCTGCGCGCGGCCACGAGCTGCCGGTGCGCTTCGCCAGCCTGATGCACGACCTGGGCAAGGGCATCACGCCGCCGGACAAATGGCCTTCCCACCACGGCCATGAAGGCGACGGCGCCAGGCTGGTGGAGCAGCTGTGCAAGCGCCTGAAAGTGCCCAGCGAATGCCGCGACCTGGCCGTGATGACGGCGCGCGAACACGGCAACGTGGGCCGCGCGCTGCAGCTGCGCCCGAACACCATCGTGAAACTGCTGGAGCGCTGCGACGCCTTCCGCAAGCCGGCCCGCTTCACGCAGATGCTGCTGGCCACCGAATGCGATTCCTGCGGCCGCGAAGGCAACGGCGTGAGCTTCCGCGACAAGCCTTTCCCGCAGCTGGCCCACCTGGAAAAAGCGCTGGCCGCCGCGCGCGGCGTCAACGCCGGCGAAATCGCCCAGCGCACCGCCGACCATCCGCAGCGCATACCGGAGATGGTGCACCGCGCCCGCGTCGGCGCCGTGCGCGCCGCGCTGGGCGTCGCCGACGGCACCACGGAGGTCGAGGATGACTAGGCTGAACATGTTCCGCAATCCGCTGCGGCGCTGGCTGAAGGGCAGCAAGTACCGCCCGACCGTGATGGTCAAGGAGCTGGCCGAGCGCGACCGGCGGCGCATGCTGAAGCACTTCCTGGCACTGGAAAAGCCCGACCGCCTGCTGCGCTTCGGTTCCTACCTGGGCGACGAGCAGGTGACCAAATACGTGCAGGCCATCGATTTTTCGCGCGACATGGTGTTCGGGGTCTACAACCGGGTGTTCAAGCTGGTGGCCGTGGGCCACCTGGCGTTCGCGCCCAAGGAAGCCAAGCAGTCGGCCACCGAGAAGGAGCAGGTGGCGGAATTCGGCGTGTCGGTGTCGAAGTCGGCGCGCGGGCTGGGCATCGGCTCCAAGCTGTTCGAGCGCGCCSCCATCCACTGCCGCAACAGCGACGTCGACACGCTGTACATGCACTGCCTGTCGTCCAACCAGACCATGATGCATATCGCCAAAAAGGCCGGCATGCAGATCCACCGCGACTACGGCGAAGCGGACGCCTACCTCAAGCTGGAGGTGGCCAACCCGGCCAGCATGCTGCAGGAGGCCGTGGAGGAGCAGGTGGCCACGCTGGACTACGCCATCAAGGCCAACACCCGCGCCGCCGTGAAATGGCTCGACAAGCTGCCGGGCCGCAAAAAACAGGAAAAATAGACCCGACAGCGGCGCTTACACCAGCGGCAGCGCGGTGGTGTCCTTCACGCGCTGCAGGGCGAAGCTGGATTTCACGTCCAGCACGGCCGGGTGGCGCAGCAGGGTCGCCATCATGAAGCGCGAGAAGTGGTCCATGTCTTCCACGTGCACGCGCAGCAGGTAGTCCATTTCCCCCGTCATGGCGTAGCAGGCCACCACTTCCGGCCACTGTTCCACAGCCACCGCGAAGTCGGCGCGCGGCGAGGTGCCGCTGGGGTTCACGCCCAGCGCGCGCGCGGTGCTATGGTTGGCGGCAGCCGCGTCGCTGTGCTTTTCCAGCCGCACGTTCACGTAGGCCAGCAGGCCCAGGCCGATCTTGTCCGGGTCCAGCAGCGCCACGTACTGGCGGATCACGCCTTCCTCTTCCAGGCGCTTGATGCGGCGCAGGCAGGGCGATGGCGACAGGCTGACCTGTTCCGCCACGTCCTGGTTGGACAGGCGGCCGTCGTTTTGCAAAATTGACAGAATCTTACGGTCGGTTTTATCGAGCGCAATCTTGGTCATAAATCCCTCTTTTGGTCAGGTTACAAGCAATATTATTGCGCAAATCCCGGGTGCCCGGGAATTGTTCGCAATTTAATGCTGCCTCCTGAGGACTATACTGGGCGGAAAATAAGCACAGGAGACACGCATGAAATTCGAGTCCTGGGACAACCCCATGGGTACCGATGGTTTTGAGTTTGTCGAATACGCCGCGCCGGACCCCAAGGCCCTGGGCGCGCTGTTCGAGAGCATGGGTTTTACCGCCATCGCCCGCCACCGCCACAAGGATGTCACCCTGTACCGCCAGGGCGAGATCAACTTCATCATCAACGCCGAGCAGGACTCGTTCGCGCAGCGCTTCGCGCGCCAGCACGGCCCGTCCGTGTGCGCCATCGCGATCCGGGTTGACGATGCCGCCTACGCCTACCAGCGCGCGCTGGAACTGGGCGCCTGGGGCTTCGACAACAAGACCGGCCCGATGGAGCTGAACATCCCCGCCATCAAGGGCGTGGGCGATTCGCTGCTGTACTTCGTGGACCGCTGGCGCGGCAAGAATGCCGCCAGCGGCGTGCCTGCGGGCGCCATCGGCGACATCAGCATCTACGATGTGGACTTCGTCGCCATTCCCGGCGCGGTGGCCAACCCGGTCGGCAATGGCCTGACCTATATCGACCACCTCACCCACAATGTGCACCGCGGCCGCATGAAGGAATGGGCGTCGTTCTACGAGAACCTGTTCAACTTCCGCGAAATCCGCTACTTCGACATTGAAGGCAAGCTCACCGGCCTGAAGTCGAAAGCCATGACTTCGCCGTGCGGCAAGATCCGCATCCCGATCAACGAATCGTCGGACGACAAATCGCAGATCGCCGAATACCTGGACGCCTACCATGGCGAAGGTATCCAGCACATCGCGCTGGGCACGGACGATATCTACCAGTCGATCCAGGCCATGCGCGACACCGGCATCGTGTTCCAGGACACCATCGAGACCTATTACGAGCTGGTCAACCGCCGCCTGCCGCACCACGGCGAGAACCTGGAAGAGCTGCGCCGGCTGCGCATCCTGATCGACGGCCACAGCACCGAAAACGAGCGCGAGCTGCTGCTGCAGATTTTCACGCAGAATGTAATCGGCCCGATCTTCTTCGAGATCATCCAGCGCAAGGGCGACCAGGGCTTCGGCGAAGGCAACTTCCGCGCGCTGTTCGAGTCCATCGAGCTGGACCAGATCAAGCGCGGCGTGCTGAAAGACGACAAGGCGGCGGTATGATTCGGCGGGTTACGCGCGGTGCGCTAACCCGCCCTACACACCACGCACCACGCAACACCTGCGCAAGCGTACATTCGTACATTCGTACATTCGTAGGGCGGGTTAGCGGCAAAGCCGCGTAACCCGCCACAGCTCCGCCAGCGCCGCACAGAACGGCGCACCGGACCCGAGAAATAGTGGAGACAACACATGAACGCACCAGTCAAAGATTCCCATCTGGAATCCGGTAAGCCAGCGCAAGACATTTCGCTGGACGACAAATGGACCCTGGAGCGCGGCCGCGCCTTCATGACCGGCACCCAGGCGCTGATCCGCCTGCCCATGATGCAGCGCGAGCGCGACCTGAAAGCGGGCCTGAACACGGCCGGCTACATCACCGGCTACCGCGGCTCGCCGGTCACCAGCGTCGACATGACGGCCATGAAGGCCAAGAAATACCTGGACGAACACCACGTCAAGTTCCACCCCGGCATGAACGAAGACCTGGCGGCTACCGCCGTCTGGGGCACCCAGCAGACCAACCTGTTCGAGGACGCCAAGTACGACGGCGTGTTCTCCATGTGGTACGGCAAGGGCCCCGGCGTGGACCGCTGCGGCGACGTCTTCAAGCACGCCAACAACGCCGGCTCCGCCAAGCACGGCGGCGTGCTGGTGCTGGCCGGCGACGACCACGCCGCCAAATCCTCCTCCACCGCGCACCAGTCCGACCACATCCTGAACGCCTGCGGCATCCCGGTGCTCTACCCGTCCTCGGTGCAGGAATACATCGACTACGGCCTGCACGCCTGGGCCATGAGCCGCTACACGGGTCTATGGGTGTCCATGAAATGCGTGACCGACATCATCGAATCGGGCGCCGTGGTCGACTTCGACCCGGACCGGGTGCAGATCCAGCTGCCGACCGACTTCGAGCTGCCGGCCGGCGGCCTGAACATCCGCTGGCCGGACACCGTGCTGGACATGGAAGTGCGCATGAACAGCTACAAGTGGTACGCCGCGCTGGCTTACTGCCGTGCCAACAAGCTGAACAAGATCATCTGGGATTCGCCCAAGCCCAAGATCGGCATCATCACCGCCGGCAAGTCCTACCTCGACACGCGCCAGGCGCTGGCCGACCTGGGCATCGACGAGCAGGCCGCCGCCGACATCGGCATCCGCCTGTACAAGATCGGCATGACCTGGCCGCTGGAAGCGGACGGCGTGCACGAATTCGCCAAGGGCCTGGACGAGATCCTGGTGGTGGAAGAGAAGCGCCAGATCCTGGAATACGCGCTCAAGGAAGAGCTGTACAACCTGCCGGACGGCCAGCGTCCGCGCGTGGTCGGCAAGTTCGACGACACCGGCGAGTGGAGCAACAAGGGCAAGACCGGCCACGGCGACTGGCTGCTGCCGGCCACGTACGAGCTGAACCCGGCGCAGATCGCGCGCGCCATCGCCTCGCGCCTCGCGCACTACTGCGCCGGCCATCCCGTCGCCAGGCGCGTGCAGGAGCGCATCGCCTTCCTGGAAGCGAAAGAGCTGGCGCTGAAAAACCTGCCGCTGAAAGCCAACCCGGAAACCGACCGCACGCCGTTCTTCTGCTCCGGCTGCCCGCACAATTCCTCTACCAAGGTGCCGGAAGGCTCGCGCGCGCTGGCCGGCATCGGCTGCCACTACATGGTGCTGTGGATGGACCGCGAAACGTCCACCTTCACCCACATGGGCGCGGAAGGCGTGACCTGGGTCGGCCAGGCGCCGTTCACCAACGAGAAGCACGTGTTCACCAACCTGGGCGACGGCACCTACTTCCACTCCGGCATCCTGGCGATCCGCGCGGCGGTGGCGGCCAAGGTGAACATCACCTACAAGATCCTGTTCAACGACGCCGTCGCCATGACCGGCGGCCAGGCCTTCGACGGTCCGCTCGATCCCGGCATGATTTCGCGCCAGATCGCGGCCGAAGGCGTGACGCCGATTATCGTCGTCACCGACGAACCGGACAAATACCCGGACGATTACAAGTGGGCCGAGGGCGTCACCGTGCGCCACCGCTCCGAGCTGATGGACGTGCAGCGCGAACTGCGCGACATGCCCGGCGTCTCGGCCATGATTTACGACCAGACCTGCGCCTCCGAGAAGCGCCGCCGCCGCAAGCGCAACGAATATCCTGATCCGGCCAAGCGCGCCGTGATCAACGAAGCCGTGTGCGAAGGCTGCGGCGACTGCTCGGTGCAGTCGAACTGCCTGTCGGTGGAGCCGCTGGAAACGGAACTGGGCCGCAAGCGCCAGATCAACCAGTCCTCCTGCAACAAGGACTTCTCCTGCACCACCGGCTTCTGCCCGTCCTTCGTGACAGTGGAAGGCGGCGCGCTGAAGAAGCCGAAGAAGGCCGCAGCCGGCGACATGGCCATGCCGCCGCTGCCGTCGCCCGCGCTGCAGTCTACCGCCGAGCCGTACGGCATCCTGATCACCGGCATCGGCGGCACCGGGGTGGTCACCGTGGGCCAGATCCTGGCCATGGCCGCGCACGTGGAAGGCAAGGGCGCCGTGGTGCTGGACATGAGCGGCCTGGCGCAGAAGGGCGGCCCGGTCATGTCGCACGTGCGCCTGGCGGACAGGCAGTCCGACCTGCACTCCACCCGCGTGGGCACCGGCGCGGCCAATCTCGTGATCGGCTGCGACCAGATCGTCACCGCCAGCCGCGATGCGCTGTCGCGCATGGGCGAAGGCCGCACCTGGGCCGCGGTCAACTCCACCGGCGCCACCACGGCGGCCTTCGTGAAGAACCCCGACTGGCAATTCCCGGGCGCCAGTTCGCAGAGCGAAATCATGCGCGCCTGCGGTGCGGACCGCGTGGAGTTCGTCGACGCCGGGCAGATCGCCACCGCGCTGATGGGCGACTCCATCGCCACCAATATGTTCATGCTGGGCTACGCCTTCCAGAAGGGGCAAGTGCCGCTGACGGAAGCGTCGCTGCTCAAGGCAATTGAGCTGAACGGCGTCTCGGTCGGCTTCAACAAGACCGCCTTCAACTGGGGCCGCACCGCCGCGCACGACCTCGGCCTGGTCACGAAAATGACCACGCCCGCCAAGGTGATCGAGTTCAAGCGCACCCAATCGCTGGACGACATCATCAACCGCCGCGTGGAACTGCTGACCGCCTACCAGGACGCCGCCTATGCCGCCAGGTACAAGGAATTCGTGGACCACGTGCGCGCCGAAGAGGGCAAGCTGGGCAACAAACAGCTGCGCCTGACCGAAGCGGTGGCGCGCTACTTCTACAAGCTGATGGCCTACAAGGACGAATACGAAGTAGCGCGCCTGTACACCGACCCGGCCTTCAAGGAAAAGGTGGCCAATATGTTCGAAGGCGACTACCAGCTCAAGTTCCACCTGGCGCCGCCGCTGCTGGCCAAGACCGACGCCGAAGGGCACCTGGTCAAGCAGCAGTTCGGCCCGTGGATGATGAAAGCCTTCGGCGTGCTGGCCAAGCTGAAGGGCTTGCGCGGCACCGCGCTGGACATCTTCGGCTATACCGAAGAGCGCAAGATGGAGCGCGCCCTGATTGCCGACTACCGCAGCACGGTGGCCGGCCTGCTTGGCAAGCTCAGCGCCGACAACCTGGCGCAGGCGGTGGCCATCGCCAGTATCCCGGAAGACATCCGCGGCTACGGCCACGTCAAGGAGCGCCACCTGAAAGCGGCCAAAGCCAAGGAAGCCAGCCTGCTGGCAGCCTACAACGCCCCCGCCGCCGCCCACCACGCAGCCTGAGGTCGCTCCCCCGAAAATGGGGTCAGGGTTAATTATTCGGGAAATATTTCCCGAATAATTAACCCTGACCCCATTTTTTTTGGTTGCAATTCGTTGCACTTCGGCGAGTGAAGGGCGTTGCTTGCCGACTATAATCGCGTGATGACTTCTTTCCCAGCCAAGGCCCTTGCCGTGATGTTGCTCGCCGGTCTGGCCGGCTGCGGCAGTAGTGAATATCATCCCGCAGAAACGCCTCCTCCGGTGACGCCGGAACCGCCGGTGACCCCGCCGGTGGTCGAGCCCCCGGTCACGCCGCCCGTAACGCCCGAGCCTCCCGTCACGCCGCCGCCGGTCACGCCTGAGCCCCCGATTACTCCTCCGATTACCCCCCCGGTGACCCCGACGCTGCCGCCGGTCGTTCTAATCTGGAACCACTGCGAGAAACCGCGCGGGCCTGGCTATCCGGATGTACAAGGCACGCTGGAGGATGAGCGCACCTTCTTGCGCCTGTTTACTGAGGAAACATATCTCTGGTACAAGGAAGTGCCGACCGACTTGGTGCCGGGCAATTATGCCAACCCTGTCGACTATTTCAACGTCCTGAAAACGCCGCTGCTGACCCCGGGAGGCCGGCCCAAGGACCGTTTCCATTTCAGTTACCCGACCGCGAAATGGGAGGAAATGTCGAAGGGAGGCAACCTGGGCTATGGGACGCATTGGGCACAGAACGGTGCGGTACCGCGTATCTGGCGCCTGGCGACCGTGGAGCCGGGGTCGGCGGCGGACAAGGCGGGCCTGCGGCGCGGCGATCAGCTGATGAAGGTCAACGGCGAGGACTTCGTCAACGGTACCGGCGCTGAACTGGTAGCAAGGTTTAACGCGGCGCTGTTTCCTGTGAAGGCGGGCGAGCAGCACAAGCTGACCGTGCAGCGCGGCGCGCAGATAGTGGAGGCCAGCATGACCTCGGCTGTCGTGATGGAGACGCCCGTACGCGGCGTGTCGGTGCTTGATACACCCACCGGCAAAGTCGGTTACCTGTTGTTCAGCGACCATATTGGCGCGTCGGAAAACATGCTGATCAAGGCCATCACGCAGCTCAAGGATGCCGGTGTCGTCGATCTGGTGCTGGACATGCGCTACAACGGCGGCGGCCAACTGAACATCGCCAGCGAGCTGGCTTATATGGTCGCCGGGCCGGCACAGACTGCCGGCCAGACGTTCGAGCTCACCACGGGCAACGACAAGATGAAACCAAAGTCACCGCTGCTGTTCAAAAGCACGGCGGTTGGCTATACCGCGCCGGACCCCGCCAAGCCGGGGCAAGCGCTGCCGTCGCTGAACCTGAAGCGCGTAAGCATGCTGACCAGCGCCGGCACCTGTTCGGCCAGCGAGTCGCTGATCAACGGCTTGCGCGGCATCGGCGTGGAAGTGAACCTGATCGGCGAACAAACCTGCGGCAAGCCCTACGCGTTCACGCCGCAGCAGAATTGCGGCGTCACCTATTTCACCATCCAGTACCAGGGCGTTAACGCCAAGGGCTTTGGCGACTACGCGGATGGCTTCGCGCCGACCTGCCGCGTGGCTGACGACTTTGGGCGCGACCTGGGCGACCCCGCCGAAGGCCAGCTGTCGGCCGCTTTGCAGCACCGCAGCAGCGGCAGCTGCCCGGCAATGGCGCAGGGGACGCTCATCCGCTCCAGCGCCGCCGCGCCCGCGTTGGTGCCGGTGCGCCCTATGGGTAAAGAGATTTCCATTATCGGTCTATAATTTCCGGCTGTTGCATTCCCTTGGCGCATGCCACCTAACTGCCGGAGTTCCGATACATGAAACGTAGTGCCTTGCTGCTCGCCCTTGCCGCCGCCTTGCCCCTGGCCCACGCCGCCGCGCCCACCTCCCTGGTCACTGTCTCGGAGCGCTCCGGCTTCCAGCAGACCGGCCGCTACGAGGAGGTGCAGCAGCTGTGCAAAGCCTTCCAGCAGGCCTATCCCAAGCAGGTGCGCTGCTTCGAATTCGGCCGCACGCCGGAAGGCCGGCCGATGCTGGCGCTGGCCGTGTCGCGCACCGGCGCGCTGACGGCGGAACAGGCAAAACAGCGCGGCCTGCCGGTGCTGCTGGTGCAGGGCGGCATCCACGCCGGCGAGATCGACGGCAAGGACGCCGGCTTCCTGGCCCTGCGCGAAGCGCTGGAAGGCAAGGCAGCCCCGGGTGCGCTGGACAAGCAGGTGCTGCTGTTTGTGCCGGTGTTTAACGTCGACGGCCACGAGCGCTTCGGCGAGTGGAACCGTCCCAACCAGCGCGGCCCGGCCGCCATGGGCTGGCGCACGACGGCGCAGAACTACAACCTGAACCGCGACTACGTGAAGGCCGACGCGCCGGAAATGCAGGCCATGCTGGCGCTGGTGAACGCCTGGGACCCGCTGGCCTATATCGACCTGCACGTCACCGACGGCGCCAAGTTCCAGCCGGACGTGTCGATCCAGGTGGAGCCGGTGCACGGCGGCGACGCGGCCCTGATGCCGGCCGGCGTGGCGCTGCGCGACGCGGTGATGGACGACTTGCGCAAGCAGGGCTCCGATCCCAAGCACTTCTACATTTCCTTCGCCAAGACCGATGATCCGCAGTCCGGCTTCGAGGACAGCATGGCTGCGCCGCGTTTCTCCACCGGCTACTTCCCGTTGCGTAACCGCTTCGCCATGCTGGTGGAAACCCATTCGTGGAAGGACTATCCGACCCGCGTGCGCATCACGCGCAACACCATCGTGTCGCTGCTGTCGCAGGTGGCCCAGCACGGCGCCGAGTGGCGCAAGCTCGCGCAGGAGGCGGACGCGCGCGCGCTCAACCTGGGCAACCAGCTAGTGCCGCTCAGCTACCGCACCACCGACCGCACGAAGATGATCCAGTTCGCCGGCTACGAATATACGCGCACGCCGTCCGACGTGTCCGGCGCGCTGTGGACCCGCTACGACGAGAGCAAGCCGCAGACCTGGACCGTGCCGCTGCGCGACGAGGTGGTGCCCAACCTGCAGGTGGCGGCGCCGGCCGGCGGCTACCTGGTGCCGGCCGCGCAGGCCTCCATGGTGGCCGCAAAGCTGAAGCAGCACGGGATTGCCTACAAGGTGCTGGACGCGGACCTGGGCAAGGTGGAGGTGGAGGCCTTCCGCGCCGAGAAAACCAAGTTCGGCGCGCAGTCCTTTGAAGGCCATCAGGCGCTGGCGGTGGAGGGCGCGTGGCAGAAGGAGGCGCGCGAGGTGGGCAAGGGCGCGCTGTTCGTGCCCATCGCCCAGGCCAGGTCGCGCCTGGTGATGACCATGCTGGAGCCGGAAAGCGCGGACTCGCTGCTGGCCTGGGGTGTCTTCAACAACGCCTTCGAGCGCAAGGAGTACATGGAAGAATACGTGGCCGAAGAAGTGGCGCGCGAGCAGCTGAAGGACCCGGCCGTGGCGGCCGAGTTCAAGCGCAAGCTGGCCGATCCTGCGTTCGCTGCCAGCGCCGCGCAGCGCCTGGAATTCTTCGCCCGCCGCCACCCATCGTGGGACGAGCGCTTCAAGCTGTACCCCGTGCTGCGCAGCGCCGTGGTGCGCTGAGCGCGGCGGCGCGCGCCAGCGGCACCAGCCTTGTGTCAGGGCACCTGCTTCGGCAGCGCGTACGCCATGACATAGTCGCCCGCCTTGGTGCCGGTCGAGCCGTGCCCGCCGGCGGCCACCACGATGTATTGGCGGCCGTCCACGCTATAGCTGACCGGCGTGGCCTGCCCGCCGGCCGGCAGGCGGCCCTGCCATAGCTGCTTGCCGGTGGCGCTGTCGTAGGCGCGCAGGTAGTTGTCCATGGTGCCGGACAGGAAGCCCACGCCGCCCGCAGTCAGCAGTGGGCCGCCCAGGCTGGGCACGCCCATCCTGAACGGCAGCGGCAGCGGCGACAAGTCGCGCACCGTGCCGTTGCGGTGCTGCCATACCACCCTGCCGGTGCGCAGTTCGGCGCCCGCCACGTAGCCCCACGGCGGCTGCTGGCACGGTATGCCCAGCGGCGACGTGAACGGCTCGAGCTTCACCGCGAACGGCGCCCCCAGGTTTTCGTTCAGTTTCGGCAGCATGCCGTGCGGCGGGGCATTGCCCTGCACCAGCAGCGCGGTGTCATTGCTGCGCGGGACCAGGCGCGAGGTGAAGGCCAGATACACCGGCGTGGCAAACACCATCTGCCGGACCGGATCGACCGCCACGCCGCCCCAGTTGAACACGCCGAAATTGCCTGGATAGATCAGTGATCCCTGCACCGACGGCGGCGTGTAGCGTCCCTCGTAGCGCAGGCGCTTGAGCGCGATGCGGCAGTACAGCTGGTCGAACGGCGTACCGCCCCACATGTGTTTGCCCTGCAGCGGCGGCGGATCGAAGGACAGCGCCGACAGCGGCTGCGTGGGCGCAGTGCTGTCGCCCGCCGCGGCGCCCTGCGGGGCGGCCGTTTCGTGCACCGGCAGCAGCGGCTGGCCGGTGCGCCTGTCCAGCACGAACAGCTCGCCCTGCTTGGTCGGCTGCACCAGGGCCGGGACGGTGGCGCCGCCGATGGCCAGGTCCACCAGGGTGGGCTGGGCCGGCACGTCGTAGTCCCACAGGTCGTGATGGACAGTCTGGAACACCCAGCGCAGCTTGCCACTGTCCAGGTCGAGCGCCACCACCGACGAGGAATGCCGCTCCACCTCGGGCGAGCGGCGCCCGCCCCACTGGTCCGGCGGCTGGTTCCCCATCGGCAGGTAGACCAGGTTGAGCGTCTCGTCCACGCTGGCGACCGACCAGCTGTTGGGCGAATTCGGCGTGTACGTCTGTCCCGGCGCAATGGGCGCGGTGGCGTCCGGCCTGGCCGAATCCCAGTTCCACACCAGCGCTCCGCTGTCGATGTCGTAGGCGCGGATGACGCCCGACTGCTCGTGCGTCGAGGCGTTGTCGAGCACGGTGCCGCCGATGATCACGTACTTGCTGGTGACCACCGGCGGCGACGTGGCGTAGTAGGCGCCGGGCTGGACGTTCGGCATGCCGGCCCACAGGTCGACCTGTCCGCGCTTGCCGAAGGCCGGGCACAGCACGCCCGTGTCCGGGTCCAGCGCCAGCAGGCGGCCGTCGGCGGTAGGCATGAAGAGTTTGGCGGCAGGGGCCGGCCGATGCTGCGGACGTGGCGGACGCTGCCTGGGCCGGGCGCGGCGGCTGGTAGGACAGGCCCCGGCAGGTCAGGTGCTGCAGCGCCAGGCCGGTGCTTTCCATGGCCGTGTAGCGCCACAGCTGCTTGCCGCTGGCCGCGTCCAGCGCGATCACGGACTGGTGCGGCGTGCACAGGAACAGCCGGCTGCCGATTTTCAGCGGCGCCACTTCAAACGTGGTTTCGACCGGGTCGCCGGGCCGGCCGCGCACGTCGCCGGTGCGGAATTGCCATGCCGGTTCCAAGCGGGCCGCGTTGGCAGGCGTGATCTGCGCCAGCGGCGAATAACGCTGGCCATAGCCGGTGCGGCCGTAGGCGTGCCAGTCGCCGTCTGGCACGGGCGTTGTCGGAGATGCGGCAGATGCGGAAGTTGCTCCTGATGCTGCCGGTGCGGCGGCGCTGGGAGCGTTGACAGCGGCGACGGCAAAGTTGCCTTCGCGCAGGTGCGGATCGCTGGCCATCGCGGCCAGCGAGACCAGCGCGGTTGCGGCCTCCACTGCCAGCAGCGCTTGCCAACCGCGCCTGCGCAGCGCCGGCTTTGCGCGCTCGCGGTCCAGCCGCCGGGTGATCCATGGCGTCAGCAGCACGGCGCCGGCGACAAACAGCAGGTCCAGGCGCGGCACCAGCGGCCACCAGTCCAGGCCGGATTCCCACAGCGCCCAGGCCAGCGTTGCCGCCAGCAGCGCAGCGTGCAGCCAGAGCGCAAAGGCGGAGCGCAGGCACAGCGCCAGGCCGGTGGCCAGCAAAACCAGGCCCGCGCCGAAGTAATACCCACTGCCGCCCAGCGACAGCAGCCAGAGGCCCCCGCCACCGAGTGCCAGGCCGGCCAGCATCAGCAGCGCGCCGGTCAGCGATGCCGCATGCACGCGGCTGGCGTTATTGAGTGTCTGCATGGTTTCCCCGCTGGTAGTGCAGGGATCGTGCCGTAAAGTCCGCGGCGGGGGCGCGAGCTTGCCTGAAAGATGCATCGGCGGTGCCGATCCGGGGTAGGCGTGGTGGCGGTTTGTGCCATGCGTTCCAGAAAGCGGTTCACTGCTGATCAGCGCCGCGTTTTCACCGGCAGGCGGCGCGAGATGGCGGGGGCGCCCATCTCGCAGACCGTTTGGCGGGCCGGTGTCAAGCGTGAATGGCGAAGCGCAGGCGGGAGGGGGATCGTGTCGGAGGACGTGGCGGCGCAAGGCGTCGCCACGGGGCAGGGGTTACAGCGATTACAGCGATTGCAGCGGGATGGTGCCGGGCAGGGTGGCCGGCGTGGAGCAAGGCTCTTCGTCGAAGGCGATGTCGCCCAGCGGGTTGGCTTCGCCGTTGGCCTTGATGTCCTGGAAGCCGAACAGGTCGCGGTCCATCAGGTGCGACGGCACCACGGTCGACAGCGCCGAGAAGATGTTGTCCACCCGGCCCGGGTGCTTCTTGTCCCATTCGCGCATCAGGTTCTTGATCTGCTTGCGCTGCAGGTTTTCCTGCGAGCCGCACAGGTCGCACGGGATGATGGGGAAGCCTTTCACTTCGGCGTAGCGCTCGGTGTCGGCTTCCTTCACGTAGGCCATCGGGCGGATCACCATGTGCTTGCCGTCGTCCGACACCAGCTTGGCCGGCATGCCTTTGAGCTTGCCGCCGAAGAACATGTTGAGGAAGAAGGTTTCCAGGATGTCGTCGCGGTGGTGGCCGAGGGCGATCTTGTTGCAGCCCAGCTCGTCGGCCACGCGGTACAGGATGCCGCGCCGCAGGCGCGAGCACAGCGAGCAGGTGGTCTTGCCTTCCGGGATCAGGCGCTTGACGATGCTGTAGGTGTCCTGGTTTTCAATGTGGTAGGGAATGCCCAGCTTGTCCAGGTAGGCCGGCAGGATCTCGGCCGGGAAGTTGGGCTGCTTCTGGTCCAGGTTGACCGCCACGATCTCGAAGTTGATCGGCGCGCGCTCGCGCAAGGTCATCAGGATGTCGAGCAGCGCGTAGCTGTCCTTGCCGCCGGACAGGCACACCATCACCTTGTCGCCGTCCTCGATCATGTTGAAGTCGCCGATGGCCTGGCCCACCAGGCGGCACAGGCGCTTGTGCAGTTTGTTGTTTTCCAGCGCGATCTTTTCGGCCGATTTGCCGGCCGGGGCGTCCATGACTGCGTTCATTACACGTTGTCCTTGATCTGGAATACTTCCACGCCCACGCCTTCGCAATCCGGGTAGACGTCCGGCTTCATGGTCGACACGCGCACGGCGCGCACACGCGGGTGCGACAGCATGGCTTTCACCACATCGTCGCACAGGGTTTCCTGCAGGTGCACATGGCCTTCGGCCATGCGGCGCGCGATGGTGTCGCGCATGAAATCGTAGTCCACCACTTCGTGCAGCTCGTCGGCGCTCGGGGTCGACAGCGCCAGCGGGATGTACAGGTCCACATTGATCAGGACGCGCTGCTCGCCCTTCTTCTCGAAATCGTGCACGCCGATGTTGATCAGCACTTCGTAGTTGCGCAGGAACAGGCGGCGGCAGTCTTGGAGCCGGGGGTGGGTCAGGGCGGACAGCATGGTTGAACTTTCAGTAAAGAGTATAAATATTGTTTCGCGAATTATTTCGCGAGGAACATCACGTCGCGCGGCGAAGCCTGCAGATGCTGGCCGCCGTCCACCAGCAGGGTGGTGCCGGTCAGCGCGCGCGCGCCGGCCGCGTACAGCACGGCGGCCACGATGTCCTCCGGCGTGCTGGAACGGCCCAGCGGCGTTTGCGTGTGCGCCTTGGCGAAGCCTGCTTCGCTCTGGTCGCCGGACACCAGCGTGATGCCGGGCGCAATGCCGACCACGCGCACTTTCGGCGCCAGTTCCTGGGCCAGCAAGGTCGTGGCCGTATGCAGCGCGGCCTTGGACAAGGTGTAGGACAGGAAGTCGGGATTGAGATTGTACAGTTTTTGGTCGAGCAGATTCAAAACCGCCGCCTGCGCGCCGTCCGGCGTGGCCGCGTGCAGCGCCTGCGCCAGCAGGATGGGCGCGGCCACGTTGGCCGCCATGTGCGCCTCCAGCCGCGCCAGCGTGAAGTCGGCCGCGCTGTCGTAGTCGAACAGCGAGGCGTTGTTGACCACGCAGGACACCGGCCCCAGCGCGGCGGCCGCCTGCGGCAGCAGCGCGCGCACGGCCGCCTCGTCGGCCAGGTCGCAGGGCAGGGCGGCGGCGCGCCGGCCCATGGCGGCAATCTGCGCCACCACCTGCTGCGCTTCGGCCAGCGAGTGGCGGTAATGCACGGCCACGTCCCAGCCGGCTTGCGCCATGCCGAGCGCGATGGCGCGCCCGATGCGGCGCCCGGCGCCGGTCACCAGCGCCACCGGCGCGGCCGTGGCGGCCGCCGCGGGCATGGGCACCGCCGAGTTCTCTGCCTGAGTCATGAATGGTTCCGTCGAAATTGTTTAAAATGCCGGGATGTCCCTACCCGCACCTTCTAGCGACGCGCTGGCCGCGTCCCACGCCCTGCAGCACCTGATCGCCGCCGACATCGCGCGCGCGCCGGGCGCCATTCCCTTTGCCCGCTTTATGGAGCTGGCCTTGTACGCGCCCGGCCTGGGCTACTACAGCGGCGGCGCCGCCAAGCTGGGCAAGGATGGCGATTTTACAACCGCTCCCGAGCTGACGCCGCTGTTCGGCGCCGCGCTGGCCCAGGTGGCAGCCGCTATTATCGCTCAAAGCGCGCCGCGCATCCTTGAGTTCGGCGCCGGCACCGGCAAGCTGGCCTTCGACATCCTGAGCGAGCTGGCGGCGGCCGGCGTGGCGCTGGAGCAGTACGCCATTGTCGAGCTGTCCGGCGAGCTGCGCGCACGCCAGCAGGAAAAGCTGCGCGCTTTCCCGCAGGTGGTGTGGCTGGACGCCTTGCCCGATGCGTGGGACGGCGTGGTGTTCGGCAACGAGGTGCTGGACGCCATGCCGGTGCACCTGGTGCGCAAGACCGCAGCCGGCTGGCGCGAGCTGCACGTGACCATCGAAGCGGGCAGCTTCGCCTACCAGGAGCAAGCCCTGGGCGGGGAGCTGCAGCGGCAGCTGGCCTTCCAGATCGGCGCCGAGGCGGAAGCCGCACTGCCGGAAGGCTATGAAACCGAACTGCACGGCACCGCCTGCGGCTTCATGGCCACGCTGGCGCGCATGGTGGCCAAGGGCCGCGGCGCGGCTTTCCTGTTCGACTACGGCTTCCCCGGCCACGAGTACTACCTGGACCAGCGCGACAAGGGCACCCTGATGTGCCACTACCGCCACCACGCGCACGCCGAGCCGTTCTACCTGCCCGGCCTGCAGGACATCACCGCCCACGTGGACTTCACCGCCATGGCGCTGGCCGCGCAGGACGCCGGCGCGGCCGTGCTGGCGTATATGAACCAGGCTTCCTTCCTGATCGGCGCCGGGGTGGGCGAGCTGCTGCTGCGCACCGACCCGGCCGATGCCAAGGCGTATCTGCCGCAGGCGAACGCCCTGCAGCGCCTGCTGTCCCCGGCAGAGATGGGCGAGCTGTTCAAGGTGTTGGTCATAGGCAACAATGTGGCGCTGCCGCCTGCGCTGGCCGCGTCCGACCGCAGCCACCGGCTGTAATCCCCGGCATTGCCCGAATTGCCACGCTTTTCATCATGTGTTTGATGGGATAGCCAGCCCGGAATCAGCTATGATGATCGATTCAGCGCGGTCCCCCGTCGCGGCGCGCTTGTCGAAAAGTTAATGGAACGATGGGAAAGATACACACTCACTATGACAACCTGAAAGTGGCGCGCATGGCGCCGCAGGAAGTCATACGTGCCGCCTACAAGGCGCTCAGCCAGAAATACCATCCGGACAAGAATCCGGGCGACGAGAAGGCGGCGCGCATCATGGCCATCCTCAACAGCGCCTACGGCACCCTGGCCGATCCGCAGCGCCGCAAGGAGCACGACGAGTGGATCGCCGCCGAGGAGTGGGAAATCGAGTGGCTGGAAAGCACCCGCCACGAGGACGGCCACAAGCCGGCCCGCCACGCCGGGCCCGAGCATGCCTGGCCCGAACCCATGGACCCGCCGCGCGCGGTGCGCTCGGCCTGGCGCCGCAACTGGAAATGGGGCGTGGCGCTGGGCGCCAGCCTGGTCGTGGGCTGGGTGGGCGGCGTGATGTCCGCCGGCCAGCCGCGCCTGCAGGCCGTGCTGGCCGCCGCGCTGGGCAATAAAAGCGAGCTCAGTGCGGCGGCGCCGGTGGCCGCCTCGTCCGCCGCCGCGTCCGGCGTGCCGGGGCACGGTTCCCGTGCCGACGCCAAGGCCGACCCGCTGGCCGACAGCTGGGCCGTGGCGAAACCCTACGCCGCCGAGAGCGGCGTGCTGCGCGCGCCGCTGATCAAGGTGGTGGCGCTGTCCCAGGTGGTGCTGCCCGGCGCCGCCGCTGCCGCAACCCCGGCCGACTGCGACAGCGAGGCCCAGGCCGCCGCGCTGGCGGCGCCCAACGGCGAGCCGTGGCCGGCGCGCTCCGGCTACGTGGAAGGCTTTCCGATCCAGAACAAGGGCGAGGACATGCAGCTTACCCTGGACAACAGCGGCAACGACTCGCCCGTCTTCATCAAGGTGTACGACCTGGAGCGCAAATCGAACGTGCGCTACGCCTATGTGCTGGCGCGCGACAGCTGGGTGGTCGACAAGCTGGCCAGCGGGAAATACGAGATCCGCTACCAGAATATCGACCCGGCCGGCGACAAGGCCGGCTGCCGCCGCAAGGGGCAGCAGGCCGGCTGAGCGCGCCGCGCCGCACCCCGGCGCGGCCATTGTTGCCAGGATGCGGCGCAGCGGACGGCGGGGGTTGTCAGGCTATTAAAATCTGATTATGCTGGGAACCAGAGATTCAGCGCCGGGAGAGCGTATCCGCGCGGCATCGCGCGACCTTGGAGAACGTATGACCGATTCAAACGCTGCAGACGACAACTGGCTGCTCGACGAGGACGAAGAGGAAGCGCCGGCTGTCGGACTGGCTGCCCCGGACCAGCGCCTGTGGCGCGTGCTGATCGTCGACGACGACGTCGATGTGCACGCGGTGACCCGGCTGGCCCTGCGCAACGTCAGCTTCAAGGGACGCGAGCTGGAACTGTTCTCGGCCTACAGCGGGCGCGAAGCCTACGACATCCTGCGCAACACGCCCGACATTGCCCTGGTGCTGCTGGACGTGGTGATGGAAACCGACGACGCCGGCCTGCTGCTGGCGCGCCGCATCCGCGAAGAGCTGCACAACGCCATCGTGCGCGTGGTGCTGCGCACCGGCCAGCCCGGCCAGGCGCCCGAGCAGCGCGTCATCATCGAATACGACATCAACGATTACAAGGCCAAGACCGAGCTCACCACGCAGAAGCTGTTTACCACGGTGATCTCGGCGCTGCGCGCCTACGAGAGCCTGAACATGCTCGAACGCAGCCGCGTGGGCCTGGGCAAGATCCTGGCCGGCGCCACCAATCTGTACCAGATCCATTCGCTGCGCGAGTTCGCCTCGGGCGTGCTGAACCAGGTGTCGGCCATCCTGGACGTGGGCGCGGACGGCGTGCTGTGCCTGATGCAGGGCGAGAACGGCCCGGCCACCGTGGTGGCCGCCACCGGCAGCTACGCACCGCTGGCCGAGAACGAGCGCATGCCGGTGGCGCACCCGCTGTGGCCCACCATCGCCAAGGCCTTCGCCGAAAAGAAAAGCCAGTTCGAGCATCCCGCCAACGTGCTGTTCATCCACACCCAGGAGCGTGAAGTGGCCATTTCCGTCACGCCGCCCTGGCCGCTGGCGCAGATCCAGCGCGACCTGCTGGAAGTGTTCTGCCAGCGCATCGCCGCCGCGTTCGACAACCTGTACATGTTCGGCCAGCTGCGCAAGGCGCAGGAAGCCACCGTGGTGGCGCTGGCCGACCTGGCCGAGTTCCGCGACAGCGGCACCGGCGGCCACGTGCGCCGGGTGCAGGCGCTGTCCTCGGCCATCGCCGCGCGCATGAAGGAGCGCGGCGCGTATCCGGACGAGCTGACCCCGCAGCTGCTGGACATGATAGGCCTGGCGTCCATCCTGCACGACGTGGGCAAGGTGGCCACGCCGGACCATATCCTGCTCAAGCCGGGCGCGCATACGCCGGACGAGCAGGTGCAGATGCGCACCCACGCCGAGGTGGGCCGCACGATACTGGAGCGCGCCGCCAACATGGTGGACGGCCCCAGCTATCTGCACTTCGGCGCCGAGATCGCCGGCGGCCACCACGAGCATTTCGACGGCCAGGGCTATCCCAACGGCCTGAAGGGGCACGAGATTCCCCTCTCGGCGCGCATCGTGGCGGTGGTGGATGTGTTCGATTCGCTGCTGCACGAGCGGCCCTACAAGGAACCGTGGCCCTATCCGGAAGTGATGACTTACATCAAGGCCCGCAACGGCAGCCAGTTCGATCCCGAAGTGGTGCAGGCGCTGCTGGACGTCATCGAGCGCGACCCCACGCTGGGCCAGCAGCCGGAGTCGGCCAAGTAGCACGGCCGGCGGGTGTGGCGGGGCAGCCCCGCCGCGCGCCGGATCTGCCCGGAATGCTTCGTAAATTCGCGCAAATCTCTCCAATTCTCACCCGTCCGTAATATACTTTGCCCATAGGCAGCCCGCCGCCGCACCCCTGCGCGCCGCTGCCATCACCTGCGCCACGCCCATGCGCGGACGAATTCCGGACACCGACATGAACCCCTTCCCGGGCTTAAGCACCGCGCTCAGCGCGCTCATCATCGAGCCCCACCCGGGCATGCGCGCCAGCTTGCACAATATGCTCAACCTGTGCGGCGTCACCCGCATCGAGGACGCCAGCAGCGCCGGCCAGGCAGTGCGCATGCTGTCGAGCAAAACCTACGATATCGTGCTGTGCGAATACAGCCTGGACGGCGGGCAGGACGGCCAGCAGATGCTGGAGGATTTGCGCCACCACCGCCTGATCCAGCCGGCCACGCTGTTTTTCATGGTCACCGGCGAGGGCCAGTTCAACAAGGTGGTCAGCGCGGCCGAGCTGCAGCCGAACGACTACATCCTGAAACCTTTCACGGCCGACAATATGCTGGAGCGCATCGCGCGCGCGCTGGACAAGCGCAACGCGCTGTCCGGCATCCGGCAACTGGTGACGCTGGGCGACCAGCGCGGCGCCATCGCCGCCTGCGTGGCGGGCGAGCAGGAGCAGCCGCGCTACGCGGCCGACTTCCAGCGCCTGCGCGCCGAGTTGCACGTGGAACTGGGCGAGCCGGAGCTGGCCGAGCCCATCTATGCCGAGCTGTACGCCGGCAAGCAGATCCACTGGGCCCGGCTGGGCCAGGCCAAGTGCCTGTTCCTGCGCGGCGCGCACGAGGAATCGCAGGCCATGCTGGCGGCGCTGGTGGAGCAGAACAAGCGCTTCCTGGACGCCTACGACTGGCTGGCCCGCACCCATGAAGTGGGCAGCGACTGGAGCCGCGCGCAGGCCGTGCTGAGCACGGCGGTGGAACTGTCGCCGCACGCGGTGCGCCGCCTGCGCCGGCTGGGGGAGGTGGCGCTGGAAGCGGGCGACCTGGACACCGCCGAGCAGGCCTGGAAGCAGGTGGTGAGCAAGGCCCGCTTCTCGGAATTCCGCGACCCGGAAGACCACGCGCGGCTGGTGTCGGCGCTGGTGCGCAAGGGCGACCCGGTGCAGGCCGCCGCCGTGATCCGCGACCTCGACAAGTCGCTGGCCGGGCAGCGCAACACCGCCGTGTGCAGCGCCATTTCGTCGGCCATGCTGCACGAATACACGGGCAACGAGGCGCGGCTGGAGGAGTCCATCCATTTCGCGCTGGCCGGCTGCCGCCGCGCCACCGGCTTGTCGAACGACTTGCGGCTGGAGCTGGCGCGCACCTGCCTGGAAGGCGGCAAGCCGGAACAGGCCGCCGAAGTGCTGCGCGGCGTGATGCGCAATGCCGGCAGCCCGGCCGCCATGGCCAAGGCCATGCGGGTGCTGGAAGACGCCGGCCACGGCGAGCTAGCGCAGCAGCTGGCGGCCGAGAGCCGCCAGGAAGTGGTGGACATGGTGGCGGTGGGGGCGGCGCGCGCCAAGGAAGGCGATTTCCGCGGCGCGGTGGAGCTGATGATGGAAGCGGTGGCCAAGCTGCCCGAGAACGGCCAGGTGGTGTTCAACGCGGCCGTGGCGGTGCTCAAATGCCTGGAGAACACCGGCTGGGACGAGATGCTGGGCCAGGACGCGCTGAATCTGATTGCCAGCGTGCGCCGGCTGGACCCGGTCAACCCCAAGCTCACCGCGCTGTCCGCGCTGCACCTGGACATATTGAAGAAATACAACATCCGGCCGGGGCGCCTGGCGGCAATGTAGCGCCCCGCGCGGCAGGCGGCGCTACAATGGCTTGCCAACCCGCTTGCCTGTGCGCTGGCCTACGCGCTTGCCTACCCTATCGGAGCCAGTTCCATGCCGTCAGCGTCTTCTCCGAATCCAGATCCGCGCCCGGTGCGCGGCCCCCTGCTGAAGAAGCTGTGCAGCGACGAAGGCGTGTTCGCGCTGGGGGTGTCGGTGGCGCGCGTGGTGCAGCTGGTCGATTCGGACGAAGGCGGCACCCAGGAGCTGGCCTACTACGTGCTGTCGGACGCGGCGCTCACGCAAAAGGTGCTGCGCATCGCCAACACGCCGCGCTACCGCAGCGTGGGCGGCATCGCCGTCACCACGATCTCGCGCGCGATTTCCCTGCTCGGCTTCGATAACGTGAAGACCACCGCGCTGGCCATGCTGCTGGTGGACACCCTGGACAACGGCAAGCACGCGCAAAGCGTGCGGGTGGAGCTGGAGGCGGCCTTGTGCGCCAGCCTGTTCGGGCGCGAGCTGGCCCGCCTCAGCGCCTACCAGGGCGCCGAGGAAGCCTCCATCGGCGCGCTGTTCAAGAACATCGGCCCACTGCTGATCGCCTCCCAGCAGCATGAGCGCTACCGTGAAATCAATGCCCTGGTGGCGGGCGGCGCGCACACGCCGAGCCAGGCCTCGCAGATGATACTGGGCAGCACCTACGACACGCTGTCGGCCGCCATCCTCAACGAATGGAAGATACCGGACGTGATCGTGCGCTCGATCGGCGCCTTGCCGCCGGCGCCGGTGCAAAAGCCGCCCGCGAACCGGCAGGACTGGGTGCGGCTGGTGGTGTCCTTCAGCATGGACGCGGCGCGCGCGCTGGTGCGGCCGGGCGCCCTGGCGCCGGACGTGGTCAGGGCGCTGTTCGAGCGCTACGGCGCGGCGCTGGGGCTGGAGCGGCCGCGCCTGGAGGACATGCTGGGCGCCATCCGCCGCGAAATGGACGAGCTGCTCGACAGCCTGCAGCTGCAGCAGGCGCCCCCGCCGCCGGACGAGGGCGCGGAAGGCTTGCCCAACGTGCTGCTGCTGGCCACCATGGACGCTGGCGGCAGCCTGTCCGAGGGCCAGCATGCCAGCGGCAAGCCCTACAACGCGCGCGAGCAGCTGCTGGCCGGCGTGCAGGAGGTGGCGCAGATGCGCGCAGCGGGGCGCTGCAAGGTGAACGAGGTGATCCAGGCGGTGCTGGAAACGCTGTACCGCAGCATGGGCTTCCGCTTTGCCACCGTGTGCCTGCGGGACGTGCGCAGCGGCACGTTCCGGGCCCGCATCGCGTTTGGCGAACAGCACGCGGCGCGCATGGCAGGCTTTGCCTTTCCGCTGGCCGGTGGACCGGGCAGCGACCTGTTCCACCTGGCCATGCAGAACGACGCCGACCTGATGATAGCCGACGCCAGCGTGCCCAAGATCCGCGACCTGCTGCCGGACTGGCACCGCAGGCTGCTGCCGGACGCGCGCAGCTTCATCGTGCTGCCGCTGGTGGTGCAGGGCGTGCAGCTGGGCCTGTTCTACGCCGACCGCCGCGAGGCGGCGCCGGAAGGCGTGCCGCCGGACGAAACCTCGCTGATCCGCGCGCTCAAGGGCCAGGTGGTGGCGGCGCTGACGCCGGCGTGACGCGCGGCGGGTTACGGCGCCAGGCGCCTAACCCGCCCTACGACACCGCGGCGGAGGCAAAGCCGTAGGGCGGGTTAGCACAGCGTAACCCGCCGTGCCTGCGCAGCGAGGGCCTCGAACTCGGCCACCGGCACCGGCCTGGCGAACAGATAACCCTGCGCTTCCTCGCAGCCCTTGCTGCGCAGGAAGGCGCGCTGGGCGGCGGTTTCCACGCCTTCCGCCACCACCGCCAGCCCCAGCGAATGGGCCAGCGCAATGGTGGCGGCCACGATCACCGCGTCGTTCGGGTCGCTCTCGATGTCCTTCACGAAACCGCGGTCGATCTTGATGCGGTCCAGCTCGAACAGCTTGAGGTAGCTGAGCGAGGAGTAGCCGGTGCCGAAATCGTCGATGGCCACCTTCAGCCCGCGCGAGCGCAGTTCGCGCAGCAGCGTGCGGCTGCGCTCGGGGTCCTGCATGGCGGCCGACTCGGTGATCTCCAGCTCCAGCAGCGCAGGGTCGATGCCGCTTTCGGCCAGCAGCCGGTCCAGCAGCGGCAGCAGGGCGCCGCCGTGGCACTGGCGTGCCGACAGGTTGACCGCCAGCCGCAGATGGCCCAGGCCGCCGTCGCGCCACTGCCGCAGCCGCTGCACCGCGCACTTCAGCACCCATTCGCCCAGCGGCAGGATGAGGCCGGATTCCTCGGCGATCGGGATGAAGCGGTCCGGCCCCACCATGCCCAGTTCGGGATGGTGCCAGCGCAGCAGCGCCTCGGCGCCGATCACGCTGCCGTGTTCAAGCTCCACCTGGGCCTGCAGGTAGAGCTCGAATTCGTTTTGCTCCAGCGCCTGCCACAGCCGGCTTTCCAGCAGCAGGCGCTCGTGGGTGGCGGCGTTCATGGCCGGCGCGAAGAACTGGAAGTTGCCGCGGCCCTGGCTCTTGGCGGCATACATGGCGGTGTCGGCGTGGCGCAGCAGGGTGGGGCCGTCCACGCCGTCGGACGGGAACATGGCCACGCCCACGCTGGCGCCGCTGTGGATGGTTTTACCCTGCAGCACAAAGGGCGTGCTCAGCGCTTCCACGATGCGCACCGCCACCTGGCTGGCGCTGTCGGGCGTGACGTTGTTGCCCGCCAGGATGATGAATTCGTCGCCGCCCAGGCGGGCGATGGTGTCCACTTCGCGCAGCAGCTCGCGCAGGCGGCCGGCCACGCCGATCAGCAGCAGGTCGCCCACCTGGTGGCCGTGGGTGTCGTTGATCTTCTTGAAGTGGTCGAGGTCGATGAACATGACGGCGCCGGCGGCCTGGCTGCGGCGGGCCTGGGCCAGCAGCTGGTCCAGCCGCAGGTTCAGCGACAGGCGGTTGTCCAGGCCGGTGAGCGGGTCGTGGTGGGCCAGGCGGTAGATGCGTTCCTGGGCGCGCTGCTGCTCGGTCAGGTCGTGCAGGATGGCCACGAACAAATGCTCGTCCGGCAGCTCCACTTCGCTCACCGAGACCGCGAGCGGGAAGCTGCTGCCGTCGCTGCGCCAGCCGGTGGCCTCGTGTTCGTGGGTGACGCCGCTGGCGATGCTGCGCAGCAGGCCGGCGGCGGTGTCGCCTTCGGCCACCGGCAGCAGGTGCTCCAGGCGCAGCCCGGGCATTTGCTCGGGCGCGTAGCCGAACAGGCGCCCGGCTGCGCCGTTGGCCGACACCAGGGCGCCGTCGCTGGAAATGGTGAGGATGGCGTCGGCCGCCTTGTCCAGGATGGCCTGCAGCCTGGCCTCGCGCTCGCGCAGGCGCGCGGTGGCATCTTTCACCTGCGCCTGGATCAGCACGCGCTCGCCCGAGATCAGCAGCATCATGCCGCCCAGCAGGGCCGTCAGCAGCAGGCCGCAGGTGAGCACGGTCCAGCTCTGCCAGCCGCGCTGGGCCGCCGCGTAGTCCGCCGTGGGCGCCACCGTCAGCAGGTAGTCGCGCCCGCCGAAGCGCAGGCGGCGCTGCACGTCGCCCGCCTGCGCCGCGCGCGGCAGGCGGTCGTGCATGGTCTGCGGGGCCGGGCCGCTGATGTCCTGCAGGCGCACCTGCAGGGCCGGGAAGTTTACCTGCGCAATGGCGCGCTCGATGTAGGAATCGGCGTGGATGGAAATCAGCAGCATGCCGATGGTGGCGGCGTCGTCGCCGGCCGCGCGCACCGCCTGCAGCAGAATGATGCCCTGCTCCTCGCCGCGGCGGAACAGCGTCACCGGCGCGCTGACGGTGGGCTGGCCGCTGCGCAGCGCTTGCCGCACCGCCGTGCTGCGCACCGGTTCGCTGAAAAAGTCGATGCCCAGGTAGCGCCTGCTGCTCATGGGCTCGATATAGGTCGACACCATGTACTCCGGCCGGTCGGCGGCGCGTTGCAGGCGCCGGATGCCGGCGCCTTCGCGCACCTCGAAATCCGGGACGATGGCTTGTTTGCCCCACTGCTCGTAGGCGGGGCGCTGCGCGTGGCTGAGCGGCTTGAGCCAGCTCATCGACAGCAGTTCCGGGCGCTTGTCGAGATAGCCCGAGGCAAAGTTGCTGAAGTCGCCTGCGTCCATCGCGCGGCGTGGATCGTTGAGCGCTTTCGACATGGCGTAGATGAAGCGCTCGTGTTCGCTGAACTGGGCTTGCAGCTGGTCGCCCAGTTGCTGCGACTTGAGGCGGAAGGTTTGCATCTGCTGCGCGCTTTCCCAATGCTCGACCTGGAAGTAGATCCCCACGAACACCGCAGTCGACAGCAGCAACGGCAGGCCCACCAGCCAGCGCCGGCGCCGCCACAGCGGGCGCGGCTGGCCGATGGCAATCCAGGTCAGCGGCGCAGCCAGCAGCATGCCGGTGGTGTCGCCCAGCCACCAGGTGAACCAGTTGACCGGCAGCGCCGCCGGCGGCAGCGTGCCCAGCAGTCCGCTGCTGCCGATGGCCACGGTGCTGCTGACCAGGGCCAGCAGCGGCGCCAGCAGCATGAAGCTGAGGACGTCGCGCCCGCGCCCCAGTGCCGGCTGGATGAGGCGCCGCAGCACCAGCATGGCCACCCAGGCCTGCAGCGCGGCGCCGGCGCCCGAGGCCAGCGCGACGGCCAGCGGCAAACCGCCGGGGAAGGTCAGCGCGCCCGAGACGCCCAGCGGGATCAGGTTCACCAGCACCGCGCCCAGCGCGACAGCGGGCAGCAGGCGCGGCCCCAGCGTGAACACGGTGGCCAGCGCAATGCCGGCGGGCAGGAACAGCGGGGTGGCGTAGGCGGCGCCCAGGGCCATTTCCAGGCCCAGCCGGCCGGCAGCGACGTAAACCAGCAGCAGCGCCACATTGGCCAGCAGCGTCTGGCGCCAGCGGCGCGGGAGGACTCGTGTTTCCAAACTGGCTCCAGTCTTGGCGGTCGTACGTTGAAGGTCGGCCCTTGAATGCTGTCGATTCTATAAGAAATCATTCAACTTAAAAACAACACTTGCACATTCACATTCTTGTGATTACAATCTCGCCCCGAAGCAGACGAAACATCGCAGCTTGCAGGTAGAACGGTAAAACGAACTGCAAAACAGCGTTGACAAGTCAAGCAAGTTGCTTCATACTCTGCGGTTCCTCGCGGAGGGGTGGCCGAGTGGTTAAAGGCGACAGACTGTAAATCTGTTCTTTCGAGTACGCTGGTTCGAATCCAGCCCCCTCCACCAAGTTTTTGCAAGAAAACTGAGTGATAGTAGTGAAGATGATCTAAACCTCGCGGGTGTAGCTCAATGGTAGAGCAGAAGCCTTCCAAGCTTACGACGAGGGTTCGATTCCCTTCACCCGCTCCAGTTAGCTTGCATCTATGTGGTACATCGCAACAAATACAGCCCTTGTAGCTCAGTGGTAGAGCACTCCCTTGGTAAGGGAGAGGCCACGTGTTCAATCCACGTCAAGGGCACCAGAATTCGCAGTACCAATATCGGCAGTATCTTCAGACAGTCGGGCGCGTGCCCTGCACACTTATCAAATTGTTAGGAGTCTAAAATGGCAAAAGGTAAATTCGAGCGGACTAAACCGCACGTGAACGTTGGCACCATCGGTCACGTTGACCATGGCAAGACGACCCTGACCGCTGCAATCGCTACCGTTCTGTCGAAGAAATTCGGCGGCGAAGCCAAAGCATACGACCAGATCGATGCTGCACCAGAAGAAAAAGCACGCGGCATTACCATCAACACCGCGCACGTTGAGTACGAAACCGCTTCGCGTCACTACGCGCACGTTGACTGCCCAGGCCACAGCACCAGAAGAAAAAGCACGCGGCATTACCATCAACACCGCGCACGTTGAGTACGAAACCGCTTCGCGTCACTACGCGCACGTTGACTGCCCAGGCCACGCCGACTACATCAAGAACATGATTACCGGTGCTGCGCAGATGGACGGCGCGATCCTGGTTTGCTCCGCAGCTGACGGCCCAATGCCACAGACCCGCGAGCACATCCTGCTGGCGCGCCAGGTTGGCGTTCCATACATCGTTGTGTTCCTGAACAAGTGCGACCTGGTCGACGACGAAGAGCTGCTGGAACTGGTTGAGATGGAAGTGCGCGAGCTGCTGTCGAAATACGAGTTCCCAGGCGACGACCTGCCTATCATCAAAGGTTCGGCACGTAAAGCACTGGACGGCGACACCGGTCCTCTGGGCGAAGTAGCTGCTGTCGAAATACGAGTTCCCAGGCGACGACCTGCCTATCATCAAAGGTTCGGCACGTAAAGCACTGGACGGCGACACCGGTCCTCTGGGCGAAGTRGCCATCATGGCMCTGGCCGACGCACTGGACAGCTACATCCCTACGCCAGAGCGCGCAGTGGACGGCGCCTTCCTGATGCCAGTRGAAGACGTGTTCTCGATCTCGGGCCGCGGCACCGTGGTGACCGGTCGTGTTGAGCGCGGCATCATCAAAGTCGGCGAAGAAATCGAAATCGTTGGTATCACCGACACCGTSAARACCACCTGCACCGGCGTGGAAATGTTCCGCAAGCTGCTGGACCAGGGTCAAGCCGGCGACAACGTTGGCCTGCTGCTGCGCGGCACCAAGCGTGAAGACNACCACCTGCACCGGCGTGGAAATGTTCCGCAAGCTGCTGGACCAGGGTCAAGCCGGCGACAACGTTGGCCTGCTGCTGCGCGGCACCAAGCGTGAAGACGTACAGCGTGGTCAGGTTCTGGCGAAGCCAGGCTCGATCAAGCCGCACAACCACTTCACCGGCGAGATCTATGTTCTGTCGAAAGACGAAGGCGGCCGTCACACCCCGTTCTTCAA
>NZ_LMEC01000023.1 GCF_001425265.1 Massilia sp. Root418
GTGGGCAGCGCCTTCAAGACCGTGTTCAAGCCCCTGTACCGGCAGCGCAAGCGCGCCAAGGGCGTCATCAATAGCGGCGTGGCGATGATCGAAACCATGTTGGGCAAAAAAAAGGGCGGTGCCGTGCGCTGGGTGCGCGCGCTGGACTGGGCGGGCAACACGCAAGCGGCCATCATCAAGGCCAACATGGCGCTGGAAAGCTGCATCGCCATGCTGGACTACCTGGGCCAGAAACACTGGTGGTGCCCCGACCGCATCGAACAGCTCGCGCGCGATGCCGCCCCCAGCCTGCGCGCCATGCGCGGCAAGCTCGCCGCCCCGATCCGCGAGGCGGCAGCAGAGATCCGCAAATTCCTGGAAGGCCTGCTGGGCGAGCATGCGGCAGCGGTGGCGATGTCGGTGGCAGGGAACGCTGCCATGTCGCGCGGCGGCGGTGCTCCCGCCAGCCGGGCAAACGGTGCGCGTAGTCCGAGACGGCACAACGAGGTGGCACAAACCCCCGTCGTAAGAGGGAAGAAAGCGCGAGGCAAGACTGCTAACGCAACGCAGAATATGGCGTATTCCATCTACGCGCCGTTGAATTTTGCGTTGAAGGGGCTGCTAGGTGAGCACATCGTTGACCATCACGTCATTGAGCAAAAAAACTGGGGGCTTCAGTGGAATCGGCATGACATGAGGTCTCCGGCGCGAGGCGGCAAGAAAACCGGATGGCAAAGTGAATACAAGAAGATCAACGATCTGGAAACGCCGCTATATCTTTGTACGCCAAGCGCACACGTATTGACCAGTGGGATTGATTCGTTGTGGTTCACTAATCGAGGTCTACCGCATCAGTTTGCTGTGGTTGAGGCAAAGGCGAGCATGAATCCTGCAGCCAAATTGTTGAACTTGTTGGGGGAAGCAAATGCGGAAGATGCCCCCGGTGGTGGGAGTAGGCGCAAGGGAAACCGGCAGAGAGCCACCCGTGCAGTCGGAACAGCGACTCATCCAAAACAGCCAAAAGAAAAGGTTTTGCAGATGAGCCATCAGTGGATAGAAAAGCGGATAAGAAGGGATTTTCGTAGCCTGACCTCGAGGATAGATTCAAATTATTCCCGGCATGTGTTTTTGGTCACGCCTGATGAAGCGGTGCAGCATGTGGCGGCTGCGTTGCGGATAATTGCGGATGGCATGGTTGGTGACCCAGTCAAAGCACAAGAGCACGCCGCTGATCATTCTACGCATAATGTCAAGACGGAGTTTGGCGAAGCTGAATTGGATGCGGCAAATAAAAGCTACATAGAAGATGGTAAGCCCAAGAAACCAGGAAGAAGAAAACCATGAGCGAAAATTTTTTTTCCCGCCGTAGACAGCCATACATAAATGAGGAAAGTTTTAATAATACTATTCTTCACTACGAGCGCGATGTGGTGATTTACAATGATAACTTAAAGCGGAACAAGGACTCCATTTACAAAACTAGCGTTACTCTTGAACACATGGCGGCGCAGATTTGGGCTGAGTTCCAATTGCGATACACTGCGGGCGAGGGACTAGGAACGCTTGCTGCGTTCATGGATAAGGTTGTGCAGGCATATGAAATTGCTGCAAAGTCGATGGATGAGGTTCCTGATGACCAGTACCGCCCCGTCTTTACCTTAAATGATCCGTTGGATGAATATGTCGACTATTTGGGAATTCTCAGCGCGGCTGTTTTGCTCCATCGCGAAGACCTAATTCCGAAAATCCACGCGCTTCTGGCAGGTACTGATTACGATGGGTCAGATCTCTTGATAGAGGAGTTGCTGAACTTTTATCTGCCAGACCGACCTGTGATAGACGAGTGGCTGTGGGATAAGCCCTACGGTATGCTGGTTGAGGTGATCGACAGCGAGACACCCGCCGCCAGAGCCAAGGCCATGAAGAAGTACGTGACGAAGTGGTATCCGTCCATGAAGGGCCTTGCGCATTTCTGGGGCAAGCACGAGAAGATCACGCCGGAGTATTCGGATTATGTAGGTTACTGGGCGTTCTGCGCCGCTGCCTTCACTTACCTCTACGATATCGACGACAGCGGATATAGGAATGAGACGGTGTATCCGAAGGACTTGGTGGACTATGCCCGCAGCAAGCCGCGCCAACCGGTTCGCCTCAAGGATGGCAATGAAATCCTGCGCGTTGCAGGAGGTCAGCCTTGCCCACGCGCAGGAAATTGGTTCAGCCCAGCCAAGGAGGGTAGCGCGCGGCATTTCAACGAAGGAGAACTCATGCCTTCATTCGATGCATCGGAATACGGCCAGACAATCTGGCAGTGGAGTTCCGCTACCTGAGCATAGGGCCTGGATGAAATGACCACTCCTTTCGTAGCCCGCCGGCGTCAGCCTTACCTCGGCGAGCAGACCTTTCTCAGCACGATAGCCCACTATCGCCGCGACAAAAATCAAGGCGAGCAAAAACTGATTGAGCACGGGCACGTGCCGCGTGAGCGAAGCGCGATTCTCGGATTCTTGGCAAGCTTCTTGTGGTGTGAGTTTCAGCTGCGGTACACAGCCGGCGATCCGCTTCCCGACTTGGCAGAATTGCTCACAAAAGTGGTCGCCGCCTATGAGCGAGAAGCAGAGTCATCCGCCCGCTTGGCCGATGACGAGTACATTCCAGTCTTCGCCATGGACGATCCTATCGATGAGTATGTCGACTTTATCGGCTTGATCAGTGCCTGCATCCTGCTGCATCGCGAGGATCTGATACCGCGCGTTCACGCCTTGGTAGCAGGCGGCCCGTACGATGCAGCGGATGCTGTGGTGGAAGAACTATTGGGCTTTTATCTGCCAGACCGTCCCGAGCTAGATGAATGGTTCTGGAATAGAAGTGGTATCCGTCGATGAAAGGGCTGGCGCATTTCTGGGGCAAGCACGAGAGAATGAAGCCTGAGTATTCTTCATACGTCGGCTACTGGGCATTTTGCGCTGCCGCCTTTACCTATCTCTACGACCTCGATGACAGCACGTACCGTGATGAACTTGTCTACCCGAAGGACTTGGTCGACTACGCGCGCAGCGTGCCACGCCAGTTGGTCACACTGAACGACGGGGCCGAAGTGGTCCGTACCGCGAGTGACGGGGCAATATCATGAGCGCGACGTTTTCCGATCGCCGGCGCCAGCCGTACATTGACGAGACAAGCTTTCTCAATACGATAGCGCACTATCGCGGCGAGGAAGAACAGGGCGAGCGGGAATTGCCTGAGAATGCGCACCTGCCGCGAGAGCAAACCGAAATTCTCGGGTTCATGGCAGGCTTCCTGTGGCGCGAGTTCCAGTTGAGGTATACCGCTGGCGATCCGCTTCCCGAGCTCGCTGAGCTGCTGACGAAAGTGGTCGCTGCGTATGAGCGCGAAGCGATTGCTTCGGACCGCTTGCCTGATGACGAGTACATTCCTGTGTTCGCGCTGGATGACCCAATCGACGAGTATGTGGACTTCATCGGCTTGATCAGTGCCTGCGCCTTGCTGCACCGCGAGGATCTGATACCGCGCATCCACGCTTTGGTTGCCGGCGGCGCCTACGACGAAGTGGATTTGGTTGTCGAGGAGCTGTTGAGATTTTATCTCCCAGACCGTCCGGCACTGGATGAGTGGTTGTGGAATAAGCCTTACGGCTTGCTGGTTGAAGTCATCATCAGCGACAGCGCTGCAGCCAAATCCGGTGCGATGAAGAAGTATGTATCCAAGTGGTATCCGTCGATGAAAGGGCTGGCGCATTTCTGGGGCAAGCACGAGAAGAGCAAGCCTGCCTATTCTTCATACGTGGGATATTGGGCGTTCTGTGCCGCTGCTTTCACCTATCTCTACGATCTCGACGACAGCGCGTACCGCGACGAGCTGGTGTATCCAAAAGATCTTGTTGACTACGCGCGCAGCATGCCGCGCCGCCTTTCATGAACGCGAATTTCCTTTCCCTGCGTCGCCAGCCCTATATTGACGAGCAAAGCTTTGCCAACATGCTGGCGGCGTACCGGCGCAATGACGAGCTTGCTGAGGAAAAACTAACGGAACGCAAAGACAAGCCAGGCGGTCAGCACGTCCTCCTTGGCTACATCGCGGCCGGCCGCTGGCGTGAGTTCCAGCTCAGGTACACGGCCGGTGATCCGCTCCATGAACTCGCCGCTTTCCTGGCCAAGGTAGTGCAGGCATACGAGCGCGAAGCGGAAGCGAAAGACGAGCTACCCGAAGAGGAATACAGCGCGGTGTTCACGCTGGATGATCCAATCGATGAATACGTGGACTACATTGGCATCATCAGCGTAGCTGCGCTGCTGCATAGGGAGGATTTGATACCGCGAGTCTTCGCGCTCATGGCGGGGACTGACTATGACGAAACGGACTTGCTGATTGAGGAGTTACTCAACTTCTATTTGCCGGACCGCCCTGTCGTCGATGGATGGTATTGGGAGAAGCCCTACGGCATGCTGGTGGACGTGATCGACAGCGAGGCCCCTGCCGCCAAGGCCGAGGCCATGAAGCGATACGTGGCAAGGTGGTATCCGTCGATGAGGGGCCGCGCTCATTTCTGGGGCAAGCATGAAAACGCGACGCCCAAATATTCCGATTATGTCGGTTACTGGGCATTTTGCGCGGCCGCCTTCACCTACCTCTACGATATCGACGACAGCGGGTACCGCGACGAGCTGGTGTATCCCAAGGACCTGGTTGACTACGCCCGCAAGTCGCCGCCCCCTAGCCCGAAATCGGCCGGGGGCGCTTAGCCTATTGGGCCTGTTCGCCCGGCGCCAGCGTCAGCACCTCAAAGCCGGTCTCGGTCACCGTCACCATGTGTTCCCACTGCGCCGACAGCGAGCGGTCGGCGGTGACGACGGTCCAGCCATCCGGCATCTGGCGCGATTGCGGCTTGCCGGCGTTGATCATCGGTTCGATGGTAAACAGCATGCCCGGCTGCAGCGTCATGCCGGTGCCGGGCTTGCCGTAGTGGCGCACTTCCAGGTCTTCGTGATACACCAGGCCGATGCCGTGGCCGCAGTAGTCGCGCACCACGCTGAAGCCGGCCGCTTCAGCCACGGTCTGGATGGCGTGGCCGACGTCCCCCAAGGTGGCGCCCGGCTTCACCGCGCGGATGCCGGCCCACATCGACTTGTAGGTCACGTCCACCAAGCGCTCGGCCTGCTTGCTGGGCTGGCCCACGTAGTACATGCGGCTGGTGTCGCCGTGCCAGCCATCCTTGATCACGGCCACGTCGATGTTGATGATGTCGCCGTCGCGCAGCACGCGCTTGGGCGAGGGGATGCCGTGGCAGATCACTTCGTTCACCGAGGTGCAGACGGTGGCCGGGAAGCCGCCGTAGCCCACGTTGGCGGGAATCACTTGCTGCACCTTGACGATGTAGTCGTTGCAGATCTTGTCCAGGTCTTCGGTGGTGACGCCGGCCTTGATGTGCGGACCGATCATGGTCAGCACGTCGGCCGCCAGCTGCGCCGCCACGCGTGCCTGGGCGATCTGCTCGGGGCTCTTGATGAGGATGTCGTTCTGTTTTTTCTTACGCATGGTGCCGGCGCTCCTCGATGGGGGCGCCGATGGCGTCGGCCAAAGTGGGGCCGTCCTGCGCGGCGGAGCGCAGCAGCATCTGGCAGATGTCGCTGTAGCGCAGTTCGGGATTGGTTTCGGCCAGCATGCCGATGCGCAGCCAGTGTTCGGCCTGCGCGTTGATGGAGCGGCTCAGCGCGCCGCTCGCCACCCGCAGGTTTTCGTGCATCTGGTCGGAGATTTTTACTATGCCCATGGTTGTTCGTTTGATATATGAAGTGTATATGAAACGTATATTACCATGGGTTGCCGTTTTGCGTACACCGATCAGCGTACGTCCTCGGGCTTGAACAGCGGGTTGTAGATCAGTCCCAGCACGTTGCCGTACGGGTCGTTCAGCTCGGCCACCTTGATGCCTTCGCCCACCTCCTGGATGGCCGAGAACACCGTGGCGCCCAGCGCGGTGATGCGCTCGACTTCGGCTTCGATGTTGTCCACGCCCCAGTAGACGCGGCTGCCCGACGGGCCGGGCGTGCCGTCCGGGAACAGGCCCAGCTCGAAGCCGCCGACGGCGAAGCCGATGTAGAACGGCTGGTCGAAGTAGGGGCCCACGCCGAACACGCTGGTGTACCAGGCTTTGCCTTGTTCCATGTCCGGCACGGGATACATGGCGGTGCGTAATCCTTTGATCATCTTGCTCTCCTGGTTGAAAAGATGGCTATCTTGCCACGCCGGGAGCGGCCCCGATTGGAAAAATGGAAAGTCAGCGCAGGAAATTTTCCGGGGCGCTGCCGGAGAATTCCTGGAAGTCGTGGATCAGGTGGGACTGGTCGAAGTAGCCGCAGTCCTGGGCCAGCCGGGCCCAGTCGGTTGTCCCGGCGTGGGGCTGCGCCTGCGCCAAGGCGCCGGTGGCGCGGCGGAAGCGGCAGATGCGGGCGTACATTTTCGGGGTCAGGCCGACCTTGGCGCGGAACTGGGCGGCCAGGTGCTGGCGCGACACGCCCAGGCCGTCCGCCAGCGTGTCGATGCGCAGGCCGCCGCCGCTGCGGCCGATGACGTCCAGCGCCGCGCCGACCAGCGCGCCTGCGGGTGCCGCGGCAGGCGGCAGTGCGCCCGGTTCCAGGACCGACGGCCGGCCCCTGCGCGCCATGCCGGCGGCGGCGTCTCCGCCGGCGGCGGCAGCCTGCAGCCGCGCCAGCAGGCTGCGCTCGATCAGCGCCAGGCGCTGGACGTCGCTCAGTTCGCGGCCCCACAGGCTGTCGGCCAGCCGGTCGGCGTCGCTGCGGCCCCATAGCTGGTCCAGGTCGCTGCGTTGGTCGGCCAGGTGGTGCAGGGGCAGGGCGGGGCCGTGCGGCGGCGACAGGAAAATGCCCGCCGCGCCCGGCTTGAAGCGCACCGCCACGGTGCGCACTACCTGCGAGGACGCCACGTGGATGGCGCGCGTCATCATGCCGACGGCGAAAGCCGCCGCGCCCGTATCCTGCCACAGGATGTCGATGCAGTTGTCCGGCAGCACCCTGTGCGAGGCCGCGCGGCCGCCTGGCACCGGGCCGCCGGACGCGCTCGCCCACAGGCAGGCGACATACGCGCGCAAGGCGGGGTGAGGCGGAAATTCCTTATAGTGCATGCTGTTATAATGACCGGTTCATATCCACCAATATTTCATACTGGCCGCACACATCATGCAAGATAAATATAGTCCCGCCGACGTTGAAAAAGCCGCCCAATCGCATTGGAAGGCGATCGACGCCTACAAAGCGGTAGAAAACGACCCACGTTTCCCAAAAGGCAAGTACTACGCTTGCTCGATGCTGCCTTACCCTTCGGGCAAGCTGCACATGGGCCACGTGCGCAACTATACAATCAATGACGTGATGTACCGCTACCTGCGCATGAACGGCTACAACGTGCTGATGCCGATGGGCTGGGACGCCTTCGGCATGCCTGCGGAAAACGCGGCCATGGCCAACAACGTGCCGCCTGCGCAGTGGACTTACTCCAACATCGCCCACATGCGCGAGCAGATGGAGTCCATGGGCCTGGCCATCGACTGGTCGCGCGAGATGACCGCGTGCAAGCCGGAATACTACAAGTGGAACCAGTGGATGTTCCTGAAGATGCTGGAAAAAGGCATCATCTACAAAAAGACCGGCACCGTGAACTGGGACCCGATCGACCAGACCGTGCTGGCCAACGAGCAGGTGGTGGACGGCCGCGGCTGGCGTTCGGGCGCGCTGATCGAGAAGCGCGAAATCCCGATGTACTACGCCCGCATCACCGACTACGCGGACGAGCTGCTGGAATACGTGGATACCAAGCTGCCGGGCTGGCCCGAGCGCGTGCGCACCATGCAGACCAACTGGATCGGCAAGTCGACCGGCGTGCGCTTCGCCTTCCCGCACGAGATCAAGGATGCCGGCGGCAAGCTGATCCAGGACGGCAAGATGTTCGTCTTCACCACCCGTCCGGACACCATCATGGGCGTGACCTTCTGCGCCGTGGCGGCCGAGCACCCGCTGGCCACGCACGCCGCGCAGAACAATCCCGAGCTGCAAGCCTTCATCGCCGAGTGCAAGATGGGCTCCGTGATCGAAGCCGACATGGCCACGATGGAGAAGAAGGGCATGCCGACCGGCCTGTTCGTCACCCATCCGCTGACCGGCGCGCAGGTGGAAGTCTGGGTCGGCAACTACGTGCTGATCACCTACGGCGACGGCGCCGTGATGGGCGTGCCTGCGCACGACGAGCGCGATTTCGCCTTCGCCAACAAATACAATCTGCCGATCAAGCAGGTCATCACCACCGCTGCCAACCCGGCGTTCTCCAGTACCGAGTGGCAGGAATGGTATGGCGACAAGGAAGTGTCCATCGTCACCAACTCCGGCAAGTACGACGGCCTGAATTACGCCGCCGCTGTCGATGCCGTGGCGGCCGACATGGAAGCCAAGGGCCTGGGCGAGAAGAAGATCACCTTCCGCCTGCGCGACTGGGGCATTTCGCGCCAGCGCTACTGGGGCACGCCGATCCCGATGATCCACTGCGCCGATTGCGGCTCGGTGCCGGTGCCTGAGAAGGACCTGCCTGTCGTGCTGCCGGAAGACTGCGTGCCGGACGGCACCGGCAACCCGCTGAACAAGTACGAAGCCTTCCTGAAGTGCGACTGCCCGCAGTGCGGCAAGCCTGCGCGCCGCGAAACCGACACCATGGACACCTTCGTGGATTCGTCGTGGTACTACATGCGCTATACCTCGCCGGGCTCGAACAACGCCATGGTGGACGAGCGCAACGACTACTGGATGCCAATGGACCAGTACATCGGCGGCATCGAGCACGCCGTGATGCACTTGCTGTACGCGCGCTTCTGGACCAAGATCATGCGCGACTTCGGCCTGGTGAAATTCGACGAGCCGTTCGTCAACCTGCTCACGCAGGGCATGGTGCTGAACGAGACCTACTACCGCGAAGACGCGGCAGGCAAGAAGACCTGGTACAACCCGGCCGACATCAACCTGACCACCGACGACAAGGGCCGCCCGCAAAGCGCGCTGCTGAAGGAAGACGGCCAGCCGGTGAACATCGGCGGCACCGAGAAGATGTCCAAGTCGAAGAACAACGGCATCGACCCGGCCGCGCAGATCGAGCAGTACGGCGCCGACACGGCCCGTCTGTTCACCATGTTCGCCTCGCCGCCGGAACAGACCCTGGAATGGTCCGGCTCGGGTGTGGAAGGCGCGAACCGCTTCCTGCGCCGCGTATGGGCCTTCGGCTACGCGCAGAAGGCGCGCATCGAGGCCGTAGGCTCCGCCGCCACCGTGCCGGTGGCTGTCGCCGGCGACGCGCAGAAAACCCTGCGCCGCGAACTGCACAAGATCCTGCAGCAGGCCGACTACGACCTGAAACGCATCCAGTACAACACCGTGGTGTCGGCCTGCATGAAGATGCTCAACACCATGGAGTCGGCCAAGCTGGATGACAGCGCGGAATCGAACGCGGTGATCTCGGAAGGCTTCGCCATCTTCCTGCGCCTGCTGAACCCTGTTGCGCCGCACATCACCCACGTGCTGTGGGAAGAGCTGGGCTATGGCAAGGCGCTCGGCGACCTGCTGAACGCACCGTGGCCGCAGGTCGACGCCGCAGCGCTGGAGCAGTCCGAGATCGAGATGATGATCCAGGTGAACGGCAAGCTGCGCGGCTCCGTGAAGGTGGCCAAGGGCGCCGACAAGGCCGCCATCGAAGCTGCCGCGCTGGCCGAGGAAAGCGTGCAGAAGTTCATCGAAGGCACGCCGAAGAAGGTCATCGTGGTGCCGGGCAAACTCGTCAACATCGTGGTGTAAGCATGAAGACCACCATTCACACCTTGAAACGCGGCGCCGGTGCGCTGCTGGTGGCGGCGGCCCTGGCGGGCTCGCTGTCGGCCTGCGGCTTCCACCTGCGCGGTTCGGGCGGCCACTACACGCTGCCGTTCCCGGCCATGTACGTCGGCTTGCCGGAATCGTCGCCGCTGGCGATCGATTTGAAGCGCAACATCCGCGTCAACGGCAACACGGTGGTGGTCTCCGATCCGGCCAAGGCCGACGGCGTGATCGAGGTGCTGAGCGATCCGGAGAAGACCCGCACCAAGAGCATCCTGTCGCTGAACAGCAATGGCCGCGTGCGTGAATACCTGCTGGCCTACACCATCGTGTTCCGCGTGCGCGACAAGCTCGGTAACGAGCTGCTGGCGCCTACCAGCATCAGCCTGAATCGTCCCATCACGTTCGACGAAACCCAGCTGCTGGCCAAGGAGCAGGAAGAGGCGCTGCTGTACAGGGACATGCAGACCGACCTGGTGCAGCAGATGATGCGCCGCATGGCCGCCATCAAGCCGGTGGCTGCGCTGTCGCTGGCGCCCGCCACGCCGGTCGCGGCACCGAAGGAATAGAGCATATGCGGGACAACGTATGCAACTGAGGCTGGACGCGCTGGACGGGCATTTGAGCAAGCCGCTGGCGCAGCTGTACGTCATCACCAGCGACGAGCACTTGCTGGCGCTGGAAGCGGCGGACAAGATCCGCCGCAGCGCGCGCGCGCAAGGCTACTCCGAGCGCGACGTGCTGACCGTGGAGCGCAGCTTCAAGTGGGGCGAGCTGCTGGCGGCGAACCAGGCCTTGTCCCTGTTCGGCGACAAGAAGCTGATCGAGCTGCGCATCCCGACCGGCAAGCCGGGCAAGGACGGCGGCGCGGCGCTGCAGAACTACGTGAAGGATCTGAGTCCGGACAACCTGACGCTGATCACCCTGCCCAAGCTGGACTGGCAGACGCAGAAGGCGGCCTGGGTGGCTGCCCTGCAGCAGGCGGCGGTGTACATCGACATCCCGAATGTCGAGCGCGCGCAGCTGCCCGGCTGGATCGGCAACCGCCTGGCCGCGCAAGGCCAGAGCGCGGACCGCCAGAGCATCGACTTCATCGCCGACCGCGTGGAGGGCAACCTGCTGGCGGCGCACCAGGAGATACAGAAACTGGGCCTGCTGCATGAAGCGGGCAAACTGACTTACGAACAGGTGCATGACGCGGTGCTGAACGTGGCGCGCTATGACGTGTTCAAACTGAGTGAAGCGATGCTGTCCGGCGATCCCGCGCGACTGGTGCGGATGCTCGAAGGCCTAAAGGGCGAAGGCGAGGCGCTGCCGCTGGTGCTGTGGGCGGTGTCGGAGGAAATCCGCACGCTGCTCAAGCTCAAGGCCGGCACGGCGCAGGGACGGCCGCTTGGGGCGCTACTCAAGGAGTACCGCATCTGGGGCCCGAAAGAGCGCATGATGGAACCGGCGCTGCGGCGCGTGACGCTGCCGCTGCTGGAGGCTGCGCTGCAGGAAGCGGCGCAAATCGATAAGATGATCAAGGGCCTGCGCGCCAGGGCTTTCGCCGGCGATGCATGGGATGCAATGCTGCAGCTGGCGCTGAAGGTGGCGCGCGGCTGATTTGGCGGCGGATATTGGCGGGTTACGCGCTGCGCGCTAACCCGCCCTACGGTGCCCCAAACGGCGTTACGGGCATCACGTAAATTACGGTGCCGCAAATGGTACGGGCATCACGTAAATTGCGGTGCCGCAAATGGCTTTACGGGCATCACGTAAATTACGGTGCCGCAAATGGCGTTACGGACATGACGTAAATTACGGTGCCGCAAATGGTGTTACGGGCATCACGTAAATTACGGTGCCGCGAACGGCTTTACGGGCATCACGTAAATTACGGCGTCGCAAATGGCTTCACGGGCTTTATGTAGGGCGGGTTAGGCGCGCAGCGCCGTAACCCGCCGGAACTGAACGGGACAGAAATGGACATCACGCAATACATGGAACAAGTAGGCCGCCAGGCGCGCGTTGCATCGCGCGCCATGGCCCGTGCCGACAGCGCGCAGCGCAACCGCGCACTGCTGCTGATCGCCGACGCGATCGAACGCGACGCGGCCGCCCTGCGCGCCGCCAACCAGCTCGACCTGGACGCGGCCTCCGCCGCCGGCATGGCGCCGGCGCTGCTGGACCGCCTGGCCCTGTCCGACAAAGCCATCGCCACCATGGTCGAAGGCTTGCGCCAGATCGTGGCGCTGCCGGACCCCATCGGCGAAATCAGCGGCCTGAAATTCCGCCCGAGCGGCATCCAGGTCGGCCAGATGCGCGTGCCGCTGGGCGTCATCGGCATCATCTACGAAGCCCGTCCCAACGTCACGGTGGACGCGGCCGGCCTGTGCATCAAGAGCGGCAACGCCACCATCCTGCGCGGCGGCTCGGAAGCGATCAACTGCAACCGCGCGCTGGCCAGGCTGGTCAAGGAAGGCCTGCAGGGCGCCGGCTTGCCGGAAGACGGCGTGCAGGTGGTGGACACCACCGACCGCGCCGCCGTGGGCGCGCTGATCACCATGCCGCAATACGTGGACGTGATCGTGCCGCGCGGCGGCAAGGGCCTGATCGCGCGCCTGATGAAGGAATCCACCGTGCCGATGATCAAGCACCTGGACGGCATCTGCCACGTCTACATCGACGCCAAGGCCGACATGAGGAAGGCGCTGGACGTGGCCTTCAACGCCAAGTGCCAGCGCTACAGCCCGTGCAACACCATGGAAACCTTGCTGGTGGCGCGCGCCATCGCGCCGCAGGTGCTGCCAGAGCTGGCCAAGCTGTACGCGGCCGAGCAGGTGGAACTGCGCTGCGACCCGGAGTCGTACAAGCTCCTGGAGGGCTACCCGCACCTGGTGCACGCCACCGAGGAAGACTGGGCCACCGAATACCTGGCGCCCATCCTCGCCGTGCGCGTCGTGGACGGCATCGACCAGGCCATGGACCATATCAGCACCTGGTCGTCCAAGCACACCGAGTCCATCATCACTGAAGACTACAGCGACGCCATGCGCTTCCTGCGCGAAGTCGATTCCGCCTCCGTGATGGTGAACGCCTCCACCCGCTTCGCGGACGGCTTCGAGTACGGCCTGGGCGCGGAAATCGGCATCTCGAACGACAAGCTGCACGCGCGCGGACCGGTCGGCCTGGAAGGCCTGACCTCGCTCAAGTACGTGGTGTTCGGCCACGGCGAAGTTCGTAAATAAGACGCAAATAATAAGGAAGCCTATGCTCTGGGTAAAAGCGTTCCACATCCTGTTCGTCGTGTCCTGGTTCTCCGGGCTGTTCTACCTGCCGCGCATTTTCGTCAACCTGGCAATGGAGAAGGAAAGCGTGAGCAAGGAACGCCTGCTGCTGATGGCGCGCAAGCTGTACCGCTTCATGATGATGCTGTCGGTGCCGGCGGTGCTGCTGGGCGCCTGGCTCCTCTGGCTGCAGTACGGCGGCGAGGGCGGCTTCAAGATGCCCGGCGGCTGGATGCACGCCAAGCTGGCGCTGGTGGTGCTGGCCATCGGCTATTCGCACGCCTGCGGCGCCATCCTGAAGAAGTTCGAGCGCGGCGTGAACACCCGCAGCCACACCTGGTATCGCTGGTTCAACGAGGTGCCCGTGCTGCTGCTGCTGGCCATCGTCATCCTGGTCGTCGTCAAACCTTTCTGAGGAAGCCACGCATGAGTAAAACCTGCCAATACTACTTTGCCCCGCACTCGCCGTGGAGCTACCTGGGCCACGAGCGCTTTGTGGCGCTGGCCAGGGCGCACGGCGCGCAGATCGATATCCGCCCCTTCGACCTGGGCAAGGTGTTTGGCGTGTCCGGCGGCCTGCCGCTGGCCAAGCGCGCGCCGCAGCGCCAGGCTTACCGCCTGGTGGAACTGGCGCGCTGGTCGAAATTTCTAGGCGTGCCGATGAATGTGCAGCCGAAATTCTTCCCGGTGTCGCCGGACGCGGCGGCCAAACTGATCATCGCCGCGCGCCTGACGCACGGCGTGGACACGGCGCTGCAGCTGTCCGGCGCCATCATGCGCGGCCTGTGGGCCGAAGAGCGCAACATCGGCGACGAAGAGACGCTGGTGCAGATCGCGAACAGCTGCGGCCTCGATGGCCGCGCGCTGGCCAAATCGTCGGAGACGGCCAGCGTACAGGCCGAGTACGACAAGAATACCGAGGACGCCACCGCCGCCAGTATCTTCGGCTCGCCGTGGTACATCCTCGATGGCGAAAGTTTCTGGGGCCAGGACAGGCTCGATTTCCTCGAACGCGCCCTGGCCTCCTGAAGTACACCGTTCCGCGCAGGCGGAACGTTTTTTTTAAACGGATAAAAGGTACCCCTATGGCTTCCTATTTTTGCCCATGCCCGCGCGGCATGGAAGCGGCACTGGCCGAAGAACTGACTGAAATCACGCAGCTGCCCGGCAGCACCCTGAAGGTGCACAACCAGGTGCCCGGCGGCGTGCACTGCTCCGGCGCGCTGGAAGACGCCTACCGCGTCAACCTGCATTCGCGCATCGCCTCGCGCGTGCTGATGCGCATGGCCGCCGGCGGCTACAAGAACGAGAACGACATCTACGACCTGACCCTGGCGCAGCCGTGGGAAGAGTGGTTCGGCGTGGACCATACCATCCGCGTCGACGTGACGGCCGTGAAGTCGCCCCTGAAAAGCCTGGAATTCACCACGCTCAAGATCAAGGATGCGATCTGCGACCGCTTCCGCGACATGTACGGTTCGCGCCCGTCAGTCAACACGCGCGAGCCGGACATGCGCATTGTCGGCTTCCTGGACGCGCACCAGTACATCGTCTACCTGGACACCTCGGGCGAGGCGCTGTTCAAGCGCGGCTGGCGCGATGAAACGGGCGACGCGCCGCTGCGCGAAAACCTGGCCGCCGGCCTGCTGCGCGTCTCCGGCTGGAAGCCGGGCACGCCGCTGTTCGATCCGATGTGCGGCTCCGGCACCATCCTGTGCGAAGCGGCGCAGATGGTGCAGGGCATTCCGCCCGGCGCGCGCCGCCGTTTCGCGTTCGAGAAATTCCACGACTTCAAGCCGTCCGCCTGGGCCGACATGAAGAACGCCATCAAGCCGAATCCACTGCCGTCCGAACCGACCATCTTCGGTTCCGATATTTCGGGCGACATGGTGGCCATGACGCGTCACAACCTGAAGTGCGCCGGCATCATGTTCGATATTCCGCTCAAGCAGATCGAAGCGCAGCAGGTGCAGGCGCCGACCGAGCAGCCGGGCATCCTGCTGACCAACCCGCCGTACGGCGAGCGTATCGGCGTGCGCGGCGACAGCACCCTGCCGGAAGACGAACTGGCGTCCTCGTTCTATTCCGCCTTCGGCACCACGCTCAAGCAGCGCTTCGCCGGCTGGACCGCCTTCCTGTTTACGGCGGACCTGGGCCTGCCCAAGCTGCTGCGCCTGAAGGAAGCGCGCAAGACGCCGTTCTTCAACGGTGCGCTGGAATGCCGGCTGTTCCGCTTCGATATGGTGGCCGGCTACAACCGCCGCGAAGAAGCCAAGCCGAGATCTTGATATACGGTGCGGCCGCCGCCCCGCCACGGCGGGTTACGGCGTGCCGCCTAACCCGCCCTACAACGGGGCAGCGATTCAAGTAGGGCGGGTTAGGCGCAGCCGTAACCCGCCGATGCACCGCCAGCGAGACCGCCCAATGTTCCCCACCCCGCCCGCCAACCTCCCTCCCGACCCCGTCGCCGAGATCCCGCCGCCCGAACCCAGCCACGCCAGGCCGCTGAGCGCCTTCGCGCTGGCCATCGTGCTGGCCTCCCTGTCGATGCTGGGCCCGTTCTCCATCGACGCCTATCTGCCGGCCTTCCCCAACATCCAGTCCTCGCTGCACGCCACCCCGCTGGAAGTACAGCAAAGCCTGACCGCCTACATGCTGGCCTTCGCCGGCATGGTGCTGTGGCACGGCGCGCTGGCGGACGCCTTCGGGCGCCGCAACGTGGTGCTGGTGTCGCTGGTGCTGTTCGCCATCGGCACCATGGGCTGCGCCGCCTCGCACTCGGTGCACTACCTGTGGTTCTTCCGCGTGCTGCAGGGCGTGTCGGCCGGCGCGGGCGTGGTGGTGGGGCGCGCCATCATCCGCGACCTGTACGACGACGCGCCGGCCGCGCGCCTGCTGTCCATGGTCACCATGATCTTCTCGATCGCGCCGGCCATCGCGCCGGTACTGGGCGGCGTCATCGTCAAATACCTGGACTGGCGCGCCATCTTCCTGTTCCTGTTCGTCTACACCATCGGCCTGTTCGTGGTGTGTTACCGCCGCTTGCCGGAAACGCTGCCGCCCGCAAAGCGCCAGCCCTTCAATCCGCGCTACCTGGTGCGCAACTACCGCACCATCCTGACCTCGCCGCTGTTCCACATGAAGTCCGGCGTGGTGGCCTTCAATTTCGCCGGCCTGTTCGTCTATATCACGGCCGCGCCGGTGATGCTGCCGCGCCACCTCGGCCTCGGACCGGACCAGTTCGCGTGGCTGTTCATCCCGGCCGTGAGCGGCATCTTCCTCGGCGCGCTGGCGGCCAACCGCATTGCCGGCAAGATGAGCTTCGCGCGCCAGATCGGCATCGGCTTCTGTTTCCTGATCACGGCCGCCTGCGTCAACGTCATCTACCATTGGTTCCAGCCGCCGTCGCTGCCGTGGAGCGTGGCGCCGCTGTTCTTCTACACCTTCGGCATGTCGGTGGTGGCGCCGGCCGCCACCTTGCTGGGGCTGGACCTGTTCCCGCACATCCGCGGCACGGTCGCTTCCTGCCAGTCCTTCGCCACGACGCTGCTGGGCGCGGTGGTGGCCGGCGCCATCGTGCCGGTGCTGTCGGACTCGGTGTTGTGGCTGGCCTACGGCCAGCTGGCCTTTACCGTGACGGCACTTGCTTTGTGGTTGACGGCGCGCTATTACCGGAGCATGCTACTAGCCCATCAGCGCGGCGGCTAGTTATCGGCAGGGAAGTGTGATAAGTTTAGGAGGAAATTTATCTTGCCGATAAGTTATCTAAGTTGTTTATGCTACTATCGCTTTCTGAGTGCCTGATTTTTCTACAGTTTCTACAGTTGGTTAAATATTAATGCAGTGGCGCCTTGCCGTTGAGCGCCCTTATTCCCTCGATGAAGTTCCTTGGCGGCAATGCGTGATACGATGCATCAATCAGACCATGATATTCGCAATCGCTTGCTGATTGCCCGTCTGCCGGCCATGCCGCAGATACTCATCAAGTTGATCGAGCACTTGCAGGCCGACGACGCCGGCATGCCGGAGCTGGCCGCGCTGATCGCCAAGGACGCCGGCATGACCAGCAAGATCCTGTCGGTCGCCAACAGCTCCGCCTACCACCGCAACAACCGCGCGGTCGGCCTGGAACAGTCGCTGGTGTCGCTCGGCACGGACATGATCAAGACGCTGGTCATCAGCGAGTCCGTGTTCCAGACCTTTAACAGCTTCCCCCATTCCGGCAGCACCGACCTGCGCAGCTTCTGGAAAGGCTCGCTGACCACCGCCGTCATCGCGCGCGACATCGCCAAGCAGCTCGACTACCCGCACGTGGAGGAGGCCTACCTGGCCGGCCTGCTGCACAACGTGGGCCGCCTGGCCTTGCTGGCCACCGCGCCCAAGGAATACGCGTTCAACTTCACCGCGCGCGACGACGAGGACCTGTGCGCGGTGGAGCAGCGCACCCTGCAGATCACGCACTCCGAAGCGGGCGCCTGGCTGATCGAGCGCTGGAACCTGGACTCCTTCCTGGCCGATTCCGTGCTGTACCACCACGAGCCGGTGGCGCGCCTGGAAGCGGCGCACCCCCTGATCCGCATCGTGCGCCTGGCGCACCTGCTGTGCTCCCACGAGGACGAGGACGACGCCATCGAAGCGGCCGCCGGCCTGTGCGCCATCGACAGCGACGCGCTGCACGTGATCTGCCACGCGGCCGCGCGCCAGGTGGAGAAATCGGCCGCCTACCTCGGCATCGAGCTGGCCGGCGCGGACGACATCGTGGCCCCGGCCGCCTACGCGCCGCCGCCGCCGGTGGACCCGGTGCAGCAGCGCCTGTCCGAGGAAGTGCGCAACATGGTGCTGGTATCGGAAATGGGCCAGACCTTCGCGCGCCAGACCGGCGAGACCGGCATGCTGGAAGCGATGACGCGCTCGGCGCGCATCCTGTTCGACTTCGACAACACCGTGATCCTGCTGGAGAACCCCACCGGCCACGCCCTGGTGGGCATGGCGGCCGGCGAGCAGCAACAGCGCCTGGCCGAATTCTCCATCCCGCTGGCCAAGGGCGGCACCGTGGCGGACGCCGCGCGCGAACGCCGCGTGGCCTACCTGAGCAAGGCCGGACAGGGCGCGGCGCCGGTCGGCATCTCGGAAGAGCAGCTGTTCCGCATGCTCGGCACCGAGAGCATGGTGTGCGTGCCCATGGTGGCCGGGCAGCGCTGCCTGGGCGTGCTGGTGGGCGGCGCGGCCGCCTGGCAGCTGCCCTCGTATCACAAGCGCGAGCGCTTCCTGCAGGCCTTCGGCAACCAGGCCGCCGCCGCGCTGGAAACCCAGCTCTCCGAACGCGGCCACGCGCGGCGCCAGATCGCCCACGTGGCCGAGGAATACCGCGAGGCCTCGCGGCGCGTGGTGCACGAGGTGAACAACCCGCTGTCCATCATCAAGAACTACCTGTCGGTGCTGGACTCCAAGCTGGCGCGGCGCGAGCCGGTGGTGGGCGAGATGTCCATCCTGAACGAAGAGATCGACCGCGTCGGCTCCCTGATCAACGGCCTGGCCGACCTGCAGCCGTCCGACGGCAACCGCGTCACCGACGTCGCGCGCGTGGTGGACGACGTGCTGCGCCTGTTCCGCGCCACCGACTTCGTGCCGGCCTCGGTGCAGATCCTGGTGCGCATGCAGGACGAGCCGGCCGAGATCGAGGGCGACGCCGACATCCTCAAGCAGATCCTGGTCAACCTGGTCAAGAACGCGGTCGAGGCGCTGCCGGACGGCGGCAAGATCGAGATCGCCAACCGCGGCCATGTGAACCGCGAGCGCCAGCTGTACCTGGAGCTGGTGATCGGCGACAATGGCCCCGGCCTGTCGGCCGAGGTGCTGGCCAACCTGTTTACGCCGGTGCGCAGCAACAAGGAAGGCAAGCACCACGGACTGGGCTTGTCCATCGTCCACAGCCTGGTGAAGAAGCTGGACGGCATGATCACCTGCCGCAGCGGCAAAGCCGGCACCACTTTTGAAATTTTGCTGCCCGTACGGGCCGGCACCACCCTCACCGCCGGCGCGCAAACGCGGGCGATGGATTCTGTATGATAAACGCTGCCAACGCCCAAACCCCGCATCTGGCAACCGACGCAACAAGTGCAACCGCCGCCGTACCCCTGGCGGGCGATTTTTGTCCCCGCCTGCTCCTGGTGGACGACGAGCCGCGCCTGCTGTCCTCCCTGTATGAACTGCTGCGCGACCGCGACTACCAGCTGGTGACCGCCACCTGCGGCAGCGAAGCCCTGGCCCAGCTGACCAAGGTGAAATTCGACCTGGTGCTGCTGGACCTGCGCCTGCCCGACATGAGCGGCCATGAAATCATGGACTTCATGAACGGCAGGGGCATCGACAGCGACGTGATCGTGATGAGCGGCGACGTCGGCATCGAGGCCGCGATCGGCGCCCTCAAGCGCGGCGCCTACGACTACCTGCGCAAGCCCTACAGCCGCGAAGAGCTGCTCAAGACCGTGGAGAACGCGCTGGCGCAGCGCCGCCTGGCGGTGGACAACGAGCGCATCGCCGAGCGCCTGGAAACCTCCGAGCGCATGTACCGCAACCTGGTGGACAGCTCGCCGGACATCATCTACACCCTGAACCAGGACGGCCAGTTTACCTTCGTAAACGACCGCGCCTACCAGCTGCTGGGCTTCACGCGCGAAGAGCTGCTGGGCCGGCACTACTCGGTGCTGATCCACGACGAGGACCTGGAGCGCGCGCGCTATGTATTCAACGAACGCCGCGTGGATGAGCGCCGCGGCGAGAGCCGCCGGGTGGAGGAGCGCGCTTCGCGCAACGTCGAGCTGCGCCTGAAGTGCAAGGGCAACGGCATCGAGCGCACCTTCAGCAACACCCTGCTGACCATGCCCATGAACGCCATCGGCGTGCACGTGCAGGACCAGTCGCGCCAGGAGCATTACGGCATCTACGGCGTGGCGCGCGACATCACGGACCGCAAGCGCGCCGAGGAAGTGATCTCCTACCAGGCCTACCACGACATCCTGACAGACCTGCCCAACCGCATGCTGTTCAAGGACCGTCTCGGCCTGGCCGTGATCCAGGCCAAGCGCAAGCTCACCGAGCTGGCCGTGATGTTCGTGGACCTGGACCGCTTCAAGCTGGTCAACGACACGCTGGGCCACGTCAAGGGCGACGAGCTGCTGCAGCAGGCCGCGCTGCGCCTGAAGGAATGCCTGCGCAAGGGCGACACGCTGGCGCGCCAGGGCGGCGACGAATTCACCATCGTGCTGCCGGAGCTGCGCGACCGCACCGACGCCAAGGTGATCGCGGAAAAATTCCTGGAAAGCCTGCAAAAGCCGTTCGACCTGGACGGCCACCAGGTGCACATCTCGGCCTCGATCGGCATCGCGGTCTACCCGAGCGACGGCGAGAGCATCGACGAGCTGCTGCGCCACGCGGACATCGCCATGTACCAGGTGAAGGCGCTGGGGAAGAACGGCCACAGCTTCTATCACAACTCCATGCTGGACATGTCGCACCAGAAGATCGCGCTGGAGCAGGCGCTGCGCCGCGCGCTGGAGCAGAACGAGCTGGAAATGTACTACCAGCCGCAGATCGACGTGGCCACCGGCCGCATCATCGGCGCCGAGGGGCTGATGCGCTGGAACCATCCGCAGCGCGGCCTGCTGTCGGCAGGCGAGTTCCTGCCCTTCGCCGAAGAGAACGGCCTGATGCTGCCGATCTCGGACTGGATGCTGGGCGCGCTGTGCCGCGACCTGCTGCAATGGAACGCGGCCGGCGGCGAGGCGATCCGCCTGTCGCTGAACCTGTCGCCGCAATACCTGGACCGGGGCGACTTCTTCGAGAAGATGCGCGGCGCGCTCACGCGCTACGGCATTTCGCCGGCGCAGATCGAGGTGGAAATCACCGAGAACATCTGCATCCGCAATCCGCTGTACGCAATCGAACAGCTCAACAAGCTGTGCCAGCTGGGCGTGTCGGTGGCGATCGACGACTTCGGCACCGGCTATTCGTCGCTGTCCTATCTGCACCGCTTCCCCATCCACACCATCAAGATCGACCAGAGCTTCGTCAAGGAGATCCACGACGAGCAGGGCCACTATCCGGTGATCCTGGCCATCATCTCGATCGCGCGCGGGCTGGGCCTGCACCTGGTGGCGGAAGGCGTGGAGACCGAGACCCAGGCGCGCTACCTGCAGGCCAACGGCTGCACCACCATGCAGGGCTATCTGTACCACCGGCCGATTTCGCTCACCAGCTTCATCGGCGTGCTGCAGCAGCAGTCGCCGGAGCAGGCGCGCGCCGACGCGCCGGCGCTGCACGCGGCGCCGGTCATCGCCGCCTTCCAGGCCTGACGCGGCGGGACCGGCCATGCAGAAATTTTCGGCTTCGGAAGCGCACGCCCCGGGCGCCGGCAACGGGCCGGAAAACTACACCGCCGAATACCTGCGCGTGAAGGACCTGGCCGAGCGCGGCGTGGCCAACGCCCAGCACAGCCTGGGCTTCATGTACTTCAACGGCCAGGGCGTGGCGCAGAGCTACGAGCTGGCCGTGGCCTGGTATCGCCAAGCCGCCAACGCCGGCCTGGAACACGCGCAGTACAACCTGGGCGTGATGTGCCAGAAGGGCCAGGGCTTGAAGCAGGACCTGGCCGAGGCGGCGCGCTGGTATCAGCTGGCGGCCGAGCAGGGCTACGCGGCCGCGCAGTACAACCTGGGCTGGATGTATGCAAAGGGGCAGGGCGTGCAGCAGGACACGCAGCAGGCCATGCACTGGTTCAGCAAGGCCGCCGAGCAGGGCGACGCGGGCGCGCAGAACAACCTGGGCATGATGTACGACACCGGCAAGGGCGTGCCGCAGGACTTCAGGCAAGCCATCGCCTGGTACCGCAAGGCGGCCGAGCAGGGCTACGCGCGCGCCCAGTTCAACCTCGGCCTGCGCTACGACAACGGGCAGGGCGTGGCCAAGGATGTGCACCAGGCCATGTCCTGGTACCGCAAGGCCGCCAAACAGGGCTACGCCCCGGCGCAATTCAACCTGGCGCTGCGCTACGACAAGGGCGACGGCGTGCCGCAGGACAGCCAGCAGGCCATCCAGTGGTATCGCTGCGCGGCCGAGCAGGACCACGCCAGCTCGCAGTTCAACCTGGGCCTGATCTACGACAACGGCGGCGGGCAGGTCCCGCGCGACGAGCAGAAGGCGCTGCACTGGTACCGCAAGGCGGCGGCGCTGGGTCACGCGGCCGCGCAGAACAATCTCGGCCTGCGCTACGACCATGGCCAAGGTGTGGCGCAGGATTACGAACAGGCGCAGCACTGGTACCGCACCGCCGCGGAGCAAGGCTACGCGGCCGCGCAATACCATCTGGGCCTGCTGTACGACAATGGCCACGGCGTGGCGCAGGACACGCAGGAAGCCGTGTTCTGGTACCGCAAGGCGGCCGACCAGGGCCACTTGCGCGCACAGTTCGACTTGGGCCTGCGCTATGAAACCGGACGCGGCGTGCCGCAGGACGGGCGCAAGGCCATCGCCTGGTACCGCAAGGCGGCCGAGCAGGAATACGCGGCCGCGCAGTACAGCCTGGGCCAGCTGCTCGACAGCGACGACAGCCCGGCGCCGGACAGCGTGCAGGCCGGCGCCTGGTATCGCAAGGCGGCCGAGCAGGGCCACGCACTGGCGCAGTTCGCGCTGGCGCTGCGCTACGACACTGGGCACGGCGTGCTGCGCGACTATGCCGAGGCGCTGGCCTGGTATCGCAAGGCAGCCGAACAGGGCCATGCGCGTGCGCAGTTCAATGTGGGCCTGATGTACTACAGCGGGCAGGGCACGGAGGCGGACATGGCGCAGGCCTGGCTATGGCTGTCGATGGCCGAACGCGGCGGCGTCGATGCGGCCACGCGGTATCTGCAGAACGCCGCCGGCCGCATGGACCCGCCGCAGCTGGCGCAGCTGCGCGAACGCGTGGAGCTGCTGCCGGCGCCAGCTTAGGCTGCGGCTGCCGGGGCTCTTGCGGCTCCGGCGGGTTACGCGCTACGCGCTAACCCGCCCTACGGGCCAGGATGCCTCTCGTAGGGCGGGTTAGCGCGCAGCGCGTAACCCGCCGAACTGCCGCTCCAGCCAGTCAAACGCCGCATCCTGCTCCTGCTGCGGAAACACATGCCCGCCCGGCAGCATGCGCGCCTCAAAACGGTCCTGCGCACCCCAGGCGCGCCACACCTTCTCCATCTTGCCGAACGCCGTGCGCACCGACGCCGCCGGGAACAGCCTGTCGGCCTCGCCCGCGAAAAACAGCGCCGGCTTGGGCGCCGCCAAGCTGGCCACGTCCGGGAAATCCATGTAGCGCAGCAGCCCCGGATGCAGCATATTCCACGCCGAACTGCCGCGCAGCTGGTTATTCCCCGGCACCATCAAGCCCTCGGTGGTGGCCATCCAGTTTGCCGCCACCACGGCCGTCACCGCGTCCGACAGCGCCGCCACCTGCCAGGCGCGGAACGCCCCCATCGAAAAACCGATTGCCGCCACCCTGCGTTTGTCCACCTGCGGCTGCGCAGCCAGGAAAGCGGCCGCGCGCGCATCCTCCGCCGCCATGATGCCGGCCAGCGAGCTGCCCAGGTTGAAGGCATTGGCCGCCAGCGCCTGCTGCGCGTCGCCCGTCAGCGGCCCGCGGTCGCCCCAGCCCAGCGCGTCCACCGCCAGCACCGCGTAGCCGCGCCGGGCCAGCGCATCGCCCGGATAGCGGCCCGAGAAATGCTTGTCCGCCCACGCTTGCGAAGACGCCAGCCGCGCCGCGTCCTGCGGCGTATCGCCCCAGGGCTGGATGGCTTTTTCCTTGCCGATGTCGAATTTGCCGCCATGGTCGTGCAGTATCAGCGCGGCGGGGAAGGGGCCAGCGCCTTTCGGCACCAGCATCAGCGCGCGCACGCGGCTCTCCGCGCTCAGGTTGAACACCACTTGGCGCGCCACATAGCTGCCCCGGTCCGTTTCGGCGATCACTTGCGGCTGGAAGGGCGTGTTGTCCGGTGCCTGCAGGGTGAGTTCCCACAGCTTGTCGCGCCCGGCGCTGCGCCAGGCCGGCAAGTCCTTTACCTGCGGCGACCAGGCCATGGGGAAGGTCAGCCTGGCCTTCAGCGCCTGCTGGAACACCGGCATGTTGTCGGCCACGCCGGTGCGCTGGTAATCAGGCTGGTCCTGCGCGGCGGCGGGCAGCGCTATCGCGGCGGCCAGCAGGGCCGCGCTCAGGCCGGGGAACGGTCTAGGCATATTTGTAACATCCTGAAAAATTGCCACTGCACAAATAGAAGAATAGTAACCTTGGACCTCTTTTATTGAAAGGACGTGCCATGCTGAAACAAGTTCTGCCGGTGCTGTGTCTGCTCGTTCCCGTGGCGTCCGCCTGGGCGCAAACCGAGGCGCCTGCGCCTGCGTCTGCACCGGCCGCCGAAGCCGTTGCGGCCGAGAGTGTGGCTGTCCCGGAAAAGATCCTGGTGGTGGGGCAGAAGCCGGGACCGGGCCTGTGGAAGGTCAGCAAGGACGGCCACGTGCTGTGGGTGTTCGGCTCCTACTCGCCGTTGCCGCAAAAGATGGAATGGCGTTCGCAGCAGGTGGAAAACGTCCTGGCCCAGTCGCAGGAATACCTGGCGCCGCCGGGCGCGCTGGCGAGCGTGGGCTTCTTCCGCGGCCTGACGCTGCTGCCCAAGCTGATCGGCGTGAAGAAGAACCCGGACGGCGCCACGCTGAAAGACGTGCTGCCCGCCGACGTGTACGCACGCTGGCTGCCGCTGAAGGCCAAATACCTGGGCGATGACGACGGCGTCGAGCGCGAGCGTCCCATCTTTGCCGCCGAAACGCTGTACCGCGCCGGCCTGCAGCAGGCCGGCCTGGCCCAGGGCCACCAGGTGGAGAGCCAGATCCACGGCATGGTCAAGCGGCACAACATCAAGGTCGTCAGGACCGGCATCGCGCTGCCGACCGACGACGCGTCCGCCATGCTGAAGGAGTTTAAAAAATCGCCGCTGGCCGACACGGCCTGTTTTGCGAAAACGCTGGAGCGCCTGGAAAGCGACATCGACGCCATGCGTGTGCGCGCCAATGCGTGGGCCAAGGGCGACCTGGAAGCGATCCAGAAGCTGACCTACCCGGACCATGATACCGAGTGCCGCGACGCCGTGATGACGGCCGAATTCACCAGGAACCGTCCCGGCTACCAGGACGTGAAAGAGCGCATCCAGGCCGCCTGGCTGGACTCTGCCGAGAAAGCGCTGGCCGCCAACACCACCACCTTCGCCACCCTGCGCCTGGCCGACATCCTCAAGCCGGACGGCTACCTGGCCGCGCTGAAAGCCAAGGGCTACACGGTCGAGAGCCCGGACTAAGCGGCGCGGCGCAGGCCCGCCTGGGCGGGCCGCTGCAGCATCTGCTGATGCTGATGCTGCTTGCGTTCCTGCGCCTGAGGCGGCAGCTTGAACACCTCCAGCGCCTTGGCCACTGCCTGCGTCTGGGTGTCCAGCACGGCCGTCGCGGCCGATGCTTCCTCCACCATCTGCGCGTTCTGGTGCGTCACCTCGTCCAGCTGCACGATGGCGTCCTTGATCTGGCCAATGCCGGTGCTCTGCTCGCGCGTGGCGTGGCTGATGTCGCCCATGATGCCGGCCACGCGGCCGATGGCGGCGATCACCGCATCCATGTCCTTGCCGGCGTTGCCGGCCATGTCCGCGCCGGTGGCGATCTTGCCGGCCGAGGCGTCGATCAACGCCTTGATGTCCTTGGCCGCCGCCGCGCTGCGCTGGGCCAGGCTGCGCACTTCGCCCGCCACCACCGCGAAGCCGCGCCCGCTCTCGCCGGCGCGCGCCGCTTCCACCGCCGCGTTGAGCGACAGGATATTGGTCTGGAAGGCGATGCCGTCGATCAGGCTGATGATGTCCACGATCTGGCGCGAAGAGGCGCTGATGTCGTTCATGGCCGCCACCACCTGCGCCACGGCCACGCCTGTGCGTTCGGCCAGCGCGGTTGCTTCGCTTGCCACGCCGCTGGCGGCGTTCACGTTGTCGGCGGTCTGGCCCACGGTGCCGGTGATATGGCCCATATTGGCCGAGGTCTGCTCCAGGTTGGCGGCCTGCGCCTCGGTGCGCGCCGACAGGTCGGCATTGGCAGCACGCACCTGGGTGGTGGTGCTGCGCGTGAGCGCGAAGTTGCCACGGATGTCCACGAGGATGGAAGCCAGGTTCAGGTTCAGCTGGCGGATGAAGGCTTGCAGCTGGCCCAGTTCGTCGTGGCGGTCCACCGCCATGCGGGTGGTCAGGTCGCCGCCGGCCAGGATGCGGGTAGCGCTGATGCTGGCCTTGATCGGCGCCACCACCGCCTGGTGCAGATTGCGCCAGCCATACAGTGCCAGTAGCGCCAGCAGCAGCGCCTGCGCGTGCAAGACGCCCGCGCCGTAGGGCAGCACGGCATGCGCCGCCATTGCCAGCGCCAGCAGCGTCATGCTGCCGAAGCACAGCGCCAGGCGCTGCGCCAGCGTGATGTCGCGCAGGGCGTTGCGCACTTTTTTCCAGCCGCGCGCCGCGGCCGCGCCACGCACGATGCGCACGCCATCCGGGTTGCCGCCACGGACGCTGCGGTACAGCTGCTCCGCCTGCGCGATCTGTTCGCGTTTGGGCTTGGTGCACACCGACATGAAGCCGGTGGTCTTGCCTTTTTCGATCACCGGCGTCACGTTCGCGATGCACCAGAAATAGCCGCCGTCCCGGCGGGCATACTTCACCAGGCCGCGCCACGGCTCGCCGGACAGCACGGTGCGCCACATGTCCTCGTCCACCTCGCCCGGCATGTCAGGGTGGTAGAGCGTATTTTGCACCCGTCCCGCCAGGGCCTCGTCCGCGTAGCCGCTGGCGTCGGTAAAGGTGGAGTTGGCGTAGGTCAGGCGGCCCTTCAGGTCCGTGGTGGTGACGATGGGCTTGCCGTCTTCAAGGACGGTCTCGTGGCCGGCCGCTTGCGGTGTACTGCGCATGTGCAATCCTGTGGATGGGGGTTGACTGGGTGGCCTGCATACTAGCAGATTTAAGTGTCAACATTTTCCAAATGGCATGATTGCAACAGCGTGATTCCGGACCCGCTTTTTCTTCACTTTTTCTTGACACGCGCACCAGCCAGTTGCGCCACGCCGGCCAGCGTGGTCTGCGCCGCGTTCAGGCCCAGCAGGAAATCCTGGTCCGAATAATTGGCGTACAAATCGGTGGGCTGGTGCCAGTGCGGATTCCACCCGGCGCCGATTTGTTGCCCGCGTTCGTTTTCGCGCAGGGAGATGGACGGCACCAGGTCCATGAACGGCGTGGAGTCGGTATTGGTCATGTGGAAGCCCACGGCGGCAGGGTAGTGCGTGGCGTACTTGTCGTTCGCGGCGCGGAAAGCCCAGGCCAGCCTGGCCGAACCGTCGGCCTGTTTCGACTGCGCCTGGTACTCAATGTTCACGTCCGCCTCGGCGCGCTGCTCCCTGGGCGCCGTGTACACCGGCTGGCCCTTGGCGTCCAGCACCGGCTTGCCTGCCGCATCGAGCTTGGGCACCGGCATGCCGTGATCGAACAGCATCATGTCGTGCTGGATCATGCCCAGCCACTTCGGCTCGGGGTACCTGCCCGATCCCGGCGGCGACTCGATGCACTGCAAGTGCTGGCGCTGCGCCACGTAGGCGCTGGCGCCGTTCAGGCCCGTCTCCTCGTTGTTCCACAGGACGAAGCGGATGGATCGCTCCGTCTCCACGCCGGGCGCGCTGAAGATGCGCGCCAGCTCCATCACCAGCGCGGTGCCCGAGCCGTCGTCATTGGCCGCTTCGCCGAAGCCGATGCCGTCCATGTGCGCGCTGACGATATACATCTCCTCCGGATGCGTGGCGCCTATCTTGGTGCAATATACGTTCTCGCGCAGCGACGTGCCCTGCGGAGTCTGTTCCGCGTTGAGCGCGCGCAGGCGCTCGTCCGGCTGCAGCATGGGATCGGTGTTCACCCCGATGGGGGCGCGCCTGCCGAACAGCGTGCTGCCGCCTTGCCCCGGCGGCCCGCCCGCGCCGCCGCCCGCCTGCACGGCAGGCTTGCCGCGCACGGCCGGTTCCGTGAACTGGTACTGCAGGCGCTCGGTGTTGCTGCAGCCGTAGGACTTGAGCTGCGCCTCGATCCAGTCCAGCGCCTGGCGGTTGCGTTCCGTGCCCTGGCGGCGGTCGCCGAAGCGGGTCAGGCTCTTGATGGTGGCCTTGTACTTTTCCAGGTCCAGCTGGCCCACCAGGTGGGCCACGGGGTCGGCCCCTGCCCCCGCCTCCGCCTTCTGCTGCGCACCCGCATGCTGTGCGGCGAAAGCGAAAGACACGGCCAGTGCGATAGTGCCGGCGCTGCGAAGTGACATGATGGAATCCTCGGCTCGTTAGCAATACCGGCCATCATGGCAGATCGCGCAATGGCAGGCAAACCGCGATTGTGGTTGAACCTGCGGGGGTTCTCGCCTACTCTGGAATCTTGCATCCGGCCGCCAGACAGATCGGAGTGGGACATGCTGAAAAAGTACGCTGACAGTGTGAACGAGTGGCGCGGCTGGAGCGCGCTGGCCAGGCAGCAGACCGGCAAAAGCATCCTGGCGCAGCTGCGCGAAATCCGCGCCCTGCGCGGCATGGGCGGCCAGTGCGGCATGTCGGACTATTACTGCTACAAGCTGTACGACGACAGCTACCAGCTGGGGCGCGGCGCGCGCGACTTCCTCGGCTGGCGCCTCGAATCCAGCTTGGGGATGGCGCTCAATCCCCGCCACGCCGTCCTGCCCGCGTGGGACAAGCTCGCCTTCACGGCGCTGGCCGGCGCCGCCGGCCTGCCCATCGTGCCGCTGCGCGCCTACTACCACCGCGCGGAAGTGGTCCCCGCCGCGCATGGCGAACACCTGAAGACACCGGAGGCAGTAGGCGCCTTCCTGCGCGAGCCCGCCAATTTTCCCCTGTTCGCCAAGCCCGCCTTCTCGCAGCAGGGCAAGGGCGCGGAGTACCTGTCCGGATACGACCGCGCCAGCGACACCCTGCGCATCCTCGGCGGCGCCACCATGCGGGTGGACGCCTTCCTGCAGCGCCTGACGGTGAGCATCGACCCGCGCTACCACCGGCCCGAATGCGGCTTCGTGTTCCAGTCCCCGCTGGCGCCGGCGCCGGAAATCCACGCGCTGACCAATTGGGCCGCCATCTGCGGCGTGCGCGTGATCTGCCTGAATGGCCCCGAAGGCGCCAAGCCCATTGCCGCGCTTTGGAAGATCGCCGTGCCGCCCAATCACGTGGACAACTTCAGCAAAGGAAAGTACGGCAACCTGCTGGCCAGCATTAACCTCGAAGACGGCAGCGTTACCCGCACCCTGACCGCGTTCTGGCCCCACACGGCCATCCACCTGACCCATCCGCTGACGGGCGCACGGCTGGAGGGCTTCCAGGTGCCGGGCTGGGACAAGGTGCTGGAAGCCTGCCGCCAGGGCGGCGCGACCTTCCCGCTGATGCGCATCCACCACTGGGACTTTGCGCTCACCGACCAGGGGCCGCTGATCCTGGAGCTGAACGACCTGGGCATGACGATAGGCCCGCAAATCCACGGCCGGGGCCTGCTGACCGAGGAAATGCGCGCTTTCCTGCGGCGCCACGCCAACCCGGCGGCACATCCATGGGTGGCCGCGCTGTAGCGCTGCCACTGCCGGCCTGTTATTCGTTTCCGAAATAATAGTTAGTCAAAGAATAAATTTAAAAAATATGATGCACCGCAGTATATTGAAGCCGCAGCGAGTGATTTTCATTTACTCAACCGTGCTCTTTGACCATTCGGAGGAATCATGTCGACCAATGTACGTGCAAGCGCTGTGGCAGCGTCCCTATTATTGTCCATGTTTGCGGGCCACGCGTCCGCCGCCGATCTCCAGACCCGGTTCGACAAAGCAGCGTGCGCCGTCCCGAACTACGCGGCTGTGTGGCGCAGCGAGGAACAGCAGGGGGACGTCAAGGTCAAGGTGCTGGTGGCGCCGGACGGCAGCGTGAAGGACGCGAAAGTGGTGCAGTCCAGCGGCTACTCTGCGCTGGACAAGGCATCGCTCCGGGCCAGCGCCAAATGCAAATTCAAGCCGGCGGCCAAGGACAGCGATCTGGCCCAGGGCTGGGTGGACGTGCGCTATAGCTGGGTCATCAACTGACCGGTGGCCCGTCCGCCATGCACGCTGTCCGGCTTGCGGGTTTGCCAACAGCGTGCAAACCCGCGTAGAATGCAGCCAACGCGGGTGTAGCTCAATGGTAGAGCAGAAGCTTCCCAAGCTTACGACGAGGGTTCGATCCCCTTCACCCGCTCCAGGCATATTTTCGCTCAGGCGAACGGCGTATAGGCGTAGCCATTGGCGATCAGTCCCGCGTTCAAACCCTGGCTTTCGGGGCTTTCTGAAAATCCCAACATCACTTGCGGTACCGTCACGCCGCGTTCCAGCACACTTAGCCAGAAATCCACCGCGCCAGGTTCCGGCTCGCGCTCCAGCGCGTTCTGATACAGCTTGGTGATCAGTGTTGCCCGGTCGGTGTTGGCGGCAGAGCCGTACAGGGCCACGAATTCCGGCGCCTGGGTGAAGCCGGCGGCGATCTGCTCCAGTGTGGCGCCGTTGTCCATGGCTTTTAGCCAAAAGCCCGCGCCCAGCATATCGGGCGCGCGGTTGAAGGCGCTCTGGTACAAGCGGAACAGCTGGCCTGCGCTCCCGGTCACGTCCAGCGCCAGGCTGCTGTCGGCGAACTGGATGCGCTCCATGTTCGACAGCGTGTTGACGGCGCCTCCCGCTGCCGCGCCCACCGTGTAGCCGCCCGCCACCGCAGCTACCGCGTAGCTGGCGCGGGCGCCGGCGAAGACCGCCGTGTCCACCCCTTCGCCGCCGTTGATGGCGTGGCCGTAGTCGTTCAGCACCACGGTATCGCGCCCGCTGCCGCCGTTCACCGCCAGGTGTGCGCCGCCGCCGGTGATGCTGATGCGGTCATTGCCGGCGCCGGAAGCGATCAGCCAGTCGTTGCCGACGTTGGCGGGCAGGGTGATGCCGATGACGTCGTCGCCGCCGAAGTTCGCGGCATTGGCCAGCAGCTGCTGTTCGTTGGCCACGGTGCTGCCGCTGACAGCCATGGCCGCGCCGCTGATCAGGGCGGAGCTGCCGTCGGTATAGTACTGGGCGTAGGAGGTGAGGGTGCCGCTCACGGTGGCGCTGGCCGCGTTCTGGCTGATGGCGGTGGCGTCGCCGGTGAGATTGAAGCTGCCGGTGATGCGGCCGCCCTGTTCGAACAGCTCCGTGGTGCGGCTCAGGGTGTCGATCACGCCGGAGAAGTTGTTGCCGTCGCTGACGATGGCGCCGTGCGCCTTGAGCACCGTGTTGCCGATGGTGCTGTCGTAGCCTGCGCTGCCACTGGTGATCAGCTGCTGCAGCGTGAGCGTGCTGAAGGTGCCGCCCTTGGCCGTGATCAGATATTTGCCGGCGGACGCGGTGTAGCCGAAGTTCAGCTGGCCGTCGTAGACCTGGCGGTAGCTGCCCGATACGTGTTCTTCCAGCGAGCCGGCCGAGAATGTGCCGCTGCTGGCGCCGGGCGCGGTGTTGACCAGGCCCGCGAAGGTCTGGAAGGTGCCGTCCGGGTAATCCAGGTAGCCTTCCGGTCCCGCCAGCGATCCGCTGGCGTACACGCTGTGGGTGGCCGTGAAGTTGTAGCCGGCCTTGATGAACTTCTCGACCTCCCCGGCCAGGGTGGCGGTGGGATGCGCGGCGCGGTGGGCTTCCAGCGTGGTCAGCGCGGCCTGGCTGAAATTAACGGTAACGGTAGTCATGGCGTATCTCTTTGATAAGGACAGCGGTCATCGGGACAGTTCTATGTCCAGCCACACAGCATACGCCAAGTGCTTGCCATTCCATAGCGCGCCGCCGCGCACGGCCGCGTCGCAGGATACGGACTGGCCTTCGATCTCCTCGCGCCGCTGGCGGTCGCGGAAGGCCTGCCCGTCTTTCTGCGACAGGTAGCCCACCATGCGGCCCGCCACGAACACCGCCACCGGCTTGTCGTCGTAGGGATTGCGCGGATCCACCGCCAGCACCGCCTGCAGGCGCGTGTCGGCGCCCTTGTCGCCGTGCTGTCCCGCCAGTTCGCGCACGGCGGCGCTGTAGCGCGATTCGGCCACCACTTCGGTCAGCATGCGGCCGCCGTCGGACCAGTGCTTGGCCGGCGCTGCCGGTTGCGCTGGCTCATAGGCGGCGCCGGGCGCCTTGCCTGCGGGCGGCGGCGGGGTCCGGAAGCCTTTTTTCAGCAGCAGGTACATGGCGGCCAGGGACAGTGCCATGATGGCAAGAAGGAGTGCGTCGGTCATCGTCGTAAAGGGGCGGGTCGGTCAAAGCCGTATTATCGCAGGCCGCGCCCGCGGCGGTTGGCTCACGTATAATGGCGGATCGTCCTTTGAATTTGTCCATCCCATGTCTTCCGATACTCCAAACGATAACCCGACCAATCCAGCACGCGCCATGCTGTATGACCCGACCGAACACCGCATCCGCAGCTTCGTCACGCGTGCCGGCCGCCTGTCCACCGCGCAGGCGCGCGCGCTGGAAGAGCTGGGTCCGAAGTTCCTGATCGAGTACCGCAAAGCGCCGCTGGACTATCCGCAGGTCTTCGGCCGCAAGGCGCCGGTGGTGCTGGAGATCGGCTTCGGCATGGGCGGCACCACGGCGCACATTGCCGGCGTGATGCCGGACAAGGATTTTATCGGCGTGGAAGTCCATACGCCGGGCGTAGGCAGCTTGCTCAAACTGATCGGCGAGCAGCAGCTGAGCAACCTGAAGGCGATCCAGCACGACGCGGTGGAAGTGCTGAACCACATGATCCCGGACGGCTCGCTGCACGGCGTGCATATCTACTTCCCGGATCCATGGCACAAGGCGCGCCACAACAAGCGCCGCCTGATCCAGGGCCCGTTCGTCAAGCTGCTTACCGAGAAGCTGGCGCCGGGCGGCTACCTGCACTGCGCCACCGACTGGCAGGAATACGCGGAACAGATGCTGGAAGTGCTGGGCGCCGAGCCGGGCCTGCAGAACACGGCCGAGGGCTATGCGCCGCAGCCGGCTTACCGTCCGCTCACCAAGTTCGAGAACCGCGGCCTGAAGCTGGGCCACGGCGTGTGGGACCTGGTGTTCACCAAGAAGTAGCCCTTACAAGGCGCCCGCGTCGTACACCACCTTCCCGCCCACCACGGTCTGCAAGACCCTGGTGTTGGCGATGTCCTCGGCCGGTACTTCCATGAAGTTCCGGTCCAGCACAATCAGGTCGGCCAGCTTGCCGGCCTCCAGCGATCCCGTCTCCTTCTCCTGCCTCAATGTGTACGCCGCGTTCAGCGTGGCGGCGCGCAGCACGGCCGCGCGCGGCATGCCGGGCGCATCGCCCAGGCGGCCTGCGTACTCGGGCCCTGCGGCCGGCGATGCGGTGCGCGTCACGCCCACCTTCAAGGCGAACCACATGTCCAGCGGATCCACCGGCCAGTCGCTGCCGTAGGCGATGCGCGCGCCCGCGTCCAGCAGCAGGGACTGCGGCTCCACGATGGCGTAGCGTTCCTTGCCCATGTACTCCTTGAGCGCGCCCACCGTGTCCGGCGCGGGCTTGGCCCATTGGAAGGACAGCACGGGGGTCGCGTCCAGCTGCTTGAAGCGCGGGAAGTCGGCCGGGTCCACGATTTCGTCGTGGGCCAGGGCGGGACGCACGTCCTTGCCCTCCGGCGTGGCGCGCAGCGCTTGCACCGCGTCCAGGGCGTCGCGCACGGCGCCGTCGCCGTCCACGTGAATATGCGGGTCGATGCGGGCCTTGGCCAGCCTGGATAGCGTGGACTTGAGCACTGCCGGCGCGAAGTAGCTGGCCGGTCCCTTGCTGGTGCCGGGCGCCCAGTGCGGCTGCTGCGGCGTGCCCTGGTTGGTGTAGTAGGGCGCCAGCATGGTGCCGGTGAGGGCGGGCGCGGCGATCACGCCGTCCATGAACAGCTTCGCGTGGCGCACCTGCATGGATGGTTCCACGCGCGTGGCGCCCTGGTCGAACTGCCTGGCGAGCTGGCGGATTTCCTTGAAGGCCTTGCCGGATATGGCGTCCTTCGGATCGACCAGCACCGCGAAGTGCGCGCGCGCGGTCAGCTTGCCCTGCTTTTGCAGCTGCGAGAACGCGGTCAGGGTTTCAGGGTCGGTGTAGGCGTCGAGGAAGCTGGTGATGCCCTGCTGGCGCATGGCCTCCAGCGCTTTGGTGGAGGCGGCCAGGTTTTCCTTGGGCGTGAGCACGGGCATGAACTTGCTCACCATGTCCTGCGCCGCGTCTTCCAGGATGCCGGTGGCGTTGCCGGCGGCGTCGCGCGCGATCTTGCCGCCCTCCGGGTCGGGCGTGCGGCGGGTGACGCCGGCCAGCTTTAAGGCGCGGGAATTGAGCAGCGCGGAGTGGCCGAAGGACGAGCGCACCACCACCGGGCGGCTGGTCTTCAGGCTGTCCAGCACTGCGCTGGTGACGTCCACGCCGTCCGGCAGCATGCCTTGCTGGAACCAGTTCACCACGCGCAGCCAGCGCTTGGGGCTCACGTTCTTGGCCTGGTCCTGGTCCAGGCAGGCCTGGATGCGGGCCTGGAACTGCGGCACCGTCAGCGGCTGGTAATCCAGGCTGCAGTTGAGCAGGCGCGTGCCGCCCGACTGCGGGTGCATGTGGCCGTCCACCAGGCCGGGCATCAGCATGCGGCCCTGCAGGTCGATCACGCGGGTCTGGGCGCCGGTGTACTCGTCCGCGCCGGCATTGCCGCCCACGTAGACGATGCGGCCGCCGCGCACGGCCAGCGCCTGCTGCACGCTGTCCTGCGCGTCCACGGTGTAGACATAGCCGTTGCGGTAGACCGTGTCCGCCGGCGCGGCGGGGGCAGCGTGTGCCGCTGCGGACAGCAGGAGGGTCGAAAGGGCGTATCCGGTGCGGCGCATGCATGCTCCTCAAAAAAGTTATCTTGCGCGGACCTCCGCGCGGCCCAGGGCCGGCCAGGACGGCATGAAGGCCAGCAGGTTGCCCGCCAGGACCAGCGCCAGGCCGCAAAACGCCAGCGCGGTCCAGTGGTAGCCCTCGAACAGGGTGGACGCGCTCAGCGCCACGATGGGGAATAATACTGTGGAATAGGCCGCGCGGTCCGGGCCGATGCGGCCCACCAGCATCAGGTAGGCGGTGAAGGCGACCACCGAACCGGGGATGGCGAGGTAGAGCAGCGAACCCACGTAGCGCGTGCCCGGCTCCCAGGTGAAGGGCATGCCCAGCACCAGCGCGCCGGCGGTGAGGATGGAGGCGCCTATCATCATGGCCCAGACATTGGTCAGCCACGGCGCCAGGCCGAGCGACTGCATGCGGCTCGACAGCAGGTTGCCGGTCGAGAAGCACAGTGTGCCCAGCAAGGCCAGGCCCAGGCCGGCCAGCATGCCGCCGTCGCCCCAGTGGCCCTGCATCTGCGGCAGGAACAGCAGCGCGATGCCGCACAGGCCGAGCAGGGCGCCGCCCACCACCTGCGGGCGCAGCGCGCGGCCCAGGAACAGCCGGCCGTTCAGCGCGTTCCAGATCGGTGCGGTGGAAAACACCACGGCTACCAGGCCGCTGGGCACCCACTGGCTGGCGTAGTAAAAGCACAGGAAGTTACAGCAGAACAGCGCCAGGCCCTGCGCCGCCAGATAAGGCCAGGCCGCGCGCGGCGGCCACACCTTCTTGCGCATGGCGAACAGCACCAGCAGCAGCACCGCCGCCGCGATCCAGAAGCGGTAGGCGATGGACACGGGCGCGGGCACCACGCCGAGCTGGAACTTGATGGCGATCCAGGTGGTACCCCAGATCAGGACGGTAATCAGATAGAGAAAAGCGTTCATGGCGTAGTCCGGTGACATTCGAGCTTGCATCATGCTGCCCCCGCGCCGCCGCCGCTTGTCTGCGCTTGCGCATTTGTCCTCCCCGCTCTGCCGAGCTGAGCCGCATTTTCACCCACTTCGGGGTCAGACCCCGAATTCGAGAAAATGCGGCTCAGGCTGCTTGTGGGAGATGTCTGAATGGTGAGGGATTGTCTGATCTTGCGCAAAAGTGGGCGGGGACCGGCGGGGAAAGGGCGGGCGTGCTAGACTTTTTGCATGGCTACCATTTCCCCTTCGGTCTTCGATACCGCTGCGCCGGCCGGCGCGGAGGCGATCTCGCATGCGGTGTTCAAGACCATGTCGAATACCGATGCGACGCTGGAGCGCTTCGCCTGGCTGGGCGACGGCCTGGCCGCCGCGATCTGGGAACGGGAGACGGATGAGGAAGTGACCACTTACTCTCAGCCGGGGCACCATACGTTTTCCTGCTACCTGGGCGGCGGTTACCGCACCGAGCGCAATGGCGCGGGCGTGGTGCCTGGGCAGTATGGGGCACCAAAGCGCTTGTGCACCTTGCCGGACTGGCATGAGTCGCACTGGCTGGTGCGCGACAAGCTGCGCCTGCTGCACGTGTATTTCATGCCGGAGCACTTCACCCGGCGCGCCGTGGTGGAGCTGGACCGCGAGCCGCGCGAGCTGACCCTGGCAGACCGCACCTATTTCGAGGATCCGCGCCTTGTGCAGCTGTGCGAGGAACTGGTGGCCACGCCGTGGCAAGGGGCGGATGCGCTGCTGCGCGTGAACGAGATCACGCATGCCACCCTGAGCGAGCTGCTGAAATCGCAGTCGATGATAGACCCGGGCGCGCGGCTGCGCGGCGGGCTGGCGCCGGTGGTGCGGCGCAGGCTGGCGGAGTATATCGAGGCGCACTTGGCCGAGGCCATTACCTTGGGCATGCTGGCGCAGGTGGCGTGCATGTCGGAGTTCCACCTGGCGCGCATGTTCCGCGTGTCGTTCGGGATGCCGCCGTCGGCGTGGGTGGCGCAGCGCCGGCTGGACCGGGCGCGCGGCTTGCTCAAGGGGACCGCTCTGCCGCTGCAGCAGGTGGCCGATGCTTGCGGCTATGCGGATTTGAGCCACTTCAGCCACCGCTTCCGCGCTGCTGTCGGCGCGCCGCCGGGGCGTTACCGGCAACTGGTGGCTGCGTAGGCCGGGCATCGCGGCGGCGCCGGCGGGTTACGCTGCGCTAACCCGCCCTACGGTTGTTAGAGCATTTCTGCGATCAGGGCGACGATTTCGTCGCCGTAGGAGGCGAGCTTTTTCTCGCCCACGCCGCTGATGCCGCGCAGGTCGTCCAGCGAGGTGGGCTGGGCTTTGGCGATTTCGCGCAGGGTGGCGTCGACGAAGATCACGTAGGCCGGCACGCTGTGCGCGCGCGCAGTCTCCACCCGCCACCAGCGCAGCTTGTCGAAGATGGCCTGCTCTTTGCCGGACAGTTCGGTCTCGGCATAGCCCTTGGCCGCCGCCGCCGTGGAGCGCTTTTGCTTGACCGGCTTCTGGTACTGCCGCAGCTGCACTTTCTGCCCGCCCTTGAGAACCGGACGCGCCGCGTCGGTGAGCTTGAGGGAGCTGTATTGTTCGTGGTCCACCGTCACCAGTCCGAGCGCGATCAGCTGGCGCAGGATGGCGCGCCATTCCTGTTCGCTGCGGTCGGCGCCCACGCCGAACACGGACAGGCTGTCGTGGTGCCAGGTCTTGATGCGTTCCGTTTCCACCCCGCGCAGCACTTCGATCACGTGGCCGGCGGCGAAGCGCTGGTCCACGCGGTAGATGGCCGAGAGCAGCTTTTGCGCCGGCACCGTGCCATCGAAGCTTACCGGCGGGATCAGGCAGGTGTCGCAGTTGCCGCAGGGCGTGGCCTGCTCGCCGAAGTAGTCCAGCAGGCGCACGCGCCGGCAGCTCAGCGTTTCGCACAGGCCCAGCATGGCGTCGAGCTTGGTGCCCAGCACGCGCTTGAAGGTTTCGTCGGCTTCGGATTCGTCTATCATGCGCCGCTGCAGCACCACGTCCTGCAGGCCGTAGGCCATCCAGGCGCTGGCGGGCATGCCGTCGCGGCCGGCGCGGCCTGTCTCCTGGTAGTAGCCTTCGATGGACTTGGGCAGGTCCAGGTGGCACACAAAGCGCACGTCCGGCTTGTCGATGCCCATGCCGAAGGCGATGGTGGCGCACATGACGATATTGTCTTCGCGCAGGAAGCGGGCCTGGTTGGCGGCGCGCTTGGCGTGCTCCATGCCGGCGTGGTAGGCCATGGCGCGCACGCCGTTCTCGTTCAGGAACTCGGCCGTCTCTTCCACCTTCTTGCGCGACAGGCAGTAGACGATGCCGGAGTCGCCGCCATGCTCGGCGGTGATGAAGTCCAGCAGCTGCTTGCGGCCGTTGGCCTTTTCAACGATCTGGTAGCGGATGTTGGGACGGTCGAAGGAGGACACGAACTGCATCGCGTCTTCCAGCTGCAGGCGCTGTACGATCTCGGCGCGGGTCTGCTGGTCGGCCGTGGCCGTGAGGGCGATGCGCGGCACGTTGGGGAACTGCTCGTGCAGGATCGACAGCTTGATGTACTCGGGCCGGAAGTCGTGGCCCCATTGCGATACGCAGTGCGCTTCGTCGATGGCGAACAGCGCGATGTTGGAGGCCTGGAACAGGTCGAAGCAGCGCTGCGTCATCAGCCGCTCGGGCGCCACGTACACCAGGTCGATCTGGCCGGTGCGCACCAGGCGCTCGATGCGGCTGGCTTCCTCGTAGGTCTGGGTGGAGTTCAGGAAGGCGGCGCGCACGCCCACTTCGGCCAGCGCGTCCACTTGGTCCTGCATCAGGGCGATCAGGGGCGAGATCACCACGCCCACGCCGTCGCGCACCAGGGCCGGAATCTGGTAGCACAGCGACTTGCCGCCGCCGGTGGGCATCAGGACCAGCGCGTCGCCGCCGTTGCTGACATGGTCGACAATTTCTGCCTGCTGGCCGCGGAAGGCTGGGTAGCCGAAAACGGTCTGGAGCAGATTGAGGGCGCGTTCGCTGGTGTCCTGATTGGTCATTTATTAACTTAGTCGGCCCACACTACGAGGCCGGAATAGGCGGTGGCAAGCACCACCAGTCCGAATATGATGCGGTACCACGCAAAAATTGTGAAGTCGTGCGAGCTGATATAGCGCAACAACCAGCGCACGCACAGGAAGGCCGACACAAACGCGGCCACCAGGCCGATGCCGAACATCGGCAAGTCGGCCGCCGACAGCAGCGCGCGTTCCTTGTACAGCGAGTATACCGTGGCCGACAGCAGCAGGGGAATGGCGAGGAAGAAGGAAAATTCCGTGGCCGCCTTGCGCGACAGGCCGAACATCATGCCGCCGATGATGGTGGCGCCGGAGCGGCTGGTGCCGGGGATCAGCGCGAAGGCCTGGGCGCAGCCCACCTTGAACGCGTCCAGCGCGCTCATGTCGTCCACGGATTCCACCCGCACGGCGGCCGGATTGGCCTTGGCGCGCTTTTCCACCCACAGGATGACGAAGCCGCCGATGATGAAGGCCGACGCCACCGGCACGGGCGAGAACAGGTGGGCCTTGATGGCCTTGTTGAACAGGAAGCCGAGGATGGCGGCCGGCAGGAAGCCGATGATCAGGTTGACGATGAAGCGCTGCGCCCTGGCGTCGCTGAACATGCCGCCCAGCACCGAGGCCAGCCGGGCGCGGTACTCCCACATGACCGCCACGATGGCGCCGGTCTGGATCACAATCTCGAACACTTTCACCTTCTCGCCGACGAAGTTGAGCAGGCTGCCAGCCAGGATCAGGTGGCCGGTGGAGGAAATGGGCAGGAATTCGGTGAAGCCTTCTACCAGGCCCATGATGAGGGCCTGCAACGCGAGTGTAATGTCCATGTTTTGTCGTAATAGCAAGTGATGGGGAAAGGGCGTCGAAGCTTACCATGACCTGCCGCGTTCGCCACGGCCCCAATCGGGCGCGGCCAGCATTGTACCTTGCCGGTGATAAGTGCCGCTTATCACAGGGCGGCGAAACTCGAATTGGATGTAATCCGGCGGCAATTCCATACTTCGGCCATCCACTGAAGCCGGAGGCCGTCATGAAAACACACGAAACAAACAAGGTACCGAAAGGATTGATCACGCTGCTGGCGCTGGTGTGCGGCGTGTCCATCGCCAGCGGCTATTACGCGCAGCCGCTGCTGGGCGATATCGGCCGCGCACTGGGCGTGTCGGAAGCCTACGCCGGCGCGCTGCCCATGTTTACGCAGATCGGCATCGCCATCGGCGCGCTGCTGTTCCTGCCGCTGGGCGACATTGTCAATGACCGCAAGCTGATACTCGCTATGGCCGCCGCGCACGTGGGCGCGCTGGTGCTGGTGGCGCTGGCGCCGTCCGCGCCTTCGCTCACCTGGGCCAGCGCGCTGATGGGCGTCACCACCATCACGCCCTATCTGCTGCCGGCCTACGCCGCCAAGATCGTCGGCCCCGCGCAGCGCGGCCACGTCACCGGCCTGCTGGCGCGCGGCATCTTCGCCGGCATCCTGCTGGCGCGCACGGCCAGCGGCACCATCGGCCACTACACGGACTGGCGCACGGTGTACTGGGCCGCCGCCGCGCTGATGCTGGTGATGACGGCGCTGCTGGCCTGGCGCCTGCCGCCCACCGCGCCGCGCAGCGACTTGAGTTATCCGCGCCTGCTGGCCTCCATCTGGACCGTGTTTCGCCAGCAGCCCGTGGTGCGCTACGCGGCCGCGCGCCAGGGCCTGGTGTTCGGCGCCTTCAACGCCTTCTGGATCAGCCTGGTGTTCTACCTGGAGACGCCGCGCTTCCACATGGGCAGCGAGGTGGCCGGCCTGTTCGGTGTGATCGGCGCGGCCGGCGCCTTCGCCGCGCCCTTGTTCGGCAAGGTGGCGGACAAGCGCGGCCCGGTGTACGCGGTGCGTCTCGGTACCGGCTCGGCGCTGCTGGCCTGGCTGGTGATGGCGCTGTTCGGCCAGCACCTGGCCGGGCTGGTGGTGGGCGTGCTGCTGCTGGACCTGGGCGTGACCGCGTCCCACGTGTCCAACCAGACCATGATCTACCACCTGGGGCAGGACATACGCGGCCGCGTCAGCACCATCTACATCCTTGGCATCTTCATCGGCGCGGCCGTCATGTCCGGCCTCACGGCCTGGGTGTGGAGCGCGTGGGCCTGGCACGGCGTGAGCGCGCTGGGCATCGCCGCAACCGGCCTGGCGGTGGCGGTCAGCTTCTGGCAGCAAGATCAAGCTGGGCGCGGCGCGCTTCGGCCGCAACCAGTTCGATAAACTCCAGTATCAGCTGGCGGTCCTCGCCGCTGCGGGAAAACACCTGCACCTGCAGCGGCGCCATGTCCGCCACCGGCCTGACCGCCAGCCCGGCCGGCGGCGAGGAGAACACATAGGTGGTGCCCACCATCACGCCCATGGCCTGTCCCACCAGCGACATGCCCATCTGCGCCTGCGCAGTCTGGTAGACGAAGTTGGGCGTAAAGCCGCGCGCGCGGCACGCGTCCACCATGCGGTCGTAGAGCACCGGGTTCACGCCGCGCTCGAACATGATGAGGCGCTCGCCGCGCAGGTCGTCCACCGTCACGGCGGGGCGCGCGGCCAGGGGGCTGTCCTCGCGCACCAGCACGGCCCAGCCGGAATCGAAGATCGGCTGCGCCAGCAGGCTGCCGTCCTCCGGCAGCGGCGCCACCTGCACGCCGAAGCCCACGTCGATGGTGTGCTTCTGCAGCGCGTCGGCCTGCAGCACGGAGCTCATCTCGTGGCGCTGCACGCGCATAGTGGGATACAGCGCCTGCAGGCGGATCAGCGCCGGCGGAATGAAGGCCAGGTTGGTGTATTCCACCAGGCCGATGGACAAGGTGCAGCTGCGGTACTGGCCGGCCTCGCGCGTGAGGCGCAGGGCGCGCTCCATCTGGCCGAACATGGCGTCGAGTTCATCGCGCAGCACCACGCCGGCCGGGGTCAGTTCCACGCCGCGCCGGTCGCGCCGCAGCAGCGCCACGCCAACGGTCTGCTCCAGCTTGGCGATCTGCTGGCTCAGCGCCGGCTGCGTGACGAACGCCAGTTCCGCCGCGCGCCGGAAATGCAGTTCCTTCGCCACGATGGCAAAATAGCGCAGCTGCCGAAGTTCGATTCCTCTCATACATCCTCACTTGCAACCTGTAGTGGTTTCTGTTTTACCATGCATGATATAGATACAACGCCGCCGGCGCGCTATAGTAGCCTGCCGGACCACAAGGAGAGCTTGCATGGAATACGTGAATCTCGGCCGCACCGGCCTGAAAGTATCGCGCCTGGCGCTGGGCTGCATGACCTACGGCGTGCCTGACCGCGGCGGCCATGAATGGACGCTGGGCGAGGAGCAGAGCCGCCCCGTTATCCGCCATGCGCTGGAATCGGGCATCAACTTCTTCGACACCGCCAATTCCTATTCGGACGGCACCAGCGAGGAAATCGTCGGCCGCGCGCTGCGCGACTTCGCGCGCCGCGACGAGGTGGTGATCGCCACCAAGGTCTACTTCCCGCAGGGGAAAGGCCCGAACCAGCGCGGCCTGTCGCGCAAGGCGCTGATGGCTGAAATCGACAACAGCCTGCGCCGCCTGGGCACCGACTACGTGGACCTGTACCAGATCCACCGCTGGGACTACGACACGCCGATCGAGGAAACCCTGGAGGCGCTGCACGACATCGTCAAGGCCGGCAAGGCGCGCTACATCGGCGCCTCGTCCATGTATGCCTGGCAGTTCGCCAAGGCGCTGTACACGGCCGACCGGCACGGCTGGACGCGTTTCGTCACCATGCAGAACCAGCTCAACCTGATCAACCGCGAGGAAGAGCGCGAGATGCTGCCGCTGTGCGCCGCCGAAGGCATCGGCGTGATCCCCTGGAGCCCGATGGCGCGCGGCCGCCTCACGCGCGACTGGGCCGAAGCGAGCAAGCGTTCCGACACCGACTTGGTCGCCAAGGAAATGTACACCGCCACCGAAGCGTCGGACCGGCTGGTGGCCGAGCGCGTCAAGCAGGTGGCCGAGGCGCGCGGCATTCCGCGCGCGCAGGTGGCGCTGGCGTGGGTGCTGCAGAAGTCCGTGGTCACCGCGCCCATCATCGGCGCCGCCAAGTTCTCCCACGTGGACGACGCGGTGCAGGCCTTGTCGGTGCAGCTGACCAAGGACGAGCTGGCGCTGCTCGAATCAGCCTACGTGCCGCACCCGGTGGCGGGCTTCAACTGACACGGCGGGCAGTCTCGGCGGCTCTGTTCGCCAGCGCACAGTGTGCCTGGCGGCAGGGGCGTAAGGTGGTTGTTCCAGCCATCAGAGGAGATTGCCATGAGTAAGCACAGCAACGATCCGCGCGACCAGCAGCAGCGCGAGGCGCAGCAGGCGCAGCAGGAAGCGGCGAAAAACCAGCAGCGCGCCGAGGAAGCCGAAGTGGCGGGCCGCCACAAGAACGACGGCCAGAAGGACCACAAGGGCGCCGACAAGGGCCCGCGCGGCCAGTAAGCGCCGGCCTGCGGCTGGCCCGTGGCTGGGCGCGGGCGCGCCTGTGCCGTGCTGTCTATCGCCGGTTAGTCCTTGGCCAGGGGGCGCACGTATTCCAGCAGGCTCACAAGTGTTTTGCCCGGCTCTTCGAACTGCACCAGGTGCGAGGAGTTTTCAAACCACACCGCCCGCTTGTACGGCGCCTTGACTTTCGATAGCCACGCGGCCGTCGGTTCCGACGGCGTGGTGTAGTCGTGCCGGCCCATGAACATCACGACCGGCACCGGAAACTTGGCCACCGGCTTGAAATCGACTTCCAGCCATTCCTTCAGAACGCGTTCCAGCGTCAGCATGCTGCCCTGGTCGATGGCTTGCACCGCCTTGTCGTCATACTCGGGCGACAGCAGCGGCGAGTTGAAGTAGTACGAGAAATCGCCGCGGTAGGCGGCCAGCCCGCCGTAGTGCTGCGCCCAGGTGCGCTCGGTCACGATGCGCTCGCGGGTGATCGGCGTCTCGCCCGGATACGGGGCGATCGATTCCAGCTCGCGTATCGCCTGCTGGTTGTTTTCCTTGCGCGCCTGCGCCATGGCGAAGTCGAAGCTGACCTTTTCGTTGTCCAGCATGCTGATCACCTGGCCTATGCCCACGTAAGCGTGGAACAGCTCCGGATGCGCCAGCACCGCGCGCATGCCCACCACCGTGCCCCAGCTGTGGCCGACCAGGATGATTTTGCGTTTGCCGTAGCGCTTCGAGACAGCCTGGGCGATCTCCACTGCGTCGTCGACGAACTGCCCGATGCGCAGGGTGGGGCGCACGGCCTCGGCGTCGTTCTCCAGATAAGTCCGGCCGGCGCCGCGCTGGTCGTAGTTCACCACCGTGAAGTATTCCTCCAGCGGCCGCTGGTACATCCACATGGTCGGCGCGCTGGGCGAGGCCGGGCCGCCATGGAGGAACAGCAGCACGGGATTCTTGCGGTCCTGCCCGCGCGTGTAGATCCACTGGTCGATGCCGCCGATGCGCAGTTTGAAGTTCTCCTGCACGCCATTGGGCGCAACGATGCGGCTGACATCGCCGATGATGCCGCGCGGCGTTGGCGGCGCGGCTAGCGCGCCCGACATCGCCGCAGTCAGCGCGGCACACAATAGCAACCTGCTCCCTTGTTTGAGAATGTGCATTATCTAGTCCTTATTGTCGGCTACCGGTCAATGCAGCGCATGGCCGTGTCATGGTCTGGTTTCACGCTCCAAGGCCGCAAGCCAGGTCATGGCCTGCTCCCGGCTCTCGCCGCACATGTCGGCCGCTGGCTGCAGTGTTCCGCAAACGGCCGGGCGTTCCGGCTTGCCGAACAGCGCACAGCGGTCGTCCGGGAGCAGCTGCACGCACCGCACGCCCGCGGGCTTGCCGCCGGCCATTCCGGGAATGGGGCTTGAAATGGACGGGGCAATACAGCACGCCGCGCAACGGGCGCGGCACTGCACTGCGGTGTTTGCAGTTGTCATGATGGCGTTTCGAATTGGAGGCCCACAGTATACCCGGTCCGGCCGCCAAAACTCAGGGCCGCAGCGAGGGCCAGCTGCTTAGCGCGAAGGTGGCGCGCGCCTGCTGGCCGGGCTGCAGTCCGGCCACTTCGCCCAGCTCCAAGTACAGCTTGGCCATCTGCATCGGCTTGTCGCCTTGCGAGATCACGATCACCTTCTGCGCCTTGACGCGTTGCTTGAGCGCGGCGATTTCCACCTGCACCGGTTCGTCCAGGTTCAGTTCGCGCAGGCGCGAGCGCGGCACCGACGCCACCACCCGCATGCGGCTGGGGTCGAACACGGTGATGACGTGCCGGCCCGGCATGGCCACGTCGCCCACCTTGGCCATCACGGCGGAGACGATGGCGTCGTAGGGCGCGCTGATCTCGCTGCCTCCGATGCGCGCCAGCACCTGGCCGGCTTTCACGCGGTCGCCGGCTTTTACCGTCAGCTCGGTGATCTCGCCGGCCACGCTGGCGCGCAGCGTGCATTGGCGCAGCGCTTCGGCGTAAGCGTCGCTGATGCGGGTTTCATTGGTTTCCTGCGCCGCGGCCGCGCTGGCGGTTGCGGTGGCGGTTGCGCTGGCCGCGTGGGCGGCCTGCAGCGGCAGCAGTGATAGCAGCGGCAGCAGCGGCGACGATAGCGCGGCGAGCGCGCACAAGGTGATACCGGCCAGCGATTGTGAGGCTGGCCCCTGCAAGGTTCGAGGCATGATTGATGCGTCCCAAGAGTGTTATATTTTTTATCATGCCGACGCATTGCGGGGGTGGGGCACGCGCAGGCAAGTTGCCGAGTATATAAAACACTTGCGCAGAAAGCATGCAAATTCTGGCGACTGTTGTTTCCGTGCTTAAGTTTCCCTGCTCAAGCCGGCGCGCGCGCGGCCGTCACGCTGCGCCACAGTTTGCGCAGCTTGCGCCGCCCGCCGCGCGGGGCGGAAGCCAGGTAGCCGCGCGTGAAGGCGGCGCTGCCGTCCAGCCGCGCTTCGCCGTGCTGCAGCTTTTTCAGCAGGCGGTCGGCCACGGCGGTGTCGTTCAGCCAGCCCAGTTCATCCTGCAGCGTGGCCAGCCGTTCGATATAGGAACGCACCAGGCGCCGCGGATAAAGCGACTGGAAAAACTCGGCCGCGTAGCGCGCGCGCTTGGCGGCAATGCGCACGCGGTGGCGCGTTTGTGCGCCCGGCTTGGCGCCGGCCGTGCGCAGCTTGCGGCCGCGCTTGAGCAGGCGCTTGCGGCTCCGTTTCAGGGCCTCGGCCGCAAAGCGCAGCGTGGGCTTGTCCAGCGCGCTGCGCTGGCTCTCGCTGCAGTGGCAGCGCCAGGCCGCGTCGTGCAGCCATTCGCCCAGGCAGCGCATCAGCTCCGCATAACGCTCGGTGCTGACGGCGTCCGCCGCGGCGGCGCGCAGCTCGTTGGCGCGCGTCTCGGCCGCCAGCCGCACCAGCACCAGCTCCATGTCGTCCGGCAGGTCTTCGGCCACGCGCGGCAAGGTGGACGAGGCCAGCACGTCCCAGTCGCGCGCCGCGCCTAGCTGCTCGCCCAGCCAGCGCAGGTCCGCCTGCAGCGGCTCGGGCAGTTCCAGCAGCGGCGCGTACAGGTGCAGCGCCGAGCGCAGCCGGCGCAGGCCCACCCGCATCTGGTGTAGCGCCTCGGGCGCGTTGCCGCGCGCGACGGCGGCGTGGTTGGCGGTGATCTGCTCGCGGCAATTGGCGGCGATGCGGCGGAAAGCCTGCTCCGCCGTGAGCCGCCTGGTCAGCCTGAGCGGGGCGGCGCGCACGGCGGCGGTGTCGGGTTCCGCGCGCTGCGCTTCGGCGGCGGCGGGCTGTTGCGCCACTTCGAGATCGGCGTTCATGGCGTTCCTCCTGATGCTGAAGCCCCAGCTTAGCATCGCGGGCCCTTCAGCCGCGCTAGCTTGCCGACAACCAACGTTGCTCTGGTGGTCATACTGATGTAACAAAGGCATGGCAAGATTCCGCCTGTTCATCTCTCTCCCAATGGATGTTTTGGCCCGCACACTTCCCGGTGCGGGCCGCTTTTTTTCCACTTTCTAAAGGAACCGGCTGTGGAGTTCAACGCATCGCGCCTGGATCTGCCGCGCTTCCGCCTGTCGACGGCGGCCGATCTGTGCATCGAGACCGTGTCCGTGCAGTCGGACATGAGCAACTTCGGTGTGCTGGAACTGTTCACCGAACGGCGCGATTTGATGAGCCTTCCTGTCATTGAAAACGAGCGCCCGATAGGTCTCATCAGCCGCAACATCTTCATGTCGCAAATGTCCAAGCCCTTCTACCACGAGGTGTACGGCAAAAAGAGCTGCATCGCCTTCATGGACAAGGAGCCGCTGATCGTGGACGCGGCCATGAGCATCGAGGCGCTCACCTTCCGCGCCGTGGAGTCGGGCGAGAAGGCGCTGGCGGACGGTTTCATCATCACGCGCGGCGGTACGCTGGGCGGGGTGGGCTTTGGCCTGCAGCTGATGAACGTGGTGGCCAATATGCAGGCCGAGAAGAACCGCCAGATCATGCACAGCATCGACTACGCCAGCGTGATCCAGCGCGCCATGCTGCGCACCTCGCGCGCCGCGCTGGCCGAGACGCTGCCGGACGCGCACCTGGAGTGGCAGCCGCGCGACGTGGTGGGCGGCGATTTCTACTACTTCGCCAAATACGGGGACGGCTGGTTCGCCGCCATCGCCGACTGCACCGGCCACGGCGTGCCGGGTGCCTTCATGACCCTGATTTCGTCGTCCATCCTGACCCAGGCCCTGCAGACGCAGGGTCCGCGCGATCCGGCCGCACTGCTGGCCGAAGTGAGCCGCGGCGTGAAGTCCATGCTGGGGCAGATGGAAGGCCAGGGCGGCGCGGCCGAGTCGGACGACGGCATGGACGCCGCCTTCCTGTGGTTCGAGCCGGCCAGCCGCAAGCTCAGTTTCGCCGGCGCCCGCCTGGCGCTGCAGATCGTGCCGCCGCCGCAGGACGGCCAGGAGCCGCTGGTGCAGAACATCGACAGCGACCGCATGGGCGTGGGCTACGTGGACACGCCGTTCGGCTTTGCCTGAACTGCGCGCACGGTGGAGGTGGCGCCGGGCAGCCTGCTGTTCGTCACCACCGACGGCCTGGTCGACCAGATCGGCGGACCGCGCGAGATCGCCTACGGCAAGCGCCGCATCCGCGACGTGCTGCTGGCGCAGCGCGCGGCGCAGTCGGCCCAGCTGAGCCAGGCCCTGCTGGACGACTTCCAGGCCTGGCAAGGCGCGCAGCCGCGCCGCGACGACCTCACCTTTTTCTGCTGCCGTCCCTAAGGAAGGAACGATTTTGCTCTACGAAGAATTCAACGAATTTTGGGACGTGGCGCGCAAGCGCAACATCATCTTTTTCTACGCCGGCTACTTCTCGCAGCACGTGGTGGCGGCCATCGCCGAAACCATCAAGGCGCGCCTGGACACGGCCGGCGCAGCGGGGCCCACGCGGCGGCGCATTTTCTCGTCCTTTGTCGAAATGTCGCAGAACATCATGCACTACTCGTCGGACACGCTGACGCCGGACCATGCGCTGGCCAACCAGATGCGGCGCGGCTCGTTCTGCATCGGCATGCGCGAGGACAGCTTCTTCCTGCTGTGCGCCAACCCGGTATCGACCGAGAGCGTGGAAAACATCCGCGCGCGCCTGGAACCGCTGCACAGCATGACCATGGAAGAGATCAAGTCGGCCTACAAGAAGGCGCTGCGCGACGAAACCCCTGCCGACAGCAAGGGCGCAGGCCTCGGCTTCCTCACCATGGCGCGCGACGCCAGCGCGCCGCTGGAGTTTGAGTTCGTCAAGGAGACGCACGACCCGGCTACCACGGTGTTCTGCATCAAGGCCATTATCTGAAAAAGAAGATCAACGTCATGGAACCCTACTACATCTCCGCTTCCCCCACTTCGCCCGAGATCGATTTCCGTTTCGACCAGCACACGCTGTCGATCAAGGGTGAATCGTATCCGGAAAACGCCGCGCAGTTCTACGGCCCGGTGATCGAGCAAGTGCGCGCCTACCTGGCCGCCTGCGGCCAGGCCGACATCACCGTCAACGTGTCGCTGGCCTACTTCAACAGCTCCAGCACCAAGATGCTGTTTACGCTGTTCGAGGCGCTCAACCAGGCTGCCATGGACGGCTGCACGGTGCGCCTGAACTGGTACTACGACGAGGACGACGACACCATCCTGGAGTTCGGCCAGGAGCTGCAGGACGACTTCGGCGCTCTGGAGTTCAGCAACCATCCCGTGGTCCATGGCTGAACCGGACCTGTTCGCCGCCGAAAGCGCGGTGCTGGCCGCCGCGCGCGCGGCGCACGAGGACGACGGCGCCGGCGCCGCCGAGTACCGCCGCGTGCTGGGCGAAATGATGGTGCACTACGAACGCCTGATGCGCGAGACGCGGCGCCTGATCCGCCGCAGCGACCGCGCCGAGCGCGACATGAACCAGTTGAACCGCCAGCTGCACGAGCTGGCCGGCCAGCTGGAATACCGCGCCACGCACGACCCGCTGACCGGCGCCCTGAACCGCGCCGCGCTGATCGAACGCGCCAGCGGCCTGCTGGAGCAGGACGACGTGGCCCTGATCGTGCTCGATATCGACCACTTCAAGCAGGTCAACGACGACTTCGGCCACCCGGCCGGCGACGCCGTGATCCAGGCCGTGGTGCGCTGCCTGACCGCCTTGCTGGGCGAGCAGGTCGACGTGGGACGGGTGGGCGGCGAAGAGTTCTCGGTGGTGTGGCCGACCCGCCACATGGCGGAAGCGGCCGTGCTGGGCGAGCGCATTTGCCACGCCATCGCGCGCGAAGTGTTCGCCGCGCCGATCGACCGGCCGGTGACGGCCAGTGTGGGCATCAGCTGGAACCGGCGCGGTACGCCCTTCGACGCGGCCTACCTGCGCGCCGACGAGGCGCTGTACGACGCCAAGCGCGCCGGCCGCAACTGCGTGCGCCTGGCGCCGCCGGCGGGCCGGTGAACGGGAATTGAACCGGTCTCCACGGAGACAGTGCTCGCTTCAACGTTGAAACTGCGTTAATCTCTACGGCGCTCCTGACCCATCCGCGCCGCCCGATTAACGCAAGCTTCACCGAGGCATACCTTGGCATCAGCGTCCCAACCCGATCCCCAGCAACTGCGCACCTGGCTGGCCGCCGCCGCCGCCCGCGATGCCAAGGCCTTCCGCTCCCTGTACGACGCAACTTCCCCGAAACTGTTTGGCTACGCGCTGCGTATATTGCATAAGCGCGAGCTGGCCGAGGAAGTGCTGCAGGAGAGTTTCGTCTCTATCTGGAACAGCGCCCGCAGCTACCAGAGCCAGTTGGCCGCGCCCATGACGTGGATGGCAGCCATCGTGCGCAACAAGGCGCTCGATGCGCTGCGCCGCACGGACGGAACCCTGGAGATCAATGTGGAAACTTTCGACAGCAGCATCCTGAACGCCTTGCACGATCCAGGCGCCACGCCCATCGAGGCGCTGCAGATCAGCAGCGACGCCAGGGCCCTGGCCTACTGCATGTCGATGCTGGAAGGGCTGCACCGGCAGGTGATCGGCATGGCCTTTTACCATGACCTGTCGCATAGCGAGGTGGCGCAGCAGATGGCCATCCCGATCGGCACGGTAAAGACCTGGATACGCCGCAGCCTGGAGCGCCTGAAGACCTGCCTGGCGAAGGAGGAAAGCAAATGAACCTCCGCGACAAGCCGGGCCTGCGCGAAAAGCTGGCCGCCGAATATGTGCTGGGCACCCTGAAAGGCGGCGCGCGGCGCCGCTTCGAGGGCCATATGCATAACGATGCGGCACTGCGCCGCACCGTGGGCGAATGGCAGGAGCGCCTGCTGCCGCTGTCCGAATTCGCCGGCGAGCAAAAGCCGCGCGCGGAGGTCTGGCGCGGCATCGAGCGGCGCCTGAACCTGAAGGGGCCGGCGCCGGCCTGGCAGTTCTGGCGCCAGGAATCGGTGGGCTTCTGGCGCGGTTTGAGCCTGGCATCCGGCGCGGTGGCGGCACTCGCCGTGGTGGTGGCGGTGACGCTGACGCAGGCGCCCGTGGAAGCGCCTGCTATCAACTACGCCGCCACGCTGACGGACGAGCAATCGCAAACCGCCATCCTGCTGACCGGCGACAGCCGGCGCCAGGTGCTGGAGGTGCGCGTGGTGAACAGCGTGGCCGTGGCGGACGACAAGACGCTGCAGCTGTGGGCGATACCGAAGCAGGGCAACCCGCGCTCGCTGGGCATCCTGCCGGACAACCGCAGCGCGAAGCTGGCGCTGTCCGAGCGCGCCATCGGCAGCGACGTGCAGCTCCTGGCGATCAGCCTGGAGCCGAAAGGCGGCTCGCCTAATCCAAACGGCCCCACCGGGCCGGTGCTATACAAGGGTAACTGGGTGAGGTTGCTGTAAAGCGCCGGGTCAGAACTTGTGCGTCAGCGTGAGCCTGACGGCGCGCGGCTCGACGGGGTGAAAATGGCGGTCCGCCACCCCTTCGGCCGCTTCGCCCGGCAGGCGCGAGGCGTAGAAGTAGTCGATGTCGCTGGCACGCTTGTCGAACAGATTGAAGACGTCCAGCGCGAGGCTGGTTTTACCGCTGATCCTGTAGCCCAGCCGCGCGTAGGCCAGGGTGGTGGCGGCCGAGCGCACGCTGTTGTCCTCCACCAGCGGCCGCGCGCCGAAGTAGCGCAGCTGCAGCGCGCCGGACCAGCGCTGCAAGTCCGTCACCGTCACGCCGAAGGAAGCCGCTTTTTCCAGCGCGCCGGGAATGTGTTTGCCCGCCGGATCGTCGTCGCGGTAGCGCGCGCGGGAGACGGCCAGGTCCAGGTCGAACAGCAGCCATGGCCGCGCGACATAGTGGTTGTTCCATTCGATGCCGCTGCGGCGGCTGGCGCGGCTGGCTTCCGTTTCGCCCGCGTCGCCGACAAACACCAGTTCCGAATCCAGATCCAGCCGCCACAGGGCCAGTGAGCTTTGCAGGCCGGGCAGCAGTTCGCTGCGCACGCCGGCTTCATAACCGCGCGTGGCGGCCAGCGGCGTGGCCGGCTGCGACGGCGTGCCGTCGGCCAGGCGGGTTTGCGTTACGCCGCGCGCATCGTTGCTGTGGAAGCCCTTGCCGAAGTTGAGGAAGTATTCGGTGCGCGCCCAGGGGCCGAAGATCAGCGACAGCTTGGGCGACACGATGCCGGCGGAGGCTTTGCCGCCGCTGCCGGCGTCGGCCGTGGCGCCGGCGACCGAGAAGCGGTATGCGTCGTAGCGCATCCCGGCCACGGAGCGGAACCGCGGCAGCCACTGGGCCACGTGCTCGGCGTACAGCGCGGCGCTGCTTTCGGCGACGCGGTCTTCGCGGATGGTGCCGGTGCGCTGGCGCGCGCGTGTGGTGTACAGGCCCACCGGTGACAGCCTGTCGTAGCGGCCCTGTGCACCGATCCTGCTGCGCATCTCGATGCCGTTTACCGCATGCAGCCAGGTATGGCTGGCGTCGAAGCCTGCCAGGTTGCGGCGTTCGCTCTGCTTGAACTGGTCGCCCTGTTCGGGATCGGCCAGCAGATAGGTGAAGTTGCTGTACAGGTCCAGCCTTGAATGGATTGCGTAGGCGCTCAGTTCGGAGCGGGTGTTGGTGCTGCGCCGGTGCAGCTGGTAGGACAGGCTGTAGCGCGTGCTGTCGCCGCCGTCGCTGGCGTCGAGCGTGCCATAGCGGCCAAGCTGTCCGGATGCCACCGCCCGCAGCGGCACCTGGTCGGTGGCGTTCCAGCGGTTGCGGTAGGCCATGGCGGTGACGCTGTAGCCCTTGTCCGCCGCGCCGTCGCTGTAGCGCAGCACTGCGCTGTATTTGCGCACGCGTTCGGGTGTGTCCCAGGGGCCGTCGTTGTGGTTCGCTTCCAGCGCATACAGCAGCCTGCCGCCGGCGGCAGTCATGCCGGCGCTGCCTGCCACCACGGCCCGCATGAAGCCGTTGCCGCCCATGGTGGCGCTGGCCACGGGCGGCAGCTCGTCCGCCAGGCGGATGCGGGCCGCGCCGGCGGAGGAGAAGTCGCCGTCTTCGGCGAAGTAGGGGCCTTTGCGGTAGTCGATGCGCTGCACCAGCTCCGGGATCAGGAAGTTCATGTCCGCGTAGCCCTGGCCATGTGCGTGGCTGCGCATGTTGACCGGCATGCCGTCGATATAGGTGGCGAAGTCGGTGCCATGGTCCAGATTGAAGCCGCGCAGGAAGTACTGGTTGGCTTTGCCGTCGCCGCTGTGCTGGGTGACGATCATGCCGGGCACGAACTCCAGCAGTTCGCCGGTGCGCAGCGCGGGCCGGCTGGCGATCAGGCTGGACGTGATGCGGCCCTGGCTGGATGCGTCGGAGGTGCCGACGGCGTTGTCGTAGTGGCCCACCACGGCCACCACCAGCGGCGGTTCGGCCGCGAAGGCCCGCTCGCCGAACCACATGCTGGCCGCCACGATGATCATCGTCGAGCCGCCCATCACCACCACGCGGCGGTAGAACCAGGTGGCGCGCAGCAGGAAGGCCAGCGGCAGGAATGCCGCCACGATGGCCAGCTGCCCGAGTTCAACGCCGGCGTTGAAGCCCAGCAGGGCCAGTAGCAGCGATCCCTCCGGCAGTCCCAGGTCGCCCAGCACGCCGGCGAAACCGAAGCCGTGGATCAGGCCGAAGGCGAAAGCACCCACCCAGCGCCGCGTGTGCACGAAGGGCCTCAGGTTGTTCAGCGCAGCGGCGACCACCGAGGCGGCGATCACGGATTCGACCAGCTGAGACGGCAGCGCCACCACGCCGAGTGCCGCCAGGCTGAGGGTGATGGAGTGCGCCAGCGTGAAGGCGCTGACGGTCTTCAGCACGTCGATGGCGGCCACGCGGAAGTCGGGCGCTTCGCGCCAGGCGCGGTCGCGCCAGACCAGTACGGACGGCAGCAGCAGCGAGAGCAGGAACAGGATATGGTCGTAGCCGATCCAGATGTGCCACACGCCGTGCTTCAGGTAGGCGCTGAACTGCGCCAGGCGGGACGACTGCGCCAGCTGCAGCACTTGCTCCGGCTGGTCGCTGCCGAAGATGGCGCTGCTGCTGTGCGGCGAGCCGCCGGCCGCGTGCTCCAGGCGCAGCAGGCCTTTGTGCTGCGGGTCGGTGTCGGCGAACAGGCGGTAGCCGATGCGCAGGGCTTCGGGGACGGCAGGGCAGTGGGCGCGGAAGCGCAGCACGGAGTATGCGCCGTCGGTGTGGTTGTCGATCAGTTGCGCGCCGGCGGCGATGGTGCAGGGGGCGGAAGCGGCGCCGCCGGTGGCCAGGCTGAGGCGGGACAATGCGTAGGCGGCTATTTGCGGGTGCCGCTCGCGCACTTCGTCCCAGGTGAGCTGGCCGTCGCCGTCGCTGTCCAGGCCCAGCGCGTAGTCCAGGTCGCGCAGGGCGATGTCCCATTGGCCGTCGATCTGCTGGCCGGCGGCGCGCAGGGTGAGGTAGCTGTCGCTGGGCTTGTGGGCGTGCGCGGTGCCAGTCGCCAGCACAGTCGCCAGCACGGCTGCCGGCAGGGCTTGGATGGTCGATGCGAGCAGGCTGCCCATCATGGCAGGCTCCGCGCGGCAACGGTGATGGCGGCCCGCGGCAGGGGAGACTGCGTGGCCAGCTGCGCGGCGAGCGGCTGGATGCTGCCGTCTTCCAGGCCGCTTTGCGCCAGCCAGGCCAATGCGGGCGCTGCGGCGGCGCGGTCGTTCGCCTGCCGGGCCGCTTCGAGCAGGATGCGCAGGTCGGCCGGCTCCTTTTGCACCGCCCAGTTTTGCAGCGCCAGCGCCAGTGCAGCCTTGGCGTTGCCGCGCAAATGCAGTTCGTAGCGGGCCTGCTCGCGCTGGTGCACGCTGTCGCCACGCAGTGCGGCCGCGTCGAAGCGCGCCTGCAGTTCACGCACGTCTTCGGCCAGCGCCGCTTGCCCCGCTGCGGAGGGCTGCAAGTCCTGGCTTTGCTTCAGGGCCAGCGCGTGGCGCAGCAGCAGGCCGTCGATGCGGCGCTGTTCTTTCAGCAGGCCGGCCGCTTCGCCGGGCCGCTGCCGGTCCAGCAGGAAGTCGGCGTAGGCGCCCAGCAGGTAGCTGTCGCGCGGGGCCAGCTTGAGCGCGGCCAGATAGCGCGCTTCGGCGGCGCGGGCGTCGCCGCGCCGGGTGGCCATTTCAGCCAGCTGCGTCAGTGTCCAGGATTGCATGGCGGGGTCGGCGCCGCCGCTGCGCTGCAGGGTGGTGGCCAACAGCAGCTCGCTCCTGCGCAGCTGCCCTGTGAGGCCGGCGACGTTGGTCAGGCAGGTGATGCTGGCCAGTTCGCCCGCCAGCGCGGACAGGCGCGCGCAACTGGCCGTGGCGGCGCGGTACTGTCCCAGCACCGTCTGCACGGTGGCGCGCGTAAGCCAGGCTTGCGCATTGGCCGGATCGGCCGCCGTTACGGCGTCCAGGTCCGCCATGGCTTCAGCGAAATGGTGCGTGCCCTGCAGCAGGGTGGCGCGCAGCAGGCGCACGGGGACGGGGGGCGCCGCCTGGCTCCACCAGGGCGCCAGCGCGGCCTGCGCATAGCCGAAGTAGCGCGGGTCGGCTTCGCTGCGGCCGGCGGCAATGTAGCGCTGGGCCAGCGTGGCGGCCAGTTGCACGTCCTTCGGCGCGGCCGCCAGCTGCAGCCGCATGCGGCGCAGTTCCTGCTGCTGCGGGTCGGCGCGGCGCGGCAGGGTTTCCAGCACCTCGGCGCCGCTGCGGGGCAGATAGGGCGCTGCCTGCGCGGCCGGGGCCTGCAGCGCGACGATGGCGGCGAAGGCGGCCGCGATCAGCAAGGGGGCCATGACCGCCGCGTTGGCGGATGGGGGAACGGATACGGGATTGCAGACGCTGTTCATGGTAGTGCCATCCAAAGGAAAACCCTGCGCCGCGCGGGGTTGGGCGCGGCGCAGGGCGTTGCCGGCTACTCCGCCGGTTCGGTGTTTTCCGGCGCAGTAAGGGCTACACCGTCGATCGCTACCGGTTCCTTGTCCTCCGGGCTGGCGCCGATGAGGCTCAGCACCGAGGAATAGAAGGCGTCGGCCATGGTCACCGGCGGTGGCACGACCACCGGCGGCGTTGCGCCGCCGCCGGAGCCGCCGGAGCCGCCGCAGGCGGACAGCAGCAGGGCCAGGGCAAACGCTGCCAGCGGCGCGCGTGTTGTGATGCGGATGGGCGTTTTCATGGCGCCCTCCTTATTTCTGCGGCGAGCCGGCCAGCGGCGTCTTCAGGTAGGGGAAGCCGGCCGTGACGAAGGTCTCGTCCAGGTAGGCGCCGTCGGTGAAGCGCAGCGCGCCGGCAGGAGCGTCGGCCGGCGTGCAGCCCAGGTTCAGGGTGCACAGCTTGCCCATCATGACGCGCAGCGCGATATCGACCACGTCGTCGCCCGGGCGGCGGCCATTGGGGAAGCCCGCGTTGTCGCCGTCGATCACGCCCAGGCGTTTTTGCGCGCCGGGGGCGGTGGGAGCGATCGAGGTGTTCAGGCGCAGCATCTCGGATGCGGTCACCGTGGCGGGCTGGTTCAGGCCTTTCACGCCGGTGAGGAAGGCTGCCACCAGGTCGTTGCGCGGGAAGTTGGTGGGCGCCTTGGCGCCGGCGCTGCCGTACAGGATCTCCACCAGCGCGGGCAGGGTGGGGTTGGTCACGTAGTCGGCGAACTGGCCGTCGGCCGACGGTTTGCTGTGGTTGAAGCGGTCCTTGTCCTTCAGGCCGATCACCACCTCATTGACCAGCGGCGCGCCCAGGCGCGACACCTGGGTCCAGGCGCCGCCTTCTTTCGAGGCGCCCACGGCGCTGCCTGGCGTGGCGTTGAGGATGCGGCCCTGGCGCAGGCTGGCCGTGGTCCAGCCGCCGATCACGGGATCGCCGCCGGCGGCTGCCGCGGTCAGGCAGTCGGCCGCCACTTCCAGCTCGATCGCGGTGACGTTCTTGAGCGCCAGGTCGTCGCGCGCGTTTTTCTCGGCGGTGGCCAGGAACTCCACTGCCGGGGCCTTGATGTTGATCAGGTCGAAGGTTTCGCCCAGGTTGACCACGAAGGGATCCTTGCGCTGGCCGACAAACATGCGCGCCGGGGTGGCGCAACCGGGAATGTTCACCGCGTACACGTGCTTGGCGGCGTAGGCTGCGTAATCCGGGATGGTCTTGTTGCCGATGTTGTCCACCGGCTTGTCGAAGGTGCCGCCGCCGCCGGCCGCGTTGGTGACTGCCGTGCGCGTGCCGCCGCGCCGGTCGCCGCGGACCACGGCCACGCTGTAGGTCTCACGCACATTCAGGCCGGCGGGGTTGAGGTCGTTGACCGCGCCGCCGTTGATCACCAGCGGGATCGATACCTTCTTGCCACCCACGGTGAGCTGGGTGTCCTTGTTGGTGCTGGAAAAGCGGAACTGGAAGGTGAGGTCTTCCTTGGCGTCGCCGTTGTTGTCGATGTGGATCTCGTACAACGCGTCCGGGTCCATGGCGAAGTAGTTCGGACCGCCGTACGCGTCCTGCAGCGGTACGTAGTTGGCAATCAGGGTGACGAATTTCTCGCGCCCGGGCTCATAGCTGCGGAACATATAAAAGTCGGTGGCGTCGACTTTGGGCTGTTTAGTGATGAAAGGTGCTTCCCGGTGGCTCGATGCGAACGCTTGCGGTGCCAGTGCCAGGGCGATCAGGTTGCCGATCAACCAGGTCCGCAACGGGTACGGTCTGAAATGTGCCATGCTAATTCCCCTTTTGTAGTGTGGTGTGGAGGTGCTGCACACGCATATACGGGACGGGGAAGGAATCGGATTCAGAAAAATATAAATTTGGCCAGGGCGTCCGGCACCGGACCCTGGCTATCCGCCGCTAGGGCCGGGGCGGCGCATGGCGCCATGGCGGCATGGCGGCCTACGCGGCGCCGGCCAGCCGCAGCGCCAGCCCGGCCAGCGCGCAGGCGGCGATGACGTGCATCACATTGGCCTTGTAGCGCAGCAGCGCCACGGCCGCGCCCAGCGCAATCAGCGCGGACAGCCAGTCGAAGCGGAGGGCAAAGCCCTGCGGCCACAGCACGTGGTAGGCGAAAAACAGCGCCAGGTTGACGATCACGCCCACCACGGCGGCCGTGATGGCGGTGAGCGGCGCGGTGAACTTCAGGTCGCCGTGCGTGGACTCGACCAGCGGGCCGCCGGCCAGGATGAACAGGAAGGAGGGCAGGAAGGTGAACCAGGTCACCAGCGCGGCTGCCGTGGCGCCGGCCAGGAACAGCGCGTCCGGCCCCAGCGCGGCCTTGGCGTAGCCGCCCACGAAGGCCACGAAGGCCACCACCATGATCAGCGGGCCGGGCGTGGTTTCGCCCAGCGCCAGGCCGTCCATCATCTGCGCGGCGCTGAGCCAGCCGTAATGGTCCACCGCGCCCTGGTAGACGTAGGGCAGCACCGCGTAAGCGCCGCCGAAGGTGAGCAGGGCGGCCTTGGTGAAGAACCAGCCCATTTGCGTCAGCGTGTGCTGCCAGCCGAAGAGGGCCGCCAGCGCCGCCATGGGCACGGCCCACAGCGCGGCGCCGGCGGCGGCGATGCCGGCCAGCTTGCGCCAGCTGAAGCGCGCGTGCGCGGGCGTGGGCGTGTCGTCGTCGATCAGCGCGGCGCCAAAGGACCGCGCCGCCGCGCCGTGGCCGCCGCCAAGCTGGAATTTGTCCGGCATGAAGCGCCCGCCCGCATAGCCGGCCAGCCCGGCGGCCAGCACGATGGCGGGGAAGGGCACGCCGCCGGCGAAGATGGCGACGAAGGACGCCGCGGCGATGGCCCACAGCCAGCCGTTCTTCAGCGTGCGTCCGCCGATGCGGTGCGCCGCCTGCAGCACGATGGCTGTCACGGCGGGCTTGATGCCGTAGAACAGGCCGGCCACCAGCGGCAAATCGCCAAAGGCAATATAGACCCAGGACAGGCCGGTGAGCAGCAGCAGCGATGGCAGCACGAACAGCCCGCCAGCCACCAGGCCGCCACGCGTGCGGTGCATCAGCCAGCCGATATAGGTAGCCAGCTGCTGGGCCTCCGGGCCGGGCAGCAGCATGCAGTAATTGAGCGCGTGCAGGAAGCGCCGCTCCGAAATCCAGCGGCGGCGCTCCACCAGCTCCTGGTGCATGATGGCGATCTGCCCGGCCGGGCCGCCGAAGCTGATGCAGCCCAGCTTGAGCCAGAAACGGAAGGCATCGCCGAAGCGGACGGGGGCAGGTGAGGCTTGGTCTGGCGGGGCTGGTGTGCGCATGCGGCTGGGCTGGTCGTGGCAATGACGGCCATTCTAGCAAGATGCCGCCTTCAAGCCATGATGCGGCGCCGTCCGGCAGGAGCCGGGCAGGCTCGGCTGCGCAGGCGTCAGGTGGACACTTTGTGCCGGGGCAGGCTGATGGTAAAAATGCAGCCTGTTCCGGGCACGTCGCGCAACAGCAGTTCGCCGCCGTTGGCCAGGACACTCTGCCGTGCGATTGTCAGTCCCAGCCCCAGCCCGGTCCTGTCGGCGCCGGGCTGCGAGAAGGGCTGGAACATGCTCTCTCCCACACCTGGGCCGAGCCCGCCGCAGTGGTCTGCCACGTCGATCAGTATGCGGTTTCCTGCGGCGTAGGCGGTGAGCCTGACCTCGGTCCCGGGCTGGCTGAATTTGAATGCGTTCTGCAGCAGGTTGGCCGCCGCCGTGATGAGCAGGTCGCGGTTGCCGCTCAGCGCCAGCTCTTGGTCGACGGCTGCCACGCACAGGGTACAGCCGTAGGCCATGGCAGACAGCGCCGCAGGCGCTGTTATCTCGTCAATATAGTGCGCGAGGGAGAAAGCGCTGAGAATCTGGCTGGCGGCATCGGCCACCCTGACGTCCTCCAGCGAGTTGGCGATCAGCTTGTCCAGATTATGCAGGCTGCGTTCGAGGATGGCCCCGGTGGCGCCATTGAGGCTGAGGCTGCCGGCCTTGGCAGCCGAGAAGGCCAGCGACGCCGTGCCGAGATGGTTGCGCAATTCTTGCGCGAAAAACCCCATCCGTTTATTCGATTCATTGGCACAGGCGTCGGCCAGCAATATATCGCGCTGATAGCTGAATTCCGTCACGGCGTCGGAAATGGCGTTGTCCAGGCAACGGTTCAGGGTGCGGAACTCGTCAACCTCGAATGGCGCGTCGCGCTCCACGGCGAGGTCGGTGATGGCCTGGCAGAGATCGCCGCAGGCGTGGACCACCTGGTCGACCGTCAACCCCAGGCTCAGCAGCGCTTTTCCATGCTGGGCCGACGCCGCGCCGATGTCCGACATCGCCGCGCTCCCGCCGGCCGGGCCCGACACGCGGCGGCTGGCCTGGGGATTTTTCGTCTGTTCGATCTCAAGGGTGCGGATCAGCTGGTCGAGAAACAGGGGGATGCCGTGTCTCAGCTGGCGGTTGGAGTCCGACTTGCCTGCGCGGCTTTCGACTTTCATTCTGCATCGGCGGGCCAGTTCCTCCCGGTTGTTGGCTAGAAAAACATGCATCATGACGATCTCCGTACGCAAGCACCACATCCGCCTGGCCGCAGGGCGCTGCGCAATCCAGGCGGCGTTCAATAGTAGCACCGTGCCTGCGCATCTTGCGCCGCGTTGCGGCGCGCCTGGCGCGCCGTTCCAGCCCCGTCTGCTGTGTTCGGCGGCCGGCTGCGCCGAGCGCGGCTGCGCCGAAGCTGACGGAAAGTGGGGGACGGCTGCGCGGTCCGCTAGTGGGGTGTGCCGCCGGACAGGCTCAAGCCATGAATGCGGCTCCGCCCGGCGGCACGGCAGTAGTGGCGGCGCTGCGGCGACGCGGCAGCGTCAGCAGCACCCGCAGCGCCGTTTCTGCTGCGACCTGGTGGTATTGCAGGTAGCAGGCGGCGACGCCGGTTCCCCGGACGCGTTGCAGCAGCAAGGACTCGTCAATCCGCTGCGCCTGTTCGTGGTCGCAACGGATGTCGGCCAGGCCGATCTTCCAGGGGCGGCTCATGGCAGCGCGTCCGCGGGCCGTTCCGGAACCCGCGCAGCGTGCCGGTTGCCGTGGGCTGTTCGGCTGGCACCCAGTATGCGTGCCGGCTGCAAGGCCCGTAGTTGGCTGATGTTGTCCATGTGGGCCCCGGCTGCGCTTTAGCCCGGACGCTGGTTGGGCAAGCGCGTGATGTCGTTATTGATGACATTGCGCACAGTCTGATGGTTGCCGTGCCACTTGTGCCATTTGGTCCTGGCCGGCTGGTACGTCTTGTCCAGCAGAGGCCCGCCGGGTTGCTGCGGTGCAATGGGAATAACTGCTTCGGTGTCGCCAACTTTTTCGGGGCTCATCCTTGTTCTCCTCGCGGCACATGCACAGGACGAGGCCGTCCTTGACTGGCTGCCCATGTAGCATGCGCCCATAAGGTGCCACCGCCTAGTCCGGAGTGGCCGCAACGGCGTAGGCGTAGTCCTGCAAGGGAGGCGCTACAGCAATGGCACACCGCTATCATGTCGGCATTTTATTTCTGGGAAGGCTGATCGTGAATATGCAGCCGGTGCCTGGAACGTCCCGCACACCCAGGTCACCACCGTTGGCCAGCACGCTCTGGCGTGCGATCGTCAGCCCCAGCCCCAGCCCCAGCCCGGTCCGGTCGGAAGCGTGCCGGCAGAAAGGCTGGAACATGGTCTCGGCCACGCCCTTGGCGAGTCCGCCGCAGTGGTCCGCCACGTCGATCAGGATGAGGTTCCCTGCCGCGTAGGCGGTCAGCCTGACCTCGCTTCCGGGTTGGGTGAACCTGAACGCGTTCTGCAGCAGATTGGCCACCGCTGCGATGAGCAGAGCGCGATTGCCTGTCAGCGCGAGTTCGTTGTCGACGCGTGGCGCGCACAGCGTGCAGCCATGCATGCCGGCCGACAGCGCCGCAGCGGCCGCTATCTCGTCAATAAAATGCGAGAGTGAAAAAGCGCGGAGGATTTGCGTGGCGGCGCGCGCCACCCTCACATCGTCCAGCGAACTGGAAATCAGCCGCTCCAGGTTGAGCAGGCTGCGTTCGAGGATCGCCCCCGTGGCGCCGCTCAGGCTGAGGCTTCCGGCCTTGGCCGCGGTGAAGGCCAGGGCCGCCGTCCCCAGATGGTCGCGCAGTTCGTATGCGAAAAATCCCATCCGCTTGTTCGACTCGTCGGCGGAGGCGTCAGCCAGCAAGATGTCGCGCTGGTAACTGAATTCGGTCACGGCGTCGGAGATGGCGTTGTCCAGGCAGCGGTTCAGGGTGCGGAATTCGTCAACCCGGAACGGCGCGTCGCGCTCCATCGCGAGATCGGTGATGGCCTGGCACAGGTCGCCGTAGTCGTGGACGACCTGATCGACCGACAGGCCCAGGCCCAGCAGCGCCTTGCCGTGCAGGGCCGACGCCGCGCCGATGTCCGACAGCGCCGCGCCGCCGCCGGCCGGGCCGGAAATGCGTCGGCTGTCCTGGGGACGGTTCGATTGCTCGATCTCAAGGGTATGGATCAACTGTTCCAGGAACAGTGGAATGCCGTCCTGCAACTGACGCTCAGTGGCGGACCTGCCGGGACGGCAGCCGACTTTGATTCTGCAACGGCGGGCCAGTTCCTCCCGATTGTTGGCCAGGAAAACATGCATCACGACAACCTCCATGCTCGGCACAAGGTGCGAGAGGCCGCAGATGTGCGAGGCAATCTTGGCGGTCCACCATCATAGCACTGTTCCAGGCTGCGCTTCGCTGGCTGGCTTTGCCGCCCCGTGCCTGGCCTGCAGGAACGCCTGCCGCGTGCACCGGCCCGGCCGAGCAGCGAATAGTTGGCAGCCGCGAGGGGGCACGCGGCCGGCGCGGGTACAATCGGGATCATGTTTGTGAGCGGCATGCTGCGCTCCTGCCGCTTGGCGGAGACGGGGCGATGTACAGTCCGGCCGCAGGTAATTTCAGGTGTGATCGCGCGCGCCTTGGAAGAGACCCGCCGCATGGTTCGGTGAACCTTTGAGCTTGTCGGGAGACGAAGATGTCCAACTGTTGTGGGGACGCCTGCGCGTCCAGCAAACCGCCGGTCGATCCCCGCTACCGGCGCATCCTATGGCTGGCCCTGTTCATCAACGCCGCCATGTTCGTTGTCGAACTGTCTGGAGGGCTGCGGGCGGACTCGGTCTCGCTGTTGGCGGACGCCGTCGACTTCTTCGGCGATGCTGCGAACTACGCGCTCTCCTTGTTTGTGCTCGGCATGGCGGCGGCGTGGCGCTCCCGTGCCGCGCTGGGCAAAGGGGTAATGATGGGCATTTACGGCGTGTTCGTGCTGGGCAAAGCCGGGTGGAGCGTTGCGGCGGGCACGGCGCCTGAGGCCGCAACCATGGGCCTGATCGGCTTCATCGCGCTGCTGGCCAACGGCACTGTCGCGCTGCTGCTGTACGCCTTCCGCGACGGCGACGCCAATATGCGCTCGGTATGGCTGTGTTCGCGCAACGATGCGATCGGGAATGTCGCCGTCATGCTGGCCGCGCTGGGGGTGTTCGGCACCGGCACCCACTGGCCCGACCTGGCCGTTGCGGCCGTCATGGCGGTGCTAGGCCTGACGGCGGCGCGCACGGTCATCGCGCAAGGACGCCGGGAACTGGGCGGCAGCGCGCCAGGCGGCGCCCTGGAGCACATCGCGCCCACGCCAGCCGAAGCGCCTCGTGCCACCGGGGAAACGCGGGTAACCGAAATGAAACGCCGCTAACGGAGCCGCCGGGACCAGGGCCGATCCCGCGCAAGCCGGCTGCGCAGCGCAAAGGGGCCAGCGGACAGGGGCAGGTGGCGAAAACGAACAGCCCGTTTCCAGTTGCCGTGCCGGCTAGACACATGCCAACTTGACGCTCCCTTGCCCGGAGTCTAATATAAATGACTCAAAAGTAAGTAAGATGGCAAGACATCCCTATCCTCATGCAAGCTCCAACTGATACCAAACCGCGCTGGGAACGGCGCAAGGACGCGCGGCCGCAGGAATTGCTGGAGGCGGCGCTGGAGCTGTTCGTCGAGCGCGGCTTCGCCGCCACCCGGCTGGAAGACGTGGCGCGCCGCGCCGGCGTCTCCAAGGGCACGCTGTACCTGTATTTCGAGAACAAGGAAGAATTGTTCAAGGCTGTGGTGCGCGCCACCATCGGCCAGGCGATCGGCCAGGCCGAGCTGGACCTGGCCGCCTCCGACGCGCCCAGCGCCGCCCTCCTCAAGGAAATGCTGATGCGCTGGTGGGCCCAGATCGGCGCCACCAAGCTGGCCGGCATCACCAAGCTGATGATGACCGAGTCGGGCAATTTCCCGGAACTGGTGCGCTTCTATGAAGACGAGGTGATCGCGCGCGGCAACGCGCTGCTGGTGCGCGTGCTGGAGCGCGGCCTGGCGCGCGGCGAGTTCCGCCCGCACGACCCGCAGGTGATGATGCCCGTGCTGAGCGCCCCGGTGCTGATGCTGATGATGTGGAATAACGCCTTCCTGCCCTGCGGCGGCGGCAGCGCCATCGACCCGGACCAGTACATGGCCGCCTTTCTCGACCTGGCCCTGCGCGGCCTGGCGCCGGACGCGGAAGCAGGACCGCTTAAAAAATGAGCAGGCCGGACGGTTTTTGCGCGTTCAGCCCCTTGAATCTGCAGACTGTCGCAATTTCCCTCTGTCCGTCGCCGATATCGTTAATATGCCGTCCTGACCAGTTCAACGATAAAATGACGGATTATTTAATCCTTCACCGAGTTTAAAGATGAATATCGAACAAGCCCGCTTCAACATGATCGAACAGCAAATCCGTCCATGGGACGTCCTGGATGTGGACGTGCTGGAGGTGCTGAACGTGGTCAAGCGCGAGAACTTCGTCCCTGCCGAGCACAAGAACCTGGCCTTCGCCGATACCGAAATCCCGCTGGGCAACGGCTACACCATGCTGACCCCCAAGCTGGAAGCGCGCATCCTGCAGGACGTGCAGCTGAAAAAACATGAAAATGTGCTGGAAATCGGCACCGGCAGCGGCTACATGGCTGCCTTGCTGGCGCACCGCGGCCGCCACGTCACCACCGTCGAGATTTCGCCGGAACAGAAGGCGCGTGCCGAACAGAACCTGGCCGCCACCGGCGTCAGCAACGTGACCGTGGAACTGGGCGACGGCGCGCAAGGCTGGCCCAACGGCGCCCCGTTCGACGTCATCGTGCTGTCGGGCGCGCTGCCCAAGCTGCCGGAGGCGTTCCTGCAGCAGGTCAAGGTGGGCGGCCGCATCTTCGCGCTGATTGGCGAAGCGCCGGTCATGTCGGGCGTGCTGGTCACCCGCACCTCGGACGGCTACGAGCAGAAGAAACTGTTTGAAACCGACGTCAAGCCGCTGCAACAGGCCGCCAAGCCGTCGCAGTTCACGTTCTAAGCGGAACGGGAGCGTCGCATGGAACACATCACTGCGCTGGAACTGGCCGACTGGCTGGCCGACGACGCGCGCCCCAGCCCGTTTCTGCTGGACGTGCGCGAGAACTGGGAATACGACACCTGCCACATCGACGGTTCCACGCTGATGCCGATGAACTCCATCCCGGCCCGCATCGACGACCTCGATGAAGAGGCGGCCATCGTCTGCATCTGCCACCACGGTGCGCGCAGCATGCAGGTGGCGGCTTTCCTGGAGCGCAACGGTTTCGGCAAGATCACGAATTTGACGGGCGGCATCCATGCATGGGCTGTTCAGGTCGACAGCAGCATGCCAAAATACTAATTGTTATTGATTCCACGGAGAACGCAATGCAGAAACCCTTAATCGCCTTGCTGATCAGCAGCGCACTGTTGACCATGAATGCACAGGCGGCCGACCTCATCCAAGTGTACCAGCAGGCGCTCGCCAACGACGCCACCTATGCCAGCGCACGCGCTGCACTTGCTGCGGGTCAGGAAAGGACGACGCAAGGGCGCTCCGGATTGCTGCCGGTTATCGGCCTGGGCGGTTCCAGCACCAAGATCACCGGCGACTTCGAATCGAAATCCGACAATCCCCTGGGCGCCGGCAGCGGTTCGCGCGACAATTCGCGCAACCAGTGGTCGCTGAGCCTGTCGCAGCCGCTGTTCCGCTGGGACCGCTGGGAAAGCTACCAGCAGAGCAAGCTGAGCCAGGCCTCCACGGAAGCCGTGTTCGCCCAGGCCCAGCAGGACCTGATCACCCGCGTGGCGCAAGCCTATTTCGACGTGCTGACCGCGCAGGACAACCTGTCCTCGATCCAGGCGCAGAAATCAGCCACCACCGAGCAGCTGGCCTCGGCCAAGCGCAACTTCGAGGTCGGCACCCAGACCATCACCGACACCCACGAAGCGCAAGCGGCGTACGACCTGGTGGTGGCGCAGGAGTTTGCCGCCATCAACGACCTGGAAGTGAAGCGCAACGCGCTGCAGCAGATCATCGGCACCGCGCCGGCCTCGCTGTCCACGCTGCGCCCGGGCGTGACCATCGCCGCGCCGCAGCCGGCCGCCATCGAGCCGTGGATCGCCTCGGCCGAGCAGCAGAACTATTCGGTGGTGGGCGCCCAGCTGAACCTGGAGATCGCCAAGCGCGAGATTTCGCGCAACCGCGCCGGCCACCTGCCGACCCTGGACCTGGTGGCCAACAAGGGCCGCGACAGCGTCACCGCGTCCGGCATCACCAAGACCAACGCCGTGGGTGTGCAGTGGAACGTGCCGCTGTTTAGCGGCTTTGCCGTGACCAGCAAGGTGCGCGAATCGATCGCGCTGGAAGACAAGGCGCGCAACGACCTGGAAGCGACGCGCCGCGCCGCCGCGCAGAACGCGCGCACGGCTTTCCTGGGCATGAACAGCGGCCTGGCGCAGGTGCGCGCGCTGGAAGCGGCGGAAGTGTCGAGCAAGTCCGCGCTCGATTCGAACAAGCTGGGCTACCAGGTCGGCGTGCGCATCAACATCGACGTGCTGAACGCGCAGCGCCAGCTGTACTCCACCCAGCGCGACCTGTCGCGTGCCCGCTACGACACCATCATGAACGGCCTGCGCCTGAAATCGGCCGCCGGCACGCTGAAGGAAGCGGACCTGGCGCCGATCAACGAGCTGCTGGTGAAGTAAGCCCGTGACGTAGGCCCGGCCTGCCTCCGCCCGAAGAAAACCCCGCAGCTGCGGGGTTTTTTGTCTTATTGACAGACGCCGGCCGCCACGGCTGGCTGAGCGGCTGGCGCCGGCGCTGCTCAGGTTTCGTCGATATAGTAGCTGGCGCACAGAACGGCGCAGGAGATGCCGCCTGCCGCGTCGTCGAGTTCGGGGTCGGTCAGTTCCAGATCCTGCACTGGATCGGTTGGCCCTTTTTCGACCTGTGCTGCTTTCAGTTTGTCGCCCAGTTCATTGGCCAGGTTTTTATTGCTCATGCTGTCTACTTTCACAAGAAACGACTGCTAGTTTTAAGACATCAAGCCTGATCGGTCTTTCCTGCAAGAAGCAACAGGGACTGGGGGCCGCGCTCAGGGCAGCGCCGACCAGGCCGGCCCTGCCGGCGGGGCCGCGTCGAAATACTCGAAGCGGCCGTTCCGCACCACCACCTTGGCCAGGCGCTTGGCCACCGGGTCGCCCTTGTCGTTGTAGACGTGGCTGCCGGTGGCGCCCTGCCAGCCGCGCGTGGCGCGCAGCGCCGCCGCCATCTGTTCGGGCACCGCGCTGTTGGCCTGCCGCACCGCGTGCGCCAGCAGCTGCAGGGCGTCGTAGCCCTGGGCGGCGGAACTGTCGGGCAGGCTGCCGTAGCGCTGCCGGTAGCGCGCCGCGAAGGCGCGCGCCTGCGGACTGGGATCGTCGGCGCTGAACAGCGAGAAAATCACCGTGCCCTCGATGTCGCGCCCGCCGCGCGCGATCAGTTCCTGCGAGTCCAGCCCCGCGCCGCCGAACACCGGCACCCGCAGCCCGGCCGCGCGCGCCTCGCGGATGATGACCGGGCTGTCCGGCATGGAGCCGATCAGGAAGATGGCGTCGGTCTTGAGCAGCGTGGACCAGTCGGCCATCAAGGTGCGGTGCTCGTTGGCCTCCATAGAGTAGGAGCGGCGGTCCGCCACCACGATGCCCAGCTCGTGGGCGCGCTGCTCGAAGCAGTTGGCCAGGTCGTTGCCGTAGTCGTTCTTGATGTAGTAGATGGCTACCCGCTTGTAGCCCTGGGCCAGCGCGTAGTCGCCGATCTGGCGCGCCTGGTCGCGGTTGTTGGGCAGGCTGCGGAACACCAGCCGCCCGCCCTGTTCGGTGACCTTCTGGCCGCTGGCGCCCGGCGTGATCATCAGCAGCCCGGCGCGCTCGTAGATTTGCGAGGCGGGTGCGGCCACGTAGGTGTTCAGGTGGCCGATCACGGCCGCCACGTCCAGGTTGTCGGCGATCTCCTGCGCCACCTGGCGCCCGGTGGACAGCGAGCTGGCATCGTCCTTGACCAGCAGGCGGATCTTGCGCCCGCCCAGCACGCCGCCGGCGGCGTTGATCTCCTCCTGCGCCAGCCGCACCCCGTCCACCATGGCGGCCTTGCTGGAGTTCAGCGGCCAGGCCACGGCCACCAGCAGCTCGGCCTGCGGCGCGGCCAGCCGCTCGGCGCGGCGGCGCGCGGCGGGCTGCTCGTCGCAACCGCCCAAGGCCAGCAAGCCCGGCAAGCCCAGCAGTTCCAGCAATCCCAGCAGCGGCAGGGCGGCCGCCCGGCGTCTCTTGTTCATATCGGTCCTTTACACTAGTTGCCGCTTGGCCAGGCTGGCGAACACGCCGTCCCGCGCCATCAGTTCGTCGTAGTTGCCGCACTCGGCGATGCGGCCCCGTTCCAGCACGTAGATGCGGTCGGCGTTGCGGACGGTGCTCAGGCGGTGCGCGATCACTACCCGGGTCGCCTTCAGCTGCTCCATGCTGGCGCTGACGATGGCCTGGCTTCGGTTGTCCAGCGCGCTGGTGGCCTCGTCGAAGAACAGGATGCGCGGCTGGTGCACCAGGGCGCGCGCCACCAGCAGGCGCTGGCGCTGGCCGCCCGACAGGGTGCCGCCGCCGTCGCTGATGATGGTGTGCATGCCCATCGGCATGGCCTGGATGTCTTCCTCCAGCCCGCAGGCGCGCGCGGCAGCCCAGGCCTGGTCCAAGGTGAGCGTGCTGCCGCCGGCGATATTGCTGAAGATGTCGCCGCCGGCCAGGCGCCCGCTTTGCAGCACCACGCCCAGCTGGCGGCGCAGGCTGCCGATGTTGATGTCGCTGAGCAGGTGGCCGTCGTAATAAATGCCGCCGTGGCTGGGCTGCTCGAAGCCGAGCAGCAGGCGCAGCAGGGTCGACTTGCCCGAGCCGGACGCGCCCACCAGCGCGATGAACTCGCCCGGGGCGATGGCCAGCGACAGGTCGTCCAGCACCGGCGGGCTGCCGGGCGCGTAGGCGAAGCTCACGTGGCTCAGTTCGATCGCCCCGCTCAGCTCGCCAGGATCGGCCTGGCTGGCATCCATTTCTGGCTGCGCCAGCAAAATGGGCTGGGCCCGTTCGTAGGTGGAGGCGATCGACAGCACGTCCATGCCGGTGCGCACCAGCGACAGCGCGGCCGCCAGCAGCACGGTCCAGGCCGCGTTGAAGGCGATGAAGTCGCCGCTCGACAGGCGCGCCGTCTCCGGCTCGGCCAGCATGGCGGCAATGCCGCCGAACAGCATGGCCGAGGCGGCCACCGGGAAGGCGGCGCCGAACACCGCGCTGGCGTTGGCCAGCCGCCCGGCGCGCAGCGCGTGGCGCTTGTGCTCGGTGAACCGCGCCGCCCAGTTGGCGAAGGCGCGGCTTTCGGCGCCGGTCATGCGCAGCTTGGCGATGCCGCCCAGGTACTCGAACACCTGGCCGGCCAGGCGTCCGCGCAGCTCGCCGGCCACGCGCGTCACGCGCAGGCTGGCGTAGCCGAGCGCCAGGTTGACCGCTATCGCCACGGCCAGCAGCGCCAGCGCCAGCAGCGCCAGGCGGGCGCTGTAGTGCAGCAGCAGCAGCAGGTTGCACAGCGAGAACACGCTATTGATGATGCTGGCGATCACCGTGCCCGACAGCGCCTGGCGGATCTCGTTGATGCCGTTGATGCGGGTGGCCAGGTCGCCCGCCGTGTAACGCCGGAAGAAAGGCACCGGCAGCTTGAGCACGCGGTCCCACACGGCCGCCTGCAGGCTGCTGCCGGCCTTGCCCTCGATGCGCAAGGTGGCCACGGCGCGCGCGGCCTCCAGCATCAGCGTGACCAGGCTGGCCACGAACAGCATGGCCACCACCTGCACCATCTGGCCCCGGTCGGCGGCCGGGAACACGCTGTCGAACAGGTGGCCGCTGGCCAGCGGGATGGCCATGGCCAGCACGGTGCTGGCCAGCGCGATGGCGGCAATGGTGGGCAGGTCGCCGCGCGTCTCGCGCGCCACGAAGCGCACCAGGTCGGTCCACGCCAGCGGCGCCGCCGGCAGGCTGCGGTAGAACATATACGCGTGCGGCAGCAGCGTTTCGGCGCTGGCCGCGTCCACCCGGCGCTGCTCGCCGCTGACCGGATCGCAGATGCGGTAGCCGCCGCCCGGCTCGGGCAATAGCGCCAGCGGCTGCTTGTCCTCGGTCAGGCCCAGCAGGGCGCCGCTGTCGTGGCGCCACCAGCCGTCGCGCAGCACCACCATGCGCATGCGCACCCCGGCCGCGCGCGTGAGGGCGGCCAGCTTGCCGCCGGCCGGGCCGGCCGAAGGCGGCGGCGCCGGGAACGCGATGCCGGCGTGCGCGCCCACCAGGCGGCAGGCCGCCAGCAGGCGGTTGTCGGCGTCGCCCGCCGGCGCGGCCGGCGTGCCGCCGCGGATCAGCGCGGCCATGCCGTCCAGCGCGCCGGCCATGGCTTCGCCGTTGAGTTGGCGTTGGCGCTGCAGGCGCGCCAGTTCCTGCTGCTGGCGCTGCCCGGCCGCCGCGATAGCCTGGCTGCACAGCGCGGCGCTCAGGCTGCCGAGCGCATCGAGCAGGCGCGCCGGCGGCAGCCGCTGGTACAGCTCGGCGGTGTGCTGCAGCTCCAGCGTCCCGCCGACCGCCAGCTCCAGCCAGCTGCCCGGCGGCACGGCCAGCACCTCGCCCACGCCGCACGGCGCCGCGCCCGCATAGCCGGCCTGGCCGGCGGCCGGCAGCGCCCACAGGCCGCTGCGCTCGCTGTGCACGCAGGCCGGCGTGCCCTCGGCCGGTGCGGCGTGCGCCGGCCCCTGCAGCGCCACGCTGCCGGGCGGCGGCGCGGGCCAGGCGCCGGCCAGTGGCGCGGCCAGCTGGTCGAGCAGCTCGGCGGCCTGACTGGTATCGGCCTGGTCCAGCAGCGCCAGCAGGTCGTCCCGCGCCACCTGGCGCAGCCGCGCGCCGGCCGCCGGCACCAGCGCCAGCTGCCAGCCGGCCGCCAGTCCGGCCGGGCAGGGCGCCAGCAGCAGCGGCTGGCCGGGCGCGGCACCCAGCAGGTGGTGGCGCTGGCCGCCCGGCGCCACCAGGAACACGTCGGCGCCGCCGTGCTCGGCCAGCCAGGCCGCCGCGCCCTCGGCCTGGCTGGCCGGCGCGCCGGCGGCGCCGGCCTGGCCCAGTTGCCGCAGGCGCTGCTGCAGGCCGGAGGGGAGACGGTCATTCATTGGCGATCAGCTCCGCGTACTTGCCCTGCAGGGCAATCAGTTGCTCGTGGGTGCCGCGCTCGCGTACCTTGCCGCGTTCGAGCACGATAATTTCGTCGCAGTCGCGCACCGCGCTCAGGCGGTGCGCCACCACCAGGCAGCTGCAGCCGCGCCGGCGCAGGTGGCCGTCCACGGTCTGCTCGGTGAGCGGGTCGAGCGCGCTGGTGGCCTCGTCCAGTACCAGCAGGGTGGGGTTGCCCACCAGCGCGCGCGCGATCTCCAGGCGCTGGCGCTGGCCGCCGCTGAAGTTGGCGCCGCCCTCGTCGACCACGCTGTCGTAGCCGCCAGGGCGCGCCGCGATCATCTGGTGGGCGCAGGCGTCGCGCGCGGCCTGCAGCAGGTCGGCCTGGGCCACGGTGCTGTCCCACATGGTGAGGTTGTCGCGCACGGTGCCGCTGAACAGCGCCACGTCCTGGTCCACCGCAGCCAGCGAGTTGAGCAGCTGCTGGCGCGGCCATTCCTGGCGCGGCCGGCCGTCGAACAGGATGGCGCCGTCCCACGGCTGGTACAGCCCCACCACCAGCTTGGCCAGGGTGGACTTGCCGCAGCCCGAGCCGCCCACCAGCGCCACCCGCTGGCCCGGCTGCAGCACCAGGTTGAAATTCTCCAGCAGCGGCGGCTCCAGGCGGCTGTAGCCGAAAGTGACATTGCGGAACTCCAGCGCGCCGCTCAGCTTGGGGCTGTCCGGCGGCGGCCCGTCGGCGCTGGCGTCCTCGCAGCTGCTGCGCAGCACGTCGTCGAGCCGGTCCATGTCGCCCTGGAAGGCTTGCAGGCGCCCGCCCAGCGCCACCAGCGCGTTGACCGGGGCCACGAAGCTGGCCGACAGGGCCTGGAAAGCCACCAGCGCGCCGATGGTCAGGTCGCCGTCCATCACGCGCAGCCCGCCCAGGCCGAGGATTAGCGCGGCGCTGGCGGCGGTGAGGAACTTGGGCAGCAGGTCCAGCACGATGGAGCTGCGGCTCATCTCCTGCATGGAGTTCATCAGGCGCGCCTGGTAGCCGGCCCAGCGGCTGAAGAAGTCGGCCTCGGTGCCGGAGGCCTTGAGCGTCTCGATCAGCAGCAGGCCGTTCATGGACGTGCCCATGACCTTGCCGGCGTCGATCGACATCTTCTGGTTCAGCTCGGTGCGCTGGCGCGCCACCAGCCGCAGCACCAGCACGTTGAGCGCGGCGATGCCGATGGACACCAGGCTCATGGCCACGTCGTAGAACAGCATCACGGTGGCGAAGAACAGGCCGGTGAGCACGCTGAGCAGGCCGGACACCAGCTCTGCCGACAGCACATGCGCCACGCGGTCGTTCAGGCCCACGCGCGCCCCGATCTCGCCGGCCGAGCGCTGGTGGTAATAGCCGATCGGCAGGCGCAGCACGTGCCAGAAGAAGTGCGCCGCGCTGCGCAGCGCAATGCGCATTTCCAGCTTGAGCAGGTAGTGCTGCTGCAGCGCGGTGAGCGCGGCCATCAGCGCGGCGGTGGCGGCCATGCCGGCCACCAGCGGCGCGGCCCAGGACTGCAGCCCGCCCACCAGCACACGGTCGATGAACACCGAGGTGAAAGCCGGCAGCACCAGCCCGGGCAGCGCCAGCGCCAGGCCCGCCAGCACCAGGTAGCCCAGCGCGCCGCCGGCGCCGCGCACCCGGCGGCGCAGGCTGGCCAGCAGGCTGGGCGGACGCCCCGAGGGCACGAAGCCGGGGCCGGGCACGCAGCTGAGCACCACGCCGGTGAAGCTCTGGTCGAACTCCTCGGCGCTCACGGTGCGCCGCCCCATGGACGGGTCGTTCAGCAGGACCTGGTCGCCGTCGAAGCCGTCCACCACCAGGAAGTGGTTGAAGTTCCAGAACACGATCAGCGGCATGGGCATGGCGCGCAGTTCGGCCGGTTCCTTGCGCAGGCCGCGCGCCTCCATGCCGTAGCCGCGCGCGGCGCGCACCACGTTGAGCGCCTTGCTGCCGTCGCGCGACACGCCGCACGCCACCCGCAGTTCCTCCAGCGGCACGTATTTGCGGTAAAAGGCCAGCACCATGGCCAGCGCGGCCGCGCCGCACTCGACCGCCTCCATCTGCAGCACCGACGGCGAGCGCGCCGGCCGGCGCGGGGCCAGGCGGCGCCAGCGCGGTTTCAGTGCCAGCAGCGCCCGCGCCGCCTGCAGCAGCAACGGGCGCACTAGTCCAGGCCCGCGGCTTTTTTCAGCAGCGGGATCAGCAGTTCGATGGGGCGCTGCTCGGCGATGGTGATCAGGGCCGAGCACGAGGTGCCGCTTTGCAGCGGGAAGGGCGGCCCGGTGCGGGTCGACCAGCGGTAGCGGCTGGCGTTCCCCGGCGCCGGCTGCAGCGCGGCGCGGATCTGGATCGGCGCTTGCGCTCCGCTCAGCTGCTGCACCAGCTTGTCGTTGCCGAACACCCGCATCAGGCCCTGGTCGGTGGACGGGTAGTCCGCCACCGCCGACACGTAGGCCGGCAGGAAACCGAACTCCTCGCGCTTGGCGGTGCTGGGGCTGATTTCCACGCGCATGCCGCGCGCCACCTTCTTGCCGTCCAGCGCCGGCAGGTAGAGGTAGGCCTCGATCTCGTTGGCGTCGATGCCGGAGGCCTCCACGCTGAGCAGCGGCGTGCCGCGCTCGACCAGCTGGCCCTCGCTGGCCTTGATCTCCAGCACCCGCCCGCTGTACGGGCTGACCACGGCGTTGAACTCGCGCGTCTCGCGCACCATCAGGTCCAGCCCGCGGCGCGCGTCCTCCAGCGCGTTGCGCGCCAGCACCAGCTCGTTGCTGCTCTGCTTCTGCTGCTCCAGCACCGTCACGTCCAGCTGCTTGAACTGGCCCAGCACGTTCTGTTCTTCAAGCTGGGCGGCGGTCAGCTCTAGCTGCGAAGCGATCAGGGTCTGGCGCGTGATCAGGCCCTGGTCCAGCAGCGCGCCCTGGGTGGCGATGCGCTCGCGCAGCAGGCCGGTGCGCTGGCGCGCCGAGGCCAGGTGCTCGCCCAGGCTCTGGCGCTGCTGGCGCGCGGTGGCTGCGCGCAGCGCCGCGCCCTGCTCGGCCATGGCCTGCGCCTGCTGGTACTGCGCCTGCACTTCGCGCACCCGGCTCTCGGCGGCGTGGATCTTCTTGAGCAGGTCGCCCTGTTCCAGACGGCCGACGATCTGGCCCGCCGCCACCCGGTCGCCGACCTCCACCGACAGGTCCGACAGGCGGCCGCTGGCGGCCGTGGTCAGCACCCCCACGCCGCCGTGCTTGAGCAGCATGCACTGCTGTCCGGGCAGCTTGGTGGGCAGCTTGCCGAACACCGACCACAGCACCGCCGCCAGCAGCAGCAGCCCGATGCCGGCCAGCGCCAGCCAGCCGCGCGGCGTGGTCACCTGCAGCAGGCGGTCGAGTTCCTCGGGGGAGGATAAGCGGGCCAGCGCGGCTGGCCGGAAAATGCCTTTGGTCATGGGGACAGTTGGGTTGAGGGTCAATCGGGCGGCGGCGCCAGCGCCAGCGGGCCCAGGCCGGCCAGCGCGGCCGGGTCCAGGCTGTAGCGGTCCGGCTCGGCGGCGGCGGACGGGCCGCCGGCCAGCAGCGTGCCGGTGGCCAGGCGCAGCCGCGCCAGCGCCTCGGCGCAGGCCAGCTGCAGCTGCAGGGCGGTGACGCGCGCGCTGACGTAGCGGCTCTCCACGTTGATCACGTCGATCAGCGTGGCGATGCCGTTTTTCTGCTTGGTGATTTCCTGGCTCACCGCCAGCTCGTACCAGGCCAGGCCCTCGCGCGCGCTGCGCAGCTGCGCCTGGCTGGCTTGCAGGGCGCGCGCGGCGCCGTCGATCTCGGTGGCCACGGCGGTGTCCAAGTCGCGCTGGCGGATGTCGAGCTGGGCCAGCTGGGCGGCGCGCTCGGCGGCGGCGCCGCGCGCGCTGTTGTTTTGCAGGGGGAATTCCCAGTTCAGGCGGGCGTACACGGAGGGGCCGGACTGCACCCGGCCGCCCTGGTCCAGGAAGCCGTAGTGGCGGCCGCCCTCCATGACCTTGGCGTAGCCCAGGCCGGCCTGCAGGTCGAGCTGGGGCAGCTGGGCGTTGCGCGCCGCGGCCAGCTGGCGCAGTGCGGCCTCGCGCTGCCAGGCCAGCACTTGTACGTCGGGCCGGCGCGCGCGGGCCGCGCTGCGCCAGGCGGCCAGGCGGGGCGCCGGCAGCGCCTCGGGCAGGGTGTGCTGCAGCGGGTCCGGCAGCGCCTCGGCCGGCTCGGCCAGCGCGGCGATGGCGGCCGCGTCAGCGCCCAGCAGGCGGCCCAGCGCGTCGCGCGCCTCGCTGCGCGACAGTGCAGCGGCGGCCAAGGCGGCTTCCTTGTCGGCGGCGTCGGCGCGCAGCAGCACCATGTCGGCGCGCGGGCGTTCGCCGGCGTCCACCAGTTGCTGGATCGAGGCCAGCAGGGCGGTGCTGCGCTGCGCGCTGCTGGCCGCCACCTGCTCCAGCTCCAGCCGCGCGCGGTAGGTCCAGTAGGCCGTCAGCACGCTGTAGATGGTCTGGGCGGCGCGCTCGCGCAAGGCGTAACGGCTGGCCACCAGTTCCAGCCGCGCCGCCTCCTCGGCGGCGGCCGCGCCGGCCGCGCTGCCGCGTCCGCGCAGCAGCGGCTGGGTGACGTCCAGGCGCAGCTCCAGCAGCTTTTGCTGCACGCGCGCCGCGCCCGGCGCCAGGTTGTCGTTGCCGGTGGCCGCCAGGCCGGCGCCCACGCGCGCGCCCTGCGCCAGCAGGCGGCTCACCTCGGCCTGGTAGCCGGTGGCGATCAGGCGCGACTGGGTCAGCCCGTCCGGCGGGACCAGCGCGCTGTCGCCCAGCGGGCGCACGGTGCGCTCGTGGTGCACGCCTGCGGCGCTGAGCCAGTCGAAGCGGCCCCGGGCCTGTTGCAGCCGGGCGGCGGCGGCGTCGATCTCGCTGCGCTGCACGGCGATGCCGGGATGCCGGGCCAGCGCCTGCGCCAGCGCGTCGGCCAGCTGCAGCGGCGCGGCCTGTGCGCCGCCGGCGGGGACCGCCGCGCAGGCCAGCGCCAGCGCGGCCAGCAGGCGGCGCGCTGGTGCGGCGGATGCAGCGGGAGGCGGTGTCGGCATTGCGTCGGCCATGTTCGGATAGGGTGCGGCTATTCGGGATGCATCAGCATCGGTCGGGAAATCGGATTCGAATTCGGTGTTCGGTAGTACGTCGGGCGGGCGGCGGCGCAGCGCGGCCGCCCGCGTCAGCGCTGCTTAGTTATCCATCAGGCTGAAGGTGCCGCACATGGCGGCGCAGGAGCCGCCGCCGGCCACGTCATCCAGTTCGGTGTCGGTCAGTTCCAGGTCTTGCTCTTGTTGCGGCTGGGTGTCTTTCAGGGCGTCGCTCAGTTGTTTGTTGCTCATGGTGTGCTCCGTTTAAAAAAGGGGAAAAGGGCTGTCAGGCCAGCGAGAAGGTGCCGCACATGGCGGCGCAGGAGCCGCCGCCCGCCACGTCGTCCAGGTCGGCGTCGGTCAGTTCCACGTCCTGCGTGGCTGGCACGTCGGCCTGGTTCAGGGTGGTGGCCAGGGTCTCGTTCAATTGTTTGTTGCTCATGATGGTCCTGTCAGTCGGGTTGAGGGAAACGGATGCTTAGGCCAGCGAGAACGACTGGCACATGGCGCCGCAGGAGCCGCCGCCGGCCACGTCGTCCAGCTCGGAATCGGTCAGTTCCAGGTCTTGCACCGGGCCGGTGTGGCCGGTCTTGACCAGTGCTTCTTTCAGTTTGTCGCCCAGTTCATTGGCCAGATTTTTATTGCTCATGTTGTCTACCTTCAGAAGTAACGACTGCTAGTTTTAAGACATCAAGCCTGATCGGTCTTTTCTTGCAAGAAGAAACAGGGACTGCGTAACGGGTTCCGCGCTGCGCCTACTCGCGCGCGTCGGCTGCCTCGGCCGGCGAAATGAGCTCGGCCAGCTTGACCACCGACAGCGGCGGGAACACGCCCAGCTTGCGCGCCGAGGCCATGTTGACCAGGTAGGTGAACCGGTTCAGCAGCTCGATCGGGATCTGCGACACCTGTTGCTGGCCGCTGAGGATGAGCTGGGCCTTGGAGGCGGCCAGCTCGCCCACGTTGGCGTAGGTGCTGACCACGCCCAGCAGGGCGCCGTGCTGGCGGATTGGCGCCTCGGTGGCGGAAAACACGGGAATCTGCGCCGCGTAGGCGGCCTGCACCACGGTGCGCGCGTGCTTGATCAGCAGCGAGTCCGACGGCAGGTAGATGAACTGCGGCTTCTTCGCCACCACTTGCCGCATCAGCGCCGCCAGGGCCGCCTCGGACACCTTGCCGCGCCCTTCGTCGGGCACCGGCGCCATCTCCAGCGTCATGCCGTAGCGCGGCGCGATCTGCTCCAGCTGCTGCACCGCCAGCGCCGAGTTGCGCTCCTGCGGGTTGTACACCACGGCCATGGTGCGCGTGCTGCGCATGGCTTGCAGCGCCTTCATCTGGTCGCCCAGCGGCACCATGTGCGAGGCGCCGGTCAGGTTGCGGCCGGAGGCGGCCATGCTGGTCACCAGGCCGGCGCCGACCGGGTCGGCCACGATGTTGAACACCACCGGGATGTCGGTGATGTTGCGCGCCGGGTCCACCTTGCCGACCTGGCCGGCCACTTCGGCCGTGACGGTGGTGCCGAAGGTGTAGATCAGGTCCGGCCTGAGCTCGCGCGCCTCGCGCACGAAGCCGGCGATGCGGGCATTGTCGGCCTGCGCGTCGCGCACGATGAACTCGACCGGGATGTTGTGGCGGCGGAAGTAGTCCATGAAGCCGCGCTCGGCGTCGGTGGCGCCGCGGTACAGGATCATCATGATGCGGTAGGGCTTGACCGTGGCCGGCGCCGGCGCGGCGGCGGACGCGGAAACCGCAGCGGAGGCCGGCACCGAGGCGGTGGCCGGGCCGTCGGCGCGGGCGCCGGCGGCGCAGGCGAACAGGCACAGCGACAGTGCGAGATTACGAAACAGCATTGCCAGTTTCCTTTCCTTGGAAGAGGGCGGCGCGCCCCTGTTGACGTTCGAACCAGAAGAACAGCCCGGTGAAGCAGGTCGTGCACAGCAGTGAAATCAGGCCGATGCCGAGGAACGCCTGGCGGAAGCCGAACTGCGAGATCAGCAGGCCGGCGATGATGGGGCCGAGCACGTTGCCGGAGCGTTCGATCAGGCGGAAGATGCCGGTGGCCGTGCCGCTGCCGACCTGCTGCACCACGTCCTGGCAGAAGTCGTTGATCAGCGCCAGCTGCGGCGACACGCCGATCGAGTGGGCCACGCCCAGCAGGGTGATGGCGGCCAGCGCGCCCGGCGTGCTGTCGTAGAAATAGATCACGAACATGGCCGCCGCCGCCGCGTAGCCGCCCACGCTGACGAAGCCGCGCAGCCGGCCCAGGCGGTCGGCCGCCTTGGCGATGGCCGGCGAGAGCAGGATGATGGCCAGGCCGTAGGCCATCATCACGCGCCCGGTGGCGGACTGGTTGTTGCCCAGCAGTTTCAGGTACAGCGGCGCCGAGTAGTACAGGAAGCCGGTCAGGGCGATCTTGGCCGGCACGGCTGCCAGGAAGGTGATGGCCACGAAGTGCTTATTGCCCAGCAAAATCTTGAAGTCCTGCCGGTTGAGCTTTTTGCGCGGCGCCGCGCTGCGGTTGGGGTCGGCATGCAGGAAGCGCAGCACGAAGGCGGCGGCAGCCAGGCTCAGCAAAGCGGACAGCAGGATGGTGTGGCTGTGGCCGAGCCGGTCCGACAGGATGCCGCCGATGGCCGAGCCGGACAGCGAGCCGGCGAAAAAGCTCGACAGGAACACCGCCATGCCGCGCGTGCGCTGCGCCGGCGGGGTATGCGCGGTGACGTAGCTTTGCGCGGTGATGAACACCAGGCCGTAGCCCAGTGCGGTCAGCGAGCGCCACAGCAGCAGGTCGTACAGGCTGTGCGCGCCGGCCGTGAGCACCAGGCCGGCGGTGGTGATGGCCGCGCCCACCACGAAGGCCTTGCGGTGGCCCACGTGATCGCTCCAGGCGCCGGCCCAGGGCATCGACAGCGCCCAGACGAACATGAACACCGAGATCGGCAGGCCGACCACCAGGTCGCGCGCCAGGCCCATGCCGGGCTCGTAGAACTGGCCCACGTAGACCGGGAAAAAGCTCAGCGACAGCGAGTCCGCGAAGATCAGCAGGAAGAAGGGCCAGCGGATATGGTCCAGCGCGGCCGCGTACAGAGTGCTGCGCTGGCCCGGCGCGTGGAAGCGGAAGCGCGCCGCCGCCGCGCCGTCCGCCAGGGCGTGGTAGCGCTGGTTCAGCACCGCCACCACGTGGTTGAAATGCGCACTGAGCTGGCCCACGCCGCCCAGCCGGTCAAACGGCAGGTAGTGGCGGAAGTCGCCGGCGCGGATGTGCTGCAGGAAGTCGCGCATGGCACAGGCCGGGGTGGCGATGACGAAGGACAGCACGAAGCGCATCAGTTCGAAGGCGATCAGGCTGGCCACCACCAGCACGGTGGCCACGTCGTAGGAGATTTCCTGCAGGCGCTGCTGCACCAGCGAGGCGCGCTGGCCCAGGTGCAGGGTGCCGACCCGCTGGCGCTGGAACACCAGGGGCACGCTGGTGTTGAAAAAGCCGTCCACGGTGTCGGTGCCGATGTCGCTGCCGGCGCGGCCGAACAGGGCCAGCAGCGGCGGCGGCGCCTGCCAGCGCGGCTGGCCGCGCTGGTACAGCACAGTGCCGCGCGCGTCTGCCACCACCACGTAGGCGATGGCGGGATGGTCCTTCAGCACGCCGTCCAGGAATTCCTCTGTGCCCACCAGCTGTTCCAGCGGGATGCCGCTGACGTAGGCTTTTTCCAGCACATCCGATACGGAGTAGCTGAGCGCGGTGACGGTGCGCGCCATCTCCGGCGGCAGGTCGTGGTGGAAGTTGCGCAGCACCAGCGCGGCCAGCGCCAGCGTGGCCAGTATCATCAGCGCCGCCACCATCAGGCTCAGCCGGGTTTGCAGGCTTTTCATGGCTGCGCTCCCGCCGGCGCGGCGCCGGGCTGTTGCTGTGTCTGGTGCTGTGCCTGGGCCAGCGCCTGCGCGGCTTCGCGGCTGACCGCGATGAACTGCGCCACGTCGTCGGCCATGTCGCCGCCGGCGCCGTCGGCAGTCTGCGCGCTGGCCGGAACCGGCACCGGGGCCGGTGCCAGCGCGCCGGCGATGGCGCCGGCCAGGCGTTCCAGCTGGGCGGCGAAGCTGCGCGTCATCAGCAGCACAGCGCCGCTCACGCACAGCGCCGCCAGCGCCACCACGGCCAGGTAGTCCAGCGCCAGCTTGGTGCGCATGGCGGCGATGGCTTGTTCCACCGGCGCGCGCGCATAGCCGATGACGATCACGCCGGCCTTGCCGCCGAAGCTGTTGGCGAAAGGCATGCCCAGCTGCAGGGTGGCGTCGTCCGCGTCCTGCCAGTAGGCGTCGGCGGTGGCCTTGCCGGCCAGCGCGCGCCAGGCGGCGGGACTCAGCGCCGGTAGCGCGCCGCTGCCCACCACCTCGCCGGCATCATCGGCGATGGCGACGTAGCTGATGCCGGTCTGGCGCAGGCCGATGCGTTCCAGCACCGCCATCAGCTGCACGTTGGCGGTCGGGCGCAGGCCCAGGTTCAGGCCCGCTTCCACGGTCTGGCGCACGTCCTTCGCCAGCACGAGATGGCGGCTCAGGTTCAGGTTCAGATAGGTTTTACGGTAGTTCGAATAGTTCAGGAAGACCTGCAGCGCCAGCATGACGGCGAACACGAGGCACAGCAACGCCGCGATGCGCCACCAGATGCGCCGGGGTTGCGGCGCCGTTCCGGACGGGGTGCCGTGCTGCTTTGCGCTCGCTGCCATATGCCCTCCCTTGCGTTGCGTTGCGTGACGTTGCGTTGCGCCACGTTGCGATACGTGTCTACCCGCCGGGGCGCTGGCGTCCCGGAAGTCCCTGTGTCGATGTGCTTGCCGGCCGTGCCGGCGATGGTGCCGATGCTGCTGCTGCCGATGCCGCTGCTGATGCCGCTGCCGCTGCTGCCGCTGCTGATCCTGGTGCCGGCCCTTGTGCCGGCCCGGATCAGGCCGCCAGCATGGCCGGCGGCGCCGCCGCCAGTGCCTGCAGCCAGTGGGCCGCGCCGGCGCGCACGGTGCCGTCCATGCGGGCGGCCTGGCGCAAGCCCTCCAGCCTTGCCTGCACCGCCGCTCCCAGCGGGCCGTGCGGCCCCCCCGCCTGGTCCAGCAGCGCCGTCAGCAGCAGCAATTGCAGCGTGGACGGCAGCGGCGCCAGTTGCAGCGCCGCCGGCTGGTCCGGCAGCTGGCCCGGCAATGGACCCGGCAGCTGGCCCGGAACCATCGGCGCGCCTGACTGCAGCGCGGCCAGCAGCAGGAAGCCCTGGCGCACCGGGCTGTCGCGCCAGGCGCCGCAGCGCGCGGCCACGGCGGCGGCCAGCCGCGCAATCAGCTGCGTATCGCCGCTGCCGAGGATCTTGAATAGCACTTCGTCGGCGTAGTGGTTGGCGCAGGACGCCAGCGCGGCCGGGTCCAGCGCCTGCTCCAGGCTGCCGTGCGGATAGCGCGCGGAAGGGCCGGTGCCGTACAGCAGGTCCAGCAGTTCAATGGCGCTGTGCAGTGCCGCGTCGGCGCGGCGGTAGGCGGCGTGCGCGCGCAGCAGGTTGAGCAGCTGGTCGGCAGCGCCCACCAGGGCCACCGCGAAGCCGCCGGCGTGCAGCTCGCCCAGCGCATCCAGTCCGCGCTCCAGTCCCGCCAGCGCTTCCTCGTAGCGGTCTTCGTAATAGGCCTGCAAGGCTACTGCCGGCTGATACAGCGCGGCGATGCCGGCGCGCGCGGTGGCCGATTGCGGCTGCCATGTGGCGCCGTCCAGCGCGCCACGCCAGTGCGCGATCTGCGCCGTTTCCCGGGCCCGCACGCTGGCCACCAGTTTGCGGATCAGGCTGTGGCGGTACATCATGTCCAGCTGGCCGGCGGCCGGTTCAGCCTCGCTGCAGTAGGCCAGGATGTCGTAGAAAATATGGTCGCGCTTGAACAGCGCGGCCGGCTCGCCGCCGCTGGCCAGCAGCTCGGCGAGCAGGTCGCCAGGCGGCTGCGCCGGGTGGATACCGCCGCGCGCCATCATGCCGCCTCCGCCGCTGGCGCTTCGCTCAGGCCGCCCTGCTTGAGCAGGTGGTTCAGCAGCAGCTTGTCCTCGATATTGGCCTTGTAGGACGGGCAGGCCACGTCGCCGTTCAGCCATTGCTTGGGACAGGCGCCGCCGCATATCGGCAGCAGGTTGCACTTGCGGCAGGGCGCCACGTCGGTCTTGATTTCCTCGTACCACTGCTTGGTGACCGCCTTGTCGTTGCGCACGGCGTCGATGGTGTCGACGTGGCCGATGCGGTAGCGCGCGTCCTCGTACTTGGGCGTGTAGGGAAACTCGTAGCAGGGGAACACATTGCCCGACACGTCGAACACCTCGGCGTCCTTCTCCACCACCATGCAGGGCTGGGTGCGGCGGCCCGGCACGATATTGCTGAACTTGAAGCCCTTGCGGATGGCGTACATGATCCAGTCGATTTCCGCTTCTGCGAACTCTTCCTTGGTCAAGCTGTAGTCGTCGGCATTGTTGCCGCCCCAGTCCACGATGGGCTGGAAGTCGATGGTCACGCCCTTGCCACCCAGGCCGTACTGCGCCAGCCGGTCGATCAGCTTGTAGATGGCTTTCACGCTGGTGCGGTTGACGTTGACGCGGATGGCGATGCCGCATTTCTCGGCGCCGAACTCGGGCAGGCTGGTCACCTCCAGGATGTTGCGCACGATGATCTCGAAGGTCTTCTTGCCCTCCTTGGTGATGCGCATCAGGTCGTGCGTGGCGCCCACGCCGTCCAGCGTGATCTGGAAGTGCTTGATCTGCTGCTCCACCAGTTTGAGGAAGATGGCCGGCTTGAAGTTCAGGCCGTTGGTGATCATGTGCGCGCTGTAGCGGATGCCGCGCTCGGCGCAGTGGCTGCGCAGGCGCTCGCTCATCGACAGGATTTCGCGGTAGGCCATCAGCGGCTCGGCGCCGAACCACTGGATGGCCAGGCGTTCGTATTGCGGCTTGGCCAGGTTGCTGAAGATGCGGTTGACGATTTTGTCGCTGGTGGCCTGGTCCAGGTTCTTCTTGGAATGAACCTGGCCGCAGTAGGTGCAGCCCAGCTGGCAATTCGCGGTGGGCTGGATGGTGGCGCTCAGGATCTTGGTGTCGGCCGTCGCGGCGACGTTGCGCTTGAGTATTTCAGCGAACTCGTCCTCGTCCGCCGGCACGATCGCTTCCAGGTCGATCAGGGTGGCCAGATGGCGCGTGTTGAGCGCCGTGAAATCACCGGCTTTTAAATTGGAATAGACCCTGTCTTTAATCAGGAATGTTTTGCCCGTGCGGGTTGCATATAACAAGCGGGAGGGGTCGCTGTCGAATTCCGGGTTAATCAGGTCGGTCAGGACGATATATGAGGAAAGCTTGTAGTTGGCTGTCATGAAAATGCTTTTATATGACGCGGAACTGCTGGCCGCGCGGTCTCAATAGTAATGCCGCCACATGAATTGCTGGCAGCGCCTGCAGCGGCGGGCAAAAGAACCCCCTGCCATCAGCGCCGCCTGTGCGGTTGCTGAAGCTGCTGTTTGCTGCCTGATTTAACCGCCTTGATTAAAGCGCGGGGTATTTCCTACTTTATTGAAAGTTAACTTCGCATGGCTTCTTATTTAATATCGACTATGTGTTTTTGTTAATAACTTGAACGACGGTTGATGCTAATTGATGAGTTTAATTTCCGTCAATATTATTTTTTTATGATATTCCTTGATGCCGGTCAGAAGAATGCGAAACAGCGCGGCTGCGGCTCCGGACCGCTGGCGTTTCTTTTAAATAAAAAGCAACTTCCGGGGCCTGTAAATATGCGGCTTCGCGCGCCTCGGCGGCGCTGGGAAAGGAGGGGGAAATGGCTTTGGCGGAACCCCGCGCCGCTGTTGCTGCTTTTCCACACGGGGCGGGAAAATGCTTGCGCAGCGCTGCCGGGGAGACAGCGGGGCGGTGTCAGGGCCGGGTTTGCCCCGAGCTCAGCTGCTGCAACCGGCGCCGCACCACCTCGCGCGCCGCGGCGGAGGGCAGGGCGGCCATGCGTTGCGGCGTCATGCCGCCCGCGTGCGCGTGCGCGGCGATGTCGAGCCCGATCAGGTAGCCGCTGCGCGGCGGGATGTCGCCGCGGTAGCCGGTGCTGAAGTAGCGCTGCACGTCGGCATCCTGCGCCGAGTCGCACTGCAGCAGCAGGTCGGCGGCGATGCGTGCCGCCGTGCCCGGCGCCAGGTGCAGCAGCGGCCCATTGTCGAACAGCAGCTCGCCGCGCGTGGCGCGCGGATTGAGCAGCTGGCTGGCGTAGGTGGCGGTGCCTTCGCTCCACAGCAGCGCATGCAGCGGCGGCGCCGGGTCCAGCATCGCGCCGGGATTGTGCTGGGCCTGGTACAGGTGGAACAGCTCATGGCTGAACAGTACCGCCGTGCCCGGGTCCGCGCCGTGGTAGTACAGGATGCCGTCGATGCCGATGTACAGCGGCAGCGTGGCGCCGCAGGGTTCCAGGTGCGCGTCGAACTGGAACAGCGAGGGCAGGAAATGCACCGCTACCGGGCGCTGGTCGAAGTCGGGAAAGGCCGCCTGGAACGTGGCCAGCTGCGCCTGCAGGGCTGCCGGCATCCGGGCCGAGCGCGCGCGCGCGTGCGCCGCCATGGGCGCGAAGCGGCGCAGCCACTGGTCCACCAGCGCCGGTTCGGGCGCCAGCCCGGCTGCGCGGTAGAGCGCCAGCCGTGGCTTGAAAAACCGCGAGAACAGGGCCTCGCCTGGCCGTGCGGCAGCATGGGCGGCGTCGTAGGCCAGCCAGAAGGCCGGCATCCAGTCGCGCACATGGGGGCCGCCGCGCATGGTGCGGCTGGCTAGCGCAGGCCGCCGCCCTGGCCGTCGAACCGGCGCTCGATCAGCTCGATCTTGTAGCCGTCCGGGTCGGTGACGAAGGCGATCACGGTGCTGCCGCCCTTGACCGGGCCGGGTTCGCGCGTGACGTTGCCGCCGTTGGCCTTGACGGCGCTGCAAGCGGCGTAAATGTCGTCGGCCGAGATCGCCAGGTGGCCGTAGGCCGTGCCTTGCTCGTATTCGGTGACGCCATAGTTGTACGTCAGCTCCAGTTCCGCGTGCTCGGGATTGGTGCCGTAGCCGACAAAGGCCAGCGTGTACTTGTATTCGGGATTGTCGCTGGTGCGCAGCAGTGTCATGCCCAGCACCTTGGTGTAGAAATCGATGGAACGTTGCAGGTCGCCGACCCGCAGCATGGTGTGCAGTATGCGCATAGAAATCCTCTGTAAAAGCAGGATTCTATGCGCTTTGCGGCGATCCTGCTGGCTTAGCGGTTGCCGGGGTTGTAGCCGCTGCCGGTGGTGCCGCCCTGCAAGGTGCTGCCGCCCAGGTCGCTCTGCAGCGTGCTGCTTGCCGAGCCCATCACGCTGCCGCTGGAGGTGCGGTAGCCCGCGCCCGGCGTGGTGCCGTAGTAGCCGTGGATGGTGTTGCTGAACTCGGCGCTGGCCATGTCCGGCCAGTTGTCCTTGTCAAAGCCGGGGGCGTTTTCCAGGCGCTCCTTGCTCACGTCCAGGATGAAGCGCTTGTTCACGGTGTCCAGTTCCAGGGCCTGGAACGGCACGGCGAACAGCTTGTCGCCCATGCCCAGGATGCCGCCGAACGACAGCACCGCGTATGCGACTTGGCCGGTCTGCATGTCGAGCATGATTTCCTTGATGTCGCCCAGGTCCTCGTCCATGCGGTTGTACACGTCTTCACCCATCAGCGTGTCGGCCCCCATCAGGCGCGGGCCGGGGCCGCTGTCGGTGTCGCGGTAAATGCCAAAAGTGTCTCGGTCCAGATAGCTCATTATCGTCTCCAATCGAGTAAGGCCGGCCGGGCAGAAACCGGCAGAAGGTTGCCCATCGTGCGTGCTCTTTCAGCTCCCTTTTCTTTTAGCTTCCCTTTATTTCGGCGTGACGCGCCAGATGATGTTGCCGACATCGTCGGCCACCAGCAGGGCGCCACTTTTATCGACTGCCACGCCAACCGGACGGCCTTGCGCTTTGCCGTCGCGGTTCAAGAATCCGGCCAGGAAGTCCTGCGGCGGGCCGGACGGCTGGCCGTTGGCAAACGGTACAAACACCACCTTGTAGCCGCTGTGCGGCTTGCGGTTCCACGAGCCGTGCTGGCCGATGAAGGCGCCGTTCTGGTAGCGCTCCGGGAACAGTTTGCCTTCGTAGAAGGCCAGGCCCAGCGAGGCGGTGTGGCCGCCCAGGGCATAGTCCGGCACGATGGCCTTGGCCACCAGCTCCGGCTTGGGCGTCTTCACGCGCGCGTCCACGTTCTGGCCGAAGTAGCTGTAGGGCCAGCCATAGAAGCCGCCTTCCTTGACCGAGGTCAGGTAGTCCGGCACCAGGTCGTTGCCCAGCTCGTCGCGCTCGTTGACCACGGTCCACAGCGCCTTCGATTGCGGCTGCCAGGCCATGCCGTTGGCGTTGCGCAGGCCGGTGGCGAACAGCCTGGCCTTGCTGGTGGCCAGGTCCAGCTGCCAGATGGCGGCGCGGCCTTCTTCCTTGTCCAGGCCGTTCTCGCCCACGTTGCTGTTCGAGCCCACGGTGGCGTACAGGAATTTGCCGTCCGGGCTGGCGATGATGTTCTTGGTCCAGTGGTGGTTCAGCGGGCCGCCCGGCAGGTCCATCACCTTCACGGGGGCGGCGGTGATCTCGGTCTGGCCTTCCTGGTAGGGGAACTTCACCACCGCGTCCGTGTTGGCCACGTACAGTTCCTTGCCCACCAGCGCCACCCCGAACGGCGAGTTCAGGTTCGACAGGAACACCGTGCGCGTCTTTGCCACGCCGTTGGCGTCGATGTCGCGCAGCAGCGTGATGCGGTTGGCCGAGGGCGTGACGGCGCCGGCCTTCTTCATCTGCGATTTCATGATGGCGCCCTTGATGCCCTTGCTGTCCTCCGGCTTGGGCGGGGCATTGGTTTCCACCACCAGCACGTCGCCGTTGGGCAGCACGTACACCCAGCGCGGATGGTCGAGGTCGCGGGCATAGGCGCGCACCGTGAAGCCGGCCGCCGGCACCGGCGCGGCGCTGGCGCTCCAGCGCGCCACCGGGGCCACGTTCACGGTGGGCACCAGCGAGCGCTCGGGCGCGGGCAGCACCGGCTGCGGCCCGTAGCCGGGCGGATACTGCTGGGCCTCGGCTGCGCTGGCCATCACCAGCAGCGCGGCCACGGTGAAGGCGGCGATGGCGATGGCGGGGCGGATCGGTGCGGCGGGAGAACTCATGGCTGGCCTTTCGCTTTCACTGGGGTTGGTCAGTCGCGCTTGTTGCCGGGCTGCGGCCGGGCTTCGCCGGGCGCGTGGGGTTGCACTTTTTCCACACCGGGCGTGCCGCGCAGATCGGTGTCCACCAGGCCCTGTTCCAGGTCGCTGGCCGCTTGCTTGATCACGCTGCGCGTCTCGTTCGGATGGCCTTCCGGCGACTCGTCGCGCTCGTGCGGCAGGCGTTTGCCGTCGTCGCTGCGGACCTGGGCGTCGGTGTTGACCTGGCGGTCTTTGGCTTCGGTAACCATCATTCGCCTCGCTTGTCGTCATGGAGGAATCATCTTAGCGCCGTGAACCGGGCGCAGTCGCGCAATTGAACTTTATTGAAATAGTGCATCTTTAGCATGAACTCAGGTAACATTCCCGCTTGTTCCGTTGCCGATAAGAGAACTCAGCCGTGAAGCCAGAACTTGCCGACCACCACCACGCCGCGCCCGCCAGCTGCCTGAACTGTAACGCTGCCGTGAGCGGCAATTACTGCCACAACTGTGGCCAGGAAACACGTACCCACGCGCCCAGCTTCGCGGAGTTCGCTCACGAATTCATCGGCCACTACGTGGCGCTGGAGGGGCGGCTGTGGGGCACTTTCGGGCGGCTGCTGTTCCGGCCGGGCGCGCTCACCAATGAATACCTGGCCGGGCGCCGCAAGCGCTACGTGGAGCCGCTGCGCCTGTACCTGACGTTGAGCATCCTGTTTTTCGCGCTGCTCAAGTTCACCAACACCGAGCCGCTGATCCTCAACGACAACGACAGCCGGCCCGCCGCGGTGCAGGAAATGGCCGAGGGGGCGGCGTCGATCAAGGATGAGATCCGCAGGAACGGCGCGGTGAAGGACAAGCAGACCGGCGAGGTGGTGCAGCTGGACCAGCGCTTCCGCGAGGAGGCGCCCAAGGTGGCGCGCGCGGTGGACAATTTCGAGCACATGACCGTGCCGCAGCGCCAGCAGGCGCTCACGGACGGCTTCTTCCACTACGGCCCCTACGCCATGTTCGCGCTGCTGCCGCTGTTCGCGCTGTACCTGAAACTGCTGTACCTGGGCTCGGGGCGGCGCTACGGCGAGCACCTGCTGTTCAGCCTGCACGTGAGCGCGTTTGCCTTCGTGCAGTTCGCCGCCATCAAGCTGGTGGGCGATACCAGTTTCGCCGCCTTTGTGCTGATCTGCTGGCTGGTGGGCTACCTGCCGTGGGCCATGCGGCGCGTGTACGGCGGCGGCAAGTTCGGCATCTTCGTGCGCTGGAGCGTGCTGATGCTGGCGCACTGCATCTCGCTGGCGGCCGCGGTGGGCATCGCCATGGGCGCGGGCGTGGCCGCGCACTGAGCAGTGCGCGCCGGCTTATCCGGGCGCCACGGCCGGCTGCCACAGCTCGATCTTGTTGCCGTCCGGGTCCATGAACCAGCCGAAGCGGCCGTAGTCGAAGGTCTGCGGATCGCCCACCAGTTCGGCGCCGCCGGCCACCACCTGGGCCAGGGCCTCGTCCAGGTTGTCCACCACCAGGTTGAACATGAATTCGCGCTTGGACGGCGCGAAGTAGCCGGTGGTGTCCTTGAAGGGACTGAAGGTGGTGCAGCTGCCGGCCGGCATGGCGGCCGGGAAGAAGGAGGCGTAGTCGGTGGACTCGCCGGGGAAGCCCAGGTGCGCCTGGTACCAGGCCATCAGGGCCTGCGGGTTGCGCGATTTGAAGAAGACCCCGCCCACGCCCAATGCTTTTGCCATGCCGCTCTCCTGTCGTGATGTTGTGCCGTGTGCCCCGGCTTGCACTCCGTTGCTTGCCGTTTTATACTGTTTGCATATACAGTATATGGATGCGTGTTGATGCATGGCAGAAGGCTGCATTATCGGTTACTCTGACTAGTGTTGCTACCCCCCAATCACGCCCGAGAGATCTATGCCCGCCACGCCAGCCTTATTTTCCACCATTGCCCTGGTTGTCCGACAGAACACGGCGGGCATCGAAGCCCAGGTCCGCAGCCTGCTGGCCTTCCTGAAAGAAGGCGGGCACCACGTGGTGCTGGAGGCCGAGACGGCGGCGCACCTGGGCATGCAGGACTATCCCGTCATGACGCCGGACGAGATCGGCCGGCACGCCAGCGCCGCCATCGTGATGGGCGGCGACGGCACCATGCTGGGCCTGGCGCGCCAGCTGGCGCCCTACGACGTGCCGCTGATTGGCATCAACCAGGGCCGGCTCGGCTTCATGACCGACATTCCGCTGGAAGGCATGCTGCCCATCCTGGCGCAGATCATGCGCGGCAACTACCAGGCCGAGCGGCGCACCCTGCTGGAAGGCAGCGTGCGGCGCGACGGCAAGGAAATCCATGTCGGCCTGGCGGTCAACGACGTGGTGGTGTCGCGCGGCGCGGGCGCCGGCATGGCCGAGCTGCGGGTGGACGTGGACACCCACTTCATGTACAACCAGCGCTCGGACGGCCTGATTATTTCCACGCCCACCGGCTCCACCGCCTACGCGCTGTCGGCCGGCGGCCCGCTGCTGCATCCGACCCTGGGCGGCATCGTGCTGGTGCCGATCGCGCCGCACGCGCTGTCGAACCGGCCCATCGTGCTGCCCGATTCAAGCGAGATCCAGGTGGAGATCGTGCGCGGGCGCGACATCACCGTCAACTTCGACATGCAGACCTTCGCCAGCCTGCAGGCGCAGGACCGCATCATCATCAAGCGTTCGCCGCACGCCATCACCTTCCTGCATCCGGAAGGCTGGAGCTACTACAACACGCTGCGCGAAAAGCTGCACTGGAACGAATACCCGTCCACCGACGGGAAGTTAGTCTAACCCTCATCTGTTACTGCCCATGCTGCGTACCCTGTCCATCCGCGACTTCGTCATCGTCGACACCATCGAACTGGAATTTTCCGCTGGCTTCACCGTCTTCACCGGCGAAACGGGCGCCGGCAAATCCATCCTCATCGACGCGCTGACCCTGGCGCTGGGCGGACGCGGCGACGCCAGCGTGGTGCGCGACGGCGCGGCCAAGGCCGACATCACGGCCGACTTCGCGGTGACGGAACAGGCCGCCGCCTGGCTGGCCGCCAACGAGTTTGCCGCCGACGAGGGCGGCGCCCTGCTGCGCCGCGTGATCGACAACGCCGGCCGCTCCAAGGCCTACATCAACGGCGTGGCCGCCACCGCCGCGCAGCTGCGCGAGCTGGGCGACATGCTGGTCGATATCCACGGCCAGCACGCCCACCAGTCGCTGCTGAAAACGGATGCGCAGCGCGAGCTGCTCGACAGCCAGTCCACCATCAAGGATGCCGGCGCCGCCGACGACCTGAAAGCCGTGGCCGCCGCGCACAAGGCCTGGCGCGCGCTGGCGCGCCAGCTGGAAGAGTACGAGGCCGGCGCCGCCAACCTGGCCTACGAGCGCGAGCGCCTGGAGTGGCAGGTGGGCGAGCTGGACAAGCTGGCCGCCAAGCCCGGCGAATGGCAGGACATCGCCAACGAGCACAGCCGGCTGTCGCACGCGGCCAGCCTGCTGGAAGGCGCGCAGGAAGCGCTGGCCGCCATATCTGAATCGGAAGACCATCCCATCGTCTCGCAGCTCGGTTCGCTGAGCCAGAAGCTGGGCAAGCTGGCCGCCATCGACACCGAGCTGCAGCCCACGGTGGACCTGATCGAATCGGCCCGCATCCAGCTGCAGGAATCGGTCTACGCGCTGAACACCTACCTGGACCGGGTGGAACTGGACCCGGACCGCCTGCGCCAGGTGGACGCGCGCATGGAGGCGCTGCACTCGGCCGCGCGCAAGTTCCGCGTGGCGCCGGACGACTTGCCGCAAGAACACGCGCAGCTGTCGGCCAAGCTGCGCCAGCTGGCCGACGCCAGCGACCTGGACGGCCTGCGCCGGCAGGAAGAGAAGCTCAAGGCGGCCTACATGGACGTGGCGCGCAAGCTGTCGGCCACGCGCGCGGCGGCCGCCAGGACGCTGGCCGCGGCCGTCACCCAGGCCATGCAGGACCTGAACATGACGGGCGGCGCCTTCGACATCGCGCTGCACCCCTGCGAGCCGGGCGCGCGCGGCCTGGAGCAGGTGGAATTCCTGGTGGCCGGCCACGCCGGTGTGGCGCCGCGCCCGCTGGTCAAGGTGGCGTCTGGCGGCGAACTGGCACGCATTGCGCTGGCTATTTCCGTGATCACCTCCAACGCCACCACCACCCCGACCCTGATCTTCGATGAGGTCGACAGCGGCATCGGCGGCGGCGTGGCCGAAGTGGTGGGGCGGCTGCTCAAGCGCCTGGGCCAGGCACGCCAGGTGCTGTGCGTGACCCACTTGCCGCAGGTAGCCAGCCAGGCCAGCCAGCACTTCCAGGTGGCCAAAGGCACGCTGGAGAACGGCAAGACCGCCTCCCGCATCGACGTGCTCGACAGCAAGGCCCGCGTGGAAGAAGTGGCGCGCATGCTGGGCGGCCTGGAAATCACCGCCACCACCCGCAAGCACGCCCGCGAGCTGCTGGCCTCCTAGCGCCGCTTTGCGTTTTCTCAACGCCAGGCCGACAGCGCAGCAGTAGCATGGAACAGCTGGGCGCGCGCTGGGCGCGCGCCCAGTCCATTGCGGAGGTGTCGCATGAGTACGCCTGTGAAGATGCAGTTCGCATTCCAGGGCGGCGGCGCGCGGATCGCAGCGCTGCTGGCGGTCGCAGAAGCCATCCAGGAGTTCAAGGCCGATCATAAAATCGAGGTAACCCAGGTGGCCGGCACGTCCGCCGGCGCCATCGTGGCCGGTTTTCTCGCGGCCGGCATTTCCGCACAGTCCATCATGGCTGAACTGCGCGGCGGCAGGGGCGCCCAGCTCATGCGCGGCATCACCGTGCCGGGCAAGCTGGCCGCAGCCTATTGCCTGCTTGTGAAAAACAAATCCCTGCGTGACACGGTTGGCCTGCGCGGCTGGCTCAACGAAAAATTCGCCCAGAAGAACGTGGTGAAAGTGGCCGACGCCGAGCGCAAGGGCACGCGCCTGCAGATCACCAAGACCGACCTCGGCAGCCGCGCCACGGTGCTGGCGCAGGGCGGTGAAACGCTGGCGGACGCCCTGGTGGATTCTTGCGCGCTGCCGTATTTTTTCAGGATATGGGCCGGCAGCACGGCGCCCACGGTGGTGGACGGCGGCATCGCCAACAATTTGCCGGCCAAGCTGCTGACGGTGTCCGATCCCGCCTACGGTGAAATGATCGCGGTCACCTTTGCCGAAGCGGCCACCGACCGGCCCGACAGTTTCGTCAGCTTTTCCGCCAGCCTGCTCGACTCCGCCATGGCGTCGACCATGGCGCTGACGCGCGAAGCCTTCAAGGGCCACCTCGTGGAGGTGCAGACCTCGCTGACCACGTTCAGTTTCCACAAGGCGCTGTCGCCCGGGTTCGAGGCGGAATACGAGCGCATCAAAGCCGATACGGCCAGGCAGTTGCAGGAGCATATCCAGCGCATCAACGCTGCCAGGCGGCGCGCGGTCACCAATCCCTGGAAGGAAACCAATCCGACCGCCGTGCGCATGATGCGCGACGTGGGTGAACTGTATTTCAAGTTGCGCGGCGGCTTGCTGCACTACGACAGCTGCCGCCTCACCGTCTATACCAACGGCGGCCGCCCGGTGGGCGACCAGCATGCCAGCGCACCCGACCTGGTGCAGTTCCACCTGAAAATCCGCACCGGCGCCGAAGCGCTGCATTGCCTCAGCATCGGGCTGACGGAACAGTCCGAAGAGGCAGCTTTTTCCAGCGAGACGGCGCGCTGCACGGTGACCGGGCCGGCCGGCGAACGCACCGATTTCCTGCAGCTGGCCATGCTGCGCAAGCCCGGCGAGTGCACCGACGGCGACCGCGAATTGTGCCTGTTCTTCACGCCACCGCTGCCGCCGCGCAGCGGCCCCTACACCATCGATTTCCAGGAAAACGGCACCGATCTGATGATAGAGCTGTTTAATACGCACGCCGACGCCATCGGCTTCTACCCGCAGCGCGCCGACGGCGTGGTCGGCTGCGTCGAGCTGGTACTGTTTGCGCACGAAGACCTGCACCTGCTGTTGACGCCGGAAGACCCGGCGCAGCCGGGCCGCGTCATGACGGAGGCGGAAATCCAGGCACTCACGCCGATCCCGGTGTTTCCCAACATGCGCGGGCGCGGCATGGCGATCGACAACGCCGGGTCCGCCTGGAGTGTTGCCGTGCATCACTTACATTGACAGGCCGCGTGTTCCGGCCTACCTTTATCCCTGTGTGAATAGGAGTCGAAGCATGAAAATCATCCTGAAAGTTTAAGGCTTGCCAACTAATCTATAATGACGCCTCGACCTCGTCATTGCAGATTCATGGCCTTCCTTAAAGAACCTCCCCATACCCATGGCAGCAACGGCGGCAGCGCCGTGGTGCTGGTCAATCTTGGCACGCCGGACGCGCCCACGCGCTCGGCTGTGCGCCGCTACCTGAAGCAATTCCTGTCCGACCAGCGCGTGGTGGAGATTCCGCGCGCCGTCTGGTGGTTCATCCTCAACCTCATCATCCTGCCGTTCCGCTCCGGCCAGTCGGCCAGGAAATACGCGTCGATCTGGACCCGCGAGGGCTCGCCGCTCAAGGTCAACACCCAGGAGCAGGCGCTGCTGCTGCGCGCCGCGCTGGGCGAGCGCGGCCACGACAACGTCACCGTGGCCATGGCCATGCGCTACGGTTCGCCGTCCCTGCCGGACGTGCTGGCGCGCCTGAAGGCGGACGGCTGCGAGCGCGTCCTGCTGCTACCGGCGTATCCGCAGTATTCCGGCACCACCACCGGCTCCATCTACGACGCCGTGTTCGCCCATTACAAGCAGATCCGCAACGTGCCGGAACTGCGCTTCATCCGCAACTACCACGACCACGACGGCTACATCCATGCGCTGCAGGAATCCATCCTGGCGCACTGGGACGCGCACGGCCGGCCGGAAAAGCTGGTGCTGAGCTTCCACGGCGTGCCCCGGCGCACGCTGCTGCTGGGCGACCCCTACCACTGCGAATGCCTGAAAACCGCGCGCTTGCTGGCCGCCAGGCTGAAGCTCACGCCGGAGCAGTACCTGGTCACCTTCCAGTCGCGCTTCGGCAAGGCCGAGTGGCTGCAGCCCTACACCGCGCCCACCGTGCAGCAGCTGGCGCGCGACGGCGTGCGCCGGGTGGACGTGATCTGCCCCGGCTTCACCAGCGACTGCCTGGAAACCCTGGAGGAAATCGCCATGGAGGTGCGGCACGACTTCATGGCCGCCGGCGGCAAGGAATTCCACTACATCCCCTGCCTGAACGCCGCGCCCGGCTGGATCGCCGCCCTGGCCGAGATCGCCGAGCAGCACATGATAGGCTGGCCGACTATGATGGCCCAGCCGCAGCGCGATGCGCTCAAGAAGGCGGGCGAAGCCGCGCGCGCGGCCGCGCTCAAGCTGGGTGCGGAAAACTGACACTGGCTGCGCACATGGTGTCCAGGTGATAATCAGCACTTGCCGTCGGTGAGTGCCAGCCTGTTACAATACCCGTTCTTCGGGCGGCAACTATTGTAGTAATTCGGAGTAGCAGATCCAGGCGACGGCCAGAACGATGTAGGCCACGATGGACGCTGCGATGAGTGGCAACTTCATGATGCGCTCCCCACGCTGGATGACGGGCGGCGGCGCCGACCTCCATTACATAGTAGCTGCTGCGGTGCAAAAAAATATCTCTCTTGTGAGTCAGTTTGTAACGGCGTTGTTACACATATTGCAATGCCGCGCGAATAACCCTTGAAAAGGTAGGTTATAGCCCCACTTGCTGCCCGTGCCGTCACCAGTAATGTCTAACACTCGATTTGTAGGAGTCTTTCAGATGCAAGATCAGGAAAATCAAGCAGTCCCTAATCCCGAGGCGGAAGCAGCGCCAGCGCAGCCATCGACTCCCGCCGACGCCGCCGCTCCTACGCTGGAAGAGCAGCTGGCCAGCACCGAAGCCCGCCTGGCTGAGATGCACGATGCCTTCATGCGCGCCAAGGCCGACAGCGAAAACATCCGCCGCCGTGCCCAGGAAGACGTTGCCAAAGCCCACAAATTTGCCGTTGAGAGCTTTGCCGAAGCCATGGTGCCGGTGAAGGACAGCCTGGAAATGGCCCTGAAAGTGGAAGCGCCCACCCTGGAGTCGCTGAAGGAAGGCGTGGAAATGACGCTCAAGCAGCTTAATTCCGCGTTTGAAAAGAACCGCCTGCTGGAAATCATGCCGGCGCAGGGCGACAAGCTGGACCCGAACAAACACCAGGCCGTGGCCGTTGTTCCTGCCGAGCAGGAAGCCAACACCGTGGTGTCCGTGCTGCAAAAAGGCTACATGATTGCCGACCGCCTGCTGCGTCCGGCCATCGTGACCGCCGCGCAGGCAAAGTAATAGTAAGAGTAGCTCAGCGCAAGCACTTGAAATCACACAGCATTTCCCACATATAAGAAGCATCTGAAACTTAGCAAACAAGGAAAATAAATCATGGGCAAAATTATCGGTATTGACCTGGGAACCACGAACTCCTGCGTTTCCATCATGGAAAACGGTCAGCCTAAGGTAATCGAGAACGCGGAAGGCGCGCGTACCACGCCATCGATCATTGCTTATCAAGATGACGGCGAGATCCTGGTCGGCGCGCCTGCAAAGCGCCAGGCAGTCACCAACCCGAAGAACACCCTGTTCGCGGTGAAGCGCCTGATCGGCCGCAAATTCGAAGAAAAAGAAGTACAGAAGGACATCGCGCTGATGCCTTACCAGATCACCAAAGCCGACAACGGCGATGCGTGGATCGGCGTGCGCGACAAGAAACTGGCACCGCCGCAGATCTCGGCTGAAGTGCTGCGCAAGATGAAGAGAACGGCGGAAGACTACCTCGGTGAAGAAGTCACCGAAGCCGTGATTACCGTGCCGGCCTACTTCAACGACTCGCAGCGCCAGGCCACCAAGGACGCCGGCCGCATCGCCGGCCTGGACGTCAAGCGCATCATCAACGAGCCGACCGCGGCGGCACTGGCCTTCGGCCTGGACAAGACCGACAAGGGCGACCGCAAGATCGCCGTGTACGACCTGGGCGGCGGTACCTTCGACGTGTCGATCATTGAAATCGCGGACGTGGACGGCGAGAAGCAGTTCGAAGTGCTGTCGACCAACGGCGACACCTTCCTGGGCGGCGAAGACTTCGACCAGCGCATCATCGACTACATCATCGACGAGTTCAAGAAGATCAACGGCCTGGACCTGAAGAAGGATCCGATCGCCCTGCAGCGCATCAAGGCTTCGGCCGAGCGCGCCAAGATCGAACTGTCGTCCTCGCAGCAGACCGAGATCAACGAGCCCTACATCGCCATGGCGAACGGCGCCCCGGTCCACCTGAACCTGAAGATGACCCGTGCCAAGCTGGAATCGCTGGTGGAAGAGCTGATCAACGCCACCATCGAGCCATGCCGCACCGCCATCAAGGATGCAGGCGTGAAAGTGTCGGACATCGACGACATCATCCTGGTCGGCGGCATGACCCGTATGCCCAAGGTGCAGGAAAAGGTCAAAGAGTTCTTCGGCAAGGATCCACGCAAGGACGTGAACCCGGACGAAGCCGTGGCTGTTGGCGCCGCGATCCAGGGTTCCGTGCTGTCGGGCGACCGCAAGGACCTGCTGCTGCTGGACGTGACCCCGCTGTCGCTGGGTATCGAAACCCTGGGCGGCGTGATGACCAAGATGATCCACAAGAACACCACGATTCCGACCAAGTTCTCGCAAGTGTTCTCGACCGCCGACGACAATCAGCCTGCCGTGACCATCAAGGTCTACCAGGGCGAGCGTGAAATCGCGGCCGGCAACAAGGGCCTGGGCGAATTCAATCTGGAAGGCATCCCGCCGGCAGCACGCGGCACGCCACAGATCGAAGTGACCTTCGACATCGACGCCAACGGCATTCTGCACGTGGGCGCCAAGGACAAGGCCACCGGCAAGGAAAACAAGATCACCATCAAGGCGAACTCCGGCCTGACCGAAGACGAGATCCAGAAGATGGTGAAGGACGCCGAGCTGAACGCGGAAGAAGACAAGAAGGTCAAGGAACTGGCCGAGTCGCGCAACCAGGCCGACGCGCTGGTGCACTCGACCCGCAAGTCCCTGACCGAATACGGCGACAAGCTGGAAGCGGGCGAGAAAGAGAAGATCGAAGCGGCCATTACCGATCTGGAAGCCTCGATCAAGGCCGGCGACAAGGCCGACATCGACGCCAAGGTGGCGGCGCTGTCGACTGCCTCGCAGAAGCTGGGCGAGAAGATGTACGCCGACATGCAGGCCCAGCAGGGCGCTGCCGGCGGTGCCGAAGCCGGCCAGCAGCCTGGCGGCCAGCAAGAGTCCAAAGCGCAGCAGGACGACGTGGTGGATGCCGACTTCAAAGAAGTCAAAGACAGCAAGTAATCCGCATCCTCCCAAGTCCCCGGCTGCGGCCGCAAGACTGACGCCGAGCCGTGCATCCCTGCAAAGGGGCCGGCTCGGCTTTTTCGCATAATCAGTACCAGTACACAGCAAGGTGCCTACGACATGGCAAAGCGTGATTTTTACGAGATCCTCGGGGTCGCAAAGAATGCGTCCGAAGACGAAATCAAGAAGTCCTATCGCAAACTGGCGATGAAATACCATCCGGACCGCAATCCGGACAGCAAGGAATCGGAAGAGAAGTTCAAGGAGGTCAAAGAGGCCTACGAGATGCTGACCAACCCGGAAAAACGCGAAGCGTATGACCGCTACGGTCACGCCGGCGTGGACCCGAACATGGGCGGCGGCGGCGGCGGTTTCGGCGCGGGCGGCTTCGGCGATGCCTTCGGCGACATCTTCGGCGACATCTTCGGCGGCGGCGGCCGCGGCCGCAGCTCCGGCCCGCAGGTCTACCGCGGCGCGGACTTGCGCTACAACCTGGAAATCACCCTGGAACAGGCGGCGCACGGTTTCGACACCACGATCCGCGTACCGTCCTGGGACAAGTGCGACACCTGCCACGGTTCCGGCGCCAAGCCCGGCACCTCGCCGGTGACCTGCTCCACGTGCGGCGGCCACGGCCAGGTACGCATGCAGCAGGGCTTCTTCAGCATCCAGCAGACCTGCCCGAAATGCCACGGCACCGGCAAGATCATCACCGATCCTTGCTCGCCTTGCGGCGGCGCGGGCCGCATCAAGCGCAACAAGACGCTGGAAGTGAAGATCCCGGTCGGCATCGACAACGGCATGCGCATCCGCTCGTCCGGCAACGGCGAACCGGGCACCAACGGCGGGCCGCCGGGCGACTTGTACGTGGAAATCCACATCAAGCAGCACGCGGTGTTCCAGCGCGAAGGCGACGACCTGCATTGCGAAATGCCGATCTCGTTTGCGCGCGCGGCGCTGGGCGGCGAAATCGAAGTGCCTACGCTGTCGGGCAAGGTGTCCTTCACCATCCCCGAGGGCACCCAGTCGGGCAAGACCTTCCGCCTGAAGGGCAAGGGCATCAAGGGCGTGCGTTCCGGCTATCCGGGCGACCTGTTCTGCCACGTGGCCGTGGAAACGCCGGTCAAGCTGACCGACAAGCAGAAGGAACTGCTGCGCGAGTTCGACCGCGCCACCGTGGAAGGCGGTTCCAAGCACAGCCCGCAAAGCAAGACCTGGCGCGACAAGGTGAAGGACTTCTTCGAGTAAGCTGGCGATAAGTTTGCCATACGCATCATTGTCCCAGACAGATGATGCGTCGCACCAAATCAGGTAACATAGCGTTATTCCCGGACCGCCCCTTGCCAACCCGGCAAACGGGCGGTCTTCGCACGTTTGAGAGGACATATGAGCGAACAAAACGTAAGCAATTCGTCGTTGGCAGACCTGCTGGTCAACAACCGCGCCTGGGCCGACTCCATGGTCCAGCGCGACCCGGAATTCTTCAAGCGCCTGGAGCAGCAAGCCTCGCCCGAGTACCTGTGGATAGGCTGTTCCGACAGCCGCGTTCCGGCGAATGAGCTGCTGGGCCTGGCCCCTGGCGACGTGTTCGTTCACCGCAACATCGCCAACGTGGTGGTGCACTCCGACCTGAACTGCCTGTCGGTGCTGCAATTTGCCATCGAAGTGCTGAAAGTGAAGCACGTCATCGTGGTGGGCCACTACGGCTGCAAGGGCGTGCACGCGGCCATGACCGGCACCCGCGTCGGCCTGGTCGACAACTGGCTGCGCCATGTGAATGACGTGGCACAAAAGCACGAGCGCTACCTGGGCGACGTGCTGCCGTCGCGCGAACGCGCCGAGCGCCTGTGCGAACTGAACGTGGTGGAGCAGGTGGTCAACGTCTGCCAGACCACCATTGTGCAGGACGCCTGGGACCGCGGCCAGCAACTGACCGTGCACGGCTGGGTCTACGGACTGAAGGACGGCCATCTGCACGACTTGGATATGACCGTCAGCGCCGGCCACGAACTAGCCGCCCGCCTCGAAGGCCGCCTCGGCAAATACGCCGCCATGTCCTGACAACCGTAGGACCGTAGGGCGGGTTAGCGCCTCGGCGCGTAACCCGCCACGCTCACCCGCCACGCTCAGCACTGACCCGCCCTTGACCCGCCAATATTCCGCGCTTCCGCCCAGCCTGCGATATACTGTTTATACATACAGTATAGAGGCAGCAAATGGAGCTCACCGACAAGCTTGAAATCCTGGCCGACGCCGCGAAGTACGACGCTTCCTGCGCCAGCAGCGGCGCCCCCAAGCGCAACTCCATCGGCAAGGACGGGCTGGGCGCCAGCACCGGCATGGGCATCTGCCACAGCTACACGCCGGACGGCCGCTGTGTCTCCCTGCTGAAAATCCTGCTCACCAACTTCTGCATCTACGACTGCCAGTACTGCGTCAACCGCCGCACCTCCAACGTGCCGCGCGCCCGCTTCACGGTGCAGGAAGTGGTCAAGCTCACGGTCGACTTCTACCTGCGCAATTACATCGACGGCCTGTTCCTGAGCAGCGGCATCATCCAGTCCGCCGACTACACCATGGAGCAGCTGGTGGCCATCGCCCGCGAACTGCGCGAAACGCACCAATTCCGCGGCTACATCCACCTGAAAACCATCCCCGACGCCGACCCCGCGCTGATTGCCGCCGCCGGCCTGTACGCGGACCGGCTCAGCGTCAACATCGAACTGCCCTCGCAGGACAGCATCACCCGCCTGGCGCCTGAAAAGAACGTGCACACCATCAAGCTGGCCATGGGCGCCATCCGCCTGCGGCTCGATGAAAAGGCCGAAGAACCCAAAGCGCCCGCCTTCGCGCCGGCAGGCCAGAGCACGCAGATGATCGTGGGCGCCGACGCCAGCGACGACAGGCACATCCTCGGCACCGCCGAAACGCTGTACGGCAGCTACAAGCTCAAGCGCGTGTACTACTCCGCCTTCAGCCCCATCCCGGACAGCCCGAAAAGCGTGCCGCTGGCGCCGCCGCCCATGCAGCGCGAACACCGTTTGTACCAGGCCGACTTCCTGCTGCGCAGCTACGGCTTCCAGGTCAGCGAACTGCTGCCCGGCGATGGCACGCAACCGAGCAACCTGGCGCTCGACATCGACCCCAAGCTGGCCTGGGCCCTGGCCAACCGCGAACATTTCCCGATGGACCTGAACCGCGCCGACGTCGGCATGATCGCGCGCGTGCCCGGCATCGGCCTGCGCAATGCGCAGCGCATCGTGGAGCTGCGGCGCTTGCGGCGCGTGCGCTATGCGGACCTGTCGCGCCTGCGCTGCAGCATGAAAAAGATCGCGCCCTTCATCATCGTTGCCGACTACGTGCCCGCGCGCGACACCACCCCGTCGGAAACGCTGCGCCGCGCCATGGCCGAGTCGCCGCAGCAGATGAACCTGTGGCCGGAGCTGCAGGCGGCGTAATGGCCGGCTTCATGCAACCCATTGCCGTGGCCGGTTTCGACGACTGGCGCGCAGCGGCGCGCGAGCTGATCGTGCGCCGCGTGCCGCCTGAATCCGTACAATGGACGGCACCTGGAGGCGGCGGCGACTTGTTCGGCGCCGTGGCCGGCCCGGCTCCCGCGCCCGGTGCTGCCGATCAGCCCGCTGCGTCAGTGAACCAGGGCGCAGCTTGCGTGGCCGCCGCCTCGGTTAGCGCAGCGCCTGCGCTGCCTGCGCCGCGCGTTCCGCGCGAGCTGATGGACCTGCTGCAGCGGGCTGCCTGCTACCGCGCGGACGACCGCTGGGCCTTCCTGTACAAAATCCTGTGGCGCTGGCAGCAAGGCCAGCGGGAGGTGATGTCGATGGCAGATGAAGACGGCAGCCGCTTGCACGGCATGGCCCGCGCCGTGCGCCGCGAAGAACACGACATGCATGCCTACCTGCGCTTCCGCGAGCGCCCCGCAGGCGAGGGCGAGCCGCGTTTCGTGGCCTGGTTCGAGCCCGCGCACGATGTGCTGCCGCAGGTGGCGCGCCACTTCGCGGAGCGCATGGGCCGCACCACCTGGCTGATCGCCACACCGGACGCCACCGTGCTGTGGGACGGCGCGGCCCTGCACACCACCGGCCCGCTGGCGCACGGCGCCGCCGACATCGAAGACGAAGGCGAAGCGCTGTGGCTCACGTATTACCGCAGCATCTTCAATCCCGCCCGCCTGAATCCGGACGTGATGCACAGCCATGTGCGTTCGCGCTTCTGGAAAAACATGCCGGAAGGTGCGCTGGTGCCGGACATGGTGTCGCAAGCCGCCGCCGGCGCGCGCCGTGTGGGCCAGGCCAGCGCGGTCGGCCGGCGCAGCGGCACCACCATTCCCATCGCTGCCGAGAAAGCGCAGCCCGAACGCCAGCAGCCGCACACGCTGGATGAATGCCGCCGCTGCGAGCTATGGGAGCACGCCACGCAGGCCGTGCCGGGCGAGGGCGCGAAGAAAGCGCGCATCATGCTGGTGGGCGAGCAGCCCGGCGACCAGGAAGACTTGCAGGGCCACCCCTTCGTCGGCCCGGCCGGCACGCTGCTCGACCGTGCGCTGGCGCAAGCCGGCATCGAGCGCAGCAAAGTCTACGTCACCAACGCCGTGAAGCACTTCAAATGGGAACCGCGCGGCAAGCGCCGCCTGCACAAGACGCCCGCGCAAAAAGAGATCCTGGCCTGCCATTACTGGCTGGAAGGCGAGCTGGAACACGTCGCCCCGCAAGTGGTGGTTGCGCTGGGCAGTACGGCCCTGAAAGCCGTCCTGGAAGACAGCCACGCCGCGCTGAAAGACTACATGGACCAGCCGGTGCAGCACGCCGGCCGCTGGGTGGTCGCCACCTATCACCCGGCCTACGTGCTGCGCGTCCCCGGCGCCGACGAAAAAGCACGCGCCCTCGCCGCCATGGTCGCCGCGCTGCGCGCAGCGGCGAAAATCGCATATGAATAGCCGATAAGCTTCGTTTTCTTCATGAAGGGAGCGGCATAGACTGGGGGCATATTCAACGCAAGGACCAGTCCCATGTCTGCCGTTCTCCATCCTGTCCAGAGTTTCGATATCAAGGTGTTCGATGCCCCGCTCGGTGCGGAGGTGACGGACCTGGACCTGTCGCAGCCGCTCGGCAACCGTGAATTCCAGCGCCTGCATCGCGCCCACCTGGACCACCACGTGCTTGTGTTCCGCGACCAGCGCATCACGCCGCAGCAGCAGGTGGAATTCAGCCGCCGCTTCGGCCCGCTGCAGATCCACGTGCTGCGCAATTTCCAGCTGGCCGAGGCGCCCGAGGTGCTGGTCATTTCCAACATCATCGAGAACGGCCAGCCCACGGGGCTGGGCGACGCCGGCCACTTCTGGCACTCGGACCTGTCTTACAAGGAGAAGCCCAGCCTGGGTTCCATGCTGCACGCGCAGGAGCTGCCCGAGGAGGGCGGCGACACGCTGTTCGCCAATATGCACCTGGCTTACGAAACGCTGCCGGTGGCGCTGCGCCGCGCGGTGCAGGGCCTGCGCGCGGAGCACAGCTATCTGGCGCAGTACGAGGAACTGCGCCGCCGCAACCCCTTCCGCCCGCCGCTGACGCAGGAGCAGATCGAGGAAGTGAAGCCGGTGCTGCAGCCGGTGGTGCGCGTGCATCCGGAGACGGGCCGCCGCGCGCTGTTCGTCAGCGAGCATTTCACCACGCGCATCGCCGGCCTGCCGGAGGACGAGAGCAAGGCCCTGCTGGCGGAACTGTTTGCGCACAGCGTCAAGCCCGAACACATCTACCGCCACCAGTGGCGCCCGCACGACATGGTGTTCTGGGACAACCGCTCGCTGATGCATCTGGCGGCGGGCTGTCCGCCCCACATGCGCCGCAAGCTGTACCGCACCACCATCGAGGGCGACGTCCCGTTCTGACTACACCTGGAGCAAGCATGAGTAAATTGAAGTTCATCGCCGCCGCCGTTGCGGCCGTGGCCCTGGGCCTGAGCACACAGGCGCAGGCCGAAGGGCGCATCCGCATCGCCGAGCAGTACGGCGTCACCTACCTGCTGCTGAACATCGCGCAGGACCAGAAGCTGATCGAGAAGCACGGCAAGCAGCAGGGCATTGATATCGCCGTCGAACGCACGCAGCTTTCGGGCGGTGCGGCCATCAACGACGCGCTGCTGTCCGGCAGCATCGATATCGCCAGCGCGGGAGTCGGCCCGCTGCTGACGATATGGGACCGCACCAACGGCAAGCAGAACGTGCGCGGCGTGGCCTCGCTGGGCAACTTCCCCTACTACCTGGTCAGCAACAACCCCAAGGTGAAGACCATTGCCGACTTTACCGAGAAGGACCGCATCGGGCTGCCGGCTGCGGGCGTGTCGGTGCAGTCGCGCATATTGCAAATGGCGGTGGCCAGGCAGTGGGGCGACAAGGAGTTCAACCGCCTGGACAAGCTGACGCAAACGCTGCCGCATCCGGACGCCGCAGCGGCCGTTATCGCGGGCGGCACGGAGATCAACGCGCACTTCGGCAATTCCCCTTACCAGGAGCAGGAGCTGGCGCAGAATCCGAACGCGCGCATTGTGCTGAATTCCTATGACGTGCTGGGCGGGCCGAGTTCGTCCACGGTGCTGTACGCCACGGAGAAATACCGCAACGAGAATCCCAAGACCTACCGCGCCTTCACGGCCGCGCTGGCGGAAGCGGCGCAGTTTGCCAGCGCGAATCCGGAAGGGGCGGCGGATGCGTATCTGCGCGTGAGCAAGAGCAAGGTGGACCGGGCCCTGCTCCTGAAGATCATCAAGAATCCGCAGGTGCAGTTCAAGGTGGCGCCGCAGAACACGTATGGGCTGGCGCAGTTCCTGCACCGGGTGGGCGTGCTGAAGAACCAGCCCACCAGCTGGCGCGACTACTTCTTTGAAGATCCGGCCATCGGCCAGGGCGGGTAGGCGGACATGATTCATCAGCCGCAAACACAGGCGCAGCCCCAGCCGCCGCAACTGCACGCCGTGCCGAAGCGGCACACATCGCAGCCGGGTTCACCGCAGCAGGCCGTACAGCATGCCGTGCAGCCGCTGCTGCGCGCCGAGGGCGTCAGCCTGGAATACCGCAGCCGGGCGCACACCGTGCGCGCCACGCATGATGTGAGTTTCGACGTGTATCGCGGCGACCGCTTCGTGCTGCTTGGGCCGTCGGGGTGCGGCAAGTCTTCGCTGCTGAAGGCGGCGGGCGGCTTCCTTGCGCCGAGCGCGGGCAGCATCAGCGTCAACGGCCGGGCGGTGAGCGGGCCCGGGCCGGACCGCGTGGCCGTGTTCCAGGAATTCGACCAGCTGCCGCCGTGGAAGACGGTCCGGCAAAATGTCATGTTCCCGCTGCTGGCGTCCAAAAAGCTGAAGCGCGGCGAGGCTGAAGAGCGAGCCATGCACTGGATCGGCAAGGTGGGCCTGGCCGGATTCGCGGACGCGTATCCGCATACGCTGTCCGGCGGCATGAAGCAGCGCGTGGCGATCGCGCGTGCGCTTGCCATGCAGCCCGAGGTGCTGCTGATGGATGAACCTTTCGCCGCGCTGGACGCGCTCACGCGCCGCAAGATGCAGGAAGAGCTGGGCCGCCTGTGGGAAGAGGCGCGCTTCACGCTGCTGTTCGTCACGCACTCGATCGAAGAAGCGCTCGTCGTGGGCAACCGCATCCTGCTGCTGTCGCCGCACCCGGGGCGCGTGCGGGCAGAACTGAACAGCCACCAGTTCGGCCTGCACAGCACCGGCAGCCCGGAATTCCAGGCTGCCGCCCACCGCATCCATCGGTTGCTGTTTGACGAGCAGGCCGACGCGGCTAGCCACGCGGCCCTTGCCTCCGCCCCCGCCTCCGCCTCCGCCTCCGCCTCATCCGGCGCTGTGACAGCCGCCGCAACCGCAGCGGCCGTAACGCAGCCCGGGGCGGTCACCCGGTGTGCAGCCGCCGCTTCGCCAGAGTTTGCGGTGCCCGCCGCCGCCATTGCAATCGCCAGCGCGGCGGGCCTGCCGGTTCCTGTCCCGTCCTTCACGGCAGCGCCGCCGCCGGGCGGCCATGACGCGCTGGACGCCATCGGCCGGAGGCTCGCGCTATGAGCCTGCTGCTTGAACCGCCGATCCGCCAGGAATTTGAATACGCCGCCGCGCCGCCAGCGCCGGCCAGCGTCACGCGTCCGCTGCCGCTCGCGCAGCGCCTCTGGCAGCAGGACTGGCTGCGCAAGACGCTGATCCTGCTGGCGCTGGCCGCCGGATGGGAAGCCATCGCCCGCTGGCAGGACAACGACCTGCTGCTGCCCACCTTCCTGCAAACCGCGCAAGCCTTCATCGGCGGCATCGCCAGCGGCGAGCTGCTGGAACGGGTGCGGGTGTCGCTCAGCATCCTGCTGCAAGGCTATATGCTGGGCGTGATCGCCGCCTTTGCGCTCACCGCGCTGGCCGTCACCACCCGCCTCGGGCGCGACTTGTTGGAGACCCTGGTCGCCATGTTCAATCCCTTGCCCGCCATCGCGCTGCTGCCGCTCGCGCTGCTGTGGTTCGGGCTGGGCAACGGCAGCCTGCTGTTCGTGATCGTGCACGCGGTGCTCTGGCCGCTGGCGCTGGGGGCCTACGCCGGCTTCCAGGGCGTCCCGGAGACACTGCGCATGGCCGGCCGCAACTACGGCCTGCGGGGCCTGCCGCTGGTGGTGCAGATCCTGGTGCCCGCCGCGCTGCCGGCCATCGTGTCGGGCCTGAAGATCGGCTGGGCCTTCGCCTGGCGCACGCTGATCGCCGCCGAGCTGGTGTTCGGCGTCTCGTCCGGCAAGGGAGGGCTGGGCTGGTACATCTTCCAGAACCGCAATGAGCTGTACACGGACAAAGTGTTCGCCGGCCTCGCCGCAGTCATCCTGATCGGCCTGCTGGTCGACAGCCTGGTGTTCCGCACCCTCGAACGCGCCACCATCCGCCGCTGGGGCATGCAACGCTGAGCACACCGCGCCGGAAAATTGTTTACTATGCCTGTTCCCTCATTCAGGAGAAGGCTTCCATGCGTCATGCTTCCTATGCTCTGTTGCTCGCCCTCGGACTCACCGCCGCCGCCCACGCTGCCGATACGTCGGCCGACGCGGCCCTCAAGCATGCCAAGGCGCTGCTGGACAAGGTGCCGCTGGTCGATGGCCACAACGATTTGCCGTGGACCATACGCGGGGACAAGGCCCATCCGATGGACGTGGACGCCTACGACCTGCGCAAGCTGAACGCCCAGCAGACCGACTTGCCGCGCCTGAAGGAAGGCCGCGTGGCGGTGCAGTTCTGGAGCGTGTTCGTGCCCGGCGAGTTGAAGCAGGGCTGGGCGCGCACCCAGCTGGAGCAGATCGACCTGGCCAAGCGCATGATCGCGCGCTACCCCGAGCGCCTGGTGCTGGCCACCCGCAGCACGGACATCGCCAAGGCCCGCAAGGCCGGCAAGGTGGCCAGCTTCATCGGCATGGAGGGCGGCCACGTCATCGAGAACAGCCTGGGCGCGCTGCGCGCCTATTACGACCTGGGCGCCCGCTACATGACCTTGACCCACAACGTGACCCTGGACTGGGCCGACGCCGCCCTCGACCAGTCGCGCAACGGCGGCCTGTCGCCCTTCGGCAAGGAAGTGGTGCGCGAGATGAACCGTCTTGGCATGCTGGTGGACCTGAGCCACACCAGCCCGGACGTGATGCGCCAGGCGCTCGACACCAGCGAGGCGCCCGTGATCTTCTCCCATTCCAGTGCCCGCGCGCTGGTGGACCACCCGCGCAACGTGCCGGACGACGTGCTGGCCCGCATGGCGGCCAACGGCGGCGTGGTGATGGTCACCTTCGTGCCGGCCTTCGTCTCCACCGACTACATGCGCTGGAAAGACGGCCTGATTGCCCGCACCCGCACCATGGAGCGCGACAGCCCCGCCTACAAGGTGGTGGAGGCGGCCTACATCAAGCAGGCCGGCCCCGCTCCCAAGACCACCCTGCAGCAGGTGGCTGACCATATCGACCATATTGCCAAAGTGGCAGGCGTGGACCACGTGGGCCTGGCGGCTGACTTCGACGGCGGCGCCACCACCGAAGGCCTGCAGGACGTGTCCGCCTATCCGGCGCTGTTCGCCGAGCTGATACAGCGCGGCTGGAAGGATGCCGACCTGGCCAAGCTGGCCGGCGGCAACCTCATCCGCGCGCTTGCCAGGGCCGAACAGGTCGCCGCCCGCCTGCAAAAGGAGCGCGCCCCCTCCATCGCCGTGCTGCCGGCAAAATAGTGATCGTTCGGGGTGGTTTGATTCTTGCTAGTAACAAGGTATTGAATCAGAGCACCCCAAGATGGCACCCAAGCGACAATCAGCGCCCCCAGCGCGCAATCTGCGTATCGTAGTGGTCCAGGCGGCCGACGCGGCAACGCGCGCGCACGCCCTGAACGCCGGCCTGCAGGAAGCCGGCTACGAGATCGTCGCCTCCCTCCCGGCCGACATGCACCTGCCCGAGCAGATCGCCCTGCTGCAGCCCGACATGATCATCATCGACGCCGAATCGGACGCGCGCGACGTGCTGGAGCATATCGTCATCGCCACCCGCGACGAGCGCCGCCCCATCGTCATGTTCACCGAGGACGACGCCCCTTCCAGCATGGAAGCGGCGATGGCGGCCGGCGTGTCCGCGTACATCGTGGCGGGGCTGCAGGCCGAGCGCATCAAGCCGGTGCTGAACGTGGCGCTGGCGCGCTTCAAGCAGGAGCAAAAGCTGCTCGCCGAGCTGGACGACACACGCCACAAGCTGGCCGAGCGCAAGGTGATCGACCGCGCCAAGGGGCTGCTCATGACACGCCACGGCATGACCGAGGACGCGGCTTACCAGAAGCTGCGCACCATGGCCATGAACAAGAACCTGAAGCTCGCCGAGATCGCCCAGCGCATTCTCGACGTCGAGGATTTGCTAGGCTGATTTGGTGCGTTGCACCAAGTTAGTGCATTTTTTTAGAGGAAAAGAGCGATGACGAAGCATGCGGCACCGGAAAAGCAGGTGGTCAGGATCGGGTTCAACCCGCTGACCGACTGCGCCTCCGTCGTCATGGCTGCGGTGCTGGGCTTTGATGAAAAATACGGCATCAAGATCGTGCCGAGCAAGGAATCGTCCTGGGCCGGCGTGCGCGACAAGCTGCTCACCGGGGAACTGGACGCGGCGCACTCGCTGTACGGCATGGTGTACGGCACCCAGCTGGGCATAGGCTGGCAGAAGCGCGACATGGCCATCCTGATGAATTTGAACCGCAACGGCCAGGCCATCACCCTGTCGCGCCGCCTGGCCGAGCAGGGCGCGGTGGACGGCGCCTCGCTGGCCGCGCTGATGCACAGCGCGCCGCGCACCTACACCTTCGCCCAGACCTTCCCCACCGGCACCCACGCCATGTGGCTGTATTACTGGATGGCGGCGCACGGCATCGACCCGATGCGCCATGCGCGCGTGATCACCGTGCCGCCGGCGCAGATGGTGTCCAACCTGGGCGCCGGCCACATGGATGGCTTCTGCGCCGGGGAACCCTGGGGCCACCGCGCCGTGATGGACGGCATCGGCATCACCGCCGCCACCAGCCAGCAGATCTGGCCCGAGCATCCGGAAAAGGTGCTGGCCGCGTCGGCCGAATTCGCGCGCACCCACCCCAACACCTGCCGCGCGGTGATCGCCGCCGTGCTGGAGGCCAGCCGCTGGATCGACGCCAGCGCCGCCAACCGCATGGCCATGGCCGAGATCATTTCGGCCGTGCCCTACGTGAACACCAGCAAGGACGTGATCTGCCAGCGCATCCTGGGCCACTACCAGGACGGCCTGGGCAAGAGCTGGGAAGACACCCACCCGCTGCGCTTCCACCATGAAGGCGCGGTGAATTTCCCCTACCTGTCGGACGGCATGTGGTTCATGACCCAGCAACGGCGCTGGGGCCTGCTCAAGGCCGATCCCGACTACCTGGCCGTGGCCAGCTCGGTGCACCAGATAAACCTATACCGCGAGGCAGCGGAAATGACGGAGACACCCGTGCCGCAAGGCGTCCTGCGCAGCTCCACGCTGATGGATGGCAAACAGTGGAATGGCAGCGACCCGGAACGCTATGCGGCGTCCTTCAGCATCAGGCAGTAGCGAAGCTTTAACCCCACACACCAAGAGGGTGCAGATGGCAAATTACGGAGCGGCCGCACTGGCCACCACCAAGGAAGCACCGCCGCTGTCGGGCGAAGTATTTGGCGCATTGATCAACCTTTCCGGGCGTCGGCGTTTCACCTCGCAGCGCCTGGTGCTGTACGCGGTGCTGGCCGGGCAAGGCCAGGAGAACGCCGCCGCCACCGCGCGCGAGGCGCTGGCGCTGTTCCGCGGCGCGCACCACGCGCTGGTGGAGGGCAGCGACACCGTGCCGGGCATCTTCTGCCCGGAACTGGAGGAGGTCTATTTCGGCCGCCCCGGCGGCGACCGCCAGATCCGCGACTTCATGGACCTGGCCGAGCGCACGCTGCGGGCCTGCGAGGACGGGTCGCGCGGCGCCCAGGCGCTGCTGGCGCAGCTGGTCGAGATGACCACGCCGGTGCTGGCGCTGCTCAACCAGATCACCGCCATCTATGAAGACCAGTCCAAAAAGCACGCGCTGCTGATGAAAAAGCAACTGCGCGGCGTGATCACGGAAATCGAAACCATCGCCAAGCAGGCCAAGATGGTGGCCTTCAACGCGCGCATCGTGGCCGCGCGGGCCGGCTTTGCCGGGCGCGAGTTCGCGGTGGTGGCCGGCGTACTGTCCAACATCACCGGCGAAATCGACGACATGGTGAAAACGGCGCTCAACACCGCCAACGCATAAGGAGAGCTGTCATGAACAAGCAAGGCAAAGTCACCCTGGTGGGCGCCGGTCCCGGCGACCCCGACCTGCTGACCATCAAGGCCGCCAGGGCCATCGCGGCGGCCGACGTGCTGCTGGTGGACGACCTGGTGAACCCGGAGATCCTGGCCTGCGCCTCGCCGCAGGCGCGCGTGGTCCAGGTGGGCAAGCGCGGCGGCTGCCAGTCCACGCCGCAGGAATTCATCGAGCGCCTGATGATCGCCGAGGCGCGCGCCGGCCACAGCGTGGTGCGCCTGAAGGGCGGCGACCCCTACCTGTTCGGGCGCGGCGGCGAGGAACGCGCGCAGTTGCTGGCGCACGGCGTCCAGGTGGAGGTGGTACCCGGCATCAGCAGCGGCCTGGCCGCGCCGTCCAGCATCGGCATTCCGCTCACGCACCGGTCCTGGAGCCAGGGCGCGGTGTTCGTCACCGGCCACGGCAAGGACGCGGGCTCCGAGCCGAACTGGCCGGCGCTGGCGCAAAGCGGCCTGACGCTGGTGATCTATATGGGCGTGGCGCGCTGCGCCGCCATCCAGGCCGGGCTGATGGCCGGCGGCGCCGGCGCGGACACGCCGGTGGCCGTGGTGCAGTCGGCCACGCGCGACGCGCAGCGCCAGCTGATCACTACCCTGGGTGAACTGCCCCAGGCGCTGGCCGCCAGCGGCCTGGGTAGCCCCAGCATCATCGTGGTGGGCGACGTGGTGCGCTGTGCCGATGCATGGGGTGTGCAACATGGTGCACCCGGGCGCGCACCAAGCGAGTGCGCTGTTGCACCGCAATATGTCACAGGCACCCTGAATTAAATTCGTTGAAGTAACAATTTCGGCCGCTCCCCCCTGTAAACCGCCTTGCGCCTGTCTGGCACGCCTCTTGCAAAGGATAAGGACAGGATCAATGGCGATCCCCCAAACAAATGCGCTGGTCTAACGACGGACTGGCAGGACAACGGCGTCCGCCCAGCTTGATGTTAGATCAAGGCTGCGCGGACGCTTTTTTGTTTTCTAGACGGGATAAAAAAATGGCCAGCAAAGCTACCAGCATCAAGCTCTTCACCATCTCCACGCCGCCGATGCGTGCCTTCCACCTGACCTGGATGGCGTTCTTCATCTGCTTCTTCGCCTGGTTCGCCTGCGCGCCGCTGATGCCGGTCATTAAAGGGGAGTTCGGCCTGACGATGGCGCAGATCGCCAACATCAACATCGCCGCCGTCGCCATCACCATCGTCGTGCGCCTGATCATCGGCCCGCTGTGCGACCATTTCGGCCCGCGCAAAGCCTACACCGGCCTGCTGCTGCTGGGCGCCATCCCCGTGCTGGGCGTGGCTGCGGCGCAGAGCTACGAAAGCTTTTTATTCTTCCGTCTGCTGATCGGCGCGGTGGGTGCCAGCTTCGTCATCACCCAGTACCACACCTCGGTGATGTTCGCCCCCAACGTGGTGGGCACCGCCAACGCGGCCGCCGCAGGCTGGGGCAATGCCGGCGGCGGCGCCGCGCAAGCGCTGATGCCGCTGCTGATGGCCGCCCTGGTCATGATGGGCGTGGGCGAGAAATTCGGCTGGCGCGCCGCCCTGGTGGTGCCGGGCGTGCTGATGCTGATCATGGCCGTGGTCTACTACAAATTCACGCAGGACTGCCCGCAAGGCAATTACAGCGAACTGCGCGCAGCCGGCATCGCCATCGAAGGCGGTAAAAAAGGCGGCTGGGAAAGCTTCAAGCTGGCCGCCGCCAACTACCGCGTGTGGCTGCTGTTCGTCACCTACGGCGCCTGCTTCGGCGTGGAGATCTTCATCCACAACATCGCCGCCGTCTACTACACCGACCACTTCAAGCTGTCGCTGGGCCAGGCCGGCATGGCCGCCGGCAGCTTCGGCCTGCTGGCGCTGTTTGCCCGCGCCCTGGGCGGCTGGATCTCGGACAAGGCCGCCCTGCGCGGCAACCTGAATAGCCGCGTCACGCTGCTGTTCATCATGATGATAGGCGAAGGCGTCGGCCTGCTGTGGTTCGCCCACGCCGACAGCGTCGCCTTCGCGGTGATCGCCATGCTGGTGTTCGGCCTGTTCACACACATGGCCTGCGGCGCCACCTACGCGCTGGTGCCCTTCGTCGACAAGCGCGCCCTGGGCGGCGTGGCCGGCATCATCGGCGCGGGCGGCAACGTCGGCGCGGTGGCGGCGGGCTTCCTCATGAAGGGCATGGGCGGCAACGTGCAGCAGACCCTGAGCATCCTCGGCATGCTGGTTGCCGCCTCGGCGGTGTGCGCCATCGCGGCGCGCTTCAGCCCCGCAGCGCAAGAAGAATCGGCCCTGGCCGCAGCTTAAGAATCTAGGAGCATAGCAATGAACATCATCGTCATCGGCCACGGCATGGTAGGCCACAAATTCCTCGAAAGCCTGGCCACGCACGGCGGCAACGCCAAGTTGAACGTGACCATCCTGTGCGAAGAACCGCGCCCGGCCTACGACCGCGTCCACCTGTCCGAGTTCTTCGCCGGGAAAAGCGCCGAAGACCTGTCGCTGGTGAAGCCCGGCTTCTTCGAGCGCGACGACATGGTGCTGCGCCTGAACGCCCGCGCCACCGCCATCGACGCGGCCGCCAAGACGGTCACCACCAGCGACGGCGAAGTGCTCGGCTACGACAAGCTGGTGATCGCCACCGGCTCCTACCCCTTCGTGCCGCCGCTGCCCGGCAAGGACCGCAAGGACTGCTTCGTCTACCGCACCATCGAAGACCTGGAAGCGATGCTGGAATGCGGCCAGCGCTCCAGGACCGGCGTGGTGATCGGCGGCGGCCTGCTGGGCCTGGAATGCGCCAAGGCGCTGCGCGACATGAACCTGGACACCCACGTGGTGGAATTCTCGCCGCGCCTGATGGCGGTGCAGGTGGATGACGGCGGCGCGCGCGTGCTGCGCTCCAAGATCGAAGCGCTGGGCGTGACCGTGCACACGGCCAAGAACACCACCGCCATCGTGGACGGCGTGGACGGCACCCACCGCATGGAGTTCGCCGACGGTTCGCACCTGGACGCGGACATGATCGTGTTCTCGGCCGGCATCCGCCCGCGCGACATGCTGGCCAAGGAAAGCGGCCTGGAAGTGGGCCCGCGCGGCGGCATCGTCATCGACAACAACTGCATGACCTCGGACCGCGACATCTACGCCATCGGCGAATGCGCGCTGTGGGGCGGCATGATCTACGGCCTGGTGGCCCCCGGCTACGAAATGGCGCGCGTGGCGGCCAAGCACCTGCTGGGCGAGGCGGCTGAGTTCAACGGCGCCGACATGAGCACCAAGCTGAAACTGATGGGCGTGGACGTGGCTTCCATCGGCGACCCGCACGGCAAGGAAGAGGGCAGCCGCGTGTACCAGTTCATGGACGAGCGCAAGCAGATCTACAAGAAGATCGTGGTGTCGAGCTGCGGCCGCTACCTGCTGGGCGGCGTGATGGTGGGCGACGCCAGCGAATACGGCACGCTGCTGCAGATGATGCTCAACAAGATCGAGCTGCCCGAGTCGCCCGAGTTCCTGATCCTGCCGCAGTCGGACGGCAAGGCCAAGCCGGGCCTGGGCGTGGATGCGCTGCCGGACGGCGCCCAGATCTGCTCCTGCAACGACGTCTCGAAAGGCGCCATCTGCGCTGCCGTGGGCGACGGCGCCACCAGCATCGGCGCCCTCAAGTCCTGCACCAAGGCCGGCACGGCCTGCGGCGGCTGCGTGCCGCTGGTGACCCAGGTGATGAAGGCCGAGATGAAGAAGCTCGGCATGGACGTCAACAACCACGTCTGCGAACACTTCGCCTATTCGCGCCAGGAGCTGTACCACCTGATCCGCGTCGGCCAGATCCGCACCTTCGGCGCGCTGCTGGCGCAGCACGGCAAGGGCCTGGGCTGCGACGTGTGCAAACCGCTGGCCGCCAGCATCCTGGCCTCCTGCTGGAACGACTTCGTGCTGAAGAAGGAACACGCCAGCCTGCAGGACACCAACGACTACTTCCTGGGCAATATCCAGAAGGACGGCACCTACTCCGTGGTGCCGCGCATGCCGGGCGGCGAAGTGACGGCGGACGGCCTGATCGCGGTCGGCACGGTCGCCAAGAAATACGGCCTGTACACCAAGATCACCGGTGGCCAGCGCGTCGACCTGTTCGGCGCCCGCGTCGAGCAGCTGCCGCTGATCTGGGAAGAGCTGATCGCGGCCGGCTTCGAAACCGGCCACGCCTACGGCAAGTCGCTGCGCACCGTGAAATCCTGTGTCGGCTCCACCTGGTGCCGCTACGGCGTGGACGACAGCGTCGGCCTGGCCATCGAACTGGAAAACCGCTACAAGGGCCTGCGCACGCCGCACAAGATCAAGTTCGGCGTGTCCGGCTGCACCCGCGAGTGCGCCGAAGCGCAGGGCAAGGACGTCGGCATCATCGCCACCGAGAAGGGCTGGAACCTGTACGTGTGCGGCAACGGCGGCATGAAGCCGCGCCACGCCGAACTGATCGCCTCCGACCTGGACAAGGCCACCCTGGTGCAGTACATCGACCGCTTCCTGATGTTCTACACCCGCACCGCAGACCGCCTGCAGCGCACCAGCACCTGGCGCGACAACCTGGAAGGCGGCCTGGATTACCTGAAGGACGTGGTCATCAACGACAAGCTGAACATCGCCGCCGAGCTGGAAGCGGAAATGCAAAGCGTGGTGGACACCTACGAGTGCGAGTGGAAAGTGGCCGTCACCGACCCTGAAACGCGCAAGCGCTTCCGCCACTTCGTCAACAGCGAGCAGGCCGACCCGAACGTGATCTTCATGGAAGAGCGCGGCCAGATCCGCCCGGCCACGCTGGAAGAGCGCAAGGCCGTCGTCATCCCGATCAAAGTAGCTTGAGGAGAACCACCATGCACCGCGACATCCAAAACGACCGCTGGACCGCCATCTGCGCACTGGAAGACATCGTCCCCAACACCGGCGTGTGCGCGCTGCTGCAGGGCGAGCACGTGGCCGTGTTCCATGTGAACGACGGCGAACAGCGCGTGTTCGCCATCCACAACTACGACCCCAACTCGCAAGCCTCCGTGTTGTCGCGCGGCCTGGTCGGCAACCTGGGTGAACGCATCGTGGTCGCTTCGCCGATCTACAAGCACCATTTCGACCTGCAGACCGGCGAATGCCTGGAAGCCCCCGAGCACTCGGTGGTCACCTACCCGGCGCGCATCGACGGCGGCAAAGTCTGGGTGGGTGCGTAATGAAACCGGCACTGGTCGTCATCGGCAACGGCATGGCGGGCATGCGCACCGTCGAGGAGCTGCACAAGCTGGCGCCGGACCTGTACGACATTACCGTGTTCGGTGCCGAGCCATACGGTAACTACAACCGCATCCTGCTCTCGCCGGTGCTGGCGGGCGAGAAGACGGTGGACGACATCATGCTGCACACCCGCGAGTGGTACGAGGCGCACAACATCACGCTGCACGCGGGCGACCCGGTGGTGCACATCGACCGCCGCAAGCGCATCGTGCGCGCGCAGTCGGGCAAGGAGGTGCGCTACGACCGCCTGCTGCTGGCGACCGGCTCCAAGCCCTTCATCATCCCGGTGCCCGGCCACCAGCTGCCCGGCGTGATCGCCTTCCGCGACATCCAGGACGTGGAAACCATGCTGGAAGCGTCGCGCAACCACACGCACGCGGTGGTGATCGGCGGCGGCCTGCTCGGCCTGGAAGCGGCCAACGGCCTGCTGCGCCAGGGCATGAAGGTGACGGTGGTGCACGTCACCGACGCGCTGATGAACCAGCAGCTCGACAAGCCGGCCGCCCAGCTGCTGCAGAAGGCGCTGGAAAACAAGGGCCTGCAGTTCATGCTCAGCGCCCAGACCGCCGAGATCGTCGGCCCGGACCGCGTGACGGCGGTGCGCTTCAAGGACGGCAGCGAAATCCCGGCCGACCTGGTGGTGATGACGGCCGGCGTGCGCCCCAACATCGCGCTGGCCAAGGATGCAGGCCTGCACTGCGACCGCGCCATCGTGGTCGACGACACCCTGCAAACCTACGACCCGCGCGTCTACGCCGTGGGCGAATGCGTGCAGCACCGCAGCGCCACCTTCGGCCTGGTGGCCCCGATCTGGGAGCAGGCGCGCGTGTGCGGCGCCCACCTGGCCGGCGCCGGCCACCGCCGCTACGTGCAGCAGACTTCGCCCACGCGGCTGAAAGTGACCGGCGTGGATTTGTACTCGGTGGGCGACTTCATCGGCGGCGAAGGCAGCGAAGACCTGGTGCTGCGCGACGCCAAGCGGGGCGTCTACAAGCGCCTGGTGCTCAAGAACGGCTGCGTCACCGGCGCGGTGCTTTACGGCGACGTGCAGGACGGCCCCTGGTACTATGACCTGATCCAGAACCGCACCGACATCACCCCGATACGCCAGCACCTGCTGTTCGGCCAGGCCCTGTGCGCCGCATAAAAAACGAGTGAGAACCATCGTGAACCTGTCCCAAGATAATCTGTCGGTCCAAACCACTTGCGCGTACTGCGGCGTAGGCTGCGGCGTGAAGGCCACGCCGAACGGCGACGGCACCGTTGCGGTGGCCGGCGACCAGGACCATCCGGCCAACCTGGGCAAGCTGTGCGTCAAGGGTTCGGCGCTGGGCGAGACCGTGGGACTGGAAGGGCGCCTGCTCTATCCGCAAGTGCGTGATGAACGGGGTTCGGATGCGCTGCGCCGCGTGTCCTGGGACGAGGCGCTGGACCAGGTGGCCGACAAATGGCAGGCCGTCATCGCCGAGCACGGCCCGGACGCGGTGGCGCTGTACGTCTCCGGCCAGCTGCTCACGGAAGACTACTACCTGGCCAACAAGCTGATGAAAGGCTACGTCGGCAGCGCCAACATCGACACCAACTCGCGCCTGTGCATGTCGTCCGCCGTGGCCGGCCACAAGCGCGCCTTCGGCGAAGACCTGGTGCCGGTCTGCTACGAAGACCTGGAGCTGGCCGACATGATCGTGCTGGTGGGCTCCAATATGGCCTGGTGCCATCCCATCCTGTTCCAGCGCATCGCGCGCGAGCGCGAGAAGCGCCCCAACCTGAAGCTGGTGGTGGTCGATCCGCGCCGCACCGCCACCTGCGAACTGGCCGACCTGCACCTGCCGGTCAAGCCCGGCACGGACGTGTGGCTGTTCAATGGCCTGCTGAGCTACCTGTCGCGCATCGGCGCGGTCGATCCGGACTATGTGGCGGCCCACACCAGCGGCTTCGAGGCCGCCCTGGCCGCCGCCGAAGTCGATTGCGCCGATCCGGCCGCCGTCGCCAAGGCCTGCAAGATCAGCCTGGGCGCGCTGATGGAATTCTATGAATCCTTCGCCGCCACCGCCAAGGTCATCACCGCCTTCTCGATGGGCGTGAACCAGTCCTCGGCCGGCACGGACAAGGCCAACAGCATCATCAACTGCCACCTGGTGGGCGGGCGCATCGGCAAGCCGGGCATGGGGCCGTTCTCCATCACCGGCCAGCCGAACGCCATGGGCGGGCGCGAAGTGGGCGGCCTGGCCAATATGCTGGCCGCGCATATGGACCTGGACAACGCGGCCCACCGCGACGCGGTGCAGACCTTCTGGGATGCGCCGCGCATGGCGGACAAGCCGGGCCTGAAGGCGGTGGACCTGTTCGAGGCCATCGAATCGGGCCGCGTGAAGGCGGTATGGATCATGGCCACCAATCCCGTGGTCAGCCTGCCGAACGCGGACCAGGTCAGGCGCGCGCTGGCCAAGTGCGAGCTGGTGGTGGCCTCCGACATCATCCAGGACACCGACACCAACGCCTATGCCGACGTGCTGCTGCCCGCGCTGGGCTGGGGCGAGAAGGACGGCACGGTCACCAATTCCGAACGCCGCGTGTCGCGCCAGCGCCCCTTCCTGCCGGCTCCCGGCGAGGCGCGCGGCGACTGGTGGATCATTGCCCGCTTCGCCCAGCGCATGGGCTACGCCGGCTTCGATTTCGCCGGCGCGGATGAGGTATTCGACGAGCACGCCCGCCTGAGCGCATGGCGCAACAGCGCCGGCGACCTGCCGCGCGTGTTCAACATCGGCGGCCTGGCCGGCATGGGCCGCAGCGCTTACGACGGCATGGCCCCGGTCCAGTGGCCGGTGCTGGAGCACGCGGGCACCGGCGGCACCGCGCGCCTGTTCGAGGACGGCCGCTATTCGCACCCGGACGGCAAGGCGCGCTTCATCGCCACCGTGCCGCGCCTGCCGGTGCACCAGGTCGACGAGGATTTCCCGCTGTCGCTGAACACCGGCCGCGTGCGCGACCAGTGGCACACCATGACGCGCACCGGCCGTTCGGCCAAGCTGGCCGACCACGTGCCCGAATCGTTCATCGACATGCATCCGCAGGACGCGCTGATCCACGGCGTGCGCGAAGGCGAGCTGGCGCGCGTGAGCAGCCAGTGGGGCTCCATGGTGGCGCGCGTGCAGCACGGCGGCGGCATCGCGCGCGGCGGCGTCTTCATTCCCATCCACTGGAGCGGCCAGACGTCGTCGGACGCGCGCGTGGGCGGCGTGGTCAACCCGGTGGTGGACCCGGTCTCGGGCGAGCCCGAGTTCAAGCATACGCCGGTGCGCATCGAGCAGTTCCGCGTGAGCTGGCACGCCTTCATCCTGAGCCGCACGGAGCTGGACCTGGACAGCGTGGCGCACTGGACCCGCATCCAGGGCAGGGAATTCGCACGCTACGAACTGGCGGGCCGCAACAGCATCGCCGATTTCAGCGAATGGGCGCGCGAGCTGCTGGGCGTGCAGGACCCGGATGCGGACTGGCTGGAATACGCCGACCGCACCGAGGGCATGTACCGCGCGGTGCACGTGGTGGATGACCGCATCGAGCAGTGCATCTTCCTGTCGCCGCGCCTGGACCTGCCGGCGCGCAGCTGGCTGGCCGGCCTGTTCGCCGAGGAGGAACTGGCGGACGCCGACCGCGCCAGCCTGCTGATCGGCCGCCCGCTGAAGAAGGGCGTGGACGTCGGCCCCACCGTGTGCTCCTGCTTCGGCGTGGGCCGCAACACCATCTGCTCGGCCATCCGCGAGCAGGACCTGAAGTCGGTGCCGGAAGTGACGGCCTGCCTGAAAGCGGGCGGCAACTGCGGCTCCTGCGTGCCGGAGCTGAAAAAACTGCTGGCCGAAACCCGGCTGGAGATGGTGGCGGACGCTCCGGCGTAAGCTTGGGCTTGGCCTCGGTCCGTGGCCGCGAAGTGTAGCTTCGCGGCAAATGTGCTCTGCGTCATGATCGGAATTCGGGAAATGTGATAAATTGGCTTATCGCTTAAACGGAGGCCTCTTCATAGAGACTGAAGCCATGCGCCGGCCCATTGTCATCGTCCCCGCCTGCACGCGGCACATCGGAACCCATCCCGACCATGCCGTGCATTCCAAGTACATCGACGCCGTTGTACAGGGGGCAGGGTGCATGCCGCTCATCCTGCCCGCGCTGGGCGAGCAGACCGATTTCGAGGCCGTGCTCTCGGCCGCCGACGGCATCATGCTCACCGGCTCGGCCTCCAACCTGCAGGCCATCCTGTACGGCCAGGAAGTGCTCAACCTGGAACTGCCGCAGGACCACGCGCGCGACGCCACCACGCTGCCGCTGATACGCGCCGCCCTCAAGCGCGGCATACCGCTGCTGGCGATCTGCCGCGGCTTCCAGGAACTCAACGTGGCGCTGGGCGGTTCCCTGCACCAGGCAGTGCAGGAAGTGTCCGGCATGATGGACCACCGCGACCTGCCTGACGATCCCCTCGAAAAACAGTACGGCCCGGCGCACCGCGTGCATATCGCGCCGGGCGGCAAGCTCGCGCACATCCTCGATGGCGCGCGCGAGATCATGGTCAACTCCCTGCACGGCCAGGGCGTGGACCGCCTCGCACCCGGGCTGGTGGCGGAAGCTACCGCCGACGACGGGCTGGTGGAAGCCTGCACCGTCGCCACCGCGCCAGGCTTTACGCTGGCGGTGCAGTGGCACCCTGAATGGCAGGCTGCCGCCAACCAGGATTCAATGAAGATGTTCAAAGCCTTCGGGCAGGCATGCCGTAGCTACCAGGAACGCATTCCGTAGGGCGGGTTAGGCCAAGCCGTAACCCGCCAGCGCGGCCCGCAACCGGCCGTGTCAGATCAAGACTTTAGAAAGCGTCCCCATGGCAATTCGCGAAAATTTTACCTACACCGATATGGACTTGTGGCTCAATGAGAAACGGGTCACCGAAATCGAATGCCTGGTCCCCGACCTGACCGGCGTCGCCCGCGGCAAGATCCTGCCGCGCGGGAAATTCACGCAGGAGCGCGGCATGCGCATCCCGGAAGCGGTGCTGGGCATGACCGTGACCGGCAACTATCCCACCGACGACGCGGCCTACGACCGCGCCATCTCGGCCACCGACCGCGACATGATCCTCAAGGCCGACCCCACCACCATCACCATGGTGCCATGGGCCACCGACCCCACCGCCCAGGTGATTCACGACTGCTACTTCGCCGACGGCGCGCTGGTGGACTTCGCGCCGCGCACCGTGCTGCGGCGCGTGCTCAAGCTGTACGCGGAGCGCGGCTGGAAGCCGGTGGTGGCGCCCGAGCTGGAGTTCTACCTGACCGCCAAGAATATCGATCCCGACCTGCCGCTCAAGGCGCCCATCGGCCGTAGCGGCCGCGCCGAAACCAGCCGCCAGATCTACAGCATCGATGCGGTCAACGAGTTCGACCCGCTGTTCGAGGACATCTACGACTACTGCGACCTGATGGGCCTGGACGTGGACACCCTGATCCACGAGATCGGCGCCGGCCAGATGGAGATCAACTTTCTGCACGGCGACCCGCTCGGCCTGGCCGACAAGGTGTTCTTCTTCAAGCGCACCCTGCGCGAGGCCGCCCTCAAGCACGACATGTACGCCACCTTCATGGCCAAGCCCATGGCGGGCGAGCCGGGATCGGCCATGCACGTGCACCAGAGCGTGGTGGACGGCAAGACCGGCCGCAACATCTTCAGCAACGAGGACGGCTCGCCGGCCGCCGTGTTCAAGCACTACATCGGCGGCCTGCAGCGCTACATGCCGTCCGCCATGGCCATCGTGGCGCCCTACGTGAACTCCTACCGCCGCCTGGTGCGCCACACGGCCGCGCCGATCAACATCCAGTGGGGCGTGGACAACCGCACCGTGGGGTTCCGGGTGCCCGAATCCGGCGTGCAGGACCGCCGCATCGAAAACCGCATCATCGGCGCGGACGCCAATCCCTACCTGGCGCTGGCTGTCACGCTGGCCTGCGGCTACCTCGGCATGACCGAGCAGATCGAACCCACGCCGGCCACCACCGGCAGCGCCTACGACATGAAGTACGAACTGCCGCAAGGCCTGCCGGAGGCGCTGGCCGCGCTGCGCAAGGAGGACAAGCTGCGCGCAGTGCTGGGCGACCGCTTCATCGACGTGTACGCCGCCATCAAGGACGTGGAGCACCAGGAGTTCATGAAGGTGATCAGCCCATGGGAACGCGAACACCTGCTGCTGCACGTTTAAGGAGAGGCCGCCATGACGGACACCAAGACCATCCAGCGGCAGGATCACGCCCACTACATGCACCCCTTTACCGACCACAAGGCGCTGGGCGAGAAGGGCGTGCGCGTGATGTTGCGCGGCGAAGGCATCTACCTGTGGGATTCGGAGGGCAACAAGATCCTGGACGGCATGTCCGGCCTGTGGTGCGTGGCGGTGGGCTACGGCCGCACCAGCATCTCGAAGGCCGTGTACGAGCAGATGGAGACGCTGCCGTTCTATAACAGCTTCTTCAACACCACCAATGTGCCGGCCGTGCAGCTGGCGGCGCGGCTGACGCAGCTGGCGCCGGCCGGTTTCAACCGCGTGTTCTTCACCGGCTCCGGCTCCGAGGCGAACGACACCAACGTGCGCATGGTGCGCCGCTACTGGGACCTGCTGGGCTTCAAGGAGCGCCATGTCATCATCAGCCGCCACAACTCCTACCACGGCAGCACCATGGCGGGCGCCTCGCTGGGCGGCATGAGCGGCATGCACGAGCAGGGCGGGCTGCCGATTCCCGGCATTGTCCACATCGGCCAGCCCAATTACTACGACGACGGCGCAGGCCTGACCCCGGACGAATTCGGCCTGCGCGCCGCCTCCTGGCTGGAGGCCAAGATACTGGAAGTGGGGCCGGACAAGGTGGCCGCCTTCATCGGCGAGCCGGTGCAGGGCGCGGGCGGCGTCATCATCCCGCCGGACAGCTACTGGCCCGAGATCCGCCGCATCTGCGACAAGTACGGCATCCTGCTGATCGCCGACGAAGTCATCACAGGCTTCGGGCGGCTGGGCCGCTGGTTCGCCTCCGAACCGTTCAAGCCGGACCTGATCACCTTCGCCAAGGGTGTCACTTCCGGCTACGTGCCGCTGGGCGGGGTGCTGGTGAGCGACCGCGTGGCCGACGTGCTGATCGGGCAGGGCGGCGACTTCAATCACGGCTTCACTTACTCGGGCCACCCGGTGGCGTGCGCGGCGGCGCTGGAAAACCTGCGCATCATCGAGGACGAAGGCCTGGTCGAGCGCGTGGCGCACGATGCCGGCGCCTATCTGAAGCGCGCTTTCGGCACGCTGGCCGAACACCCGCTGGTCGGCACGGCCGAGACCTGCGGCTTCATGGCAGGCCTCAACCTGGTCAGGCGCAAGGCGGAAAACGTGCACTACCAGGTGCGTTTCGACCCGGCCCAGGGCGTGGGCATGCTGTGCCGCGCCCACATGTTCAGCACCGGCATCATCATGCGCGCCGTGGGCGACCGCATGATCATCGCCCCCCCGCTGGTGATGACGCACGCGCAGATCGACGAGATGGTGGCGCTGATCCGCCGCGCGCTGGACCTGACCCTGCAAGAAGTTCGCGCGAAGGGCTGGGTGTGAATGGGCGGCAGGCGGCGGTTTTGCAGGGCGGGTTAGCACGGAGTGCGTAACCCGCCTGCATTTTGGTAGTCTTCCTCGATATGCTGCATTTATAATCACGTCTTTTGCCGTGCGGATTTGCCGCGCGCGTGCATCCCGATTAAGATTATCAATTCGCCAATATGACGACAGCCCACCCCGCCGACGCTGGCCAGCCCTTTCTGTTAATCCGCAATCTGGTCAAGGATTTCGACGGCGTGCGCGCCGTAAACGACGTGTCGGTGACGATCAACAAGGGCGAAATCTTCGCGCTGCTGGGCAGTTCGGGCTGCGGCAAATCGACCCTGTTGCGCATGCTGGCCGGCTTCGAAACGCCGACCTCGGGCGCCATCACGCTGGGCGGGCAGGACATCATCAGCACGCCGCCGTACGAGCGCCCCATCAACATGATGTTCCAGTCCTACGCGCTGTTCCCGCACCTGTCGGTGTGGGACAACATCGCCTTCGGCCTGCGCCGCGACGGCCTGCCGAAAGACCAGATCGCCGACCGCGTGGACAAGATGCTGTCGCTGGTGCAGCTGTCGGCTTACGGCAAGCGCAAGCCGCACCAGCTCTCCGGCGGCCAGCAGCAGCGCGTGGCGCTGGCGCGCAGCCTGGCCAAGCGCCCGCAGCTGCTGCTGCTGGACGAGCCGCTGGGGGCACTGGACAAGAAACTGCGCGAGCAGACCCAGGTCGAACTGGTGAACATCATCGAACAGGTCGGCGTGACCTGCGTGATGGTGACGCACGACCAGGACGAAGCCATGAGCATGGCCACCCGCATCGCCATCATGAGCGAAGGCCGCATCCTGCAGGTGGGCGCGCCGGGCGAGATCTACGAAACGCCGAACTGCCGCTTCGTGGCCGACTTCATCGGCTCGGTCAACCTGTTTGAAGGCCGCGTGATCGAAGACCAGCCGGGCTATGTGATCATTGAAACGGACGAGACCACGCATTACGTCAGCCACGGCATCACCGGCACCGACAAGATGGAAGTGGGCGTGGCGGTGCGCCCGGAGAAGATCGTGTTGCAGCCGAACGCGCCCACCATGTCGCAGCGCGCCAAGGTGGAGGAGCACGGCCACAACTGCGTGCAAGGCGTGATCGCCGCGATCTCCTACTTCGGCAACGAAACCCACTACCAGGTGAAGCTGGACAGCGGCATGCAGCTCAAGGTGGCGCGCACCAATTCCGCGCGCCACGCCGAAGCCCGTTTGCAGCGCGACCAGCGCGTGCACGCATGGTGGGACGGCAGCGACGTTGTCGTGTTGACCCGTTGACCGGCAGGGGCGCTCCATGTTCACATTCTTCAAAGACCTGCTGACGCTGCGCTGGCTGAACGGCCGCAGCGCCGTCATCTCCGTGCCCTACCTGTGGCTGATCGGTGCCTTCCTGATCCCCTTCCTGATCGTGGCGCGCATCAGCTTCACGGAGGTCGATGCCGGCAATCCCTTCGGCACCCTGGCCACCTACGCCGACGGCATCGTCGACATCAAGATCAAGGTATCGAACTACCTGTTCATCGCGGCCGACGAGCTGTACGTGCTGACCTATCTCAGCTCGCTCAAGTACGCCGCCATCACCACCGCCTGCTGCCTGCTGATCGGCTACCCCTTCGCCTACTTCATGGCGCGCGCCAGGCCCTCGTTGCGCCCGGTGCTGCTGATGATGGTGATGCTGCCGTTCTGGACCTCCTTCCTGCTGCGCATCTACGCCTGGAAGGGCATCCTGGCCAACCAGGGCATCCTGAACCACTTCCTCATGTCCAGCGGCGTGATCGCCGAGCCGCTGCACATGATGAATACCTCGTTCTCGCTGGTGATCGGCATGGTGTACGCCTACCTGCCGTTCATGATACTGCCGCTGTACACCAACCTGGCCAAGATGGACCTGCGCTTCCTGGAAGCGGCGGCCGACCTGGGCGCCACGCCGTGGCAGGCGTTCTGGCGCATCACGGTGCCGCTGTCGAAGTCCGGCATCATTGCCGGCTCCATGCTGGTGTTCATACCCGCGGTGGGCGAGTACGTCATCCCCGAGCTGCTGGGCGGCCCGGAAACGCTGATGATAGGCCGCGTGCTGTGGGACGAGTTCTTTACCAATAACGACTGGCCGATGGCGTCTTCCGTCACCGTGGTGGTCATCCTGCTGATCCTGGTGCCGATGGCCATCCTCAACAAATACCAGGCCGAACAAGGCGAAGGAGGCCGCAAATGAAGGGTGCATCGATCCCGCGCTGGTTTGGCCGCGGCTGGCTTTCGCTGGGCTACCTGTTCCTCTACCTGCCCATCATCGTGCTGGTGGTGTTCTCGTTCAACAGCTCGCGCCAGGACATGGTGTGGACCGGCTTTTCCACCCAGTGGTACGGCGAATTGATGAACGACGCCGAAATCATTTCCGGCTTCGGCCTCTCGCTGCGCATCGCCTTCCTCACCGCCTGCTCGTCCGTGGTGCTGGGCACCTTTGCCGCCTTCGTGCTGAACCGCTACCGCCGCTTCGCCGGCCGCACCCTGTTCTCGGCCATGGCCAGCGCGCCGCTGGTGATGCCGGAAGTGATCATCGGCCTGTCGCTGCTGCTGATGCTGGTGTCGGTGCAGAAGATGTTCGGCTTCCCCGAGCGCGGCCTCAGCACCATCTGGATCGGCCACACCCTGCTGGGCATGGCCTACGCCACCGTGGTGGTGCAATCGCGCCTGCAGGAGATGAGCAAGTCGCTGGAAGAGGCGGCCATGGACCTGGGCTGCCGCCCGCACCAGGTGTTCTTCCTGGTGACCCTGCCCAACATCAAGCAGGCGCTGGCCTCGGCCTGGCTGCTGACTTTCACCCTGTCGCTGGACGACGTGGTGCTGTCCGCCTTCCTGTCCGGCCCCGGTTCGTCCACCATGCCGCTGGTGATCTTCTCGCGCGCCCGCCTGGGCCTGGACCCGCGCGTCAACGCGGTGGCGGCCATCACCATCCTGGTGGTCACGGTGGCGGTGATCGCCTCCAGCGTCATCATGGCGCGCACCCAGCGCGCACGAATGAAACAAGTCGCCCACGCCGCCAAGGCGTAAAATCGTATGGAACCGGCCGCGCCCACGCAGCAACGTAGGGCGGGTTAGGCGCAAAGCGCCGTAACCCGCCAGCGCCGCGTCCCCCAAACGACAAGGAGCCCAGCATGGCAGACGCACTTTGGCACGAGCGCGCACTTGCGCTGAACATCGACGGCCGCGCCTTCATCAACGGAGAGCGCGCCTGGTCCCGCACCGAGCAGCAGTTCGACAAACACTCCCCCATCGACGGCCGCAAGCTGGCCGCCGTGGCCCGCTGCGGTGCGCCCGACGTGGACGCCGCCGTGCAGTCCGCCCGCGCCGCCTTCGAGGACGGCCGCTGGTCCGGCATGCCGCCCGCCAAACGCAAGCGCGTACTGATACGCTTCGCTGACCTGATCCAGCAAAACACCGCCGAACTGGCGCTGCTGGAAACGCTGGACATGGGCAAGCCCATCAAATACAGCCAGAGCGTGGACGTGGGCTCGGCCGCCAACTGCATCCGCTGGTACGGCGAAGCGGTGGACAAGGTGTACGACGAAATCGCCCCGACCGCCAGCAGCAGCCTCGCGCTGATCACGCGCGAACCGGTGGGCGTGGTGGGCGCCATCATCCCCTGGAACTACCCGATGATCATGGCCGCCTGGAAGATTGCCCCGGCGCTCGCGGCCGGCAACAGCGTGGTGCTCAAGCCGTCCGAGAAAGCGCCGCTGACCTCCTTGCGGCTGGCCGAACTGGCGCTGCAGGCCGGCATTCCCGCCGGCGTGTTCAGCGTGCTGCCGGGCTACGGCAACGAGGCCGGCAGCGCGCTGGCGCTGCACATGGACGTCGACTGCATCGCCTTCACCGGCTCCACGCGGGTGGGCAAGCAGATCATGCAGATGGCCGGACAGTCGAACCTGAAGCGCGCCTGGACTGAGCTGGGCGGCAAGTCCGCCAACATCGTCTGCGCCGACTGCCCGGACCTGGATGCGGCGGTGGCGGCGGCGGTGGGCTCCATCTATTTCAACCAGGGTGAAAGCTGCAATGCGCCTTCGCGGCTGTTCGTGGAAGAGTCGGTCAAGGACGCGTTCATCGAGAAGGCGCTGGCCATGGTGCCGCGCTACCAGCCGGGCGACCCGCTGGACGAGGCCACCGTGATGGGCGCCATCGTGGACGAAGTGCAGATGAAAACGGTGCTGGGCTATATCGAAGCCGGCAAGCATGGCGGGGCGCGCCTGCTGGCAGGCGGCGCGCAGGAGCGCGCACAAAGCGGCGGCTACTATGTGGCGCCGACCCTGTTCGACCAGGTGGACAGCGGCATGAAGATCGCGCAGGAAGAGATATTCGGGCCGGTGCTGTCGGTGCTCAGCTTCAGCGACGTGCAGGACGCCGTGAAGCAGGCCAACGCCACGCCCTACGGTTTGCAGGCGGCGGTGTGGAGCGCCGACATGAGCAAGGCGATCCAGGTGGCGCGGGCGCTGCGTGCGGGCACGGTGCACGTGAACCAGTACGATGGCGACGATATCACCGTGCCCTTTGGCGGCTACAAACAGTCCGGCAACGGCCGTGACAAGTCGCTGCACGCCTTCGACAAGTACACCGAGCTGAAAACCACGTGGATACAGATAGGCTAGCGCCCGGCGGGTTACGCGCAAGCGCTAACCCGCCCTACGACCTTGCCCGCCACGGTAACGCGGGCACGTAGGGCGGGTTAGAGCCGCAGGCTCGTAACCCGCCGCTGCCCGCGCCTAAAAGCAGTGCTCCAGCGCCGGGAACGACCCATCCTTGACCGCCGCCACATACGCGCCGACCGCCGCGTCGATACTGGTCTGCCCTTCCATGAAGTTCTTCACGAAGCGCGCCTTGCGGCCCGGGAACACGCCCAGCAGATCGTGCATCACCAGCACCTGTCCCGAGCAATCCGGACCGGCGCCGATGCCGATGGTCGGCATGGTCAGCAGCTCGGTCACTTCCTTGCCCAGCTGCGTGGGAATCGCCTCCAGCACCACCATCGCGGCACCGGCTGCCTGCAGCTTCAGCGCATCCGCCTTCAGCAGCTCCGCGCTCTCGGTGGTCTTGCCCTGCACCTTGTAGCCGCCCAGCTGGTGCACCGACTGCGGCGTCAGGCCAAGGTGCGCGCAAACGGGCACCGAGCGCTCGGTGAGGAATTTCACGGTCTCGGCCAGCCAGGCGCCGCCCTCGATCTTCACCATGTGCGCGCCGGCCTGCATCAGCTTGACCGCGTTGTCGAAAGCCTGCTGCGGGTTGGCGTATGTGCCGAACGGCATATCGGCCAGCACCAGCGCCGACTTGTTGCCGCGCGCGACAGCCCTGGTGTGGTAAGCCACTTCATCCAGCGTCACCGGCAGCGTCGAATCCAGGCCGTTGCACACCATGCCCAGCGAATCGCCGATCAGCAGCACTTCCACGCCGCAGCGGTCCATCAGCGAAGCGAAGCTCGCGTCGTAGCAGGTCAGCATGGTGATCTTGTCGCCGGCGGCCTTGCGCGCGTTCAGCGCGGGGATGGTGACCGCCTTCTGCGCCACAGGCTTTGACGGCGCGGCAGCCGCCGGTGCGCCAGAGCTCGTGCCAGCGGCCGGCACCGGAGCGCTGCCCGCCATTTCATTACCTTGCAAATAACCAGACATGGGATTCCTCAAGTAGTGTAATTCCGGTGGCGCCAGTGTAATCCCTGCCGCCAAACCGCGTATTCTACCTGCGAACGAACTTTCTTTTCAGCGCGGAAAACGGAAATAGATGGCGGCCACTACTTGCCCCTGCTTGCCGCTACTTGCCGCTACTTGCCGACAAAGAGGAAGGCCACGGCCGCCATGATGCAGCCGAACGCCGCCAGGTGGCGCCAGCTCACCGGCTCGCCCAGCACGGTCACCATGAACACGCCGAACACGATCAGCGCAATCGCCTCCTGCGTCACCTTCAGCTGCCCCGCGCTCCAGCCGCTGGCGAAGCCGATCCGGTTGGCCGGCACCGCCAGGCAGTACTCCACGAACGCGATGGCCCAGCTGATCATGATGACCGTGAACAGCGGCTTGTTCATCCCGCCCTTCAAGTGCCAGTACCACGCGATGGTCATGAAAATGTTGGAAGCGGCGAGGAGCAGGAGTGTTTGCATGGTGGGCTTACAGCCTGGTGATGGCCTGGTCTGCGACGGCGGATTCATAGCAGCGTGCCGGGGCGCGGCCGGGGATGGCGATGTTGCCGGCGATTTCCAGCAGCGGCACGATGACGAAGGCGCGTTCGCACATGCGCGGATGCGGCACCTGCAGCGCGGGTGTCCTGATTTCCTGCTGACCGTAGAGCAGCACGTCCAGGTCCAGCGTGCGCGGGGCATTGCGGTAGGGGCGCTCGCGGCCGTGGGCCAGCTCGATCGCTTGCAGCGCCTGCAGCAGCGCTTCCGCATCCAGCTCTGTTTCCAGGCAGGCGACGGCGTTGATGTAGTCGTCGCCGCTGGAGTCGATCGGGGCGGTGCGGTACAGCGAGGACACGGCGCTCACTGTGCAGCCGGGCAGGGCGCGCAGGCGCGCGATGGCGTCCTGCACGTTGGCCTGCGCGTCGCCCAGGTTGGCGCCGATGCCGATGTAGGCGGTGGTGCGCACGGGGCTCGGCACGGCGTTCATTCGCTGTCGTTGCCGCCGCTGCCGGACTCGGCGCCGGCAGGGGCGCGCTTGCGGGGCGCGCGCGGCGCACGCGAGCGCGGTGGACGCGGTTCGCGCGGCGCGGTATCGGCGCCTGCGTCAGCGCCGGCTTCCGCCTGCGCGCCGCCGGCCGCCCGGCCGCCGGCCCGGCCGGCGTCGGCATGGCTGGTGCCGCTGTATTCGTTGTCGCCGTAGCCGTCCTGGCTACCCTGGCCGCTCTGGCCCGACTCGCCGCCGCCTTCACTGCCTTCGCCTTTGCTGCGGCCGCCACGGCGTGGAGGACGCTTGCGTTTCGCGCCGCCGGCTGCCGCGCCGCCGTGGCTCAGGCCAGCGACCAGCTGTTCGCGTTCGGTTTCGTCGCCGTCGTAGAAGGCGGTCCACCATTCGCCCAGTTCGGCGTCGATCTCGCCCGAGGCGCAGCGCAGCAGCAGGAAGTCGTAGCCGGCGCGGAAGCGCAGGTGTTCCAGCAGCTTGTATGGGTTCTTGCCGGTGCGGCGCTCGAAGCGCGGCTGCATCGACCAGATGTCGCGCATGTCGGAACCGATCTTGCGCTGCAGGGCCAGTTTTTCGGTCTGCGAGTCCAGCACGTCGTCCGCCGCCAGGTGCAGCGCCGGGATCGGGAATTCGCCGGCCGCCTTGTAGGCGTTCCATTTCTCCAGCACCTGGTGCCACAGCAGCGATGCGAACAGGAAGCCCGGCGAGACGGTCTTGCCGGCGTGGATGCGCTTGTCGGTCGAGTCCAGCGCCAGCGTCACGAACTTCACGCCCAGCGGCTGTTCCAGCACCACGTCCAGCAGCGGCAGCAGGCCGTGGTGCAGGCCTTCTTTACGCAGCTGCAGCAGGCAGGCCAGTGCCTGGCCCGACATGAGCAGCTTGAGCATCTCGTCGAACACGCGCGCCGGCGGCACATTGTTGATCAACGGTGCCATCACGGTGATGGGCTCGCGCGTGCCCGGCTCGATCTGGAAGCCCAGCTTGGCGGCGAAGCGCGTCACGCGCAGCATGCGCACCGGATCTTCGCGGTAGCGCGCTTCCGGCACGCCGATGATGCGCAGCGTCCTGGCACGGATGTCCTCGATGCCGCCGTGGTAGTCCCACACTTCCTCGTTGGCTGGGTTGTAGTACATGGCGTTGATGGTGAAGTCGCGCCGCTCGGCGTCCTCCGCCATGCTGCCGAAGGTGTTGTCGCGCAGGACGCGGCCGTGTTCATCTTTCGGCGCGTTCTCGATCGACGGGCCGCGGAAGGTGGTCACCTCCAGCAGGTCCTGGCCGAACATCACGTGCACGATCTGGAAGCGCTTGCCGATGATGAAGGCGCGCCGGAACAGGCGTTTCACCTGCTCGGGCGTGGCGTCGGTGGCGATGTCGAAGTCTTTCGGCTTCACGCCCAGCAGCAGGTCGCGCACGGCGCCGCCGACCACGAAGGCCTGGTAGCCCGCTTCCTGCAGGGTGCTGGTCACGCGCACGGCGTTGGAGGACAGCAGGCGCGGGTCGATGCCGTGCTGGTTGGCGCCCAGGATCACCGGCACGCTGGTGTCGCGTGCGGGAGCTTCTTTGACGCCGAGGATTTTGCGGATCAATTTCTTAATCATTGAATAGTTTTATCGTTGGCCAGCCTTGTTCGGCGGCGTGGCTGGTCAGTGCGGCGTTCGGATTGGTGGCCACCGGGTGGGTGACGACCGACATCAGCGGGATGTCGTTGTGCGAGTCGCTGTAGAAATACACGGTCTCGAAGTCTTCCAGGCGCTTGCCCAGTTTTTCGAGCCAGGCCTTGGTGTGCACCACCTTGCCGTGGCCCTGGGTGGGGGTGCCCACCAGTTTGCCGGTGATGCTGCCGTCGGCCGCCACTTCCGGCATGGCCGCGATCAGGTGCTCGATGCCCAGCGCTTGCGCGATGGGCGCGGTGATAAAGTGGTTGGTGGCGGTGACGATGGCCACCAGGTCGCCGGCGTCCAGGTGCTTTTGCAGCAGCGCGCGCGCGGTTGGGCGGATGGCCGGGGCGATCACTTCGCGCATGAACTGCGCGTGCATCTCGTCCAGCTTGGCGCGCGGGAAGCCGGCCAGGGTGCCGAGCGAGAATTCGAGGTATTCCACCGGGTCCAGCGTGCCGGCCTGGTATTGCTCGAAGAAGGCTTGGTTGCGGGCCGCGAAGGCCTGCGCGTCGACTGCGCCGATGCGGCACAGGAATTGGCCCCATTCGTAGTCCGAATCGATGGGCAGCAGGGTATGGTCGAGGTCAAACAGGGCCAGGTTCATCATTCTTTCGCTTCCGCCTGCAGCCATTCGCGCAGCAGCGGCAGGGTAATGGGACGTTGGGTTTCAAGGGAATATTGGTCTAGCGCGTCCAGCATTTCCGACAGCGAGCGCATGTCGCGCCGGTAATGCGAAAGCAAATAGGGTAACACGCCGGGCGACAGCGTCAACCCGCGGGCGGCCGCCGCCGTGGTCAAAGCGGCAACCTTTTCATCATCGGTCAGGCCGTGCAGGCGGTAGATCAGGCCCCAGCCCATGCGCGTGCGCAGGTCCTCGCGCACCGGCAGCACGGCCGGCGCCACGGCGCCGCTGCACACCATGAAGGCGTTGTTGGCGCGGATCTCGTTGAACAGGGCGAAGGCGTCGATCTGGGCCAGCGGCGAGAGCTTTTCGCAGTCGTCCAGCAGGTACAGGTCCACTTCCGGCGAGTAGACGAATTCGGATTCGATCGAGAACGGCGTGATGTAGCGCGCCCCTTCCAGGGCGCCCAGCGCTTTCAGGATGTGGCTCTTGCCGGCGCCGATGTCGCCCCACAGGTAGGCGAAATGCTCGCGCGAGCTGCGGCCGGCGAACTCGCGCATCAGCGCGGCCACCTCGGCGTTTTGCCCCACTTCGAAGGAATCGAGGGTGAGCACAGGCTCGGCGCCTAAATCCAGCACCAGTTGCTTCATGGCTCGCGTCCCGCGGTTGTTAAATTCGTCTTCACACTACGCATTATAAAAGCTGCTGCGCAAGTAGTGGCTGCGAAGATGCTTAAAGGCCACCATCAGGATGGCCGAGGCGGGCAGGGCCAGCAGCACGCCGACAAAGCCGAACAGCTGGCCGAAGGCCAGCAGCGCGAAGATCACGGCCAGCGGATTGAGGCCGATACGCTCGCCCACCAGGCGCGGGGTGAGGAAAAAGCCCTCGATCACCTGGCCGGCGCCGTAGATGATGGCCACGGCGACCACGCCGCTCCAGTCGGTGAACTGTAACACGGCGGCGATCAGCGCCAGCACCAGGCCCAGGCCGAAGCCCAGGTAGGGGATGAAGACCAGCAGGCCGGTCAGGATGCCCACCGGCAGGGCCACGTCGAAGCCGGCGATGGCCAGGCAGGTCGAGTAGTACACCGCCAGCACCACCATCACCAGCAGCTGGCCGCGCAGGTACTGGGCCAGCAGGGTGTCGACTTCCTCGGCCATGGCCACGGTGGCGCCGATGTAGCGGCGCGGTACGGCGCCGGCGATGCGGGCGATCATCTGGTGCCAGTCCAGCAGCAGGTAGAACAGCAGCACCGGCACCAGCACCACGGTGGCGATCCAGCCCAGCACGGCGGTGCCGCCGACGCGCGCCGAGGCCAGCACGGCGGTCCAGATCTCGTCGCCGCTGGTGACCATTTGCTGCGACACCAGCTTCTTGATGCCGGCGCTGTCGAGTTGCACCTTGATGCCCATCTCGCGCAGGCGCGGGCTGAGCACGTCGTTGGCCTTGGCCAGGAAGGCCGGGATCTGCGCCTGCAGCAGCGGGATCTCGGTCTGCAGCACCGGCACCACGATCAGCACCAGCGACAGCACGGCGCAGAAGAACAGCAGCACCACGACCACCACCGCCAGCGGGCGCGGCACGTCGAAGCGGCCCAGGCGCAGGTGGTCGATGCGGTCCACGCCGGGATTGAGCGCGTAGGCGATGATGGCCGCCGCGAGGAAGGGGGTGAGCACGGGGCCCAGGGCCACCAGCAACACGCCGAATGCCAGCCATAAAACTACCCAGAATGCCGTTTGTTTTTGTTCGACCGAGAGGGGAAATGGCATGTGGGGAAGATGTTTTTCGTAAAAACGGCAGGTTGACGGGGCATTTTGATAAAATAGCGGACTTGCCGGGTTTTGCGTCACAAATGCACGAATTCCGGCCACCGCCTTCTATTTTACCGCCTCCGCTGCGAAATACACCATGAGCCAACCTTCTAATGTTTCCCTGTCCTACCGTGACGCCGGCGTCGATATCGACGCGGGCGACGCTTTAGTCGAAGCGATCAAGCCGTTTGCCAAGCGCACCATGCGTGAAGGCGTGATGGCCGGCATCGGCGGCTTCGGCGCGCTGTTCGAGATCAGCAAGAAGTACCAGGAGCCGGTGCTGGTGTCCGGCACGGACGGCGTGGGCACCAAGCTCAAGCTGGCTTTCGAGCTGAACCGCCACGACACGGTGGGCATCGATCTGGTGGCCATGAGCGTGAACGACATTCTGGTGCAGGGCGCCGAGCCGCTGTTCTTCCTGGACTACTTCGCGTGCGGCAAGCTGGACGTGCCGCAGGCGACCGACGTCATCAAGGGCATTGCCAAGGGCTGCGAGCAGTCCGGCGCAGCGCTGATCGGCGGCGAAACCGCCGAGATGCCGAGCATGTACCCGGCCGGCGAATACGACCTGGCCGGTTTCGCGGTGGGCGTGGTGGAAAAATCGAAAATCATCGACGGCACCAAGATCGTCCCGGGCGACGTGGTGCTGGGCCTGGCCTCGTCGGGCGCGCACTCCAACGGTTACTCGCTGGTGCGCAAGATCATCGAAGTGGCCAAGCCGGACCTGGAAGGCGACTTCCACGGCCGCAAGCTGGCCGACGTGCTGATGGAGCCGACCCGCATCTACGTCAAGCCGCTGCTGGCGCTGATGGCGTCGATGGAAGTCAAAGGCCTGGTGCACATCACCGGCGGCGGCCTGGTGGAAAACATCCCGCGCGTGCTGCAGCCTGGCCTGACCGCCGAGCTGGACGGCAAGTCGTGGACCCTGCCGCCGCTGTTCCAGTGGCTGCAGCAGCACGGCGGCGTGGCCGACGCTGAAATGCACCGCGTGTTCAACTGCGGCATCGGTATGACGGTGATCGTCTCGGCCGAGAATGCGGACGCCGCCATGGCGCAGCTGCAAGCAGCAGGCGAAACCGTCTACCGCATCGGCGCCATCCGCGCCTCGGCGGAAGGCGAACACCAGTGCGTTGTGGTTTAATGGCTAAGGCGCGGACCTGATCCGCGCCGCGCGATGCCGCGCACATGCCGCGCACTTGCTGACTAAGCGGACCATGCCCCGGCATCGTCCGCTTTTCTCTTTTTTGGAGCCAGCATGACGGCGGCAATACCAGCACGAATGACTTCGGTATCTGAAGGCGAGATCGTCGCCATCTTGCAAGCGGCCTTGCCGAACCTGCTGGCGGTGTACGCCTTCGGCAGCCGCGTGCATGGTACGGCGTCGCTGGACAGCGATCTTGACCTGGCAGTCCTGGTAGCTGGTAAGGTGCCACCTCTGCAAGCCTGGGACCTGGCTCAGACACTGGCCATCCGGCTCGACCACGACGTCGATCTGCTCGACTTGCGCGAGGTCTCGACCGTGATGCAGTACCAGGTCATCACTACCGGCAGACGGCTGTGGGCAAAGGATGCCCAGGCCGGACTGTTTGAGTGTGTGGTTTTGAGCGAAAAAACCAAGCTGGACGAGGGCCGGGCTGGATTACTGCGGGATATTCAATGCGAGGGCAAGGTGTATGGCAGAACAGCGCAGAGGCGATGACGTCGTTATCAACAAGGCCGCCACCATAGAGCGCTGCGTGGCGCGGGCGCGCGAGGAGTATGCGAAAGATCCCGCCACCTTCACCAGCGACCACACCCGCCATGATGCCGCCATCCTGAATATTCAAAGAGCCTGCGAGGCCGCCTTGGATGTGGGGCAGCATTTGATCCGCCGGGAGGGGCTGGGTGTACCGCAGAGTTCGCGCGATGTGTTCACCCTGCTGTACCAGGCGGGGTGGATCGACGCACCGCTGAGCGACGTTATGAAACGTATGGTTGGCTTCCGCAACATCGCGGTCCATGACTATCAGGCATTGCAGTCGGCCATTACAGTGGCCATTGTTACAAACCATTTAAATGACTTCTTAGCCTTCAGCGATGTTGTGCTCCGCCATCGGGAAGATTGACCTGGCTCACACCGGGCATCGGAACGATACTTGATCCTGCTAGAGCTCGAGCCTGACGCCCGATTTACTTTTTGAATTTTGCGGATGACACCACAGATCCAGCATTGCGGTCAGTATGGTGGGGCATTTTTCCACTGCTCTCGCTGCGCGCAGCGTAGCGAGTTCTAGCACTTCGGCTGGTGTATCAAAGTAGTTTTCTCGTAAATGGCAAAGCCTCTCTACGTCGCGAGGTGAAATTCCTAGATGACGCGGAATACCGTCGGCGGGCACAATTCCTTCGCTAATCAAAGCTCCGCTGTACATCTTAGCAACCGCGGTACATCAGGTGTGCTCGCAGTGTTCAGCGGTGTCGCCGCCGGCGGTTGATGCAGTAGCGCTCTCGGGCTGAAACACGCCCCAGTGCGCGGAGGTAATCTCGATCAGCCTTGGTGCGCAATGTCCGCCGACTCACCCTTGATGCCATCGATTTGCAGATACACGTCAATTGCCATGATGCCGCCGTAATGGGAATGGGATACCAGAGGCAGTGTTGCCCGGTCTTCGCTGAGGCGAGTCGGGATGTGTCAAACCAAATTGCCGTTCCAGCGCCGAGCTAGACACGGCGTACGGAAAACTGGCATATGGCATGCCTTCTAGCGTTCAATTAATTACATGGTGTATCAAATGAATTGCTGATTTTGGGATTTATGTCGCGGTTAGGAACAACTATAGTGGTTCCATGCCGAACGGAAACGGCGGCAGCAATTAAGCCCAACATCACAATTCTGGAGAAAACCATGAGCTCGAACATCGTCATCGTGTACCACAGCGGCTACGGCCACACCACCAAGATCGCCGAGGCAGTTGCCGAAGGCAGCCAGGGCACCCTGCTGGCCATCGACGCCGAAGGCCAGCTGCCTGAAGCCGGCTGGGACTTGCTGGCCAACGCACAAACCATCATCTTCGGCTCGCCCACCTACATGGGCAACGTGAGCTGGCAGTTCAAGCGTTTCGCCGACACCGCCTCGTCGGTGTGGTTCAAGCAGGGCTGGAAGGACAAGCTGGCGGCCGGCTTCACCAATTCGGCCTCGGTGGCGGGCGACAAACAGACCACGCTGTACACCTTGTTCACCCTGGCGCAGCAGCACGGCATGCTGTGGGCCGGCACTGGCATGATGCCGAGCAACGCCAAGAGCGCGCACCGCGATGACGTGAACTACTTGTCCTCCTTCGCCGGCCTGGCCACCGCCACGCCGTCGGACGCGTCGGTGGACGAGATCCCGGCCGGCGACCTGAAGACCGCGCGCCTGTTCGGCGAACGCATCCGTCAAGTCACCGCACGTCTTGCCTGAAAGGAGAACCGTCATGAACTCCACCATGAAGCGCGCGGCCGCCGCGCTGACCGGCGCCTTCGCCGCCGTCACTTTTGCCGCCGGCTTCGCCGGCGCCGCCAAGGCTGCTGCACCGAAAGCCGCCGTGCCGAAAGTGGCTGCCGCCAGCGCCGCCCCCATCGGCGCCGAAGCGCCGGACGCGAAAATCCGCCTGACCCGCGTCACGCCGGCCTACTGGAAAGTCACTTTCGCCAACGCGCCGCTGAACATCGTTGGCCCGAAAGAGGTGCGCGAGCTGGTCAAGATCGTGGAAGCGATCGAAGCGGACCAGCAAGTGCAGGTGGTGGTGTTCGACAGCGCGGTCCCGGGCAGCTTCATCGCCCACTACGACCTGCTCACGCCGCTGGAAGACTCCACCGGCATGGCGCCCGGCCCTACCGGCATGCACCCGGTGCCGGACATCATGGTGCGCATCGCCCGCCTGCCCATCGTCACCATCTCGTCGATACGCGGCCGCGCCACCGGCATCGGCAGCGAGCTGATTCTGGCCACCGACATGCGCTTCGCCAGCCGCGAGAAGGCCGTGCTGTCGCAATGGGAAGTGGGCGCCGGCCTGGTGGCGGGCGGCGGCCCGATGGCACGCCTGCCGCGCCTGGTGGGACGCGGCCGCGCGCTGGAGATCCTGGTCGCGTCGGACGACATCAACGGCGACGTGGCCGAGCGCTACGGCTACGTCAACCGTTCGCTGCCGGACGCCGAGCTGGACGCCTTTGTGGACACCATGGCGCGCCGCATCGCCTCCTTCGAGCGTGCCGCCATTGTCGACACCAAGGCGCTGGTGAACCTGGCCAGCCTGCCGCCGGACGCTGAAATGCAGCCGGGCTGGGACGCCTTCATCGCCTCGGTCAAGCGGCCCGCCACCCAGCAGCGCCTGAAAGCGCTGGTGGAGCAAGGCCTGCAGCAGCCCGGCGCCATCGAGGACAACCTCGGCCGCGCCACCGCCGCCTACCGCAAATAAGCATCTGGCAACCACAGGTGCGCGAGTTGTCGGCCATCAGCTTCGGCCGGCAACCTGCACGCTAAATGCGCCGCCAAGGCTGACGCTGCGGCCTGGCCCTTCAGCCCCGCTGCCCCAGCCGCGCGGTCATGAAGTCGACGAAGGCGCGCACCCGCAGCGACAAGTGGCGCGCGTGCGGATACAGCAGGATGAAGGGCCGCGAGGTGCCGCCGAACTGCGGCAGCAGCTCCACCAGCGAGCCCTCCGCCAGGTCGCGCTCCACGATGTAGCGGTAGGTCTGCACCAGCCCCGCGCCCGCGCGCGCCAGGGTCACAATGCCCAGCACATCTTCGGCGCAGGTGTAGCCGCCGCTGGTCATCAGGTCGACCTGTTTGCCCTCTACCTTGAACTGCCACGGAATCTTGCGCCCGCTGCTGGGCAGGTCGAACTGGATGCATTCGTGCTGATGCAGATCCTCCAGCGACTTGGGCGTGCCGGCCCGCTTCAGGTAGGCCGGCGCCGCCACCAGCACCAGTTCCGCATCCTCCAGCTTGCGCGCGATCAGCGATGAATCGGCCGGGTCGCGCCCGCGCACCACCATGTCGTAGCTTTCCTCCGCGAAGTCGATATTGCGGTTGCTGATGTGGACCTGCACCGTCACCTCTGGATACAGCGCGCGGAACTCCGGCAGCATGGGCAGCAGCCGGTAGTGGCCGTAAGGCGTGGGCACGCTGATGCGCAGCGGCCCGGCCGGCGCCTTCTGCGCGCCCGTCACTTCGCGCTCGGCTTCCAGCAGCCGGTCCAGCGCCTCGCGGCACTGCTCGTAGTAGCGCTGGCCGCCGTCCGTGAGCCGGATCTGGCGCGTGGTGCGCACGAACAGCCTTACCCCCAGCCGCTCCTCCAGCCGCGCGATCGAGCGGCTCACCGCCGCCGGCGTCACGCCGCTCAGGTTGGCCGCCGCCGTAAAACTGCCCAGTTCCGCCGCCTGGCAGAAGAGCTCGATCGTGCCGAGCTGCATTTCGTCGAAGTTACGCTGCATAGATTACACCGTGTATTAAGTCATGTTCCATATTAGCCATTTATCGCCATCTATGGAATAAGTAAAGTGTGTCCATGCCGCAGACAAACCCAGCGGTAACCCTCTCAAACTGAACTGGAGCACACCATGAGCACCACTACCAACAGCAGCAACGCCGCCAAAACCGTCATCGTCACCGGCGCATCGAGCGGCATCGGTTTTGCCATCGCCAAGGCCTACCTGGAGCGCGGCTACAACGTGGTCGGCAACGCCCGCAGCGCCGACGGCCTGCAGACCGCCGCCGCCCAGCTGGGCAACCCGGCCAACTTCCTGCAAGTGCCCGGCGACATCGCGCTGGCCGCCACCGCCGCCGCCCTGTTCGCCAAGGCCATTGCCGCCTTCGGCAAAGTGGACATCCTGATCAACAACGCCGGCATCTTCCTGCCGAAAGCGGTGGGCGAGTACACCGAAGAAGAAGTCAACACCATCGTCGGCACCAACCTGATGGGCTTCTTTTACCCGTCGCAGCAGGCTGCGCGCCACATGAGCGCCAATAAGGCCGGCCACATCGTCACCATCACCGCGTCCATCGCCGAGCAGCCCAACGCCAAGGTCAACGCGCTGCTGCCGATCCTGATCAAGGGCGGCCTGAACCACGCCACGCGCGGCCTGGCGATCGAACTGGCCGGCGCCAATGTGCAGGTCAACGCGGTGGCGCCCGGCATCATCCGCACCCCGATGCACGGCACCGACGAAGGCACGCAGAACTTCCTGAAAGGCCTGTCGCCCAGTAACCGCATCGGCGAGACCGACGACATCGTCAACGCCGTGCTCTATCTGACCGGCTCGTCCTTCGTCAGCGGCACCGTGGCCGTGGTCGACGGCGGCGCAGCGGCCGGTACCTGGTAAGCCAACCTCAACCCTACCTCAAGGAGAATCACCATGCCGTACGTAAATATCCGCGTGACCAAGGAAGGCGTCACCCCTGATCAGAAGCTGCAGCTGATCGAAGGCGCAACCGACCTGCTGCAGCGCGTGCTGAACAAGAATCCGGCCACCACCTTCGTCATCATCGACGAAGTGGAGATGGACAGCTGGGGCGTGAACCGCGAGAACGTGGTCACCATGCGCGCGCGCGAAGCGGCGGCGCGCGCGGCGGCCAAGCTGGGGGACAAGTCATGAAACTGGTCTTCGCCGGCGACCCGATGTGTTCGTGGTGCTACGGCTTCGGCAAGGAGCTGGCGCAGCTGACGCAGCGCCACCCCGAACTGGAGCTGCAGATCCTGGTGGGCGGCGTGCGCGCCGGCGCCACCGACCTGCTGGACGCCACGGGCAAGCAGTTCCGCCTGGGCCACTGGGCCCGGGTTGAAGAGGCCAGCGGCCTGCCGTTCAACCGCGCCGCTTTCCTGGCGCGCGAGAACTTCGTCTACGACACCGAGCCGGTTTGCCGCGCGGTGGTGGCGGCGCGCCGCGTGGCGCCGCAGGCGGACCAGCTGGCCGTGTTCCGCGCCCTGCAGCACGCCTTCTACGTCGATGGCCTGGATACCACCGACGGCAAGGTGCTGGCGGAGGTGGCAGCGGCGGCGCTGGCGAAGGATGGCCACGCGGTGACGGCGGCTGCGCTGCATGCGGAATGGGACAGCGCGTCGGCCATCGCCGTCACGGCGGCCGAGTTCTCGCATGTGCGTTCGCTGGGCATCCGCAGCTTCCCCGCGCTGCTGCTGGAGACTGCGGACGGGCTGTATGAAATCAGCCCGGGCTATGCCCATGCGGACAAGCTGGAGCAGCAACTGCAGGCGACCTTGCAGCATCTCGCCAAGGCAGCGTAGCACCGCAGTAGCAACGTGGTAACGGAGGCGCCAGCCGGCGCCTCCCTTTTGAACAGGAGTGTGAGATGAACGAGTTATCTGACCAGCCCGCCGCCGAAGCCATTGCCGCCGTTGCCGCCGTTGCCGATGCGTACCTGCGCGGCGTCTATGAAGGCGACACCACGGCGCTGGCCGCGCTGTTCGCGCCCGACGCGCAAGTGTATGGCAACATTAACGGCCAGCCTTATTTCAAGACTATCGCCGCCTATCTGCAAGGCGTGGCGGGCCGCGCCAGCCCTCAATCGCTGGGCGAGCCTTTCCGCATGCGCGTGCTGTCGGCCGATGTCATGGGCAATATCGGCAATGTGCGCCTGCATTCGCCCATGCTGGGGTTTAACTATCACCTCTACCTGACCTTGCGCCGCGGCGAGAGCGGCTGGCGCATCGTTAACAAGACCTTTGCCCATGTGCCGTAGATGCGGGCGCCGCACGGCGGGTTACGGCTTCGCCTAACCCGCCCTACGCAGGATTTTCGCCACCGGCGCGGGGCGCAGGCGGAAGGCGTCGGGCATGCCGGAGCCGAGCAGGGGGCGCAGGTAGAGGCGGAAGGCGTCCGTCACGTCGGTGCCGCTGGCGCTGATGAATTCGTCCTCCATGGTGCGCGTCTTGCCGGCCACCGCGTCCAGCGGCAGCAGTTCGTAGTCGGCCGAGTAGTAGCCGGTGCGCTTGATGGCCACCGAGCCGCAGCGCTCGCCCCACATGGCGAACTGCACCGCCTTTTCGCCTACCTCGCGCGCCTCGCGCTGGTCTACGTCGGACACGCAGCCGATGAAGGAGCGCTGCAGGTAGCCGAAGGTGTCGCCGCGCACGCGCTTGATGCCCAGCTTGGCCTTGATCTCGTCGCACAGCAGGTCCGCCAGCGCGCCGGTGCCGGACAGCTGCACGTTGCCGTGCGCGTCGCGCTCTACCTCCTTGGCCAGCAGGCTGGCGATGGCCTCGCCGGACGCGTCATGGATGCCTTCGGACACCGCGATCACGCAGCGCCCGTGTTTCTCGTAGGTGGCTTTCACGTCCGCCAGGAACTGCTCCAGCGAGAACAGGCGCTCGGGCAGGTAGATCAGGTGCGGGCCGTCGTCGGGGAATTTCTTGCCCAGCGCGGCGGCGGCGGTCAGGAAGCCCGCGTGCCGCCCCATCACCACGCCCACGTAGACGCCGGGCAGGGAAGCGTTGTCCAGGTTGGCGCCGGCGAAGGCTTGCGCCACAAAGCGCGCCGCGGAGGGGAAGCCGGGCGTATGGTCGCTGCCCACCAGGTCGTTGTCGATGGTCTTGGGAATGTGGATGCAGCGCAGCGGATAGCCGGCCGCACTGGCGCGCTCGCTGACGATGCGCACGGTGTCGGACGAGTCGTTGCCGCCGATGTAGAAGAAGTGCTCGATCTCGTGCGCGCGCAGCACCTCGAAGATCTGCTCGCAGTAGGCCGCGTCCGGCTTGTCGCGCGTGGAGCCGAGGGCGGAGGAGGGCGTGGCGGCCACCAGTTCCAGGTTGTGGCTGGTCTCCTGGGTCAGGTCGACGAAGTCCTCGTTAATGATGCCGCGCACGCCATGCAGTGCGCCGTACACTTTCGTCACGTGGCGGAAGCGCCGCGCCTCCAGCACCACGCCCACCAGCGACTGGTTGATGACGGCGGTGGGTCCGCCTCCCTGTGCGACCAGAATTTTTCCCGACGGCATGCGCATCTCCTCGTGAATGGACTGCCGCCAGCTTACTCCGTTTACGCCATCCTTACTCGGCTTTGGCGGCCCCGCCGATATGCCGGGCCAGGAATTTTTCCACCCGGCTCCAGAAGTCTATTTTGGTTTTCGGAACAAACCAGCCGTGGCCTTCGCTGACGTACTCCACCAGTTCGGCTTGCGGATTGTGTTCTTTCACCGCCGCGTAGAGGCGGCGCCCATGCGTCAGCGGCACGCGCATGTCGCTGGTGCCGTAGGCCATCAGCAAGGGCTGCCGGATGTGCGCTGCCTGCTGCAAGGGCGAGGTGGCCGCCAGCTGCGCCGCGTCCTGCTTCAGGTCGCCCACCAGCACCGGCATGCCGCGCTTGCGCCAGTCGGCAGGCAGGTCGGACGGGTAGAACAGCTTTTCCTCATACATCAAGCTGATGTCGGTGACGCCGGCCCAGTTGATGCCGCACTTAAACAGTTGCGCGTCCTTCAGCAGCCCCATCAGCGCAGCATAACCGCCGTAGCTGGCGCCGGCGATGCAGATGCGCCTGGGATCGGCGATGCCTTGCGCTATGGCCCAGCGCGCTGCATCGGCCACGTCGTCCTGCATGGCCAGGCCCCATTGCTTGATGCCGGCGCGGAAATGCTTGTCGCCGTAACCGGTGCTGCCGCGGAATTCCGGGGCCAGCACCGCATAGCCGCGCGAAGCCAGGAATTGCACCTCCGCATCCCAATTCAGTTCGCCGCCACGCACCCAGGGGCCGCCATGTGCGAGCATCACCATGGGCAGATTCTTTTTCTGTCCCTTGGGCAGCGTCAGCCAGGCCGGCAGCGGCAGCCCGTCGCGTGCCTTGAGCCAGACCAGGTCCAGTTGCGCCATGTCGGAAGGGTGTATGGCCGGCCTGGTGGTGCCTATTGTGCGCAAGGCCTTGGTGTCGCGGTTGTAGACCATGTAGATCAAGGGCTGCTGGTCCGAGTAGCTGCGCACGAGCAGCCATGGCGATTGCGGCCACAGGGGCGGCGTCACCAGGTTGATCAGGCCGGGCAGCAGCGTATCAATGTGTTTCTGCATGGCCTTCATGTCCTCGTCCAGCCAGGCCATGGTACGCCCGTCGGACAGGACCTCGTAGCCGAGCAGCTTGCCGCCGCTGTATACCGGATTGCCGCTGAAGTCGAAGGCGGGTAGCGCAACCAGCGCGTCGCGTTCGATTTCACCGGTGGCCAGGTCCAGCTGGCGCAAAGCCAGCTTGTCGCCGCCGGCGCGCGCACGCACCAGCAGTTTGCCGTTCGGGCTGAAGGCCACCGGCTCAAAGCTGTTGGGCGGTTGGGTATAGGCGTCGAAGCTGGCGAGCACGCGCCAGCTGCTGCTGCCCGGTGGCAAATAGTGGATGGTAGTCTGGCCGTCTTTGAGCGAGCTGGCCAGGCGCGGCATGCCTTGCGTGTCCAGCAGCCACCGCTGCACTGGCGCGGGGCGCGGCACCGCTTCTGCCTGGCCGCTCAGGGTATCGATACGCAGCAGGTCGAAATCATCCAGCAGGTCGGTGTCGGCGTCCCAATTGGCGCGCAAGGCATAGACAGCGTTGCCGTCCCGCCCGTGCTGCTGGTTTAGCAGGTAGGTGTTGTAGGGCAGGGTACGGGACGAGATGCTACGCTTGACCGGACTGGACCTGTAGGTTTCGCGGTGCACTAGCTGGCGCTCGCCGCCGCCATCGCGGTTGACGGCGTAGAGCCCGGGCCCATAGCTGAGGTCGCCTTGGGCGGTCTTGTGATCGTCCAGGTCGTACACCAGGCGCTGGTCGTTAAGCCAAATGAACTGGTTCACGTCGGCGTCGCCATACTGCGCCACCGCTTGCAATTTGCCAGTGTCCAGGTCCATCACGGTCAGGCCGTCATGCCGGCCATCGCCGCCGGTGCGCAGCGCCAAGTAGCGGCCGCTGGGCGAGAGCTTGGCGCCGCTGAACGGTGGCGCCTCGAAGAAGTGCGCAACCGGCACCGCAGCGGCGGCGCCGGCCGCGATCATGAAGGCCGTTGCGCCCGCCAGCCAGCCACGCATCCGTTTCGAGGCCATGGTTCACCCTTCCGACGTTATAGATGAGCCAGCGTACTGCACGGCTGTCGCGCGCGGCGCGCGATTCGTGCCCGTTCAGCGTGCGGCCGCAGGGCCAATATACCGCTCCAGGAATGCCTCCACCCGGGTCCAGAAGTCGAACTGGGTCTGGGGCAGCGACCAGCCGTGGCCCTCGTCGTCGTAGATGACCAGTTCAGCGCCGGGATTGCCGGCCTTGACTGCGTTGAAGAAGGCCTTGGCCTGGGCGATGGGCACGCGCCGGTCCGCGCTGCCGTGCGCCAGCAGTACGGGACGCGTGATGCGGGCTGCCTGCCGCAGCGGCGAGGTGGCGTTGAACCGGGCCGCGTCCTTGACCGGATCGCCCACCATCACCGGCATGCCGAACTGGCGGTAGCTGTCGCCCATGTCGGAGATGAAGCGGTTGTCCTGGCCGGCCAGCATGGCCAGGTCGGTCACGCCGGCCCAGCTCACGCCGCAGCGGTACAGTTGCGGATCATTGACCAGGCCCATCAGCGTGGCATAGCCGCCATAGCTGGCGCCGGCGATGCAGATGCGCTTGGGGTCGGCATATCCTTGCGCTACCGCCCAGCGGGTGGCGTCCGCCACGTCGTCCTGCATGGCCAGGCCCCATTGCTTCCAGCCCGCCTGGAAGTGGCGTGCGCCGAAACCGGTGCTGCCGCGGAACTCAGGCTGCAGCACGGCGTAGCCGCGCGAGGCCAGGAATTGGGCCTGCGCGTCCCAGCCCCATTCCTCGCCCCGCACGAACGGCCCGCCATGCACCAGCACCACCATGGGCAGCTGCGGCTTGGCCTGCTTCTCGCTGCCCTTGGGCAGGGTCAGCCAGGTGGGGATGGCCATGCCGTCGCGCGCCTTCACGCGGTGCAGGTCCTGTTGTGCCATCTGCCCCGGATCGATGGCGGGATGCTCGCCGCCGAGCTTGTTGAGTACCTTGGTTTCGGTGTTGTACACCATGTAGATAACTGGCTGTTTGTCGGAAAACGCACTCACCAGCACCCATGGCGACTGCGGATACCGGGGCGGACGCAGCAGGTTGGCGGTATCCGGCAGCAGCGCGTCCACCGCCTGCTGCACCTTGGCCATGGCGGGGTCCAGCCACGTCATGCCGCGCGCGTCGCTCAGCAGCTCCACGCCCAGCATGCGGCCGTTGCTATACACCAGGCTGCCGGAAAAGTCGTAGTCGGCCAACTCGATCAGCGCTTCCTTGTCCAGCTCGGTCTTGGCCAGGTCGTAGGTGCGCAGGCTGCGCTTGTCGGCGCCGGCCTGCGCGGTGACGTACAGCTTGCCGTTGGCGCCAAAGCCGAGCGGGTGAAAGGCGCCGGTGGTGAGGCCGTAGGTGGCAAAGCCAGCCAGCTGGCGCCAGCTGTTTTGCGCCGGATCCAGGTAGTGCAGCACGCTCTGGCCTGCTGCTTCCGTCACGGCCAGGCGCGGCACGCCGTCCTGGTCCAGCAGCCAGTCCTGCACATCGCCGGGGCGCGCCAGCGTTTCCACCGCACCGGTGACGGTGTTCAGGCGCAGCAGGTCGAAGCTCTTCACCTCGTTGCGCACCTCGTTGAAGTTGGCGCGCCGCACGTACACGGAATCGGAGTTCTGCGCTCCCTCCTGCGGCAGCAGGTAGGTGTTATACGGCAGCACGCGGTTGCGGATGTTGGTGCCGGTGGTGTCGCGCGCATACGTGGCGCGCTCGACCAGCTGGCGCAGGTCGCTGCCGTCACGGTTGGCCGCATACATGCCGGGGGCGTAGTGCACCGCGCCCGGCGCCTGGTTGCGGTCCACGGTGTCGAACACCAGGCGCTGGTTGTTCACCCACTGGAAGTGGCCGATGTCGACGTCGCTGAAGCGTGCCACGCCGTTCACGGCGTTCGATTCCAGGTTGACCACCGCGAGGCCATCGCGTTCAGTGCCGTTGTTGATGCGGAAGGCGGCGTAGCGCCCGTCCGGCGACAGCTGCACCGCGCTGATGCTGGCCCGGCTGAAAAAGCTCTCGACGGCGGGTAGCGCGGCGGCGGCCGTGCCGGCCGGCGCCGCCAGCGCCAGCGCGGCCGCCAGCACGGCGCGTTGAAACATACTTTGCATGGGATTTCCCTTCAGTGGCTGATTCATTGGCGGCGGGTGCCGGCTTACCGTTGCGGGCCGATGTGCCGCTCCAGGAACTTCTCCACCCGGCCCCAGAAGTCGTAACGGTTCTTCGGCAAGGCCCAGCCATGGCCTTCCTCGTCGTACTGCACCCACTCGACTTGCGGGTTGGTCTTTTGCACCGCGTCGCGGAACTTCTTGCCGTGGTAGATGGGCACGCGGCGGTCCGAGCCGCCGTAAGCCAGCAGCAGCGGCTGCGTGATGCGGGCAGCCTGCTCCAGCGGCGAGGTGGCTTTCAACTGCTCGGCATCCTTCTCCAGGTCGCCCACCAGGTAGGGCATGCCGTACTGCTTCCACGAATCGGGCAGGTCGGACTGGAAGCTCCAGTGGCCGGTGTACATCAGCTTGATGTCGGTGACGCCGGCCCAGTCGATGCCGCAGCGGTACAGGTCCGGATCCCTGATCAGTCCCATCAGGGTGGCATAGCCGCCGTAGCTGGCGCCGGCGATGCAGATGCGCTTGCCGTCCGCGATGCCTTGGGCGATGGCCCAGCGCGTGCCGTCGGCAATGTCGTCCTGCATCTTGAGGCCCCATTGCTTCCAGCCGGCGCGGAAGTGCGCCTGGCCGAAGCCGGTGCTGCCGCGGTATTCCGGCTCCAGCACCGCGTAGCCGCGTGAGGCGAGGAATTGCGCGTCCGCGTGCCAGCCCCACTGCTTGCCGCGCACATATGGGCCGCCGTGCACCAGCACCACCATGGGCAGGTTTTTGTCCTTGTCCTTGGGCAGCGTGAGCCAGGCGGGGATCTTCAGGCCGTCGCGCGCCGCGTAGCTCACCAGCTCCTGCTTGCCCATCTGGCTTGGCTTGATCTGCGGCCGCGCCTCGCCCACCTTGCTGAGCTTTTTGGTGGCGCTGTTGTAGAGCAGGTAGACGCGCGGCTGGCGGTCTGAGAACGCTTCCACCAGCAGGTTGGGCGATTCCGGGCGCGCCGGCGGCGACACCAGGTTGATGGTGCCGGGCAGCAGGGCGTCCACCTGCTCCTGCACCGCTTGCATGGCCGGGTCGAGCCAGCGCGTGCCCGGCGCGTCGGCCAGGAAGCGCACGCCGAGCAGCTTGTCCTGGCCCATGATGAGCTGGCCGCTGAAGTCGTAATGCTCCAGTTCCACCAGCGCCCGCTCGTTGATCTTGCCGGACGCCAGGTCGTAGCTGTGCACGGTGGACTTGTCCTTGTGGGCGTGGGTCACCACGTACAGCGTGCCGTCCGGCGCGAAGGCCAGCGGCCGGAATGAGCCCTTGCCGCCGGTGAACTGGCCGAAGGAGACCAGTTCGCGCCATTCTTTGGTGGCCGGGTCGAGATAGTGCACCGAGCTGCGGCCCTTCTCCGTTACCGTGGCCAGGCGCGGCTCGCCCTTGGCGTCCAGCAGCCAGCTTTGCACGTCGCCCGGGCGGTTGATGGTGACGTTGTAGCCGGTCCTGGTATCCAGGCGCATCAGGTCGACATAGTCCACCTGGCCGGGGCCGGTGATCTTCTTGCTGGTCACGTAGACCTGTTCGCTGTTCTGCGCGCCGCGCTGGCCCAGCATATAGGTGTGCCATGGCAGCACGCGCGACGCCGCCAGGCCGCTGGGCGTCTCGCCGCTGCGGCTGGCCAACTGACGGAACTGTTTGCCGTCGCGGTTGACCGCGTACAGTCCGGGCGCGTAGCGCTGGTCGCCCTGGCCGGACTGGTAGTCGGCGGTGTCGAACAGCAGGCGTTCGTCGTTCACCCACGCGAACTGGCCCACGTCGGTGTCCTGGAAGCTGGCCACCACCTGTGCGCTGCCGGCCTCCAGGTCCACCACCGCCAGCCGCTCGCGGCCGTTGGCCTGGGCCAGCTTGGCCGCCAGGTAGCGCCCGCTCGGCGAGAGCTGGGCCGCGCTGAACTGCGGATTGCTGAAGAAGTCCTGCAGCGTCGGCAGGGCGGTGGGCGCCTGCGCCGGCGCCGGTGCTGCGGGTGTTTGCGACGGTGCCTGCGCTGCAGGCGTTTGCGGCTGCGCCTGCGCGGCGGCGGGACCGGCCAGCGGCAGTGCCAGCGCCGCCCCGGCGGCCAGCACGGCGCCGCGCGCGGCCCTCGTCATCCGGTGCCTATTTGCCATGCGCTTGCGCTCCGATGTGCCGGTCCAGGAACTGCGCCACGCGGTTCCAGAAGTCCACTTGCGTCTGGGGCAGTGCCCAGCCGTGGCCCTCGTCCGGGTACAGCACCCACTCGGCCGGATGGCCGGCCGCCTGCAGCGCATCGCGCATCCGCGTGCCGTGCTCCAGGGTCACGCGATGGTCGGCGCCGCCGTAGGCCATCAGCAGCGGGCGCTTGATGCGCGCAGCCTGCTGCAGCGGCGAGGTGGCCTTCAACTGGTCCGCATCCTTGTCCGGGTCGCCCACCAGCAGCGGCATGCCGTACTGCTTCCAGTCGTCGCTCAGGTCGGGGCGGATGTTCCACTTGCCCCTGGCGGTGTACATCAGCGGGATGTCGGTCACGCCCGCCCAGTTGATACCGCACTGGAACAGGTCCCCGTCGTTGACCAGGCCCATCAGCGCAGCGTAGCCGCCGTAGCTGGCCCCGGCAATGCAGATGCGCTTGCCGTCGGCGATGCCTTGCGCGATGGCCCACTTGGCCGCGTCGGCCACGTCGTCCTGCATCTTCAGGCCCCACTGTTTCCAGCCGGCGCGGAAGTGCGCTTCGCCCAGGCCGGTGGTGCCGCGGTAGTCCGGCTGCAGCACGGCGTAGCCGCGCGTGGCCAGGAACTGGGTCTGCGGATTCCAGCCCCAGCTGCTGCCGTGCACGTACGGACCGCCGTGCACCAGCACCACCAGCGGCAGGTTCTTGTTGCGGCCGGGAGGCAGCGTCAGCAGCGCCGGGATCTGCAGGCCGTCGCGCGCGGCGTAGCGCACCACCGCCTGCTTGCCCATGGCGCCGGCGTCGATCTTCGGATGGCTGCTGCCCACGCGGTCCAGCTTGTTCTTTTCGCGGTCATACAGGTAGTAGCTGGCCGGCTGCGCGTCCGAATACGCCGTCACCAGCACCACCGGGGTTTCAGGGCGTCGCGGCAGGGTCACCAGGTTGGTGGTGTGCGGCATCAGGGCGTCGATCTGCGCCTGCATCGCCTTCATGGCCGGGTCCAGCCAGACCGTGTCGGTGGCGTCGGCCGAGTAGCGCACGCCGAGCAGCTTGTCCTTGTCCATGATCAGGCCGCCCGTGAAGTCGTAGTCGGCCACCGTCACCAAAGGCTTGGCACTGAGTTTGCCGCTCGCGATGTCGTAGCTGTACAGCGAGGTCTTGTCCTGTCCGGCGCGCGCGCTCACGTACAGGGTGCCGTCCGGGCCCAGGCCCACCGGCATGAAGCCGCCCGTGCCTGCGTAGGCGGGGAAGGCGGTGAGCTGGCGCCACTTGTCCGTGGCCGGGTCCAGGTAGTGGATGGCGGCCTGGTCGCGCTCGACCGTCAGGGCCACGCGCGCTTGGCCCTTGAAGTCGAGCAGCCAGGCGTGCGCCGGGCCGGGCCGGCTGACTTGGCTGGCCTTGCCGGTGAGCGTGTTCAGGCGCAGCAGGTCCACGTGGTCGACGCCGCCGGCGCTGTATTGCGGGCTGGTGACGTAGACGTACTCGCTGTCCTGCGGCCCGCGCTGCAGCAGCAGGGCGACGCTGGAGGGCACCAGCTTGGCCGCCGCCGACGGATGGTCATAGGCGATGTTGCGGTTCACCAGCGCCTTGTAGCCGCTGCCGTCGCGGTTCACAGCGTACAGGCCGGGACCGGCCGTGACGTCGCGCTGTGCCACCGTGCGGTCGGTGGAGTCGAACACGATGCGCTCTTCGTTCACCCACGTGATGTTGCTGATGTCGGCGTTGTTGAACTGCGCCACCACCTTGGCGCTGTTGTCCTTCAGGTCCAGCACGGCCAGGCGGTCGCGCTGGCCCTTGCCGCCCAGCCGCGCGGCCAGGTAACGGCCGCTGGGCGACAGGGTGGGGCTGCTGAATTCCGGCGTGCTGAAGAAGTCCTCAACCGGCGGCAGTGCGGCCGCCGCAGCGGACGGCGCGGCGGTGCAGGCGAACGGGGCGGCCAGCGCCGTCAGCGACAGCGCGGCGGCCAGGATGGTGCGTTGGAACAGACGCGGCATGGTGGTCCTTGAATTGCAAAATAGATAATATAGCAAAGTTTTGCATCACGGCTGCGGACCGATGTGCTGGCCCAGGAATTTTTCCACGCGGGTCCAGAAATCAATGCGGGTCTTGGGCAGCGACCAGCCGTGCTCCTCGCCCGTGTACTCCACCAGCTTGGCGTCCGGGTTGCCCTGCTTGACTGCGGCGTGGAACAGGCGGCTGTGCTGGATCGGCACGCGGCGGTCGTCGGTGCCGTGCGCCAGCAGCAGCGGCTGCTTGATGCGGGCTGCCTGCTCCAGCGGCGACGTGGCCTTCAGCTGGGCCGCGTCCTGCACCAGGTCGCCCACCAGCTGCGGCATGCCGTACTGCTTCCAGGCCTGCGGCAGGTCCGACATGAAGGAGCGGCTGTTGGTGTACAGTAGGCCGATGTCGCTCACGCCGGCCCAGCTCACGCCGCATTTGAACAGCTGCGGCTCCCTGAGCAAGCCCATCAGGGTGGCGTAGCCGCCATAGCTGGCGCCGGCGATGCAGATGCGCTTGGGATCGGCGATGCCCTGGGCGATGGCCCAGCGCGCCGCGTCGGTGATGTCGTCCTGCATGGCCAGGCCCCATTGCTTCCAGCCGGCACGGAAATGCTGCGCACCGTAGCCTGTGCTGCCGCGAAACTCCGGCTGCAGCACGGCGTAGCCGCGCGAGGCCAGGAACTGCACTTCCGCGTCCCAGTCCAGTTCAGTGCCGCGCACATAAGGGCCGCCATGCGCCAGCACCACCAGCGGCAGGTTCTTCTTCTGTCCCTTGGGCAGCGTCAGCCAGGCCGGCACGGTCATGCCATCGCGCGCCTGGTAGTGCTTCAAGTCCAGCTGCGCCATGTCGGCCGGATTGATCTGCGGATGGGTGGCGCCGACCGGACGCAGCTTGCCGGTGGCGGTGTTGTACAGCAGGAAGATGGACGGCTGCTGGTCCGAATAGCTGCGCACCAGCACCCATGGCGCCTGCGGCCGGGCGGCCGGCGTCACCAGGTTGATGGTGCCGGGCAGCAGCGCGTCGACCGCTTTCTGCACCGCCTGCATCTGCGGGTCCAGCCACACCATGGTGCGGCCGTCGGCCAGCACTTCGTAGCCGGCCAGCTTGCCTTTGGTGTAGACCAGGCTGCCGCTGAAGTCGAAATCCTTCAGCGCCACCAGCGCGTCCTTGCCCAGTTCGCCCGTCGCCAGGTCCAGCAGGCGCAGGCTTTCCTTGTCCTGCCCGTTGTGCGCGCTGACCAGCAGCTTGCCGGCCGGCCCGAAGCCCAGCGGCGTGTAGCTGCCGGCGGTATTGCCGTAGGCGTCGAACGTGCTGAGGGTGCGCCAGGCGCCACTGGCCGGCTCCAGGTAGTGCACGCTGCGCTTGCCGTCTTTCAGTGACATGGCCAAGCGCGGCTCGCCTTGCTGGTCCAGCAGCCAGTCCTGCATGGGCACTGGGCGCTTGACGTCTTCGGCCAGGCCGGTCAGCGTGTCGATGCGCACCAGATTCAGCTGTTCGAGCAGCCAGGTGTCCTCGTCCCATACCGGCCGCACTGCGTACACCCATTCGGAATCCTGTCCGCCCGCCTGGCCCAGCAGCTGGGTGCTCGACGGTAGCGCCCGCTGCGACAAGCGGGACGACATGGTACGCTCGGTTTCGGTGCGCAGTGCCAGCTGGCGCTGGCCACTGCCATCGTGGTTGACGGCGTAAATGCCCGGGTACGCAAGGCGGTCGCCGGGTGCGCGCTGCTTGTCGCCCATGTCGTATACCAGGCGCGTATCGTTAATCCAGTAGAACTGGCGTACGTCGGCGTCGCCGTACTGCGCCACGACCTCGATCTTGTCAGTTTCCAGGTCGATGACGGCCAGGCCCAGGCGGCGGCCTTCGGCGCCGGTGCGCACCGCCAGGTAGCGCGCGTTGGGGGACAGGGCTGCCGCGCTGAACTGCGGATTCTGAAAGAAATAGCTAGCGGGAATATCGGCCGGAGCCGCGGCCAGTGCCGGGGCGGCGGGGCCGGCAGCCAGCGCGGCTGCGAGCAGGAGCGGGACGATGTGCATGAATTGCTTTCTCAAAATTGTGTTTTCTGATCCGGACCAATGTGGCGGCCCAGGAATTTCTCGACGCGGGTCCAGAAGTCGATCTGGGTGGCCGGCTTGCCCCAGCCGTGCTCTTCATCTTCGTATTCGATCCATTCCACCTGCTGGTTGCCTGCGGCGCGCAGCGCCTTGCGCAGCCGGGTGCCGTGCACCGGCAGCACGCGCCGGTCGTCGTCGCCGTAGGCCAGCAGCAGCGGTTGCGTGATGCGCGCGGCCTGATGCAGCGGAGAGGTGGCTTGGAACTGCTCGGCGTGCGTGGCCGGATCGCCGATCAGCGTGGGCATGCCGTATTGCTGGAAGTCCTTGGACAAGTCGGAATCGAAGCGCCAGTGGCCATCGTACAGCTGCTGGATGTCCGTGATGGCAGCCCAGGCTATACCGCACTTGAACAGCTGCGGATCGTTGACCAGACCCATCAGCGCGGAATAGCCGCCATAGCCGCCGCCGGCGATACAGATGCGCTTGCCGTCCGCGATGCCCTGCTCGACGGCCCAGCTGGCGCCATCGGCGATATCGTCCTGCATCTTCTTGCCCCATTGCTGCCAGCCGGCGCGGAAATGCTGGTCGCCGTAGCCGGTGCTGCCGCGAAACTCGGGTTCCAGCACTGCGTAGCCGCGCGACGCCAGAAACTGGTTGTCGGCGTTCCATTCCCAGCGTGTACCGCGCTCATGCGGACCGCCATGCACCAGCACCACCAGCGGCAACTTGCCTTGCTGGCCGGCGGGCACGGTCAGCAAGGCAGGGATCTGCAAACCGTCGCGCGCGGTGTAGCGCAGCACGCGCTGCTGGCCCATGCGGCCAGGGTCGATAGCGGGCCGGCTGGCGCCGGCGCGCAGCAGCGCCTGGCTGGAGGTGTTGTAGGCCGAGTAGAACGGCGGCTGGCGGTCCGAGTAGGATTCCACCAGCACCCAGTCCGTGGCGCGGCGCAGCGGCAGCGTCACCAGGTTGGTGGTGTCAGGCAGCTTGGCGTCGATGGCCGCCTGCACGGCCTGCAGCGCCGGATCGAACCAGCGCATCTGCATTTTGTCGGCCAGGACGCGCGCCCCGAGCAAGCCATCCTTGCCTCTCACTAGCGCGGCGGTCAGGTCGTGGCCGGGAACCGTGAGGATCGGTTCGGAAGAGGCGGTGCCACTGGCCAAGTCGAGCAGATGCAGGCCGGTAGTGTCGCCGCTGGTGCGGGCTGCGGCGTACAGCCGGCCGTCCGCGGCGAAATCCAGCGCTTGGAAGCTGCCGGATGAGCTGCTGAATTCCGGGAAGCTGGCTGCCACTTTCCAGCTGCCGCTGGCAGGGTCGAGGTAATGGATGGCAACGTTGCCGTTCGCCCCGGCAATGCCTAGCCTTGGAATGCCCTGGTAATCCGGCAGATAGCGGCGCGTGCCGGGAGGCGAAACAACAGGCTGGCGGTCGCCGGTGACAGTGTTGAGCCGGAGCAGCTTCTCGGTATAGCCGTAGCCTGCGCCGACATAGTCCACGTCAGCCACATACACCCAGTCCGAGTCTTGGGCGCCCACGCCATCCAGCATGAATGTGTGCCACGGCAGCATACGGCTGGCGGTGTCGGACCAGAGCACGCTGTTGGTGCGGGCCGCGAGCTGCCGGTAAGCGCTGCCGTCGCGGTTCACCGCGTACAGGCCGGGCGCGTAGCGCTCCGAGAAGCGCTGCGCGTAGCGATTGCCCGCCGTGAACAACAGGCGCTCGTCGTTCACCCAGCGGAAGTAGCCCACGTCGGCGTCGCCGAAGCGTGCGGCTACCTTGCGGCTGTTGTCGCGCAAATCGATCACGCTGACCTGCTGGTGCTTCGGCCCGGCTTCCTGGATTGCCAGGAAGTGTCCACCGGGGGACAGGGCGGCCGAGCTGGCTGCCGGCAGCTGAAAGAAACTGGTGGCTGGAATGGGAGGTGCCGCTGGGAGGGCGGCTGGGGCGGCCGAGGTGGCCAAGGCGGGCGTGACGGCTAGGATGCAGGCCGCAGCGGCACGCATCGGCTTGAAAATTGGCATAAGGTCGGCTAGCGTGGTTGCAAATTAGATAATTGCCACACGATAACATTTTCTGGTGTACTTGCCTAGTTTTGCTCCGGCGACCGGATATGCGCCAGTAGCGCCTGGGTCTCGCGCCCGGGCGGCGGCGTCAGCAGGCTGACCACGGCCATGGCCAGCATGCCGGCCGGCACGCCGAAGATGCCGGCCGAGACCGGGGCGATCTGGAACCACTGCCCCGTCGCGCTGCCGCCCAGGATGGGGTTGGTGTGCAGCATGTAGTACAGGCACACGCCGAAGCCGGCCAGCATGCCGGCCACCGCGCCCTGGCGGTTGGCGCGCGGCCAGAACACGCCCAGCACCAGCGCCGGGAACATGGTCGAGCCGGCCAGCGAGAACGCGGCGCTCACCAGCGACAGGATGTCGGCCGGCTTGGTGGAGGCGGCGTAGGCGGCAATGAAGGCCACCGCCAGCAGCAGCAGCTTGGAGATCGTCACGCGCTTTTGCGTGGACGCGTTGGGATCGACGATGCGGTAGTAGATGTCGTGCGATAGGGCGTTGGAAATGGCCAGCAGCAGCCCGTCCGCAGTGGACAGCGCGGCAGCCAGGCCGCCTGCCGCCACCAGGCCGGAAATCACATAGGGCAGGCCGGCGATCTCGGGCGTGGCCAGCACCAGCACGTCGCCGTCGATAGCGATCTCGGCCAGCTGCACGATGCCATCGCGGTTCACGTCGGCAATGCTGATCAGGGGATTGAGCTTGTCCACGTTGGCCCAGTAGGAGACCCAGGTAGGCAGTTTGGAAAAGTCGCTGCCCACCATGGCGGTGTAGACGTCGAACTTCACCAGCACCGCCAGCGCCGGGATGGTGAGGTAGATCAGCAGGATGAAGAACAGGGTCCAGAACACCGACACCCGTGTCTCGTGCACTGACGGCGTGGTGTAGGAGCGCATCAGGATGTGGGGCAGGGCGGCCGTGCCCACCATCAGGCAGAACACCAGCGCCAGGAAGTTGTTGCGCTTGGTGTCCGACTGGGCCCGGTCCGGCGCCGGGAAGGGCTCGGCGTGCGGCGTGGGCGGCGCCGCGCGGCGCAGGTTGTAGGCGCGCGCGGCGTCCCAGGCGGCCGCCGCCTCCTCCACGGTTTTCGGATAGTTGATCAGCGCCTTTTCCGCCGCGCGGATTTCCAGCAGGGTGGCGTTGCGCTGCTTGACCGCGTCCAGCCGGCGCTGCGCCTCCACCCGCCCGGCGTCCCAGCTGGCGGGCAGGCCGTCGAGTTTCTGGCCGTAGTCGTCGGCGCGCTGCAGGAAGATGGCGCGCACTTCGCGCTCCTTGGGATCGTGCGCCAGGCTGGCCTCGCGCGCGCCCAGCGTCGGCAGCAGCTTGCCGTAAGCCACCTGCGGGATGGGGTTGCCGCTGTGCTTGGCCGACAGCCACATGGCCGGCAGCAGGAAGGCAACCAGGATGATGATGTACTGCGCCACCTGGGTCCAGGTAATGGCGCGCATGCCGCCCAGGAAGGAGCACACCAGGATGGAAGCCAGGCCGAGGAAGATGCCGACCGAGAAGTCCACCCCGGTGAAGCGCGAGGCGATCAGGCCCACGGCGTAGATCTGCGCCACCACGTAGGTGAAGGAGACGATGATGGTGGCCGCCACCGCCATGATGCGCACGTAGCGCCCGTGGTGCGGGCCGCCGTAGCGCGCCGCCAGGAAGTCCGGGATGGTGTACTGGCTGAATTTGCGCAGATAGGGGGCGATCAGCAGCGCCACCAGGCAGTAGCCGCCGGTCCAGCCCATCACGTAAGCCAGGCCGTCGAAGCCGTGCAGGTACAAGGTGCCGGCCAGCGAGATGAAGCTGGCCGCCGAGATCCAGTCGGCGGCGGTGGCCATGCCGTTGAACATGGCCGGCACGCGCCGCCCGGCCACGTAGTATTCGGCCACGTTGGAGGTGCGGCTGACCAGGCCGATGGCGGCGTACAGCGTGATGGTGGCCAGCATGAACAGATAGCCTATCCACACGCGCGGCATGCCCTCGTTTTCCAGCACTGCCAGCGCCACCAGGAAGCAGGCGAAGCCGGCGGAAAACAGCAGGTAGTAGCGCGACAGGCGCCGGAAGTAGCCGGGTTTCGCGCTCATGGGCGCTCTCCGGCCTGCGCCGGTGCCGGCGCCTGCGCCAGTGCAGTGGCGGCAAACTGCCGGTCCAGCCGGCGCATGCGCCACGCATAGGCGCCGATGATGGCCAGGTAGACCAGCGACGCGCCTTGCGCGGCCAGGTAGAACGACAGCGGCCAGCCGAACAGCATCAGCCCGGTCAGCTCGCGCGCGAAGAACACGGCGCCAAAGCTGGTGCCCAGCCACAGCAGCAGCAGGGCGGCGGTGAGACGGCGCGTGGTGCGCCAGTGCAGGGCGCGGCGCGCGCGCAATGAGCCCGGGGCGTGGCCGGCGCCGGGCAGGTCCGGCGGGCTGGGGGTGTTATCCATAATAAGGTGGGTCCGGCTCGGGTTCGTCGTCGGGCGCGCGCAGCGGGAAGGTCAGGCGGAACAGGCTGCCGGGCAGCTTGGCGTTGTTGCTGCGCGGGTTGCTGAAAATGTCCACGTCCGCGCCGTGCTGGTGCGCGATCTCGCGCACGATGGCCAGCCCCAGGCCGCTGCCCTCGGCGCTGCTGCCCAGGATGCGGTAGAAGCGTTCGAACACGTGGGTACGCTCGGCCGGCGGGATGCCGGGGCCGGTGTCCTCCACCTCCACCACGCCCTCGTGCTCGGTGCGCCGCACGCGCACCGTGACTGCGCCGCCGGCCGGCGTGTAGCGCAGCGCGTTGTCGATCAGGTTGGACAGCGCCTCGCGCAGCATGGTGGGGTTGCCCTCGATCGGCACTTCGTCCTCGGCAGGCGCCTCGAAGCCCAGGTCGATGCGGTAATTGAAGGAGGCCGGCACCCAGTCGCGCACGGCGCTGCGCGCCAGCTCGGCGAGGTCCACCGGCAGCAGCGCGGCGCCGGCCTGCGGCTGGTTTTCCGCGCGCGCCAGGGCCAGCAGCTGGTTCACCAGCCGCGTGGCCGATTCCGAACTTTTCGCCAGCTGCTCCAGCGAGCGGTGGATTTCGCCCTGGTCGGTCTGGCGCAGCGCCAGCTCGGACTGCATGCGCATGCCCGCCAGCGGGGTTTTCATCTGGTGCGCCGCGTCGGCGATGAAGCGCTTCTGCATCTCGATCGACAGCGACAGCCTGCCAAGCATCTCGTTGAGCGAGCGCACCAGCGGCGTGATCTCTTCCGGCACCTGGCGCGAATCGATGGGACTCAAATCGTCCGAGCTGCGTGCGCGGATGCGCTCCTGCAGCTGCGCCAGCGGCGACAGGCCCCGCGCCAAGGCGAACCACACGAGCGCCAGCACGATGGGCAGCACGATGAACTGCGGCAGGATCACGCCCTTGATGATTTCATTGGCCAGCTTTGCGCGCTTCTCCAGCGTCTCGGCCACCTGCACCAGCGCCAGCCGCGATTCCTCGGCGCCCTGGTCCTCCAGCCCCACCCAGGAATAGGCGATGCGGATCGGCGTGCCGTGCATATTGCCGTTGCGGAAGTGCACCACGCCGGGCTTGTTGCGGTCGTCCTCTGTGGGCGGCGCCAGGTCGCGGTCACCGTCCACGTAGGCGCCGTTGGGGCCGACAATCTGGAAGTACACGCTGTCCACGTCGTCGGCGCGCAGGATGTCGCGCGCCGAGCCGGGCAGGCGCGGCGCCAGCTTGCCGTTCACTTCGTGGATCTGCTGCGCCAGCACCGTCACGCTGTCTTCCAGCGCATGGTCGAAAGGCTGGTTGGCGATGGACTTGGCCACCAGGTAGGTAATCGCGATGCTCATCGGCCACAGCAGCAGCAGCGGCGCCAGCATCCAGTCCAGGATCTCGCCGAACAGCGAGTGCTGGATATCGTCTTCCTTGCCGGCGCCGGCGGGCTCGCGCCAGGACGCATCGTCTTCGTCCGGGTCCAGATCCCTGCCGGCGTCGCGCTCGCTCACGGCTTACTTGGCTTCGCCGCGCGGCGCGTCGCTGTATTTTTCCAGGCAGTAGCCCAGGCCGCGCACGGTGGCGATGCGCACCCCGCCCACCTCGATCTTCTTGCGCAGCCGGTGCACATAGACCTCGATGGCGTTGTTGCTCACTTCCTCGCCCCATTCGCACAGGTGGTCCACCAGCTGTTCCTTGGACACCAGGCGCCCGGTGCGCGCCAGCAGGATTTCCAGCAGGCCCAGCTCGCGCGCCGACAGGTCCAGCATCTGCTCGTTGATGTAGGCCGAACGGCCCACCTGGTCGTAGCTCAGCGGGCCGTGCTTGATGATGGTGGAGCCGCCGCCCTGGCCGCGCCGGGTCAGCGCGCGCACCCGCGCCTCCAGTTCGGACAGCGCGAAAGGCTTGGCCATGTAGTCGTCCGCTCCCAGGTCCAGGCCGTTCACGCGCTGCTCGATGGAGTCGGCGGCGGTCAAAATCAGCACCGGCAGCAGCGAGGAGCGCGCGCGCAGGCGGCGCAGCACTTCCAGGCCGGACAGCTTGGGCAGGCCCAGGTCCAGGATCAGCAGGTCGAACTCCTGGGTCGACAGGGCGGTGTCGGCCTCCTGGCCGTTCTTCACGCAGTCGATCGCATAACCGGACTGGCGCAGCGAACGGGTCAGCCCGTCGGCCAGCACGCTATCGTCCTCGGCAAGTAAAATACGCATAATGTCACCCGGCTTCTGAAGCTGCCATTGTGTTTCATTTCACTTAAGGTGGCTAGCTTTTGATCGGCCGCAAACACAACTGAAAACAATGCTTGCAAAAAGCACTGGTTTTTTATACAGTACCACCTGTACAGACAAACCACTTGCCGAAAGATCAATCATGGACGATAAAAAAGGCGCAGTACCCGCAGCGGAAAAAGCCAAGGCGCTCGCCGCCGCGCTGGCTCAAATCGAGAAGCAATTCGGCAAGGGCTCCGTCATGCGCATGGACGCCAGCGCCCCGATCGAAGAAGTGCAGGTGGTCTCCACCGGCTCGCTGGGCCTGGACATCGCGCTGGGCGTGGGCGGCCTGCCGCGCGGCCGCGTGGTCGAGATCTACGGCCCGGAATCGTCGGGTAAAACCACGCTGACCCTGCAAACCATCGCTGAAATGCAGAAACTGGGCGGCACCTGCGCCTTCATCGACGCCGAGCACGCGCTGGACGTGGGCTATGCCCAGAAGCTGGGCGTGAACCTGCACGAGCTGCTGATCTCGCAGCCGGACACGGGCGAACAGGCCCTGGAAATCTGCGACGCGCTGGTGCGCTCCGGTTCCGTGGACATGGTGGTGGTCGACTCGGTCGCCGCGCTGACGCCGCGCGCCGAGATCGAAGGCGACATGGGCGACTCCCTGCCGGGCCTGCAAGCCCGTTTGATGTCGCAGGCGCTGCGCAAGCTGACCGGCTCCATCAACCGCACCAACACCCTGGTCATCTTCATTAACCAGATCCGCATGAAGATCGGCGTGATGTTCGGTTCGCCGGAAACCACCACCGGCGGCAACGCGCTGAAGTTCTACGCTTCCGTGCGCCTGGACATCCGCCGCACCGGCTCCATCAAGTCCGGCGACGAGGTGATCGGCAACGAAACCAAGGTCAAGGTGGTCAAGAACAAGATCGCGCCGCCCTTTAAGGAAGCGCACTTCGACATCCTGTACGGTGCCGGCACCTCGCGCGAAGGCGAGATCATCGACCTGGGCGTGGAAGCGAAAATCGTCGAGAAATCCGGTAGCTGGTACAGCTACAACGGCGAGCGCATCGGCCAGGGCAAGGACAATGCCCGCACCTTCCTGGTGGAGCGTCCCGAGCTGGCGCACGAAATCGAAAACAAGGTGCGCGCCTCGCTGGGCGTGCGCGAGCTGCCGGCCATAGGCAACGAACCGGCGCCCAAGCTCAAGGCCGTAGAGTAAGCGGGCCTTGGCGGGTTACGGCGCTCTGCGCCTAACCCGCCCTAGACGATATGACGCGGGCTGTTGGCGGGTTACGCGCCTGCGGCGCTAACCCGCCCTACGGTCCTTTGCACATGCGGCGTAGGGCGGGTTAGGCGCAGCCGTAACCCGCCGAACCTGCGCTCCGCCCATCACCATGCCCATGCCTCCCCTCAGCCTCAAAGCCCGCGCCTTGCGCCTGCTTTCCACGCGCGAGCACAGCCGCATGGAACTGGCGCGCAAGCTGGCGCGCCACGCGGAAGAGGGCGACGACATCGAAGCCCTGCTCGACTTCCTCGAAAAAAACAACTGGCTGTCCGAAGAGCGCTTCTCCGAATCCCTGATCCACCGCCGCTCCGCGCGCTACGGCAATGCCCGCATCGTGGCCGAGCTGCAGCAGCACGGCATCAAGGGCGAAGCCTTGAGCGAACTAAAAGCCGGCCTGGCCGAAGACGAAACGGCGCGCTGCTGCGAAGTTTGGCGCCGCAAGTTCGGCGAACTGCCGCAAGACGCCCAGGAACGCAGCAAGCAAATGCGTTTCCTGCTGCAGCGCGGCTTCTCCCAGCGCGCCATCCAGGCCGCCATGAAAGGCGTGGACCTGGACGAATTCTGATCCCCGCGTGCAAGCGCAAAACTCCCCGTGGCGGCTAACTATTTGCAACTAGTTGTTATAAGCCACGTCGCAAGTCGCTCCGGGGTGTGCTACACTTTTGGGGTTTTTGCAGCACCGCGGGTGCGGTGGTTGTCCGTAGAAGCTGCGGCAACGTGCATTCTTGTTAAGAGAATAGTGCAAGGCTGCTTACTAATTTGGCCGCGAAAGCGGCATCGGTCTTATGTCCCTGTCAACTCCAGTCTCCCGACGTGCGCTGCGGCACACGCGCGCAATAGACATCCAGGCGTTCGCGCGCGAGGATGGGCTATGGGATTTGGACGCCCATATCACCGACATCAAAGTTAACGCCACCAAGCTCGCCTCCGGCGTGCGCGAAGGCGGTACGCCCCTGCATGACCTTTCCTTACGCATTACGGTCGACCGCCAACTGAACATCGTTGCCGCCGAAGCCGTCTCTGACGCGGTTCCCTATCCCGGTTTTTGCAACACCATCGGTCCTGCTTACGCGGCCCTGGTGGGGCTGAACCTGATGCAGGGATTCCGGCATGAACTCAAGCAGCGCCTGCATGGCATCGCCGGCTGCACCCATCTGACGGAACTGGCCCAGATCCTGCCAACGGCGGCAGTCCAGGCCTTCGCCAACGATGTCTGGCCGACGCACGATGCGGCTAGCGACAACGTTCCGCACCAAAAGCCTTTCCAGCTCGACAAATGCCACGCCCTCCGCACCGACGGCGGGGCAGTTGCCCAGTTCTACCCGCGCTGGGTAGCGAAACCCGGATTGGTCTAGCGCACGCAGCACACCATCGTTTCTTACCTCAGTTTTCACACAATCGTAACTTTACATATCAGTAAATCAGAAGGGAAGCCAGCATGAAAATCCATGAGTATCAGGGCAAAGAAATCCTCCGAAAATTCGGAGTGACGGTTCCGCGCGGTATCCCGTGCCTGTCCGTAGACGAAGCAGTCAAAGCTGCTGAGACGCTGGGCGGTTCGGTCTGGGTAGTCAAAGCGCAGATCCATGCTGGCGGCCGCGGCAAAGGCGGCGGCGTGAAAGTGGCCAAGTCCCTGGAACAAGTGAAAGAATACGCTGACCAGATCATGGGCATGCAGCTGGTCACCCACCAGACCAGCGCTGAAGGCCAGAAAGTACGCCGCCTGCTGATCGAAGAAGGCGCGGACATCAAGAAGGAACTGTACGTTTCCCTGGTGACCGACCGTGTTACCCAGCGCGTCGTCCTGATGGCTTCCTCCGAAGGTGGCATGGACATCGAAGAAGTTGCCGAGTCCCACCCGGAACTGATCCACACCATCGCCATCGATCCAGCCGTCGGCCTGACCGACGCTGAAGCGGCCGGCATCGCCGCCAAGATCGGCGTACCGGAAGGTTCGATCGCCGACGCCGTCACCAACCTGCAAGGCCTGTACAAAGCCTACTGGGAAACCGACGCCTCGCTGGCCGAAATCAACCCGCTGATCCTGACCGGTTCGGGCAAAGTGATCGCCCTGGACGCCAAGTTCAACTTCGACGCCAACGCCCTGTTCCGCCAGCCGGAAATCGTTGCTTACCGCGACCTGGACGAAGAAGACCCAGCTGAAGTCGAAGCATCGAAATTCGACCTGGCCTACATCTCCCTGGACGGCAACATCGGCTGCCTGGTGAACGGCGCCGGCCTGGCCATGGCCACCATGGACACCATCAAGCTGTTCGGCGGCGAGCCTGCCAACTTCCTGGACGTGGGTGGCGGCGCAACGGCCGAAAAAGTCACCGAAGCGTTCAAGATCATGCTGAAGAACCCAGAGCTGAAAGCCATCCTGGTCAACATCTTCGGCGGCATCATGCGCTGCGACGTGATCGCCGAAGGCGTGATCACCGCATCGAAAGCCGTTTCCCTGAAAGTGCCACTGGTTGTGCGCATGAAGGGCACCAACGAAGACCTGGGCAAGAAGATGCTGGCCGAATCCGGTCTGCCTATCATCGCAGCCGACACCATGGAAGATGCAGCCAAGAGCGTTGTCGCCGCTGCAGCCGGTCAAGCTTAATTAAGGAATCAACATGTCCATTCTGATCAATAAAGACACCAAAGTCGTCACCCAAGGCATCACCGGCAAGACCGGCCAGTTCCACACCCGTATGTGCCGCGAATACGCGAACGGCAAAAACGCCTTCGTTGCAGGCGTGAACCCGAAGAAAGCCGGCGAAGACTTCGAAGGCATTCCAATTTTCGCTAACGTGACCGAAGCGAAAAAAGAAACCGGCGCCAACGTTTCCGTAATCTACGTTCCACCAGCAGGCGCAGCTGCCGCCATCTGGGAAGCCGTGGAAGCCGAAATGGACCTGGCCATTTGCATCACCGAAGGCATTCCTGTCCGCGACATGATGGCCCTGAAGGACCGCATGGCCAAAGCAGGTTCCAAGACCCTGCTGCTGGGCCCTAACTGCCCAGGCCTGATCACCCCTGACGAAATCAAGATCGGCATCATGCCAGGCCACATCCACCGCAAGGGCCGCATCGGCGTGGTTTCCCGTTCGGGCACCCTGACCTATGAAGCAGTAGCACAGCTGACCGCCCTGGGCCTGGGCCAGTCGTCGGCAGTTGGTATCGGCGGCGACCCGATCAACGGTCTGAAGCACATCGACATCATGAAGGCCTTCAACGACGATCCAGATACCGACGCGGTCATCATGATCGGCGAAATCGGCGGTCCGGACGAAGCCAACGCTGCTTACTGGATCAAGGACAACATGAAGAAGCCGGTAGTTGGCTTCATCGCTGGTGTTACCGCTCCTCCGGGCAAGCGCATGGGCCACGCCGGCGCGCTGATCTCCGGCGGCGCAGACACCGCGCAAGCCAAGCTGGAAATCATGGAAGCCTGCGGCATCACCGTCACCAAGAACCCGTCCGAAATGGCGCGTCTGCTGAAGGCAATGCTGTAATTCACTGTTTTAGTGAATAATAACGGGGAGCTTAGGCTCCCCGTTTTTTATTGTACGTAGGGCGGGTTAGCGCAGCGTAACCCGCCGCCGCGCCGCCGCCGCCATCTGCTCGGAGACCAGGTTTGGGGAAAATCATCATTTCGCGCGAAGGCGTGGTGGAACAGGAAGTCCCGCTGAGCCGTGAGCGCATGACCATTGGCCGCCGCAGCCGCAACGACATCGTGCTAAGCCACCCGGCTGTGAGTGGCGAGCACGCCGTCATCACCACCATCCTCGACGAATCCTTCCTGGAAGACCTGCGCAGCACCAACGGCACCTTCGTCAACGGCCAGCGCGTGGGCAAGCATTTCCTGCAGCACCAGGACACCATCAAGATCGCCAAGTACCGGATCGAATACCTGGCCGACGGCGTGCGGCCGGCGCCCGCGCCGATGGGCGAAAGCGCCACCATCCCCGTGCCGCCGCAACCGCGCCCCGCCGTCGCCAGCGCCTCAGCCCCCGCCAGCGCGGCGGCCCGCGCCCCGGCCGTAGCCCCGGGCCCCGCCGCCGCTCCGGCGCCGCCGCCCGCCGCCCCAGCCCCCATCCTCGGCCGCATCGAAGTGCTCAACGGCGCCAACGCCGGCAAGCAGCTCGCCCTGACCAAGCCCCTGACCACACTGGGCCGGCCCGGCGTGCAGGTGATCGTCATCGCGCGCGCGCCGGACGGCTATTCAGTGGTCCAGTCCGAAGGCGACGCCATCGCCACCCTGAACGGCGCCACCCTCGGCAAGCAGCCCCAGCGCCTGCAACACGGCGACGTGCTCGACCTGAGCGGCACGCAAATGGCATTCAAACAAGATTTAGCCTGACAAAAATCGTCAACTGCCAAATTTCGCTAGCCCAACTGACAAAAATCGTCAACCAGCGCGGGCGGAAGTGACGAAAATTGGCGCAAATCGCTTTCAAAAGGCGGTTTTCGGGCTGGCACACCAATTGCTCTTACCCAAGTGTGGCACCAAACAACCAGTTCACCTCTTGAGGAGCAACAAAATGAAATCCATGAAAATGATGAAGAAACAAGCCCAGGCCGGCTTCACCCTGATCGAACTGATGATCGTTGTGGCCATTATCGGTATCCTGGCAGCGGTGGCCATCCCTGCGTACAGCGACTATACCGTGAAAGCCAAAGTTGCAAACGCGCTGGCCTCAGCCGGCTCGCTGAAGACTGGCGTAGCGCTGTGTGCGCAAGAAGCTGGCAACGATACTGCTCCTTGTGACGCTGGCAGCAACGGCGTGCCTACCTTCACCGCAACTAAGGAAGTAACCTCCGCAACCGTTACGAATGGCACTATTGAACTGACCCTGGCCGATATCGGTAAAAACTTGTCGGGTAAGAAGATCACGATGGTTCCGACTGTTGGTACTAGCGCGGTAACCTGGGTTAACAGCACGGACATTACCGACGCCGATAACGCAGCCGCTAAAGCCGCGATCGAGAAGAACAATGTCGCGGCAGCTGCTACCCCAACCCCACCAGCAGCCCCAACCACGCCTTAAGCTAACACCGCATCATCCGCCCCTAGCGCTCCGGCACTGACGAAAAAACCTGGCTTCGGCCAGGTTTCTTGCTTCTGCGCTCACACTATCTTCTGCCTGTCGGCAATCAGTGCTTCGTAGGTGAGGTTTTGCAGCAGGGTGTAGTGGGTCGGGTCCAGGTTGACGAATTGCACGCCATAGGTGAACACTTCAGGCTTGTCGGCAGTCGCCGGCTTGATCACGTTGATATTGCGGATGCTCGCGTGCGTATTGACCAGCACCTGCCGGTTGCCCGGCTGCGCGATCAGCGTGAACGACAATCCCACCTTCGCATCATCCGACTCCAGCTGCCGCTTCGACTCGATCAGCGCGCCCGACACGCTCAGGTTCACCAGAAATACCGGCACACTGCCGCCCGACTCGCAGCTCAACTGCGCCGGAATATCCACCTTCACCCGCATCGCCGTGCGCAAGCTGGTGCCCTGGATTTTTGACGGGAAGGAAAGGTGGGCATAAAACAGCGGCCGCCCGAACACGCGCTGCACGATGGCAGAAAACGAGCACACGTTCACGCCCGAAAACACCCGTATGGTCAGCTTGTCGCCCTCGTTCACCGAGATCGGCGCCCCGTTTTCGAACGGCACCTTGACGATCATGTACTCGTCCTTCACCCAGCCGATCAGCGTGGAAAAGTGCTGGACAGGCTTCATGGTCCGGTGCGTGATGAACTGTATCCTGCCACCCACCTGCAGATTCATCTGCTCGAATTCGTATTCCTGCGGCTTGATCTCGGCTGGCGACGTACCACTGCTCATTCGTGCGACCTTTTGTTGTGCCTATGTCTATAAAAACAATTATATACCGGCAGAAAAAGTTTTACACTATTGCAATAAAATGGGAATTGTCCAGGGCAGGTTGAAGCAAGCTTAACTGGTCGCGCTCCAGTCGCCGCTCTTGCCGCCGTGCTTTTCCATCACGCGGATGTTGGACATCACCATGCCGCGGTCAACGGCCTTGCACATGTCGTACACGGTTAAGAGGCCCACCTGCACGGCCGTCAGTGCTTCCATTTCCACGCCAGTCTTGCCATAGGTCTCCACCTGCGCGGTGCAGTGCACGCTCGAACTGGCTTCGTCGGTGGTGAAGTCCACCGTCACGCGGGTCAGCGCCAGCGGGTGGCACAAGGGGACCAGGTCGCTGGTGCGCTTGGCGCCCATAATGGCGGCGATGCGCGCGATCCCCAGCACGTCACCTTTCTTCGCGCTTCCCGCTAAAATGATCGCCAGCGTCTCCGGCTTCATGCGGATGCTGCCGGCGGCCACGGCGGTGCGGTGCGTTTCCTGTTTCGCGCCCACGTCGACCATGTGGGCCTGGCCGGTGGTGTCGAAGTGCGTGAGCTGGTCTGCGGCTGGAGCTGGGGTGCTGGTCATTGGAGTATAGTTCGTCAGTTGCGGGTATCGACAGGTATCATATCATTGTGAAATCAAAACGTTTTTTGCTGCGCTTGCTTCCCCTCGCTGCATCCCTGCTGCTGGCCGCCCCCATGGGCATGGCGCAGATGCCGGTATCCAAGCCCTTCAATCTCCCCAGCCTCGGCGACACCGAGCGGCAGGAGCTGTCGCCGCTGATCGAACGCAAGCTGGGCGAGGAGATCATGTATGACATCCGCAGCAACAAGGACTACCTCGACGATGCCCCCATCCTGGAATACCTGAACACGCTGGGCAACACGCTGGTGCAGGCCCACCCGGGCGCGCGCGGCGAGGCCAGTTTCAATTACTTCTTCTTCGCCGTGCGCGACGGCCAGCTCAACGCCTTCGCGCTGCCGGGCGGCTTCATCGCCGTGCACTCGGCGCTGCTGCTGGCGGCGCAGACGGAGTCCGAGCTGGCATCCGTGCTGGGCCACGAGATCGGCCACGTGGCGCAGCGCCACATTGCGCGCCAGCTGGGACAGCAGAAGCAGGACGCGCTGATCCCGCTGGCGGCCATGATCCTGGCCGTGCTGGCGGCCAAGTCCAGCCCGGACGCGGCCATGGGCGTGATGATGGGCGGCCAGGGCCTGGCCATCCAGCGCCAGCTCAACTTCGGCCGCGACGCCGAGCGCGAGGCGGACCGGGTCGGTTTCCAGATCATGGGCGAGGCCGGTTTCGACACCAGCGGCATGGTGGCCTTTTTCCAGCGCATGCAGACGGCCAGCCGCAACTACAGCGACCTGGTGCCGGCTTATCTGCTGACGCACCCCTTGACCACCGAGCGCATCGCCGACATCCAGGCCCGCATCCGCGAGCAGCCCTACAAGCAGCGCCTCGACAGCCTGGCCTTCTACCTGGTGCGTTCGCGCGCGCGCGTGCTGCAGGACCTGAGCACGCAGGGGCTGGCGGAGTCGATCCAGTATTTCGAGGGCCTGATGCAGCAGGATAACCGCCAGCAGAAAACGGCGGGGCAGTACGGCATGGCGTTCGCCATGTTCAAGAAGAACGATTTCGTGGCCGCGCAGCGCTGGCTGGACAAGGCGCGCGCCACCATCGAGGCGCCGATGCCGGCCGGCGTGTTCGGCATGGGCAAGCGCGACACGGCGCCGACCGTGTTCACCAGCCTGTCGCTGGATATCAAGCTGGCGCAGGAGTCGAACGAGGCGATGGTGGCGGCGGCGCTGAAGGAGGCGACGGCGGCGCACCAGCAGTTTCCGCTGTCGCGCGGCATCGCGCACCAGTACGCGGAGGCAATGATCGCGTCCGGCCAGCTGGAGGAGGCGGCGCGCTTCCTGCGCGAGCAGGCGCAGTTTTACAAGGACGAGCCGGAGGTGCACGATCTGCTGGCCAAGGCGTATTCGAAGCAGGGAAAGATGGCCTTGCAGCACATGGCGCTGGCGGAGTCATACACCTTGCAGGGCGGCACGCTGGCGGCGCTGGACCAGCTGAACCTGGCGCGCAAGGCCAGCGATGCGTCGTTTTATGACCAGGCGCAAATCGATGCGCGCGAACGCGAGCTCAAGCAGCGGCGCAAGGATGCGATGGGCGACAAGTACAAGGAGCCGTGACGCCGTCCGGAGCCACCGCCTGGCAACGATATATCAATTGCAATTCGCGGGTCGTGTCCTATACTGGCTCAGTTCCGCGCTCTTAAAAATCATCACTCCCGCACCGAAGCGTACGTTGTCGTCCACCTAGCCAAGGGGAGTCTGACATGATGTACCTGCACTGGTCCTTCCATTACGCCGGTGATCCGGATGCCGCGCCTGTCCAGCAAATCACGGTCACTTTTCAGGCCCCGGTTTTCAGCTATTCCGACCGCAACAACAACGGCAACGACGAGTTCCAACGGTCGCAGACCGGTACGTCGTCCCAGCGCCTGGATGTCGATCTCAGCGACAGCAGCTACGAGGCCGCCCTGCCGTCTGCCGGCCTGGCCGGCACGGGCGCGGCCGTGCGCAAGTTTCATGACTACACCGCAGCCATCATGCGGCAGGGGGAAGCCGCCGTTTCCAGGCTGGCGTTTCCCGTGCGCCTGCAGCTCAGCGCCGCTGAGTGCGAAGTGCCGTACGCCGGCGTATTTAGCTGCCTGTATTTCGTCAAGGGCCTGAACGCGGATGGACAGCTGGCGGAGCCGGTCGGCGACCATCTCTTCCTGGTCAACAAACAGCGCTACGACGAAGTGCTGCCGGCCTTCCAGCAAATCACCAACCAGCGCTCACGAATCAGCCTGCTGGCTTTCCTGAAACTGCTGGCGGAAGAAAACGGTCTGTCCCCGCAGGGGCCAGTTCGGCCCGAGAGCGTCATCAACGACAGGCTGCCAGCCATCGTCCACGGACTGCACCAGGAAAACGTCGACGATGTCGTTGACTTCCTCAAGCGGCACGTCTTCGCGCTGTTCGATTTCGGTATTGAAGTCGACGCGCTGGAGGGCATGGACATTGCCGGACACCTGCACGTCGCCACCGACGGCAACCGCCAGCTGGCCATGGCCGACTTGTACTTTTACGCGCTGGACGCGGAGTACACGGCATCCGATATCGCCGGCAACGCCGTGTACCGGCATATTGCCCACGACTGGCGCCAGGGCCCCGGCGCACCAGTGGACAACCGCATCGCCTTTACGCTGACGGGCGAGCACCAGCTGCTGCGAAACAGTGTGCGCGGCGCGATCACGGTGCGGGTGCGCGGCTTTGACGGCGCCGAGCTGTGGCGCAGGGATTTCGCCGCCGACGATCCGCAATTGAAGGAAGTGCAGATCGAGCTGGCCGAGCACCGCCCTCCCGCCATCACCCCCGGCGTGGAACATCCGGCGGGCGGCGCGAAGCGCCTGCGCGGCAAGCTGGTGGGCCTGAGCAAAGCCTGTCCGCTCAACGATGCGGTGGTGCTGGTCCAGGCCAAGGCGGACGGCGATGCGGCCTGGCGCGTGGTGGGACACGCGAGCGCGGACAGCAACGGCAATTTCTCCATGCCGTATCCGTACGGCGCCTATGCGGCGGCCCAGGCACTGGTGTCGCTGGCGCCGGACAGCCCGGCCGACATTCCCGTGGTGCAGGGCACGCCCAACGAAACCATCGCCCCGGACTTCCTTTTCCTGCTGGTGAAAGATCCGGTTTGCCCCGATGCGGAAACGGAAAAAAAGGCCGACTGCGACTGCGCCGCGCCGGTCAAGGCCGGGCGCCTGCCCAGCCAGGAAGACTTGATCAACTCCGACGAATATACCCAGGACATTGGCGGTTCCTGCGTGAACCTGTCCACGCCCAACCGCACCCTGAGCGAGTACAACTACACCGGCATCGTGCGCACGTCGGACCCGGACGTGGCCAACTACACGCTCAGGAAGCGTACCCTGACCACCCTGCAGGGGGAGGAGGTGTCCGGCTTCGAACTCGAAGGCGGGGCCGGGAAAATTGCGCGCCAGCCGGTCAACCTCGATAACCCGATCCGCTGGCAGGATACGCCGGCCGACCAGGACTACCTGTCGTTCTACCAGGCCGTGACGGTGGCCACCGGCCACATCCTGCACTACAAATCCGTCTTCAAGGCCGACGGCTACTCGCTTGGCAACCTGCTGTATTCATTGCCGCTGGCGCCGGGCCAGAAGAAGCAGATCGTCGTGTTCGATTCAAGCCATGCGCTGCAAGGGGCAGAATCGCAGAGCCTGTCGCAAGGGGAGCGCCTGGCTGCCGATATCGTGGCAGAAAGAGGCATCGCCGATGAGCTCAGCGGATTCCTGGGCGAAGCCATGCAAGGACGCAGTTCGGCCAGCACCAGCGGCGTCAGCGCCGGCCTGGGACTGGGCGGCAGCCTCGGCGTCGTGTCGGGCTCGCTTGGCGTGGCCGGCGGCACCGCCAGTTCCAGCAGTTCGGCCTCGCAGAACAGCAGCCGCAATACCTCGCAGTTTTTTGCCGAGAAACTGCGCCAGGCCGTCATGCAAAACGCCGACAGCTACCGCCAGCTCAACGCTTCCGTGGTGACCAGCGTGCAGGAGGGCCAGCACTACAACGCGACCACCGAAGTGGTCGGCAACCACAACCACTGCCATTCGCTCACCATGATGTATTTCGAGGTGCTGCGGCATTTCGCCGTGTTCCAGGAGCTGGTGCAGGTGGAGGAGTGCGTGTTCGTGCCGCTGCTGATGACCAACTTCACCATGGAGAACATCCGCAAATGGGCCGACGTGCTGGCCGTGGCGCTGCTGCCGGCGCCGTCCAATACCTATCTGCGGCCGTTCAGCTGGGTGCGCCGCCATCCCCTGCTGGCCGGCTTCGACGCCAACGAGCGCATCCGGACCAATTACGCGCACGTGGATTTTCCGGCCGGCCGCTATTGCGACGAGGCGATCAGCGACGTCAAGGGCAGCTTCAGCATCCGCATGGTGCTGCCGCGCCCGAAAACCAAGTTCGACCGCATCCTCTCCCTGCCTATCATCCGCAAGACCGTCACCACGCAGGCCGGCGTGGATGTGCAGGGCACGATACGCGACAACATCAAGTCGTCCGCGATTGCCGCCGCAACGGGCGGGCTGTCGCTGCTCTTTGGCGGCGGGCCTTCGGTGAAATATGAAACCGAAACCCACGATGTCCTGACGCCCGGCAAGATCTTCGATCTGTTCATGACGCTCGACGAGAACTACGAGGCAGTCTCGCCCGCGCACTGCATCCGCGTGCATACCTTCGAAGACCAGAAAATTCTCGTCAACGGCACGCTGGTGACGATCGACTTTTTCCACGGCATGCCGGACGACCGGAAAATCTGGGACGCCTATGCGGACGTGCTCGACATGACCACGCTGGAGCTGCTCAACAAGTTCGCCAACAACGTCATCGCGGACTGGGACCGTATATTTTTCAGCGACATCGCGCCCCAGCTGGTGAGCCGCCTGATCCACGAGTCGACCGTGGCGCTGAAGCCCTTCAGCTCGCTCGATATCACCGCCCTGAACCGCTATTCGTCCAGGGAACAGCTGCTGCGCTACAATTTCCAGGCGCGCAGCACGTCGGCGCGCGCGGCCATCGGCGCGATCGAGGTGCGTTACCAGCCGGGTGTCGGCGTGGCGCAGGCGAACTGGGATACGCTCAAGCGCGAACTCACCGTGGTGCTGGAGAGCCTGAACGTCAACTATGCCACGCCGCACTACAACGGCCGCATCTTCAGCGGCTACGTGGGCAATGACCTGTTTGACGGCGTCACGCAGGCGACGCCGATGAATTCGGACGAGCAGCGCTCGCCGCGCAAGGAAGACGTCTTCCTGGTAAACAAGCTGACCGAACACCTCAACAGCAACCTGGAGCACTACAACAAGGCATTGTGGTACCGGCTCGATCCGGACCGCCGCTACATGCTGCTCGACGGCTTTTCCATCCAGGTGTACGACGATGGCGGCGCGCCGCTGGTATTTCGCAGCCTGGCCTCGGTGGTCAAGAACGAGCTGGTTTGCGTGACGGGGAACTCGCTGGTATTCCCGGTGGCGCCGGGCTACCGGGTCAGCCAGTCGTACATCGTGCAGGCCCGCGCCGAAGAGGAAGATGCGGCAGCGCCCTTGTTCGATCATTACCGGCCGCTGACCGCGCCGCCGCCTTTCCGCATCAGCGTGCCTTCACGCGGAGTGTTCCTGGAAGCGGTGCAGGGCGCTTGCGACGCGTGCGAAAAGGTCAAGGACAATTCGTCGCAGGACTGGGTGCGCTTCGCCACCGACGAGCCGAGCCCGATCGCCCCGTTGACGCCGCCCACGCCCACCATCACCGACTGGAAGGCGGCCTTCAAGGACTTCGCGACCCCCCTGATCAATATCCAGAACGCGCCGGCTGCGCCGGCACCCGGCGCCGGCCTGGCCGGCCTGGCGGACCTGCTTGGCAAGGCCGGCGTCTTCAAGGACATCACCGGGCTGGACGCGAACCAGCAGAACGTGATCCGCACCTACCTGTCGAACCAGGAGAATGCCAAGGCGTTTGCGGAAATGGCGCAGAAGCTGTCGATGCAGGGGCACAACACCGCCAATTCCGACAAGATCATGGACACCATCAAGTCCGCGCGGCAGGACGGCGCGATCTCGCAGGACGACTACGGCAAGCTGGTCAAGGAACATCTGCAGAAGCAGATCGATGGCGGGGACAAGGACAATGCCGCCAGCGAAAAGGATGCTGCGAGCAAGTCCAGCCTGGCCTCGGCCGCCGTCAGGGCGGTGGACCAGGGCAAGAACGTCAAGGCGCAGAAGAGCGATACCGATGGCAACAGCGAATCGATCGAGGTAACGCCGGGCGGCGCGGACCAGGTGCTGGCAAGCGTGCCGGGCACGGTGCCCAGGATGAAGCAGGAAAACAGCATGGCTTGCTGGGCGACCGTCGCCGCCATGATGGTGAGCTGGAAGGAAGGCCGCAAGATGACGGTGCAGGAAGTGCTGCAAAAGGCTGGCGCGCAATATGTCGCCAAGTTCGAGAACCAGGAAGGGCTGGCCTCGTCCGAGAAGGATGCATTCATCGGCGCGCTGGGCATGCGCGGCGAAGCACCGGCGAGCTATTCGGTCCAGCAGTATATTGACTGGGTCAAGGACCACGGCCCGCTCTGGATCACCACCGATGCGGCCGACGCCGACGGCCAGTTCTCGCCGCACGCGCGCGTGGTGACGAAAATTACCGGGACGGGCAGCGCGGACGGCAGCGGCACCAGCTTTGTCTTCATCGATCCGGCCAGCGGCACAGAGATCAGCGAGCCATTCAGCAAATTCCTGTCCGCCTATGAGCAGATGGTGACCGACAACCCCGGCGCCCTGTTTATCCAGATCGTGCACTTTGGCGGCGCGGCAGGCGGGGGCGGCGAGGGTGCGGCGCCCCTCCCGGCATGGGCCGACGCCGTCGATCCGTTCCCGGGCAGCGTGGCGCTGAGCATTGACCGCGGCAACGTGGCGATGAACGCCGCTTTCGCTCCCGTGGCAGGCAGCACGTCGAACCATCTGTGCGCGGCGCTGGCCGACGTCACCGGTGCCCCTGCATCGGCGCCGTTTGCCGGCCTGCACGACGACGAGATGGTGTATGCCGCCAGCCTGCTCAAAGTCGGCGTGATGTATGCCGCCTTCGCCTTGCGCGCCCGCGTGCAGGCATTCGCCGATGCCGCCAAGGCCAACGGCATCACCGCTGCGCCCGAGTTGTTCAGCCTGATCAAGCGCGCCTGGACGCCGAAGCTCAAGGCCACGTTCCCGGCGCGCTCGGCCACCAGCTTCAAAAACGGCCAGGACGTGACGATTCCCCAGTTCGCCAAGCTCTTCACCTTGTCGGCTGCCGGCAAGATCGAGTTCGCGGCAGCCACGACTGCAATCAGCGATGCCGACCTCGATGCCGCAGGCGAGTTCGGCGCGCCGGTGGGCCGGTTCCATGAATGGATGCGCCTCATGATGCGGTGGTCGAACAATGCCGCCGCCAGCCGCTGCGTGCTGGCGCTGGGCTACTTCTACATCAACGGCCTGTTTGCCAAGGCTGGGTTCTTTGATGCGGCCACGGGAAAAGGCTTGTGGATCTCCGGCGACTATACCGGGCACGACTGGGTAAAAAGCGCAGCCGAGCAAGCCGCGAACGCCGCCGGTGTCGCCCTGGCGCCGCGCTGGGCCACGGCGCAAGGACGCACGAAGAGCAACTTTGTCGCCAACGCGCTGCAGGTGGGCCGCTTGATGACCGCAATGGCCCAGGATAAGCTGGTGGATGCGGCCGCCTGCACCGAGATGCGCACGCTGGCCAGCCAGCTGGCGGGCGGCATTGGGAGCTACGCGGAGAGTGCGCTGTCCGCTGCCGGGCGCGCACCGTCTGCGCTATCGTCGAAGATCGGATTTGGGGACGACAGCTTCAGCCACGACTGCGCAATTATCGAGCGCACCGTGTCCGGCAAGCATCTGCGCTACGTTGCGGTTGTGCTCGGCTCGGCGCCGGCGCAGCACCGCAGCGACCTGTCCGCGCTGTTCGTGTTGCTCGATACGGCCGTGGTGGCGCGCAACCCGTAGCGGGCTGGCTGGCCTCGTCCTTACGGGGCGGCGGGCTGCGGCGCCGGCGGCTGCGGCTGGCGCACGAAGCCGAAGCGGGCGGGGATGTCGCCGCGTTGCAGGCGCTGCACCGGCACCGCGCCATCGCCCATGCGCAGCGCCAGCGCTGCGGTGGCGGCGCTGTCCTCCAGCCACGCCAGCAGCGTCTCGTCGCCGATGGCATGGCCATCCATCTCCAGCCGCTCCAGGGCCTGCGCCACGTCGCGGTCGTCCAGCTGCGCCACCACGGCGCCGCGCTGCAGCAGCAGTTCGCCCGCCTCGGTCAAATAGGCCGCGTCCGGCCGGCCCAGCGCCGCGCCGGTGTGCAGCACGAAGCCCTGCGCCGGATCGGTGCGCGCCACATATGGCGTGGTCTCCAGGTTCAGATACACCCGCTGCGGACCGTTCTGGAAATACCAGCAGCCGCGCTCGTCGCTGGCGTAGTTGCGCACGATGAAGCCCACCAGCGCCGCATTGGTCAGCTTGTCGCCGGGCAGGTTGAAATGCTGCGCGCGCTCGTCGCGCATGCGCCAGTTGCCGCGCGCGTCCAGGCCAAGCCAGCCGTAGCAGTGCGGCACGTTCGGCCATTTGGCCAGCGCCTGTTTTACGATGTCATCCATGGTTCAAGCTTCGCACATCTGGTCCCGGCCGGACGCACGGCTGGCGTTTTCGCCTTCGAGGAAGTGGATCATGCGCCTGGGCAGCCAGTCCAGCGAGCCGGGCGGCCCGCCCACGGCGAAGCCGACGTGGCCGCCGTGCTCCGGATACTCCAGCAGCACGCCGGGCGCCGCCTTGCGCGGCAAGTGGACGCCGGGCAGGAAGGGATCGTTCTGCGCATTCAGCACCAGGGTCGGCACGGTGATGTCGAGCAGCACGTGCTTGGCGCTGGCGCGGTCCCAGTAGTCGTCCGTGTTGCGGTAGCCGTGCAGCGGCGCGGTCACCACGTTGTCGAAGGCGTACAGGTCGTTGGCGGCCATCAGCGCGTCCAGGTCGTACAGGCCGGGGAACTGCTTGAGCTTGGCCACGCACTTGGGCTTGAGCGTGTTCAGGAACATGCGCGTGTAGATCCGGTTGAAGCCGCGCGACAGCGATTCGCCGCCGCGTGCCAGGTCCAGCGGGGCGGACACGGCGCACGCCGCATCGACTATCTCGGCGCCGTGCTGCGATTCGCCCAGCCAGCGCAGCAGCGCGTTGCCGCCCAGGGATACGCCGGTGGCGTAAAAACGGCTGCAGGCCGCGTCCCCGGCGCGCGCGTGCAGGCGGCGGATGATCCAGTCGATTTCGGCCGCGTCGCCGGAATGGTAGAAGCGCGGCGCCAAATTGGCCTCGCCCGAGCAGCCGCGGAAATGCGGCACCGCGCCGGACCAGCCGCGCGCCTGCACGTCGGCCATCAGGGCGCGCGCGTAGTGGCTGCCGGACGAGCCCTCCAGGCCGTGGAACAGCACCACGAAGGGCTGGCCGGGCTGGCCGTCGACGAAATCCACGTCGACGAAGTCGCCGTCCGGGGTCTGCCAGCGTTCACGGCGGAAGGCCACCTGCGGCTTGCTGATGCAGGTGGCGGGGTAGATGGTTTGCAGGTGGCCGCTGGGCAGCCACAGCGGTGCGGTGTACTTCATCTCGGGAAGCGGCTTAGTGCAGGACCTGCGCCGGGTTGTCCACCGGAATGGGGCCGGGCGCCACGGACACGTGGCGCAGCACGATGCGCCAGCCCTTGGGCGTCTTGATGTAGACATTGCTGGCCACCAGGTGGGCCGGCTCGCCGGTGGCGGCGGTGGTGCCTTCCACCACGGAGTGGATGGAACTCATCAGGTTGTGCGTTTCGTGCAGCACCGCCGGCCGGATGTGCAGGCCGCCGTGCTCCAGGATGATGGACCAGGATTCCCGGATCGCGCGGTGCCCCACCAGGCGCGGACCGCCCGGATGGATGCAGGCGATTTCCTCGTCGTCGGCCCACAGGGCCATCAGGGCTTCCACATCGGCCCGGTTCAGCGCTTCATAGAAAGCCGCTTCGACTTCGCTTGCGCTACCGTTTAATTGCTTTTTTGGCATGGCAGCCTCCGGGCCGGTTATATGTCTGACAGTGCTGACAGTGATTAATGATGCGGGACCACGGCGCCTGGCTTCAGTCGGTAGGCGGTGCCGCAGTACGGGCACTTGGCCACGCCGTCGTGGTTGAACTCCAGGAATACGCGCGGGTGCGAGGACCACAGCGGCATGGCTGGGTTCGGGCAGTGGGCCGGCAGGTCTTTACCGTCGAGTTCAACTGCGTTGGCGGCTGCTGCTGGCTGGGTGGCGTTGGTCATCTTGGCTATCTCCGTGAAACTTAGGCTGAAAACACCGATTTTAACGGATTCGCGCAATTCCAAGAATCATCGGTAAAATAGCGCCTGATCTACAGTACCGGCCGCTGGCGTTCGCCTCCACTGAAACGGGGCGCGCGTGGCAGGAAAACCACATGAATGAAGCCACGCCCGCCCCCGTGCCCGCAGCCGCCAACGCTGCGCCAGCCCCCACCCCTGTTGACGTAGGCCAGCACGACGAAGCTTCCTGGCGTGAAGGCTTGCGCACCGGCATACCCACCCTGTTCGGCATCGGCGCCTGGGGCCTGGTGGTGGGCGTGGCCATGGTCAAGAGCGGCCTGACGGTGCCGCAGGCGCTGGGCATGACCCTGATGGTGTTCGCCGGCTCGGCCCAGCTCGCTTCGCTGCCGCTGATCGCGGCCGGCGCACCGATCTGGGTGATTTTCCTGACCGCCTTCGCGGTCAACCTGCGGTTCGTGATCTTTTCCGTCATCCTGGCGCCGCATTTCGCCGGCCTGCCGTGGCGTCAGCGCTTCGTGCTCGGCTACTGCTCCGGCGACATGACCGCCGCGCTTTTTTTGCAGAAATACCCCAGCGCGGAGCCGGTGCCCGGCAAGGTTTCCTATTTAAAAGGCTTGATGTATCCCAACTGGGCAGCCTGGCAGATCGGTTCCATCGCCGGCGTATTCCTGGGCAGCGCGGTGCCGGCCGAGTGGGGCCTGGGCTTTGCGGGCACGCTGGCCATCATTTGCATCATGGTGCCGCTGACGGCCAACCGGCCCGCCGTGTGCGGCGTGATCGTGGCGGGCGCGGTGGCGGTGGCCGGCGCCGGCCTGCCGTACAAGCTGGGCCTGCTCGCTGCCGTGGTGATCGGCATGCTCAGCGCCATGGCCGTGGAAGAATTAACGGAAAGGTTCAACAAACATGGCTGACTGGGAGATCTGGCTCACCATCCTGGCGCTGGGCCTGGCCACGGCCGCCACGCGCGCCTCGTTCTGGCTGATCGGCCACCATATTGCCATTCCGAAACGTGTGAATGAAATGCTACGCTACGCGCCCGCTTGCGCGCTGGCGGCCATCGTTGCGCCGGACCTGCTGCTGGCTCCGGGCGGCCAGATTCATATCGGTTTGGACAACCTGAGACTGGTGGCCGGCGCCGTATCCATCGCGTTTTACGTGGTGCGCCGTAACATGTTGGAAACCATCATTTTTGGCATGGCTTTCTTCACAGCCCTGAGACTGTTGCATATTTTCTAAGGGAATCGTGCGCTGCGTTGCGGTAGAATAGCGGTCTTTCCAACCTTCGTCCTTTGGGTAGCCATGCAAGCTGTTCTGAACTTCATTCGTCTGCAAGATCTGATCGACCAAAATGCGCTGCAAGGCAAGCGCGTGTTCATTCGCGCCGACTTGAACGTGCCGCAAGATGACGCCGGCAACATCACCGAAGATACCCGCATCCGCGCTTCCGTGCCGGCCATCCGCGCCGCCGTGGCCGCTGGCGCCAAAGTGATGGTGACCTCCCACCTGGGCCGTCCCACCGAGGGCGAGTTCAAGCCGGAAGACAGCCTGGCGCCGGTCGCCAAGCGCCTGTCCGAGCTGCTGGGCCAGCCGGTCGAACTGAAGCAGAACTGGGTGGACGGCGCTGGCCTGGAAGGCCTGCAGGCCGGCCAGGTGGTGCTGCTGGAAAACGTGCGCGTGAACAAGGGCGAAAAGAAGAATGCGGATGAGCTGGCGCAGAAGATGGCCGCCCTGTGCGACGTCTACGTCAACGACGCTTTCGGCACCGCGCACCGTGCCGAAGCCTCCACCCACGGCATCGCCAAGTTCGCGCCGGTGGCTGCCGCCGGCCCATTGCTGGCCGCCGAACTGGACGCGCTGGGCAAGGCGCTGGGCGCCCCGGCCCGTCCGCTGCTGGCCATCGTGGCCGGCTCGAAGGTATCGTCCAAGCTGTCCATCCTGAAGGCGCTGTCCGAGAAAGTGGACGGCCTGATCGTGGGCGGCGGCATTGCCAACACCTTCATGAAGGCGGTTGGCCTGAACATCGGCAAGTCGCTGGTGGAAAACGACCTGGTGGCGGAAGCCAAGGCCATCATCGACATCATGGCCGCGCGCGGCGCCGAAGTGCCGATCCCGGTGGACGTGGTGTGCGCCAAGGAATTCTCGCCCACCGCGGCGGCCACCATCAAGGACGTGGCTGACGTGGCGGACGACGACATGATCCTGGACATCGGCCCGAAAACCGCCAAGCTGCTGGCCGACAAGATCGCCGCCGCCGGCACCGTGGTGTGGAACGGCCCGGTCGGCGTGTTCGAGTTCGACCAGTTCGGCGAAGGCACCAAGACGCTGGCGCTGGCCATCGCCAACTCCAAGGCATATTCGATCGCCGGCGGCGGCGATACGCTGGCGGCGATTGCAAAATATGACATTACCGATAGAATTGCTTATATCTCGACCGGTGGCGGCGCTTTCCTGGAGTTCCTGGAAGGCAAAACCCTGCCGGCAGTGGAAATCCTGGTTCAGCGCGCTGCTTGAGTTTCGACGGCTCGTTGGCGGGTTACGGCGCGGCGCGCCTAACCCGCCCTACGCCGCAACGCCGGTTCACCGTAGGGCGGGTTAGCGCCGCAGGCGCGTAACCCGCCAACCCCCGCAAAGGAATCTTATGTCCCGTGGTACCAAAATTGTCGCCACCATCGGCCCCGCTTCCACCGACTTCGGCATCCTGGTCAAGATGATACGGGCCGGCGTCGACGTGGTGCGCTTGAACTTCTCGCACGGCAAGGCGCAGGACCACATCGAGCGCGCCGCGCTGGTGCGCAAGGCCGCCGCCGAATGCGGCCGCGAGGTGGCGATCATGGCGGACATGCAGGGCCCGAAAATCCGCATCGGCAAGTTTGAAAACGGCCGCATCGAGCTGGCCAACGGCGACAAGTTCATCCTGGACGCAAAGTGGGGCGAGAACGGCGAACTGGGCAACCAGGAGCGCGTCGGCCTGGACTACAAGGCGCTGCCGACCGACGTGCGCCCCGGCGACGTGCTGCTGCTGAACGACGGCCTGATCGTGCTGGTGGTGGACCGCATCAACGGCAGCGAAATCCACACCACCGTGAAGATCGGCGGCGACCTGTCCAACAACAAGGGCATCAACCGCCAGGGCGGCGGCCTGACCGCGCCGGCCCTGACCGCCAAGGACATGGAAGACATCAAGACCGCGATGAGCTTCCAGTGCGACTACCTGGCCATCTCCTTCCCGAAGAACGCCACCGACATGGCGATGGCGCGCCAGCTGGCCAATATCGCCGGCGAGCCTTACCACCACAAGCCGATGATGATCGCCAAGATCGAGCGCGCCGAAGCGATTCCGGCGCTGCAGGAGATCCTGGACGCGTCCGACGGCATCATGGTGGCGCGCGGCGACCTGGCCGTGGAAGTGGGCAACGCCGCCGTGCCGGCGCTGCAAAAGCGCATGATCAAGATGGCGCGCGAATCGAACAAGCTGGCCATCACCGCGACCCAGATGATGGAGTCCATGATCGTCAACGCCGTGCCGACCCGCGCCGAAGTGTCCGACGTGGCAAACGCCGTGCTGGACGGCACCGACGCCGTCATGACCTCGGCTGAAACCGCCTCCGGCAAATACCCGATCGAGACCGTGGAAATGATGGCCGCGATCTGCGTCGAGGCCGAGCAATCCGAATACAACAAGCTGGACGCCGACTTCCTCAACGTCCGCTTCACCCGCATCGACCAGTCCATCGCCTACGGCGCGCTGTTTACCGCGCACCACCTGCGCGTGAAGGCCATCGTGGCGCTGACCGAGTCCGGCTCCACCGCGCTGTGGATGAGCCGCCACAGCATCGACACCCCGATTTTCGCGCTCACGCCGAGCGTGACCACCGCCCGCAAGGCTGCCCTGTACCGCAACGTGCGCGCCTACCAGCTGGCGCAGGGCGCCGAGAGCGCCGTGGTGCTGCGCCAGGTCGAGGACCTGCTGGTGGAATACGGCATCGTCAAGAAGGGCGACATGATCGTGGTCACCTGGGGCGAGCCGATGGGCCAGGTGGGCGGCACGAATGCATTGAAGATAGTGAAAGTAGGCGAGTTCACGTAGGGCGGGTCAGCGCTGCGCGCGCAGCCGCCGCCCGCGCCGCCCGCACCGCCCGCCGCACCGATTTTTTTATTGTTTGGAGTAATACCATGTCCCTCGTATCCATGCGTCAGCTGCTGGACCATGCCGCCGAAAACGGCTATGGCATCCCCGCCTTCAACGTCAACAACCTGGAGCAGGTGCAAGCCATCATGGCTGCCGCCGATGCCCTGAACAGCCCGGTCATCATGCAAGCCTCGGCCGGCGCCCGCAAATATGCAGGCGAAGCCTTCCTGCGCCACCTGATCGACGCCGCCGTCGAAGCCTATCCGCACATCCCGGTCGTGATGCACCAGGACCATGGCCAGTCGCCGGCGGTCTGCATGGCCGCGATCCGCTCCGGCTTCACCTCGGTGATGATGGACGGTTCGCTGGAAGCGGACGGCAAATCGGTAGCCTCCTACGACTACAACGTGGACGTGTCGCGCGAAGTGGTCAAGTTCTCGCACGCCATCGGCGTGACGGTGGAAGCCGAACTGGGCGTGCTCGGTTCGCTGGAAACCATGAAGGGCGACAAGGAAGACGGCCACGGCGCCGACGGCACCATGACCCGCGAACAGCTGCTGACCGACGTGGCCCAGGCCGCCGACTTCGTGCAGCGCACCCAGTGCGACGCGCTGGCCATCGCCATCGGCACCTCGCACGGCGCCTACAAGTTCACCCGCAAGCCGACCGGCGACATCCTGGCGATCGACCGCATCAAGGAAATCCACGCCCGCATCCCGAACACCCACCTGGTGATGCACGGTTCCTCCTCGGTGCCGCAGGAACTGCTGGCCATCATCCGCGAATTCGGCGGCGACATGAAGGAAACCTATGGCGTGCCGGTGGAAGAAATCCAGGAAGGCATCCGTCACGGCGTGCGCAAGATCAACATCGACACCGACATCCGCCTGGCCATGACTGCCGCCATCCGCAAGTACCTGTTCGAGAACCCGTCCAAGTTCGACCCGCGCGACTACCTGAAGCCGGCCCGTGCCGCCGCCGAAGAGATCGTCAAGGCGCGCCTGCTGGCGTTCGGCTGCGAAGGCCAGGCCGGCAAGATCAAGCCGCTGCCGCTGGAAAAAATGGCCGAGCGTTACAAGGCCGGCGCCCTGGCGCAGATTGTGAAGTAAAATTCTGTCTGGAACGGGCCGGGGACTTTCCCCGGCCCGATTTTCTTGACCGGCGGGCACGCAGGCCTGCGCGCCGGTTCCGCGCTATTTTCGCCTTACCACATCACCTTCCCCGCTATGAACAGCCTTTACCAATCCTCCATCAAGTCCCTGCCACTGCTCGGCCACGGCAAAGTCCGCGATAACTACGCTGTCGGCGACGACAAGATCCTGATCGTCACCACCGACCGCCTGTCGGCCTTCGACGTCGTCATGAACGAGCCGATTCCGGGCAAGGGCATGGTCCTGAACCAGATGAGCGATTTCTGGTTCGAGAAACTGGGCCACATCGTGCCCAACCACCTGACCGGCGTGGCGCCGGAATCGGTGGTGGCGCCGGACGAAGTGGAGCAGGTAAAGGGCCGCGCGGTAGTGGCCAAGCGCCTCAAGCCCATCATGGTGGAAGCGGTGGTGCGCGGCTACATCATCGGCTCCGGCTGGAAGGACTACCAGGATACCGGCAGCATCTGCGGCATCGCCCTGCCGGCCGGCCTGCAGCAGGCTGAAAAGCTGCCCGAGCCGCTGTTCACCCCGGCCGCCAAGGCGGACCTGGGCGAGCATGATGAAAACATCAGCTTTGCCGAAATGGAAAGCCGCATCGGCGCCGAACTGGCCGCCAGGATGCGCGACACCAGCATCGCGCTGTACAAGGCCGCCGCCGAATACGCCGCCACCAAGGGCATCATCATCGCCGACACCAAGTTCGAATTCGGCCTGGACGAAAACGGCGTGATGCACCTGATGGACGAAGTGCTGACCGCCGACTCGTCGCGCTTCTGGCCGGCCGATTCCTACCAGCCCGGCATGTCGCCGCCGTCGTTCGACAAGCAGTTCGTGCGCGACTACCTGGAAACCCTGACCTGGGGCAAAACCGCACCGGCGCCCGCGCTGCCGGCCGACGTGATCAACAAGACCCAGGCCAAGTACTTCGAAGCCATTGAACGCCTGACCGGCGAGAAGCTGAAGGTATAAGCATGGCTGAAAACAAACCCCTGGTCGGCGTCATCATGGGCTCGTCTTCGGACTGGGACGTGATGCAGAACGCGGTGGCCGTGCTCAAGCAGTTCGGCGTGCCCTTCGAAGCGCAGGTCATTTCCGCGCACCGCATGCCCGACGAGATGTACGCCTACGCCAAGAGCGCCCGCGCGCGCGGCCTGCGCGCCATCATCGCCGGCGCCGGCGGCGCCGCCCACCTGCCGGGCATGGTGGCCGCCATGACCATCGTGCCGGTGCTGGGCGTGCCGGTGCCGTCCAAGTACCTGCGCGGCGAGGACTCGCTGCTGTCCATCGTGCAGATGCCCAAGGGCGTGCCGGTGGCCACTTTCGCCATCGGCGAAGCGGGTGCCGCCAATGCCGCGCTGACCGCGGTGGCCATGATCGCCGCCACCGACGACGCGCTGGCCGACAAGCTGGAAGCCTTCCGCGTCCAGCAAACCGGCGTGGCCCAGGCCATGACCTTACCGCTTGAATAACGCAATGAGCAATTCGAAGTCTTTACCGCCGCAGTCCGCGCCGCAGTCCACTCCCTTCCTGCCCAGCGCCAGTCCGCAAGCCTGGCTGGGCGTGATGGGAGGCGGCCAACTGGGCCGCATGTTCGCACAAGCCGCACAAAGCATGGGCTACCAGGTGGCCGTGCTGGAACCATCCGACGACTGCCCGGCAGGGCAGGTTGCGCAGCGCCTGATCAACGCCGGCTACAGCGACAGCCAGGGGCTGGACGTGCTGGCCGCGCAGTGCTTCGCCGTCACCACCGAGTTCGAGAACGTGCCGGCCGGCAGCCTGTCGCGCCTGTCGCAGCACGTCTTCGTGGCGCCCGATGCGCACGGCGTGTCGGTGGCGCAGGACCGCATCGCTGAAAAACGCTTCTTTGTCGGCTGCGCCGCCAAGTCCGGCGTGCAGCCGGCGCCGCACAAGGTCATCGCCTCGCAGGAGGACATCGCCGCCATCGGCGACGAGCTGCTGCCCGGCATCCTGAAAACCGTGCGCATGGGCTACGACGGCAAGGGCCAGGTGCGCGTGCGCACCCGCGAGGACGTGCGCGCCGCGTTTGAATCGATGGGGCAGGTGACCTGCCTGCTGGAGAAAATGCTGCCGCTGGCCTACGAAGTGTCGGTGCTCACCGCGCGCGGCGCGGACGGCCAGTCGGTGGTCTACCCGATCGCCGAGAACGTGCACCGCGACGGCATCCTGTTCACCACCACGGTGCCGGGTCCCAACGTGTCCGACGATTGCGCCAGGAAGGCGCAGGCGGCGGCGCAAGCCATCGTGGCCGAGCTCGGCTACGTGGGCGTGCTGTGCATCGAATTTTTCGTGCTGGAAGACGGTTCGCTGGTGGTCAACGAAATGGCGCCGCGTCCGCACAACAGCGGGCACTACACCATGGACGCCTGCGTCACCAGCCAGTTCGCGCAGCAGGTGCGCGCCATGGCGCGCCTGCCGCTGGGCGACGTGCGCCAGCACTCGCCGGCCGTGATGCTCAACATCCTGGGCGACCTCTGGTTCACCGACAGCACCGACAGCACGCGCGAGCCGGCCTGGGACCAGGTGCTGGCCCTGCCGGGCGCCAATCTGCACCTGTACGGCAAGGACGACCCGCGCCGCGCGCGCAAGATGGGCCACCTGACCTTTGTCGCGCCCACCCTGGCCGAAGCGCAGCGGCAGCTCAACGCCGCCTGCGCCATCCTGGGCATCGCACCGTGACCGCAGCGCTCGACCTGGCCGCCATCCGCGCGGCCGCCGTCCTGCTGGAAGCGGGCAAGCTGGTGGCCTTTCCCACCGAGACCGTGTACGGCCTCGGCGCGGACGCTGAAAACCCGCAGGCCGTGGCGGCCATCTACGCCGCCAAGGGCCGGCCGCAGGACCATCCCGTCATCGTGCACGTCGCGCCGGGCGCCGACCTCGGCTACTGGTGCAGCGACATCCCCGACGAAGCGTACCAACTGGCCCAAGCCTTCTGGCCCGGTCCGCTGACCATGATCCTCAAGCGCAACGAACACATTCCCGACGCCGTCTCCGGCGGCCAGGACACGGTGGGCATGCGCTGCCCGTCGCATCCGGTGGCCATTGCCTTGCTGAGCGCCTTCAAGGGCGGCAAGGGCGGGGTGGCGGCGCCGTCCGCCAACAAGTTCGGCAACGTCAGCCCCACCACCGCGCAGCACGTGCGCGACGAGTTCGGCGCCATGGTGCTGGACGACGCGCAAGCGGCCGAAGCCGCCGCGCACGCCTACGCTGCCGCCATCACCGCCAGCATGGCGGACCCGGCCGACGCAGGCCCTGGCAGCGCGGTTGCCAACGCCGGCCCGGCCGGCACGCCGGCAGTAAATGCAGCAGCTGCGGCAGCGGCAGCGGCAGCGCTGCGCCTGGCCGTGCTGGACGGCGGCTCCAGCCAGGTCGGCATCGAATCGACCATCCTCGACCTGTCGCGCCTGGCCACGCACGGCCCGGTGCTGCTGCGCCCCGGCCACATCGGCGCGCAGGACATCGCCGACGTCATCGGCGTGATGCCCAACCTGCCGGACCAGACCGCGCCGCGCGCCTCCGGCACGCTGGAATCGCACTACGCGCCGAAAGCCCCGGTCGCCCTGGTCGACGGCGCCGCGCTGGCGGACACGCTGGCCAGGCTGTCCGCCAGGGGCCGCAAGGCCGCCGTCATCCATTACTCGGCCCTGCCGCAGTCCTCGCAGGGCAGCGCGGCCGCAGCGCACCAGCACATGCCGGCCGACGCCGCCGGCTACGCCTTCGGCCTGTACGCCGCGCTGCGCGCCATGGACCAGACCGGCGCCGAATTGATCCTCGTCGAAACCCCGCCACAACACGATGCGTGGCTTGGCGTCAACGATCGATTACGGCGCGCAGCATTCGGTTCTTCTGGTATTGTTGAGATGTTCCTGCAATCCTGAAACAGAACCACGCCGGAGCGGTCCGGCGCGCATAGCAAGTAGAGGAGGTCGCCATGACCCCAACTTTGTATGCCTGGCTGGCGGCGGCGCTGGCCGGCGCTCCTGCGGCGCTGCTGGCCGCCGGCGCGCCCCCGGTCCCGGACGCGCCCCCGGTGCTCGCCCCTGTCAGCATGCCCAAACCGGGCGGGGCCGCCACACCCGCCGCCTCGCTCTTCGCTTCGCCCGCTGCCTCGCCTGCCACGCTTGGCGCAAGCCCGCTTCCCGGCCCGGCCCTGGCTCCGGCCCGGACCCCGGCTCCCATCTCCGCCGCCGGGCGCCCCGTGCCGCCGCGGGGCACCCTGCTCGCCGGGCCCACGGTCGTGCCCATCGATCTCATCACGGATACGGTGCACAAGCTGGAGCCGGCCTTGCTGCGCACCCTGCTCAAGCGCCGCGACGGCCTGCTTGCCGTCACCGGCGAGCCGCGCTGCAGCATCGCCGTCCACAGCATGCGCTACCAGACCGTGGGCGGGCAGGGCGAACCGGCCGACGCCGGCGCCGTCATCATGCTGCCCTCCGGCACCGGCCCGGAGTGCAGCGGGCCGCGGCCCGTGCTGCTGTATGCCCACGGCACCGTGCTCGACAAAACCTTCAGCATGGCCCGCCTGAACGGCGAAGCGCGCCTGATCGCCTCCATGTTCGCGGCCCAGGGCTACATCGTGGTGGCGCCCGACTACGCCGGCTACGGCAGCTCCAGCCTGCCTTATCACCCCTACCTGAACGCCGAGCAGCAAGCCGGCGACATGGTGGACGCCCTGCGCGCCGCGCGCACCGCCTATGCCGCGCTGGGCGCGCATCCGTCGCCGCAGCTCTTCCTCACCGGCTATTCGCAGGGCGGCTTCGTCGCGCTCGCCACGCAGCGCGCCATCCAGCTGCAGCACGCCGACGAATTCACCGTCACCGCCACCGCCGCGCTGTCCGGTCCCTACGCGCTGGTGAAAATGGCCGACAGCATCTTCAGCGGCCACCCCAACACTGGCGTCACCTCTTATCTGCCGCTGCTCACCACGTCCGGCCAGCGCGCCGGCGCCGCCCTGTACGCGGCCCCCGAGGACCTGTACGAAGCGCGCTACGCCAGCGGCATCGAAAGCCTGCTGCCCAACAAGGTGCGGCTGGACGACCTGGTCAGCAAAGGCAGGCTGCCCAAGGGTGGCGCGCTGTTCGCGCGCGACTCGCAGCCGCAGGCGGCCGACGCCTCCGCCTTTTTCGCGGACAGCAACCTGGTGCGCACCAGCTACCGCAACGCCTACCTGCAGGACATGGCCAGCAACCCCTGCGAGCGCGACCCGGCCGAACCGCTGGCCTGCAGCCCGCAGCACAATCTGCGCAAATGGATGCAGCGCAACGATCTGCGCACCTACACGCCGTCCTCGCCGCTGATGCTGTGCGGCGCCGGCAAAGACCCGGTGGTGCCCTTCGCCAACACCGCCGCCACCCATGCCTACTTCAAGGCGCATGGCGCGGCCCCGGTGCTGGTGGACCTGGAAACGCCGGAAGAGGGCGACCCGTATTTGCCGTTCAAGCAAGCTTTCGCGAAGGAACGCGACACGATGCGCGCCGATGCTGTCAAAAAGGGTAATGATCCTGTCAAGGCGGTGTCCGATCGATACCACAGCCGGCTGGCCGCGCAGTTCTGTCTGATGGCTGCGCGCAGCTTTTTCCAATCTGCAATGCCCTGACTCTGCTATGCTGATTTGACGAAGAAATCAGCGGAGTTGGGATGTTTTACAAGAAGATTGTTGCGAATTCAGTAATGGCGGCCGCAGCGGCCGCACTGGCCGCACTGGCTGGCTGCGGCGGCGCCGGCGGCACAGGGGGCGGCAGCGGCGGTGGCGGTCCCGCCGGCCCCGGCACCACCATCCCGGTGGTGGTGGCGCCTTCCCAGCGCGGCAATCTTGTCGGCGGCGCGGCCGCCGTCTCCGCTTATGATGCAGGCGCGCTCAAGCAAATGCTGGAAAGCGTGCAAAGCGGCATGAGCGGCATTACCAGCACGCCGCTGTGCGGCGTCAGCACTTATACCGTGCGCTACCATACCATCGGCTCGGCCGGCGAAGACACCGAAGCCAGCGCCGCCGTCATGCGCCCGACCGGCGCCGACTCCGCCTGCAGCGGCGCGCGCCCGGTGCTGCTGTACGCGCACGGCACGTCGCCGCTGAAATCCTACGATATGAGCAAGCTGGACGGCACCGAGGCGCGCCTGATCGCCGCCATCTTCGCCGCCCAGGGCTATCTTGTGGTCGCGCCCAATTACGCGGGCTACGCCGGCTCAACGCTGGGCTACCACGCCTACCTGGACGCCGAACAGCAATCGGCGGACATGGTGGACGGCCTGCGCGCCGCCCGCGCCGCCTTCGGCCAGATCGGCGCCAGCGCCACGGCTCAGCTCTACGTCACCGGCTATTCCCAGGGCGGCTACGTGGCGCTGGCCACCCAGCGCGCCATGCAGACGCGGCATGCAGCCGAGTTTCCCGTGACGGCCGCCGCCGGCCTGTCCGGCCCATACGCGCTGCTCAAGTTCGGCGACGCCATGTTCGGCGGCGCCCCCACGCTGGGTGCCACCGCCTTCCTGCCCATGCTGGTCAACGCGGGCCAGCACGCCGGCGCGCGCCTGTACGCCGGTCCCGGCGACGTCTATGAAGCGCCGTACGCCGCCGCCATCGAAGACATCCTGCCCGGCACGGTCAGCCTGGGCGACCTCGCCAGCCAGGGCAGGCTGCCCGCCAGTGCGCTGTTCGCCCTGAACTCGCTGCCGCAGGCCGATGGCAGCAAGGCCTTCTTCGGAAACGGCCACCTGGTGCGCACCAGCTACCGTGACAGCTACAACGCCGACCTGCAGCAACAGCCCTGCGGCGCCGGCACCACTGCCGCCAACGCTGCCAATGCGCTCGCTTGCGCGCCGCAGCATACGCTGCGCCAGTGGCTGAAGAAAAACGACCTGCGCAGCTACACGCCGGCAGCGCCGCTACTGTTGTGCGGCGGCGACGCCGACCCCCTCGTTCCCTACTACAACACCAGCGCGGCGGCCGACTACTTCCGCGCGCAAAATGCCGCCGGCACGCTGCACGTGGTTAATGTCGACTCCACGCCGTCGCTGTTCGGCGACGACTACAGCCAGCCCAAGCTGGGCTTCCTGGCCGCCAAAACCGCGGTGCGCGCCAATGCCGCCCTCAGCGGCGGCTCCGGCGACGCCGCCGTGCGCGACGCCTACCACGCCGGCCTGGTGGCACCATTCTGCCTGCGGGCCGCGCGCGACTTTTTCCGCGCGCGCTGAGTTGTATCTTGAAAGCAACTAAGTAGCCGTTTAGGCTACGCTGCCCAATTTACAAAAATGCGCTATACAACCTCGGTCCGGGCTGGCATATTAGTTGGGTTGCAAATAGCACGCTCGTGCGTTTAGAACAAGAAAATTTTTTTCAGGAGATACAATGCGTCACACCAAACTGGCCCTGGCGGTCATGGCTTCGGCTATTCTGGCCGCTTGCGGCAGCGGCAGCCCAAGCCCCGGCGACCAAACCCTCAAAGTCAAATTCGCCTCGCAGGTGTCGTTCGGCGACAGCCTGTCCGACGTCGGCAGCTACAAGGTCGGCACCGTGGCAGCCCTGGGCGGCGGCAAATTCACCATCAACGGCAACAACAGCGCCGCCGCGCCTGCGCTGACCGGCAAGATCTGGATCGAGCTGCTGGCCGCCCAGTTCGGCCTGCCGGCCCCCTGCGCCGCGCAGACCGGCCTGGACGGCAATGCCGCCAAGGGCTTCAGCGTGCCGGTGCAAAACCATACCGGCTGCTACGCCTATGGCCAGGGCGGCGCGCGCGTCACCAACCCGGTCGGCGAAGGCCACAAGCTCACCGGCAGCGAAGTGGGCGCACTGACCGTGCCCGTGGTGACCCAGGTGAAGAACCACCTGGCAGCCGTGGGCGGCAAGTTCAAGGGTGACGAGATCGTCTTCGTCTGGGGCGGCAATAACGACCTGCTGGTCGGCCTGGGCGGGCTGTCGGCCGCGGCCACCGCCGCCGGCACCGCCGCCGGCAACACCGCTTTCGCCAACAGCCTGGTTGCCCAGCTGGCGGCCGGCGCCACCAATCCGCAAACCGCCGCTGCCGCCATCGGCCTGGCGCTGGCCACGGAAAACGCCAAGCCCACCAAGACCGAAACCTCGGTGGTGACCGCTGCCGTGACTGCCGCCGTCCTGGCCGGCAATACCAGCGCCGCGCTGCCGGCCACGCAGAAAGCCATCGTCGACAAGGCCAAGGCCGACGGCGCCGCCGCCGGCGCCAAAGCCGGTGCCGACTACGCCGCCGCCAACGGCCCGGCGCTGGTGCCGGCCATGGTTACCGCCGCCAAGGACATCTCGGCCCTGGTGAAAAGCCAGATCCTGGCCAACGGCGCCAAGTACGTGGTGGTCAACAACATCCCGGACGTGGCCAACACGCCGTCCGGCCTGTCGCAGTCCGAATCGTCGCGCGCGCTGATCAACGCCATGGTCAAGGCCTTCAACGACACCCTGAGCGCCGAGCTGGGCACCACCGACAGCGTGCTGATCATCGACACCTTCGCCGAAAGCCACACCCAGGCCACCAATCCGGCGCCGTACGGCCTGACCAACGTCAAGGAAACCGCGTGCGACCTGACCCCGGCCAAGAACCCGCTGAGCAGCTCGCTGGCGTGTAACGCGTCGAACCTGAAAGCAGGCGACGTCAGCCACTACTCCTACGCCGACACCGTGCACCCGACCCCGTTCCTGCACCAGCTGCTGGCGCGCTACGTGGCCGAGAAGATGGTCGTCAAGGGCTGGCTGTAATCACTGCAATTCTGGAGACATGACAAGATGAAAATTCGTATCAATCACGCAGTGAAATTGCTGGCGCTGGCCGCCGCCATGGGCGCCGCTTCGGGCGCCTCGGCGCAGGCGGCCGGCGAGTGGGTGGTGAAAGCCGGTATCAACAAGATCACGCCCAAGGTCAAGAGCGGCGTGGTGAGCGCGCCGGCGCTGCCGGAGAGCAAAGCCGACATCGGCGCCGACACCCAGCCCATCTTCACCATCGGCCGCATGCTGACCGACAATATCTCGGTCGAGCTGGACCTGGGCCTGCCCTACAAGCACAAGATCTACGGCGCCGGTTCGCTGACCGGCACCGGCCAGCTGGCCTCGTCGGAAGTGCTGCCGCCGACCGTGTTCCTGCAATACCACCTGTTCGAGCCAAGCGCCAGGATCCGCCCGTACGCCGGCGTGGGCCCGACGTTTGCCTACTTCCGCAAGGAAACCGGCTCCGGCCAGCTGACCGCGCTGCTCAACCCGGGCGGCGACCCGTCCACCTTCTCGATGAAGAACAAGTGGGCCGTCAGCGCGCAGCTGGGCGCCACCATGGCCATCAACGCCAAGTGGTTCGCGGACGTGAACGTGGTCAAGACCAAGCTGAAGACCTCGGCGCGCTACTCCACCGGCCAGACCATGGACGCCGCGCTCGACCCGCTGTCGTTCGCCGTCGCGGTCGGCTACCACTTCTAAGCGCCACGGGCGAAAAAAACCGCCGCTAGGCGGTTTCCCCGAAAATGGGGTCAGGGTTAATTATTTAATTAACCCTGACCCCATTTTTTTGTTACTGGAAGGCTTGGATGCCGGTCTGGGCGCGGCCCAGGATCAGCGCGTGGATGTCGTGCGTGCCTTCGTAGGTGTTGACCACTTCCAGGTTCACCATGTGGCGGATCACGCCGAACTCGTCGGAAATGCCATTGCCGCCCAGCATGTCGCGCGCCACGCGGGCGATGTCCAGCGACTTGCCGCAGGAGTTGCGCTTCATCATGGACGTGATTTCCACGGCGGCGGTGCCGGCGTCCTTCATGCGGCCCAGCTGCAGACAGCCCTGCAGGCCCAGCGTGATCTCGGTCTGCATGTCGGCCAGCTTCTTCTGCACCAGCTGGTTGGCGGCCAGCGGACGGCCGAACTGCTGGCGGTCCATGGTGTACTGGCGCGCGGTGTGCCAGCACGCTTCGGCCGCGCCCAGCGCGCCCCAGGCGATGCCGTAGCGCGCCGAGTTCAGGCAGGTGAACGGGCCTTTCAGGCCGCGCACGTCCGGGAAGGCGTTCTCTTCCGGGCAGAACACATTGTCCATCACGATTTCGCCGGTGACCGAGGCGCGCAGGCCGAACTTGCCGTGGATGGCGGGCGCGGACAGGCCGGCCATGCCTTTTTCCAGCACGAAGCCGCGGATCGCGCCTTCATCGTCCTTGGCCCACACCACGAACACGTCCGCCACCGGGGAGTTGGTGATCCACATCTTGGCGCCGGACAGCGCGTAGCCGCCGGGGACTTTTTTGGCGCGGGTGATCATGGAGCCGGGGTCGGAACCGTGGTTCGGCTCGGTCAGGCCGAAGCAGCCTATCCATTCGCCGGTGGCCAGCTTGGGCAGGTATTTCTGTTTTTGTTCCTCGGTGCCGAATTCGAAGATGGGCACCATCACCAGCGAGGACTGCACGCTCATCATGGAGCGGTAGCCCGAGTCCACGCGCTCGACTTCGCGCGCGATCAGGCCGTAGCTGACGTAGTTCAGGCCGGGACCGCCGTACTGCTCCGGGATGGTGGGGCCGAGCAGGCCCAGTTCGCCCATCTCGCGGAAGATGCTGGTGTCCATGCGCTCGTGGCGGAACGCCTCCAGGATGCGCGGCGCCAGCTTGTCCTGGCAGTAAGCGGCGGCGGCGTCGCGCACCATGCGCTCCTCGCTGGTCAGCTGGTCGTTCAGCAACAGGGGATCGTCCCAGTGGAATTGCGCGCGGGCGTGGCTCATCGTGTGTCCTAGTCTCTGGTTTTGGTGAATGATCCCAGCATTCTAGAGCGGCGGCCTGCGCCGCGCTTTTCAAATGGCGACACCAATTTCCGTTTTTTAGCGCCGCTTGGCGCGCCGGCTCAGAGCAAGCCCCGGAACTGCCCGCCGTGGAACACCAGCGGCGCCTGCGGGGCCGATTCGCAGTGCTCCACCTCGCCCACGAAGATGACGTGGTCGCCCTCCGGGTAGCGGCTGCGGTTGTGGCATTCGAACCACGCGGCCGCGCCCTTCAGGATGGGCTGGCCGGTGCGCGAGAGCTCGTACTCCACGCTGCTCCAGGGATCCTGGCCGCGGCTGGAGAACAGCTTGGCCAGGTGCGCCTGGCTGGCGTTGAGCACGTTGATCACGTAGTGCGAATTGCCGGTGAAGATGGGCAGGCTGTTGGCGCCGTTGGCCAGGCTCCACAGCACCAGCGGCGGATCGAGCGAGACCGAATTGAAGGAGCTGGCAGTCAGGCCGCGGAAGCTGCCGTCGGCCAGGCGGGTAGTGATGACGGTGACGCCGGTGGCGAACTGGGCCAGCGCCTGGCGGAAGTGCAGCGTATCGAATTCGCGCGAGTCGGCACGGGGGGAGCTAATATTCATGGGGAACCTGTATTTTCCAACATTATGCCAAAGAACCGCACTGCACAGCATTTGCAGGTGCATGCGCCTGCGCTTTGCGTTACATTAGTCATCATCAAGGCATACTCTGTACAGGGAGGGGCGGTATGACTAGCAATGCGGCGGCGACCGACGTGGCCGTGCTCGGCGGCGGCTGTTTCTGGTGCCTCGAAGCCGTGTACCTGGAAGTGCGCGGCGTGCTCAGCGTGCAATCGGGCTACACCGGCGGCCAGCAGCCCGACCCCAGCTACGAGCAGGTGTGCACCGGCGCCACCGGCCATGCCGAAGTGGTGAGGCTGGAGTTCGACCCGGCCGTCATCAGCTACCGCGACCTGCTGGAAATCTTCTTCACCATCCACGATCCCACCACCCTGAACCGCCAGGGCAACGACGCCGGCACCCAGTACCGCTCGGTGATCTATTACCAGTCGCCGGAGCAGGAGGCCACCGCGCGCCAGGTGATCGCCGAAATGGCGGTGGTGTGGGACGCGCCCATCGTCACCGAACTGTCGCCCGCGCAGCCCTACTACCCGGCCGAGGACTACCACCAGAACTACTTCGCGCAGCATCCGCTGCAAGGCTATTGCGCCTTCGTGGTGGCGCCCAAGGTAGCCAAGTTCCGCAAGACCTACGGCAGCCGCCTGAAATAGCGCCGGCGCCGCCGGGCCCTTATAACAACAGACAACAACGCGGAAAAGCGTGGCTGCCATGAAGGTCGTGATCGTCGATGACACCCACATCAACCTGGTGTTGATGTCGCGCCTGATCGGCAAGCTCGATGGCGTGGAAACCGTCAGCTTCCAGGCCGCGCGCCCGGCGCTGGACTGGTGCAACAGCCATGCCTGGGATTTGCTGATCCTGGACTACATGATGCCGGACATGGACGGCCTGGCGCTGATCGCGGCGCTGGCCCATGGCGAACACGCCGACCCGCGCGAGCGCCCGCCGGTGCTGATGGTCACCGCCAGCACCGACGTGGACGTGCGCCACCGCGCGCTGGAAAACGGCGCCAGCGACTTCCTGATCAAGCCGATCGACAAGGTGGAATTCCTGGCCCGCACGCGCAACATGCTGCAGCTGCGCCGCGCCACCGTGGGCCTGCGCGACGAAGTGCGCAAGGCCACCGCCGAACTGCGCGCGCGCGAGCGCGAAACCATCATGCTGCTGGCGCGGGCCTCCGAATACCGCGATCCCGAAACCGGCGCCCACATCCTGCGCATGGCGCATTACTCGCGCCTGATCGCCGCCGAGCTGGGCTTGTCCGAGCAGGAGCAGGAGGACATCCTGAACGCGGCCCCCATGCACGACGTGGGCAAGGTCGGCACGCCGGACCAGATCCTGCTCAAGCCGGGCCGCCTGAACGCGGAGGAGATGGCGGTGATGCGCCAGCATGCGCAAATGGGCTACGACATCCTGAAGGGCAGCCAGGCGCGCATGCTGCAGCTGGCCGCCGAGATCGCGCTGAGCCACCACGAGCGCTGGGACGGCGGCGGCTACCCGAACGGCCATGCCGGCGAGCGCATTCCGCTGGTGGGGCGCATCGTGGCCGTGGCCGACGTGTTCGATGCCCTCACCAGCGTGCGCCCCTACAAGCAGGCCTGGAGCATGGAGCAGGCGCGCCAGTACCTGCTGGACAACAGCGGCAGCCATTTCGATGCGCGCTGCGTGAACGCGCTGCTGGCGCGCTGGGGCGAGGTGCTGGCCATCAGCGCGCGCTACCGGGACGAGGGCCGGCCGGCCTGAGGCCCGGCCGGCTGCGCCGCCATGCAGTACGCCCGCCTGCTCAACCTGGTCCAGCGCGCGCTGGGCGCGCAGGACGACGCGGAAATGCAGCAGCGCCTGGCGCAGCTGCGCGCCATCGGCGAAACCACCCTGGCCAACGGCTTGCTGGCCCTGCTGGTGGAAGGCGAGCGCGCCGATCCGGGCCCGGGCCCCGGCCTGCCGCCGCAGCCGCAGCCGGAATCGGAGGAAGACGTGCGCCACCGCCAGGAGCTCACCGAGCAGATCCTGGACCAGCTGCCCATCCCGGTGTTCCTGAAGGACCGCGAGGGCCACTTCCTGCGTTTTAACAAGCGCTTCGAGGAATTCACGCAGCGCACGCGCGAGGAAATCCTGGGCCGCACCATCGACCATATCGCCTCGCCGCGCTGGGCCGAGGCCACGCGCGCCGAGGACAGCCTGGCCTGGCGCAGCGGCCGCATGGTGACCAGCGAACGGCGCCTGATGAGCTTTGACCCGCCGCGCGACGTGCTGGTCAGCCGCAGCGTCATCAACAGCGGCGGGCGCAGCTATATGCTGGGCTACTTCATCGACATCAGCGAGCAGCGCGCCGCGCGCGACGCCATGCAGCGCGCGGTGGAATCGGCCGAAGCGGCCAGCCGCGCCAAGAGCGAGTTCCTGGCCAATATGAGCCACGAGGTGCGCACGCCGATGAACGGCATCCTGGGCATGACGGAGCTGGTGCTGGAGTCCGGCCTCACCCCCGAGCAGCGCGCCGACATCGGCCTGGTGAAAGCCTCGGCCGATGCCTTGCTGGCCATCGTCAACGACATCCTGGATTTTTCCAAGATCGAGGCCGGCAAGCTGGACCTGGAGGACGTGCCTTTCGACCTGCGCCAGATGGTGCAGGACAGCGTGCGCGTGATGGCGCTGCGGGCGCGCCAGAAGGGGCTGGCGCTGCGCTGCGAGCTGCCGGCCTCGCTGCCGCGCGCCGTGAAGGGCGACCCGGGCCGGCTGCGGCAGGTGCTGATCAACCTGATCGGCAACGCCATCAAGTTCACCGCTGCCGGCAGCGTCACGGTGGCGGCGGCGCCCGGGCGCGAGGACGACCAGCGCTGCGACGTGACCTTCTCGGTGACCGACACCGGCATCGGCATCCCGCTGGAGAAGCAGAAGCTGATCTTCGAAGCCTTCGCCCAGGTGGACGGCTCCACCACGCGCGAATACGGCGGCACCGGGCTGGGGCTGACCATCTGCCGCCGGCTGGTGATCCTGATGCAGGGCCAGATCGGCGTGTTCAGTGCGCCGGGCGCGGGCAGCACCTTCAGCTTCACGGTGCCGCTGCGGCACACCGGCGTGGCGCCGGCCGCCCCGCTGGCCGTCCAGCAGGCGCCGCCGCGCGCACTGCCGGTGCCCGAGGGGGGCGATGCGCGCAGCGGCCACGACCGCCGCGCCGCCGCCTCGGCTGGCCAGCCCGGCGCGCCGGCCGAGGCGCGCGCCGGCAGCCTGCGGGTGCTGCTGGCGGAGGACAACGCGGTCAACCAGCGCCTGGCGCTGCGCCTGCTGGAAAAACTGGGCCACCGCGCCACCTTGGTCGACAGCGGCGTGGCGGCGCTGGAATACGCCACCGGCGTGGCTTACGACGCGGTGCTGATGGACGTGCAGATGCCCGGCCTGGACGGCCTGGCCGCCGCCCGCCACATCCGCCTGTGGGAACAGGCCAGGGAGCAGTCCGCGGAACCGGGACGCGGACGCCTGCCCATCATCGCCATGACTGCGCGCGCCATGGCGGGCGACCGCGAGCGCTGCCTGGAAGCGGGCATGGACGGCTATCTGTCCAAGCCCATCAGCCTGGCGCGCTTGCGCGAAGCGCTGGAGCGCTGCACCGCCGCATGCGCATATGGCGGCGGGCGCGGTGACGCGCGCGGTGACGGGTGCGGTGAACATGGCGGCCCGCCGGTGCTGGACTGGCAAGCCGCGCTGCAGCGGCTCGATGGCGACGCGGAGCTGCTGCGCGAACTGGCCGCGCTGTTCCTGCAGGACGGCCCGCAGCTGTGGCGCGACGTGGCGGACGCGCTGGCCGCGCAGGACGTTGAAGGCGCGGCGCGCGCCGTGCACAGCCTGAAGGGGGTGCTGATGAATTTCGGCGCCGCGCGCGCCATCGCCGCGGCAGACAGCCGGAGCATGGCCGCCCTGGAGGCGGCGCTGCAGCAGCTCTACGCCGCGCTGTGCGAGGCCCTGGCCGCTGGCGCCCCGCTCCCTGGGGGCCCCGCTTGATCCGCGCCCGGGTTATGGCAACGGCTGCTGCTGGTACATATACCCGCGCGACCAGGGCAGGGCGCGCGGATGCCGCCCGGCCTTGCCGCACACGATCTGGTACAAGCTCAGCAGGTCCTGCTCGAAGCCGTACACGCAGCCCGCCAGGTACACATGCCAGATGCGGAAGCGCTTCTCGCCCGCCAGCGCCTTGATGCTATCCGCGTTGGCCTCGAAATTGTCGGTCCAGATCGAACAGGTGCGCGCATAGTGGCGCCGCAGGTTCTCCACGTCATACGCCTCCAGGCCGCCCTGCTGCATGGCTTTCAGCACCTGCCCCAGGTGCACCAGTTCGCCGTGCGGGAACACGTATTTGTCGATGAATTCCCCGCCGCCGTACGGCGTTTCGCCGTTGTCCGGATCGGTGCTGGTGATGCCATGGTTCATGGCCACGCCATCCTCCGCCAGCAGGCGGTTCATGGTGCTGAAATAGTCCGGCAAATGCTTCAGGCCCACGTGCTCGAACATGCCCACGCTGGTGATGCGGTCGAAGCGGCCGCGCACGTCGCGGTAATCCTCCAGCCGGATCTCCACCAAGTGCGCCAGGCCCGCCTCGCGCACCCGTTCCCGCGCCAGCTCATATTGGTTCTGCGACAGCGTGATGCCGACGCAGCGCGCGCCGTAGCGCTCCGCCGCGCGCATGGCCAGCGCGCCCCAGCCGCAGCCGATGTCGAGCAGCGTCTGCCCGGGCTGCAGCCGGATCTTGGCCAGGATGTGGTCGATTTTCCTGGCCTGGGCGGTGGCCAGGTCCTCGTCGCCGCGTTCGAAATAGGCGCAGGAATACACCATGGCCGGGTCCAGGAACTGCTGATAGAAGGCGTTGGAAACGTCGTAGTGGTAGCGGATCGCCTCCGCGTCCTTCTTGCGGTCGTGGCTGAAGTTGCGCGCGATGCGGGCGAAGCGGCCGCGCTCCTTGAGCGTGGAGCGCGCCAGCGCGTTCACCACGGCGATCATGTCGCGCGCCGCGCCGCGCACCTCGATCAGGCCTTCCACGTAAGCCGAACCGAGGTTCGACAGCGACGGCGTGAGCAGGTAGCGCGCGGCCGACGCGTGCGGCAGCCGTATCGTCACGCGCGGCGGCTCAGGGGAAAAATCGAACTGCTGGCCGTTCCACAGTTCGATGCGCAAGGGCGTGGCGATTTGATGCCGGACGCCTGCCATCCATGCGCTGAGTCGGTTTTGCGCGAACACGGTTGCCTCCCATGGTCAGGGCTGCAAGCGCTCCTTCTTCCAGCTGCCGTCCGCTTGCAGCGTAAATACAATCCGGTCGTGGAAGCGCGAGCGGCGGCCCTGCCAGAACTCCACCCGCTCCGGCACCAGGCGGTAGCCACCCCAGTGCGGCGGGCGCTGCGGCTGGCCGCCGCTGGCCGCTTCCACGGCCGCATAATTCTGTTCCATCGCGTTCCTGCTGTCGATGTGCTCGCTTTGCTGCGAAGCGATCGCCGCCAACTGGCTCTTCACGGGCCGGCTGTAAAAATACTTGTCGCTCTCCTCGGCCGAGGTTTTCTCGACGCGGCCCTCGATGCGCACCTGGCGTTCCAGCTCGCGCCAGAAAAACAGCAGGGCCGCATGCGGGTTCTGCGCTAGCTGCCGGCCTTTCTGGCTCTCGTAATTGGTGTACCAGGTGAAACCGCGCGCGTCGTACTGCTTGATCAGCACGATGCGCGAGGTGGGCTTGCCGTCCGCCCCCACGGTGGCCACGCTCATGGCGTTCGCTTCCAGCACTTCGGCTTTCATGGCTTCATCGAACCATTTGGCGAACTGGTCCACAGGGTGGTCCAGCGTATCCGTTTCATCCAGGCTGGCGCGGCCGTAATCGAGCCGCAGGTCGGCGATGTCCACGCCGGCCGCCACCGCCTTGGCGGCCGCCTGGGGCGCCGCTGCCGGGGCCAGGCCGCGGCGCGCCTGCATCGCCTCGCCCAGTTCCTGCATTTGCGCCGGGCTGAACAGCCGCTTGGCCATCGGCGCGATCTTTTGTTCTTCCTGCTCCATGTGGGCGGTGTAGTCGGCCACGAACTGCGCCACCGCTGAAGCGGACAGGGCCGTATCTGTCCCTGTGGCAATTTTGTTAAGTTGTGATTTTATTATATGCCAATCCGCGTCCATTTGCTGATGCTGCGCAAGGATGCGCGGCACCAGATCGTGTAGCACGGCGGCATCCTCGCCGCGCGCGGTGGCGTCCAGCATGGGCAGCAGGTTCTGCTCTTCATCCTCGTGGTGCAGGTGGGCGGCGTTGCTGAAGTATTTCAGCACCGCCTGCGCCGCCTGGCGCGCCTGCTCGTCGGCGCCGTGCTGCGGCAGGTGGGCCAGCAGGTTCTGCAGGGTCTGCAGCTGCTTGCGGATGCGGTCGTGGCAATGCTTCAGGACGGCGATGGGCTGGCCGAAGTCGGGCGCCGTGTCGATCAGGGAGGTGCTCATGGTGGGGCTCGTCGGGTTGGCTATGGATAGTCAGCCATTCTAGAATAAATCCTTTCCGCCCGCGTCCGCTAAAATGGCGGCATGACTGCACTGACATCCCCCCCAAACCCTGAGGTCGACTTCGAGCGCCGCTTTGGCGGCATCGGCCGCCTGTACGGCCAGCCGGCGCTGGAACGCTTCCGCAACGCCCACATCTGCGTCATCGGCGTGGGCGGCGTCGGCTCCTGGATTGTCGAGGCGCTGGCGCGCAGCGCCATCGGCCGCCTGACGCTGATCGACCTCGACAACGTGGCCGAATCGAACATCAACCGCCAGATCCAGGCCATGACCGGCACCGTGGGCCAGGCCAAGATCCACGCGCTGGCCGAGCGCATCGCCCAGATCAACCCCTATTGCCAGGTGACCCAGGTGGAAGATTTCATCGAGCCGGATAACCTGGAGCAGATGGTGGGCGTGGGCCGCTACGACTACGTGGTCGACGCCATCGACAGCGCCAAGGCCAAGACGGCGCTGGTGGCGCATTGCCACCGCCACCAGATTCCGCTGATCGTGATCGGCAGCGCGGGCGGCAAGACCGACCCGGCCAAGATCGAAGTGCGCGACCTGTCCAAGACCGAGCAAGAGCCGCTGCTCAAGAAAGTGCGGCGCCGCCTGCGCAGCGACTACGGCTTCCCGCCCGGCATGAAGAACAAATACCACATCGACGCCGTATTCTCGATGGAACCGCTGCAGCTGCCCAACACTGGCGAAGCGTGCTCGATCGACGGCGACGAGCGCGCCGTGACGGGCCTGAACTGCGCCGGCTACGGCTCCGCCGTGGTGGTCACCGCCACCTTCGGCATGGTCGCCGCCGGCCACGTGCTCAACAAACTCGCCGCCCAAGCCGCCACCCCCACCCCCCAAGCAGCCTGAGCCGCATTTTCCCCACTTCGGGGTCTGACCCCGAATTGGGGAAAAATGCGGCTTAGCTCGCCTGCGTAAGGGCTTGATTTACTTACGCATGTTTTACGGCAATGGGGAGGTAGATGCCGCTGGGGAAGGATTCGACTAGCGCGACTTCGGCGGCGCGCCAGGGCACGGGCGCGAACGGGGTGGCGGGCGGGGCGCTTTGGGCGTCGCGCGCCAGCGTGACGTGGGGCTTGAATTGGCCGTGCGTGGCGGCTGAGAATCCGGCCGCTTCCAGCCGCGCCATCAGCTCGGCCTGCAGCGCCAGCAGCGCCGGCGGCGGCGTCGACATGCCGGCCCAGGCGATGCGTGGACGCTGGAAGTAGCCCAGGCAATCGATCCGCAGCCGCAGCTCCGGCACCGCCAGCCCTTCCAGTATCGCCAGCAGCGGCGCCAGCGCGGCGGCCGGCTGCTGCCCCAGGAAGGCCAGCGTCAAGTGCAGCTTGGCCGGCGCGATGGCGCGTCCCGGCGCCAGCGGCTGCAGGCCCGCGAGCGCGGCGCGCGTGTCCTCATCCGGCCACAGCGCGAAAAAAAGCTTGTGGCCGGACGGCTGAATAATTGCATCGGGTGGCTGATTTGTTATCATGTGCGTCGCTTGAAACTTCAACGAAAGAATACATCATGGCCCGTAGTTCCGTTTTGTTCGCTCTCCTTTTCGCCGCCACCGCCACCCTGGCGCAGGCCGCCGGCCAGGCGCCCGCCACCGCCGCCGCGCCCGCTGACGCACCCGCAGCCGCACCCGCGCCGGTGGTGGTCGGCTCGGCCCAGCCCGGCCCGGCCGCCGATTCCCTGATCGTCAACGATGTGAAAGTCGGCGCCGGCAAGGAAGCCACCGCCGGCCATCTGGTGCGCGTGAACTATACCGGCTGGCTGTATCGCCCGCTGGCCAAGAACCAGCGCGGCAAGAAGTTCGACAGCTCCATCGGCCGCGAGCCGCTGGAATTCACGCTGGGCAAAGGCCAGGTCATCAAGGGCTGGGACCAGGGCGTGCAGGGCATGAAAGTGGGTGGCAAGCGCATCCTCATCATCCCGGCGGAACTGGCTTACGGCCCGCGCTCGGCCGGCGAGATCCCGCCCAATTCGGCGCTTACCTTTGAAGTGGAACTGCTGGACGTGAAATAATGCGGGACCGGCCGCGCGCCCGCTGGTGCGCGGCCCGCAATTCGGCGTAGACTGGGGCTTCCAGCCACTCGTGCGGAGCCACGCCATGAATATTGCCAACGACGTCACTGAACTGATCGGCAACACGCCGCTGGTTCGCATCAACCGGATGGCCGCCGGCGCACCGGCGCAAATCCTTGCCAAACTCGAGTTCTACAGCCCCGCGCACAGCGTGAAAGACCGCATCGGCCTGGCCATGATCGAGGCCGCCGAAGCCGCCGGGCAGATCCGCCCCGATTCCATCATCCTCGAACCCACCAGCGGCAACACCGGCATCGCGCTGGCCATGGTGTGCGCCGCGCGCGGCTACCGCTGCGCGCTCACCATGCCCGACACCATGAGCCGCGAGCGCCGCATGCTGCTGCGCGCCTATGGCGCCGAGCTGATACTTACGCCGGGCGCCGAGGGCATGCTGGGCGCCATCCGCCGCGCCGAGCAGCTGGCCGAGTCGGACCCGCGCTATTTGATCCTGCAGCAATTCAACAACCCGGCCAATCCGGACGTGCACCGCCGTACCACCGCCGAGGAAATCTGGCGCGATACCGACGGCCGCGCCGACATCCTGGTGGCCGGCGTGGGCACCGGCGGCACCATCACCGGGGTGGGCGAAGTGATCAAGGCGCGCAAGCCGGCGTTCCAGTGCATCGCCGTGGAGCCGGACGCGTCGCCGGTGCTGTCGGGCGGGCCGAAGGGGCCGCACCCCATCCAGGGCATCGGCGCGGGCTTCGTGCCGGCCGTGCTGAACACCCATGTCTATCAGGAAGTGATACGGGTGAAGAACGAGGACGCCTTCGCCACCGCGCGCGCGGCGGCCGCGCAGGAGGGCCTGATGGTGGGCATTTCCTCGGGCGCCGCGCTGTGGGCGGCCATCCAGGTGGCGCAGCGGCCCGAGAACGCGGGCAAGCTGATCGTCACCATCATTCCTTCGTTCGGCGAGCGTTACCTGAGCACGGCGCTGTTCTCCGGGCTGGCCGACCAGTAAGCTAAGCAGCCGGCGCGCGCCTGCCGCCTCAGGGCGCCTTCAGGCAGCAGGCGTGGTCGGTGGTGCCCATTTCCACCTGCAGGGTGCAGTGGTGCACCGAGAAGTCGGCTTGCAGGCGTGCGGCGATCTCGTCGAGCGCTTCGTCGCCCGGATGGCCGGACGGCATCACCAAGTGGGCGGTGAGCGCGGTTTCGGTGGTGCTCATGGCCCAGATGTGCAGGTCATGCACTTCGTTGACGCCGGGACGGCCGCGCAGGAAGCGCTCCACTTCCGGCGCGTTCACCGAATCGGGCACCGCCGCCAGCACCAGCTTGAGCGCCTCGCGCAGCAGCGACCAGGTGCTCACCACGATGAAGAACACGATGGCGATGCTGACCAGCGGGTCCAGCCAGCTCCAGCCGGTCCATAGCACGACCAGGCCGGCCACCAGCACGCCCAGCGAGATGGCGGCGTCGGCCGCCAGGTGCAGATAGGCGCCGCGGATGTTGAGGTCGTCCTTGGCACCGGCCATGAACAGCCAGGCCGAGAAACCGTTCACGGCGATGCCTACCGCCGCCACCACCGACACCGTCAGGCCTTGCACCGGCGTCGGGTTCATCAGCTGCTGCACGGCTTCCCAGGCGATGCCGCCGCAGGCGGCCATCAGCAGCATGGCATTGAACAGCGCGGCCAGCATGGAACTGCTGCGCAGGCCGTAGGTGTAGCGCTGGTTGGGCGCGCGCCTGGCCAGGATGGCGGCGCCCCAGGCCAGCATCAGGCCCAGCACGTCCGACAGGTTGTGCCCGGCGTCGGCCATCAGCGCGGTGGAGTTGGCGATGAAGCCGTAGCCGAATTCGATGGCCACGAACACCGTGTTCAGCGCGATGGCGATGGCGAAGGCGCGGCCCTGGCTGTTCGGGTCGCCATGGTGGTGGTGATGGCCGCCGTGGCCATGCCCGTGCTCATGGTCGTGCTTATGCCCGTGCCCGTGCTCATGTCCGTGCTCATGCCCGTGGCCGCGCGCATGCCGGTGGTCGCGGTCGCGCTCGTCGTCATGGTCCTGGTCGTGGTCGTGCGCGTGGCCATGCTTGTGGTCGTGCGTGCGGCCGTGGCCGCGCTGCGCTTCGTGCTGGTGGTCGTGGTCGTGTGGCATGGCTTATTCCGGTTCGTCTATATGTTCAAGCATGTCGTGGAGGACGCCGCTGATGTGGGCGTCGGCGGCGGAGTAAAAGACCTGTTTGCCCTGGCGCTCGGACTTGACGATGCGGGCCGCGCGCAGCAGGCGCAAATGGTGGCTGACGAGGGAACTGCTCAGCTGCAGCGAGGCGGCGATGTCGCCCACGGCCACCGGCGCCGCCACGCAGGCGAGCACGATGCGCAGGCGCGTGGGATCGCCCAGCAGGTGGAACAGGTCGGCCAGCTGCGCGATGGCCGCGTCGGATTCGGGTGGTGTGCACATAGCTCAACATGTGAATAGGTGTTCACATGTTAGCACACTACCGGAGGAGGCTATTTTTGCAGCTCGGCCTGGATCTGGGCGCGGGTCTTGGGGTCCAGCTTGTCGATGGCGCGGGCCAGCTTGTCGGCCCGGGCCAGGGCGTCGGCCTGCTGCTGCGTCAGGGCGGCGGGCGCGGGCGGCGGCAGGGCGGCGGGTTTGAACAGCGCCTGCAGGCCAACCACCAGCAGCGCCGCCAGCAGCGCCAGGCTTGCGGCCGCGACCAGCAGGCGCTGCTCGCGCGGCGTGACCAGGAGCGACTGGGTGGCGATGGCTTTCACCGGCGCCGCCGGCGCGGGTTCGAAGCCGGCGGCGGCGGCGCGGGCCGGCGCCAGGCCGCCCGCGGCGCGCACCTGCTCGGCCAGTTCCTGCGAGGCGGCGTCGATGCGCGCGATATGGCGCTCCACCGATTCGGCCAGCACCGCCTCGTTCAGCGCCACCAGCGCGAAGATGGGATCGTCGATATCGACCTTGACCCCGGTTTTCTCAAACACGAGACTGCGCAGCTTGTGCTGGTCCATGGCGCGGTCCTCTTACCAGCTCACTTTGTCGAGCTGTTCGAACAGGTCGCGGAACACCACCTTGATGCGCTGCTTTTCCATCACGTTGAACTTGTCGCTGGCCTTGACTTCCTCGGCAGTCAGGCGCGCCGTGTTCATCTTCTTGATGTCGGCGCCGAAGGTGTCGGCATTGCGTTGCGTGAGCACCACGCGGCCCACCACGCGCGCGGCGTTGTCGGCATAGGTCTGCGATTCGATGAAGGACTTGCCCGAGGCCGACACCAGCGGCCCGAAATGCTCGTTTTCCCACAGCACCAGCGGCACCGAGGTCGACTTGGCGGTGGACAGGAAGCCCATGGCGGTGTCGTGCAGCGTGTCGCCGCCGCCCACGATGGTGTGGATGTAGACCTTGCGGCCCGATTCCTGCAACAGCGTGAAGCAGTCGTTCTCGATCAGGTAGGCCACCAGCGGCGAGAAGGTGTTGGCGCCGTTGTCGATCACGCAGTTGCCGTCTTCTTCCAGGATGTCGATCATCAGGGCGTCGAAGCGCTTGGGGTCGATGGTGCGCGCCTCCGTCATCACCGGCACGTGCTTGACATCCATCGCCTTGTAGCGCGAGAAGGTGGCGTTTTCCTGGTCCGTGTCGTAGCAGCGCAGCGGGGTGTCGTCCTTGGCCGCCAGCCATTGCGCCAGTATCGTCGAGACCAGGGTCTTGCCGATGCCGCCTTTGCCCTGCAGGATGAAATGTACGGTGTTCTGCATCGAGTTTTCTCTGTAATTAGTTAGGCTTGCCCGGCACGCACTATACCAAAAAGCGCAGCAGCCCTTGCAGTGCATGCGCCACGGCCTGCTCGCGCACGGCGCGCCGGTCGCCGCTGAACACCAGGCGCTCGGTGCGCACCCCGGCCGGCCCGGCCCAGCCGAAGCACACCGTGCCCACCGGCTTGCCGGCCACCGCGCCGCCCGGCCCGGCGATGCCGGTGGTCGACAGCGCCACCTGCGCCGCGCTGTGCGCCAGCGCGCCCACCGCCATGGCCGCCGCCACCTCCTCGCTGACGGCGCCGTGCTGCGCAATCAGGCCGGACGGCACCCCCAGCAGCTCGCTCTTGGCCGCGTTCGAATAGGTAACAAAGCCGCGCTCGAACCAGCCGCTGGAGCCGGCGATTTCCGTCACCGCCTGCGCCGCGCCGCCGCCGGTGCAGGATTCGGCCGTGGCCAGCAGCATGCCCTTGCCGTGCAGAATTGTGCCGACCTCCGCCGCCAGCCGGTCCAGCGCCGGCATGGCCTGTTCCGTTGCCTGCTTGTCCATTTGCATACTCCTCTTGCTTTGTGTACTTTATTCGTGTGCACATTCTAGCCCGCCGGGCTTTGCGCACGGTCAAAAAATTCTGCTCAGCAAAGCCAAAAATGCGTACACTCGACTGGCCAGGATTCGCTTGCTATCTAAGTTAAAGGGAGGGGAGACATGCAGTTTGCAAGCCTGCCGCGACTGCTGAGTCTGCTGCTCCTGCTCCTGTCCCTGGCGGTCCAATTGCATGCGCGGGCCCAGGACCAGAACCTGGAGCGCCAGGTCAAGGCTGCCTACCTGATCAAGTTCGCCGGCTTTGTCGAATGGCCCGAAGGCAGCTTCGTGCGGCCCGACAGCCCGCTGCTGATCGGCGTGATGGGCGCCGACGCGCTGGCCGACCAGCTGGAGCGCAGCGCGGCCGGCCACAGCGCCAACGGCCATCCGCTGCAGGTGAAAAAACTGCGCAAGGGCGAGCCGCCCGGCCACCTGCACATCCTGTTTGTCGGCACGCTGGACAAGGCCAGCCTGGCGGAAGTGCTGGCCGCCACGCGCAGCCAGCCCATGCTCACCGTGTCCGACAGCGAAGAGGCGCACGCGCTGGGCAGCATCATCAATTTCGTGCTGGCCGACGAGCGGCTGCGCTTCGAGGTGGCGCTCAAGCCGGCCGCCAGCGCCCGCATCCGCATCAGCGCGCGCATGCTGTCGGCGGCCTACCGGGTCGCGCCGGGAGACGCCACATGAAGCACGGCCACGTGGACGGCGAACGCAGGCAAGGCGGCCGCATGATACGGATGCGCTCCCTGCGCCAGAAGCTGCTGGGCGTGGTCATGCTGTCCACCCTGGTGGCGCTGCTGGTGTCGCTGGCCACCATCGTGGCCTACGACCTGCGCGCCTACCACCAGAGCGTGAGCGGCGACATGAGCACGCAGTCGGAACTGATCGGCCACATGAGCAGCGCCGCGCTGGCCTTCGACGACAAGGCGCTGGCCAAGCAGACCCTGTCGCTGCTGCGCCTGCGCCCGAAGATCAACGCGGGCGCCATCTACAACGCCAAGGGGAAGCTGTTCGCCAGCTATGTGGCGCCCGGCCAGGACGACCACTTCCCGCAGCAGGCCGAGGCCGACGCCATGCGCTTCGAGGACGGCAAGCTCACCATGTTCAAGCGCATCGTCGACAACGGCGAGCTGCAGGGCACCGTCTACCTGCGCGCCGAATACGAAATGGTGGGCCGCCTGGGCGACTACCTGGGCATCGCGCTGCTGGTGATGCTGCCGGCCATGGGCATCGCCTACCTGATCATGCGCCGCACCGACTACATCATCACCCGCCCCATCCTCGACATCCGCGACGTGGCGCGCGAGGTGGTGCAGACCGGCGACTATTCGCGCCGCGCCGCGCCCACCAGCGAGGACGAGGTGGCGCAGCTGGTGGAATCGTTCAACTCCATGCTGAGCGAAGTGGAGATCCGCCAGCGCGAACTGGCCGAGTCGAACAGCGAGCTGGCGCGCGAGGCCGAGCAGCGCACCCTGGCGCAGCAGGAGGTGATGCGCCTGAACGAGGAGCTGGAGCAGCGCGTGCACGAGCGCACCTTGCAGCTGGAGGCCACCAACGGCGAGCTGGCCATGGCCATGGAGGAGGCCAAGAGCGCCAACCAGGCCAAGTCGGCCTTCCTGTCGTCCATGAGCCACGAGCTGCGCACGCCGCTCAACGCCATCCTTGGCTTCGCCCAGATCCTCACTTCGGACAAGCTGCCGTCCACGCTGGTGCAGAAGAAGGAATTCGCCAACCATATCCTGAAGTCCGGCCGCCACCTGCTCACCCTGATCAACGAAATCCTGGACCTGGCCAAGATCGAATCGGGCGCGGTGGCGCTGTCGATGGAGCCGGTGGCGCTGCAGGAAATGCTGCAGGAGGTGCAGAGCATGACCGAACCGCTGGCGGCCGCGCGCGGCATCCGCATGCTGTTCCCGGATAACTGCCGCGCCACCGTGGGCGCCGACCGCACCCGCCTCAAGCAGGTGCTGCTTAACCTGCTGTCCAACGCCATCAAGTACAACCGCGAGGGCGGCGCGGTGGTGGTGGACTGCAGCAGCAGCGCGCCGGGCTTGCTGCGCCTGTCGGTGCAGGACACCGGCATCGGCCTCAAGCCCGACCAGGTGGCCATGCTGTTCCAGCCCTTCAACCGCCTGGGCCAGGAAACCGGTCCGGAAGAGGGCACCGGCATCGGCCTGGTGGTGACCAAGCGCCTGGTGGAGCTGATGGGCGGGGTGATCGGTGCCTCCAGCAGCCAGGGCGTGGGCAGCCTGTTCTGGATCGAGCTGCGCGCCACCGAGCCGCTGCCGTCGCTCGACAGCGAGACCGCGCGCGCGCTGGCCGACAACGCCGGCCAGCACGCGCCGGATGCCCCGGCCGCCATCCTGTATGTGGAGGACAATCCGGCCAACCTGAAGCTGGTGGAGGAAATCATCAGCTTCCGGCCCGACCTGCGCCTGCTGTCGGCCCCGGATGCCCACCTGGGCGTGGAACTGGCGCGCGCGCACCAGCCGGACATCATCCTGATGGACATCAACCTGCCCGGCATGAGCGGGCTCGATGCCATGCGGGTGCTGCGCAGCGACAGCCGCACCCAGCACATTCCGGTCATCGCGCTGACCGCCAATGCCATGCCGCGCGACATAGAAAAAGGCGTTGCGGCAGGATTCTTCCGTTACCTCATCAAGCCGATCAACATCGATGAGTTCACGGAGGCCATCAACAGTACGCTGGCCCATATCGCAGAACGCGGCGACCGCAAAGCCAGCAAGGAACTGTCATGATTACCCAGGCCGATATCCACAACGCAAAGATCCTGATCGTGGACGATCAGGCGGTCAACGTGCAGTTGCTGGAATACCTGCTCACCACCACCGGCTACCAGTCGGTCAGCTCCACCACCGACCCGCGCGTGGTGGCGCCGTGGCACGAGCAGCACTGCTACGACCTGATCATCCTCGACCTGCACATGCCCGGCATGAGCGGCTTCGACGTGATGAACGCGCTCAAGCCGCTGGAGGCGGAGGCTTACCTGCCGGTGCTGGTGGTGACGGCGCAGCCGGACCACAAGCTGGCCGCGCTGGAGGCGGGCGCGCGCGACTTCGTCAGCAAGCCTTTCGATCCGGTGGAAGTGCTCACCCGCATCCGCAACATGCTGGAGGTGCGGCTGATGCACCGCGAGGCTAAGAACTACAGCGCGCTGCTGGAGCAGACCGTGCGCGAGCGCACCGCCGAGCTGCAGCGCTTCCGCAGCGCCATGGACGCCACCGCCGATGCCATCTTCCTGATCGACATCGCCACGCTGGCGCTGGTGGACGTGAACGACGGCGCCTGCCGCATGCTGGGCTACGGACGCGCGCCGCTGCTCGGCATGGAACCGGCGCGCATCGGCCTGGGCGAGCGTGAAGAACTGCAGGCGCACTGCGACGCGGCCAAGGCCACCATGGCCGCCTCGCGCACGCCGGACCTGCTGGAAACCGAGCTGACGCGCCAGGACCTGGCGGCGGTGCCGGTGGAACTGTACTGGCAGCTGCAGCATGGCGACGCCACCGGCCCCGACCCGGCCGGCGTGCCGCCCACCCTGATCTGCGTGGCGCGCGACATCAGCGAGCGGCGCCTGGCCGAGGAACGCCTGCTGCACATGGCCCACTACGACAGCCTGACCGGCCTGCCCAACCGCACCCTGTTCTTCCAGACCCTGGCCGAAGCCATCGAGCTGGCGCAGGACAAGGAATGGCGCATCGTGGTGCTGTTCATCGCCCTGGACCGTTTCAAGAACATCAACGATTCGCTGGGGCCGGCGGCCGGCGACGAACTGCTGCGCCAGTTCAGCAACCGCCTGGTGCAGTGCGTGCGCATCCGCGACACCGTGGGCCGCCTGGGCGGCGACGAGTTCGCGCTGATCCTGACCATGACGCGCAACCAGCAGGACGCGGTGCTGGTGGCCAACGAGGTGCGCGAGGCGCTGCGCGCGCCGTTCGACCTGGAGGGCCACCCTGCCGCGCTGACGGCGTCGATCGGCATCGCCATGTACCCGGACGACGCCACCGATCCCGAGACGCTGGTGAAATACGCGGACACCGCCATGGAACGCGCCAAGCAGGCCGGCCGCGACGGCTACCGCTTCTTCACCGCCGGCATGAACGTGCAGGTGCTGGCGCGCCTGGACCTGGAGCTGGCGCTGCGCCGCGCGCTGGACGATAACGAACTGCTGCTGTACTACCAGCCCAAGGTGAACCTGACCACGGGCCGCATCAGCGGCGCCGAGGCGCTGCTGCGCTGGCAGCGGCCCGGCTACGGCATGGTGTTCCCGGCCGAATTCGTGCCGGTGCTGGAGGATACCGGGCTGATTGTGCGGGTGGGCGCCTGGATCATCGACGCGGCCTGCCGCCAGATTGCGGCCTGGGGCCGTTCCATGGTGGGGCCGGTGACGGTGGCGGTGAACGTGTCGAGCCGCCAGTTCGTCGAGGGCGACCTTGAGGCGGAGGTGCGCAGTGCGCTGGAGCGCCACAAGGTGCCGCCCGAGCTGCTGGAGCTGGAGCTGACCGAGACTGCGCTGATGTCGAACGCCGAGCGTACCATCGGCGTGCTGGGGCGGCTCAAGGAGCTGGGCGTGAAGTGCTCGATCGACGATTTCGGCACCGGCTACTCATCGCTGGCCTATCTGCAGCGCTTCCCGATCGACAAGCTGAAGATCGACATCGCCTTCGTGCGCGACATCACGACCAATCCCAACGACGCGGCCATTGCGCTGGCCATCATCAGCATGGCGCACAGCCTGAAGCTGCGCGTGATCGCCGAGGGCGTGGAGACGCGGCCGCAGCTGGAGTACCTGCGCCGCAACCGCTGCGATGAGATTCAGGGCTATTTCTTCAGCCGTCCGCTGCCGGCCGACGACATGGGGCAGCTGGTGGAGGGCGGGCGCAGCCTGCCGCCGGACCCGAACCAGGCATCCGAGCCGCCGCAGACGTTGCTGATCGTGGACGATGATGTCAACGTGCTGTCCTCGCTGCACCGGCTGTTCCGGCGCGACGGCTACCGTATCTTGACGGCGGCCACGCCGGCCGAGGGCTTTGAGTTGCTGGCGCTGTACCCGGTACAGGTGATCGTGTGCGACCAGCGCATGCCCATCATGAGCGGCACCGAGTTCCTGAGCAAGGTGAAGGAGATGTATCCGGATACCATACGGATTATCCTGTCCGGCTATACCGGGCTGGAGGCGGTGCTCGATTCGATCAACCGGGGTGCGATCTACCGCTTCTACACCAAGCCGTGGGACGATATCCAGCTGCGGGACAATATCCGGCTGGCTTTCCACCATTATTGGCTGATGCACGGCACCGGGCGGCGCGCGGGAGAGCCGGGCGAGGATCACACGTCGCTGGCCTGAGCGGCGGGTTACGCCCTTCGGGCTAACCCGCCCTACGATCCCCCATTGGGCCGCGGAACGTGCGTCCGGCCGCAGATTATGCATCGGGCCGCGATAATGCATCGGTCCCGGACAATGCGTCGGTCCCGATAATGCGTCGGCCCAGGATAATGCGTCGGCCCTGGAATGCATCGGGCGTGAATAATGCATCGGCCCTGGATAATGCATCGAGCGTTGACCGTAGGGCGGGTTAGCGGAGCGTAACCCGCCGGCGTTCAGCCGAAGTGGTCGAAACCCTGCAGATTGAGCGCCAGCGGTTCGCCGTGCGCGTCCACCAGCCGCAGGCCCGGCCCGGCCTCGATACGGCCCACGCGCGTGACCGCCGTGCCGCTTTGGGCGCCGGCCGCCATCACTGCCTCGCGCGCCGACACGGGCGCCGTGAAGCACAGCTCGTAATCGTCGCCGCCGGCCGCCATGTAGGCGCGGCGCCATTTCTGCGCGCAGCCGGCCAGCACCGGCCCGGCCGGCAGCGCGTCCACGTCCAGCACCGCACCCACGCCCGACAGCTTGAGGATATGGCCGATGTCGCCCACCAGCCCGTCCGAGATATCGATGGCCGCGTGTGCGATGCGTTGCTGCGCCAGCAGCCGACCCAGCGCCACGCGCGGCGTGGGCGCGTGCAACCTGGCCGACGCCGCCGCGAAGCGCGCCGCGCCTTCCGCGCCGCCAGCACCGCCATTACCGCCAGTACCGCCAGCACGGCCAGAGCTGCCAGCTCTGCCAGCACTGCCAGCGCCGCCATTACCGCCATTACCGCCAGCATCGCCGGCAAGGCCAGCATCGCCAGCACCGCCCCCACCGCCGGCAAGGCCATTCCCATCGCCACCAGCGGCCGCCCGCGCCAGTTCCTCGCCGGCACCCGGTTCGCGCAGGGAGGCCGCCAGCGCCAGGCGCGCGTCGCCCAGCGTGCCGGATATCCAGATGTCGTCGCCGGGCCGGGCCGCGTCGCGCCGCAGCGCCTCGCCGGGCGCCAGTTCGCCGAAGATGGTGATGCAGATGGTGAGCGGGCCCTTGGTGGTGTCGCCGCCTATCAGCTCGCAGCCGTGCGCGTCGGCCAGCGCGAACAGGCCGGCCGAGAAGCCTGCCAGCCAGGCGCGGTCGGCTGCCGGCAGCGCCAGCGCCAGCGTGAAGCCGACCGGCCGCGCGCCCATGGCCGCCAGGTCGGACAGGTTCACCGCCAGGCTCTTATGGCCCAGCCGCACCGGGTCCGCGCCGGCAAAGAAATGGCGCCCCTCCACCAGCATGTCGGACGAAATGGCGGTCTGCATGCCGGCGCCGGGCGTGAGCAGGGCGCAGTCGTCGCCTATGCCCAGCGTGGCGCGGACAGGGCGGGGGCGGTTGAAGTATTCTGCGATGAGGTCGAATTCGGAGAGCATGCCGCCATTGTACTAGCGTCCTAGGCGTTGCCGCCCTCGGCCAGTTCGTCTTCCAGCACCATGCGGCGCTTGTGGCGGCTGGAACTGTAGCCCCAGACGCCGGTGGACACCACGGCGGCCGCAGCCAGCAGCGCCGACTGCGCCGAGCCGGGTTCGGCAAAGCACAGCATCACGGTGGCGGCGGGAAAGGCCACACTGGAGAGTCGAAAGCAGTTGTGCCAAAACTGGTAGCTCATCGCGTGCCTTTCTTTCAAGGATGACAAGGGATGTCAATCAAGCCAGTCTATACCCTGAATGCCATATTGTCTACAAGAACTAAGACTTTGATGCAACTTTCTTAACTTTGCGCAATAGTTGCGATCTGATAGCTGCCGCGACCATAGAAAAAATTGATAATATTGATAACGCCGATAGTTATTCTGCCTGATTGGTGAAAATACCTAGCTAACTGAAAGAATTGGTCTGATAGAATCGGAAGCTTTCCCGATAGACAAACAGGAAGGCAGTACAGCATGGATTCGTCATCTGATAAAAAAGAGGAATTGAGACAACAACTGCGCCTGGCCGCGCTCGAATACCACGAGTGCCCCAAACCCGGCAAAATCAGTGTTACCCCCACCAAGCAGTTGACCAACCAGCGCGACCTCGCGCTAGCCTATTCTCCCGGCGTGGCTGCCCCCTGCGAAGAAATCGTCGCCGATCCCGCCAACTCCTATAAGTACACTGCGCGCGGCAACCTGGTTGCCGTCATCACCAACGGCACCGCCGTGTTGGGCCTGGGCAATATCGGTCCGCTGGCCGCCAAGCCTGTGATGGAAGGCAAGGGCGTGCTGTTCAAGAAATTCGCCGGCATCGACGTGTTCGACATCGAGATCAACGAATCCGATCCGGACAAGCTGTGCGACATCATCGCCTCGCTGGAACCGACCTTCGGCGGCGTGAACCTGGAAGACATCAAGGCCCCCGAGTGCTTCACCATCGAGCGCCAGCTGCGCGACCGCATGAAGATTCCGGTGTTCCATGACGACCAGCACGGCACCGCCATCATCGTGGGCGCGGCATTGCTGAACGGCATACAGCTGGTGGGCAAGAACATCAAGGAATGCAAACTGGTGGTTTCCGGCGCCGGCGCGGCCGCGCTGGCCTGCCTGGACCTGATTGTCGACCTGGGCTTCCCGCTGGAAAACATCTTCGTCACCGACCTGGCCGGCGTGGTCTACAAGGGCCGCACCGAGCTGATGGACCCGGACAAGGAACGCTTCGCGCGCGACACCCCGGCCCGCACCCTGGCCGAAGTGATCCCGGACGCCGACATCTTCCTGGGCGTGTCCGCCGGCGGCGTGCTGAAGCAGGACATGGTCAAGCAGATGGCGCCCAACCCGCTGATCCTGGCGCTGGCCAACCCGAACCCGGAAATCCTGCCGGAAGACGTGAAAGCGGTGCGCGGCGACGCCATCATCTGCACCGGCCGTTCGGACTACCCGAACCAGGTCAACAACGTGCTGTGCTTCCCCTACATCTTCCGCGGCGCGCTTGACTGCGGCGCCACCACGATTACCCGCGAAATGGAAATCGCCGTGGTGCACGCGATCGCCGAGCTGGCGCACGCCGAGCAGTCCGACATCGTGGCCACCACCTACGGCATCCAGAACCTGTCGTTCGGCCCCGAGTACCTGATCCCGATGCCGTTCGATCCGCGCCTGCTGACCAAGATCGCCCCGGCCGTGGCCAAGGCGGCCTTTGAGTCCGGCGTGGCCACCCGTCCGATCAAGGACCTGGAAGCCTACGCCGACAGCCTGCAGCAGTTCGTATACCGCTCCGGCACCTTCATGAAGCCGCTGTTCGCGGTGGCCAAGCAGACCCCGGCCGACCTGAAACGCATCGTCTACGCCGAAGGCGAAGAAGAGCGCGTGCTGCGCGCGGTGCAGGTGGTGGTCGACGAGCGCCTGGCGCGCCCGATCCTGGTGGGCCGCCCGCCGGTGCTGGAGAGCCGCATCCACAAATTCGGCCTGCGCCTGAAGCAGGGCGTCGACTACGACGTCATCAACCCGGACTTCGACGAGCGCTATCGCGATTACTGGCAGTCCTACTACGCGCTGACCAACCGCCAGGGCGTGACGCAGGAATACGCCAAGCTGGAAATGCGCCGCCGCCACTCGCTGATTGGCGCCATGATGATCAAGAAGGGCGATGCCGACGGCATGATCTGCGGCACCTTCGGCACCACCGACCTGCACCTGAAGTATATCGACCAGGTGCTGGGCCGCCGTGTCGGCGCCTGCGTGTACGCCGCCATGAACGTGCTGGTGCTCCCCGAGCGCCAGCTGGCCATCGTCGACACCCACGTCAACGAGAACCCGGACGCCAACCAGCTGGCCGCCATCACCATCATGGCCGCCGAGGAAATGAAGCGCTTCGGCCTGCAGCCGCGCGCGGCGCTGCTGTCGCATTCGAACTTCGGCTCGTCCAACAGCGCCTCGGCGCAGAAGATGCGCGCCGCGCTGGCGCTGGTGAAGCAGCAGGCGCCGGAGCTGGAAGTGGACGGCGAAATGCATGGCGACACCGCCATGGATTCCAAGCTGCGCAACAAGATCATGCCCGATTCCACCCTCACGGCGGACGCCAACCTGCTGGTGATGCCGAACATTGACTCGGCCAACATCGCCTACAACCTGCTGAAGACGGCGGCCGGCAACGGCATCGCGGTCGGCCCCATCCTGCTGGGCTGCGCCGCGCCGGTGCACATCCTGACCCCGTCGGCCACCGTGCGCCGCATCGTCAACATGACGGCGCTGTGCGTGGTGGACGCGGTGGCCCAGCGCAAGGCTTGACAGTAATTAGTTGCCCTGTAACAAGATGTAACTAGTGTAAGCCCGCCCCGGTGCAAACCGGGCGGGCTTCGTGCCTCTGTTACAATAACCGGCTGTCAAAGTTCTGTTGGAAAACGTGAATATCATGCAAAAGACTAAAAAAGCGCTCGTTACGGGCATTACCGGCCAGGATGGCGCCTATCTGGCAGAACTGCTGCTGGGCAAGGGCTATGAAGTCACCGGGACCTACCGCCGCACCAGTTCCGTGAACTTCTGGCGCATTGAAGAACTGGGCATCCAGAACCACCCGAATCTGAAACTGGTCGAATACGACCTGACCGACCTGAGTTCGAGCATCCGCCTGCTGCAGAATGGCGGCTTCGACGAGATCTACAACCTGGCCGCGCAAAGCTTTGTCGGCGTGTCCTTCGAACAGCCTGTCACCACCGCCGAAATCACCGGCGTGGGCCCGGTCAACCTGCTGGAAGCGATCCGCATCGTCAATCCGAAGATCCGCTTCTACCAGGCGTCGACCTCGGAAATGTTCGGCAAGGTGCAAGCCATTCCGCAGGTGGAAGACACCCCGTTCTACCCGCGCAGCCCCTACGGCGTGGCCAAGCTGTACGCCCACTGGATGACCGTGAACTACCGCGAATCCTACGGCATCTTCGGCTCCTCGGGCATCCTGTTCAACCACGAGTCGCCGCTGCGCGGCCGCGAGTTCGTCACCCGCAAGATCACCGACTCGGTGGCCAAGATCAAGCTGGGCAAGCTGGACGTGCTGGAGCTGGGCAATATGGACGCCAAGCGCGACTGGGGCTTCGCCAAGGAATACGTGGAAGGCATGTGGCGCATCCTGCAGGCTGATGAACCAGGCACTTACGTGCTGGCCACCAACCGCACCGAAACCGTGCGCGACTTCGTCACCATGGCCTTCAAGGCCGCCGGCATCGCCATCGAATGGAAGGGCGAAGCGGAGAATGAAACCGGGCACGACGCCAAGACCGGCAAAACGCTGGTGCGCGTCAATCCGAAGTTCTACCGTCCTGCCGAAGTGGAACTGCTGATCGGCAATCCGGCCAAGGCCACCAAGGAACTGGGCTGGGCGCCGAAAACCACGCTGGAAGAGCTGTGCCAGCTGATGGTGGACGCCGACCTGCGCCGCAACGAGATCGGTTTCTCGTTCTGATGAACGGCCAGCCGCAGGCACTGCTGCAGCTGCTGTCGCCCGCCACCGAAGGCGCCGGCAAGCGCGCCCTCGTCACGGGACTGGCCGGTTTCACCGGCCAGTACGTGGCGGCCGAGCTGCGCGCGGCGGGCTACCGCGTCACCGGCACTACCGTGCCGGGCCACGCCGGCGTGTCCGAGGACATGCTGGCGGTGGACCTGACCGACCGCGCCGCCGTGGCGGCCATGGTGCAGCAGGTGCAGCCCGATGTGGTGGTGCACCTGGCGGCCATCGCCTTCGTGGCGCACGCCGACATCGAACAGATTTACCGCGTCAACGTGGTCGGCACGCGCAACCTGCTGGAAGGCCTGGCCGCGCTGGAGAAGAAGCCGTCCGCCGTGCTGCTGGCGTCGAGCGCCAATATCTACGGCAATGCCGACCTGCCCATCCTGGGCGAGGAGGTGGCCCCGGCCCCCGCCAACGACTACGCCGTCTCCAAGCTGTCCATGGAATACATGGCCCGTTTGTGGATGGACAAGCTGCCCATCATCATCACGCGTCCGTTCAACTACACGGGCGTGGGCCAGCATGAGAACTTCCTGCTGCCGAAAATCGTTTCGCACTTCCGCCGCAAGGCCGCCGACATCGAGCTGGGCAACCTGCACGTGTGGCGCGACTTTTCCGACGTGCGCATGGTCGCCGCCGCGTACCGCCAGCTGCTGGCCAGGGCGCCGGCAGGGCAGACCTTCAACATCTGCTCCAGCACCGGCTATTCGCTGGGCGAAGCGCTGGACATGATGGGCCGCATCGCCGGCTACCAGATCAACGTGCATGTGAACCCCGCCTTTGTGCGCGCCAACGAAGTGGTGCGCCTGGTCGGCGACAACACCCGCCTGGCCGGCGTGGTGGGACAGATCGTGCCGGTGCCGCTGGAGCAGACGCTGCGCTGGATGTACGAGGCTTGAGTGTCTTGCGCATTGGCCTTTCCACCACCACTGTTGAACCGGTCCTGACCGGTGGCCGGCTTGACGGCATAGGCGTCTACAGCCAGGCCCTGCTGCGGCATCTGCCGCCGGCGGGGTGCGCCGTGCAGGCCATGTCGTTTGCGCCGTTCGCCCTGTCCGGCAGCGGCGCGGACGCGCTCCGCGTGGGCGCCGCCATGCCGCACTCCTTCCCCGTCACCACCCTGCGCGACCTGTGCACGCCCGGCGCCGTGCGCGAGCACATGCCCAGCGTGGACCTGTACCATTCCACCGACTACCGCACCGTGCGCATGGACTGCATGGTGGTGGCCACCCTGCACGACGCGCTGCCGCTGGCGCACCCCGAGTGGTGCAGCCCGCGCCTGCGCGGCCTGAAGAACTGGCTGCAGCGCAAGGCCGCGCGCAAGGCAGACCACGTGATCGCGGTGTCGCACTTCGCCGTGCGCGAGCTGGTGCAGTGCTTCGGCATCGACGAGCGCCGCATCAGCGTGGTGCACAACGGCGTGGACGAGCGCTGGCTCGACGCGCCTGCGCCGGAGGCGGTGGCGGCCACCCAGGCGCAGTACGGCCTGAAGCCGGGCTACTTCCTGTTTGTCGGCACCCTGCAGCCGCGCAAGAACCTGGGCCGCGTGCTGGAAGCCTACCTGTCCCTGCCGCCGGTGGTGCGCGCCAAACGCCAGCTGGTGGTGGTGGGCGCGCCGGGCTGGCGCAGCGAGGAACTGCAGGCGCAGATGAAGGCTGCGGTGCAGAACGGCGAGAACGTGCTGTGGCTGGACCGCCTGACCCACGAAGAGCAGCTGCGCCACGTGTATGCGGGCGCCGGCGCCTTCGTCTTCCCGTCCCTCTACGAGGGCTTCGGCATCCCGGTGGTGGAGGCTTTCGCCTCCGGCGTGCCGGTGATCGCATCCAACACCTCTTCGCTGCCGGAAGTCACGCGCGGCGCTGCGCTGGAAGTCGACCCGCTGTCGGTGCCCGCCATCGGCGCGGCCATGCTGGAGCTGGCGCGCGACGATGCGCTGCGGGCCCGCTGCGTGGCCGCCGGCCGCGTGCGCGCCGTCGAATTGACGTGGGCCGAAACCGCCCGCAAGACGGCGGCCGTGTACCACACCCTCTTATCCTGAATCTATGCGCGTCCTCCATTTCTACAAGACCTATTACCCCGATTCGTGGGGCGGCATCGAGCAGGTGATACGCCAGATGTGTGTGGGCACCTCGCGCCTGGGCGTGAAGAACGACGTGTTGACCCTGACCCGCAACGGCGGCCCCGCGCAGATGGAAATCGAAGGCCACACCGTGCACCGGGTGCCGCTCAATTTCGAGATCGCCTCGAACGCCATGTCGTTCGCGGCCATCCGCAAGCTCAAGCACCTGGCGCGCAATGCGGACGTGATCCACTATCATTTCCCCTGGCCCTTCATGGACCTGGCGCATTTCATGGCGCGCATCGACAAGCCCAGCGTGGTCACCTACCACTCGGACATCGTGCGCCAGAAGGCGCTGCTGCGGGTGTACACGCCGCTCAAGCAGCGCTTCCTGAAGAGCGTGGACGCCATCGTGGCCACCTCGCCCAACTACCTGGCCTCGTCGCCGGTGCTGGGCCGCTACAAGCACAAGACCCGCACCATCACCTACGGCCTGGACCAGTCGATCTATCCCAAGCCGCCGCAGGCGGTGCTGGATAAATGGCGCGCGCGCTGCGGCGAGCGCTTTTTCCTGTTCGTGGGCATGCTGCGCTATTACAAGGGCCTGCACATCCTGCTGGACGCGCTGGCCGGCACCGACTACCCGGTGGTGATCGTGGGGGCCGGGCCGCTGGAGCAGGAACTCAAGGCGCACGCGGAGCGCCTGGGCTTGACCCATGTGATGTTTGTCGGCGCGCTGGAGGAAGAGGACAAGGTGGCGCTGCTGGAGCTGTGCTACGCCATGGCCTTCCCGTCGCACCTGCGTTCGGAAGCATTCGGCATCTCGCTGCTGGAAGGGGCCATGTATGGCAAGCCGATGATTTCGAGCGAGATCGGCACCGGCACAACTTACATCAACGTGGACCGGGTGACGGGACTGGTGGTGCCGCCGAGCGACCCGCAGGCATTTGGGGCCGCCATGCGCACCTTGTGGGAACAGCCGGAGCTGGCCGCCGCCATGGGCAGGCGCGCCGCCGAGCGCTATCAGGAGTTGTTTACGGCCGAGCGTATGGCCGGCAGTTATCTGGCGCTGTACCGGGAGCTGGCTGATGGCGGGTTACGCGCTGCGCGCTAACCCGCCCTACGGTCGCACGCACCTTGTTGGTCGTACCCGGCGGCGCCAAGACCGCACCGATTGTTGACCGTAATCCGCCGGCGCCAGGAACGCACCGATTGCTGACCGTAGGGCGGGTTAGGCGCGCAGCGCCGTAACCCGCCGGCGCCGCCTCAGGCTTCCGCCCAGCGCTCCTTGATCTCGACGATGGCCGGCAGCCGTTCCAGGAACATGTCCACCAGCTCCGGATCGAAATGCAGGCCGCGCTGCTGGCGCAGGTACTGCACCGCTTCCTCCACCGGCCAGGCAGCCTTGTAGGGCCGGGCCGAGGTCAGCGCGTCGAACACGTCGGCAATGGCCACGATGCGCCCTTCGAGCGGAATATCCTCGCCGGCCAGGCCGCGCGGATAGCCGCTGCCGTCCCACTTCTCATGGTGCGTGAGCGCGATATTGCGCGCCAGCGCCAGCATGCCGTGGGGATGCTCGCCGATGATGTCCGCCCCGATCGTGGCGTGCGACTGCATGATCTTCCACTCTTCCTTGTCCAGCGCCCCCGGCTTTTGCAGGATGCGGTCCGGGATGCCGATCTTGCCTACGTCGTGCATGGGCGCCGCGTGCAGCAGGTCTTCGGCAGCGGTGTCGCTCAGGCCTGCGGCCAGGCCCAGCACGCGCGCGTAGTGGCTCATGCGGATCACGTGCAGGCCGGTCTCGTTGTCCTTGTATTCGGCGGCCAGGCCGAGGCGCTGCACGATCTGCAGGCGCGTTTCCTTCAGTTCGTCGGCGCGCACCAGCGACAAGTGCGTGCGCACGCGGGCGCGCACGATGGGCGGGCTGAGCGGCTTGGCGATATAGTCCACTGCGCCGGCCTCGAAGCCCGTGACTTCGTCGTCCGGGTCGCTCAGGGCGGTGGCGAAAATCACGGGGATGGCGGCGGTGACCGGATCGGCTTTCAGCACGCGGCACGCGTCGTAGCCCGTCATCCCCGGCATCATCACGTCCATGAGGATCAGGTCGGGGCGTTCCTGGCGCGCCAGGTCGAGGGCGCGCGCGGCGTCCTTGGCGAACAGCAGGCGGTAATGGTCTTGCAGGATGTGGCGCAGCAGCTGCAGGTTGCTCGCTTCATCATCGACCGCCAGGATCAGCGGCTGCAAAGGGGCTTGGTTCATTGCGGGCTTTCTCGGGGAAGGGGGAGCGCATCGGCCATGACGGCATCCAGTTTAGCCTGCGCCAGCGGGAAGTCAAAATTCTCCACGGCCTGGTGCAGCTGATCCAGCGCGGTTGGCGCCACGTGGCCGCGCACGCGGTGCGACAGGCTGGCCAGCGCGTCGTCGTCCAGCGCGCCGCGCCGCAGCGATTGCAGCAGGCGCTCGGCGTCCGCGCGCGCCGCCGCCATGTCGAGCGCCAGCGCGGCCATCGTGTTCGAAGGCGAGCTTGCTTGCGCAGAGGCCGGCGGCGCCGGCGCGGCTGTGGCGGGCCCCGGCTGCGCCAGTTCGCGGATGGCTTTCAGCGCGGCCGCCAGGTGCAGCGCCCCGCCGGCCAGCGCCACGTCCAGCGCGTCGCCCGTCGCGTCGCCCGGTGCCGCGCCCGTGGGGGCGTCAAGCGCACGGCCTACCGAGCCGTTCAGTGCACCGTTCGTGGCGTCGTCCAGCGCACCGGCCATCGCGCCGTTCAGCGTGCGGCCCGTCGCGTCGCTTGGCGCATCGTCCGCCGCATTGCCCTGCATCCGTGCGGCCGCCTGCTGTTCGATGTCCGCCAGCGCCTGCGCCAGCTGCTCCAGGCCCAGGTTGGCGGCCACGCCGCGTGCGCGATGCGCCAGCGCCAGGATGGCGGGGACATCGCTTGCGGCGCGCAGTGTGTCGAACTGCTGCGCGTCCCCGCCATGCTCGGTGAGGAAGTGCGCCAGCGCCGCCTGGTAGCCCGCTTCGTGGCCGTCCCAGCGCCGCAGGCCCGCGGCCTGGTTCAGCACATGCAGTCCCAGCTCCGCGCGCGGCCGGTACAGTTCCGCCGGCGCGGCCAGCGACAGGACGCGCGCCAGTTCACGCGACAGCTGCGCCAGGTCCACCGGCTTGGAGGCAAAGCCGTCCATGCCGGCCGCCGAACAGGCCTGGCGGTGCGCCTCCAGCACGCTGGCCGTCATCGCGATGATGGGCACGCGCCGCCGTCCTGCCTGCGCCGCCTGCGCGCGGATGGCGCGGGTGGCGGCCAGGCCGTCCATCACCGGCATCTGCATGTCCATCAGGATCACATCGAAATCCGCGTGGCCCGCCAGCTGCGCGGCGGCGGCGCCGTCGGCCGCCGTGGTCACGCTGTGGCCGCGCCGCTCCAGCAGCAGCCGCAGCAGCTCCAGGTTCTGCGCCACATCGTCGGCCGCCAGGATGCGCAGCGGCGGCAGCGCCGGCAGCGCCGGCGCGCCGTCCTGCGCGGCATGGGCCTGCGCCTGCGCGGGCACCAGCGGCAGCAGCACATGGAACACCGTCCCCTGTCCCGGCACGCTCTCGGCCCAGATGCGTCCGCCCATCAGCTCCACCAGCTGCCTGCTGATGGTGGTGCCCAGGCCGGTGCCGCCGTAGCGCCGCGTCATCGACGGGTCGGCCTGGGTGAAGGGATCGAAGATGGCGTCCAGCCGCTCCGGCGCAATGCCGATGCCGGTGTCGCGCACCGCCAGGTGCAGCTGGCCCTCGCGCAGCGCCGCGTGCAGCGCCACGCTGCCCCGCGCGGTGAACTTGATGGCGTTGTCCAGCAGGTTGCTCAGGATCTGCCGCATGCGCAGCGCGTCGCCGTGCAGCCGCGCCGGCAGCTGCGGCGCGTAGCTCACCTCCATCGCCAGCCCTTTGGCGCGCGCGGTGGCACCGCTGGCCGAGGTCAGCTCGTCGATCAGGGCCAGGAAATCGTAGTCCGCCAGTTCCAGTTCCACCGCACCCTTGTCCAGCTTGGCGGTGTCGAGTATCTCGTTGAGCAGCCGCAGCAGGGCGCGGCCCGCGCTACGCACCGTGTTCAGGTGGCGCCGCTGCTCCGGCTGCAGCTCGGTATCGAGCAGCACGTCGGTGAAGCCGAGGATGGAATTCATCGGCGTGCGGATCTCGTGGCTCATATTGGCAACGAAACTGGCGCGCGCGGCCGCTGCCTGCTCGGCGTGGTCCTTGGCGCGGCGCAGCTCCTGTTCCATGTGGCGGCGCTCGGTGATGTCCAGCATCACGCCGTCGATCCAGCGCACTTCGCCGGCTGCGTCGCGCACCACGGCACCGTGCTCCCAGATCCAGCGCAGGCTGCCGTCCGCGTGCTGCAGGGCGTATTCGATCAGGTAAGGCTGCTCGCTGACCACGCTCTGTTCCAGCGCCGCCACCACGTTGGGGCGGTCGGCCGGCACGATCAGCTCGGTCAGGGTGCGGCAGGCCGCCGGGCCGACGAAGTCGCGCGCCGGGTAGCCGGCCACCAGCTCCACCCCGTCGCTCAGGAACACCAGCGGATGCGCGCCGCCGGCCAGGCAGCGGAAGGAGATGCCGGGGATATGGCCGATCAGCGAGCGGAACTGCTGCTCGCTCTCGCCCAGCGCCTGCATCATGGCGCGCCGTTCGCTGATGTCGGTGATGAATAGCACGAACACGTCCTCGCCGCCCAGGCTGGCGTGCCCCAGCGCGCGCCGGATCGGCACCAGGCTGCCGTCCTTGCGCAGGCCGTACAGCTCGGTGCCGGCATGCGCCTCGCGCACCGCGGCCGGATTGCGCTGGCGCAGGTGGTACAGCAGCCCGTCCTGCGCAGACTGCAGCGGATCGGCCACCAGCAGCGCCACGTTGCGGCCCACGATCTCGCTGCGGCGCCAGCCGAAGATGCGCTCGGCCGAGGCATTGAAGTCCTGGATGATGCCGTCGCCGTCCACCGACACCACGCCGTCCACCGTGGTGGTGAGCAGGGCCCGCATCCAGCTCTCGCTTCGGCGCAGGCTGCGGTACAGCTCGCGGTAGCGCAGCAGGCCGTAGGCGCCGGTCACGAACACGGTGAAGGCCACCGTGATGACGGAAATCGCCAGCGCCAGGAAACCGCTGCCGGGACCGGCCGCCGAGCCGGGCGGCGGCACGCCCACGAAGCGCGCCGCCGACATGCCAGTGTAATGCATGCCGGCGATGGCGCAGCCCATGAACAGGGCGCTCAGCGCGAGCCGGGTGCCGTTCTTCAGGTGCAGCGCGCCGCGCAGGCCGAAGCGCACCCACAGCGCCGCCGTGCCCAGCGCCACCGCCACCAGGATGGACAGGCCGAACATCAGCGGATCGTAGCGCAGCGCCAGGGGCGATTCCATGGCCGCCATGCCCGCGTAGTGCATGGCGGCGATGCCCATGCCCACCAGCAGGCCGCCGCAGGCCAGCGTCCTGCCGGTCAGCCTGCGGCGCCGCACCAGTGCCAACGCCACGCAGGAGGCGCCCAAACTGGGCAGCAGGGACAAGATGGTGAGGGTGGGTTCGTAGCTGACGCTGGTGCACAGGTTAAAGGCGAGCATGCCGATGAAGTGCATCGACCACACGCCGCAGCCCAGCGCCAGGCTGCCGGCCAGCAGCGCCACGGTGCGCAGCATGCGGTGGCTGCCGCCGCGCGCCTGGCCCGCCAGCTGCAAGCCCATCCACGAAGAAAACACCGCCACCAGCACTGACAGCGCTACCAATTTTGGGTCGTACTGGCCATAAGTCATCAAGGTCGGATCGGCCGGCGGAGAGAACAGCTGCAGCAGGGAACTTTGGTCCATGGCGGTTGGCGGTTGAATATAACCTGTTGCAATAAATGTCAGCTACATACAGTAGCACATTTCCATGTGGAAATTGATCACTTGTTGCGGCCATGCCGAAGAATGCGGGCAACAAAAAACCCGCACTGCCTGAAAGACATGCGGGTTCTGCATTGTTACTACGTTGATTGTTACTACGTTGCGGTAATGGTGCCCCGGGCCGGAATCGAACCGGCACGAATTTCTTCGGCAGATTTTGAGTCTGCTGTGTCTACCAGTTCCACCACCAGGGCGGCACGGTTCGCGCAAGGCATACATTATAGTCCAGCCCCGGAGAAATTGTAAGCCTGCTCACAGCCGGGCTGTGTCATCATTCTGGCTACGGATGCAAACCGCCCTCTGTGGGCGCCAAACGCATGAAAAACAAAAAGATACGCGAAATCATTCTGGGCAAAGCGCTCGACCCGATGCGCAGCGAAACCCGCCATTCGATGGCGCTGGTGGCTTTCCTGGCCTGGGTGGGCCTGGGCGCCGATGGCCTGTCCTCGTCCGCCTACGGCCCAGAGGAAACCTTCCGCGCGCTGGGCGCGCACACCCACCTTGGCCTCTACATGGCCATTGCCACCGCCATCACGGTGTTCATCATCGCGCTGGCCTACAACCAGGTGATCGAGCTGTTCCCCACCGGCGGCGGCGGCTACCGCGTGGCCACCAAGCTGGTCGGCCCCTACATGGGCCTGATATCGGGCTGCGCGCTGGTGCTCGACTACGTGCTCACCATCGCCATTTCCATCGCCTCCGGGGTGGACGCGCTGGCGTCCTTCCTGCCGCTCGGCTTCCAGCCCTACAAGCTGTGGGCGGAAGTGTTCTTCATCGGGCTGCTGATCGTGATGAACTTGCGCGGCCTGAAGGAGGCGATCCAGATCCTGCTGCCGATCTTCGTCGGCTTCGTTGTCACCCACTTGATCCTGATCGTGTACGGCATCGTCGCGCACGCGGAAAACCTGCCCGGCCTGGTGCCCAGCACCATCAACGAAACGGTGAGCCTGGCGCAGGGCATAGGCTGGACCGGCGTGGCCGGCATGCTGTTGCTGGCCTATTCGCAGGGCGGCGGCACCTACACCGGCCTGGAAGCGGTGTCCAACAACGTCAACCTGCTGGCCGAGCCGCGCGTGCGCACCGGCAAGATGACCATGCTGTACATGGCCTTGTCGCTGGCGGTGACGGCGGGCGGCATCATCATGCTCTACCTGCTGTGGGACGCGCGCCACGTGCCGGGCGAAACGCTGAACGCGTCCACCTTCAAAAGCATCATCAACCACATGGACCTGGGCGGGCCTGTGGTGAACCAGGTGCTGCTGGCGGTGGTGCTGGCGTTCGAGGCCGGGCTGCTGTTCGTGGCCGCCAACACCGGCTTCCTGGGCGGCCCGTCGGTGCTGGCCAATATGGCGGCCGACTCCTGGGTGCCGCACAAGTTCCGCTACCTGTCGACCCGGCTGGTGACGCAGAACGGCATCCTGGTGATGGGCCTGGCGGCGCTGGCCATCCTGTGGTGGACCGGCGGCAGCGTCACCCTGCTGGTGGTGCTGTACTCGATTTCCGTGTTCCTGACCTTTGCCATTTCGCTGTTCGGCCTGTGCCTGTACTGGGTGCGCAACCGCAGGAAAAACCCGCGCTGGCTGGGGCGCTTCCTGCTGTCGCTGGTGGGCTTCACGATCTGCGCGGGCATCCTGCTGATCCTGCTGTTCGAGCGCTTTGCCGAGGGCGGCTGGGCCACGGCGCTGATCATCGGCGCCATCGCGGCGCTGTGCGTGGTGGTGCGCAACCATTACCGCGAAACCAAGCGCGCCATCCACTCGGTGGACGAAGTGTTCGCCAGCCAGCCCTTCGGCAGCAACCGCGAACCGGTGGAACCGGACCCGCATGACCAGACGGCGGTCTTCATTGTCGGCAATTCGCGCGGCGGCGGGCTGCACGCCTTGCTATGGGTGCAGCGCATGTTCCCCGGCCACTTCAAGAACTTCCTGTTCATCAACGCGCGCACGGTGGACTCGCACGCCTACGGCGGCGAAGGCGCGCTGGAGCAGATGCGCAGCGACGCCGAAACCACGCTGGAATACTTCGTGGACTTCTGCCATAGCCACGGCATGGCGTCGTCGTCCTACCTGGGCTTCGGCACCGACGCGGTGGACGAAGTGACGCGTATGTGCGAGGAGCTCAGCAACGAGTTCCCCAACGCGATCTTCTTCACCAGCAAACTCATTTTCTCCGCCGACAACTGGTTCACGCGCTCCCTGCACAACCAGGCCTCCCTCGCCATCCAGCGCCGTCTGCACCTGGAAGGCTTGCAGATGGTGATCCTGCCGATGAAGGTGTAGTCAGGTAAGCAGCTTGCGCATGGTGGCGTTGGCCAGCAGCTCGCCGCGCACGGCGACCTGGTTGCGGGTTTCCACGCTGAAGCCGTGGCGTGTGAAGAAGGGCTCGGCGGTCAGGCTCACGTCCGAACGCAGCACGGCGATGCGGCGCTCGGACGCCAGCCCGAACAGGTGCTGCAGCAGGGCCTGGCCGATGCCGCGTCCGGCATACGGCGCGGCCACGAAAAACATGTCGATGTAGCCCGAGGGCTGAAGGTCGGTGAAGGCGGCCAGCTGCCCGTCCAGCTCGGCCACCCAGCTCTGGTTGGCGCGCATGCGCTGCGCCCACAATGCCGCGTCATACTCCTCCGGCGCCCATGCGCGCAACTGCTCGCCCGTGTAGTCGCGGCTGGCCAGCCCATGCACGGACGAATGGAAAATGGCGCGCAGCAGGGCTTCTTCGCCGCGCCGGTAAGGTCGGATCTGCATCCGTCTATCTTACTCCGCCGCTTTGCGGTCTGTCCCCGCGAAATGCAGTCCGGCCCCGCCATTCCGCCGTTTGTCGCGCGAGCGGTGCGGCGCCGCGTGGGCTTTGCTATCGTGATCCTGTCCCCGCTACAACGATAACAGCGGTGGCCATCAGGTCAACCAGCATACGGAGAAGCATCATGAAAAAAACCTGCGTCGCAATGGCGGCCGCTGCCGCGCTATCCTTCATGGCCATGGGCGCCAGCGCCGCCCCGCAAGCGGCCGGCGACAAGTCCGACAGCGTGCAGATCAAGCGCGCCAGCTACAAGCTGTCCCCGTCCGAGTTCAGCGACTACGCGCACCTGTTCGTGCTGAGCAACGGCGCCAAGATCAAGTTCACCAACAGCGTGAACCGCTACTACGCCGAACTGCCGGGCGAGGGCCGCACCGAGATGTATCCGCAAGCGCCCGGTGTGTTCAAGACCGCCGCCGGCACCCGCTTCGAGTTCCGCCAGGAGGGCGAAGTGGTGGCGATCGACCAGCTGGAACGCCTGCCCATGGCGCAGGCCATGGCCGCCAGCGGCGTCACCGTGCTGGCGCGGCGCTGAAGCGCGCCCCGGTTCCCTGGGCTATTGGGAATGGCCGGGGGATAGGAACAATCAGTGAAGAAGGCCGTTACGCTGCCGCGCCCGGCTGCTAGTATGAAAGCTGCGGCAGCGGCTGATCCGCTGATTGGAGCGCGTGATGAATACTTATGTGGGCGCCGCGCTGTGCGCGGCCTTGGGCTTGAGCGCGTTCTGCGCGACGGCGGAGCCGCAGGAGGGCAGCGTGCAGATCAAGGCGCCGCAGCAGGCGCCGAAAACCATGCGCCTGGCGCCGGGCGAGTTTGACGATTACGCCGCATCCTACAGCTTGAGCAACGGCAGGCGCATCGCCTTCTTCCAGCGCGGCCAGCGCTACTTTGCGCAGCTGCCAGGCGAAACCTGGATGGAGCTGCAGCCGCGCGCGCCCGGCGTGTTCGTCACGGCGGCCGGGGTGCGCATGGAGTTCAGCGCCAAGGGCGAAGAACTCACCATACGCAACGTCGAACGGCTGGCGCTGGGCGCCGGCCTGCCGGCCGGCAGCGTGATGATGGCGGTGCGCTAGGGCAGCGTTCAGGCCAGGGCTCAGGCCGGCAGCGCGCTGCGGCGGTCCGCCATGCGGCGCTCTGGGCGCTGCAGCGGCGCCGTGTCCAGCCGCTCTTCCAGCAGCGCGAAAATCTCGTCCTTCGAGAGCACGTAGCGTTCCAGCAGTTCGTCCTTCACCGATTCCATCACGGTGCGGTAGTCACCGATGGCGCCCAGCGTGTAGCTGTACAGCTCGTCGGCCTTGGCTTCCACCTGCACCAGGGTGTGCTCGTTGCTGTCGTGCTTGAACTGGCTGTAGTCCAGCTTGGAGCGCGAGTACATCGACAGCTGGTTGACCATGGTGTCCAGCATGCGCGTGGCTTTCTGGATGTCGTTCTGGCTGCCCACGGAAATGCCGCGCGCGCCGTAGAACAGTTCTTCCGCCGCCACGCCGCCGTACAGCTGGATCACGTCGCGCTCCAGCTCTTCCAGGGTGCGCAGCGCCATGTCGTCGCCGGCCGACAGCACATAGCCCAGCGCGCCCAGCTTGGACACCGACTCGGTGCTGATCTTCAGCAGGTGCGACTTTTCCTTCACCTCGGCCAGCGGCATGCCTTCGCGCAGATAGGGATCGATCTGCATGAAGAAGTGGCCCAGCTCGTGCAGCGCGATGCGCTCGCGCTGGCGGCTCTTTTCAGCCGTGGTGGCGCGGTCGGTCAGGCCGATGGTGGCGCGCTCGAAGGCGCGGAACATCAGGTCGGTGTCGATGATCTTGTCTTCCTGGATGGCGATCATGCTGGCGCGCTCGACCACCGTTTCCAGCACCGCCGGGCTGAGGTTGGCGGTGATTTCCGCCACCTGGTTCAGGTCCAGCCTGTTCCAGTCCACGCAGCCGTCCTTCTTGCGCTTGAGGAAGGATTCCACCAGCTGCGCACGCTCGCTCTTGTTGGGCAGGCGGAAATTGATTTTCACGGAGAAGCGGCGCAGCATGGCTTCGTCCATCTGCGAGCTGCTGTCGTCGAAGTTGGAGGCCACCACCCAGATCACGCCCGCGCCGTCGTCCTTCTTCACGCCGTCCAGCAGGCCCAGCAGGGTGTTGGCGGTGTCGTCTTCCCATTTCTTCTCGCCGCGGCCGCGCGGCATGAACAGGGCTTGCGCCTCGTCCAGGAAAATGATGCAGGAGCCGCGCGCGCAGGCCTTCTTGTACAGCGCGTTAAGCGCCTTGGAGCCGCCGCCGATATAGCCCGATTCCAGCGCCGAGCCGGAGGCCTGGATCAGGGGAATGTTGAGGCGCTTGGCCAGGTAGCCGGCCAGCTTGGTCTTGCCGGTGCCCGCCGGGCCGGTCAGCATCACGTTGAAGGGCTTGTCGATGTTGTGCGACTGGTAGACGCGGCGGTTGCGTATCATGTCTTCCAGGTGCAGCACTTCCTGCTTGATGTCGTCCATGCCGATCAGGTCGTCCAGGCTGCCCTTCAGCTGGTCGGGCGAAATCACGCTGGCGCTCATGCCCATGCCGGGAATGCCGAATTTCAGGCCCAGCAGCAGCAGCAGCACCACGGTGATGTCGAAGGCGTGGCGCTGCAGGAAGTCGCGCGTGGGCGCCAGCGCGCCGCCGTCGTCCTGCAGCACGGCCTTGTGGCTGGCCAGCCAGTCTTCCTGCGCGATGCCGTAGGGGATGGCGTTGCGCAGCAGTACTTCACGCTCCAGGCTCAAGTGGGAGGTGCTGGGCACTTTCACCACGAACAGCTCGGGCGCGTCCTTGAATTTGTAGATGTAGCGCGGCGCTTCCGACAGCGGCTTGGCCACCAGCAGGAAGGCCAGGCGCTCGCGCTGGCCGGCCAGCGCAGTGATTTCGGCGATATTCTGGGAGCGCACCACCGGGCTGGTGTCTTGCGCAACATTGCTGCGCCAGGTGGTGACGCCGATGGCCAGCGCGATGGCGGCCAGCAGGGCGATACGGACCCAAGTGTTCTTGAGCGCGAGCTGAAGCTTGTAGATGTTGAACATGTTTTTTGGACTCGGCAGACTGCTGGCGGGCTGTGGCCAGAAGATGTCGTACAGGGGCTGGAGCGCAGGGCGGGGCGGTAGCCAGCGTTGCTTTAAAGCATGCCTTACGGCAAGGGTTACCGAGTACTATAGCGTGCTCTGCCTGTTTTGTGTGCAGTCTGCAGCAAAAAAATCGGCCTCAGCCACAGCGTGGCCAGCTTGATAATACCTTGATTACAATGACTATTTTCGTTTTTCCAATAGTGCATACTTGCGTTCCAGGCGGGCGAAGGTGCCGTCGCGGCGCATGCTGTCGAGGGCGGCGTTCATCTTCTCCACCAGCGCGTCCGGCACGGCAGGATTGCAGGCCAGGTAGACCTTCACCTTGTGGAAAGCCAGCAGCGGCACCAGTTCCCCGCTCTCGATTTCCGGAAAGCGCGACGGCGCCTGGCTGCCCACGCGCATGCCGATGGCCCACACGTCGATGCGGTTCAGCAGCAGCTTCTTGGGATTGGACGCGTCGTTCTGCACCGGCTCGACCTTGAAGCCCCGGGCGCGCAGGAATTCATCGCGCGCATCGCCATGGTAGGTGCCGATGCGCAGCGGGCGCGCGTCTTCCAGGGTGCGCAGCGGGAAGGTGTGGCCGGGGCGGCCGATAAACACCCACTCCGCCTCGTCGGTGGGGCCGACCCATTTGAATTCGCGCTCGCGCTCCGGCGTGCGCGAGGTGGAATAGATGCAGGTGTCGGGCTGGCGCTGCGCCAGCATGTAGCCGCGCTTCCACGGCAGGATGTCGATGCGGTAGGGGATGCCGGCGCGCGCCAGCATGTCGCGGATCTTCTCCGTTTCGCGCCCCGTCACTTCGCTGCCTTCCTTCCAGCTGGCCGGCGGCACGTGCTCGCCGGCAATGAACAGCGCGCCGGGCGGGGCGGCGGCGGGACCGGCCAGCGCGGGCGCGGGCGCCAGCGCGCAGGCTATAAATATTGCCGAGAAGGTAAGTCCTGTTGCCATAGCTACTCTCTTGATGGAGCTAGCATAGCACGGCGGATGGGGCTAGGGCAGGCGGCGGTACAGCCTGAAGCGTTCCTGGCGGTCCGAGGCGCGGCGGCCTTCCCACAGCTGCTCCCAGTGCGGCGCCCGGTATTGCGGCGCCAGTTCCACGCTGTCCTCGACGCGGATGTTATCTTGCAGCAGCAGCACGGCGCAGCGCTGATCCGATTTGCCGAAGGGCAGCTTGCCGAAATAGACAAAGGAAGCACGTTGCGCCGGCGCCACATTGGTTTCCACGCAGCCCGCCCCGGCCGGCAGCGCGGCGGCGGCCTGGCGCGCCACGGTGGCGTAGCTCTTGCTGTAGTTGGCGGCCGGCAGGAACAGGGTCATGGCCAGGATCCACACCAGGATCAGGCCGCCGGACGACAGCACCACGGCGCGCCACAGCACCGCCGGCTGGCGCGACAAACGCCAGTGCACCAGCATGAACCAGCCCACGGTGGCGCAGAAGGCCACCAGCACGGCCGGGGCGCGGAATTCGGGATGGAAGCCGGGCACCAGCTTGAGCGCGTTGTGCGCCGCCTTGGCGGGCCAGCCGGTCAGCATGGCGCTCCAGAACAGCCACAGGGTGGCCGCGCACAGGGTCAGCACCATGACCGAGAACCAGTCGATGGCGTTGATGGCGCCGCGCTTCATGGTCAAGAGGCCGAAGGCCGCCATGATGGCCAGCGGCGGCAGCAGCAGCAACAGCTGGCCCTGCTCGGGCGCCGGATGGCACAGGGCCAGCAGGGTGGCCATGCCGGTGAAGGTGACCGGCACCACGATGTGCAGCACGCGGCGCTGGCGGCGCCAGGCGTACACGGCCCAGGCGGCAAAGGGCCAGGCCGGCCAGAAGAACCACACGCCCACGCGCAGGAAGTAGCCCAGCGACTGCGGCGTGGGCAGGGCGATCTGCGCGTAGTTCCACTGCATCCAGGCCGACAGCTGGGCGTCGCCGTGGGTCAGCACGGCCGGCAGCAGCCACGGCATGGTGGCCAGCGCGCCCACGCCGGCCGACACGGCCAGGTGGCCCAGGGTGCGGCCGGCCGGCATGGCCAGGAATTGCGAGCACAGGAACAGGGCCAGCACCAGGAATGCCGGCGCCAGCCAGCCGCGGGCCAGCACCATCAGGCCGAGCGCCAGGCCGATCAGGGCGGCGTTGCGCACCGAGGGCAGTTCCATGTAGCGCACCGAGCGGTACAGCAGCAGCGACAGCAGCGCCACCTGCAGCGGCTCGGCGGTGGTGACGTGGCTGTGCACCAGCAGGCCCAGGCAGCCGAGGTAGATCAGGCTGGCCGCGTCGGCCAGGGTGCGGCCGAAGTCGTCCGGTTCGGGCTGGCCGCCGAAGGCCAGTTTCAGGGGCTGGGCGTCCTGGCGGCGGCCCAGCGCAAAGGTGACGTACCACAGCGAGAGTACGCCCAGCAGGAACACGATCACGGTGGACACGCGCGCGGCCAGCACGTCGCCCAGCAGCCAGCCGAACAGCTTGATGCAGGCCGCGCCCAGCCAGAACGCCAGCGGGCCCTCGTCGGGCATGGGCAGGCCGGCGATATTGGGCCACAGCCAGTCCTGCATGCTGCCTTGCGCCATGGTCCACATGATGCCGAAGCTGGCGGCGTCGTCGGCCTTCCAGGGCTCCCGGCCGATCAGGCCCGGCAGGATGTACAGCAGGCCCAGGGCGTAGATGGCCCAGCGGGGCAGGGCGAGCGTGGCGGCGGCGGGCAGACGGACAGGCTTCATCGGCAGTGGCGCAAAAAGGAGTGAGTATGAATGAAAAAAAGGCAGCCGTAGCTGCCTTTTTTCGTGCACTGGGGCAGATTAGCCTGCAGCGACGGAAGTCTTGGAACCGACGGTACCGAATTTCTGGCGGAATTTCTCAACGCGGCCAGCGGTGTCGACGATCTTGTGCTTGCCGGTGAAGAACGGGTGCGATTCAGCCGACACCTCGATCTTGACCAGAGGGTATTCTTTACCTTCGTGCTCGATCTTTTCGCGGGTCTGGATGGTCGAACGGGTGATGAACTTGAAGTCGCACGACAGGTCGTGGAACACTACTTCGCGGTAGTCTGGATGGATTTCTGGTTTCATGTGCTTCTTTCGAATGGGTAGGTAGCCAAACAGCACTTCGTCGGTCGTCCAGCTTCTTGACCCGATTGCCGCTCACTTGCCAGTGGTTAAAAACAACCGTCGATTATACAGCGGATAAAAAAAAGCGGCAAGCCGGAGGGGCTTGCCGCTTTGGCATGTGCGCGTTGGCGGGTTACGGCGCTATGCGCCTAACCCGCCCTACGGTGCCGCGAACGTGCATGTGGCCGATGCTTAGCCGCCGCGGTGAAGCAGGGGTTTCGCGTGGCACAGCCGCGCGCCTGCGGAACGGCTTGGCCCTGCAGGGCCAAGCTCCTTGCGCGGGCCAGGGGATTTATCCCCCGCGCCGCATCATGTCGAAGAATTCCATATTGGTCTTCGTGGCCTTCATCTTGTCGAGGATGAACTCCATCGCCTCGATCTCGTCCATCGAGTACAGCAGCTTGCGCAGGATCCAGATCTTCTGCAGCTGGTCGGCCTTGATCAGCAGTTCCTCGCGGCGGGTGCCGGACTTGTTCAGGTTGATGGCCGGGTAGACGCGCTTTTCGGCCAGGCGGCGCTCCAGGTGCACCTCCATATTGCCGGTGCCCTTGAATTCCTCGTAGATCACGTCGTCCATGCGCGAGCCGGTTTCGATCAGCGCGGTGGCGATGATGGTCAGCGAGCCGCCTTCTTCGATGTTGCGCGCGGCACCGAAGAAACGCTTCGGACGCTGCAGCGCGTTGGCGTCCACACCGCCGGTCAGCACCTTGCCGGAGGCAGGGATCACGGTGTTGTAGGCGCGCGCCAGGCGGGTGATGGAGTCCAGCAGGATCACCACGTCTTTTTTCATCTCGACCAGGCGCTTGGCTTTTTCCAGCACCATCTCGGCGACCTGCACGTGGCGGGTGGCCGGTTCGTCGAAGGTGGAAGCCACCACTTCGCCGCGCACCGAGCGCTGCATCTCCGTTACTTCCTCCGGACGCTCGTCGATCAGCAGCACGATCAGGGTCACGTCCGGGTGGTTGGCGGTGATGGCGTGCGCGATGTGCTGCAGCATGACCGATTTGCCGGACTTCGGCGAGGCCACCAGCAGGCCGCGCTGGCCCTTGCCGATCGGCGAGATCAGGTCGACGATGCGGCCGGTGATGTTCTCGGCGCCGTTCATCTCGCGCTCCAGGCGCAGCGGCTCGTTCGGGTGCAGCGGCGTCAGGTTCTCAAACAGTATGCGGTGCTTCGAGGCTTCCGGCGATTCGCCGTTCACCTTGTCTACCTTGACCAGCGCGAAATAGCGCTCGCCGTCTTTCGGCGTGCGCACTTCGCCTTCGATGGAGTCGCCGGTGTGCAGATTGAAGCGGCGGATTTGCGAAGGCGAGATATAGATGTCGTCGGTCGACGCCATGTAGGACGCGTCCGGGGAGCGCAGGAAGCCGAAGCCGTCCGGCAGCACTTCCAGTGCGCCGTCGCCGAAGATCTGCTCGCCGGACTTGGCGCGCTTCTTCAGGATGGCGAACATCAGTTCCTGCTTGCGCAGGCGGGCCGCGTTGTCGATGTCCAGGCCGATTGCCATCTCCAGCAGGGCGGAGACGTGTAAGGCCTTCAGTTCAGATAGATGCATATGTGTGAGTGTCCCGTGACGGGAAGAAAAAGGTAGGGGAGGGAACTGCGTGGGGTTGATCAAAACGGTAACGGCATGGCCCGCGATGGGTCCGTTACCGGCCAAGCAGGCGGTGCTGCGGGCGCAGCGCCGCCTATCTTACTTAAATATTGCTGTCGATGAAAGAGGTCAGCTGGCCTTTTGCCATCGCGCCGACTTTTTGTGCTGCCGGCACGCCGTTCTTGAACAGGATCAGGGTCGGGATGCCGCGGATGCCGAACTTGGCCGGCACCGCCTGGTTGGCGTCCACGTCCAGCTTGGCGATGGTCAGCTTGCCGTCGTATTCCTTGGCCACTTCTTCCAGGATGGGGGCGATGCTCTTGCAGGGACCGCACCACTCAGCCCAGAAGTCGACCAGCACGGGACGGTCGGATTTCAGCACTTCGGCTTCGAAGGATGCGTCGGAGATGTGTTTGATATTTTCGCTCATGTTTTTCCCTCGGTGGGGGTATGGGTTAGTTACGCCTGGATGATTATGCCACTGTAGATGGATATCGTCTTGACGCTGCCGGGTTACAGGCCGCAGATGGAGACGCTTTCCATGAATTCAACAGATGCCCTAAATGATGGCAAGAGGATAACAGGCGGGAGATGAATCAAATAATAACGCATTTTTGCCGCCTGTGCGGAAAATGCTGTTGTGGCTCGCAGGCAACACTCAGCGGCGCCGTCACGGGCCGCGGCGCGCCAGGGCCTGCGCCACCAGTTCGCCCAGCGCGGCCGGCGCCACCGGCTTCCGGCAGGCGCCCAGGATGGCCAGGCCCTGCGCCATGGCCAGGCGCTCGGCCGCGCGCAGCACGCCGGCGTCCATGCCCGACAGCAGCACCACGGCGCCCTGGTAGTGGCCCTCGGCCACCAGGCGCAGGAATTCGATGCCGTCCATGTCCGGCATGGACAGGTCGCACACCAGCAGGTCGCGCGGCGCCTGGCCCACCAGGGCCAGCGCCGCCTTGGCCGAGGTGGCGCTGGCCACGTCGACGCTGCCGAGCCGCTCGCTCAGGTCGTCCAGCATGTCTTCCAGCAAGGCCAGCATGAAGGGGTCGTCGTCCAGCAGCAGCACGCGCAGCGGCGATGCGGCCGCAGCGCCTGGTTCTTGAGTACTCATAGTTAATTATCGTTGGCGAAAGTGGTGTTGTTCATGATGACTTCGGTGACCCGCTCCAGCAGCGGCCACAGGCCGGCCGCGAGCGCGCGCGCCTGCGCCAGCTGCTGTTCCGGCGCCAGCCCGTCCTGCGGCAGCTGCTCCAGCGCCAGGCAGATCTCGGCCAGGCCGAGCGCGCCCACGGTGCGCGCCGAGGACTTGATGCGGTGCCCCAGCTCGCGCACCCGGGCCACGTCGCCGCGCGCCAGCGCGCTGTCGATCTCGTCGAACCCGTCCTGCGTGGTCTGCAGGAACTTGAAGGCGAACTTGCGGATCTTCTGCGGATTGTAGCCGAGCAGCTGCGCCAGGATGGACAAATCGATCACCGCCGGGTCGCCCGCCAGGGTGGGCTTGAAGGCCGGCACGCGCGGGCGCGGCGGCGGCGCCACGGTGCCGGGCGGCGGCTGCGGGCCGCCATGCCCGGCGCGCTGGGCCGGCAGCCAGTTGGCGATGGTCTGGTACATCAGCGCCGGCTGGATCGGCTTGGAGATGAAATCGTCCATGCCGGCGTCCAGGCAGCGCACCCGGTCTTCGCTGGTGGCGGTGGCGGTCATGGCCAGCACCCGCAGCGCGGCCAGTTCGGGGTCGGCGCGGATGCGGCGGGTCGCCTCCAGGCCGTCCATCAGCGGCATCTGCACGTCCATCAGCACGCAGTCGAAGCTGGCCTGGTGCAGCAGGGCCAGCGCCTCCTGGCCGTTGTTGGCCAGGCATACCGAGCTGCCGGCTTCCTCCAGCATTTCCAGCGCGATCTGCTGGTTGAAGGTGTTGTCCTCCACCAGCAGGATGCGGGCATCCTTGAGCGAGGCCATGACGGCGGCGGTGCGCGCGCTGGCCAGCAGCTCGGCGGCCGCGTCGCTCACGCTGCTGATCAGCTCCGGCACCGCGCGCGGCGACACGCCCAGGCGCGCCGTGAACCAGAAGGTGCTGCCCTGGCCGGGCGTGCTGCGCACGCCCACCTCGCCGCCCATGAGCTGGGCCAGCTGCTTGCAGATCGCCAGGCCCAGGCCGGTGCCGCCGTATTCGCGCGTGGTGGAGGTGTCGGCCTGCTGGAAGGACTGGAACAGCTTGCCCATTTCCTCGTCCGACAGGCCGATGCCGTGGTCGCGCACCTCGAAGCGCACCAGGCAGTGCGAGGCGTCGCTGACGGCGTTGACCACCTTCACCACGATGTGGCCCTGCTCGCTGAACTTGATGGCGTTGTTGGTGTAGTTGATCAGCACCTGGCCCAGGCGCAGCGGGTCGCCGCGCAGCACCGGCGGCAGGCTGGGGTCGATCTCGAACATCAGGTTCAAGCCCTTGCCGGCCGCCTTGGGCGCCACCACCGTGGTCAGGGTCTGGATCACATGGTCGAGCGCGAAATCGACCTGCTCGATCTCCAGCTTGCCGGCCTCGATCTTGGAGATGTCGAGGATGTCGTCGATGATGCCCAGCAGGTGCTCGCCGGCGAAGCGGATCTTCTCCAGGTAGTCGCGCTGGCGCGGGTCGAGGTCGGTCTTCAGGGCCAGGTAGGCCATGCCGATCACGCCGTTCATCGGGGTGCGGATCTCGTGGCTCATATTGGCCAGGAACTGGCCCTTGGCCAGGCTGGCTTCCTCGGCCACCTGCTTGGCCTGGTCGAGCTGCTCGGTGCGCTGGGCCACGCGCTCCTCCAGGTGCTCGTTCAGTTCGCGCAGCGCCTGCTCGGCGTGCTTGCTGTCGGTGATGTCGATCGACATGCAGATCAGGTAGGCCGGCTTGCCGCGCTCGTCGAACACCGGGTTCTTGAACGTGCGCAGGTGGCGCAGGTCGCGCAGCGTGGGGTTCCACACGGTTTCTTCGTAGTCCAGCATGACGCCGCCGGCGAAGGCGGCCGCGTCGCGCGCGCGGAAGGCGGCCAGCTCGTCGGGCGAGTGGAAGGCGCTGTCGTCGCCGCCCATCAGCTCGTCGAAGCGGTAGCCGAACTGCGCCTCGCAGGCCGGGTTCATCAGCAGGAAGCGGCCGTCCGGCGCCTTGATGAACAGGCCGGTGGGCATCATCTTGATGATCTCCTGCAGGCGCTGCTCGCCCTGGCGCAGCGCGTCCTCGCTGCGCTTGCGGTAGCTGATGTCGGTCAGGCTGGCCACCGCCATCGGCGTGGCGCCCAGCTCGTCGCGCATGGGTTCGGCGTTCACTGACAGCCAGCACTGGCTGCCGTCGGCCTGGCGCACCCCCATCACCACCCCGCGCACCGACTGGCCGGACACCAGGGCCAGGTAGACCGGGTGCTCGTCGCGCGCGAACGGCAGGCCGTCCTCGTGCACGCCGGGCCACAGGCCGGCGCCGGGGTGGGCCGCCGCGCCCAGCATGCGCGCGGCGGCCGCGTTGCTCTCCAGGATAAGGCCGTCGCCGTTGAGCACCACCAGGCCGTTGGTGACCGCGTTGAACACCGAGGCCATGCGGCGGCTGGAGTTGCGCAGCGCCTGGTCGGCCAGGCGGCGGTCGTTGATGTCGGTGATCATGGCCAGGGTGCCGGCGTAGGCGCCGCTGTCGGCGTTGACCAGGGTGGTCGAGAGCAGTCCCCACATCGGCGTGTGGTCCTTGCGGAAGAAGCGCACGTCGCCCTGCTCGGCCTGGCCGGAGCTGCGCCGGCGCTGGTGGCGCAGCAGCAGCGCCTGGCCTTCCTCGTCCATGAATTCGCTCATCGGCCGGCCCAGCATCTCTTCCGTCTCATAGCCCAGCATGCGCGCCATGGTGGGGTTGACGTAGGTGGTCTTGTCGTCGGCGCCGGTCATCCAGATGCCTTCGGCGGCGGTCTGCACGATCAGGCGGTAGCGCTCCGAATTGGCCTGCAGCGCTTCCTCGGCGCGCTGTCGCTGCGTCATGTCGCGCAGCGACAGCACCGACAGGCCCTGGCCGGCCATCTGGATCGGCGCCAGGTGCACCATGGCCGGGAAGTGGCTGCCGTCCTGGCGGCGCGCGGTGAGCACCCGCCCGGGCAGGCCGGGGCGGGTGAACAGTTCGCGCGGGCGGCCCGGCGTGCTGCGCATGGTGTCGGGCACCAGCAGCTCCATCGACAGGCCGGCCATCTGCTCCGGCGCGGCGTAGCCGAAGCACTGGGCGCAGGCGGCGTTGGCCTGGCGCACGTGGCCGTGGCGGTCGGCCAGCATCATGGCCGCCGGCGTCGCTTCCAGGATGGCCGCCACGCGCGCCTCCTCGGCGGCGGTGCGCTCGCTGATGTCGCCCAGGGTGCCGGTCATGCGCAGCGCGCGCCCGGTGCTGTCGCGCGCCACCACCATGCCGCGTCCCAGCACCCATTTCCAGCTGCCGTCGCGGCAGCGGATGCGGAATTCGCAGGATAGCGCGGTGCGCTCGGCGGCGCCGGGTGCGCTCGCGGCCGGGGACGGGCCGGCGCCCGGTGCCGCCGGCGCCATGAATTCGTCGCTGACGCGGGCCTGGTCGTCCGGATGCACCAGCGCCATCACTTCCTGCGCGGTGGGCTTGAACTGGGCCGGGTCGTAGCCCAGGATGTCGCAGTAGCGCGGCGACAGGGTCAGCGCGTCCTCCTGCGGCAGCCAGTCCCACACGCCGTCGCCGGTGCCTTCCAGCGCGAAGCTGGTCAGGCGCTCGGCCTTGCGGGCGCGGTCCTCGGCCGCCGCCAGGCCGGCCTTCAGGCGGCGCACGCGCAGCGCGCCGGCCGCCGCCAGCAGCAGCGCCAGGATGGCTGCGCCGGCGCCGTACTGCCAGGCCATGCTGTCGGTGGGCGGCTGGTACAGGAAACCGTCCAGCGGGAAGTTGGCCGGCATCATGCCCAGGCCGGCGTAGGTGTCGGCGATGGCGCGCCAGCGCGCCGGGTTGCTGTAGCCCAGCTCGATCAGGCGCTGCTCCAGCAGCGGGATGGTCTGCTGCGCCTCGGACATCAGGTGCTCGCGGCTGTGGCTGTTGGGGTAGCGCGCGCGGATCAGGTCGGCGATCTCGCCCGGGTGGGCCATGGCGTATTGCCAGCCGCGCAGGGTGGCCGCGCGCATGGCGGCGGCGCGTCTGGGATGTTCGCGCAGTTCGCTTTCCGTGGTGTACAGGTTGTCGCCGTAGAAATCGATGCCGGCCGCGCGCGGGGACAGCACCTCGTAGCGCACATTGCTGCGGTCGAGCACATAGGACGCCTCCGAGGTGTAGGCCGACATGGCGTCCACCCTGCCGTTGACCAGGTCGTCCAGGTTGTAGCTGTGCGGCAGGCTGTGCAGCCGGTCCAGGTCCACGCCTTGGTGCTTGAGGTAGGCCAGCAGTTCTTCATTGCCGGGGGCCAGCATGACGCGCTTGCCGCGCCAGTCCGGCGCCTGGCCGCTCTCGGTGCGCCGCAGGAACAGGGCCGAGGCCGAATGCTGGAACACGGACGCCAATACCACCACCGGCTCGCCGGCGGCGCGCTTGAGCAGCAGGGCGCTGTTGCCCACGCCGTACTGCGCCTTGCCTTCCAGCACAGCCTGCGCCGGGTCGGCGCCGGGCTGGGCCTCGCGCAGGGTCACGTCCAGCCCCGCTTCGCGGTAATAGCCCTTGTCCTGCGCCGCGTAATAGCCGGCGAACTGGAACTGGTGCAGCCATTTCAGCTGCACCGTGATGGGTTCGGCCGCGCCGGCGCGCGCAGCCAGCAGACTGCACGCCAGTGCGCAGGCCAGTGCGGCGGCCCGGCGCAGGCCGGGCAGGCTGGGCTGGCCGGGGGGCAATCTGGACTGAGGACGGCGATGCAGCAAGAGCTTCCCTTTCGCAAATGCTAACGGGGCGCTGCCCCTTCTTTTCCAGTCAACTATAGCATCGAAAATTTGCCTGTAGGGTTTACTTTGTGGCCGCTGGGCATCGGTTTTTCGCCGGCCGCCACCGTGCGGCCATGGCCGCCCCGGCCTAGGCGAAGCTGCCGGCGAACTGGTAGCGGTGGCCGGGGTGCCACATGGTGGCGATGGAGGCCACCTGGCCGGCCGAGCGGGTCTGGCGTTTGAGCACCAGGCAGGGCTGGCGGGTGTCGATGGCCAGCATGTCGGCGATGTCGCGCGGCGGGCTGAGCGCTTCGATGCTGTAGGTCGCCCCTTGCAGGGGCGCGGCGGCCATCAGGTACTCGTTGGGCGTGATGGCGGCGAAGTCCTGGCTCATGTAGAGCGGCGCGCAGGCCGGGTTGACCCAGCGGTCCTCCACCTGGATCGGCACGCCGTTCTCGAAGTGCACGATCACGGAATGGAACAGCACCGAGGCCGGCGCCAGCTCGAACTGCTTGGCCAGCAGGTCGCCGGCCTTGCTTTGCTCCAGCAGCTGCAGGCTGCTGCGGTGGGCGTGGCCGCGCGCGCGCACCTCGTCGGCGATGCTCTTGATTTCCAGCAGCGTGGCCTGGTATTTTTGCTGCGCCACATAGGTGCCGGAGCCCTGGCGGCGCGTCAGCACCTGCTCGGCGGTGAGCTCGCGCACGGCGCGGTTGACCGTCATGCGCGAGACGCCGAACTGCTTGACCAGCGCCTGCTCGGACGGGATCACATCGCCTTCCTTCCACACGCCGGCGGCGATCTGCGCCAGCAAATGGTCCTTGATGCGCTGGAAAATGGGGGTGGGGTCGGCTGCCTGTGCTTGGTTCATGTCCAGATTTTAATTCAAAAGCAAGAGCCGGGGTGTGGCGATCTTGGCGGCTGGCTACCATGGCCCCATAATGAAACCACTTCGGAGCAGGCCATGAACACCACCTTCAAGAACGACGACGAACGCTGGGCCGCCGTGCAGCGGCGCGACGGCGAGGCCGACGGCCAGTTTTACTATTCCGTGCGCACCACCGGCGTGTACTGCCGCCCGTCCTGCGGGGCGCGCCCGGCGCTGCGCCGCAACGTGGGCTTCCACGCCAGCACGGCCGAGGCCGAGGCGGCCGGCTTCCGCCCTTGCCTGCGCTGCAAGCCGGACCAGCCGCCGCTGGCCGAGCGCCACGCCGCCATGGTGGCGCAGATGTGCCGCCTGATCGACGCGGCCGAGAGCGAGCCGGACCTGGCCAGCCTGGCCGAGGCCAGCGGCATGAGCCGCTTTCACTTCCACCGCATCTTCAAGGCCCAGACCGGGCTCACGCCCAAGGCTTACGCTGCCGGCGTGAAGCAGCGCCGCATGCAGGCCGGCCTGGCCGGTCCCGGCAAGCAGGCCAGCGTCACGGACGCCATCTATGCGGCCGGCTTCAACTCCAGCGGGCGCTTCTACGCCCAGTCGTCCGGCGCGCTGGGCATGACGCCGAAAGCCTACCAGGCCGGCGGCAGCGGCGCGGCGATCCGCTTTGCCGTGGCCGAATGCTCGCTGGGCGCCATCCTGGTGGCCAGCACGGACAAGGGCATTTGCGCCATCCTGATCGGCGACGACCCGGACGAGCTGGCGCGCGACCTGCAGGACCGCTTCCCGAAAGCGGAGCTGATCGGCGCCGAGCAGGACTACGAGCAGGTGGTGGCCGCCGTGATCGGGCTGGTGGAAGCGCCCGAGATCGGCCTGGCGCTGCCGCTGGACGTGCGCGGCACCGCCTTCCAGCAGCGCGTATGGCAGGCCTTGCGCGAGATTCCCGCCGGGCAGACTGTCAGCTATGCCGAGCTGGCCGAGCGGGTAGGGCTGCCCAGCGGCGCGCGCGCCGTGGCCGGGGCATGCGCCGCCAACGCCATCGCGGTGGCCATCCCCTGCCACCGCGTGGTGCGCAACGACGGTTCGATTTCCGGCTACCGCTGGGGCGTTGAGCGCAAGGCCGCCCTGCTGGAACGCGAGGGGTCGAAATGAGCGCCGGCCAGCCGCAGTCCGCCGTGCCGTCCCTTGCCGCCGAGGCGCCGCCTGGCTCCCGCATGGCGGGCCCGCTGCCCCGCCATGCCGGCGGGCCGGACCCGCGCGCCTTCGCCGGCCTGCCCGGGCGCTGCGGGGCGCTCGACTGGCCGCGCATCGCGGCCGACCTGGATGCCCACGGCTGCGCCATCGTTCCCGGCCTGCTGACGCCCGAGGAGTGCATCCGCCTGGCCGGTGCCTACGCCAAGCCCGAGCTGTTCCGCAGCCGCGTGGTGATGGAGCGGCACGGCTTCGGCAAAGGCGAATACCAATACTTCGCCTACCCGCTGCCGGGCCCCATCGCCGATCTGCGCACGGCCTTGTACGGGCCGCTGGCGCACATCGCCAACCGCTGGTACGCGGCCATGCAGCTCGAACCGCGCTTCCCGGCAGAGCATGACGCATTCATTGCCCGCTGCCACGCCGCCGGCCAGGTCCGCCCCACGCCCCTGCTGCTGCAGTACCGCGCCGGCGACTACAACTGCCTGCACCAGGACCTGTACGGCGAGCACGTCTTCCCGCTGCAGGCGGCGGTGCTGCTGTCCCGGCCCGGCGCCGACTTCGACGGCGGCGAGTTCGTGCTCACCGAGCAGCGTCCGCGCATGCAGTCGCGCGCCGAAGTGGTGCCGCTGGAGCAGGGCGGCATGGTCATCTTCCCCGTGTTCCACCGCCCCGTGGGCGGCACGCGCGGCGTCTACCGCGTCAACATGCGGCACGGCGTGTCCCGCCTGCGCAGCGGCGCGCGCCACACCCTCGGCATCATCTTCCACGACGCGGCTTGAGCGCCGGCCCTGGACGGAAGGGGGGTGGCATGGGGTATCGCTCCCAGCCTTGTACCCGATGGCTTCGTCAGGGCAGCTCGCCGCCGGAGAACGGGTCGATGGAGTAGGGGTGGCATTCATGCAGGAAGCCTTCCTGCGCCGCCACCCGCTCCAGCCAGGCCGTCACGTGCACGAACTCCGCCAGCGGCAGGTTGGCCTCCTCGGCGCGGTGCGTGTACGCGTACACCGACATGTCCGCGATGGTGTACGCATCGCCCGCAATGAAGGCCCGCGTGGCCAGTTCCCGGTCCAGCATGCGCAGCGCCCTGAGCGAGCCTGAGCGCTTCATCGCCACCAGCTCGGCGGGGCGGCGTTCCAGCTTGCCCGTCATGGTCCAGTGGCGCAGGGTGGCGATGGCGCCTACATAGTCCTGCTCGAACGACATCCATTGCATCACCCTGGCTTGCCCGAACGCATCCTGCGGCAGGTAGCGCGTGCCTTGTGCAAGATAGGACAGGATGGCGTTCGACTCCGCCAGCACCCGGCCGTCCTCCAGCCGCAGGGCCGGCACCGCCCCGGTGGGGTTCACCGCTAGGAACGCCGGACGCTGGCCCTCGCCCTCGAAAATACTGATGTACTCGGAGCGGTAGGGCAGCTGCAGGTGCTTGAGCAGCAGGCGCACCTTCCAGGCATTCTGGGAAGGCAGGTAATCGAACAGGGTCAGCATGGTTTTCTCCTATGGCACACGGCAAAACCGTATTGGACCAGCGTGCAAACTTCGCTACACTCTCCTTCTTGCTATTGAATTCACTCTGGAGATTGTTCTGATGCGCCTGACCACCCTGATGCTCGCCCTCGCCGCCGCGCTGCCCGCCGCAGCCCACGCCGCCACCATCGTCGACAACGCCAACGGCTACACGCTCAACGCGGCCGGCAAGCTGGTGAAGTTCGCCGCACTGGCGGTCGACGACGCGGGCCGCATCATTGCGGTGGGCAGCAGCAAGGCGGTGGCCGCCAAGGCGCCGGCCGGCGCCACCCGCGTGGACATGCAAGGCAAGACCGTGCTGCCCGGCCTGATCGACGCGCACGGCCATGTGTTCGGCCTGGGCGCCATCGCCACCGGCGCGGAGCTGTACAGCGCCACTTCGCTGCCCGGCGCGCTGCAAGCCGTGGGCGACTTCGCCAGGGCCAACCCGCAGCGTGCCTGGGTGGCGGGCAACGGCTGGAACCAGGAGATCTGGAAGCTGGGCCGCTTCCCCACGGCGCTGGAACTGGACGGTGCGGTGGCCGACCGTCCTGCCCTGATGCACCGGGTGGACGGCCACGCGGTATGGGTCAACAGCAAGGCGCTGGCGCTGGCCGGCATCACCCACGAGACGCCCGACCCGGCCGGCGGCAAGATAGAGCGCGATGAAATCGGCCGCCCGACCGGCATCCTGGTCGACGCCGCCATGGACCTGGTGAACAAGGTGGTGCCCGCGCCAACCGAAGCCGAATCGCGCGCCGCGCTGGACGGCGCGCTGGCGCACCTGGCCAAGGTGGGCCTGACCAGCGCGCACGACGCCGGCATCGGCGTGGGCGAGGACCGCCTGTTCCGCGCTTACGCCGACAACGGCAAGCTCACCGCCCGCATCTACGCCATGATAGGCGACACCACCGCCGACTTCGACCAGCTGTCCAAGGACGGCCCGCTGCAAAGCTACGCCAACGGCCTGTACGCGCTGTCGGCGGTGAAGCTGTACTCGGACGGCGCGCTGGGCAGCCGCGGCGCCGCCCTGATCGCGCCCTACAGCGACGCGCCGAACACCAAAGGCCTGCTGTTCTACAAGAACGAGGAAATGCTGGCCAAGATGGACAAGGCCATGAAGGCCGGCTACCAGGTCAACGTGCACGCCATCGGCGACGCTGGCAACCACCAGATCCTGGACGCCTACGCCGAGCTGCTGAAGAAATACCCGGAGGCGGCCGCGCAGCGCCACCGCATCGAGCACGCCCAGGTGGTGGCGCCGGCCGACATCCCGCGCTTCAAGACGCTGGGCATCATCCCGTCCATGCAGCCGACCCACGCCACCTCCGACCAGAACATGGCCGAGCAGCGCGTGGGCCCGCAGCGCATCAAGGGCGCGTACGCCTGGCAGACCTTCCTCAAGCAAGGCTCGAAGATCGCCTGCGGCTCGGACTTCCCGATCGAGTCGCCCAACCCGCTGGCCGGCATCCACGCCGCCGTCACGCGCCAGGACGGCAGCGGCATGCCGGCCGGCGGCTGGTACAAGAACGAAGCCATGAACCTGCTCCAGGCCTTCCGCTGCTTCACCCTGGACGCCGCCTACGCCGCGCGCCAGGAAAAAGACATCGGCTCGCTGGAAGCGGGCAAGTGGGCCGACTTCATCGTCACCGACGCCGACCTGTTCAAGGTTCCCGCCGCCAGCATCGGCAAGATCACCGTGCTGCAAACCTGGGTCGCAGGCAAGCAGGTGTACAAACGTTAAGTCCCGGACCCCTTGGCAGCAGAAATGGGTTGACTTGGTTGTATAGACAACTTATGCTGGGAAGATGCGCGGAGGGCGCGTGGCGATCCCATGCCCGTCCGTATCACCTGCTACCAAGGAGACGACATGAGCACTTCCCTCGCCAACGATCCACGTTTCGACGCCACCCGCAACATCCGCGCCCCGCGCGGCCCCGAGCGTGTCTGCAAGACCTGGGGCGCGGAAGCGGCCTATCGCATGCTGCAGAACAACCTCGACAATGAAGTGGCCGAGAATCCGCAGCACCTGGTGGTGTACGGCGGCATCGGCCGCGCCGCCCGCAACTGGGCATGCTATGACCAGATCCTGGCCTCGTTGAAGGAGCTGGAAGCCGACCAGACCCTGCTGATCCAGTCCGGCAAGCCGGTCGGCGTGTTCCAGACCCACGAGGACGCGCCGCGCGTGCTGCTGGCGAACTCCAACCTGGTGCCGAAGTGGGCCAACTGGGAACACTTCAATGAACTGGACCGCGCCGGCCTGTTCATGTACGGCCAGATGACGGCCGGCTCCTGGATCTACATCGGCACCCAGGGCATCGTGCAGGGCACCTACGAGACCTTCGCCGAAGCCGGCCGCCAGCACTTCGGCGGCGACATGGCCGGCCGCTGGATCCTCACCGCCGGCCTGGGCGGCATGGGCGGCGCGCAGCCGCTGGCGGCCACCTTCGCCGGCGCCGTCTCCCTGAACATCGAATGCCAGCAGAGCAGCATCGATTTCCGCCTGCGCACCAAGTACCTGGACAAGCAGGCCGCGTCCATCGACGAGGCGCTGGCGCTGGTCAAACACCATACTGAACGCAGGGAGGCCGTTTCCATCGGCCTGCTGGGCAATGCCGCCGAGATCCTGCCGGAGCTGGTCAAGCGCGCCAGGGAAGGCGGCTTGGTGCCGGACCTGGTCACCGACCAGACCTCGGCCCACGACCTGGTGAATGGCTACCTGCCGCGCGGCTGGAGCGTGGCGGACTGGAAGGCCGCCCAGCAGGATCCCGAGCGCCACGCGCGCCTGGTGGCCGCCGCCGCCGATTCCTGCGCCGCCCACGTGCAGGCCATGCTGGAGTTCCAGCAGCTGGGCGCGAAGGTGGTCGACTACGGCAACAACATCCGCCAGGTGGCCTTCGACCAGGGCGTGGAAAACGCTTTCGACTTCCCCGGCTTCGTGCCGGCCTACATCCGCCCGCAGTTCTGCGAAGGGCGCGGCCCGTTCCGCTGGGTGGCGCTGTCGGGCGATCCGGAGGACATCTACAAGACCGACGCCAAGATCAAGGAGCTGTTCCCGCACCACGCGCAGGTGCACCGCTGGCTGGACATGGCGCGCGAGCGCATCGCCTTCCAGGGCCTGCCGGCGCGCATCTGCTGGCTGGGCCTGGGCGAGCGCCACATCGCCGGCCTGGCGTTCAACGAGATGGTGCGCAACGGCGAGCTGAAAGCGCCCATCGTGATCGGCCGCGACCACCTGGACACCGGCTCGGTGGCCAGCCCGAACCGCGAAACCGAAAGCATGAAGGACGGCACCGACGCGGTCTCCGACTGGCCGCTGCTGAACGCGCTGCTCAACACCGCCGGCGGCGCCACCTGGGTCTCGCTGCACCATGGCGGCGGCGTGGGCATGGGCTATTCGCAGCATTCCGGCGTGGTGATCGTGGCCGACGGCACCGACGCCGCCGCCAGGCGCCTGGCGCGCGTGCTGGTGAACGACAGCGGCTCGGGCGTGATGCGCCACGCCGACGCCGGCTATGAAACCGCAGTGGCCTGCGCCAAGCGCAACGGCCTCAATCTGCCCATGATCAAGTAAGTCAAGCAAGGAACGAATATGACGCAATCCCAAAGCAAAGCCTGGACCCTGAACCCGGGCAAGATGACCCTGTGCGAACTGCGCGCCGCCTGGAACGACTACGCGCCCGTGACGCTGGCCGCCGAAGCCTACCCGGTGATTGAAGCCTCGGCCGCCGCCGTGCGCGCCATCGTGGCCAAGGGCGACGCAGCCTACGGCATCAACACCGGTTTCGGCCTGCTGGCCAAGACCCGCATCCCGGACGAGAAGCTGGAACAGCTGCAGCGCAACCTGATCCTGTCGCACTCGGTGGGCACGGGCGAGCTGCTGTCGGACGCGGTGGTGCGCCTGGTCATGCTGATGAAGATCGGCAGCCTAGCGCGCGGCTATTCCGGCGTGCGTCCGCTCATCATCGACACCCTGCTGGCGCTGTACAACGCCGGCATCGTGCCCGCCATCCCGGCCAAGGGCTCGGTCGGCGCCTCCGGCGACCTGGCGCCGCTGTCGCACATGACCCTGGCCATCATGGGCGTGGGCGAGGTGCGCTTCAAGGGCGAACGGGTGCAGGCCATGGACGCGCTCAAGGCCGCCGGCATCGCGCCGGTGGTGCTTGCCGCGAAGGAAGGCCTGGCGCTGATCAACGGCACCCAGGTGTCCAACGCGCTGGCGCTGCACGGCCTGTTCATGGCCGAGCGCCTGCTGGAGGCGGGCATGGTCACCGGTTCGCTGTCGCTGGACGCGGCCAAGGGCAGCGATTCGCCGTTCGACGCGCGCGTGCACGAAGTGCGCGGCCAGCCGGGCCAGATCGCCGCCGCCGCCATCTACCGCGAACTGGTGAGCAACAGCGCCATCCGCGCCTCGCACCTGGTGGGCGACGAGCGCGTGCAGGACCCGTACTGCCTGCGCTGCCAGCCGCAGGTGATGGGCGCGTGCATGGACATCATCGGCAACGTCAGCCGCACCTTGCTGATCGAAGCGAACGCCGTCACCGACAATCCGCTGCTGTTCCAGGAAGGCGACAGCGCCGTGGTGGTCTCGGGCGGCAATTTCCACGCCGAGCCGGTGGCCTTCGCGGCCGACACGCTGGCGCTGGCCATCGCGGAAATCGGCAGCATCGCCGAGCGCCGCATCGCGCTGCTGATCGACGCCACCCTGTCCGGCCTGCCGCCCTTCCTGGTGCGCGATCCCGGCGTGAACTCCGGCTTCATGATCGCCCACGTCACGGCTGCCGCGCTGGCGTCCGAGAACAAGTCGCTGGCCCATCCGGGCAGCGTGGACACCATCCCCACCTCGGCCAACCAGGAAGACCACGTCTCCATGGCCACCTACGCGGCGCGCCGCCTGGACGACATGGCGCACAATACGGCTGTCATCCTCGGCATCGAGCTGCTGGCGGCGGCGCAGGGCATCGATTTCCACCGCCCGCTGAAGACGTCGCCGCAGCTGGAGCACGTGCACGCGCAGCTGCGCGCGCAAGTGCCGTTCTTCGACGCCGACCGCTTCTTCGCGCCGGATATCGAGGCCGCCAAGCAGATGGTGCTGAAGGGTGAGCTGAGCGCTACTTGCAAGAACCTGTTCACGCCGCTGCATCCGTAACTTGCAACCAGCCGTTCCGGGGGACGATCAGATGGACTTTCAATTCACGGCAGGCCGCCTGCCCTTGCTGGTGTCGATGCCCCACGTGGGCACCGACATCCCGGACGATATCGCGGCCGCCTTCGCGCCGGCCGCCGCGGTCAAGACCGATACCGACTGGCACCTGGCGCAGCTGTACGGTTTTCTGAAGGAGATGGGCGCCTCCACGCTGGCGGCGCGCTGGTCGCGCTACGTGATCGACCTGAACCGGCCGCCCGAGAACACCAACCTGTATCCCGGCCAGGACACCACCGGCCTGTGCCCGCTCGACACCTTTGGCCGCGAGCCGCTGTACCTGCCCGGCGGCGCGCCGGACGAGGCCGAGGTGCAGCGCCGCCTGCGCCTGTATTGGCAGCCCTACCACGCGCAGCTGCGCGCCGAGCTGGACCGCCTGCTGGCCATCCACGGCCGCGTGGTGCTGTGGGACGCGCACTCCATCGCGTCCGTGGTGCCGCGCTTCTTCGAGGGCAAGCTGCCGGACCTGAACTTCGGCACCGCCGACGGCGCCTCCTGCGCGCCCGGCATGACGGACGCCATCGCCTCGCTGGCGTGGGCGCACGGCGGCTACACGGTGGCCGTGAACGGCCGCTTCAAGGGCGGCCACATCACGCGCCATTACGGCAAGCCGGCGCAGAACGTGCACGCGATCCAGCTGGAGATGTGCCAGTCCACCTATATGGACGAAACGGCGCCCTATGGCTACCGTGCCGACCTGGCCGCGCAGGTGCAGCCGCTGCTGCGCCAGCTGACGCAGGCCGCCGCCGACTGGGCCGCCAAGGGGGAGCCGGCGTGAGCGCGCTGTACGCGAAGAACGCGCTGCTGCCCGCCGGCTGGGCCAGGGACGTGCTGCTGCAGTGGGACGCGGCCGGCGACCTGACCGGCGTTACGTCCGGCGCCTTGCACCCGGCCGGCGTGGAGCAGGCCGAATATGCCATCCCCGGCATGGTGAACCTGCATTCGCACAGCTTCCAGCGCGCCCTGGGCGGGCTGACCGAGAAGGCCGGCGACGCGGCCGGCAACGTGGCCGGCAACGTGGTCGATTCGTTCTGGACCTGGCGCGACCTGATGTACCGCTTTGCCCGCAACATCACGCCGGCGCACATGGAAGCCATCGCGGCGCAGCTGTTCAGCGAATGCCTGCGCCACGGCTACACCTCGGTGTGCGAATTCCACTATGTGCAGCGGGCGCCGGATGGCGCCTTCTACGCCAACGCCGCCGAAACGGCGCAGCGCGTGATCGCCGGCGCGAAACTGGCCGGCATCGGCGTGACCATGCTGCCTGTCCTGTACAGCTACGCCGGTTTCGGCGCGGAACCCCTCAAGCCGGAGCAGCAGCGCTTCAGGACCGACGCGCAGGACGTGCTGAAGATTATCGGTGAACTCGAAGCGCTGCGCGACGCGCAAACGGAAGTGGGGGTGGCGCCGCACTCGCTGCGTGCCGCGTCCGTGTCGCAGATCAAGGAGGTGCTGGCCAGCCTGCCGCACAATCGCCCGGTGCACATCCATATCGCCGAGCAGCAGGGCGAAGTGCGCCAGTCGCTCGATTTCAGCGCACGGCGTCCGGTGCAATACCTGTATGATGAGGTGCAGGTGGACAGCCGCTGGTGCCTGGTGCACGCCACCCACCTGGTGGACGGCGAAGTGCAGTCCATCGCGCAGAGCGGCGCCGTGGCGGGCCTGTGCCCGACCACCGAAGCCAACCTGGGCGACGGCCTGTTCCCGCTGGAGCCCTTTTTGGCGCACGGGGGGCGTTTCGGGATCGGCAGCGACAGCCACATCTCGCAAAGCGCGGTCGAGGAACTGCGCTGGCTTGAATACGGCCAGCGGCTGATGCACCAGCGCCGCAACATCGCGGTGTCGCCCGCGCAGCGCAACGTGGGCGACTTTTTGTGGCAGGGCGCCCTGCAGGGCGGGGCGCAGGCTGCGGGACGCGCGGTGGGCGCGCTGGAGACGGGCAAGCGGGCGGACCTCATCGTGCTCGATGACGACCATCCTAATCTGTACGGGCTGGCGGCGGACGAAGTCCTCGGCACCCTGGTATTCAGCGGTAACGATAATCTGGTGAAGCATGTATTGGCTGGCGGCCAGTGGGTGGTGCGCGAGCAGAAGCACGCGGCGCAACAGGCCATCGCCGCGCGCTTCAAACAGACGCTGGCCGAACTGCGGGAGTTCCGGTAATGAGCAAGCTGATACAGTACGCAAGCCTGCACGCCACGCCGTGGAAGAACGGCGGCGGCAGCACCACCGAGATCGCCATCGCGCCCACCGGCGCCACCTTCGACAATTTCGACTGGCGCATCAGCCTGGCGACGATCGCGCAGAGCGGGCCGTTTTCGCTGTTCCCCGGCATCGACCGCACGCTGACGCTGGTGAACGGGCCGTGCGTGGTGCTGGACGTGGGCAACGAGCGCCAGGTGGCGCTCAGCGAGCGCGAACCGGTGGTCGCCTTCCCGGGCGAAATCGCTGTATCGGCCACCGTGGGCGACGGCCCCACCACCGATTTCAACGTGATGACGCGGCGCTCGCGCTGCACCCACCAGCTGGAGCGGCGCACGGTGCGCGACTTTTCCACGCTGGAGCGGCGCAGCCCCACCACCGTCGTGTTCCTGGCCGAAGGCGAAAGCCTGACCATGATCAGCGCCAGCGAGCGCGTGGCCATGGTGCGCTACGACGCGCTGGTGCTCTACACCGGGGACGTGTGGACCCTGGAGGCGGCCAGCGCCACGGTGTTCATCGTCGATATCATCCCCAACGAGGAAGAAGACGAACAATGATGTGGGACGTGTTGTATACCAATGTGCACCTGGCCACCATGGTGGACGGGTATGGCGAACTGCGGGACGGCGCCATCGCCGTGAAGGACGGGCGCATTGCCTGGCTGGGCAAGGCGTCCGGGGCCAGCCCGGACCAGGCCGCCGCCGTGCACGACGGCGCCGGCTGCTGGCTCACCCCCGGCCTGGTCGACTGCCACACGCACATCGTCCACGCCGGCAACCGCAGCGGCGAATTCGAGGCGCGCCTGAACGGCGCGACCTACGAGGAGATCGCCAGGGCCGGCGGCGGCATCATGTCGACCGTGCGCGCCACCCGCGCCGCATCGGACGAGGAACTGTATGCGCAAAGCCTGCCGCGCATCGCCAGCCTGCTGGCCGAAGGCGTCACCACGCTGGAGATCAAGTCCGGCTACGGGCTCACCCTGGAGTCCGAAGCCAGGATGCTGCGCGTGGCGCGCCTGGTGGGCGAGCGGCTGCCGGTCAGCGTGGCCACCACCTTCCTCGGCGCGCACGCCGTACCGCCGGAATTCGCCGGCCGCGCGGACGACTACGTGGCCGAGGTGTGCGCCATGATGCCGCTGCTGGCCGGGCAGGGCCTGGTCGATGCGGTGGACGCCTTCTGCGAAAGCATCGGGTTCAGCTACGCGCAGACCGAGCGCGTGTTCCAGGCCGCCGCCGCGCTCGGGCTGCCGGTCAAGCTGCACGCGGAGCAGCTGTCGGACCAGCGCGGCGCCGAACTGGTGGCGCGCTACCGGGGCTTGTCCGCCGACCACCTGGAGCGCCTGGGCGCGGACGGCATCGCCGCCATGCGGCAGGCGGGCACGGTGGCCGTGCTGCTCCCGGGCGCCTACTACTTCCTGCGCGACACCACGCCGCCGCCGGTGGCCGCGTTGCGCGAGGCCGGCGTGCCGATGGCCGTCTCCACCGACAACAACCCCGGCACCTCGCCCATGACGTCGCTGCTGCTGGCGATGAATATGGTGTGCACCCTGTGGCGCCTGACGCCGCTCGAAGCGCTGGCCGGCTGCACCGTGCACGCCGCCCGCGCCCTCGGCCGGCAGGGCGAGATCGGCACGCTGGAAGTGGGCAAGCGCGCCGACTTCGCGCTGTGGGATATCGCCCGGCCGGCGGAGCTGTCGTATGCCATCGGGTTTAATCCGTGCCGGGGCGTGGTCTACGGCGGGGTGCTGCGCCGGCGCTGATTTTCCCGCCCGGGGCGCTGGCGATCGTGTACATTAATACGATCAACCGTGCCCTTTATTGCAGATCACCATGCGTCCTATCAGTCTCGCTGTATTGCTGGCCTTTGGCTCGCAGGCCTTTGCCCAGGTTCCCCCCGCGCCGGTGCCGCCCGCGCCAACACCGGACGTGCCGCTGGTGGCCACCACGCCGGCCCAGCCGGCCGCGCCGGGCGCGCCCGCAGCGGCACCTGCCGTCAATGCCGCCGCGCCCAAGCCTTTCAATGAAGTCATCAAGGGCGCGCAGCGCCTGCCGGGATTCTTCGCGCTGTACCAGAAGGACGAGAAGGTGTGGCTGGAGCTGAAACCTGAGCAGTTCGACAAGCCCATGTTCATGTCCGTGAACACGCCCAACGGCATCGGCGAGCGCGGCGTGTACGGCGGCCAGATGACGCGCAGCGAAGTGGTCATCTTCCGCAAGATCGGCAACCTGGTGCAGCTGATCGCGCTGAACACCGATTTCCGGGCCAAGCTGGGTACACCCCAGGCGTTGGCGGTGTCGCAGGGCTTCTCCGACAGCCTGCTCAGCGCCGCGCCGGTGGCAAGCGCGCCCAATCCGCAGGGCAAGGGCATCCTGGTGGAGGCCAACGCGCTGCTGTTCTCCGACATCCCCGGCTACGCCACGCGGCTGGATTACGCCTTCCGCCTGCCCTACGCGCTGGACCCGCGCAACAGCAGCTTCAGCAACATCCGCAGCGACGACAGCATGACCGGCCTGCATGTGAACGCGCACTTCTTCGTGCCGCGCATCGCCGCCGCCCCGCTGGTGGCCACGCCCATGCCCTACATGCCGCCGCCGTTCACCCTGCCGGACCCGCGCAGCATGTTCCTCGGCTTCTACTACAGCTTCATGCCGCTGCCCGAGCAGCCCATGCCGGCGCGCGCGGCGGACGACCGCATCGGCCACTTCGTCACCACCAGCCTCGATTTCAGCGACGACCTCAAGCCCAGCCTGGCCACCCACGCGGTGAACCGCTGGCGCCTGGAGAAAAAGGACCCGGCGCTGGCGCTCTCCGAGCCGAAGCAGCCCATCGTGTACTGGCTGGACAAGAACATCCCGGAGAAGTACCGCGAGTCGGTGAAGCAGGGCGTGCTGGCGTGGAACGCCGCTTTCGAGCGCATCGGCTTCAAGGACGCCATCGTGGTCAGGCAGCAGGAAGCCAGGGACAACTTCGACACCATGGACGCGCGCCACGCCTCGGTGCGCTGGTACGTGGGCGTGGACGCCGGCTTTGCCATCGGCCCGCGCCAGGTGGACCCGCGCAGCGGCGAGATCCTCGACGCGGACATCGGCATGTCCGACGTGTTCGCGCGCGGTGCGCGCCGCATGGCCAGCGAGGACACGCGCTTCAGTCCGGAAGCCATGGCCCAGGCCTACTATCCGGGGCACGCCGGGCATGCGGAAAACCGCTGCGACTACGGCATGGAATCGGCCCAGGAGATGGGCTTCGCGCTGGACCTGCTGGAAGTGCGCGGCGACGTGGAGATGGACAGCCCGCAGGCCGAGGCGGTGGCGCAAGCCTATGTGCGCGCGGTCATCATGCACGAGGTGGGGCACACGCTGGGCCTGCGCCACAACTTCCGCTCGTCCACCATCTACAGCCTGAAACAGCTGCAGGACCCGGCGTTCACCACCAAGAACGGCATGAGCGGCTCGGTCATGGACTACACGCCGTTCAACCTGGCGGTGAAAGGCGAGCAGCAGGGCGAATACGTGGCCTCCGCGCTCGGCCCCTACGACTATTGGGCCATCGAATACGCCTACAAGCCCATCGCGCCGGAGCAGGAAAAGGACGAGCTGGCGCGCATCGCCAGCCGCTCCAATGAGCCGCTGCTGGCCTTCGGCACCGACCAGGAAGCATACGGCGGTGTGTCCGATCCCGGCGTAAACATCTTCGACCTGGGCGACGATCCGCTGGCCTATTTCCAGAAGCGCCTGACCATGTCGCGCGAGCTGTGGGACCGCGTGCAGACGCGCCGCCTGAAGCCGGGCGAGAGCTACGAGTCGCTGCGCCGCAGTTTCGAATACGGCTTCTCGCAGTTCGCGCGGGTAATGCCGGTGGTGGTGAAGTACGTCGGCGGCGTGACGCACCTGCGCGACCACGCCGGCACCGGCCGCGCCACGTTCACGCCGGTGCCGGTGGAGCGCCAGCGCGCCGCGCTCAAGCTGCTGACCAATAACCTGTTCCGCGCCGACAGCTTCAAGTTCACGCCGGACATGGTGAGCCGCCTAGGCGGCGACCAGCTGGTGAACCGCCTGCGGCCCGACGTTTCCATCGGCAGCCACGTGCTGGCGCTGCAGGCGGCGGCGCTTGACCAGCTCATGTCCGACCCGGTGGCGGGCCGCCTGCTCGACTCGCAGGAGAAGGTGGACCAGTCCAAAAAAGCGCTGGCGCTGGATGAGCTGTACACCACGGTGCAGTCGGCCGTGTGGAGCGAGCTGAAAACCGGCAAGGACATCAACAGCATGCGGCGCAACCTGCAGCGCGAGCACCTGAAGCGCGTGGCCACCTCGCTGCTGCGCTCCGCGCCCGGTGCGCGTGCCGATGCGCGCAGCCTGCAGCGGCAGCAGGCGCTGGTCCTGCAGCGCGACATCCGCGGTGCCATGTCGGGCGCCATCAGCAACGAGGCGCGGGCCCACCTGGCGGAAAGTTATGAAACGCTGAGCCAGGCGCTGAAGGCGCCGATGCTGCGCACGGGCGCCTGATTTGCGGCGCCTGAGCGGCGGCGGACACGGCGCAGGCCGTCCACCCTGGGACAGCGCGCCGGCCTGGCGCGCTGTCCTTAGCGCGGTGGCGCGCGCGGCCGGCGCCGGTCTTTGCGCCATCCTGCTTGCAGTCTTGGCATCGGCATCGGCCTCGGCCTCTGCGGCCGGCGACGGCGTGCTGCGCATCGGCTCCAAGCGTTTCACCGAATCCTACATCCTGGGCGAGCTGCTGGCGCAGACCGCCGCGCCGCACGCCAGGACGGAGCACAAGCAAGGGCTGGGCAATACGGCCATCGTGCTGGCCGCCCTGCAGGCCGGCAAGATCGACGTCTATCCCGAATACACCGGCACCATCGCCCTGGAAATCCTCAAGCGCGGCGCGTCCGCGCCGCTGGAGCAGCTGCGGCGCGACCTGGCGCCGCTGGGCCTCGGCGTGGCGGTGCCGCTGGGCTTCAACAACACCTATGCGCTGGCCACGCGCGGCGACGGCGGCAGCGGCGCCGCGCGTACGCTGAGCGGGTTGGCAGGGCAGGGCGGCTACAAGTTCGGCCTGTCGCACGAATTCATCGGCCGCGCCGACGGCTGGCCCGGCCTTGCGCAGCGCTACGGCCTGCCGCAAAAGCCGGTCGGCCTGGACCACGGCATCGCCTACGAGGCGCTGGCGCAGAAGCAGGTGGACGTGATCGACATCTACTCCACCGACGCCAAGATCAGCCAGTACGGCCTGCGCGTGCTGGAGGACGACAAAGGCTACTTCCCGCGCTACGACGCCGTGCTGCTCTACCGCCTGGACGCCCCCCGGCGCTTCCCGGCCGCCTGGCGCGCCATCCAGCGCCTCGAAGGCCGCATCGCCGCCGCCGACATGATCGCCATGAACGCCGCCGCCGAAGTGGACGGCAAGAGCTTCGCATCGGTCGCCGCCGCCTGGCTTGCCGCCCACGCCGCCGGCGCCGGGCCATCAGCTCCTCCGGCTACGCCGCCCATCAACGCCGCTGCGCCACCGGCCTCCCCGGCTACGCCGTCCGCCGCCGCTGCGGGGCCCGCCGCCACGCCGGCAGCCGCGCGCCCCGGCCTGCTGGCCAAGATCTTCGACGCCAGCCTGTGGACGCTCACGCGCCAGCACGTCACGCTGGTGCTGCTGGCGGTGGCGCTGGCCTGCGCGGTGGGCGTGCCGCTGGGCGTGCTGGCCGCCTACGTCCCGCGCCTGCGGCAGACCGTGCTGGCTCTCACCGGGGTGCTGCAAACCATCCCTTCGCTGGCCCTGCTGGCGATGATGATCCCGCTGCTGGGCAGCATCGGCACCGGCCCCGCCCTGGTGGCCCTGTTCGTGTACGCGCTGCTGCCCATCGTGCGCAACACCTGCACCGGCATCGGCCAGGTGCAGCCCGGCCTGAAACTGGCCGCGCAAGCGCTGGGACTGAGGGGATGGCACACGCTGGTGCACGTGGAGCTGCCGCTGGCCATGCCGGTGATCCTGGCCGGTGTGAAGACCGCTGCGGTCATGAGCGTGGGTACGGCCACGATAGCGGCCTTCATCGGCGCCGGCGGCTACGGCGAACGCATCACCATAGGCCTGGCCCTGAACGACAACGACATGCTGCTGGCAGGCGCTTTGCCTGCCGCCGCGCTGGCCCTGCTCACGCAAGGCCTGTTCGAGCTGCTGGAGCGCCTGGCGGCTCGGGGGGAAAGGGTCAGTCGGTAGCCAGCTGCGACAGGGCGTCGCCCGTCACGCGGCAGATGCGCCAGTCCGGCATCACGGTGGCGCCCATGCCCTTGTAGAAATTGATCGCGTTCTCGTTCCAGTCCAGCACCGACCACTCGAAACGGCCGCACTTGCGCTCCACCGCCAGCTGCGCCAGCGCCACCAGCATCTGCTTGCCATAGCCCTTGCCACGGCAGTTCTGCTTCACGTACAGGTCTTCCAGGTACAAGCCCTTCTGGCACAGGAAGGTGGAGAAGTTATGGAAGAACAGCGCAAACGTCACCACCTCGCCGTTTTCCACGCCCACGATGGCCTCGGCCGCCGGATGGTCGCCGAACAGGCTTTCGTGCAGTCTGGCCTCGTTGGCCACCACCATGTGCTCCAGTTTTTCAAACACCGCCAGTTCGAAAATCATGCCGAAAATGGCGTTGACGTCTTCGGGAAGGGCGGGACGGATGGACAGGCTATTTGAATTCATGGCGCTTCGAGTTTGCTTTCTAACGGGATGGGGTTGGTGTTCTTCGCGGGCGACGGCGCCTTCAGCGCCCAGGCCACGCTGGACAGGCACAATACCATGCCCAGCCACTCCATGGCACCTGGCCGGTAGTGTTCCAGCTGGATCGACAGCAGTACCGAGATCACCGGCGTCACCACGCCGATGTACACGGCCTTCTGCGAACCGATGCGGTGGATCAGGGTGAAATAGGCGCCGAAGGCGATCACGGAACCGAACAGGGACAGGTAGATCAGGCCGGCCCAGTAGCTCGGGCGTGACGGCAGACGGAACTCCTGGCCGTTGAGCAGGGCCCAGCAGGCCACCGCGAGCGTGCCCCAGAACATGGCCCAGGCCATCGTCAGGAACACATTGGACGATTCCTCGCGCACCTTCACCACCACCACGTTGCCGATGGTGCTGGCCACGGTGGCACACAGCGCGAGCCCCAGGCCAAACAGGAAGTGGCCGCTGCCGCCGGACAGGATGTCCTTCCACGCGTGGTGGATGGGCTCGTAGAACAGCAGGATCACGCCGCAGATCGACACCGCCGCCGCGCTCCACATGCGCCAGGTGAGCGGCGTGCCGAACATGAAGCGGTTGCAGATCGGGGTCCAGAACACCATCAGCACGAACAGCACCGCCACCAGCGCGGACACCAGGTACTGTTCCGACGTGTAGGTGCAGACGTAGCTGATGGCGAACGTGGCCACGCCCTGCAGCATCATCCAGCGCTGCACCTTCCACGGCATGCGCAGGCGGTCGCCGCGCAGCAGGCACCAGGTGAACAGGGTGGCCGAGGCCAGGCCGAAACGGTACACGATGGACACGGCCGGGGCGACATCGCCTAGCTGCAAGGTGATCGCCCAGAAGGTGGAGCCCCAGATCAGGCAGGCGATGGCGAACAGGATGGGCGAGGACAGGGTAGGCGGGGACATCCGGGCAGTATACGGACTTTCCCCGCCGCTTGCTTGAGAGCTATTCGGGAGCTATGTCAGTAGGCCAGCTTGAGCTTGCGGTACAGGAAACTGAGCACGAACAGGGGGCCGATCAGCAGAAAACGCACGTCGTCGAAGAAGGACGGCTTCTTGCCCTCGATCTTATGGCCGATGAACTGGCCGATCCAGGCCAGCACGAAGACGCCGATGGACAGCGGCAGGATGACCGGCGGCGGCAGCACCGACAGCACGCCCAGCATCAGCAGCGACATCACCAGCATGCCGGCCGCGAACGGGATCGACAGGCGCACGTAATAGGCCAGCGACAGCAGCACCACGCCCAGCGCCGCCATGGGCTGCAGGCTCCAGATCAGGCCCAGCAGGGAGAACACGATGGCGGGCACGCACACGAAATGGATGATCTCGTTGGTGTGGTTCAAGTGGCTTTCGCTATACTTTGCCAGCAGCACATCGATGGGACGGGGTTCACTCATGCTTAGCATCTCCAGCATAGATATTGTTCAGTACGACCGTCCGATTCTACACTGGAAGCCAGCCATGCCATGAAGCCATGACGAACAAACAAGAAACCCCGGCACCGCCCGGCTTGGCCCCGGCCGGCGCGCAGATGCGCCTGGCGAGAAAGCGCTGTTTCGACCCGGTGGTGGACGCGCGCACGCGCTTGCTCGTGCTTGGGAGCTTGCCGGGAGAAAAATCGCTGGCGCTGCAGGAGTATTACGGCAACCGGCAAAACCGCTTCTGGTACTTGATGTCCGATGTGACAAGTGTCGACCTGGTGCCGCTCGACTACGCTGCGCGCCTTGACGCCTTGCTGGCGCTGCGGGTCGGGTTGTGGGACGTGGTTGCCGAAGCGCATCGCCCTGGCAGCCTGGACAGCAGCATCCGCGACCGCAACGACAACGATCTGCTCGCCCTGATCGCCAACTTGCCGGACCTGACGACCATTGCCTTCAATGGCGGCACGGCAGCCAGGCTGGGCCTGAAAGTGCTGGGCCCGCACGCAGCCCGCTATCGCATCGTCCAGCTACCGTCGAGCAGTCCGGCGCACACCATGCCATATGCCGAAAAATCGCGGCTATGGCTGGCGCTGCGCGGGTTCTGATATGATCCGCTTGCTCTTTTGACATCTTGGGGAAAGGCCGTCATGAAGATAGGCATGCTGACTTGGGGCTCGCACGGCGACATCCGGCCGTTTCTGGCCCTGGCCGATGGCTTGCAGGCAGCCGGGCACGCGGTGCATCTGGTGATCACCAGTATACAAAGGGATGCCTTTGCCGGCGTGCGCTCCGCGCAGGGCGCGAAGATCACCGTGATCAGTCCCCTGGACTTCAGCGCCGCACAAGCCGAGCAAGTGGCGCAGACCGCTTACCGCATCCGCGATCCGATGAAGCAGATGGCTGCCCTGGTCCGGCTGGCATTCGCCCCCTGCGAGGACGCCATGTTCGAAGCCGCCCAGCGCCTATGCGCCGAGTCCGACCTGCTGATAGGGCACTACTTCGTGCACCCGCTGCAGATCGCCGCCGAGCATGCTGGCCTGCCCTATGTGAGCGTGCTGCTGACGCATGCCGCCATTCCCAGCGCGCACCAGCATCCGCTCGGCCTGGCCCTGCTTGGCAAGCCGGGCAACCGCTTCCTCTGGTGGCTGACGCGGGCCATGATGAACCGCACGCTCAGGCATTATCCCGACCGCTTGCGGCGCCAACTCGGCATGCAGCCCATGCGCGACATGGTCTCGGAGGTGTGGCTGTCGCGCTGTCTCAGCCTGGTGGCCGTGAGTCCGCAGATCTGCGAGCGGCAGCCGGACTGGCCGGATACCATCCAGGTCTGCGGCTTTCTCGACCGCCCCAACTGCGCATCCGAGGGCGTGCTGCCCGCCGCGCTGCCGGCATTCCTGGCCGCCGGCGAAGCCCCCGTTTTCATGACCTTTGGCAGCTGGATGCCCAAGGACTTGCCCGCCCAGGCGGCGGCACTGCGCCTGCTTACCGAGGCGGCCAAGCTGGCCAACTGCCGCGCCATCATCCAGTGCGATGCCTGGGAAGCCTGCGGCTTCGCCTCGAATGACCAGATCCTGTATATCGGCGCATCGCCGCATCATCTGGTGTTCCCGCATTGCTTCGCCGTGCTGCACCATGGCGGCGCGGGAACGACGCAATCGGCCACGCTGGCTGGCAAGCCATCGATTGTGGTAGCCAACATCAGTGAGCAGGAGCACTGGGGCAGCGAGTTGCGGCGCATGGGCCTGGCCGGCAAGCCGGTCAAGCGGCGCAGCGCCACCTCGGAGGCCATCGCGCAGCGAATCCGGCAACTGCTCGCCCATCCCGCCATGACGGAGCGCGCGCGCACAGCCGGCGCCGCCATGCGCCGGGAAAACGGTGTGGCCGAGGCGGTGCGCTGCATCGGCGCCGTTCAGGGCCTGGCCACCGCCTCGCGCACGAAGGCTTCATAGGTGCGCAGCGGGTGCCCGGCGATGGCTTCCAGCCGCGCCACCGTTCCTGCAGCCGCCTGCATGCCGAATTGCTGGATGCCGGTCATCATGAGGCGCATGTCGTACGCCAGCCAGGCCGGGCCGTAGGTGCTCAGGTTCTTCTCGAACGCCGCTACGTCGTCGCCGCCGTAGGCAATCTCGCGGTCCAGGGCGGCGCTCCAGATTTTTGCGACGGCGGCGCCGGTCAGCGCTTCCGGACCGGCCAGGTCCAGCGTGACGCGCGCCAGCGGCGAAGGTGCCCGGTCGCGCCGCAGCAGTTCTGCGACGGCGATATCGGCGATGTCGCGCGCATCGATCATCGCGGTGCCCGCCGATCCAATCGGCATCGGGTACAGCCCGTAGCCTTCGATCGCCTGCTGGACCATCAGGTCGTTTTGCATGAAGTAGGCGGGGCGCAGGATGGTCGCCGGCATGTCCAGGCTGTCGATCATGCGCTCCACCGTATGCTTGCCGGTGAAGTGCGGAACATTGGTGAACTTGTCGGCGTGGATCACCGACAGGTAGACGATGCGCTCGATGCCGGCCTCGCGCGCAAGGTTCAGCGTGACGAGGGCCTGGGTCACCTCGTCGGGCGTGACGGCGTTGAGCAGGAACAGGGTGCGCACCGGCGCCAGCGCGGCGCGCATCGACGGCACATCGGTGAGGTCGGCGACCACTTCGGTGACGCCGGCCGGAAAGTCCCGCTTGCCGCGCTGGCGCACCAGGGCTTGAACGTCGGCGCCCGCGTCGGCAAGGCGCTGGGTGATGAGTGAACCAATGGTGCCGGTGGCGCCGGTGACGAGTATGCTCATTTGAATCTCCTGAAGTTGATAGAACGTCGGATAAAACAGCGTGATCAGCGGGCGAAATCCGCAACCACTTTTCCGGCCCGGGGCACGGTGCGATTGCGTTCGATCGCCCCTGGGATATCGAGGAAACCGACTACCTCGCTAACCCTGGACTGGAGCGTGCCGGCGGCGACTTCCGCTGCCAGCGTTTCCAGCAGTTCGGGGTCGGGCTGGTTGATAAACCAGAGGCCACGGCGATTCGCCGGCGTGCGCGCCAGGATGTCGGGCGACGATGTGCCGACGATGGCGCCGTCCCGCGCCAGTACTTGCCACGAGCGGTCCAGTACTTCCCCGCCCACGTAGTCGAGCACCAGGTCGATGTCCCGCACCAGGTCTTCAAAACGCTGGGATTGATAGTCGATGACATGGTCGGCGCCGAGGCTGCGCACGTAGTCGAGGTCCGCCGTGGCTGCGGTGGCGTAGACCTCGGCGCCTGCCCGCTTGGCATACTGCACTGCATAGCCTCCCAGGCCGCCCGCCGCGCCGTGGATCAGGATGCGCTGGCCGGCACGCACCGGTCCCGCATGGTGCAGGCTTTTCCAGGCTGCCACCGCCGCCACGGGCATTGCCGCTGCCTGGACATGGTCCAGGCCTTCCGGCGTGCGGGCCAGGATGGCGGCGCTGACCAGCACGAAGTCAGCGTAGGCGCCCAGGCCTCCCACCGTGCCCATCACCCGGTCGCCGGCGCGGAAGCGGGAAACCCCGGGGCCGACCGCTTCGACCACGCCGGCCAGTTCGGCGCCCAGCACGATGGGCAGCGGCAGCGGGAAGGCGTCCCGCACCATGCCTTCCCGCACTTTCCAGTCGATGCCGTTCACGCCGGCGGCTTGAACCCGGACCAGCACCTGGCCCTGGCCTGGCTCCGGCTTATGGATCCCGGCCAATTCTGCCGCGGCGGCGCCGCCGTATGCCCGGATCAGTACTGCGCGTTGCGTGGTGTTCATGTCATTTCTCCGTATTGGGTTTCGATGAAGACAAGATATGCTGTTGCAGGGTTTGGCGGAAGATGCCAGAATCCGGACACTTCGTTTCAAAACTGGAACACCATGAACCTGAACGCCTTGCTCGACTTCACACTCGTCGCCTCCAGCCAGGGGCTCGGAAAGGCAAGCCGTGCGAGCGGCATCTCCAAAGCCACCTTGTCGCGCCACGTTTCCGAACTGGAGGAGCAAATGGGCGTGAGGCTGGTCGAGCGCAGCGCGCGCGGCCTGGTACTCACCGAGGCCGGCCGCATGCTGCTGGCGCGGACCGAAGGGCCGCTGGGCGAGGTGGCCGAGGCGATGACGGCTGCCCGCGATGGCGTCTCGACGCCGCGCGGGCGCTTGCGTGTAGCGGCTCCCGTCCTGTTCTCGCAGCTGGCCATGGGGCGCATCGGCGCGGAATTCTGCGCGGCCTACCCGGAAGTCGTCATCGAAGTGGTCGCGGAGGATAGGGTGGTGGACCTCGCGGAGGAGCAGTTCGATGCCGCCATCCGCATCAACCCGAGTCCGGACAGCAGCCTGGTCGGCCGCTGCTTCGCCAAGGACCGGCTGGTGGTGGTGGCGGCGCCCGGCATTCCCAAGCCATTGCCGGGCGCAACCCGGCAGGTTCCGGCCATCGTGTCGCCGGCTTTTCAGCCCACCCAGTGGAACCTCGACGGCGGGCAGCTGGTCCTGGAACCTGTGCCCCGGCTGTGGTTCTCGTCATTCCTGATGATACGGGATGCCGCTATCGCCGGCGGCGGCGCAGCGCTCATCCCGCAGTCCATTGCGTGGAGCCAGCTCTCGCGCGGTGAGCTGGTCCAATGGGGCACGGCATCGGATGCGGAGGCTGAGCTCTGGGTCTTGCACACGTCGAGGCGCCTTGCCGCGCCCAAGGTGCGCGCCTTTGTCGATTTCATGTGCGCCAGGTATCCGGACTTGTCTCTGGTACTCAAGGGATAGCAGACATCCCGCTTAAAAAAATATTTTCAAACGCGCGAATCCTTTCGTGCCTCCGGGCCCTCTTGTTGGCAGACCCTGTCAACGAAAGGAAAAGATATGTCCGGATACCAGAGCCCAGAAGACTTGTCCATGGCGAAAGAGCTCATCCACCTGGCGCCGGTGGAGGCGAAGGCGTTTCTCGGGCTGAAGGCGGCCGCCGAACGTGCCGATGGCGCCATCCCCGAGAAATACCGCGAATTGATTTCCATCGCGGTGGCGCTGACCACGCAGTGCTCCTACTGCATCGATGCGCACGCGAAGAATGCCGCCAGGGCAGGGGCGACGCGCGAGGAAATCGCCGAAGTGGTATTCATCGCCTCCGCCCTGCGCGCCGGCGCGGCTGTCGGCCACGGCCTGCTCGCATTGCGGCTCTTTGACGAAGCGCCGTCGCCCCGCTAGCGAAGCGGCTTTGCTGGTATTCTTTGCGCTCCAATAAGACCAGCAGACCGCCATGACGCTCCGACGTGCTATCGCATTGATCCTGCCCGCTCTTTTCGCCAGGGACGCCGTGTGCGGCCCCACGGTGGAAGACCGCACGCTGGAGCGTCCCGAAGGACCACGGCAGTATCTCGTCGCGCAGCCGGGCGGCGCGGGCAGGGAATTGCGGCCGACGGTCATCCTGCTGCACGGGCACGGCTCCTCTGCGGCCTGGATGCTGGGGCGCGACATGTTTGCGGGATACCGCTCGCGGTCCTGGATGGCGTTGGCGGAACGCGAGCATATCCTGCTGCTGGCGCCCGCCGGGCTGAAAGGCAGCGACGGCAAGAACGCGTGGAACGATTGCCGCGGCGACGCCCCCAGCAATGCCACATCGGACGACGTGGGATTCATCTCGGCGCTGATGGACGCGGCAGTCAAGGAGCTGGGCGCGGACCCGCAGCGCATCTACGTATTCGGCAGCTCCAACGGCGGCGGCATGGCTTACCGGCTGGCTATCGAAAGCGGCGCCAGGCTGGCCGCCATCGGCGTGCAAAGCGCCTTGATGCCGGCGCAAAGCCGCTGCCGCCAGCCGGCGCACCCCTTGCCGGTCCTGCTCATGCACGGCACGCAAGACCAGATCGCGCCGTATGCCGGAGGCCAGGTGGGCGGCTGGGGCTTGAAAGGGCGGGGCTCCGGCGTCAGCGTCGACGCCTCGGTCGAGCTATGGCGCGCGCTGGCGCAACTGCCGGACGCGCCGTCGCGCTACCAGTTCCCGCACCTGCAGCAGTCCGATCCGACTTCGGCCACCCGCATCGTGTGGGGAAATGACCCCCAGGGTGTGCAGGTCGAACTGCTCAGGATAGACGGCGGCGGGCACGCGCCGCCTTCCAGGGCGGAGCCGCTGCCGTGGCTGCTGCGCAAGGTGCTCGGCGACAGCAACCGCGACGTGGACTGGGCGGAAGAGGCCTGGTCCTTCTTCAAGGACAAGCGCCGCGCCGGCCCTGGCGTGGGGCTGTAGAATGCGGGCATGCTGACTATTTCGAGAATACTGCACGCGGGCTATGTGTTTGAGTGCGAGGGGACGCAGATCGCTTTCGACACGATCTTCGAGAATCCCTTCAGCCGCAATTGCCACGCCTTCCCGGACGTGCGCTTCGACCACGAACAGATCCGCCGCCAGCGGTTCGCGGCCGTCTTCATCTCGCACTTCCACGACGACCACTGCTCGCTGGAGAGCCTGGACCTGCTGGACCGCGCCACGCCGCTGTACATCTACTGCATTTTCGAGGAGCTGTTCGACATGGTGCGCCAGCTCGGCTTCAGCAATGTGCGGCAGCTGCAGCTGAACGTGCCGGTGCAGGTGGGGCCGTTCGAGGTGATCCCGCGCGAGGCCATGGATGCGGATGTGGATTCCATGTTCCAGGTGAAGGCGGCCGGCATGAATGTGCTCAACGTGGTCGACTCCTGGATCGACGACGGCACGCTGGCCCAGCTTGCGCAGGCAGGCCCGTGGGACATGGTGCTGTGGCCTTTCCAGACCATGCGCGAGATCGAAGTGCTGCAGCCTTCGCGCTCCGCCGCCGCGCCGCCGGCGCTGCCGGAGGAGTGGGTCGCGCAGCTCAAGGTGCTCAATCCGCGCTACGTGGTGCCGAGTTCCTGCCAGTTCCTGCAGGAGCCCTGGTCCTGGTACAACCGCGCCTTCTTCCCGATCAGCTACAGCCAGTTCACGCGGGAGGTAAGCGAGGCGCTGCCCCAGGCGCAGGTGGTGCGGCTAAATCCTTCGGTGTCGGTGCGGCTGGACGCGGACGGCCTGCACGCCGCGCCGCCGCTGCCCTGGATTGTGCCGGTGGGCGAGCAGGAGGTGGACTACCAGTATGAAGGCAACGCCGCGCCGCCGCGCACCGCCGACATCGCGCGCCATTTCGCGCCGCTCACGCCCGAACAGACCGCGCGCGTGCTGGATTACTGCCGCGCGGGCCTGCCGGCAAAGTATGGCGATGTGGAAGCGTCCTCCGGCTACTTCGATCAGCCGCGCTACTGGCAGCTCACGGTCTATGACCATGCGGGGCAGGGCACGCAGTTCCGCTACCGGCTTGAGGGCGGCGCGGCCGCGCTTGCGGACGGCAGCGACGCGCCGCTGGGCTGGACCACGGAAATCCCCGCCGCCAAGCTGTACGGCGCGCTGGCGCTGGGCGAGTCGCTGACGTCGATGTACATGCGCATCAACGACGCGGTGTTCGACCCCGCCACCGAAGGTGATTTGGCCGAGGCCGACGTAGTTGACGACCCCTTGATCCGCTGCCTGTTCAGCGACACTTTCGGCGCCTACCAGGCCGCCCAGCTGCGCCGCCTGCTGGCGCGCTGACCCGCCTGCTATTTGCCCAGCAAGGCCAGCGACCGCTCCCAGTCGCCGTTCCAGTCGTACAGGAAATCGTGCGACTTGAAGGCGCGTTTCAGGGAGCCGATCGGCACGCCGTACACGTCGTGCAGGCCGAGCGCCAGGGTCACCGGGTTCCACACTGCGTTGCGCTTGGACTTCCTGGCGCTGGCTTTCACGCGCGCGCCGTCGTCGCCGAAGATGCCGATGGCGTCGTCCAGCGCCTTGTCCAGGTCCAGCCTGGCCAGCCGCCCGAACGCGGCCAGCACCTCGGCCTTGGGGATGCCGGACTGCGATTCGCGCGCAGTGTCCACCTTGGGCGGCCTGGCCGCTTCTTCGGCTTCGTGCTTGATGCGCCCGGCCAGCTTTTCCACTTCCTTCTTCAGGAAGCGCAGTTCGTGCAGCGCGCGCCGGAAGCCCGGCTCTGGCAGGCGCGTGACGATCTTATAGGCGTCCTTGGTGATGGTGATCAGCACGTCCTCGCTGCCGGCCGCCAGGCGCTGCGTGTCGCCCTCGTAGAAGATGGGCGCCGCGTAGCCGCCGTTGGCGTCGCCGAACAGCTCGGGATAGGCCGCGTCGTAGTCCAGCCACACATAGGGCGTGAGCCCTTGCTCGATCAGCCGCGCCAGTGTCCAGGGCGTGGCGGTCTGCTGTTCCAGCCAGGCGCAGGCTTCGGCGGTGGTGGCCCGGAAAGGCAGGTCTGGCGTTGCGCTGCTCGTACTCATAATTCTTTCTGCGAAATAGTTTTGTGCGGCGCACAAATGTGTGTTACACTTGCGTCTTCGGTGGAGTTCTGAACCCCGCCGAGCCCTGGGAGACGAGCAATGCCGCGTGTGTAAAGCTGCGAAGCACTCAAGTCGGATGGGGATTGTAGTTCAAGATACGATAGTCGGTTTACACATTGGAGGCACCACGCAGATAGCATGGGCGTCCGAAGCTCCGGCACCGCGCAGATAGCACGGGCCAAGCAGCGATTGTAGCATTATTGGCAATACATTGAAACGAAGCCCGCAGCAAGCGGGCTTTTTTTTTCCCACCTCCCGTCCTCCCCGTTGGTCCCCGAATTGGCGCAGCAGCGCCCACACAGGAGTAAATGCATGGCTAAAGAAGAACTGATTGAAATGAGTGGCGTCGTGTCCGAAGCGTTGCCGGAACTGCGTTTCCGCGTAGACCTGGACAACGGCCACAAGCTGATCGCCTATACCTCGGGCAAAATGCAGAAGAACCACATCCGCATCCTGGCGGGTGACAAGGTGACGCTGGAATTGTCGCCGTACGACCTGAGCAAGGGCCGTATCATTTTCCGCCACATCGAAAAACGCGGCCCAGCGCCTGCGCAAGGCTTCCCGCGCCGCCGCTAGGCGGCCCTGCGGGCCGGCCTCAGGCCGCGCCCGGCTTCACACCTTGAAGAAGGCCACCAGCTCCTGCAGCGTTTCAGCCTGCGCGCTGAGCTCTTCGGCGGTGGCCGCCAGTTGCTCGGACGAGGCGGCATTGGTTTGCGTCGACTGGGCGAGCTGGCTCATGGCCTGGTTGATCTGGCCGATGCCCGTGCTCTGCTCGTCCGACGCGGCGCTGATTTCCTGCACCAGGCTGGACGTCTTGCCGATGGCCGGCACAATCTCCTCCAGCAATCCCCCCGCCTGCACCGCCATGCCAACGCTGGCGTGCGCCGTCTCGCCGATTTCCTGCGCCGCCACCTGGCTGCGCTCGGCCAGCTTGCGCACCTCCGCCGCCACCACCGCGAATCCCTTGCCATGCTCGCCCGCGCGCGCCGCCTCGATGGCTGCGTTCAGCGCCAGCAGGTTGGTCTGGTAGGCGATATCGTCGATGATGGCGATGCGCTTGGCGATCTGCTGCATCGCCGCCGCCGTTTCCGCCACCGCGCCGCCGCCGGCCTGTGCCTTGCTGGCGGCGTCCCCCGCGAGCTCCGCCGTCACCCTGGCGTTGGCCGAATTCTGCTGCACCGAAGCCGTCATCTGCTCCACCGAGGCGCTGGTCTGCTCCACGCCGGCCGCCTGCTCGCTGGAGCTTTGGCTGAGCGACTGGGCGGTGGCGCTGGTCTGGTTGGCGGCCTCGCTGATGCCGTCGGCCGCCTCGCGTACCCGGCTCACCGTGTCGGCCAGGCGCTCCACCATCAGCTTGAGCGAGCGCGCCATGCTGCCGGCATCGCGCGGCGCCAGCGCGATGCGCTGCTGCAGGTCGCCCTCGGCCACTTTCAGCAGTACCGCGTTCACGTAGGCCGGTTCGCCGCCCAGCTGGCGGATCAGGTGGCGGCTGATGGCCCAGCCGACCAGGCCGGCCAGCAGGGCAATGGCCGCCACGCTGGCGCCCATCAGGTTGCGGGTCCGGCGCTGCTGCGCAATGCGGTCGTCGATCAGCGCACCGAGCTGGCCCAGGCCGGCGTACACCGCTTCGAACTGGGTATCGATGGCGCGCGTGGTGAAGGCGATGTAGTCGGGCGGCGGGTACTCGATGGCGGCGGCTGCCACCACTTTTTCGCGCGCCAGCTGCGACGCTTCCTGCGCCATCTGCATGGCCTTGCCCACCATGGCGCCCAGCTTGCGCTCGACGGCGCCATTGGCGTCGTAGCTTTTCTGGAAGGAGCGGGTGGCGCTGTCGATGGCCAGCCTTTCCTGCGCCAGCAGGCCATACATGGCGGCGCGGCCGTCGATGTCGATCTGTTTCGCCGCCAGGATGCCGGCGCCCCTGGCGCGCAGCTGGCCGGTGCTTTCGGCCAGCTGCGGCAGGTCGAACAGCACGCCGCGCATCAGGTAGTAGCTGTCGGCGTCCGGGTCCAGCGCCAGGCCGTAGCGGTCCGCCACGCCCTCCAGCAACAGCAGCAGCACTTCGCACAGCGCAGTGTGGGCCTGGTAGCTGTCCGCCGTGCTCAGCGAGCGTGACGCCACCCGCGCCTGCAGCGACTGCCAGTCGCTGCGCACTTGCGCCAGCAGCTTGCCGGTGGCGCGGCTGTCGCCTTTGAGCAGGGTTTCCACTTCGGCCAGCGTGCGGTCCACCTCGCCGGCCTTGGCGCTGCGCTGGTCGGCCAGCTGGCCGCTGGTGACAAACGCGGCCGACAAGCCGCGGTGCTGCTGTACCCGCTGCAGCAGGCGCATGGCGGCTTCGCTGGGCGCCACCCCGCTGCGCTCGGTGGCCGAGTAGTCGATGTTTTTGTTGCTGCTGTCGAGGAAGAGAACCAGAGGCGGGAGAACCAGCAATATGCCCATCATGCCGAGCAGTGCGAAGCGCTGCCACAATTTCATGCTGTTCAGTAGTCTGGTCACATTGCCTCCTCAGCGTGGTTCAGCCCGTGGTTCAGCCGGTGGTTCAGGGTAGCACTTGCAGCGCGATGCCGGAAGCCATGCCCGGCGCGTGATACACCCGCTGTGTTGCTTTTTTGAAGTCCTCCGGCTTGGCGCGCGGGATATCCATGAACGTCTGCGGGTTCAGGTCCACCAGCGGGAACCATGAGCTCTGCACCTGCACCATGATGCGGTGGCCGCGCCGGAAGGTGTGGTTGACATCGCCGATGCTGTAGTTCAGCGCTTCCACCTTGCCCGGCACGAAAGGCTCGGCCTGCTCGAAGCTGTGGCGGAATTTGCCGCGCAGGGGATTGCCGCGCACCAGCTGCTGGTAGCCCGCCATGTTCACCTGCGGCGCGCCGACGTCGTGTTCTTCGTCCTTGGCGGCTTCCGGTTTCGGATAGTCGTCCGGATAGACGTCGATCAGCTTGACCACCCAGTCGGCGTCGGTGCCGCTGGTGGAGACGAACAGCCGGGGCGACACGGTGCCCGCCACTGTCACGTCCTCTTCCAGCACCGCGCTGCGGTAGACCAGCACGTCCGGCCGCGTGGCGGCGAAGCGCTGGTCGGACACCATGTACTCCTTGGGCACGCCGGTGGCCGGGTAGCCGATGTAGGGCACCGGCCTGGCCGGGTCGCTCACGTATTCGTCGTAGCCCGCGCCGGTGATGCTTGCCGCGGCGGCGGCCGGCTGCTGCCAGCTCAGGGTGCCGTTGGGGCCGAAGTACAGCGTGCGTGCCTTCGCCTGCTGCGGCGGCCAGGTGCTGTAGCTGCGCCAGACGTTGCTGCCGGTCTCGAAGGCGCGCACGTTGGGCGCGGCCTTGGCATCCTTGGCATCCTTCAGGTGCTGCTCGAAGAAGGGCAGCAGGATGTGCTGGCGGAAGTAGTCCGAGGTCTTCGCGTCGAAGCGCACGTGGCCCAGGCGCTTGCCCTCGTCGGCCGCCCAGCCGCCGTGCACCCACGGGCCGATCACCAGGCCGTTGTAGATGGCGGGGTTGTTGCGCTTGATGGACTGGTAGGTGGTGAACGGGCCTTGCAGGTCTTCCGCGTCGTACCAGCCGCCCACGGTCAGCACCGCAGCCTTGATGTTCTTCAGGTGCGGCGCGATGTTGCGGCTCTGCCAGAACGCGTCGTAGGTGCTGTGCGCCACGTTGGGCCAGAACAGCGCGCGCTGCTTGTCCGTCATGGTGGCGCCGATGTTCTCCAGCGTGCGGTGCTTCAGGAAGAAGTCATAGCCGTCGCTTACGCCGTAGTCGAAATCGTTCCAGGTGGCCGGCAGCGGCGTGGGGTTCTGTTCTTCCGTGAAGGCGGCATAGAAGTCGAAGTTCGCCGCCAGCATGAAGGCGCCGCCGTGGTAGGAATCGTCTCCCATGTACAGGTCGGTGACCGGCGCCTGCGGCGAGGCGGCCCTGATGGCCGGGTGCGAATCGATGATGCTGGCCGAGGTGTAGAAGCCGGGATAGGAGATGCCGTGGATGCCGACCTTGCCGTTATTGTTGGGCACGTTCTTGAGCAGCCATTCCACCGTGTCGTACATGTCCTGGCTCTCGTTGCCTTCGCCCGGCTGGCGCCGGCTGTTGACGTGCGGCGTCATTTCCTGCCACTTGCCTTCCGACATGAAGCGTCCGCGCACGTCCTGCTTGACGAAGATGTAGCCGCTGGTTTCAAACTCGCGCGAGGGGCCGATGTGCTTGGGGTAGAAGTCCACGCCATAGCGCAGCTTCTCGTCCACCGTCACGCCCGCGCTGTAGGGCGTGCGCTGCATCAGGAAGGGATAGCGTCTGGACGTATCCTTGGGCACGTAGACCGTGGTGAACAGGCGCACGCCATCGCGCATGGGGATGCGGTATTCGTACTTGGTGTAGTGCTCGCGCACCGAGTAGGTATCGGCGGCGGGAGCGGGAGCGTCCTCGCGCGTGGCACGGGCCGCAGCCTCGGCGGCGTGGGCGGTCTGGAAGGCCAGCAGCAGGGCAATGGCCAGGGCGGAAAGAGGGGAGCGCAGTGCAGTCATGGGCGGTCACAAAGTCGGGGCTGAGCCCGGCAGTGTAACCCGCCCCGCGCGCATCTTGCCGATTTGCTTGGTTCGCTTGGTTTGCTTAGTTTGAATACGCGTTGCGCTGGCGCTCCTGGAACTTGAGCCGGTCCAGCTTGGCCGCGTACAGGTCGTGGTCTTTGCGCGTGGTGCTGTTGTCCATGGCCAGCTTCATGTGCTTGTCCGCGGTCTTGAGGTCGTTCAGGTAGTAGGACGCCACCGCCAGCCAGAAGTGGAACTCGTGGTAGTAGGGGGCGCGGTCCACTTCGCGCGCAAACAGGTTGCGCGCTTTGCGGTAGTCGCCTTCCTGCATGGCTTTCTGGCCCAGGCTGAAGTAATGGAAGGGCGGATTCGGCTCCAGCCGCGCCAGATGCTCGCGCAGCGCCGTGGCTTCCTGCGTGCGGCCCAGGTTGTCCAGCACCTGCACCAGGTTGAACATGGCGATGGTGTTATTGGGCTGCAGCTGCTGGGCGTAGCGCAGCGCCGCTTCGGCCTGCGGCAGTTGTCCGTGGTGCTGGTAGACGATGGCCAGCGTGTTGTAGGAACTGAAGAAGGTGGGGTCGGCCAGGGTGGCTTTGCGCGCCCACCAGTAGGCGCGGTTCAGTTCCTTGCGCGCCAGCGACTCGGCGGCGCGGTTGTTCATGAACATGGCCACGATGCGCTCTTCGGGGATGACCGTGGCCACCATGCGGCTGGTTTCGGCCGGCGGTTCGAAGTCCACCACCATGTACTGGTTGGGCTCCACGCTGTGCACGTCCTTCATGCGCGGCTTGCCCAGCACCAGGTTCACGTGGCCGCTGGCGAAGTACAGATTGCCGCTGCGGCTCCAGGTTTCCTCGGTGGTGATGGATTGATATTGCACCGACATATCCATTTCACGCGCCATGGCTGCCGTCATCACCACCAGCGAGAGGCAGTTGCCGCGCCGCGCCTCGAAAGTCTGGGCCGCGTTGCGCGTCATGCTGGCGTCGTATTCAAGCTGGAGCTGGTCGCGCTTGTACAGCGCATCGAACAGGATCAGCTGGGGCTCGCGCCGGGCGCGCGAGTACTTCAGCGTGTGCGCATACTTTTTCATCTCGTCCGTGAGGGCGAAAATCTGGCCGGCGTTGATGTCGGCGTCGGGCTGGCCGAACAGCTGGTCCTGGAACAGCTGCGGCGGTGGCGGAGGAGGGGCGACGGAGGCGCAGCCGGCGAGCAGCTGGGATGCCAGCAGGGAAAAGAGCAGGGCAGCAAAGCGTTTCATGGTACACCTCCATGAAACAAGTATCCTCGGCTGCTTTGCCACTGTCAAACGGCAATTATGCGGCGCTGCCGCACGGCGGGTTACGCACTGCGTGCTAACCCGCCCTACGAATCTCAACCCGGACTGGGGCCGTAGGGCGGGTTAGGCCGCAGGCCGTAACCCGCCGTGTCAGGCCAGCGGCTTGGCCTCCACCGCTTGGCCGGCGGCATCGAAGCGCTGCGCCACGGACACCGCGTGCAGGCCGATGGTGGCCAGCGCGTCGGCGATGTCGTCCACTTCCAGCTGCAGGTCGCAGCCGAGGTCGATCGGCTTGTCGCAGGACAGCAGCACGCTGTTGCCGGCGCCGTACAGGTTCACGCGCAGCACCATGTCGCCGCGCACGTCGGCCGGGGCGATCACGGCGCTGGCGCCCGGATGTGCCTGCAGCGCCTGGCCCAGCTTGGCCATCATGTCCAGCATGGCGTACTCGGCCTGCGCCTGTTCCTTGGCGCCGTAGAACAAGTCCTGGTACAGGAAGTTCAGCTCCAGCGGGCGCGCGCCGGCCAGGCAGCGCTGCACCAGCGGCGCGGCGTTCAGCGTCCACTGGCGGTAGCGCTCCATGCGCGCGGCGTAGTAATCGTCCTGCTCTTGCTCGCCTTCCGGCGCCTGGTAGAAGGCATCGTCCGCGCGCTTGAGCGCGAAGCCCAGCAGGAAGCGCAGCTCCACCGCCGTGTCGTCCGCGCCGAAGGCGGTCGGCGCCCAGCCGCCCATGCTGCGCTCCAGCGCCGGCGCGGCATGCATTTTCTTTTCCGTCATGGAGGTGGCCGCTTCGCGCACCATGGCGTTGAGCTGGCTGTAGCTGACGCGGTCGATCTCGTCCAGGTCGTAGGCGTGCTGCACCAGCACCACCTTGGCCTTGGGGCTTTCCAGGCCGTCCTTGGTGAAGCTGTGCAGCAGTGCTTCGAAGGCCGCCTCGTCCTGGAATTCCTGCGCCTGCACCAAGCCGCCCGTGCTGTGCACGAACACGGGGATGGCGAAAGCATTGATCTCGATGTCGGGCTGGCCTTCGCGGCGGATCAGCACCGTGCCGGCCGCCTCCTCCACGGTTTCGCGCAGCAGGCGGTAGGCGTCCACGTCCTCGAAGCGGGCCAGTTCGATGGCGCTGTAGAGCAGCTCGTCCTTCTTCTGCTGCACGTATTTGCGCACCTGGCGCGGGAACTCGGCGGCTTTCTGGCGCAGCTCGGCGCTCAGCTGTTCGCCGTCTTCCTGTTCGGCCAGTTCTAGCGCGGCGGCGCACAGCGCCTCGGCCAGGAATTCTTCTTTTTCTTCGGGTGGGGTGCTGTTCTTGCGGGGAGCGGGGCGCTTATTTTTAGGCATGTGTGCGCAGAGGGCGTATTTAGTGTTCGGTATGGAAAGTTTCGTGCAGTTCGTCGAGCAGGTCGGCGGTTTCGTCCTCGGACAGGCCGAGGTGGGCGCAGGCGGTTTCGCCGCCTTTTTCCCACTCCAGCGAGGGGCCGTAGCCGTGGAAGCGCTGGATGGCCTTGTCGGCCAGCACCGAGAGCGCTACCAGCGAACGCACCGCGTCGTCGGTGGCGTCGTCGTCCATGACGGCGTAGTCGTGATGATGCAGGATGGCCCACGACACGTCCGGCGACAAGCCCCAGTTGCGCGCCAGCAGGCAGCCGATGGCGGCGTGGTTGGTGCTGTGGCGGGCGTCTTCCACTAATGTGAACTTGTGCTCGGCGTCGCGGCTGGCGATGGCGAAGGTGTCTTTATAGTCGGGGAAACGGCTCATCAGCAGCGGCACGCCGATGTCGCAGAACAGGCCGAAAGTGTGGGCGATGTCGGGCGGCGCGATGCGCAGCCGGCGCGAGGTGAACACCAGCGCCTGGGCGCGGCGGGCCGAGGTTTCCCAAAAGCTGTCCAGGTTGCCGTCCTTGCCGTCGATGGCCTGGCGCGCCAGCAGCCCGGTCAGCAGCGCGGCGCACTGGTTGATACCCAGGAAATTGATGGCTTGTTCCACCGACTTGGCCTTGCGCGCGGCGCCGAAGAAGGGCGAATTGGCCAGCTTCAGCAGGGCGCCCGACATGCCCACGTCGTTGCCGATGATGCGGGCAATGCGGCGCGGCGACGGGTCGGACTCGGCCAACTCCCTTTGCAGGTCGACCAGCAGGCTGGGGCGCGGCGGTATGCGGATCGAGCGCAGCAGGGCGTCTTCTACCGTGGAAGCGATTACCGGGGCTGGGGCAGCGACTGAGTTCATGATTGGTTGGGGGCGGGTCCGCACGAAGTGCTGATTATCGCTTGTTAAGCATTGCTATAGCGCAAAATTCCGAGAAAAAAGTGTAAATGGGGCGTGGGCGGAACGAAACATTGGCAGTTGTGCACCGGGCAAACGCGGCCCGGGCGCGCTACTATTGTGCTTATGACTACTTTCATCGCCGGGATAGATTTTAGCGCACCTTCGCACGAGGTGGCGCCGCAGCTCATCGGGGTGACGGTGCTGGTGAACGGGGTAGGCGGGCGCATCGTCGAAACCGAGGCCTATGACATGACGGAGCCGGCCTCCCACACCTTCAGCGGGCCGAGCGCGCGCAACGCGTCGATGTTCGGGCCGCCGGGGCATGCGTATGTGTACCTCTCGCACGGCATACACTGGTGTTTGAACTTCGTGTGTCGTGAGCCGGGACATGGCGCCGGGGTGCTGATCCGCGCCATCGAGCCGCTGGCGGGACTGGACGCGATGCGGGTGCGGCGCGGCGGCGAGGACGTGCGCATGCTGTGCTCCGGGCCGGGCAAGCTGTGCCAGGCCATGGCGGTCACGCGCGCACACAACGGACTGACGTTGACGGCGCCGCCGTTCGAACTGGTGGCGCGCCCGGCGCCGCCGGCGTTGGCCGTGGGCCCGCGCATCGGCATCTCAAAGGCGGTGGAGCTGCCGTGGCGCTTCGGCGAGGCCGGCTCGCGCTTCCTGAGCCGGCCGTTCCGTTGAGTTGCGGGGACGCGGGCATGGCGGGTTACGCTTCGCTAACCCGCCCTACGTGTGATACGCGTGATATCCGTGATACCCGTGATACCCGTGATATGCGTGATATGCGTGATATGCGTAGGGCGGGTTAGGGCGCAGCCCGTAACCCGCCTGCCGGCCGCTGGCGCTGTCAGCTCGACCCTCTTTCTGCACCGCGTCTTGCCCCACACACTAGCATTCCCGTTTAGAAGGACACTTCCGAAAGGTGTGATGTCACCTACGGAGGTTTTGTATGAAGCGGGAACGCAGGAATTTCACAGAAGAGTTTAAACGAGAAGCGGTCAGGTTGGTCAGCCAGCCCGGTGCTACCAAGACAGGTATCGCCCGTGATCTTGGTCGGCCCCAATTTGCTTGGTCAATGGTGCCGCGGCGCCGAAGGCATTGGCAGCTCCAAGGCCGCAGGAACAGAGAAGGTGACCCTGGCAAACGTGAAGTGGAAAACCAAGGGCTACTGCGCTCAATTCGTATCAGCCACGAAGCAACGAGCGAGGATTTTCAGAACCTGCTCGAAACCCACGGCATCGTATGCAGCATGAGCCGAAGGGGAAATTGTTGGGACAATGCCGCGATGGAGAGTTTTTTCTCGACGCAGACACTCAACACTGGGCTACGTCAGCCCGGTACAATTCGAAGCCCAAACACTTAAATGCGCCTAAGCGAAGTGTCCGTTGAATCGGGGGAATGCCATCCTTCATTTAAAAACTTATGGTAATCGCATTGACTTAATTTCTCCTATCCAATCCATGACATTATCCTGAAAGTTGAAGACAGCGGCTCCACGATGAAGAAAAATGCAGCGGCCATGCCGGACGCCGGAACCGTATCGGCGATGGAAACGGAATGGATAGGGAAGATGGCGATACGCCCGGGCATAGGCCTGTTTCGCGGCAAGGCCGGCGACAATCACCGGCACAAGCATTGGGCCCACCAGTTAAGCATTGGCATCGGCGCACCGGTGCAACTGACAGCGGACTGCGGCACGATGCAAGCCCGTGCCCTGTTTATCCCCGCAAATACTGCGCACCAGCTCATGCCAGGCCATATGATGTCGCTGTATATGGACCCCACGACGGATGAGGCACGCGCCGTCGTGTCGATGATGCCAGCATCGGACCGGGTTGCCGAAGCTCCGGCAGGACTGGCAGCGATCGTCTTGGCGTCGTTCGGGGACGACTTGCCGCACGAGCGCAGCTTTGATACCTTGCGCGCACGCTTGCAGCTCGGTGCACTGCCGGCCCGCAATGCCAGGCTCGACGCGGTGCTGCAGATCCTGCATTCGTCCCTCGACCACGAGAACTCCCCAGACCGTGCCGCCATGGCTGCCGCCTTGGGCATGTCCGGCAGCCGGTTTTCGCACTGGTTCCGCGAAGCGACCGGCATGCCGGTGCGCAGCTACAAGAAGTGGTTGCGGCTGGTACGTGGGATCGAACAGGTGCTTGCGGGCGAGCGGCTGACGGATGCGGCGCACGGTGCGGGGTTCTCCGACCAAGCCCACTTCACGCGGACGTTCGTGGAGATGTTTGGCCTGAGCCCTTCAAGCGCACTGGCGCAGCTGGGCAAGATGCCACGGTACAGATAGCTCTTTCATTCAATTCCGGCGCAGAGAACTGGGGCAGCATGGATGCCTCGTTCACTGCCTGGAGTTCATCTTGAAACCTGTCATCAAATACATTGTGCGCTGGGGCGCCTATCCGATCATTTTTGGCGGCTGTGCCATTGCCCTGCTTGCCGCGACGTCGAACAATCTTCCGTACTGGCAATTGGTTCCACTTATTTCCGGCTTGGGGATGGCGTGTGTCGCGCTGCTGGAGCACGTGCAGCCATATGAACCTGCCTGGTTGTCCGACCACGGTGACACGGGTGTCGATATCCTGCATGCCCTGGTCAGCCTCACGCTGATTTTCCTGACGGCAGAAAGCGCCAGTTTCCTTGTTCAATTCTTGCCGGTGGCCAGCCTTTGGCCGGCCCATTGGCCGACTTGGGCGCAGGTGCTGCTGGCCGGCGCGATCATCGATTTCGGCCTGTGGAGCATGCATCGGGCCAGCCACAGCAATGTAAGGCTTTGGAAGCTGCACGCCATACACCACAGCGCCGAACGGCTGTACTGGCTCAATGGCGAGCGCAGGCATCCGCTCAGTGCCCTTGTGCTCGGTGCGCCAGGAATAGCCGTCGCCGTCTTCGCGGGCGCGCCGCCCGAGATTATCGGATGCTGGCTGGCGATCGTTGCGGTGCATCTGGCGTTTCAGCATGCCAACGTGGACTACAGCGTCGGGATATTCAGGCAGGTATTGTGCGTGGCCGAAATTCATCGCTGGCACCATAAACGGGACTACGAAGATGCGCAGGTCAATTTCGGCGAATTCTGGCTGATCTGGGATCATCTGTTCGGGACGTTCCATCATGACCGGCAGGGCGTGCGCGCAGGCGAGGTCGGCCTGCGCGACGAGACAGCGCCGATGTCGTACTTAGGACAGCTGGCCTGGCCGTGGCGGACGTGACGGTTTGGCAGCAAAGGTTTAGGCTTGCCCGGCCACCATGGGGGGCGGGATCAAGTTGTCCACTTCGCCATTTAGACGATGACATTCCGCACGTAAATCAGCGCACACATGTACGTTGCCGTGTACGTTGCAGTGGGCGTTGTAGTGGACGAGTCACGGCACCGCTCGATCGACTTTGCGCTCACGCTGTGAAAAACTTATCGATCAGAGACTCTAAAATTCGTCCTCTCACAGTTGGTTCATATCTTTCGTCTAGGCCCCTGACCTCGAACTCGTCTTGCAGCAAATTTCTATACTCGTCCGCAATCTCATCAGTTAGCTCAGGAACAGGTTGATTTCCGGACGAAGCTGGACAAGGCCCGGAATCAGCTTTGGCTAAAACTTCCTGGAGCACTTGCCACTCGTCCGGTGTCAATTTAATTAACATTTTTGAACCTCCACCTATTGCTCGACTGCCCTTATTAGTTTTTCAGGGGTTTTTGTTGACGTGGGGTTGACCGACACGATCTTACCGGTCTCGGGATTTACCGCGGTCGTGGCATCTTTTCCAACAAATCGCTGGGACGCTCGCCCTATTTCATCAGTTTTAGTTTCAGTGGTCTTCAAGGGATTTTTCAGTGAGTCCAGTATTCCTTTTGGTCCGACTCCGGCTCGCTTTTGGGGTAAGCCAGCCGCCATTCAGATCCCAGCATCGTCAATGGTCTTCGGATCGAATTTGACTTCACCATTGTCTGAATAGAACCTGTAGCCGACTGGTATGCATGGACATTCTTTAAAGACGACAGCGCCCCGTTGTATCGGACAGCGGTAATCCACCATTCGGACATGTGCGACGGCGATCGATAACGGACGCCCTGCGCATCATCGCCCTCAAAAACTCCCTCCGAAACGGTAATCAATTGCTCAGCGTTAGGCGGTGAAAATACTGAGCCAATTGCATCGCAGACTTGGTGTTGCTCTTGCCAGTATCGAAGAGTGTTTGAAACCCCGGCTTGACCCAGCAAGGCTGCCCGACGCCGCGGAGCTGCACGTCAACCAGATCCGGCGCTACGAGGCTGGGACGGCGCAACCGACCTTAGCCGCCCTGATCCGGCTAGCCAAGGTGCTGCGCGTCAGCCTCGATGACCTGGTGTTCGGCGAAGGCGAGCGCGGGCCGGACGAGGATCTGCGCTTGCAGTTCGAGGCACTGGCGGCGATGTCGCCGGAAGAGAAACAAGTGGCTAAGGCGGTGCTCGAGGCGATGATCGTCAAGAACCAGGTCAGCGGCGCCATTGCCGGCACGCCGGCGCGGGCCAATCCGCCGGTGGAGAAGGAGAAGGAAGGAACCCGGGCTGCGGGCAGCCAACGCACCAAACGACAGCGCGCCTAGCCGCCAACCACCAGCTGCTAAAAGAAGCCACTCGTATCCGGGGCGCCGGAGGGAGTGGCTTTTTTGTTTTAAAAGAAGACAGATTCGGACCGGCCTTGTCTGGTACTGATGTCAGCCCTTGGCGGCGCGCGGGTCTCGGGGCTTCGCCCTGAGTTCAAGAAAAGCTGCGCGGCGTGATGGGGGCTGCGCCACCAAACGCCGGGCCGCGCCGTATTGCCACCACCCGTCGTGGCAGTACGTTTCTCATCCTGACCTGCGCTTTCCTAGGTCAGGAGTGGGTTCCGCAGTGGGTTCTACCGTGGGTGCTGCCGTGGCTTCTGCACTGGGACCTCTGCTGGGCGGTGCACCAGCGCTTCCGCCATTCAGGCTCCCTCGCCCTCTGCAATTAATTCACGTGCCCTTGTTATTTCAAGCGGTGCAGTTAGGACGGGATTGGCGAGCTCGTAAACAGTGTCCGTTATCCATTTTTCGTGCTTACTGTCAAAGCGAAGATCCTCCCGCCCTTCAATCAAATTCGCCCACTGCTCCACAATAGAAGCAGTCAGTTCACCGCTCAGATATCGTCGAAGTACGCGTACGATGTGATCGGGATGCAACACAATCGGGACTCCTTCGAAATCCCAATCGAAACCCCTGAGCTGTCGTTGCAACTCGTTTAGCGGTCTCAAAAAATTGAGTACGGTTTCGATAACGGTTGATCGGTCATTGCTCATGGGGTCACCACATTGCCTGTAATTTTGTCCTTCACGTGGACAATTGCCCCGTCTGGAGCAGTGGTTGTCCTCGTGTATTGAATGGTTTTTCCCGCTGAATCAATCTGTTTTTCGTATAGCGCAGACGAGCCTGGAACCTTTCCTGGCGATACACCCTGAGCCGCTACACCTCCGTTTGGAAGAGGCTTAACGGTGACGCTATCTTTTGCATTCGCAGGAAGTTTACTTGTGAATCGTTGAATGTTCTTGGCTAGCGCTTGCCCCTCATGACCTATGGGCGTCGCGATGCACCAAAAAAATCTATTAGCGCTTCGATTTCCCCGCCTCGCTCATTAGGCTCATCGTCTGCGAGAAGACCAGTCTCAGAGAGCTCTAAAACAAGCGCGTCGATCAATAATTCGCGCTCGCTTTCATCAAGCCCTCGCTCTCCGGTCAACGCCGCTTCTAGCGGCAGATCAAGTTTATTCTTTTCAACGATCTCGTTGAGAAGTATACGAAGATGCGGTGCTATTTTTCTCATTTTCATTTCACATTCGGATCGCGCAAAGCGCCACTATTCCTTGGGATAACGGTGACTACTTTTCCGTCACCGTTCAAAACGACCTTGGCGTCCTTGCCAGTGTATGCAACTTTTCCGCCTGCTTGTCGGTAACTTTAACTGGATCTTTGACTGCCGATAGAATTGCCGTGGGAGATACGCCTCTACCACCATCTCGTGAGATAGCTTGGTTAAGGCCGTGTTTGGTGTAGCCGGTTATCTTCCCGCAACCGCTACTGCCTCTTTTCCAGCAACTGCTGTTGCACCTGCCTGCAGCCCCAGTAACACCACACCTTCACCAAGTGTGACTACCGCGGAATTCACCGCAACAGGATTAGTTAACGCCACCATACCCAATTCATAAGCCAATGGCGCTGCCATTACTGCTGTGACTACTGCCGCCGCAGGTCCGAAAGCCTCCATTGACCTCGGGTCTTTTGCCATTGCAGCGCTGAATCCCTCAGCCGCTCTTTCCTGCCGGCCATCCGGATCAATGTATTTGTACGGGTTGTTTGCCGCATACGCATAGCGGTTAAAACTGCCACCTGTATTCGCATCCGTGGTCACCGGATCAATGCTCAATAACCTCCCCGCTAGCGGATCGTAGTACCGCTGCTGCATATAGGTCAAGCCCGTATCCGCGTCGTTGACGTGGCCAGTGAAGCCGATGGTCGGCGCATTGCCGGCCCAGGTCATGCCGTAGGGTTCGTAGCGCGTGATGCTGACGATGGCGTTGCTGGCGTTCGTCTTGGCCACGGGGCTTCCCAGTGCGTCTGTGTGGACGTAGGTGAATGTTTGCGCTTGCACCGGCGGGACGCCGTATAGCGCGCTTCCAGAACGGGAAACTGCTCAAAAGTGTCGAAATTGATAATTTAACAAAGACTGAACCATTTTGGGAACGATCCATTTCCCACTTAGATGGATTCGACCGGCGACGTATTCGCAGTCCTCGACCGCGGCCCCGCCACCGGCGCCGGGCTGGATGTGCCGGTGAGGCTAGAGGACGATGACCTGATCGCCCTTCGCGACGCTAAGGCGCAGCTTGCCCGCTACCAGCACGCGGCCCTCATGGGTTGGGGTGGCCCATCGAGACATACCTTAGCGCTACAATCGATCGCGAAGTCCGTCCGCACACCACAACGCTCAATCATGTCCCGGTTCGCTGACAACTTCAGCAAACCGGTTCGCGTCAACTATCTTGGCACGACCGGCCAATGGCACTCCACGCGCGCAAGCGCATGCCGATTCATCTACGCTTCGCTGGTTCGGAATCAGAATTGCACCGAACTGGCGCCGATCTTGATGATGTTTGTATACCAAACTTTAGTTCACGTGCATCAGCTTCCTTAATTTTTTCATAGTCGCGATGAGATCGTTTTCACCATCTTGTTGGAATAGTGCAATTTGCTGTTCAATAAAAACGATAGCTTCTTCAGTATTTCCACTTAGGTGAAGTGCCGCAGCGTAACGTTGCGGGTAACCGCCCAAGCTTGGCACACGCTCTTTTAACAATGGCAGCAAAGATGGGAAATTGGAAATTTCATTCATGTATGGAAGACCGAATTCACCAATGACGGACGCCATTCTTCTCGCCTCGTATTCAATGTCCACTTCTTCATTGAAAATAAATTGTTTAACATGAGGGCATAGCGTGCCAAGGAAAACTGAGTATGTAGCCACCTCATTGGGGCAATATTTTTTTCCGCCAGCTGCTGCGGTTAGTTTCATAATCGCCGGACAGTGCAAGCCAATAAATGGATTGATCCTAATAAATTGGTTGTGTTGACCCGAATTCAGACCAATCCACCCGAAGAACTCTTCGTTTATTGCAATCGAGCCCGTTCCCTGCCTCATATTTACTCCCAGTGGCGCTAGGGCTAAGGCACACTCGTGCTCAATGCGCTTCACCTCGATTTTTAAATCCATAGTCCTCACCTTCTATCAACCTTATGCTTTGTGTTATCCAGCTTGGTCGTTGATAATTTTCGAATCAAATTTCAGTTCACCATTGTCTAAATAGAATCTGTGGCCGACTCCTGACGCAAGAAATTTCGAGACGCGCGCAATGCCTGTTCAAGCGACGCCAGGTCATAATGCGTAATAAAGAAATTTACTTGATGTCCCATTCCGCGTCTCAGTTGTAAGCTCACTTGGGAATATCCCATAGATTCGGGTGGTTTCTATCTTGGATCTTCAGCTTTGCCGACAAAACGCGCTCTTTCCAGAGCATCTTGATCGTGCGGGAAAAATTTCCTGAGGAGGCTGCGATGTTGGCTAGATATCGATATCCTAGAGGGAAGCCTCCACGGGCGGCTGTCAAAAAAAACTGCTCGGCATCTGATAGGTTCTTTTCAACGCCTATGCCAAACATGCTCATCGCGCCCAGATAAATCCCAGCCTGCGGCAAATTGTGATCATAGGCTTTCCGCAAATGTGGTTGGGCTTTCAAGATGTCTCGCTCTACAGTAGGGCTACCCTCATAGTAGATCCGTCCAAGGCCCAAATGGGCTACAGGATCATCGCTTTCAATGATAGATTGGCGATACCACTTCACAGCCTCATCTAAATTCTTTTCAAACGTTTGAGTCCCATTATTGAAACCGGTTTCGTAAAGCTCTCCGATCCGGGAGTACGCTTGCCAAACGCCGAGCTGCCCCATCCTTTGGTATAGGCTGATCAGGCGATAGATATTGCCCTGACTGATCGCAAGCTCAGACTCTTCCGTCACAACATCCAGCTCATTTTTCTCTTGATTCATGCCAGTAACCTATTGCGAATTAATCTTCGGCGGAGGGGGGGGGGGTGGCGGAGGCGGCGCGCCCTTCTCTGCCTTTAACATCTTTGACTCTTTGGCAATTTGCCTAGCGCCCGCTTTTGCAGCTTGCTTGGCTTCAGCCTTGACTATCGATTTGACAATCTCAACGAGCATTCTTACGTTACGCCCATCTGGATCGATGAATTTGTACGGGCTGTCGTTGGCGTACTCGAAGCGATTAAAGTTGTCACCGGTATTGAAATCGGTCGTAACTGGATCAATGCTCAAGAAGTTGCCGCCCAACGTGCGCTTGTCGTACGCGCAGCCGTTTTCCCTAGTCCCTTCAATGACTTGGCGCGGTTTTCTGCCAGGCCGCCGGGTGTAAAGAGCGAACTTTTCCTAGACGCGATTTTGACTTGCACACGCACGCGAGGCAAGGCAAGGCATTTCGATTCCGAGCAAGCTGCGCAGAACCCTGCCGTGGAACTACGGATCAGCCCGTGTCGGGATGGGCCCTAACCCTCTCGCCCCCATTATTCTAAAATGAGAGCCGCTTCCTTCATGCCTAACAAGCTTTTCGCGTCTGGCCCAATATAGTTGCCATCTTGCTTTACTAAATTTCTCCTCACAACAGTGAGAATTTTTTTTGCCCATTTCGTAAATTCCTCAGATTTCGAAATGCGTGCTTGATCGCTCCCAAAATATGAATCTACATAATAGGCTCTGCCGCGTCGGAGAAGTTTCCCATTGAAAAATGAAAGGTGGAATTCAACGACCGGGGCCGTCATCGTATCAATACTCCAGTAAGCCTGCGTTGATACAAAAGTTGTCGCAATTTCCGCCAGATCTTCCGGACGAGCCAAATAGAAGAAAAGCCATTGTTGACCATTCTCATCATGACTAAGGGACTCGACCACACGAGGACGCTCATTACCCGACCGACTATGCAAGACAACAATTGGGACGGCCGCATGCAATGCCTGCTCAAGCGCTGCCACGTCTCTAGGTGTCATATAAAAATTAACTTGATGTCCCATCCTTAGCCTTTAGTTGTAAGGGTGATAGGTCGGGCGTTGGCCGGTGGCCCCCTGAATGTCATCCATGGCCTTCACTTCTCTTGCCACGGGAGTACCGTTTTGATTTTGCTTGCTAACCTGATGCATTTCCGTCACCTTGCCCTCCGCATTTTTCCCAGCAACATCGACATAAGGGGTTTCTTTGTTTCCTCCCGGCGTATTAACCTCTAATTACTTTTCCACAGTTAGACCGCGCGACTCTACGTCTTTCGCTACATCTGCTACTTTCTCTTGATGCGCCGGACCGCCTGCTTTGCCGTGTGGGTTCGGAACGCTTTTCGCAGCGTCCTTTGTTACCTCTTTCGCGACTGATTTCTCAACTTCCCTCGCCGCACCTTTCGCAGCTTCTTTTGCGACTTGCTTCGATTCCGTCTTTATAAGAGCCCTTGGAAGCAACTTTAGCAATGGATTGCGACCGTCAGGATCAACAAATTTGTAGGGATTATTGTGCGCGTAGTCGTACCGATTAAAGCTTGAACCTGTATCGGCATCCGTGGTCACCGGATCAATGCTCAATAGCCTGCCCGCCAACGGATCGTAATATCTCTGTTGCATATAGGTCAAGCCTGTATCTGCGTCGTTGACGTGGCCGGTAAAGCCAATGGTCGGTGCATTGCCGGCCCAAGTCATCCCGTATGGCTCGTAGCGCGATGCTGACGATGGCCTTGCTGGCGTTCGTCTTGGTCACCGGGCTGCCCAGTGCGTCGGTGTGGACGTAGGTGAATGTTTGCGCTTGCACTGGCGGGGCGCTGTACAGCGCGGCCATGATGAGCAGCACCACGGTGATAACGACTTGGTGCAGCGAGAACAGCGCGCGTTTCATGATGGCTCCAGTCATTTGGCCACCTCGACTTCAGCGATCACGTGGCGGTTGAGGTAGACGTACTTGGTGTCCTTCTGCGGCTTGGCGCCTCCGCGCTGGGAATGGCGCAGACGCGCGCAATGCCTGTTCAAGCGACGTCAGGTCATAATGCGTAATATAGAAATTTGCTTGATGTCCCATTCCTCGTCTCAGTTGTATGGGGGGTAGGCTGGGCGTTGGCCTGTGGTACGAGCCCAGGCGTTACCGCTATGTTGCAACGACCCAGCAGAATCTGCTCAGATTACTCGGCTAATGCAAAAGCGGCCGCAGGGGTTTGCATCCGAAGTGCCTGGTGCGAACGCTTGTGGTTGTAAAACTGAATCCAGTCGCCGATCACTCGACTGGCGTGCTGCAAACTTCCGCATAATTGCCGGGTGTGTTTTCCCGCCGCTAGAGGCCCCCTTATGTCAAACCGAAGGGCGCGCAGCTGTCGCCCCTGCGCAGCAAGTGAGACGGCTCTTTCGCTAGGCCAAGCTGGAGCCATTGCTTTCAATAGTTGACGGCAGGCCAGCGGTCACCAGAAACATCGATTTCCAGTTCCTGCCCGGATGCGGTTCCACCATGAGAGAAGTCTAGAACGAGACTATCAGTCAGGTCGCTTGTTAACAACGCAACAATTCCTTGCGTATTAACGCCAAACCCGAATCCAAAATTAAAATTTAGGAGTGAAGAAATTTCAAACAAGCCGCAACTGTTACTGTTTTCCGTCCAAATATATACAGAGTTCGGATTGGCACGATGCAGTCCAGTTACGTATTTCTTGAATCTGTCAGTTGTTTTTTCTTCAAAATAGATGCGGATTTTCCGAGCCGGCTTTCTTTTCAAAAAACTAACTTGCTGGATATGTTCAGTTTTTTCTAAAGACAGCAGTTTGTTCTCAAGCGGTTTCTCTAGACACAGCTCGTTGAGTTCAATCAAATATCGGCGGATAGTTAGCTTATAATTGATTAAGATTTTTCGGTCGGTCGCACTCATTGGTAATCCACTTTCGACTTTTTATCCTGTTTTGGTCTGCCGCGATTCGTCTCCCGAATTTCACCGGTTTGTTCGGTACTTTAGTCGGGCTCCGGACTGTCGATAGAATTGCTGTAGAAGATGACCTTCTACCGCCATCTATGGAGATAGCTTGGTTGAGGCCGAGCTTGGTACTGCGGAATTCATCGCGGGCAGCCGTGGCCTGCCGCTGTATCCCCATATTTTTACAGGGCGCATCTCGTTCACCCGGCATCGCACCGGCCAGGTGCTGCTTCGTTTTGACTATTTGCCCAGCAATTGCCACGCCGGTCCGAAACTATGATTCCTAGCGCCAACCACCAACGCAAAGTGGTCGACATCTGCTAATACTTCGCATCGTGCGCGGTCATGGGCCCAGGGTCCCGACCGTCCGGATCAATGTATCGATCCGGTTTATTGTTGGCGTAGCGGTTGAAACTTTCGCCAGTGTTGGCATCCGTCGCTACCGGCTCAATGCTCAAGAGTGAGCCACCCAGCGTGCGTTTGTGGTATGGCAGCCATTATCCCTAAACGCGATTGCTCACGCACACGCGCTAAGCAAAGTATTTCGCCTCCGGACGTTTTGCGGACAAGACCGTTGAGGTGGTACCAATCAGCCCGTTTACGTCTGATCTGCCCCTGGTTCCGCCGTCTCCCTGTACGCACAAATTTGGTTGTCATCCGAAAAACAGTTGCCGGAATTAGGATAGGCGAAAACGGCTCGTCGGCCTGAATATTTCGCGCTCCGCTTCTACTAATTTGGGGTAAGCCAGCCGCCATTCAGATCCCAGCATCGTCAATGGTCTTCGGATCGAATTTGACTTCACCATTGTCTGAATAGAACCTGTAGCCGACTCATGGACATTCTTTAAAGACGACAGCGCCCCGTTGTATCGGTCAGTGGTAATCCACCATCCGGACATGTGCGACGGCGATCGATAACGGACGCCCTGCACGTCATCGCCCTCAAAAACACCCTCCGAAACGGTAATCAATTGCTCAGCATTAGGGGGCGAAAATACTGATCCAATTGCATTGCAGACCTCATGTTGCTCGCGCCAGTATCGCAGTGTATTTGAAATTCCCGGAACGTATTCTCTTGCATCTGGCCTGTACTCCCAAAAATTCAAGCGCCCAGAAATTTCAAGTCGTACTTTGGTAATCCAATAGCCGTAGGCGAGCGTTTCCTCGGGTTTAATTTTTCTTCCCTTTAAGACATAATTGGCCACGAATAATACGAATCTCCGGCATTCGTCGATTAAAGTAATGTCATCAACGGTAGCGCTAATTTCGTACCCTAACTCAGAACTCAGTCCATCCGTTGAGGTTGTTAGTTCGTCATTGCTAAGTATAATTTCCATTGGATATCTCAATTCTGTCTAATTGGCTTTCTCTTTTTGCGGCTTGGGCTCGGCAGGCTCCTGTTTGCGGGTTTGCTCGCCGCGGATTTGACCTCCTTGTGTTCTACTGCACGTTAGACAGTGAAGGTATAATCTTTGGGCTCCGCCAGATGGGTTCAATGCGTTCGGTGGTTGGTGGTCGGGGACGAAATTCCCACTTGAGGTACCAGGGTCCTTTGTTCCGCACGTATGGCAGCCGCTCGTGCCACCAATTTCGTTCATCTGCTCGCGTTCCCCCTTGTTGAAATCTCGGTCCGGGCCGCGAGCAGGAACAGACTCACCTGCGTGCTCCCCTGGTTTGAGGGTGTCCTTGGTTCCCTCCGTTCTAGATGGGTCAGGTTTGCTTTCCGCAGCCTGAAATACGCGATTAATTACTTCTCGAGCTTTAGGGTTCGTTGCGTAATTGTACGCTCCGATCATTAGGATAGGAATTCCGAGTGTTAATACAGCTGCGGCTCTTCCGTCTGGGTCTACATATTTGTAGGGGCTATTGTTCGCGTAGTTGTAGCGATTAAAGGAGGTGCCGTTGTCTGCATCTGAAGAGATAGGATCGATGCTCAGCAACCTGCCTGCCAACGGATCGTAGTACCGCTGCTGCATATAGGTCAAGCCTGTATCTGCGTCGTTGACGTGGCCGGTAAAGCCTATGGTCGGTGCATTGCCGGCCCAAGTCATCCCGTATGGCTCGTAGCGCGTGATGCTGACGATGGCCTTGCTGGCGTTCGTCTTGGCTACCGGGCTGCCCAGTGCGTCGGTGTGGACGTAGGTAAATGTTTGTGCTTGCACCGGGGGGCGCCGTACAGCGCAGCCATGATGAGCAGCACCACGGTGATAACGACTTGGTGCAGCGAGAGCAGCGCGCGGTTCATGATGGCTCCAGTCATTTGGCCACCTCGACTTCAGCGACCACGTGGCGGTTGAGGTAGACGTACTTGGTGTCCTTCTGCGGCTTGGCGCCGCCGCGCTGGGCGGCCAGCAGCAGCTGTCCGTCCACCGTGCTGTAGACCTGCAGCAGCTGGCTGCCGTCATTGCCCAGGATCTGCACGCGGCGGCCGAAGCCGTCGTAGACGTAGGTGGCTTTTCCGGTTGCGCTCTTTAGCCGGTTGCCCTGATCGAAGGTGAAGATCTGTCCGCCGCGTTGCCGGATATTGCCCTGGGCGTCGTAGTCGTAGGCCAGGTTGTAGGCTGCGGCGCTGCTGCTGATGCTGGTCAGCCGGTTGGTGGCGGCGTTGTAGTTGTGCGTGCTGGTGCGCGTGCTCACGGTGCTGGCGGTGAGGTTGTCCAGCGCGTCGTAGCCGTAGGTCGCCGCGCCCCAGAGGCCGGGCGCGGACGTTGATGTCAGCCGGTCCAGGCCGTCATAGCCCATGGTGCGGCTGGTGTTGTTGGCGGTGCCGTCGGCAATCGAGGTGACGTTGCCGTTCAGGTCGTAGCCGTAGGTGTCTTGCAGCACGCCCGCGTCCTTCGCCTGCAGCGGCAGGCCGCGCAGGTTTTGGGTTACGGTGCGTACGATGCCGTTGCCATAGGTGAAGCCGCTGACGCCGCCGTTCGGGTGGTACGCCGCGCCGGTGGCGAAGATGCCGGCCGAGGTGGCTTGGCCCAGACCGTTGGGGTTGAATTGAACGTCGGTGCCGTCCGGGTAGGTCAGCTTGCTGAAATGGCCGTTGCTGTTGTAGTCGCGTTTAAGCGCGTAGTTGCTGCCGCCGTAGGTGAGCTTCTCCTCCGCCAGCAGTCGCCGCGCGTTGTAGGCCATGGTCCAGGTAGTGGGGTTGGCACCATTGGTGCTCACCGTCCAGGGCAGGCCATCCGCCGTATAGGTGCGGGTAATGCCGGGACTGCCGTCGCCATAGGTAATGGTGGCCAGGCGGTTGAGCGTGTCGTAGCCGAAGCTGATCTTGCTGGCGGCCGTGGCCGTCGTGCGGTCGCAGGTAACAGCGGTGGCGGTTGCCAGTGTGGCGCGCCACACGACGTTGTTGAAGGCGTCGTAGTCCTGCAGGGTGCCGCCCGTCTCCGGCTCGATGGTTTTGCACAGGCGCTGGTTCGCGTCGTACACGTAGGTGCGCGTGGCGCTTTTTCCGCCGCCGCTACGGGTGATCGATGTCGTGTTGCCGAGGATATTGCGGGCGATCGCCACACTGACGCCTTCCGGCGCGGCGATGGCGGTGGGGGCAGACTCGACTGGTTGATCGAACGCGTGGTAAGACGTCGTGGTGGCGTGACCGCGCGGATTCACGGTTTGCTTCTGAAAGGCGCTCAGATAGGTGGTGTAGGTGTTGGCCACCCCGGATTCGGCATTGGCAGCAATATGGATGACGCGCTGCAGGGCGTCGTAGTCATTGAATGTGCCGTTGACGGGGGCGTTAATGGAGCTGATGTCGCGCTGCGGGTACGAGATGCTTGTGGGCATGCCGGCGTGGTCGAAATGCGTTACAACGGCCGCCTTCGTTGCGTCGTAGTTCGCGCTGTCGTACGTCAGTTTGTAGACCGGCCTCCACATGTTGTCCATGTAGGTGGCCGTCACGCCGGTGCCCTTGGTGACGGTGTGGCGCCAATGGCCGGCCTCCAGGCCAACTTCCGGGGTTTGCACCTGCTCGAACACCAGCGTGGTTTGCGCGCCTTCAGGCGGCGTGATGCGGTTCAGCCGCCCCATGGCGTCGTAGCCGTAGCCGGTCGTGTACTGCGCCGCGCTGGTATGCGAGGTAATCAGGCCGATGTCGTTGACGACCACGCTTTCGCTTGTGCTGTTGGGATAGCTGATGGTCTGCGGGATGCCGCGCTTATAGTTGGTGTAGCTGGTGGATTGGAGCTTGCCGTCCTTGGCGGTGGCCAGCGTTCCGTCCGGGTTGTAGGTGAAGGTCTTTTCGACCAAGCCATACTTTCCGCTGGTGAGCAGGTTGCCGTAGCTTGTATCGTAGGTATTGCTGACCATCACAATGTTCGAGCCGGTTTCGGTGACGCTCTTGATCTGCCCCAGTATCCACTTGGACAGCTGGTCGGAATACACCGTCGTTTCGGCCCGGCTGTAGCCTAGCGAGCTCGAACGCGTCACCTTGGTGGGGCGGGCCAGGCTGTCGAAGCCGCCGGACGCGACTTCCCATTTAAAGGTCGCGCCCTGCTGGGTGATGATGCGCTGGTCTTCCGGCAGGCGGTGTTCGCTGATCCAGTTGTCGCCGCGATTCTGGTCGCTGGTGCCGATCGGCTGCGTGAAGCTGCGGTTGTAGCGGGTGGCCGTGGTGCGGATGGCACCGCTGCCGCTCCAGCCAATGTCGACCTGCTTCAGCAGGCCCTCGTCGACGGCGTAGGTGCTGCCGAATGTGTAGCGCGTGACGTGGCCGGCCGGATCGGTGGCCAGCACGATGGCCGGCTGGATACACTGCGCGCAGTCGCTCCAGCCGGGCACATAAGTGCCATCGTAGTTGTTGCGCCAGACCAGTTCGGGCAGTCCGAGGCCGGAGATCTTTTTCTCCGTCATGGAGTAGCTGTCGATATAGGCGGGGTACATGGGGGCGCCGTACTGCGTGCCGTTGCCATAGCAGCCCAGCGGCACGCCGTTGCGGCCCTTGCTGACCGGCGCCATGGTGAAGGTGCCGATTGCGCCGGATGGGTGCACCATGCTGCCCGTTGCGGTGCGCGCATCCAGGCCGGCGGGAGGCAAGTCGCACCAGGGCTGGCCGTCGTCCGCTGTCGGGCGGTAATCGATTTGCATCTGCACCAGGCCCTCCAGGCCGTAGTTGCCGTCGCGGTCGCGGCCGCCGTCCAGGCCGCCGAGCTGCCAGGTCGAATTGTCCGGCAGCGTGACGGTGGTGAGCATGGTGCGGCCGCTGTCCACCTGGCCATAGGTGTAGCTCCAGGTACGCGTGCCGTCGGTGGCGCTGCTGATGAAGCTGGTGCCGGGCTGGTGCGTCAGCGTGATGGAACGGCCGTCGCTGGCCGTGATGCTCAGCAGGCGGGCCTTGTTGGAGGGATCGTAGGTATAGGTGACGGTATTGCCGAAGCGGTCGGTGATCAGGGTCGGCAAAATCCATACTTCTTCGCGTGGGAGGGACGCGTGAGGCGTGCCGCCTGCCGTACCGGTGGCGGCGAACTTGGCCACCTCCGCCAAATCCTCGGCCGATCCGGCCTTGGCCACGCCGGCGGGGGCAGGCTTGGACCAGGCGGGGAACTTGTGCGGGGATTTTGCTGCCGCGAAAGTTTCCGGTAACTGTTCGGCGGCGGTCGGTTTGCTCAGCGTCAGCGCTTCCCTTGTCACCAGCCAGTCAAAGCGGTAGCGCGTGCCGTCCGGCGCTATGGCGAGGAAACCCTGCCCGCGCTGGTTGGCTGGCGTGGCGCCGTCGATACTGGCGAGGGTGGACAGGCATTGAATGGCCCAATTGTTCTTTGTGACCAGCGGCGTCGCCTGGCCGTCGCTCGGGATCTGTGTATTGCCCGCATCGCGCTTCAAGATCTCCTGGTCGCCGACACCGGGAACATACAGCGAATTGCCATGCCAATATTCGAACGACCGGTACGTATCCAGTTGGACCACGGCGTCGGGCGGCGCACCGAAATTGGTGCAGCGTTCAACCGTCGTACCGCCGCCTGCCAATGCCTTCTGCCAGCCATATAACTTGGAGAATGTTCCATGAATGCGGGGAATCTCCAGTTCCCATTCCATGAAAGCGCCTTGCGCGAGGTTTTTGTCGCCAGTAGTGAGGCGCCGGCCGATCCCGACGGATAATCCGCTATTGCCGGGCAGGCTGACATCGGTCTGCACAAATTCCAGGCCGCCGTTATAAAAATTGAGTTTATCGCCGAATAGGTCCGCGCCCAGCACGCCGATTGCTTCAGGAGCGCGCAGCAGCTTGCCATGCTCGGTGAAGGTGGTGGGACCTTGCGATGAAGGCGTCTGCGCAAATGACGGTGGCGTGGCCGCTAATATTCCCGCCGCCAGTATTAGTTGTACGATCTTCTTTAATTCTAACGGCAGAAATACTTGATTCGGCATTGTTTAATTGCTCCCGGCGCCCGCATAACTTTTATATGCGAAGTTATTAATCCGATTAAACCAGTGCGGAATTTAATCGGGGTAAATAACCGAGTCAAGAGCAATATAAATACTCACTAAATATAACAGCTGTTTTTCTTTTAATTTTTATATCAGCCTGCATGGCGCCGTGCACGTTTGCCGGCGCCTGTTTTGGGCAGCAGCGCTATGCCGCGCATGGGGCTGCTGCCCGCGCGGCGTTCCGGTTTGCAGTCCGGCGTTGGGTCATTGTCCGCGACGTCCGGGGCGATGTCATCTTCTTCCAGCTGGAACACGCCTACCGCGAGCGACAGCTGCGCGGCCTGCTCCTGCAGGCTCTCGGCGGCGGCCGCCGCCTGTTCCACCAGCGCGGCGTTCTGCTGCGTCACGTCGTCGATCTGCACCACCGCCTGGTTGACCTCGGTGATGCCACGTGCCTGCTCCGCGCTGGCGTCGCTGATGCGGGTGATGATGTCGTTCACCTGCTGCACCGATGCCACGATGTCGTCCATGCTGCTGCCGGCCTGGTTCACGCACGCGCTGCCGCTGTCGATGGTGGCCACCGAGGCGGCGATCAGCGCCTTGATCTCCTTGGCCGCGCCGGCCGAACGCTGCGCCAGCGTGCGTACCTCGGAGGCCACCACCGCGAAGCCGCGCCCGGATTCGCCCGCGCGCGCCGCCTCCACCGCCGCGTTCAGCGCCAGGATGTTGGTCTGGAAGGAGATCCCGTCGATGACGCCGATGATTTCCACGATCTTGCGCGAGCTGGCCCGTATCGTGTCCATGCTGTCGACCGCCTGGGCCACCGCCGCGCCGCCCTTGCTGGCCAGGCTGGTGGCGCTGGCCGCCAGCTCGCAGGCCAGGCGCGCGTTGTCGGCGTTCTGGCGCACCGCCTGCGTCAGGTTCTGCATCGCGCTGGCGGTTTCCTCCAGCGACGCGGCCTGGCGCTCGGTGCGGTTGGACAGGTCCATATTGCCGCTGGCAATTTCATGCGATGCCGTGTCGATCGACTGCACCGCGCCCAGCACGGTGCGCAAGGTCTGGTTCAGGTTGGCGATGGTCTGGTCCAGCGCGCGCGCGGTGTCGGCGATTTCATCGCGCCCCTCGTTGCGCTTGCCCAGCGCCAGCCGGCCGGCCGCCAGTTCGCGCACCGCCGCGCCGATGGCGTGGATGTCGCGCAGCAGCGCCGCGCGCACCCGGACGGTGGCCAGCAGCGACAGCGCAATCGACAGCAGCACCAGCCCGGCCATGGTCACGCCCAGCGCCTGGAAGTCGGCGCGCGCCTGCGTGTGGGCCTGCTCGCTGAGGGTTTTTTCCATCGCCGCCAGCTTGCCCAGCTGCGTGTTGAGCAGCCCGAACTGCGCCTCGGCCTTGGCCATGGAATTGGTGGCGATGGACTGGTCGATGGCGGCGATCTCCATGGTTTCCAGCACCAGCTTGCGGTAGCCCGCCAGCGCCTGCGCGGAGGCGTCCACGAACTGGCGCTCGGATGGCTCGGTCACCGCGGCCAGCGCGGCCAGCTGCTTTTCCACGCCTGCATGGCCAGCCTTGATCTGGGCGCCCAGCGCGTCCAGCCGCGCCTGGGCGAAGCTGCCGTTGATCCAGGCCAGCAGCTGGTAGATGTTGGCGTGGGCGTACCTGGCGTCGCCCATCACGCTGGCCGTGGCCTGCAGGCGCGCGGCGCGCACTTGCACCAGGTTTTCCATCGACGCATTCTGGCGCACCATGCCATAGAAGGCGCTGCCCGAGGTGACCACCAGCAGCACCAGCACCAGCCCCGGCGCCAGCAGCAGTTTCGGTCCGATCCGCAATTTGTTCAGCATGGCAGCCTCCCCGGCGCAATGTGCTTCTGTGCTATTCCACTATTTCTTGTAGATGCCGGCTTCCAGCACCACGTCGCCCACCCGCAGGATGTAGGTGGTCTTGGGTTCGATCTTGCCGGTGGTGGGGTTCTTGTACATGTAGTCCACCCAGCCCTTGCCCTTCTTGGCGGCCAGCTCGATGATCTCGCGGCGGTATTTCTTGCCGTTCGCGTCCGGCACGTCGGTCAGGTCCTTGCCGACAATGGCGGAATTGACCGGGTGCGCCAGCACGATGCCGGTGTTGATGTCGCGCATGTCCACGTAGAGCGAACCCTGCAGGAACTCGGGATCCTTGGCGCTGATCTTTTTCATCATCTCGTCCTTGCCATTGGCCTTGATGAAGGCGGCGCCCCGCTCGGCCATGGCGATGGCGTCTTTCTCTGTCGGCTCGGCGCTGGCCCATGCCGGGGAAACGGTGGCGCCTGCGCTCAGGCAAAGCAGGGCAGCGATCAGGATGCGTTTCATGGGAATCCTCCAGGTGGGTTGTGTGTCGGAATACTTTACGTCCGGCAGGCGGAGTCTGAATTGCGTTAGCGCAAGCTTGCTGCAGGTCATGCCTTGCGCGTGTAGATGCGTCAACGAATGGTTCCTTTCTGGAAAATAGCCGGGTACGAATTGATGTGCGGCAACGCGTTTTAACGCCTGAAAACTACGATGAAATTCCCACCCCACAGGAGATTGCAATGACCGCAGAACCCGTGCCCGTGAAGTTCAAGCCCTATACCCGCCAGACCATCAAGCAGGCCCGCCAGTGGGAATGGATGCCCGATGACTTGCGCGAAGCGACACAAGTGGTGTCGCACGTGCTGCCGTTCCGGACCAACGAGTACGTGCTGGACCGGCTGATCGACTGGAACAATGTGCCGGACGATCCGATCTACCGGCTGGTGTTTCCCCACCGCGACATGCTGGCGCCGGAGGAATACGCACACCTGCGCGACCTGGTGCTGGTAAAGAAGGACGACGCGGCCATTGCGCGCTACGTGCACGGCATCCGCATGCGCATGAATCCGCATCCGGCCGGGCAGATGACGCACAACGTGCCGCGCGTGAACGACGCGCCGCTGAAAGGCTTGCAGCACAAGTACAAGGAGACCGTGCTGTTCTTCCCCAGCGCCGGCCAGACCTGCCACGCCTATTGCACCTTCTGCTTCCGCTGGCCGCAGTTCGTGGGCATGGACGACATGAAGTTCGACGCCAGGGAAACCACGCAGCTGGCGGCCTATCTGCGCGAGCACACGGAGGTGACGGACGTGCTCATCACCGGCGGCGATCCGCTGATCATGAACACGCGCTCACTGGCCGAGTTCATCGAGCCGCTGCTGGCGCCGGAGCTGGCCCACATCCAGAACATCCGCATCGGCACCAAGTCGGTGGCGTACTGGCCGCAGCGCTTCGTGTCGGACAAGGACGCGGACGATCTGCTGCGCCTGTTCGAGCGGGTGGTCGCCTCGGGCAAGAACATGGCCATCATGGGCCACTACAACCACGCGGTGGAGCTGCGCCAGGAGATCGCGCAGAAGGCGGTCAAGCGCATCGTGGGCACTGGCGCGACCCTGCGCATGCAGGGGCCGCTGATCCGCCACATCAACGAGGACCCGAAAAGCTGGGCCGAGCTGTGGACCACGGGCGTGCGGCTGGGGGCTATTCCGTACTATATGTTCGTGGAGCGCGACACCGGGCCGCGCGAGTATTTCCAGCTGCCGCTGGCGCGCGCGCACGAGATCTTCCAGCAGGCTTACCAGATGGTGTCGGGCTTGTCGCGTACGGTGCGCGGGCCTTCGATGAGCGCGTTTCCGGGCAAGGTGGTGATCGATGGCGTGGCCAACATCGCGGGGGAGAAGGTGTTCGCGCTGCAGTTCCTGCAGGCGCGCAATGCGGACTGGGTGCGCAAGCCGTTCTATGCCAAGTTCGATCCGAACGCCACCTGGATGGACGACCTGGTGCCGGCCTTCGGCAAGGAGAAGTTCTTCTTCGAGGAAGGGGAGGCGGCGCCGCGCAAGGTGATCCGGCTGGCCTCGGCGCGCGGGGATGCGGCGGCTCCCGCGGCGGCTTGCGGCTCGCACAGCAACGCGGCTTAACGGAGCATGATGCCATGGCTGATGGAGATACCACCGGTGGCGCGTGCGCCGCCGGGACGCCGGCTCGGCGGGTTACGGCTTCGCCTAACCCGCCCTACGAGGACCCCGCCGCCGCCGATGCCGCCGACGCCGCCGCCGCCGTCGCCGCCGATGCCGATGCCGCCGATGCCGCCGATGCCGCCGCCGCCGCCGATGTCGCCACCGCCGATGTCGCCGCCGCCGATGTCGCCGATGCCGATGCTGCCGATGCCGATGCTGTCGATGCCGATGCTGCCGATGCCGATGCCGCCGATGCCGGTGTCGCCGATGTCGCCGATGTCGCCGCCGCCGATGCCGTCGGTGCTGCCGGTGCTGCCGGTGTTGCGGGCGGGGCGCAGTCCTGGCTGACTTATGGGGTGCCGGCCGTGATCGGCCGGGTGCGCGAGCCGGGCACGCTGCCGGGCGGGCAGGTGTTCTTCCTGGTGTTCCTGCCGTTCGCGCTGGGCCATTACATCTCGAGCCTGCTGCGCCACGTGAACGCCGTCCTGGCACCGCAACTGATGGCCGAGCTGGCACTCACGCCCGCCCAGCTTGGCCTGCTCACCAGCGCATACTTCTTCTCTTTCGCGCTGGTGCAGCTGCCGGTCGGTGTGGCGCTGGACCGCTACGGCCCGCGCCGCGTGCAATTCGCCATGCTGAGCGTGGCCGCCATCGGCGCGCTGGCTTTTGCCGGCAGCCGTGAACTGAACCAGCTGCTGGCGGCGCGCACGCTGATGGGCATCGGCCTGGCTGGCTGCTTCATGGCCGCCGTCAAATCCGTCTCCACCTGGATCTCCCCCGCCAGGCTGCCTTCGGTACAGGGCTACCTGATCGCCGCCGGCGGCCTGGGCGCTGCCAGCGCCACGCTGCCGGTGCAGCTGGCGCTGCACTACGTGGACTGGCGCTGGCTGTTCATCGCGCTGGCTGCCTGCTGCGCCATCATCGCCCTGCTGATCTACCTGCTGGCGCCCACGCCACCCGAAGCGCCGCGCAAGCCCCTGAGCCGGCGCATGCTAGCCGAGGTCTACGCCAACCCGGTGTTCCGCGACACCGCCTGCCTGGTGCTGATACCGCACGCCGTGTTCTTCGGCATCCAGGGCCTGTGGATCGCGCGCTGGCTGAACGACGTGGCGCGCTTCGACCAGAAGGCCATTGCCTGGCTGCTTTACCTGGGCATGGCGGCGGTCATCTTCGGCGCCATTTCGGTGGGCATGATCACCGAATGGGCCGCGCGCAAGAAGATCGCTCCGCTCAGCGTGGCCGCCGCCGGCATCGCGCTCTACATCGCCGTCCAGTGCGGCTTCGTGCTGAACTGGGCACCCAGCTACCAGCTGCTGTCGGTGCTGTTCACGCTGGTGGGCACCATCACCGGCATCGAGTACGCCATCGTCGCGCAGGCCATGCCGCCCGGCCTCACCGGCCGCGCCTCCACTTGCCTGAACCTGTTGATCTTCCTGGGCGCGTTCGCCGTGCAGGCGGGCTTCGGCGCCATCGTGGCGTTGTGGCGGCCGGACGCATCGCAGCACTATCCCGCCATTGCCTACCGCACCGCGTTCGGCGTGCTGGTGCTGCTGCAGCTGGCGGGCCTGATCCGCTTCCTGGCGCGCCGCCGGGGTCGCTCCGCGCGATCCGGTAAAATGGCGGCTATCAACTCCAAGGAAGAATATGAAACTGGTTCGTTACGGCCGTCCCGGCAAAGAGAAGCCTGGCCTGATAGATGATGAAGGCAAGCTGCGCGACCTGTCCGGCGTGATCGATGACATCGGTCCCGAACAGCTGTCCGACAAGGCCATCAAGAAGCTGTCCAAGATCGCGCATGCGGAGCTGCCGCTGGTGCGCGGCAACCCGCGCATGGGCGTGCCGGTGGCCAAGGTGGGCAAGTTCATCGGCATCGGCTTGAACTACTACGACCACGCGGCCGAGATGAATCTGCCGATACCAAAGGAACCCATCGTGTTCATGAAGGCCACCACCTGTTTGTCCGGCGCGGACGACCCGGTGATGCTGCCGAAGGGCTCGAAGAAGACCGACTGGGAAGTTGAACTGGGCATCATCATCGGCACCCGTGCGCGCTACGTGAGCGAGGCGGACGCCGAGAAGCATATCGCCGGCTACTGCGTGGTCAACGACCTGTCCGAACGCCAGTACCAGCTGGAGCAGGGCAGCCAGTGGGACAAGGGCAAGGGCTGCGACACCTTCGGCCCGGTCGGCCCGTGGCTGGTCACGCGCGACGAGGTGTACCACATCGACAAACTGGACCTGTACCTGGAACTGAACGGCAAGCGCATGCAGACCGGCAGCACCGAAAACATGATTTTCTCGGTGCGCCAGATCGTCAGCTATCTGTCGCAGTACATGACGCTGGAGCCGGGCGATGTGATCGCCACCGGCACGCCGCCCGGCGTGGGCAACGCCCGCAAGCCGAAGCGCTTCCTGAAGAAGGGCGACTTTATGCGCCTCGGTATCGCCGGCCTGGGCGAGCAGCAGCAGGATGTGATCGAGTACCAGCAGTATTGATTGGCGCAGCGGCGGGTTACGCGCTGCGCGCTAACCCGCCCTACGCGACGTGCGATGTTCGTAGGGCGGGTTAGGCGGCACGCCGTAACCCGCCAGGCTACGCCAGCGCCCTGGCCAGCGCCTCCTGAAGCCGCGCCACAACCTCCCCCAGTTCCGCTTCGGTGGCGATGAAGGGCGGCGCCAGCAGCACATGGTCGCCGTGCTCGCCGTCGATGGTGCCGCCCATCGGATACACCATCAGCCCGCGCCCCATGGCCGCCTCCTTAACCTTCGCGTGCAGCCTGGCCGACGGCGCGAACGGCTCCTTGCTCTCGCGGTCCTTCACCAGCTCCAGCGCCCAGAACAGCCCCCGGCCGCGTATATCGCCCACGTGCGGATGGTTGCCGAAGGCCTCCTTCAGCATGCGCCGCAAGGCTGCGCCGCGCACCGTCACCGCGCCCAGCAGGCAGTCGCGCTGGATAATGCGCTGCACCGTCAGCGCCGCCGCCGCCGCCACCGGGTGGCCGATGTAAGTGTGTCCGTGCTGGAACACGCCGCTGCCGTCGCGGATGCGCTGCACCACGTGCTCGCGCGCCAGCACCGCGCCGATCGGCTGGTAGCCCGCGCCCAGGCCTTTGCCCAGCGCCACCAGGTCCGGCAGCACATTCTCCTGCTCCACCGCGTACAGCGTGCCGGTGCGGCCCATGCCGCACATCACCTCGTCCGCGATCAGCAGCATGCCGTACTTGTCGCACAGCGCGCGCACGCCCTTGAAATAGCCCGGCGTGGCCGGGATGGCGCCGCCGGTGGCGCCCACCACCGGCTCGGCGCAGAAGCCGATCACGTTTTCCGGCCCGGCCGCCAGGATCTCCGCCTCCAGCTCCGCCAGCAGCGAAGCGGTGTAGTCGTTCAGGGTCTGCTGCGGCAGGCGGTCGCGGTATTCGTAGCAGGCAGACACGCGCCGCACATTCATCAGCAGCGGGGCGAAATGCTTGCGGCGGAACGCATTGCCGCCCAGGGCCAGCGCGCCGAGCGTGTTGCCGTGGTAGCTCTGGCGGCGCGCGATGAACACGCTGCGCTGCGGCTGGCCGCTCTCCACAAAATACTGGCGCGCCAGCTTGAGCGCGGTCTCCATCGCCTCCGATCCGCCAGACACCAGGTAGACATGATTCAGGTCGCCGGGCGCGTCGAACGCCAGGCGCGCGGCCAGCTCCTCGGCGACCTCGGTGGTGAAGAAGCCGGTGTGGGCGTAGGCCAGGCGGTCTATCTGCGCGTGCATGGCGGCCAGAACGTCGGGGTGGCCGTGGCCCAGCGAGGAGACGGCGGCGCCGCCGCTGGCGTCCAGGTAGGTGTTGCCGCGGCTGTCGCGCAGCGTGATGCCCTTGCCGCCGACGGCAATCGGCGGCGTGTGACGCAGGCTGCGGTGAATGATGTGGCTCATGTCGTCCTCACGGTGATGTGGAGAAACGACGATAGATCGCCCCGCAGCCGGGGGCGTTGATCTTACTCAACGAGTGCGCGTACGGGCCAGGGCGCCCACCATGGCCAGGCCTGCCAGCAGCATGCCGTAGGTGGCCGGTTCGGGAATGGCAGGGACATTCAGGGACATCAGGCTGCCCACCTTGTCCGGGCTGTCGCCCTCGTACATGCCGACCTTCAGGTGGGGCGACGTGAAGTTCTGGGTGCCGCCGGTGAAGGTGAACTCGAACACCATGTCGTCCGTGAGCGCCAAATGGGTACCGAAGGCGCACACCTTCATGGGGTTGGCGCCGTTGATGCAGCCGTTGGCCGACAGTTCGTTGTTGTTCACCAGCCAGCTGAGGCCACCGGGTGGTGCGGCGGTCAGGGACACGCTGCTGAACGAGCCCACGTCCTTGATGCCCAGCATGCCGAGGGTGGTGGCGGTGGACCAGTCGCCGGTGGGGTTGGCCGCGTCGATTTCGAGGCGCAGCACGTTGGCCGCGAAGGAGGTGGTGAAGGTGACGCCCTGGAAGGTCAATACGCCCGCGCCGGCGTTGCCCGCCATGCCCAGGCAGGCCGCAACTGCCAGTGGTCCTGCAATGCGCTTGAGAAATGAAGACATGATGTACTCCTTTCAAAAAACAAGTGGGACTGCGGTTTAATAAATATCACGCCGCTAGCCGCCGCCATATCGAAAAGCGCAAACACGGATCACTTAACGCTGGATTTCTTTGTTAATATTTCCACATGACAGAACGCCACATGACAGAACGCCTCGGCCCCATCCCCTTCGCGCAGCTTGCGCCGCACCAGCAAGCCGCCGCGCAAGCCATCATCGACGGCCCGCGCGGCGCGCTGTATGGCCCCTTTGTGCCCCTGATACGCAGCCCGGAGCTGATGGAGTGCGCGCAGCGCATGGGCGAGTACCTGCGCTACCGCAGCGCGATCGGCACGCGTTTGTCGGAACTGGCCATCCTGGTGACGGCGCGTCAGTGGGACCAGCAGGTGGAATGGGCTATCCACGCGCCTATCGCGCTGCAGGAGGGCCTCAGCCCGGCCATGGTGGACGCGATTGCAGCACGGCGCCGGCCGGACGCCATGATGGACGACGAGGCGCTGGTGCACGACTTCTGCGTGGAACTGCATCGGGACAAGCGGGTGTGCGATGCCACCTACAACGCCGCGCTGGCGCGCTTCGGCGAGCACGGGGTGGTGGATTTGATGGGGTTGAACGGTTACTACACGTTCTTGGCGATGGTGATGAATGCGGCGCAATCGGCGCCGCCGCCGTCGAGCGCGGCGCCGCTGCCTTGAGGGTGCCGGCGGGTTACGTCCTGCGGACTAACCCGCCCTACGGGGATGCGGCGGTGGCGGGCTCAGGCGGCGAGGCCGCGCGTGACGACGTCGGCGACGACCTCGTTGAGGTCTTTGCCGCTGTCCTTGGCCAGCGCTTGCAGCTGCGCTACCAGCTCGCTATTGAGCTTGACGGCGAAGGGCACGAGGCCCAGCGCCTGGTCGCGGCGGCGCTGTTCGCGCTTGTCCACCACCTCGCCGGCGTTGCCGGTGTTGCCGGTGTTGCCGGTGTTGCCGAAGCCGGCCGCGCCCGGGGCAACCATCTTGCCCATCAACTTCTTGGCGTCGCTTTTTGCCATGCCGGTTTTCTTCATTTTCTGCTTTCAGTGGTACTGCGGGGTTAGGCCAGGACTTTCTTCAGCCATGCGCTGATGTGCACGACCTCTTCCTGGCACAGCGAGTGCTGCATGTAGTAGTCGTGCCATTCCACCTGGTAGCCCAGCTTCACCAGCAGGTCGCGCGACGCTTCGGCGCGCGCCACCGGGATCACCGGGTCCATGCGGCCGTGCACCATGAAGACCGGCGTCTGCAGGCTTGCTTCGCTGCGTTCGGCGGCCACCTTGTCGGCCAGCGGTACATAGCCGGACAGGCACATCAGGCCGGCCAGCTTTTCAGGGTGGCGCAGGCCGGCTTGCAGGGTCATGGCGCAGCCTTGCGAGAAGCCGGCCAGGATGATGCGCCCGGCCGGGATGCCGCGCGCCTTTTCGCGCGCGATCAGCGCTTCCACCTGCAGCTGCGAGGCGCGCAGGCCTTGTTCGTCTTCCTGGCGGCCCAGGTCTGTGTGGATGATGTCGTACCAGGCGCGCATCACGTAGCCGTTGTTGATGGTCACCGGCATGGTGTTCGCGTGCGGGAAGATGAAGCGGATGGCGGGCAGGCCGTCCAGGTCCAGTTCATTCACCATGGGCACGAAGTCGTTGCCGTCGGCGCCCAGGCCGTGCATCCAGATGACGGCCACGGTTGGATTGGCACCCGATTCGATTTCGATATTTTCCAGCAGTGCGGTCATACGTTCTTCCTCAGGCAGGTTTGATTGCCGATTTCGGGCGGAATGCCTTGCATACCGCGGGATTGGTTTCCATGTAGGGGCCGCCGATCAGGTCCACGCAATAAGGCACGGCCGCGAAGATGCCGCCCACCAGCTGCTTGCCGCCGGCGTCCTTCAGGCCTTCCAGGGTTTCCTTGATGGCTTTCGGCTGGCCGGGCAAATTCATCACCAGGGCCGCATGGTCCGGCGTCTCGCGGATCACGGCGGTCTGGCGCGACAGGATGGCGGTTGGCACGAAAGCCAGGCTGATCTGGCGCATCTGTTCGCCGAAGCCGGGCATTTCCTTGGTGCCGATGGCCAGCGTGGCCTCCGGCGTCACGTCGCGGCGCGCGGGGCCGGTGCCGCCGGTGGTCAGCACCAGGTGGCAGCGCGCCACGTCCACCAGTTCCACCAGGGTGGCTTCGATCTGCGCGCGTTCGTCCGGAATCAGGCGGGTTTCGATGCGGAAGGGCGTGGTCAGCGCGGACGACAGCCATTCCTGCAGCGCGGGCAGGCCCTTGTCTTCATAGACGCCGCCGCTGGCGCGGTCGGAGACCGACACCAGGCCCACCACCAGCTCGGGCGCCAGGGTATTACTCGTCATCTTGTTCGCTGTCCTCGTCGTCGGCGTCGTCGTCGCCATCGGCCGGCTTGGCCTTCTTCTTGGCTTCGATCTGCTTCAGGATCTGGAAAATTTCACGGTACGCCTTGGGCGGCTTGTTCTCGGCCTGCTCCTTGCGGGCGTTGCGGATCAGGGTGCGCAGGTGCTGCACGTCCAGTTCCGGGTTCTCCGCCAGCAGCGTGGTGAGCGCGTTGTCGTCGGCCAGCAGCTTGTCGCGGCGGCGTTCCAGCGCGTGCATGGCGGCCGTATCGGCCTTGGACGCGCCTTTCCAGCCCTCGATGGTGCGCTGGATCAGGGCCACTTCTTCCTCGTCCAGGGTGCGCATCTTCTTGCCCACGAACTGCATCGCGCGGCGGCGGCCTTCGTGATTGGTGATACTTTGACAAGTCAGGATGGCTTCTTTGACATCGTCAGGCATGGGGACGCGCTTGACGCGGTCGCGCGGGGCTTCCACCAGCTCGGCGCCCAGCGCCTGCAGGGCGTCGGACTGGCGCTTCATTTCTGTTTTGGATGGGCGCTCGTATTCTTGTTCGAACTCGGAAGATTGGAAGCCGACGGCGCCCCGGTTTGCATTTGGCATGATAACTGTGAGGCAGGGCGTGAACCCGGCCTGTAAAAACTGTAAACGACTGCTATGATAACTGTTTTAACGGTCACCCGAAGAAAACACCACATGAGCGACTCCGCATTTAGCCACAGCCAGGATCAATTGAAGCAGCTTGCACGCGACGTTTTAGCCTACGCGCGCGAGAAGGGCGGCACCGATGCCGCCGTCGAGATCAGCGAGGGCAGCGGCTTGTCCGTCTCTGTGCGCAAGGCCAAAATCGAGACCATCGAGCAGAACCGCGACAAGGGCCTGGGCGTGACCGTGTTCATCGGCCAGAAGCGCGGCAACGCCAGCACCTCCGACTTTTCCGCCGCCTCGCTGCGCGCCACCGTGGATGCCGCCTACAACATCGCCAACTTCACGGCCGACGACGACTGCGCCGGCCTGGCCGACGAGGACATGCTGGAGAAGAATCCGCGCGACCTGAAGCTGTACTATCCGTGGCTGATCTCCACCGAGGAAGCGGTGGCGCTGGCGCAGCGTGCCGAAGCGGCCGCCTTCGAGGTGGACCCGCGCATCACCAACAGCGAAGGCGCGGGCGTGCACGTGCAGCAGTCGCACTTCGTGGCGGCCAACTCGCGCGGCTTCATCGGCGGCTACCCCTACTCGCGCCACACCCTGTCGGTGGCGCCGATCGCCGGCAAGGGCGCCAAGATGCAGCGCGACGACTGGTACAGCTCGGTGCGCGACGCCAGCAAGATGGCCGCGCCGGAAGCCATCGGCCGCTACGCCGCCGAGCGCGCGCTGGCCCGCCTGAACGCGCGCAAGCTCGACACCCGCACCTGCCCGGTGCTGTTCGAGGCGCCGCTGGCCGCCGGCCTGCTGGGCGCCTTCGTACAAGCCACCTCGGGCGGCGCGCTGTACCGCAAGTCCACCTTCCTGCTCGACAGCCTGGGCAAGCCGGTGTTCCCGTCCCACATCCAGATCGAGGAAGACCCGCACGTGATCGGCGCGGTGGGCTCGGCGCCGTTCGACGAGGAAGGCGTGCGCACCCAGCGCCGCGACGTGGTCAAGGATGGCGTGGTGCAGGGCTATTTCCTGTCCACCTACTCGGCGCGCAAGCTGGGCATGCAAACCACCGGCAACGCGGGCGGCTCGCACAACCTGTCGCTGACGTCCTCGCTGACGAAGAAAAACGACGACTTCGTGGCCATGCTGAAGAAGATGGGCACCGGCCTGCTGGTGACCGAGCTGATGGGGCAGGGCACCAACTACGTGACCGGCGACTACTCGCGCGGCGCGTCCGGCTACTGGGTGGAAAACGGCGTGATCCAGTACCCGGTGGAAGAGATCACCATTGCCGGCAACATGAAAGAGATGTTCCAGCAAATCGTCGGCATCGGCTCGGATGTGCTGGTGCGCGGCACCAAGCAGACCGGCTCCATCCTGATCGAAAAAATGGTTGTTGCAGGAAGCTAATTATCCGTTGCAAGCTTGCCCACGTTTCCATACACTGTCCCCGGCAATATTAAAAAAACCTAGGAGACAATGTATGGAACGCCGTTCATTCATTACCAAGGCTGCCGCCGGCGCCACCGCAGGCGTGATCGCCGCCCCGGCCCTGGCGCAGTCGCTGCCCACCATCAACTGGCGCCTGGCGTCCAGCTTCCCCAAATCGCTGGACACCATCTTCGGCGCCGCCGACACCTTCACCAAGCGCGTCTCGCAGCTCACCGGCGGCAAATTCAACATCCGCTCGTTCGCGGGCGGCGAAATCGTGCCCGGCCTGCAGGTGATGGACGCGGTGCAGGCCGGCACCGTCGAGTGCGGCCACAGTGCCTCCTACTACTACTTCGGCAAGGACGCCACCTTCGCCTTCGACTGCGCGGTGCCCTTCGGCCTGACCTCGCGCCAGCACACCGCCTGGTACGAGCAGGGCGGCGGGCGCGAGCTGACCCGTGAATTCTTCAAGGGCTACGGCATCGTCAACTTCCTGGGCGGCAATTCCGGCACCCAGATGGGCGGCTGGTTCCGCAAGGAAGTGAAATCCGTGGCCGACCTGAAAGGCACCAAAATGCGCGTCGGCGGCTTCGCCGGCAAGGTGCTGGAACGCCTGGGCCTGGTGCCGCAGCAGCTGGCCGGCGGCGACATCTACCCGGCGCTGGAAAAAGGCACCATCGACGCGGCGGAGTGGGTCGGTCCCTACGACGACGAGAAGCTGGGCTTCCACAAGGTGGCGCCGTTCTACTACGCGCCGGGCTGGTGGGAAGCGGGCGCCTCGTTCTCGTTCTACGTGAACATCAAGGAATGGGAAAAGCTGCCCAAGGAATACCAGGCCGCGATTGAAGTGGCCACCTACGAAGCGCACGTGGTGATGCAAGCCGAATACGACTACCGCAACCCGACCGCGCTGGCGAAACTGCTGAGGGGCGGCGTCAAGCTGCGCAACTTCCCCAAAGACATGATGGACGCCTGCTACAAGGCCGCCAACGACGTCATGAACGAAGAAGCCGCGCGCAACGCCAAGTTCGCCAAGATCTACGAGCCGTGGAAAAAGTTCCGACAGGACCAGAACCAGTGGGCCTCGGTAGCCGAAGCGACGATGCAGAACTTCCTCATCAGCGCCGGCCGCGGCAAGTAATTCAGCTCCGCCACCATAAATGGGGTCAGGGTTAATTAATTTTGCAACTAGTTGCAAAATTAATTAACCCTGACCCCATTTTTTTAGCGGCAGAGGGGGCTCTTGGGCTCGCCGCAGGCGATCAGGCGGCCGACGTCGGGGTTGTCGAGGTAGCGCACGTGGGCGTCGACCGGGTTTTCGAAGGCGCCGAACCAGGTGCGGGCGTTCGACACCAGCACGTTGTGCAGCACCACGCCGGGCCGTTCGTAGCGCTCCTTTTGCAGCGTGTAGGACAGCAGATCGTTCGGGTCGGTGAAGGCGACCAGCGTCAGGTTGCCCATGGACGCCGGCGCCGACGCCGGCGCCGCAGCCGCGCTGCGCGCGCGGCGGCGCTCCAGCACCCGCTGCAGGCTGTCCTGCGGCAGCGCGCGGCGGCCCACGTCGAGCGGCAGACCCTGGTCGGCCAGGCCCAGGATGGGGATCTGGTTGGCCGCCATCACCAAATAGGCCATGCGGTCCAGTGTCTGCTGGGCGGCGTCGGCGGCGCGCCTGGCGTCCGGCGCCGCGCTGTCGTCGTCCAGCATATTGCTCAGCGTGTCGAACAGGATCTTGCTGCCCAGGCTTTCCGAGATCACCACCAGCGGCGCGTCCGGCGCCGCGCCCGCCGTGGCGCGCAGCACCGCGTCGCGCATGCGCTGCTGGATCTGGCCGCGCGCCTGGCCCTGGTAGATCAGCGCGTCCGGCAGGCAGTCGTCCATCAGCAGATCCTTTACCCTGGCGTTGAGGCCGGCGCGCTGCGCCGTGTAGGGCGGGCTGCCCTGGCAGAGGGGCGACTTGCCGCTCTGGTCGTAGCACAGCTGCTGCTTGAGCGGCGTGGTGAGCGGCGACCAGATCAGCGACTGGAAGCGGATCGCGCCGTCCCCCGCCGGCACCACCGCCGGGATGATCTCGATCTGCCCGGGCGCGGCAGTAGCGCGTGCGGCCGCCGGTGGCAGCCTGGCGGCCAGCGCGCTGCTCAGTTGCTGTACGGTCTGTGCTGCCCAGCCGGCGTCGTGCGTGCACATGCCGTGCACCAGCAGCACGTCGACCTGGTGGCCGGGTGTTTGCTCGACAAAATGGGCCAGGCCGGGGAAGGTGGCGCCCGGCTCCATGAACTGGGCCGGGCGGTAGGGCATGCTGCACGCGGTCAGGCACAGCAGGGATACTGGCAGCAGCTTTTTCATGGTGTTCTCCAGTCGGGGGTACTGGGAACCATGATCTGCGCAGGCGGACGCCGCCGCAAGAGAAAAGTTGCGGCGGCTTTGTGCTACGTCAGAACTTCATTTCCAGCAGCGCGCGCACCACGGCGGTGGTGGGCGTGAGGGTGCCGTCGCGCAGGGCGCCGGTGGCTTCCACGAAGGTCGACTCGGTGTAGTTGTCCTGGTGCAGGGCGTTGGCAACCGCCACGCGCAGCTGGGTCTTGGGCGTGAACTTCCACAGCCCGTACAGGTCCAGCGAACGCTTCGGTATCGAGTAGGCGTACTGCTTTTCCGAGACGCGCACCGGGCCGCCGCTCTGGAAGCTGAAGCTGCCGCCCAGGGTCAGCGGCAGGGTGTCCAGTTTCCAGTCGGCGCCGACGGTGCCGCTGACCGGGGTCTGCTGGTCCAGACGGTTGTTCGGGCCCGGCACGGAATCGAGGTCCGACCAGTTGCGCGACAGGTTGGCGCGCATTTCAATCGCCGGCGCTTTCGGATACATGGAGCGCAGCGGCAGCTTGGCTTCCAGCTCGATGCCGCGCGTGTTGGCGGTGCCGGCGTTCACCGGGCGCGACACGTACAGGCCGTCGATCAACGCCACTTGCTGGCGCGTGATGTCCTTGATGCGGCGCACGAAGGTGCTGGCCGTCATCAGGCCACCGCCGGGCAGGTAGTGCTCGAAGGCCAGGTCCAGGCCCCAGGCCAGTTCCGGCTTGAGCAGCGGGTTGCCGGTCTGGTCCGGGCTGGTGGCGGTGTTGTTGTTGGACGCGAAGCGGCGCGGGATCAGGCTGTTCACGCCGGGCGCCTTGTAGGTGCGCGAGATGCCCAGGCGCACCTGGTCGGACTTGCTGCCCGGGAGCTTCCACAGGGTCTGGAACAGCGGGCTCCAGACGCTGGACTTGTTGCTCACCGGCGCGTAGTCGTTGCCTTCGCTGGTGGTTTCGATGCCTTCCCAGCGCAGGCCGAAGTACACCGACCAGCGGTCCGTGACGGTCCACTCGTCCTGCGCGTACAGGGCCAGGCGCTGCACGTCGGCGCTGTAGACCTGGTCCAGGTTGGCCACCGGCGCGCCGATCGGGCTGCTCTCGCGCTGGATGCGGTCTTCGTCGCGCTTGCTGTAGCCGGCGTCCCAGCCGGTGGCCAGCGCGTGGCCTTCGAACAGCGGCGTGGAGTATTTGCCGGTGGTGGTGAAGCCCTTGTCGGTCGAGTCGGAGGTGACCAGACGGTCCACCGCCAGCACATTGTTGGCGAAGTATTGCAAGGTGGGCGCGTCGGTTGCGCGCTTGTTGTAGTTGGCGCCGCCTTTCACTTCCAGCTTGGCGCCGCCGGCCAGCTTGCGCGTCCAGGTCAGGTCGGTGCGCAGCAGGGCCACCTTGGAGTCGATGTCCACGCTGGTGGCGCTGTAGCGCGGCAGCTTGCCCTGCAGGGTGTTGACGTGCTCGTCGGTGTCGCCGCGGAAGCGGTTCACGTTGATGAAGCTTTGCGAGGTGACGATGTCGTTCGGGCTGAGGTTGATGTTGATGCGCGGCGACAGGTTGAGCGCTTCAAAGGAGCCCTGGCTGGTCTGCTCGGTGCGGCGCGACAGGTTTTGCACGCCGGCCGGATTGGTGCCGGTGGTGATGATTTCCGCCGGGCGGTTGAACTTGCCGTAGGTGACGCCGCCGCCCACTGCGTAGGAGACGGGGCCCTTGCGGTCGGAGATCTGGAACGTGGTGTTGGTGCCCAGTTTGCCGTTGTCGTCTTGCACGCCGACCTTCACCTCGCGCTGCGCGGTGACGATGGCTTTTTTCAGCACGATGTTGATGCCGCCGGCGATGGCCTGGGTGCTGAATTCGGCCGTGGCCGCGCGCATCACTTCGATGCGCTCGATCATGTCCGGCGACAGCGAGTCGAGCGAAAAACCGGCCGGCGCCGGTTCGCCGTTCAGCATGATCTGGGTGTAGCCGCTGCCCAGGCCGCGCATGCGGATGTCGCCGCCGCGTCCCTGCACGCCGCCCACCGTGATGCCGGGCAGGCGCTTGAGCACTTCGCCGATGGTGGTGTCGCCGTTTTTCAGGATTTCTTCCTGCGTCACCACGATCTTGGTGGCAGTGTCGTTGCGGCGCGCATCATAGGTTTCGGCCGCGCCCTTGATTTCCACCTTCTGGATGGGTTCTTTGGCGGGCTTGACGGGTTCCTCGGCCGCGTAGGCGTGCAGGGTGGTGCCGAACAGGAGGGGCGCGGTGCCGAGCAGGCGCAGCAGGGTAGGGGACGGGCGCAGCCGTTGAGTCATGTTGATTGCCGGGTAGGGAGTGATGTGACAGAAAAAAGCCCGCTGAACGCGGGCTTATCCACTTTTGCCTAGATGATAATAGGAACGTTGCCTACTTTCAATCCTGCATCCAGTGGCGATGCCGGCGGCTTGGCAGCCGAACCGGCTTGAATTACGTCAGATGAGCGCAAATAGCGAATGTTGCCGCAGATCACGACAAATAAGCGCATGCCGGCCGGCGGCCGGCACGAAAAATATTTTCTCAAGCGTTGGCGCGCAGCGACAACAGCACCGGTTGCAGGATGGCCGCGCCCAGGCGGGCGCTGCGGGCGCCGTCCCAGCCGGTGACCGGATCGGGGTCGTTGGCGTTGTCCTTGAACGGCATTTCCAGGGTCAGCGACAGGCAGCCGAAGGCGTGGCTGATGTGCGGCGAACCCATGGTCAGCGTTTCCGGCGTGAGCGGGCTTTCGCCGTAGCCGAACTCGTCCTGGAAGTCCGGGCTGGCGATCTTGAAGGCTTCAACGAAATCCTGCTGGCGCTGGGCGTCGGCCTTGCTCCAGCTTTCCAGCGCTTCGCTGCCGGCCGTGAACACGTAGGGCAGGCCTTCGTCGCCGTGGATGTCGAGGAACAGGTCGCAGCCAACTTGCTTCATCTTGTTCAGCACCAGGAAGACTTCCGGGCTGCGCTCCATGGTGGGGTTCAGCCATTCGCGGTTCAGGTTGGCGCCGGCCGCGTTGGTGCGCAGGTTGCCGCGCACCGAGCCGTCCGGGTTCATATTGGGCACCACGTAGAACACGGCTTCCTGCAGCAGCTGGCGGCCGAAGGGGTTGGCCACGTCCAGCAGGGCGTCGACCATGCCTTCCACAAACCATTCCGCCATCGTCTCGCCCGGGTGCTGGCGCGCGATCACCCACACTTTCGGCTTGCCTTCTTCCGGCTCGCCGATCACCAGCAGGTTCATGTCGTGGCCGTCGAGCGTGCTGCCCAGGTCTTCCATGCGCACATAGTCGTTCAGCTGGGCGTTGTCCAGCAGGGCCAGGTGGCGTTCCCACGAGTAGGGCTCGAAGTAGGCGTAGTAGACGCTGTCATATTCGGGCGTGTGCTCGATGGTCATGGTCTTGCCGTCGTACGAGGTGGGCACGCGGAACCAGGTTTCGCGGTCGTAGCTGGCGGCGGCCTGGTAGTCTTTCCAGCCGTCCGGATAGGCGGCCTGGCCGGCGTTCAGGAAGTTCATCGTCAGCGGGGTGGCCTTGGCGCCCTGCACACGGAAATAGAACCACTGGATGATGTCGGCAGCGGAGTCTTTGCGGATGTTCAGGTCGATCGCGGAAGGGTCGTCCGCGCGCAGAACGTCGATGGCGCCAGCATCGAATTGGTGGCTGATTTTGATAGGCATTGCGTCGGTCCTGATGGATGAAAGTATCGGGTGTGCGACATGATACTAGTTTTATGCACAAGCTTGGGATTGCAAGCTTGCTAATTCGGTCATACACTAGGCCGGGATTCCTCACGAAAACAACACCGGAGACTGAACTTATGCAGCGTCGTTCCTTCCTGAAAAACGCCACCCTGGGCGCCGGCGCCGGCGCGCTGGCGGTCGCCCCGGCGCTGGCCCAGGCGCAGCCCGCCATCACCTGGCGGCTGGCGTCGAGCTTCCCGAAAACCCTGGACACCATCTACGGCTCGGCGGACCGCTTCTGCAAGCGCGTGGCCGAGCTCACAGGCGGCAAATTCACCATCCGCCAGCACGCGGCCGGCGAGATCGTGCCGGGCTTGCAGGTGATGGACGCGGTGCAGGCCGGCACGGTGGAGATGGGGCATACGCCGTCCTACTATTACTTCGGCAAGGACCCGGCCTTCTGCTTCGACTGCGCCGTGCCCTTCGGCCTGACTTCGCGCCAGCAGACCGCGTGGTACGAGCAGGGCGGCGGCCGCGAGCTGATGCGCGAGTTCTACAAGGGCTACGGCATCATCAACTTCATGGCCGGCAACACGGGCACGCAGATGGGCGGCTGGTACAGGAAGGAAGTGAAAACGGTGGCGGACATGAAGGGCCTGAAGATCCGCATCGCCGGTTTCGCCGGCCGCGTGATGGAGCGCATGGGCGCGGTGCCGCAGCAGATTCCCGCCAGCGACGTGTACGGCTCGCTGGAGAAGGGCACCATCGACGCGGCCGAGTGGGTGGGCCCGTACGACGATGAAAAGCTGGGCCTGCAGCGCGTGGCGCCGCACTACTATGCGCCGGGCTGGTGGGAGGCGGGGCCGCAGCTGTCGTTTTATGTCAACATCAAGGAATGGGAAAAGCTGCCCAAGGAATACCAGGCGGCGGTGGAGTGCGCCAGCTACGAGTGCCACGTGCTCATGCAGGCCGAGTACGACACCAAGAACCCGGCCGCCCTGGCGCGCCTGCTCAAGAACGGCGCCAAGCTGCACACCTTCTCCAGGGAGATCATGGACGCGTCCTACAAGCTGTCCACCGCCGTGATGGAGGAGGAAGCGGCGAAGAACGCCAAGTTCAAGAAGATCTACGAGCCGTGGAAGAAGTTCCGCCAGGACCAGAACCAGTGGGCCTCGGTGGCGGAAGCCACCATGCAGAACTATCTGATCAACGCCGGCCGCAAGTAATGGCGCAGCAGCCTGCTTTGCCATGACGGTGGCACAGATCGTCGGCATCGCCGTGCTGCTGGTGCTCCTGGCGGGACCGGCAGCGCTCGGCCTGGCCGGCTGGTACACGGCGCGCCGCGCGCCGCCGGCCCCCGGGCCTCGCCCCGGCGTGGGCTGGCGCTGGAGGTGGACGCTGATGTCGGCGTTGCTGTATGTCCTCGCCTTCAACCTGACCTTCTTCATCCAGGAGCTGTTCCTGGTGCTGCCCAAGGCCTTCACGCCGGGCCTGCGTCCGACCCTCTTCCACAACAACCATCTCTGGCAGGGCGACAACCCGCTGGCAAGCCTGTTCCAGGGAACGGGCGCGATCGCGACTTTGCTCGCGGGTGGTGTCTGCGCATGGCTGTTGCGGCGGGGCGCCGGCAAATCGGCTGCCACGCGCCTGTTCCTGTTCTGGATGGCTTACAGCGGCATCTTCATGGCGTTGCCGCAGGTGGTCATCGGCGTCCTCAGCACCCAGAGCGATCTGGGGATGGCCATGGTGTACCTGGGGCTGTCCCAGGCCGCGAAAGTGGCTGCGTCCGTGGTTGCGCTTGCCGTCATCCCTTTGATTGCGGGCTGGCTGCGGCAACTCTTGCTCGGCAAGGTGGGCGACGCGGACCGCGTTGCCACTGCAAGGGGGCGCAATCTGCTGCTGTTGGAGCTCGCGGTAGTGCCCGCCCTGCTCGCGCTGCCTGCGATTTTCCTGTTCCGCATTCCCAGGAACTGGTTAGAAGTGGCTGCGGTGCCGGTGGTGGTGACCATCGTTGGCCTGGTCTGGATGCAGGCCGGAGCTTGGCGCCCCGGCAGGGCAACCGGCAGGGTAAGCGGCAGCAGCGCGGCAGCGGCGCCGCTGGCCTGGCCCCTCGGCGCTGTGGCGGGCCTGCTGGTGGTCTTCCAGCTGTTGCTGAGGCCCGGTGTGCGCTTCTACTGACGCCTGTCACGCTGCCGCGTGCAGCGGCAGGTCCAGCTGGTGCCAGGCGGCCATGGCGCCGGCCAGTTCCAGGCTACCGTGGCCGCCATGGCGCAGCAGGCCGCGCATGCTGTCGGCCAGCACGTCGGGCGACTCGCCCTGGCCCAGCTTGAATTGCCCTTGCACCGTGCGCACCCGGGCGCGGAAGGGCACGATGTACTGGCTCAGTATCTCGTAGCGGGGACTTTCCTCCAGCCGCCACGGGCAGGCTTCGCCGGCATCCATCTGGTCGACCAGCGCCTGCAAGGCTGCGCGGGTGGCTTCCTGGCCGCTTCCGAATGCGATGTCGACTTCGAACTGCGCCATTTCGTAGTTCCAGGTGGGCGCGTTGCGCCGGTCGCGCAGCCAGGCGGATGAGACGTAGCCCTGGGCGCCGGTGAACACCAGCAGCGCCCGGCCCGCCTGGCGCAGGCTGGCAAGCTGCGGATTGTGCGCGGACAGGTGGCCGATGAATTCCAGTTTGCCGTCTTCATTGCGCTGCAGGACCAGCGGCAGCGGAGTGGCCTGCGCTCCGGCTTCCCCATGGCTGACCACCATGGCCAGCGGGTGGCGCTTGACGAGGTCTACGATCGGCTGCAGGTCGGCTGGGCGGAAAATACTGGTGTGATACATTGCGCGTCTCCGGTGGGTTGGTTCCGCCATTGTGCGGGGCGTACCATGGCGGCGAAAGCCACGCCGTGCAATGGGCGCGTTCACCGGTGAACAACAGGAAAGGACTGGAGATGGCGGGCAGCGACAAACTGGGGTGGGGCGATTTGCACGTGCTGCACGCGGTGGCGAAAACCGGCTCGCTGTCGCAGGCGGCGGCGCTGCTGGGCACCAGCCATCCGACCGTGTTCCGCCGCATCCAGGCCATTGAACAGACGCTGGGGGCAACGCTGTTCGAGCGCAGCAGGCAGGGCTATCGCGCCACCGCAGCCGCAGCCGAACTGCTGGAGCTGGCGGAACATATTGCGCAGCGCCTGAACGACATCTCAGGCTCGGCCAGCGCCGATGGCTGTGTCGGAGGCAGGGTACTTCTGAGCACCACCGAAACCATGCTGCCCACCGTGCTGCCGCCGGTGCTGGCCAAGCTGCGGCAGAGTGTGCCCGGCATACTGGTGGAGCTGGATATTGCGGACGGGCTGGCCAATCTGCAGCGGCGCGAGGCCGACGTGGCGCTGCGGGCGGGCGGCCAGCCGCCGGATGAGCTGGTCGGGCGCATCGTGTGCGGCATTGAAACCACGGTTTACCGCCCGGCCGCCTGGGCGCCGGTCGACGAGGCGCGGCTCGCCGCCGTGCCATGGGTCTGCCTGGATGACGGATTTGCGCACCTGGCGTCGATGCAGTGGCTGAAAGAGCGCGGCCTGCTGGCCCGGGCCGCAGCGCGCTGCAACAGCACCGTGGCCGTGATGCGGCTGGCCGAGCAGGGCATGGGGCTGGCGATGCTGCCGTGCTACCTGGGCGACGCCTGTGGCGCGCTGCGGCGCGTGCTGCCGCCGCAGCCGCAGTTCCGTTCCGACCTGTGGCTGCTGTCCCATGCCAGCACGCGCGGCGTGGCGCGCATCGGCGCGGTGCTCGATGGGCTGAGCGAGGGTCTGCGCCAGCAGGCGGACCTGTTCGAAGGCCGCCGTCCCTGGCCCGCTCCCTAGCCTGGAAAGCGCGCTTTCGCTGAGCCAGATCAACATGGCCCGCCTCGCGGCTTGCTATCTTGGCTTGCGGCCCTCCGCATTGTGCGGCCGCGCCGCGCTACCAGGAGACGATCATGGATCATTGCGGACCGGACCACATTGAAGTGCTGGACAAAAAGATCAGCGCGCTGAGCGACGCGCTGGCCCACCTGGGCCAGGGCACCACGCTGAAAGAGCTGCTGCGCATCATCCGCTTCCCCGGCTACACCACTCCCGCCGAGTTCGCCTTCTCGGTCGCCATGCTCGACGCCATGGCCCACCAGGCGCGCATGCTTGAGCAGATGGGCGACCAGCTGCTCGGCGCCGCCAAGCAGGTAGGGAAGGAGGGCTGACGGGCCGGGAGTAAAATAATGGGCCGACAGGCTTCACCCCTTAGTGATATTGGCCGATCCTGCTGCCTTCCCGCTTGTTGCGTCGCGCTGACAAACCGTTTTGCTGTGGAAAATGTGCGCTACACTGCCTTGGCCGCCTGCCGGGGCAGCGCGGCGCCTTTCCACATTGATAAGGGGTCACGGATGAAGCAATTGTTTCGGGTAGTGTTTGCGGCCATGCTGGCCTGGTCCTTCGTGCCGGGCGCGTCGGCGGCAAACGTGGGGTCGGCGGACGAGGCGGTGGCGATGGTGAAGAAGGCGGCAGCCTACATCGCCGCCAACGGCAAGGAGAAGGCTTTTGCCGAGATCAACAACCCCAGCGGCCAGTTCAAGGACCGCGACCTCTACATCGCGGTGCTGGACACCAAGGGCGTGACCCTGGCGCACGGCGGCAATGCCAAGCTGATCGGCAAACCCATGATCGACCTGAAGGACGTGGACGATAAGTACTTCATCAAGGCCTTCCTCGACGTGGCCGCCACCAAGGGCAGCGGCTGGGTCGATTACAAGTGGCCGAACCCGGTCAGCAAGGCCATCGAGAAGAAATCCACCTACGTGGAGAAGGCGGGCGACCTCGTCATTATCTGCGGCATCTACAAAGGCTAAAAAGCTAAGCCAGGCCGCCGAAACGCTGGTAGAACTCGCTGCCGGCTTCGGCGGCGGCCTCGTCCTCGCGGCGCAGCACGGCCAGCACGTGCTGCTCGGCCGCCTTCGACACAATCCGGTACAGCTCGCGCGCCAGCTCGTAGGCGGCCGCGCCCGGCCACGGCTCGGGCAGCAGTTCCACCGGCAGTTGCGGGTCATGCAGCTGCACGCGGCGGTAGGCGTGGATCAGCAGCGAGCGGATCACGAAAGCCTGCTCCGGGTCCGGCCGGTGGCCCGCCTGCAGCAGCGCCAGCAGCGGCTGGAATTGCGCGATGAATTGCTGGTAGCCGCCGATCACGCCGCGCAAGTCCCAGCCCTCGTCTATCATTTCCCGCAGGGGACGTCCGTTCTGCGCGCCCGGCATCCCGGCCGCGTGGCAGATGAACAGCTTGCCCCGCGTGCCGGTGCGCGCGAGCAGCTCGTCCAGCGTGTCCGGATTGCCGGCCGGATGGCCGAACACACCGGGCGACACCAGTCCGTAACCTTCCCACACCAGCTCCTTGCGCAGCAGCGTGCGCTCGGCCGCGCCCAGGCTGTTGCCGCTCATTACCAGTGTCCAGTTGCCGTCCCAGTGCACGTGCAGCGGGGCGTAGATGCGGCGCTGCGCGCGCGCGAAGCGGGCCTGCGACCCGGGCGTGATGGAATAGGACGAGCGGCGTCCGTCGCGCTGCGACACCAGCCAGCCCTCCTGCGCCAGCCGGAACACCGAGGTGCGCAGCAGGCGGTCGTTCACGCCGAACGGCGCCAGCAGCTCGATCAGGCTGCCCAGCCACACCACGCCGCCGTGCGGCACCACCGCGTCGCCGAAGATGGTCATCACCAGCGATTTCGAGCGCGGCGGATCGCTGGCCAGGAAGTGGGCGATCCATTCATTGCTGTTCAGGGTCTTCATCATGCGCGCGGGTTGTTCTCTCAAGCCGGAAGTTTGCACCAACTTGTCACGAAGGGATACAGTTTTTTGATCTGAGTCAAAAAAACAGTATGCAAACGAATTTTTGTATCGTATGATGATTTTACACCCTTGACCAAGGAGACAAAACATGTACGCACAGATGGTTGAAACCGGCCTGAAGAAAGTTCAGACGAACGAGGACATGAGCGCCGAGGAGCTCGCCTTCCAGGCCCGTATCGACGCCGGCGTGAAGATCGAGGCCAAGGACTGGATGCCGGATGCCTACCGCAAGACGCTGATCCGCCAGATTTCCCAGCACGCCCACTCTGAAATCGTCGGCCAGCTGCCCGAGGGCAACTGGGTGACGCGCGCACCCACGCTGAAGCGCAAGTCCGTCCTGCTGGCCAAGATCCAGGACGAAGCCGGCCATGGCCTGTACCTGTACAGCGCCGCCGAGACCCTGGGCGTGTCGCGCGACGAGCTGCTGGCGGCCCTGCACAGCGGCAAAGCCAAGTATTCGAGCATCTTCAACTACCCCACGCTGAGCTGGGCCGACATGGGCGCCATCGGCTGGCTGGTGGACGGCTCGGCCATCATCAACCAGATCCCGCTTTGCCGCTGCTCCTACGGCCCGTATGCGCGCGCCATGATCCGCGTGTGCAAGGAAGAGTCCTTCCACGCGCGCCAGGGCTACGACATCATGATGTCGCTGGCCAAGGGCACGCCCGAGCAGAAGGCCATGGCGCAGGACGCGCTGAACCGCTGGTGGTGGCCTTCCCTGATGATGTTCGGCCCGTCGGACGCGGAGTCGGTCAACAGCGCGCAGTCCGCGCAGTGGCGCATCAAGCTGTTCTCGAACGATGAGCTGCGCCAGCGCATGGTGGACCAGACCGTGCCGCAGGCCGAATACCTGGGCCTGACCGTGCCAGATCCCGACCTGAAGTTCAACGCCGAAACGGGCCACTATGAATTCGGCGAGATCGACTGGAGCGAATTCCAGGCTGTCCTGAAGGGCAACGGCCCGTGCAACCGCGAGCGCCTGCGCACCCGCGTGAAGGCCTACGAGGACGGCGAGTGGTTCCGCGACGCGCTGGTGGCCTACGCCGACAAACACAAAGAGGAGAAGGCTGCGGCCTGAGGAGACATAAGATGAGCAAAGAATGGCCATTGTGGGAAGTATTCATCCGCAGCCAGCACGGCCTGGCGCACAAGCATGTGGGCAGCCTGCACGCGTCCGACGCCGCCATGGCGGTCAACAACGCGCGCGACGTATACACCCGCCGCAATGAAGGCGTGAGCATCTGGGTGGTGAAGGCCACCGACATCGTGGCCAGCAGCCCGGCCGACAAGGATGCGCTGTTCGAGCCGTCCAACAGCAAGGTCTACCGCCATCCCACCTTCTTCCCGATGCCGGAAGAAGTGAAGAACCTGTAAGCGGGAAGCGTCATGGACAAATTCACGGACGACAAATTTTCCTGGCTGCTGCGCCAGGGCGACAACGCCTTGATCCTGAGCCAGCGCCTGTCTGAGCTGTGCGGCAAGGGCCCGGCGCTGGAAGAGGACATGGCGCTGACCAACGTGGCGCTGGACCTGCTGGGCCAGACCCGCATGTGGTACACCTACGCCGGCGAGCTGGAAGGCGCGGGCCGCAGCGAGGACCAGCTGGCCTACCACCGCGACGCGCACGACTTCAAGAACTGCCTGCTGGTGGAGCAGCAGAACGGCAACTACGCCGACACCATGATGCGCCAGTTCTTCTTCGACACCTGGCACTACTTCTTCATCGGCGCGCTGACCAGCTCCAGCGATGAGCGCATCCGCGAAATCGCCGAGAAGTCGCTGAAGGAAGTCACCTACCACCTGCGCCGCAGCGGCGACCTGATCGTCCGCATGGGCGACGGCACGGAAGTGAGCCACGCGAAAACGCAAACCGCCGCCGACGAGCTGTGGATGTACACGGGCGAGTTCTTCAAGTACGACGCCATCGACCAGGCCATGGTGGCCGCAGGCGTGGCGCCGGCCGCCGAGCCGCTGCGCGCGCAATGGCTGGCGCACGTGAGCGACATCTTCGGCGAAGCCACGCTGGCCATGCCGTCGCCGGAGGCCTGGATGCAGAAGGGCGGCAAGCAGGGCGTGCACAGCGAGCACCTGGGCTTTCTGCTGGCCGAGATGCAGTTCCTGCAGCGCGCCTACCCCGGATCGGAGTGGTAAATGAACGCCGCCGCTGCCGCCAACGCTAGCGCCGTCACCACCGGGCAGGTCTGGGCCTGGCTCGCCGAGGTGGCCGACCCGGAGATTCCCGTGATCTCGGTGGTGGACCTGGGCATCGTGCGCGACGTGGCCGTGGCGGACGACGGCGCGTGCACCGTCACCATCACGCCCACCTACTCGGGCTGCCCGGCCATGCAGGTGATCGCCGATGCCGTCACCGATGCGCTGCGCGAGCGCGGCGTGGCGAAGGTGGAGCTGCGCACGCAGCTGTCCCCCGCCTGGACCACTGACTGGATGAGCGAAGAGGGCAAGGCCAAGCTGAAAGGCTACGGCATCGCCCCGCCGGCGCAGCAGGTGATCGACATCAGCGGCTTGCGGGGCGGCGCCGCCGGCAGTGCCGGCCTGGCGGCCGGCGTGCGCCGCGGCGCCATCGCCGCACCCAGGGTGGTGTGCCCGCACTGCGGCTCCAGCCATACCCAAAACACCAGCCAGTTCGGCTCCACGCCCTGCAAGGCGCTGTACAAGTGCCTCGATTGCCGCGAGCCGTTCGACTACTTCAAGTGCCACTGAGAGCATACCCACTATGAGCAAATTCTATCCGCTGTCCGTCGCCAAGGTAAACAACGAAACGCGCGACTGCATCGCCGTCACCTTCGCCGTGCCGCCCGAACTGGAAGAGAGCTTCAAATACCAGCAAGGCCAGCACCTCACGCTGCGCACCCGCATCAACAGCGAAGACGTGCGCCGCTCGTACTCGATCTGCTCGGCCGTGCAGGACGGCGCGCTGCGCGTGGCCATCAAGCGCACGCCCGGTGGCATGTTCTCCACCTGGGCCAACGACACGCTGAAGCCCGGCGCCGTGATCGAAGTGATGCCGCCCATGGGCCACTTCAATGTGCCGCTGGACGCCGCCAACCGCAAGAACTACCTGGCCTTCGCGGCCGGCAGCGGCATCACGCCCATCTTGTCCATCATCAAGACCACGCTGCTGACGGAACCGGGCAGCCGCTTCACACTGTTCTACGGTAACCGGGCGTCGTCGTCGGTGATCTTCAAGAACGAACTGGCCGACCTGAAGGACATCTACACCGACCGCCTGAACATCGCCTACGTGATGAGCCGCGAACAGCAGGACATCGAGCTGTTCAACGGCCGCATCACCAAGGAGAAGGCGCAGCAGTTCCTGCAGCACTGGGTACGCGTGGAGGATTTCGACAACGCCTTCATCTGCGGCCCGGAAGACATGATGCACGGCGTGTCGGCCGCGCTGCAGGAAGCCGGCATGCCGAAGGCGAACATCAAGATCGAGCTGTTCGCGGCCAGCATCCCCAAGCACCAGCACAAGCCGCGCACGCAGGCCGACGCCTCGGCGGGCCTGACCGAAGTGACCGTGGTCATGGACGGCAACCACACCATGTTCACCATGGACCGCGACAAGGAATCCATCCTGGACGCCGGCCTGCGCGCAGGCATCGACATGCGCTATTCCTGCAAGGGCGGCGTGTGCTCAACCTGCCGCTGCAAGGTGCTGGACGGGAAAGTGGACATGGACGTGAACTACGCGCTGGAAGACTACGAGATCGCGCGCGGCTTCGTGCTGAGCTGCCAGAGCTTCCCGGTGACGGACAAGGTGGTGGTCGACTTCGACCAGGCTGAGTGAGCGCTGGCGCTGGCGGGTTACGCGCTCCGCGCTAACCCGCCCTACGTGACCGGATACGGACACGGAATACGAAACACGGGATATGAATACCGTAGGGCGGGTTAGCGCGCAGCGCGTAACCCGCCGCAACGAACGACAATGGAGGAGACGCCATGACTTACGAGAATATTTTATTTGAGATCAAAGGCGGCATCGCCAAGCTGACCTTGAACCGCCCGGATAAGCTGAACAGCTTCACCCAGGCCATGCACCTGGAGGTGCGCGACACGCTGGCCAAGGTGCAGGCCGACAAATCCGTGCGGGTGTTCCTGCTCACCGGCGCCGGCCGCGGCTTTTGCGCCGGCCAGGACCTGGCCGACCGCGCGGTGGAACCGGGCGTGAACGGCGTTGACCTGGGCGACTCGGTGGAAAAATTCTACGCCCCGCTGGTGCTGGCGCTGCGCAGCCTGCCCATGCCCGTCATCTGCGCCGTGAACGGCGTGGCCGCCGGCGCGGGCGCCAACCTGGCGCTGGCCTGCGACATCGTCATCGCCGGCAAGTCGGCCAGCTTCGTGGAAGCGTTCTGCCGCCTGGGCCTGATCCCGGACACCGGCGGCACCTGGATCCTGCCGCGCCTGATCGGCATGGCGCGCGCCACCGGCCTGGCCATGCTGGGCGAAAAGCTCACCGCCGACAAGGCCGAGCAATGGGGCCTGATCTGGAAAGCCGTGCCGGACGAACTGCTGATGACCGAAGCGACTGCCATGGCCGAACACTTTGCCGCCGCGCCCACCAAGGGCCTGGCCTTCACCAAGAAGGCCCTGCAGATCAGCCACTGCAATTCGCTGCCCGAGCAGCTCAAGCTGGAAGGTGAGATGATGCGCGAGCTGGGTTACAGTCACGACTACCGCGAAGGCGTTGCCGCCTTCATCGCCAAGCGCACGCCTGAGTTCAAAGGGGAGTAAGTATGGCAGCTCTGGATAAAGCCGGCGTCGTCGCCGTGATCGGCAGCGGCGCCATGGGTTCGGGCATTGCGCAGGTGGCCGCCGCCGCCGGCCATACCGTCAAGCTGTACGATACGCGCGCCGAGGCGGTGCAGAAAGCCATTGCCGACATCGCCAAGGTCTACCAGAAGCTGGTGGACAAGGAGCGCATGACGGCAGCCGACGCGCAAGCCGCCACCGCGCGCCTGCAGCCGGCCGGCGGCCTGGCCGACGTGGCCGACGCCGCGCTGGTGGTGGAAGCCATCGTGGAAAACCTGGACGTGAAGCGCGCCCTGTTCGCCGACCTGGAAGGCGTGGTCGGCGACAGCTGCATCCTGGCCACCAATACTTCATCGATTTCCGTTACCGCCATTGCCGCCAGACTGCGCCGCCCGCAGCGCCTGGTCGGCATGCACTTCTTTAATCCGGTGCCGCTGATGGCGCTGGTGGAAGTGATCAGCGGCCTGGCCACCGACGCCGCCGTGGCCGATACCGTGTACGACACCGCCGCCGCCTGGGGCAAGAATCCGGTGCACGCCAAGTCCACGCCCGGCTTCATCGTCAACCGCGTGGCGCGCCCTTACTACGCCGAAGGCCTGCGCCTGCTCAACGAGCAGGCCGCCGATGCCGCCACCATCGACGCGGTGATGCGCGAGGCCGGCGGCTTCCGCATGGGGCCATTCGAACTGATGGACCTGATCGGGCACGACGTGAACTATTCCGTCACCCAGTCCGTCTTCAACGCCTACTACAACGATCCGCGCTTCACGCCGTCCGTGATCCAGCAGGAGCTGGTGAACGCCGGCTACCTGGGCCGCAAATCCGGCCGCGGCTTCTACGCCTACGGCGACGGCGCAACGGTGCCGGCCGCGCGCAGCGAAGCGCCGCAGCCCAAGCCGGATTATGTGAGCTACAGCGTGGAGCCGGGCGCCAGCGGCGCATCGGCCGTCACGGACGCGGTGCTGGCCCGCTTCCAGGAGCGCGGCATCGCCGTGACGCAGCGCACGGCCAGCGAGGCCCACAGCCACGCAGCGGGCACGGTGGCGGAGCACGCGCCGGCATTCCATTGCAACGGCGCTGCCGTCTACCTGACGGATGGCCGCAGCGCCACGCAGCGCGCGGCGGACAACAAGCATCCGGACACCGTGGTGTTCGACCTGGCGCTGGACTATGGTAAAGCCACCCGCATCGCCATCGCCGCCGCCGACCAGTGCAGCGCCGCCGCGTACAACGCCGTGGTGGGCCTGTTCCAGGCCGCCGGCTTCGCGGTGACGAAACTGGATGACGTGCCCGGCCTGGCCGTGATGCGCACGGTGGCCATGCTGGCCAATGAAGCGGCGGACGCGGTGCACCAGGGCGTGTGCAGCGCGCAGGGCGCGGACACCGCCATGCAGAAGGGCGTGAACTATCCGCGCGGCCCGCTGGCCTGGGCCGACGCCGTGGGCGTCGAGCGCATCGCCACCGTGTTGAACAATCTCGCAGCCGCCTATGGCGAAGACCGCTACCGCGTGTCGCCGCTGCTGCGCCGCAAACAGGCATCGGGAGCGGCATTCCATGCATAAGGACGTACCAGTGTTGAGCGCTGCGCATGACCCTGCGCACGCCCAGGCTTTGGCCCAGGCCGCAGGCGACGCGATGTACGCGCGCGACCGCGCGACCCAGGCCATGGGCATGCTGCTGGCCGAGATCCGGCCGGGCTATGCGCGCATGACCATGCCGGTGCGGGAAGACATGCTGAACGGGCACCAGACCTGCCACGGCGGCTTTATTTTCGCGTTGGCGGACAGCGCCTTCGCGTTTGCGTGCAACAGCCACAACCAAAACACGGTGGGCGCCGGCTGCACGATCGAGTACCTGGCCCCCGGCCGCCACCACGACCTGCTGACGGCGGAAGCCGTGGAGCAGGCGCTGGCCGGCAAGAGCGGCATTTACGACGTCAAGGTCAGCAACCAGGACGGACGCATTATCGCCCTGTTCCGTGGCAAATCGCACCGCGTCAGCGGAGAAGTGGCGCCACAGCAGGGCTAGTTCAAAAGTAGAACAGAGGAGACAGCAATGGTTCAACGCAATCCCGCCCCAGCTGACCTGGAGCCTATCGAACGCGCCAGCAAGGACGAGCTGCAGGCGCTGCAACTGGAACGCATGAAGTGGACGCTGAAGCATGCTTACGAAAACGTTCCGCATTACCGCGCCGCGTTTGACGAAAAAGGCGTACATCCGGACGACCTGAAGACCCTGGCCGACCTGGCCAAGTTCCCCTTCACCGACAAAAAGACCCTGCGCGACAACTATCCCTTCGGCCTGTTCGCCGTGCCGCGCGAGAAGGTGGTGCGCATCCACGCGTCGAGCGGCACCACCGGCAAGGCCACCGTGGTGGGCTACACGCAGAACGACATCGACACCTGGGCCACCGTGGTGGCGCGCTCCATCCGCGCTGCGGGCGGGCGTGCCGGCGACATGGTGCACATCTCCTATGGCTACGGCCTGTTCACCGGCGGCCTGGGCGCGCACTACGGCGCCGAACGGCTGGGCTGCACCGTCATCCCGATGTCCGGCGGCCAGACCGAGAAGCAGGTGCAGTTGATCCAGGACTTCAAGCCCGAGATCATCATGGTCACGCCGTCCTATATGCTGAACATCATCGAGGAGTTCCAGCGCCAGGGCCTGGATGCGGCGGAATCGTCCCTGAAGGTGGGCATCTTCGGCGCCGAGCCGTGGACCGACGCCATGCGCGCCGAGATCGAAGCACGCGCCGGCATCGACGCGGTGGATATCTACGGGCTGTCCGAAGTGATGGGCCCCGGCGTGGCAAGCGAGTGCATCGAATCGAAGGATGGCCCGGTGATATGGGAAGACCACTTCTATCCCGAGATCATCGACCCCGAAACCGGCGAAGTGCTGCCGGACGGTTCGGACGGCGAACTGGTGTTCACCTCGCTGTCCAAAGAGGCGCTGCCCATCATCCGCTACCGCACGCGCGACCTGACCCGGTTGCTGCCGCCGACCTCGCGTGCCATGCGCCGCATCGGCAAGATCACCGGCCGCTCGGACGACATGATGATCATCCGCGGCGTGAACGTCTTCCCCACGCAGATCGAAGAACTGATCTGCAAGATGCCGAAGCTGGCGCCGCAATACCAGCTGGTGGTGAGCCGCGACGGCCACCTGGACAAGCTGGACGTGATCGGTGAACTGCGCCCCGAACTGACCGGCAAGCTCACCGCCAATGAAGTGGAAGCGCTGGCGCGCGAGCTGGAACACGCCATCAAGACCTATGTCGGCGTCACCACCCGCGTCAGCCTGCTGGCGTCGAACAGTATTGAACGCACCATGACCGGCAAGGCCAAGCGCGTCATCGACAAACGACCCAAGCTCGTATAAACAAGTTGTATAAGGAACGATCATGAACGAAGCATTCATCTGTGACGCGGTACGCACGCCCTTCGGCCGCTATGGCGGCTCCCTCGCCGGCGTGCGCGCCGACGACCTGGCGGCAGTGCCGCTGGCCGCGCTGAAGCAGCGCAATCCCGGCGTGGACTGGTCGGAGCTGGACGACGTCTACTACGGCTGCGCCAACGGCGCCGGCGAGGACAACCGCAACGTGGGCCGCATGGCGGTGCTGCTGGCGGGCCTGCCGGTGGAAGTCCCGGCCAACACCATCAATCGCCTGTGCGGCTCCAGCCTGGACGCGGTGGGCATCGGCGCGCGCGCCATCAAGGCCGGCGAAGCCAACCTCATTATCGCGGGCGGCGTGGAGAGCATGACGCGCGCGCCTTTCGTGATGGGCAAGGCCGACAGCGCCTTTTCGCGCGCGGCCAAGATCGAGGACACCACCATCGGCTGGCGCTTCGTCAATCCGCTGATGAAGGCGCAGCACGGCATCGACTCGATGCCGGAGACGGCGGAGAACGTGGCCAATGAGTTCAACATCAGCCGCGCCGACCAGGACGCGTTTGCCGTGCGCAGCCAGCAGCGCTGGGCGGCCGCGCATGCGGCCGGCCACTTCAAGAGCGAGATCGTGCCGGTGACGATCGCCCAGAAGAAGGGCGATCCCAAGATCGTCGACACCGACGAGCACCCGCGCCCGGACACCACCATCGAGATGCTGGCCAAGCTGAAAGGCGTGGTCAAGCCGGACGGCAGCGTCACGGCGGGCAATGCCTCCGGCGTGAACGACGGCGCCTGCGCCATCCTGCTCGCTTCCGCCGCTGCGGTGGACAAGTACGGCCTGAAACCGCGCGGCAAAGTGCTGGGCATGGCCACGGCCGGCCTGGCGCCGCGCATCATGGGCTTCGGTCCCGCGCCCGCGTCGAAGAAGGTGCTGGCGCAGCTGGGCCTGACTATCGAGCAGATGGACGTGATCGAATTGAATGAAGCGTTTGCCGCGCAAGGGCTGGCCGTGACGCGCGACCTGGGCCTGGCGGACGACGCCGCCCACGTCAATCCGAACGGCGGCGCCATCGCCATCGGCCATCCGCTGGGCGCGTCCGGCGCGCGCCTGGTGACGGCCGCGCTGAACCAGCTGGAACGCACGGGCGGCCGCTACGCGCTGTGCACCATGTGTATCGGAGTGGGGCAGGGCATTGCACTGGTAATCGAACGCGTTTGAGGGCGGCGCAATGGCGGGTTACGGCGTGCCGCCTAACCCGCCCTACAGATAGGCGGTAGGGCGGGTTAGCGCAGCGTAACCCGCCGGCATGCCGGCGCCGCAACAAGAACAAATAGCATTTTTAGAGCAATCCAAATACAACAACGGAGACAAAAAATGTTCACGAATATCCTGAAAAAGACCGCCATCGCCGCATCCTTGATCTTTGCAGCAGGCAGCGCGCTGGCGCAGAACATCAAGATCGGCTCGGTGCTGTCGGTATCCGGTCCTGCCGCCTTCCTGGGCGACCCGGAGCTGAAAACGCTGCAGATGTACGTCGAGAAGATCAATGCCGAAGGCGGCGTGATGGGCCGCAAGCTGGAGCTGGTGCATTACGACGACGGCAGCGACGCCGCCAAGGCCAACGGCTTCACCAAGCGCCTGATCGAGTCCGACAAGGTGGACGTGCTGATCGGCGGTACCACCACCGGCGCCACCATGGCCATGGCGCCGCTGGTGGACAAGGCGGGCCTGCCGTTCATCTCGCTGGCCGGCGCGGTGGTGATCATCGACCCGGTGAAGAAGTGGGTCTTCAAGACGCCGCACACCGACCGCATGGCGGCCGAGAAGGTATTCGAAGACATGAAGAAGCGCGGCATCAGCAAGGTGGGCCTGCTGTCCGAGACCAGCGGTTTCGGCGCTTCCGGCCGCAAGGAGTCGCAGCACGTGGCGTCCAAGTACGGCATCACCCTGGTGGCCGATGAAACCTACGGTCCGAAAGATACCGACGTCACCGCGCAGCTGACCCGCATCAAGAATACCGCGGGCGTGCAGGCGGTGTTCGTATTCGGCCTGGGCCAGGGCCCTGCTGTCGTGACCAAGAACTACGGCCAGCTGGGCATGACCGCGCTGCCGATGTACCAGTCGCACGGCGTGGCCTCGGACGAGTACCTTAAGCTGTCCGGCAAGGCTGCCGAAGGCGTGCGCCTGCCGACGCCCGCGCTGCTGATCGGCCAGATGCTGCCCGCGAACGACCCGCAGAAGGCCATCGTCACCGGCTACGACAAGGCCTACAAGGACCGCTACAAGATCGACCCGTCCACCTTCGGCGGCTACGCGCTGGACGCGCTCAACCTGTCGGTGGACGCCATCAAGCGCGCCGGCGGCACGGACAAGGAGAAGGTGCGCAACGCGCTGGAGCAGACCAAGGGCTTCGTGGCCACCACCGGCGTGTTCAACATGAGCCCAACCGACCACATGGGCCTGGACCTGTCGGCCTTCCGCATGGTTGAAGTGAAGAACGGCGACTGGCAGTTGACCAAGTAACAGGGACCCATCATGCTCGCCCAATTCCTGCAATTCCTGTACTCGGGAATGACGGTCGGCTCCGCCTATGCACTGGCGGCGCTCGGCTTTACCATCATCTACAACACCAGCGGCGTGATCAATTTCGCCCAGGGCGAATTCATCATGCTGGGCGGGATGCTGGCCGCGATGATGGCGGGGGCGGGCGTGCCGCTGCCGCTGGCCATCATCGGCGCCGTCATCCTCACCGCCATCGTCGGCCTGGTGATGGAAAAGGCGGTGATCGAGCCGGCGCAGAACGCGCAGGTGGTCACGCTCATCATCATCACCATCGGCGCCTCGCTGGTGGTGCGCGGGCTGGTGCAGATCTGGCTCGGCAAGGGCACGCACACGCTGCCCGCCTTCTCGGGCGACACGCCGATCCAGTTCCTGGGCGCGAGCCTGCTGCCGCAAAGCCTGTGGGTGCTGGGCGTGACCATCGCCATCGTGGCCGCGCTGGGCTGGTTCTTCGGCCGCACCCTGCTGGGCAAGGCCATGCTGGCCACGTCGCACAACAAGCTGGCCGCGCAGCTGGTGGGCATCAATACGCGCCGCGTGCTGCTGCTGTCCTTCGGACTGGCCGCGCTGCTGGGTGCCGTCGGCGGCGCGCTGCTGGCGCCCATCACCTACACCTCCTACGACGCGGGCATCATGCTGGGCCTGAAAGGCTTCGTGGCGGCGGTGCTGGGCGGCCTGGGCGGCGGCGTGGGCGCCATCGCGGGCGGGCTGATACTGGGCATTGCGGAGGCCATGACGGCAGGGTACATCTCGTCCGCCTACAAGGACGCGGTGCCTTTCGTGCTGATCCTGCTGATCCTGTTCTTCATGCCGCGCGGCCTGTTCGGCGCCAAAGTATCGGAGCGCGTATGAAGACCTTCGCTTCCCGCCATGCTGGCCTGCTGATTCTGGCGCTGGTGCTGGCAGCGCTGCCGCTGCTGCTGCCGAACGCCTATTACTTCGACGTGGCGATCCGCATTGCCTTGAATGCGGTGGTGGTGATCGGCCTGAACCTGCTGATGGGCTACACCGGCCAGATCAGCCTGGGCCACGCCGGCTTCTTCGGCCTGGGCGCCTATGCGTCCGCCGTGCTCACCACGCACTACAACTGGCCGCCGGTTGCCGCGCTGGCCGCCGGCGCCGCCGCCACCGGCCTGCTGGCCTTTGTGCTGGCGCGCCCGGTGCTCAAGCTGAAAGGGCACACGCTGGCCATGGCCACGCTGGGGCTGGGCATCATCATCTCCATCGCCATCAACAACGAAGGCCAGTGGACCGGCGGTCCGGACGGCATTTCGGTGCCGGGCTTCGCCATCTTCGGTGCCGAGATCACCGGCGAGAAATCGTGGTACGCCGTGGCTGCCGCCTTGCTGCTGCTGGTGACGTGGTTCGCGCTGAACCTGATCGATTCGCCTGTCGGCCGCGCGCTGCAGGCCATCCACGGTTCCGAAGTGGCTTCGCGCGTGGTCGGCATCGACACCACGCGCTTCAAGGTGCGCGTGTTCGTGCTGTCGGCCGTGGTGGCGAGCATTGCGGGCAGCATCAGTGCGCACTACATCGGCTTCATCACGCCGAACATGGCGGGATTCTTCCACTCCATCGAGCTGGTGACCATGGTGGTGGTGGGCGGCATGGCGTCGGTGTTCGGCTCCATCCTTGGCGCCGCGCTCCTGACCTTGCTGCCCCAGCTGCTGTCCGCATTCGAGGGCTGGGAAGTGGTGGTGTTCGGTGCCATCCTGATGCTGACCATGATCTTCCTGCCGCGCGGCCTGGTGCCGTCGCTGGCGCGCCGCCGCAGCAAGCCCGTAGCGGGCGCCGCGGCGCCACTGAAACTGGTGAAGAAGGCGGGAGGCGGCCATGCTTGAGATCCGCAACCTGAGCAAGAGCTTCGGCGGCGTGCACGCGGTGCAGGATGTGAGCTTCGCCATCAAGGAGGGGGCGATCCACTCGGTGATCGGCCCCAATGGCGCCGGCAAGACCACGCTGTTCAACCTGATCACCGGCGTCTACACGCCAACCAGGGGCGAGATCGTGCTGCGCGGCGAGAACGTGGCCGGTCTGTCGCCGGACGCGCTGGCGCGGCGCGGCATGAGCCGCACCTTCCAGAACTTGCAGATCTGCCTGAACATGACGGCCATCGACAACGTGATGGTGGGCGCGCACCTGCGCCTGAACCAGAACCTGTTCGCGTCCATGCTGCGCCTGCCGTCGGTACGCAAGGCCGACCAGGTGTGCCGTGATGAGGCGGCGCAGCTGATGGATTTCGTCGGCGTGGGCCAGTACGTGGACGCCGACTCCAGCCAGATGCCGTACGGCGCCCTGAAGCGGCTGGAGATCGCGCGCGCCCTGGCGGCGCGGCCGAAAGTGCTGCTGCTCGACGAACCGGCCGCTGGCCTGAACCACACCGAAACCGGCGAAATCGAAGCGCTGATCCGCAAGGTGGCGCAGTCCGGCGTGACGGTGGTGCTGGTGGAGCACGACATGAAGCTGGTGATGAATTTATCCGACCACATCCTGGTGCTGGACTACGGCAAGAAGCTGGCCGAAGGCACGGCCGCCGAAGTGCGCGCCAATCCGGACGTGGTGGCGGCCTATCTGGGAGTTGCAGCATGAGGGATGCCATGACGAACACGAGCGAGGTGGCGGTGAAGCCGCTGGTGCTGGAAATCAAAGGGCTGACCAGCCACTATGGCCGCATCCAGGCGCTGCACGGCATCGACATCGAGGTGCGCCAGGGGCAACTGGTGGCGCTGGTGGGCGCCAACGGCGCGGGCAAGACCACGCTGCTGCGCGCCATCTCCGGCGTACAGCCGATCAGCGGCGGCAGCATTCACTTCAGCGGTCAGGACGTGAGCCGGGCCAGCGCGGACAAGCGCGTGCGCGCGGGCATCTGCCAGGTGCCCGAGGGGCGGCAGGTGTTCGGCCCCATGTCGGTGGAGGACAACCTGCTGCTGGGCGCCTACACGCGGCCCAAGGCGGAAGTGGCGGCGGACATGGAACGCATGTACCAGCTGTTTCCCATCCTGAAGGAGAAGCGGCTGCTTCTGGCGGGCACGCTGTCCGGCGGGCAGCAGCAGATGCTGGCCATGGCGCGCGCGCTGATGGGCAAGCCATCCGTGCTGCTGCTGGATGAACCCAGCATGGGTTTGGCGCCGTTGCTGATCGCGGAGATTTTCCGCATCGTGGCCGGCCTGCGCGACCAGGGCATCACCATTTTCCTGGTGGAGCAGAACGCGCACGCGGCGCTGTCGATAGCGGACGTGGGTTATGTGATCGAGACCGGCGCCATCACGCTGTCCGGCCCCGGCCCGGAGCTGCTGAAAAACGAGCAGGTGCAGAGCGCCTATCTGGGCATGTAATAGGGTACGTAATGGCGGGTTACGCCTTCGGCTAACCCGCCCTACTCATCGCAGACAGCGGCAAGGTAGGGCGGGTTAGGCATAGCCGTAACCCGCCGATCGAGGAGCGACTATGGTCAAAGTATATGAAATGAACGGCATCACCCCGGTGGTCCACCCCACCGCCTACGTGCACCCGAGCGCGGTGCTGATCGGCGACGTGATCGTCGGCCCGCGCTGCTACGTCGGCCCGCACGCCTCCATGCGCGGCGACTTCGGCCGCCTGATCCTGGAAGAGGGATCGAACCTGCAGGACGGCTGCATCATGCACGGCTTCCCCGGCGAGGACACGGTGGTGGAAGTGGACGGCCACGTCGGCCACGGCGCCGTGCTGCACGGCTGCCGCATCGGCCGCAACGCGCTGGTGGGCATGAACTCGGTCATCATGGACAACGCCGTCATCGGCGCCGACAGCATTGTCGCCGCCATGAGCTTCGTGAAGGCCAACATGGTGGTGCCGCCGCGCAGCCTGGTGGTGGGCACGCCGGCCCGCGTGCTGCGCGAAGTCACCGACAAGGAAATCGAATGGAAGACCTCCGGCACCGCCCAGTACCAGGAACTGAGCGTGCGCTCGCTCGCCACCATGCGCGAAACCGTGGCGCTCACCGAGGTGGAACCGGACCGTCAACGCATGCAGTGGGAATCGTCGCTGCCGCTGCACCTGCATAAGAACGCAACTGAGAACGTTACTGCGAACGTCACTGCGAACGTCACTGAATGAAACTGGAGAAAAGTATGGCACCAACACTGCAAAGCCTGATCGCCGGCCGCTGGCACGGCAAGGAAGCGGCCACCCCCCTGCACAGCGCGCTGAACAACAGCCTGATCTACCATACCCACGCCGAAGCGATCGACTTCAGCGAAGCCGTGACCTACGCCCGCAAGACCGGCGTGCCGGCCCTGATGAAGCTGGACTTCCAGCAGCGTGCGGCACGCCTGAAAGCGCTGGCCGTGTACCTGATGGAGCGCAAGGAAGAGCTGTACAAGATTTCCCACCTCACCGGCGCCACCCGTGCCGACAGCTGGGTGGACGTGGAGGGCGGTATCGGCACGCTGTTCGCCTACGCCAGCATGGGCAGCCGCGAGCTGCCGTCGTCCAATGTATTGCACGAAGGTCCCGCCATGGCGCTGGGCAAGCGCGGCGGCTTCGCCGGCACCCACATCCTGGTGCCGCGCGGCGGCCTGGCGGTGCACATCAATGCCTTCAACTTCCCCATCTGGGGCCTGCTGGAGAAGTTCGCGCCCAGCTTCCTGGCCGCCATGCCCTGCATCGGCAAACCGGCCACCGCCACCAGCTACCTCACCGAAGCCGTGGTGCGCATGGCGCATGAATCGGGTCTGCTGCCGGAGGGCGCGCTACAGCTGGTGATCGGCAGCACCGGCGACCTGCTGGACCGCCTGGGCGGCGCCGACGTGGTGACCTTCACCGGTTCCGCCGACACCGCCGCCAAGCTGCGCACCAACCGCAACCTGATCGCCAACTCGGTGCCGTTCACTGCCGAAGCGGATTCGCTTAACTGCGCCATCCTGGCGCCGGACGTGACACCGGACGACCCGGAGTTCGACCTGTTCGTGAAGGAAGTGGCGCGCGAGATGACCGGCAAGGCCGGCCAGAAGTGCACCGCCATCCGCCGCATCATCGTGCCGAAAGACCGCGTGGACGCGGTGGCCGAACGCCTGCGCGAGCGCCTGGCCAAGGTCACCATCGGCGACCCGTCGGTGGAAGGCGTGCGCATGGGCGCGCTGGCCTCCAAGGACCAGCAGCGCGACGTCGCCGAGCGCCTGGCCCTGCTCGCGCACGGCAATGAGATCGTGTTCGGTGAAAGCCATGGCTACAAGCTGATCGGCGAGGGCGTGTCCGAAGGCGCGTTCTTCTCGCCCACCCTGGTCCTGTGCCGTAACGCCGGCAGCAACGACGCGGTGCACGACGTGGAAGCCTTCGGCCCGGTCAGCACCATGATGACCTACGACGGCATCGACGAGGCGCTGGAACTGGCCGCGCGCGGCAAGGGCAGCCTGGTGAGCACCCTGGTGACCAAAGATCCGAAGACGGCCGCCTACGCGGTGCCGATCGCCGCCGCCTCGCACGGCCGCGTGCACATCCTGGAGCGTGAATCGTCGGTGGACTCCACCGGCCACGGTTCACCGCTGCCGCAGCTCAAGCACGGCGGTCCCGGCCGCGCCGGCGGCGGCGAGGAACTGGGCGGCATCCGCGCGGTGCGCCACTTCCTGCAGCGCGCCGCCGTGCAAGGCTCGCCGACCATGCTGGCCGCGGTGACGGGCGAGTACGTGCGCGGGGCGGCCGTGAACGAAAGCGAAGTGCATCCCTTCCGCCGACATTTCGAAGACCTGAAGATCGGCGACTCGCTGCTGACCCACCGCCGCACCGTGAGCGAAGCGGACATCGTCAATTTCGGCGGCGTCTCGGGCGACTACTTCTACATGCACTTCGACGACATCGCCGCCAGGGACACGCAGTTCGGCAAGCGCATCGCGCACGGCTACTTCGTGCTGTCTGCCGCCGCCGGGTTGTTCGTCTCCCCCGCGCCGGGTCCGGTGCTGGCCAACTACGGCCTGGACAACCTGCGCTTCATCACCCCGGTGGCCATCGGCGACACCATCCGCGCCCGCCTGACCTGCAAGCGCAAGGTTGACCGCAACCGCACCGACGACAAAGGCGTCGGCCAGGGCGTGGTGGCGTGGGACGTGCAGGTGACCAACCAGAACGAGGAGCTGGTGGCCAGCTACGATATTCTGACGCTGGTCTCCAAGCACAAATAGAAGCAGGAAGCGCAAGCGGCAGGGAGGGGACGGCGCCCCTCCCCGGTGTTATGCCGCTTTGTTCAGGCCGAACGGATCGTCGATGCTGTGGGATGGTTCGGTGAACCATTTCGGGCCGGACTCGGTCATGTAGAAATGGTCCTCGTGGCGCACGCCGAATTCGCCGGGGATGCAGATCATCGGCTCGTTCGAGAAGCACATGCCCGGCGCCAGCGGCGTGGTGTCGCCGCCCACCAGGTAGGGCCATTCGTGGATGTCCAGGCCGATGCCGTGGCCGGTGCGGTGCGGCAGGCCGGGCAGCTTGTATCCGGGGCCGTAGCCGTCCGCTTCCAGCGAACGGCGCGCTGCCTGGTCCACCTGCTCGCACGGCACGCCCAGCTGCGCCGCTTCGAATGCGGCGGCCTGCGCCTTTTTCTCGCTGTTCCACACGCTGCGCTGGCGATCGCTCGGCGCGCCGTAGACATAGGTGCGCGTGATGTCGGAAATGTAGTTGTGCAGCTTGCAGCCCGTATCGATCAGCACGGTGTCGCCCTGCTTGAGCGTTTGCACGTAGCTCACGCCGTGCGGATAGGCGGTGGCTTCGCCGAACAGCACAATCACGAAGTAGGAGCCGGGCGCGCCCACCTTGCGGTGCGCGGCGGCGATGAACTGTTCCACCTCGGTGGTGGTGATCCCTTCATGCAGCATGCTGGCAGTGGCCACGTGCACGGCCAGCGTCATGTCCTTGGCCCGCTGCATCAGCGCTATTTCGGCGGCGGACTTGCGGGTGCGGCAGTGCGCCGTCACGCTGCGGGCGTTCTCTAGCGCGTAGCCGGCGGCCAGCGGGCGGATGCCGTCGTAGATGAAGAAGGCGGCGCTTTCGCAGATGCCCACGCGCGGCGGCTGCGCCGGGTTGGCGGCGATGCCCATGCGGCCCAGCGTGTCCACGAACAGCTGGTAGGGGCTTTCGTGTTCGTGCCAGCCATTGACTTTGCCTTCCACCAGCATGAAGTCCAGCAGCGTGCTTTCCTCGAAGGCGGGGGCAATGTATTCCAGCGCGCCCTCTGCGGGCAGGATGGCGCCCACCATGCGCTCGCTGGCGTGCCAGCGCGTGCCGGTGAAGTAGAGCAGGTTGGCGCCGGCGTTGATGTAGATGGCAGCAATGCCCTGCTCGCGCATGTAAGCCTGGGCCTTGGCGATGCGCTGCACGTGTTCGTCCTTGCCGATGGGGACCGCGCCCGCCGTCATGTCGGACAGGGTTGCCAGTGCCTGCTCCGCAGTTTTGCCGCCGACGCCTATGCTCTTGCTCATGCTATTTTCCTCCAGAAGTGATGGCGGGGATGATATCAGTTTTAGGGGGCGGCGCGCCCGTGAACAGGTCGGCCGGATAGGTAAACAGCCAGTCGGCGTAGCGCGGCTTGCGGTTCAGGCCCTTGTCTTCCTCGCGGAAGCCGCCTTGCTTGATGGGGGCCTGTTGGGATAGCGAGTACACACCCACGATGCGGCCCTGCTGGCGCAGCAGGCCCCACTCGGCTCTCCCTGTGATGGGGTCCTGGTAGAGGCGGCGCAGGTGGCGTTTGGCGCCGGGAAAGCGCGGGTCTTTCAGCAGTTCCTCCAGGGTGAGCGGATACTGGGCGGCGCCGCCCGCGCCTTGCGCCTCGTGGTAGCGGCCCAGCGCCTGCCGGAACTCGTGGCCGATGAACAGCAGCTGCGCTTCCCTGTCGCGCCGCGCGGCGGTGGCGTACGTTTCGGAGGCGATGGCCAGGCCCACGCCCATGGAGGCCATCAGCATCAGGGTCCAGATGTAGGCGTAGCCTTGCTGTTGCCTGGTCATAGCTGCCCGTACGGGATGCCGTCCCGCGTGCTGCCCTTGGCGCCGCTGCGCACGTCGGCCACGCCGGACTTCTCGCTGTCCTGCGGGGTGACCAGCTGCCAGGTGGCGGCGGACTCCGTGATCGGGTCGACCGGCACCTTGTTGAAATAGCGGTGCGTGACCAGGTCCGCCAGCCCGGCCGGGTATTCGCCCTTGTCGCCATAGAATTTGTCGATGCTGATGCGCAGGACTTTCAGGTTTTCCTTGAGCGCCACCTCCTTGGATTTCTCCACCGAGCCGAAGTAGCGCGGCAGGGCCACCGTCAGCAGCAGGGAAATGATGGCCAGCACCACCAGCAGTTCGATCAGCGTGAATCCTCGCGTGCGCATTGCGGTCACCATGTTTTCAGGGGGACGCCGTTCAGGCCCACCTTGTCCGAGCGCGAGGAGACGTCGAACACGTCCTCGCCTTCGGTGGGATTGTCGGGTGGTGAGTTGTAGGCGCGCTTGTGCCAGGTGGCGCCGGCGCTGGTGATGCTGGCTGGCGCGAACGGGTCGCGCGGCAGGCGGCGCAGGAAGTAGATGTTCTGCTTGCGCGGGCTGCGCTGGTCGGGTACGCCGTCCACGAGGTCCTCCAGCTTTTTCGGGAAACCGGAGTCGCCGAGATTGAGCTTGATGCTGCCGTTGTCGGCAGCACGCTTGTGGGCGTCGATGGCTTCGCGGATTTCCAGCAGGGCGGCGCGCAGCTGATGCTCGCGTTCGCGCTGCACGCCCACCTGCACCATGGGCACTGCCACCGCCGCCAGCGTGGCCATGATGGCGAGCGTGATCATGAGCTCGATGAACGTGAAGCCGCGCTGGACGGCATGCGGGCGGCGGTCCGGCATTACTGGCCCTTTTTCGGCACGTTCGGCAGCGGTCCGGCCGGTTCCGGCTTGGCGGCGCTGGAGGGTTGGGCGAAGGCGCCGCCCTGGCTGTCTTCGCCGCCGGTCATGGGAGAGTTGCGCGGCAGGGGCGCGGCGGGCGCGGTGGGCGCCTGCAGCGCGTCAGGCGAGGCGCCTGCGCCTGCCGGCGCGTAGCTGCCGGCCGGTGCGCCGGCACCGCCGCCGTTGCCTGTGCCGCCATCGCCGCCGCCGGCCAGCGGCCCCCGGCCGCCGATGTTGGACTCGGTCCCGGACAGGAATTCCGCTTCGCTCAGCTCCGGCCGGCGGATCGCGCGTACCAGGCGCGGGGTGATGGACAGTACGATCTCGCTGCGCGAGCGGTCGTCCTTCTGGCTGCCGAACAGGCGGTTCAGCATGGGCAGTTCGCCAATGCCGGGCACCTTGTTGCCGGTGCTGCGGTCCTCGTCGCTGATCAGGCCCGCCAGCATCTGCGTTTCGCCGTCGCGCAGGCGCAGCACGGTGGAGGCGCTGCGGGTGCCGATCTGGTAGGCCTGCGTGCCGGACTTGCTGGTCACGTCCTTCACCACGTTGCTCACTTCCAGGTTGACCTTGATCGCCACCTCGTCGTCCAGATAGACGTTCGGCTCCACGTCCAGCTTCAAGCCCACGTCGATGTAGTTCACGCTGTCCGAGCTGACGCCGTTGTTGGTGGTGACGGTGATGACGGGCACGCGGTCGCCGATCAGCACCTTGGCCTTGTCCTTGTTGCGCACGCGGATGCGCGGGTTGGCGAGGATGTTGCTGTCGGTGTCGGTCTTCAGCGCGTTGACGACCACCGAGCCCAGTTCCAGGTTGGTGGTCTCGCTGCTCACGCGGCGCAGGTCGGCCAGTTTCAGGCCGCCGATGCTGCCGGCGGCGCCGGCCAAGCTGAGCTTGGCCTGCTCTGGCCAGCGTATGCCCAGCTCCTGCAGGCGGGTGCGCTTCACTTCCAGCACTTCCACTTCCAGCACCACTTCCGGGTCCGCCACGTCCTGCACGGCGATGATGCGCTCGGCCATGCGGATCAGCTCCGGCGTGTCGCGCATGATGATGATGCCCACCCGCTCGTCGGTAACGATGTCGCGTGCCTTGAGCAGCGTCTTCAGGGTGAAGGCCACCTGTTTCACGTCGGCGTTGGTGATGAAAAAGGTGCGCACCACCAGCTGCTGGTAGTCCTTCAGCTTCTGCGCGGTGCTGGGGTAGATGGTGATGGCACGCTCGCCTGTGACGCTTTGTTCCAGCTGGTTGGAGCTGAGCAGCATGGCGATGGCTTCTTCGATGCTGGCGTCGCGCACGGAGATGGTGGCGCGCAGGGCGGGGTCGACTTCCTTGTCGAAGGCGAAATTCAGGCCCGAGACTTTGCCGATGAAGTCGAACACGGAGCGCAGCGGCGCGTCGCGGAATTCCAAGGTGACCGGTTTGCGGTAGGCAGCGGCCAGGCGGCCGGCCGGCTTGCGGCGGGCCTGCTCTTCGGCGATGCGTGCCTTCAGGCGCAGCGCGTCGCGCTGGTTGGGGCGTTCCTGCAGCACGGGCCGCAGCAGCTCCTGGGCGGCGCTGAGATTCGCTTCGCCGCCGCGCTGGGCCAGCGCGTCCGCTTCGGCCACGGCCTGGCGGTAGCGCCGGTCCTGCGCCAGCGCGGCCTGTCCCTGGCGCGCGATGGTGTTGTTGGGATCGATGGCCAGCGCCTGCTGGTACAGGCTGTCCGCCTGCACGGCGCCGGCATCGCTGCCTTGCGCGCGCTGGGCATCGGCGCGGGCGATCAGGCTGTGCACCAGGCCGGCCTTGCGGTTCAGGAGCGTAATGCGGTACTGGGCGTTGTGGGGATCTTCGCGCAGCGCCTGCTCAAGCTTGGCAAGGCCTTGTTCGGTGTGGCCAGCGTCGAGCAGGGCTGTGCCTTCGGAGTAGGTCCGGGTGCCGGCGCAGGCGGCGAGCAGGACGCTCAGCCCGAGGATGTGCAGGCGATTTACAGCGGCGTGGTTCAATTCAGGTCCCCTACGGCTAAGGTTTGTTTCAGGTTGAGCGGCAGATACGTGAAGGTGAGCGCGCCGTTGGCGGCGCCTTCCAGCTGGTAGTGGTCGCCGACCTTCTCGCCGACGCGGGCGACGATGTTGTGGTCTTCCATCTGGAGGAAGTAGGCCACCTTGCCGTCGTCGATAAAGCGGCCCACGAACTGGAACGGTAGCGGCGGCGCGCCGCCGGCGGACCTGGCGCCGCCGGTGCCGGCCAGCTGCTCCTGGGGCGCGCGCGCGGCGGCGGGCTTGAGCGGGGAGGGGGCTTGCCAGCCGGTGCTGGAAAACAGGTTGCCCTGGTCTTCGTTGGCCACGCGGCGCTGGATTTGCAGCTCGGCGGGAATGGCGGGCGCGGAGCCGGGAGCGAAGGCGGGTTCGGCAGAGGGGCCGGCTGCGGCAGCGGCTGCGATTGAGGGTGCGATTCCCGGTGCGGCTTTGGCTGCCGCGATCTGCGCTGCGATGGCGGCGCTGTGCGCCATGCCTGTGGCGTCGTAAGCCGGACGTGGTGTGGCGGCGGCGGGGGAAACGATCATGCCTTCATCATCCGGCGCGAACCAGGCGGCGAGCAGGGTTGCGGCGGCGGCGCCGCCCAGTATCAGCTTCCTCATCGCGCGCCCTCCGCCTTGCGCACCAGTAGCACAAACCGGATGCGCGCTTCGGCCTCGCCGCTGTCGATGCGTTCGCGCTTGAAGGCAACGCTGTCCAGCGTCAGTGCGGGCAGCTCCTGCAGGGCGTCCAGCATGAAGGCCTGCACGCTGGCGTAGTCGGCTTTCACCGGCAGGTTGATCTGGTAGTGCATGAAGCTGGCACGCGGCTCCGGCTGGGCCTTGTATTCGGCTTTGGCGAGCGGCACTTTGTGGCGGGCGGCGATGTCGACCAGCGTTTGCAGCTGCTCGGGAATGGCGGCGTGTGCGGGCAGGTAGGCGTAGAAGGCGCTCAGGCCGTCGGCCGCCGTGGGACTGGGCGTTTGCGGTTGCGCTGCGGCGTGGACGGCCGTTGCCAGTTGCCGGCGAAGGGCGATCTCTTGTTCGTGCATGCCTGCGGCGTGCCACTGCGCGAGCAGGGCCGCGCACAGGGCGGCGATGCCGGCGGCGGCTGCGCTGCCGGTCTTGCGCCACAGGCGTTTGCATTCCCAGGCCAGGCGCGGGCCTGCCTTGGCGGGCAGCGCCAGCTTGAGCGCTGCACCGGTTTTCATTGGCGCCATTGGGCCTCCAGCTGGAAACGGTATGACTGGCCTGCGGCGCCGCCGGCCAGTTCGTGTTTGACAAGGTAGACGGAGCGGAACATCTGCTGCTGGTTCAGGAAGACCAGGTAGTTCAGCATGTCCTGCGCGGTTTCCGCTTCGGCGGATATCTTGAGCGTGCCGGAGGGGCTGCCGGCGGCCGGCGTTGCTGAAGCGGCTGCGGGGGCTCCTGCGGGCACGCCGGCAGCGGCCCTGGTCGCGGCTGTGACGTCGGCGGCTGACGCGGCGGGCGGCTGGCCGGTCGCCGCGTCCTGCACGGGCTGGCCGTTCAGGTCCAGGCCGAGCAGGGCCACGTGCAGGTCGCCGGGCGCTTGCAGGGTTTTCAGCAGCCGCGCAACCGGCAGGTTGAGCTGGCGCACGGCTTCTGCTACGAGCTTGGTCTGCTGGTCCTGTTCGCGCTGCTGGCTGGGCGCAAGCGTGGGCTGGGGCGCGCGTCTCGGCTGCGCTTGCGCGAGCTGGGCTTCCAGCTGCTGGAGCGCATTGGCCTGCTGGAGCCAGCGCGCGGCCGAGGGGAGCAGGGCGATCAGGCCTGCGGCGAGCAGCGCGCAGCGCCAGCCGTTCAGCGGCGGCGCCGCGCGGACGAAGGCGACGCGGGTGGCTGTCATGCCGCCTCCCGTGTGCTGCGTGCTGGTTCGCTTGCCGGAACGACGGAGAGCGGTAACTTGCCGCCGGCGTGGGCGCCCTCGGCGGGAGGCGCGCTGGCCGCCTGGCCGAACGGCGACGCGGCGAGCCGGAAGCGTCCGGGCAGTTGGCCGCTGGCCAGGCCGCCAGGCTGGCCGCTCAGGTCCACCACGGCTATGTCGCCGATGTCCGCCAGCCCGGGCTCGCGCAGGGTCCAGCGCTGCCAGGCTTGGGCCAGTTCCGCGTGCCAGGCGGCGCTGCAGGGCTGCGGCTGGACGGCGGCAACGCGGCCTTTCGCCAGTGCCGACATGGTGATGCGGCCTGGCTCGATGATGGCGAAGGCTTCAGGCTTATCCCGGGCGAGCGAGGCGCAGACCGTGCTGGCCAGTGGCTCGATGGCGGCGCAGCGCGTGCCGTGGTCGGCTGCCAGCGCGTGCAGGGCGTCCAGCAGCTCGGTGGCGATGCCGCACGCGAGGCGCGGCTGGCCGTAGGGCGCGTCGTCGCTGCCGACGGTCCAGCCGCGTGCAGCTTCGCCGTAGATGGCGGCAAACTGCGTTTCCAGGAAGTGCGCCGCGCCCGCTTCGGACAGCAGTGCATCGCTCCACGGCGCCATCAGCATCTGGCACCAGCGGCCGGACAGGCTGACGTGCATCGGCAGCCTGTCCGCCAGCGCGCCCCGCACGCCCGCCGAACCGTCTGTGCCGCCGCTGCTGCTACCGCTGCTGCCTCTGTTGTCGGCGGCCGTTCCGGCAGCCGGCAGCGTGTCTGCGGCATAGGCGTGTACGGGCTGGGCCAGCAGGGCGCGCAGGGCGGCGAGCGGGACTTGCCACTGGCCGGCTGGATTGGCGAACCCGACGTGCAGCGTGCCGCCCTCGGCGATGCGGGCGCCTTGCCTCAGCACGGCCAGCAGGCTTTGCGGCCCGAGATGCACGTGCAGCGTGCGGCGCGCCGGAAGCAGCCCGGCGATGCGTTTAATAAGTGACACGGTTGAGCTCCGACAGCGTGGTTTCTCCCAGCCGCACCAGTTCCAGCGCCGCTTCCCGCGCCAGCCGGAACCCGTTCCGCGCGGCTTCCTCCTTCATGCGGCCGACCGGCGCGCGGCTACAGATCATTTCGCGCATGGCGTCGTTCAGCATCAGCACCTCCGCCACCGCCTTGCGCCCCTTGTAGCCGGTGCCCCGGCAATGGCCGCAGCCCGTTCCCGCCTTGAAGCGCCATCCCCGCACGGCATCCTCGGTGAGGCCGCTGTCGCGCAGCTCCTGCGGATCGGGCGGCACGTCCGCCGTGCAGTGCCCGCAATTCAGCCGCAGCAGGCGCTGGGCCACGATACCGTTCAGCGCCGCCGCGAAGCTGTACGGGTCCACACCCATGTGCAGGAAGCGGCCCACCACGTCGAACACGTTGTTGGCGTGGACGGTGGTGAACACCAGGTGGCCCGTCAGCGACGCCTGCACCGCGATCTGCGCGGTTTCGTCGTCGCGGATTTCGCCGATCAGGATCTTGTCCGGATCGTGCCGCAGGATGGAGCGCAGCCCGCGCGCGAAGGTCAGCCCCTTCTTTTCGTTCACCGGGATCTGCAGCACGCGCGGCAGGCGGTACTCCACCGGGTCCTCGATGGTGACAATCTTGTCGCGCCCCGTGTTGATCTCGGTGATGGCGGCATACAGCGTGGTGGTCTTGCCCGATCCGGTGGGACCGGTCACCAGCAGCATGCCGTGCGGCTTGGCGGCCAGGCGGCGGATCTGCACGATGGCGTCCGCGTTCAGGCCCAGGCTCTCCAGCCGCAGCGCGGCGGCGGCGGCGGTCAGCGCGCGCCGGTCCAGCAGGCGCAGCACCGCGTCCTCGCCGAAAATGTTCGGCATGATGGAGACGCGGAAGTCGATTTCGCTGCCTTTTACGCGCACCTTGAAGCGGCCGTCCTGCGGCACCCGGCGTTCGGCGATGTCCAGGTCCGCCAGCACCTTGATGCGCGAGATGACCTGTTCGGCCATCTGCAGGCCCTGCACCTGGCCCGCCTGCACCAGCACCCCGTCCACGCGGTACTTGATGACCAGGCTGGCCACGTCGCATTCCAGGTGGATGTCGCTGGCCTGCAGCTTGAGCGCGTCGTAGATGGTGGAGTTGACCAGCTTGACCACGGGACTGCTGTCTTCGCTGATACGGATCAGCGAAATGTCCTCGATGGTCTGGTCCTGGCTGGCCTCGCCGGCGGCGTCTTCGCTCATGCCGGCCATGGCCTGCTGCACGGATTCCTGCTGCGCCAGGTAGGCTGCCATGTCGTCCGGGTGCGCCAGCGCCACCGTGAACGCGCCCACTGTGTAGCCGGCCCACTGCAGCACGTCGTCCGCGAACGGATCGGCGATCACCAGCACCGGGGCGCCGGCCCCCTCCATCAGCACGCATTCGCGCTGCGCGCAGTCGGTGTAGGGCAACAGGGCATATGCCGGACGTCCCGCCTGCAGGCTGGCCATGGGCCAGGCCGGATAGCAGAACAGCGCCGCCAGCTGGCGCGTGAATTCTTCCGGCGCCAGGCCCGCCATGTCTTCCAGCACGGCCAGTTGCGGCCGGCCCTGGGACTGCGCGGCGGCGCCTGCGCTGTGCAGCAGTTCGGGCGTGACGGCCGGCGCCAGCGCAGCCGGGGTGGAAGGTGCGCGTGCGTTCATGACAGGCTCCCTGCAAGTTCGAATATCGGCATATACATCAGCACCACCACGCCGCCGATCACCACGCCGATCAGCGTCATGAGCAGCGGTTCGAGCAGGCGCGAGGCCCAGTCCACCCAGCGCGCAAATTCCTCGTCGTGAAACCTGGCCGAGCGCTCCAGCATGTCGCCCAGGCGCCCCGTGTTCTCGCCCACCTTGAGCAGCGACTGCGCCACCGGCGTGGCCAGGCCCTGGCGCTCCAGCGCGGTGGAGAAGGGCAGGCCTTCCTCGACCGCGCGGCGGGCCTGCGCCAGCGCCTGGCGCTGTTGCGGCAGCAGCATGGCCGACACCATGGACAAGGCCTTGGGCAGCGGTATGCCCGCGTGCAGCAGCAGGCTGAGGGCGCGGTAGAAGCGCGCCAGGCGGAATTCGGCGGCCTTCGCGGCCAGCAGCGGCAGGCGCAGCACCTGCAGCAGCAGGGCGCCGCGCACGGCGGCATTGGTGGCGGCGAACACGGCGCCGCCGGCTGCACCGAGCAGCACGCCCAGGCACAGCCAGGGATGGGCGGCCAGCTGGCGGCCGAAGGCCAGCAGCATCTGCGACATCCACGGGATCTCGCGGCCGGAGCTTTCATACACCACGCTGAACTTCGGCACCACGTAGCCGAGCAGGAACAGCGTGACCAGCGTGCCCACGCACAGCAGCATCACGGGGTAGATGGCGGCCGATGCCAGCTTCTTGCGGATGGCGTCGAACTGCAGCTGGTAGGCCACGTAGCGCGCCAGCGCCTCGGGCAGGTTGCCGGAGCGTTCGGCCGCGTGCACGGTGGAGACATAAATATCGGGAAAAATGGCGGCATGCGTGGCCGGCTGCGCGGCCAGGCTTTCGGAAAAGCTCTTGCCCTGCTGGAGCGCGAGCTGGATGCCGGCCAGCGTGGCCTTGGCGCTGCCGCGCGCTTCCTTGTTGTGCAAGGTGGCGATGGCTTCGCTCAGGTTCAGGCCCGCTTCGAGCAGGGCCAGCAACTCCTGGCTGAACTGCAGCAGCGGGAAGGGCTGATTGCGGGAGGGCGGCGCGGCGCCGCCGGCCGCAGCCTGCGCCGGGCCGTCGACAGCCAGCACGCGCCAGCCCTGGCGCAGCGCGCGGCGTACCGCATCCGATTCGCTTGAAGCATCAATTGCTATGGTCTGGCGGCCAGCCGTGCCGCTGGTGGCTGGCTGCACCTGTATCTGGTACTGCATTACCGCCCTTCACTATCTTTCCCGGAAGTACTCGGAAGCCGAGCTGAGCCGCATTTGGCCGACTTCGGGGTCAGACCCCGAAGTTGGCAAAAATGCGGCTCAGCCCGGCTGGTTTGCTACGCTTACTGGGTGACCAGGCTGACCTTGTCGACCACGAACGAGGTCTGGGCCGACGAGTCTTCCGTCATGGCGAACGACAGCGTCACCGTCTGGCCTTTGTACGGCAGCAGGTTGAAGCTGCGGGTCTGGTAGCCGGTGGCCTTGTTCAGGTTGGAGTAGGTGGCCAGCGTGCCGAGCACCGCGCCGCTGCTGTTTTTCACCGTGACCGTCAGCTTGTCGTAGACGGTGCTGGTGGTGGTTTCCGCGGTGTCGATGTGCAGCGCGAAGTTCAGCGTGGCGGCGGTGGCGGTCGACGGGATCGCCACCGCTTGCGTCAGCGTTTCGGTGGCGGTGGTGCCGTTGCCGCCGAGCCAGGCGAAGCGGGTGCCTTCGAACGCGGTCTGGCCGCTGAAGGAACCGATCACGCCGGTGCTGCCGCTCCAGCCGGTGGTGCTGGACTCGAAGCCGCCGTTGGTCACGCGCTCGATGCCGCTCACCGTGGACACGGTCAGGGTGGCGTTGCTCGACGTGGCCGTGACTGCCGGCGACGACGAGTCGGTGACCGTGGCCTTGAACACGGCGCCGTTGTCGGTCGACTGCGCCGTGAACGAGTAGGTTGGCGAGGTGGCGCCGGAGATCAGCGTGTTGTTGCGGTACCACTTGTACACGTACGGCGCGGTGCCGCCGCTGGCGCTCACGGAGAACGACGCGGTGGCGCCGGGGGCGACCGTGATGCTGCCCGGCTGGGTGCCGATGGTGACGCCGCCGCTGGCCACTTCATCCACGTCCAGGCCCACGTTGATGGCCGCGTAGGCGCGCTTGACGGCGGTGGCTTCCTTGCTGCCCACGCCGTACAGTTCTTCGGCCGCCGTGATCATCTTGGTGCGCGCGTCGGCGTAGTTGGTCGACGAGGTGAACTTGGTGGTCAGCGCCTTGAACCAGATGCGGTAGGCCTTGTCGTTGCCGACGCCGGTCATGGCCAGCGGCTGCTTGGTCAGGTAGGAGCTGTAGTAGTCGCTGCTGGAGGTGGCGTTCGAGCCCTGCGACAGGAAATAGAACATGCGGTTGTTCGGGCCGCTGCTGTAGTGCACGTTCAGGTTCTTCAGCGTGGTGCTCCACGCGTTCGGGCTGCTGCCGTCCTTGCTTGGCTTGTACATCCAGCGCAGCGGCTGGCCGCTCTTGGAGATTTCCTTGCCCATCATCCAGTCGTTGCCGGTGGCCGGGATCACGCTGCCGGTGCCGCCTGCGCGCGCGTAGGCTTCGGTCATCTCGCCGGCGATGTCGGCGCCCGATTCATTCAGGCCGCCCGACTCGCCCGAGTAGGTCAGGTTGGAGGTGGCGTCGATCACGCCGTGGCCCATTTCGTGGCCGATCACGTCGATCGAGCCCAGGTTGTTGAAGGACGAGCCGCCGTCGCCGATGTACATGCACTTGCAGTTCGGGTCGAAGAAGGCATTGTCGTAGTTGTTGTCAACGTGGACGGCGATGTAGGTGGCGGTGTTGTTACCGTCCAGCGACTGCCAGCCCAGCGTGTTCTTCATGGTGTCGTAGGTGTTCATCAGACCCCACATCGCATTCACGGCGGCGGTCTGGCCGTTGGCGTTGGTGGTGCTGCCGCCGCTGATGTATTGCTGACCGTCGCCCCAGGTGTTGCTGCTGTTGGTGTAGATGTTGCCCGGGGTCGGATTCGATTCCGGCGCGTGGTTGGCGTTGGTGATGGCCATGCCGCCGAAGTTGCCGCCCACGCCGCGCGTGGCGTCCTTCATCTGGTAGGTGCTGCCCGACAGCGTGGTGTTGATCGGCACGGCGCCGTTGTACTGGCTGTTGCCGGTGCCGACCACGGTTTGCAGCGCTTCCCACTGGGCGATCACGGCGCCGGTCTTGGCGTTGATCACGGTGTCGTGGTACAGCACGCGCTTGCGGCTGTCGGCCATGCGGGTTTTCACCAGGTAGGCCAGCTCGTAGCGGTCCACCACCTCTTCCAGGTCGGTGGCGTTCAGGGCCGACTCGGCCTTGTTCAGGGCCGAGGCCACGCGCACCGATTTCATCACCGGATAGATCAGCAGTTCGGCGTGCGGCGCCCAGCGGTGCACGCCGTTCGGCGCCACGCTCTTGACCACGGCGGCCACGGCGTCCGCGCTGCTCAGCGACGGCGTCAGTTCCGGCGCGCCGGTGCGGCTGCCGTTGGCGGCCACGCCGCGCGGCGCGTTCAGGCCGGCGCGGCGGTCGGACACGGATTCGCTCACGATGTTGTCGGCCGCGTCGGTGACGATGATGGATTCGGAGCCGAACACGCGCAGGCCGTTGTAGGTGTGCTGGGCGCGGGTGATCTTGGTGCCGGCTACGCCGGGGTGCTGGCCGCCGATCGCGAAGCCGTGCTGCATGCCCAGGCCGGCCGAGCTGGGACGGTGGGCCAGTTTGGCGGCCAGGCCGGCGCTCTCTTGTGGAGAGGATTGGGCCACGGGTGCGGCCATCATTTGCGGACCGGCCGCGTAGGCCTGGGCGGCGAGCAGCATCGGCAGGGCGGCGATGGATGCGGCAAGCATGTTCTTACGTAGATTCATCTTCTCTCCAAGGGTAGCGTTAGTGTTCTGGCGGTGCTTTTGGCGGGCCAGCGCAGCGACACTATTCCTTGCCGATGCGGCAAGTCAAAAAACTTGGGAAATGAGTCGCAGGGATGAGAAATGTTAAGAATGGGACAAAGTTGCCGATTTTGCCGGGCGCTGATTGGCTACAAATCGGCGCCTAATGGCGCACGATAGGTGGGTTTCAGCACGATACTGTGTGTTACACGCAACGGAATAGACGTAACACTCTATTTTCGTGACGTACGCGACACATTGCCCATTTATTCAGCACGCTCGGGTTGCAATTTCTTAATGTTGCGATCTACACTAGAAGCACAAAGCGCAGGGCCAGACCCGACAAAAACGACGCGCACCGGGAACTACAGGGAACAGAGAACATGACCACACGCACAGCGCCACCCCAGCCCTCATAGGGCCACGCCGGGCCTCGCCGCCGCCCCCAGCACATCCGTACGCCGCCCGCCGCAACCCGGCTTCCGCGGTGCCATCGCGCGCCTTCGCCCACCCCGGCCAGGTTCGCAGGGACAGCTTTTTTCTTTGTTTACTATGCTCTCGATATCTACCAAAGTTGAGCGGATCGTCATGGAATCGCCCTTCCTTACCGAAGGACTGGGGCGCGGATTGATCAACCTGTCGGAACTGGCGCGGCAGCTGCAGCCGCAGCTGGAGACGGACCTGTGGAAGCCGGTGGGGCAGGCCGCCGTGGTGATGGCCCTGCGGCGCGTGGCCGAGCGCCTGCCGCAGCACGAGGCGGCCGCGCACGGCGAGCTGTCGCTGGCGCGCAAGACCGGCGAGCTGACCACCCGCACCGACCTGACGATGTACACCTTCCGCTATTCGGAGAACACCTACGAGTGCCACCGCCAGCTGCTGGCGCTGGCCGCGCCGCAGCAGGGCGCCTTCGTGTCGGTCACGCGCGGCATCCACGAGGTGATGGTGGTGTGCAGCCGCCCGCTCACCAGCGCCATCGACGAGGTGTTCGTGACCGAGCGCCAGCTGGCGCGGCTGGAGAATTTGAACGCGGTGACCTTGCACCTGGATCCGGAGACGTTCAACATGCCGGGCATTTACCACGGCATCCTGAAGAAGCTGGCGTGGGACAAGATCAATCTGGTGAACATGATCTGCACCCACACCGAGCTGACGATATTGCTGGAGCAGCGCCAGACCGGCGCGGCGATTGCGGTGCTGTCGCGGCTGGTGGCGCAGTGATGGCGGCGCTTGGCGGGTTACGCTGCGCTAACCCGCCCTACGGATACCACGACGGCGCTTGGCGGGTTACGCTGCGCTAACCCGCCCTACGGAATCCAAATACCACGGCGCGCGGTGCGCGTAGGGCGGGTTAGGCGCAGCCGTAACCCGCCGATGCCCGCGCTTAGTTGCCCAACTGCCCGCGCACCCGCGCGATCGCCTTGCGCACCTGGTTCGGCGCGGTGCCGCCCACGTGGTCGCGCGCGGCCACCGAGCCTTCCAGGGTGAGCACCTGGAAGATGTCCTGCTCGATCAGCGTGGAGAAGGCGCGCAGCTGGTCCAGCGACATTTCCGACAGGTCGATGCCGAGGTCCACGCAAGCACGGACCGCGTGCGCCACGGCTTCGTGCGCGTCGCGGAATGGCAGGCCTTTCTTCACCAGGTAGTCGGCCAGGTCGGTGGCGGTGGCGTAGCCCTGCAGGGCCGCCGCGCGCATCGCTTCCGGCTTGACGGTGATGCCGCCGGCCATGTCGGCGAAGATGCGCAGCGTGTCCATCAGCGTGTCCACGGTATCGAACAGCGGTTCCTTGTCTTCCTGGTTGTCCTTGTTGTAGGCCAGCGGCTGGCCTTTCATCAGGGTCAGCAAGCCCATCAGGTGGCCGTACACGCGGCCGGTCTTGCCGCGCGCCAGTTCCGGCACGTCCGGGTTTTTCTTCTGCGGCATGATGGACGAGCCGGTGCAGAAACGGTCGGCGATGTCGATGAAGCCCACGCGTGGGCTCATCCAGATGATCAGCTCTTCGGACATGCGCGACACGTGCGTCATGATCAGCGAAGCGGCGGCCGTGAATTCAATGGCGAAGTCGCGGTCCGACACGGCGTCCAGCGAATTGTGGCAGACGTCGTCGAAGCCCAGCGTCTTGGCCACTTGCAGGCGGTCGATCGGGAAAGTGGTGCCGGCCAGCGCGGCCGCGCCCAGCGGCAGGCGGTTTACGCGCTTGCGGCAGTCGGCCATGCGCTCGGCGTCGCGGCCGAACATTTCAACGTAGGCCAGCATGTGGTGGCCGAAAGTGATCGGCTGCGCCACCTGCATATGGGTGAAGCCGGGCAGGATGGTGTCGGCGTGCTGCTCGGCCAGGTCGGTCAGGGCGCCGCGCAGCTGGTTCAGCAGGCCGGTCACGTCGTCGATTGCCGTACGCACGTACAGGCGGATGTCGGTGGCCACCTGGTCGTTGCGCGAACGGCCCGTGTGCAGGCGCTTGCCGGCGTCGCCCACCAGCTCGGTCAGGCGCTTTTCGATGTTCAGGTGGACGTCTTCCAGGTCCAGCAGCCATTCAAACTTGCCCGCCTCGATTTCCTGGCTGATCTGCGCCATGCCGCGCTGGATATCGGCCAGGTCGGCCGCCGTGATGATCTTTTGCGCGGCCAGCATGCCGGCGTGCGCCAGCGAGCCTTCGATATCGGCTTTGGCCAGGCGGTTGTCAAAAAATACAGAGGCGGTATAGCGTTTGACGAGGTCGGAAACCGGTTCGGAGAAGCGAGCGGACCAGGCTTCGCCCTTCTTGGAGAATTGATCAGTCATGATTTTTATAAGAGGGTGGGCGTGCGGATTAGCGACGATTATAAACAAGGTTGGGCATTCCCACCGATTCCGGGCCGCCACGGGCGTGACAGGCGGGCGGAAATCGCCGATGATGGCACTATGAAAAACGCGGAGGACAGATCATGAAACAGGCAGCCAAAGCCAGCTTGTTGTGCGTGTTGATGGCCGGCGCGCTGTCCTGCGCTGCCGCCACGGCTGGCGAGGCTGCTGCCGCTACTGCTACTACTGCTGCTGCCCCGGCTGGCGCACCCGCCGCACCGCTTGCCGCCGCACAGGGCAGCGGCAGCGCGCCGGCGGCTGCGCCCGAACTGAAGACGCTGGACGGCATCCTGTCCGCGCTGTACGGCACCATCTCCGGCGCCGCCGGCGCGCCGCGCGACTGGGAGCGCCTGCGCAGCCTGTTCACCCATGAGGGGCACATGGTGGTGCACGGCCCGAACAAGAACGGTGACATGACCACCCGCGTGCTGTCCATCTCCGATTACATCTCGCGCGTGACGCCGGTGTTCGCCAAGGAAGGCTTCTACGAAACCGAACTTGCGCGCAGCACTGAGACCTTCGGCCAGATCGCCCACGTTTTCAGCACGTATGAATCGCGCCACGCGCCGGATGAGGCCAAGCCTTTCCAGCGCGGCGTGAACAGCATCCAGCTGGTGAACGACGGCCAGCGCTGGTGGATACAGTCGCTGCTGTGGCAGGCCGAGACGGAGCAGAACCCGCTACCGGCGCGCTACCTGAAAGGCAAACATTGAATATCTCCACGGACAAGGCGGCGCTTGACATCGCGCTGATCCACCGCTTCCTGAGCGAACGCTCCACCTGGGCGGTGGACATGCCGCTGGCGCTGCTGGAGAAGGCTATCGCCAACTCGCTGTGCTTCGGCGGCTACCAGGACGGGCAGCAGATCGCTTTTGCCCGCGTGATCACGGACGGCGCCACGTTCGCCAATCTGGTGGACGTGTTCGTGCTGCCCGAGCACCGCGGCCTGGGGCACAGCAAGCGCCTGATGGCGGCCGTCATGGCGCATCCGGAGTTGCAGGGGCTGCGGCGCTTCACCCTGGCCACCGGTGATGCGCACGGGCTGTACGCCCAATTCGGCTTTGCGCCGCCCCAGCGCCCGCAGACGCTGATGGAGCGCTACTTCCCGGATGTTTATCAGCAGCTTGAGCCGGTGGCGGCGCCGGCGGGTTACGGCGCCAGCGCCTAACCCGCCCTACGGCAGCCCCCCCGGGCGGCGGCCATCACGCGCCGTTTCCCCAGCGTGCGTTCATACGGCAGGCCCCCTGGCGCCAGCCATTACGCGCCGTTTCCCAAGCGTCCATTCATACGGCAGGCCCCTTGCGCCGGGCCGTCATGCGCCGCTTGCTGGCGAGCATCCGTAGGGCGGGTTAGGCGCTTGCGCCGTAACCCGCCGTCACTGCCAATGCATCAGGCAGGGCGGAATCAGCAGCAGCAGCGCCATCACCGCGTAGATCAGCTGCAGCGGGACCATCCACTTGGCCCAGGTGATCCAGGGTATGCGGGCCAGGGCCAGCACGCCGACCGTGATGCCGGAAGTGGGAATCATCGGCGTGGTCAGCTCGCCGAACTGGAAGGCCAGCACGGCGGTCTGGCGCGTCACGCCCACCAGGTCCGCCAGCGGCGCCATGATGGGCATGGTCAGCGAGGCCTGGCCGGTGCCGGAGTGGATGAAGAAATTGATCACGGTCTGGATGCCGAACATCTTCTGCGCGGCGAACACGGGGCTGGACGACTGCACCAGCGGCAGCAGGCCATGCAGCATGGTGTCGATGATGTTGGCGTCGCGCGCCAGGATCATGGTGCCGCGCGCCAGGGCGATGATCAGCGCCGTGCCGACCAGGTCTTTCGCGCCCTGGATGAAGGCGCCCACCAGTTCGTCTGCGTCCAGCCCGCCGATCAGGCCGATGACGATCCCCATGGTCATGAACAGCGCCGCGATCTGCTCGATGTACCAGTCGAACTTCACCACGCCGATCACCATGCCCAGCAGCGAGGCGGCGAATATCCACAGCACCACCTTGTGCTTGAGCGTCATGCCGGCGAAGCTGCTCAGGTCCAGATGGCTTTCCTTGCGTTTGGCCTGGTCCAGCACGTAGGTCGGGCTCAGTTCGGGGTTGCGCTTGATGCGCGCCGCGTACCACATCATGAAGGCGGCGGTGATGGCGGTGGCCACCACCCAGCAGATCAGCCGGTAGCTCATGCCCGAGAACACCGGGATGCCGGCGATGCCTTGCGCGATGCCGACGTTGAACGGGTTCAGGAAGGCCGCCCCGAAGCCCACCTGCGAGCCGAGGAAGGGAATGGACACGCCGGTGATGGTGTCGTAGCCCAGCGCGAGCGCCAGCGGCACGAAGATGAGGATGAAGGGGATCGCTTCCTCGTTCATGCCGAAGGTGGCCCCGCCCAGCGAGAACAGGGTGATGAACACCGGGATCAGCGCGGCCCGCACGAAGGGCGAGTGGGTGTACGCCTTGGCGATGGACTTGATCATGGCGTCGATGGCCTCGGTCTTGTGCAGCACCTGGAAGGTGCCGCCCACGATAAGGATGAAGCCGATGATCAGGCCTGCTTCGGCAAAGCCCTTGATGGGCGCCATCATCAGCGCCGTGAAGCCTTGCGGCTTGCTGTCGATGTAGTGGAAAGTGGCAGGGTTGATCAGCTGCTTGCCGTTGACCAGGTGGGTGTCGTATTTGCCGCCCGGGATCAGCCAGGTGGCCAGCGCGATCAGCGCCAGGATGGCGAAGACGAGGACATAGGTATTCGGGATGCGGAGTTTCATGGCGTCCTTGTTGTTCTATTGGCTGAGCAGGTCGCCGGAGCGGAAGGCCGCGGCCCCCGCCACCTTGCCGATGTTCCAGCCGCGCAGCACGTGGCGGTGGGCGGTGCGCGCAAACAGCACGCCGTCCACGCTGCAGCTGACGGTGCTGGTCTGGCCGCTGGCCGGGTCGATCACGTCGGCCACGGCATCGCCGGCCTTGAGCCGCTCGCCCATCTCGCGCTTGTAGACCAGCACCCCCGCATGCGGCGCCAGAAGCGGTTCCACGCCCTCCAGCGGGGTGGCTTCGCACAGCGGCGCGGGCAGCTCGCCCACTTCGGCATCGAGCACGCCGGCCTGCGCCAGGAAGCGCACCAGCGCGTCCGCGTCCTGCTGCGCCAGTTCGTAGCTCACGTCCATCTCGCCGCGCAGTTCCACGGTGGTGGACAGGCAGGCCGGCGGTATCGGATAGGCGTCGCCGAAGTGCTCCTGCAGGTCCCACCACAGGCGGCTGCACGCTTCGTCGAAGGGCTCGCCGCCCGCCGCCAGGGCCAGCAGCACCGCGTGGGCGCCCATCAGGCGCGCCAGCGGCGCGATGGCGTCCGCCAGCGGCGTGCCGGCGTAGATGTGCAGCACGGCTTCGTTATCGCAATGCAGGTCCAGCACGATGTCCGCATCGATGGCCATTTCCAGCAGCAGCTTCTTGTGCGCCTCGCCGTCGGACCTGGGCTGCCATGCGGCCACCGAAGCCAGCGCGTGTTCGCGGATGGTGCGCACATTGGCGTCCGCGTCCGGCCCCAGTTTGCCGTCCAGCGCGGTTTTCAGGTCGTCCGCCACGTGCTTGTAGGCGCGGTTGAAATTGACGCCGGTGGTCAGGTCGAAGCGGCCGAACGGTGCGCCGTGGATGGCTTGCGCCAGGCCGATGGGGTTGGCCGCCGGCACCAGGATGATTTCGCCCCGCACCTTGCCCGCCGTCTCCAGCGCGTCCAGCTGCTTGCGCAGGAATTGCGCCACCAGCATGCCGGGCACTTCGTCCGCGTGCAGCGCGGCCTGGATGTAGACCTTCTTGCCGGCGCCGGTGGCGCCATAGTGGTAGCTGGTCAGTTCAAACTGCGCGCTGCTCTGGGGCGCCGAGATGGGGTATTTTACGGTTCGCATGGGTAAGGCCCGTTGGTGAGGTATCGGGGGATTATGCGCATTTGATGTATATTTGCAAGCAGGAGGCACCGTTCCGGGCGCTTCCCCCGCAATTTCTCTGTAAAACGGACAGCATATGGGTGTACTCAAGACTTTGATTCATAGCATAGGCCGCTTTTCCCTGCTCTGGTACGCCATCATCGGCGCCCATACGCACGCCCACGCGGCCGAACCGCCGCAGCCCAAGGGCTCGCTGGTCATCATCGGCGGCGGCCTGCGCGGCGACAATGCCGACATCTGGCAGCGCATCGTGCAGCTGGCGGGCGGCAAGGGCGCCCGCATCGCCGTGTTCCCCTCGGCCGCCGGCACGCCGGAACGCTCCGGCCAGGCCATCATCGGTTACCTGAAGCGCTATGGCGCCGATCCCTTCCTGGTGCCCATCGCCGTCAAGCTGGCCAATAGCGATTACCGCAAGGCGGCCGACGACATGACGCTGGCCGACCGCGTGCGGCGCGCCGACGGCGTGTATTTCGCCGGCGGCGACCAGGGCCGCATCACCCAGGCGCTGGTGCGCGCGGACGGCACCCGCACCGCGGCGCTGGACGCCATCTGGGACATCTACCGGCGCGGCGGCGTCATCGCCGGCACCAGCGCCGGCGCGGCCATCATGAGCAGCACCATGTTCTACGACGCGCGCCGCGTGCTGGCCACCCTGCAGGAGGGCGTGGCCGACGGCAAGGACATCGCCCCCGGCCTGGGCTTCATCGGCGACGACATCTTCGTCGACCAGCATCTGCTGATCCGCGGCCGCTTCGCACGCATGATCCCGGCCATGCTGAAGAAGGGCTACCAGCTCGGCCTGGGCATCGACGAGAACAGCGCCATGGTGGTCAACGCCAAGCGCGAGGTGGAGATCATCGGCTACCGGGGCGCCATGCTGCTGGACCTGTCGCGCGCCACCATGGATTCCGAATCGAGCGCGTTCAACGTCAGCAATATCCTGATCAGCTACCTGGACCGGGGCGACAAGTTCAACATCGCCACCCAGACCTTCACGCCGGCGCCCGACAAGGCCGACGGACGGCTGGACAACACGCGGCCGGTGCGGCGCGGCGCGGTGTACAGCAACGACATCCTGGGCAACAGCGCCGTGGTGGACCTGATGGAAAAGCTGATCGACAGCGACCAGCAGGACGCCATCGGCATCGCCAGCGGCGACCCGCGCGGCACGGCGCCGGAAATCGGCTTCGAGTTCCGCTTCTCCAAGACGCCCGAGAGCACGGGCTACCTGTCCTCGGTGGTGGACGCGTATTCGATCCTGAACCTGCGCCTGGACATCCGTCCCATAGAAGTGCAACGTCCGCTGTACAAATACAAGAACTAATCGCAGGCATGGTGCGTCGGCGGGGCCTGCCTTAGAATACCGGCACACAACCCGGTACAAGGACTCCGCCATGACTTTCACCACCAAGGCCCGCGCTGCATTGCTCGGCGCGGCGCTTGCCCTGTCTTCTCCTTCCTTTGCAGCGGCGCCCCCGGCCACCGTCCGCCTCGACTATCTCCACACCGGCAACGCCCTGAACGAGCAGTACGCGATGGACCGCGTGGTGATCGAGCCGCTGCCATGGGCCGGCAAGCTCTCGCGCAATCTGGACGACACCGACCGCGGCGTGAACCGGGTGGAAGTGGTGGACGCCAGGACCGGCGAGCTGCTGTACTCGCGCGGCTTCTCCACCATCTTCGGCGAATGGCGCAGCACCGAGGAGGCGCAGAAGATGAGCCGGGGCTTCCAGGAGTCGGTGCGCTTTCCCAAGCCGGACCGCCCCGTGAAGGTGCGCATCCTCAAGCGCGACGAGCGCAACGCCTTCTCCGTGGTGTGGAGCGTGGAAGTGGACACCGACGCGCAGGACGTGGTGCGCAAGCAGGAGCCGGCACCCGCCAGGCCGATCCCGATCCGCGTCAGCGGCCCCTCGCCGGACAAGGTGGACCTGCTGATCCTGGGCGACGGCTACACCAAAGCCGACATGCCCAAGTTCGAAGCCACCGCGCGCCGGCTGGCGGACTACTTGTTCAGCGTGTCCCCGTTCAAGGAGCGCGCCAGGGACTTCAACGTGTGGGGCCTGGCCGTGCCGACCCAGGAATCCGGCGTGTCGCGCCCGTCCACCGGCGTGCATCATGCCAGCGCGCTGGGCACCCGCTACGACATCTTCGGCAGCGAGCGCTACGTGCTGGCGCTGGACAACCGCGCGCTGCGCGACATCGCCCAGCATGCGCCCTACGAGTTCATTGAAATCCTCGTCAACAACGACACCTACGGCGGCGGCGGCATTTACGGCCAGTTCAGCACGGCGGCTGCCAACAGCGACTGGGCGAACTATCTGTTCGTGCACGAATTCGGCCACCACTTCGCCGGCCTGGCGGACGAGTATTACACCTCGCCGGTTGCCTACCAGTCCAGCGGCGAGCGCGTGGAACCGTGGGAGCCCAACGCCACCGCGCTGCGCGACCCGGCCAGGCTGAAATGGAAGCACCTGGTGAACCCCGCCACGCCGCTGCCCACGCCGTGGCCGAAGGCCGAATACGAGGCGCACTCGCGCGAATACCAGAAGACGCGCGCGGCGCTGCGCAAGGCCAACCGTCCGGAGTCCGAAATGAGCGCGCTGTTCAAGGAAGACCTGGCCTGGACCAACAAGCTGTTTTCAGCTGCGCCGCACAAGCATGAAGTGGGCGCCTTCGAAGGCGCGAACTACGAAGCCTCCGGCTACTACCGCCCGGCGCAGCAATGCCTGATGTTCGACCGCAGCGAGAAGTTCTGCGCCGTGTGCAGCGAGGCGGTGAGCGAAACCATCGACCTGTATTCGCGGGACCCGGCGAAATCCCGTTAACGTTTGGTAACGATTGATACGAATACTGAGTGCGCCAGCGTACAGAGGGGAATTGCTGCTGAGCTTATTCTGGACCCGTGACAAGAAACAAGCACATCCCAGAAAACTACTGAAAGGTCCATACCATGAATAAGCTGATTGCTACCCTGATCGCAGGTCTGTTCGCTAGCGCCGCCATGGCACAAACCCCGGCGCCCGCCGCCGACGTTGCCAAGGCCCAGGCCAAGGCTGAAAAATCGGTAGCCAAAGCCGAAGCCAAGGAAATGAAAAAGGACGCCGCTGCCGATGAAGACGTAGCGAAAGCCCAGGCCAAGGCCGACGAAAAAGTCGCCAAAGCCCACGCCAAGGCGGAAAAGACCCACATGAAAGGCGAAGAAAAAATCGCCAAGGCCGACCCGGAAGACAAGGTGAAGGCCGAAGCCAAGGCCGACAAGAAGCTGGCCGACGCCAACATGAAAGTGGATAAAACCACCGCCAAGGCGGACGCCAAGGTAGCCAAGGAAAAGGCTGAAGCGACGGAAGAAAAAGCCATCGCCGCCGCCAAGACCAACGAGGTGAAAGCGAAAGCGGCCGCCGACGTGAAGGCTGCCACCGTCAAGTAAGTGCCGCGCGCGGCGGGTTGCGGCTGAGCCCGACCCGCCCTACAGCCAGGAAATCGGAGTCTCTGACTCCGATTTTTTTTATGCGCATTCCACCCGGTTGCGGCCGGACTGCTTGGCCTTGTACAGCGCCGCGTCCGCGCGCGAGAGCATGGTTTCCACCGGCGTGCCGCTGCCGGCCGCGCAATGCACGCCGATGCTGACGGTGGAGTTGAGCAGCTTGCCGTCGCCCACCGCCACCGTGTGCCGCGCGAAGGCGTCGCACACGCGCTGGGCGATGATGCGGGCATCCTCCGCACTGCAGCCGGGCAGCAGCACGGCGAATTCCTCCCCTCCCAGCCGGCCAAGAAGGTCGCCGCCGCGCAGGCAGCCTTCGGCGATGCGCGCGAAATTGACCAGCACCGTGTCGCCGGCCGCATGGCCGTAGCTGTCGTTGACCTTCTTGAAGAAGTCGATGTCCATCATCAGCACCGCCAGCGGGCGCCGCATCAGCTGCGGCGCGGCCAGCAGCGCGTCGGCGTGCTGCATGAAGCCGCCCCGGTTTAGCACGTGCGTGAGCGGGTCGTGCGAGGCGGCGTATTTCAGGCGGTCCAGCAACTCGTTGCGGGCCACCATCACGCTGGCCACCGTGAGCGGCGCCAGCGCCGTCAGCGTTACGCCCACGCGCAGCGACATGATGGCTTGCTGGCTGTCGAAATTGGCGCCGATGAGCAGCGTGCCGCTGGAGATGGCCAGCAGGGTCCACATGGAGAAGAACAGCGTGATGCCAGCCGTGGCGAACAGGCTGTAGGTCAGCGCGCACCACAGCATGGCGGGGATGGGGTAGGGGATCACGCCCGGTCCGCCCAGCTGCGTGCCCAGCCACAGGCTGCCGGCGAAGGCGGCCAGCGGCGCGAGCTGCTCCGGGCGCCAGCCGGGCCAGTCGGCGCGCCGCTGGTGCGCCTTCATCCAGCGACCCAGGTCGGGGAAGGTCAGCATCACCGGCAGGATGGCAATGTAGTTCACCAGCTCGGTGGAGAACCAGAACGCAAAGCCGTAGGCGTGGCTGCCGCCGAACAGCACCGGATGGATGAAGATGCCGGCCACGCCGGCCGCCGCCGCCGCGCACACCACCACCAGCACGAAGCGCAGCATGGAACGCGGGTGGCGCAGGTTCTGGTAGTCGGCGTCCATGCGCGAGAACAGGAAGTAGGCCACCCACACGCCCATCAGGTTGGTGCAGGTGAGCATGGCGCTCTTGGGCCAGCCGTGCTGCATGTGGAGGTCGGCCAGCATGTAGCCGCTGGCGGCGGCCAGCCAGTGCAGCAGGTTGGGGGGATGTTGCCGGCGCAGCAGCAGGCCGGCCAGCACCGCGTTGGTGGGCCAGAACGCGGCCAGCACGCCCGGCGGGGCGGTGTAGATGCCGAAGATGGAGCAGGCGAAGACCAGCGCGCCGACCAGCAGCGCGTCCTTGAGGTCAAAGCCTGAACGGCTGCCGGTCATGTCGATCCTCCACCCGAATCAGGCCATTGTGAGCATGTGGATAGCCCAAGTCAACCGGGTGAAGGTCCGGGATTGCCTTACTTCGGCGCCAGCGTGGACGCTTTGATACGCTGCACCAGCTCCTTGCCCTTGCGGGCCCGCTTGCCGAAGTGCGGCGCCAGCACGTTGCCGGACATTTCCAGCTCGCGCGGCTTGGCCGCCATGGTGCCGTGCACGATCACGCCCTTCTGGCTGATGGCCGCGGCCGACAGCAGCGTTTCCTTCGGATCGAGCTCCATCAGGATCACGCCGCGTCCGCCATTGGTCAGCGTTTTCATTTCGCTCATGCCGAACACCAGCAGGCGGCCTTTTTCGGACAGCGCCGCCACGGCGCTGGCGTCGTCCGCCACTACCGACGGCGGCAGCGGCAGGTCGCCCTCGTCCAGCGTGATGAAGGACTTGCCGCCCTTCAGGCGGCTGACCATGTCGCCGGCCTTGGCGATGAAGCCGAAGCCTGCGCTGGAGGACAGCAGCAGCTGGGTGGCGGCAGGACCGGCGAAGTAGTGCTTGATGCGCACGCCGCCGGACAGGTCCACCAGCGTGGTGATCGGCACGCCGTCGCCGCGCGCGTTCGGCAGCGCGGCCACCGGCACGGAATACACCTTGCCGTTGTCGCCGAAGCCGAGCAGGGTGTCCACGGTGCGGCACTCGAAGGCTTCATGCAGGCTGTCGCCCACCTTGAAGGTGAACTGGGCCTTGTCGTGGCCGATGCCGGTGCGGGCGCGGATCCAGCCTTTTTCCGAGATGATGACAGTGACCGGTTCGTCCACCACCTTCTGCTCTGCCACGGCCTTCTGCGCTTCCTCGATCAGGGTGCGGCGCGCGTCGCCGTAGGCTTTGGCGTCGCTCTCGATTTCCTTGATGATGATGCGCTTCATCGAGGACGGGTTTTCCAGCAGGTCCGTCAGGGTCTGCTTTTCCTTGCGCAGCTCGGCCAGTTCCTGCTGGATCTTGATCGCTTCCAGGCGCGCCAACTGGCGCAGGCGGATTTCCAGGATGTCCTCGGCCTGGCGGTCCGACAGCTTGAAGCGCTCGATCAGCGCCACCTTCGGGTCGTCCGAATTGCGGATGATGTGGATCACTTCATCGATGTTGAGCAGGATAGTCTCGCGGCCCTCCAGGATGTGGATGCGGTCGTCCACTTTGCGCAGGCGGAACTGGGTGCGGCGCGTGACGGTCTCGAAACGGAAGCCGATCCACTCGCTGATGATGTCGCCGATGCCCTTCTGGCGCGGGCGGCCGTCGCTGCCTATCATCACCAGGTTGATGGAGGCGGACGATTCCAGCGAAGTATGCGCCAGCAGCATCAGCATGAATTCGGTCTGGTCCTGGTTCTTCGATTTCGGCTCGAACACCAGGCGTACCGGCGCCGCGCGGCCCGATTCGTCGCGGATGGTGTCGAGCGAGCCCAGGATCAGCTGCTTGAGCGCCAGCTGGTCCGGCGAGAGCGCCTTCTTGCCCATCTTGACCTTGGGATTGGTCAGTTCCTCGATCTCTTCCAGCACCTTCTGCGAGGAGGTGCCCGGCGGCAGTTCGGTGACCACCGCCTGCCACTGGCCGCGCGCCAGTTCTTCGATCTTCCAGCGCGCGCGCACTTTCATCGAGCCGCGGCCGGAGGCGTACATGTCGTGGATCTGCGCCGGCGGGGTGATGATCTGGCCGCCGCCCGGGAAGTCCGGGCCGGGGATCAGCGCCATCAGTTCTGCGTGGCTGATCTTGGGATTGCGGATCATGGCCACGGCGGCCTGCGCCACTTCGGTCAGGTTGTGCGACGGGATTTCGGTGGCCAGGCCCACGGCAATGCCGGAGGCGCCGTTCAGCAGCACCATCGGCAGGCGCGCCGGCAGCAGGCTCGGTTCTTCGGAAGAGCCGTCGTAGTTGGGCTGGAAGTCCACCGTGTCCTGGTCGATTTCATCCAGCAGCAGGCGCGAGATCGGCGTCAAACGGGCTTCGGTGTAGCGCATGGCCGCCGCGCCGTCGCCGTCGCGCGAGCCGAAGTTGCCCTGGCCGTCGATCAGCGGGTAGCGCAGCGAAAAGTCCTGCGCCATGCGCACCAGCGCGTCGTACACCGACTGGTCGCCGTGCGGGTGCAGCTTGCCCAGCACGTCGCCCACCACGGTGGCGGACTTGCGCGGCTTGGCGGTGTGGCCCAGGCCCAGTTCATTCATCGAATACAGGATGCGGCGCTGCACCGGCTTCTGGCCGTCGCACACGTCCGGCAGGGCGCGGCCCTTGACCACGGAGATGGCGTAGTCCAGGTAGGCGCGCTCGGCGAAGGTGGACAGCACCAGGGTGTCGCCGCCGTCGCCGCCGTCGCCATCGTCGCCGTCTTCGCCATCACCGCCGTCGCCTCCGCCGTCGCCGCCGCCATTGCCTTCGGCTGCGATGTCCGCTGCGGCCGCGGCGTCGTCCAGCGGCTGCAGTTCGTCCATGGTCTCGGCCACGGGATTGACGCCGGGACCGGCTTTTTCTGCACCGGTGGCTTCTTCCTGCGCCGGTTCGTCAAAGAGATTTGCTTGATGAGTCATATCAGATAACGTGTGCTGTATTAAATGTCGGCTTCGACTTCGTTGCCGTGTTCCTCGATCCATGCGCGGCGGGCGGCGGCTTCGCCTTTACCCATCAGCATGTTGAAGCGCGCGGAGGAGGTGCTGTGACCGGGGCGGCCGACTTTCACCGGCAGCAGGCGGCGCGTGTCCGGATTCATGGTGGTTTCCCACAGCTGCTCGGCGTTCATCTCGCCCAGGCCCTTGAAGCGGGAGATGGACCAGCTGCCGTCCTTCAGGCCGTCCTTGCGCAGCTTGTCCTCGATGGCCACCAGCTCGCCGTCGTCCAGCGCGTACAGCTTCTGGATCGGCTTCTTGCCGCGCGCCGGCGCGTCCACGCGGTACAGCGGCGGACGGGCGATGCAGATGTGGCCCTTCTGGATCAACGCCGGGAAGTGGCGGAAGAACAGCGTGAGCAGCAGCACCTGGATGTGCGAGCCGTCCACGTCCGCATCGGAGAGGATGCAGATTTTGCCGTAGCGCAGGCCGGACAGGTCGGGCGAGTCGCCGTTGGCGTGCGGGTCGACGCCGATCGCCACCGAAATATCGTGGATCTCGTTGTTGGCGAACAGCCGGTCCTTGTCGGTTTCCCAGGAGTTGAGCACCTTGCCGCGCAGCGGCAGGATGGCCTGGAATTCCTTGTCGCGGCCCATCTTGGCCGAACCGCCCGCCGAGTCGCCCTCGACCAGGAAGATTTCGGTGCGGGTCACGTCGGTCGACTCGCAGTCGGTCAGCTTGCCCGGCAAAACGGCCACGCCGGACGATTTTTTCTTTTCCACTTTTTGCAGCGAGCGCAGGCGCGACTGGGCCTGCTTGATCACCAGCTCGGCCAGTTTCTTGCCGTAGTCGATGTGCTGGTTCAGCCACAGTTCCAGCGGCGGCTTGGCGAAGGTGGACACCAGGCGCACCGCGTCGCGCGAGTTCAGGCGCTCCTTGATCTGGCCCTGGAACTGCGGGTCCAGCACCTTGGCCGACAGCACGAAGGAAACGCGCGCGAACACGTCTTCCGGCAGCAGCTTCACGCCTTTCGGCAGCAGCGAGTGCATCTCGGCGAAGTTCTTCACGGCGCCGAACAGGCCGTCGCGCAGGCCCGATTCGTGGGTGCCGCCGTTCGGCGTGGGGATCAGGTTGACGTAGGATTCGCGCACCACGGCGCCGGTTTCGGTCCATGCCACCACCCAGGCGGCGCCTTCGCCCTCGGCGAAGCCTTCCGCGTCAGGACCGGCGAACTGCGCGCCTTCGAACAGCGGGATCAGGGTTTCGCCGTCGGACGCCTGCGCCAGCGCCTCGGTCAGGTAGCCGCGCAGGCCTTCGTCGTATTTCCAGGTCTGGGAGTCGCCGGTCTTGGCGTTGTTCAGCGTGACGGTCACGCCCGGCAGCAGCACGGCCTTGGAGCGCAGCAGGCGCTGCAGCTCAACTTGAGAAATCAGCGAGGAGTCGAAGTACTTCGCGTCCGGCCAGGCGGTCACGCGGGTGCCTGACTTCTTGCCATCCTTCGGCGCCGGCATGGAGGTCAGCGGTTCCACCACTTCGCCATGCTCGAACACCAGGTGGTGGTAGCCGTTGCCCTTGTCGTCCTTGCGCCAGACGGAGATCTCCAGGCGCTTCGAGAGCGCGTTGGTGACCGACACGCCCACGCCGTGCAGGCCGCCCGAGAAGGCGTAGGCGCCGCCCGAGCCCTTGTCGAACTTGCCGCCGGCGTGCAGGCGGGTGAAGACGATTTCCACCGTCGGCACGTTTTCTTCAGGGTGCAGGCCGACCGGGATACCGCGGCCGTCGTCTTCCACCGTGATGCTGCCGTCTGCATTCTGCGTGACGATAATATTCTTGCAATGGCCGCCCAACGCCTCGTCGGAGGCATTGTCGATCACCTCCTGGATGATGTGCAGCGGGTTCTCCGTGCGGGTGTACATGCCCGGACGCTGCTTGACGGGCTCCAGGCCCTTGAGGACGCGGATGGATGATTCGCTATAGTCGGAAACTGGTTTTTTAGTGGCCATACGTGATCAAGCTAGGTTGTGCGGTTCTTATTGGTGCGGCAGCTCGTCTGCAACATACTGTGCAAAATGCTGTGATTATATACAGTTATTTCGCTCCGGAAGTGCTTTCTGCGCAACGCCGGCAGGCGCGCTTGCTTGCGCATTCTATCCGCAACCGGCTGCAACGGCGGGAAACAAGGCGCTGGAAATGGCGTGCGGTTGTGGTTAAATGGGGAAAAGCGCTGTAAAAAACACCACGTTCAGCACGCCGTGTCCCCATGAATGCAGACACATATCCGTTCGCAGTGCGCCTGATCGGCTTCGCCGGGGCGCAGGCCGCCGCCCTGGCTGCGGCGCTCGGGCGCGTGCCTGCCGGCGGGCCGGCGTATTTTTGCCTGTCGGCCGACAGTTTGCAAGAGCCGGACCTGCTGCTGGTGAACGGCGCCGACCTGAAGGCCCTGGCCACGCTGGCGGCGCTCAGCCCTGCACCCGCTACAACACTTAGTTCCGGTCCCGGTCCCGGCGGCGTGCGTCCGGCGCTGCTGCTGGGCGCTCCGGCGCCGGCGCTGCGGCTGGCCTATCCGTCCCTGCCCCTGCCGTGCGACGACGACAGCCTGCATGCCGAGCTGGCGCGCCTGGTGGAGCGCCGCGCCGACGCGCTGGCCAGGCTGGCGGCCACGGGCCTGCCGCCGCCGGCCGAGCGGCGCACGCACGAGCGGCTGGACCTGGACCTGACCGATCCCGCCGAATACGCGGACCGGCGCAGCCCGCCCGAGGCGCGGCGCGGCGCGGTGCTGGTGGTGGATCGCAACGCGCGCTTCAGCCAGCACATCGCCAAACTGCTCAAGCCTTGGGACATCCCCACCATGTGGGCATCCGACGAACCGTCCGCGTTGGCGGCCTGCGCGGACGCGCCGCAGATGCTGGCGCCGGTGGCGGTGGTGCTGATCAATACCTCGCTGTCCGAGATCGATCCCTACGCCCTGTGCGCCGTGCTGCGCGAGCAGGGCGGGGTGGAAGCGGGAGCGTTGGTGCGTCCACCGGACGTGGTGTTCACCGTGTCGCACGACTATCGCTACGACAGCGCGCGCGCCCGCGCCGCCGGCGCCGCCGGCCTGCTCGACAAGCCCGTCTCCGACGCCACGCTGCGCACGGTGCTTAAGAAGCTGATGCGCCTCGCCTGATCCCGATTCCCTTCGCGCGACCAATACACGGCGTTTACGCCCGCCATGGGTCTTTTTAGGCCGTTTTTACGGCCCGGCCGATAAGCTGAGCAACCTGCTTATCCACCGAAGAAAGACTGCATCATGAAGAAACCATTGGTCTCCGCCGCTGCCGCAGCGGCATTTTCCGCCGCGCTGGCCCTGCCTGCCGCCACGGCGCACGCCGAAGAACAGAAGCCGGACAACGACATCAGCTTTAACGCGGCCGCCGCGTCGGACTACCGCTACCGGGGCATCTCGCAAACACGCTCGCAGCCGGCGCTGCAGGCGGGCGCGGATTACGTCCACAACCCGAGCGGCTTCTATGCCGGCGCCTGGGGTTCCACCATCAAGTGGACCAAGGACGCGGGCGGCGGCGGCGGCGTGGAGCTGGACCTGTACGCCGGCAAGCGCGGCCAGCTCGGCGCAGACATCGCTTATGACGTGGGCGTGCTGACCTATGTCTATCCGTCCAATGGGTTGAAGCGCGTGGCCGGTTTCGCCGGCGCCGACACCACCGAAGTTTACGGCCAGCTGGGCTACGGCCCCGCCTACGTCAAGTACTCGCACGCCGTGACCAATCTGTTCGGCTTCGCCGACAGCAAAAACAGCGGCTACCTGGACGTGGGCGCGAATCTGGACGCGGGCGGCGGCTACATCGTCAACCTGCACGCGGGCCACCAGAAGGTGCAGCATTCCAGCCAAGCCGACTACACCGACTGGAAAGTCGGCGCCACCAAGGACTTCGGCGTGTTCACCGGCGCGCTGGCCGCCGTCGGCACCAACGCCGGCAAGACAGCCTACGCGTCGCCCGCCAACGGAAAGTTCCTGGGCAAGACCGCGCTGGTATTCACCGTCAGCGAAGCGTTTTAAGCGGCGCATTTTTACGGTTTGTTTACACCGCCCCCGCGAGTCTTTACACCGATTTTAGACCTCCGCCGATAAGCTGGAAACATCAAAACAAGACCTGTAAGGGGTTCAACATGGATGTGGTATTTATCGGCGCAATCGTCGTCCTTCTGGCCGTGAGCTGCGGCTTTGCCGCCGGCTGCGGCGTTCTGGGAGAGCGCAAATGAATAGTTTTTACTTACTCGGCGCCGTAGCTGCGGCGGGCCTGCTGGTGTACCTGGTAATGGCGCTGCTGAAAGCGGAGGAACTGTGATGACCACGCAATCGTTCATTCTGCTGGCCGTGTTCCTGGCCGTGCTGTTGGCGCTGGCCTGGCCGCTTGGCGCGGTGCTGGCGCGCGTCGGCCACGGCGGCCGCATACCCGGCTTCGGCTGGCTGGAAAAACTCGAACAGCTGCTGTACCGCGCGGCCGGCATCCCGCTCAAGTCCGAGGAGCGCGGCCAGGCCTGGAAGGGCTACGCCGTCGCGCTGCTGGTGTTCAACGGCATCGGGGCGCTGGTGGTCTACGGCCTTCAGCGCGTGCAGGCCTGGCTACCGCTTAACCCGCAAGGGCTGGACAACGTCAGTCCCGACTCGTCCTTCAACACCGCCGTCAGCTTCGCGGCCAACACCAACTGGCAGGGCTACAGCGGCGAGCAGACCATGAGCTATCTGGTCCAGATGCTGGCGCTGACCTGCCAGAACTTCTTTTCGGCCGCCACCGGCATGGCCGTGGCGTACGCGCTGATACGCGGCTTCAGCGCGCGCTCGGCCAAGTCGATCGGCAATTTCTGGGTCGACATTACGCGCTCCACGCTGTACGTGCTGCTGCCGCTGTCGCTGCTGTTCGCCGTGTTCCTGATGGGGCAGGGCGTGATCCAGAACTTCTCGGCCTATAAGGAAGTGGCGCTGCTGGACCAGGTAAGCTACGCCCTGCCGGAAGGTGGCACCATGACTGCGGCCACGCAAACCATCGCCATGGGCCCGGTCGCATCGCAGGAGGCAATCAAGATGCTGGGAACGAACGGCGGCGGCTTCTTCAACGCCAACTCGGCCCATCCTTACGAGAACCCCAGCGCGCTGTCCAACTTCGGGCAGATGCTGGCCATCTTCCTCATTCCGGCCGGCTTGTGCTTCGCCTTCGGCCGCATGGTGGGCGACCGCCGCCAGGGCTGGGCCGTGCTGGGCGCGATGACGGTGCTGTTCGTCGCTTGCGCCTTGGTGGTGCTGGTGGCCGAACAGCAGGCCCACCCCGCGCTGCAGGCGATGGGCGTGGACCAGGCCATGAACGCCTTGCAATCGGGCGGCAATATGGAGGGCAAGGAAACCCGCTTCGGCATCAGTGCGTCCGCCCTGTTCGCCGCGGTGACCACGGCCGCCTCCTGCGGCGCGGTGAACGCCATGCACGATTCCTTCACGCCGATCGGCGGCATGGTCCCCATGCTGCTGATGCAGTTCGGCGAAGTGATCTTCGGCGGGGTCGGCTCCGGCTTGTACGGCATGCTGGTGTTCGCCATCATGGCGGTGTTCATCGCCGGCCTGATGATAGGCCGCACACCGGAATACCTGGGCAAGAAAATCCAGGCCTATGAAATGAAGATGACCTCCATCGCCATCCTGGTGACGCCGATCCTGGTACTGGGCGGCACCGCCATCGCGGTGATGACGGACGCCGGCAAGGCCGGCATCGCCAACCCCGGCGCGCACGGCTTCTCGGAGATCCTGTACGCCTTCAGCTCGGCCGCCAACAACAACGGCAGCGCGTTCGCAGGCCTGTCCGCCAACACGCCGTTCTACAACGCCATGCTGGCAGCCGCCATGTGGTTCGGCCGCTTTGCCGTGATCGTGCCGATCCTGGCCATCGCCGGTTCGCTGGCCGGCAAGCAGCGCCTGGAGGCGAACGCCGGCACCATGCCGACACATGGCGCCATGTTCATCGGCCTGCTGGTGGGCGTGGTGGCGCTGGTAGGCGTGCTCAATTACGTGCCTGCGCTGGCGCTTGGCCCCGTAGTCGAACATCTGCAACTGAATAACAAATAAGGAGTGTCGCATGTCGCAAGCTAATACATCGTCCAGGGACATGGCGCTGCACCCGACCGCGCCTGCGCGGCGCCTGAAAATGTTCGACACCGAACTGCTGCTGCCGGCCATCGCCGATTCGTTCAGGAAGCTGAGCCCGCGCACCCAGTTGCGCAGCCCGGTCATGTTCGTGGTCTACGTCGGCAGCATCATCACCACGCTGCTGTACGTGCAGGCGCTGTTTGGCCAGGGAGAGGCCAGCGCCGGCTTTATCCTGGCCACCACCGTGTGGCTGTGGTTCACCGTGCTGTTCGCGAACTTCGCCGAAGCCATGGCCGAGGGCCGCAGCAAGGCGCAAGCGGCGTCGCTGCGCAGCCTGAAAAAGAGCGTGGTCGCCAAGAAGCTGGCCGCGCCGAAGCACGGCACCGCCTGGCTGCCGTGCGACGGTCCGGATCTACGCAAAGGCAATTTCATCCTGGTCGAGGCGGGCGACGTCATCCCGATAGACGGTGAAGTGGTGGAAGGCGTGGCCTCGGTGGACGAAAGCGCCATCACCGGCGAATCTGCCCCGGTGATCCGGGAATCGGGTGGCGACTTCTCGGCCGTCACCGGCGGCACCCGCGTGCTGTCGGACTGGCTGGTGGTGAAGGTCACCGTCAATCCAGGCGAGACCTTCCTGGACCGCATGATTTCAATGGTGGAGGGCGCCAAGCGCCAGAGGACCCCGAACGAGATCGCACTGACGATCCTGCTGGTGGCGCTCACCATCGTGTTCCTGGTGGTGACCGCCACGCTGCTGCCGTTCTCGCTGTTCTCGGTGCAGGCTGCCGGCTCCGGCGCGCCGATCACCATCACGGTGCTGATCGCATTGCTGGTCTGCCTGATCCCGACCACCATTGGCGGCCTGCTGTCAGCCATCGGCGTTGCCGGCATGAGCCGCATGATGCAGGCCAATGTCATCGCCACTTCTGGCCGTGCGGTGGAGGCGGCTGGCGACGTGGACGTGCTGCTGCTGGATAAAACCGGCACCATCACGCTGGGCAACCGCCAGGCCTCGTCCTTCGTGCCGGCCCCCGGCGTGAGCGGGCAGCAGCTGGCGGACGTGGCGCAACTGGCCTCGCTGGCCGACGAAACGCCGGAAGGCCGCAGCATCGTGGTGCTGGCCAAGCAGAAGTTCAATATCCGCGAGCGCGACATGGTCTCGCTGCAGGCCCGGTTCGTGCCGTTCACCGCGCAGACCCGCATGAGCGGCGTGGACCTGCAGGGCAGGGAAGTGCGCAAAGGCGCGGCCGACTCGGTGAAAAAGTACGTGGAAGCGCTGGGCCTGCCGTACCCGGCCGAGGTGGCGCGCGCGGTGGACGACGTGTCGCGCCGGGGCAGCACGCCGCTGGTGGTGGCGGATGCCGGCCGTGTGATGGGCGTGGTGGAGCTGAAGGATATCGTCAAGGGCGGCATCAAGGAGCGCTTCGCCGAACTGCGCCGCATGGGCATCAAGACCGTGATGATCACCGGTGACAACAAGCTGACCGCTGCCGCCATTGCCGCCGAAGCGGGCGTGGACGACTTCTTGGCCGAAGCCACGCCGGAGGAAAAGCTGAAACTGATCCGCAGCTACCAGGCCGAAGGCCGCCTGGTGGCCATGACCGGCGACGGCACCAACGACGCGCCTGCGCTGGCGCAGGCCGACGTGGCCGTCGCCATGAACTCGGGCACCCAGGCAGCCAAGGAGGCAGGCAACATGGTGGACCTGGATTCGAACCCCACCAAGCTGCTGGAAATCGTTGAAATCGGCAAGCAGATGCTGATGACGCGTGGCTCGCTGACCACCTTTTCCATCTCGAACGACATCGCCAAATACTTCGCCATCATCCCGGCGGCCTTTGTCGGCACCTATCCGCAGCTGAAGGCGCTGGACGTGATGCACCTGGCCAGCCCGTCGTCGGCCATCATGTCGGCGGTGATCTTCAACGCGCTTATCATCATCGCGCTGATCCCGCTGGCGCTGAAGGGCGTGCAGTACCGCGCCATCGGCGCCACCGCGCTGCTGCGCCGCAACCTGCTGCTGTACGGCGTAGGCGGCATCATCCTGCCCTTTATCGGCATCAAGCTGATCGACATGCTGCTGGCCGCATTCAACTTCGTTTAACCAGGAACCATGATGAAAACCTCAATTCGCCCCGCGCTGGTCATCTTCGGCGCACTGACCCTGATCTGCGGCGTGCTGTACCCGATGGCCGTGACCGGCATCGGCCGGGCCGTGTTCCCGGCGCAAGCGGCAGGCAGCATCGTTGAAGTGGACGGCAAGGCGGTCGGCTCGGAACTGATCGGCCAGTCCTTCACTTCGCCCAGGTACTTCTGGGGCCGTCCTTCGGCCACCGCGCCCATGGCCAATAACGCGGCCGGCTCGGGCGGCTCCAACCTGGGACCCATGAATCCGGCGTTGACGGACGCGGTGAAAGGGCGCATCGCCGCGCTAATGGCCGCCGATCCGGGCAATACCGCGCCGGTGCCGGTGGACCTGGTGACCGCTTCGGCCAGCGGCCTCGATCCCGACATCAGCCTGGCGGCCGCCCGCTACCAGGCCGGCCGCATCGCCGCCGCGCGCGGCCTCGGCACGGAACAGGTGCGTGCGCTGATCGAGCGCGAGGCGCACGGCCGCAGTTTCGGCTTCTTCGGCGAGCCGCGCGTGAACGTGCTGGCGCTGAACCTGGCGCTGGATGGCAAAACCGCGCATACTCGCTGACGGTTCGCCGCCGCGAATCCCGGCGGGTTACGCTGCGCTAACCCGCCCTACGACATATCGATATATGAACAGCATGGTTCCAACAGACAGTCAACGCCCCGACCCGGATGCACTGCTGGCGCAAGTCCAGGCGCAGGAGCGCAAGGCCGCGCGCGGCCGGCTGCGCATTTATTTCGGCGCCTCGGCCGGTGTCGGCAAGACCTACGCCATGCTGTCTGCCGCCCGCAAGCTGGTGGCTGCAGGGGAGTCCGTGCTGATCGGCGTGGCCGAGACGCACGGCCGCAGCGAAACCGCCGCCCTGCTGGACGGCCTGGACGTGCTGCCACTGAAGGAGATCCCTTATCGCGGCAAGGTGCTAAAGGAATTCGACCTGGACGCCGCGCTGGCGCGGCGTCCGCCGCTGATCCTGATGGACGAGCTGGCGCACTCCAACGCGCCCGGCTCGCGCCACCCCAAGCGCTGGCAGGACGTCGATGAACTGCTGGAAGCCGGCATCGACGTGCTGACCACCGTCAACGTCCAGCACCTCGATAGCCTGAACGACGTGGTGGGCGGTATCACCGGCATCCGCGTCAACGAGACCGTGCCGGACACGGTGTTCGACCAGGCCGATGAAGTGGTGCTGGTTGATATCCCGGCCGATGAACTGCTGGCGCGCCTCAAGAGCGGGCGCGTGTACATGGGACAGCAGGCCGAGCGCGCCCGGACGAACTTCTTCCGCAAGGGGAACCTGATTGCCCTGCGCGAGCTGGCGCTGCGCCGCACCGCCGACCGCGTGGAGGACGACGTGCGCGCCTACCGGGTCGAGCAGTCCATCGACGCCATCTGGAAAACCGGCGCCTCGCTGCTGTGCTGCGTCGGCCCGCGTCCCGGCTGCGAGCACGTGGTGCGCAGCGCCGCGCGCCTGGCGGGCCAGTTGGGAACCCCCTGGCATGCGGTGTACGTGGAAACGCCGGCCCTGCAGCGCCTTCCCGAAGCGGAGCGCGAGCGCATCCTGAAGACGCTCAAGCTGGCGCAGGAGCTGGGCGCCAGCACCGCCGTGCTGGCTGGCGCCGATATCGCCGCCATCGCGGTGGACTACGCGCGCAGCCACAACCTGTCCAAGATCACGCTGGGACGCGGCCACTCGGGCTGGCCCTGGCGTGCCGCGCACATCAAGCGCATGGCGGACCTGGCGCCGGATGTCGACCTGATTGAAATCGGCGATGCCAGCCGCGAGAGTTCCCAGGCGGTGCAGGCCGGAGGACTGGCCGGCCTGTCGCCGTTCGGACGCACCCTGGTCAACCCCTTCAACCCGCCCGATGCGGCTGCCGCGCGCACCGGCGGCGCGGCCCCGGCGTCGGCCCCCGGCTCAGCCTCCGCCGAGGAAGAGGTGCTGCCTGACGGCGCTGCGAAGCGGCGTGGCCTGTCCTATCTGGGCGCTGCAGGCGCCAGCGTGGCCACCGCGCTGATCACCGCGCCGCTGCTGCCTTATGTGGACCTGGCCAACATCGCCATGCTGTTCCTGCTGGTGGTGGTGCTGGTGGCGGTGCGGCTCGGGCGCGGACCCTCGGTGCTGGCCACCTGCGTCAGTGTGCTGTGCTTCGACTTCTTTTTCGTGTCGCCGCGCTTCAGCTTCGCGGTGTCGGATCTGCAGTACGTGATCACTTTCGGCGTGATGCTGGCGGTGGGCCTCATCACCGGCCACCTGACAGCCGGCCTGCGCTTCCAGGCGCGGGTGGCTTCGCACCGCGAAGCCCGCTCACGCGCGCTGTACGAATTTGCCCGCGAGCTGTCCGGCGCGCTGCAGACCGGGCAGATTTTCGACAGCACCCGCAGCGCCGTGCAGGCCGCATTCCGCGCCCGGGCCGTGCTGCTGCTGCCGGACGAGGAAGGCCGCCTGCAAGCGCCGGCGCCTGGCGGCGGCGTCAACCTGTCCGTGCTGGACATCGGCATTGCCCAATGGGCTTACGAGCGCGCCGAAAGCGCCGGCCTGGGCACGGACACGCTGCCCGCCAGCCGCATCTTCTACCTGCCGCTGGTGGCGCCGATGCGCACGCGCGGCGTGCTGGCCATCGAACCCGGGCACCGCCGCTGGATGCTGATCCCCGAGCAGCGGCAGCAGCTCGACACCATCGCAGCCTTGGCCGCCATCGCGCTGGAACGCGTGCACTATATCGAGGTGGCGCAGGCCGCGCTGGTGAGCATGGAGTCCGAACGGCTGCGCAACTCGCTGCTGGCGGCGCTGTCGCACGACCTGCGCACGCCGCTCACGTCGCTGGTTGGCCTGTCCGAATCGCTGGCCGGTTCAAAGCCGGACCTGGCGCCGCAGCAACTGGCGCAGGCGCAGGCGCTGCATGCCGAATCGCTGCGCATGAGCACCCTGGTGTCCAACCTGCTGGACATGGCCCGCATCCAGAGCGGCGAAGTGACGTTCAACCTGCAATGGCAGCCGCTGGAGGAAGTGGTGGGCAGCGCTTTGCGCGCCAGTGCGCCCCAGCTCGGGCAGCACGCCGTCGGCACCGCGCTGCCGCACGGCTTGCCGCTGTTGCGCTACGACGCCGTGCTGATCGAGCGGGTGCTGTGCAACCTGCTGGAGAATGCGGTCAAGTACACGCCCCCCGGCTCGCGCATCGTGGTGAGCGGCGAACTGCACGGCCAGTGGATGAAGGTGATGGTGTACGATGACGGGCCGGGCCTGCCGTACGGCCGCGAGGAAGCCTTGTTCGAGAAGTTCACGCGCGGCGAGCGCGAATCGGCCAAGCCGGGCGTGGGCCTGGGGCTGGCGATCTGCCGCGCCATCGTCGAAGCGCACGGTGGCAGCATAGCCGCGGAGCCTTCCCCGCTGGGCGGCGCCGCCTTTGCCATCGCACTGCCGCTCGGCACGCCGCCGGACCCGCCTACGGAATTGATGGAATGATGAATACGCAACCGACCGAAAAGCCGCGCGAGAGCGCGCCCGTCGCCCTGCTGGTGGAAGACGAACCGCAGATCCGCCGCTTCGTGCGGGCCGCACTCGAGGAGGAAGGCTGGCAGGTGCATGAATGCCCCACCATGCAGCGCGGCCTGATCGACGCCGGCACCCGCAAGCCGGACCTGGTGGTGCTCGACCTGGGCCTGCCCGACGGCGACGGCGTGGCCTTCCTGCACGACTTGCGGAAATGGTCCGCCGTGCCGGTGATCGTGCTGTCGGCGCGCGTAAACGAAGCGGACAAGATCGGTGCCCTGGACGCCGGCGCGGACGACTACCTGACCAAGCCCTTCGGCGTGGGCGAACTGCTGGCCCGCGTGCGCGCCACCCTGCGCCGCCAGCGGCAGCCGCAGGCGGACATGGCCGGCGTGGTGCGTTTCGGCGCGGTGGAAGTGGACCTGCAGAACCGCCGCGTCTCCAAGGGCGGCGAAGGCGTGCACCTGACGCCGACCGAGTACCGGCTGCTGTCCGTACTGGTGGGGAACGCCGGCCGCGTGATGAGCAACCCGCAGCTGCTGCGCGCCGTGTGGGGGCCGTCGCAGAGCGAAAACGGCCACTACCTGCGCATCTACATGGGCCATTTGCGCCACAAGCTGGAAGACGACCCCGCCCAGCCGAAATACCTGCTGACCGAAACGGCGGTCGGCTACCGGCTGCAGCTGCCCTAGCTCCCTTTCAGCGCGAACAGTTCCAGCCTGAGCGACGCCATTCCGGAAGGCGCATACACCGTCAGTGCCTGGGCCGCCAGCATGGTTTCGTACAACTTGCCTTTGCCCTCGATCAGGAAGTAGTAAGTATTCGGCCGCACCGGCACGTCCGGCGGCACCTGGGCCATGTGCACCAGTTCCAGGCCGGGCAGGGCCATGGCGATGATGCGCTCCACGTCGTCCGGACTGCCCACCTTGAAGCGCAGCGGTACGGCCGCCACCAGTTCCAGCGGCGGCATGTCGGCGCTCACCGCCAAGCCCAGCGTGGCAGACCTGTCGATCTGGGCCACGTCAAGGCGCGCCCGGTGGTGCGTGCTCTTCTGCGCATCCCGCGCCAGCGGTATCGGGAAATAGCGCGAGGACAGGACGGTGTCGGCCAGGTCGCGGATGATGGCGTCCAGCCGGGCGAAGGCGGGCGCGGCGTCGCTGTGCTGGTAGTGCGGCAGGTCGCTCAGCGTGTATTTGCTGGAGAAGGTCATCAAGCCTCCGGCCAGGGCGGTCAGACGGTCAAACAACTGCTCGGGATGATGCTGGCCGTGGCGTGCCGCGTGCACCAGTCCAGCGCCGGCGGTACTGAGCGTGTTGAGCATCCAGTATGACGAGATGTCGCCGCTGTGAAATTCCAGGATGTCCCGCGACGGCTGGCGGTGGCGCAGCTGCAGCGCGGCGATCTTGGCCTGCAGCTTGGCGAGCAGGCTGTCCAGCATGCGCTGCAGGTAGCCGCATGCAATGGAGACGGATGGAGGGAGGAAGTTCCGGTCCTCCTCGAAACCGCCGGCTGCCAGGCGGCGCAGGCGTATCGCCGGCAAGCTGACGAAGGCATTGCGCGTATCGAGATCGGACAGCATGCGCACCGACTTGCCCAGATAGGTGACGTCGATTTCAACCGCGCCGCTGAACAGGTCCTGTGTCTCTTTTTCAACCACGGCGTAGCGCGCTTCGCGCTGGCCGGGCGCGGACAGGTTGCCGCCGTGCGCCTGCAGGGCCGGCAGGGCGGCGTGAAAGGTAAACACCTGCACGTCGCCGGGCAGCTTGCCGAGGTCCACCGGCGGCGGCAACGCTTCGGCGCCGGGCGCGTCGTAGATTTCACCGTCCGGGAAGATCAGCGACATGCTGTCCGCCTGCAGCAGGTTGTTGCGCAGCGCGTCTTCGTTCCACCGTGCCGACTGGATGCCCCACAGGTTGGGCTGCAGCGCGGCGGCCGTGCGCTGCAGGCGCGCTTCGTGATAGCGGTCCAGCTGCTGGAATTGCTGCGGTCCCAGTGTCAACCCTTCCGACCATAGTACTTTCAACGGCAAGCTCATGGCGCGCTCCCTTCGCAGATGATTACCGGAGCATGCCGCGTTGGCCAGCCCGGTTATTGACCAGGCGCAACACCAGTTCGCGTTTCGCCGTGAATAATGGGCCCTCCTGCGGTGGCGAAAGGCGTACATGGAAGACCTCCTGCCCTACTACGAACGCGAGCTGGTGCTGCTGCGGCACTACGGCCGCGAGTTTGCCGTACGCTTTCCCAAGGTGGCTGCGCAACTGGGCATGGGACGCGGCGGCGGTGACGACCCGCAGGTCGAGCGGCTGGTGCAGTCGGTGGCGCTGCTGGCGGCGCGGGTTTCCAAGCGGCTGGACGACGACTATCCGCAATTTACCGAATCGCTGCTGGAAATGCTGCTGCCCCATTATCTGCGGCCGTTTCCAGCCTGCGCAGTCGTCTGCGCGGAGCCGGCTGAAAGAGGGACGCATTGGCAGCGCATCCCGCGCGGTACGGAGATGGAGTCGGTCGCCGTGCAAGGCGTGCGCTGCAAATTCCGCTCGGCGTATGACATCGCCACAGGGCCGCTGTGGGTGACGGCTGCCGGGTACACTGCGCTGCACCGCGCGCCTGCCGACCTGCGGCTGCCAGCCGAAGCCGGCGCCGCCATCCGCATCACCTTCGAGGGAACGGCGGCCTGCCCGGCGCCCGTTGCGCTGCGCGTGTTCATGGACGGCGAACCGTCGTTCTGCGCCGCCCTGCGCGATGCGCTGTTCATGCATGTGGCAAGCGCCTGCGTTGAGACGGAGCAGGGCGGCTGGACGGCGCTGCCGGGCATTCCGCTGTCGCCGGTGGGCTTCGCGGAAGAGGACGCGCTGATTCCGTTCGACTCGCGCTCGCAGCCGGCGTACCGGCTGCTCACCGAGTACTTCGCCTACCCGGAGAAATTCAATTTTTTTGCACTGGACCTGGCGGCGATCCTGCCGCATTTGCCAAAAGGCTGCGGGCGCTTCACGCTGCATCTCATCCTGTCCGGCGTCCGCCCGGACTCCCAGGCGGCACGTATGCTGCAGACCCTGTCGGCAGCCAACATGCGGCTGGGGTGCGCACCGGTGGTGAACCTGTTCTCCCGCCCGGGCGAACCGATCGCGGTCACTCAGCGCAGCAGCGACTACCCGGTGGTGGCCAGTGCGCATCACGCGTCGGCGTACGAGGTGTACTCCGTCGACTCCGTGAGGCTGCTGCGCCATGCGGGCAAGAACGGCACTGCCACCGAATTCCGGCCCTTCTATTCCATGCGCCATGGCGAGGATGGCGCGCAGCAGGGGAACTACTGGGTGCTGCGGCACGACGAAATCATCGCCGCCGGCAGTCCGGGCTACGAAAAAAGGCTGTCGCTGGTTGACGCCGACCTGGCGCCGCTAGCGCTCGGAAAGGACACACTGTCGCTGGAGCTGACCTGCACCAACCGCGACCTGCCCTTGCTGCTGCGCGACTGCCCGCACGGCGCCGGCTTGACGGTCGCCTCAGGCGCCGGCGGCGCAAAACTGTTCTTCGCACTCCATCCAGCGCCGCCTTTGCGGATCGCCTTCAGCGCCGGGCTGCAATGGCGCCTGATCTCCCATCTGGCGCTGAACCACCACACCTTAACCCACGAAGGCCTGCCCGCGTTCCGCGAAATGCTGGCCCTGTACGACCTGCAGCAGAGCGCCACGTCGCAGCGCCAGATCGCCGGTATCACCGGCTTGCGGCACGTCCCCGCCACCGCATGGCTGCGCCATCCACGCGGCGCGTCGCTGGCGCATGGGCTGGAAGTGCGAATGACGCTGGATGAAGACGCCTTTGTCGGGGGCGGGATCCATTTATTCGTCCAGGTGATTGACCACTTCCTGGGCATGTACGCACAGGTAAACAGCTTTATCGAGCTGGTGGCGCTGTCGCACAAATCAGGAAAGGAGCTGATACGATGCAAACCGAGAAGCGGCTACACCTGCCTGACCTGATCGGCGGCCTGGCTGGCGCGCCGCACCGCTACCAGTGGAGCCAGGCCGTGCGCCTGCTGCTGCGCTGGCTGCGCCGCCATGGCGTGCCGCCGGAGCAGGCCTATGCCAGCGTGCTGCGGTTCGACAGCAGCACATCGCTGGCTTTTCCGGCAAGCGAAATCCTGTCGCTGCATGTTGAAACGGATGAAGGCAGCCGCGTGCCCCGCCGCATCCACCTGACGCCGGCCTTCATTGGCTTGCTGGGTGGCTGCGGCACCTTGCCCCTGCACGACACGCAGCGCATCGCCGCCCTGCCGCCCGGCGAGGACGCGGACGCTGCGCAGGCGTTTCTGAACCTGTTCTCAAGCCGCATGGTGGCGCTGTTTTGCCAGGCGTGGGGCAAGTACCGGCTTGAATCCACGCTGGACCTGCAAGGCAACGACGGCCAGCTGCCGCTGCTGCTGGCCCTGAGCGGCGCTGGCGGGTTGGCCGACGATACCGATCGTCACACCGCAGCCTATTACGCAGCGCAGCTGTGGAGCCGTCCCGTCTCCGCCTTGAACATGGCGCGGGTGCTGGCCAGGCATTTCGGCGTGCCGGTCCGGATCGGCCAGTTTGCCGGCAGCTGGGATTATCTGCCCGCCGCGCGCCGCAGCACGCTGGGCCGCACGCGCCCGGCACTCGGCTACGGCGCCGTGCTGGGCGTGCGCCAATGGCGGCAGGACCGGCAGGCCACACTCACCATCGGCCCGCTCGACCGGCCCGCGCTGGCCCGCTTTTTGCCGTACGGCGCTTGCGCTGCCGCTATGGTCCGCATGCTGGCCATGCTGGCCGCGCCGGCTCTGCGCTACGAGGTATGCCTGATCCTGAACACGCCATCCATCCAACCCATTGTGCTGGGCCCGCCCGGCACGCGCCGCCGGCTGGGCTGGGACAGCTTCCTGCCCGGCTGCGGCGGCCAGGTGGAGCGCCCCGAAGTGCGCTACCTGCTTCAGCTATGACCGGAGACTCGACATGGATGCAAACACCGCACTCGCCGTACTGAAGTCGCTCTCCGCGCTGGGCGCCAACAGCCAGGGGGCACGCCTGCTGCGCATGGACTTCCCTCGTGGCGACGGTCCTGAGCACGCCGTCCTGCTGGTTAACACGCTTACCGCGCGCGAAGAAGTCTCGCGGGACTTTCGCTTCGACGTGGGGGTGCTGTCGGACGACGCGCGCATCCCACTGAAAGCCATGATGGGCCGGATGGTCACCATATCCCTGGTGCGCAACGACGGCTCGCTGCGTTACTTCAACGGCTACGTGGCCGAATTCCGTCTCGCCGGCACGGACGGCGGATTCGCCCGCTACCACATGGTGCTGGAACCGTGGCTGGTCTTTGCGCGGCTGCGCAAGAACTGCGCCGCCTTCTACGGCCGCACTGTGCAGGAACTGACCGAGCTCACGCTGCAGCACTACCTGCAACGCGACTGGAAAATGCGCCTGTACGGCAGCGACCCCGAACTGCGCTGCGCGCACCAATACAACGAGACCGACTACAACCACTTGCATCGCCGCTGGGAAGCGCTGGGCCTGTACTACTGGTATGAGCACCGCGCAGACGGCCACACGCTGTGCCTTAGCGACGACAGTACCCTGGCAGACGCCATCGACCCGCGTGAAGGCGCCATCGCAGCGGACGCCATGCCCTTCCGCAGCGAAGCCGGGTCCAGCGAGGACGACAGCATCCACCAATGGCAAGCCGTGCGGCGCGTGGGCCCCGGCCAGTTGACGCTGGCCAGTTTCGACTACAAGAATCCCCATCCGCAGCGCGCCAGCGGGCATGCGCGCGACGGGCAGGGCGACCTGGCCACCTACGAAGTGTATGAAAATGCGGGCGCCTTTGCCTGGCCGGACAGCGCCGATGGCGAGAGCCTGGCGCAACAAAGGATGGACGAGCGGGAACGCGGCACGCAGTATTTCGAAGCCTGCGGCAACGACCGCGCCGCGCAACCAGGCCGCAGCTTCAAGCTGGACGGGCACTTCAGCGCCGGGCCCAGGCCTTCCGTGCCAGGCCGGCCGCACCGCGCCTCCATCGGCGAGCGCGATTACCTGATCCTGTCGGTACTCCACACGGCCAGCAACAACTACCACGCCGGCGCCAGCGCTCCATCCCACTACGAGAATTCTTTCGAATGCGTGCGCCAGGACCGGCGCTGGCACCCGGGGCGTTATTACAACAGCGAGCCGTGCCTGCTCTCCGGCGTGCAAACCGCGCTCGTGGTCGGCCCGGCCGGGGAAGAGATTCATGCCGACAGCTACGGCCGCGTGAAGATCCAGTTCCACTGGGACCGCGTCGGCCAGTACGACGCCGGCGGCACGCCTTGGACGCGGGTGATGATGCCGATGGCGGGCGCCAACCTGGGCCAGGTCGCGTTGCCGCGTGTGGGGCAGGAAGTGGTAGTGCAGTTCGTGGAAGGGAATATGGACCATCCCATCATCATCGGCGCTGCCTACAACGCGGACCACCAGCCGCCATGGAAGCTGCCGTCGCAGCGCGCGCTGACGGGCTGGCGCAGCCGCGAACTGAAAGGCGGCCAGCGCAGCAACCACCTGCTGCTGGACGACACCAGCGGCCAGATCCAGGCGCAGCTGCGCAGCGACCATCTCAGCAGCCAGCTGTCGCTGGGCCACATCGTGCGGGTGGACGAAACCGCCGGGCGGCAGGAGGCGCGCGGGGAAGGATTCGAGCTGCGCACCGACGGCCACGGCGTGGTGCGGGCCGCCGGCGGCATGCTGGTAACTACAGAGTCCCGGCCAGCGTCCCGGTCCCATATCACGAGCATGGACGAAACCTCGCGCATGCTGGGCGCGGCACATCGTTCCCATGTCGATGGCGCTGCGTTGTCGCATCCGCACGATACACGGGATGCGCAAATGCAGCAGGCGGAAGTGGTCAAGGCCATCGAACGACAATGTGAAAACATCAAGGGCAAGGGCGGCAAGGCGGGCCCGCATGAACTATCGGCTCCGCATCTCGTGCTTGCCAGCCCTGTCGGCATAGAGGCGTCGAGCGGCGGCAGCATGCATTGGGCGAGTGCGCGGCATGCCGCAGTCACGAGCGGCCAAAGCTTGTCGTTGTCCAGCGGCGGCGGGATCTTCGCCAACGCGCGCCGGGCACTGCGGCTGTTTGCTCACAAGGCCGGAATGCGCATGGTCGCAGCTGCGGGCGATATCGACTTGCAGGCGCTGTCCGACAGTATCAAGCTTCTGGCCAAGCTGGAGATCACGCACATGGCCAACCGCATCACCATCACTGCCAAGGAAGAAGTAGTGATTAATGGCGGCGGCAGCTACGCCAAGTTCACGGCTGATGGAATTGAGCATGGCACCAATGGCAACTACGTGGCCCATGCGGCCAAACACAGCCTGCCGGGACCCAAGAATTTGAAGGTCGAATTTGCCATGCCGCCATTGGCCAAATTGGACGGTCAGGGTGCGTTGAACCTGGCCAGTCATGCTAGCGCTGCGGGATTTACGGGTTCCGGCCAGCCCTTCAAGCTGTTCAAAGGGGAGGCCTTGATCGAGCAAGGAAAGTTCGATGACGGGGGCGCGCTGGTGTTTCAGCATGACCTTGAGGCGCAATCGGCATATCAGCTTGAACTGGCCAATGGTCAGCGTTACGCAATCGAACCGGACGATCAATCCGAGCGGCACGAGATCAATGCCGGTATCGGATTCCATGGATATGAGAATCCGGGTGGCGTTCTCGGTGAGCAGCCGCCCACTTTGGAGGAGGCGCGGCTACTTGCGAATCCCGCTACCCGCAATTGCATGGAGGAGAAGCCATGAGCATGAATGCCAACGCCGGGCTATACGAGCAGAAGCTGGGCTACAACCGCAGCGCGGGACCATACCAGTCCTTGTCCTTGCCGTGGTGGGT
>NZ_LMEC01000024.1 GCF_001425265.1 Massilia sp. Root418
GGAGCAAGCTCCCTGTTACCGTTCGACTTGCATGTGTAAAGCATGCCGCCAGCGTTCAATCTGAGCCAGGATCAAACTCTTCAGTTCAATCTCTGTTTCCAAAGCCATAAATGGCCTCGTGTCGATTTCATGCCACTGGCATGAAATCGCTCTTCAATTAACTGACGATTCCTCTTGCGAGGTCACGTTTGTTTTTTGTTGAGCGTTTAAATAATTTGAGCTTCGCAGCTTGCGCTGCGGGCCTCATCATCAAACGCCCACACTTATCGATTGTAAATTTTTAAAGAATTCTGCATTGTTGCTGAAGCGTTTTGTTCAGCAGCAGAGAGGCGAGATTATGCGGTGTTTCGTGCAGCTCGTCAACCCCTTCTTTTCCTACTCCTCGCTGCAAGCAGTGCTCAGCAGCGCGGGGACAGAACTATAACCGAGGCCCTTCAAATCCGCAAGTCCCTGCCGTCCAGTCCCCGATTTGCGCAGACTGTCGCAAGCCCGTGGCGGATCGGGTCCACTTTGCGTACAGTTGCACCATCCGAGAAATTGAAGGCATTACATGTTTCCCCAACCCAAAGCCCAAGACACGCTGAAGACCATCCTCGCCTGGCTGCACAAAGGCTTCGACGCGACCGCCACCTGGGTCACCCAGCTGTCCTGGTGGAAATTCTTCCTGTTTGCGGCACTGGCCCTGATCGCCGGCTCCATCCTCCAGGACGAGCTGTTCTCTTCACGGCCGGACGAGGAATACGTAACCAAGGAGCGCAAGCGTTCCCGCCCGGGCAGCGACACCAACATCCTGATCGACGATAGCGGCATCCACTTCAATCCACGCGGCAGCAAAATCCGCAAGGAGGCGCCTCCAGCCGGAAGCGAGGACAGCGCCGACGCTTCCGCCCCGGCCTTGCCCGAGCCCCCGGAACACGGCGAGGCGCCCGCCGCACCCGCAGCGCCAGCGGCACCGGCCGCCCCGGCAGCGCCAGCCGGCAAGGCTGGGCGCGCCGCCCGCGCACCAGCCGCGCCGGCCGCCCCTGCCCTGCCCGGCGAAGAAGTCCACATTGAACTGCCGCCGCAAATCGGCGAAGAACTTTCCAATGCCATCGAGGAAGCGGTGGACGATGCCGCCGAGCAGAAGGTGTCGCGCTACCACAAGCAGGCGTCGACCTGGTTCAAGAGCTTCGTGTCCCTGTTAGTACTGGCCCTGTTCGCCACCAAGGCGCTGATGGGCGGGAAGAAGCGCGCCGAAGCGCAAACCCAATCCGCCAACGCTGCGGCCGAGCGCGAATCCATGCAGCGCCAGCTGAGTGAAGCCAAGATGCAGATGATGCAGGCGCAAGTGGAACCGCATTTCCTGTTCAACACGCTGGCATCGGTCGAGCACCTGATCGAAACCGATCCGCCGCGCGCCTCGGCCATGCAGCGCAGCCTGATCAAATACCTGCGCGCGGTCCTGCCGCAAATGCGCGACAGCAACCTGATCACCAACCTGGGCCGCGAAGCCGACATGGTGGCAGCCTACCTGGCGCTGCTGAAGATGCGCATGGAAGAGCGCCTGACCATCGAGTTCGAGGTGCCGGACGGCCTGCGCACCGCCGCCTTTCCGCCCATGATGCTGCAGTCCATGGTGGAAAACGCCATCAAGCACGGCCTGGAAGGCAAGCCCGAAGGCGGCACCTTGCGGGTGCGCGCCGAGGTGGCGCACAACAAGCTGCGCGTGATTGTGGCGGACGACGGGCTGGGCTTCGGCGCCAAGCCCAGCGACGGCACCGGCCTGGGGTTGAGCAATATCCGCGAACGCCTGAAACTACTGCACGGCAACGAGGGGTCGCTGAACATCCAGCCCAACCAGCCGAGCGGCGTGATTGCCACCATCGAAGTGCCGTACGCCCTGGCCGCCAAGTAAAGGCCAATAAATGGCCAAGTAATCGATTGCGCCTGCCGCCGATTCGTTGAATAATTAGCACTCACTTTTAACACTGTTACCGAATATGCCAACTGCAATTCTTGCCGATGACGAAAGACTGATGCGCGACCAGCTGCGCATGCGCCTGGGCCAGGTATGGCCCGAACTGGACATTGTCGGCGAAGCCAAGAACGGCGAGGAAGCAATCGACCTGGTCGACCAGCTCAAGCCCGACTTCGCCTTCCTCGATATCCGCATGCCCGGCAAGAGCGGTATGGAGGCGGCCGCCGCCATCGGCAACAAGAGCAACGTGGTGTTCGTCACCGCCTACGATGTGCACGCGGTGGAAGCGTTCGAGCGCGGCGCGGTCGACTATGTGCTGAAGCCGGCCGAGCCGGAGCGCCTGCAGATCACGGTGGAGCGCCTGAAGAACCGCATGAACGCGCCGGCCGGGTCTGCCGGCGGCGCCGACGTGAACGCCAGCGTGACCGCCATGCTGTCCCAGCTGGCCGAGAAAATCGCCGCGCCCAAGAAAACCTATCTGCAGTGGATACAGGCCAGTATCGGCCAGGACCTGCGCATGATCCCGGTGGAAGAAATCCTGTTCTTCCGCTCGGATGAGAAATACACCTGCGTGCAGACGGCCAAGTACGAAGCGCTGATCCGCAAGCCGGTGCGCGACCTGGCGGAAGAGCTCGATCCCGACCTGTTCTGGCAGATCCACCGCGCGACCCTGGTCAACGTCAACGCCATCGAAGGCGTGACGCGCGACATCCGCGGCCGCCACCTAGTGCTGATCAAGGACCGCTCCGACAAGCTGGAAGTGTCGCGCAGTTTCCTGCACCTGTTCAAGCAAATGTAATCTTCTCCACCCTGCGCCAGATCAAAATCCCGGCTCAGCTGCTATCCTATTGTGTAGCCTTAGGCCGGCTCCCGGCCACGGGGATGCGCATATGGAAAAGCTCGGCAAATCGGCGCGGCGGCGCAGCAAGCAGGCGGACATCCGCTCGCGCCGCGATTGCCAGGCGCCCGGCCGGCGCGCCACCGACCGCGCCATCTCCTACGACCAGCTGCGCGACCTTTCCGCCGCGCTGCAAACCACGCGTGAAGAAGAACGCGCCCACATCGCGCGGGAACTGCACGACGACCTCGGCCAGCTGCTGGCCACGCTGCGCGTGGACCTGAGCCTGCTGCAGCAGCAAGCCGACAGCTCGGCGCAGACCACGCGCCAGATGCGCTCGATGGACAAGCTGCTCCAGCGCGCCATCACCTCGCTGCGCCGCATCGCCACCAATCTGCGCCCGCACGCGCTCGATGAAGGCGGCCTGTACTACGCCTTACAAACGCTGCGCCAGGAGTTCATCCAGCGGCACGGCATCAGTTGCCAGCTGGAGGCGCAGGAAAGCGAGCTGATCCTGGACGACCGCTACAGTACCGCCGCCTTCCGCATCGTGCAGGAATCGCTGACCAATATCGCGCGCCATGCCCACGCCAGCCAGGTATGGATCTCGGTGCACCGCCGCGACGGGCTGCTGCACCTCCAAATCAGGGACAACGGACGCGGCATCGCGCCGGACGATTTGAACAAGGCACACTCCTTCGGCCTGCTGGGCATGCGCGAGCGCGTGTGGGCGCTTGACGGCGAGATCCAGATCCGGGGCCGCGAGGCCAACGGCGACGGCGGCACCCGCATCACCGTGGAACTGCCGCTGCCCTGAACGCAAAAAGCGCCCCGGAGGGCGCTTTCCCGCTACAGAAAGAACAGCTTAGAAGGCGTGGCGCAGGCCGATATTGAAGGCCTTGTCGCCGCTGCCTGGCTCGTTGTTGTTACCAACGGTGTAGCCGGCGCCGTTCTTGTTCTTGATCTTGGCGTAAGCAACGTAGGTGCTGGTACGCTTCGACAGCGGGTAGATGTAGCCCACGGCGATCTGGGTGGCATCCTGGTTGTTGATGGTCTTGTCGTCCTTGCTGGTGTAGGAAGCCAGCACGTTGCCTGGACCGGCAGGTACGGACACGCCAACCAGGATATCGCGCGCGTCGATCGATGGCTTCGGTGCGGTCTTGAAGCCGAACGCGTTGGCGACCGGGATCGGCGAGCTGTTCAGGCCCTTGTCGGTGGCGTAAGCGAAGTAAGCCTTCACCACGGTGAAGTCATAGTTCACGGCCAGCAGGGTGTTCTTGGCTTCGTCCTGGTTCTTGGCCGGGGTGGTGCCGACGGCAGCGATGTCCTGGTTGCGGTTGTTATACACCAGGCGCGCGTTCAGCGGGCCCTGGGCGTAGTTCAGGCCGAAACCGATCTGGCGGCCGGCGGTGCTGTCGCCAGCCTGTTCGCCCAGCGCGTACAGCAGTTCAGCCGAGAAGCCCGACACTACTGGCGAGGCGTACACCATGGCATTGCTGACGCGGGTGTTGGCGCCCGAGGTGGCGAACAAGTTCTTGATGGAACCGGCGTAGCCTGCTCCGAACGGGTCGGCCACCTGGCTCATGGCGTTGTACAGCATGGTGTACTGGCGGCCCAGGGTGAAGGAACCCAGCTCCTTGCTTTTCAGGCCAACATAGGCCTGGCGGTTGAACAGGGTGCTGGACGTGTTGTCCAGCGCGCCGTCGTCGGCCTTGAAGCCGGTTTCCATGGCGAACACGGCCGACAGGCCGTTGCCCAGGTCTTCCACGCCGCGGAAGCCGATGCGCGACTGGCCGCCGATGCCGCTGGTGACCTTGGTCACGCTGCCGGCAGCGCCGCCGCTTTCTTTCACCAGGCCCGCGTCCACCAGACCGTAGATGGTCACGTTGGATTGTGCTTGTGCGCTTGCCGAGAAGGCGCCGATAACCAGTGCTGCCAGAGTAAGTTTTTTCACTTGATGATCCATATTGTTCGTTAAGGAAAGCGTCGCTTGCAACTTGACGGGACGAATCTTGCCTAACAAATGCTTCAACAATATGACATCAACAATTGTTGTTCTTTCGCAACAATAAAAATGGGGTCAGGGTTAATTACACGAACCATATACGGATCGCATAATTAACCCTGACCCCGTTTTCAGGGCAATTATTTCAGGCGGCAGGTGGCGAGCCAGTAGTGCTCCAGGCGCTCGACGCGCACTTCCTTGGCGGCGCCGGACAGGCGCTTGCGCAGCCAGCTGTCGGATGGGTAGCTTTGCGCCACTTCGTAGCGCTCGCCCTTGGTGTCGGTGAGGATGTGGAAGCTGTTGCCGTCCAGGTCGGTACGCGCGATGGGCTCGCTGTAGCCTTCGACATAGTTGTTGTCGAGCAGGACCAGCAGCACTTCCTTGCCCAGCTTGGCGCGCAGGTGGGCAAGGTATTTGTCCTGGCTGGATCGCGGCACTTGCGACCATAGGCCGGCAGCGAAACAGGCCGTGAACTGGCCCGGGGCGATGTCGTCCGGCAGCGAGAAGGCATCGCCCTCGGTGAATTGCACGAAGTCCTCGTCCAGGCCGCGCTCGCGCGCCGCCGCCAGCATCTGCGGGCTGTTGTCGATGGCGCGCACGGACTCGGCCGCGTCGGCGATGATCTCGGTCCAGTAGCCGCTGCCGCAGGCCAGTTCCAGCACCTTGTGGCCGTGCAGCAGCTCGGTCAGCGCCTCGTGCAGTTCTTCCAGGTCGTCTTCCACTTCCGGGCGCTCGTATTGCAGGTCGTAGGTGGCGGCGACGGCCGCGTAATATTCTTGTTGGGTCTTCATAGTCTTACAACTCGTAATTGTCTTTTTCACCGTTCATGGCTTGCTCGATCAACTTGCGGTTGAGCGTGGGCGCCAACAGTTCGATGAAGGTGTAGATATAGCTGCGCAGGTAGGCGCCCTGCTTGACCGCCACGCGCGACACGTTCATGCCGAACAGGTGGCCGGCCGGGATGGCGCGCAGGCTGCGGTCGCGCTCGGGATCGAAGGCCATGCCGGCAATGACGCCGATGCCCATGCCCAGCTCGACATAGGTTTTGATGACGTCCGCGTCGATGGCTTCCAGCAGCACGTCCGGCTTCAGGCCGCGCAGCGAGAACGCGTGGTCGATCTTGCTGCGGCCGGCGAAGGCGCCATCATAGGTGATGAGCGGGAATGCGGCAATCTCCTCCAGCGTCAGCGCCTTGGATTTGAGCAGCGGATGGTCCGGCGGTACCACCACCACGTGTTCCCATTGATAACACGGCAAGGTGATCAGATTATCAACTCCGGCAATCGATTCAGTGGCGATGGCCAGGTCGGCCTGGTCGCGCTGCACCATCTCCGCAATCTGGCGCGGATTGCCTTGCAATAAAGACAAGCGCACCTTGGGAAACTTCAGCATGAAGGCCTGCACCACCTTGGGCAGCGTGTAGCGCGCCTGGGTGTGGGTGGTGGCAATGGTGAAACTGCCGCTGTCCTGGGCCGCGTATTCTTTGCCGATGCGCTTGAGGCTATCGATCTCCTGCATGATCAGTTCCACCGAGGACAACACCAGCCGCCCGGGCTCGGTCAGCCCCCGGATGCGCTTGCCGTGCCGCGTGAAAATGTCCACGCCCAGCTCCTCTTCCAGCTCGATAATGGCCTTGGACACGCCGGGCTGGGAGGTAAACAGGGCCTTGGCGGCGTCTGTCAGGTTGTAGTTCTGGCGTACTGCTTCACGGACAAAGCGCAGTTGATGAAGATTCATTGTTCTCTCGGTGGGGGCTGCTCTAGCTCTATTTTACGCTCATGCTTATACCCAATACGTATATAAGCAAATAAAGACTAAGTCGTTTGGAATAAAGATGAAGTTTATTACCATTGACGCCAGTTTGGGATACTTTGAAAGAGCCAGCCCCGCCGGCAAGCGATTTTTTTAGGAATGACATGTATCAATACGATCAATACGACCACCTCATCGTCCGCGAACGCATCGCGCAATACCGCGACCAGGTGCGCCGCCGCCTGGCCGATGAGCTGACGGAAGCCGAATTCCTGCCCCTGCGCCTGCAGAATGGCCTGTACTACCAGCGCCATGCCTACATGCTGCGCATCGCTGTGCCCTACGGCCTGCTGGCAAGCAAGCAGATGCGCATGTTCGCGCACATCGCCCGCAAGTACGACCGCGGCTACGGCCACTTCACCACGCGCCAGAACATCCAGTTCAACTGGATCGAACTGGAACAGACGCCGGACATCCTGACCGACCTGGCCTCGGTGGAAATGCATGCCATCCAGACCTCGGGCAACTGCATCCGCAACACCACCACCGACGAGTTCGCCGGCGTGGCGGCCGACGAGATCATCGATCCGCGCCCCTACTGCGAGATCCTGCGCCAGTGGTCCACCTTCCACCCTGAATTCATCGCCCTGCCGCGCAAGTTCAAGGTGGCCGTGAATGGCGCCGTGCAGGACCGCGCGGCCATCGCCGTGCACGACATCGGCCTGACCGTGGTCTACAACGAGGCCGGCGAGATCGGCTTCAAGGTGATGGTCGGCGGCGGCATGGGCCGCACTCCCATCCTGGGCAGCGTGATCCGCGAGTTCCTGCCGCGCGAGCACCTGCTAACCTACGTCGAAGCCATCATGCGCGTGTACAACCTGCATGGCCGCCGCGACAACAAGTACAAGGCCCGCATCAAGATCCTGCTGAAGGCCATCGGCGCCGAGGAATTCGCACGCCAGGTGGAAGCCGAGTGGGAAGACCTGAAGAACAGCGAGGAGACGCTGACGCTGGAGGAAATGGAGCGCGTGATCGCCTACTTCCAGCCGCACCCGTACAAGCAGCTGGACGCGATCGATCCGCTGGCCGCGCACGCCGACAACAAGGCCTTTGCCAACTGGCTCAAGCGCAATGTGAAGGCGCACAAGCAGCCTGGCTACGCATCCGTGGTGCTGTCGCTGAAGAAGACCGGCGTGCCGCCGGGCGACGCCACCGCAGAACAGATGGACTTCATGGCCGACCTGTCGGACCGCTACAGCTTCGGCGAACTGCGCGTGACGCACGAGCAGAACATCGTGCTGGCCGACGTGGAACAGTCGCAGTTGTTCGCGCTGTGGCAGGAAGCCAAGGCACACGGCCTGGCCACGCCGAACATCGGCCTGCTGACCGACATGATCTGCTGCCCGGGCGGCGACTTCTGCTCGCTGGCCAACGCCAAGTCGCTGCCGATCGCCGCCGCCATCGCGGAGCGCTTCGACAACCTGGACTTCCAGCACGACATCGGCGAGATCGAACTGAACATCTCGGGCTGCATCAACGCCTGCGGGCACCATCACGTGGGCAACATCGGCGTGCTGGGCGTGGACAAGGACGGCAGCGAGTGGTATCAGGTGTCGATCGGCGGCGCGCAAGGCAACGATTCGGCCATCGGCAAGATCATCGGTCCGTCGTTCTCCGCGCTGCAGATGCCGGAAGTGATCGGCCGCCTGCTGGAAGTGTATGTGCGCGAGCGCTTCGAGAACGAACGCTTTGTGGACACCGCACAGCGCCTGGGCGTCGCGCCGTTCAAGGAATATGTATACGCCACGCCGATTGCCGATGCGGGCCGCCTGGTTGGAGAAGACGAATATGCGTGAAGATAAACTGATCATCAAGGGCCGCGAAATCACCGGCAACGACTGGACCGTGCTGCGCGCGGCCGAAGGCGAGGACGCGGCGGCACTGGCCGCCCCGGCCGGCAAGGCCATCGTGCCGCTGGCCACCTGGCAGGCGCAGGCCGGCGCCCTGGCCGCGCGCCGCGCCGCCGGCGAAATCGGCGTGTGGTTCGCTCCGGACGAGCGCCCCGAAACGCTGAAGGGCGAACTGGATGCCTTCGCCGTGGTGGCTGTGGACTTCCCCAAATTCACCGACGGCCGTGGCTATTCGATCGCCTACAACCTGCGCACCCGCCTGGGCTACGCCGGCGAACTGCGCGCCATCGGCGACGTGCTGCGCGACCAGCTGTTCTCCATGCAGCGCGTGGGCTTCAACGCCTACGACGTGCGCGGCGACCGCAGCATCGAAGATGCGCTCAAGGGCCTGTCGGACTTCTCGGAGACCTACCAGGCTTCCGTGGACCAGAAAGTGCCGCTGTTCCGCCGCGCCGCCCGCCCCGCGCCTTCCGAAACCGGCGACGCCGGCTACGGCATCTGACGCGCGGAGCCGGCATGAGCGAGCTGAATACCCTGATCCAGTCCACGCAGCAGACCCTGGAGCGCATCGTGCGTGATTTCACGCCCGCCGTGTTCGCGTCCAGCCTGGCCGCCGAAGACATGGTGCTGACCGATCTGATCCTGAAGGCCAAGCTGCCCATCACCATCTTCTCGCTGGAGACCGGCCGCTTGCATGCTGAAACGCTGGCCATGCTGGACAAGGTGAAGGAAACCTACGGCTACGAGATCGCCCTGTACCGCCCGCAACCCGAGGCGGTGGAAGCCTACGTGGCGCAGAACGGCCTGAACGCGTTCTACGACAGCGTGGAGATGCGCAAGGAATGCTGCCGCATCCGCAAGGTGGAGCCGCTGGGCCGCGCCCTGGCCGGCAACCAGGCCTGGATCACCGGCCAGCGCCGCGCGCAGTCGGCCACCCGCACCTCGCTGATGATCGAGGAAGACGATCCGGCCCACTTCATGACCAAGTTCAACCCGCTGGCCGACTGGTCGGAGCAAGACGTGTGGACCTATTTGCGCGACAATAAGGTGCCGTACAACGCCTTGCACGACAAGGGCTACCCGTCGATCGGCTGCGAACCCTGCACCCGCGCCATCGAGCCGGGCGAGGACGTGCGCGCCGGGCGCTGGTGGTGGGAGAATCCGGAATCGAAGGAATGCGGCCTGCACGTGGTAGACGGCAAGCTGATACGCATCAAATCCGTGGCCGCGTGAGCGCCGGCGGGTTACGCGCATGCGCTAACCCGCCCTGCGCACACCGCCGCACCGCTGCACCGTAGGGCGGGTTAGCGCATGCGCGTAACCCGCCATGCATCGATACTCAATAGAATAGGCAAAGCCATGAACACAGTAGTTGACCGTTACGCCTCCACCATAGGCCTGAGCGACGTGAACGCGCGCCACCTGGACGCGCTGGAATCGGAAGCCATCCACATCCTGCGCGAAGTGGCCGCCGAGTGCAGCAACCCCGCCCTGCTGTTCTCGGGCGGTAAGGATTCCGTGGTGCTGCTGCGCCTGGCCGAGAAGGCTTTCCGTCCCGGTAAATTCCCCTTCCCGCTGGTGCACATCGATACCGGCCACAACTTCCAGGAAGTCATCACCTTCCGCGACCAGCGCGTGGCCGAACTGGGCGAGCGCCTGATCGTGGGTTCGGTGGAAGACTCGATCAAAAAGGGCACCGTGCGCCTGCGTAATCCGCAGACCGATTCGCGCAACGCCGCGCAGGCGGTGACGCTGCTGGAAACCATCGCCGAACACGGCTTCGACGCCTGCATCGGCGGCGCCCGCCGCGATGAAGAGAAGGCCCGCGCGAAAGAGCGCATCTTCTCATTCCGCGACGAATTCGGCCAGTGGGACCCGAAAGCACAGCGCCCGGAACTGTGGGACCTGTATAACACCCGCGTGCATCCGGGCGAGAACATGCGCGTGTTCCCGATCTCGAACTGGACCGAGCTCGATGTGTGGCAGTACATCGCCCGCGAAAAGCTGGCGCTGCCGCCGATCTACTTCGCGCACGAGCGCCAGGTAATCCCGCGCAACGGCCTGCTGGTGCCGCTGACCGACCTCACCCCGGCGCGCGAAGGCGAAACCGTGGAGACGCAAGTGGTGCGCTTCCGCACCGTGGGCGATATCTCCTGCACCTGCCCCGTGTCCTCGGACGCGGAAACGGTGGAAGCCATCATCGCCGAAACGGCCGTTACCCAGATCACTGAACGCGGCGCCACCCGGATGGACGACCAGACCTCCGAAGCCTCCATGGAAAAACGCAAGAAAGCAGGTTACTTCTGATGAACGCTCGCATTGAAAACACTGAAAACCAGGCCGGCCTGCTGCGCTTCATCACCGCCGGTTCGGTGGACGACGGCAAGAGCACGCTGATCGGCCGCCTGCTGTTCGACAGCAAAGGCATCTTCGCCGACCAGCTGGCCGCCGTGTCGCGCGCCAAGAACAAACGCACCGTGGGCGACACCATCGACCTGTCGCTGCTGACGGACGGCCTGGAAGCTGAACGCGAGCAAGGCATCACCATCGACGTGGCCTACCGCTACTTCGCCACGCCGAAGCGCAAGTTCATCATCGCCGACACCCCGGGCCACGAGCAGTACACCCGCAACATGGTGACCGGCGCTTCCACCGCCGACGCCGTCATCATCCTGATCGACGTGTCGAAAGTGAAGCTGCGCGAAGACGGCGGCGTGGACCTGCTGATCCAGACCAAGCGCCACTCCACTATCGCCCACCTGCTGCAGATCGAGCACGTGGTGGTGGCCGTGAACAAGATGGACCTGGTGAACTACGACCAGGCGATCTACGACCGCATCGTCAAGGCTTACCAGGAATTCGCGCAGACGCTGGGCCTGAAGGACATCACGCCCATCCCGCTGTCGGCCCTGAGCGGCGACAACGTGGTGGACGCGGGCGAGAACATGCCCTGGTATCAAGGCCCGACCCTGATCGAGCTGCTTGAATCGCTGTCCGTGTACGACGAGTCGCACAACGCGCCGTTCCGCTTCCCGGTGCAGCTGGTGGCGCGCCACAACGGCCACGAGGCGAATGACTTCCGCGGCTACATGGGCCGTATCGAGTCGGGCAAGGTCTCGGTGGGCGACAAGCTGGTGGTGCAGCCTTCGGGCCAGAGCGCCACCGTCAAGGATATCCTGACGCTGGAAGGCTCGCACCAGTCTGCGTCGGCCGGCAAGTCGGTGACGCTGCTGCTGAACGAGTACCTGGACATCTCGCGCGGCGACCTGCTGGCCAGCAGCGAGCAGCCGGCCACCCTGCTGAAGACCCTGAACGCGGACGTGTGCTGGCTGTCGGAAGATGCGCTGGACCTGCGCCGCAAGTACTGGATCAAGCACGGCACCAAGCAGACCGCCGCCAAGATCACCAAGATCGAGTCGCTGCTGGACATTAACACCCAGGAGCGCCGCGAAGCCGACGCGCTGAAACTGAACGACGTGGCGCGCATCGCGCTGACCGTGCAGCAGCCGCTGGCAGCCGACGACTATACCGATAGCCGCGCGACGGGCGCCTTCATCCTGATCGATGAAGTGACCCACCAGACCGTGGCGGCCGGCATGATCCGCCTGGCCTGACCATGACGGCGCCCGAGCCCGTGTTCGGCAAGGTCTATCTCATCGGCGCCGGCCCCGGAGCGCAGGACCTCATCACCCTGCGCGGCGCGCGCCTGCTGGCGCAAGCCGACGTGGTGCTGCACGATGCGCTGGTGACCGAGGAGATGCTGGAGCTGTGCCCGCAGGCCGAGAAGATTTCGGTGGGCAAGCGCTCGGGCCAGCGCTCCACCGCGCAGCATGCCATCAACGCGCAGCTGGTGGACAACGCCGGGCGCCACAAACTGGTGGTGCGGCTCAAGGGTGGCGATCCGATGCTGTTCGGGCGCGCGGACGAAGAACTGCGCGCGCTGGAGGAAGCCGGCATCGAGGTGGAGATCGTCCCGGGTATCACCACCGCCGTCGCGGCGGCGGCGGCCACCAGGCAGCCGCTCACCAAGCGCGGCGTCGCGCGCAGCGTGGCCTTCTTCACTTCCAGCACGGCGCCCGAGCATCCGGCCGACGTGGACATGCCGGACAGCGACACGCTGGTGCAGTACATGGGCGGGCGCGAGGCCATCATCACGGCGCAGCGCCTGCTGGACCAGGGGCGGCTGGGCGAGACGCCGGTGGTGGTGATTGAAAACGTGAGCCGCGCCGATCAGCGCATCTTGCGCCTGACGCTGGACACGCTGGCGCACGGCCTGGCGCCGTCGCACGGCCCGGTGCTGGTGATGCTCGGCCACGCCATGGCGCGCCGGCCGCACCAGGCCGCAGACTGAGCCCGGCGGGTTACGGCGTCCCGCCTAACCCGCCCTACGCATCCATACCGCCGCGCAAATGCGCAGGCCTGCTCCCGTAGGGCGGGTTAGGCGCGTGCGCCGTAACCCGCCAGCGCCGCCGCGATTGCCATTTCAACAATTCCCGCCGTAGAATAGCTGCTTCGACCACCGGAGCACTCCATGCGCAATCTCGCCCCCGTCCTGCTGGCATTCGCCGTCAGCGCCGCCTACGCCCAACCGCCCGCCGCGGAAGCCCCGCTGTCCGCCCTCCCCTACACTCCCGGGCTGGACGTCAGCGCCATGGACAAGAGCGCGGATCCCTGCGAAGACTTCTACCAGTACAGCTGCGGCGGCTGGATGAAAAACAATCCCATCCCCCCCGACCAGAGCGCGTGGAGCGTGTACGGCAAGGCCGCGCAGGACAACCAGCGCTTCCTGTGGGGCATCCTGACCACGCTGGCCGCGCAGGAAAGCGGCCGCAACCCTGCCCAGCAAAAGATCGGCGACTACTTCGCCGCCTGCATGGACGAGCAGGCCGTGAACGCGCGCGGCGCCGCGCCGCTGCAGGAATACCTGGCCCTGATCGCCGGCATGGCCTCCAAGCGCGACCTGCCGCGCGTGCTGGCCAGGCTGCACATCGAGATCGCCAACAGCATGCTGTTCGGCTTTTCGTCCAACCAGGACCTGGGCGACTCCTCCCAGGTGATCGCCTTCGCCGCCACCGCAGATGCCGGCCTGCCGGACCGTGACTACTACCTGAAGACCGACGCCAAGTCCAAGACCATCCGCGCCCAATACGTGGCGCACATCGCCCGCTCGCTGGAGCTGGCGGGCGACACGCCGCAAGCGGCCAAGCGTGCCGCAGCCGGCATCCTGCGCTTCGAAACCGCGCTGGCGAAAGCCTCGCTGTCGCGCGTGGACCAGCGCGACCCGTACAAGATGTTCCACAAGACGGACTTGAAAGGCCTGCAGGCCATGACGCCGGCCTTCGACTGGCGCGCGTACCTGCAGGCGGCCGGACAGCCCGGCGCCGCCAGCTTCAACGTCAACGAACCAGCCTATCTGCGCGCGCTGAACAAGGGCCTGCAGCAATTGAGCCTGGACGACATCAAGACCTATCTGCGCTGGCACACCACACGCGCCCTGGCGCCTTTCCTGTCGCAGGACTTCGTCGACGAAAACTTCGCCTTCTATCAAAAGACCCTGCTGGGCACGCCGGAGCAGAAGCCGCGCTGGAAGCGCTGCGTGCAACTGGTGGACCAGCAGCTGGGCGAGGCGCTGGGGCAGGAATTCGTCAGCCGCGCCTTCAGCCCGGAGCTGAAGGAGAAAACGCTGCACATGACGCGCCAGATCGAGGCGGCCATGGAACAGGACATCAACGCGCTGACATGGATGAGCGAGCCCACCAAGGCCAAGGCGCGCGAAAAGCTGCACGCGGTGGCCAACAAGGTGGGCTACCCGGACAGCTGGCGCGATTACAGCGCCTACAGCGTCAGCCGCGGCGACTTCGCCGGCAACGTGGTGCGCGGCACCGCCTTCGAGGTGCGGCGCCAGCTGGACAAGATCGGCAAGCCGCTGGACCGCTCCGAGTGGGGCATGACGCCGCCCACCGTGAACGCGTACTACAACCCGCAGATGAACGACATCAACTTCCCCGCCGGCGTGCTGCAGCCGCCGCTGTTCGACGGAAAAATGGACGACGCGCCGAACTACGGCAACACCGGCGGCACCATCGGCCATGAACTGATCCACGGCTTCGACGACGAGGGCCGCCAGTTCGACGCCAAGGGCAACCTGAAGGACTGGTGGGCCAGGCAGGACGCCAAGGCGTTCAAGCAGCGCGCGCAGTGCATCGTGGACCAGTACGCGCAATACACGGTGGTGGACGACATCAAGATCAACAGCAAGCTGACCCTGGGCGAGGATGCGGCCGACCTGGGCGGCCTGATCCTGGCCTGGATGGCGTGGAAGACGGAAATTGCGGACAAGGTGCTGGAGAACCGCGAAGGCATGACGCCCGAGCAGCGCTTCTTCGTCGGCACCGCCCAATGGACCTGCCAGAACGAGCGCCCCGAAAGCCTGCGCCTGCACGCCATGACCGACCCGCATTCGCCGGGCAAGTACCGCATCAACGGGGTGGTGGTGAATATGCCGGAATTTGCCAAGGCATTCGCCTGCAAGCCGGGCCAGGCCATGGTCAAGCCCAAGGAGAAGCTGTGCCGGGTATGGTGATGGCCGGCCCGGCGCCTGTTAAAATGTCGCCTTCGATTTTCTAGGAGGTGATATGCAGCAGCCGAATGAAGTATTTGAACGCGCCCGCGAAGCCCGCCTCGCCGGCCGTTACCAGGACGCGCTGAAGGACCACCTCTGGCTGCACGAGCACGCGCTGGAGGTGTCGCCCGAGTGGCGCGGCGTGCGCCTGTCCTTCGCCCTGCGCGACTGGATCTACCTGGCCGACGCCTTCCCGCCCGCGCGCGCCGCGCTGCAGAGCATCCGCGACCGCGAATCCTCGCGCATGCTGCTGGGCGCCGCCACCGTGGAGCGTTTCCGCGAGGTGGCCGCCATCAACGAGGCCCTGCGCGAAGTGGGCGCCACCCACCAGCTGTTCCTGAAACTGGATGAGATCGACTCTGCCCTGGCCGAGCAGTGCGCCGAACTGGCCATGACGGCACTGGTGAAGTGCGAAGACTTCCAGCTGGCGCGCCGCTTCCTGCCCTCGCCTTCCGGCCGCATCGAAGCGCTGGCCGCGCGCCTGAACGATGGCGCAGACGCGCTGGCGAGCCAGCCCGCGTCGGCCGCGCCAACGCTGCTGGCCTATGTACTGAACTATGCCAAGGAAGTGCGCCTGGTGCTGGCCGTGCTGAACGGGCTGGAAGAAAAAGGCGAAGCGGACAATATGCAGAAACTGGCACTGGACGAGATCCGTTCGGACGGCCTGCGCGCCATCATCCAGCGCGAACTGGAGCAGCCCGGCTCCACGCTGGCGGCCATGGCCGCGCAGTCGGAAGCGGACGGCGAAGAATAAGCCTTCCGCAAGCGGGCGGTCAGCCGCCCGTGTTCACCGCGCCGACACAGTAATCGGCGATGGCATCCAGCACCGCCGGATTTTCCCCCACCGCTTCGGCCACGCTGAAGCGGATGGCGGGATAGGCCGCACGCAGCTCGTCGAGCATCAGCGGCAGGTCGCGCAGCACGTGGCCACCCTGGCCAAGAAACACCGGCACCACCGCCACGTCCGCCACCCCGGCGGCCGCCAGCTCGGCGACCTTCTCAGGCAAGCGCGGCGACATCAGCTCCAAAAACGCCAGCGACACGTCCACGCCGGGCAGGCGCGCCTGGGTGAGGCCGCGCAAGCGCTCGAATGGCGCAGCCCAGCTGGCGGCGCGCGCACCGTGCGCGAACAGGATCAGTGCATTTTTTGCGGTCATCAGTGTCTCTCCACCCACCATAGCGCGCCCATGGCCAGCACCAGATAAATGACGCTGGGCGCTGCAGCCGTCAGGAAGGCCGGCCAGGTGCTCAGCATGCCCACGTGCGAGAACAGGGTGTTCACCAGCAGGAAGCTTACACCGATCATGATGCCGACGAAGACTTTCAGGCTGACGCCGCCGCTGCGCGCATGCAGGTAGGCAAAGGGCAGCGCCAGCGCCATCAGCACGAAAATGGCCAGCGGATCGAGCAGCTTCTTCCAGAACGCCACCTTGAACAGCTTGGACTCCTGCCTGTTCTCCTGCAGGTGGCGGGTGTAGACCGCCAGCTCGTTGGCCGACATGCGTTCCGGGTCGCGGCGCGACACCGACAGGATCTTCGGCGTGATCTCGGACACCAGGTCGCGCGAGGCCAGCTTGACGACTTCCACCTGGCTGGTTTCCTGCGCAAAGTGGTTCTGCGCCGTGGCCGTGGCGCCTGCCACCAGCAGCGCCGGATTGCTGAAGCGGCTCTCGGTCACCTCTTCCAGGCGCCACACGCTCTTGCCCTGGAAGGTGGCGCGCTTGGCCTGGATCAGGGCGCGCAGGCGGAAGCTGTTGTCGAACTCGTAGAGCTTCAGGTCGAGCAGCTGGCCGTCAGGCCGCACTTCACGCACATTGAAGAAGCGCGAACCGAGCACGGTGCCGGTCAGCCCTTCGCTCTTGATGATGTCCTTGGTCCACAGGCCGGAGCGGAACTCGGCCGATATGGCCGCGCCCTGCGCCGTGAGGCGCACCTTGTCCGCCAGCGGCGAGGTGCGCGGCACGATCAGTTCGCCGAAGATGAAGGCCACCGCCACGATCACCAGGCCGATCTTGAACAGCATGCCGATCGCCATGCGGGTGGACAGGCTGGCCGCGCGCATGATGGTGAATTCGGACGACGAGGCCAGCTGCGCCATGGTGTAGATGGTGCCGATCAGCGTGGCAACCGGCAGCACGCGGTAGATCCGCTCCGGCACCATGATGGCCACGTACAGCACCGCGTGCTGCAGGCTGTAGCCGTTCTTGCCCACCGACGGCAGTTCACCGGTCAGGTCCATGAAGGCCATCAGGCCCAGCAGCGCCAGCAGCACGAAGGCCACCGCCTGCGCGATCGAGGTGGCGAAATAGCGTTGCAGAATACTCATTACTTCACTTCCTTGGCCGGGCCCTTGCCGCGCTTGAACGCGGCCCACAGCACGCGCGGATGATAACGGTGGTTCACGTTCAGGCGCCACGCAAACATCAGCACGATGACGGTGGCCAGGGCCAGGTGCAGCGGCCACCAGGACAGCGCAAAGTTCATGCGCCCCTGGCGCACGCTGCCCTCGAATACCTTGACCAGGTTGTTATAGCTGAAGAAGATCAGCAAGGCCACGATCAGGTTGGACGAACTGCCCGCGCGCGGATTGACGAAGCCGAGCGGAATGGCCAGCAGCGGCAGCAGCAGGCAGGTGATGGGCAGCGCGATGCGCCACAGGATTTCGCCGTGGATGATGGGGCCCGTGCCGCGGAACAGTTCCGGACTCGGCATGGCGTCCACGCCCAGCGTGCCGCCCAGCTCCTGCGCCTTGCTGGCCACGCGCATGCTGTAGCGTTCGAATTCCATGGTCTGCACGTCGGCGCTGCCGGGCATGCCCTGGTAGCGGCGGCCGTTCTTCAGCACCAGGTAGCGGTCGCCCTCGGGCGTGGTGGTGATCACGCCTTCCTTGGCCACCACGGTGGCCGTGCCCTTGTCGTCCACCGTGTTGACGAACACGTTGTGCACCACCGCGCTCTGGCCGGACACGCCTTCAACAAAGAAGATGCGGTTGGCCGACGCCGATTCGCGGAACTGGCCGGGCGACACCTGCTGCAGGTCTTCGCGCTTCTGGAAGCGTTCGGCGTACTCGCCGCTTTTCTGCTTGGCCCAGGGCGTGGCGTAGAAACTGAGCACGCCGGTCAGCAGCACGATGGGCAGGATGAAGGTCAGCACAGGACGTATCCAGCGCGCCAGGCTCAGGCCGGAAGCGAACCACACCACCATCTCCGAGTCGCGGTAGCTGCGCGTGACCACCATCAGCACTGAAATAAAGCTGGTGAGGATCAGGACAGTTGGCAGATAATTCAGGGCCGCGAACGCTATCAGCGCGATTACGTCGCTCGATGCGACCTTGCCGCCTGCGGCTTTGCCCAGGATGGAAATCAGGGTCCAGGTGACAATGAGGGAAAACAGCACCGTGAAGGTTGCCCCGGCAGCACTGGCCAACTCGCGTTGAAGGGCACGTTGAAAAATCATTCGAAGTTTATAATTCGGTCGTCAAGTTAAGTAAGAACCAAGCCTACACGGAGAAATCTAATGGACTTTAGCATAAAAGCATTCGACGCAAAAAACACCATTGCGTCCGCCAAGACCGGCTGCATCGCCGTCGCGGTATTCGAAAACAAGAAGCTTTCGCAAGCGGCCAAGGCCCTCGACAGTGCGGGTGAAATCACGGCTGCGCTGAAGTCCGGCGACATCACCGGCAAGCCAGGTACGGCCCTGCTGCTGCGCGGCCTGAAAGGCGCCGCCGCCGAGCGCGTGCTGCTGATCGGCCTGGGCGCCGACGAAGCCGTCGGCGAGAAAAGCTTCGCCTCCGGCGTACAGGCTGCAGTCAAGGCGTTCTCCACCCTGGGCGCGGCGGACGCCATTATCGCACTACCGCTGGAAGAAGTGAAAGAGCGCGACGCAGCGTGGGCCATCCGCGCCGTGGTGCAGGCCGGCCGCGAAAGCATCTACCGCACCGACAGCCAGAAGAGCAAGAAGGATCCGGCTCCGGCCGGCGTGAAGAAAGTGGCACTGGCCGTGGCCAACAGCGCCGCCAACAAGCTGGCGCTGTCGCAGGCGGTCGCGATCGCCAACGGCATGGAACTGACCAAGGACCTGGGCAACCTGTCGGCCAACGTCTGCACCCCGACCTACCTGGCCGACACCGCCAGGAAGCTGGCCAAGGAGTTCGGCTTCGACGTGGAAGTCCTGGACCGCAAGCAGCTCGAAGCACTGAAGATGGGCAGCTTCCTGTCAGTGACCAACGGCAGCGAGCAGCCGCCCAAGTTCATCGTCCTGAAGCACAAGGGCGGCAAGGCCAAGGATGCGCCGGTGGTGCTGGTCGGTAAAGGCATCACCTTCGACACCGGCGGCATCTCGATCAAGGCCGGCCCCGGCATGGACGAGATGAAGTACGACATGTGCGGCGCCGCCTCGGTGCTGGGCACCTTCCGCGCCATCGGCGAGATGGGCCTGAAGTCCAATGTGGTGGGCATTATCGCCGCCTGCGAAAACATGCCTTCCGGCCGCGCCACCAAGCCGGGCGACATCGTCACCTCCATGAACGGCCTGACCATCGAAATCCTGAACACCGACGCCGAAGGCCGCCTGGTGCTGTGCGACGCGCTGACCTACGCCGAGCGCTTCAACCCGGCCGCGGTGATCGACATCGCCACCCTGACCGGCGCCTGCATCGTGGCCCTGGGCCACCACAACAGCGGCCTGTTCACGCGCGACGACGACGTCCACAACGCGCTGGCGGCCGAGCTGCTGGCTGCAGGCAAGGCCGCCGGCGACACCGCCTGGCGCCTGCCGATCGGCGAGCAGTACAACGAGCAGCTGAAGTCCAATTTCGCCGACCTGGCCAACATCGGCACGCCGGGCGGCGCCTCGTGCACAGCGGCGGCCTTCCTGGAAAACTTCACCCGCAAGTACAACTGGGCCCACCTGGACATCGCCGGCACCGCCTGGAAGTCGGGCGGCGCCAAGGGCGCCACCGGCCGTCCGGTGCCGCTGCTGGCGAACTTCCTGATTAACAGGGCATAAAAAACAAACGGGCCGCAAGGCCCGTTTTTTTATTAGTACACAGTGCGCCCCGCATCCGGCGGCGGCTGCCCAGCCTCGCCATCGTAGCGCTTCATTTCCACGGTCAGCACGTCCGGATAGTCGAAACCCTGCCCGGTATTGCGGTCGACCATAATGCCGATACCCGCCGTCAGGGCGACGTTGCCCCACAGCGTACTGTTCTGTTTTGAATTGATCTTCTCGTAGGCCCAGGCGGCATTGTCCAGGCGGCAGTCCACGCGCAGCTGGCCCACGCTCCTGCGGATCGACACGCGCGCCGGCGTGGTGACGAACCACTTGCCGGCGTCGTTCTGCAGGATGCAGCCGGCGCCGGCCACGGCACGGTGGTCGAGCACAGTCTGCACCAGCACGCGCTGGCTGGGAGATTCGGTCAGGGTGCCGCAGCCGGCCAGCGCGGCCAGCGCAGCAACCGCAGCGCAAATGGCTATCCGGGACATATCAGCCCTTTAGACTAGGCGGCAGAGCCCCGAGGCAGCACCAGGCGGTGCTGCCTATCCGTGGCCCCGCGCGCGGCGTGTTAACGCTGCAGCGCCTTGCCGGTCTCTGTTGCGCGCTCGGCGGCTTGCGGTTTGGCAGGCTGCTTCAGGCTTTGTATCACCTGGAGAATGTCTTCCATGCCCGATTCGCCGTTCAGCCGCGAAAACGCGTCCAGTACCTCGTTGAGCACCTGGTTGCGAACCACAGCCTCGTCCTGGCTCAAGGCTGGCGCGCGCTGCAAGGCCGGCGAACGCGCGGCAGCGGCTTTCTCGGCGGCAGCTGCTTCCTTCTGCGCTGCCGTCTTTCGCCCCGCCGGCGTTTTGCCGTGCTCCAGCGCCGCCTGCCAGATCACCCAGCGGCGTTGCGTTTCGAATACCAGGTACTCTTCTGGTTTGTCCTCGCGGCGGCGCACGATGTGCCCATCGCGCTGCGCCCATGCTTCAAATGCAGATCGCATTTCAGTCCTTTACAAATGCTTCGCGCATATCTCACTGTTTAAACAACAACTATTTCCCAATAGTACCATTTATTGATGCGTTCCAACACAATTCTAAGCTTTTTTGCATCACATGTGTTGCTTCATGGAAAATTCAGTGTCATCCCAAGTTCTTTCAGTATATTTCTGTTTTCGGCAGCCGTTTATGGAATCTTAGTACCAATTTGATAACAATGAAGCACTATCGGCAATTATTTTTTATATTGTTACATTTTGCAAACAGCTTGCTGATCAATAGTGCCGCATTCGGGCGGTTGCGGGGCTTTTCTGGCCAGGCCGTATAATGCCGCCTTGACTAAATTACCGCCAACACAATAGGACTGCCCTGATGAAACTTGCAAGCAGAGAAACTGCCGCTGTCGCCGCCAAGCGCCTTCACGTTGACCGTGGCGGCGCCTGTGGCAGGGTCAAAGGTCGCGAGCGGCCCCGCCATCCGGTTGACATCGGGCGCGGCCGATGATGCGATGAGCAACCACTGTCCACGCAGAAATCCTTTGCCAGCATGCGCCAACGTAAAGGCCTTCATTCCTACGCCGATGGCGATAGCGCTCGTCGACGTCGCGCTCGTGGCTGGAGCGGTGAGTGCAGTCGCGGCACTTGCTGCAGCGGCCGCAGCGGCTGCGCTGCGGGGGCCAGCGTGCCCGCTGCGGCCGCATCTATAATCGCCGGGATCAATGCGTTGATCTGCTGCATCATCGGCGGCAACGCTATCATCAGCGCGTCGCCGCGCTCGCTGAATTTGTCCGGATCGTCGCGCGTCGGCGCGGCCGGCAACTCGGTAATCAAGCTCCTGTCATCACGTAATACTTTCAATGTTAACAGCGCAATAGCTGACTTGCGCATCCGCCGATTGGCTTGGCGGGCATGCTGCGCATGTACGTGGCCCAGCAATGCTTCGGACCGTCCGATGAAGGTATTGAGGACGCGATCTACGACAGCCAGGCAATCCGTGGTTTCGTCGGCATTGACTTGAACCGCGAGTCGGCGCCGGACGCGACGACGTTGCTCAAGTTTCGCCGTCTGCTCGAAGCGAACGGGCTGACGCGCCAGATCTTCGACACCATCAATGGGCACTTGGCCGAGAAAGGTTTGATGATGCGCGAAGGGGCCATCGTCGATGCCACCTTGATCGCCGCGCCGCCGTCGACAAAGAACCGGGACAAGCAGCGCGATCCGGAAATGCACCAGTCCAGGAAGGGCAACGACTGGCACTTCGGGATGAAAGCGCATATCGGCGTGGACGCCACGTCTGGCTTGGTGCACACCGGACTCGGCACGGCCGGCAACGTGGCCGACGTCACGCAAGCACACGCGCTCCTGCACGGCGACGAGATCGCTGCGCTCGGCGATGCGGGCTACCAGGGCGTTGAAAAGCGCGAAGATAATCAGGGCAAATCGGTGACCTGGTTTGCCGCCATGAAGCGCGCTGCACGCAAGGCTCTTCCGAACAATAAGCTTGGACGCCAGCGCGAAAAGCTGTACGTGCTCAAGGCCAGCGTGCGGGCGAAAGTCGAGCATCCGTTTCATGTGTTGAAGAACCTCTTCCGTCATCGCAAGACGCGGTATCGGGGCTGGGCAAAGAACACTGCCCAGTTGTTTTCCCTGTTTGCCTTGGCCAACCTGGTACTCGCTGGCCGCCGCTTTAAATTACCCAACGCCCGAACTCCGTCTCGAGCGTAGCAGCAGGCAAGTTCGGGGGCGAATTCGCCGTTTTTTAGGCCCTTCAATGAGTTTTCGTGACCACATTGGGACGCTAAACACGGCCAGTGACGCCGAAAAGCTCAATTGATCAGCGTCTCCCTAGCGCCCGCCACCGGCATGAGCGGCCATATCAAAGAGCTTCTGTCGTCCGCCTTGGTGCCGCCCCCCCCTGCCAGCTATTTAAAAGACAGCAAACGTGGAGTGTCACCCGTCTTTAAGCGTAGTGATGTCCAAGCGGCATTTGAAAAGCAAGGCATTTGCGAGACGCCGGAGGTCCGTGCGGCATGCCTCGCGGAAGAGGCTGCCGACCCCGTCGAAGGCGCCAGCCCTGACTAAGCAGGAGGAAGCTCAACAGGCTCGCTTCAAGCAGCAGCAGGAAGATGAGGAACGCGCCAAGCGCGTCACCCTGGAGCGCACGGTGATATATCGCAAGCGGCAGGAGCGCGCGAAGAGCGGCATGCCCCTCCCCATGCTCCGCGAATTGGCAAAGCTCATTGTCCGCGATTACAAGGAGATCGCCCGGCAGGCTGTACTGGTTAAGATCGAAGGCCTCAGCGCACGCGCCAGCGAAATCGCAATCGCACGGATTGACATCAGCGAACTGCAGAACCCCAGCGACGTGCACGAAGTCCTTGCCGCGAACATTGAATATCTGGCCGAGGATGCGCGCCATATCGTTGGCAAAGCACCGCACTGGCAACGTCGAGGCCGCCAAAAAGCTGGGTTATTTCTACAACAACGGCTGGAGCAAGGCAGAGGACGCTACCGACGCCGACCAGGTGCTGGACGACGCGGCCCCGCAGCTGGCAACAGCACAACGCCCAAAGCTGCAGCTGAAGGAGAAGCAACCGGCTAATGCAGCAGCCGGGCCCACCATCAAAAAGGAAGAAGAACCGCGCTCTCGCGGTGCCACATAACGGCGCCCTGCTGGCAGGCATGGAATTTTCCGAATAACAGGAATCAATTATGAGCCAAGTAAACATTCACTTCCGCAAAGCCGCCGCCACGCCGGCAGAAAAAATCCAGCACATCGACCGCGCTGCAACGGACCTGACTGCCGAACTGCAGCTGGCGCACCAGATCATCGGCGCCATGACGCGCGAACTGACGCTGCAGCAGAAGCAGCAGTTGAGCCGCGTCTTGATGGCAAATGGCATCACCTCCGATGGACTGACCCGGCACCTGGAGCGCCAAGATCTCATCGCCCATGCCAAGTAATTCGCCGCCCAGAACTGGAGCATAGCCGGTCGGCTGAGTATCATCCGTCGCCGGAGTGGGATCCGTGGCAAGCCCGATCACTTACAAGTCGGAGGCCCCTGTTGGGTGCCCATCCGGATGGGCGAACCTCCAGTTCGCCCTTTCGAGAAGTTCAATCTCGCTGCGTACGAATTTGAAGGAGAGCTGAATGGCTTGCCAAGAGTCAATCCCGAAAATTCGATTCGTTTTCTGACCAATCGTTACATTGCAATATACATCGCTCCCATAAGCGATTGAGGGGGAAACATCAATAATAAAAGTCTCCTCTCTACCGTCAGGAGAATAAGCAATCCACTTTCGAGTGAAATTCATAGTATATCCTAGTGACATTTCGATAGTTTTCCAATGTGCAGCACATGCTAAATTTCGGATGCAGTACACATTATAGACCTCTCGAAGGATGACGATGGATTTAAACAATTTATTAACGCGCGCGTCGCTTGCAGCTGTTCTTGCAAGCTGCGTCGTTGGTTTCAGCACTGCTGCAACGTCTCCCCCCCAGGGCGGCGATGCTTATGAACAATACTTTCCGTTCTCAGCCACTGAGCAACGCACTGTAATGCTTGTGCCGTTAGGTAACGTCGTCGTATGCTCAGCAAATCCTGCCGGCTGCAAAACCATCACGATGCCGAACGAACTTGCAACCACAATCCGTGTAGTTGCAGGCCCATTTGTAAAAAATTCCCATGCTAGCTGGCTTGCATTGTCAAAGGACAGAATTTCGATCTGCTATGTCGCAATCGGAGCGAAAGCGGCAAACTGCTTGCCAACCCGAGTAAAGATGAGTGGCGATATTAAAATCGGCTTTGCTCGTGCAGGCGTATCACCGCGACTTAGATTCACTTCCAACACTATTGGAAGCTTGGATTTAATCTCTTATGCAAAAGCAGTGACTACTGAAATAGAATATATTACCGCCAAACTTGAAAAGGCTATGCAAGCGGAACCGGAGACTGATGACCCAGGAATGTCGCCGCTGTCTGAAGAAAATATTGTCGATGTTCCAGGTACCCCTTTACCTCCTTCGCCTGGCTCACCCCCGGGCACCGTTGACATACCAATATGGGGCGGCGGCGGCTCGGATAACGGCGGCGGCTCCGGCACCGACCCTGGTGACGGCCCCGGTTGCAGTTCCACCCCAGGTAGCACCCCGACTGCACAATCCGCCACCACCGCCGCAGCCGGATCGTGCCCCGCCACAAAAGAAGAGTATCTTAGGCGTTGCTTTGCAGCAACCGAGCAGATCTATTACGATGTGCACGTACCTGCGTGCCAAAGGGCCTATCCACGAGATACGCAGATTGATCGGGAGCGGCGCGCTCTTTGTTATTCTGACGCCATAGAAAGAATGGTGGAGGGAAAACGGCAGTGCCAAAGCGATGCCGATGAGATTTATAAGTAGGTAGAAGCGGCCTACTCTATCTTTCGGTAATTTCATCTTGACCAAGGCGCAAAGCGTCTTGGTTGCCCTGCCTTGTTGGGTCGCAAAGAACGGGGGGCCGTCACTCGCTCGTGACTGATCCCTTGCCATCGCCCAACCGCAAATGCACTGGCGCTTTGGCCTAAAGCTCCTGATGAGGCCACCTCAAACTAGGGTACAATTTGCGCCGATGATTTGCGCCGATGCAACGACACAAAGCCACATATGCCGCACCGAAATCGGGTAGCTAGCTGGGTAGCTAAATTGAGAATTCCTGAAAATTCAAACCCAAGCTATTGATTTAAAAAGACCTTATAATATTATGAAACTCGCAACTTGGAATGTCAACTCGCTGAATGTCCGCCTGCCCCATGTTTTGAAGTGGCTGGAGGACAATCCGGTCGATGTGCTGTGCATTCAGGAGACCAAGCTGACCGATGACAAGTTCCCGGTCGCGGCCATCGAAGCGGCCGGCTACCAGGTGGTGTTCAGCGGCCAGAAGACCTACAACGGTGTGGCCATCCTGTCCAAGCTGCCGATGACGGACGTGGTGCGCAACAATCCGCATTACGAGGACGCGCAGCAGCGCATCCTGGCGGCCACCATCGACGGCGTGCGCGTGGTGTGCGCCTACGTGCCGAACGGCCAGGCGGTGGGCACCGACAAATACGAGTACAAACTGGGCTGGCTGGCGTCGTTCCGCCACTGGCTGGAACTGGAAGCGGCGCTGCACCCCAACCTGGCCGTGCTGGGCGACTACAACATCGCCCCGGACGACCGCGACGTGCACGATCCGGTGCTGTGGGCCGGCCAGGTGCTGTGCTCGGAGCCGGAACGCAGCGCGCTGCAGGCGCTCTTTACGCTGGGCCTGGCGGACTCCTTCCGCCTGTTCGAGCAGGCCGAGAAGACGTTCAGCTGGTGGGATTACCGCATGCTGGGTTTCCAGAAGAACAAGGGCGTGCGCATCGACCATATCCTGCTGTCGCCGCCGCTGGCCGCGCGCTGCACCGCCTGCGTGGTGGACCGCGCACCGCGCAAGTGGGAGCAGCCGTCGGATCATGCGCCGGTGATCGCGACCTTGCGCGACTGAGCTGGCGGGTTACGCGCGCCAGCGCGCTAACCCGCCCTACGCCCTACGCCCTACGCCCTACGCCCTATCCCCTACGCCGCGCGCGTCACGCGGACGCCTGGCGCTCCAGCATGTGCTGTGCGTTTTCGTGCGGCACCGGCTGCGAGAACAGGTAGCCCTGCGCGTACTGGCAGCCCTGGCGCTGCAGCAGGGCGAACTGCCCTTCCGTCTCCACCCCTTCGGCCACCACCGGCATTTGCAGGCTGTCCGACAGCGCAATGATGGCCGCCACGATAGCGCGGTCTTCCGAACTGGCTTCCAGGTCCTTGATGAAGGCGCGGTCGATCTTGATCTTTTTCACCGGGAAGCGCTTCAGGTAGGCCAGGCTGGAATAGCCGGTGCCGAAATCGTCGATCGACAGGCGGATGCCCATGGCGTTGATCTGGCCCAGGATTTCCATGGTGTGCTCGCCGTGCTGCATCAGCGCCGTTTCGGTGATCTCGAATTCGATCATGGACGGGTCGATGCCGGTTTCGTCCAGGATCAGGCGGATCGAATCGACCAGGCCACGGTGCATGAACTGGCGCGCCGACAGGTTCACCGCCAGCGGCACCGGCTGCAGGCCCATTCTCAGCCATTCCATGCTCTGCTCGCAGGCGCGCCGCATTACCCATTCGCCGATCGGCACAATCATGCCGTTTTCCTCGATCAGCGGGATGAAGCTGTCCGGCATCACCAGGCCCTGGCCGGGACGGCGCCAGCGCAGCAGCACCTCCATGGCGTGCACGCGGCGCGTGGCGATGTCCATGATGGGCTGGAAGTGCGGTTCGAACTGACCCAGCGCCAGGGCGCTGCGCAGGCTATTCTCCAGCTCGAAGTGCTGGGCCGCCGTGACGTTCATCTTCTGCGTGAAGAACTGGTAGTTGTTGCGGCCCGACGCCTTGGCGTGGTACATGGCGCCGTCGGCGTGGCGCATCAGCGTTTCCACGTCCTCGCCGTCGTCCGGGTAGACGCAGATGCCGATCGACGGCGTAATGTGCAGCATGCGCCCTTCCAGCGGGAAGGGCACGGCCAGCGCCTCGATGATCTTTTCGGCCACGCGGCTGGCCTCGTCGGTGGAACGGATGCCCGGCACCAGCACCACGAATTCGTCTCCGCCCAGGCGCGCCACGGTGTCGCTGGCGCGCACCGCGCGGCACAGCCGGCTGGCCACTTCCTTGAGCAGCTGGTCGCCGGTCAGGTGGCCGAGCGAATCGTTGATGGTCTTGAAGCGGTCCAGGTCCAGGAACATCACGGCCAGGCGCCGGTCCGAGCGTTGCGCGGCCAGCATGGCGCGGTCCAGGCGGTCGGCCAGCAGCGCGCGGTTGGGCAGGCCGGTCAGGCTGTCGTGGTAGGCCATGTGGTGCACACGCGCCTCGGCCTGGCGCCGCTCGACGATCTCGCCTTGCAGCTGGGCGTTGGCGCCGGCCAGTTCGGCGGTGCGTTCCAGTACCCGCACCTCCAACTCGTCGCGCGCGCGGCGCACCGCCTCGGCGTCGGCGCGGCGCGCGGTGATGTCGTCCACCAGCCACACCGAGCGGCCGTTGGGCTGCGCCATGTCGAACGGACGCCCGGACAGGCGCGCCCAGAAACGGCTGCCGTCCTTGCGCACCAGCTGGTGCTCGGAGGTGTTCACGTGGCCGGCCTGGAAGTCGCGCGCGGTTTCCTTGCGCGCCGCGTCCCACGACTGCAGGTCCGGGTAGAAGGCCTGCACGCTCAGGTTGTCCATCTCGCCCTGCGCGTAGCCGAACAGCTCTTCCATCTTAGCGTTGCAGCGCAGGTTGTAGCCGCCCTCGCATACCGAGATGCCCAGCACGGCGCTGTCGAGGATGGCCTGGTTTTCCAGCAGCGCATTGCGCAGCGACTCCTCGGCCAACTTCTGCTCGGTGCGGTCTTCGACTATCCAGATGGTGCCCTGGTTGGGGTCTTCCGGATTGACCACGTAGGCGATCAGCTGGGCCCAGAAGGTGCTGTCGTCCTTGCGCCGCATTTCCACCTCGGTCTGGAAGGGCTTGCCCACCATCAGGAAGGGCGTGGCGGCCGCGCCAAGGCGCTCGTAGGCCGCCTGCGAGGGGTACAGCGACATGCCGGGCAAGCCCAGGCCTTCCTCGCCGTCGTAGCGGAACATGTCGGCGAAGCCGCGGTTGTAGCGCGTGATGACGCGGTGCTTGGTGAACAGGATACTGATCGACGCATTGGTCATGATGGCTTCGACTTCCATCTGCGTCTGGCGCGAGCGGGTGATGTCTTCCAGGATCCAGATGGTGCCGCCGTCGCCGCTTTCGTGGCTGATGGCCTGGGCCCGCACCCGGCACCACAGCAGGCTGCCATCCTTGCGCTTGAACTGGAATTCCTTCTTCTCGAACGGCTGGCCGCTGCCCAGCAGCGGGCCGGCTTCGCGCCCGAACGCCGCGTACGCTTCCGGAGACGGGAACACTTCCACCGACGGGCGGCCGTACATCTCTTCGCGCGTGTAGCCGAACATTTCGGCCATGCGGGGATTGCAGCTCAACAGCGTTTGCGCCTTGGTGAACAGGATGCCGACCGAGGCGTTGTCGAGGATGGCCTTCTGCTCCATCAGCAGCTTGCGCATGCTTTCCTCGGCCGCGCGCTGCTCGCTGATGTCCTCCACGATCCACACCGTGCCTTCGCCGATGTCCGACGGATCCAGGGAGCGGCCGTAGATGCGGCCCCAGAACAGGGTGCCGTCCTTGCGGCGCAGCTGCACTTCGGATTTGTAGGACTGCCCCTGGAGCAGCAAAGGCCGGGATTGATCAGCCACGCGCTGGCGGATCTCGTCCGTGGCGTAGAGCATATTGCCGCTGGCGCCTTCCAGCTCGTCGCGCGCATAGCCGAACATTTCCGCCGCGCGGATATTGCACTCGATGATGGCGCCGGACTTGCCGAACAGGATGCCGACGGCGGCGTTTTCCAGGATGGCCTGCTGTTCCAGCAAGGTCTTGCGCAGCGCGCGCTGGTCGCGCTGGAAGGCGCTGGTGTCGTGGAATACGATAAAGGCGCCGCCCGCCCCGCCGCTGGCCAGCGGCTTGAGCGCGACCTGCACCGGGATGTACTGGCCGTCAGCACGCGCCAGGCAGCTGTCCCACTGCCGCGCCGCATCGCCCGTCCCCGCCGCACCGGCCATGGCCTCGCTGAGCCGCGCCGCGCTGTCGCCGCGCACATGGCGCGCAAAGATGTCGGCGGCGGGACGGCCCTGGGCAGGAAAACCAAGCAGCTGGTCCAGTTCCGGGCTCGATGCCAGCACGCGGCCGCCGCTGCCGCACGCGCAGGCGGGCAGCCCGATCAGCAGCAAAGCCTCGGCCACGGAATCCGGATGGGGCGGAACATGACTCATGTACACCTGGGCACCTTGTAAGTGACGATGCCTGTCTCCTTGCGGCAGCGTAGTGGGCAGATCATAAACCACAACTGCCAATGTAGCCACTGCGCGGCCAGACTATCCCCTCTAAAAGCGGCTACGCCCGGCAGGACCGGGCGTAGTTACAACAGCACAGCGCGGCCGCGGCCGCTTGCCTCAGTGGGCGCTGGCGCCGGCCGCACCGATGCCGGTCTCGGAACGCATTTCCTGCGCCTCATAGCCGGCGCGGTCGATGCGCGCACGCGCACTGCGGTCCAGCATGGAGACCAGCCAGATGGCGGCGAAGCCGGCCGGCATCGAGAAGATGGCGGGCGAGGCGTAAGGGAACAGCGCATCGGTGTAGCCCAGCACATCAACCCACACCGATTTCGACAGCACCGTCAGCACCACGGCGGACGTCAGGCCGATGAAGCCGCCCACGGTGGCGCCGCGCGTGGTGCAGTCCTTCCACAGCACCGACATGAACAGCACCGGGAAGTTGGCCGAGGCGGCGATGGCGAAGGCCAGCGAGACCATGAACGCGATGTTCTGCTTCTCGAACACGATGCCCAGCACCACGGCCACCACGCCCAGCGCGATGGTGGTCAGGCGCGAGACGCGCAGTTCGCTGGCGCCGGTGGCCTGGCCCTTTTTGATGACGGTGGCGTACAGGTCGTGCGACACGGCCGATGCGCCGGACAGCGTCAAGCCGGCCACCACCGCGAGGATGGTGGCGAAAGCCACCGCCGAGATGAAGCCGAGGAAGACGTTGCCGCCCACCGCCTTGGCCAGGTGGATGGCCGCCATGTTGTTCCCGCCCAGCAGTTTGCCGGCGGCGTCCTTGAACTCGGGATTGGTGCTCACCAGGACGATGGCGCCGAAGCCGATGATGAAGGTCAGCACGTAGAAATAGGCGATCCAGGTGGTGGCCCAGAATACCGATTTGCGCGCCTCCTTGGCGCTTGGCACGGTGAAGAAGCGCATCAGGATGTGCGGCAGGCCGGCGGTGCCGAACATCAGCGCCATGCCGAAGGAAATGGCCGACACCGGGTCCTTGATGAAGGTGCCGGGGCCCATGATGGCGTCGCCCTTGGCGTGCACTTCAACCGACTTGGCGAACAGCGCCTCCGGGCTGAAATTGAACTGCGCCAGCACCACGATGGCCATGAAGCTGGCGCCGCCCAGCAGCATCACCGCCTTGATGATCTGCACCCAGGTGGTGGCGGTCATGCCGCCGAACAGCACGTAGATCATCATCAGCGAGCCGACCAGCACCACGGCGATCCAGTACTCCAGGCCGAACAGCAGCTTGATCAGCTGGCCCGCGCCCACCATCTGCGCGATCAGGTAGAAGGCCACCACCACCAGCGTGCCGGAGGCGGAGAAGATGCGGATCGGCGCCTGCTTGAAGCGGTAGGCCGCCACGTCGGCGAAGGTGAAGCGGCCCAGGTTGCGCAAGCGCTCCGCCATCAGGAAGGTGATCACGGGCCAGCCGACCAGGAAGCCGATGGCGTAGATCAGGCCATCGTAGCCGTTCAGGAACACGGCGGCGGAAATGCCGAGGAAGGACGCGGCCGACATATAGTCGCCGGCGATGGCCAGGCCGTTCTGGAAGCCGGTGATGCCGCCGCCTGCGGTGTAGAAGTCGGACGCGGAGCGGGTCTTGGCGGCCGCCCACTTGGTGACGAACAGCGTAAACACCACGAAGGCGCCGAACATGACGATGGCGGTCCAGTTGGTCGGCTGGCGCTCGGCCTGGCCCAGGTCCACGCCCCCGGCCAGCACGGCGCCGCTGGCGCCTGCCAGCAGCAGCGCGCCAAGCAGGGAAAGGCTGCGTTTGGCGGCGCTCATGCGTGCACCCGCTTGTGAATGGCTTCGGTCAGTTCATCGAACTGGCCGTTGGCGCGGCGCACGTAGACTGCGGTGACCACCACGGTGAACACGATCACGAACAGGCCGATCGGCATGCCCCAGGTCATCACGCCCAGGCCGGTCTTCGTTGCCAGGAATTCCTTGTTGAAGGCGATCAGCAGGATGTAGCCGTAGTAGACCAGCATCATGAGCGCGGTGAGCGCCCAGCCGTAGCGGGAGCGCGACCGGACCAGCTGATGGTAGCTGGGGTCGCGCTTGATTTTTTGAACCAGATCGTCGTGCATGGCGTGTCTCCTGTGAATTGATATGCAGCTTGTGCTCTGTTGTTCGCGAGCTTGCATCCACAATAAACCGCCAGCCTTACCGTCCCCTTACGGCACGCGCACCCAGCCTTCCATCAGCACGCGCGCGCTGCGGCTCATGATGGCCTTGGTCACGCTCCACTCGCCATTTTCCTGCACCGCTTCCGCGCCAACGCGCAGCGTGCCGGAGGGATGGCCGAAGCGCACGGCGTTGCGCGCGCCACCGCCGGCCGCCAGGTTGACCAGCGTGCCCGGCACCGCAGCGGCAGTGCCGATGGCCACTGCGGCCGTGCCCATCATGGCGTGGTGCAGCTTGCCCATCGAGAGCGCGCGCACCAGCAGGTCGATATCGCCCGCCGCCACCGGCTTGCCGCTGGAAGACACGTAAGCCGCAGGCGGCGCAACGAAGGCCACCTTGGGCGTGTGCTGCCGCTGCGCCGCTTCGTCGATATGCTTGATGAGGCCCATGCGCAGCGCGCCGTGCGCGCGGATGGTTTCAAAGCGCGCCAGCGCCTTGGCGTCGCCGTTGATGGCGTCCTGCAGTTCGGTGCCGGTGTAGCCGATGTCCGCCGCGTTGACGAAGATGGTGGGGATGCCAGCGTTGATCATGGTGGCCTTGAAGCTGCCGACACCCGGTACGTCCAGTTCGTCCACCAGGTTCCCGGTCGGGAACATGGACTTGCTGGCGCCGGCGCCGGCGCCCTCCTCGTCCGCTGCCGGGTCCATGAATTCAAGCTGCACTTCGGCGGCCGGGAAGGTCACGCCGTCCAGTTCGAAGTCGCCGGTTTCCTGCACTTCGCCATTGGCCACTGGGATGTGGGCGATGATGGTCTTGCCGATGTTGGCCTGCCAGATGCGCACCACGGCCACGCCGTCGCGCGGAACGCGGCCAGCATCCACCAGGCCTCCGCTGATGGCGAAGGCGCCCACTGCGGCGGACAGGTTGCCGCAGTTGCCGCTCCAGTCGACGAAGGGCTGGTCGATGGAGACCTGGCCGAACAGGTAGTCCACGTCATGGCCGGCTTTCGCGGACTTGGACAGGATCACCGCCTTGCTGGTGCTCGATGTGGCGCCGCCCATGCCGTCGATCTGCTTGCCGTACGGGTCCGGGCTGCCGATCACGCGCAGCAGCAAGGCGTCGCGCGCCTTGCCGGGGACCTGCGCATCCTGCGGCAGGTCCTGCAGCCGGAAGAACACGCCCTTGCTGGTGCCGCCGCGCATATAGGTGGCGGCGATTTTGGTTTGAGGTTTGTGTGCCATGGATATGCCTTTAAATTCACGCCGCCTTTGCCGATTCAAGGAAGTCCTGCGCGAAGCGCTGCAGCACGCCGCCCGCTTCGTAGATCGACACTTCCTCGGCGGTGTCCAGGCGGCAGATCACGGGAACGTTGAGCTGGCCGCCGTTCCTGCGGTGGATGACCAGCGTGAGCGTGGCGCGCGGCGTACGCTCGCCCTGCACGTCGAAAGTCTCGGTGCCGTCGATGCCCAGCGTCAGGCGGTTCACGTCCGGCATGAACTCCAGCGGCAGCACGCCCATGCCCACCAGGTTGGTGCGGTGGATGCGCTCGAAGCCTTCCGCCACGATCGCCTCCACGCCGGCCAGGCGCACGCCCTTGGCGGCCCAGTCGCGCGAAGAACCCTGGCCGTAATCCGCGCCGGCGATCACGATCAGCGGCTGCTTGCGTTCCATGTAGGTCTCGATGGCTTCCCACATGCGCGTGACCTTGCCTTCGGGCTCGATGCGGGCCAGCGAACCGGCTTTCACCTTGCCGTCTTCGAGCACCATCTCGTTCTTCAGCGTGGGGTTGGCGAAGGTGGCGCGCTGCGCGGTCAGGTGGTCGCCGCGGTGCGTGGCGTAGGAGTTGAAGTCCTCTTCCGGCAAGCCCATTTTCGCCAGGTACTCGCCGGCCGCGCTATCGAGCATGATGGCGTTGGACGGCGACAGGTGGTCGGTGGTGATGTTGTCGCCCAGGACCGCGAGCGGGCGCATGCCCGACAGGCTGCGCGCGCCGGCCAGCGCGCCTTCCCAGTACGGCGGACGGCGGATGTAAGTGGTCTGCGGGCGCCAGGCGTACAGCGGGCTCACTTTCAGGCCGTCGTCCGCCTGCTTGGCGAACATCGGGATGTAGACCTTGTGGAAGTGCTCGGGCTTGACGCTGGCAGCCACCAGCGCATCGATGTCCTCGTCGCTCGGCCAGATGTCGGCCAGGCGGATTTCCTTGCCATCGGGAGTCACGCCCAGCACGTCCTTCTCGATATCGAAGCGGATGGTGCCGGCGATGGCGTAGGCCACCACCAGCGGGGGCGAGGCCAGGAAGGCCTGCTTGGCGTAGGGGTGGATGCGGCCGTCGAAGTTGCGGTTGCCCGACAGGACGGCGGTGGCGTACAGGTCGCGTTCGATGACCTCCTTCTGGATCGCCGGGTCCAGCGCGCCGGACATGCCGTTGCAGGTGGTGCAGGCATAGGCCACCACGCCGAAGCCCAGCTGCTCCAGCTCAGGCATCAGGTGCGCTTCTTCGAGGTACAGCGTCACGGCCTTGGAGCCGGGTGCCAGGGAGCTTTTCACCCACGGCTTGCGGGTCAGGCCCAGCTTGTTCGCGTTGCGCGCCAGCAGGCCGGCCGCGATCATGTTGCGCGGGTTGTTGGTGTTGGTGCAGCTGGTGATGGCGGCGATGATGACGGCGCCGTCCGGCATCAGGCCCGGTTCGTTTTCCACCACGCCGGCAATGCCGCGCGCGGCCAGCTCGGAAGTCGGCACGCGCTTGTGCGGATTCGACGGGCCGGCGATGTTGCGCACCACCGTGGACAGGTCGAAGCGGATCACGCGCTCGTACTCGGCGTGCTTCAGCGCATCGGCCCACAGGCCGGTTTCCTTGGCGTAGACTTCAACCAGGTCCACCAGCGCGGCGTCGCGGCCGGTCAGCTTCAGGTATTTGATGGTCTGCTCGTCGATGTAGAACATGGCGGCGGTGGAGCCGAATTCCGGCGCCATATTGGAGATGGTGGCGCGGTCGCCCAGCGTCAGGTGCGATGCACCGGCGCCGAAGAACTCCAGGTAGGACGACACCACCTTTTCCTTGCGCAGGAATTCGGTCAGCGCCAGCACCGTGTCGGTGGCGGTGATGCCCGGCTGCGGCTTGCCGGTCAGTTCCACCCCGATGATGTCCGGCAGGCGCATCCAGGATGCGCGGCCCAGCATCACGCTTTCCGCCTCCAGGCCGCCCACGCCGATGGCGATCACGCCCAGCGCGTCCACCATCGGGGTGTGCGAATCGGTGCCCACCAGCGTGTCCGGATAGGCCACGCCGTCCTGCACCTGCACCACCGGCGACATGCGCTCCAGGTTGATCTGGTGCAGGATGCCGTTACCCGGCGGGATCACGTCGACGTTCTTGAACGCCTTCTTGGTCCAGTTGATGAAATCAAAGCGGTCTTCGTTGCGGCGCTCCTCGATGGCGCGGTTCTTCTCGAAGGCGTCCGGATCGAAGCCGCCGCACTCCACCGCCAGCGAGTGGTCCACCACCAGCTGGGTCGGCACCACGGGATTGACCAGCGCGGGGTCGCCGCCTTGCAGGGCGATGGCGTCGCGCAGGCCGGCCAGGTCCACCAGCGCGGTCTGGCCCAGGATGTCGTGGCAGACCACGCGCGCGGGGAACCACGGGAAGTCCAGCTCGCGCTTGCGCTCGATCAGCTGGGACAGCGATGCGTTCAGGGTGGCCGGATCGCAGCGGCGCACCAGGTTTTCCGCCAGTACGCGCGAGGTGTAGGGCAGCTTGTCGTAGGCGCCCGGCTGGATCGCATCGACGGCGGCGCGCGCGTCGAAGAAATCGAGCTTGGTGCCCGGGAGGGCTTTGCGGAATGCGGTGTTCATGGGGGTGCTCATGGAGGTGCTCATGGAAGTGTCCATCAAATCCGGTCCTTGATCGGCACGAACTTCAGGTCGTCCGGGCCGACGTAGTTCGCGCTCGGGCGGATGATCTTGTTGTCGATGCGCTGCTCGATGATGTGCGCGGCCCAGCCGGACGTGCGCGAGATGACGAACAGCGGCGTGAACATGGCGGTCGGCACCCCCATCATGTGGTACGACACGGCCGAGAACCAGTCCAGGTTGGGGAACATCTTCTTGATCTCCCACATCACCGATTCCAGCCGCTCGGCGATGTCGAACATCTTGGTCGAACCGGCTTCTTCGGACAGCTTGCGTGCCACTTCCTTGATGACCACGTTGCGCGGATCGGAGATGGTGTAGACAGGATGGCCGAAGCCGATCACCACTTCCTTGTTTTCCACGCGCTTGCGGATGTCCGCTTCGGCTTCGTCGGCGTTCTCGTAGCGCTTCTGGATCTCGAAGGCGAATTCGTTGGCGCCGCCGTGTTTCGGGCCGCGCAGCGCGCCGATGGCGCCGGTGATGGCCGAGTGGATGTCGGAGCCGGTGCCGGAGATGACGCGGCTGGTGAAGGTGGACGCGTTGAACTCGTGTTCCGCGTACAGGATCAGCGACACGTGCATGGCTTTCACCCACGATTCGCGCGGCTTCTCGCCGTGCAGCAGGTGCAGGAAGTGGCCGCCGATGGAGTCGTCGTCGGTTTCCACTTCAATGCGCTTGCCGTTGTGGCTGTAGTGGTACCAGTACAGCAGCATGGAGCCGAAGGAGGCCATCAGACGGTCAGCGATGTCGCGCGCGCCCGGCACGTTGTGGTCGTCCTTCTCCGGCAGCACGCAGCCCAGCACGGAACAGCCGGTGCGCATGACGTCCATCGGGTGGGCCGAAGCGGGCAGCGCCTCCAGCGCGGATTTGACCGCCTGCGGCAGGCCGCGCAGCGATTTCAGCTTGGCCTTGTAGCCGCGCAGCTCGGACTCGGTGGGCAGCTTGCCGTGCACCAGCAGGTAGGCAATTTCTTCGAACTCGCTGGTGGTGGCCACGTCCAGGATGTCGTAGCCGCGGTAGTGCAAGTCGTTGCCGGTCTTGCCGACCGAGCACAGGGCGGTGTTGCCGGCGGTGACGCCGGACAGGGCGACGGATTTTTTAGGCTTGAAAGTTGGGGTTTGTTCGGTCATTTCGGGTCTCCTCGGGGGCTGGCGGGTTACGCGCTGCGCGCTAACCCGCCCTACGGTTTCTTTGTCGGGGCGTATCGCGCCTGATGAATCGCGGCTTATTTTTTCTGGGCGGCGAACAGCGCGTCCAGCTTCTGCTCGAAATCGTGGTAGTTGATGCGCACGTACAGTTCGGCGCGGGTCTGCATGGTGTCCAGCACTGCCTGCTGGGTGCCGTCGCGGCGGATCGCGCCGTAGACGTTTTCGGCAGCCTTGTTCATGGCGCGGAAGGCGGACAGCGGGTACAGCACCAGGCCGACGTCGGCCGTGCGCAGTTCGTCCACCGTAAACAGCGGCGTGGAGCCGAACTCGGTGATGTTGGCCAGGATGGGCACACCCACCGCCTTGGCGAACTGCTTGTACATGTCCAGCGAGATCATCGCTTCCGGGAAGATCATGTCAGCGCCTGCCTCCACGCACGCCACGGCGCGTTCGATGGCGGCGTCCAGGCCTTCCACGGCCAGCGCGTCGGTGCGCGCCATGATGACGAAGTTCTCGTCGGTGCGCGCGTCCACGGCGGCCTTGATGCGGTCCACCATTTCAGCCTTGGAGACGATCTCCTTGCCCGGACGGTGGCCGCAGCGCTTGGCGCCCACCTGGTCTTCGATGTGCATGGCGGCGGCGCCGAACTTGATCATGGACTTGACGGTGCGGGCCACGTTGAAGGCGGAGGCGCCGAAGCCGGTGTCCACGTCCACCAGCAGCGGCAGGTCGCACACGTCGGTGATGCGGCGCACGTCGGTGAGCACGTCGTCCAGGTTCGAGATGCCCAGGTCCGGCAGGCCCAGCGAGCCGGCAGCGACGCCGCCGCCGGACAGGTAGATGGCCTTGAAGCCGGCGCGCTTGGCCAGCAGGGCGTGGTTGGCGTTGATGGCGCCGACCACCTGCAGCGGGGATTCTTCCTGGACGGCTTTGCGGAACGCGGCGCCTGCGGAGTATTGGCTCATGTGATGCCCTTTCAAGTTAGGTTGCAGCCACCATTGCAAGTGGCGTGCCAGCCCGTGAAACACTGCAAAATCAAGCACTTGGCGCTATGACGGCGCGTACACATGATTCACTGATGTTTCATATTGAAACGCCCTGAAACGATGAAACCGCCTTGCACTATAATTGCGGCATGCGATCCGCCACGCCCCCGCCCTTCGACGCCGCCGATAAACCCGTGATCTGGACGGTGGCGGTGTCGCGCCTGTCCGAGCTGTTCCGCGACATCACCCTGGAATACGACGAGCTGGCCACCATCGAGCCGATCAACCTGGGCTTCGACGAGGCGGCCCGCCACATCCGCGAACGCATGGCGACGGAGCGCTGCGACGCGGTGATCGCGGCCGGCTCCAACGCGGCCTACCTGAAGGGACGGCTGTCGGTGCCGGTGGTGATCGCCAAGGCCAGCGGCTTCGATGTGATGCAGGCGCTGGCGCGGGCGCGGCGCGTGTCCGAGCGTATCGCCGTGGTTACCTACCAGGAGAAGATGCCGGAGCTGAGCGAGTTTGCCGCCACCTTCGGCTTCGACGTGGCGCAGCGCACCTACGCCACCGAGGAGGACGCGCGGGCCCAGATCAATGAACTGAAAGCCTCGGGCGTGCGCGCCATCGTCGGCGCCGGACTGATCACCGACCTGGCCGAGGAAGCCGGACTGACGGCGGTATTCGTCTACTCCGCCGCCTCGATACGGCGCGCCTTCGACGACGCGCTGGAAATGGCGCGCCTGACGCAGCTCGAATCGAACCGCGCCCGCGCCCGCGTGGGCGTGGTGGCGGACACGCTGCGCGCGCGCCATGGCCTGAACGACCTGCGCGGCGACTCGGCCGCCATGGAAAAGACGCGGCAGGCCGTGGTGCTGTACGCGAAGTCCCCCGCCACGGTGCTGATCCAGGGCGAGACCGGCTGCGGCAAGGAGCTGGTGGCGCAAGCCATCCACCGCGAGGCGCCGCGCAGCCTGGGCGCCAACCGGCCGTTCGTGGCCGTCAATTGCGGCGCCATCGCCGAGTCGCTGCTGGAGTCCGAGCTGTTCGGGCACGAGGAAGGCGCGTTCACCGGCGCGCGGCGCGGCGGGCACGCGGGATTGTTCGAGGCGGCCAACCGGGGCACGCTGTTCCTGGACGAGATAGGCGAAATGCCGCTGGCGCTGCAAACGCGCCTGCTGCGGGTGCTGGAAGAGCGCGAGGTGGTGCGGGTGGGCGGCACACGCCCGATTGCCATCAGCGTGCGCATCATCAGCGCTACGCACTGCGACCTGGAGCAGCGCGTGCGCGAAGGCCGCTTCCGCGCCGACCTGTTCTACCGGCTGGCGGTGCTGCGCCTGGCGCTGCCGCCATTGCGCGAGCGCGGCGAAGACATCGTGCCGCTGGCCGAATGGTCGCTCAAGAACGCGCTGGCGGCACTGGGCGCGCGGCCGCACCCCAACCTGCACGCCGAGATCAACGCCTGTGCCCCGCTGCTGCTGCGCTACGGCTGGCCCGGCAACGTGCGCGAGCTGCGCAACCTCACTGAGCGGCTGGCTTTGTTCCTGGCCGCCGAGCCCCTGCAGGCGCTCACCCCGGGCTTCGTGCTCAGCGTTGCGCCCGAGCTGCAGGCCAGCGCCAGCACGGGCAACCCTCCCCCGCAGCCGGCCGTGCCGGCGCTGCCCGCCTTGCCTGCCGGCGCTGCCAGCCAGGAAAGCGCCGCCGCCGTGCTGGCCCGCTTTGGCGGGCGGCGCGACGCTGCGGCCGGCTACCTGGGCATCAGCCGCACCACGCTCTGGCGCCGCCTGCGCGCCGAACAAGCCGCCTCCTGAAGACTAGGGCGCGCCACGCCAGCGGGGGTGGCGCTAGAATCGCCTCATCAATGGAGGCGCTATGCAGGAGCAGGTGGAGAAGGAGTCGCTGAAGGAACAGATGGGGCGCATCATCGAAGAGGCGCGCATGCTGTTGCCGGGTATTCAGGCGCTGTTCGGTTTTCAAACCATCGCCGTGTTCAATGAACCGTTCAAGAAGCTGCCGATGCTGGTGCAGGACTGCCACGTGGCCGCCCTGGCGCTGGTGGTGGTGGCGATCGCGCTGGTGATGCTGCCGGCCGCGTATCACCGCCAGGCGGAGCCTTTCCACGTCTCGCGCCGCGCCACCTCGCTGTCGTCGCGCTGCATTTGCTACGCGCTGGCACCGCTGGCGGCCGCCATTTCGCTGGACGTGTTCGTGGTGCTGCAGATGGTGACCGGGGACACCACCCTCGCCGCCATCGGCGGGGGCAGTGCCTTCGTGCTGCTCATTTCAGTATGGTTCGGCTATCCGCAGCTGATGCGGTACAAACTGGCCCGCAGCAGCTAGCAGCTAACAGCTAGCAGCTAGCAGCTGGCCACAGCGGCCTATTTGCTCTTGTCCGGGAAGGCCGGACGGGCGGGACGCGCCGGCGGGTTCTTCGCCAGCTCGGCCTTGATCACCTCGATGGCCTTTTCCAGCTGCGGGTCGCGCCCCGCGATCACCAGTGCCGGGGTCTGCTCGACCTCGATGTCCGGCGCCACACCCTCGTTCTCCACGCCCCAGCCGCCGTCGCGCGTCCAGAAGGCCAGGTTGGGCGCGGTGATGAAGCCGCCGTCCATCAGCACCGGGAAGCCCAGCACGCCGACCAGCCCGCCCCAGGTGCGCTTGCCGATCAGCGGACCCATCTGGTTTTTGCGGAACATCCACGGCAGCAGGTCGCCGCCGGAGCCGGCCGTCTCGTCGATCAGCATGGCGCGCGGGCCCTGGATGGAGGCGGACGGCGTCTTCATGTCGGCGCCGTAGCGCATGGTCCACCACGCGATCTCTTTTTTCTGCAGGATCTCGATGTAGTAGTCCGCCACGCTGCCGCCGCCGTTGAAGCGCTCGTCGATGATGACGGCATCCTTGTCGGCCTGCGGGAAGAAGTAGCGCTTGAAGTAGGTGTGCCCCAGGCCCGCCGTGTTGGGCACATAGACATAGGCCACGCGGCCGTTGGTGGCGGCGTTCACCTTGCGGATGTTGCCTTCCACCCAGTCGCGGTTGCGCAGCGCGTCTTCACTCGCCACCGGCACCACCGTGATGGTGCGCGACTTGCTGCCGTCCGGGTTGGGGCCTACCGTGATGTCGATGGCCTTGTTGGCGGTATTCTCGAACGCGCTGTACAGATTGGTGGGCGGCAGCAGCGGCCGGCTTTCCACCGCCAGCAGGTATTCGCCCGCCTTCACGTTCAGGCCAGGCTCGGTGAGCGGCGCGCGCAGCGTGGGGTTCCAGTTCAGGCCGCCGTACACCTTCTTGAAGCGGTAGTGGCCGTTGGCGATCTCGTAGTCCGCGCCCAACAGGCCGCCCGGCACAGGGCGGCTTTCGACGAAGTTGTCGCCGCCGCCGCCGCGGTGGTGGCCCACCGCCAGCTCGCTGCACATCCACTGGATCAAGCGGTTCAGGTCCGCGCGGCTGGACAGCTCGGGCAGGAAGGCGGCGTACTTTGCGCGCATCTTGTTCCAGTCCACGCCGTGCATGCCGGGGTCGTAGAAGAAATCGCGGTTGATGCGCCACACCTCGTTGAAGATCTGCACCCACTCGGCGCGCGGCTCGGCCTTCACTTCAATATTGTCGATCTTGATGCGGCCTTCACCGGCCGGCAGCAGCTTGCCGGTGGCCGAGCCCATCACCCAATTGTCCTTCTGTTTGAAGAGCAGCTTCTTGCCATCGGCCGAGATGTCGTAGCCGTCCGCTTCGGCCACCAGGGTTTCTGTCTTGCGGTCCTTCAGGTCGAAGCGCTGCACCGCCTTCTTGCCGTCCGCCTCGCGCATGAAGAAGATCTGCCCGGCGGCGCCGGCTTCCAGGTCGGAGATCTGCGCGGCGGGCACCGGCAGGTCGATGATGCGGTTCTCGATGCCGTCGAAATCGATGGCAATCGGCGCCACCACGGCCAGCGGAACTTTCGGGTCGTCGCGGCCGGTCTTCGGATCGACCTTGGGCGGCTCGGCCGCTTCCGCTTCGGCCTTGGCCACCTTGGCGGCGTCTTTTTTCTCCGGCTCTTTCGGCGCGGACGGCGGCGCGCCCTTCTCTTCGTCGCTTTCCTTGATCAGCGGCGACGGCAGGTCGCGCCGCAGCACGGCCATCCAGATGGTGCGCGTTACCAGGTTGTCCTCGTTCTGCTGCGAGAACCAGTTGTTGCTTGGGCCGGCGTTGGTGGAGGCGAAGAAGTACAGGTATTTGCCGCTTTTGTCGAACACGGGGTTGGCCACGTCCGACAGGCCGTCCGTCACCGCATACGATTTGTGCTGTTCCAGCGAATAGATGTAGGCGCTGCGCGTGTAGCTCATGGAATTGAGCGTGTAGGCCAGCCAGCGCGAGTCCGGCGCCCAGGCCGCCCGCAGGGTCTTGTTCACGCCGTACAGCGGCTCGGCGGCCACCTTGCTGGTGGCGCCGGTGGCCACGTCCAGCACATACAGGGTCCAGGCGTTGTCGGTGTAGGCGATCTTCTTGCAGTCGGGCGACCACACCAGGTTGTCGTAGTAGCCGGCGCCGGCGAGCTTGAATTTTTTCACCGCGCCCTTGCCGTCCTGGGCCCGGATGTGCAGCGCGTACTCGCCCGATTCGTCGGAGACGTAGGCCACCGAGCGGCCGTCCGGCGACCAGGCCGGGCTGCGCTCGTGCGCGGAGGCGGTTTGCGTCAGGTTGCGCACGTCGCCCTTGTCGGCCGGGATGGTGACGATCTCGCCCCGGAACTCATACGCCACGCGCGCGCCGGACGGCGAAATGGAGGCGTTGCGGATGTATTTGGCGCCGCGCACCCAGCGCTCGCGCGACAGGCCCAGGTCCGTGCTGATGCCGATGGTGAGCTTGCGGGCCTGCGCGCTCGCCTGTGCAGCGCCCAGGTCCAGCGTGTGCAGGTAGCCGGCCTGCTCGTACACCAGCGTATTGCCGGCGGCGGCGATGTTCAGTACCGGGAAGTCGCGGTGATTGGTGACCTGGCGCACGGCCTTGGTCTTCAGGTCGTAGGCGTGCAGGTTGAATTCGCCGCTGCGGTCCGAGCGGAAGTAGACGGTGTCGCCGATCCAGACCGGGTCGGCGTCGTTCGCGTGGGTGGCCGGCTGCGGGATTTTTTCCACCGACTTGTCGCCGAAGCTGTACAGCCACAGGATGGAATGGGTGCCGCCGCGATAGCGCTTCCATTGCGTGAACGCGGGCGAGAACGGGTTGTAGGCCACGCGCTTGCCATCCGGCGAATAGGCCGCGCGCGCGGCATTGGGGATCTCCAGTTCAGTCTCCACGCCGCCGTTCACCGGCACCGTGAACAGCTTGCGGTAGCGGTTGTTGAAGGCCGCGCGCGGGGAAGTGAACAACACAGCCTTGCCATCGGGCGCGAAGCCTTGCGCGATGTCGGGACCGGGATGGTAGGTCAGGCGCTTGGGCACCCCGCCTTCCACCGGCAGCACGTAGACATCGGCATTGCCGTCCAGCTGGGCGGTGTAAGCCAGCAGTTTGCCGTCCGGCGAAAAGACGGGGTTGGATTTCTCGCCCAGGTCGGAGGTCAGGCGGCGCGGCGCGCTGCCGTCCAGGTTGGCCAGCCACAGGTCGCCCGCATACATGAAGGCCAGGTGGCGCGCCGAGACGGCGGGCTCGCTCAGCATGCGAGTGTCGCTGGTATTGGGTAGCGCTGCGGCGGTCTGGGCCAGGAGCATGGCGCTGGCGGCGGCCAGCGGGGCGATGGTGGTTCTCAGGCGGGGTCTTTTCAAGGGTGGCTCGCTCGGTGGTTGGGGACGTGGCAATACCTGGTTGGCAAATATACACCACCATGCGGCGCCGTTCATCCTCAATTTTCACCGCTCATCCCAAGGCCGTGGCCGCAGCCGGTGCGCGCCGGTAGCATGGTCTCCATCGCAACCAATCAAGAGGAAAAGCACCATGTTCAAACGCCTGATCTCCCGCACCCTGTTCGCCGGCGCCGCCCTGCTGTGCGCCGCCGCAGCCCCTGCCCCCGCATCGGCAGCCGGCGGCCATCCCGCGTTCAACGTGAAGGTGACCGGCAGCGGCGCGCCGGTGATCCTGATCCCCGGCCTGGCATCGCCGGGCGAAGTGTGGGATGGCACCGTGCAGCGCTTCTGCGCCAAGCGCCAGTGCCATGTGCTGACGCTGGCCGGCTTCGCGGGCACGTCCGCCATCGAGGCGCCATTGCTGCCTGCGGCGGAACAGCAGCTGTCGGACTATATCGCCGAACACAAGATGGCGCAGCCGGTGCTGATCGGTCACAGCATGGGCGCCTACCTGGCACTCAAGCTGGCGGCGGACCATCCGGCGCAGGTGGGCCGCGTGGTGGTGGTCGATATGCTGCCCGCGCTGGCGGCCACGCAGATGCCAAACATGACCCAGGAGCAGCTGGAGGCAGCGGCAGCGCAAATGCGCGACCGCACCCTGCAAGCCGACGAGGCATCCTTCGCAACGCAGCAGCGCCGCACGGCGGGCACCATGGTAAGTTCCGCCGCAGATGTCGAGCGCATCGTGGGCTGGGGCCAGAAGTCCGACCGCAAGGCCATGGCCACCTCGCTGTACCAGATGCTGTCGCACGACCTGCGCCCGGACCTGGCACGCGTGACGGCGCCGACGCTGGTGCTGGCCGGCTGGGCAGCCCATAAAGGCATGCTGCCGCAGAGCGCAATCGAGGGCATGTACCGGGGCCAGTACCGCCTGCTGCCCAAGCTGCAACTGGAGCTGACCGACACCGCGCGCCATTTCATCATGTACGACGATCCGGAATGGATGTATGCTCGCATCGACCAATTTTTGAATCAAATGTAATGGACCACACCGCCCACCCCTGGATCGCGCGCCTGCGCTGGTATTGGATCTTGCAGCTGGCCGGCTGGCTCTGCATCCTGCTGTTCGTGCTGGCCACCTACAGCTGGGCGCTGCACATGAAAGGCGTGGCGCTGACCACCGCGTGGTCGGCCGGCACCGGGCTGCTGCTGTCGCACGCCTGGCGCTGGCTGTTCAAGCGCCAGGGCTGGCATGCGCCGCGCATCCGCTGGCAAATGTTTGCGGTGCCGGCGCTGGTCCTGTCGCCCTTGCAGGCAGCCAGCGTCACGCTGGGCATCAAGCTGATCCAGAACTCGTGGCCGGGGACTTATGGCTACCTGCCCATGGCGCTGATTTTCTGGGCGCTGGTCTTCGTCAGCTGGACCGTGTTCTACCTGATGGTGAAAGCCATCGGCCGCGCGGCGCGTTTCGAGGCCGAGACACTGCGGCTGGAAGTGAGCGCCAAGGACGCCGAACTGCGCGCCCTGCAGGCACAGGTGAACCCGCACTTCTTCTTCAATAGCCTGAACAGCGTGCGCGGCCTGATGTACGAGGACCGCGACGCGGCGGCCCAGATGATAGACCAGCTGGCAAGCCTGATGCGCTATGCGCTGCAATCCGGCCAGTCCGATACGGTGCCGCTGGCCGCCGAGCTGGAAGCGGTGCAAGCCTACCTGGCGATCGAGCAGATCCGCTTCGAAGAGCGGCTGCGCGCCAGCCTGCATGTCGAAGCCGGCGTGGAGACGGTGCGGGTGCCGCCGATGTCCTTGCAAACGCTGGTGGAAAACGCCGTGAAGTATGGCGTGGAGAGCAGCGTCACCGGCAGCGACATCACCATCACCGCGCGGCGCGAAGCTGGCTGTGTGCGCATCGAGATCGCCAACACGGGCGCGCTGCGCCAGTTCAGCAACTCCACGCAGGTGGGGCTGAACAATGCGCGCAAGCGGCTCTCGCTGGCGGTGGGCCGTGGCGCCAGCCTGGAACTGGCGGAAACCGGCGGCTGGGTGCGCGCCACGCTGACCTTGCCGGAGGCTGCGTGATGCGCGTGCTGCTGGTCGATGACGAGCGTCTGGCGCGCGCCGAGCTGCGGCGCCTGCTGGCGGCGCATCCGGACATGGAAGTTGTCGGCGAGGCGGTCAGCGCCGCCGACGCGCTCTCGCAAATCGCCGCCTTGCAGCCGGACCTGCTGCTGCTGGACGTGCAAATGCCCGGCGGCAGCGGCTTCGACCTGCTTGCCTCGCTCGACAACGTGCCGGACGTGATCTTCACCACCGCCTTCGACCGCTACGCGCTGCAAGCGTTCGAGGTGAATGCCCTCGACTACCTGCAAAAACCGATCCAGCCGGCGCGCTTGGCAGCCGCGCTGGCGCGCGCGGCGCAGCGCAGGCGGGCCGCCGCCGCGCTGGCCGGCGCCGTGCCCGGTGCGGCGGGGGCAGCAGGAGCAGCAGGAGCGCCAGGAACGGGAGCAGAGTTGCCGGCCAAGGCAGCGGCCAATGACACCAATGCGCGCGCCGTGCCGCAGAAGCTGTTCATCAAGGACGGGGAACGCTGCTGGTTCGTCGGCCTGCACGATATCCGCCTGTTCGAGTCCGAAGGCAATTACACCCGCGTCTATTTCGAGGGCCAGCAGCCGCTGATGCTGCGCACCCTGACGCAGCTGGAAGAGAAGCTCGACCCGCAGCGCTTCTTCCGCGCCAGCCGGCGCCACATCGTCAACCTGGACCACGTGCGCAGCGTGGCGCCAAACGACGCGGGCGGCCTCGATCTGGCGCTGCGGGACGGCCCGGCGGTGGAAGTGTCGCGCCGGCGCGCGGCGCAGTTCAAAACCCTCTCCAGCTTATGACGCCGCTGGTCCTGATTCCCGGCTACATGCTGGATGAAACCCTGTGGGACGATGTGCTGCCCGTGCTTGGCGAAGACACGCCGTGCTTCCACGGCAGCCTGCGCGAAGGCGCCACGGTGCAGGAGATGGCGCAGCGGATCCTGGACGCCAGCCCGCCGCGCTTTGCGCTGGCCGGCTTTTCCATGGGCGGCTATATCGCCCGCGAGATGGCGCGGCTGGCGCCGCAGCGCGTGCTGTCGCTGATCCTGATCGCCACCTCCGCCCGGCCCGATTCGCAGGCCACGCGCGAGCAGCGCGCCAAGGCGGCGCTGAATACGCCGCCAGGGCCGTTCCGGGGTCTGAGCAGGGGCGCCATCGCCACCTCGCTGCACCCGGACCGGGCGGGCGACGCGCAGCTGATTGCGCGCGTGCGCGCCATGGGCGAGCGGCTGGGGCCGGACGTGTTCCTGCGCCAGTCGCTGCTTGAGCGCGGGGATCTGGAGCGGCTGGGGGAAGTCGTTTGCCCTACGCTGGTGGTCGCCGCCGCGCAGGATCAACTGCGCTCGCTGGCGGAGGCCCAGGAGCTGCGGGACGGGATTCGGGGCGCGCAGCTGGAAGTGGTGGAGCGCAGCGGACATCTGGTTCCGCTGGAGCAGCCGGCGATGCTGGCGGCATTGATGCGGCGGGTTACGCTGCGCTAACCCGCCCTACGGGGCGTAAAAAAACCGCCACGGGGGCGGTTTTTTTGCTTGCCTTGCGGCTTACTCGACTTCGACCGTTTCGGGCGGCGGGCTTGGCGCCGCATCCGATTCCGGGAACTCCAGCTTGACCTGGTCTTTCTCGTCCAGGTCCACCGTGACGCGGCCGCCGGCCACCAGGCGGCCGAACAGCAGTTCGTCGGCCAGCGCCTTGCGGATCATGTCCTGGATCAGGCGCGACATCGGGCGCGCGCCCATCAGCGGATCGAAGCCTTTCTTGCCGAGGAACTTGCGCAGTGCCTCGGTGAAGATCGCTTCCACCTTCTTCTCGTGCAGCTGCTCTTCCAGCTGCATCAGGAACTTGTCCACCACGCGCAGGATGATTTCCTCGTCCAGCGCGCGGAAGCTGATGGTGGCGTCGATGCGGTTGCGGAACTCCGGCGTGAACATGCGCTTGATGTCGGCCATCTCGTCGCCAGCCTGCTTGGTGGTGGTGAAACCGATCGACGTCTTCTGCAGGCTCTCGGCGCCCGCGTTTGTAGTCATGATGATGATCACGTTGCGGAAGTCGGCCTTGCGTCCGTTGTTGTCGGTCAGCGTGCCATGGTCCATCACCTGCAGCAGGATGTTGAAGATGTCCGGATGCGCTTTCTCGATCTCGTCCAGCAGCAGCACCGCGTGCGGCTTCTTGGTGATGGCCTCGGTCAGCAAACCGCCCTGGTCGAAGCCGACGTAGCCCGGCGGCGCGCCGATCAGGCGCGACACGGCATGGCGCTCCATGTACTCGGACATGTCGAAGCGGATCAGCTCAATGCCCAGGATGAAGGCCAGCTGCTTGGCCACCTCGGTCTTGCCCACGCCGGTCGGACCGGAGAACAGGAAGGAGCCGATCGGCTTGTCGGTCTTGCCCAGGCCGGCGCGCGCCATCTTGATGGCGGACGACAGCGCGTCGATGGCAGGATCCTGGCCGAACACCACGTTGCGCAAGTCGCGGTCGATGGTCTGCAGCTTGCTGCGGTCGTCCTGGTTGACGGTTTGCGGCGGGATGCGCGCGATCTTGGAAATAATTTCCTCGATCTCGGTCTTGCCGATGGTTTTCTTCTGCTTGGACTTCGGCAGGATGCGCTGCGCGGCACCGGCTTCATCGATCACGTCGATGGCCTTGTCCGGCAGGTGGCGGTCGTTGATGAAGCGGGCCGCCAGTTCGGCTGCGGTGGACAGCGCGGACGCGGAGTACTTCACGCCGTGGTGTTCCTCGAAGCGCGACTTCAGGCCGCGCAGGATCTGCACGGTCTGTTCCACGGTAGGCTCGTTCACGTCCACTTTCTGGAAGCGGCGGCTCAGTGCGTGGTCCTTCTCAAACACGCCGCGGAATTCCGTGTAGGTGGTCGCACCGACGCATTTCAGCTGGCCGTTGGCCAGGGCCGGCTTCAGCAGGTTGGACGCGTCCAGCGTGCCGCCCGACGCGGAACCGGCACCGATGATGGTGTGGATCTCGTCGATGAACAGGATGCCGTTCGGATTGTCCTTGAGCTGCTTGAGCACCGCCTTCAGGCGCTGCTCGAAGTCGCCACGGTACTTGGTGCCGGCCAGCAGCGCGCCCATGTCCAGCGAGTAGACCACGGCGTTCTGCAGGATCTCTGGCACGTCGCTTTGCGTGATGCGGTAGGCCAGGCCTTCGGCAATGGCGGTCTTGCCCACGCCGGCTTCGCCCACCAGCAGCGGATTGTTCTTGCGGCGGCGGCACAGGATCTGGATCACGCGGTCCACTTCCTCTTCGCGGCCGATCAGCGGATCGATCTTGCCGTCGGCAGCGGCCTTGTTCAGGTTTTGCGTGAACTGGTCCAGCGGGCTTTCCTTCTGCTGGCCCTCGGCGCCCGGAGCGCCCTCCTCCACGCCTTCCGAGGCCTTGGCGGCATCGGATTGCTGGTCCTTGCGCACGCCGTGCGAGATGAAGTTGACCACGTCCAGGCGCGTCACGCCCTGCTGGTGCAGGTAATAGACCGCGTGCGAGTCCTTCTCGCCGAAGATGGCCACCAGCACATTGGCGCCGGTAACTTCCTTCTTGCCGTTGGAAGCGGACTGCACGTGCATGATGGCGCGCTGGATCACCCGCTGGAAGCCCAGCGTCGGCTGGGTATCCACTTCGCCCGTGCCAGGCACGGTCGGCGTATTGTCGCCGATGAAGTTGGTCAGGGTTTTCCGCAGGTCCTCGATGTTGACTGCGCAAGCACGCAACACTTCGGCCGCCGACGGGTTGTCCAGCAACGCCAGCAGCAGGTGCTCTACCGTGATGAATTCATGCCGTGCCTGCCGTGCTTCGACAAACGCCATGTGCAAACTTACTTCCAGTTCCTGCGCAATCATACTTCCTCCATCACACATTGCAGGGGGTGGCCTGCCTTGCGTGCATGCGTTAATACAAACTCCACTTTGGTACTCGCGATATCCTTCGAGAAGACGCCGCACACCCCCTTGCCGTAGCGGTGCACGCTGAGCATGATCTGGGTGGCCGTCTCACGGTCCTTGTTGAAGTACTCCTGAATGATGGCCACCACGAACTCCATCGGTGTGTAGTCGTCATTCAGCAACGCCACCTGATACAGGGGAGGCGGTTTTAGCGTCTGCCGTTCCAGCAGCTGTTCGGTATCATGCTTGGTTGCCATACGCTTATATTCTAATGCTTTCGGTGTTGTTGCAACGTGCTTTATGGATGTAAATCCATTTGTATTCCATCTTACGCGTTTTCCCGACTTGGCGCAGATGGCGACCGTGCCGGCAAAATCAAGAGTTGCTTTTCATACGGGCTGTGCTGCTGTTGCAAGAAAAATACTAATAGCCCTGCGAAAGCGCTTGACATTAAAAATTGTTCCGCCAACAATGCGATATCGACTTGTGCAGAAATGTACATGTTGATAAGAAGTGAGGCGTCGAGGAGGGGGCAGGAAGCTTCTTGCTTTTATGGCTCGTGTGATTCGTTTTTATTGAAAGTTTTTTTTATGGCAACTGGTACCGTTAAGTGGTTCAATGACTCCAAAGGCTTTGGCTTCATCACTCCTGATGATGGCGGCGAGGATTTGTTCGCACACTTCTCCGCGATCAACATGAATGGCTTCAAGACCCTGAAAGAAGGTCAAAAAGTTCAGTTCGAAGTCACCCAAGGCCCTAAAGGCAAGCAAGCTTCCAACATCCAGTCGATGTAAGCAATAGCTTTGCTGGAAGTGAGAAACCCCGCTGCTGTGGGGTTTTTTTTCGCCTGTTGCGGGCCGGCTACGCCGCCGCGTTCCTTGCGTTCACTTCCTTGTTGAAGGCCAGCATGGCATCGCCGATGCGCTTGCTTTCCCTGTCGGTGAACACGCATTCGCCGCAGGCGCTGCAAAAGTCGCCCGTCACGTTGGGTATCACGGTCGACTGGCCTTCGTAGGTGTACGGCATGTCCCGGGTCTCGTGCACCAGCGGCCCTTCGCCGCAAAATGGACACTGCATAGCTGCTCCTCTGTTGTCTTATAGCATCAGCATACACCAATGAAAAAGGCCCCGCACTCGCGAGGAGCGCAGGGCCTTGCAGCCGGGCTGGCAGCGCCGCCGTCCGGCTTGCAAATTACATGTTTTCGATCATTACATCGCCGAAGCCCGAGCACGACACCTGGGTCGCGCCTTCCATCAGGCGGGCGAAGTCGTAGGTGACTTTCTTCGAGGCGATGGCTTTCTCGGTGGACGAGATGATCAGGTCGGCCGCTTCGGTCCAGCCCATGTGGCGCAGCATCATTTCAGCGGACAGGATCAGCGAACCCGGATTCACGTAGTCCTTGCCGGCGTACTTGGGCGCGGTGCCGTGGGTGGCTTCGAACATGGCCACCGAGTCCGACAGGTTGGCGCCCGGCGCGATGCCGATGCCGCCCACTTGCGCGGCCAGCGCGTCGGAGATGTAGTCGCCGTTCAGGTTCAGGGTGGCAATCACGCTGTACTCGGCCGGGCGCAGCAGGATCTGCTGCAGGAAGGCGTCGGCGATCGAGTCCTTGATGGTGATCTCGCGGCCGGTCTTGGGATTCTTGAACTTGCACCACGGGCCGCCGTCGATCAGCTGGGCGCCGAATTCCTTCTGCGCCAGGGCGTAGGCCCAGTCGCGGAAGCCGCCTTCGGTGTACTTCATGATGTTACCCTTGTGGACGATGGTCACGGAAGGCTTGTCATTGTCGATGGCGTACTGGATGGCCTTGCGCACCAGGCGCTCGGTGCCTTCGCGCGACACCGGCTTGATGCCGATGCCCGAGGTGTCCGGGAAACGGATCTTCTTCACGCCCATTTCCTTGACCAGGAAGTCGATCAGCTTCTTCACGCCTTCGCTGCCCTCCTGGTATTCGATGCCGGCGTAGATGTCCTCGGAGTTTTCGCGGAAGATCACCATGTCGGTCTTCTCAGGCTCGCGCACCGGCGACGGCACGCCGGCGAAGTAGCGCACCGGACGCAGGCAGACGTACAGGTCCAGCTCCTGGCGCAGCGCCACGTTGAGCGAACGGATGCCGCCGCCGACCGGCGTGGTCAGCGGGCCCTTGATGGACACCACGTAGTCCTTCAGCACTTTCAGGGTTTCTTCCGGAAGCCACACGTCCGGGCCGTACACGCTGGTCGACTTTTCGCCGGCGTAGATTTCCATCCAGCTGATCTTGCGCTTGCCGCCGTAGGCCTTGGCCACCGCTGCGTCCACCACCTTGATCATCACCGGGCTGATGTCCACGCCGGTGCCGTCGCCTTCGATGAAGGGGATGATGGGATTGTCCGGTACGGTCAGGGAAAAATCGGCGTTGACGGTGATTTTCTGGCCGTCAGCTGGAACTTTGATATGTTGAAACATCGTAATCTCCGAAATGGTAGGCAAGCCTAGGTAAGCAAGTCTTCTATAAGACATAAGACGTGTGTTTCACATTATGCACCAGTATTTTGGCTGGCGCACGGTACAATTCGTGTATGCCGCTAATATTATTCAATAAGCCATTCCAGGTATTGTGCCAGTTTTCCCCGCAGCCGGAGCGCGAAACGCTGGCGGACTACGTCAAGGTGCCCAACGTCTACCCCGCCGGCCGGCTGGACGCCGACAGCGAAGGCCTGCTGCTGCTCACGGACGACGGCAAGCTGCAGCACGAGATCGCCCACCCGGAGCGCAAGGAGGCCAAGGTCTACCTGGTGCAGGTGGAAGGCGTGCCGGACGCGGCCGCGATGGCGCGCCTGCAGGCCCCGCTCGACCTGGGGGATTTCACCACCAAGCCCTGCCAGGCGGTGCGCATCGCCGAGCCGGGCTGGCTGTGGCCGCGCAATCCGCCCATCCGCAGCCGCGCCGACGCACCCACCGCGTGGCTGGCCATCACGCTGCAGGAAGGTAAAAACCGCCAGGTGCGGCGCATGACGGCCGCCATCGGCCACCCTACCCTGCGCCTGGTGCGCAGCGCCATCGGCGGCATCTCCCTGGCCAGCCACCCCCTGATGCCCGGCGAGTGGATGGAGGTCGCCCCACAGGATCTGCGCACGCGCTGAGGCGCGAAAGCACAAAAACCCGCCATGGCTTGCGCCATGCGGGTTTTCTTCACTCTATCCTGCCTGCTACACAGCGGCGCGAACGCCGCCGCAACGCCAGCGCAATTAAGCTGCCAGTGCTTTCAGGGCAGCGGCCAGACGGCTCTTGTGGCGAGCTGCCTTGTTCTTGTGGATGATTTTCTTGTCGGCGATGCTGTCGATGGTCGACACGGATGCCTGGAAGATTGCGGTAGCAGCAGCTTTGTCGCCGCCCTGGATCGCTTTACGTACCGCTTTGATCGCGGTGCGCAGGGTCGAACGCTGAGCCGAGTTGTGAGCGTTTTGCTTGACTGCTTGACGAGCGCGTTTGCGCGCTTGTGCGGTATTTGCCATGGTGGTTCCTAATCGTTGTCAAAGTTCGTTTGCAAACAATAGCGTTTGCCAAACAGGTGTTTGTTCAGTCTGTCTGCCTAACCATGTAAGCCAAGGGACGCTGGCAAAACATTAGTGTCTGCGATACTGAAATCTGTACAGCCTTAAATTATAGCGGGCTTTTGGCGGCAGGGCAATTCCCAAAATGGCAAATTGCTCTTTATGCAGCACTTTCACGGGTCCTTAAGCCTGCGCAGCGGACGCGCCCGCTATAATCGCGGCCCATGAACCTGCTCAAAACCCTCGCCGCCATCTCCAGCATGACCATGCTGTCCCGCGTCACCGGCCTGCTGCGCGAAAGCCTGTTTGCGCGCGCTTTCGGCGCGGGCGCCTACACGGACGCCTTCATTGTCGCCTTCCGCATCCCTAACCTGCTGCGCCGGCTGTTTGCCGAGGGCGCGTTCTCGCAGGCTTTCGTGCCCATCCTGGCCGAATACAAGAACCAGCACGGCCAGCAAGCCAGCAAGGACCTGGCCGACCACGTGGCCACCACGCTGGTATGGGCCACCGTGCTGGTGAGCGCAGCCGGCATTATAGGCGCGCCGCTGTTCGTCTACCTGATTGCCACCGGCCTGCGCACCACGCCAGACGCGTTCGACGCCTCGGTGTGGATGACGCGGCTGATGTTTCCTTATATAGCGTTCATGTCCTTCGTGGCGCTGTCCGGCGGCATATTGAACACCTGGCGCCAGTTCAAGATCCCCGCTTTCACCCCGGTGCTGCTGAACCTGAGCTTCATCGCCGCCTCACTGCTGCTGGCCCAGCACCTGGCGCAGCCGATCTACGCCATGGCCATTGCCGTGTTCGTGGGCGGCGTCCTGCAGGTGGCAATCCAGGTGCCGGCGCTGATCCGCATCGGCATGCTGCCGCGCCTGTATCTGAATCCCCTGGTGGGCTTGCGCGACGGCGGCGTGCGGCGCGTGCTGAAAAAGATGGGGCCGGCCGTGTTTGCCGTATCGGCGGCGCAAATCAGCCTGATGATCAACACCAGCATCGCCTCGCGCCTGGCCGAAGGCAGCATTTCCTGGCTGTCCTACGCCGACCGCCTGATGGAGTTCCCGACCGCCATGCTGGGCGTGGCGCTGGGCACCATCCTGCTGCCCAGCCTGGCCAAGGCCAACGCCGACGCCGACCACCAGGAATACTCGGACCTGCTGGACTGGGGCCTGCGCCTGACCTTCCTGCTGGCCTTGCCGGCGGCAGTGGGCATGGCAACGCTGGCGGTGCCGCTGATCAGCACCCTGTTCCATTACGGGAAATTCACGGCCGAGGCAGCCGTCATGTCGGCCCAGCCGCTGATGGCTTACAGCGCCGGCCTGATCGGCATCATCCTGGTGAAGACCCTGGCGCCGGCTTTTTACGCCAAGCAAGACATCCGCACGCCGGTGAAAATCGCCGTCGGGGTGCTGGTCGCCACGCAGCTGATGAATCTGTTGTTTGTTCCCTACATCGCTGTGTCCGGGCTCGCACTTTCAATCGGACTCGGGGCCTGCATCAACGCCGCTTTCCTGTACCGGGGCTTGCGCCGGCGCGGCGTGTACCAGCCCAAAGCCGGCTGGGGAAGCTTCTATTTGAAACTTTTGGTAGCTGTCGGTTTGATGGGCGCGGCCGCATGGTTCGGTGCAGCAAAAGTCGACTGGCTTGCAATGCGGAATGAACCTTTCCTGCGGGCAGGGGCGCTGTTTCTATTAATAACTATCTGCGCAGCAATTTATTTCCTATCGTTATTTATAATGGGCTTCCGCTTCCGCGACTTTAAACGCCGCGCCAAGTAGATAATGCTTTCCCAAATGAAAAAACCCGCTTACGCGGGTTTTTTTTAAGCTTGATCCCGCCTCAGGCGTCGGTATTTTTTTTGCGGCGCGACAGCATGGCCAGAATACCCAGGCCGCCCAGCAGCATGCCGTAGGTTGCTGGTTCCGGCACTGCCGTCACGGTCACTTCACCGCTGTACTTGGCGCCAACCGCACCGGTGCCGAACAGGTTCAGCACGAATGGTGCTGCGCCGCTGTGCTCAACGCCGAAGAAGCGCAGTTTGCCGTCGTTGAAGACGCTGCCGGTAGTGCCATTCAGGTTCGACAGGGTGCCGTCGAAGGTCAGGTTTTGGCCGCTGATCGTAACAACGATCTCGTACAGGCCTGGTGCCAGACCGCCAAAAGTGATCACGTCGGAGCCGCCCGACAGGACATCGTCAGTCGGGGATTTGACGGATTGGAAGAAGTTATTGGCCAGTGGGTTGTCATCCAGAATGACCAGCTGATCAGCCGCCGAGGCGCCGAACGATGCTGCGGCCAGCAGGCTCGCAACAATAAGTTTCATTTTCATAGGTTATCCTTAAAAAGTTGATGTCATTGGTTGATGAGCTAACCAACATTGATCGGGACTGCGAAAACAGCATAGCATAAAAATATCGGAAGTCTTGTTCTTTTGATTATATTTAATTTCCGTCAATAAAGTAATTTATGCAAATATATTTCTTATGTTGCACAGCAATATTTCAGTAAATAAAAAGCCCGGTTTGCGTGAGCATTCCGGGCTTGCTTATTACTATTTTTGCGGTTCGGGCGGCGGGTCGGGATCGGGTTTCGCGTCGTCCGTCCTGGCCTCGTCGGCGGGCGGCTCGGGCCGCGTGGCCGGCTCGCCGGGCTCGGGCGAATCGGGCGGCTGCGGCGGCTGCGGCGGTTCGGCTGGCGGCTCGGCCGGCGGCGCCGGGGTGGCCGGCGGCATGCCGGTGGCCGGATCGGGCGCCGGCGTGGCGCCGGGCTGCGGCTGGCCCGCCTGCGGCTTGTTGGCCTGCACCTGCCCCGGGATGGGCGGCGCATCGCCGGCGCTGACGAATTTCCAGTCCGAGATGCGCTGCTTGCCGTCGAAGCCCTGGAAGCGGGCGGGGAAGTTGCCGATCTTGACAGGCTTGGCGGTGGACAAGCTGAACACCGCCACCACGCCGGTGCTGCCGGCCAGATAAGTGATGCCCCACTCCGCCTTGCCGGTCATGGGGTCGACGAAGATTTTGCGCAGGTGGCGCCGCACGCCGGGAAAGCGCGGGTCCAGCAGCAGTTCCTTGAGCGACGGCGGCTGGGTCGGCTGGCCGGGCGGGGTCGCCTTGGCGTAGCTTTGCAGCGCATCGCTGAACTGGGCGCCGATGTTGAGCAGTTCACGCTCGGCGGCGCTGCGCTGCATGACCGCGCCCAGCTTGACGGACGTGGCGCCCACCAGGCCGATGATGGCCACCAGGATGATCAGGCTGATGTAGGTGAAGCCGGCCGCCCGGCGGGCGGCGGCGCCCGCGCTACCAGTCCGCGTAGGGCTTGCCATGGCGGTCATTGCCGGGCGCTCCGCTCTTCAGGTCGGCCACGCCGCCCTTGCCGTCTTCCGGCGGCACCAGGATCCAGGTGGTGCTGCTCTCGGTGATGGGGTCGATGGGCGCGGCGCGCAGGTATTTTTTCTCCACCAGCTGTTCCAGGGTGTCCGGGTAGCGGCCGGTGTCGCCGTAGTACTGGTCGATGGTGGCGCGGGTATTGCGCAGATTGTCGGCCAGGATGGTTTCCTTCGCGCTGTCGACGCTAGGGAAATAGCGCGGCACCGCCAGCGTGAGCAGCAGCGCGATGATGCCCAGCACCACCAGCAGCTCGATCAGCGTGAAGCCCTTGTTGAATTTCCTCATGCTCAGCACTTCTTCTCACCACTTCTTATAAGGGACGCCGTTCAGGCCGGTCTTCTCGGACAGGGAGTAGACATCGTACACGTCCTCCCCTTCGCGCGGTTGGTCGGCATCGCTGGCGTAGCTGCGCTTGCCCCAGGTTTGCGCGTCGGAGGCGTCCGGCTCGGCGCTGAACGGGTCGCGCGGGATGCGGCGCAGGAAGTAGATCTTGCTGCGCTTGGGATTCTTCAGGTCTTGCACGCCTTCCACCAGCAACTCCAGGTTCTTGGGATAGCCGGTGCTGACGGTGCTCTTGGCAACGCGGCCGTCGTCGTAGGCCTGTTTATAGGCGTCGATGGCCTGGCGGATCTCGTGCAGCGAACGGCGCAGCTCCTGCTCGTTGCGGCGCTGGATGGTGACCTGGGCCACCGGCGCCACGAGCGTGCCCAGCAGGCCAAGGATGGCCAGCGTCACCAGCAGTTCGATCAGCGTGAAGCCGCGGCGCCGCAGGTTCATTTTGCGGGCGGCTGCGGCGGGGCCGGGATCGGCGGCGCCGGCTCGGGCTGGGCCACGCTGGTGGCGGGACCGGGCTGCGAGGTGGACAGCGGCACGCCGGCCGGGGCGGACGGCGGCGCGGCCGGCACCGCGTCGGCCGGCTGGCCGGGCGCGGGCACGGTCACGGGCTGGGCGCCCTGCCCCTGCGGCTGTCCCGGCGGCAGCTGCGGCGCGGAGGGGCGGACCGGCGCCGCCGGAACGCTGGGCGCGCCCAGCGGCAGCGCCACGGGGGTGCGCACGGCCGGGTCGGGACGGCGGCGGAAATTGCCCTCGGTGCCGGCCGAGAATTCGGCCGCGGACGCTTCCGGGCGCTGCACGTTGCGGATCAGGTGCGGCGTGATGGACAGCACGATTTCTGTCTTCTGCTTGTCGTCCGTGGTGCTGCCGAACAGGCGGCCCAGGATGGGCACGTCGCCGAACAGCGGCACCTTGCTGCCGTTGCTGCGGTCTTCATTGTTGATCAGTCCGGCCAGCACCTGGTTCTCGCCATCCTTCAGCTGCAGCATGGTGGTGGCCTGGCGCGTGCCGATCTGGTAGGCCTTGGTGCCGGACTTGGTCTCCACCTGGCTCACCAGGTTGCTCACTTCGAGGGCCACGCGGATCGCCACTTCGTTGTTCAGGTAGATGGTCGGTTCGGCGTTCAGCGTCAGGCCCACGTCCACGTAGCTGACCGATTCGCTGGCGAAGCCGCCCGTGCCCGGCGAGATGGTGGTGGTGATCACCGGCACCTTGTCGCCGATCAGGATCTTGGCCTTTTCCTTGTTGCGCACGCGGATGCGCGGATTGGCCAGCAGGTTGCTGTCGCCGTCGGTCTTGTTGACCTTGGCCGTCACATTGAGCGCGGACACGCCGATGCTGCGCTGGTTCAGGTGGTTCAGGTCGTTGACCGTGAGCACGGTGCCGCCGGACGAGATCAGCGGGCCGAACGTGACCGTGGTGGGCCACGCCACGCCCAGCTCCATCAGGCGCGTGCGCTTCACTTCCAGGATCTCCACTTCCAGCATCACTTCCGGCTCGGCCACGTCCTGCAGCGCCACCAGGCGCTCGGCCAGGCGGATCGCCTCGGCGTTGTCGCGCACGATCAGCAGGTTCAGTTTTTCATCCACCACCACGTCGCGCGACTTGAGGATGGTCTTGAGCGTATTGGCCACCGACTTGGCTTCCGCGTTGGCCAGGAAGAAAGTCTTGACCACCATCTCCTGGTATTCCTTGAGCTTGGCCGCCACGTTGGGGTAGATCAGGATGGTGTTGCCGTCCAGGACCTGCTGCTCCAGCTGGTTGGTCATCAGCAGATAGTAGACCGCCGCCTCCACGGTGCTGTTCTTCAGGAAGATGGACGCCTTCTGGTCGGTCTTCACGTCCTTGTCGAACACGAAGTTCAGGCCGGAGCGGCGCGCGATGATCTCGAACACCTGCTTGAGCGGCGCGTCGCGGAACTCGATGGTGATGGGCTGCTTGAAGGCTTTCGACAGCCCCGATTCCGCAGTTGGCTGGGCGCTCTTCTCGTTCACGTCGCGCAGCATCAGGCGCGCTGCTTCGTAGGACGGTTTTTCCGCCAGTACCGCGCCCAGTTTCTGCTTGGCGCCGTCGTAGTCCTTTTTCGCGGCCAGTTCGGCGGCCGAGGCCACCATTTTTTCCAGCCGCTCGGCCGATTCCACCGCGCGCAGGCCGGCGCGGGCGCGCTCGTTTACCGGGTCCATGGCCAGCACGCGCTGGTAGCCCTGCAGCGCAGGCGCGCGGCGCCCGTCGGCCAGGTCGCGGTCGGCCTGCTCCAGGTAGCGCACGGCGGCGCGGTCGCGCGTCAGCAGGTAGGCGGAGCGGAACTGCGCGTTGTTCGGGTCTTTGGAGATGGCTTCCTGGAACTTGGCCAGGCCCGCTTCGGGGTTGTTCTGCTCAACCAGCGTGCGGCCTTCGCGGTAGGCCATCTCGCCTGCGCAGCCGGCCAGGGCCAGCGCCACCAGCGCGGCCATGGCCGTGGTTTTGAACATGCGGTGTGGGATGCGGGCCATTAGTCGGGAACTCCAATATTGAGCTGCTGGGATTGATTCAGCGGCAGATAGGTAAGCTTCAGCGTGGGCGGCGCGACCGCGTCGACGCGGTAGACGCCGTCGATCACCGTTTGCGCGCGCACCACGTAGGTCTTGTCGGCGCGGGCCAGGAAGACTTCCCAGGCGCCGTCGCTGGCGGCCTTGCCGATGTAGGTGAACGGCAGCGGCGGCGCCTGCGGCGGCGGGGGCGGCGGCGGGGCTTGCGGCGGCGGGGGCGGCGGCGTCCAGTTCTGGCTGCCGAACACGCTTCCCGCTCCGCCGAAGCTGCCTTCGCCGGTTTCGCCTATCAGTTCGGCGCGCGGCAGCAGGCGCAGGACCTGCACCTGCTTGGCGCCGCCTGTGCCGGCGGACGGGGCCGGCGTCGGCGCGGGCGCAGCCGCCGGCGCCGGCCCGGCGGCCAAGGGGCGCGCGGCAGGCGCGCGGCGGTCCACCGCCTCGGCAAGCTCGCTGCCGGCCGGCGTCCTGTCGCCGAAAATCACCAGGCCGGCAGCGGCGACCAGCGCGGCGGCCATCAGCATGTGGCGCGGCGTCATGGCTGCACCGGCATGGCGCCGTCCTTCAGGTACAGCGTGAACCGCAGGCGCGCTTCCACCTGCGCGTCGCCGATGTTCTCGCGGCGGAAGCCGATGTCGTCCAGCGCGGCAAACGGCAGCTCGCGCAAGGCGCCCAGGACGAATTGCCAGATGGCCTGGTAGCTGCCTTTCACCGGCAGCGTGATCTGGTACGTGGCGACGCGGCTGGCCTTGTCGTAGCCGGTTTTGTACTCGCCCTGCTGCAGGTTCAGGCCGGCCTTTGCGGCCAGGGCAAACAGGGCCTTGACGTGCTGCTCGGCGTACTGCTTCTCGCCCAGCGTCTCCTGGAACAGCGCCAGGTTCTCATTGGCCGACGGCGGCGGCGCGGCCACCACCAGCGCGCTGGGCGCAGGCAGCGGACGGGCCAGCGCCTGCCGCTGCTCGGCGCGCTGCGGTATCAGCCAGGCCCACGCGGCGGCGCCGGCCACGCACAGCACGACCGCCGCGCAGGTGCCCGCGCCGGCACGCGCGGCGGCCAGGCGCGCGCGCAGCAGCAGGGCCGGCACGGACACGGGCTGCATGCGCAGCGGCTTGGCACGCGGCGCCGTCATCGCGCGCCCCACGTTGCTTCAACCTGGAAGCGGATCGGGCGGTTCGGATCGGTGTCGCTGATTTCGTGCCGCGACAAGGCCGCGCCGGCGAAGAATTCCTGCTGCTTGAGCTGTTCGATGTAGGCGATCATGTCGTCCGCGTTTTTGGCCTCGGCGCTGATCTTCAGCATCTGCTTGCCGGGGTCCGGTTCCAGCGCCAGCAGGGCGATGTTGGCCGGCGTGGCCGCCCCCACGGCTTCCTGCATGTCGCGCCACGGCAGGTTCAGCTGCAGCACGGCGGCGTTGATGGCTTTCGCCTGCGCTTCCGGGATCTGCACCTTGGCCGCCTGCAGCGCGGCGGCGCCCTGCGCACCCTGGCGCTGCTGGACCTGCTGCAGCTGCTGCTGTTGCAGCAGGCGCCGCTGCTGGCGGTCCTGTTCACGCAGCAGGGCCGCGCGGGCGCGCTGCTGCTGCACCATCTGGTAGCCGTACCAGCCGGCGCCGGCGCACAGCGCCAGTCCCAGCACGCAGCCAGCCAGCGCGGCCGGCTGCAGCCTGTACCAGGCGCGGCGCCAGCCCGGCGCGGCGAAATCGATGCGCATGGTCCTCATGCCGCCAACCCTCCGCGCGCCAGCACGCTGGCCAGCGACCATTTTTCTTCGCCCGGCAAGGCGGCGCCCAGCACGCTGCAGGAGATCTGGCCGGCCGTTGCGGCAGGCTTGGCCAGCGGCGCCGGCACCTGCCCGCACAGCTGCACCAGCTGCGGCGCGTCCAGGCCGGCCAGCAGCGCTTCGCGCTTCAGCGTCTGCGCCAACCAGTACTGGTCGGCCCCGCGCGGCAGCGGCAGCGCGCGGATCGCGTGCAGGCGCCCGCCGCCGATGATGGCCAGGGTCAGCAGATTGTCGTGCACCTGGCCGAACCAGGCGTCCGCCTTCAGCGCGCCCTGCCAGCGGTTCCACGCGGTGACGAAGTGCGGCTGCACTTCCACCACCGCCATGCCGTGGTCCGCGGCGCACTGCTCCAGCGTGGCCAGCAATGGCTGCGGCATGGCGGCGGCAAAGAATGGCTGCCTGGTGTCCCAGTCGGCGGTGATGTGCCAGCCGGAGGCCGGCTCGCCGTACAGGCTGTGGAAGCGCAGCGCGGCCGCCGCCTCCAGGTCGGCCATGCGCGCGGCCTGCGCCGGCGGCGTCACCTGCCACATGCGCGCCAGGTCGTCGGCCAGCACGAAGCTGGCGGGCCAGCCCTGCACGTCCTGCCCCGCCAGCAGCTCGCGCAGCGCCAGGCCGATGGCGTGGTGGGCGTGCAGCGCGCTCACGCCTTCCGGCGAGAACGGCTGCTCGGCCAGCAGCTCGGCCTTCGGACCGAACCAGCGGCTGACCTTCAGCAGGCTCACGGCAAAGCCCGACACGCCGATGCGCAGCGCCTGGCCGGGCAATCTGTTCAGCAGTCTAGGCATGCAGCGTCACCCGCTTGATTTCGGCCAGCGTGGTGCCGCCCCGCTTGACCAGTTCCAGCGCCGCCAGGCGCAGGCTGCGCGTGCCGTTCTTGTAGGCCGCAGCCTTGATCTGGCGGATGGGTCTTTTGTCCACGATCAGTTCCCGTATCTCGTCGTTCAGGGTGAGGATCTCGGCGATCGAGCGGCGCCCCTTGTAGCCGGTGCCGCGGCAGTCGCCGCAGCCCTTGCCTTCCATGAAGCGGTAGTCGAACGCGTCGGCGCGGCTCAGGTTGACGCTGGCCAGCTCCTGGTCCGATGGCGTGTATTCGGCCGCGCAGTGCGGGCAGTTGATGCGCACCAGGCGCTGCGCCCAGATGCCGTTCAGGGCCGACACGAAGGCGTAGGGATCGATGCCCATGTGGGTGAAGCGGCCGAACACATCGAACACATTGTTGGCGTGCACGGTGGTGAGCACGAGGTGGCCCGTGAGCGCGGACTGCACCGCGATTTCGGCGGTCTCGCGGTCGCGGATCTCGCCCACCATGATCTTGTCCGGGTCGTGGCGCAGGATGGAGCGCAGGCCCTTGGCAAAGGTCAGGCCCTTCTTTTCGTTGACCGGGATCTGCAAGATGCCGGGCAGCTGGTACTCCACCGGGTCTTCGATGGTGATGATCTTTTCGCGCCCGTTGTGGATCTCGGTGAGCGCGGCGTACAGGGTGGTCGTCTTGCCCGAGCCGGTGGGGCCGGTCACCAGCAGCATGCCGTAGGCTTCCTGCGCCAGCACGCGCAGGGTGGCCAGCGAGGGCGCGTCGAAGCCCAGCGCTTCCAGCGTGAGCGAGCCGTAGGCTTCGATCATGGCGCGCTTGTCGAGGATACGGATCACCGCGTCCTCGCCGTGGATGCTGGGCATGATGGACACGCGCAGGTCGATCTCGCGCCCGCCCGACTCGACGCGGAAGCTGCCGTCCTGCGGAATGCGGCGCTCCGAGATGTCCAGTTCGGCCAGCACTTTCAGGCGCGAGATGATCTGCTCGGCCACCTCGATGCCGTTGACCGCCGTGGCGTGGTCGAGCACGCCGTCCACCCGGTATTTCACGGCCAGGCCGCCGGCGGTGCTCTCCAGGTGGATGTCGGAGGCGCCGGCTTTCAGCGCGTCGTACAGCGTGGAATTGACCAGCCGCACCGCCGGGCTGGCCGCCTCGGAGACGGAGGCGAAGGACAGCACGGCGGCCGTCTTGCCGTCGCGCCTGCCCTCGCTGGCGCCGGGCAGCAGGTTGTCCACCGCGCGCGCCGATTCCTCCTGCTTGGACAGATAGGCCTGGATGTCGGCCTGCAGCGCCAGGCGCAGCTGCAAGGGCGCGTGCGGCGTGGCGCGCGCCTGGGCGCCGAGCCAGGTTTGCAGGTCGAGGTCGAACGGGTCGGCGATCACGCCCACCAGCAGGCCGTCGTGGCCGCGCAGCAGCACGCAGCGGCGCGCCATGGCCTGCGACAGCGGCAGCAGGTCGAAGGCGGGCGTGAACTCCAGCATGTCCATCGTTTCCAGCACGGCCAGCCCGAAGGGACGGGCCAGCGCATGCACCGCCAGGCGCGGCTCGATGCCGGCCAGCGCTTCCAGCTCTTCCACCAGGCTGCGCTTGCTCTGTTCGGCGCGCGCGCGGGCCCGCAGCAGCATGGCATGGTCGATCGCCGGTGCGGTTGCGGCGGCAAGGTCGGGCGTCATGACATGTCTCCAGCGAGGTCGAAAATAGGCATGTAGAGTAACACCACGATGGCGCCCACCACCAGTCCGATGCACGCCATCAGCAGCGGCTCGAAGGTGCGCGTGAACCGGTCGATCCAGCGGCTGATTTCGCCGTCGTAGAAAGCGGCCGACTGGGTCAGCATGGGGCCCATGTCGCCGGTGCGCTCGCCCACGCGCAGCATGCGCAGCGAAATCGGGGTGGTCAGGCCGTTGGCTTCGAAGGCGGACGACAGCGGCAGGCCCGATTCGACGTGGGCGCGCGCGGCCTGCAAGCCCTGCCGCACCGAGGGCGAGACCATGCCCTGCACCGTGTCGATGGCGTGCAGGATGGTGATGCCGCCCTCGCTCAGCATGCCCAGCGTGAGGTAGAGGCGCGACAGTTCATAGATGCGCACGCGCTCGCCAATGCCCGGCAGGCGCGACATGAGGCGCAGCAGGCCGCCGTTGGTCATCAGGCGGCGCAGGCCGAACACCAGGATGCCCAGCGCCAGCGCCACGCCGGCCAGCAAGGCGGTGGTGTGGGCGGCGGCGAACTGTCCCCAGCTGAGCATGAGCTGCGACATCCACGGCAGGTTGCGCCCGGCGCCCTGGTACACCTCGGCGAAGCGCGGCACCACGTAGGCGATCAGGAACAGGCTCACGCCGCCGCCCACCAGCAGCAGGATGGACGGGTAGATGGCGGCGCTGACGATCTTGGCGCGCACGGTGTCGATGCGCTGCTGGTAGTCGATGAAGCGGGACAGCGCGCGCGGCAGGTCGCTGGTGCCTTCGGCGGCCTTGACGATGCCCACGTACAGCGGCGGGAACAGTTCCGGCTGGTCGGCCAGCACGGCCGAGAAGCGCTGCCCTTCGCGCAGGCCGCCCAGCAGCCGTTCCAGCACGCCGCGCGTGGCCGGGCCGGCTTCCTTCTCCAGCAGCGCCTCCAGCGCCTCCACCACGCCCAGGCCGGCGGTGAGCAGGGCCAGCAGTTCCTGGCTGAACAGCACCAGCGAGAGCGACCTGCCCTTGGCGCGGCCGATGGGCAGGCCAAGGCCGCCGCGCACCGGTGCGATGGCGCTCACGAACAGGCCGCGCGCCTCCACCTGGCGGCGCGCATCCGCTTCATCGCGGCCGTCGACCACCTGGCGGCCGATCACCATGTCCGGCGACAGAGTACGTACTTCGAACTGCATGGGAGGAGCCGGTGTGCTGAGGGTTGCGGGCAGTGGCGTTATTGCGACGTGATGTCGGCGTCTTCGCCGGTGCCGCCGGGCTGGCCATCCTTGCCCAGGGAAAGGATTTCATATTCGCCCTTGGTGCCGGGGGCGCGGTATTGGTAAGGCTTGCCCCACGGATCGGGCGGCACGCCCTTTTTCAGGTAGGGGCCGTTCCACTTGGCGCCGGCCGAGGCGGGCGCCGCCAGCAGCGCGCCCAGGCCCTCTTCCGCGCTCGGGTAGCGGCCCACGTCCAGGCGGTAGGTGTCGAGCGATTTTTCAAACGCTTCGATCTGCGCCTTGGCGATCGTCACTTCCGACTTGCCCAGCTGGGAGAAGTATTTGGGACCGACATAGGCCGCCAGCAAACCGATGATGACAATCACCACCAGCAGTTCCAGCAAGGTGAAACCGGGGGCGCGGCGTGGCGCTTTATTGCCTTGTAGCAGTGCTGCGTGCATCCGAACAACTCCTTTTTTGCGGCGGAAGCCTGAAACCGCCTAGCCTACCACGCGGTTTAAGCTTTCGACAACGTTTTCCGCAATAAAAAAGCCGCACAGGCTGGGCCTGTGCGGCTGCTTACGGCAGGCTGGCGGTGATCAGCCGGGCGATCAGTCGACCAGCTTGCTGCGCGTGCGTTCCGTTTCCGCCACAGGGATGGAGGCGGTGCCGGTGTTCACGTTGATGACGGTGGTGGTCTGCACGTTGCCGCTCAGATCCTGGAACTGCACACCGCCCAGGTAAGCGGTGTCGTTGGCCAGGCCGGACCAGGTGACGGCCACGGTGGCGGCGGTATTGGCCACCACTTTGCCTGGCAGCGCCACGGTGAACTTGCCGCCCAGGTCGGCGGTGGTCACCACGGTGGAGAGCAGCTTGTGCGTCATGCTGTCGCCGCCGCCGTAGGCCACCACGCAGACCTTGTAGTTGCCCGCGTCCGGCGAGGCAAGCTGCACCGATTCGTTGCTGCCGTTATTGCCCGAGTAGCCCCAGGCGCCGGACGGGGTCAGCACGCCCATGTCGTTGTCGTCGCCTGCCGTGCTGGTGTCCTGGTCGCGCAGCGCGAAGCGGGCCGCCACGGTGCCGGCCGGCACCGCCACGTTGTACACCTTGACGTTCGGCAGGTCGGTGCCGGCAGCACAGGCCGCCTTCAGGTTGGCCGAGCTCATCGCGGCTGGCGCCAGCGTGACCGCCTCGCCCACGGTCGGCGCTTTCAGACCGCCCTTGAGCGCCGTCATGCGGCCGTTGAAGGTGGCTTTGACCGGGAACAGGCGGGTGCCCGACGGTTTGTCGCCGCTCAGCTGCGCCGGCGACGCGATGGACTTGCCGGTGCGGGCCTGGATCGGGCTGCGCACCACGTGGCTGCCGTCGGTCCAGCTCAGGCTGCCGAAGTTCCAGACGCCGCTGGCGGCGCCGGCCGGGGTCAGCTTGACGGTGAAGGCGGCGGTTTCGCCCGGCGCCAGCGTCAGGGTGGACGGGGTCACCACGGTGGTGAAGCCGGGCACCGCGGCGGTGGCGTTGTAGGTGGCGCTGGCGCCGCCCACATTGGTCACCGAACGGCGCACCGTGACCGAGGTCTGCACGCCGCCCACGGTGATCGAAGGCAGGTTCAGGTTGTAGGTCTCGTCCAGCGTGCCGTAGGTGATGCAGTCGCTTTGCGGCTGCACGGCGGCCTTGTTCACCTTGCACTGGTAGGCCACGTAATCGGCCTTCTTGGCGTCGTACACCAGGCCCGGATCGGCGGCCTTGTTGGGGTCGACGTGGCCGGCGCCCTGCGCCCACGGCAGCAGGCCGTTCTGCGCGCCGGCCAGGCCGTCGTTCAGGGTGGTGAAGGCGGTGGTCATCAGCGCCGACTTGATGGCGGCAGGCGACCAGTCCGGATGCAGCTGGCGCAGCAGCAGGCCGAGGCCGGCAACGTGCGGGCTGGACATCGAGGTGCCCTGGTAGGACGCGTAAGCAGGCGGCGGCACCATGGTGCCGGCCGCAACCAGCGCGTGCTCGGCCGGGGTCAGCGCGGCGGTGACGCTGGCGATCACGTCCACGCCGGGCGCGGTCAGGTCGGGCTTGAGCATATTGCTGTCACCCGCGTTCGGGCCGCGCGAGGAGAAGCCGGCCATGATGGGCGCCGGCGCGGTCTTGATGGCAAAGGCGCTGATGGCCGCGCTGGCGTTGGCCGCCTGCGCTGCCGCGTAAGCCTTGATGGCCGCACCGTCGGCAGCCGACACGTGCACGCTCGGCACGGAATGCGCTTCCGACACCAGGCCGCCGCCGTTGTCGGCCAGGACCATGCCGATACCGCCGGCTTGCTGCACGGCCAGGCTCTTGTCGACGCGGGCGTTTTCGCCGCGCGTGCAGATCACCACCTTACCGCCCACCTTGGCCGGGTCCAGCTTGACCTGGTTGAAGCCGGCGGCAGCGCCGCCGTCGCTGAAGCACAGGCTGGCGTCGCCGCCGCCCAGGCCTGCGTCTTCCGCGCGGACCAGCGGCGCGGACGACAGCGGGTTCACGTTCAGCGATGCGCCGCTGTACTTGGTGCCGCTGCCCAGGGTGACGTCGGCGCGGGTGCTGCGGTCATGGGTGGAGGCGGCTACCGTGGTCAGCCATGGGCTGACGTGGGCCACCGCCTGCGCGGGACCGCTGTTGCCGGCCGACGCGGCCACGAACACGCCCGCCAGCGATGCGCGGTAGAAAGCCTGTTCGACCGGATCGTTGACCGAGGTCTGCGAGCCGCTGATCGAGTAGTTGATGACGTTCACGCCATCCTTGACGGCGTCGTCGATGGCCAGCACCGAGTCCGAGTTGTAGCAGGTGTTGCTGGCGTTGGTGCCGTCGTCGGCGGTGGGATCGTCGAAGGTCCAGCACACTTTGTAGGCGGCGATGCGCGCGCGCGGCGCCATGCCGGTGCTCGGGCCCATCGGCACGCCGTTCACGGTGGCAAAGGCGCCCGAGTTGCCGGCGGCGGTGGACGCCGTGTGGCTGCCGTGGCCGCCATGCCCGGTGGACACGCCATTGCTGCCGATGTTGGAGTCGCGCGGCGAATAGAATTCGCTCCAGTTCTTCTTGGAACCGTTGGGCGAGGCCAGGAAGCCGGCGTTGTAGTACTTGGCGCCGATCAGCTTGTTGTTGCAATGCAGACCGGCGTCAAAGCCCTCGCCGCTCTGGCAGCCGCCCTTGAAGGTGGCCGGCGGGCTGAGGTAAGCCAGGGTGCCCGAGCCGTCGAAGGTCGGGTTGCCGTCGGCGTCGACGCGGTCGGCGAAGGCCGGGTTTTCCGGCCAGATGCCGCTGTCGACCACGCCGATCACCATGTTCTCGCCCTTCACCAGCTGGCCGCCGGTGAATTTGGACCACAGGCCGCCGGCCGTGCTCAGGCCCAGGAAACGCGCGGTGGAAATGGTGTCGACGCGGCGGGCGGCGTCGGCCTGCACGTCGGCCACGGCAGGATTCGATTTCAGCGCCAGCACCTCGGCATCGGTCAGCTGCACGGCAAAGCCGTTCATCACCACGTCGAAGTTGGCGACCACGGTCGGGTTGCCGACGCTGGCCAGCACCTCGGTCTTGCGCTCGCCCAGGTAGCGGATGTATTCCTGCACGCTGGGGGCGCGGAAGTCGAACACCTCGCCGGGTGCCGGCTGGGTGGCGGCCAGGCCGGTGACGCCGCCGCTATAGGTGGCGGCAGGCTGGTCTTGCAGCTGCACGATGTAGGTGCGGCGTTGTTCTTGCGCGGTGGCGGTGATGGTCAGGCTGGACAGCAATGCCAGCACGGCCATGGAAATTGGACGCAGGTTCAGGTTCATGGTTTTTCCCGGAATGAATTAAGAATGGAACAGCGCAGGCTCAAGCCGAACGGCGGCGGCGCGACAGCGCGCGCAGGCCGATCACGCCGAGGCCGAGGCCGAACAAGGCGATGCTGGTGGGTTCCGGGATGGTGGTGATGTTATCGAGCGCAATGTTGCCGATGCCGGTGGTGCGGCTGCAATTGCCGCTGAAGTCGCAGCCGTAGCCGTAAATGCGCACGTAGTTAAACTCATAGCCCGACAGGGGCGACAGGTCGTAGGTGGCGAAATTGAAGGCGCCGCCGGTCGGGCCCGGCAGGAAGATGGTCTGGGCGCTGCCCACGGCCTGGTTGAGTGCGTTGAAGCCCTGGATCAGCAGCGCGCCGGCGGTGCCGGGGAAGGTGGTGCCGTCGGCGCCGATGTAGCTCGCCTGCAGGCTGCCCAGGCGGAAATTGTTGCCGCTGTTCAGGCCGAAGTACAGGTAGCCGTCGTTCAGGCCGGCGTAGTAGTTGGTCGGGTTGTTGACCGGGCAGCCGCCGGAGAAGCACAGGCCGTTGTCGGAACCGTCGATGATCACGCCAGCCAGGTCGGTGGTCTGTGTGTTGCCGTAGGCATAGGTCTCGATCCAGAAATCGCCGGTTTGCACCACGCCGCCTGCGTACAGCAGCGGCGAGTCTTCAAAGCCGCTTTCAAAATTGATTACTCCCGCTTGGGCAAAGCTGCTTGCTGCTAGCGCCGCAACGCATGCCGCTTTTTTGAACAGTTTGCTCGTACCGCTTGTCATAAATTTAGCCACGGAATCCCCTGGATATAAATGGTCTATTAATTTTTAGAAAGTTGTCTTGTCTTATGGATAGACAACTTGCCCGCCCCAACCACTCCCCTAGTTGAGTCTGCTCGTACAAGCATTAAACGTGCCCATGAAATATTTTCAAAAGAATCAGGAAGTTGCCGAGACATCATGATTGCAAGGAAGTCAAACTGTAAGATTTTCCGACAAAAAAGCCAGCCGCGTGAAGCAGGTTCACGCTGCGGCTCGGGCGGGGAGATCAGTCAGCGCGGCCGGACGGCGCGCTGGGCAAGGTGCGGCACAAGCCGCCGGCGCAGCCGACGGCAGGTTCGACAATAACCTGGCAGGTGGACACCCTGCCCTGTTTTTCGGCGTCTGCGTTGGCCGCCTTGCGCAACGCGGTGTAGCGCTCGGCAAGCGGTGCAGCTTCGGGCAGGCGCGCAGCGGAAACGGCCAGCCATGCGGACGGCCCGCCGCACAGGCGGGCACCGACCGGCACCGCGCGGCAATCGCTCGCAGCGCGGCAGGCGGATGCAGTTTCCAGGGCGCGCAGGCGCTGCAGCAATTCCGGCGCGCCCGCCGTACCGGCCGCTGAGCCAGCCACTGAGCCAGCCACTGTAGCCGGCGCCGTCACGGGCACTGGCGGCACGGGCTGCGCGCCGTTGGCGGCGGCTGTGCCGGCGCCGCTGCCGGCCGAGGCGGCGCAGCCCAGCAAGACGCTGGCGGCGGCTAGTGCAAGAAGCAGGGTTGGTCGCATGGCGGTGGCGGCAAGAGGCCGGCCAGGTTGGGATGTGCCATCATGTGCTTGTGCGGCCGCCGCGTCAAGCGCGCCGCGCGCCTCCGTCCAGCAGGCTCAGTGCCATGCCGCGCGCCACCGCCTGGGTACGGTTGCTCACGCCCAGCGTCTTGTAGATGCGCTGCAGGTGGTTCTTCACCGTGAGGCCGCTGATGCCCAGGATCTGGCCGACTTCGGTGTTGCTCTTGCCTTCCCTGACCCAATGCAGGATTTCCATTTCGCGCCGGCTGACAGCGCGCTCGGCAGGTGCGGCCGGCGATTGGCTCTCCAGCCGCAACAGCGCCAGATGCAGATGGGGCAGCAGCAGTTCAATGAAGTATGCCTGGCGCGGCCCCGGCCGCTGCGGCATGCCGAACAGCGCAAAGCAGGTGCTGCCGCCGGGCAGCGCGCCACTGCCGTGCAGCAGCACATTGGCGAAGCCGAGCCGCAGCAGTTCTGGCGCGAATGCATCCCAGGGGTCCGCACTGGTGCCGCGCGGCGGCGCCGCCTCCAGTGCGGCCGGCCGGGCGTGCGCGCCGTGGATACAGGCGTGGCGGGCCAGGCGCAGCGCCAGTCCCCGGGCCGGATCGGCCAGGTGCGCCAGCACGTCATTATCGAGCACGGTGCCGTGCAGGCACTCGATGCGGCTCAGGGCGCCATGCCTGCCGCCCACTGGCGCGAACTGCATGCAGACCATGACCTGATGCGGCAGCAGCGCCTGCAGCTGGCCCTGCGCCCACAGGAAATAGCTGCGCAGCTCGCGCACCGACAGCGATGCGTCGACGGCGCCCAGCAGATACTCTTGCTCCAGCTTGCTCAGGATGACGGCCTGCTGCATGGCGGGTGGCCGGCTCATCAGGCCGGCACGGCGGCGCTGCCGGCGGCGGTGCAAGCGGTGAAGCGGTAGCCGCTGCCGCGCACGGTTTCGATGTGGTCGTGGTGGCCGCTGGGCTGCAGGGCGCTGCGCAGGCGGCCGACGTGGGCGTCCACGGTGCGCTCGTCGACGCACGCGTCGGCGCCCCACACCAGGTCCAGCAATTGCGCCCGGCTGTAGACGCGCTCAGGATGCTGCATCAGGAACTGCAGCAGGCGGAAGTCCACCCGCCCCAGGCTGAGCTGCCGGCCGGCCGCCACCACGCGCTGGGTGGCCGCTTCCAGCCGCAGCGCGGCCAGCTGTATCGTCCCGGCCCCTGCCCCGGCGTGCGCGGCCTGCGCCGCCAGCTGCGCTGCCGCATGCGCCTGGCGGCGCAGCACGGCATGCATGCGGGCCAGCGTTTCGCGCGGGCTGAAGGGCTTGGTGATGTAGTCGTCGGCGCCGCTTTCCAGCGCCAGGATCTTGTCGGCCTCGGCGCTGCGGGCGGTGAGCATGATCACGGGCAGGCCGGCGCTGCGCGGCGTGGCGCGCAGGCGGCGCAGCAAGGCCAGGCCGGACTGGCCGGGCAAGTCCCATTCGAGCAGCAGCAGTTCCGGCGCAAGCGACTCCAGCATCAGCAGCGCGCTCTCGGCATCGAGCGCGCACAGCGGCTGGTGGCCGGCCTGGCGCAAATTCAGCGCCAGCAGTTGCTGGACCTGTGGGTCGCAGTCGATGATCAGGATGGGCGGCGGCATAAACTTCACTATGCATCAGCCCCGATGGCACGCACTAATACAATTTAATTGCGCAATTCATAGTTTTTCCGACTAAATACCTGCTGCACCATGGAAAAAGGCGCCGCCCCTTGCGGAACGGCGCCTCGGGTGCCAGCAGGCTCGCGCGCACCGCCGGTGCGCGGGCACAACAGCGCTTTAGCGCGCGCTGCTGCGGCGGCGGCGCAGCACCAGCGCCATCAGCGCCAGGCCGGTACCGCTGAGCAGCCAGTCGGACGGCTCCGGCACCGTGGTGACGGCGCCTGGATCGCCAGGGCCATTGCCGATTGAACCGCTGCCGCCCGGCACGGTCGGCGGGGTCCACAGGTACTGCGCGATGGCGCCGGTCACAGGGTCGTAATTGCCGACCCAATTGCCCAGGTTGTCGAAGGCGGTGATGCTGAAGTTGGAGATGTAGCCGGACACCGGATCGGCCGCGCCAGCAAAGCTCAGATCGAACGACAGCACTGAGTTGAAATCAAGCGCGAAAGCCAGCTCGTTAAATGCCAGGTTGCTGAACAGATAGCCGCCCGCCTGCGGCGTCACGTTCTCGATGTAATCAACGGTGGCGCTGCCGAAGCCAGCCAGATTGGACATCAGCGCGGTTGCCTCCACGCCGTTGCCGGGCGAGCTGAACTGGAAGTCCAGGTAGCCGTTGGCAACGCCGAAGGTTTTCGTGTCGATCGACACCATTACGCCGGCCGAAGCCAGGGTACTGACGGCTGCCAGCACCAGGGTCAGCGCGGCGCGGCGCAGGGTTTTGTTGAAGAAGTTGCTCATGGCTGGATGTCCTTAAAAAGTGCCGGTGTAAAACTTGGGCGTGTAGGTCACGACCGCTTTGTTCGGATTGCTGAAGGTCAGCGCGACCGTCATGGTGGCGCCGGGCGCCAGGGTGCCGCCCAGCGTGATGTAAGGCGCGCCGCGGAAACTGCCGCTGGCGTTGTCCAGCACCAAGCCGTTGGCCAGTCCGTTCAGCTGCAACTGGAACGGGCCGTTCAGCGGCGTGCTGCCGTTGTTGGTCACGGTAATCACGCCGGAGGACTTCTGGGTAAAGCGGTTGTAAACCGTGCCCTGCTGCACGAACTTGACGCTGCCGCTCATATCGATGAACTTCGGCTGCAGGTTCAGGCTCACCACCACCGGATCATGGTCGGACGCGCGGTAGGCCAGCGCGTTGTACAGGTCTTGCGGCTTGCCGTCCTTGTTGTAGTCGATCACGGTCGGTTCGTCCGCGTTGACGTGCCATTCGGCGGCGCCGGCCACCTGCGGGCTCAGCGAGCCGCTGGCCAGCGCGTGGTCCAGGTAGCCGCTGTTGCTGCCGAATACGTAGGAGTACGGCGTGCCGTTCGGGCGCACGTAGCGCTCCAGCTGGTTGACGAAACCGGCGTTGGTCATCACGAACACCGGGTCTTCCATGCCGTAGGAGTTCATGTCGCCGATCAGCAGCACGTCCGGGTCGCCGGCGGCTGCGGCCACTTGCGGCACGAAGGTGTTCACCAGGCGCGCGGCCTGCAGCTTGCGGGTGTTGTTCCAGCAGCCCTGGCTGTCGCCCTGGTCCGCGTCCAGCCCGCTGCCGGAGGGGCAGCTGCCCTTCGACTTCAGGTGGTTCACCACCAGCGAGAACTTCTCGCCGTTGGCGGCCTGGAAGGTTTGCGCCATCGGCGGACGGTTGTTGACGGCGTCGGCATCGGACAGCGCGCCGCCCACCAGGGTCAGTTTGGAGGGCTTGTAGATCATCGCGACGCGGATGGCGTCGGTGCCGGTGGCCGCTGGCGCCGGCACCACGGCGTAGGCGTTGGAACCGACCGCGGCGTTCAGCGCATTGGTCAGGTAGGTGACCGCGTATTCGCCGTTGTTCTGGATTTCCATCAGGCCATAGACGTCGGCGTCGATGGCTTTCAGTTCGGCCACGATCTTGTCGCGCTGGCGCACGAACTCTTCCATATTGTCGGCGCCGCGGCAGTTGCCCGCCGTGGTCGTATTGCCGATCTTGCAGCCCTGCCCGGTCTGGCCTTCCACATTGCGGCCGTTGGTGAAGGTGGTGAAGAAGTTGAGCACGTTGGCGCTGGCTACTTTCACGTTGCCGGCAGCCAGCGCGGGCGCGTCTTCGCGCGGATTGCTGCGCGAGAAGACCGGCGCGGCGGTCGGCTGCAGCTTGAAGGCGGTGGTGCTGCCGCCCACGGCGCCGAAGTCGATCACGCCCACCAGGTCGGTGACCGTGTCGCCCACGCGCACGGTGCCGTCCTGGCCGATGTAGGGAATGGTGGCAGGGGTGACGAACAGGCCGTCGTCCAGCACTATCATGCCGGCCGCGTTGGACGCGGCCAGCGCGTACGCTTCCGGCGTGCGCGCGGGGTAGCGGTTGGTCGGCACTTCCAGGCGGCCGTTGGCCAGGGTCAGCTCGCCCCGGTCGCCCAGGAATTCAGCCTGGTTGACGGTGAGCGGACGGGTGAAGCGCACCAGCATGCCTTCGTACTGTGCCAGGTTGGCGCCCAGCTCCACGTTGGCGGGCGTGATGGCCGGGCCGTCGCCCATCGGCACCACGGCGGTCACGTCCTTGAACTCGGTGTAGGAGCGCTTGGCGCCGGTCGGCGTGTATTCGAACACCAGGCCGGTAACGCGGGCGATCTGCCCCACCTGCACCGTGGGCGCGGTGACGGTGTACACGAAGATGCCGTCCGAGCTGGTGGGATCGTTGTCGCCAGCGGCGTCCTGCATGAAGAAGCCGTTCGACACTTTCAGCGTGACCACGCCTTCGGCGGTCTGCACGGTGTTGGCAACCGGGCTGGGCCCGTCGCCCGGGTTGGCGCCCTGGATTTGCGGGATGGTCATGGACACGTTGGCCAGGCCCGTCACTTTCACGGTGACCGGGCAGGTGGCGAACTGGTTGCCGTCGTTGGCGAACTGGATGGTGACCGGGTAGCTGCCCACGGCCAGGCTGGCCGCCGCGCTCAGGTTCACGCTGGCGGTGCCGCCGATGGCGCCGGCGGCGCTGAAGCCGTCCAGGCTGATGCCGGTGGTGGCGCCGGCCGTGATGCTGGCGGCGGTAACGATGCTGTCTTCATCGGTGGCGGTGAGCGGCACGCTGCCGCTGTAGCCCTGGGCCACGGAGAGCGTCGATGGGCAGGTGGGCACGATGGGCTTGACCACCGTGGCGCCGCAGGCCTGGATCACGGCGCTGTTGCGCGGATTCGGCGGCAGCACTTCAAAGTCGGCGCCGTTGTTGTCGCTGTCGGTGCAGCCGTTGCCCTTGCGCAGCGCGGCGGTCAGGTTGCCCAGCGTACCGGTAGGCGTGCCGCCTTCGGCGAAGTTGGCGCTGCTGCCGTAGCCGACCAGGTCGACCAGCGCCGCGCCGCTCGGGTTGGTCACCGTGAAGGCGGTGGTGCTGCTGCTCAGCGCAACCTTGCCGGCGCCGGCCGCCATCAGGGTGGTGCCGACCTTGTCGGCGGTGACGGTGGTGGGCGTGCCGCCCGCGCCTGCGCCCTGCTGGACCATGTAGTACTGGCCCGGCTGCAGCATGACGTTGGTCAGCGGCGTAACCTGCCAGCTGCTGCCGCTGGCCGAGGCATACTGCACACTCCAGCCGTTCAGCGACACCGCCGACGTGCTGCGGTTGTACAGTTCGATGAAGTCGTGCTTCAGCAGCGCGGCGGTGGTGCCGGTGCCGTTGCCGCCCGCGCCGTACACCTGGCTGATGACGACGGCCGAATCGGCCAGGGCGGGTGCGGACAGGCTGGCCAACAAGGCGGCCAGGACGGTGAGGCGGCCTGGCACGGCGGGAGCGGAAAGGTTCATATGCGGTCCTGATCTGGAGGGTATTAACAAAATGACTTTATAGTTGCTATCCGCATATTAATATAATCACATGACGGATTGATGACTTGTCATTAGTCCGAACGGACTAAAGTTGTAATGACCCAACAAATGTCCCGCGAGCGGTTCAGGGCTTGCGGTACGGCGCCGCCAGCGGCTCACCGATGAACACGCCCTGCGCCGGCCAGGACACGCTTTTCCAGTACGCCTCGATGGCGCTGTCGCCGTTCAGGTAATGGCGCAGCAGCACGGCCGGATGCGGGAATTTCTGCCAGTAATTGCAGGGTTCGCTGACGGTGCCGTAACTGGCCGTGGCGCCCGCCTCCAGCCAGCGCAGGCTGCTCATCTGGGTGGTGCCGTACAGGTCGCCGCCGAAGGAAGTCAGGTGGTCGGCCAGCGCGCCGGGCAGGAACGCCAGCGTGTCGAGCTTGTCCACTTTGGCCATGCCGGTCTGGTAGACCATGATGTCGCGCGCGCCTTCCAGCGCGTCCGCTTTCTGGTTGTGGATGGTGAGCTTGCGCTGCGCCAGCACGCCGGCGCGCGGATAGAACGGCACGCGGCTGTTGCGCTGCGCTTCGCTGGTGGCCAGGTAGTAGGCGCCTGCGGCCGGCACGCGGAAGCCGCTGGCCACGCCCCGCCCTATCAGTTCCTTGGCCTCCTCCACCGAATCGGCGGGCAGCAGCATGGCCAGGCGCATGCCAAGCGCACTGAAAGGCTGGGCCATGGCGGGCCCGGACGCGTTGAAATACGGACTGGGCTTGCTGGGCTGGCAGGTCTTGGCGCACAGGCCGCTGTCCAGGCCCAGCGCATAGGCGGCAGTGATGCCGTTGCACTCGACCGCGTAGGGGGCCGTCCACACCATCAGCACGGCCTGGATTTCGGGGCCGAGTTTGGCGTCGATGTCGTCCTTGAGCTGGCGGAATTGCGCGGCGCTGAGCTTGCGCGGCTTGTCCGGAATGTGCACGTGCACCATGTTGCCGGCCGGGATGCCGCGCTTCTGGCGGTAGAACTCGGCCACCTGCACGCTGTTGGGATCGTCGTCGTTGACGACCACGGCCAGCTGGGCTGGCAGGATGGCGGCCTGCGCCGGAACGCCGGCAAGGCAGAGCGCGGCGGCAGTGGCCGCGAGGGGGGACAATAAGCGAATAAGGATCTCCTGACGAAAAAACGGAAGCCGCAGCTTCCGTTCCGATTATAGCGCCCTCGGGCGCCGCATCATTCGCCTGGATCAAGCCTGATGCATCAAGCCTGATGGATCAAGCTTGATCTTCTCAAGCCTGGTTCTTGCGGCGGCGGGCCAGGAAGCCCAGTACGCCCAGGCCGCCCAGCATCATGCCGTAGGTCGCTGGCTCCGGTACCGGCGCCAGGGTCAGGTGGCCGGCGTAGCTGGCGTCATTGGTCGACAGCACGGTGCCGCTCACTTGCAGGTAGTAGCTGTCCGCAGTCAGCGGGCCCATCGATTTGATGGTCCAGACGTCGGCTGCGCCGTTGCCATGGTTGGTGCCGGCAACCACTTCGCCCAGCGCGTTGTACAGGCTCAGGCCGGTGATATCGAGGTTCTTGGCCGGACCGGCACCTGGCGAGACGGAAATGACGCCGCCCACGAAGTTGCTGAGGTTGCCGCTGGTGAAGGTGAAGCGGTCGGTGAACAGGTCGCCAACGCTGTAGGCGGTCAGGTCACGGCCGAAGTGCGCCGTGTTGCCGGTCAGCGAGGCAGCGGTGGTTTGACTGATGTCGGCGGCGTGCGCCAGGCTGCCGCCGGCAGTGGCGCCAACCAGGGCCAGCGCGGCCAGGATGGTTTTGGTTTTGGTCATATGTAACCCCGTTTAAAAAGATGGGTGGCTCGAAAAGCTGTCGAGTGCGCACAAGACTGCATCACCATCCTAGCATGATGAAAACGAAACATTAATCAGGAATCACTAAAAAATTTCCGTTCAAAAACAATGCCTTACGTAAATTTTGGGCGCAAAGTGGCTTGCAAGCCCGACAGTTAGGGGCTTCGCGGCCGGTACGCGCAACGGGGTAGGATTGAGCCTACAAAAATGCAAGCCATAGTTGAAGGGCCCGGTCCGGCGTGCGGACGAAAAAAAGGGGCCGCAGCCCCTTTTTCTGTTGTTCACCCGCCAGTTCAGGTGCGCTGATACACGTCTTCGAAGCGCACGATGTCGTCTTCGCCCAGGTAGCTGCCGGACTGCACTTCGATCAGGTGCAGCGGCAGTTTGCCTGGATTTTCCAGGCGGTGGTTCATACCGATTGGAATGTAGGTCGATTCGTTTTCAGTCAGCAGCGTGACTTTCTCGCCGCAGGTGACACGCGCGGTGCCGCTCACCACGATCCAGTGTTCAGCGCGATGGTGGTGCATCTGCAGCGACAGCTTGCCGCCCGGATTGACCGTGATGCGCTTGACCTGGAAGCGCTCGCCGATGTCGATGCCCTCGTAGCAGCCCCACGGACGGTACACCTTGGTGTGGTGCAGGTGTTCGGTGCGGTCCTTGGTCTTCAGGTGGTCGACGATCTGCTTGACGCGCTGCACCTGGTTCTTGTGGGCCACCAGCACGGCGTCATTGGTCTCCACCACCACCAGGTCCTTGACGCCCACCACCGCCACGATGCGGCTCTCGGCGCGCACCAGGGTGCCCTGCACGTCGTCCAGGTAGACGTCGCCGCGGGTGACGTTGCCGTTCGCGTCCTTCGGCAGCACGTCATGCAGCGCGGACCAGGAACCGACGTCGTTCCAGCCGATGTCGGCCGGCACCACCACGGCGTGCTGGGTCTTTTCCATCACGGCGTAGTCGATCGAGTCCGACGGGCAAGCCGTGAAGGCGGCTTCGTCCAGGCGGCAGAAGTCCAGGTCGCGGTAATCCTTCTGCACGGCCGCCTCGGCGGCAGCGGCGATGGCCGGCTGGAACTTGGCCAGTTCGGCGATGTAGGCGTCGGCGCGGAACAGGAACATGCCGCTGTTCCAGTAGTAATTGCCGGCAGCAACGAAGGCTTCGGCGGTTTCGCGGTTCGGCTTCTCGACAAAGCGGTCCACCTTGTAGCATTGCTCGGCGCCGGCGCCGGCGCCGCTCTGAATGTAGCCATAGCCGGTTTCCGGCGCGGTCGGCACGATGCCGAAGGTGGCCAGCGAGCCGTCCTTGACCAGCATCAGCGCGCGTTCCACCGCCTGGTGGAAGGCGGCCACGTCATTGATGACGTGGTCGGCCGGCAACACCAGCATGATGGCGTCGGCGTCGATGCCCTTCAGGTAGTGGGCGGCGGCAGCCACGGCCGGCGCGGTGTTGCGGCCCACCGGCTCCAGCAAGATGCCCAGCGGCTTGATGTTGATTTCCCGCATCTGTTCGGCGACCAGGAAACGGTGCTCGTTGCCGCACACGATCAGCGGCTGCATCAGTTCCACGGTGGCGCTGGGCGCGCGGCCGGCCACGCGCAGCGCGGTTTCCTGCAGCATGGTCTTGTCGGCCACCAGCGGCAACAGCTGCTTGGGCAGCACGGCGCGCGACAGCGGCCACAAACGGGTGCCGGCGCCGCCGGACAGTATGACGGGATAAATTTTCATTCAGTAACGATCCAATTTTATTTATAGAGTAATTCTTCTTGCCTGCGGCGGCGACGGCGGTCACGGGCGTTGGCCCATTCGCCCGTTTCATATTCTGAAACGTGCTTCATTTCACCTGCTCGGTCGACACTATAATCCTTGAAGACAATCAATTCTTCCAAGGTAACATCCGGTAACACGCGAGTATATTCGAACAACACACTTCGCACCACCTCCGCGCCGCTGCAGACGTGGCTGCCGTGGCCTATCCACGTCGGTCCCACGATGTGGGCCCCGGCGTCCACCTTGGCGCCGGAGCCGATGTAGACCGGCCCCTCGATCCTGGTGCCGCCGCTCCAGTCGATGCTGGTGTTCAGGCCGACCCACAGGCCCTCGTCTACCTGGATGCCGGGCACTTTCATGTTTTCCACCTCGCCCAGCAGCACGCTTTGCAGCACTTCCCAGTAATCCTTGACGCTGCCGATGTCGATCCAGTTGAATTTGCGCTGCTGCGCGAAGAAAGGCAAGCCTTTTTCAGCCAGCAGCGGGAACAGTTCGGAGCCGATGTCGAACGGCCGGTCGGTCGGGATCAGGTCGATCACTTCCGGCTCGAAGATGTAGATGCCGGTGCTGGCGAAGTTCGACAGCGCCTCTTCCTGCGTGGGCTTTTCCTGGAAGGCGCGGATGCGGCCGTCGGCGTCGGTGACCACCACGCCGTAGCTGGGCACCTTGTCCCATGGTACTTCGCGCGTGATGACGGAGGCCAGGGCGCCCTTGCGGCGGTGCTCGAACAGGGCCGACTTGATGTCCAGGTCGATGATGGCGTCGCCGCACAGCACGATGGTGGTGTCGTCGAAGAAGCCGCCGAATTCCTGGATCTTCTTGATGCCGCCGGCCGAACCCAGCGGTTCAGGCACCACTTCGCCGTCGTTATTGGTGTAGCCCTCGAAGGAATAGCCGATCTGCACGCCGAACTGGTGCCCCTCGCCGAAGTACTCCTCGATTTTCTCGTGCAGATAGCTGACGTTGACCATGATTTCCGTGATGCCGTAGCGGGCCAGGTGCTCCACCAGGTAGGCCATGACGGGCTTGCCCAGAATGGGAATCATGGGCTTCGGTAAATCATAGGTCAGTGGGCGCACGCGCGTTCCCTTGCCGGCTGCCAATATCATTGCTTTCATGCGTACACTCCTTAATTAAAAAAGGGCCGCAAGCGGCCCCGTGCAGTTGCTTACAGGCGCCAGACGCACAGTCCGGCGTCTTTCAGCGCGGCCGTATCGAACGCCGCCTTGACGTCGATGAAGCAGCCGCCCTTGATGAGTTTTTTCTGGATGTCCTCGACCGGGCGCGCCAGCAGCTCGGCATGCGACACCGCCGCCACCACCGCGTCCGCGCGCGGCAGCTGGTCCCAGCTGTGCAGGCGCACGCCGTATTCGTGCATGGCCTCGTCGGCATCCGCATACGGGTCGTGCACGAATACTTCGATGCCGAAGTCGCGCAGTTCGTTGATCACGTCGCCCACCTTGGAGTTGCGCAGGTCGGCGCAGTTTTCCTTGAAGGTCAGGCCCAGCACGTTCACGCGCGCGCCCTTGATGTAGCTGCCGGCGGCAATCATGTTCTTGACGGTCTGCTCGGCAATATATTTACCCATGCCGTCGTTGATGCGGCGGCCGGCCAGGATGACCTGCGGGTTGTAGCCCAGCTGCTCGGCCTTGTGGGTCAGGTAGTAGGGATCGACGCCGATGCAGTGGCCGCCCACCAGGCCGGGGCTGAATTTCAGGAAGTTCCACTTGGTGCCGGCGGCCTGCAGCACTTCCGAGGTGTCGATGCCGATCTTGTCGAAGATGATGGCAAGCTCGTTCATCAGGGCGATGTTCAGGTCGCGCTGGGTGTTCTCGATGACCTTGCACGCTTCGGCCGCCTTGATGCTGGTGCAGCGGTGCACGCCGGGCACCACGATGCGCTCGTACAGCTGGGCCACTTTTTCCAGCGTCTCCGGCGTGTCGCCGGCCACCACTTTCAGGATGGTGGTCAGGGTGTGGTGCTTGTCGCCCGGGTTGATGCGCTCGGGCGAGTAGCCGACGTTGAAGCCTTCCTTCCATTTCTTGCCGGAGGCCTGCTCCAGCACGGGGATGCACACTTCTTCGGTGGCGCCCGGGTACACGGTGGACTCGTAGACCACGATGGCGCCGTCCTTCATGTGCTTGCCCACGCTCTTGCTGGCGCCCACCAGCGGGGTGAAGTCGGGATTGTGCGCATTGTCGACCGGGGTCGGCACGGCCACCACGATGATGTCGGCCTCGGCCAGCATGGCCGGATCGGCGGTGTACTCGGCGTGTTCGGAGGCGGCCATCTGTTCGTCGCTCAGTTCGCGCGATGGGTCGGTGCCGTGGCGGCAAGCGTCCACCTTGGCTTGCGAGATATCAAAACCGATGGTGCGGCCATGCTTGCCGAACTCGATCACCAGAGGCAGGCCCACGTAGCCCAGGCCAATTACTGCAACTGTCGTCATATTCTTCATCCTAGTGTTTGGAGGTGCTGATCAGCGGCGTGCCGCTTCTTTGAGGAACAGCCAGACAAAGGCCATGTCCTCGATAAAATAGCGCCGGAACATACGGCGCGGTTCCTGCAGAAAACGGTAGAACCATTCCAGCCCGGACTTTTGCATCCACAGCGGGGCGCGCTTGACGCGGCCGACCGCCACGTCGAAGGTGCCGCCCACGCCCATGGCGAACGGGATCTTCATGTGTTCCTGGTACTGGCCCAGGAAGTGTTCTTTCTTGGGCGAGCTGATGGCAACGAACAGCAGGTCGGCCTTGGCGGCGCGGATCTGCTCGACCACGCCGGCTTCCTCTTCGGGCTTCCAGTAGCCGTTGCGGTAGCCGCACACGGTCAGGCCCGGGTATTTGATCTCGTACTGGCGCTTCACCTCGGACACCACTTCTTCGCGCGCCCCCAGCAGGAACACACGCCAGCCAGTCTTGGACGAGCGCTGCATCAGCGCCTCGAACAGGTCCACGCCGGCTACGCGCTCCTTGAGCGGCTTGCCCAGCAGGCGCGAAGCCCACACCACCGGCATGCCGTCCACGTTGATCAGCGCGCATTCATTGATGATGCGGCGCAGCTCGGCGTCGTGCGCGGCCTTGACCAGCTTGTCGACATTGACCACCACGTGCTGGTGCGGCTTGCCGCTCTGGATGAAACCGTCGATTGTCTGCAGGGTCTCTTCCATCGTCAGATTATCGACCTGGCAGCCCATCATGGAGATGCGTTGGCTCATACCGTTCGCTCCTTTGTCAGTTCCTTGTCGAGCACGGCGACAATGCGCTCGGCGGCCTTGCCGTCCCACAGGTGGGGGCGGCGGCCCTGCTTGCCCTCGCCGCGCAGGATTTGCGCGGCCGCGGCGGTGATCGCTTGCGGCGAAGTGCCGGCGAGCACATTGGTGCCCTCCTCCACCGTGACCGGGCGCTCGGTGTTCTCGCGCAAGGTGACGCAGGGCACGCCCAGCGCCGTGGTTTCTTCCTGCAGGCCGCCGCTGTCGGTCAACACCAGGGCGGCATCCTTCCACAGGTCGAGGAAGGCCATGTAGCCTTGCGGGCCGACCAGGGTGATGTCCGGGCCCAGGCTGATGTCGAATTTTTCCAGGTTGGCGCGGGTGCGCGGGTGCACCGGGAACACCAGCGGCAGCTCGCGCGCGATCTCGCGCAGCGCGCCGGCCAGCTGGCCCAGCATGGCCGCATCGTCCACGTTGCTGGGACGGTGCAGGGTGACCACGCCGTAGCGCTTGCCGCCGGACAGGCCGAGGTCCGCCTTGATGGCTGCGCTGTCCAGGCCGGCGCCGCCGCTGGCGGCCAGCTTGTTGGCCTGGAACAGCACGTTGTCCACCATCACGTGGCCCACGTAGTGCACGGCCGCTTCAGGCTTGCCTTCGCGGCGCAGGTGCTCCACCGCGCTCGGCTCGGTGACGAAGAACCAGTCGCTGATGCTGTCGGTCACCAGCCGGTTGATCTCTTCGGGCATGCTCATGTCGCCGCTGCGCAGCCCCGCTTCCACGTGGGCCACCGGAATGGTCAGCTTCTTGGCGACAATGGAGCAGGCCAGCGTGGAGTTGACGTCGCCCACCACCAGCACCGCGTCCGGGCGCTGTGCAATGCACAATTCCTCGAAGGCCAGCATGATCTTGGCAGTCTGCTGGGCGTGGCTGCCGCCGCCGGCGGCCATGAACAGGTCGGGCTGGGGGATGCCGAGCTCTTCGAAGAAGACGTCGTTCATCTCGCGGTCATAGTGCTGGCCGGTATGAATGATCTTGAACGACAGCCCGCCGTGCGCCTGCAGCGCGCGCACGATGGGAGCGATTTTCATGAAGTTCGGACGCGCACCGGCGACCAGATAAATCATAGCCATAACATTCCTAAGCATAAAAAAGATCAAAGAGACAACATCTTAATCGCAGTGCAGCAAATCCTGTCGCACGGCTGAGTCAGGCTGCGCGCGCCAGCCCGTTCGCCACGATGGCAGGGCTGAGCGGCACGCCCAATTCGGTATAGATCGCGCGCAGCTGCGCCAGCACGGCGTCGAACGAATAGTCGCGGCCGACGCGCGCGAAGGCGCGCTCGCGCAGGCGGGCGCGCAGCGCCGGGTCTTGCAGGGCGGCGATAATGGCAGCGGCCAGCGCCGTGCCCGGTCCGGGCGGCACCAGCAGCGCTTCCACGCCGTCGTCGATAAAATCCGGAATGCCGCCGACCGGGGTGGCAATCACCGGCACGCCGCAGGACATGGCTTCCAGCAGCGCCACGCCGAGCGCTTCGAAATACGTGGGCAGCACGAACAGGTCGGCCTGCTCCAGGTGCTGCTGCTTGGCCGCGCCGTCGACCCAGCCCGGCAGGCGCACCGCGTGCGCCACGCCCAGCTCTTCGGCCAGCTTGCGCACGCCTTCGATTTCGCCGTCGCCGGCAAAGACAAAGGTGGTGCCGGGCAGCGCGGCCAGCACGGCGGGGATGGCGCGCACCAGGTCGAAGATGCCCTTTTTCTCGTGCAGGCGGCCCAGGAACAGCACGGTGGCGCCCGGCGCACCGGCCACGGCCGGGCTGCGCAGCGGCGCCAGCAGCGGCGGCACGCGCACCGGATTGCCCACCACCGCCACGCGCGCGGCCGGTTCGATGCGCAGCACGTCTGCCCGCCAGCGTGGCGCCACCACCACCACGCGCGCGGCGCGGCGCAGCACCAGGCGCACCCAGGCGCGCGCGGCCGCGCCGCAGCTGTGCGCATAAAAATCGGGGAATTCACCGCTATGGATATGGAACACATAGGGCACGCGGAAGGCGAAGGCCAGCGCCGCCACCAGCGACTTGCGCCAGAAACTGCCGCGCGAAGCGCTGTGCACGTGCACCACATCCACCCGGCGCGCGGCCAGCAGCCACACAACGCGCCACAGCGCGGAGGCCATGGTGCGCAGCTGGGTCAGCTTGCCCTTGCCTTCGTAGGTCGAGATGTAGCGCACGCCCCACTGTTCGAACAGGCGCACGTCCATATAGGAGCGGATCACGGCGGTGATGCCGCCGTGGGCCTCCAGGCCGGTGCCGACCATCAAAATGCGGCGCGGGCCAGAAACTGCTGTGCTGGCTGAACTCATGACTGATCAATGACTAAAATGAAAGTAAGCAAGACAATCATAGCAGTAATGCACGACAATTCTATCGTGCTCGGTGCGCACGATACGAGATATGTTTAGAGCAAGTTTGACAAAGTGCCATGCTAGAATCAGAGCATGAAAATCAGCATCGTCATCCCCGCCTATAACGCCGCTTCCTGCATCGCCACGGCGCTGGAATCCGTCCAGAAACAAAGCTACCGCGACTGGGAAATCATCGTGGTGGACGACTGTTCGCGCGACGACACGCGCGAGCTGGTGCGGCGCTGGGCGCTGGCCGACGACCGCATCCGCCTGATCGAGCAGCCGCAGAACGGCGGCCCGGCGGTGGCCCGCAACGCCGGCTTCGACGCCGCGCGCGGCGAGTGGATCGCACTGCTCGATGCCGACGATGCCTGGACCGAGGACAGGCTGGCCAGCTTCCTGCCCTACTTGCAGGCGGACCAGCACGACCTGCTGTGCGACCGTCTGGCGCTGTACAACGCGGCGCAGGACAAGGTGGTGGCGTCCAGCTGGCCCTGGGTGCGCACGGCGCGCCGCATCGGCATGCAGGAACTGCTGCTGTGGGATCTGCCGGGCCAGCGCGCGCCGCTGGGCTGGACCAAGCCGCTGTTCCGCCGCGCCTGGCTCAACCAGCACGGCTTGCGCTACCAGCCGGCGCTGCGCTTCGGCGAGGACTGGCGCCTGCTGGTGGATGCCGTGATGGCCGGTGCCCGCACCGCGCTGCTGCCGTTCGCAGGCTACCGCTACACCATGCGGCTGGCGGAAAAAAATTTCAGCCAGACCAAGGTGGACACGGTGTCGCCGTTGCGGCTGCACCGCGACATCCTGCAGCAATATGGCGCGCGCTGGCCGCAAGCGGCCCGCATGGCCGCGCGCCTGCGCGGCTGGCTGATCGGCGGCCTGGACGCCAAGGCACGCCTCAAGCCCGCCGTGCGCGGCAAGCGCTGGCTGGAACTGGCGCAGCTGCTGCTGACCAGCCCGCGCTGCTGGGGCATCCTGCTGGTGCACCAGTACGAAAAACTGGTCTGGTACCGCTGATCCGTCTCCCCCTGCGCGCCGCTGAGCGCGGCGCACTTCTCCCCGCACTTCCCTGCATCTCTTCCGCGCGGCATCGCCGCGGCCAGGCGGGCTTGCGCCGATGCCCGACCGCGGGCCCCGCCGCCCTCAGGCCGCCCAGGGCGTGGCCGGCACCGCTGCCGGCCTGGCCGCATGCGCGGAGAACTCGCCGCCGCGCTTGGCGCGCTCGGCCGCTTCCGCGCGGCGCAGCTGCAGCGAATACGCGAACGCCATGCCGAAGAACATGAACGGGACCGCCACCGCGTTCGGGTCGCCGTAGATTGGCGCCGTCAGCGAGCCGGTGAAGGCCAGGAAGTGGCCCACGAAAGCCAGGCGCCACAGCATGCGCTCGCGCGGATGCTGCACGGTCCAGGCGCGCTGCAGCGCGAACAAGGTCATCACGCCGCCAAACAGGAACACCACGCTGCCGCCTATCCAGCCGGTTTCAGCGAACAGGTTGGGCCAGTAGGTATCCAGCAGGTACAAGTCCTGGCGATACCACCAGTAGCGCGTGCTGTAGCCCAGCATTTCGTACACCGAACGGTCGTACATGCGGGCGGCGTCGCCGCCGAATTTGCCAAAGCCCGTGCCGAACGGGAAGTAGGTATTCGCGAGGTGGAAACCATCCAGGTAGAGCACGGTACGTGGATTGCCCAGCGCCTGGTAGGACGGCAGGATGCCCCACTGCAGCCCCAGCTCGGCGCGGTGCACCGGCCCCAGCATCAGCAGCAAGGCGCCCAGCAGCAGCGCCACAGCGGCCACGGCCAGCAGCACCGCGCTGATCCTCGGCTTCATCTTTGCCGCGAACAGCAGGATGGCGCAGGCCGCCAGGGCGTCGAAGATTTCCTGGCGCTCGCCGGCCAGCAGCAGCACCAGCATGAAGCCGCACAGCAGCAGGTAGTTGCCGATGGTGCTGCCCTGCCCGCCCAGCCGCCGCACGAAGACACAGCACAGGAACAGCGAGCCCACCGATGCGAGCACGCTGGGGTGGACAAACGGGCCGGTGGCCAGGTGCAGGCCGGGCACCAGCGGATTGCCGTTCTGGCCCCCGCCCGCGTTGCGCGCAATCAGGTGGTGCACCGACGGGGCGGCGAATTCCACCGCCAGCGCGGCCAGGCACAGCACCAGCACCACCTTGACCAGCAGCCAGAAGCGCTGTTCGCTGCGCTCGCCCAAGGTGACGCTAAAGCCCAGCAGCAGCATGATGGGCAGTTTCAGGTCGTAGCCGATCTGGTAGAAGAAGGGATGCCAGTGGATGCGGCCGGCACTGATGGAGCTGGCCGCGCCCAGCGCGAAGAACAGGGCGAACACGGCCACCATCAGCTTGCCGAGCCAGGAATTGCCGGCAAAGATGAACAGGCCGCGCAAGGCGTAGATGGCCAGCGGGATCAGCACGATGGACATGACGCCGCGCGTACGCACCGGGGACACGGTGTCGGCCAGCGCCGTCAGCAGGGTCAATCCCAGCATCAGCCAGAATACGCCCTCGCCGCCGAAGCGGAAACTGGAAAACGAACCGGTGAACAGCAGCACGCCGAACACCAGCACCGGTGCAATCAGGATCAAGGCGAACAGGCCGGCGCCAAGGCCGACCAGGCCGCCGAACAGCAGCACGCTGAGCAGGCCGACCAGGACCAGGGGGAGCGCGGACAGGCTGGAGCGCAGCTTGCCGGGCATGCGCGGCGCGGTGGGGAACTTCATGATGGTTACCGTGGAAATCTGTAGTCCAGGTAACTTATCATATAGTCAAAAAACCGCCCACGCGATTGCGCAAGCGGTCTTCGGTTTACAGCGGCTTACTTCGGCGCGCAGGGGGTCTGCGAATACATCAGGTCGTAGGTGCTGGTGGGGCCGCCCAGATGGATGAAGTCGGCGTACAGATGGCGCGACGGCACCATCATGGTGCCCGGCAGGTACAGGCCCACCTTGGCGTAGTTGCCCAGCCAGGTTTCATAGCTGTTGTAGGTGTTCTTGGCGCTGAACACCTCGGTGCCGTTCATCCATACCTGGATCTGGCCCACACCGGGCTTGTACGACCAGTCGGCGCGCACCACGAAGCAATACCACTTGTTCAGCTCGATGGTGCCGAGCCGGATCGACTCGGCCACCGAATTGGCGCGCGTGGCCGGGTCGGTGCCGCCGCTGGTGCTGCGGTGGTTGTAATTGAAGTCCAGCGACAGCGTGCGGTCCAGCACGGTCAGCGAGGCCGGCGGCGACACCACGGCCGTGTTCTGGCTGGTGTGCAGCTGCGCCACCAGGGTGGGCGTGTTGCTGAACACCCAGTCGCCCGGGAAATACATGCTGAAGGTGTACCAGCGCAGCCCTTCCTTCACGTATTCGTTGCGCGGCGAAATCTCGGTGCGCGAGCCGCCCAACACCAGCGGATCGGTCTTCGCCACTTTCATGTGGAACACCTTCCTGCCGCTGCCGGCCGGATCGTCCTCCAGCGTCACGTTGCTGGGCGAACCACTGTTGATGGTGTAGAAATCCGGGAAATAGCGGATGGTGGCGGTGGCGTTGGCCGCCAGCAGCCAGGAAATGTACTGGTAGGTCTTAGGGTTGGTGGCCATGGTGGTGACCGGACCGCCGCGCGCCGGGTCGATCTGGGCGTGGGCGCCCGCCATGGTGCCGCACAGGGCTGCCAGCGCGATAAGTTTTTTCGTCAGTTGCATGCTTAACCTCTCTCGGGTTTATTTCACCAGCGCCGTGGTCGCGGTGGTGGTTTTGCATGGCGTTTCCGCCAATAGTTTTTCCAGGGTGGTGTCCGGGCCGCCCAGGCGGATGAAGTCCGTGTACAGCACGCGCTCGGCCACGCCCAGCAAACCGGGGAAGGACAAGCCCACGCGCGGCACATTGCTGGCGCTGCCGGGATAGGAATTGATGTCGCGCTGCGCGTCGAAAATCTTGTCGCGGTTCTGGTAAATCGTCAGCGCGCCATTGCCCAGCGTGGGCGACCACTCGGAGCGTACGGCGAAGCAATACCATTTACCGGTCTGCAGCGTGCCCAGCTTGACGGCCTTGACCGCCGAATTGGCCACCGTGGCCACGTCCGTGGTGCCGCTCAGGGGGCGGTGGTTGAAGCCCAGGTTCAGTTCGATCGAGGTGCCGCGCACCACGATGGCCAGCGGTGCCGGCAAGCCGCCCACCGGCACCACCGGGCCCACCTGCGCCACGACAGCCGGGTTTGGGTGCGCCACCCAGGTGGTGGGGAAGTAGACGCTCAGGCCATACCAGCGCGGGCCGGTCATGGTGCCCTCGCCCTTCGGCAGAAAATCGGTGCGCAGCACGCCGCTCACCTTGGCGTCCGTGCTGCGCACGCGGGTGCGCAACACCGTGCGCCCGCTGCCCGACGGATCGGTGGCGTAGGTCAGGTTGCCGCTCCAGGCCGAATACAGCGCGTAGCGCTTGCTGAAATCGGCCTGCGGCACCGCGCCGCCCACGCTGGGATCGATCTGGCTCCAGGCAGTTGCGCTAGCCAATGCGCTCATAATAATAAAACCAAGTTTCGGTAATTGCATAACGGCGTTCCTCCGTGTTTCGTTATTTAATTACGATAGCATAAAACGAGCGAATTAAGCGTTGCCACGAGCCAACAATTCTATGCGATTCGCTTATTAATCGACGCGTGCAAAATTAGAATGAAATATCGCCAATTGATAAAGGCATCACGATTATTTATTTCCGTTAATATCAAATTGAGAATGGTGAGTTCATTTATATTAACTTGAAACAGCCGGCCTCTGGCGCAGCAGACGCAAGGCGCGCGCAGGCAGCAGGCCCAGTTCGGCGGCCGACAGCGGACGCAGCAGTAAAAGCGCGCCCCAACTCACGCCCGTGGCCGCGCACAATGCCAGCGCCAGGTGGAAGGCATCCGCCCCGCCCGGCAAGCCGGCCAGCACCATGGCAGCCAGCAGGCCGGCCAGCAGGTACTTGGCCAGCCCGCTCCAGTGCAGGCGGTAATGCCAGTGCGGCGTGCGCAGCTGGCGCAGCACCAGCGCCGAATAGACGGTCTCGGCCACCACCAGCACCGCAAAGAGCAGGCTCCAGCGCTGTTGCGGTGCCGCCAGCAGCAGCGCCAGCGGCGTCACCAGCAAGGCGAAATTGGCGCGCGTGGTGGCCGAGGAGCGGCCCAGGGTATGGGCCATCAGGTCGGTCAGTCGGCGATGGGCCAGGATCACCAGTACGGCCAGCCAGCCAGTCAGCAGCCAGTGCGCATCCGGGTAGCGGCCATTGCTGAGGAAGGCGGCCAGGTCGGCGCCGCGCACCGCGCACAGCACCAGCAAGGGCAGCAGGCACAGCAGATTGACCTTGTAGATCAGGCCGGCACGCAGGCCCAGCTTGTCCTTGTCCTGCTCGGCGGCATAGCGCACCACCAGCAGGGTGCGCACGATGCCCAGCAGGAATTCACTGGGCAGGTATTTGCGCACCTGCTCGGCGAGATTGCGGGCAAAGCCCAGCGGCGCGGCGGCGTCCGGCCCCAGGGTGCGGGTGGCCAGCAGGATCACGGCCTGCCAGCTCCAGGTCAGGTTGGCAATATTGCTCAGCCAGGCGTTGCGGCCCACGCGCAGCATGTCGCGCCAGGCCGGCATGCGCCACGGGGCCTGGGCCGCTGCGCCGGGCGCCTGGCCGGCGGGCGCCGCGGCTGCCTGCAGGCGCACCTGCAGCAGATGGCGCTGCAAACACCAGGCCGCCACCAGCAGGCTGCAGCTGCTGGCGATCAGTTCGCCCACCGCCAGCGCGTGCGCATTGCGCCATTCCTCATGCGAAAAGGCCAGCACGGCGTAGCCGGCCAGCGCCACGTTGCGCAGCAGCTGGCTGGCCTGGCCGGCTTTTTGCAATAGCAGGCTGGACAGCAGCTGGTCGCGGAACACCCGGCTCACGCCTTCGATCAGCATCACGCCCGCATACAGGCGCAGCACGCCGTCCGCGTCGCGCAGGCCCAGCCAGTGCGTCAGCAGCGGCGCTGTAAAAAACAGTATCAAGGACCCGCCCGCCAGCAGCAGCGCCTGCAGGCCGGCGCTCTGCCACACGAAGCGGTACAGCGCGCGCCCGCTGGCGTGCATGCGGATCTGGGGAATATAGATGCCGGTCACCCATTCCATGCCGAAACCGGATAAGACGATGCCCATTTCGATAATCGAATAGGCAGCCACATAATTAATATATTGATTCTCGGGGAGCTGGCGCGCAATCCAGATAAGAATAAAAAAAGCGGCCAACGCATTTAAAAAACGGCCGCCTACGTAATAGCCTATGCTTTTATTAAAAGCACGGCCCGAATAATTTTCAGACATAATCTTCTTTTTATGACTTCCTTGCGGGGTGGCCAACCAGCTTGGCCGCGTCGGCCGGCGGCAGGCTGCGCACCAGGTCGGCGATGAAACTATCCTGCAGCGCGTAGCCGGCCTCGCGGTCGGCGCCGATGTTGGACACGCGGAACAGCAGGCCGTCCGGGATCTGCCCGTTCAGGCTGAAGCGCAGCTGGGTCAGGCGCTGGGCCAGCGCCCCGTCCACGGTTTCGTCGCCCACCCGCACCCAGTAGCTGATCGGCTCCTGGCGCGCGCCCAGCGCCGCATACAGGCGGTTGACGGTGACGTTGGCGCCGCCGATCTGCTGCTGCTGCTGCGACACCTTGTCGACCCTGAAGCCCTGGGCCGAATAGCATTTCTCCGGGCGGTGCACGCGCAGCCGACCGGTCTGGTCGCCGCCATAGGCGATCGACAGCATCACCCGCTGGCCGCGCCCGTTGATGTAGGTGCGCGCCAGGGTTTCGTCGTACAGCTTGCCGATCACTTCTTCCACCTCGGGCGGGGGCAGCACCGGCACCACGGTGCGGTCGATGCGCCAGCCGGCGAACTCGGCCGGGATCAGGGTGTCCAGGCCCAGCTTTTCCATCTCGGGCGCATCGTGTTTTTTCGGCTTGAGCAAGGCGGCGGCCGCGCTGGTTCCGCCCATCAGGGCGGCCAGCACGGCGCCGGCGGCGGTTCTGCGGTTCATTTTGCACTCCTGTTCTGCACATGGGCGCGGGTGCGCACGGCACCGCGCAACAGCGTATCGACGCCGATGATGAGCAATAGCGCGCTAATAAATAGCACCATGCCGGCAAAGCCGTGCAAGAAACCCTGACCTGCGGCATCGCCAAAATGATAGGTAATCAAAGTCAGCGTAATGACGCGGATAATATTGGCGGTAAAGGAAATCGGCACGATCAATAAGGCCAGCCCCACATTGCGCAGGAAGGAGCCGTGCCGCACGATATTCAGGTACAGCAGGCCGAGCGCTTCCAGGGTGAACAGGGTGTGCAGGCCGGCGCACGCGTCAGCGACCAAAAGTTGATACTGGCCCACTTGCAGTACCACCCCGCTGCGCGCGATCGGGTATCCGAAGGCAAACAGGATGTGCTCGGCGCACCAGGACACCGCCATCTTCATCGGCATGGTCACCGTGTCAACAAACGGGCCCGGCAGCGGCAGCATGAACAGCATGAAGAACAGCGGGAACCACTGCACCCGTAGCGCGGCCGCCCCCTGCAGCAGCAGCAGCACCGCCACCACCGTGCACGGGAAGGAGAACATCTCGATCACCTGGATGTTGAGCACCCGCCCCAGCAGGTAGCACAACAGGCCCAGCACCAGCACCGGCCAGCCCCAGGCCGAACCGGGATTGGCCTGCTTGGCCGACACAGCCAGCATGGCTGGCCAGTTGCGGTACAGCAGCCACAGCGACACCCCCAGGATGATGGGGCCATGCGCCTGCTCTTCCCTGCCCCACACTTCCTGCAGCGCGTCGTAGAACGTGGGCAGGTAGAGGGCCAGCAGCCCGGCCAGCGCCAGCAGCCAGGCGACCGGCAGGGGGCCGGCGGCGGATTCGCGCGCCGGCGGCATAGGAGTGCTGGCGGAAAGCATTTAGTGCTCCACCATCACGGAACCGACCACGGCGATGCCAGCGTGCTGCAGCTGGTCCACGCAGGCGCTGATGGCGCCCAGCGAGGTGCGGTTCTTGCGCGCCACCAGCAGCACCCCGCCCACGCGGGAAGCCAGGGCCAGGGTGTCCGAGCCCAGCACGCAGGCCGGCGCATCGTACAGCACCACGTCGTAGCGCGATTCGAAATTGAGGTTCAGGCCGGCGAACGCGGCGCGCGCCAGCAATTCCTGCGGGTTGGGCGGCAAGGTGCCCGATACCAGCACCGACAGGTCGACCAGCTCGTCGATCTTTTCCACCACGCTCAGCTCGGCGCGGCCGGCCAGCACATCGGACAGGCCGGCGCGCTGCTTGAGGCCGAAGATGTCCTGCTGGCGCGGGGTGCGCAGATTGGCGTCCACCAGCAGGGTCTGTTCGCCCAGCTGCGAGAACACCACCGCCAGGTTGGCGGCAAACAGGCTGGCGCCGTCGCCCGGCTCCACGCCGGCCACGGCCAGCGCCTTGCGGCCGCGTCCGAACCAGCGCAGCATCAGCTGGCTGCGCACGGCGCGCAGCACTTCCACCTGCGGCGAGAAGGGATGGTAGGCCGCCACCAGCTGCGGCGACATGCCGCCGTCGCCCGGGGTCAGGTAGGGGTAGTCGAACTGGCGCGCCAGCACTTGCTGGATGTCGGCCTCGGAGATCAGGCCCAGGCGCTGGGCCGCCTCACCGAAGCGGATGCCCAGTTCCTGCTGCATGCGCAGCACGCGCTCGGCGTTTTCAGGGCTCAGCTTGCCGGAGGCCAGCAACAGGCCGCCGATGCTGGAGTCGACGGCGGGCGGCAGCGCCGCAGGAGTCATGGCAGGGTGGTTCATAATCAATCCCATATCAGGTCAGGCGCACGCGGCGCGGCATCAGCGCCATGCCCAGCTTGGAGCGGGCACGGGCCGGGCCCCAGTGAATTTCGCCCAGCACAGGAATCTGCACCAGGTCGGCGAGGTCGCTGCGCGAACGTACGCGGCGGTCCAGCATCTCGGCCAGCATGCCGAAGCCCACGCCCAGCAAGGTGCCCATGAACAGGGCCAGCACGGTGTTGAGCACCAGGCGCGGCGAGGACGGTTCGACCGGCGGCACAGCCGGATTCAGCACGGCGATGTCGGTCTGGTCGGACTGGCCTTCCATGCGCGTCTGCGACAGGCGCAGCGAGGCCGCGTCCATGGCGCGCTGGGCCGCTTCGACGTCGCGCTGCAGCACATTGAGTTCGTCGCGCGAACGGTTGATCTCCAGGATCTTGGTCTTCTGCTCGGCCAGCGCCTCGCGCAGCGCCGATTCGCGTGCGCCCAGGATCTGGGCGTTGTTGCCCACGCTGTTGGAGGTGGAGGCCACCGCCGAGTTCAGGCTGGCGCGCAGCTGGTCCGCTTCCGCCTTGGCGCTCTGGTATTGCGGATGGTTGCGGCCCAGGCGCTGGCCGATCTCGGCCAGCTTGGTGTCGGCCATGCTCAGCTGGGCGCGCAGGTTCTGCACCAGCGGGCTGGCTGCCACGTCCGGCGAATCAAGCGCGCGGCCGCTGGCCACGCTGCGCCGCGAACTGGCTTCCATCTGCTGCGCCTGCGCCACCACCAGCTGGGCCGACAGGTCGTTCAGGCGGTTCGATTCCACGTCCAGGCGGTTGTCCAGGCTGACGATGCCGTTTTCCTGCTGGTATTTCGAGAGCCGGCTCTGGGCCGCTTCCAGCTGGTCGCGCAAGCCCTTGATCTGCTCGGTGAAGTAGCCGGTGGCCTTCTTCATCGGATCGGCCTTGAGCTGCACGCTGAGCTTCTGGTACTCATCGGCGAAGGCATTGGCCACCGCCGCCACGAAGGTCGGGTCGGAGCCCTTAAAATTGATTTCGATGACGCTGCTCTCGCGCGAGGGCACCACGTCCAGCTTCTTGAGCAGCAGGTCGGCCAGCCAGTCGCGCACCGTGCCCTTGCCGCCGGTATCCTCGCGGAACTGCTGCTGCACTGCCGGGTTGGTGGCCAGCTTGAGCTGGTCCACCACGCGCAGCGCCACGTTCTTGCTGGAGATCAGGTCGATCTGGGTGGCCACGTAGCTGGGCATGAGCTGGCCCGGCATGGTCATGCCGGTGACCGGGTCCACGCCCTTGGTGTTCAGCAGCACCGAGGAGGAACCCTTGTAGGTGGCCGGCAGGAGCAGGCTGACCAGCACCGTGATGGCCACCGTGGCGATCAGGGTGCCCAGCACGATTTTCTTGCGTGCCTGCAGTATCAGTAAAAATTGGGCGAAATTCATGGTATTTCCTTAGAACAGGCTTTCCTTGACGTACACAATGTCGTCAACCTGGATCGGATCGTCGTGCTTCACGCTCAGCACCTGCAGCTGGCCGTTGGCGTCCTTGCGCTTGATGCGCATGCCGCGCTCGGTGCCGCGCGGGGTCAGGCCGCCGCCGGCCGACAGCGCCTGCAGCACCGTCATGCCGCGCTCCAGGCGTACCGGACCGGGATGCTGCACTTCGCCGTAGATGTAGAAGCGCGGCGCGCGCTCGACGAAGATGACGTCGTTCGGCTGCAGCGGATAGTCGCGGCCGAAATCGGCCGCCTGCACCATCTGCACCACGTCGATCACTTCGCGCGTGGTCTTGCCGTCGCGGGTGCGGATCAGGGTCACGGTATCGCCGCCTTCGGGGCCGATGCCGCCGGCCTGCGCCAGCATGTCCATCAGGCTGCGCTTGCCGTCCACCGGGTAGCGGCCCGGACGGTTCACCTGGCCCAGCACGGACACCTGCTGGCTCAGGATCTGCGTGACCAGGATGTTGACCTGGGCGCGCTTCACATAGCCGCCGCTTTCCAGCGCGCTGCCGATTTTCTTTTCAGCAGCGGGCACGGTCAGGCCGCCCACGACCACCTGGCCGATCAGCGGGAAGGTGATGCTGCCGCTGTCGCTGACGCGGGTTTCCAGCGCCAGGTCGGGACTGCCGTAGACGGAAATCTTCAGGATGTCGCCCGAGCCGAGCACAATGTCGGCCGCCAGCGCGGGACGCACGGCCAGCGCCATGACCATGGACAGGGCCATGGCCAGCCACAGGATGAGTTTTTTCATGATGAGCTCACTTATTATCAGGTGGATGCGGGGACGATTATTTCAGGCCGGCCACGCCGCGCGCGGCGGCATCGTCGGCCACGGACTGCGAGGCGGCGGCTTGCGCCGGCGGCACCGGCACCGGCGCTGTAGCGGCAGGCGCGGCAGGCGCAGGCGCGGCAGCCGCGGTGGCGGCGGCCGGGCTGGCCGGTGCGCCGTCGGCCGGCTTGTTGAAGTACTCGATCTTGGCGGTCGAGCGCAGGCGCTTGATTTCTGCTTCGGCCGCTTCCTTGTTCTTCTTGTTGAACAGGAACTGCTCGATCTGGCTGGTGGCCGCTTCCAGGCTCAGCGGGCTGTCCTTGATCTCGGCGATCTGGATCAGCATGCTGCGTTCGCCTTCGCGGATGATGAACAGCTGGCCCTTGGGCATGGACGCCAGGCGCGCGCCCAGTTCCGGCGGCAAATCGGTGCTGGTGCGGGTCAGGCCGGCGCGCACGTATTTGATCTGGTGCTGGTCCAGCCAGGCAGCGGCGTCCTCCAGCGACTTGGCGCTGTCAAGCTGGGCCTTGAGCGGCTCGCTGACATCCTTGGTGGCCAGCACCAGCTGGCGCATGTCGAACTGCTTGCGGTTGGCAAAGAATTCCGGATGCTGCTGGTAGTACTGCTCCACCTCGGTCTTGGCGGGGCGGGCCTGGTTGCCGATGCGCTTTTGCATATAGGCCTGCGCCACGATCATGGCCTTGGCCCGTTCGATGGCCTGCATCACCTGCGGGTCGCGCTCCAGCTTGTCCTTGGCGGCCTCGTTTTGCAGCAGCTGGCGGTCGATCAGGCCTTCCAGCAACTGCTTGCGGGCCGTTTCCTGCTGCGCCGCCTGCACGCCGGAGCGTTGCATCTCCTCGTTGAGCTGCAACACGGTAATCTCCTCGCCATTGACGCTGGCCAGCGCCTGGCCATTTTTCTTGGCTTTCTCGCCGCACGCGGACAGGGTAAGCGCCGCCAGCAGCATCAGGGCGGCAACCGAACGACTGGATGGGGATGCATTTTTCATGATCGTTCCTTTGTGAAAACTTTTCTGTACAACATTGTCATTAGACAAACATCTTAACCAAACAATGCCAACCGTGACGCACGAATGGCAGAGCAGGCGGGACGGTGGGGGCAAACGGCGCGCTTAGTGCGCATTCTCCCGGGCAGCCACCACTTTCAGGGTGCGCACGACGATCCACAGGTCCATCCAGAGCGACCAGTTGCGCAGATAGTCGAGGTCGTAACGGATGCGGGCTTCCATCTTGTCCAGCGTTTCCGTTTCGCCCCGCAAGCCGTTGACCTGGGCCCAGCCGGTGATGCCGGGCTTGACCTTGTGGCGCAGCATGTAGCCCTTGATCAGCTTGCGGTACTGCTCGTTGTGCGCCACCGCGTGCGGACGCGGGCCGACTATGCTCATGCGCCCTTGCAGCACGTTGATGAACTGTGGCAATTCATCGAGCGAGGACTTGCGCAGGAAGGCGCCGATGCGCGTGACGCGCTGGTCGTTCTTCTTGGCCTGCACCACCTGGGCGCCATCCTCGGCCACCGTCATCGAGCGGAATTTGTAGACGATGATTTCCTCGCCGTACAAACCGTAGCGGCGCTGGCGGAAGATCACCGGGCCGGGGGAACTGATGCGCACGGCCGCGGCAATCACCGCCATCACCGGCACCAGCGCCAGCGTGATCAGCGACGCCAGCACGATGTCGCTGCTGCGCTTGACCAGGCTGTTGAAGCCGGTGAACGGGCTTTCGCAGATGGCGATCACCGGCATGCCGCCCACGTTGTCGAAGCGGGCCTGCATCAGGTCGAACACGTAGATATCGGGCAGGAAATAGACCGAGGCCGTGGTGTCCTGCAGTTCATCGAGCAAACGGCGGATGCGCGGCTGGGCCGAGATGGGCTGGCTGATGAAGATCATCTTGATCTGGTGCTGCCGCACATAGGCGGCGATGTCATCCATGGTGCCCAGCACCGGATGGCGCACATTGCGCGGCAGGCGCTCATCGGTGCGGTCGTCGAAGAAGCCGCACACCTTCATGTAGAGATTGGGGAAGCGGTCGATGGTGTTGGCGAACTTCACGCCCACGTCGTTGGCACCGATGATGAGCACGGAGCGCACTTCGCTGTCCTTGTTGGGGTCCGAGCCCAGCTTGCGCGCCGCCATGTGGCTGGCCAGCAGCACGAAGGGCGTGGCGGCGAACCACACCAGCACCACGTTCTCGTCGTAGTGGTAGGACAGGCCGCTGACCGAGCCCAGGAATACCAGGATCAGCGCCGTGACCACCCAGCCCACCACGATGTCGCGCGCATAGGCCATCATGCGGCCGCTGCGCCAAGTGCGGTAGGGATCGACGTACTGGTACACCGAAGACGAAATGAAGAAGGCCAGGATCATCAGCACCAGCGAATAGCCGGTGAACGGTTCTGCGAACAGCATGGAAAACAGGTATAGCGTGCCCATAATGATGAGCGGGTCCAGCACGCGCTGGAAGAAGGAGATCAGGGGTATATCGTTAACCGTCATGGCCATTCTCAAAACTGTATGCTGGCACTCACGGCGGCGCCGTGAGTGCGGTAGTTGGTGGAGGCGTTTCCGCTACGAACTTCATGAAACACATTGGCGGACAGCCGTACCGACTGCAGCGGCGCATAATTCACGCCCAGGGACGCGTTGCGGCTTTTGTCGTGCAGGTTGGGCGGCGCGATCCGGCCCTCTAGGGTACTAAAATCGCGCTTTTCACGACGCACCGCAGCATTCACGTTCACCTTGGCGCTCACGTCCCAGGTGGTGCTGAAGCTGGCGCCCTTGTTCAAACTATTATTCACGAAGTTGCTTTCCACCGGCGCGAACTCGCGCCACACGGAGGCATCCATGCGCAGCTTGCGCAGCATGGACCAATTCATCCTGGCGCGCCCGTTCAGGCCGCTGCTATCGCGTTCCCCGAAGTAGCTGTGCTTGCGCTCGGCCCAGCCGGCCAGCATGGTGAATTGCGAGGTGGCACTGAAGAGCCAGTAAATATTGGCCTTCAGCTCGTTCTGGGTGTAGCCGTCGTCAATCGCGGTGCCGCCCAGGATGCGGTGGTTCGGGTATTTGCCCTTGAGCTGGCTGACCTGCAAGCCGAAACGGCTGCCGCTGGGCGGCAGGTAGTCGAAGCCGATATCGGCCTGGTCCTCGGTGCGGTTGTTGAACTGCTGCTGCGGCAGGTCGTAGGTGAATTTCTGGCTGCTGGCGGCCGCGCGCACGCGGTAGCTGGGGTGGAAGCGCCAGGCCCCGTCCACGTATTCGCGCTTTTGCACGCGCAGGTTGCGCTGGTTGCTGTGGAAGTCGCTGAAGGAGGTCAGCGTTTGCGCATACAGGCCGCCGATGTGGCCTTCCAGGTGGTTGCCGATGTGCCATTCCAGGTCGGCCAGGTAATCCTTGCCGCTGTAATCGAGTTCGCTGTAATGGTCGAACTTCACGCGCGACTGCTTGAACTGCCCGGTCAGCTTCTGGCGGCTGATGGGCATGTCGACCAGCAAGCCGTACTGCGTTTGGGTAAGCGTGTCGTCGCGCGGGCCGACGAAGCCGGGCGTGTTGTCGTCCAGCCGGAACAGGTTGGCGTCGTGCGAGCGCGTGACCGCCAGATAGGGATGGACGGTGTCGCTGATGCCGGCGCCGGCCGGGGCCGATGCGGCCGCGCCTAGCGCGCCGATCAGCAGCGCCAATGGGTGGGGTTTGAATATAGGTCGCATGGGAATTTACCAGTAGTGCCAATTGCCTGTGACCACGATCCACGCGCCCAGCACCCCATTGGTGACGCCGTGCGCCACGATGGCGGTCCAGAGGTTGCCGCTGCGCATATACAGCAGGCCGTAAGCCAAGCCGGCAACCATGCCGGCCAGCCACAAGTTGTGCTCAAAACCGAACAGGACCACGGTGATGGCGAGCGCCTTCAGCGACACGGCCGCGGCGCGCACGGTGAGAAAATCGGGAGATTGAAGCCAGCGCAGCAGGAAGGAGCGCCAGAACAGCTCCTCCATGACAGGCACCACCAACGCGGCGCCGGCAATGCGCAGCGCGACCAGGCCCCAGTTGATGGCCCCGCCCGGCTGGCGCGGATCGAAGCCCGCAGCGCTGCCGATCTGCATCCAGCCGGCGTCCAGGCTGATCCACAGCACGAACACGGCCAGGCCGACCGCCGTACTGGCCAGGACCAGGGAGGCGCGCATGGGCTGCCACGCCAGCTCGGCGTAATGGCGCCAGTACAGCACCAGCGCGGCCGTTACGGCCAGGATCTTGACGGCGTACAGCCAGCGGGTATCGTCCGCGCTGTAACCCATGCGGGACAGCACATCGGCGATAAAGATGAAGAAGAGGTAGACGGCGAACGGAACAATCCGTGCCAGGGCGGGGGCTGAACCTGCGGGTTCGGCGGTAGAGATGTAGGGTTTCACAGTCGTGCGCCTCGGCCAAATTAAAAATCTGCATTGCTGCCGCAGCCCGATCGGGCCGCTAGGCAACTTTGCAGATCTTACAATTTTCCGCTCAGCAGCAGCGCACGGCTGCGCAGCGTCTGCTAGCCCTTAGTGCGGGACTCGATCGCTTCCCATTTTTCCAGTGCTTCCAGCAGTTCGCCCTCGATTTGCTCAATACGTGCGTTGACGCGCTTCGCTTCCGCCGCATTTTTCTTGTAAAAGTCCGGATCCGACAGCTGCACATTGAGTGCAGTCTGCTCATCTTCCAATGCGGCAATCAATTTCGGCAGCTCGTCCAGCTCGCGCTGCTCTTTGTAGGAAAGTTTTTTCTTGCTAGTAGCAGGCGCTGCCGTAGCAGCGGCGGCAGGCGCAGCCTCGGCCTTGGGCGCGGCCTTGGCGGCGGCAGCCTTGGCGCTGGCGGTGGTGTCGCGCACGCGCTCCCAGTCCGTGTAGCCGCCCACGAATTCGCGCCAGTGGCCCTGCCCTTCAGCAACAATCACCTGGGTCACCACGTTGTCGAGGAACATGCGGTCGTGGCTGACCAGGAACACGGTGCCCGGATAGTCTTCCAGCAGTTCCTCCAGCAGTTCCAGCGTGTCGATGTCCAGGTCGTTGGTCGGTTCATCGAGCACCAGCACATTGGCCGGCTTGGCGAACAGGCGCGCCAGCAGCAGGCGGTTGCGTTCGCCGCCCGACAGGGTCTTGACCGGCGAACGGGCGCGCTCGGGCGCGAACAGGAAGTCGCTCAGGTAGCTCATGGCGTGCTTGCGCTGGCCGTTCACTTCCACCCAGTCGCTGCCGGGCGCGATGGTTTCCAGCAAGCTGGCTTCTTCGTTCAGCTGGGTGCGCATCTGGTCGAAGTACGCCACTTGCAGCTTGGTGCCCTGCTTGACGGTGCCGCTGTCCGGCTTTTCTTCGCCCAGGATCAGTTTCAGCAAGGTGGTCTTGCCGGCGCCGTTGGCGCCGATCAGGCCGACCTTGTCGCCACGCAGGATGGTGGCGCTGAAATTGCTCACGATGGGGCGGTTATAGGACTTGGACACGTTCTCCAGCTCGGCCACGATCTTGCCCGAGCGGTCGCCGGCCGACACTTGCAGGGTCACCTGGCCCTGCTGGTCGCGGCGCACGGCGCGCTGCTCGCGCAGGCGCTCCAGGCGGCGCACGCGGCCCTCGTCGCGGGTGCGGCGCGCCTTCACGCCCTTGCGTATCCAGACCTCCTCCTGCGCCAGGAATTTGTCGAACTTGGCGTTCTCGATTTCCTCGATCTCCAGCTGTTCGGCCTTGCGCACCTGGTAGGTGGTGAAGTTGCCCGGGTAGGACTGCAGGCGGCCGCGGTCCAGCTCGATGATGCGGGTGGCCACGTTGTCCAGGAAGGAGCGGTCGTGGGTGATGAACAGCACGGAGCCCTTGAAATCCTTCAGCAAGCCTTCCAGCCACATGATGGAGGTGAAGTCCAGGTGGTTGGTCGGTTCGTCCAGCAGCAGCACGTCCGGCGCCGACACCAGCGCGCGCGCCAGCGCCACGCGCTTCTGCATGCCGCCCGACAGCGTCTTCATCAGCGCGTCCGCGCCCAGGTTCAGGCGGTCCAGCGTGGCCTCCACCTTGTTCTTCAGGTTCCACGCGTCGGCCGCGTCCAGCTTGACCTGGATGTCGTGCATGCGCTCCATCAGCGCGTCGTCGTCGCCCTGGCCGAACTGGCCGGTCAGGTCGTCGTATTCCTTCAGCAGGTCCTGCAGATCGCCCATGCCCGACGCCACCGCCTGGTACACGCTCATCTCCGGCTCGAATACCGGCTCCTGCTCCACGTAGGCAATCTTCAGGCCCTGCTGCATCACCAGCAGGCCGTCGTCCAGCTTGAAGCGGCCCGAGATGATTTTCAGCAGGGACGACTTGCCCGTGCCGTTGCGGCCGATCAGGCCGACGCGTTCGCCCGTTTCCAGCGAAAATTCAGCGTGATCAAGGAGCGCAAAGTGGCCGAACGCCAGTTGCGCGGAAGAGAGAGAGATGACTGCCATAGTGAGTAAGCCTGCGCGCGGCGTGCTGAAAAAGCCGCTGAAAAGATGAATGAAGCCAGCATTGTACCGACATCGCGGGGGCGGGACTATTTTTTGCCTTGCCATCGGCTATAATTGCGCTCGCTTGACGTCCTCCCCGTAGCACAATGGATAGTGCACATGCCTCCTAAGCGTGGGATACTGGTTCGATTCCAGTCGGGGGGACCATAGCGCCCTCAGCCCTCGCCTGTTGTCGACGGCGCCGGCTTCAAGCCTGGGCTCGCCTCGGCATGCCGGCATCAGTGTAGCCCGGCATGTCATACGCCATCCCGCTCACGGGAAACTCCATCCGCTCACTCTCCTGCCGCTCCATGTGCGGAGCTGGCCGTGCGTGCATGCGCATGCGCCGGCAAGCATTGCGCCGGCCGACGCCGAACGCGATCCGCCTCAGGCCGGCTGCAGGGCGCGCTCCAGCGCCTGCGACAGCATGGCCGCCAGCTGTGGCTCGCCACCGCCAGCCAGCGCCAGCCTGCCGCTGAAGTAGCGCAGGCCGCCGCTGGGGCGCTCGGCCACCAGGGTGGCATCGCCGTCGCGCGGAATGCGCAGGCTGACCGTCAGCAAGCTGTCGTCCGCACCGCGCGGGCGCACGTCCAGTGTAATGCCGGCATGGGTGTCGAACAGCTTGCGGGTGCCGTCGCACAGCAGGCTGCCGCCGAAGGCACGCGCGACCACCGCACGGCAGCTGCGCATTGCCGCGTCGGCACGGCGCGCCAGCGCTTCCCGCGCGGCGCCGGCCTCGGCCATGCAGGCCATGCGGTCCATTTCGGCGAGCATCAGCTCGTCCTCCATCCGCTCCAGCATGAGCAGGATCTCGTCTTTATTTATGTTACCCATGGGAAATATATATTTCCAAATGACAATGACGAGTGCAGTATATCATCATGGGCAGCGCGCTCTGCGGAAAATTTGCTGCTCAGTGGGCTTTACGGCACGCGTAGGCCATCACGCCCAGGCCGGCCACCAACAGGGCCAGCGTGCCCGGCTCGGGCACCGGCCGCACGGCGTAGACTTCCATGGCGGTGTAGGTGAACTGGCCGGTGCCGGCCAGGCTGCCGCCGAACGGTTCGGCGCCCGGCTCAAAGCTGTAGTAGGAGGTCAGGTAGGAACTGCCGCCGGTGGTCAGGTCGTCGGTCACCAGCAGGTCGGCGCCGCTGCCGAACGAGGGACCGCACTGTTCGCAGTTGTAGGTCTGGTGCGAGCCGTAGTCGGGCACGCCCTGGTCCGGCGGCGTGGGCACCTGGCGGTACATATGGCCGGCGGTGGCGTTGAAGATGAAGGCGGTGCGCTCCGACTCGGGCAGGGTCACGTGGTCGCCGTCGGTGGAGCTCCAGCTTTGCGGATTGTAGCCGCCGATCAGCCAGCTGTTGCCGGCGCTGTCGCGCGCCATCAGCAGGGTAAAGGTGGCGCCCTTGCCGTCGGCCGCTGCGTGGAAGTCCTTGGCGGTGTCGCCGTCCTTGCGCACGAACAGCTGGTCCAGCTGCGAGTTGGGCTTGCCTAGCCAGCCGAGCAGCTGGGTCTTCAATTCGGACGTCATGATGGGTGTGGCCAGCGCCGGCCCCGCCCCCAGACACCAGAGCAGGCCCGCCATTGCGGCGGTTCTCACAGCGTTCAACATTCCAGCCTCCATCGATCATTGCAAAAGGTTTAACATTATCACAACGGTGCGCGCCTGTCGCCACGATTGGCTTATCATGCCCGGCCCATCCATACGGAGAACCGACGCATGCGTTTTACTGCCGTCGCGCTGCTGCTCAGCGCCGCCCTGCCCGCCTCTGCCCAGCTTGTTGCCGGAGTCGGCGGAGAGATCGACACCATGGAAGCGACCCCGCTGCCGCTTCCGCCCAAAGGCGGCGTACTGGATGAAATTCAGCGCAATGCTGACGCCAGCCTGCGCCGCTTCGACCGCTTCTACACGCTCAACGCGGGCGATCCCGCCAACGTGACCCTGGTGCCGGACCCGGCCAACGGCCGCCGCAATGTGTTCCACATGGTGCTGCGAAATAGCGACCCCGACAGCGCAGGCGCCAAACGCACCGAGGTGTCGCCCACCTACGAGTATATGCGCCAAGGCGTGCGCTGGTACGCTGCCAGCGTGTATTTTCCTTCGGACTGGGTAACGGAATCCGACCCCGGCCGGCCGGTTGTGGTATTTCAGCTCAACAGCGCCAAGGGCGTGTTCGCCGGACCGCCGCCGCTGGCGGTGGAAGCGAGCGACGGCCTGCTGCGCCTGCACACCACGGCCAACCACCGCACCCCCAAGGACGCCACGGCGCCCACCCGCGCCAATGCCGCCATGAAGACCGTGGTGCTGGACAAGCTGCGACTCGGCCAGTGGTACTGCTTCGTGGTGCGCGCGGACTGGCAGCACCGGCTGGGCAACGGCTCGCTGCAGCTCTGGATGAACGGCGAGCCGGCGTATGCCACCGCCAATCTGAGCAGCCACTACGCCACCGAGCTGGGCAACTTCCCCAAGACCGGCATCTACCAGCCGGGCACCATGCACCTGGCGTCGCGCCACCTGTACGCGGACTTCATCCACGTCGGCGCGCCGGACAGCACGATGGAGGAGCTGTACGCGCGCACGCCGTGCGGCGGCTGAGAAGGCGCGATGAATTCGCGCTCAACTCGCGTTCAGGTGCCGCTTCATCTGCGACAGCAGATCAATCAGCTGTCCCTTCTCGTCGGCCGGCATGGGCTGCAGCAGCTCCGCCACCCAGCCTTCGTGCACCTGCGCCATGCCGGCAAAGGCGCTGCGCCCTTCCGGCGTGAGCTTGACGCTGTAGGCGCGGCCGTCTTTCGGATCCGGCACGCGCACCACTAGCCCCTCCTGCTCCAGCTGGTCGGTGATGCCGGTGATGTTGCCGCCAGTGACCATCATGCGCTTGGACAGTTCCCCCATGCGCAGCCCGTCCGGGTGGCGCTCCAGCTGCGCCATCAGGTCGAAGCGCGGCAGGGTGATGCCGAAGGTGGCGCGCAGGCGGCTGCGGATTTCGTTTTCTATCTTCACCGTGCAAGAGAGCATGCGCAGCCACAGCTTGAGCGACTGGTGATGATCCTGCGTCAGGCGGCTGGCCAGGTCCAGGTCCTGGTGTTCCGATGGTGGCATAACACTCCTTGTTCTCAGTTTGCGCGCAGCTTGAAGCGCTGCAGCTTGCCCGTTTCCGTGCGCGGCAGCGCTGCCAGGAAGCGGACCGCGCGCGGATATTTGTACGGTGCGATCTGGCCCTTCACGAATTCCTGCAGCTCGGCGGCCAGCTGCGGCGACGGCGCGTGGCCCGGCTTGAGCACCACGTGCGCCTCCACGATCTGGCCGCGCTCCTCGTCCGGTTTGCCGACCACGCCGCATTCTGCCACCGCGGGGTGGCGCAGCAGCGCATCCTCCACCTCGGCACCGGCGATGTTGTAGCCCGCCGAGATGATCATGTCGTCGGTGCGGGAACGGTAGTAGAAATAGCCGTCCGCGTCCATTTCGTAGGCGTCGCCCGTGAGGTTCCAGCCGTTGTACACGTACACGCGCTGGCGGTCGTCGGCCAAGTAGCGGCAGCCGGTCGGTCCCTTCACCGCCAGCCGCCCGACCACGCCGGGGCCGGCCGGCTTTCCGTCGTGGTCCAGCACGCAGGCCTGGTAGCCGGGCACCGGCTTGCCGGTGGCGCCGGGGCGGATGTCGTCGCCGGCCGCCGAGATGAAGATGTGCAGCATCTCGGTGGCGCCGATGCCGTCTATCATGCGCAGGCCGGTGGCCTGCTGCCAGGCTTCGCGCGTGGCCAGCGGCAGCGCCTCGCCGGCCGATACCGTCTTCTTCAGGCTGGCCAGGTCATAGCCGGCGGCCAGCGGCGCCATCTGGCGGTAGAAGGTGGGCGCGGTGAAGCACACGGTGGCGCGGTAGTCCTGGATCGCCCGCAGCAGCGTGTCGGGCGTGAGTTTTTCCAGCAGCACGGTGGCGGCGCCCACGCGCAGCGGGAACAGCAGCAGGCCGCCCAGGCCGAAGGTAAAGGCCAGGGGCGGCGTGCCGATGAAGATGTCGCTGCGTTCGGAGCGCAGCACCGAGCGCGGGAAGCTGTCGCAAATGGCCAGCAGGTCGCGGTGGAAGTGCATGGTGCCTTTGGGGACGCCGGTGGTGCCGGAGGTGAAGCTGATCAGGCAGACGTCGTCGGCGGCCGTGTCGCAGGGCGCGAAGCTGGCCGGCTGCCGCGCCATCAGCGCTTCCAGCGACGCAGGCGATGGGGGCGATGTAGGCGATGGGGGCGATGAAGGCGATGACGCAGAGGCATCGGCGGCGTTGAACCAGGCGACGCTGGCGGGCACGCCGTCGGCCGCTTCCAGCTCGGCGCGCAGGCTGTCCTCGCACAGTACGGCGTTCACTTCGGCCTTGGCCATGATGGCGCCCAGCTCGCGCGCGCGCAGCAGCGGCATGGTCGGCACTGCCACCAGCCCAGCCTTCAGCACGGCCAGCACGGCCGCCGCCATCATGGGCGTATTGGCGCCACGCAGCAGCACCCGGTTGCCCGTCTTCAGGCCCATCGGGCCGCGCAGCACGTGCGCGATGCGGTCCACCTGCTCCAGTAGGTGGGCATAGGTCCAGCAACCGCTGTCCGCCTTGCCCGCCGCCCCGGCGGCGTAGCGGATGGCGGTGCGGCCGCCCTCCCCGGCCGCGACGGCGCGGTCCAGCAGTTCGGCCACGCAGTTCAGGCGCGCCGGGTACTGCAGTTCGGGCAGGTCGAAGCGCAGCTCGGGCCACAGCTCGGGTGCAGGCAGATGGTTGCGTGCGAAAGGGTCCTCGTGCGCGCTGGCGGTCAGCCCCGGTAAGGCTGCGGCATGTGGTCTGTTCATGGTCGCCCTGGATGGTGGTCGGTTCAAGTCAGCCTGCTGGCTTTACTTTAAATCTAAACTATCCTGGGTACAAGGAGAATTCAGTTGCCACCGATGGACTTGCGCACCAGTGCGGACTGGTGGATGACGGCGCGGATCACGTCCGACAGCACCGCCTGCACCGCGTCGCTGGACAGGAAGCCGGGGGCAAAACTCTTCAGCGCGGCAGCCGCGCCGTTCAGGCCGAGCGTGACGCAGCCCGCATGCAGGCGGTCAATGCGCGCCTGGGCTTCCTGCTGCTCGCCGCGCGCAAACAGCGCATCGAGTTCGCCGCTGGCCACCGTGAGTTGGTTCTGGAAGCCGGTCAGGTAGACCAGCAGGCGGTCCGCATTGATGCCGAGGCGCAGCTGGGTGGCCGCCGGCGCTTCGGCCAGGTGCTCGTAGCCGCTGGCGGCCTGGTCGAGGAAAGCAGTGAGATGGATGCGCACCTGGTCGGCCTGGAAGGGCTTGACGATGTAGCCCGCCGCGCCGGCCTTGGTGGCCTGCTGCACGGTTTCCTTGTCGGTGGCCGAGGATACCAAGACGAAAGGCATGGCGGTGAGCGCGTGGTCGCCCTTGACGCGCTGCAGCAATTCCATGCCGGACAGGCGTGGCATGCGCAGGTCGCAAAAGACAATCGCGGGCCGCAGCCCGTTTTCCAGCTGCTGCCAGGCGTCCGCCCCGTCTTCGGCTTCCACGATGTCGAATTTCCCGCAGCTGTCGATCAGGTGCATCAGCACCATGCGCGACACCACGTCATCATCCACTACCAAAACTTTCATGTAACTCTCCAGTGCCCCGCCGCGTCTGTCCAGACACCGGCTTTCAGTCAGTTGTGGCCGTTCCGTGGCACTAACGTGAATATACCCGATAAGGCCGCAGCTGTCAGTCTGGCTGCACCAGGCCGGGGATGCCAGCCAGCCCCGCCAGGCCGGCCAGCAGCGCGCGCAGGCGCGGCATGTGCGCGCCCACTTCGTCCCACGCGGCGCGGTCGGCGCAGCGTTCCAGTTCGCCGCACAGGTCGCGCAGTTCCGGTTCGTCCAGATAGGCTGCGCTGCCCTTCATGCCGTGGAACAGGCGCGCCGCGCAGTCGGCGTCGCCGGCCGCGCCGGCTTCGTCCAGCTCCGCGAGGCGCGCCGGCAAGTCGGCCAGGAAGGCCGCGCGCAGGCGCGCTTTCAGGGGATCGTCGTCCTGCCCGCGCGGCGCGCCCTGCATGGCAGCGACAACCGGCGCCACCGGCGCCGCCGGCACGCCGAACATGGCGTCCAGCTCATCGACGCTGGGCGCGCGCGGCGCCATGCGCGGCAGCGCCACGCCGCGCTGCAGCTGGCGCTCGATGGCGCGGCTCAACTGGTAGTGCAGCGCCGCCTCGTCGATCGGCTTGGTGAGGAAGTCGTCCATGCCGGCCGCCAGGTAGCGGCTGCGGTCTTCCTCGCTGGCGTTGGCGGTGAGCGCAATGATCATCAATTCCTGGTCGCGCACCGGCGCGCCGTCCGGACCGCCCTCTCGGATCAGGCGCGTGGCGGTGGGGCCGTCCATCTCCGGCATGCGCCCGTCCATCAGGATCAGGTCGTAGCGCGTGCGCGCACAGGCGGCCACCGCCAGCAGGCCGTTGGCGGCGATGTCCACCTTGTGGCCCAGCTCCTCCAGCATCATGCGGATGATGATCTGGTTGGTGGGGAAGTCCTCCGCGCACAGCACCCGCAGCTGGTGGCTGTGCGGCTCGCGCGGCACGTGCGCCACCACCGGCGGCGCCACGCCGTCGGCCAGCGGCAGCTCGAAGGTAAACACGCTGCCCACGCCCGGCGTGCTGGCCACGCGGATCTCGCCGCCCATCAGCTCCACCAGCTGGCGGCAGATCGCCAGCCCCAGGCCGGTGCCGCCGTAGCGGCGCGTGGTGGTGGTGTCGGCCTGCTCGAACTTCTGGAACAGGCGCGGCATGGCGTCGGCCGGAATGCCGATGCCGGTGTCCTCCACCGTGAAGCGGATCAGGTTCGCCCCGGCGGCGGGGACGCCGCCGCCCGGCGCGGCCGGCACCGGCAGCCGCTCAACGCGCAGCCGCACTTCGCCGCGCTGGGTGAACTTGAAGGCGTTGCCCACCAGGTTCACCAGCACCTGGCGCAGACGCGTCGGGTCGCCCAGCACGTACAGCGGCAGGTCGTCGTCCAGCTCCACCTCGAAGCCCACGCTGTAGGCGGCAGCCTGCTCGTCGAACAGCGCGGCCACGTTCTGCACCATGCCGCCCAGCGCGAAATCAATGTTCTCGATGGTGAGCTTGCCCGCCTCGATCTTGGAGAAGTCCAGCAAGTCGTTGATGATGCCCAGCAGCGCCTGCGCGTTCACCTGGGCCCGTTCGATCTGTTCGCGCGTGGCATCCTGCAGGGTGGCGTCGCGCAGCGCGAAGCCCTGCATGCCGATCACGCCGGCCAGCGGGGTACGCATCTCGTGGCTCATATTGGCCAGGAACTCGGACTTCTGGCGGGTGGCGTCTTCCGCCTTCTGCTTGGCGTAGCGCAGGCGTTCCTCGTTGTCCTGCAAGGCGCGGTTGGCCAGCGCCAGCTCCTCGGTATGCAGGCGCACCTTGGCCTGCTGCTGCATCAATTCGCCCTGCGTCTCGCGCAATTCCTGCAGCGTCTCTTCCAGGCGCTGGTAAGCCAGCGCGTTATCGAGCGACACGGCGGCGTGCGCGGCCAGGGTCTGCAGCATGTCCAGGTGCACCTGGCGGTAGGCGTTCTTTTCCTTGCTCTGCACCGACAGCACGCCCACCACGCGGTCGTTGACGATCAGCGGCGTGTACAGCATGGACTGCGCGTATTCCGGCTCGGTGCCATCGGCCAGCGGCACCGGCTTGAGCTTTTCCAGGCCGGCCGGGCCCATGTAGCGGCTGTATTCGGCGAAGAAGTCGTTGATGAAGATGTCGTGGCGGTGGTACAAGCACCACACTGCCAGCTGGTCCATGTCGTTCACGTCGCGGCTGTAGGGCAGGCTGCGCACCCCGCGCTCCATCGAGAACGGGAACTCCAGCACGCCCTCGTCCTCGCGGTAAAAGCCCACCCCGAACATATGCGTGTCCATCAGGTGGCGCACGTGGCGGTACAGGGTGCGCATGGCTTTCTCGATGTCCAGCGTGGCGCTCATCTCGCGCCCGATCTCGCTCAGCACCGAGATGTTGCGGTGCGCCTGCTCCACCGCCTCCTTCTGCAATTCCACTTCCTGCTTCTGGCGCTCGGCGTCCATGCGGCGCTGCTCGGCCTCGGCGCGCTGGCCCTCGGCCTCCACGCGGCGCCGCTCCAGTTCCGTCTTCTGCTGCTGCAGCAGCTGGTTCTTCAGCTCCACCTCGGCCGTGCGCAAGCCCACCTGCTGCTCCAGGCGCGTCTTCTGCCCGCGCAGCTGGCGCATGCGCACCCGGTACACGCCGTAGGCGCTGCCCAGCAGCAGCAGGGCCACGCCGCCGCGGAACCACCACGTTTTCCAGGGCGGCGGCAGGATGGTGATCTCCAGCGTGGCCGCGTTGTCGTTCCAGATGCCGTCCTTGTTGGCGGCCTTCACGCGGAACACGTAGCGGCCCGGATCGAGGTTGGTGTAGGTGGCGAAGCGCTTGGCCGCGTCGGTCACCACCCAGTCGTGGTCGAAGCCCAGCAGCTGGTAGGCGTAGCGGTTGCGCTGCGGGGCCGCGTAATGCAGCGCGGCGAATTCCAGCGAGAACACCGAATCCTCCTCGCGCAGGGTGAGCGCGGCGGTGTGCTCGATGGCGCTTTTCAGCACGCTGGCCTCGCCGTCCTGCCCCGCCTTGACCGACTTGTTGAAGATCTGGAAGTCGGTGATGGCCACGGTGGGCGCCACGCTGTTCTCGCGGATCTCGGACGGCGCAAAGGCGGTCACGCCATTGAAGCCGCCGAAGTACATGGTGCCGTCCGGCGCGCGCAGCGCGGCGCCGTCGAAGTAGGCGCCTTCGATGGTGCCGTCGGCGCCGGCGTAGTTGCGCATCTGGCCGGTCTGCACCGTCAGGCGCGTGATGCCGGTATTGGTGCTCAGCCACAGGTTGCCCTGCTCGTCGTCCAGGATGGCGGCCACCGCGTCGTCGGCCATGCCGTCCTTGCGCTGGTAGCGCTTGAAGCGCACGGTGCCGTCGGCCGCCATTTCCATGCGGTTCAAGCCGCCCGCCGTGCCGACCCAGATCACGCCCTGCTTGTCCTCGTACAGATAGTGCACCTCGTCGTGGCTGAGCGAAGTGGGGTCTTTCGGGTTGTGGTGGAAGTGGCGGAAGCGGCCGCTCTGCCGGTCCAGCAGGTCCAGGCCGTTGAAGGTGCCGACCCACAGCGCGCCGCGCCTGTCCTCCAGGATGGGGCGCACCACGTTGTCGGCCAGGCTGTTGCTGTCGGCCGGGTCGTGGCGGTAAGTGTGGCTGGCGCCGGTTTTCGGATCGTAGTGGTGCAGGCCGCCGCGCGTGGCCACCCACAGCGCGCCGCTGCGGTCGCCGACGATGTTGCGCACGTTGTCGCCGTCCGGATCGCTGGGCCAGGCGCGCACCCGCTGGTAGCGGCGGGTGGCGGTGTCGAAGCGGCGCAGGCCGTTGCGCCCGCCCACCCACAGCGCGCTGCCGTTCCTGTCCTTCCACAGCGAGATCACCTGCGGGTCGCGCACGTCGGCGAAATCGGGCGCCGGGTCGCGGAACACCTGGCCTTCCGCGCCGATCGGATCGTACAGGGTCAGGCCGTCGTTGTTGCCCAGCCAGAGCTTGCCGCCGCCGGCGTCGACGATGGCGCGCACCTTGTTGTCGCTCAGCGAACGGGGACGCTCGGCGTCGTGCACCAGGCGCGCGAAGCCGCCGCTGCCCAGGTCCACCCGGCTCACGCCGTTGTACCAGGTGCCCACCCACATGGTGCCCAGGCGGTCCCTGAACAGTGCCGACACGTAGTTGTCGGCCAGGCTGTGCGGGTCCGTCACCTGGTGGCGGTACTGCACGAAGCGGCCCTCGGCGGGACGCCAGCGGAACAGGCCCTCGGTCTGGCTGCCGGCCCACAGCGTGCCTTCCACGTCCTGGTAGATCACGGTCACCACGCCCGGCTTCAGCCCTTCCTTCTCGCCCAGGCGGCGGCGCTGCGGCGCCGCGGCGCCTGCCGCCAGCTTCCACTGCTCGATGCCGGCCATGGTGCCTATCCAGAGCGTCTGGTCCTTGTCCGCGAACAGCGAGAGCACGGCCTCGAAGCGGGTGTCCGGCGCCGCCTCCACCTTGAAGTGGCGGAAGGACTGCGCGCCTGGCTCCAGCAGGTCCAGCCCGGCCGCCGTGCCCACCCACAGGCGCCCGCCGGCGTCGCGCGCCAGCGCGTTCACCTGGTCGCTGCCCAGGCTGCCCGGCAAGTCCGCGTCGTGGTGCCAGTAGGTGTAGCGCCCGGAGGCCGGGTCGAAGTGCTGCAGGCCGTCCGAGGTGCCGATCCACAGGCCGCCCTTGCCGTCGTCGACAATGGCGCGCACGTGGCGGTTGCCGTTGCCGCGCTTGGCCGGCTCGTTGGGCGGGAAATGGGTGAAGCCCTGGGTCAGCGGCTCGTAGCGGTCCAGGCCCCCGTCCGTGCCTATCCACATGCGGCCGCTGCGGTCCACGTGCAGCACGCGCACCCAGTTGTCGGCCAGGCTGCGCGGGTCGGACACCGCGTTGCGGTAAGTGATGATGCGGGCGCCGTCGTAGCGGCTCAAGCCGGCCTGGCTGCCGAACCACATGAAGCCCTGCTGGTCCTGCGCCACCGCCAGCACCGATTCCTGGGCCAGGCCGTCCTCCACGTCCAGCTGCTCGAAGCGCAGGGTGCGCGGCGGCGCGGCCGCGCCGGCCGGCGCGCACGGCAGCAGGCCGCCTGCCAGGATGGCGGCAGGGAGCAGCGCGCGGAGAAGGAGACGGCGGACAGGCAGCACAGACCAGACCTAGCTATTGAAGAAGGCCAGCACATCGGCCTTGCGCGCATGCGTGTCGCGCTGGCCTAGCCGGATTAACTCGCAAGTATACGTCGATTCGAACAACAGGTAGGAAGCAAGCGAGGAACCGCGCGTTTCGGTGGCGCCTATGCCCGACAGCATGGTGCGGATCGGCGCCGGCAGGCTGCCGATGTGGCGGCTGGCGATGTCGTCCAGCCGCTCCGACGGCGCGATCACCAGCAGCTGCACCGGTTTCAGCGGCGTCTGCGCCAGGTACTCCTGCGGCAGCAGCGACAGCGTCTTGTTGATGCGCTCCAGGCGCTCGATGTCCACCGCCAGGCTGTCGAGGAAGATGGAGGACAGCGCATGGCCGGCAATCTGCGCCAGGCTGGGATAGCGCGCCGCCTCCTTCCTTTGCGCGGCCGGCTCGTGCAGGCGCCCGGCCCCGATCACCAGCACCTTGTCGGCGCCCAGGTGGATGGCCGGCGAGATCGGCGCCAGCTGGCGCATGGAGCCGTCGCCGCAGTATTCGTGCTGGCCACCCAGGTACAGCGGCGTGGCCGGGAAGATGAAGGGAATCGCCGACGACGCCAGCAGGTGCTCCACGCCGATCTGGTCCTGCATGGCCACGCGCTGGGTGCGCACCCAGGGCGCGATCTCGGCGGCGGTCTGGAAAAACGTCACGTGCTGGCCGCCGGTGTAGGACGAGGCGGTGACGGCCAGCGCGTGCAGCAGGCCTTCCTGCAGCACCATGTCCAGGCGCGGCAGGTCCAGCATGCGGTGCAGCAGGCTGACCAGGGGCGTATTGTCGAGCAGGGAACGTGGCGGCGCCGCGTGCCACTTGCGCAGCAGCCAGCCGAAGGACAGCAGCGAGAGCCAGCGCGCGCCGGAACGGATCACGCCCAGCGAATCGGCGCGGTACACCTGCTCGACCGAGAAATTGAGCCAGACGTCGAGCAGCTTCTGCACGCCCTCGCTGAAATTGTCGGCGCGGCAGGCCAGCGCGGTGGCGTTGATGGCCCCGGCCGAGGTGCCGCAAATGATATTGAACGGATTGCGCGAGGGCGGCCAGCCTTCTTCCCACAGGATCTCGTTAATCGCTTGCAGCACGCCCACCTGGTAGGCGGCGCGGGCGCCGCCCCCCGAAAGGATCAGGCCTGTTTTCTTTTTAATTCCCATTTGTCAAGATTAGCAGGGTCAGTCGCCGCGCACAACGCCTTCGCGGCGCGGATCGGCGCCGCCGAACCACACTTCCCTGCCGTTGCGGGTGACGCGCATGATGCCCTGCAGGCCTGAGTTCTGCTCGTACTGGCGCACCTCGTGGCCGCGTGCCCTGAGCGCCTCCACCACGTCCGGCGCCACGCGCGCGCCCTCCAGCTCGGTGGGCCCGTTGCGGCTGCCGAAGTTGGGCAGGCTGATGGCCTGCTGCACGTCCAGCTTCCAGTCCAGCGTGCCCACCAGCACCTTGGCCACGTAGTTGATGATGGCCGAGCCGCCCGGCGAACCGGTCGACAGCACCAGCTTGCCGCTGGCCTTGTCGAACACCAGCGTGGGCGACATGGCGCTGCGCGGCCGCTTGCCGGCCTGGACGCGGTTGGCCACCGGCCCGTTCTCGTCCACCGAGTCGAAGGAAAAGTCGGTCAGCTGGTTGTTCAGGATGAAGCCGTCCACCATCTGGCGCGAGCCGAATGCGTCCTCCACCGAGGTGGTCATGGAAATCACGTTGCCGTAGGCGTCCGCCACCGACAGGTGCGAGGTGGCCGGGCTTTCGATGGCGTTGTCCGCGCCCCAGGCCACGTTCACGGTGTCCGGCACGCCGAAGGCGGCGCGGCCCATGGAGCGCTCGCCGATCAGCGCGGCGCGCTGCCGCAGGTAATGCTTGTCCAGCAGCGCCGCCACGCCCTTGCCGGGCAGCGGCACGAAGTCGGTGTCGGCCACGTAGCGCGCGCGGTCGGCGTAGGCCAGGCGGCCCGCTTCGGTAAACAGATGGATGGCCTCCACGCCCAGCCGGCCGTTCACGGGCGCGTAGCGCTCGATGCCCTTGGTCTCCAGCACGCCCAGCATCTGGGCGATGGCGATGCCGCCCGACGACGGCGGCGGCATGCCGCACACGGTCCACGCCTTGTAGTCCGCGCACACCGGGTCGCGCAGCTTGGGGCGATAATTTGCGATGTCGGCCGCCGTCAGCAGGCCGGGGTTGGTCGGGTGCGAAGCCACCTTGGCGGCCACGTCGGCCGCGATGCGGCCCTGGTAGAAGGCGTCCGCCCCGCCCTTGGCGATGTCGCGCAGGGTACGCGCCAGGTCGGGGTTCTTCAACACGTGGCCCACCGGCCAGGGGCGCTTGTCCTTGTCGTAGAAATAGGCGGCAGCCACCGGGTCGCGGACAATGTATTTGTCCCAGCTGAGCAGGCCGTTCAGGCGCGGGCTGACGGCAAAGCCGTTCTCAGCCAGCTTGATGGCGGGGCCGAACAGCGTGGCCCACGGCAGCTTGCCGTGCTCCTTGTGCGCCATTTCCAGCATGCGCAGCACGCCGGGCGCGCCGGTGGAGCGCCCGCCCACCACGCCCGCTTCGCGCGAGAGCGGCTTGCCGTTCGCGTCCTGGAACAGCTTTTCGGTGGCGGCCGAGGGCGCGGTTTCGCGGCCGTCGTATGCCTGCACGCGCTTGCCGTCGAAATGCATCAGGAAGGCGCCGCCGCCGATGCCGGACGATTGCGGCTCCACCAGGGTCAGCACCAGCTGGGTGGCGATGGCGGCGTCGATCGCGCTGCCGCCCTGCTTGAGCATCTCGTAGCCGGCGCTGGTGGCGTGCGGATTGGCAGCCGCCACCATGAATTTCTCGGCAATGACGCCGGTTTTCTCGGCATAACCGGTGGCGATTTCGGGGGCGCGGTCCTGCGCGTGGGCGGAAGACGCCAGTACGGCGGCGAACTGCGCGGCCAGGGCCAGCGCGTGCAACTTGATCATGTAGGCTCCAAAAATGAATCGGGCGCGCAACCAAGGCTGCGCGCCCGATGACTTTCGCATCCTACCGCAAGATTACTTCGGTTGCATCCGGATTGCCCCGTCCAGGCGGATGGTTTCGCCGTTCAGCATGACGTTCTCGATGATGGACCTGGCCAGCATGGCGTATTCGGACGGCTTGCCCAGGCGCGGCGGGAACGGCACCATCTTGCCCAGCGCGTCCTGCACCTCGGCCGGCATGCCCAGCAGCATGGGCGTTTCGAAGATGCCGGGCGCAATGGTCATGACGCGGATGCCGCTGCGCGACAGGTCGCGCGCCATCGGCAGGGTCAGGCCGACCACGGCGGCTTTCGAGGCGCCGTACGCGGCCTGGCCGATCTGGCCGTCGTAGGCGGCAACCGACGCGGTATTGATGATGACGCCGCGCTCGCCGTGCTCGGCGGCCTCGGTCTTGCCCATGGCGTCGGCAGCCAGGCGGCACATATTGAAGGTGCCCACCAGGTTGATGTTCACGGTGCGCTGGAACACTTCCAGCGGGTGCGGGCCGTCCTTGCCCACGGTTTTCACGGCCGGCGCCACGCCGGCGCAGTTGACCAGGCCGCGCAGGGTGCCCAGCGCGGTGGCCGCGTCCACCACGGCCTTGCCGTCCGCTTCCGAGGTCACGTCGCACTTGACGAATACGCCCTTCAGTTCAGCCGCCAGCGCCTGGCCGGCTTCCGCCTGCACGTCCGCCAGCACCACCCTGCCGCCCGCTTCCACGATCATGCGCGCGGTCGAGGCGCCCAGGCCCGACGCGCCGCCGGTGATGATGAATACGTTGTCCTTGATTTGCATGTCTTCCCCTGTTCTGAATTCGGCTGGATCAATCTTGGCTTGCGCTTACCTTACGCTTACGTAAACGTAATGTCCGATTGTAGCTCAACACTGCACCCATTGGCCATCGGTTCGGCAAGGGCGGCCGGCGGGGTCGAGCAGTACCGGGCCGGTGCCCTGGTAGCGGGTGCCGCTGGCGTCGCGGCAGCCGGCGGCGTCGCAGGTGCCCAGCGGGCGGATGGCGGGGGCCGGGACCGGTGCCGGTGCCGGGGCGGGCATGTAGGCGGTGGCGGGCGGACGGGAAAGCTGGGGCAGCGGCTGCTGGGACTGCTGGGACGGCGGCATGGTCAGCACGGTTTGCGGCACCGAACGGCGCTGGGTGAAGTTGCGCGATGGCGCGGGGCGGCACGGCTCCACCAGCAGCTTCTTGCCATCGGGGGCGAGGGAGCAGACCGGCAGCTTGCGGAACGCTTCGGCGGCCGCTTCGCCGCCCGAGGCGTCCGGCACCACGCGCGGCAGCGAGGGCTGCTGCGGCTGGGCGTGGGCGGCGGGGAATATGAGCTGGCAAAGGAGCAGCCCGGTGAAAGGCAGAGTTTTCATGGCATCCTCCCGCGGCGCGGTGATGCGGATATGATACCGCCGCCAGGCCGGGGCTGTCGCACGCGGCCCGGCGGCGGGGCCACGCCGGCCACGCGCGCATGTGGACGATGCGGGCCGTGCGGGGCGCGTAGGGCGGGTTAGCGGGGCACGGCCCCGCGTAACCCGCCATGCGTCGCGACGGCTCCGGCGGGTTACGCGGGGCTAACCCGCCCTACGGGTTTACTTCGGCGCCGGCGCGGGAGCCGGTGACGTGACGACCGGCGCGGCGGGCGCCATCAGCGCGTGCGCCGGCGCTTGCGGCGTGACGGCCAGCCAGCCGGCGGCCGGCAGCAGCGGCACCAGCAGCAGCGCCACGATGTTAATGATCTTGATCAGCGGGTTCACCGCCGGACCGGCCGTGTCCTTGTACGGGTCGCCCACGGTGTCGCCGGTGACGGCGGCCTTGTGCGCATCCGACCCCTTGCCGCCGAAATTGCCGTCCTCGATGTATTTCTTGGCGTTGTCCCAGGCGCCGCCGCCGGTGGTCATGGAAATGGCCACGAACAGGCCCGTGACGATGGTCCCCATCAGCAGCCCGCCCAGCGCCGCCGGTCCCAGCAGCATGCCCACCAGGATGGGCACCAGCACCGGCAGCAGCGACGGCAAGATCATTTCCTTGATGGCCGACGCGGTCAGCATGTCGACCGCCTTGTCGTACTCCGGCTTGCCGCTGCCGTCCATGATGCCCTTGATGTCGCGGAACTGGCGCCGCACTTCCACCACCACCGCGCCGGCCGCGCGGCCCACCGCTTCCATGGCCATGGCGCCGAACAGGTAGGGGATCAGGCCGCCGATCACCAGGCCCACGATCACCATGGGGTTGGACAGGTCGAAGGTGACGCTCTTGCCCACCGATTCCAGCGCGTGCGTGTAGTCGGCGAACAGCACCAGCGCGGCCAGGCCGGCCGAACCGATGGCGTAGCCCTTGGTGACGGCCTTGGTGGTGTTGCCCACCGCGTCCAGCGGATCGGTGATGGCGCGCACCGATTCGGGCATGCCGGACATTTCGGCGATGCCGCCGGCGTTATCGGTAATCGGTCCGTAGGCGTCCAGCGCCACGATGATGCCGGCCATCGACAGCATGGCGGTGGCCGCGATGGCGATGCCGTACAGGCCGGACAGCTGGTAAGACACCAGGATGGCCGCGCACACCGCCAGTACCGGATACGCGGTCGACTTCATCGACACGCCCAGGCCGGCAATGATGTTGGTGCCGTGGCCCGTGGTGGACGCTTCGGCGATATGGCGCACCGGATGGAAGTCGGTGCCGGTGTAATACTCGGTGATGTAGACCATCAGCCCGGTCAGCACGATGCCGACCACGGTCGAGCCCATCATGCGGTAGCGCATGGTGTCGTCCGGCCAGACCTGCCAGGTGACGGCGGCAAAGCCCACCAGCGACAGCCCGGCGGCCCACCACAGCCCGGTGTACAGCGCCGACATGATCTTCTTGCCCGGCTTGGCCTTGACCATGGAGCAGCCGACGATGGACGCCAGGATGGACACCGCGCCCAGCAGCAGCGGGTAGACGATGGCCTGGGTCGGCGCGTTGGCGATCATCAGCGCGCCCAGCAGCATGGTGGCGATCAGGGTCACCACATAGGTTTCAAACAGGTCGGCCGCCATGCCGGCGCAGTCGCCCACGTTGTCGCCCACGTTGTCGGCGATGACGGCCGGGTTGCGCGGGTCGTCCTCGGGGATGCCGGCTTCCACCTTGCCCACCAGGTCGGCGCCCACGTCCGCGCCCTTGGTGAAGATGCCGCCGCCCAGGCGGGCGAAGATGGAGATCAGCGAGGCGCCGAAGGCCAGGCCGATCAGCGGCTTGATCACGTCGTGCGGGGTGAGCTGGGGATTGGGGTAGCCGTTGGAGGCCAGGCTGGTCAGCATGGCGTAGAACAGCACCACGCCCAGCAGGCCCAGGCCCACCACCAGCATGCCGGTGATGGCGCCGCCCTTGAAGGCCACGTCAAGCGCCTCGTTCATGCCCTTGGTGGCCGCCTGCGCGGTGCGCACATTGGCGCGCACCGAGACGTTCATGCCGATGAAGCCGCAGGCGCCGGAGAGCACGGCGCCGATCAGGAAGCCCAGCGCGGTTTTAATGTCGAGCAAGGCGCCGATGGCGATCAGCAGCACCACGCCCACCAGCGCGATGGTCTTGTATTGCCGGCCAAGATAAGCGGCAGCGCCCTCCTGGATCGCAGTTGCGATTTCCTGCATGCGGGGATTGCCGGCGTCCTGCTTCAAGATCCAGCTTCGCGCCCATAAACCGTACACTACGGCGATCACGCCGCACGCCACTGCGAACCAAAGGCTTGCTGTCATATTGTCCCCTTCGTTTGTTATCAAGCTCGACCACTACGAATTCGAAAGCCGGTCTTTTGGACCCGCTGCCAACCGCGTACTGCACTGCGCTGATGCGCCCGCCGCGGGACGGCGGGCTGAAAACAGAAGTTGAGGTCGAGTCTACAACAAACGTGGAAAATTAAGCAATTCACCTTTGAATTGATTTTTGCCTAATGTGGGGATTTTGTGAACACGCTTAGAATTCCTCCCAATCGTCGCCGGCCGCCGGGGCCGCCTTGCGGGGCGCGGCCGGCGCCGCCGCGCGCGCGATCAGCGGTGTCCGGTCGCTACCGTGCGCCCCCGCAGCGCGCGCGCCAGGCTTGGCCGGGGCCCGGGCCTTGGCGAGCGCGGGACGCGCCGCCGACGCACCGGCCGGCGCGGCGGGCCGCCGCGCCGCAGCTGCACCGGCACCGGCACCGGCGCCGGTGCCATGCATCATGCCATCGAGCTTGAACACGCTGACTGCCAGCGCCAGCTCGCCGGCCTGGTCCTGCATGGACTGCGCGGCAGCGGCGGCCTGCTCCACCAGTGCGGCGTTCTGCTGCGTGGCGTCGTCCATTTCGGTGATGGCGCCGTTGACCTGGTCGATGCCGGCGCTCTGCTCTTGGCTGGCATGCGTAATGTCGCCCATGATGGCGGTAACGCGTTCAATGCTGGCCACTACCTCCTGCATCGTGGCCCCGGCCTGCGCCACCTGCCGGGTCCCCGCGCCGACCTTCTCGACCGAGTCGCCGATCAGGGTCTTGATGTCGCGCGCGGCGGCGGCCGAGCGCTGCGCCAGGTTGCGCACCTCGGAAGCGACCACCGCAAAGCCCCTGCCCTGCTCTCCCGCGCGCGCCGCCTCCACCGCCGCGTTCAGCGCCAGGATATTGGTCTGGAAGGCGATACCGTCGATCACGCCGATAATGTCCACGATCTTGCGCGAAGATTCGTCGATCGACTGCATGGTGCCCACCACGTCCGACACTGCTTCGCCGCCCTTGCGGGCCACGTCGGACGCGGCCATCGCCATCTGGTTGGCCTCGCGCGCGTTGTCGGCATTCTGGCGCACGGTGGACGTGAGCTCCTCCATCGACGAAGCGGTCTCTTCCAGCGCGCTGGCCTGCTGCTCGGTGCGCGAAGACAGGTCCAGGTTGCCGCTGGCAATCTCGCTGGAAGCCGCCGTGATGGCGTCGGTGCCGCTGCGCACCTGGCTCACGATGCGCACCAGGCCCTGGTGCATGTCCTGCAGCGCCTGCAGCAGCTGGCCGGTTTCGTCCTTGGCATGGGCTGCCGCGCCGTGGGTGCCGCCGGCACCGGTGGCGGCGGCGGTCAAATCGCCGTCCGCCACGCGGCGCGCCATGTCCACCGCCTGGCGCATCGGGCGCGTGATGCCGGTGGCCAGCCACCAGGCGAATGCCACGCTGAAGGCCGCCGTCAGCACGGCCAGCACCAGCTGCAGATTGCGGCTACGCGCGGCAATGTCATCGATCTGGCGCGCAGCGTCGTCGATTTCCTTGTTCTGGTGTTCCAGCAGCTTTTGCAGCATGGCCTCGTAGCCCTTGGCCGCCGGCTGGTAATCCTTCTCCATCAGCCGCGCCGCCTCCTCCATATTGCCGGCCGCCTTGGCCTTGTTGATGCCGTCGCGCGAATCCACATAGGCCTTGCGCACGCCGCCCAGCTCGGTCATCAGGCGCTTGTCCTCGTCGGTCGACAAGGCCTCGATCTTCTTGATCAGGTCCTGCGCCCGCTTGGTGGAATTGGCGATGTCCTCCGCGAAGAATGGCGCCAGCGAGGTGTCGCTGCTCTTGGCGATGGCGGTGGTGCGGCGGATCCCGGCGAACACGATGCGGTACCACTCGGAGATCAGGCGCTCCTTTGCCAGCGGCACTTCCATCATGGCGCGGGTGGCGTCGGCGCTGCCCTGCAGGCGGTAGATGCCAAAGCCGGTGTTGAAAATCATGCCCGCCAACAGCACGGCGAAACCCAGCGCCAGGCGGCGGCCTATGCTCCAGTCCCTCATATTCATAGCGTGTCCCCAAAAGGTGATCGGAATCCTCACGCCTAGTGTAGTGGCGCGACGGCAAATTCGATGTTGTACTTTGGTGCAGTGTGGGGGGTAGAAACGACGAGGCGGACCGGTCGGTCCGCCTGCGGAGGATGCTGCGGGGGAAGCTAAGCCGGCCGGCTTAGTTCGACAGGGCTGCGAACGCGCGGTCGCGGATTTCTTCCACCGGGCCGATGCCCTCGATCTTGCGGTACTTCGGCGCTACCGGGTCACCGGACTGGGCCCAGTTGTTGTAATAGCCCAGCAGGACTTCGGTCTGGTTGTGGTACACATCCAGGCGCTTCTTCACGGTCTCGGCCTTGTCGTCGTCGCGCTGCACCAGGTCTTCGCCGGTGACATCGTCCTTGCCTTCGACCTTGGGCGGGTTGAACTTCACGTGGTACACGCGGCCCGAGGCCGGGTGCGAGCGGCGGCCGCTCATGCGCTCGATGATGGCCTCATCCGGCACGGCGATTTCCAGCACGTAGTCCACCTTGACGCCGGCTTCCTTCATGGCGTCGGCCTGCGCGATGGTGCGCGGGAAACCGTCGAACAGGTAGCCGTTCTCGCAATCGCATTCCTTCAGGCGCTCTTTCACCAGGCCGATGATGATGTCATCCGACACCAGCTGGCCAGCGTCCATGACCTTCTTGGCGGCCAGGCCCATTTCCGTGCCGGCCTTGATGGCCGCGCGCAGCATGTCGCCGGTGGAGATCTGCGGAATATTGTATTTTTCCTTGATGTAGTTCGCCTGGGTGCCCTTGCCGGCACCGGGTGCTCCTAACAGAATGAGACGCATGAAAAAGTCCTAAAACGATTATAAGAATCTGGTGGTATGGTTGGAAATGCTGCCGCTCTGCTACCTTCGTACGAAACTTACCACAAAACCGGCGCTTGACGCCAGTTTGTGGACGATTAGGCATGGTTTGGTGGGGGCTTGGCGCGCAGTTAGTGGCTAATTGGCGAAATGGCGCCGCACGCGTTCCAGGTCTTCCGGCGTATCGACGCCGGCCGCCGGTGCCGCGTCCGTTACGTGGACGGCGATCGGGTAGCCGTGCCACAGCACGCGCAACTGCTCCAGCGCCTCGATGCCCTCCAGCGGCGACACCGCCAGCTGCGGATAAGCCTGCAGGAAATCGTTGCGGTAAGCGTACAGGCCGATATGGCGCAGCGGCACATAGCCGGCCGGCAGCGCAGTTTTATCCTGGGCAAAGCCGTCGCGGTGCCACGGGATGGTGGCGCGCGAGAAGTACAGCGCGCGGCCGGCCTGGTCCAGCACCACCTTGACCACGTTGGGATTGAAGGCGTCGGCCGCGTCGTGCAGCGGATGGGCGCAAGTGGACATGGGCACGTCCGGACCGATACGGCCGGCGGCGGCGGCCAGCAGCGCGGGATCGATCAGCGGCTCGTCGCCCTGCAGGTTAACCACCACCGCGTCCGGCGCCAGCGACAGCGCGCGCGCCACTTCGGCGATGCGGTCGGTGCCTGAAGGATGGTCGGCGCGTGTCATGCACACCTCCACGCCGTGCCGTTCGCAGGCTGCGCGGATGTCCTCATGGTCGGTGGCGACGATGATGCGGGCAGCGCCCGCCTCGGCCGCGCGCTCGGCCACGCGCACCACCATGGGCTTGCCGCCCAGGTCGGCCAGCGGCTTGTTCGGCAGGCGGGTCGACGCCAGGCGCGCCGGGATGATGACGATGAAGCTCACGGCCGGCGCTCCCTATTCCACCGCATCCTGCAGCGTACGGGCCTCGTCGGCCCACATGATGGGAATGCCATCGCGGATCGGGTAGGCCAGGCGGTCGCCACGGCAAATCATTTCCTGGGCTTTTTTATCGTACTCCAGCGGGCCCTTGCAAACGGGGCAGACCAGGATATCAAGCAGACGAGCATCCACGACATTTCTCCACAATGTATTCGGCCAGCGCGGCATCGATGCGCGCTGTCACCGGAACCACCCACAAGCGCGGATCGTCCCTCAGTTCTTCAATTTGGGCACATTTTACTGCATCCTTCTCCGTCATCAAGACGATGTCGGCGTCCAGGCCATCGAAGGGGCGGTCGAGGAAATCGTGGTGGTCCGGCAAAGGCAGCTCGGCGACATCCAGGCCGGCGCCGCGCAGCATGCCGAAAAAGCGCGCCGGGTTGCCGATGCCGGCCGCCGCCGCGATCCGCAAGCCGCCCCGCGAGCGGGCGGCCAGCTCGGCCAGGGTCACGCGCTCGCTGCGGTCGGCCAGGCGCTCGGCCACGTCGCCGGCCAGGGTCATCTGCACCGGCACCGAAGCCTGGCCGGTGGCGGCCGCGCGGCCCAGCTCGCGCTGCGCCATGCTGGAGAGCGGCGCCACGCTGCGGGCCAGCTCGGCCGTCAGCGACGGCGTGTTCACCACGGTGAAATCGCGCCGGCGGGTCGGCCGCTCGCGCAGCGGTCCGGCCGGCAGCAGCCAGCCATTGCCCACGCCGCGCGCGTCGAACAGCACGATTTCCACGTCGCGCTGCAGCTTGTAATGCTGCAGGCCGTCGTCGGCCACCAGGATATCCACCGCCGGCAGGGCCGCCAGCAGCGCCCTGCCCGCCGCCGCGCGGTCGCGCCCCACCATCACCGGGCAGCCGGTGCGCTGGGCGATCAGCAGCGGCTCGTCGCCCACCTGCTGCGGGGTGGACGCGGCCGTGACCAGGCGCGGCGCGCTATCCTTGCTGCCGAAACCGCGCGAAATCACGCCCGGCGTGAAGCCGGCCTCCTGCAAGGCCTGCACCAGCCAGATGGTCAGCGGGGTCTTGCCCGTGCCGCCGATGAAGATATTCCCCACCACCACCACCGGCACCGGCAGGCGCTCCGACTTCAGCACGCCCGCCCGGAACAGTCCGGCCCGCAGTCCGGACAGTCCGCCAAACAGCAGCGACAGCGGCCACAGCGCGCAAGCAAGCGGCCCCCTGCGCAGCCAATTGCGCGTCAACGTCGATTCAAGCGAGGAAGTTTTAGGCATACGAACAAAGTGGGCAGCTTCAGCCCCAACAGCCTGAGCCGCATTTCCCCCTACTTCGGGGTCTGACCCCGAAGTAAGGGGAAATGCGGCTCAGGTCGCTTGACAGGCTGGTTCCGGGATTCTTATTTGGCGGCGCCGGTCTGGGCGGCGAAGGTGAGCTTGTCGTAGCCGGCCAGGCGCGCGGCTTCCATCACGTTGATGACCATCTGGTGCATGGCGAACTGGTCGGCGTTGATGATCACCACCGGCGATTTGCTGTCCGCGCCACCCGCCTTGGCCGCGCTCTTCAGCGACTCGGCCAGCCCGGCCACGTTCTGGAACGATACCGGCACATTGTTCACCGTGTAGTTGCCCTTGGCGTCCACCGTCACGTTGATCTCGTTGGGCCGCTCGTGCGCTTTCTCGGCTTCGGCGGTCGGCAGCGTGATCTGCAGTTCGGTGAACTTGCTGTAGGTGGTGGTCACCATCAGGAAGATCAGGATCACCAGCAGCACGTCGATAAACGGGATCAGGTTGATCTCCGGGTCTTCGCGGTGCTGGCCGCGGCGGAAGTTCATGCCCATGGTCAGGTCTTCCGCGAGCAGTGCACCACGTCGACGAATTTGATGGCCTGCTGTTCCATCTCGATGATGAAGCTGTCCACCAGCGCGCGGAAGTGGCGGTAGAACACCAGCGTCGGCATGGCGATGGCCAGGCCGAATCCGGTGTTGTACAGCGCGACCGAAATGCCGTGCGCCAGCTGGGCGGGATTGGTGCCGGTGGCGTTCTGCGCGCCGAAGATCTCGATCATGCCGACCACCGTGCCGAACAGGCCCATCAGCGGCGCCAACGTAGCGATGGTGCCCAGGGTGGTGAGGAAGCGGTCCAGCATGTGGGCCACGCCGCTGCCGGCTTCTTCAATGGTTTCCTTCATCACGTCGCGCGGCGAGTCGATGTTGCGCAGCGCGGCCGACAGCACCACGCCCAGCGGCGAGCTCTGTTCCAGTTTCTGGATCACGTCCGGCGTGATGTTGCCGCTGCGGTAGACGCCCACCACCTCGTCCAGCAACTGGCGCGGAATGATCTTGGCGCGGCGCAGGAACAGCAAACGTTCGATGATGAGGGCGGTGGCAACGATGGAGGCGATCAGCAGAGGCCAGATGGGCCAGCCTGCGGCTTGGATGATGGCGAGCAAAACGAACTCCTGTGTTTGGGAACTGCGCAGGCAGGAATGCCTAGACGCGCAATGTATCTTGTTGAGGCCTGATCGGCAAGTAGTTCGCCACAAGCGGGCCGGTCCACTCTTCTGCACACTTTCTGTGGACAAGATTGTTAGCAAGGCAGCTTGCAAACCCTCAAGCCATTGATTGTTAAGGACTAATTTTCCATGCGTAAAAAAAGCGCAGCCCGCCTTCGGCACGCTGCGGCACAACCGTCCACACTTCTCCCCATATTCTGTTGATAAGATTGTTAGCAAGGACATTGATGGATAGCAAAGTCCTTGATTCCAAAGCACTTTCTTGCCATGCGTAAAAATTCCGCATACAACCCAAACACCAGTGTTTTGTATGGTGAATGACATCAAAAACCGGGTTTCCTGAAGTGTTTGGGGACAACTGCTTCATTCTGCACAAAAACTGTGGACAAAATTGTTAGCAAGGCTGCACATTGCATGCTAAGACCATGATTTCAAAGCGAAAACGCTCTCCGATTAAAAAACGGGCAGCAAGATGCAGGCCAGATACCGCAGGTCACTTTCCGCAGAGCAGGTGTACAACTGTGCACTTCTGCACACAATATGTGGATAAGATTGTGCGCAAGGCTGCCGGGCAAGCTCTATGTCATTGATTTGTAATACTTATGTTTCACTGCTTAAATTTTAAACAGTGGCGTCACAGGGCAACTTTGCGCCGCGCCGCAGATTTGTGAAATTGGTATGCGGTTGGAGTTCTGCACATCTTCTGTGGATAAAATTGTGAGCAAGCCGCTGCGGCGGGGATCAAGTGCTTGATTTATAAAGTAATTATTTCTATGCGTAAATTTTTAGCACGCATGTTCTTGTCCACAAAAAAGCCGGCTGGCCACCAAAAAGTTCCGCACAATTTTTGTGGATAACTTTGTGCGTAACCGGGGCCCGTATCGGCAAAGTGCTTGATCCATAAGGATTTTTATGAAATGCACGTTAATGAAGCATGCTTGTTTACCTTTTAAAATCAAGTATTTAGAAAAAATACTTGCCTTGAATTCTGATGTGTGACATAAGCATGACCTCCGCACGATTTTGTGGACAGTTTCCCTTTTCCTGAACGATGAACACCAGCCTTCCACCCGACAGCAGCACTCCGCAAGCCGCCGTGATTTCGGTCAGCGCGCTCAACCAGGCGGTGAGCCGCCTGCTGGAGCGCAGTTTTCCACTGACGTGGATATCCGGCGAGATTTCCAATTTCACGCGCGCCAGTTCAGGCCATTGGTATTTCACCCTGAAGGACGATGCGGCCCAGGTGCGGGCGGTGATGTTCCGGGGCCGCGCGCAGTATGCGGGCTTCGTGCCGCGCGAGGGCGACAAGGTGGAAGTGCGGGCCCTGGTCACGCTGTACGGGCCGCGCGGCGACTATCAGATCAACGTGGAGGCGATCCGCCGGGCGGGCGTGGGCGCGCTGTTCGAGGCCTTCCTGCGCATGAAGGAGCGCCTGGGCGCGGCCGGCCTGTTCGACCAGGACCGCAAGCGCGCCGTGCCCATGTTTGCGCGCACCATCGGCGTGGTGACCAGTCCCACGGGCGCCGCCCTGCGCGACGTGCTGACGGCCCTGAAACGGCGCGCGCCGCACGTGCGCGTGGTGCTCTACCCCACCCTGGTGCAAGGCCAGCAGGCGCCGGAGCAGATCGCAGCCGCCATCAATACCGCGTCGGCACGGGCCGAGTGCGAGGTGCTGATCGTGTGCCGGGGCGGCGGCAGCATCGAGGATTTGTGGGCGTTCAACGACGAAGCGGTGGCGTATGCGGTGGCCAACTGCAACGTGCCGGTGATTTCCGGCGTGGGCCACGAGACCGATTTCACCATCGCCGATTTTGCGGCCGACTTGCGCGCGGCCACGCCCACCGCCGCCGCCGAACTGGCCGCCACGCCGCGCGCGGACTGGCTGGCTTCCCTGCGTGCCGACGCCACCGATTTACGGCGCGCCATGCAGCGCGCGCTGGGCGACGCGGCACAGACCCTGGACGGCTACACTCGCCGCCTGCTCAGCCCTTCGGCCCAGATCGCGCAGCAGCGCGCCAAGCTGCAGGCGCATGCCACGGCGCTCACGCACGCCAACCGTGCGCCGCTGGCTTATGCGCGCGTGGGGTTCGACAAGTTGCAGTCGCGCTGGTCGGCGCTGCGGCCGGACGTGCGCGCGCTGAGGGCGCAGGTGGAAGGCTTGCAGCACCGCGCGGCAATCAGCATCGGCAACCAGCAGACGCAGAAGCGCGACGCGCTCAATGCGCTGGCGGCGCAGCTGGAAATGCTGAATCCGCAACGCACGCTGGAACGGGGCTATGCCATCGTGACGGGGCAGGACGGCGCCATCCTGCGCGCGCCGTCGCAGCTGCGCGCGCGCGACAGCGTGACGGTGCGGCTGGCCGAGGGCAGCGCGGAGATCGGGATTGCGGATGTGAAGCAGGCCGCTGGCTGAGCCGGCGGGTTACGCGGCTGCGCCGCTAACCCGCCCTACGCACCGCCGCACAACCGCCGCACGACCGCCGTTCAACCGCCGCACACCGGCCGCACACCCGCCGAACGACGGACGCACGACCGACGCGCGCTGCGCGCCGCATGAACGTAGGGCGGGTTAGTGCCACAGGCACGTAACCCGCCGCGCTACGCCAGCTCGGCCAATATAACCGACATGCCGATCAGCGCCGGATAATCGGCCGTGATCACATAGGTCGGAATCTGCGCGTTGTAACTGCTCAGGCGTCCTTTCTGCTCAAAGCGAGCGCGGAAGCCCGAACGCCCGAAGAAGCCGCCCAGGCGCGGCACGATGCCGCCGCCGATGTAGATGCCGCCGCGCGCGCCCAGCGTGATGGCGACATTGCCGGCGATGGTGCCGAGCATCTCGCAGAAGGTCTCCAGCGTTTCCACGCACACCAGGCATTCGCCGCGCAGGCCGCGCTCGATGATGGCGGGCGTGTCGATGGCCTGGGGCGCGGCCCCGGACCGCTCGGCCAGCACTTCATAAATCAGCCGGATTCCCGGCCCGGACACCACGCGCTCGGCCGACACATGGCCAAAGCGCTCGCTGGCCTTGCGCAGGATGTGGATCTCGCGCTCGCTGACTGCGGCGAAGGTGCTGTGCCCTCCTTCGCTGTCCAGCGCGATCCATTCCCTGCCCGCCGGGACCAGGCCGGATACGCCCAGCCCCGTGCCCGCGCCGACCAGGCCGATCACGCCGCGTGCGCGCGCCTCGCCGCCGCCCACCTGCACGCGGTGCTGCGCCGACAGGAAGGGCACGGCGCGCGCCAGCGCGGCGAAGTCGTTCACCACGTGCAGCGAGGTCAGGCTGAATTGGGAGCAGATTGCTTCGATGGAGAAGGACCAGTGGTGGTTGGTCATGCGCACCGCGTCGCCGTCGATGGGGTTGGCGATGGCGATGCCGGCCTGGCGCGCCTGGTAGCCGCCGGCCGCCACCGTGGCGGGCTGGGACAGGTACTGCACGATGGCCGCGCCCAGTGTCGGATAGGCGGCGCATTGTGCCACCCAGATGGCGTCTATGCGCCCGGCCGCCGTCTGCAGGCCAAAACGCGCGCTGGTGCCGCCGATGTCGGCCAGCAGCCAGGGCCGCTCGTAGCGCGCGCCGCCGCCGCCGTCTTCTTCCTTGCCTTCGTCGAAGAAGGCCAGGGAATGCTGGGGGATGTTCTCGATTTTCATGGTTGCCACCTCTAACACCACGGCACAACCTGGGGCCGGACTCCCTGGGGAACCCGGCCCCGGCCCTGCGGGGTTGGTTTAGAACTTCATCGACACGCGCGCGCCTATCGTACGCGGCGCATTATAGAACGCGCCGTAGATCTGCTGGGTAGGCTGGCATGGCATGCCGGTGTCGGTGCACAGTTCCACCACGTCCAGCTTCACTTCGCGGTCGGTGGCGTTCTGCACGAACAGCTCCGCCGTGTAGGCCTTGTTCAGCGGCTGGAAGCGCAGGCTCAGGTCCAGCGTCGAATAGGCTTTCTGCTTCTTCACGCCAGGGTGGCCCGGCACGTCGTTGCTGAAGGCGCCGGCGCCGACGAAGGTTTCGCCTTCGTAGTGGGCCGAGATGCGCGGCGTGAACAGGCCTTTGCTGGTGGCGAAGTCATGTTCGTACTGCAGCGTGGTGGAGAACTTCGGCGCGTGCTTCATGACGCTGCCGCCCACGTCCACGTTGGGCGCGGTGGAGCCGCAGGACAGGCCCTTGGCACGCGCGGAGTCCACGTCGCAGGAGATGAAGCTGTCGTAGGTAGCGTCGAGCCAGGTGGCATTGCCGGTGAAGCGGTCCACCTTGGTCGGACGCCAGGTCCATTCACCTTCCACGCCGTTCACCGTGGCGCCTGCCGCGTTGAAGTTGGCCAGCACGCTGTTCACCACCTGCGATTCCAGCTTGTCCTTGTACTTCATGTGGAAGGCAGCCAGGTTCAGGGTCAGCATGCGGTCCAGCAGGTCGGACTTCATGCCCAGCTCATAGCTGGTCAGTTTTTCCGGCTTGGTGGTGGCGCCGCCGTCGCCGATCGCCGGCGAGTGGAAGCCGGTGGTGACGGAACCGTACAGCAGGATCTCCGGACGCAGCTTGTACTCCACGCGGCCCAGCCAGGTGGCCTGGCCGTAGCGCAGGTCGGCGGTGTTGTCGCCGAAGGTGTTGCCGCAGGTGGCTGCGCTCACCACGCCGCCGGGGCCGATGTTGTGGGTGTTGATGGTGCCGGTGCCCGGCGTGACCAGCTGCCTGGCCTGGTCCGGCGTCAGCACGGTGGTGCCCAGCGGGACGTTGGCCGGCCAGTTCGGGCAGGCCCAGTTCTGGCCGCCGATGTCGAACTTGTGGTCCTTGGTGTAGCGTCCGCCGACGGTGGCTTTCAGGTCGTCGCTGATTTGCAGGCTGCCCTGCGCAAACACGGCTTTCGATTTCAGCTGGCGATTGCCCTGGATGAAGGACATGGCCGATGCGTACTGGCCCACGGTGGGACGCACGAAGATCACGTTGCCGGCGGCGATGTCCTGCTGCACGGTCGCTTGCGAGATCTGGCTGCGGTCGATGTCGAAGCGCACCTTGTTTTTCTCGCCGAAGAAGAACAGCCCGCCCACCCACTGGAACGGCGCGTCGTTGTCCGAGCGCGCCTGCAGCTCGTGCGAGTAGCTATCGAACTTGGCCCATTCGGTGCGGTTCTCGGATTTGAAGCCGGGGAACAGGCCGGCGTCGGCGTCGTTCACGTTGGCGCGCTTGTAGCGGCTCCAGCTACCCAGGTAGGTCAGGTCCAGCGCGTCGCTCGGGTGGTAGTTCAGCTTGCCCTTGAAGGTGGTGATGGACTGGTCCAGGTTGCCCGGGCTGTCGATCAGCGCCGAGCGCAGTTCGGTGCCGGCTGCCGGTTCGGCCGCCAGGTAGACGTTGCCGGCGCCCTGGTCCTTGTAGTAGTCGGCGATGACGGTGGCTTTCAGGTCCGGCGTGAAGCGCCACAGCAGCGAGGCGCGCGCGCCCATCTTGTCTTCGGCGCCGTATTTCTTCGCACCGGGCAGCACGTTGGAACCCTTGCGGAAGTCCACGGTGCCGTCATGGCTGTCCTTGATGGCGGCGATGCGCAGCGCAATGTCGTCGGCCAGCGGGATATTAATCATGCCTTGCGTCTGCAGGCGGTGGTAGTCGCCGATGGTGATGCCGGCCGAGCCGAACACTTTCTCGGTGCTGGGCGCGCCGGACACCAGGTTCACCGCGCCGGCGGTGGAGTTGCGGCCGTTCAGGGTGCCCTGCGGGCCGCGCGCCACTTCAACGTGGCTCAAGTCGTACATCAGCGCGGTGGCGCCCTGCGGACGCGGCGAGTAGATGCCGTCGATGTAGAAGGCCACGGCCGGGTCGCCCAGCTCCGTGTGGTTGGCCGAGCCGACGCCGCGCATGTAGACGTGCACGCCGCCCGAGTCGCCGTGCTGCTCCACCACCAGGCTGGGCACCATGGTGGTGAGCGAGGCCAGGTCTTTCACCTGGTTGTTGGCCAGCGTGTCCTGGCTGTAGGCGGTGATCGCCAGCGGGGTTTCCTGCACAAAGGTGTTGCGGCGGGTGGCGGTGACGATGATCTTTTCCATCTCGCCGTTGCGCGCCGGGGCGGCTGCTTCCACCGGGGCGGCAGCGGCGGCCGGCATGGCCGTGGCCACGGCGGCGCCTTCCTGCGCGAAGGCGTTGGCGGTCAGAAGGGCGAGTGGCGCGAGTTTCCACATCGCGTGGGTGTGCGAGTTCTTCATTTGTCTTTCCTCTATTGTCCGTTGATATTAATGGTGTTGCATAGCTCTACCGGCTACTACCGCACTCCAGCTGACTTCAGCTCGAATTCATGTCATTGCTCCTTGATGAAGTTGCGGTACCAGTGGGCGCTGTCTTTCAAGGTGCGCTGCTGGGTGTCGTAGTCCACGTGCACCAGGCCGAAACGGCGCAGGTAGCCGGAATTCCATTCGAAGTTGTCCAGCAGGCTCCAGTAGAAATAGCCCTGCACGTCGACACCCTCGTCCATCGCCTGGTGCAGCGCGCCCAGGTGCATCTTCAGGTAGTCGATGCGCGGCTGGTCGTGCACCGCGCCCGCCTGCACCTGGTCCGGCACGGCCATGCCGTTCTCGGTGATGTAGATGGGCGGCAGCGCGTACTGGCCGTGCAGCTTGACCAGCAGTTCGGTCAGGCCTTGCGGGTAGATTTCCCAGCCCATGTCGGTGGTGCCCAGCGCGCACGGCGGCTTGCGCGGCGGCGTCTCGGTGCTGACAAAGGCGCGGAAGTAGTAGTTCACGCCGAGGAAGTCGATCGGCTGCCGGATATCATTGAAATCGTTTTCATGAATGGACAGCAAAGAGCGGTCGATATTGTCCAGCGCCAGCTGCGGGTAGCTGCCTTTGAAAATCGGGTCCATGAACCATTCCACCGAGCGCGCCCACTCCACTTCGGCGGCCTTGATGTCGGCGGCGGAATCGGTGGCGGGATCGGCGGTCCACTGGTTCAGCACGATGCCCAGCTTGGCCGACACGTTCTGCGCGCGCATGGCCTGCATGGCCAGGCCGTGCGACAGCAGCAGCTGGTGCGAGGCGCTGACGGCGGCGGCCGGATTGGCGATGCCGGGCGCGAACTGGCCGATGCCGTAGCCCAGGTTGGCGGTGCACCACGGCTCGTTGTGGGTGGCGATGGTGGCGACCCGGTTGCCGAAGCGGCGCGCCACTTCGGCGGCGTAGGCGGCGAAGTGTTTCGCGGTGTCGCGGTTGAGCCAACCGCCTTTGTCTTCAAGGGCTTGCGGCAAATCCCAGTGGTACAGGGTAACGTGGGCGGCGATGTTTTTCTCGGCCAGCTGGTCCAGCAGGCGCGAGTAAAAATCGAAGCCGGCTTCATTCCATGCGCCGCTGCCGTCCGGCTGCACGCGCGGCCAGGCGATGGAGAAGCGGTAGGCGTCCACGTTGAGCGAGGCAATGATGTCCACGTCTTCGGCATAGCGGTGGTAATGGTCGCAGGCCACGTCGCCGGTACTGGCGTCGGTGATCTTGCCGGGAGTGTGGGTGAAGGTGTCCCAGATGGATGGACCACGGCCATCGGCGCTGGCGCCGCCTTCGATCTGGTAGGCACTGGTCGCCACGCCCCAGGTGAAGGTCGACGGGAAAGCCGGCACGGTGGTGGGAACTGCGTCAGGTGTGGTCATATGCTCGTTCGGTGTTTGAAAACGTTTTCAGAAGATGTGAGCATTTAACACCGGCTGAAAAATGAAGTCAATCATAATATTTTGAACAACTGTGCACTTTTTTACCCGGCAGACCGCCCGTGCCAGAGCGGGAATCAGGGCAAAAACGGCAAAAAACTGTGCTATGCTGCCCCGTGAAAAGGGTTTCATAAAACAACGACAGGACCGACCTTGAGCGACGACGTACACACCTCCCCTTCGACTTTGCTGGACGTCGCGCGCGAAGCGGGAGTGTCGCCCAGCACCGTGTCGCGCATCCTGAACGGCACCGCCAAGGTGTCGGACGACAAGCGCCAGGCCGTCATGGCCGCCATCGCCCGCACCAAGTTCGCCCCCAACCTGATGGCGCAAGGCCTCAAGCGCGGCCGCTCGCAGACCATCGGCATCGTGGTGCAGGACATTTCCTCGCCCTACTTCGACGAAACCCTGCGCGGCGTGGACGACGGCCTGAAAGGCACCGGCTACGCCTCGGTGATCGTGTCCGGCCACTGGAACGCCGAAGAGGAAGCGGACCGCATCCGCCTGCTCCTGGCGCGCAAGGTGGACGGCATCATCCTGCTGTCGGGCCGCATGTCGGACGAGACCGTGCTGCAGTTCTCCAGCCAGAGACCGATCGTCTCCACCGGCCGCGCGCTGAACACGCGCAGCGCGGTGGGATTCAAGCTGGACAACGCGCACGGCGCCTGGATGGCGGTGCGCCACCTGATCGAACTGGGTCACCGCCGCATCGCCTTCGTGTCCGGCCCGGCCGACAATATCGACGCGGTGGAACGCGCCGCCGGCTACCAGCGCGCGCTGAGCGAGGCCGGCATCCCGGTCGATCCCAAGCTGATGGTCGAGGGTAATTTCCACGAAAACAGCGGCCTGCTGGCCGTCAACCACCTGTTCGACACCGGCCAGCAGTTCACCGCCGTGTTTGCCGCCAACGACCAGAGCGCCTACGGCGTGCGCCTGTGCCTGTACCGCAAGGGCATCCGCGTGCCGGACGACGTGTCCCTGGTCGGCTTCGATGACCTGCCCGGCTCCTCTTATACGACGCCGCCGCTGACCACCATACGCCAGCCGCTATACGACATGGGGCTGGTGGCCACCAATGCGCTGCTGCGCCTGATCCACGGCGAGCCGGTGCAGGCGGAAGTGCCGCCGCTGGAGCTGGTGGTGCGCGAAACCACGCGCCGCCGCTGACCTTGCCCCCACGCTGTTGGGGGCAATTCAGCGGGTTGGCGCATGAAGGTTTACAATGATGGTCGTTTCAGCAAAAATGACTTTTCAGACTTAACTAAAAGGATAGACACATGGAACATACCCTGCCACCTCTGCCGTATGCAATGGACGCCCTGGCGCCGCACATCTCGCAAGAAACGCTGGAATACCACTACGGTAAGCACCACCAAGCGTATGTGACCAACCTGAACAACCTGATCAAGGGCACCGAATTCGAAGCCCTGTCGCTGGAAGACATCATCAAGAAGTCCTCGGGCGGCATCTTCAACAACTCGGCCCAGGTATGGAACCACACCTTCTACTGGAACGGCCTGAAGCCAAACGGCGGCGGCGAGCCTACCGGCGCGCTGGCAGACGCGATCAACGCCAAGTGGGGTTCGTTCGCCAAGTTCAAGGAAGAATTCACCAAGTCCTGCATCGGCAACTTCGGTTCGAGCTGGACCTGGCTGGTGAAGAAGCCGGACGGCACCGTGGACATCGTCAACACCTCCAACGCCGCCACCCCGCTGACCACCGAAAACAAGGCGCTGCTGACTTGCGACCTGTGGGAACACGCTTACTACATCGACACCCGCAACCTGCGTCCGAAGTATGTTGAAAACTTCTTCAACCTGGTGAACTGGGACTTCGCGGCCGCCAACTTCGCGTAATCGCGAGGCGTCCGCTTCCTCCAAAAACCTGTGCTGCGGCGCAGGTTTTTTTATTTTGAGCCTATGAAAAATCTGAATGTGCTTGTCCTGGCGGCCTGCGTGGCCGGCAGCGCCCCGGCGGCGGAGAGCCAGTGCCACGGCCGTACCGCGGACGGGCGGATCGAGAACAGCGTGCAGCTGCCCGGCAGCGGCGTCAATTTCTCTGCCTACAGCGCGCTGGGCGCGTCGGCTGGACGCACTTACGCGCATTCGGCGGTGGTGCGCATCATCGGCGCATCGTACGCAGCGCTGGCGGCCTCGCGTCCCGCCACGCGCTATGTGTACGGCGAAACGGGGCTGAAGAACGGCGGGCCGTTCAAGCCGCACAAGACGCACCAGAACGGCACCTCGGTGGATTTCTTCGTGCCGGTGCTGGACGCACAAGGCAAGCCGGCCGTGCTGCCGTCCACACCGCAGAACCACTTCGGCTACGACATCGAGTTCGACGCCCAGGGCCGCTACGGCCAATACCGCATCGATTTCGCCGCCATGGCGGACCATCTTTACGCGCTGCACCGCGCGGCGCTGGCGGAAAAGGCCGGCCTGGCGCTGGTCATCGTCGATCCGCGCTACCTGCCGCCACTGCTTGCCACGCCGCGCGGCCCCTACCTGCGCCGCCACCTGCGCTTCATGAAGAACACCCCCTGGGTGCGGCACGATGAGCACTACCACGTCGACTTTGCCATTCCCTGCAAGCTGTAAGCCCCGTGTAAGCAATCTGTAAGCAAGCTGGAACATTCTTGCAATTCAGTTATCAACGACAACGCCCACAGGAGGACAGCCGCCCCACCCTTGCCTGCAGCACCGCAGCATCGCATCAAGATTTATCGCTTTGTTCCATGTACAAAACTACAACAGGAGACACACGATGAAGAAGATCGACACCCCAGCCAAGCAGCCCCTCAGCACCCGCCGCAAATTCCTCGGCAACGCCGCTGCCGGCACCGCCCTCGCCCTGCCCATGATCGCCACCGCCCAAGCGCCCACGCAGCTGCGCTTCCAGAGCACCTGGCCCAGCAAGGACATCTTCCACGAATACGCGGGCGACTTCGCCAAGAAGGTCAACGACATGACCGGCGGCGAACTGAAAATCGAAGTGCTGCCCGCCGGCTCGGTGGTGCCCGCGTTCGGCCTGCTGGACGCGGTGTCGAAAGGCACGCTGGACGGCGGCCACGGCGTGATGGGCTATAACTACGGCAAGCAGAGCGCCATCGCGCTGTGGACCTCGGGCCCGGTGTTCGGCATGGATGCCAACATGGTGCTGGCCTGGCACAAATACGGCGGCGGCAAGGAGCTGCTGGCCAAGCTCTATGCGTCCATTGGCGCCAACGTGGTGTCCTTCCTCACCGGCCCCATGCCCACGCAGCCGCTGGGCTGGTTCAAGAAGCCGATCACCAAGAAGGAGGACCTGAAAGGGCTGAAGTTCCGCACCAACGGCCTGGCCATCGACCTGTTCACCGCCATGGGCGCGGCGGTCAACGCACTGCCCGGCGGCGAGATCGTGCCCGCCATGGACCGCGGCCTGCTGGACGGCGCGGAGTTCAACAACGCCTCGTCCGACCGCATGCTCGGCTTCCCGGACGTGTCCAAGGTGTGCATGCTGCAAAGCTTCCATCAAAGCTCGGAGCAGTTCGAAATCACCTTCAACAAGAACAAGTACGATGCGCTGCCGGCCAAGATGAAGGCCATCATCGACAATGCCGTCGAGGCGGCGTCGGCGGACATGTCGTGGAAGGCGATCGACCGCTACTCCAAGGACTACGGCGAGCTGCAGTCGAAGGACGGCGTGAAGTTCTACAAGACGCCGGACACCCTGCTGCAGGAACAGCTCAAGGTATGGGACGAGGTGGTGGCAAAGAAGGGCGCGGACAATCCGCTGTTCCGCGAAGTGGAGAAGTCGCAGCGCGCTTTCGCGGCACGCGCCATGAAGTGGGACATGGACACCAACAATCCGCGCCGCATGGCTTACAACCACTACTTCGGCAAGAAAGCCTGATTCCGGGACCAGCAGCTTCCGGCGTGCGGCGCAGGCAGCCGCGCGCCAGCCCGTCCACACACTGTTCCGGAGTCCCCGCATGCAAAACGTATTGTTTTTCATCGACCGGGTGAGCAGCTGGATCGGCCAGGCATTTTCCTGGCTGATCGTCGCCCTCACCTTCCTCATTTCCTGGGAAGTGTTCGCGCGCTACGCGCTGAACCGCCCCAATCCCTGGGCTTTCGACCTGATGATCATGATGTACGGCGCCGCCTTCATGATGGCGGGCGCCTACACGCTGGCCAAGAACGGCCACGTGCGCGGCGACGTGCTGTACAGCTTTTTCCCGCCGCGCCTGCAGGCCGGACTGGACCTGGTGCTGTACCTGGTGTTCTTCATTCCCGGCGTGGTGGCCCTGGTGTGGGCCGGCTACACCTACGCGGCCGAGTCCCTGGCCATCAACGAGCATTCCACGCTGACGGCGAACGGGCCGCCGCTGTATCCCTTCAAAATGGTGATCCCGGTATCCGGCGCGCTGCTGCTGATGCAGGGCGCGGTGGAAATCGTGCGCTGCGTGCTGTGCCTGCGCGACGGCGTCTGGCCCTCGCGCGAGCCTGACGTGGAAGAAGTCGACGTGGACAAGCTCAAGGAAATGGTACACAGCGAAGACCTGGGAGAACAGCGATGAGGAAGGAAATCTGGTTCGGCCTGTCCATGCTGCTCGGGATCGTGATCGCGCTGTTCGCGCTGATGCCCGCCCCGGCCGACATGACCAACGGCCACGTCGGCCTGCTGATGCTGGCCCTGGTGGTGGTGGCCATCATGCTGGGCTTTCCCACCGCGTTCACGCTGATGGGCATGGGGGTGCTGTTCGCCTGGTACGCCTTCCACAGCCGCGATCCCAACCAGGCCATCCAGCTGACGCTGGACCTGATGGTGCAGCGCGCCTACTCGGTGATGGCGAACGACGTACTGATCTCGATCCCGCTGTTCGTCTTCATGGGCTACCTGGTGGAGCGCGCCAACCTGATCGAGAAGCTGTTCAAGAGCCTGCACATCGCCATGGCGCGCGTGCCCGGCTCGCTGGCGGTGGCCACCATCGTCACCTGCGCCATCTTCGCCACGGCCACCGGCATCGTCGGCGCGGTGGTCACGCTGATGGGATTGCTGGCCTTGCCGGCCATGCTGAAGGCAGGCTACAGCACGCAGCTCTCGGCCGGTGCCATCACGGCCGGCGGCTGCCTGGGCATCCTGATCCCGCCGTCGGTGCTGCTGATCGTGTACGGCGCCACGGCCGGCGTATCGGTCGTGAAGCTGTATGCGGGCGCGCTGTTCCCGGGCATTATGCTGGCGGTGCTGTACGTGGGCTACGTCATGCTGGTGGCCAAGCTCAAGCCGGCTGCGGCGCCGCCGCTGTCGGCCGAGGAGCGCAAGGTGGCCCTGCCGCCGCACGCGCTGGCCATCACAGCGGCGAAAAAGACCATGGCGGTGCCGGGCCTGGCCGGTGCGCTGGCGCAGGCCTCGCCCGCGCCGGCCGGCGTGAGCAAGGGTACGCTGCTGCAGCAGTTGCTGATTGCCTTGCTGCCGGCGCTGGCGTTTGCCGCCGTCATGGGCGTGGGCTACCGCATCGTCACCGCGCCCGCCGCCGCACCGACCGAGCTGGTGGAGCTGGGCAGCACGCAGGACTTGGGCGCCTCGGGCAGCGATGCCGGCGGGCTGGCCGAGCCGCCGGTTGAAGGCGGCCTGGAAGAGCCGCCCGCCAACAACGACCTGGCCGAACCGCCCGGTGCAGAAGCGCCGAAACCCGCTGGCAGCGGTTCGGCAAGCGCCGGCGGGAACGCAGTCCCTGCCAGCACGCCGGCCGCCGCAGGGCAAACCGCAGGCCGGCAGGGCGCCGGCACGTCCGCCAGTCCCACCGCCGCCGCCGGCGCGCCGGCGCCACAGCCCGCCAAGCCCGTCCCCGACGGCTTCTGGATTGCGCTGGGAATCGGCGCGGCAGCGCTGCTGCTGTTCTACGCCTGGTTCTCCTTTGCCCGCCTGGAGATCCTGAAAATGCTGATGGGTTCCCTGTTCCCGCTGGCGTTCATGATCCTGGCGGTGTTGGGCAGCATCGTGTTCGGTTTCGCCACGCCCACCGAAGCGGCGGCCATGGGCGCCTTCGGCGGCATGCTGCTGGCCGTCGCCTACCGCCGCTTCAACATCGGCATGCTGCGCGAGTCGGCCCACCTCACCGCCAAGACCAGTGCCATGGTGTGCTGGCTGTTCGTCGGCTCCAGCATCTTCTCGGCCGCGTTCGCGCTGCTAGGCGGCCAGGAGCTGATCAATAGCTGGGTGCTGGGCATGGACCTGACGCCGGTGCAGTTCATGCTGCTGGCCCAGGTGATCATCTTCCTGCTCGGCTGGCCGCTGGAATGGACCGAGATCATCGTGATCTTCATGCCCATCTTCATACCGCTGCTGGGCCATTTCAACATCGACCCGCTGTTCTTCGGCCTGCTGGTGGCGATGAACCTGCAGACCGCCTTCCTGTCCCCGCCGGTGGCCATGTCGGCGTTCTACCTGAAGGGCGTGGCGCCGCCGCACGTGACGCTGAACCAGATCTTCCTCGGCATGATGCCCTTCATGGCGCTGCAGGTGCTGGGCGTAGTCCTGCTGTATATGTTCCCCGCCATCGGCCTGTGGCTGCCCGGCGTGCTGTACAAGTGAGCAAGTGACGAAAAGCCGGCGCCAGCCAACCGGCCGGCGCCGGCTTCACCCCGCCTGCAACGTCTTGATCACGCGGTCCTCGGTGCGCTCGCCGGCGCCCGCGTTGCTCGATTTGCTTTCCTTGCGTGCCACCACCAGGCGGTCCCCCGCCAGCTGGTAGACGCTCTGCTCTTCCTGCTTGAACTCGAAACTCACCACCACGAAGGCGCGCCCGGTGGCGTGCACATTCATGCTGCTCGCCATCGGCGTGCCGTCCGCGCCTATCCACACCTCCAGGGTGCCGTTGAAGTCCTTGATGTACTTGCGGTCACGGTCGCTGAGCGTGGTGACAGGCAGGGTGAAGCTCAGCTGGCGCGCGGCCTTGCCGTTATAGCTAACCGCCTTCTCGCTCTTGAAAGCGCCCCGCTCCAGCTGGCGCGCCAGCCCTTCAGCGGCCGACACCATGGGCCGCAGCTCTTCCGGCCCCAGCTCGCGCATGGCGTACAGCGTCGGCGTCTTGGCGTTGGGATTTTTGGCGGCGGCCTGCTGCTCGGCGTCCATGCGCGACAGCAGCTCGCGGCTGTATTGCAGGCGCATGCCCTGGCTGCCGTCCTCCAGCGCAATGGCGGCCTGGCCCGACAGTTCCTCCGCTGCCTTGCCCTCGCCGATGCGGCGCCAGGTCTTTGTCTCCAGCGTGGCCTTGAGCGGCGTTTGCGCCTGCAGGCGCGCCAGCGCGCCCTTCAGGTCGGCCAGGCCGTCGGCATGCGCGGCGCACGGCGCGATGAAGGCGGCGGCCAGGGCCGCCCTGGCGACTGCGGCCTGCACCGGCCGGCCGAGACGGGACATCATGCGCATAAGGCCTCCCGCGAAAGCTGCTCGGTCAAGCGGCCCGCAGCCATGGTCACCGTGCGCCCGCAGCGCGCGGCGATCTTGCCGTCGTGCGTCACCAGGACCAGCGTGGAGCCGCGTTCGCGGTTCAGGGCGAACATCAGCTGCATTACCGCCTCGCCGGTGGCCGCATCCAGGCTGCCGGTCGGCTCGTCGGCAAACAGCAGCGGCGGCTCGGTGACGAAGGCGCGCGCCAGCGCCACGCGCTGCTGCTCACCACCGGACAGGTATTTCGGATAGTGCTTCAGACGGCTGGCCAGGCCCACCCGCTCCAGCATGGCCTGCGCCTGCGCTTTCGCGCGCGCGTTCGGTTCGCCGCGCAGTTCCAGCGGCAGCATGACGTTCTCCACCGCCGTCAAGTGCGCCAGCAGCTGGAAGGACTGGAACACGAAGCCCAGCTTGGCCTGGCGGAAGACGGCACGGCCGTCTTCATCGAGCGCGAAGAGGTCGGTGTCGTCCAGCCGCACGGTGCCGGTGCTGGGCGTATCGAGCCCGGCCAGGATGCCCAGCAGCGTGGACTTGCCGGAACCGGACGCGCCGACAATCGCCAGCGTCTCTCCCGCCTGCGCGCTGAAATTCACGTCGTCGAGTATGGTCAGTTCGCCTGTCGCGTCGGCCACGCGCTTGCCCAGGCCGCGCACTTCTATGATGGATTGCATTGCTTCCTCCTTATGCTTGCCGCAGCGTGAGCAGCGGCGGTTGATTCAGTACATTGCGCAGCCCCAGCCAGCCGCCTGCCATGGCACAGGCGGCGCCGGCCGCCAGGCCCGCCGTCCACAGCAGCGCCGGCCAGGTCCAGGGCAGCTCGAAAACGAAGCGCGCCAGCGCCCAGCTGCACAGCGTGGCGCCCGCCGCCGCCAGCAAGCCGGCCAGCGCGCCGGTAAGCAAATGCTCCATCCACTGGGCACGCGCAAGCTGCCGGCGCGTGGCGCCCAGCGCCCGCAGCAGGGCCGCCTGGCGCATGCGCGCGTCATGCGATCCGGCCAGCGCGGCGTACAGCACCAGCAGGCCGGCGGCGAGCGTGAAGAAGAACAGGAATTCCACCGCCACGCTCACCTGCGCCAGCACGGCCTGCATCTGGCGCACCAGGAAGCCGAAATCGAATACGGACACGTTGGGGAAGTCCGGCGCCAGGCGGTCCGCCACTTTGCGGTCGCCTTCGGGCACGTAAAAGGTGGTGCTGTAGGTGTGCGGCAAGCCTTGGGCAGCCACGCTGTTGAGCATGAAGTCGAAACCCGGCGCGCGTGCGCGGCGGTCCACCTTGCGCACACTGGTGACGGCCGCCTGCAGCGGCAGGCCGCCGGCGTCGAAACTCAGCATGTCGCCGACTTTGAGGTTGAATTCCAGCGCCATCCCTTCGTCCGGCGACACTTCCGGCCGGGACGAGGCGGGATCGAACCAGCGGCCCGCCATGATGCTCTCGGACGGGGGCAGCGCGGCCGACGTGGACAGGTCGATGTCGGCGTGACCCAGTGCGTCGGTATTGTCCTTGCCGCGCACCGCCTTGCCGTTGACTTCCAGCAGGCGGGCGCGGATGCTGGGACGCAGTTCCGGACTGCCGTAGTGTTCAAGGCGCGCGGCGATGTCCCTTTCCTGGTCCGGCTGCACATTGATGATGAAGTGGTTGGGCGCATTGACCGGCGTGGCGGCCTGCCAGGCGCTCAGCAGGTCGCCGCGCACCACGGTCAGGAGCAGCAGCGCGGCCAGGCCGATGGCCAGCGCCACCGTCTGCGCCACCGTAGCGCCGGGCTGGCGCTGCAGCGCGGTGATGGCGAAACGCCAGGCCGGGTTGCTGAACGCGCCGCGCAGGCGGCCAAGCGCTTTCAGGGCCAGCCAGGCGATGCCGGCAAACAGCAGACCGGCCAGCAGGAAGCCGGCGGCGCTGGCGGCGCCGAGCGCAGGGTCGCCGGTGATCCACAGCATCAGGCCGCAGAACATGGCGGCACCCAGCGCGGACGCGGCCAGCGTGAGGCCGTTCGGCGCGTGCGGTACGCGGCGCAGCAGCTGCGCGTGCGGCAGGTTGCGCAGCTGGAGCAGCGGCGGCAGCGCAAAGCCGGCCAGCAGGATCAGGCCGGCGGCCATGCCCTGCGCGGCAGGCATCCAGCCGGCGGCCGGCAGCGCGGCCGGCAGCAGCTTGTCCAGCCATTGCAGCAGCAGGAGATGGCTGCCATAGCCTGCCGCAACGCCGGCGGCGCTGCCGGCTACGCCCAGCAGCAGGAATTCGGCCAGGTGGAGCTGCAGCACCTGGGACTGGCGCAGGCCGAGGCAGCGCAGCATGGCGCAGGCATCAACGTGGCGCAGCATGTAGCGGCGCGCGGCCATGGCGATGGCGACAGCGGCCAGCATTGCGGTCATCAGGCTGACCAGCGACAGGAAGGCGCTGGCGCGCTCCAGCGTCCGGCCCAGGGCGGCGCTGCTGTCCTGCGCGGTCTGGATGCGAACGTTGCGCGTCCTTGCGGCGGCCAGGCGTTCCTGCAGCGCGGCGTGGAAGGATGCTACGGCGGCGGGTTCGCCGGCCAGCAGCAAGCCGTAGGTGGCCCGCACGCCTGGCGCGAGCAGGCCGGTGGCGGGCAGGTCCTGCACGGAGAGCATCACGCGGGGCGACAGGTTGACCGGCGAAAAGCGGCGGTCCGGCTCGACGGCGATCAGCCGCGTGACGGTGAATTCCGCATCGCCCACGCGCAGCTTGCCGCCCACGCCGACGTCGAGCTGGCTGGCAAGCGCCGGGTCGATCCAGGCGGTGCCGGGCGCGGGTGCGGTGGCGGATGGGGGTGGGGGCGCTGGCACCCGCAGTGCCGCCGCTGCCGGGGCGGCGGGCATGCCGGACATGGCGGCGACAGGCGCGGCGGCGCCGGCGGCGGGCATGCCGGGCGTGGCGGAGGCGGGCGCGGCGGCGACGGCGGGCCTGCCGGGCGTGGCGGCGACGGGCGCGGCGGGCGCACTCTGCCGGGCGGCGGCGGGATCGGCCGCGAAAGCGAGCGCGCCGCGCAGCGGATAGCTGCTGGAGACGCCCTTGAGCGAAATGAGGTGCGAGCGCGCCGCATCGCCCTGCCCCGCCACGGCCATGCTGATCATGGACACGGTGATGGCAGTGTGCAGGCCGCGCGCTTGGGCGTCGGCCTGCCAGCCCGCGTCGGGCGGCGCGTCCGACGTCACCAGCAGATCAGCCGCCAGCGACTGCCTGGCGTCGCGCTGCATGCCGCTGCGGACACGGTCCGTAAAGAACCCCACCGCCGACAGCGCGGCGACCGACACCACCAGCGCCGCCAGCAGCAGGTGCAGCTCCCCCGCACGCCAATCGCGCGCCGTCATCTTGAGCGTCAATCCCAGCATCGCATCCCTCGAATCCCGAACAAGATGCCAGCTTATCAATCGGCCAACGGCCGCGCAGGAATTTGCGACGAATCGACAATACGTGCGATGAATGGCAGAGCCGAGGCCAGGCGCGGCGCTACATTGCCTTGAAGTGGTGCACGTAGGCGCGGCTGACCGGCAGCTCAGCCTCGTGGCCGCGCATGCGCAGGAACAGCCGGCTGGTTTCATCGCGCCGGGTGCTGTCAAGGTGGGCCAGGTTGACCAGGGTGGCGCGGTGCACCTGGCAGAAATGGGCCGGATCGAGCTGGCCGGCCAGTTCGGCAATGCTGGTGCGGATCAGGTATTCGCCAGCGGCGGTGCGGACGGTGGTGTACTTGTCGTCGGCCTGGAAAAACAGCACGTCTTCAACCACGATCTGCTGCGTTACGGCGCCCTGTGCCGCGCGCACGTAGCGCAGGGGCGCCTGCGGCACCGCCCCGGCAGCAGCACCGGCAGCGGCGCTGGCAACTGAAGGAGGCGACAGCAGCCGCCGCAGTGCCTCGGCCAGGCGCGCGTCGGACAGGTCCGCATCCGGCGGCACAGGCTGCGGCGCCAGGGCCGCCCGGATGCGCCTGACGGACAGGATCAGACGCTCCTGGCGAAGCGGCTTGAGCAGGTAATCCAGCGCCGCCTCGTCGAAAGCCTGCAGTGCGTACTCGTCGTAAGCGGTCACGAACACCACGCGCGTCCGCCCTTCTATGCCCTGGGCCACCTCCAGCCCCGTCAGCCCCGGCATCTGGATATCCAGGAAAGCCACATCGGGCTGCAGGCGCGCGATGGCGTCGGCGGCATCCACGCCGTTCGGCGCCACGTGCACGATCTCCAGGCCGGGCCACAGCAGCAGCAACTGCTCGCGCAGATACAGGGCAAGGTGCGGCTCGTCGTCCGCGATCAGGGCAGTGGTCATGGCTGCGCAGTATAAGGCAGTTCCAGCAGCGCGCAAGCGCCGGACTGCTGCAGTTCCAGCGCCAGCGCGGCGGTGCCGCCATAGCGCGTCTGCAAGCGGCTGCGGATGTTGGCCAGGGCCATGCCGTTGCCGCGCCGGTGCGCATGGCGCGGCGCCTCGCTGCCCAGGCCATCGTCCTCCACGCGCAGTGCCAGCCGGCCGGCCGACACGCGCGCCAGCACGCGCACGCAGCCGCCCGCCACCTTCGGCTCCACGCCGTGCTGGATGGCGTTCTCGATCAGCGGTTGCAGCAGCAGCGTGGGCAAGGCTGCGGCGCGCGCCTCCGCATCGGCCTCGATGCGGAACGACAGCCGTTCGCCCATGCGGATCTGCATCAGCTCCAGGTAGCGCTGGCCCATGGCCAACTCGGCCTCCAGCGTACTGTCGGCATGGCGCAACTGCACCAGGCCCGCGCGCAGATAATCGGTGAATGCCTCCAGCATGCGCCGCGCGCGGGGCGGATCGGCATCCATCAGGCTTTCAACGTTGGCCAGGGTGTTGAACAGGAAGTGCGGCTCGATCTGCCCTTGCAGCAGCCGCAGCTGCGCCTCGCTGGCCTCATGCTGCAAGGCGCGCTGGCGCGCCAGCTGGCGCATGCGCACCAGCCACCAGAACCACGCTGCCAGCGACAGCACCGCCAGCAGCATGTAAAAGCGCGCCTGCGCCAGCGGATGACCAATGGCGCGCGCCGCGTCGAAGCCATAAAATGCGGCCGCGGCGAACAGGCCCGTGAACGCCCCCAGCGTGATGCCCAGCGCCAGCAGCAGATTGAGCGCCGCCATGGCGCGCGCATCCTGCGGCGCCGACAGGCGCGCCAGCCAGGCTTCCGGCAGGCCCCATTCCGCCACGCGGCACACCGCCAGCATGCCCGCCGCGATGCAGACCGAGGTGACCATATTGAAGAGGAAGGAAGCCCGCCACCAGCCGGGGTCCGACTCGCGCCCGGTCAGCACGCCGGACACCGTCATCAGCAGCAGCCCGGCCGCGAGCGCCACCGCGCCCGCAGCCAGCAGCCGGTGCGGCAGCGGCGCGTCATGGCGCTTGCGCAGGCTCCACAGGCCCTGCCAGGCGCGCGTCATCGTTGTGTTGTTCTCCATGGCCGCAGTGTAGCCGGTGGCGCGGCGCAGCGCAGCAGCCGTGCGATGAATCGACGGCAGCGCCGACGGACGGCCAGCCCGCCATCCGGCCCGCTACCCGGCCCGCCACCCGGCCCGCTATCCCCGCTATCCCCGCTATCCCGCCCGCTCCACGCATGCCGCATCGATCAGGCTGCACAGCTGCGGATACTGGTGCTGCTCCACCATCGCCTCCACCGCCAGCACGATCTCGCCATCGCCGGCGCGGAATTCCTCCAGCAGCTGCAGGGCGCGCGCCGGGTACAGCAGGTGCAGCGCCTCGCGCATCTCCACCAGCACCTCGTAGGGCAGCTGCGCCAGGCGCGCCGCCGTCAGCTGCGCGCGCGGCGCGGACGGCAGCCGCGGCACGCGCCGGAAACGCACGCCCAGCTGCTGCTCCAGCACCTGGAACAGCCGGTCCTGCTCGATGGGCTTGCACAGGAATTCGTCGGCGCCGGCCGCCAGCGCCTCGCGCCGCTCCTCCTCGAAAGCGTGCGCGGTCATCATCACCACGCGCGGCTGGACCAGCGCCGCCTCGGCGCGCAGCTGCCGTATCACCGACAGCCCGTCCAGGCCCGGCATGCGCCAGTCCATGAACACCAGCGCCGGCTGCGCGCGGCGCAGCGCGGCCAGGCCGGACGCGCCGTCCGCCGCCAGTTCCACCTCAAAGCCCAGCGGCGAGAGCAGGCTGTCGATCAGGTGGCGGCTGTCGGCGTTGTCGTCCACCACCAGGATGCGGCGCCCGCGCTGCGACGGGTCCAGCGCCGCCACCACGTCCGCCGCCTCGCCCGGCACATGGTCCGCCCCCGTCACCTCGACGGTGAAACGGAACTCCGCGCCCCGGCCCAGTTCCGACTCCACCTCCAGCGAACCGCCCATCATGCGCACGAACTCGCGCGAAATGGTCAGCCCCAGGCCGGTGCCCTCCTGGGCGCCGCTGTTGTCGGCCTGGACGAAAGGCTCGAAGATGCGCTGCTGGTCCGCCTTGGCGATGCCCTTGCCGGTATCGCGCACCGAGAACGACAGCAGATGGCGCCCGCCCTCCAGCGGCTCGGCGCGCGCGATCAGCATTACGCTGCCCTGCTGCGCGAACTTCACCGCGTTCGACACCAGGTTAAGCAGCACCTGGCGCAGCCGGGCGCCGTCCATCCGCACGGCGGCCGGCAGGCCATGGCAATCGAGCGTCATGTGCAGGCCGGCCTGGCGTGCGCGCGCGCCCAGCATCTCCATCACCTCGCGCAGCACCGCCTCCACCGCCACCACCGTCGATTGCAGGGTAATGCGGCCGGCCTCGATCTTGGACAGTTCCAGCAGATCGTTGATCAGCGTGAGCAGATGCTGGCCGGAGCGGTTGATCACGCCCAGGTTGCGCTTCTCCTCCTCCGTCATGGACTGCGAATCGGCCAGCAGGCGCGAAAAACCGATCACCGAATGCAGCGGCGTACGCAACTCGTGGCTCATGGTGGCCAGGAACACGCTCTTGGCGCGGTTGGCCGCCTTGGCCTCGGTCACCGCCACCGACAGCGCCTCGGTGCGCTCGGCCACCAGTTCCTCCAGGTGGTTGCGGTGGCGCCGCAGCTCCTCCTCCGCCAGCTTGATGTCGGTGATGTCGTAATTGACGCCCACCAGGCGCCGCAGCGCGCCGCCGGGGTCGCGGAAGGCCTTGCCGGCCGCCTTGATATGGCGCAGCTGGCCGTCCGGCCAGCGGATGCGGAACTCCGTGGTGTAATGCCGCTCGCCGCGCTGGACATCCGCCAGCAGCCGCTTCACCCGCAGCAGGTCCTCCGGCAGCAGGCGCTGCTCCCACGCGGTGAGCGTATTCCCGAAGCTGCCCTGCGGCACCGCGTACTGGCGGTGCATCTCGCGGTCCCACAGCAGCTGGTTGGTGTCCACGTCCCAGTCCCAGATGCCGATATGGGCCGCATCGGTGGCGATGGCCAGGCGCTCCTCGCTGGCCTGCATGGCGCTGTAGCGCTGGTCCAGCAGCGCCACCATCTCCACGATGGATTCGTTCAGCGTTTTCAGCTCGCCCAGGAACAGCGACCGCTGCGGCGGCTCGCCGGCCGCGCCGCCCGCCTTCACGCTGGCCGCGTACTGGCCCACCGACTTGAGCGGCTTGAGCATCAGATACCACAGCAGCAGGTACACGCCCAGCACCAGGGTCACATCCAGCGCCACGATGGCGAAAGCGAGCGCGATGCGGCGCTCGCGCAAGGTCTCCAGCACGTACTGCGGGGTGACATACATCTTCACCACGCCGATCTCGCGGCCCGCCACCCGGATCTGGCGCTGCGCGGTGCGCAGGGCGGGAATCTCCGGCGGCTGCGCCACCTGCTCCAGCACGCCCTGCGCATTGCGCAGGAAAACGAACTGCATCTTGTTGCTGAGGGTGACGGTGCAACCGTACAGGTCGCGGTTATTCAGGCTGGCCTGCACGATGGCGATGATCTGGCGGTCGTCGAAGTTCCAGGCCGGCAGCGCGATGGCGGCGGTCAGCTGGTCGGCGCTGGCGTCGAGCTCGCGGTGCAAGCCGCGCCAGCGCTCGTCGCGCTCCTGGTTATACGACAGCACGGCGAAGGCCAGCAGCACCAGCGTTACCAGCGCCGCCAGCGCCAGGCTGACGATGAGCGCGATCGACACGCGCCGCCTGGCGACGCGCTGCAGCAGCGCAGCGAAACGCCGCGCCGCCGGTTTGCAGCGATCCGCCAAATATGCCCCCATACCCCTCATCCCCGGACTTGTCCCATTGCCAGCGATGCTAGCTCACCGGGCCCAGATTGTATCCTGTCCCTTGGTACAGGATAAAAAAATGGGGTCAGGGTTAATTAGTGGTCAGGCCAATTGTGCCAATCTGGCTCACACAACGCCGCCGTTGGCGCGCAGGGTCTGGCCATTGATCCAGCCGCCGTCGGGCCCGGCCAGGAAGGCCACGGCGGCGGCAATGTCGTCCGGCGTACCCAGCCGTTCCAGCGGCGCCATCTTGGCCATGCGCTGGACGGTTTCCTCGGTCTTGCCGTTCAGGAAGAGATCGGTGGCCGTGGGGCCGGGCGCGATGGCGTTGACGGTGATGTTCTTGCCGCGCAGTTCCTTGGCCATGATGTTGGTGAGCACTTCCACCGCGCCCTTGGTGGCGCCGTACACGGCATACCCCGGCAGGCCCAGGCCGATCACGCTGGTGGAGAAATTGACGATGCGCCCGCCGTGCTGCAGGCACCCGGCCGCCGCGCGCAGCGTGTTGAACGTGCCCTTCACGTTCACGGCAAACAGGCGGTCGAAGGTCTGGTCGTCGGTTTCGGCCACCGTGGGCAGCGACGATGGCATGATGCCGGCGTTATTCACCAGCACGTCCACCCGGCCGAAGCGCGCGACGGCACTGTCGAACAGGGCTTGCACGGCAGCCGGGTCGGCCACGTCGGCCTGCACGGCGAGCGCCGCGCCGCCCTGCCCTTCAATGGCGCGCACCACCTCGTGCGCTTCGGCCGCGTTGCCGGCGTAGTTGACAACCACCGCATACCCGTCCCGCGCCAGGCGCTGGGCAATCGCGGCGCCGATGCCGCGCGATGCGCCGGTAACGATGGCGACTTGTTGTTGGCTGCTGTTCATCTGTGGCTCCTTTGAAGGTAATGGATCAGTGCAAGCAGTATCACTTATCCAAACCTATCAATAAATGCACTAAAATCGCAGTCACAATTCAATAACCGCCAATAATCACCCACATCATGGACCGACTCGACGCCATGCGCCTGTTCACGCGCATCGTGGAACTGGAAAGCTTCAGCCGCGCGGCGGACGCCCTGCAGCTGCCCGCCGCCACCGCCACCCACACCATCAAGCAGCTGGAGGCGCGCCTCGGCGTGCGCCTGCTGCAGCGCACCACGCGCCACGTGAGCGCCACCCCGGACGGCCAGGCCTACTACCAGCGCTGCGTGCGCATCCTGGCGGACGTGGACGAGACCGAGGCCGGCTTCGGCAACAGCGGCACGCCGCCGCGCGGGAAACTGCGGGTGGATTTGCAAGGTACGCTGGCGCGCCACTTCGTGCTGCCCCGCCTGTCCGAGTTCCTGTCGCGCTATCCGGACATCGAACTCGACATCGGCGTAGGCGACCGCCTGGTGGACCTGGTGCGCGAAGGCGTGGACTGCGTGCTGCGCGGCGGCGAGCTGCGCGACTCCAGCATGGTGGCGCGGCGCGTGGCCAGCCTGGCGCAAGTCACCTGCGCCAGCGCGGCCTATCTGGACCGCCACGGCACCCCGCGCACGCTGGACGAGCTGGCGCAGCACCGAGCGGTGAATTTCTACTCCACCGCCACCGGCAAGCCCTTCCCCTTCGATTTCATGGTGGACGGCCAGGCGCGCAGCGTGATGCTGCCGGGCGCCGTCTCAGTCAGCGATGCGGAAGCCTATGTGCTGTGCTGCGCCAACGACCTGGGCCTGATACAGCTGCCGCGCTACCACGTGACCGCGCAGCTGCGCGACGGCAGCTTCCGCGAAGTGCTGGGGCAGTTCCGCCCACCGGCCAAGCCGGTGTCCGTGCTGTACCCGCACCAGCGCCAGCTCTCGCCGCGCGTGCGGGTGTTCGTGGACTGGGTGGCGGACGTGATGTCCGCCGCCGCCTGAAGCCGGCCGGCGCTCAGCGCCTGCCTCCGCCATTGGCCCCGCCATCCTCATCCAGATCCTCATCCAGATCCACCAGCGGGAGCGTTTCGATATGGTCCACGCCGATGTCGGCGCCGTCCTGCTCCACCGACTCGCGTCCCACTTCGGCGCGCTCGCCGGTGCCGCCGGAATCGGTGTCGCTGTCCAGGTCCGCGTCGCCCAGGTCAGCGGCGGCGGTGCCGCCCGCCACGTCGCTGCCGGTGTCCGAGCGGTCGCTCGGGCCCAGCGCGCCGGTGCCGTGGCCGCGCCCCAGGCTGCGGTCGGGTGCGCGCGGGAAGTTGTCGGGATCGAGTGTGCTGCTGCCTGTCATGATAGCCTCCATAAGCCGGTTGCGGATGCAGCGACTTTAGCAAAGCAGCAGCGGAAGCGGCGCGCTTCACGGCACGGCGCGCATTCCCTGCTCAGCCGTTGACGCCTGGCGCAGCACGGCCGCCATCTGCTCCACCGCCAGCAGGGTCAGCATCTGCCCCTCCGCGCCGGCCGATTTCACGATGGAGGCCAGCACCGGCGTGATGCCGACGAACACCTGGTCCACCGGCGCGATGTCGGCCACCGGCACCACAGCAATCTCGCCCAGCCGCTCCACCAGCACGCCAAAACGCTGGCCGCTGGCGCCGGCCAGCACCACGGTCAGCATCTCGCTGCGCGGCCGCGAGCCGGCCACGCCCAGCGCGCGCGGCAAGTCGTAGATCAGCATGGTGGCGCCCTGGTAGATAGCGGCGCCGCAGACGGCGGGCGGCGCGCCGGGGAGCTGCACGCAGCCGGCAAATGGTATCGCCTCCACCACCGAGGCCGCGGCCACGCCCAGCAGGTAGTTCCCGACGTGGAAACCCGCGATCTCCAGGTGCTCCGCCCCCTCCGGCCCCTGCACCCTTTGCGCGCCCGGCAGCTGCGCGGTGGCCTCGGGAGCGGGCCCGTTCTGCTGCCCCGCCGCGCCATCCGGCCAGGCGCCCAGCGGCACGCACACCAGCGCCAGCGCGGCCTGTCCCGCCGCGCCGCTGGTGCCACGGTACTCGCGGTAGCCGGCGGACGCACGCGCGCCCACCGCCATCACCTGCCCGTCCAGCTGCACCAGCCGCGCCACGCCAGCGGCGGCGGCCGGCGCCGCAACCGCTTCGGCCAGCAAGTCCGCCGGCAGCGCGATGCGGGCGCCCGGCTGCCAGCGCGCATCGCTCGATGCGATCACGCCGCCGGACGCGTCGGCAAACAGCGTGAAGGCCTTCGCCACTTTTGGCGGACGGGCCGCCTCCAGTATCGCCGCCAGCTGCGGGGCGCTGTCGAACACCAGCGCGATGCCGCCGGCGGCCGCGCCGTCGCCGCCTTGCAGCGCGGTCGCATAAATCCAGGTGGGCCGCGCACCGTACACGTCGTCGGCCACGAATTCAGACACCACGTAGCGCCCGGCGTCGCGCCCGGCATCGCGCAGCGCCAGGGCCTGCTGCCGCCACGGCGCATCCAGGCGCCGTCCCAGCCACGCCGCCGCGTGCGGCCGCGACACCGCCACCACCACACCCTCGGCGTCGAACAGCAGCAGGCTGTCGTACACCGTGTACAGGTCGTTGATGGCGCGCAGGCGCGCCGACATCTCCTCCTGCTTGCCGTCCGGCCGCGCCAGCAGGCCGCACAGCAGCGGATCCAGCGCCCACCAGCGGCAGTCATTGCTGCGCTCATACAGGTTGCGGTCCAGGATATCGATTGCCAGCGCCGCGTGGAAGCGGCAGTCGTCCAGATGCGCGGCCACCGCCATCGCCTGCAGCCTGCCGATCGAGCGCGTAAACACTTCCTTCATGCGGGTGCCAGTGCGCACGATCTCGCCCAGCAGCACGCGCGAGAAGGCGGGATTCAGCGCGGCCTGGCGCGACTGCCCCTGCCGGATATTCGCGTTCCACACCGAGCGGCTCAACTCGCGCTGGATGGCCTCGGCCTGCGGCGGAATGCGCTGCAGCTCGGCCGGAAAGGCCGAGCCGTCCGCCAGTACCGCGCCCAGCAGGGCCCCGCCTACCTCGCCGTGCGGCGCCCCGCCGCCGGTCTCGCTGTGCGGCTCCTCTTCGAATGCCGCGTCGAGCGGCACCAGCACCAGCGCACTCCAGCCCGGGCCCGTATAGCCCTGGAATCCCTGCGGCAGCCGCCGCGAGGCGAGGTATTTTCGGCCCGCGAAGCGCACCAGGTGGCCGTCGCCGGGCGCTACATCCACCACCGCGCCGGGCGCCACCTGGCTTGCATCGCTGCTGGCGATGACCATGCCCGTCTCGTCCAGCAGCGTGATCACGCTCCAGTCGCCGCGCCGCTGCAGGCTGGCGAAGATGCGCTTCACCTCGTTCTCGAAATCGAAGCACAGGAACAGCGCCCCCAGCACGGTGCCGTGCCCGTCCCGCACCCGGACCGCGTAAAACAGATTGCGCGACTCGCCGGGGAACAAGTCGCTGCGCACCGCCGCCTCGGTGTAGGGGGCGGCGCTCTCCAGCACCTGGCGCAGCAGCGGGTCGCGCGACACCGCCACCTCCGGCTGTCCGGCCAGCCGCGCCAGCACCTCGCCCGACGGCGACAGCAGGATCACGTCGCGGTACACCGAATAGCGCGCCACATAGGCCTGCAGGCGCACCTCCATGGCCGCGCGCTCCGCTTTGGTGCGCCCGCCATCGGCCGCGTACGCGCGCAGCGCGTCGTCCATCGCCAGGAAGCCGATGTCCGCCGTGCGCTCATAGAGGTTGCGCACCAGGATGTCGATCGCCACCTGGCTCGGCGCGCACAGCTCCTGCACCCGCTTCTCCAGCGTGGTGCGGGCCAGGTTGTCCAGCAGGCTGGCGCTGAGGGCGGCGAAAGCGGCCTTGGTGTCGCCCATCTCCGTGGTGGTGCCGGACAACTGGCCCAGCAAATTCAATACATCCCAGACGGATTCCAGGGACTTCAAGGTCTCGCGGTTGTCCGATACATGCAGCATATAGGGCTGCAGGGTTCGAAGCTGATGAGTCACCGCACTTGTGGTTAGGCGCATGTCGTTCGTTTTCCGAATAAGAAAGTCCTGCCTTCATGCAATTTTCGTTCCACGCATAAACATTATTTTATTGCCGTTTCTGCACCGGAACAGTGCGCAGTCTTGTGGTTAGCACTTATTTCATAAGTGTACTATTCAGTGATATAATGGTTTGACTCAATCAGGAGAAACACCATGAAAACCTTGATCACCGCACTCGCCCTTGCTATAGCAGGCATCGCCTCCGCACAAACCGCCACGCCCGCGCCGGACGCCAGGCAGCCCCAGGCCAGCAGCGGCCGCACCCGCGCCGAAGTCATCGCCGAAGTGATCGAAGCGCGCAAGAACGGCACGCTGATCGAAACCGAAGCGGACATGGACGTGGCCCAGACGCGCAAGCAGGCTGCAAAGTAAGTCCGCCGTGCCCGCGCCGATGAGCACCCCGCGCTCCCTCCCCCTGCTCGCCACGGCCCTGCCGATGGCCTTGCTGCTGGCCGCCTGCGCCGGTATGGGCAACGTGGCACCGCCCCAGGCCCGCAAGGTGAACCCGCTGGAGCTGAACGCCGGTGCCGCCATCCGGGCCGCAGCAGCCGAAGGCGAGGCAGCGCGGATGGCATGGCCGAAGCAAGCGTGGTGGCGCGACCTGAACGACCCGCAGCTGGACCGCCTGCTGGCACGTGCGCTGGAGGGCAATCCCAGCCTGAAGGCCAGCCAGGCGCGCGTGCGCCAGGCGCAAGCCCTGGCTGGCGCTGCGGAAGCGGCCACCCTGCCGCGCGTGGACGGCAGCGCCGTGACAGACCGCGAACGGTATTCCGCGCACAGCACCGTGCCCGCGCCGCTGGCCGGCAATTACGCTACCAAAACCACTATCAACATCACTGCGTCTTATGACCTGGACCTGTGGGGCCGCAACCGCGATGTCCTGGCAGCCGCGCTGCACGATGCGCAGATGGCCGCCGCCGAAGCGCGGATGGTGAAGCTGGCGCTGCAAACAGCCGTGGTGCACAGCTACATCCAGCTGGCCAGCGCCTGGGCCATGCAGGACGCGGTGGCCGCCAGCCTGCAGCAGCGCCAGCAGATCCTGGACCTGACCCGGCGCCGCCGCGACGCCGGCCTGGCCAGCGGCATCGACGTGGCCACCATCGAGACAACGCTGCCGGCCGGGCGGCGCGAGCGGGAACAGGCGGCAGAATCCGTCGCCCTGCTGCGCAACCAGCTGGCGGCCCTGATCGGCCAGGGACCGGGCGAGGGCGACGCCATCGCCCGGCCAGTGCCGGTATTAGGCAGCGCCGCCGTGCTGCCCAGCGCCCTGCCCGCCGAACTGGTGGCGCGCCGGCCGGACCTGGCGGCGCAGCGCTGGCGGGTGGAAGCGGCGGCACGGCGCATCGGCGCGGCGCGCGCCGACTTCTACCCCAATATCAACCTGGTCGCGTTCGCGGGCTTCCAGGCGCTGGGCTTCAGCCGCCTGCTGGACGCGCACTCGGCCACGCGCGGCGTGGCGCCCGCCGCCAGCCTGCCGATATTCGAGGGCGGCCGGCTGCGCAGCCAGCTGGGCAGCCAGAACGCGCTGTACGACATCGCCGTGGAACAGTACAACGCCACGCTGGTGCAAGCGCTGGCCGACGTGGCCAACGCCGTCACGCAGGCACGCTCGGCGGAGCAGCAGCGGCAACTGGCCGAACAGGCGCTGGCCTCGGCCAGCAAGGCGTGCGCCCTGGCCGACCGCGCCTTCCGCGCCGGCATGACCGATGCGCTCAGCGTGTTGCAGGCGCGCCTCACCCTGCTGGAGGAGCAGCGCCAGCTGGTGCAGGTGCAAACCCGGCGCCTGGAGAGCTACGCGGCACTGATGGCGGCACTGGGAGGGGGACGGGAAGAGGAGTGAAACAAGATTTCCCTTGATACAACGATAGTACAATCAAGACTTTCGTAAGGGAGAGGAGAGCGCAATGAGCAGTTTCGACGCTACAAACAAGCGCCTTAAGAACATCCACGCGCGCATGCCGGAGTTTCCGGAGGAGATGATGCGCCTGATGCGGCTGACGTACCACGTGCAGAAGCGCATGAAGGACTTGTCCAACGCGGCGCTGCGCAAGTATGACCTGGTGGACGCCAGCTACATGGTGCTTGCGGTGCTGTACGGCTCGGACGACGAGACATCCACCGCCTCTACACTGGGTGAAGCCTGCATGGAAAAGCCGGCCAACCTGACGCGCGTGTGCAACGACCTGGAGACGCAGGGCCTGATCACGCGCGGCAACCGCCCTGGCGACCGCCGCTGCGTGATGATTTCGCTGACCGACAGCGGCCGCGCGCTGATCGAACAGGTGATGCCCGAAGTCTGGGCCCGCACCACCCGCGCGTATGACGGCTACAGCGCCGAAGACCGCAAGCTACTGGAGCAGCTGTTCAAGCGACAGCTGGAAAACTTGGAAAACGTCAGTTGACCCTGACCTGAACTATGACCCCGGACCCAGCCCCCTACAAACTGACACACACCAAGGCGCGGCTGGCCGGGCTGTCCCGGATGGCTCACCTGGCCGGCATGGCCGGGAGCTGGGCCGGCAGCGGGGGCGAACGCTGGCTATTCGTCGCCAAGGCGCTGCTGGCGGCCTTCAGCGCGCTGTGGCTGGCCTTCCGGCTCGGCCTCGATTCGCCCACCACGGCGATGACCACCACCTTTATCCTGGCCCTGCCCAGCAGCGGCATGGTGCTGGAAAAAGCTTTCTACCGCCTGCTGGGCACCGTGATTGGCTGCGCCAGCGCCCTGCTGCTGGTGGCGGCTTTCCCGCAACAGGCGCCGCTGACGTTCATCGGCCTGGCGCTGTGGATCGCAGCCTGCACCTGCGGTGCGGCCATGTACCGCAACCAGCAATCCTACAGCTTCGTCCTGGCCGGCTACACCGCCGCCATGATCGCCATTCCCGCGCTGGACCACCCTGCGGCCGTATTCGCGCTGGCCGTCACGCGCGTGGTGGAGGTGAGCCTGGGCGTGATCTGCGCCACCGTCGTGCACGATGCGCTGCTGCCGCGCCACCAGAGTGCGCAGGTGATGCGCACCGTGCAGGCGCGCTACCTGCACTTCCTGGACTTTTGCCGCGGCGCGCTGGAGCACAAGACGGCGCCCGCCGAAACCGAGCTGGCCCACCTGCGCTTCGCCGCCGACATCGCCGCGCTGGAATCCGGCCGCGCCGCCGCCTTCTTCGAAGCGGCGCATGCGCGCGCCCACACGCGCCAGCTGCACGCCTTCAATACCGCCTTCATGGCTGCGCTCACTACCTTCTATACCCTGCACCGCCTCACGCACCGCCTGCGCCAGGACGCCGCCTCGCCGGTCCCCATGCTGATCGAACCGCTGCTGGCCCGGCTGGCGCAAGCCTTGACGCAAGCCCTGGCGCAGCCCTTGGCATATACGCCGGCACACGGCGAAGCCCTGCAAGGCGCCGCGCCGGACGACTTGCAAAGCGCCCTGGCCGCCGATATCGCCACTGCGCGCGCGTCCGTGCACGACGGCAGCAGCGCCTCACCGCACCGCGTAGACGTCGAAACGGCCATCGAGCTGCTGGAACGCTTTGCGCGCCAGCTCGGCGAATTCGCCGCCGTCTACCACGGCCTGGCGCAGCGCAAGCGCATGCAGATCAATGAACCGCGGGCCTACACGCCGAAGACGCCGCCCGCCATCGTGCTGGCCAGCGGCTTCCGCGCCGCCACGGCGCTGCTGACGGTGGCCGCTGTGTGGTACTGGATGGCCTGGCCCTACGCCGTCAACGCGGTGCTGATGACCGCGATCTTCTGCGCGCTGGCCTCGTCCTCTCCGCGGCCCACCGCCATGATCAAGCAGGTCATGACGGGCTTCCTGATCGCCTGGCCGCTGTCTTTCATCACCGAGTTTTTCCTCGTCATGCCGTCCGGCGGCTACCCCATGCTGGTGCTGGCCGCCGCGCCGCTGTTTGCCGGCGGCGCCTGGCTGATCAGCGATCCCAGGCGCGCCGGCGTGGGCATAGGCATCTGCCTGTTCAGCGCGCAGGTGATTGCGCCAGCCAACCTGGCGCACTACGACGTAGCGGCTTTCCTCAATACTACGCTGGCCATGCCGCTGGGCGTGGCGCTGGCCTGGGCCATCTTTGCCGTGGTACTGCCCGGGCACACCATGGGCCACAAGGACCACGTAGCGGCCGCGCTGTGGCGGGAAGCACTGGCGACCTGCACCGCGCCCCTGCACTGGCCGCTGGCCAGGCTGACCAAGCTGCCGCTGGCAAGCGTGGCCCCGGTGCCGCTGGCGAAATTGCCGCTGCCATGGCGCTGCGGAACGCCGCGCGTCGCCGCCGTGCGCCACCGCTTCGACAACCGCGTGCGCGACCTGCTCAGCCAGCTCAACGCAGCCGCCGGCCCCACGCCGAGCGAGGCCGAGCGCGCCGTGGTGCGGCAGGGACTGACCTTGCTGGAGCTGGGCCACTCGGTGCTGGAACTGCGCGCGCTGATCGACGATGCCGGCCACGCTGCCGACCCGCTGGCCCGCAGCGCGCTGCGGGACTGCGTGTCCGCATTGGCGGCCTACTTCAGGGCACCCACGCAGCAGCGCTGCGCCACCGCAGTCGCCGCCGTGCTGCGCGCCGGCGCCACCGTACGCGCCGCGCTGCCTGCCGCCCAGCCGGAACCGAGCCCACTGCCCGCCGCCGCGCTTCAGGGCGCCGCGCCAGCCGCGCCCCGGCCAGCCGCCTCCGGTCCAGCCGCGTCCAGCCGCGCGGCCCGGCTGCGCACGGCGCTGACCGACCTGCATTCCATCCACACCTGCCTGCTGGACCAGCTGCCACAGTCCAGCACCGGAGCCCCCCATGCCTCGTGAACTCGCCGTCTTCGGCATCCTGATCCCCACCCTGCTGCTCCTGTTCCTGGCCAGCCTGCTGCTGCAAGCCGCGCTGGACCGGGTGCTCGGCCACGCCGGCCTGTACCGCCGCGTGTGGCACCCGGCGCTAGCGCGCCTGTGCCTGCTCGCCTGCATCTTCAGCGCGCTCACGCTGGCCTTCTATTCCTGACTACCCAAGCAACCATGACCGCCAAGATCTTCCGCTTCCTTTTTACCGCCCTGCTGCTGTGCGGCGCCCTCTGGCTGGCCAAGTCGGCCTGGGACCGCTACATGGAGTCGGCCTGGACGCGCGACGGCCGCATCAAGGCCGACGTCGTGAACATCAGCGCCGACGTGGCCGGCACCGTCACCAGCGTACTGGTGAAGGACAACCAGCTGGTGCAGCAGGGCGACGTGCTGTTTGTGATCGACAAATCGCGCTACGGCGCCGCGCTGGCGCAGTCCGACGCGCTGCTGGCAGCCCAGCAGGTGGAGCGCGGCCGCCGCAGCAAGGAGGCCCAGCGCCGCGCCGCGCTGGACGACGCCGTCATCTCGGCCGAGAACCGCGAAAGCGCCGGCTTCGCCGCCGACAGCGCCGGTGCCCAACTGCGCGCCGCGCAGGCCGCGCGCTCACTGGCGCAGCTGAACCTGGAGCGCACCGTGGTGCGCGCACCGGTGTCCGGCTACGTGACCAACCTGAACGTGCACGCCGGCGACTTCGCCGCCGTGGGCGCCGCCAAGCTGGCCATCATCGACAGCGCGTCGTACTACGCGGTGGGCTATTTCGAGGAAACCAAGCTGCCGCTGCTGCAAGGCGGCGCGCCGGTGGAACTGAGCCTGATGGGCGGCGGCGCCGTACTGCACGGCCACGTCGACAGCATCGCGCGCGGCATCACCGACCGCGACGCGGGCACCGGCCGCGAACTGCTGGCCGACGTCAACCCCACTTTCAACTGGGTGCGCCTGGCGCAGCGCGTGCCGGTGCGCATCCTGCTGGATGCCGTTCCCACGGATCTCATGCTGGTGGCGGGTACCACCTGCACGGTCCGCGTGGACGGCGGGTTACGCGCCGCGGCGCTAACCCGCCCTACGCTACCACACGGGTCGTAGGGCGGGTTAGCGGGGCCCGCCGTGCCCCGGACGTAAAAAAACCCGCCGTGGCGGGTTGGTCGTCAAGGCTTGGTGTGCGTGAGCGCGTAGCCCACGTGCTCCCACCAATGGTCGCGGGTGCGCACCGTTTTCATGCACTGCATGTCGGTTTCGCCCTTGAACATGCGGTCCTCGCACTTCTTGCCGGCGTAGGCGTTGCGCTGGTTCTCCGCGTTGGCCAGCGCGATCATCAGCCATACCGAAAAGGCGAGCACCACCAGCAGCAAGCTCCATGCAACATGGTTGATGTGGCTGCGCCAGAACAGCTTGTTCTCATCCGGCGCGGACTCGCGGTACATCGCCATCACTTCTTTTTCGGTATCGCTCATTGTTCCCGTCTTTATTTCTTGGCGGCCTTGGCCACCAGGTAATCCATCACTTCCAGCGTCGCCTGCTGGGACGCCAGCTCCGACTGGCCCGGACGGCCTGCCTGCGAAGGCGACGTGACGAAGCGGCCATCGATCACGATGGTCGGTGCGCTCTCCACCTTGTAAGCGTTGACCACCTGGGCCGCACGCTTCATTTTAGTCTGCACGGCGAAGGAATTAAAGTATTCCAGGTACTTCGCCTTGTCCATGCCGTTCTTGACCAGGAAATCGGTCATGGCGTCATCCTTGTTGAGGCGGTTGCGCTCCACGTGGATGGCGCGGAAGATCTTGTTGTGGAACTCGTCCAGCTTGCCCATCGCTTCCAGCGTCAGGTAGGCGTGCGCCTGCGCGTCGTTCGGGCCGCCGGCCGGGAAGTGCACGCGGCGGAAGGCGATCTTGTCGCCCTGCTTCTTCACCCAGTCGTGCAGCGCGGGCTCGAACGCGTTGCAATGCGGGCAGGAATACATGAAGAATTCAATCACTTCCACTTTTTTGCCGGTGTCGGTGCGCACCGGCGAAGCCAGCGTCGTGAAGTCCACGCCTTCCTTCGGTTCAGCGGCGGAAGCGCCGGCTGCGGTGAACGACAGGGCGGCGGCGGCAATGATCAGGCGCAGAAATCGCATAGTGGTCCTTCTAGAGTAAGAGTGGCAAACGCCGCGAGATTACCATTTTTTTGCCCACGCCATCAGGCCGGAAGGTAAAAATCCCCGGCTGGCGGGGATTTTAAGCTTCACTTAATTATGCTTTGTGCAAGCACGCTTCAGAACTCGTAGCGCGCGGACAGCTTCAGCTGGCGCCCGTCCGAGGTGTAAATGCCGCCTTTGCACTGGAACGCCATGCCGTAGTAATTCTTGTCCGTCAGGTTCAGGCCGGACAGCGCCACTTCCCAGGCGCCGAACTTGCGCGCGTAGCGGGCGTCCAGCGTGGTGTAGGACGGGATGCGCGCGGCGCAGCTGTTGTCAAAGTCGGAACCGAAACGCTGGCTATCCACCCACTGCGCGCCGATGTCGGCACTCTGGCCGTCGGCCGGGGTCCAGGACAGGCGCGCGCTCAGCACGTTCTTCGGCACCAGCACCATTTCGCGGCCGGCGATGGCACCTTCCGTGAAGGTGGCTTTCACGCGCTGGTAATGGCCGCTCAGGGTCCAGTCGCGCGCCAGCTCGGTGCTCGCATCCAGCTCGAAGCCCTGGCGCTTGGTCGGTGCCAGGTTGGTGTTGGCGCCGAAGCCGAACGCGCCGGCGGTCGGATCGTAGAAGATCTCGTTGCGCAGCTCGTGGCGGAACACGCGCGCCGACAGCTTGGCGCTGCCGTCGGAGTAGCTGGTGCCCAGCTCCAGGTCGTGCGAGGTCTGCGGCTGCAGCACGGCGTTAGGCACCGGGGTGTAGCCATTCTCGTCGGCGTTGGCAACGCGGTAGCTGTGGCCGATCTTGGCGTGCAGCGTGGCCTTCGGCGACAGCGCATAGCTGCCCTGCACGTCCCAGGCGTTCAAGGCCTGGGTCACGTCGTAATTGGCACTTGCCCATGGCGCGGGATCGGTGTTGGCCTTGTCGAACAGTTCACGGCGCACGCCGGCGGCCAGGCGGAAAGCGTCCCACTTGACTTCGTCGCGCAGGTACAGCGCTTTCGATTTCTGCGTCGCCTTGGCCGGCGAGGAACCCTTCTGGTCGCGGGTCCAGTCGATGAAATCGATGCCGGCCACCGCTTCGTTCAGCACGCCGCCGAACTGGCCCAGCTTGCGCACGCGCGGCGAGAACTGGGTCTGCTTGCTTTCGTAGTCCAGCACGGACGAGCCGGTGCCGTAGAAGTAAGCCGCTTCCAGCTCCTTGCGGCGGTGCGACAGCTCCGCTGCCAGGTCGTAGCCCGCCACCTTGGCTTCGATGAAGGCGGTGAAACGGTCGCTGTCGAGCGAGCCGAAGTCATGCTTGGTGCTGGCCTGGCGCGGGTTGGTGTCGAACTGGCCCTGGGTCAGCGAGCCGGCGAAGCGCGAATCCTGGCGCGTGCCGGACAGGCGCACGCCGGCGCGGCCGTCCGGGAAAGCTACTTGCGCGCCGGCGTTCACGCTGCGCGATTTGAAGGCATTGTTGTCGCGGTAGTTGTCGGTATCGAGCGCGCCGCCGGACAGGTCGAAGGCCCAGCTGTCCGTGCTGTGCATCATGGATGCGCGGCCTTCGCGCAGGCCGAACTGGCCCACTTCGCCGAACACGCTGCCGTGGGTGCCGGCACTGCGCGCGCCGGGGCGCTTGGTGATGATCTGGATCACGCCGCCGGTGGCGCCGTCGCCGAACAGCACGCTGCTGCCGCCGCGCGTGATCTCGATGCGCTCAACCGAATCGACCGGGATGGTGGACAGGATGGCCGAGCTCAGCTCGTTCTCGGACAGGCGCACGCCGTCCAGCATGACGACCATGTTCTGGCTGCTGTTGGTGCCGAAGCCGCGCAGGTCCAGCGCAAAGTCGGGACTGCCGTCCAGGCTCTGGTGGCCCAGCACGCCGCCGATCTTGCGGATAGCCTGGTTCACGTCGCTCGCGCCCGAGCGGCGGATCTCGGCCGCGCTGATGACGGTGGCGCCGATGGGCAGCAGCGAGGGGTCGCTGTCGAAGCGGGCGCCGGTGACGACGACGGGGGCCAGCGCCTGGGCCGGGGTTTGTGCGAAGGCAGGGGCGGCTGCGCCGAAGCACAGGGCAAGGGCAAGCGCCAGCGGTGCCGGCGAGCGGCGGGAGTTCGAGTGGTTCATTGTGTTCTTTACGCGTAGTGAGCATCCGCCTGCGTCCCCGCAGGCCGGATTCAACGGAAGGCTGGACGCGCTTCCACCTGGATTGGCCGGTATCCGGGCTGGCAAGACGGGACGGGATCACCTTCCGGCGCAGGGCAAGCCTGCACAGTGGTTGTCGATCCAGCCTGCCGCGCAAACAAAAGCTGACAACTAACAGCTGACAACTAACAGCTGACAGCTGACAGCTGACAGCTGACAGCGCGGCGCTTGCGTACCGTTGCGGGGGCAGCACACCTTGGCCGCCGCGCTGCCGGTGAGCGCTGGCTGCCTTGTGTTTCCCGTTTAACTGCGTCCATGGACATGGGCGCGGGCACCAAAACGCGGCCATTATACTCCTCGGCACAAACTTGATAATGTTGGTAATTAATTACGGGCTTGGTTTATAGTGGCGTGCATGAACGCACATCCCTACCGCAAACTGGCAACCGCCCTGTGCGCCGCAGCCGCCGCCACCCTGGCCGCGCTGGCCCTGGCACAAGTCCAGGTCATCGCCATCCCCGAGCCCTACACGGACACCGGCATCCCCTTCGCCCCGGCGCAAGCGGCCGCCGTGGCCACGCCCAGCGCGCCGGACGCCTGGGGCGAACCGCGCACCGGCAGCGAGCCCACCCTGTCGGACCGCGTGGTGGACTACAAGATCGAGGCCACGCTGGACCCGGTCAAGCACACGGTGGACGGCAAGCAGCAGCTCACCTGGCGCAACCGCAGCGCGCACCCAGTGCGCACGGTCTACCTGCACCTCTACCTGAATGCCTTCGAACACGCCGGCACCACCTTCTTCACCGAGCACCGCGCCATGGGCGGCAAGGGCCTGTTCAGCGCCGATCCCAAGGACGGCGAATGGGGCCACATCGACCTGCGCAGCGTAACGCAGGGCGGCGCCAGGGTGGAGCAGTCCTTCGTGCAGCCGGACGGCGGCCCGGCCGGCGACCGCACCGTGCTGCGCCTGGACCTGCCGCAGCCGGTGCCGGCCGGCGCCAGCACCACGCTCGCCATCGACTTCCACAGCCAGCTGCCACGGCTGCTCTCGCGCAGCGGCTACTTCGGCAGCTTCCACCTGGTGGCGCAATGGTTCCCCAAGATCGGCGTGCTGGAACTGGCGGGCGAGCGCGGCGCCACCAAGCCACGCTGGAACGTGCATGAATACCACGCCGAGTCCGAGTTCTACGCGGACTTCGGTAGCTACGATGTCAAGCTCACCGTCCCCAAGGGATATACCGTGGGCGCCACCGGCGAACTGCAAGGCGCGCCTGTGGAAAAGGACGGCATGCTCACGCACCACTACGTGCAGGGCGACGTGCACGATTTCGCCTGGACCGCCGACAGCCGCTACGCGCCGCCGCTTACCGGCAGCTGGAGCGGCGCCGGCAGCCCGCCCGTCAGCATCAAGGTGCTGTACGCGCCGGAGTTCGCGGCCAGCGCCGCGCCGTCCCTGAAGGCCGCGCAGGACGCGCTCACCTACTACTCGCAAACGCTGGGGCCCTACCCCTACAAGACCCTGACCGTGGTGCTGCCGCCGCATAACGCCGGGGCGGCGGCAGGCATGGAGTACCCCACCTTCTACACGGCGGACAGCTTCACCAAGGTGCCGAAAGGCTCGATGGAGGAATTCGACCTCGACCTGGTCAACATCCACGAATTCGGCCATGGCTACTTCTACGGCATCCTCGCTTCCAACGAATTCGAAGAGCCGCTGCTGGACGAAGGCCTGAACGAATACTGGAACATGCGCATGGCGCGCGAGCGCGGCCAGCAGGTCCATCCGGCGCCGTGGTGGTTGCGCGCGATCGGCGTTTCGCCGGGCTTTGACGGCTTCCACTATGAGCTGGGCGGCGCGGTGCGCGAAAACCCGGCCGACCCGGCCGGCCAGAACGCGTATTCACGTCTGCAGGGCGTCGGCCCGGCCTACAACCGCAGCGCCATCATCTTCCACGACCTGGAAGCGCAACTGGGCAAGGAAGCCACCGAACAGGCATTCAAGGAATACTACAAGCGCTGGCGCTTCCGCCATCCCAGCATTGCCGACCTGCGCGAAACGCTGGCCCAGGCCAGCGGCCAGCGCGCGCTGGTGGAGCGCGTGTTCGCGCAGCAGATCTACAGCACCGGCAAAGTGGACGACCGCGTGCAGTCCATCGACAGCGAGGAAGTGCTGCCGCAGCCGGGCAGCCGCATCGTCAACGGCAAGCGCGTCACGCTCACGCAAGAACAGGTGGACAGGCAGATCGAAGCGGCGCGCGCAAAATCCGCCGCGCCCTACCCCTTCCGCACCGAAGTAGTGGTGCGCCGGCGCGGCGAGGCCGTGCCGCAGACGCTGCGGGTGCGCTTCGCCGACGGCAGCAGCGAAACCGTCAAGTGGGACCCGCAAAACGGCGAGCGCTGGGAGCGTTTCGTCTGGCAGAAACCCGTCAAGGCCGTATCGGCCGAACTGGACCCGGAGCGCAAGCACCTGCTCGACACCAACAAACTCGACGACAGCCGCACCGTGGAAGCCGACGGCACCGCCTCGCGCCGCTGGACCTTCGACCTGGCCGCGCTCGCGCAAGCCATCCTGACCCTGATTGCAACGATATGACATTGACCGACACCTGTTTGCGCGCCACGCGCGCCGCCCTGCAATGGCGGCTGCTGGCGCTGTGGACCATCGCCCTGCTGCTGCCCACGCTCGCGCTGGCGCTGCCGTTCTGGAGCCACTTCAGCGCCGCCTTCGACCACTCGGTGCATGCGGCCGAGCTGGCGCAGCGGCTGGACCTGTCCAACATCGCCGACCTCATGGCCGAACAGGGACGCAATCCGCTGGCCCTGAAACTGGGCGCAGGCACGGCGCTGCTGGTCACGCTGCTGCTCTCCCCGCTGCTGACCGGCGCGGTGGCCACCGCCGCGCGCTTCGGCGGCACGCCCGTGCTGCGCGAGCTGCTGGCAGGCGCCGTGGCCGAATACCCGCGCATGCTGCGCATGCTGCTGTGGGCCGCGGTGCCGCTGGGCGCCGCGCTCGGCCTCGGCAGCGCCGCGCAGCACCTGGCGGGCAGCGGCGCCGACACCGCCATCACGCCCGCCGACGGCCAGTACCTGCGCGGCACGGCCGATGCCATCGCCGCACTGCTGCTGGCACTGGCGCTGGCCACGCTGGACGCGGGCCGCGCCGTATTGGCGGCCGACCGCCGGCGCCGCTCGGCCGTCGTGGCCTGGTGGCACGGCCTGCGCCTGCTGGCGCGCCACCCCGGCGCCATGCTGGGCAGCTATGCCGCCATCAGCCTCATCGGGTTGGCGGCAGCGGCCGCGCTGGGCCTGGCGCGCGTGCACCTGCCCCACGTCGGCGTGGTGGGCTTCGCGTTCGCCCTGCTGCTGACGCAGACGATCGCCGTGCTGCTGGCCTGGATGCGCAGCGCGCGGCTGTTTGCGCTCATCGGGATTATTAACAAATCCTGAACGATCCATCCATAAAAACACGATTGATGAACAAGGCCGGCAAGCCTATAGTCAGTGCATCGACAATCAGGAGAATTCCATGTCCGGCACTGCCCTTCCCACTTATTTCCTCTCGCACGGCGGCGGCCCCTGGCCGTGGATGCTCGACCAGTACGGCGGCCGCTACGACGCGCTGAAAGCCTCGCTGGAAGACATCCCGCGCCAGCTCGGCGGGCTGCGGCCCAAGGCCGTGCTGGTGGTGACGGCGCACTGGGAAGCGCGCCAACCTCTGATCTCGTCCAGCCCACGGCCGCCGATGATCTACGACTACGGCGGCTTCCCCGACTACACTTACGAGATCCAGTACAGCGCCCCCGGCTCGCCCGACGTGGCCGCGCGCGTGCAGCAGCTGCTGGCCGGCGCCGGCATTGCCGCCCACCTCGACGCCCAGCGCGGCTTCGACCACGGCACCTTCTCGGCCATGCAGCCCATCTACCCGGCGGCGGACGTGCCCATCGTGCAGCTCTCGTTGAAACAGGGGCTGGACCCGGCCGAGCACATCGCCATCGGCCGCGCGCTGGCGCCGCTGCGGGCAGAAGGCGTGCTGATCGTGGGAAGCGGCCTGAGCTACCACAATTTGCGCCAGTTCGGCGCGGCTGGCGCGGCTGCCTCGCATGAATTCGACGCCTGGCTGCGCGCATCGATGGCGTTGCCGCCGGCCGAGCGCGAAGCGCGGCTGCTGGCCTGGGAGCGCGCCCCGGCCGCGCGCGCCGCCCACCCGCGCGAAGAGCACCTGCTGCCGCTGATGGTCGCCCACGGCGCCGCCAGCGCCGACGCCGCCGCCACGGTCTACCACGAAGACGCCTTCATGGGCAGCCTCGCCGTCTCCAGCTTCCGCTTCGGCTAAAAAAAATGGGGTCAGGGTTAATTAATCTGGAAATATTTCCAAATTAATTAACCCTGACCCCATTGTTCTGACCCCATTGTTTATTCGGTCAGGTGCCGCGCTTGCCTTTCATGCGTTCGGCTTCTTTGGCGGCGGCCTTGGCGGCGGCGAGCTCGGCTTTCACACGCTGCTCTTCGGCGAACACGGCCAGCGCGGCCTGGCGCGTGGCGGGCGTCTCCAGCGAGATGCGGCCCAGCGCGCCGGTGCGGTAGTCTTGCAGGAAGATGTGGGACGCTTTTTCGTAGTCGTAGTCGCCGCCTTTCTGGCGGTAGCCGCGCTTGGCGGCTATGCCTTCGACCACGGCGATGGCGTCCATCTCGTCAATATTCTTGTAGCCGTAGCGCGCCACCAGCAGCTCGGGGTAGCGGCGCAGCATTTCGCCAGCCAGGAATTCGGCCACTTCTTCTTCGATCAGCGCGTTCGAGCCGATGGCGTGGCTGGCGGCCAGCATCAGGCCGTCGCTCGGCATGGCGATCTTGGGCCACAGCATGCCGGGCGTGTCCACCAGCACGGTGTTCTTGTCCAGGTACAGCTTTTGCTGCACCTTCGTCACCGCCGGTTCGTCGCCCACCTTGGCCACGCGCTTTTTCAGCAGCGCATTCATCAAGGTCGATTTGCCGACGTTGGGGATGCCCATGATCATGATGCGCAGCGGCTTGGTCGGCACGCCGCGGTGCGGCGCCAGCGATTTGGCGATGTCCGGGATGCGCGCCACGTCGCCCGGCTTCTTGGTGGTCATCGCGTAGGCGGTCACGCCTTCCTGGCGGTCGTAGTATTCCACCCAGGCAGCCGTGGCGTCCGGGTCGGCCAGGTCGACCTTGTTGAGGATCTTCAGGCAGGGCCGCTGGCGGAACAGGCGCAGCTCTTCCACCATGGGGTTGCAGCTGGCTTCGGGCAAGCGCGCGTCGACCACCTCGATCACCAGGTCGGTGTTCTCCATCTGCTCGGCCGCCTTCTTCTTGGCGGCGTTCATGTGCCCCGGATACCATTGAATTGCCATGCTGTTGCCTTCTGCTACTTTGGTGTAATCCGCTATTTTACCTGCTCCCCGGCACCCTCCGGGAGTTTGGTGCCGGTCTGGTTCCCGGTCTGGTTCCCGTTTACGTCAAGGTCGGCTATGATGGGGCACAAAATTTTTTCCATTTTATAAATATTTATATATACATGGAGTCGTGAAACATGACTAAAGCTCCCCCGTCCACGCCCGGCGAAATCACAGTACGCGGCGTGATCCTCGGTATCTTGATCACGCTGGTATTCACGGCGGCGCAGGTGTATCTGGGCCTGAAAGTGGGCCTGACCTTCGCCACCTCGATCCCGGCCGCGGTGATTTCGATGGCGCTGCTGAGCGCTTTCAAGAACGCCACTATTCAAGAAAACAACATCGTGCAGACCATCGCGTCGGCCGCCGGCACGCTCGCTTCGGTGATTTTCGTGCTGCCCGGCCTGCTGATGATAGGCTGGTGGGCCAATGTGCCGTTCTGGCCGACCTTCGGCGCCTGCGCCATCGGCGGCGTGCTGGGCGTGATGTACACGGTGCCGCTGCGCCGCGCGCTGGTGTCGACCTCGGACCTGCCATACCCGGAAGGCGTGGCGGCGGCGGAAGTGCTGAAAGTAGGCACGTCCTCGCGCGCCGGCGCCGATGAGGGCAAGGCCGGCCTGATGGCCGTTATTCTCGGCAGCGTGGCCTCCGCGCTGTACGCCGCCGGCGCCGCCGTGAAGGTGATGGCCGGCGAGATGGCCGTGTACTTCCGCACCAGCAGCGGCGCCACCGGCATCGGCGCTTCCAGCTCGCTGGCGCTGATCGGCGCCGGCCACCTGATGGGCATTACCGTCGGCATCGCCATGCTGGCCGGCCTGGCCATCGCCTGGGGCGTACTGGTGCCGATCCTGACGGCCGCCCAGCCGATGCCGGACCTGTCGGCCGCCGACTGGGCCCTCAAGGTATGGAAAACCGACGTGCGCATGATAGGCGCAGGCGCCATCGGCGCAGCCGCCATCGTGACCCTGGCCGGCCTGGCCAAGCCTGTCATCGGCGGCCTGAAGTCGGCCATGGAGGCGTCGCGCCAGTCCAAGCTCAATGGCGGCGTGCTGCCGCGCACCGAGCAGGACATGCCGATCTTTATCGTCGGCCTGGTGACCCTGATCGCCATGGTCCCTGCCGGCTGGCTGCTGGCCACCTTCCTGCAGGGCGGCGTGCTGTCCAGCGTGGCGCCGGCGCTGATCGCAGTCGGCGTGGGCTACATCCTGGTGGCCGGCATCTTCGCCGCCGCCGTCTGCGGCTACATGGCCGGCCTGATCGGCTCTTCGAATTCGCCGGTGTCCGGCATCGCCATCCTGACCGTGCTGGGCGCCGCCCTGTCGGTGGGCGCGGTGGGCAAGCACATGATGGGTCCGGAGGTGGCGCATGCCTTGATCGCTTACGCGCTGTTCGTCACCACCGTGGTGCTGGCCGTGGCCGTGATCGGCAACGACAACCTGCAGGACCTGAAGACCGGCCAGCTGGTCGACGCCACCCCGTGGAAGCAGCAGGTCGCCCTGTTGATCGGCGTGTTCGCCGGTTCCTGCGTGGTGCCGCCGGTGCTGGAGCTGCTGAACCGCGCCAACGGCTTTGCCGGCGCGCCCAACCTGCAGGCGATTTCCTCGCAGCCGCTGGCCGCGCCGCAGGCCACGCTGATCTCCACGCTGGCCAAGGGCGTCATCGGCGGCAACCTGCCGTGGCACCTGATCGGCTGGGGCGCCGCGCTGGGCCTGGGCCTGGTGGTGCTCAACTTCATCCTGAAAAAAGCGTCCAACAACAAATACAGCCTGCCGCCGCTGGGCGTGGGCCTGGCCATCTACCTGCCAAGCGCGGTGACTGCGCCGGTGGTGGTGGGCGCAGTTGCGGGCTACCTGTTCGAGCGCGCCGTGCACCACCAGACCTGGGGTGAAGTGGCCAAGCGCCTGGGCGTGCTGATCATGTCCGGCTTCATTGTCGGCGAGAGCCTGTTCAACGTGGCGCTGGCCGGCCTGATCGTGCTCTCGGGCGAGGGCGAGCCGCTGGCCATCGCCAACTCGCTGGGCGAGCACACCACCATGCTGATCTCGCTCGTGGTGGGCGCGGCGGTGGTGGTGGGCTTGTACCGCTGGTCCAGCCGCAGCGCGCAGCGCGTGTCGGCTTAAACGCTTCCAGGGCCATCGGCCCGCCCTCCCCCAAGCCGGCCGCCCTGTCCCTTCGGACACGGCGGCCGGTTTGCTTGCGGCGTCCACCGGTGTTAATGTAGCAATGACTGGGCGCCCGGCATACAACAACCATGAGATTCGAGACCCTGAGCAGACTGCGCAAGCTGTTCGCCGTGCTGGTGGCGACAGTGGCTGCGGCGTTCCTGATCGTCACCGGCTTTGTGCTGCACACGCTGCACGAGAGCCGCCAGCGCTATTACGCCAACGCGGAGGAGACTTCGCGCAACCTGGCCATCACGCTGGAGCACTTCCTGCGGGGCCACTTCTACGAGGTGGACCTGGCCATGCGGCGCGCGGCGCTGGAGTTCCGCACCGCCCACGCGCAGGGCCGCTTCAACGAGGACGATTTCAGCGCCTTCCTGCGCTCGCTCAAGGAGCGCATTCCGCACGCGCGCTCGGTGCGCGGGTCGGACCACGATGGCCGCGTGGTCTACGGCGAGGATATCGACCCGGCCAAGATCCAGGACCTGACCGTGCGCGAATTCTACGCGCGCGCGAAACAGGGCCGCGAGCTGGTGTTCGGGGTGCCGGTGACGTCGCGCATCACGGGCGAGCGGGTACTGCCGATGATTTACCCCCTCACCCGGGACGACGGCAGTTTCGGCGGCACGGCCTATGTGCTGATGACCACCGATACCGTCACCGGTGTGCTCAAGTCCCTCAACGTGGGGCCGAATGGGGTGATCACGCTGATCGACAACGAGCGCCGCCTGCTGCACCGCTATCCGGAAGTGGCCGATACGCCGATCGGCAGCCAGGCGCCGATGTCGCCGCCCACCATGGCGGTGCTCTCCAGCCAGCGCCAGCACGCCACCTATACCACCGTGAGCGCGCGCGACGGCTTGCAGCGCGTGGTGAGCATCGAACGCATCGGCCAGTATCCGGTGTTCGTCCTGGTTGGGCTGTCCAGCGACGATTTCCTCGCGCCTTGGCGCAGGGAAGCCTTCAACGACACGATATTCCTGGCGGTGCTGCTGATCATGGCCAGCACGTCCCTGCTGGGGGCGCACTATGCCCTGAGCCAGCAGGCCCGCACGGTGGACAAGCTGTCCGAGGCGAGGGATCTGGCGCTGGAGGCTGGCCGCGCCAAGTCGGCCTTCGTGGCCAATATGAGCCACGAGATCCGCACGCCGATGAACGCGGTGCTGGGCATGCTGCAACTGCTGCAGCAGACGCCGATGAACGGCCGCCAGCGCGACTATGCGGCCAAGGCCGAATCGGCCGCGCGCTCGCTGCTGGGCCTGCTCAACGACATTCTCGATTATTCCAAGGTGGAGGCGGGCAAGCTGGCGCTGGACCTGCATCCCTTCAGCCTGGACCGCCTGCTGCGCGACCTGTCCGTGATCGTGTCCGCCTGCGTGGGCGGCAAGCCGGTGGAGGTGCTGTTCGAGGTCGACCCGGCGCTGCCGCCGTGGCTGATGGGCGACTCGCTGCGCCTGCAGCAGATCCTGCTGAACCTGGCGGGCAACGCCATTAAGTTTACGGAACAGGGGGAAGTGGTGCTGTCCGTGCAGTCCGCTGGGCAGGGGGCGGGTGAAGGCACCCGCATCGTGTTCGCCATCCGCGACACGGGCATCGGCATCACGCCCGAGCAGCGCGCACGCATCTTCGACGGCTTTTCGCAGGGCGAAGCCTCCACCGCGCGCCGCTTCGGCGGCTCGGGCCTGGGGCTGGCCATTTCGCAGCGCCTGGCGCACCTGATGGGCGGCACGCTGGAAGTGGACAGCATACCAGGCCAGGGCAGCACCTTCCGCCTCCTCGTCGCACTGCCCGAGGCGGCGCCGCAGCAGCAGCCGCAGTCCTGCGATCCGGCGCTGCTGCGCGGCCTGGACTGCCTGGTGGTGGACGACAATCCGAGCGCGCGCCAGGTGCTGGCCGGCATGGCCGCGTCTTTCGGCTGGCGCGTGGAGACGGCGCCGAGCGGCATTGATGCGCTGCAGATGGTGATGGGCCGCAGCGCAGGCCGGCCTTACGACGTGCTGCTGGTGGACTGGCGCATGCCGCTCATGGACGGCTGGGAAACCAGCCTGCAGGTGCGCGGGCTGATGCCTGCCGCCAGCACGCCAGTGATCATCATGGTGACCGCGCATGACCGGGAAATGCTGGCGCAGCGCCAGGCGCAGCAGGGTAGCGCGGCCATGCCGGTGCTGGACGGGGTGCTGGTGAAGCCGGTGACGCCGTCCATGCTGTTCGACGCGGTAGCCGACGCGCGCTCAGGCCATCGCCCCGCCCTGCTGAACGAGCCGGCGCAATCGCAACGCCTGCTGGACGGGATGCGCATCTTGCTGGTGGAGGACAATCCCACCAACCAGCAGGTGGCGGGCGAGCTGCTGGGCCACGAGGGGGCGCTGGTGGAGGTGGCGCCGTGCGGGCAGGATGCGATCGCCGCGCTGCGCCGCGAGGGCCCGCTGCCGGACGCGATCCTGATGGATATCCAGATGCCGGACATGGACGGCTACGCGGCCACGCGCGCCATTCTCGCCCTGCTGGGCAGCCGCACGCCGCCCATCATTGCCATAACGGCCAATGCCATGCAGTCGGACCGCGAGCTGGCGCTGGCGGCGGGCATGGTGGACCACATCGGCAAGCCTTTCGACCTGCGGCAGCTGATTGCCGTGATCCTGCTGCACGCCGCGCCGCCCGCCGGAACCACGGCGCCCGCAGCCCTGGCGCCTTCGGTGCCGGCGGCGGAACCACCGGCGGCGGCTGAAGTGCCGGCGGCGGCTGAAGTGCCGGCGGCGGTAGCAGCGCCGGCGGCGGCGCCAGCAGCAGCGGCAGCAGCAGCGGCAGCAGCAGCGGCAGCATCGGCAGCGCCCGCAAGCCCGCTGCTGGACAGCGCAGGCGCGCTGAGGCGCATGGGCGGGCTGATGCCGGTCTACCTGATCGCCCTGCGCAGCTTCGGCGCCGAGGCGGAGGACCTGGGCGGCCAGTTGCGCAGCGCTGCCGACACGCAGGACTTTACCGCCGCGCGCGCCGCGCTGCACGTGCTCAAGGGACTGGCCGGCACCATAGGCGCGGACCAGCTCAGCCAACTGTCTGCGCTGGCCGAACAGACTATCCGCCAGCATGGGGGCAATGCCGGGCCGGAGGCGTGCCGCACCGGCATCGCTACGGTGCTGGCGGCGCTGCCGCCGGTGGTGGAGGAAGTGGCGGCGCTGCTGGCGGGTTACGCGGCAAGCCGCTAACCCGCCCTACGTGACATCGCGTGGACATCGCGTGCACATTAGGTGACATGGCCTACGGAGCACGGCCCGTAGGGCGGGTTAGGCCGGCAGGCCGTAACCCGCCGTCCCACCGCCTACCTCCGGCGCGCGTAGCTTACCGTCAGCATCTCCCACTGGTGGCCGTCCGGCTCGTTCCAGTAGACCATGCGCCCGCCGTAGTCGGTGTTGATGCGGCCGTCGTTCGGCCCGCGCACGCTGCCCCGGAACGCGATGTTGCGCCCCTTCAGCCGCGCCAGGATGGCGTCGAACTCCTCTTCCCCCACGCGGAAGCAGTAGTGATGCACGGGGAAGGCTTCGTCGGTGGTGAGGAAGTCCAGGGTCAGGCCCTCATTGATGAACACCGGCGAGAACGGCCCCAGCGCAGTCTCGGCCCACGGCACGTCCAGCAATTCCGCCAGCAATTGCGCGGCCGCCACCTGGTCGCGCGTCGGTACGATGAAATGGTCCAGCTGTATCGCCATGCCGTCCTCCCACGCTCAAAATCACAGTTCCGCCAGCACCTTCACGTGCGCCACCACGCTGCGCCCCAGCGCGGACAGGTTGTAGCCGCCCTCCAGGCAGCTCACGATGCGTCCCTTGGCGTACAGCTTGGCCACCGCCATCACCTGCTGGGTCATCCACGCGTAGTCCGCCTCCACCAGGCCCATGCCGCCGATGTCGTCCTCGCGGTGGGCGTCGAAGCCGGCCGAGATGAAAATCATCTCAGGCTTGAAGGCGTGCAGCGCGGGCAGCCATTTGTCGAGCACCAGCTGGCGCACCACGTCGCCCTTGGAGTGCGCCGGCACCGCAACGTTCACCTGGTTCGGCGTTTCCGGACCCACTTCGCTGTAGGGATAGAAGGGATGCTGGTAAAAGCTCACCATCAGCGCGCGCGGTTCGCCGCGCAGGGCCTCTTCGGTGCCGTTGCCGTGGTGGACGTCGAAATCGACCACGGCCACGCGCTGCAGGCCGTGCACGTCCAGCGCGTGCTTGGCCGCGATGGCGACGTTGTTGAACAGGCAGAAGCCCATCGGCTCGCTGGGCCGCGCGTGGTGGCCGGGCGGACGGATGGCGCAGAAGGCGTTGGCGATGTCGCCTGCGATCACGGCATCGGTGGCCGCCACGGCGGCGCCGGCGGCGCGCAGGGCCGCTTTCCAGCTGTGGGCATTGAGCGAGGTGTCGCCGTCGATCGGGTAGTAGTCGCCCGCCCCGGGCACGTTGTCGCGCACGATGCCGATGGCGTTGCGGCTGTGGTTGCGCTCGATGTCGGACAACTCGGCCAGCGGTGCATCGCGGTGCTCCAGCAGGCCATCGATGTGTGCGTTGATGAGCTGGTCGGCAATCGCTTGCAGCCGCGCGGGCGATTCGGGATGCCATTCTCCCATTTCATGGCGCTGGCAGTCTGGGTGGCTATAAATTGCTGTACTCATGTCTCATTTCTTTGCCGTAGAATCAAGTTGTAATCTACCACGGGATCATAACAGGAACCATGTATACCAAACTGCACGCGGTAGCCCGCCAGGTAAGCCAGGTCATCGTCGGCAAGGACCCGCAAGTGCGCCTGGCGCTCACTTGCATGCTGGCAGGCGGCCATTTGCTGGTGGAGGACGTGCCGGGCGTGGGCAAGACCACGCTGGCGCACGCGCTGGCCATTTCCCTGGGCCTGCAGTTCAACCGCATCCAGTTCACCAGCGACCTGCTGCCGGCCGACGTGTCCGGCATCTCGATCTACGAGCGCGAGAAGAACGGCTTCGTGTTCCATCCCGGCCCCATCTTCACGCAAGTGCTGCTGGCCGACGAGATCAACCGCGCCACGCCCAAGACCCAGTCCGGCCTGCTGGAAGCCATGGAAGAGCGCCAGGTGTCGGCCGACGGCGTCACGCGCGCCCTGCCGGAGCCGTTCTTCGTGATCGCCACCCAGAACCCGCTGCACCAGGTGGGCACCTTCCCGCTGCCCGAATCGCAGCTGGACCGCTTCCTGATGTGCTTGTCCCTCGGCTACCCGGACGCGGCCGCCGAACGCGCCCTGCTGCTGGGCGACGACCGCCGTGCCATGCTCAAGTCGCTGGCCCCGGCCATGACGGCGGCCGAACTGCTGGAAGCGCAGCGCAGCCTGCGCCAGATCCACGTGTCGCCGGCGCTGGCCACCTATGTGCAGGCGCTGGCGCAGGCCTCGCGCCAGAACGGCGCCTTCGCCGAGGGCCTGAGTCCGCGCGCGGCGCTGGCGCTGCTGCAGGCGGCGCGCGCCTGGGCCGCCCTGGAGGGCCGCGACCATGTGCTGCCAGAGGACGTGCAGGCGGTGCTGGTGCCGGTCTGCGCGCACCGCCTGCGGCCGCTGAAGGCGGCGCACGGCGTGGCGCTGGCCAGCCGCGACCTGGTGCTGCAATTGCAGGCGTCGGTGCCGGTCTAGCCGCCGCTACCCCACGCAGCCGACGCAGCCCCATGCCGCCCATGCCGCCCGTGCCACCCCAGCCTCCCGTGCCTCCCGTGCCTCCCGTGCCGCCTGCACCGCCCGTACCGCCTGTGCCCCCAATGCCGCCGCGTCCGCGCCATTCCTTCACCCTGCCCCTGCCGGCCGCGCTGCGGCGCTGGCTCAACAGCTGGCTGTTCCAGCTGCGCGGGCGCGAGCCGGGCGAAGTGCTGCTGGTGATGCGGCGCGTGTTCATCGTGCCCACGCGGCCCGGCATGGCCTTCTGCGGGCTGCTGCTGATCATGCTGATCGGTTCCATCAACTACACCCTGGGCCTGGGCTTCGCGCTGACCTTTTTCACCGGCGCCTGCGCCGTGGCCGACATGGTGATGACAGCCCGTAACCTGGCCCTGCTGCGCCTGGCTCCGGGGCGCGCACAGCCGGTGTTCTCCGGGCAGGAGGCGCAGTTCGAGCTGCAGGTGCGCAACGGCACGCCGCGCAGCCGCTACGCCATCTGGTTCGGCTTCCAGCACGACGGCGAGCCGCGCCATGCGCTGGACGTGCCGGCCGGGGGCGGCGCGGCGCTGGTGCTTTCCGCGCCCACCGAGGGCCGTGGCTGGCTGACGGCGCCGCGCGTCCGCCTGGTGACGCGCTTTCCGCTCGGCCTGTTCCGCGCCTGGGCTTACTGGGAGCCGGACTTGCGCGTGCTGGTGTACCCGGCGCCGGAAAACAATGCGCCGCCTTTGCCCATGAGCGGCGCGGCCAGCGAGGACGGCCACGGCCAGGTGGGGCTGGATAATTTCGCCGGCATCCGCAGCTACCAGCCGGGCGACCCGCTGCGCCACCTGGCCTGGCGCCAGATCGCGCGCCACGACCCCGCGCTGGGCGGACAGCTCAGCACCAAGCACTTCGAGGGTGGCGCGGTGGCCGAGATGGCGCTCGATTTCGCGCTGCTGCCCATCGCCATGGACCTGGAACAGCGGCTCTCGCGCATGACGCGCTGGGTGCTGGAAGCCGAGCAGCGCGCCCTGCCCTACGCATTCCGCATCGGCCACCACGACCTGCCGCCCGGCCTGGGCGACGCCCACCGCGCGGCCTGCCTGCGCGCGCTGGCCCTGTACGGCCAGGAGGCCTACGCGTGACCGCGCCGCCCGCAGCCATGCCACGGCCCCGCCTGCGCGCCCGCCACCGGAGCGCCGCGTGAGCGCGCGCGGCGCCGCCCTGTCACGGCCGCCCGGCGCGCCGGCGCGCTGGGCCCAGCGGCTCACGCGCGACAAGGCCGACACCCTGCTGCTGATCGGCGCCGCCCTGCTGGTGCTGGCGCCGCATTTCAGCCACTTGCCGCTGTGGACCAGCGCGGTGATCTGCTGCGTGCTGCTGTGGCGCGGCGCCATCACCCTGCTGGGCCGGCGCATGCCGCCGCTGTGGCTGCTCCTGCCGGTATCGCTGCTGGCCATGGGCGGGGTCTACCTGTCCTTCCGCACCCTGCTGGGCCGCGACGCTGGCGTGGCCATGCTGGCCCTGCTGCTGGCGTTCAAGCTGCTGGAAATGCACGCCCGGCGCGACCTGTTCGTGGTGATCTTCCTCAGCTTCTTCCTGCTGCTGACCAATTTCTTCTACTCCCAGTCCATCCTGACGGGGCTGGCCATGGTGGCCACCATCATCGTGCTGCTGGCTACCCTGATGACTTTCCAGTACACCGGCGCGGTGCCGCCGTTGCGCCAGCGCCTGCTGGTGGCGGCGAAGATCTTCCTGGCGGCCGCCCCGCTGGCCGTGGTGCTGTTCTTCGCCTTTCCGCGCATCCAGGGCCCGCTGTGGGGCCTGCCCGGCGACGCGCGCAGCGCCCGCAGCGGCATCTCGGACACCATGTCGCCCGGCAGCATGACCGGCCTGGCGCTGTCGGACGAGGTGGCCTTCCGGGTGCGCTTCTTCGGCGCCCTGCCGGCCCAGAACCAGCTGTACTGGCGCGGCATCGTGCTGAGCGACTACGACGGCACCACCTGGACCCGCACCGAGCGGCGCCGCCTGCGCGCCGGCGACGCCAGCACCAGCGCCTCGGTCGGCGGCCCCGCGCTGCGCCACGAAGTGACCATGGAGCCGACCGGCAAGCGCTGGCTGTTCGCGCTGGAACTGACCAACCCCAGGCTGCCCATGCCGGGCCTGGGCGCCAGCCTGAGCGACGAGTTCGAGTTCGTCAGCCGCGAACCGGTGCAGCAGCGCCTGCGCTACCAGGCCAGCGCCCACCTCAGCTACCGCCTGCAGCCCCAACTGGACCCGGCGCAGCAGGCGCGTGCGCTGCGCCTGCCGCAGGGCTACAACCCGCGCACGGCGGCGCTGGCGGCCACCCTGCGCCAGCCGGACGGCCCGGCCGCGTCGGCCCGCGCCGTGCTGCGCATGTTCCGCACCCAGCAATTCAGCTACACGCTGGAGCCGCCCCTGCTGGGCCGCCATGCGGTGGACGATTTCCTGTTCGGCAGCAAGGCCGGCTTCTGCGAGCACTACGCGGGCGCTTTCGTGGTGCTGATGCGCGCCATGGGCGTGCCGGCGCGCGTGGTCACCGGCTACCAGGGCGGCGAGCTGAACCCGGTGGACGACTACCTCACCGTGCGCCAGTCCGACGCCCACGCCTGGGCCGAAATCTGGGTCGAAGGCGAGGGCTGGCTGCGGGTCGATCCCACCGCCGCCGTGGCCCCGGACCGGGTCAACCTGGGCCTGGGGCGGGCACTGCCGCAACAGGCGCCGTTCGGCCTGGCTGGCCTGGGCCAGCTGATGAATTTCCGCAATGACAGCAATTCGTGGCTGGCACAGCTCAGATTCCGCCTGCACGCCATGAATAATGCATGGAATCAATGGGTCCTGGATTACAATCCAGACAGGCAGAGCAGTTTCCTTGAGGAACTAAGTGCAGCACTCGGCACCTGGCGCACGGGCGCCGCGCTGCTGGCGGTGGCTGCGCTGCTGATGCTGGGGCGCGCCGTGCGCGCGCGGGTGGCGGAGGAGCCGGTGGACGCGGTGTATGCCGCTTTCTGCCGCCTCATGGCCAGGCGCGGCATGCCGCGTGCGCCGCACGAGGGGCCGCACAGTTATGCTCGGCGTTTGCAGGCGATGCCGCAGACGCAGCAACTGCAGGATGACAAGAAGAAGGCCATGCTGGCCTTTTTGGAATTGTATGGCGCGCTGAAATACGCCGCGCCCAATGAAGAGATAACGGCGCCCGCCAAACGGCTGGCCATTTTGCTGAAACGATCACAATGAAACTGTCTTTGCGCACCAACATCCTCTCTTCCGCCCTGCTGGCGCTGGCACTGGCCGGCACCGCCCTGGCCCCCGCCGCGGCAGTGGCCGCACAAGCCGCCCAGGGCGGCAAGGCCAAAGCCAAGGCCGCCGCCGCCAAGAAAGCCAAGGCCAAGGCCGCCGCCAAAAAGACCGACTACGAAGGCGAGTTCGTCAACTTCGGGCAGTGGAAGGAAGTGGGCGCCTTCCTGGACGACATGGCCGCCAGGCACGGCTTCGACCGCAAGGAACTGGAAGCGATCATGATGCAGGTGCGCTACGTGGATTCGGCCGTGCAGCTGATGAAGCCGGCCCCGCCCGGCAAGCCGAAAAACTGGCAAGCGTACAGCAAGCTGTTCATCGAGCCGGTGCGCATCAACGGCGGCGTGAAATTCTGGAACGAGAACCGCGAGGCGCTGGCGCGCGCCGAATCGCTGTACGGCGTGCCGGCGGAAATCATCGTCGGCATCATCGGCGTGGAGACCGTGTACGGCGCCAACACCGGCCGCTTCCGCGTGATGGACGCGCTCACCACGCTGGCTTTCGCCTACCCGCTGGCGCCTTCGCGCGAGGCGCGCATGACCTTCTTCCGGGGCGAACTGGAAAGCACGCTGCTGTACGCGCGCCAGACCGGCATCGACCCGTTTGCGCTGCTGGGCTCCTACGCCGGCGCGGTGGGCCTGCCGCAGTTCATGCCGAGCAATATCGTCAAGTATGCGGTCGATTTCGACGGCGACGGCCGCATCGACCTGCGCAACTCGCCCACCGACGCCATCGGCAGCGTGGCGGCCTTCCTGGTCGCGCACGGCTGGCGCCGCGACGATCCGGGTCCGCTGGTGTACTCGGCCACCGTGTCGCCCAGCCGCCAGTGGGAGCGTTTCATCAACCAGGGCCTGGAAGCGAAATTCCGACAGGAGGACTTGATGTCGGCCGGCGTCGTCACCACATCCACCTTGCCCGAGGGAATGACGTTCGGCCTGGTGGACCTGCAGAACGGCTCCGAGCCGACCGAGTTCTGGCTGGGCACCAACAATTTCTTTGCGATCACCCAATACAACCGCAGCTACTTCTATGCGATGTCGGTGCTGGAACTGGGCCGCGCCGTGAAATTATCGCGGCGGGAGTTGTAAGGAAGCGTAAAGCCCCTTGAAAACTTGCCTCGCGGCAGCTATTGTATAATTGATAGTTGGAAACACGACAGGAATCATATCGTGCGGCAATGCGAGGGGGTTTTGCCCTATACTCAACTTTGTTCAAAAGACAAAGAATGTGTCGGCATCCGCAGAGGCATGGTAGCACACGCAACCAGCGCGAATTCTCACACATTGTTGCGGACCGACAACAAGAACGGGCGGCGGACAGTATTTTCTATTGCTCCTAAGTATTACATTGCGTGATGTTGTACAATTGTGTATATATTATGAAACTTGTTATTTCGGAATTCCGTCCGTGTGGTGAATTCGTTCCCGAGTAAGGATGAACATGGCTAGGCTCCGAGTGTTTCACTTTGCAGGACAAACTTTACAGAAGGAACAGACGAATCATGACTAACCAAGTGGGTATTGATATGAACAGCGATTCGGAAGGCGACGACCTGCTGCAATACAATCCGAACCGGCTGCTCGACACGCTGATCGAGAATCTGCGCCTGAAAAACGATGCCGCCCTGTCGCGCGCATTGGAAGTGGCGCCGCCCGTGATCAGCAAAATCCGTCACCACCGCTTGCCGGTGGGCGCTTCGCTGCTGATCCGCATGCACGAAGTGAGCGACCTGAGCATTCGTGACCTGCGCTACTTGATGGGCGACCGCCGCAACAAGTTCCGCATCAGCGACAAGCAGTTCAAGCCTAAAGAAGGCGAAACCCCGAACCAGGGCTGACAGCAGCCTGGTTCACCTCCCTCCCCTCACCCGGGAGGAGGGATAAAGTTGCTCCGAAAACCTTAAGCCGGGAACACCCCGGTGGACAGGTAACGGTCGCCGCGGTCGCAGACGATGAACACGATGGTTGCGTTCTCCACGGTCTGCGAAATCCGCAATGCGATCTCGCAGGCGCCCGCCGCCGAAATCCCGCAGAATATGCCCTCTTCCGCCGCCAGCCGGCGTGCCATGCGTTCGGCTGCCGCCTGCGTCACGTATTCCACCTGGTCCACGCGCGCCTTGTCGTAGATTTTCGGCAGGTAGGCTTCCGGCCATTTGCGGATGCCCGCGATCTGCGAGCCCTCTTCCGGCTGCGCGCCGACGATGCGCACCGCCTCGCTCTGTTCCTTCAGGTACTGCGACACGCCCATGATGGTGCCGGTGGTGCCCATGGCGCTGACGAAATGGGTGATGCGGCCGCCGGTGTCGCGCCAGATTTCCGGGCCCGTGCCTTCGTAGTGGGCGCGCGGATTGTCGCCGTTGGCAAACTGGTCCAGGATGATGCCCTTGCCGTCCTTCTGCATCTGCTCGGCCATGTCGCGCGCGTACTCCATGCCGCCGGTCTTCGGCGTGAGCATGATCTGCGCGCCGTAGGCCGCCATGGCCTGGCGCCGTTCCTCGCTCTGGTTTTCCGGCATCAGCAGCAGCATCTTGTAGCCGCGGATGGCGGCCGCCATCGCCAGCGCGATGCCGGTGTTGCCGGAGGTCGCTTCGATCAGGGTGTCGCCCGGCTTGATGTCGCCGCGCTCCTCGGCACGGCGCAGCATGGACATGGCGGCGCGGTCCTTGACGGATCCGGCCGGATTATTGCCTTCGAGCTTGCCGAGGATGATGTTGCCGCGCGCGTCGGCATCGGCGCCGGGGATGCGCTTCAGCTGCACCAGGGGCGTGTTGCCGATCGTATCGGCAATAGTCATATAAGCCATCGTGTTCTGTTTTCGTTCAGCAAAAGAGTTCATTTTAATCCGGGACGCAAAAGCGCGCCCGGCAGGGGCCAAAGCCGGCCACGCTAGAGCTTCAGGCTCATCAGCGTGTAAGCCAGCTGCTCGCCGTCGATGCGGAACATGTCGGCAATTTCGCCGGTCTGGCGGAAACCGCAAGCGCGGTACAGCGCACACGCCGGCTGGTTGGAGCTCAGCACTTCCAGGTCCACCCATGCCAGGCCCTGCCTGCGGGCCCAGTCCATGGCGGAGGCCACCAGCACCCGGCCCAGGCCCTGGCGCCGCGCCAGGCGGTGCACGCCCATGCCCAGCAGGGCGCGGTGGCTGCTGGCCTGTTCCGGCCGGCTGCGCAGGTCCACATGGCCAAGGATGCCATCCTGGCCGGTGGCGACCCAGGCGCGGCGCCAGCCCGCCTGGCCCACGGCAATGCCCATGCCCTTGACGAAGGCGGCGGCTTTTTCTTCAGGAAACACCGAGCGGCTGCGCGGCATGGGCTGGAACAGCGGATTGCTGCCCGCGCCGTTGTCCTGCAAATGATCGTTCAGGTAAACGAAGAACTGGTCGGTCTCGCGCGGATCGAGCGCGCGGATGGCAGGAACAACAGGCATGAGTGAGTTGTCAGAAAGAATAATGAAGATTGTACCAGCCCGGCTCCCCAATAAGATGTTGGCCTGAAAGCGACGCCATGCGCTAGACTGTTGTCACCCATTGCAGCCCATTTTTTGACGAATTCCACCATGGCCAACGAAGACACCCCATTCCAGGCAGAAGCCAACGCGAGCGAAGTGATCGCCGGTTTGCCGAGCTCGCTCGAATCGCGCCGCCACCAGATGTTCCCGTCCCTCACCGAAGCGGAGATCAAGCGCATGGAGCGCTTCGGCACGCTGCGCCATTTCCGCCACGGCGAGCGCCTGTTCGAAGCTGGCCGCACCACTTTCGGCATGCTGGTGATATTGAAAGGCCGGGTAGCCATCACCCGCTACGACGGCCTGGGCAACACCTCGCTGATCATCGAGCACGGCGCGGGCCAGTTCTGCGCCGAAGTGGGCCAGCTGTCGGACCGGCCCTCGCTGGTGAACGGCGACGCGGTGGGCGACGTGGAAGTGCTGGTGATCCCGTCCGAATCGCTGCGCGCGCTGGTGGTGGCCGAGGCCGAACTGGGCGAGCGCATCGTACGCGCGCTGATCCTGCGCCGCGTGGGCCTGATCGAAGCACCGTCCGGCGGCCCGGTCCTGGTGGGCGCGCCCAGCCACCCGCGCCTGCACAATCTGCAGACCTGGCTGCAAAGCAATGGCCATCCCTATACCGTACTGGACCCGAAGTTCGACGCCCAGGCGCGCGCGCTGTGCGAGCACTACCAGCCGGCGCCGGAGGACATGCCGCTGGTGGTGTGTCCGGACGGCAGCGTGAAAAAGAACCCGACCAATGTGGAACTGGGCCGCTGCCTGGGCATGCTGCCCGAGCTGAGCAGCGACAAGGTGTGGGACGTGATCGTGGTGGGGGCCGGTCCCGCCGGGCTGGCGACGGCGGTGTACGCCGCCTCCGAAGGCCTGTCGGTGCTGGCGCTGGAAACGCGCGCGTTTGGCGGCCAGGCGGCCGCCAGCGCGCGCATTGAAAACTACCTGGGCTTCCCGACCGGCATTTCCGGCGGCGCCCTGGCCGGGCGCGCCTACGTGCAGTCGCAAAAATTCGGCGTGGAGATCGCCATTCCGGCGCCGGCCGGGCGGCTCATCTGCGACACCTACCCGCTGCAAGTGGAAATGTGCGGCAGCTTGACGCGCCTGCAGGCGAAGACCGTGGTGCTGTCCTGCGGCGCGCGCTACCGCCGTCCATCGCTGGCCAACCTGAAGCAGTTCGAGGGACGGGGCGTGTACTACTGGGCCTCGCCCATCGAGGCCAAGCTGTGCAAGACGGAGGAAGTGGTGCTGGTAGGCGGCGGCAACTCTGCCGGCCAGGCGGCGGTGTTCCTGGCCGGGCACGCGTCCAAGGTGCACATGCTGGTGCGCGGCCCCGGCCTGGCGGCCACCATGTCGAGCTACCTGATCGAACGCATCGAGGCCACGCCCAACATCGTGCTGCACACCCACAGTGAGATCGTGGCGCTGGAAGGCGACGACGAGCAGGGCCTGCAGCAGGTGCGCGTGCGCTGCAGCAAGACCGACACCGAGACCGACTACGATATCTGCCGCGTCTTCCTGTTCATCGGCGCCGACCCGAACACCGGCTGGCTGAGCGACTGCGGCGTGGACGTGGACGCCAAGGGATTCATCCGCACCGGCTTCGACGTCACCAAGGCGCAATGCCGCGCCAACTTCGCCAAAGGCGTGTACCCTGCCGACCTGCCGGCGCGCGCCGCGCTGGAGACCAGCGTGCCGGGCGTGTTCGCCATCGGCGACGTGCGCGCCAACTCCACCAAGCGGGTGGCGGCGGCGGTGGGCGAAGGCGCGGCGGTGGTGTCGCAGATCCACGCCTTCCTGGCCAATTTGCCGGCTGAGCTGTAGGCGGCTACGGCGGGTTACGGCGCGTTGCGCCTAACCCGCCCTACGAAACTGCCGAGGGACCGTCGGCTACGGCGGGTTACGGCGCGTCGCGCCTAACCCGCCCTACGAAACTGCCGAGGGACCGTCGGCTGCGGCGGGTTACGGCGCGTCGCGCCTAACCCGCCCTACGAAACAGCCGAGGGACCGTAGGGCGGGTTAGTGCCGCAGGCACGTAACCCGCCAAAGCCGCTCAGCGCAGCGGCACAGGGTACGTTGCCGGGCTCACATTGCCATCCTTGTCGACCGCCTGCACCCCAAAGTAATAATTATCCTTCGACAGCGGCACCCGCGCCTCGGTGACGTTGCCGACGAACCGGCTGCCCTGCCAGGTTGCCGCGTCCGTCGCGCGCCACACGATGCGGTAGCCGGCCAGGTCCGGCTCGCCGTTCGCCTTCCACACCAGCGCCGTGTCGTTCTCCAGTTGCGCCGTGCGCACCTGTACCTGCTGCGGCGCGGCCGGCGCCAGCGCCAGCGTGGCCAGCGCGGCCGCGTTCACGCGCGCCACCCTGGCGATATAGTTGTAGTCGTTATACTCCGGCATGTCGCCGATCACCACGCCGTTTTCCGTGCGCACGTTCTGGTGCTGGTGGTTGAAGTCTTCCGCCGGCTCGGTGAAACGCAGCGCCGCATAGCCGCGCTCCAGAAAAGGCATGTGGTCGCCGCCGCGCAGGTAACGGTCCCGGCGCTGGATCACATTGACCTTGAAGTCCTGCACGTAGCGCTCGCCCTGCTCTTTCACGTGGCGCGCCAGCTGGCGCGAAATGGAATCGTTCTCGCCGCCGGTCTGGATCAGCGTCCGGTTCGCCTCGCTCGCTTCCTTCTCCACCGGCAAGCCCTCGGCAAACAGGCGCACCGATTTGTCGTCCACCTTGCCGTGCTCGTCGCGCGAGCTGCCGATGATGTCGTTGGTGAACATGCCGGCGATGTTGAGCTTCTTCTGCCTGGCCTGCTCGGCCCAGTGCGCCGCGCCCAGCAAGCCCTGCTCTTCGGCTGCCACCGTCATGAACACCAGGGTGGCATCGAACTGGTACTTCGACATCACGCAAGCCATCTCCATCACGGCCGCCGTGCCGGAAGCGTCGTCGTTGGCGCCGGGCGCGGCGCCGGTGGCGTCCATCACGTCGGTGTTGCGCGAGTCATAGTGGCCGCTGACCACGTAGATGCGCTCTTTCGCGGCGTCCTGCGTGCCGGGCAAGGTGGCCACCACGTTGACGATCTCGGTCGGGCGGCTGATGCGGCGCGACACGGGCGCCACGTGGCTGTCGAACGCGACCTGCAGCCGGCCGCCGTTCTGCGCGTTGCAGCGCTCGAACTCGCTCTTGATCCAGCGCCGCGCGGCACCGATGCCCACGGTGTCGGATTCGGTGGCGGACATGGTGTGGCGGGTCTGGAAGGAGACCAGCTTGCGCACCGTCGCTTCGATGCGCTGCGGCGAGATTTCACGCACGATCTTGTCGATATCCGGATGGTGGCGGGCGGTGTCGGGCGTGGTGCCGATGGTGGCGGCAGCCAGCAAAACGAGGGGCAGATGAGCCATGGGTGCAGGTCCTGTAGGGTGACAGGCTGCGATCTTCTCATGAAGCGCCGGCGCGGCGGACTGGAATTTTGTATCGCAAAGTACAGCGGGCGCAAGCCCCGCCATGGCACGGCGGGGCCTGGTCAGGCGTAATGCTTATTTCTTGGCGGACTGCGCAGCGGCGGGCGCGCCGGCCGCCTTGTCGGCTTTTTCAGCCTTGCCAGCGGGCTTGGCGGCGGCACCGTCGCGCGGCTTGCCGTTCACCTGCAGGCCGGCTTCGGACAGCTTGACCGCGTTTTTCTCGCCCACGCCCTTCACGCGCTTTTCAAAATCGGCCCAGTCCTTGAACTCGCCGCCTTTGCTGCGCTCCTCCAGTATGGCCTTGGACTTGGCCGGGCCGATGCCCTTGACGGCGTCCAGCGCGGCCGCGTCGGCCTTGTTGACGTCTACCTGTGCGAATGCGAAACCCATCGTCGCCACCAGCGCGGCGACTGCCATCAACAGTTTCTTCATCATGTTTTTCTCCATCAGGTGGGATAGCGCAGCGGGGTTCCGCCACGCCAGCCGTTAACGCAGGCTGGCCGATGTGGTTGACATGACAATGTTAGATAAAAATCAAATCCCGCTGCCGTGCATGGCGCCGGTTGCGTCCTGCGCCAGCCAGGCGTTGCCGCTGTTGGCCAGGAAGGCCGGCGCCTCGGCGCCCTTGAGCATGGCGATGGTGGCGCAGGCACCGGCGGCCACCGCCAGCGGCGCCAGCACGCTGACCGAGCGCCAGGCCGTTACCGGGTAGCCGGTGGCGGGATCGAGGATGTGGCAATAGCGCTTGCGGTCCACCACGATATAGCGCTCGTAGTCGCCGGAGGTGGCCAGCGCGCCGCTGCTGACGGCGATGGACGCCATGGTGCGCTCTTCCCGGCGCGGGTCCTGGATGCCGATGGACCACGGGCTGCCGTCCGGCTGCGGGCCCAGCACGCGCATGTCGCCGCCCAGGTTCACATAGCCGTGGCGCACGCCCAGCGTCTGCAGGATGGCGGCGGCACGGTCGGCCGCGTATTCCTTGCCGAAGCCGCCGAAATCGAGTTCCATGCCGGCCAGCGGCAGGCGCACGCCGCTACCCGGCCGTTCCACGCGGAGCCAGCCCGTCAGGGCCAGCAGCGGGGCCAGTTCGTCCGCTTTGGGCACGCGCGGCACCCGGAAGTTCCAGGCCTTGCGCAGCACGCCGGTGGTGATGTCGAACAGACCGCCGCTCAGCTCGTACAGCTGGCCGGCGTAGTGCAGCAGGGCAAGCGTTTCGCTGTCCAGCTCCACCACCGGGCCGCCGGCCGCGGCGTTGATGGTGCTGGTCACGCTGTCGGGCCGGTAGCGCGAATACTTGGTTTCGATGCGGCGCACTTCGGCAATGGCCGGCGCGGCCAGCGCGCGCGCCTCGGCTTCCCCGGCGGCGGGCAGCAGCACCTGGCACGGGCTGGCCATGGCCTGGAATTCGACGGTGAACATGGCCTGCATGGCGCCGCCCTTAGCCGAACAGTTCCTCGCGCGTGACGGTGGCCGTGCCCAGCTTGCCGACCACGATGCCGCCCGCGCGGTTGGCGGTCTGCACCGCCTCGTTCCAGCCCGCGCCCGCGCCCAGCATGGCCGCCATGGTGGCGATCACGGTGTCGCCGGCGCCGGACACGTCGAACACTTCGCGCGCGTCGGCCGGGGTGTGGAACACGTCCTGCTCGGTGTACAGGGTCATGCCTTCTTCGGAACGGGTCAGCAGCAGCGCGTCCAGGCGCAGCTCGCGGCGCAGGTTCTGCGCCTTGGCCGTGAGCTGCTCTTCGCTGCTCCAGCCGCCGGCAATGTGGCGGAACTCGGATTTGTTCGGGGTCAGCACGGTGGCGCCGGCGTAGCGCGTGAAGTCGTCGCCTTTCGGGTCCACCATCACCACCTTGCCGGCCGCGCGGCCTGCCGCCACCATGTCGGCCACGTTGACCAGGCTGCCCTTGGCATAGTCGGACAGGATGATCACGTCGTAGTCGGCCAGCAGCGCCTTGTACTGCATCAGCTTGTTGCGCAGCACGGTGTCGCTGGGCGGCTCTTCGAAGTCGATGCGCAGCATCTGCTGCTGGCGGCCGATGACGCGCAGCTTGATGATGGTGGAGATGGCTTCGTCGCGCTTGAGGTAGCTGTGGATGCCGCCGCCGTGCAGCAGCTGCTCGACCTGGTCGCCCGCCTCGTCGGCGCCCACCACGCCCAGCAGGCCGGCGTGCGCGCCCAGGGCGGCCGCGTTGCGCGCCACGTTGGCGGCGCCGCCCAGGCGCGCTTCGCGCTTGTCCACGCGCACGATGGGCACCGGCGCTTCGGGGGAAATGCGGCTGACGTCGCCGAACCAGTAGCGGTCCAGCATGACGTCGCCGACCACGAGGATGCGCACTTTGTCCAGCGCGGGGGATTGGAAAGTCGTTACAGCAGTGCTCATGGCGGTCTCTCAGGGTCGCGGCACGCTCGGCGGGTTACGGCCTTTGGCCTAACCCGCCCTACGATGCTCCGTGGCAGGGCCGTAGGGCGGGTTAGCGCAGCGTAACCCGCCAGCGCATCAATTCATTACGTTCAGTTCTTCCGTGCGGCGCGGCGGGTAGGATTCCCACTTGCTGCAGCCCGGGCAATGCCAGTAGTACTGGCGTGCCTTGAAGCCGCAATGGCCGCACTGGTAGCGCGCCAGCTTCTGCGTGTAGCCATGCACCAGGCCCTTCACCATCGACAGTTCCGACAGCAGCTCGGCCGGCGCGTCCATCATGCGCGCTTCCAGCAGCTTGTCCAGGCCCAGCAGGGTCGGCGTGCGGCGCAGTTCGTCGCTCACCAGCTGCTTGGCCGCGCCCACGCCGTCCAGCTCGATCACCGCCTTGAACACCACTTCCAGCAGGTCGATCGACGAGGCCTGCTCCAGGTAGGACTTGAGCAGCGACACGCCTTCCTGCGGCCGGCCGACCTTCCTGTAGCCGTCCATCAGGCGCTGCGCCACCAGGGCCACGTGCGGCACGCTTTGCTGCTCCACGCGGCGCCAGGTGTTCAGCGCTGCTTCCACGTCGCCCTGCATCAGCTGCGCGTCGCCCACCAGGATGGTGGCGCGCACGCTGGTGCGGTCGGCCTGCAAGGCCTGCTCCAGCAGCTGCAGCGCCTCGTCGGGATGGATGTGGACCAGTGCATCCTGCGCCATTTCGCAGTAGAACTGCGAAATTTCCTTCTGGCGCACGCCGGCGCCCGTGTCCTGCAGGCCGGTGGCGGCCTCGATCGCGCGCGGCCACTCCTTCTCGCGCTGGAAGATCTCCAGCAGCGAGCGGCGCGCCTGCACGCCATAGGAGGTGTCCACCAGGCGTTTGAAGGTTTCCTCGGCGCGGTCCAGCAGGCCGGCCTTCAGGTAGTCCATGCCCAGCTCGTATTCGGCGTGCGCCTTTTGCTCGGGCGGCAAGTCCGGGCGCGCCAGCAGGTTCTGGTGCACGCGGATGGCGCGCTCGGTTTCGCCGCGGCGGCGGAACAGGTTGCCCAGCGCGAAGTGCATATCGGCTGTCTCCGGGTCCAGGCGCACGATCTCGATGAAGGCGTCGATGGCCTTGTCCGGCTGGTCGTTCAGCAGGAAGTTCAGGCCCTTGAAATAGCCGCGCGGCAGGCTGCGCGACTCGGACACCAGCTGGCGGATGTCCACCCGCGCGGCGACCCAGCCCAGGCCGAAGAAAATGGGCATGCCCAATAACCACCAGAGTTCGAATTCCATGCTTTTCTTAGGATTATTGTTGCGAGTTGATACTGTCCGGCTGCGGCTGGGCATTGACCTGCAGGGCCGAGGTTTGCAGCGTCTGGATCGTGGATTTTTGTTTGGTCGCTTCGCGCCGGTGGCGGAACACGGTAGGGGTGAGCGCGAGCACGCCGAGGAAGGCGCCGGCGGCAAAGAAGCCGAGCAGCATCAGCACCAGGGGGCCGCGTAATTCGTAATTCAGGAACAGGACCAGATTCACTTCCTGGGTGTTTTTCAAGGCGAAGCCGAAAAACAGCACAAACAGGATAAAACCAAAAACAGTGGAAACAATTTTCATTCGTCAGCTTCCCGTTTCAAAAAAAAACGGCATCCAGGGACGCCGCTCTTTTACATCAGCCGGAACAGGCTTGCACCCGCCCCGGCTACCGTCATGTAGACGCTTCAGTCCTCGATGATGGGTTGCCCCACCATCGCATCGACACGCTCGCGCAACTGCTTGCCCGGCTTGAAGTGCGGCACCCGTTTTTCGGGCACCATCACCTTGTCGCCGGACTTCGGATTGCGGCCGATGCGGGGCGGCCTGCTATTCAAAGCAAAGCTGCCGAAGCCGCGGATCTCGATGCGCTGGCCGCTCGCAAGCGCGCCGGTCATGGCATCGAGTATCGTCTTGACGGCGTACTCCGCATCCTTGGCCACCAGCTGAGAATAGCGCTCAGCCAGGCGGTTGATCAACTCGGACTTGGTCATCTACGTAGACTGACGCTAATTAGTTCTTGTTGTCGAACTTGGCTTTCAGCAGTGCGCCCAGGCTGGTGGTGCCCGAAGCGGCGCTGCTGTCGACCGATGCCATCTTCTGCATGGCTTCTGCAGTTTCAGCATTGTCTTTAGCTTTGATCGACAGCTGGATCGAACGTGCTTTGCGGTCGATGTTGATGACCAGCGCTTCCACGGAATCGCCCACCTTCAGGTGCGTACCGGCATCTTCCACGCGGTCGCGGGAGATTTCGGATGCGCGCAGGTAGCCTTCAACTTCTTCGGACAGCTGGATGACAGCGCCCTTAGGCTCAACCGACTTGACGGTACCGGTAACCAGTGCGCCCTTGTCGTTGATGGCTGCGAAGTTGTTGAACGGGTCGCCTTCCAGTTGCTTGACGCCCAGGGACACGCGCTCGCGCTCAACGTCGATGGCCAGAACCACGGCTTCCAGTTCGTCACCCTTCTTGAACTTGCGTACGGCTTCTTCGCCGGACTCGGTCCACGACAGGTCGGACAGGTGCACCAGGCCGTCGATGTTGCCGGCCAGGCCGATGAACACGCCGAAGTCGGTGATCGACTTGATGGCGCCACGGACTTTATCGCCCTTCTTGTGGGTTACGCCGAAGTCATCCCATGGGTTGGCTTTGCACTGCTTCATGCCCAGCGAAATACGACGACGCTCTTCGTCGATTTCCAGAACCATCACTTCTACTTCGTCGCCCAGCTGGACAACTTTGTTAGGAGCAACGTTCTTGTTGGTCCAGTCCATTTCGGAAACGTGTACCAGGCCTTCGATGCCCTGTTCCACTTCAACGAACGCGCCGTAGTCGGTCAGGTTCGTTACTTTACCGAACAGGCGGGTGCCTTGCGGGTAACGACGGGACAGACCGGTCCAAGGATCGTCGCCCAGCTGTTTCACGCCCAGGGACACGCGGTTCTTTTCCTGATCGTACTTCAGGACTTTCGCGGTGATCTCTTGGCCAACGGTCAGCACTTCCGATGGGTGACGCACACGACGCCATGCCAGGTCGGTGATGTGCAGCAGGCCGTCGATGCCGCCCAGGTCCACGAACGCGCCGTAGTCGGTGATGTTTTTCACAACGCCGGTCACCACGGTGCCTTCTTTCAGCGTTTCCATCAGTTTCTGACGCTCTTCGCCCATCGAAGCTTCGATGACGGCGCGGCGGGACAGAACGACGTTGTTACGCTTGCGGTCCAGTTTGATAACCTTGAATTCGAGGGTCTTGCCTTCGAATGGGGTGGTGTCTTTGACAGGACGGGTGTCCACCAGCGAACCTGGCAGGAACGCGCGGATGCCGTTGGTCAGAACGGTCAGGCCGCCCTTGACTTTGCCATTGACGGTACCGACGACGATTTCGCCGGATTCCATTGCTTTTTCCAGAGCCAGCCACGAAGCCAGACGCTTGGCTTTGTCGCGCGACAGGATGGTATCGCCGAAACCGTTTTCCAGCGATTCGATGGCCACGGAAACGAAGTCGCCTACTTTGACTTCCAGTTCGCCTTGGTCATTCTTGAATTCTTCAACAGGGATGAAAGCTTCCGATTTCAGGCCGGCGTTTACGATCACGAAGTTGTGATCCAGACGAACGACTTCAGCGGAGATCACTTCGCCGGAACGCATGTCCTGACGGGACAGGGATTCCTCGAAGAGGGCTGCGAAACTTTCCATATTAGACATAGTACTTCCAGGTTAGCCAGTAAGACCCGCACCATGCGGCTTCAACTGGGTTAGGGTTAATAAACTGCCAGGGCACTCAGAGCTTGCCCGGCAACCAACTATTTCCCGATGGCCGCATACCACTGCAACACCTGCGAAACCGCCTCATCGACGGTCATCTGCGAGGTATCGAGGACATGCGCCCCCTCTGCGGGGACCAGCGGCGCGATGGCCCGGTTTGTATCCCGGTCATCCCTTGCCTTCAAATCCATCAGGAGGTCTTCCATATTAGCAGAAAATCCCTTAGCTATCAATTGCTTATATCGGCGCTCCGCACGCGCCTGCACGCTGGCGGTCAAAAACACCTTCAATTGGGCGCCGGGGAAGATCACCGTGCCCATGTCGCGCCCGTCCGCCACCAGGCCGGGAGTCTTGCGAAAGCCCAGTTGCAGGCTGTACAGCGCCTGCCGGACGGCGGGGAATGCCGCGATTTTTGACGCCGTGTTGCCCACTTCTTCCTGCCGGATCGCGTCGGTGACGTTTTCATGCGACAGGAACACTGCCTCGCCCGTGAAACTGATGTGCAGGTGTTCGGCCAGCTTGGCCAGCGCGTGCTCGTCGGTCAGGCTGGTGTCGCGGCGGATAGCCTGCAGCGCGGTCAAACGGTAGAGCGCGCCCGAGTCCAGCAGATGGAAGCCGAGGTGGTCGGCAACCTTGTGTGCGACAGTGCCCTTGCCGGATGCGGTAGGACCGTCGATGGTGATGACAGGGATGTGGGTGGTCGGCATAGTTACTTTGCAATTGCGGCGAATGCGGCGAAATAATCAGGGAATGTCTTGGCCACGCATTTCGGGTCGTTAATACGGATAGTATTGCCCTTTCGCAACACGCCGTCCAGCGCAGCCAGCGAGAAGCACATGGCCATGCGGTGGTCGTCGTAGGTGTCGATGGCGGCCGTGCCGATCACGGCCGGCGGCGTCACCTTCAGGTAGTCGGCACCCTCCTCCACCTCGGCGCCCAGCTTGCGCAGCTCGGTGGCCATGGCGGCGATGCGGTCGGTTTCCTTCACGCGCCAGCTGGCGATATTGCGCAAGGTGGTGGTGCCGTCCGCGTACAGCGCGGCCACGGCGATGGTCATGGCCGCGTCCGGGATATGGTTGAAGTCCATGTCGACCGCCTTCAGCGGGCCGTTGCCCCTGGCTTCGATCCAGTTGTCGCCCATGGTGATCTGCACGCCCATCTGCTCCAGCGCTTCGGCAAAACGCACGTCGCCCTGGATCGAGTCGCGGCCCACGCCTTCCACGCGCACCGGACCGCCGCCGATGGCGCCGGCAGCCAGGAAGTAGGATGCGGACGAGGCGTCGCCTTCCACGTGGATCAGGCCCGGGCTCTGGTAACGCTGGCCGGCCTGCACGGTGAACGATGCCCAGCCGTCCTGCTCCACCGTCACGCCGAAGCGGCGCATCAGGTTCAGGGTAATCTGGATGTAGGGCTTGGAAATGAGCTCGCCCGCCACGTCTATGGTCACGGCGTGGCCCTGCGCCATCAGCGGCGCCACCATCAGCAGCGCGGTCAGGAACTGGCTGGACACGTCGCCGCGCACCGACAGGCGCTGGGCCGTCAGACTGCCCTTGCGGATGTGCAGCGGCGGGAAGCCGGGGTTGGCGGTGTAGTCGATACGGGCGCCGATGGCGTTCAGCGCGTCCACCAGGTCGCCGATCGGGCGCTCGTGCATGCGCGGCACGCCGTGCAGCGTGTAGTCGCCGCCGATCACGGCCAGCGCCGCCGTCAGCGGACGGATGGCGGTGCCGGCGTTGCCCATGAAGAGGTCGGCCGACGGCGCCAGCGTGACGCCCGCCGCGCCGCCCGCTCCCTGCACGGTGTGCATGGGGTAGCCGTCCATGGTGGGCTGCTCGCTCCACTGCACGCCCAGCGACCGCAGCGCGTTCAGCATCACGTGCGTGTCGTCGGAAGCCAGCAGGCCGCCGATGCGGGTTTCGCCTTCGGCCAGCGCGGCCAGCAGCAAGATGCGGTTGGAGATCGATTTCGACCCCGGCAGGCGCACCACGCCTTCAGCGTGGGCGACCGGCGCCAGGTCGATGTGTTCGGGGTATTGGGATTGATGCTGCGTCATGCCTGTCCTTTGTTTTGCCTGTGACTCGCTTATTCAGCCTTGTCTTGTGCGGGCGGCGCTTCGGCCGCCTCGATCGTCGCAATCCAGCGTTCGCGCGCATGGCGCGCGTTGCCGTACACCGCCTCCAGGGCGGCGCCGTCGCCGGCGGCCAGCTGCGCGCGCAGCGTGGTCAATTGTGCCAGATAGGCGTCCAGTTCCGTCAGCAGCGCGGCCTGGTTGGCCAGGCTGATGTCGCGCCACATTTCCGGCGACGAGCCGGCAATGCGCGTGAAATCGCGGAAGCCGCTGGCGGCGTACTGGAACAGCAGATCGGCGTGCGGCTTGTGGGCGATGTCGTCCACCAGTGCGTAAGCCAGCAAATGGGGCAAATGGCTGACGGCGGCGAACACCTTGTCGTGTTCCTCCGGCGAGAGGCGATGGATCACAGCGCCACAGGCACGCCAGGCGGCGGCCACCAGCTCCACGTCCGCGTCGGCGTTTTCGGCCAGCGGCGTGAGCACTACTTTCTTGCCTTGATACAGATTCGGTATGGCCGCGTCCGGGCCATTGGTTTCGCGTCCCGCGATGGGGTGGCCGGGCACGAAGCGGCCCAGCTTGTCGCCCAGCACGGCGCGCGCGGCGGCTGCCACGTCGGCCTTGGTGCTGCCCGCATCAGTGACCACGGTGCGCGGGCCCAGGTGCGGCAGCAGGGCCGCCAGGATGGCGCCGGTCTGCGCCACCGGGGCGGCCAGCAGCACCAGGTCGGCGTCCCGCATGGCGCTGGCCAGGTCGGCGCCAGCCTCGTCGATGATGCCCAGCTCCAGCGCCCGCTGCAGCGAGGCCGGCGAACGGTCCATGCCGACAATGCTGCGCGCGGCGCCGGCCTGCTTCAGGGCCCGCGCAAACGAGCCGCCGATCAGGCCGACGCCGAAAATAACGACTTTGTTTACTGCCTTATTCACGGTCCGACGCCAGCGCTTTCTGCAAAGCCGAGATCAGGATGGCGTTTTCCTGCGGCAGGCCGATGGAAATGCGCAGCCACTCCGGCAGGCCGTAGTTGCCCACCGGGCGCACGATCACGCCCTGCTTGAGCAGCGCCAGGTTGACGCGCGCGCCGGCGGCCAGGTCCTTGCCCACTTTCACCAGCACGAAATTGCCGTAGGACGGCACGTACTCCAGGCCCATTTGCTCGAACGCTTCCACGAATTGCTGATAGCCGGCGGCGTTGTTGCGCGCGCCCTGCTCCAGGAACTCCTTGTCGTTCAGCGCCGCGACGGCGGCCGCCTGCGCCAGCGAATTCACGTTGAACGGCTGGCGGATACGGTTCATCAGGTCGGTCAGCGCCGGCTGGGCGATGGCGAAGCCCACGCGCAGGCCGGCCAGGCCGTAAGCCTTGGAGAAGGTGCGCGAGACCAGCAGGTTCGGGTACTGCTTCACCCACGCTGCGGACTCGTACTGGTTTTCGGGCGACAGGTATTCGTTGTAGGCCTCGTCCAGCACCACCACCACGCTGACCGGAACCTTCTTCAGGAAGGCTTCGATGTCGGCGGCGCCGATGAACGTGCCGGTCGGGTTGTTCGGGTTGGCGATGAAAACCAAGCGGGTGTCCGCGTCGATGGCGGCCGCCATGGCGTCCAGGTCATGGCCGTAGTCCTTGGCTGGCACCACGATGGCGCGCGCGCCCAGGCCTTGCGTGGCCAGCGCGTACACCGCGAACGAGTACTGCGAGTAGACAATGGCCTGGCCTTTTTCCACGAAAGCGTGGGCGGCGATTTCCAGGATGTCGTTGCTGCCGTTGCCCAGGGTGATCCAGTCGGCCGGCACGTCGTAGCGCTCGGCCAGCGCGGCCTTCAGTTCGAAGCCGTTAGCGTCCGGGTAGCGGCCCAGGTCCGCAGCGGCGGCGGCCATGGCGGCCTTGGCCGATTCCGGTACGCCGAACGGGTTTTCGTTGGACGCGAGTTTGACGATGGACGCTTCGTCGAGGCCGAACTCGCGCGCCACTTCGGAGATGGGTTTGCCGGCCTGGTAGGGGGCGATGGCGCGGACGTATTCAGGACCGAAATTCTTGGACATAGTAATTCTCGTGTGAAGTAAAGTTCAGGTCAAAGGTCAGGTCAAAGGTCAGGTCAGACTCACCGGGTAAGAACCCAGCACCTTGAAGAATGCGGCCTGGTCTTTCAATTCCGCCAGGGCCTGTGCGACCGCCGCGTCGTTCACATGGCCGTCCACGTCGACATAGAAGTAGTACTCCCAGGTGCCGATGCGGGCCGGGCGGGATTCGAAGCGCGTCATCGACACGCCGTGTTTGGCCAACGGCGCCAGCAGTTGGTACACCGCACCGGCCTTGTTCGGCACGGCCAGCACCAGCGAGGTGTGGTCCTTACCGGAAGGCAGCGTCTGCAGATGGCCAATGACGGCGAAACGGGTGCGGTTGTGCGGGTCGTCCTGGATGTGACCCTTGACCACGCCCAGCTTGTACTGCGTGCCCGCCATTTCGCTGGCGATGGCCGCTACGCTCGCGTCCTCGCCGGCCATGCGCGCCGCTTCGGCGTTGGAGGCGACTGCGCGCCGTTCGATGTTGGGGTAGTTCTGGTTCAGCCACACCTGGCACTGCGCCAGTGCCTGCGAATGGGCGCAGATCACCTGCACCCCGTCCATATTGCCGGTCTTGGTCATCAGGCTGTGGTGCACGGCGATGGCCACTTCGCCGCTGATCAGGGTGGTGGTGCCCAGCATCAGGTCCAGCGTGCGGTTGATGGCGCCTTCGGAGGAGTTCTCCACCGGCACCACGCCGAAATCGGCGGTGCCGGCTTCGGTGGCGCGGAACACTTCGTCGATCGAGGCGCACGGCAAGCCTTCGACGGCGCTGCCGAACTGCTGGTACACGGCCTGCTCGCTGAAGGTGCCCACCGGGCCCAGGTAGGCCACGGTGACGCGCTTTTCCAGCGCGCGGCAGGCCGACATGATTTCGCGGAAGATGGTCTGCACGTCGGTGGCGACCATGGGGCCGGGGTTGCGGTCGGCCACGCCGCGCAGCACCTGGGCTTCGCGCTCGGGGCGGAACACCGGCGCGTTGGTCTCGGCCTTGACGTGGCCGACTTCCTGCGCCACCTTGGCGCGCTGGTTCAACAATGCGAGGATCTGGGCGTCGATCGCGTCGATCTGCTCGCGCAGGGGTTTGAGTTTATCGTTCATGAAGGTTGCCTTAGCGGCCGGCACTCAGCGGCCGGCGAATTCGTTCAAGTAGTCGACGAGGGCTTGCACGCCCTCGATAGGCATGGCGTTGTAAATGGATGCACGCATGCCGCCGACGGACTTGTGGCCCTTCAGCTGCAACAGGCCGCGCGCTTTGGCGCCGGCCAGGAATGCTTCGTTCCTGCTTTCGTCGCGCAGGTAGAACGGTACGTTCATGCGCGAACGGTATTGCGGCTGGACGCGATTCTGGTAGAAGTCGTCCGCATCGAGCGCGGCGTACAGCAGCGCTGCTTTTTCTTTGTTGCGGCGTTCCATCTCGGCCACGCCGCCCTGGCGCTTGAGCCACTGGAACACCAGGCCGGCAATGTAGATGCCGTAGGTGGGCGGCGTGTTGTACATGGATTCGTTGTCGGCCACGTTCTTGAAGTCGAACGCGGACGGGCAGAACGGCAAGGCCTTGCCGATCAGGTCTTCGCGCACGATCACCACGGTGACGCCGGCCGGGCCGATGTTCTTTTGCGCGCCGCCGAATATCAGGCCGTACTTGGCCACGTCCACGGGACGCGACAGGATGTGCGAGGACATGTCGGCCACCAAAGTCGTATCGCCCTGCGCGGTCGGCACGAAGTCGATTTCCACGCCGTCGATGGTCTCGTTGGTGCACAGGTGCAGATAGGCCGCGCCCGGCGTGAGCTGCCACTCGGACTGCGGCGGCACGAAGCTGTAGTGGTTGTCGCTGGCGCTGGCGGCCACGTTCACCCTGGCGTAGCGCGCCGCTTCCTTGATGGACTTGCTGGACCAGGAGCCGGTCTGCACGAAGTCGATGGTGGCGTCGGCGCTGCCGGCCAGGTTCATCGGGATGACGGCGTTCTGCGACAAGCCGCCGCCCTGCATGAACAGGATCTTGTAGTTGTCCGGCACCGCCAGCAGCTCGCGCAGGTCGCGCTCGGCGGCGCGGTAGATCGAAATGAACTCGGGGCCCCGGTGGCTCATTTCCATGACGGACATTCCACTGCCGTTCCAGTCCAGCATTTCAGCGGCAGCCTGGGCCAGCACTTCTTTCGGCAGCACGGCCGGGCCGGCGGAGAAATTGTAGATATTCGTCACGTTTCGTTCCTTATTTCTTGGCGATGTTGGCAGTCACTTCCTCGATCACCTTGCCCATGCGCGGCACGATGATTTTCTGGCTGAGCGCCATGGACTCCTGCATGACCTTCGGCATGGTGGCCAGCGTCTTGGCGCCCACCGGGCTGCGGTAGAAGGCCAGCAGCTGGCGCATTTCATCGGCGGTGTAGTTGCGCGCGTAGATGGCGGCGGTTTCGCGTTCGAAGTCGTCCAGCAGGGCCGGATCGCTGAACAGCTTCTGGATCGCTGCCATCATGCCGGGAATGGCTTTTTCCAGGTCGGCCTGGGCGGCTTTTTTCTCGGCCGCGCTCATGTTCTTGCCTTTGTTTTCCAGCATGGAATCGGTCATGGCGCGCAGCATCTGCGGCAGCTGCGCCGACATGTGCTGCATGGAGGCCTGCATCAGGCTGCGCGCGTTGATCGCGTCCATCAGCTGCTTGGCTGCGGCCGTGGATTCAGCGGTGGCGGTGTCGGCCGGCGCGGCGCTCTGCGCGGCGGCGGGGACTTGGGAAAACGCCAGGGCGGCGGCCAGCAGTGCAACGATTTTCTTCACAGAATTCCTTTTGAAATGTAAAACGGGGGCAATGTCATTGTCGCATTATTCTGCGAACACGACACTGCCCCCGCTGCGGCAGGTGACGGCTTGCGCCTAACCCGCCCTACGCTGCTGCTTACTCCGGTGCCGCTTCCGGCTCGTCCGGTGCAGCCGGGGCATCGGCAACCGCGCCGCCGGATGGTTCCAGTTCCACCTCGTCGATGTCGGTTTCCACGATGCGCTGCAGGCCGGACAGCTTGGTGCCGTCTTCCACCGCGATCAGGGTCACGCCTTGCGTGGCGCGGCCCATTTCGCGGATCTCCGCCACGCGGGTGCGGATCAGCACGCCGCCGGTGGTGATCAGCATGATCTCGTCGGTCGGCTCAACCAGGGTCGCCGCCACCACCTTGCCGTTACGCTCGGAAGTCTGGATGGCGATCATGCCCTTGGTGCCGCGGCCGTGGCGGGTGTACTCGGTGATCGGGGTACGCTTGCCGAAACCGTTCTCGGTGGCCGTGAGCACGGACTGCTGCTCGTTCTCGGCCACCAGCAGCGCGATCACGTTCTGGCCTTCTTCCAGGTTCATGCCGCGCACGCCGCGCGCCGTGCGGCCCATCGGGCGCACGTCGTTCTCGTCGAAACGCACGGCCTTGCCGGCGTCGGAGAACAGCATCACGTCGTGCTGGCCGTCGGTCAGCGCGGCGCCGATCAGGAAGTCGCCCTCGTCCAGGTCGACCGCGATGATGCCGGCCTTGCGCGGGTTGCTGAAGTCCTTCAGCGGGGTCTTCTTCACGGTGCCCAGGCTGGTGGACATGAAGACGTAGTGGTCTTCCGGGAAGGTGCGGTTTTCGCCCGACAGCGGCAGCACCACGGTGATCTTCTCGTCGTCCTGCAGCGGGAACATGTTCACGATAGGCTTGCCGCGCGAGGCGCGCGAGCCTTGCGGCACTTCCCACACCTTCAGCCAGTACATGCGGCCGCGGTTGGAGAAGCACAGGATATAGTCGTGCGTATTGGCGATGAACAGCTGGTCGATCCAGTCCTCGTCCTTGGTGGCCATGGCCTGCTTGCCGCGCCCGCCGCGCTTTTGCGCGCGGTATTCGGAGATCGGCTGCGACTTCATGTAGCCCAGGTGGGACAGGGTCACCACCATGTCCTGCGGCGTGATCAGGTCTTCGGTGCCCAGGTCGGTGGCGTTGTGCTCGATGGTGGAGCGGCGCTCGTCCTTGCTGCCGTATTCCAGCTGCGCGGCGGTCATCTCGTCGGTGATGATGGTGGTCACGCGGGACGGCTTGGACAGGATGTCCAGCAGGTCGGCGATCAGCGCCATCACGTCTTTGTATTCGTTGACGATCTTGTCCTGTTCCAGGCCGGTCAGGCGCTGCAGGCGCATCTGCAGGATTTCCTGCGCCTGGTCGTCGGACAGCTTGTACAGGCCGTCCGGCTGCAAGCCGTAGTGCCTCGGCAGGTGCTCGGGACGGAAGGCCTCAATACCGGCCTGGCCTTCGTCGCCGGTGCGCGCCAGCATCTCGCGCACGATGGACGAATCCCAGCCGCGTTCCATCAGGGCGGTTTTCGCCACCGGCGGCGTTGGCGCGGCCTTGATGATGGCGATGAAATCGTCGATATTGGCCAGCGCAACGGCCAGGCCTTCCAGCACGTGGCCGCGTTCGCGCGCCTTGCGCAGCTCGAACACGGTGCGGCGCGTGACCACTTCGCGGCGGTGCGACAGGAAGCACTGCAGCATCTCTTTCAGGTTCAGCAGCTTCGGCTGGCCATCGACCAGCGCCACCATGTTCATGCCGAAGGTGTCTTGCAGCTGGGTCTGCTTGTACAGGTTGTTCAGCACCACTTCCGGCACTTCGCCGCGCTTCAGCTCGATCACCACGCGCATGCCCGACTTGTCCGACTCGTCGCGGATGTCGGAAATGCCTTCCAGCTTCTTGTCGCGCACGTTTTCCGCGATGCGTTCCAGCAGCGACTTCTTGTTCACTTGGTACGGCAGCTCGTCAACGATGATGGCGGTGCGGCCGCCGTCCTTGCCGTACTCTTCGTAGTGGGTCTTGGCGCGCATCACCACGCGGCCGCGGCCGGTGCGGTAGCCGTCGCGCACGCCGGACACGCCGTAGATGATGCCGGCGGTCGGGAAGTCCGGCGCCGGGATGAGTTCGATCAGCTCGTCGATCGAGCAATCCGGGTTGCGCAGCACGTGCAGCGCGCCGTTGATCACTTCGGTCAGGTTGTGCGGCGGGATGTTGGTCGCCATGCCCACCGCGATACCGGACGAACCGTTGATCAGCAGGTTGGGGATGCGGGTCGGCAGGACGGTCGGCTCTTTTTCCTTGCCGTCGTAGTTCGGTGCGAAGTCGACCGTGTCCTTGTCGATGTCGGCCAGCATTTCGCCGGCGATCTTGTCCAGGCGGCACTCGGTGTAACGCATCGCGGCGGCGTTGTCGCCGTCGACCGAACCGAAGTTGCCCTGGCCGTCGACCAGCATGTAGCGCAGCGAGAAGTCCTGCGCCATGCGCACCAGCGTGTCGTAAATCGAGGCGTCGCCGTGCGGGTGGTATTTACCCATGACTTCGCCGACCACGCGCGCGCATTTGACGTAAGGGCGGTTCCAGACATTGTTCAGTTCGTGCATCCCGAACAGGACGCGGCGGTGTACCGGCTTCAGGCCGTCGCGCGCATCCGGCAAGGCACGGCCTACGATCACGCTCATGGCGTAATCGAGGTAGCTCTTGCGCATCTCTTCTTCGAGGGAAATTGGGATTGTTTCTTTTGCGAATTGATCCATGGGTGGGTTCGTCTGTTCTTTACTGAGGTTGACTTATCTGTTACGCACGCTGACCGTGATTACCCGCTGTCCGCAGACAAGCGTACGATTTTAGCATGCGCGCCATGGCTGCTGCGCAATTCCGGCGCCGGGCCGGCAGAGCGCGGCCGGCGGCGGACCTCATCCATGTCATTGGGATGAAATAATGAAACGTTATTATTTCGGCCGACGTTGCGCAAAAACAACATTTTGGTCGATTGCGGCCCGGATTCAGTTTGCGCTGTTCGTATTCCGTTCCGATGCCTATGGCAAAATGGACGAGAAGTTAATTGCTTGTTTCGCAATCGGGAACCGGCGCGACATAGGGGCATATGGTAGGATGCGCCCCACGTACCAACGTCGCGCAGTTTTTCTGCGGATATCACCCCGAAAGGAAGAAAAAATATGAATAAATATGTTGCATCGATTTTTGCTGCGTCGGCAGTGTTTGCTGGTTCTGCCATGGCCCAGCAGCCAACCACCCCGCCTTTCGCGCCAGTGACCCAGGACATCAAAGCCCCCACGCCAAAGAGCGCCTACGTGCAAGACGCACGCGGCGTGATCGCCCGTGACCCGTTCGGCCTGTGCTGGCGCACCGGCTACTGGACCCCGGCTGACGCCGTGCCAGGCTGCGATCTGCCGATCTGCGTAGAACCGGAGAAGCTGGAAAACGGCAAGTGCGTCGCACCGCCGCCACCAGCGGCCCCAGCGCCTACCCCAGCACCAGCAGCCACCCCGGCACCGGCCCCAGCGCCTGCGCCGACGTCGGAAAAAGTCAGCTTCGCAGCCGACGCCTTCTTCGACTTCGACAAAGCCGTGCTGAAGCCTGAAGGCAAAGCCAAGCTGGACGACCTGAGCTCGAAACTGGGCGCGATCAACCTGGAAGTCATCATCGCCGTGGGCCACACCGACTCCGTGGGCACCGATGAATACAACCAGAAGCTGTCGATCAAGCGTTCGGAAGCCGTGAAAGCTTACCTGGTGTCCAAAGGCGTGGAAGCGAACCGCGTGTACACCGAAGGTAAAGGCGAGAAGCAGCCAGTGGACGACAACAAGACCGCCGCCGGCCGCGCTAAAAACCGCCGCGTGGAAATCGAAGTTGTGGGCACCCGCAGCAAGTAATTCGTACTAAGCAACATCGCTCAAGCCGCCCGGTTCGCACCGGGCGGTTTTTTTCGCCCGCGCTTTGCTATGCGCTGCGGCGGCGGCGCGCAATCAGGCCAATCAGGCCCAGGCCGCCCAGCAGCATGCCGTAGGTGGCCGGCTCCGGCACCGGCGACAGCGGATCGAGCAGCACCACCTTGCAGGTGAAGGTGAACATGTCGTCGCAGGCAGTGGCCAGGATCTGGCCCTGGTCGTTGATGCCGTTGGCGCTGTCGAGCAGCAGGCCCAGGCTGGGGTCAATCAGCGAGTTCAGGTCCACCATGGCGCCGTTCTCGTACAGGAAGGCGTGGAACTGGAAGTTTCTGTTGGCGGCAGAAAAGCCCACCACCTGGTTCAGGCTGTTGATGGCCTTGGCCGAACTCCAGCTTCGGCCGCCGCCCGATGTGTACAGCGCGCCCAGGTCGGTCATCTGGCCGTTGTTCCAGGTGTAGGCATAGATGTGGTCGCCCCCGTCCATGCCGGCCATGCCGACCACCGTGCCCTGCTCGCTGATATCTTCCACGAACACGCCCTCATGGGCCGGGCCGGCGCCGAAGGTCGTCATCGCGCCGTTCTGGTAGACGAAGCCGTCGCGGGTGACGTGCCCCTCTTCATCCGTCACGTCCACTGTGCCGGCCACCACGCCGCTGTCGTTGATGGCGCTGGCGGAGCCAGACCGGGTGGACAGCACTTGCGTCTGGCCGTTGCTGAAGATGGCCGCGTTGGAGCGGCCGCCGTTGTTGACCGAGCCTACCGCCACGCCGTGGTTGTTGACCCCGGCCGCAGCGCTGCCAGCTGCGCCGATTTCCGTGGCCACGCCGTTTTGCCACAGCGCCGCCTTACCGCCCAGACTGCCGGCCACCACGCCATTGTCGTTCAGGCCGGCGAAATACACTGAGCTGCCAGGCTGCGCCACCGTGCTGGCAGCGCCGCCCGTGTAAAGGAAGGACGTCCACGCGTAGCCCGCGTCGTAGCCCACCGTGCCGGCCACCTCGCCCCTATTGTTCAGATAAGGACCGGTGTTGAAGTTATAAGAGGTGGTCACGCCAATGTCGGTGACCTTGTACTTGATTTCGGCCTGCGCCAGCAGCGGCGCGGCCAGCAGGGGCAACAGGAGCAAAGCTTTGTGCAACATCATGGATCTCCATGGGAGGTTAAAGGGCCTCCATGCTAAACCGCATAATTGCCTTTTAAACTATATTTTATTATTTGCACTTTTGTGACATTCAGTGAATTGTGCGGCACAGTTGATGGGGTAGGCTGCTCCCTGCAGGGGCTTGGCCCCGCAAATTGTTGCGCGCGCGCTTTGGCGCCGGGCAAAATCCCGCTATCATGCGGATATGAATGCCGACCCTCTAGAAATCCAAAAATTTAGCGAACTGGCCCACCGCTGGTGGGACCCCACGTCCGAATTCCGCCCCCTGCACGAGATCAATCCGCTGCGCCTGGAATGGATCAACGCGCGCGCCCCGCTGGCGGGCAAGAACGTGATCGACATCGGCTGCGGCGGCGGCATCCTGGCCGAATCCATGGCGCGTAAAGGTGCCAAGGTAACCGGCATCGACCTGTCGGAAAAGGCCCTCAAGGTAGCCGACCTGCACAGCCTGGAAACCGGCGTGCAGGTGCGCTACAAGCTGATTGCCGCCGAGGACATGGCCGCGCAGGAAGCTGGACAGTACGACGTGGTGACCTGCATGGAAATGCTGGAGCACGTGCCCGACCCGGGCGCCATCGTGCGCGCCGCCGCCACCCTGGTGAAGCCGGGCGGCCACGTGTTCTTCTCCACGCTGAACCGCAACCCGAAGTCCTACCTGTTTGCCGTGATCGGCGCCGAGTACGTGCTGCGCATGCTGCCGCGCGGCACGCACGATTACGCCAAGTTCATCACGCCGGCCGAACTGTCGCAGTACGTGCGCAGCGCCGGCCTGCAGGTAGACGGCCTGAAGGGCCTGGGCTACAACCCGCTCAGCAAGATCTATTCGCTGAACGACGACACCAGCGTCAACTACATGGTCGCCACCAGCCGGGTCGACTGACACTCCAACCACAGGCGGCTGCGGCCGCCATCTGACCGCCCCATTCATGAGCCACCCTGCCCCCTTGTCCGTTCCGCGCGCCGTCCTGTTCGACCTGGACGGCACGCTGGCCGATACCGCGCCCGACCTGGCCGCCGCCGTCAACCTGCTGCGCAGCGCGCGCGGGCTGGACGCCACGCCCTACGAGCTGCTGCGTCCCACGGCCTCGGCCGGCGCGCGCGGCATGATAGGTGCGTCCTTCGGCCTGACGCCGCAGGACACCGGCTTCGATGAACTGAAAAACGGCTTCTTCGACAACTACGAAGCCGCCATCGCCGTCCACAGCACGCTGTTCGACGGCGTGCCGGCATTGCTGGCCGGGCTGGAAGCGGCCGGCGTGGCCTGGGGCATCGTCACCAACAAGCCGTCCCGTTTCACCGACCCGCTGCTGCCGCAGATCGGCCTGGGGCACGCCGGCTGCGTCATTTCCGGCGACACCACCGCGCACGCCAAGCCGCATCCGGCGCCGCTGCTGGAAGCGGCGCGCCGCCTGGCCCTGCCGCCCGAGGCGTGCTGGTACGTGGGCGACGACCTGCGCGACATCCAGGCCGGCCAGGCCGCCGGCATGCTTACCGTGGCGTGCGCCTGGGGCTATTGCGGCGCCACCGAACCGGCCGACTGGAACGCCGACCATGTATTGGCGACACCTCAAGCTTTGTTGCAACTTGTGCAAACAGTGTTGGCTGCACGCGCCGCCAGCGCGCTCGCAGCCTGATAGATTGTCACACGACCATTGCCGTACGGAAATTCTGCGCGTAAGATAAACAGGTAACCCAACATAGTGAAAGCCGGAGTACGCACATGACTAGCGATGAACTAATCGCCGACGCCGCTGCGCGCAGCCATACGCCGCAGAGCTGGGATGTGACGGTGTCCGAGTCGAAGTTTTACTGGTACGACCTGCTGACCGACTTCCCGCCCATCCCCGACTTCCGCGACCCGCTGGGGCGCTACCTGCGCCGCATGCAGTTCGCGGTGGAGGCGACCATGGAAAAGCGGCTGATGTACATGCTGGTGAGCCGGCCCAAGCTGCGCTTTGACACGTCGCGCTCGACCAGCTGGGGCTTTTTCGGCCTGAAGCTGACCATCCCCATCCTGGTGGGCGCCGACCAGAAACGCGACGCCGTCACGATCGAGCTCAACACGCCGGAGGACGCCACCTTAAAGAAGCCCACGGTGCAGGTGTTCGAGCGTTTCATCACACTCAACTGGGGCTCGCTGATCGAGACCTACTCCGTGCACGACCTGCTGCAGAACTTCAACACCAAGCACGAGTATCCGACCAAGGTGCACTACGTCGGTCAGACGCGCGATCCGGCCGGGCGCCTGATCAAGGGCCGCATCAGCGGCGTGAACCGCGCCTGCGACAACAGCGGCCCGGACAACGACAACTTCCTGCTGATCCAGCGCATGGACTTCAGCACCGGCGCGCCGCTGGTGGCCGACGACGCGTCCGACGAGCTGCATGACCTGATCCTCAAGGACCAGATGGACCTGCTTGAGTGCATCCTGATCAAGTATTTCGAGAAGGACGACGAGAAGATGCGCGGTCCGCGCGAAGTGCAGGCCCGCGAAGCGCGGGTAGCCAGCCTGTACCAGGCGCACATGCTGCAGCGCCTGCAAGTGGACCTCGCCCTGGAAGCGCCCGACGCGTTCCAGAACCTGTATTCGGACAAGGTGAAAACCTCCGACCGGCACTTGTTCGAAGTCACGTTCAAGGGCAGCGAGCCGCTGTTCCGGGTGCCGGGCAAGGTGTGATTCCCCGCGCGGCGCGTGCCAGCACGCCGCGTCAGCAGCATGACTGACGTCATGAAAAGCAGGAAATTCGACCGAACCCAGCTTCCCCGTGAAACCTGTCCGGGGCGTCCATCGTCCGCGGGTCGTAAGCTACCGCAACAAGCGGCAGTTTTGCTTTCCGGGTTGCCAACTAGATACTGTTCGCGACGGCAGGCAAAGCGTGATGCACGGGGGTGAAGAATGGAGTACAATCACAAGTCTGTGGGGACGACCTGGCTTCGACGTGGGTTGCAAAGCAGAACAGGGCATACCGAGGGCTGGTTACCTCGTAAATACACCCAGAAATCAATAACTGCAAACGATAACTCGTACGCACTGGCAGCTTAATTGCTGTTAGCTCCTCAACGCTTCTTCCCTGGGGCGGGCCGTTAAAAGCTGAGGAGTCATTTACAGGGAATCGCGCTATAACGGGTCACTTGAAGTAGCGCTAAATCTAAGGTGAATCGCTGGTACGTAACGTGCACATCCGTGCCGTACCGGTTAAATTAAATGATAGTGCTAAGTATGTAGAACTGTCTGTAGAGTGCTTGCGGACGCGGGTTCGATTCCCGCCGTCTCCACCACCAAATACAAAAACCACCCCTCGGGGTGGTTTTTTTATTTGGGGTGTTCGACGGGCGGGAATCGAATCCGCGTCCGGCACGGGCACGGGGCTTTTGCGGGAATTCGGCGAGCGTGCTCGCCGCCGCAAAAGCGAATTGCGCTTGCAAGCGCAACCCTCTCCGATTCGCCCATTCCGAAAATCGCATTTGGCGATTTTCCGCGTGCGTCATCTATCCTGCTGGCCGCAGCGATGCCCGTCCAGCCGCTTCTCTAACAAGTCCCCCGCTGTGACAATGTGCGCATTTTTCGCTCCGGCAACATGCTACCCTCTAATCAGGGTCAAACGGCAAACCGCCAAGTCAGCCCGGCCCGGCGCACGCGGAGCGCTTGCCTTCGTTGCCGGGCAGATGAGCGAAGTCACCCTATATTTCCCTCAAGCGCAGGCCGCTTTCGTCGAAGCACACGACGGCCAGCAGTTCATCTGTTCCGCGAAGTTGTAATTGAGCAACAATCGTCCTGCAAGCTGATTATTGGTCTATATTTAATGTCGCACATTGGTATCCCATCGCCGGATCAACCGCCGCATTAAGCCATCCATGCCTAACTACCTCAATCTGATCACAGCCGTGCCGTCCAGCAGCCTGCTGTACGAAGGGCGTTACGACACCTTGCTGGTGATGCTATCGGTGGTGGTGGCCATCTTCGCCTCTTATGCCGCGCTGCTGGTGTCGCAGCACGCGTCCGGCATTGCCAGCGGCGCGCGGCGGCGCAGCTGGCTGCTGGTGGGCGGACTATGCCTGGGCCTGGGCATCTGGGCCATGCATTTCGTCGGCATGCTGGCCTTCACCCTGCCCTGCACCAGCAGCTACGATTACCGCATCACCCTGCTCTCCACGCTGCCCGGCATCCTGGCCAGCACCATGGCCCTGAGCCAGATCAGCCACCGCGACATCACCGGCCGCGAGCTGGCAGCCGGCGGCCTGCTGCTGGGCGCCGGCATCGGCGCTATGCACTACTCCGGCATGGCCGCCATGCGGCTGGACGGCTTTATCCAGTACGACCTGCAACTGTTCCTGCTCTCCATCGTGGTGGCGGTGGCGCTTGCCATGCTGGCGCTGTGGACCAAGTTCCGCCTGATGTCGCTGCGCGCCGGCTGGCGCCAGCATGCGACGCTGATCGGCGCCGGCGTGATGGGCCTGGCGGTGGCCGGCATGCACTACACGGCCATGGCGGCTGCCTACTTCATCCGCGCCGGCGAGAATCCCGCTGCGGAATCAGAAATCGGCGCTAGCTTCCTGGCCACCATCGTGCTGTTCGCCACCAGCCTGATCATTGTGATCACCATCGTGGCCACCTACGTCGGCAAGCACAAGCTGTTTTCCTTCGAACGATCCTACAAGCTGGTGGGCATAGTGACGGCCGGCTGGATCATGGTGGCGTGGCTGAGCGCGAACTATTTTCACGAGCGCACAATGCGCGAACTGGAAACGCAGGAATCGGCCCAGGCCAGAGAGCAAGCGAGCGACGCTGCGGACAATATCACCGCCCATCTGCAGCGGCTGAAAGGCATACCCTTAATGCTCAGCCGCAATGAGGCGGTGCGCAGCGCGCTGCGCCGGCCTGCCCCCGTGCCGCAAGCACTGAACCAGGAACTCAAGCTGACGGCACAAGACCTGGATGCCGACGCCCTGTGGATCGTCGACGCAAACGGCCTGTGCATTGCTTCCAGCAACGCGGACACGGCGGCCACCTTTGTCGGCACCAATTACGCCGACCGCACCTACTTCAAGCAAGCCAGGGCGGGCGGCAACGGCCAGCAGTACGCCATCGGGCGCACCAGCAATGTCGCCGGCCTGTACTACTCCGCCCCCGTTTTCGACGGCACCGCGTTCACCGGCGCGGTGGTGGTCAAGCGCAATGTCTCGCGGCTGGCGGCGTGGACCGGCCCGGCCCGCGCCTTCATCTCCGACGCCAACGGCGTCATCGTGCAGGCGGCCGATACGCGCCTGGAATTCCGCACGCTGCCGCAGGCGGCGGTGCATGCCATGACGCCGCAGCAGCGCCTGTCGCAGTACCGGCGCGAGCGTTTCGACGCCCTGCAGGTAACTTCCTGGGGCGAGGCCCTGTTCCCGGCCGCTGTCCGCATTGGCGACGACCAGGCGCCGGTGCTGATTACTTCCGTGCCTTTGGCCAAGGACGCCATGGCGCTGCATGTGGCGCGCCCGCTGCCGGAGCTGGCCCGCCTGGGCACCGAGCGCCTGTGCCTGTTCCTGCTGATTGCGCTTGCCGGCAGCATGCTGATCGTTGCCGCCTCGGCCATCGTGCTGTACCTGCGCGCCTCGCATAAGGTGGAAGCCGACCTGCGCGTGGCCGCTACCGCGTTCGAGGCCCAGGAAGGCATGGTCATTACCGACGCCGAAGGCACCATCCTGCGCATCAACCGTGCTTTCACCGACATCACCGGCTACACCGATGCGGACGCGGTGGACCGCCAGCTGGACCTGGCCGACCCCGGCCGCCACGACGCGCAGTTCTGCGCCGGAGTCTGGCAAGCCGTGCGCAGCACAGGCGCCTGGCAGGGCGAAATCTGGAACCGGCGCAAGTCCGGCGAATCCTTCCCCGAATGGCTGACCATCACGGCCGTGCGCGACGCCGGCGGCCAGGCCACGCACTATGTGTGCACCTTGACCGACATCACTCGCCGCAAGGCCGATGAAGAGGAAATCCGCAACCTGGCGCTGTACGACTGCCTGACCACCCTGCCCAACCGGCGCTGCCTGATGGAGCGCCTGGAACACGCCATCCGCGGCAGCGAGCGCAGCGGTCAATACGGCGCCCTACTCTTCATCGACCTGGATAATTTCAAGGACCTGAACGACACGCTGGGCCACAACATGGGCGACCTGCTGCTGCAGCAAACGGCGCAGCGCTTCGTATCCAGCGTGCGCTCCAGCGACACCGTGGCGCGCCTGGGCGGCGACGAGTTCATCGTGATGCTGGAAGACCTGGGCACCTGCCAGAGGGAGGCGGTGGCCCACGCACGCGAAACGGGCGAGAAAATCCTGCGCCGCCTGAACGATGCCTACGCCTTGGGCGACCACGATTTCACCTGCAGCGCCAGCATCGGCGTAACCGTGTTCCAGGGCCACGGTCACAGCGTTGCCGTCCTGCTCAAGCAAACCGACCTGGCGATGTATCAGGCCAAGGCTGCAGGCCGCAACGCCATGCGCTTCTTCGAACCCAGCATGCAGGAGGTGGTGACCATACGCGCCACGCTGGACGCGGACCTGCGCCTCGCTTTGCAGCATGGCCAGTTCCGGCTGTACTACCAGCCGCAGGTGGACGCGGCGGAACGCGTCACCGGTGCGGAAGTGCTGCTGCGCTGGCTGCACCCGCAGCGCGGCCTGGTGCATCCGCTGGACTTCATCGCCGCCGCCGAGGAATCCGGCCTGATACTGCCGCTCGGGCGCTGGGTGATGGAAACGGCGTGCGCGCAATTGGCGGCATGGGCGGTCCAGCCGGAGATGGCCCACTTGACGGTGGCTGTGAACGTCAGCCCGCTGCAGTTCCGTCAGCCCGATTTCGTCGAGCAGGTGAACGCGGTGCTCGTTGCCAGCGGCGCCGATCCGCGCCGGCTGAAACTGGAGCTGACCGAAACCATGCTGCTCGACGACGTGGAGCAGGCCATCAGCAAGATGGCGGCCCTGAAGGTGCGGGGCGTAAACTTCGCGCTGGACGATTTCGGCACCGGCTACTCCTCGCTGTCTTATCTGCAGCGCCTGCCCATCAGCCAGCTGAAGATCGACCGCAGCTTCGTGCGCGACATCCTGAACAGCACCGGCGACGCCGCCATTACCCGGACCATCATCAGCCTGGCCCATATCATGGGGCTGGCGGCGGTTGCCGAGGGGGTGGAAACGCCCGAGCAGTTCGCCTTGCTGGCGGAACTGGGCTGCAACGGCTACCAAGGCTACTGGTTCGGCCGCCCGATGCCGGTGCAGGCATTTGAGTCTATTTTGCAGGGGCAGCACGCGCTGTCGGCGTGAGGCTCCACTACCCTAAATTACTTTTGGCCGCGCTGCATTGACCAGTGCATGCACGGCGTTCTGCAGCAGATCCGTTGCCTCATCCGGCGCGAGCAGTTCGGAACTGACTAAGGCGCCGTTGATCAGCACGGCCAGCTGCCCTGCCAGCCTGTCCGCGTTGCCGACACTCATCCTGCGGGTGATGGCGGCCAGCCGCTCACGCATGGCGTGCATGTGGGCGCGGGCCACGAAACGGGCGGGATGGTCGTGCTCCGCGAATTCTGCGGCGACGTTGATCTGCGGGCAGCCGCGATAGTTGGAGCGCGCCAGGCGTTCGCCTATCCAGCCCATGTGCGCGTCGAGCTCGCCTTCCGGATCGTCCGCATGCTTGGCGGCGACCGCGTCCCATACCGCCCAGAAATCGACGTCCTCGCGCTGCAGGAAGGCCACGATCAAGTCATCTTTGGTTGGGAAGTAGCGGTACAGGCTGGTCTTGGCCACGCCTGCCTGTTCGATCACCAGATCAATGCCCACCGCCCGCACTCCCCGCTGATAAAACAGCGAGGATGCTACCGCCAGGATGTGCTGCTGAAGGTCGGTCGAATCGGCCGAACGCCTGCGTCGTGGAGATGTCGCGGTAGTTGAGGTAGCCATGGAAAACTCTTTCGCGGATAAGAAGTTGACATGATACAGACCTTTCTGTAGCATTTGAAGTACAGACAGGTCTGTATCGCATTTCTGAATTCAACCTGCAGTCACTTTGGAGAAAACAATGGCGCATAAAAACTTGGTCGCGGTGTATGGCGCGGCCGGACATACCGGCACTTTCGTGGTCAACGAACTGCGCCGTCGTGGCATCGCGGTGCTTGCCGTGGCGCGGGACATCAGCCGCATCGCCGAGGGCATTCCAGCCGTGGCTGCCGGCATCGACAATCCCGCCGCGCTGGATGCTGCATTCGCCGGCTGCGCCATCGTGATCAATTGCGCCGGCCCTTTCCTTGATACAGCCGCGCCCATCGTGGAGGCCGCACTGCGCGCAAAAGCATCCTACCTCGACGTCACCGCAGAGCAGCCTGCCGCGCGCGCGCTGTTCGATGGCTACCATGAACGGGCGCGCGAAGTGGGCATCGCCATCATCCCGGCAGCCGGCTTTTATGGCGGCCTGGCCGACCTCATGGCAAGCGCCCTGGTGGGCGACGGCCATGCGGACGAGATCACAACCGCCGTGGCACTGGACCACTGGTGGCCGACCGAAGGCACCCGTATCACCGGCGAGCGCAACAAGAGCCCGCGCATGATGGTCGAGCAGGGGCACTTGACGCCGATCGCCCTGCCGGCGCAAGAGATCGACTGGACCTTCGCGCAGCCCTTCAACACCCAGCGCATGGTGGAACTGAGCTTCAGCGAAGTCACCACGATTTCGCACCACATCGCGGTGGACAGCCTGCACAGCTATTTCAGCCTGGGGCCGCTCGAAGAAGTCAGGAGCGCCACCACCCCGGAGCCAGCGGCGGTGGATGCCGATGGGCGCTCTGCTCAGCGCTTCATGATGGAGGTCGTGGCGCGCACCGGCACCGAAACGCGCCGGGCACGCGCCACCGGCCAGGACATCTACGCCATCTCGGCCCCCATCATCGTTGAAGCTGCCGCCCGTATGCTGCAGCCATCGTTCCAGCAGCGCGGCGCGCTATCGCTGGGACAAGCGTTCGAGCCCAAGGCCTTTCTCGACGCCCTCGCCTCTTCGCACCTGGCCATTCAGCTCGCCAGTGAATAATTTCAATCTCAAAAGGAACAGAACAATGCAAACCACACTCGCCCAACGCCTGGCCGCCCTGCACATCAAAGGCAATCCGCTGGTCCTCTACAACGCATGGGATGCCGGCAGCGCCAAGGCCATTGCCGAAGCCGGCGCGCAGGCCATCGCAACAAGCAGCTGGGCCGTGGCTGCCGCGCACGGATACGAGGACGGCGAATCGATCCCGTTCGACCTCGTCGAGAAAATCGTCGGCCGCATTGCGCAGTCAGTATCGGTGCCGGTCACGGTCGACGTGGAAGGCGGGTACAGCGCCGACCCGGAGACTTGCGCCGCCCACGTGGCCCGCCTGATCGACGCCGGCGTGGTTGGCATAAATATCGAAGACCGCGTCATCCATGGCACAGGGCTGCACGACATTGCCACGCAAAGCAAGCGCATCGCCGCCATCCGGCACATGGCGGACGCGCGCGGCGTGCCGCTCTTCATCAACGCGCGCACCGACGTATTCTTCGGCGCGGACATCCGTCCCGAGGAGGCGCTGGCGGATGTCCGCGCACGCGCCAATGCTTACGCCAAGGCCGGGGCATCCGGACTGTTTGTGCCCGGCCTGGTTGACGGGGACATGATCGCGAAGGTTTGCGCCGCAACGCCGCTGCCCGTCAACGTGATGACGATGCCGGGGCTGCCGGCTGCCGCCAGCCTTGCCGCTGCGGGCGTGGCGCGCATCAGCCACGGTCCCGGTTCCTACCTGCACGCCATGGGCGCGATACGGCAGATGGCGGAAAGCGTGCTGCGCTAGACGCCTGCGCGCAGTGTATGCTCTCGGCATGGACTCCCTGATCGCCGCCTCAGCGCGTGCCCTCGCTGCCGGAGACGCGCTCGGCGCGCTCAAACGTGTCGCCCTGCGCGACGATCCGCCCGCGCTGGCCTTGCGCGGCATCGCCATGGCGCAGCTGGGCGAGCACACCCGGGCGCGCGAACTGCTGCGGCTGGCCGCACGCGGCTTCGGCGCACACGAGGAACTGTCACGCGCGCGCTGCGTGGTGGCGGAGGCGGAAGTGGCCATGGCGGTGCGCGACTTCAGCGGCCCGCCGCGCGTGCTGGCGGCGGCGATTGCCACGCTTGAAGCGCACGCCGACCACGCCAACGCCCTACAGGCGCGCCTGGTCGCCGCGCGCAAGCTTCTGCTGCTGGGCCGCCTGGACGATGCGGGCGCCGCATTGGCAAAGCTGGACACGGCAGGGCTGCCGCCTGCGCTGGCGGCCGTGGCGGAGCTGGCCATGGCGGAGCTGGCGCTGCGCTCGCTCAGCATGGAGCCGGCCCGCACGGCGCTGGCGCGCGCTGGCCAGGCGGCCGAACGCGCCCGCGTCCCGGCACTGATGGCCGAAGTGGCCGAAGCACAGGCGGCACTGGAGCGCCCCGCTGCCCGCCGCATCTCCGCAGGCAGCGCACAGTTGCTGCGGCTGGACCAGGTGGCCGCCCTGCTCGCGTCGGACACACTGGTGGTGGATGCCTGCCGACGCGGCATCGGCAGCGGCAGCGGCACCGGCACCAACGCCGGCTGGCAATCCCTGGCGCGCCGCCCCATCCTGTTCTCGCTGGCCCGCGCGCTGGCGGAAGCCTGGCCCGCAGGCGTGGACCGGGAAGCCCTGATTGCCGCCGCTTTCAATATGCATGCCCCCGACGAAACCCACCGCGCACGCCTGCGCGTGGAAATCGGCCGCCTGCGCGCGCTGGTCAAGGGCGTGGCGCGCATCGACGCCACGCCACGCGGCTTCATCCTCCTTCCGCACGGCGAGCGCACGGTGGCCGTGCTGGCACCGCCCATCGACGGCGAACAAGCTTCGCTGCTTGCCCTGCTCTCCGACGGCGCGGCATGGTCCACCTCAGCGCTGGCGCTGGCCCTGGGCGCCAGCCAGCGCACCGTGCAGCGCGCGCTGGCCGAGCTGGAAATGGCCGGGCGCGCGCGTTCGATCGGCAAAGCGCGCACCTGCCGCTGGCTTGCGCCCCCGCTGGCCGGATACACGACAATCTTGTTACTCCCTACCGCGCTGGCAATGGCATAAAGTTCTCTTGCGGCGCCGATCCGTGGCGCGACACAGGAGAACAACAATGACCAGCAAGAACCAGCCAGGCCCCAGCCCCACCCCGGCCGAAATCGTGCGCGAGTATGGCCCCTTCGACGGCGCCAACAGCATCGCCGGCGTCACCCATGACGGCCAGCGCGTGTGGGCCGCCACCGGCAACCGGCTGATCGCCTTCGATCCCGCCAGCGGCGAAACCACCCGCACCCTGGACCGGGCCTGCGACGCGGGCACCGCCTTCGACGGCACCTATCTGTACCAGATCGCCGAGGAGCGCATCGACAAGATCGATCCCGCCACCGGCGAGGTGCTGGCCACCATCCCCGCGCCAGGCCACGGCTTTGACTCCGGCCTGACGTGGGCCGAAGGCAGCCTGTGGGTGGGCCAGTACCGCGACCGCAAAATCCATCAGGTCGACCCGGCCACAGGCGCGGTCATCCGCAGCATCAGCTCCGACCGTTTCGTTACCGGCGTCACCTGGGTGGAAGGCGAGCTGTGGCACGCCACCTGGGAAGGTGACGAGAGTGAACTCCGCCGCATCAACCCGCACAGCGGCGCGGTGCTGGAACGCCTGGCGCTGCCGGCCGGCGTGAACGTCAGCGGCCTCGAATCCGACGGGGCCGATCTTTTCTACGCAGGCGGTGGCGGCAGCGGCAAAGTCCGCGCCGTGCGCCGTCCCAAAAACTAAGGAGCCCATCATGAAAGATATCGTCACCCATCCGGTTGTCAGCAACGAGCAATGGATCAGCGCACGCAAGGCCCTGCTGGCGCGCGAGAAGGATCTCATGCGCCAGCACGACGAAATCGCCCGCGAGCGCCGTGCGCTGCCGTGGCAACGCGTGGAAAAGAACTACGTGTTCGATACACCGCAAGGCCGGCGCACGCTGGCCGACCTGTTCGAAGGCAAGCACCAGTTAATGGTGCAGCACTTCATGTTCACCCCCGGCAAGGAGCAAGGCTGCCGCAGCTGTTCCTACATGGCGGACCATACGGACGGCGCACTGCCCCACCTAGCCCAGCGCGACCTGGCCTTCGTGGCGATTTCGCGCGCACCGGTCGCCGACATCGAACGCTTCCGACAGCGCATGGGCTGGCAGTTCAAGTGGGTGTCGTCCGGCGACAGCGATTTCAACGACGACTTCAGGGTGAGCTTCACGCCGGAAGAAATGGCGCAGGGCGCGGTGGACTACAACTTCACCATGCAGCCCTTCCCGCTCCCGGACGCGCCCGGCATCAGCGTGTTCTATAAGGACGACGACGGCCAGATCTACCGCACCTACTCCACCTACGGGCGCGGCGTGGAAGTGATGATGCACACCTACGCCTTGCTGGACCTGACACCCAAGGGCCGGCAGGAGGAGGGCCCGGCCGACGGCATGTCCTGGGTGCGCCACCACGACCTGTACGAGAAGGCGCCTGCGGCCGTCTCCGCCTCTGCCACCCCCGCCTGCTGCCACGTGCAGGCCTGAGCGGGGGAGCGTGCCATGTCGAGCGTATGGCCATGGGTGGCGGTGGCGGCGGCAGGCGCCCTGCACGGGCTGAATCCTGCCACCGGCTGGCTGTTCGCCGCAGCCCATGGCGTGCGCTCGCGCGACCGCAGGCAAGCACTGGGCGCCCTGCTGCCGATCGCGGCGGGGCACGCCGCATCGGTGGCGCTGGTGGCCGCGGTGGCGATGCTTGGCATGGCGATGGACCGCGCCACGCTGCTGGCGCTGGCGGGCGGGCTGCTGGCCCTGGCGGCATTGGCGCGCTTGGCGGCCGGCCATGCGGCGCTGGCCCTGTGGTCTTGCATGATGTCCACCCTCCACGGTGCCGGGCTGATGCTGGTGCCCGCGCTGGTCCCGCTTTGCCTCAGCGGCGGCCCGGGAAGGGAGATCACGGCATCCGGCTCGCTGGCGCTGGCGCTGGCCGCCGTGTGCGTCCACACCGCAGCCATGCTGGCCATGACGGCCCTGATCGCCTCGCTGTGCTGTTGTAAGTTTGCGCAATCATTCCTGAGCGCCGCGCGCCGGGTTTATGGTATCGTACCATTCCTGTCACATTTATGGTTGCGCAAACATGCCTATCCCGAAGATCAAAGGACTCCGCTGGTGGATGATAAGCTTGATCATGCTGGGCGCGGTCATCAACTACCTGACACGCAGCACCCTGGCCGTCTCGGCGCCGACGCTGCTCACTGACCTGCACATCAGCACCCAGGAATACTCATACATCACGGCGGCGTTCCAAGGCGCCATCATGCTGCAGCCGCTGTGCGGCTACGTGCTGGACGTGATCGGCCTGAAATTCGGCTTCGCCATCTTCGCCACCGCATGGTCCGTCATCTGCATGGCGCACGGCATGGCCACCAGCTGGCAGGCGCTGGCCGCGCTGCGCGGCCTGCTCGGACTGGCCGAAGGCTCGGCCAACCCCGCCGGCATGAAGGCCGTATCCGAATGGTTCCCGGCCAAGGAACGCGGGCTGGCTGGCGGCATCTTCAACATCGGGGCCTCGTTCGGCTCCATGCTGGCGCCGCCGCTGGTGGTGTGGGCGATATTGCACTACAACTGGCAGTCCGCCTTCGTGATCACCGGCGCGCTGGGGCTGGTGTGGGTGGCGGCCTGGCTGCTGCTATACGACGCGCCCGCGCGCCACCGCCGCCTGTCGGCCGAGGAAGCCAAACATATCGCCGACGGGCAGGAGCAGCACCTGCAGGGCGACGGCACGCGGCCTTCCATCGCGAGCATTCTGAAGATGCGCAACTTCTGGGGCATCGCCCTGCCCCGTTTCCTGGCCGATCCCACCTGGGGCACGCTGTCGTTCTGGGTGCCGCTGTACCTGACCACCGTGCGCCATTTCGACCTCATGCAGATCGCCATGTTTGCCTGGCTGCCCTTTCTCGCGGCCGACCTGGGCTGCCTGTTTGGCCCCGTGGTGGTGCTGGCGCTGCAAAAGCGCGGCATACGGCTGATCAACGCACGCCGCAGCGCATTCACGCTCGGCGCGGTCATGATGATGGGCGTGGCCTTCGTCGGCTTCGTGGACAGCCCTTACGCCGCGATTGCCCTGCTGAGCCTGGCCGGCTTCGCGCACCAGACTTTGTCCGTCACCGTCATCACCATGTCGTCGGACCTGTTCCGGCGCAATGAAGTGGCCACCGTGGCGGGCATGTGCGGCACCTTCGGCAACCTGGGGCTGCTGCTGTTCTCGCTGCTGATCGGCGGCCTGATCTCCACTGTCGGCTACACGCCGTTCTTTGTCAGCCTGGCGGTGCTGGATTTGCTGGCGGCCCTGCTGCTGTGGGTGCTGGTGCGCGAGCCCCTGCAGCCTGCCCTCATCACGAAATAAACCATGATACAGAACCCCATCCTCCCCGGCTTCAATCCCGATCCGTCCATCGTCCGGGTGGGCGACGACTACTACATCGCCACCTCCACCTTTGAATGGTATCCGGGCGTGCAGATCCACCACTCGCGCGACCTGGTGAACTGGCACCTGCTCACCCGTCCACTCACGCGCGCCAGCCAGCTCAACATGCTGGGCGCGCCGGATTCCTGCGGCGTGTGGGCGCCCTGCCTGACCTATGCGGATGGCTTGTTCTGGCTGATCTACACCGACGTGAAACGCTACGGCCGCACCTCCACCGGCGCTGCGAGCGGCGGCGCGTCCCTGCGCGACTTCCACAATTATCTCGTCACCAGCCCGGCGATAGAAGGTCCGTGGTCCGACCCGGTCTACCTCAACAGCAGCGGCTTCGATCCCTCGCTGTTCCACGACGAAGACGGCCGCAAATACCTGCTGAACCAGCTGTGGGATCACCGTCCCGGCAGCAACCGCTTCGCCGGCATCGTGATGCAGGAATACTCGGTGCAGGAAGGCCGCCTGGTCGGCCGGCGCGAGAACATTTTCCAGGGCACGCCGCACGGGCTCACCGAAGGCCCCCACATCTACCAGCGCGGAGGCTACTACTACCTGCTGACCGCCGAAGGCGGCACGGGCTGGAACCATGGCGTGACGATGGCGCGCTCGCGCAATCTGCACGGGCCCTACGAGCTGCATCCCGACCAGACCATCCTCAGCGCGCGCCACCGTCCGGACGCCGCGCTCCAGCGCGCCGGCCACGGCGACCTGGTGGAAACCCAGGACGGCCGGACCTATATGGTGTACCTGTGCGGCCGCCCGCTGCGCAACCGCGGCACTTGCACGCTGGGGCGCGAGACTGCTATCCAGCCCATGGTGTGGGGCGAGGACGGCTGGTTGCGCACCCTGGACGGGCAGGCAACGCCCCAGCTGCAAGCCGCCGCGCCCGGCCTGCCGGAGCACCGCTTCCCCATCGCCCCCGCGCGCGAAGAGTTCGACGCGCCCGAGCTGCCGCTGGCATTCCAGTGGCTGCGCACGCCGTGGCCGGAAGAGCTGTTCAGCCTGACTGCAAGGCCGGGCCATGTGCGCCTGTACGGCCGCGAAACCATGGGCAGCCAGTTCCGCCAGGCGCTGGTGGCGCGCCGCCAGCAATCGCACTGCTACAGTGCGGCCACCGTGGTGGAGTTCGAGCCCGAGCATTATCAGCAGCAGGCCGGCCTGGCCTGCTACTACGGCGGCGCCAAGTTCCACTACCTGTACATCACGCACGACGAGACCGTAGGCAAGCACCTGCGCGTGATGAGCAGCCTGCCCAACCACGTGCAGACCGATGCCTTCACCGCGCCGATCCCGCTGCCGACTGGCGTGCCGGTGCAGCTGCGCGTGGAAGTGGACGAAGAGCGCCTGCTGTTCGGCTACAGAGTGGGCAGTGACGGCGGCGACTGGCAATGGCTGCCGCAGCAATTCGACGCCAGCATCCTGTCCGACGAAGCCAACGCGCCTGGCCAGCCCAACTTCACCGGTACCTTTGTCGGCATGGCCTGCCAGGACATGGCCGGCAGCGGCGTGCACGCGGACTTCGACTATTTCGACTACCGCGAACGGCCGTACTGTACCGATCCGAAGCAACAGTGAAAGCGTGCGGCAGAACTGGCCGCTTGCGGTCACAATAGGCCATCCTTATGACCACGGAGGCGCCATGCGCATCGCCACGTTCAACGTCAACGGCATCACCAGCCGCCTGCCTGCCCTGCTGCAATGGCTGGCTGAAACCAGGCCCGACGTCGCCTGCCTGCAGGAGCTGAAAGCGCCGCAGGAGAAGTTTCCCGAGGCGGCACTGAACCAGGCCGGCTACCAGTGCATCTGGCACGGCCAGAAGAGCTGGAACGGCGTGGCGATCCTGGCACGCGGCAAGGCGCCGCTGGAAGTGGGGCGCGGCTTGGCGGGCGACCCGGAAGACGAGCAAAGCCGCTACATCGAGGCGGTGGTGGACGGCGTGGTGATCGCCTGCCTTTACCTGCCCAACGGCAACCCCGCGCCCGGCCCCAAGTTCGACTACAAGCTGAAATGGTTCGATCGCCTGATCGTGCGCGCCGCCGAGCTGCTCGATACCGGCGCCCCGGTGGTGCTGGCGGGCGACTTCAACGTCATGCCCACCGAGCTGGACGTGTACAAGCCCGAGCGCTGGGTGGACGACGCGTTGTTCCGCCCGGAAACACGCGCCGCCTTCCACCGGCTGCTGGAGCAAGGCTGGTGCGACGCGCTGCGCACCATGCATCCGGGCGAGCGCATCTATACCTTCTGGGACTATTTCCGCAACGCCTACGGGCGCGACGCCGGCCTGCGCATCGACCACTTGCTGCTCAGCCCGGCGCTGGCCGGCAAGCTGAAAGCGGCCAACGTGGATCGCGACGTGCGCGGCAGGGAAAAACCCAGCGACCACGCGCCGACGTGGGTGGAGCTGGACATCTAGCTTTAGCTGGACATCGCCGGTGCGAGTCCTATACTCCTCATACCCCCGCATAACCAGAAGGAGACCATCATGGACGCATACGAACCGCGGCGCCGCAAATTCGAGCAGCAGACCCACTCGGGCACCAGCAGCGCCGGCAGCATGGGAGCCGGCGGCACCGGCGGGTCCAGCCAAACCGGTCAGCCCGGCATCCGCGACGCAGCCGTACCCGGCAACAGCCAATCGGCCGGCCGCACAGACGATCTGCTGTCCGGCGGCTGCACCGACGACCAGCGCGCCGAAGGCTTCCAGCGCGACTGCAACGCCGACGCCCTGCGCCAGGGCCTGGAAAAGCCCACGCCTCCGCGCAGCGGCGGAAACAGGCAATAGGCCGAAACAGGCAAACAACGGAAACAGGCAATAAACGGGCCCGGCAGATAGTGGATATCACGGCGGTACGCGTGCATGGTTTTGTGCTTTCGGGCAAAATGGTTGGATTGCCAACGAGAGGACCTGACCATGATTTACGAAGTCGCCGAAATCCAGATCAAACCCGACACCAACGCCGCCTTTGAAGCCGCCGTCAAAGAGGCGGTGCCGCTGTTCAAGCGCGCCAAGGGTTGCGAGGCGATGCGCCTGGAGCGCATCATCGAGCGCCCGGACACCTATCACCTGGTGATCAACTGGGCCACGCTGGAGAACCATACTGTCGACTTCCGCGGTAGCGAGGACTTCCAGGCCTGGCGTGCCCTGGTGGGCGGCTTCTTCGCCCAGCCGCCGAAGGTTGAGCACACCGAAACCGTGGTCACCGGCTTCTAGGCCGCGCCTGCCGAAGGCGGCGACGCCGCGCGCCGCTTTCGCACACAATAAGCCATCACGCATCGTTTCAAGGAGCACGCCGTCATGGCCAATACCATCCACCGCAACTTCATGTCGCAAGACGACGCCGAGGCCGCCCGCAGCGCCCTGCTCGCCGCCGGTTTCCCGGCCACCGCCCTAAACCTGGCGCCGCACCGCTCGCTGGCGCAAAGCACCACCGTCACGGCCGTTGAAAACATCTTCAACTCCCTCACGCCCGACGACGCCGACCGCACCGACGAGCCGCGCCCGCGCCCCGTGGCCCTGCTCAGCGTGGACGTGCTGGACGACGAGCAGCGCGAGCAGGCCGACGCCATCCTGCGCCGCCACAACGCGATCGACGCTTAACGGCACCTGCCCGTCAACCTGTCCGCCGCGGTGATGGGACTGTCCGGCCTGGTCCTGGCCTGGCGGCTCGCGGTCAACACCTTGGGCGCCGACATCGCCATCGCGAACGGCAACGGCATGCTGGCCGTGCTGGTCTTCCTCGTCGTCGGCGCGGGCTACCTGGTCAAGGCGGTGCGCCACCCGGACGCGGTGCTGGCCAGCCTGGCCGAGCCGCTCACGGTGGACGACATGGCCGCGCGTGCCGGCCGGCATGCCGCCGGCCGACCTCGTGGAAGGCGCCCGCATCGACGCCGCGCGGCGCCTACTGGAGGACACCACCAATCCGCTCAAGCGGGTGGCCGCGAGGAGCGGCTTCGGCAATCCGAACGGCCTGCGGCGCGCCTTCCAGCGCCGCCTGGGCGTGACGCCCGGCGACTACCGCACGCGCTTCCAGAAAGCCGCGAGCTAGGAAGACGATGCCGGGTGGTGGAATACTTGGCGCAGGTAAGCGAGGAAGGTCTCGTCCTTGCACATGGTCTTGCCCGGCGAATCGGACAGCTTGGCCACCGACTGGCCGTTGCAGCGCACCAGCTTCATGACGATGTTCAGCGGCGTCAGGCCGACGTCGTTGGTGAGGTTGGTGCCGATGCCGAAGCCGGTCATGATGCGGCCCGCGAAATGGCGGTACAGGCTGAAGGCGGTCGGCAGGTCCAGGCCGTCCGAGAACACCAGGCGCTTGGTGTTGGCGTCGATGCGCAGCGCGGCGTAGTGCGCCAGGGCCTTCTCGCCCCACAGCACCGGATCGCCCGAGTCATGCCGCAAGCCGTCGAACAGCTTGGCGAAGTACAGGTCGAAATCGTCCAGGAAGGCGTCCATGCCCACCACGTCGGTCAGCGCCACGCCCAGGTCGCCCCGGTATTCCTGCACCCAGTCCTCCAGCGCAGCCTTCTGGAAGTCGCGCAGGCGCACGCCGAAAGCCTGGAAGGACTGCATGTACTCGTGCGCCATGGTCCCGATGGGCACCATGCCGAGGCGCTTGGCCAGGTAGACGTTGGAACTGCCCTTGAAGTACTGCGGCACCTCGGCCGCCAGGCGCAGCACCACCTCGTCGTGCCAGGCGGCGGAGAAGCGGCGGCGCAGGCCGAAATCGGAAAACTCGAAGGGATGGCGGAGGCCGGGCTGCAGGCCGAAGGCCTTGAGCGATGCGATCTTGTCGATCAGGCGCTCGCGCCCCTCGGCCAGCGCGGCCTCCTGGTCGAAGCGGCGGAAATACAGTTCGTTGACGATGTAGAGCACGAAGATCTCGAAGCCCATCACGTGCACCTGGGGCCCGGCCGCGGTGATGGCCAGCGAGTCGCCCTTCACTTCCACGCGGATGAACTTGCGCTGGAAGCGGAACACCGCCAGGAAGTCCACGAAGTCGGCCTTCATGTAGCGCAGCGAGCGCAGGTAATCGAGCTCGTCGTCGGCGAAGGACATGGCGCACAGGTGGTCCAGCTGCGCGTTCACTTCATCGGCCAGTTCGGCCAGCGGGAACACGGTGCTGTTCCGGCACAGGAACTCGTACTCGGCGTGCGCGCCGGGATGGCCGTGCAACAGCGCCTGCCACATGCTGAATTTATACAGATCGGTTTCAAGCAGGCTGCGTACCACGGGGATCATCAATTCGTTCTCCTGTTCTTCAACGGCCGGCATTGACCAGCAACTCCTGCAGCACATCGCCCGACTGGGCCAGGCGCACGCCGCTCTCTTCCATCTCTTCCAGGAAGTCCTGGTACTGGTCGCAGAAACCGGCCACGGGGCTCATGCAGTCGGTGATCAGCACCAGGCGGCGCAAGCCGTCCTCGCCGAAGCGCGCCGAGAACTGCGCGGCGATGTGCTCGGTGGTGGCCTTCACGCAGTGGCTGCCCGCCTCGCCGGCAATGTAGACCAGCTCCGCCTCGGCCAGGTGGTCGATCAGGGCGCGGTTCAGCTGCGTGTCGGGGTCCGCATCGTCCGGCACCTCGGCCATCACGGCCGAATAATGCTCGGTCCATGGATTGGACCCCTTGGCGATCTTGGTGACGGTGCCCAGCGCGGCGTCTTCCCAGCGGTTGTAGGCCGAGCGCACGTCCTCGTGCACATTGTGGCCCCAGGAGCCGATCTCGCAATGCACGGGCCAGACCATGAGGCGGTAGCGGTCGGCCTGCTCCAGCGCGTCGAGGTAAGCCAATGCACGCGGCAAGGCGGCGGCGTCGCGCGGCAGGTATTTTTTCGCGCGCACGTCGGCGGCGGTGATCTGGGTAAACGGCTCGGGCGCGGCGCCTTCGGCGGTCAGCCAGAAAGTGGGATGCGCGATATCGTAGCGGTGGTGGGAATCGAGGGTGACGCTGATGGCCGTCAGGCCGTGCCGGCCGCGGTTGATCAGGCCAGCCAGGCGCAGCATATCCTGATGCGCCCCCGGCACCGGCAGCGCGGGCGCATGCAAGCCCTTGGTAGCGGGATTCTCAGGCAGGTAAGCCGTAGGCAGATCGCAAAAATCGTTTTGCGGATCGATGACAAGCAGATGCAGTTTGCGTTTCATGGGCAGGCTCCGTGGCACGATGGTCCCATGATACCTGCTGTCAAGAATTCCTACCTAACGTAAGGAATTCCTACAAACGACCTGAGCCGCATTTCCCCTACTTCGGGGTCTGACCCCGAAGTGCGGAAAATGCGGCTCAGCTCGCTTAGGCGGCGACCAGCTGGTCGATCGACTGGCGGCTCTTGGCCAGGGTGTCGGCCACGGCTTGCTCGCCCAGCGCCACGCCTTCGGCTTGCACGAAGGTGATGTCGGTCAGGCCCAGGAAGCCGAGCACCGCACGCAGGTAGGTGCTCAGGTGGTCGTAGGCGGCGCCGGGACCTTCGCTGTACACGCCGCCGGTGGCGGTGAAGACGTAGACTTTCTTGCCGGTGAGCTGGCCGACCGGGCCGGTTTCGGTGTACTTGAAAGTGACGCCGGCGCGGGCGATATGGTCGATCCAGGCTTTCAGCGTGGAGCTGACCGAGAAGTTGTACATCGGCGCGCCGATCACGATCACGTCGGCCGCCTGCACTTCGGCCACCAGGGTGTCGGAGGTCTTCACGGTGTAGGCCTGGTCGGCGTTGCGCGCTTCGGCCGGGGTGAAGAAGGCGCCCATCATCTGCTCGGTCAGGTGCGGCACGGGATTGGCGGCCAGGTCGCGCTCGACGATGGTGTCGGCCGGGTTGGCGGCTTTCCACTTGGCGATGAATTCAGCCGACAGCTGGCGCGACAGGGAACCGGAATTACGCACGCTGCTGTTGATATAAAGTACGTTTGCCATGATGATGCTCCTTCAGTATTGGAACGAGTGGGACCCGGTTGGGATTGCATGCATCATAGAACGGGTTTAGTATCGATGGAATACAGTAATTTTCTATCGATAGCATCGATTTTTTAGATCATGAGAGATCCCGGCCTGCCCTCCCTCGACCAGCTGCGCGTCTTCATCGCCGTCATCGACCATGGCGGCTTCGCGCACGCGGCGCGCGCGCTGCACCGCACGCAGTCCGTCATCAGCTATACCATCGCCAACCTGGAGGAGCAGCTCAACATCGCGCTGCTGGACCGCAGCAAGCGCAAGCCCACGCTTACCGAGGCCGGCACCGCCCTGCTGGCGGACGCGCGCGCGGTGTCGATGAAGGTGGACAGCATGCGCTCGCGCGCCAAGGCGCTGTCGGCCGGGCTGGAGGCGGAGGTGTCGCTGGTGGTGGACGTGATGTTTCCCACCTGCCTGCTGGTGCGCATCCTGAACGACTTCCAGCAGCAGTACCCCACCGTGGCGATGCGCCTGCGCACCGAGGCGCTGGGCGCGGTAACGCAGCTGGTGCTGGAGCGGGTCTGCCACATCGGCATCTGCGGCGGCGTGCTGGCGACGCCGGACGCGATCGAGCGCCGCGCGGCGGGCGAAGTGACCATGATGCCGGTGTGCTCGCCGGACCATCCGCTGGCCAGGATCCAGGGCAAGATCCCGGTGTCCGCGCTGCGCGACCACATGCAACTGGTGCTCACGGACCGCAGCGCGCTCACCGCCGGCAAGGATTTCGGCGTGCTCGGGCTGCGCAACTGGCGCCTGGGCGACCTGGCGTCCAAGCACGCGCTGCTGCGCGGCGGCCTGGGCTGGGGCAGCATGCCGCATGCGATGATTTTCGACGACCTGGCCAACGGCCGCCTGGTGCAGCTCGATATCGCCGACGGCAAGGCCTTCCAGTACCCGCTGTTCCTGATCCACCGCGGCGACGAGGAACCCGGCCCCGCCGGCCGCTGGCTGATGCAGCAGTTCCTGGACCTGGACCACCAGCTGCCGCACGGCGCCTACTGACGCCGCGCCCGGCTCAGGGCTTGCGGTAGACCGACGGCGACACCATCTCCACGTCGTCGCTGACGTCGTTCAGGCTTTCCGAGTGGCCGATGAACAGGTAGCCGCCGGGCTTGAGCTGCTGCGCCACGCGCGCCACCACCTGGCGCTTGGTCTCGGCGCTGAAGTAGATCATCACGTTGCGCAGGAAAATCACGTCGAAGCTGCCCAGCTGCGGCAACGCCGTGTTCAAATTCACTTCAGTGAACTGCACGCGCTTGCGCAGCGGGCGCTGCACCAGCAGCGTGCCTGCGTACTGGTCCAGCCCCTTGAGGCAGAAGCGCTGCAGGTAGCTGGGCGGGATATTGCCGGTACGTTCCATCGGGTAGTGACCGAAGCGGGCCTTGTGCAGCACGCGGCTGCTGATGTCGGAGGCGGTGATCTCCCAAGGCCGCTCTTCCAGCACGTCGGCCAGCACCATGGCAATGCTGTACGGCTCTTCGCCGGTGGAGCAGGCCGCGCTCCACACGCGCATGCCCTGGCCACGCGCGCGCGCTTCCTGCGCCACGCTGCGCAACAGCTCGAAGTGCTTATTCTCGCGGAAGAAGTAGGTTTCGTTGGTGGTCAGCAGGTCCACGGCGATCCGGGTTTCGCCGGGTTCCCGGCCGCTGCAGAGCAGTTCGAAATACGCGCCGAAGGACTGCACGCGGTGGTGCTGCAGCCGCTTCGACAGGCGGCCGCTGACCAGGGCCTTCTTGGTTGGCGCCATCGTGATGCCGGCCGCCTCGAAGATGAAGCGCTGGAACTGGGCGAACTCGCGGTCGCTGATGGCGGCCGGCGTCATTCGGCCACCAGCTCGCGTTCGCGCGATGCGGCCAGTGCGCTGATTTCGTCCACCGACAGCACGTGCGCGGCGTCGAGCAGGATCACGAACTTGCCGTTGACCTTGCCCATGCCGGCGATGAAGTCGCTGCGGATGCGGGCACCAAAGGAAGGCGCCGGTTCGATGTCGGCATGGGCGATCTCCAGCACGGCGTTGACGGCGTCCACCATGGCGCCGATCACCTGCTGTTCGCCGCCCTGCTCCACCTCCACAATGATGATGCAGGTGCGCTTGGTGATGGCGCTGGCCATGCGGCCCAGGCGCGCCGACAGGTCCATCACCGGCACCACGGCGCCGCGCAGGTTGATGACGCCGCGTATCGCTTCCGGCATCATCGGCACCGGCGTCAGGCCCGCGTATTCGATGATCTCCTTCACCGCGAGAATGCCGACCGCGTAGAGCTCGCCGCCCAGCATGAAGGTCAGGTACTGACCCGGCTCGGCCGATGCGTGTGCCAGTGCGTTCATAAGCTGGCCTCCCGCTCAGAACTTGGTGAAGAACGCTTCATCCGGCTCGCCGTCCGGGAAGTGCGCAGTGCCGGCATGAGCGCCTGCGGGCGCGGCCAGCTTGCGGCCGGCGCCGCCGCTATTGCCGCCGTTGCGCGCGCCGGGCTTGCGCAGCGGCTGCACGCCGGCGCGCTGCTGCACCGGCGCCGCGCCGGCCACGCGGAAGAAGGCGATGGCGGCCTGCAGTTCCTCGGCCTGGCTGCTCATCTCTTCGGCGGTGGAGGCCAACTCTTCGGAGCCGGCCGCGTTCTGCTGCGTGGTGCTGGAGAGCTGGCCGACGGCTGCGTTGATCTGGCCCACGCCGGAGGATTGCTCTTCGGACGCCGCCGTGATTTCCTGCACCAGGTCGGAGGTCTTGCGGATGTTGGGGACCATGGAGTTGAGCAGCTCGCCAGCGCGCTCGGCCAGGCTCACGCTGCTGGCCGCCACTTCGCCGATTTCCTGCGCGGCCACCTGCGAGCGTTCGGCCAGCTTGCGCACTTCGGCCGCCACCACGGCAAAGCCTTTGCCGTGTTCGCCGGCACGCGCCGCTTCGATGGCTGCGTTCAGCGCCAGCAGGTTGGTCTGGTAGGCGATGTCGTCGATGATGACAATCTTGTTGGCGATCTGCTTCATCGCCGCCACGGTTTCCTTCACCGCCGCGCCGCCTTCGGTGGCTTCGATCGCGGCCTTGCTGGCCATGGCGTCCGTTACCTTGGCGTTCTCCGTGTTCTGGGCGATGGAGGCGGTCATCTGCTCTACCGAGGCGCTGGTCTGCTCCACGCCGGCGGCCTGCTCGCTGGCGGCCTGCGACAGCGACTGCGCGGTCGCGCTCACCTCTTCCGAGGCGCCCGCCAGCACCTGGGCGCCGTTGGTGACTTCGGCCACCACTTGCGACAGCTTGTCCACCATCTGCTTCATGGAATACAGCAGGCTGCTGCGGTCGCCTTCGCGGATGCGGATCTCCATCGCCAGGTTGCCGCTGGCGACCTCGCCGACGATCTGCGCCGCGTAATCGGGCTCGCCGCCGAGCTGGCGCAGCAGGCTGCGGATCAGCGCCCAGGACAGCAGCACGCCGATCAGCAGGCCGCCGCCGATCAGGCCTGCGTTCAGGCGCGTGGTGGCGTCGAATTGCTTCACCGCGTCTTCGTACTCCTGCCTGGCCACGTCTTCCTGCAGGGTGCGCAGCTTGGTGAGCAGTTCCAGCGGCAGGTAGAAGTCTTTTTCGATCGCGCGCATGGCTTCGGCGGCCCCCTTGTAGTCGCCGGCCTTGGCCAGCGCCATGGCGGCCTGGCGCTTGTCGTTGTAGGCGTTCCAGCCGGGCGTGAACTCGTCGACCAGCTTTTTCTCATCGGCCGTCAGCACCGTGCCCAGATAGTCGGCCAGGTTCTTCTTCAGGGCGGCATCGTTCTTCTCGGCCTGCGCCAGCGCGCTGTCGACCTCGGCGGGGCTGTTGGCCAGCGACGCCTGCACGCTGCGGTGGCGCATGCGCAGCATGGCGTCGCCGATCTTGGCCAGCTGGCCCAGGGCAATGGTGCGGTCCTCGTACACGGTCTTGAGCTTGTCGTTGCTGAAGCTCATGCCGCGCATGCCAGCGTAGCCCACCGCCATGACGATGATGGACAGCAGCGCGACCAGGATGCCGAGGCGGGTGCCTACCTTAAGTTTATTGAACATGCTTACCTCCAAAGAAGACCAAAATAATTATGCCGCTTGCTGCTGGGGGGGACTGGGCGCCGACTGCTGCAGCAGGGCCGCCACGTCCAGGATCAGCGCAACTTCGCCGCTGCCCAGGATGGTGGAACCGCTGATGCAGCGCACCGCGCTGAATACGGGGCTGAGCGGCTTGATTACGGTCTGGAATTCACCCAGCAGGGAATCGACCACCAGGCCGGCGCGCTGGCCGGCGTGCTTGAGCACCACGATGGATTCGCGCAGCCCGGCCTGCCCCTGCACGCCGAACAGTTCGCGCAGGCGCACAAAAGGCAGCACCCGGCCGCGCAAGTTGGTGCAGTCCTGTCGGGGATCGGCTGCGAATTCGATGCACTCTTCGATCGCGTCGAGCGGAATCACGTAGGTGGACTTGCCCAGGCCGACCAGGAAGCCGTCGATGATGGCCAGCGTCAGCGGCAGGCGCACCGTGACGGTGGTGCCGCGCCCTTCCGCGCTGTCGATGCCCACGCTGCCGCGCAGCGCGTTGATGTTGCGCTTGACCACGTCCATGCCCACGCCGCGTCCGGACAGGCTGGTGACCTGTTCGGCGGTGGAGAAACCGGGTTCGAAAATGAGCGCGTAGATGTCGCCGTCGCTCAGCTTGCGGTCCGCTTCGACCAGTCCGCGCTCGACGGCCTTGGCGAAGATGCGTTCCTTCTTCAAGCCGCCGCCATCGTCGCTCACTTCGATGACGATGCTGCCGGAGTCGTGATAGGCATTCAGGCTGACGGTGCCGCGTTCCGGCTTGCCCGCCGCGCGGCGCCGGCCGGCCGGCTCGATGCCGTGGTCGATGGCGTTGCGCACCAGGTGCATGAGCGGATCGCCGATCTTTTCCACCACGGTCTTGTCCAGTTCCGCGTCCTCGCCGTTGACCAGCAGGCCGATGTCCTTGCCCAGCTCGCGCGACACGTCGTGCACCACGCGCTGGAAGCGGTTGAAGGTGGCGCCGATTTTCACCATGCGCAGCTGCAGCGCGCTGTCGCGCACTTCTTCCACCAGCGTGGACAGGCGCGAGGTGCTTTCCTGCAGTTCGGCGTTTTGCACGCGCCGCGCGATCAGGCCGGCCGAGGCGCCTGCGATGATCAGTTCTCCTACCAGGTTGATCAGGTGGTCCAGCTTGTCCGCATCCACCCGCACGGTGCGCGCCTCGGCGGGCTTCGCCGGGCCCTGGCCCTGGCACGGGAGCAGATCCCGGCCCGGGTCCGCTGGCGGCGGCACCGCGGCCTGGAGCGCCGCCGGGGCCAGCACCGCCTGGCTCGCCGGCGCGCCGCCGGGCGGATCGATGCGCAGCGAAAGGTGCCACTGCGCGCTGGCGACGGCAGCGGGAGCCGCGTCGACGCCGCCGCCGGCGCCGTCTCCGTTGCGCGGGCCCGCGTGCGCCGCGCCGCCGTCCAGGTAGGCGGACAGCTGCTGCAGCAAGGGCGCGCCACGCTGCCGGGTGGCGGCGTCGCCGGCGGTCTGCCCGGCTTCCAGCGCATCGGTCATGCCGCCGATATGGTCGCAGCAGGATAGCAGCAGGCTCACCAGCCCACCGTCCGTTGCCACCGCGCCGGCGCGCACTTCATCCAGCACGCTTTCCAGCACATGGGTGAAGGCGACGATGTGGTCCAGGCTGAACAGCCCCGCCGATCCCTTGATGGTGTGCGCCGCGCGGAAAATGGCGTTCACCGCTTCGGGCTGGCCGCCTGCGGCGGGCCCTTGCCGGTCCAGCGACAGCAGGGCGTTCTCCATGTCGTCCAGCAGCTCGCGGCTCTCGGCAATGAAGGTTTGCCGCGCTTCGTCAAGGTTCATGTCCCGCCTCCCGCGCCGCCGCAGGCCGCTACCGGCCCGGCAGCGCGGCGCATCGGCAGCGCGCCTTCGGCAGACGGCAGACCCTGGGCGGTGGTGTGTGGCATGGCGGCTCCCGGTGCGCTCAGGGCAGGCAGAGTTTTTGCACGGCGCCCAGCAGCACTTCCGGCTTGAACGGCTTGACCACCCAGGCGCGCGCGCCGGCCGCCTGGCCTTCGCGCTTCTTGGCTTCCTGCGATTCGGTGGTGAGCATGATGACCGGCGTGAACTTGTGGTTCGCCTGCTGCTTCAGCTCGCGCACGAAGCTGATGCCGTCCATATTCGGCATGTTCACGTCGCACACGATGAGGTTGATTTTCTTATCGCCCAGCTTGCTCAGTGCGATCTGGCCGTCCGCCGCTTCAATCACGTCATAGCCCGCGCTCTTGAGCGCGATGCCCACGACCTGCCGCAGCGAAGCCGAGTCGTCTACCACCATAATGGTCTTGGCCATACTTACTCCTTAAAAAAAAGTGACTTCTTCGGCCGGCGCCGCCAGCACGGCCGGCTTGTCTGCGCCGCGGTCCAGCGCGTATTCCTCGGCCATGGCGTAGGTCTTTTCCAGCGCAGCCAGCAGGCCGGCCGAGTCCAGCGGCTGCAGCCGGCGGTCCTGCTCGAAACTGTCGCAATTGTGTTCCAGCGCGGCGCGCAGCAGGTCGATGTTCTGCTTCACGTGGCTCATGATCTGGGTCACGCGGTCCTGGAACTGCAGCTGCACGAGGGCCTCGCCCACTTCGTACTGGATGCCGACGCTTTCCTGCTTCAGCAGGTTGCTGGACTGGACCAGCGCGTCGGTCACGCCGCGAAAGCCGCCCAGCACGCTGGAGATGGCTGCTTCGGACAGGCGCATCGATTCCTCTTCCAGCACGCCCGACTGCCGGGCCGCCTGGGTGGTGGCGACGATCGCGTTGCTCACCAGCGCCACTTTCTCGGCGATGCGGCGGCCGGTATCGGCAGACTGGTTCGACAGCATGCGCACCTCCTTGGCGACCACGGCGAAGCCGCGTCCGCGCTCGCCGGCGCGCGCCGCTTCAATGGCCGCGTTCAGGGCCAGCAGGTTGGTTTGCGCGGCGATGCTGGCCACGTCGGCCGCCATCTCCTTGAGCTCGCGCACAAACTGGCCCAGGCCGTTCACCTTGTCCAGCATGGCGGCCTTGCTTTCGGTGGCGGAGCGCAGCGAGGCGACCACGCCCTGCAGTTCGCGCTCGCTGTTGGCGAACACCGTCACCAGGCCGTCGCCGCCGTCCATGGAGGCGGTGGCCACGCTGGAGGCGCCCACCGCCTGGTCCAGGCGCTCGACGATGCCGCCGAAGCGGCCGGCCAGCGCCGCCACCGCCTCGTCCATCTGCGCGATGGAATTTTCGATATGGCGCGACCAGATCGGCGCCACCGAGGCGCCCAGCGCGCGCTGGCCGTCCAGGTACTGGTCCACCGACTGCTGAAATACGCGCTGCATGGACTGGAAGTACAGCCCGCTGGCGTAGCCGCAGCCCACCAGCAACAGTACAGTGAGCAATCCGGCCAGACTGAAGCCGCTGAACGCCAGTACCGCTACCGCAGCCAGCACCGCCAACCCCAGCGGAAGGAGCAAACACGAATGGCTGCGCACAATATTTTTCACTGCCGGGATTCTCCAATGGATGCGCCGTCCCGGCCGGTGGGCCGGATGCGCCAGCAAACTGTATCCACCAAGCAAGTCGGTGTAACCTGTACTTTGGTACAGTGCGGCCTGCCGCCTTGCACCAAAGTACAAGTGCCAGCGGCCGCGCGGGCCGTTAAGGTGGGCCATGACCCCGCATTCCGACATCATCGACATCTTCCTGCTGCCCGGCGAATACTTCGTCGGCGGGCCGGAATACCGCATCCGCACCCTGCTGGGCTCATGCGTGTCCATGACGCTGTGGCATCCGGGGCGGCGCATCGGCACCATGTCGCATTTTTTGTTGTCGGCGCGCAACTCGGCCGGGGAAGACGGCTTGAACAGCCGCTACGGGGAAGAGGCGCTGACGCTGATGCTGGCCGAGCTGCGCGCCATGGCGGTGGACCCGGCGGAATGCCAGGCCAAGATCTTCGGGGGCAGCAGGATGTTCCCGGGACTGGAAGACAGGAAAGCCGGCAATATCGGCCGCCGGAACGGCGAAGTAGCGCTGCGCCTGCTGCGCGCGCACGGCATTCCCCTGGTGTCCGAGAGCCTGTACGGCGTCGGCCACCGCAACATCATTTTCGACGTGAGCAGCGGCCACGTGTGGAGCCGCCAGGCGCCGCTGGACGAGGCGGCTTGCGCACCGGCGGCCGCCGGCGCCGCCAACGTTAAGGCGCCCCTGCGCTGTGCAGCCTTGACCTGAGCCGCCGCACTTCCTCGCACAAGTCCACCACCAGCGCGGCGAGGTCCTCGTCGGCCTCGAAATCGCGTTCCACGCGCAGCAGGCTGAGCGCGCGGCGCAGTTCGCCGCTGGCAAAGCGCCACGCGTGCGGCGGCGCCGCCGTGGCCGCGCCCGAGGCGTCGACCACAATGGCGGCCTGCTCTACGCTGCACAGCAAGGCGCCGCTGCTGACATGGCGCACCACCCAGTCCGGCTCCACCGCACAGGCGCGCGCCAGTTCTTCCAGCGTCAACGCCGAATCGTCCAGTATCTCGCCATAAACGATCTGCATCATTCAAGCTCCCATGCCGGCGCGCGGATTGAAGTTCAGCTCGCGCGCCATGGTTTCGTACAGCTGGCGCGCGCGCGCGCTGTCGGCGGGCGGCAGCACCAGCTCCAGCAGTAGATAGAGGTCGCCGCCCTGCGCGCCGGACTGCGCCTGCGCGCGCGAGGGCGGGATGCCGCGGCCCTTGAGCCGCAGCTTGCGCCCGCCCTGCGACTTGGGCGGCACCGTCACCGTCACCCGGCCCGAGGGCGTGGGCACGTCGATCTCGGCGCCCAGCGCCGCCTCCCAGGGCGCCACCGGCACGGTCTCGTAGACGTCGCGCCCCTCGACGCGGTAGCGCGGGTTGGCGCGGAAGCGGATTTCCAGGTACAGGTCGCCGGCCGGCGCGCCCCCGCTGCCGGGATGGCCCTGGCCCGACAGGCGCAGCTGCTGTCCGGCGGTGATGCCTTGCGGGATGTTTACGTCCAGGGTGCGCTCGCGCGTCACGGCGCGGCCGTGCGCATCCTCTTCCTGCAGGCGGATGCTGACGGTGCGGCTGGCGCCGTGGTAGGCGTCGGCCAGGTCGATTTCCAGCGCGGCGTGGCTGTCCTCGCCGCGCTGCTGCGCAGGCCGGCCACGGCGGCCGCGCGCGCCGCCGATGTTGGCGAACAGGTCGGCAAAAAAGTCGCTGTCGAAGCCGCCGGCGTTGCCGCCCATGCCGCCGCCCATATTGCCCCAGTCGGGCGGCGGCCGGAATTCCTGGCCCGCGCGGTACTGGCCGTTGTTGCCCAGCGCATCGTAGGCCGCGCGCTTCTCCGCGTCGCCCAGCACGCCGTAGGCTTCGTTCAGTTCCTTGGTTTTCTTGTCCGCGTCCGCTTCCTTGCTGACGTCCGGATGGTATTTGCGCACCAGCTTGCGGTACGCCTTCTTGATCTCGTCCGCGCTGGCGGTCTTGGGTACGCCCAGCGCCTGATAGTAGTCCTTGTATTCCACGGTGGAGGCTCTCCAGGGTAATCCGTCATGCCAAGATTACAAGCAAACGCGCGCTGCCAGCGCGCGTTTGCGGCTTGCCGCTCCCCCGCTTAGCGAACCCGGCGCAGCGAAGACGGTTTGTCGTTCATCGGGCCCAGGTTGTCGTAGCGGCCGGGGCCGTAGACGGCGCACTGGCCGCCGAAATTGTCGTGCTCGCACAGCTGCCACTGGCCTTCGTAGATGACCATGGAACTGGCGCGGTCGTTGAAGTCGGCTGCCGTGCGCAGGCTGCGTATTTCGCCCTGGAAGGACACGCGGCGGCCTTCGAAGCGGGCGTGCTCGAACAGCTCGATCGGGTCGGGACGGTTGTAGCCGCCGCCCTGGCGGTCGTCGCGGCGGTCGCGCCACTCCTCGCGGCGCTCTTCGCGGCGTTCTTCACGGCGCTCCTCGCGGTCGTCGCGGCCGTCACGGTCGCGGTCGCGGAAGCCGCCGGCGCCGTAGCCGTTGCCGCGCCCGCCGCGCTCCACCTGGCGCAGCGAGGAGATGCTGTTATTGAAGCGGCGCAGGTCGTTGTGCTCGCCGCGCTCGAACACCGCGCAGTAGCCGCCGAAGTCCTTGTGTTCGCACACTTCCCACACGCCCGAGTGCACGACCAGGCTGGACGCCCGGTCGTTGAAGCCGGCCTCGCGCAAATCGCGCGAACCGTCGCGGATGGTCACTTCCTCGCCGCGGAAGTTATCGCGCGAAAACAGCGTCACTTCGCCGGCCTGGGCGGCGGCGAACTGGCTCAGCAGGGCGGCCGCGAAGGCCAGGGTTTTGATGGTAGTGCGTTTCATGGTCTATGCTCCGTTAGTTCTTCTCATCCAGCGCTCGATGCTTTCTATCAACGATTTAGCTGGAGCATCAGCCTACACGACTGTGTAACAAATTCCTACTGTACCTAGTAGAATCGTTGCTTTAGTCCTAAGATTTCCCATCCATGCCAACCACCTTCACCCTGTCCAACGTCCGTACCGAAGCCGCCGCCCTGTGGAAGCTGGCCTGGCCCGTGCTGGTGGGACAGCTGGCCACGGTGGGCATGGCCGTGGCGGACGTGGCCATGACGGGCCACGCCAGCGCGGACGAGCTGGCGGCCGTGTCGCTGGGCGCGTCGATCTGGTCCATCATCCTGGTCACCGTCAGCGGCACCATGATGGCCATCAACAGCGTGGTGGCGCACGAAGTGGGCGCCGGCGCCTTCGGCACCATCCCGCATTCGGTGCGCCAGGCGCTGTGGAAGGCGCTGGGCGTGGGACTGGCCGCCGCGCTGCTGGCCAACCTGGCCACCTTGCTGTTCAACCACCTGTACCTGGCGCCCGAGATCAATGCGCGCGCCTCGCTGTTCGTGCACATCATCAGCCTCGGCCTGCCGCCGTTCGCGGCCTACCGCGCGCTGTACGGCTACAGCACCTCCATCAACCAGACCAAGCCGGTGATGGTGATCGCCATCCTGGGCCTGCTGTTCAACGTGGTGGTGAACTGGCTGCTGATCTTCGGCCGCTTCGGCCTGCCCAGGCTGGGTGGTATCGGCTGCGCCGTGGCCACCGCCGGCTGCATGTGGCTGATGCTGGCCGCCATGCTGCTGTGGGTACGCCATGCGCCGGCCTACCGCCAAACCTATCCGTTCACGCACTGGGAGTGGCCGCACTGGCCGGAAATCCGCAGCATGCTCAAGCTGGGCCTGCCGATCGGCGTCACCTATTTCGCCGAGGTCAGCGCCTTCGGCGCGGTCAGCCTGCTGGTGGCGCGCTTCGGCGTGGTGGAAGTGTCGGCGCACCAGATCGCGCTGAACTTCGCCTCGCTGGTGTTCATGGTGCCGCTCAGCTTCGGCATCGGCCTGATCACGCGGGTGGGCCAGGCCATGGGCGAAGGCAACGCGGCGCGGGCCCGCTTCGCGTCCTGGGTGGGCGTGTGGATGTCGCTCCTGTTCGCGCTGCTGTCGGCGATTTTCATTGCCGTGTTCCGGCACCAGATCGCGGCCGCCTACACCTCGGACGCGGCGGTGCAGGCCCTGTGCGCGCACCTGCTGCTGTTCGCGGCGCTGTTCCAGCTGTCCGACGCCACCCAGGTGGCCACCTCCTGCGCGATCCGCGGCTACAAGGTCACGCGCCAGCCCATGCTGATCCAGCTGCTGGCGTTCTGGGTATTCGCGCTGCCGGTCGGGTGCCTGCTGGGCCTGGCGCCGCAATGGGCGCAGGGCATGCGCTGGCTGCCCCTGGCGCCGGCTGCGCCCATGGCCGCCAGCGGCTTCTGGATCGGCCTGGTGCTCGGGCTGACCATCGCCGCCGTGCTGCTGGCGGCCTTCCTGAACCGGCTGTCGCTGCAGCGCCTGCACGCGTCGGCCTGACCGCCACGCGCCGCCACCGGGCGCCGAATGAACCACGGTTTTTCGGCGCGTTTTCCAAATCCCAGCAATGCGGCACTCTGGTATTGTCTTGCCCACTTGAACATTTCGGAACTTTTCATGCGCTTGATTCTCTCCTTACTGGCACTGGCGGCCGTCCTGCCCGCCTCCGCTGAACGTTTGACGCTGGACCGCATCTACGGCGACCAGGCCCTGGCTGGCGCCGGCGTGCGCAGCCTCAAGGTGTCGCCCGACGGCGCCCGCGTGACCTTCCTGCGCGGCCGCGACGACAACCAGTACCAGCTGGACCTGTGGGAATTCAACATGAAGGACAAGACCCAGCACCGCCTGGTGGACTCGAAAACCCTGGTGCCGGAAGAGAACCTGTCGGACGCGGAGAAAGCCAAGCGCGAGCGCGAGCGCACTGCCAGCCTGAAAGGCATCCTGAGCTACAGCTGGTCGCCGGACGGCAAGCAGCTGCTGGTGCCGATCGCCGGCAACCTGTACCTGATCGACACCGCCAAGCCGGACTCTGCGCGCCTGGTGGCCTCCGGCGCCGTGCTGGACCCGAAAATTTCGCCGCAGGGCCGCTACGTGTCCTTCGTGCGCAACCAGAACCTGTTCGTGATCGACCTGTCCACCGGCAAGGAGCGCCAGCTCACCACCGACGGCGGCGGCCTGGTCCACAACGGCGAAGCCGAGTTCATCGCCCAGGAAGAGATGGGCCAGCGCACCGGCTACTACTGGGCACCGGACGACAGCGCCATCGCCTACAAGCGCTACGACGAAAGCCCGGTGCCGGTGGCGCGCCGCTTTGAAATCTACGCCGACCGCACCGACGTGGTCGAGCAGCGCTACCCGGCAGCCGGCGACCCGAACGTGACGGTGCAGCTGAAGATCGTCTCGCCGGTCAGCGGCGACACGCGCGATGTCGACCTGGGCAGCAACCCGGACATCTACCTGGTGCGCGCTGACTGGAGCGCCAACAGCAAGGCCCTGCTGTTCCAGCGCCAAAGCCGCGACCAGAAGACCCTGGAACTGGTGTCGGTGGACGCCGCCAGCCTGAAGCAGCGCGTGCTGATCACCGAAACGTCCGACACCTGGACCACCATCCACGACGACCTGCGCTTCCTGAAGAACCGCGACGCCTTCATCTGGTCGTCCGAGCGCAGCGGCCGCAACCATCTCTACCTGTACAGCCTGGACGGCAAGCTGCTGCACGCCATCAGCAAGGGCGACTGGGGCATCGACAACGTGCTGGCGGTGGACGAAAAGGCCGGCAAGGTGTACATCTCCTCCAACCGCGACGCGGTGGTCGACAAGCAGACCTACGTGCTGGCCCTGAACGGCAGCACGGCCGACAAGCCCAAGCGCATCACCCAAGGCGACGGCTGGCACGACGCCTCCTTCTCGCGCAACGGCGAAGTATTCGTCGACACCTATTCCAACCCCAGCACCCCGCCGCAGGTCAGCATCCGCCGTCCGGACGGCAGCATGGTGGACTGGCTCGAACACAACGAGCTGAACGACAAGCACCCCTACGCGAAGTACCAGGCCGACCACCTGCCCACCGAATTCGGCACCCTGCCAGCGAAAGACGGCCAGACGCTGCACTACTCCATCATCAAGCCGTACAAGTTCGATGCCAGCAAGCGCTACCCGGTCTACCTGTCCACCTACGGCGGCCCGCACTCGCAGCACGTGGCGCGCAAATGGGGCAACTACTTCGACCAGTACATGGCGCAGCAAGGCTTCGTGGTCTTCCGCCTGGACAACCGCGGCTCCTCGCGCCGCGAGCGCGCGTTCACCGACGCCAACTACAAGCGACTGGGCACGGTGGAAGTGGAAGACCAGCTGGCCGGCATTGAATGGCTGGGCAAGCAAAGCTACGTGGACGCCAAGCGCATCGGCGTATTCGGCTGGAGCTACGGCGGCTTCATGACCCTGCGCCTGCTGTCGCAAGCGTCGGACAAGATCGCCATGGGCGTGTCGGTGGCGCCGGTGACGGACTGGAAGCTGTACGACACCCACTACACCGAGCAGTTCATGAGCACGCCGAAGGACAACCCCGAAGGCTACAAGCAGAGCAGCATCTATGCCCACGTGGACGGCCTGAAATCGCCGCTGCTGCTGGTGCACGGCATGGCCGACGACAACGTGCTGTTCACCAACACCACGCGCATGATCGACGCGCTGGTCAAGCGCAATGTGCACTTCGAGCTGATGACCTACCCGGGCGCCAAGCACGGCATTTCCGGCACCACCAGCCAGCGCCACGTGTACGGCAACATCGAAGCCTTCTTCAAGAAAAACCTCAAGCCCGACACCATCCAGTAACACCCCCGAAAATGGGGTCAGGGTTAATTATTCGGGCAACTATTTCGAGCAAACAAAAAAAAGCCCGCGCAAGCGGGCTTTTTTTCTGGCCGCAAGCACTTAGCGGTTGCCGCGGTCGATGGCGTCCTTGATCGTTTCCTTGGCGTCGCCTACGCCCTTCTGCAGTTTGCCTTCGGATTGCTTGGCAAGGCCCTTGGCCTGCTGCTCGGAGCTGCCGACCAGTTCGCCAACTTCCTGCTGAACTTTACCAGCGATGTCCTTGGCTTTACCTTTGACTTGGTCCTTGTTCATGATGCTCTCCTTGGTTGGTTAGGCTCACACGCAGATGCGGTGTGCTGGAAAGCATCGTAGCCCCGGACCCCTTACGCTTCTGTACGCTCGCGCACACTAACTGGACATTGGCTTGCGCCACAGGCTGGCCAGCCAGGGCTGCTGTTCGCGCGGCAGACCTGGCGGACGGTAGTAGTGGCCCAGCGCTTCGAAGCCGGCGGCGGTGAGATAGCGTTCCCAGGTTTCGTAATCGTAGTAGCTGCCGTAACGCGGGCCGTTCCAGCCTTCGCGGTTGTCGCCGCGCGGGTTGGAACTGAACAGTACGCCGTCCGGCTTGAGCGCCGCGTACAGCCGCCGCAGCACGTCCGGCAAGGCCGCGCTGGGGACGTGGAACAGGGAGGCGTTGGCGAAGATGCCATCGAAGGCAGCGGCCGGCAAATCGAGCTGGACGAAATCCTGCTGCCACACTTCGCAGCCGCTCCATGCGCGCGCCATGCGCACGAACTCGGCCGAGCCGTCCACGCCGACTGCGCTATGGCCCAGCTCGCTGAAAGTCTTCAGATCCCGCCCCGGTCCGCAGCCCAGGTCCAGGATGCGGTATGGCGCGGCGGAGCGTATCGCGCCCAGCAGTGCGCCCACGTTCTGGCTCACGTCGTGGTCGCGCGTGCCTTCGAAAAACTGCTGCGCGCTGTGTTCATAGTGCTGCAGCGTGGCCTGCGTGATGTGCGTAATGCGCTCGATATCGTTGTCCGGTTCCATGCCCCTACTTTACCAGACCCGCACGCGCTCCTGTGGCGCCAGGTACAGCTGCTGGCCGGGCTGGACGTTGAACGCCTTGTACCACGCGTCCAGGTTGCGCACGGTGTAGGTGCGCCAGCGGGCCGGCGCGTGGCCGTCCGTCATCACCTGGCGGCGCAGCGACGGTTCGCGCGCCACGCTGCGCCAGCTTTGCGCGTAGCCGAGGAAGAAGGCGCGGTCGTCGCCTTGCGGGCTGGCCGCCTTGAACGCGTCATAGGACGCCGCCAGGCCGGCCAGGTCGGACAGGTTTTCGCTCAGGGTCAGCTGGCCGTTGATGGCCAGGTCCGGGAACGGCTTGTAGCTGCTGTATTGCGCCGCCAGCGCAGCGGAGGCGCTCTTGAAGTGCGCCGCGTCGGCCGGGGTCCACCAGTCGCGCAGGCGGCCTTCCGAGTCGAACTGGGCGCCGGAATCGTCAAAACTGTGGCTGATCTCGTGGCCGATGACGGCGCCGATGGCGCCGTAGTTCAGCGCGTCCGGCCCTTTCGGATCGAAGAACGGCGGCTGCAAGATGGCGGCCGGGAAGTTGAGCGCGTTCTGCATCGGCATGTTGACCGCGTTCACCAGCTGCGGCGGCATGCACCATTCCTTGCCGTCCACCGGCTGCTGCAGCTTGGCCAGCTGCTGGGCGTAGTGCAGGCGGGACGCCCGTTCGGCGTTGCCGTAGGCATCGTCCGGCTTGACCGCCAGCTGGGCATAGGACGTGAATCTGTCCGGGTAGCCGACGCCGACATACAGCGCGTCCAGCTTGGCGTGCGCTTCCTTGCGGGTCGCCGGCGCCATCCACGCCAGCCGGTCGATGCGGCCGTGGAACGCGTGCACGATGTTGGTCACCATCTGCTGCAGCTTGGTCTTCGCTTCCGGCGGGAAGTAGGTCGCGACATACAGTTTGCCGACCGCATCCGGCATGCCGGCGTTCACCGCGTCCAGCGCGCGCTTCCAGCGCACGGCGATCTGCGGCGTGCCGCCCAGGGTGCGGCCGTAGAAGTCGAAATGCTGTTCGGTGAACGCTTGCGGCAGGTAGGCGGCGTTGGTGTTGATGGCATGGAAGGCGAGGAAATCCTTCCAGGCGTCCAGCGAACATTCCTTGAGCAGCGCGGCCACGCCCACCACAGCGCCGGGATGCCACAGCATGAAGTGCTGCTGACGGCCCAGCCCGGCGGTTTGGAAGAACAGCTTCCAGTCCATGCCCGGCGCCTTCCTGGCGAAGTCGGCCGCGCTCCAGGTGTTGTTGGCCTTGAGTACGTCGGCCGAGTCTTCGCGGCTGGCGTGGGTCAGCGCCAGCTTGCGCTCCAGTTCGTAGACGCGGGCGGCGCGGGTTTCGGGGTCGCTGTAGCCGGCCAGCTTGAACATGGCGGCGACGTGGGCCTGGTAGGCGGTGCGCAGCTTGTGCATGCGCTCGTCGTCCTCCAGGTAGTACACGCGGTCCGGCAGGCCCAGCCCGCCTTGCAGCAGATAGGGCATATTGCGTTTGGGCTCGTTCATGCCCTGCGACACCCACAGGCCGAGGATGTTCTCGGTATGAAATTCGGTGGCGTTCAACGGGTCGACGTCAGCGCGCACGGTGGCGGCCAGGGCGCGGGTCAGCTCGGTCTTGTCCTTGATGGCGGCGATGCGCTTCAGCGCCGGCTGCATGGGCGTGATGCCTTTGGCCTCGATTCCGGCTTCGTCCATGAAGGCGCGGTAGTAGTCGCTCACTTTTTGCGCTTCGGCGCCGGCGTGCTTGTCGCCCGGCACGGCTTCGATCAGCTTGACGATGCGCTGGTTGGTTTCCTCGGCCAGCTGCGCCATGGCGCTCCAGCTGCCGCGGTCGGCGGGGATGGATGTGGCTTTCAGCCAGTCCGCGTTGGCGTACTCGAAGAAGTCGTCGCCGGGCAGCACGGTGGCGGCGCTGGCGGCATGTGCTTGGGGGGCCGGGACCGGGGCCGGGGCCTGGGCCGCGCACGGCAGTGCGACTGCCTGGAGGGCGCCGGCCAGCGCAAAGCTGAGTACGGTCTTGATGGGTGCGTGCATGTCCTGTTCCTGTTGTTGTGTTTTTGGTCGGCGTGGTACGCCAGTATCCACTCTAAGCAAGCGCGCCGGCCAAAGCGAGCGCGGTGCGACAGACTGCGGATTCGAGGGATGCGCTGCAGAATGCGGGGCATGCCGTGCATCGACTGTGCATGGACTGTGCATCGACTGTGCATCTAAGCTACGCCCGGCACAAAAAGGCCACAAACTTGCGGCGAATCGCTATATAGTTCACCTACAGCAACGCACATAAAACAAGGAGAGCCCCCTATGAAACTTGAAGCCCTTTTCCAGAACCCGACTGCGTTGCCCACGGCTCCCAAAGTTGTTGAAGAATTGATCAGCAGCTTCGACAAGGCCAGCGTTTCCACTGAAGAAATCGCGAAAAAATTGTCCGCCGATCCGGTACTGAGCGCCAAGCTGCTGCGCCTCGCCAATTCCGCCTACTACCACGTCTCGCGCAGCATCGGCACCGTCGAAGACGCCGTGCTGATGCTGGGCTTTGTCACCGTGCGCACGCTGGTGATCAGCTCCGGCCTGGTGAGCGGCTTCAAGACCGTGCCGGGCCTGGATCTGAAACAGTTCTGGCGCTACAGCCTGTACACCGCCGTGTCTGCCAAGTGGATTGCCAAAAAGACCAAGGAAAACACGGACCTCGCCTTCACCATCGGCATGATGCACGCCATCGGCCAGCTGGTGATGCACGCGGCCATGCCGGAACAGGCGATGCAGCTGGACAAGGTCGCCGGCCCGCTGGATTCGCGCCGCCTGGATGCCGAGCAGGCCACGCTGGCCTACACCTTCGCCGACGTGGGCGCGGAACTGGCCCGCCGCTGGAAGTTCCCGGAAGCGTTCTCGGAAACCATCGTGGCCTTCCCCGACCCGATGAACCACGAGCACGGCACCCGCCTGGCCGGCATAATCCATCTCGCGGCCTGGCGCGCGCGGGTGGAAGAGAACAAGCTGACGGACGAGGAAATCGAGGCCTGCTACCCCACCGAGATCGCGGCGGAGCTGGGCCTGGAGCCGAACGCGCTGATCGACGACATGCCGCCGCCTAGCGAACTGAGCGCGGGCCTGGAAGAGCTGGTCAAGTAATCCCACCCCCCCCCACGCCGGCCGGCGCCGCCCTTCTGGGCCGCGCCGGCCTTGTCTTTTTTTCTATCCCAAAAATATTTTCAAATTATTTTTCCAAAACCCTAAAGTTCCCGAAACGCATGACGTTAATCCAGACAAGCAGTAATCCATTTTTACTTTTCAGGATGCGCCATGACCTCCAACGAAGTCCTCTCGATGTACGAAAATGTTGCCAGCCTGACCAATAACATGGCCATGGCAGCGCGCGCGAGCGACTGGGAGAGCCTGGGCCGCCTGGAGAAGCAGACTGCCGTGGCGACCGCCACGGTTGCAGCCGGCGCCACCGTGGCCCCGCTGGACGGCGCCGCCCGCCAGCGCAAGATTGACCTGCTCAAGCAAATCCTGGCCAACGACCGCGCCATCCGCGACGTAACCGAGCCTTGGCTGAACCGCACGCCCGGCATGGCCCAGTAAGCCGTCCCCGCTCCAAACGACAAAAGCGCCTCACGGCGCTTTTTTGTTGCCCGAAAAATCGAGCCTGACCCCATTTTCGGTTGCCCGAAAATCGAGCCTGACCCCATTTTTCGGGGGAATACTGATTGCTTATTTACCAATTGCCACGCGCAGGCACAGGGCGATGCCCTTGGCGGCCTGGCGGATTTCGTCCAGCGAGGGGAAGCTGGGGGCGATGCGGATGTGGCTGTCGTCCGGGTCCACGCCGTAGGGATAGGCGGCGCCGGCCGGAGTCAGCGTGATGCCGGCTTCCTTGGCCAGGGCGACGGTGCGCTTGGCGGCGCCGGGCGGGGTCACCAGGTCGATGAAGTAGCCGCCCTTCGGACGGGTCCAGCTCACGCCTTCCACCTGCCCCAGGTATTCTTCGAGCTGCGCCAGCACGATGTCGAACTTGGGCTTGAGCAGCGCGCGGTGCTGTTCCATCAGCGCTTCGACAGTGGCTTTGTCTTTCAGGAAACGCACGTGGCGCAGCTGGTTGACCTTGTCCGGGCCGATGCTGCGGATGCCTGCATGCCTGGTCCACCAGGCGATGTTGGCTGGCGATGCGGCCAGCGCGGCCACGCCGGAACCGGCCCAGCTGACCTTGGAGCTGGAGGCGAACACGATGGCGCGGTCGGGGTTGCCCGCCTTGGCGCACTCGTCCAGGATGTTGGCCATGCCGATTTTTTCGTCGCCAAGGTGGTGGAAGCGGTAGGCGTCGTCCCACATCAGGCGGAAATCGGGAGCGGCGGTTTTCATGGCGGCCAGGCGGCGCACCGTGTCATCCGAGTACACCACGCCGCCCGGGTTGCTGTATTTCGGCACGCACCACATGCCTTTGATGCTGGCGTCCTCAGCCACCAGGCGCTCGACCAGGTCCATGTCCAGGCCGTCTTCGGTCATCGGCACGTTGATCATCTTGATGCCGCGCTGTTCGCAGATGGCGAAGTGGCGGTCGTAGCCCGGCACCGGGCACAGGAAGGTGACCGGCTGGGAGCTCATCCACGGCGCGTGGCCGGGCACGCCCAGCAGCAGGCTGTAGACGATCACGTCATGCATGAGGGACAGGCTGGCGCTGCTGTCGACCACCACTTGCGCGGCGGGCACGTCCAGCAGCTCGGCGAACAGGGCACGCGCTTCGGGCAGGCCGACGCCGCCGCCGTAGTTGCGGGTGTCGGTGCCGTCGTTGGCGGTGTAGCCGTCCAGCGCGGCCATCAGCGCGTTGGACAGGTCCAGCTGTTCAGGCGCGGGCTTGCCGCGGGACATGTCGAGTTTCAGGCCAAGTTGCTTGAATGCGTCGTATTGCGACTGTATTGATACGGTACTCATGATGCCTTTCCTTTGATTGAAAGCGGGTGCGCAGTGCGCGGGCACCACCCAGCGCCGGTCGCCAGGCGGGAGCGCTGGCGGTGCTGGATCGGGAAGGAGAGCAGTGCGATGCGCGGCGGCCGGTTCACATCCGGGGCCGGGGTTCGGCATGGTTGTTCATGCCGAGATGACAAGCTCATGAGTATATCGCGTTTTGCGTCCAGCCGCCCGCGCCGCTGGCATGCTGCTTATTCCTTATCGGGTATAGCTTCTTCGGCGATTGCCGCCTCCGGCCCGGCGGGCTTTTTGTCCTTGCGCCAGCCTTGCCAGACCTTCAGCGGGGCGGTGGAGAATGTGATCTTCTTGCGGCGGATCAGGTAGGCACCCAGGCCGCCCAGCAGCGCCAGCAGCACGACGCTGCCGGCGACGAGAGCGGTGGTATTGAGGCCGCCGGGTTCCTTCTTTTTCTTGCCGTTGGCCTTGGGCGGCGCGGACGGCGGGATGACGGTGCCGGCCTTGTTGGCCGCTTCCGGCGCGCTTGCGGCGGCCGAAGCGGCCGGGATGCCGGCGGCGGATGCGGATGCGGCAGCATGGCTGTCCGGGGCGGTTGCGGGGGCCGATGCGCCGGCGCCCTGCCCCAGCGCGGCTTGCAGTTGCTTGACCTTGCCTTCGAGGTCAACCAGCTTGGTCTTCAGTTCGGCGTTGGCCTGGTCCAGCGCCACGCATTGCTGGGCCTCGCCGTCAGCCTGCCCGGGCGCGCAGACGGCAGCCTTGGCCGGGCCGGTTTTGCTTTTGGCCACGCGCGGCTCAGGGCCGAGCCTGATCGGCACGGCAGGCGGGCCGGGATTCACCTCGGCGGCGGCGGGAGCGGAGGCAGCAGGAGCGGAGGCAGCAGATGCGGCGGCACGGGCGGCGGCTGGGGTGACTGGGGTAACTGGTGCGGCTGGAGCGGCGACGGCAGCGCTGGTGGTCCGCTCGTTCGCTGTATCGCGCGCCGCGTTTGCGGCCGCGCGCATCCTTGCGGCGCGTATCGCTGCGGTGCGGTTGGCCGCCGCCTGGGCTTCCTGAGCAGCACGCTCGGCGGCGGACGGCCCGGCTGCGGGGCCTGCCAGCAGGCCAGTGCCAGCCTCGGCGCCGGCTGCGCTCGCGTTTGCGCCGGCTGCGTTCGCGTTTGCGCCGGCTGCGGCTTCGGGCGCGGCGGGGCGCACCGGCGCCGGATCCGGCGTCAGCCACAGCGTGGCAGAGCGCACGCTGGCACGGTTGCCGGTGCCCAGTTCCAGGTAGAGATGCACCACCTCCGCGTCCACGGGCTGCAAGGTAGTTAAATGCAGAAACTGCCGGTTGTCGCGCTTGACCACCGACAGGCGCAGCGACGACAGCGCCGGATGCATGCGCACATTCGCGCCCTGGTAGATATTCGGCCCGGCCAGGCGGACCTGCACGCCCGCCTGGTCTTCCGGCGTGAGCATCACCAGCTCTATGTCCGCCGATAACTGCTGCCCGAGATAGGAACGCACTGCCACGTCGCCCAGCTCGGCCGCGCGCGCTGCAGACGGCAATAGGCCAGCCGACAGGGCCGCCGCCAGCACGGCGCCGGCGTTGCGGAGGGCAAGAAAACGGTAAGGACTACGCTGCATGTATTCGGGTCGCGTGGGTGCGAATTTCTGAAGTGTAACAGTCTTAACGGCTGGATTTCCCGCTTTTGAAGTCCTGCGCCGGAAATTGGACTCTGCGCTACACTAATTGCATATTCCATCACGAGAGGCATCCATGAGCACCCGTTCCGAGCGCGACAGTTTTGGCCCCATCGACGTCCCCGCAGACAAGCTGTGGGGTGCGCAAACCCAGCGCTCGCTGGAACACTTCGCCATCTCCACCGAACGCATGCCGCCCGAGCTGATCAATGCGCTGGCCAACGTCAAACGCGCCGCCGCGCGCGTCAATTTCGACCTCGGCCTGCTGGACGAGGCCAAGGCATCCGCCATCACCCAGGCGGCCGACGAAGTATTGGCAGGCAAGCACGCCGCCGAATTCCCGCTGGCGGTGTGGCAGACCGGCTCCGGCACCCAGTCCAACATGAATATGAACGAAGTGCTGGCCAACCGCGGCTCCGAGATCCTGGGCGGCGAGCGCGGCGAGAAGCGCCTGCTGCACCCGAACGACCACGTGAACATGGGCCAGTCCTCCAACGACATCTTCCCCACCGCCATCCACGTGGCCTCGGCCCACGCGGTCGCCCACAACGTGCTGCCGGCATTGCGCGACCTGCGCGCAACCCTGGACGCCAAGGCCAAGGCTTTCGCCCACATCGTCAAGATCGGCCGCACCCACCTGCAGGACGCCACGCCGCTGACCCTGGGCCAGGAATTCTCCGGCTATGTGGCCCAGCTGGACTACGCGGACCTGATGATCACCGCCGCCCTGCCCCCGCTGCTGGAACTGGCAGCCGGCGGCACGGCGGTGGGGACCGGCCTGAACGCGCACCCGGAATATGCCACCCGCATCGCCGCCGAGCTGGCGGCGCGCCTGCAGCTGCCGTTCGAAACCGCCGACAACAAGTTTGCCGCCCTGGCCGCGCACGACGCGCTGGTGGCTGCGCACGGTGCCCTGAAAACCCTGGCCACGGCGCTGATGAAAATCGCCAACGACGTGCGCTGGATGGCGTCCGGCCCGCGTTCCGGCCTGGGCGAAATCACCATCCCCGAAAACGAGCCGGGCAGCTCCATCATGCCGGGCAAGGTCAACCCGACCCAATGCGAAGCCGTTACCATGCTGTGCTGCCAGGTGTTCGGCAACGACGTCGCCATCACCGTCGGCGGCGCCTCCGGCAATTTCGAGCTGAACGTCTACAAGCCGCTGATCGCGCACAACTTCCTGCAAAGCGCGCGCCTGCTGGCGGACGGCATGCGCAGCTTCGACCACCATTGCGCGCAGGGCATCGAAGCCAACCTGGACCGCATCGGGGAGCTGATGGAACGCTCGCTGATGCTGGTCACTGCGCTGGCGCCGCATATCGGCTATGATCGCGCCGCGCAAATCGCCAAGAAGGCGCAGCACGAAGGCACGACGTTGAAGGAAGCGGCGCTGGCACTGGGTTTTGTCAGCGCGGAACAGTTCGATCAGTGGATCGTGCCGCTGGAGATGACGCAGCCCAACGCCAAAAGTTAGCCTGTGCGCTTTGGGTGAATTTTTTGATAACTGAACAACACGTCATCGCGACAAAGGATAAAATAAATGCAAAAGGTTAGTTTTGAATTGACGTCGGAATTCATCGAATTGAACCAGCTTTTGAAGAACGTCGGGCTGTGCGACAGCGGCGGCGCAGGCAAGGTGCTGGTGGCCAGCGGCCAGGTGAAAGTCGACGGCAAGCAGGAATTGCGCAAGACCTGCAAGATACGCGCAGGTCAGCAAGTCAGCGTAGGCGATGTGCGCATCAGCGTCGAAGGCGACAGCGGCGCCGACGGCGCTTGATTGGGCAGTGGCAAGGCAGGAATCGAAGTTGCAATAATTCTTGCATTTGAGCAATCGATCGCTAAGCTGGTGGTGGGGCGGACCGTGTTCGCTTCATGCAGTGATTTTGCTCAACCAGCAGGAGGGGGATCGCCATGGACGGCCCTGAACACAAGCTGCAAACCCAGGAGCGCCTGATCGGCGATTTGCGGCAAGTAATCGAAAACGCGGAAGAACTCCTGAAAAATACCGACCAGCACACGAGCGCGCTCTACCAGAACGCGCGCGCCAAGCTCACCCAGGCGCTGCAGGCCGCCACCGAAGAACTGGCGCGTTTCGAAGACGCGCAGCTGGCGCGCATGATCGCCGCCACCCACGCCGCCAACCTGCAGTACCGCGACCGCAGCGGCGAGGCCAAGCTGATGCGGGCCTTCCGGTAGCCGCTCCTCAATCCGGCCGTTGCTTGCCGATCAAGGCATCGAGCGAGAAGCGGCCCGGGCCGAACGCCACCACCACCAGCAGCAGCACGCCCCAGTAGAAGTGGTCGTTGACTGCTGCCGGGCATTCAAAACTGAACAGCTGCGGGTAGGAAATCACCGCCATCGCGTTGACGAAAAACAGCGCCAGCGCGGCCGGGCGCGAAAACAGCCCCACGAACAGCAGCAGCGGGAACACCAGTTCGCCGCCCGCTCCCAGGTAAGCCGCCAGGTCCGGCGGCAGCAGCGGCACCTTGTATTCGTCGTGGAACAGCGCCAGCGTGGCGCTCCAGTCGTTCAGCTTGGCCAGGCCGGCTTTGAGGAACTGCCAGCCGACGTACAGGCGGATCGCCAGGCTGGCCAGGGAACCGCCCCAGTCGCTCAGCGCAGCGTCGCAGAAGGTGGACAGGCGATGCAATGCAGACAGATTTTTCATGTCGATCTCGTTTCAGGTTGGGCAGCGGGAGGCTGCGGTCAGTGCGGTGTGCCGGCCGGGAGGAACACGGCGTGCTCCAGCCATTGCTGCAAGTGCGCGGCCACGTCGAAGGCTTCGTCGATGTCGAAGGCGGCGTCCAGCGCGGTGCCGGCCGGGCCGCCAGCGTGCAACTCGGCCAGTGCCGCGTAGGCGGCTGGGATAAGCGGCAGCACCCCGGTTTTCCAGCGCGCGCGGGTAATAAGTGCATGATTGGGCAAGTCCATGCGGTCCGGGAATGGCGGGCCGTCGGGCTGATGGGCCAGCCACAGCTGCACCACGTTCCAGGCGGAGGCAAACAGGCTGCACGCGGGACGCAAGGGCAACCGGGCCTCTTCCAGTAACTCGGGCGGCATGGCCGCCAGGTCGGCTGCGGACAGGGCTGGCGAGTCGGCTGCGTAGTGGGCGCGGTGCAGCGCCCACTCCAGCCTGGCCATGTCCGGCAGATAGGGCAGCTCCGCCGTGTGCGGGAAGCCCGCCAGGAAGGCGGCGAAATCGGCGCCAAACCGGTTCAGGTCGCCGCTTTGCGACGGATGCGCGCGGCCGTATTCACCGCTCAGGCCGCTGAAGAAATCATCTCCCACCAGTTGCCGGATGACGGGATAGGCGGCGGCCAGGGTCTTGTTCCAGGTAACGGACATGTTGCCGCGATACAGCGCATAGCGGTGCGCATTGGCCTCGCCCCGGAATGTCTCCAGCGCAGTTGCGGATGCGGCGATATCGAGCAGCCCGGCGGCGAACGCTTGCTGGCTGTCGGCCAGTGCGGCCCGGGCCGCGTCTGCCGGCGCTTGCGCACGCTGTACGGCGGCCGGGTCGGCCGGGGCGTTACCGCTGGCAGAGGCAGCCGCCGCGTCCGCAAAAGTGATAGCCAGCCTGTCCACTATCGCGCGCGCCTTGGCGGCCTCGCCCAGCAGCACATCCAGCCCGGGGATATCTGTGTCCCACTCGATCAGGGTGGGCACGGGGCCGAAGCGGCGCAAGGCGGCTTCGTACAATTTCCATACTGGCTCGGCCACCACGGCGCCGTGGTGATCGATGACCGCGTCCGGCGTCACCAGGTGGCCGGCCAGGTGAATTTCCCCCACAGTGCCCGGCGTCATGGCGGCCATGGCGGCCAGCGCGTCTTCGCCATGGTTTAGCTGGTTCACGTACAGGTTGTTCACGTCCAGCAGCAGGCCGCAGCCGGTGCGCTGCGCCAGCGCGGCCAGGAACGCGGCTTCGCTCATGGCGTCGTCCCGGAACCGCACGTAGGTGGAGACGTTTTCCAGCAATATCCTGCGCTGCAGCCTGTCCTGCACACGCTGCACGCGCTCGCTCAACAGGTCCAGCGCGGCGGCATTCAGCGCCAGCGGCAGCAAGTCGTTCAGGTGGCGTCCAAACACCGCGCCCCAGCACAAATGCTCGGACACCAGTGCCGGCTGCACCGCCTGCACCAGCTCCCGCACGCGTTCAAGGTGCTGCTCGGAAAAGCCGCGCGCGGAACCCAGCCCCAGCCCCACGCCATGCAGGCTCACCGGATAGTCGCGCCGCAAGGCTTGCAGCACGTGCCAGTCCCATCCGCCCTGGTCGAGATAGTTCTCGGTGTGGACTTCCAGCCAGCCGGCGCTGGGCCGCTGTGCCAGGAACTGGCGATAATGGGGCGCCCTCAGGCCAACGCCGACGCCCAGCGCAGGAGCGGAATGAGCGTCGGGTTGCATGGTCGCGGCCTCGGGAGGATGGCGATTACTTGGCTGGCGCGCTGGTTTTGCCGCCGGCTTTTTCGCAAGTCCCCTTGGCTACATACTTCCATTCGGTAGGCGCGTTGTCGGCCTTGGCCTGGCCGGCGCACGAGTGCGAACCATTGGCGGAGGCGCAATCGTTCTGGCCGGCCTTGGCGATGCCAAAGCATTTTTCCTTGTCGGCGGCCGCCTCCATGGCCGAGGCCGATACAGTGGCGGCGCTGCAGACGGTTGCCAGGGCGGCGGCGATCAGGGCTTGACGTTTGTTCATGACTATCTCCTAAGGTTAAGTAAGTTCGCTCTTGGTGCGCAGAAACCTGCGACTGAAGCATAGTCGCGCACCGCGTTCGCATCCTTACATATCTTTTTTGAATTTACAAAAGAAAAAGCCCGGATTCACCGAGGCAGTGGTTCCGGGCTGGCGGGTGCGCAGTCAAGCGCATCTGAACATCAGGCGGCAGGCGCTGCCTTCTTAACCTTCTTGCTCGCAACTTTCTTGTGCGCAGCCTTTTTGTGCACGGCCTTCTTGTGCACTGGGGTGGCGTGTTCGGCGGCGGCGACTGGAGCCTGGGCGAATGCGGTACCCATGGCGAAGGTGGCGGCGATAGCGGCAGCGATCAGTTTCTTCATTTGGCGTTTCCCTCGATGTTGTCCGTAAGAACTCCCTACGTAGGGCATTAACGCCCGCGGCCTCAGTTGAGTTGACGCAATTTGCTGAGAAACAGCTTAAGCCGTGGTGTTGATGTTGTTGCCGAGATTGGAAGGCAGGTTCGATGCCTTGGGCACAGGAGGAATGGCTTCGATCAGCGCTTGTGCACTGGAGGCCTGGACATCCTGGGCTTTTTTCTGCACCGCCAGGGCCACGTCCTGTTTGAGGCCGGTGTCGGCGATGCTAGTTGCTGCGCGTGCAATTGCTGAAACGTCCATGACTTCCTCCACTCTGGGCTATCCCCTGTTTACGGACGTTTTTTTGCCGGCTTTAGGGCTGGGGCGAATTTATTTTCACGCGCTGGCGCAGCCAGTCCAGGATGGCCGGGCGATTATTCAGGTCCAGCCAGGCCAGGCCGTCGCGCAGCGCGGCCGGCGGCGGCAGATCGGAGGCGACCGCCACGATACGCGGGTCGTCCGGATACAGGGGCGGACGGCCGTTTTCCAGGCGGTACACTTCCAGCTTGTCGTAAGGGTAGGATTTGAAGCCTTCCACCAGGGTCAGGTCGGCCGGGCCCATGCGGGCCAGCTGCTCGTCCAGCGTGGGTTCGGGGGCGCCGCGCAGTTCGTGGACGATGGCAAAGCGGTAAGGCGACGCCACCAGCACCTCGGCCGCGCCGGCCAGGCGCAGGCGAGCGGAATCCTTGCGCGGCGGTTCCAGTTCCAGGTCGTGGTGGCTGTGCTTGATGATATTGACCCGCAAATTCAGCGCGGCCAGCTGCGTCACCAGCACTTCCAGCAGCGTGGTCTTGCCGCTGCCGGAGGTGCCGACGATGCCGATGACGTTGCGGGGCAAGACGGGGAGATCGTGGTCCATCGGGATGTCTTTCAGTATGGCACGCGGTAGCGGTAGCCCTTGAAGGTGAAAATAGCTGCTTTGGGCAGGAGTTTTTCCAGCACCAGGCCGGGTGCCACCTCCTCCCCTTCGCGGCGCAATATTTTGTCGATCAGCACCAGGCGGTCGGCGGGATTCTTGGAGTACATATAACCGCCCGTGGTGATGGGGGGAATGCTGCGCTGGATGGGCTCGGGTAGTTCCCGCAGCAACTGCACGGGTTCTTCTGCAAGCTCGGCGGCAGGGGCTGGCGCGGCTTTCGCTGGCTGCGGCGCAGGTTTGGCAGGATCGCCGGCCGCTTGCATCGAAGGCGCCTGGGGCGCGGCGCGCGTCGGGGACGGCTCGGCAGGCGTGGGCTTGGAACCGGCAAGCGGCGCAGCGTGGCCAGCGGGCGCGGCTGCCATGGCTGGCAAAGCAGGCGCAGGTGCAGCGCGGGCGGGGGCCGGAGCGGCGGCGGCTCCAGCGGCGGATCCGGCGGCCACGCCTGGTCCGGCGACTGCGGCAGCAGCTACGGCGGGGCCGGCGGGGGCGGCAGGCGCCACGGCCTGGGGCGCAGGCGCGCCGGGCGCGGCCAATGCCGCTGGTCCGGATGCGGAGACGGCAGCCGGGAGCGTGTCAGCAGGCGTGGCAGGCGCTGCGGGCGCGGCTTGCTGGCGCCACGCGAGCGCGGCGGCGCCGGCGATGAGCACCGCGCCGGCGGCCAGCGCCATGGGCTTCCATGGCTTGCCAGCCGTGCTGCGCGCACTGGCCACATCGAGCGTGGGCGCATGGATGGTGGGCGTGGCGCCAAGCTGGCGTTCCGCCTGCGCCTTCTTGAGCGCTTCAAGTATGTAGGACATCTTATTTCCCCGCCACGGCCACGCCGGGCTTGGCCGCCAGCAGACGCGGCTCGTTTACCCCGCCCAACTGGTTCAGCCTGATAAAAGTTTTCGGTCCCGCCACGCCGTCCGCCTTTAGATTCTGGCTGAGCTGGAATTCGCGCAGCAGGCGCTGGGTCTGCGCGTCCATGGGGCGGTTTTCCTGCGGTTTCGAGGCACCGCTGAGCGCGGCCAGGCGCTTGGCCAGCCAGTCCACGTCCGGCCCGTGATCCCCTGCGGAAATCTCGTCGCGCCAGCCGCGCGGCGTGCGCCACAGTGTGATGAAGCTGCCGTCGAACCGGCTCGCCAGGGCCTGCAGCCCCACCGTCTCGCGCCTGCCGGCCAGCTCCAGCGTGGCGCCCTGCCCGTCCATTGCCGTGAGCACCGCGAAGCGCGGCGCCACCGGATCGTCGATCAGCTTCAGCACCGCCGGGCGGTCCAGCAGGCGCAAGTCGTCCAGGCCGCCCTTGCCGAACAGGCAGCGCAAGTTCTGTTTCGCCGCCGCCGGGCAGAAATCGCCCGCCGCCACCGTCTGTCCCCACAACAACGCCATTTGCCGCAAGGCGGCGTCCGATGTCGCAGCCACAGCCGGCTGCGCCGCAGCGCCGCCCGCCGCGCCGGGCGCAGCGGACGCAGGCGTGCCAATAGCTGCAGCGCCTGCGGCACCGGCAAGCCGGGCATCGCTGGCGCCCACCACAGCAACAGCAGCACCAGGGCGGATCTTGTCGGCCGCCGGCCCGGCGAGCGCCAGGGCTGGCACCGCTGGCACGGCCGGGGGCGCGGAACGCGGCATCAGCTGCCAGGCGGCGGTCGCGGTGACGGCGGCGCCAGCCAGCACGCCGGCGGCAATGGCGGGCCACACGCGCCGTCCGGCCGCCGGGCCAGCCTCGCCGGCGAATACCTCGGCAGCCGCACGGCGCAGGATGGTGCGCGTGACTTGCTGCGCATTTTCAACGTAAGCGCCCAGCATGGCGCGGTCGCACAGCAGGTTGATGCGGCGCGGCACGCCCTTGGTTAGCTGGTGCACCTGCTGCATCAGGCCGCGCGGAAACGGCGCCGGCCCAGCCGCGCCCGCCACCGCCAGGCGATGGCCGATATAGCTGCCGGTCTCTTCCACCGAAAGCGATCCCAGGTGGTAGCGCGCGATCACGCGCTGCGCCAGCTGCTCCAGCTCGGGCCGCGCCAGCATGGCGCGCAGCTCCGGCTGGCCGATGAGGATGATCTGCAGCAGCTTGCGTTCACTGGTTTCCAGGTTGGTGAGCAGGCGCAGCTGCTCCAATACGTCAGCCGACAGGTTTTGCGCCTCGTCGATGATCAGCACGTTGTTGCGCCCCTGCGCGTGGCTCTCCAGCAGGTGCCGGTTGATGGCGTCCACATAGCCCTTGACGCTGACCGCGCCCGCGCCCTGCGGCGCCAGCGTGATGCGGAATTCATCGCACACCGACAGCAGCAGCTCTTCCACGGTCAGCTTGGGATTGAAGATATAGCCCAGCTGGCAATTCTCCGGAATCTGCTCCATGAAGCAGCGGCACACGGTGGTCTTGCCCGCGCCGATTTCTCCCGTCAGCAGCACGAAGCCGCCGCCGCTGTTCACGCCATACAGCAAATGCGCCAGCGCTTCGCGGTGGCGTTCGCTCATATACAGATAGCGCGGGTCGGGCGCGATGGAGAACGGCGGCTGTTTCAGGTTGAAAAATTGCGTGTACATGTAGTCCCTGGATGAACGCCCGGCCAAGCCCGCGATGCGGCCGCGCCGTCAGCGCAAGGCGGGCGGCAGGGGCTTGAACTTGGCGCAGTATATCTTGGCCCTGCGGTCGGCATACACGATGCGGCTGCCAGGCTTGGCCTCCCGCACCGGATAGCGCGAACTGTCAATTTTCGCATACCGCAGCCCATCCTGGGCGATGATGGCTTCCTCCAGCTTTTCCGGCGTGCTTTCGGCCACCGCGCCGACGAACACCATGGGCCAGCTGTCGTCGCTGACGATCACTTCCACGATCTCGGTGCCCCACAGGCGCGCGTCCTGCGTGCGGAACCACCATGCGCCGCCTTCGCGCTTGTATGGCGGCCCGAAAAACTTGACCATGTAGTCGTAGTAGTAACGGTTGCTGGTTTCGTCGCGGCACAGCAGGCCGCCGCCGATGACGGTGCCGAAGGTGGTGGGGGGCGCGGCTTGCGCGGCCGGGGCAGCCAGCAGCATGCTCAGCGCCAGGGCAGCCGGCAAACGGGGAATATAAGACCGCATTGCTAGATCTTGGACATCCAGGCGCGGTTGGCGCTGATCTTGGCCTTGGCCGCAGCGGGCAAGGCATCGTAGCAGCCGGGATACTGCTTGAGCGCGCTCTCGCGCACCTCTTTCTGCAAGCCATTAATCAGGAAAACATAGAGGGTGCCGCCTTCGCTGGTTTTCTTGGTCCCTATGTATTTAATCATCCTGTTCCTCCTTCCCGGCTTGGCGTTGGCTCTGCCGGCGTCGCTCTGCAACCATTATGACAGCTCTACGCCCGGGCATCGCTATTTCGCCGTGGCTATGCCGCTACACAAGTTAACGGCATGAAGAGCGCATCCTGTAGGGCGATCATAATTGCCGACTCTGAAATTGTGCATTGCGATTATGCGTCTTTTTCAGCCCAATGCCGCTGTATACACTGGCTTCATATTGATGTGGAAACACTTTATCCCTCTTCCATCTAGGAGCCAGACCATGAAAACCCTGAAACTGATCGCCGCCCTCGCGGTCCTGACCACTACCTCTGCATTCGCGGCCGATGCGCCCAAGGCCGATGCGCCTGCCGACGCCAAGCCGGCACCGGTGCTGCTGGCCAGCGCTGCCACGCCGGCTGCCGCTGGTGCCGCTGGTGCCGCAGTCGCGGCAGTCGCCGCCGCCCCGAAGAAGGACGCCGGCCGCTCCCGCGCGGACGTACGGCGCGAAGCCGTGGAAGCGGTGCGCAACCATGAAAGCACGCTGTCCCAGGACCTGAGCTTCTATACCAAGTAAGCCAAATAAGCGCCAGGTAAGCGGCCGGCCTGGCCTGTGCGGCCCGCGTGCGGGCCGCCTGCATTTCAGCGCCGCGATTTTGCAGTTGATCCCGTGATTTTGCAGTTTCGTCCCTTTCCGCCCACCGCCGCTTATTTTTTATCATATCGTTCACACACTTCCCGCCCGCCCGGGCAAAACCACAGTGTGAAAACTATATGAATAAGCTGATCAAACATACGGCCCTCGCCTCCCTGCTGCTGGCAGGCGGCGCCATCTCCCAGGCAAGCTTCGCAGAACCGGCCCCGGCCAATGCCTTGGCCACGGAATCGCGTCCCGTGGCGGCCTTCACGGCCATCGAGCTGGCCGGTCCCTACGACGTGGTGATCAAGGACGACGGCGGCCGCGCAGTGGAAGTGCGCGGCACGCGCAAGCAGCTGGACAATTTGGAAACCGTGGTGGAAAACGGCACGCTGATCGTGCGCCCCGTCAAACGCAACGGCTTCTCCTTCCATTTCGGCAAGACCGCCGAGCGGCCCACGGTGCGCATCAGCGCGGCCGGCCTGAAAAGCCTGCTGGCCGGCGGCAGCGGCGACGTGCGCGCCGACCAGCTCAAGGGTCCGCAGTTCGCCCTCACCGCCAGCGGTTCCGGCGACGTGGAAGCCAGCGGCGCCGTCGGCAACCTGGTGGTGCGCTCCGGCGGCAGCGGCGACCTGGACATGCGCCAGCTGAAAAGCGGCAGCGTGAACCTGCAGATGAACGGTTCCGGCGACGTGCAGGCCGGCGCCATCAGCATGGACCTGAACGCCGAACTGAGCGGCTCGGGCGACCTGGAAGCACACGAGCTGCACACCAACACCGTCAACGCGCTGATGCACAGCTCCGGCAGCGTGACGCTGGGCGGCAGCAGCAAGGAAATCCGCGCTGAGATCACCGGCTCGGGCGACCTGGCGGCGTGCGGCCTGGCGGTGGAAAACGCCAGCGCCATGCTGCGCAGTTCGGGCAACGCCTGCATCGCCGGCAACATCAGGAAATTCGACGCCGAAGTGCACGGCTCGGGCGACCTGAGCGCGCGCGGCCTGGCCAGCAACAATGTGCGCGTGATCCTGGACAGTTCGGGCAACGTGGAACTGTCCGGCACCAGCAATACGCTGAGCGCCGAGGTGAACGGCTCGGGCGACCTGGACGCCAAAGGCCTGGTGGTGGCGCGCGCCGTCACCCGCAACCGCGGCCCCGGCAACATCTACCTGAAAAAGGTGAGCGACACGCTGGACGCCGAAGTGCGCGGTTCGGGCGAGCTCAAGACCTGGGCCGAATGCAAGGATGTGAAAGTGACCATGACCGGTCCCGGCCAGGTCCACCTGGACGGCAACACCGCCAACCTGAATGCGCGCCTGTCCGGCTCCGGCAACCTGGAAGCGCGCGGCCTGGTGGCCAAGCAGGCCGACGTGGTGGTGCGCGGTCCGGGCGCCGCCTGGGTCCATGTGCAAGGCAAGCTGAACGCGGAAGGCAAACCGTCCAGCGTCGAGGGCTCGCGCATGGTGATGATCGATCGCAGCGGCGTGAAACCAAGCCGCGACAATTGACGGTGGGGGCGGGCCCGCGGGTCCGCCCAGCCAGACTTACCCGAACGCCCGGCCCCGAGCCGGGCGTTTTGCTTTTGCGTGACGTCCGCAGGCACGCTGCGCCGGCAAAAATTGGCCTTATGCCAGACCAGATCCCATACCAAGGCCCGCAAATATTTTTCTCTTCACAAACAAAGACTTAGCAATCGATTGTCGCACTGGAAAGCAAGTCCACTTCACCCAAATACAATACCAGTTAAATACCTGTTGACAAGCTGGTTGGGCAACCATATAGTGCCCCACAGCTCCTCACACACACATGAACATGATCGAATTCTTAATCGGCGTCGACGGCGGCGGCAGCGGCACCCGGGTGCGCCTGATGCGCAGCAACGGCGCAGCGCTGGGCGAAGGCGACAGCGGCCCGTCCGGCCTGCTGCACGGCATCAAGAACGCCTGGTCCTCGGTGGAGGATGCAGCGGCCAAGGCCTTCAAGGCCAGCGGCCTGGACGTCCCGGCGCGCGAGCGCATCGCCATCGGCCTCGGCCTGGCGGGCGTGCACAACCGCCAATGGGCAGCCAACTTCGTGGCGGCCAATCCCGGCTACGCGGCGGTGGCGCTGGAAACGGACGCCTACACCACGGTGCTGGGCGCGCACCAGGGCCAGCCGGGCGCAATCATCGCGCTGGGCACCGGCAGCGTGGGCGAAATCCTGCTGGCCGACGGCAGCCGTAAGGAAGTGGGCGGCTGGGGCTTCCCGGCCGGCGACGAAGCGGGCGGTGCCTGGATCGGCCTGCGCGCCATCAACCATATCCAGCAGGTGATCGACGGGCGCGCGGAAGGCGGCGCCTTCGCGGCCACCGTCATCAACGCCTGCGGCGGCGAACGCAACGCCATCCAGGTCTGGCTGGCCAACGCCACGCAGACCCATTACGCGCACCTGGCGCGCATCGTGCTCCAGCATGCGGACACGGACGAGGTGGCGCGTTCCATCCTGCTTGAAGCGGGCCGCCAGGTGGCCCTGATCGCGCAGGCGCTGGACGCCTCCGGCAAGCTGCCGATCGCGCTGTGTGGCGGCCTGGGCGAGCCCTTGCGCGCCTACCTGCCGTCCGAGCTGCTGCGCCGCATCGTCGCGCCGCAAGGCGATTCGGCGGCCGGCGGCCTGCGGCTGATCCAGCAGCATCTGCAGCAGATGCTGCATGCGCAGCAGCAGAATCAAGACCTCTCCCAACCCTGAGCAAGGAGCCACCCGTGCTAGACCAGTTGAGCGATTTCAGGCCAGACCATGAAAGCGACACGCCGCTGTACATGCAGCTGGCGAACAAGCTGTCCGACGGCATCGCCAGCGGCGACTGGCGCGCCAATGAGGCGCTGCCGTCCGAGCGCGTGCTCTCGGAAATGCTCGACATCTCGCGGGTCACCGCGCGCAAGGCCATCGACATGCTGTGCGACCGCGGCATGCTGACCCGCAAGCGCGGCTCCGGCACCTACATCACGCCGAAACTGGAACAGCCGCTGTCGCGCCTGACCAGCTTCTCCGAAGAGCTGCGCCAGCGCGGCTTCACGGCAGGTTCGCGCTGGCTGCAGCGCGAGATCGGCATAGCGGCGCCGCTGGAGCTGCTGTCGCTGGGCCTGTCGCCCAATATGCCGGTGGCACGCCTGAAGCGCCTGCGCACCGCCGACGACGTGGTGATGGCCATCGAAACCACCACCATCCCGGCCAGCTATATGCCGAACCCGCATAGCGTAACCGGATCCCTGTACGGCTTCCTGGAAGCCAACGGCACGGTGCCGATGCGCGCGCTGCAGCACATCCGCGCGGTCAACGCCACCACGGAACAAGCCAAACTGGCGAACATCCAGCCCGGCGAAGCCATGCTGCATATCACGCGCGTGAGTTATCTCGAAAACGGCGCAGCGGTGGAGCTTACGCACTCCTACTGCCGCAGCGATTATTATGAATTTGTAGCGGAGTCGCGCAGATGAGCGGTGTAACGATCCAAGGCAATATCCTGACCCCGGCCGGCTGGCTGGGCGGCGCAATCTCCTTCGGCGAACGCATCGCCGGCATCGACGGCGCCGCGGTGGACCCGCGGCAGAACGGCGACGATTACGTCATCCCCGGCTTTATCGACCTGCACGTGCACGGCGGCGCCGGCAAGGACGTGATGGAAGGCGGCGACGCAATCCACACCATCGCGCGCATCCACGCGCAGCACGGCACCACCAGCCTGCTGGCCACCACCATGACCGCGCCGCCGGAAGACATCGACATCGCGCTCACCGCCATCGGCAAGGCGGTGCGCCAGCGCGGCAAGAACGAAGCGCGGGTGCTGGGCGCCCACCTCGAAGGCCCTTACATCAACTCCGGCAAGCTCGGCGCGCAGCCCAACTTCGCGCGCGCCGCCACGCTGGCCGAAGTGCAGCGCCTGGAAGCGATGGCGCCGCTGCGCGTGATCACCGTGGCGCCGGAAATCGCCGGCCACCTTGGCCTGGTGCGCGAACTGGCCAACGAAGGCATGCGGGTACAGATCGGCCACACGCTGGGCTCATACGAAGACGGCGTGGCCGCGCTGGAGCACGGCGCGGCCGGCTTCACCCACCTGTTCAACGCCATGAGCGGCCTGCACCACCGCGAGCCCGGCATGGTGGGCGCCGCGCTGGCGCATGCCGAATACGCCGAGCTGATACCGGACCTGCTGCACGTGCACCCGGGCGCCATCAAGACCGCCCTGCGCGCCATCCCGCGCCTGTACTGCGTCACCGACTCCACCGCCGCCACCGGCATGCCGGACGGCGAATACATGCTGGGCCGGCACGTGGTCCACAAATGCATGGGCGGCGTGCGGCTACCCGACGGCACCTTGGCCGGCAGCACCCTCACACTGGACCAGGCGCTGCGCAACCTGGTCGGACTCGGACTGGACCTGGCGGACGCCTCGGCCCGCGTCTCAACCAACGCGGCCGACTACCTCGGCCTGCAGGAACGCGGCCGCCTTGCGCCGGGCGCGTATGCCGATCTGGTGGTACTGGATCGCGATCTCAAACTCAAAGCCGTTTATATCGAAGGAGAACGTTGTGACCTCAATGATGCTTAAAGAAGCCCTGTCCGCTGCGGAATGCGTCGCGCTGCAACTGGCGAACGACGCGGACCGCTACGCGGACCTGGGACGCAAATTGAGGAGCACGCCCTTCTCGACCGCGCTGACGGTGGCGCGCGGCAGCTCGGACCACGCCTGCAACTACATCGCCTACCTGATCATGGCGCGCCTGGGGCGCGTGGTGGCCTCGCTGCCGATGTCGCTGGTGACCCTGCACAAGTCGCCGCTGATCACCCGGGACACGCTGACCATCGCGGTGTCGCAATCGGGCCAGAGCCCGGACGTGGTGGAACCGATCCGCTACTTCCGCGACGGCGGCGCCACCACCGTGGCGCTGGTGAACGACATCGATTCCCCGCTGGCGCAAGCGGCCGAGTGGTCCATGCCGCTGCGCGCAGGCAAAGAGCAGAGCGTGGCCGCCACCAAGAGCTTCATCACCTCGCTGGTGGCCGGCGCACGCCTGGTGGCGCAATGGCAGAACGACCCCGAGCTGCTGGACGGCCTGCAAGCCCTGCCCGAATCGCTGCGGACAGCCACCGAAGCCGACTGGTCGCCCGCGCTGGACGTGCTGGCGCCGGCCAAGAACATCATGGTGGTGGGACGCGGCATCAGCTTCCCGGTGGCGCTGGAGTCCGCGCTGAAATTCAAGGAAACATCGGCGCTGCAAGCCGAAGCGTTCAGCGGGGCCGAGATCAAGCATGGCCCGATGGCGCTGATCGAAGAAGGCTATCCGCTGCTGATCTTCGCCACGCGCGGCCCCACCCAGGCAGGCCTGCTGGCGCTGGCCGACGAGATGCGCGGGCGCGGCGCGCGCGTGCTGCTGGCGGCGCCGGACGATGTGGCCCAGCGCGACCTCACGCTGCCGGTGGCGGCCACGCCGGACCTCGACCCTATCGTCGCCATCCAGGCCTTCTACGTGATGGCGGCGAAGCTGTCCGCCGCGCGCGGGCTGGACCCGGACCGTCCGCGCCACTTGAGCAAAGTCACCAAGACCAACTAAATGCCGGCGGGTTACGGCTGCGCCTAACCCGCCCTACGTTGCAGCGATACGCTGTGTAGGGCGGGTTAGCGCAGCGTAACCCGCCGTCCCAGGACCCATCGATGAACATCACATCACTACTGACAGCATTGATGGCCCTGGGCGCCGCAACGTGCGCCTTCGCCGCGCCGCCGGTCCAGAAAATCGAATTCTGGACTTTCAGCATGAAACCCAAATTCACACCCTACTTCGAGGGCCTGGCGCGCAACTACGAAGCCAGCCACCCCGGCGTGAAGGTCGAATGGGTCGACTTCCCATGGGACATCATCCAGACCAAGCTGGTCACCCGCATCGTGGCCGGCACGCCGCCCGCGCTGGTCAACCTGAATGTGCCCTGGGCCGATGAATTCGCACGCGACGGCCTGCTCACGCCGGTCGATGCGCTGCTGCAGGGCGCCCGCCAGCGCTACCTGGCCAGCGCGCTGGAAGACCTCACCTTCAGCGGCAAGACGTACGGCTTCCCCATGTACAGCAACGTCGCGGTCATCAGCTACAACACCGAGATCTTCAAGGCCGCCGGCCTGGCGCGCGCGCCGCGCAGCCTGGACGAGCAGCTCGCGTTCGCGCGCCAGATCGCCCAGCGCACCGGCAAGGCCGGCCTGTGCCCCGCGCTGGCCAAGATCGACGGCCTGATGATGCAGCAAGGCCTGCCGGTGATCAAGGACGGCCGCGCAGCCTTCAACTCGCCGGCGCACGTGGCGCTGATTGCCAAGCTGGCCGAGACCTACAAGGCCGGCGGCCTGCTAAAGGACAGCCTGTTCGCCGAGGACAACTTCCCCGCCGCGATCGACGCCTACAAGGGCGGCCGGCTCGGCATGCTGCTGGCGCCGCCGACCGCCGTCAAGCGCATCGAAACGGACGCCAGGGACATCTATGCAAAGACCGACGTGGCGCCCGCGCCGCTCGGCCCGACCGGCATTGCCGACGGCGGCTGGCTGGTGCACTTTGCCGTGCCTGCCGGGGTGGACAAAAAGCTGCTGCCGCAGATCGGCGAGTTCGCCCGCTATCTGACCAACGATGCGAACCAGCTGGCTTTCGCCAAACAGGCCAGCGTGTACCCGGCGGCGGCCGAAGCGTCGCGCGATCCGTTTTTCCTGGCGGTGCCGGCCAATGCGGGCGCTGCGGAGAAGGCGGTGTCGGCCGGGGCGGTGTCGATGCCGCATTCGCATACGCTGTACGTGTCGGGGGTGACGGATTATGACGAGTTGCGGCGCTCGCTGGTGAAGGCGGTCGAAGCCGGCGTGACCGGACGGCAGGATATCAAGCAGGCGCTGGATGCGGCTGCCGCTGTCTGGAACAAGAAGCTGGGCCGGCAGCCGCGCAGCGCTTGGCGGCTTACGCCTGCGGCTAACCCGCCCTACTTGACGCTACAGCCGGCGCAGGCAACGACTGCGGGGGCGGTGCTGTGAGCACGCGGCGGACCACTTTGGCGGCGTGGCTGTTCCTGGCGCCTGCGCTGGTTTTGCTGGCGGCGTTTTCGTTCTGGCCGGTCGGCTTCGGCTCTTACCTGGCCTTCACCGATTACAGCCTGATCCGGCCTACCTCATGGGTGGGGCTGGATAACTTCCGCTACATCTTCGATAACGAGATGTTCGTCACCGGCTTGAAAAATTCGCTGGTATTCCTGCTGATGGTGCCCTTCGTGCAGGTCGGCGCGCTGGGCCTGGCGGTGCTGGTGAATAACCGCCTGCCGGGCATTCGCCTGTTCCGCGCCGCCTTCTACGTGCCGGTGGTGACCACCGTGTCCGTGGTCGGCATCATGTGGGGCTTCATGTTCCACGAGCAGGGTGCGCTCAATTATGTGCTGATGGCGATGCGCTTCGCCGATGCCCCCATCGGCTGGCTGTCGAACGATACCCTGGCGCTGTTCTGCATCATGTTCGTCACGCTGTGGCGCGGCCTGGGCTGGTATATGGTGATGTACCTGGCCGCGCTGCAGGCCGTACCGGCGGACATGCAGGAAGCCGCCATCCTCGACGGCGCCAGCCGCTGGCAGCGTTTCTGGAAAATCACCGTGCCCATGCTGCGCCCCACCATCATGGTGTGCACCATCCTGTCCGTGCTGGCCGCGCTGAAGGCCTACCAGGAGGTGGACGTGCTAACACAGGGCGGACCGATGAACTCCACCTTCACCGCGCTGTACTACTCGTACGACCAGGGGCTGAAGCATTTGAAGCTGCCGCGCGCGCTGGCCGCCAGTTTCGTGGTCTCCGTATTTTGCGTCGGCATCGCCATGCTGTGCCTGCGCTACCTGAAGCCGAGGCAAAATTGAAAGCGCGCACCGCCCTGCACTACGCCGTGCTGTGCGCCATCGCACTGGTGTGCGTGTTCCCGTTCTGGTGGACGGTGGTGACGGCCGTTTCCACCGAAGGCAACATCTTCGCCTTCCCGCCCACCTTCTGGCCCAAGTCGCCTTCGCTGGCGAACTTTGAGGAAGCGTTCCGCGTGATTCCCTTCCTGGCCTTCTTCAAGAACTCCATCCTGATCGCCGCGTTCACGGTGTTCTGGAAGCTGGCGCTGTGCTCCATGGCCGCCTACCCGCTGGCGCGCATGCAGTTCAAGGGACGCCAGCTGGTGTTCGGGCTGATCCTGGCCACCCTGGTGCTGCCCTCCGAGGTGAACTTCCTGGTCAACTTCATCACCGTGACAAAACTGAGCCTGGTGGACACCTACGCCGGCGTGATATTGCCCAACGTGGTGACCGCGGTCGCCATCCTGCTGCTCAAGCAGGCCTTCGAGGAAGTGCCGCAGGACCTGATCGACGCGGCGCGCGTGGACGGCGCTTCCGAATGGATCATCTTCACCCGCATCATGCTGCCGCTGATCGCGCCCTGGCTGGCCACGGTGGGCATCCTGACGGCGGTGGAGGCGTGGAACGAATACATCTGGCCTTCCATCGTGATGAGCAAGCCGGACGAGTTTCCGCTGTCGGTGGGCGTGCTGTACCTGCGCGGCACCTTCGGCAGCAGCACCCGGGTGATCGCCGCCGGCACGGTGCTCACCATCCTGCCCACGCTGGCAGCTTTCCTTTTCACCCAACGTTACTTCATGCGCGGCATGGACGGAGCAGTCAAATGAACCACCAGGAACTTCGAAAAATCGCCGGCCAGCTGATCATGATCCGCTTCCCCGGCACCGTGCTGGACGAGGCCACCGCCGATTTCATCCGCACCAACAGCATCCGCGGCGTGTGCCTGTTCCGAGGGAACATGAGCGATTCCGAACAGCTGGCCAGGCTGACCGCCGACCTGCGCGCCGTGATGGGCCCGGACGCGCTGATCGCCATCGACCAGGAAGGCGGCGCCGTGGTGCGTTCCACCTGGGTGCCGGCGCCGCCCGCCGCCATGGGCCTGGGCGCGGCCGACGACACCGACCTGGCCTACCGCACCGGCGCCGCCGTGGCGCGCGCGGTCAAGTCGCTGGGCTTCAACTGGAACTTCGCGCCGGTGCTGGACCTGAACAACAACCCCAACAACCCGGTGATCGCCGAGCGCTCCTTCGGCGCCGAGCCGCAGCGCGCCGCCGAGCTGGCGATGGCCTGGATGGCGGGCAGCCACGCAGAAGGCGTGGCCTGCTGCGTGAAGCATTTCCCCGGCCACGGCGACACCCACGTCGATTCGCACCGCGACCTGCCCACCGTGGACAAGCCCTTGTCCGAACTGGAGAACTTCGAGTTCAAGCCCTTCAAGCTGGCCGCGCCCACGGCGCCCGCGATGATGACGGCGCACATCGTCTACCCGTCCATCGACGCCGGCAACCCGGCCACCATGTCGCCCGCCATCCTGGACGGCCTGCTGCGCAAGCAGTGGCACTACCGTGGCGTGATCATCACCGACGGCATGGACATGCACGCCATCGCCGGCCGCTACGGCGTGGGCAACGCCGCCGTGCGCGCGCTGATGGCCGGCGCCGACATGGTGATGGCGCTGGGCACCCCGGAAACGCAGGACGAGACCCTGAACGCCATCGCGGCCGCGCTGGCCGAAGGCTCGCTGCCGCAGGCCGGCGTGGACCAGCGCCTGGCGCGCCTGACGGCGCTGGCGCAAGCCTACCCGTGCAAGCCGCGCTCCTACAAGGAAGACGCGGCCGACCGCGAAGTGATGGCCGAAGGCTGGCGCCGCGCCCTCACCGCGCGCGGCGACCCGCAGCGCCCGGCTGCCGGCGCCAGGGTGCGCCTGGTGGCGCGGCAGGACGTGGTGAGCGACGGCGTATCCGAAGCGGGCGTGCCGGCCGCCGCGGTGGCGGCCTCGCTGGGCCGGCTATACGACGTGGAGCTGGTGACCTATTCGGACGCCGACGCCTTCGACTGGTCCGCGCTGCCGCAGGACGGCCGCTACACGGTGCTGGCCTCCACCTCGCGCCTGCGCTACGGCGCCGGGCCGCGCGCCACGTGGACACCGGACCTGCACCTGGCGCTGTGGAATCCCTACCAGGCGCTGGACATCGCCGCGCCCGCGCTGATGACCTACGGCTTCGCCGCGCCCGCGCTGGAGGCGGTCAACGCCTGGCTGTCCGGCGAACTGGAAGCGCAGGGCCGCTGCCCGGTGCCGGGTTTCGATTGACGAAGCAACAGACGGCGCCGGCCGCCGCATCCCGTAGGGCGGGTTAGCGCGCAGCGCGTAACCCGCCAGACCGACGCGCACACATATAACAACAGGATGACGCAATAATGGAAAAGACCACCACCCGCAGCCCCATGGCCTGGGTCCCCACGCTGTACTTTGCGCAGGGCCTGCCCTTCTTCGCCGTGGCGCTGATCGCCAGCCTGATGCTCAAGTCAATGGGCGTGCCGAACGACGACATCGCGCACTGGACCGCCTACATCGGCTTCGCCTGGGTGTTCAAGCCGCTGTGGAGTCCCTTCCTGGAACTGGCAGGCAGCAAAAAACTCATCGTGGTCGGTTTCCAGCTGGCCGGCGGCGTGTGCCTCGGCCTGGTGGCGCTGGCGCTGCAGCTGCCGTTCTGGCTGTCCGCCTGCGTGGCCGTGCTGGCCCTGGTGGCGGTCTGCTCGGCCACCCACGACATCGCCTGCGACGGCCTGTACATCGCCAGCCTGACTGAAAAGCAGCAGGCCGAATATGCCGGCTGGACCGGCACCTTCTTCAACGCCGGCCGCTTCATCTCGCTGGGCGGGCTGGTGATCCTGGCCGGCTACCTGGAAAAATCGCAGGGCGTGGTGCCCGCCTGGACCATCATCTTCTGCATCCTGGCCGCCACCATGGTGGCGCTGGGCCTGTACCACAGCTGGGCGCTGCCGCCGGCCTGGAACGTGGTGACGCCGGACACCACGGCGGCCGGCATCGCCCGCACGCTCAAGGACGTCATCATCGACTATGTCAACAAGCCTGGCATCTGGGTCTCCATCCTGTTCATCATCCTGTTCCGCGCAGGCGAGGCGCAGATCCAGACCATCGGCCCGCTGTTCCTGCGCGAAGCGCGCCACCTCGGCGGCCTGGGGCTCACCACGTCCGAAGTGGGCGCCGTGTACGGCACCACCGGCACCATCGCCTTCATCATCGGCTCCATCGCGGGCGGCTACTTCACTTCCTGGCTGAGCCTCAAGCGCGCCATGCTGTGGCTGATCCTGGCGGTCAACCTGCCCAACCTGGCGTTCTATTTCCTGTCCACCTACCAGCCCACCGACCTCACCGTGATCGGCGCGGCCCTGAGCGCCGAGATGTTCGGCTACGGCTTCGGCTTCGTCGGCATCATCCTCTACATGATGCAGGTGGTCGCCCCCGGCAAATACCAGACCGCGCACTACGCCTTCTCCACCGGCGTGATGCAGCTGGGCTTCGTGCTGTTCAAATACGTGAGCGGCAATATCCAGCTGGCGCTCGGCTACCAGAAGTTCTTCATCTGGGTGCTGCTCTCTGCCATTCCCGTGCTGGTGCTGTCGCAGCTCATCCCCATGACCTCGCGCGCCGCCAAGGCGGGACCGGCTGCCCCGGCGCAAGCACCGGCCACCGCGAGCTAAGTCCATGTCCAGTGTCAGCCTGAAAGGCGTCGTCAAGCATTACGGCGCCAAGCACCCCGTCATCCACGGCGTGGACCTCGACATCCGCGACGGCGAGTTCATGGTCTTCGTCGGCCCGTCCGGCTGCGGCAAATCCACGCTGCTGCGCATGATCGCGGGGCTGGAGGACCTCACCGCCGGCCAGCTGCATATCGGCGAGCGCCTGGCCAACGACGTGGCGCCGGCCGAGCGCCGCATCGCCATGGTGTTCCAGTCCTATGCGCTGTACCCGCACATGACGGTGTACGACAACATGGCCTTCGCCCTCAAGCTGGCCGGTCACAAGCCGGACGAGGTGAGGCAGATGGTGGAGCGCGCCGCCGCCATCCTGCAGCTCACGCCCCTGCTCAAGCGCAAACCGAAAGAGCTGTCCGGCGGCCAGCGCCAGCGCGTGGCCATCGGCCGCGCCATCGTGCGCAAGCCGGAAGTGTTCCTGTTCGACGAACCGCTGTCCAACCTCGACGCCAGCCTGCGCGTGCAGATGCGGGTGGAGATCAGCCGCCTGCACCAGGAACTGAACACCACCATGATCTACGTGACGCACGACCAGGTGGAGGCGATGACGCTGGGCGAGCGCATCGCCGTGTTCAACGGCGGCCGCATCGAACAGGTCGGCGCGCCGCTGGCGCTGTACAACAATCCGGCCAATCTGTTCGTGGCGGGCTTCCTCGGCTCGCCGAAGATGAACTTCATCCCCGGCGAAGTGATGGCGGCCGGGCCGCACTTCGTGGCGGTGATGGCGGCCGGCGGCGCGGTCATCGAAGTGGCGGCCCAGGGCGGCGAAGCGCAGCGCGGCGAGCGCGTCACCATCGGCATCCGCGCCGAGCACATGGCGCTGCGCCCGGCTGCCGTGCTGGAAGACCAGCTCAAGCCGCAGGAGGACAACCTGCTGCAGGCCACGGTGGGCCACGTGGAGTACCTGGGCGACCTGTCCATCGTCTACGCGGCCCTGCCGGGCGTGGACGACATGGTGGCCGTCAAGCAGGCGGCCGAGGGCCTGCAGCCGGCACCCGGCAGCGCGGTGCGCCTGCACCTGCCGGCCGGGCGCTGCCTGCTATTTGATTCCGACGGTCAAGCTTACGCACGTGCCATGTAACTGCGGTTACAATTCACGCACTTTTGAAACCCGGCGCGCGTCCCTTTTTATGGGAGAATATGCGTTTGTCTTTATCTAGATTGAAGGATTATCCATGTCCAAGTTTCGTTTCGCACGTACCAGCCTGATCGTTGCCGCACTCGGCCTGAATTTCGCACCGGCCCTGCTGGCTGGCGTGCACGCCGCTGAAAAAGCGGCGCCCGCCCCGGAAGCACCGAAGCCTGACAGCGTGCGTCCTGAACTCTTCAAATTGATGGACCCGGCCCAGATCAAGGAACTGATGACGGCCAAGAACTACGCCGAAGTCCAGAGCCGCATCACCCAGGCCGAAGCGCTGCCGAACCTGACGCCGTACGAAGTATTCGTGCTGAACCGCATGAAAGTATCGCTGGGCTCCGTCACCCAGAACAACGCCATGACCATCCAGGGCCTGGAAGCCGTACTGGCCTCCGGCAAGCTGCCGGCCGCCGACCAGGGCGACTTCATCCAGGCGCTGGGCAATCTGTACTACAACACCAAAGACTATCCGAAGGCCATCGCCACCTTCAATAAATACGCCGAAGTGACCGGCGACGCCACCAAGCTGCGCCCTTACGTGCTGCGCGCCTACTACTTCAACAACGACTTCGCCACCGCGAAAGCCGAGCTGCTGAAAGACCTGGAAGCGAACACCAAGGCCGGCAAGACGCCCGCGCTGGAAGAGCTGCAACTGCTGGCCAACACCGGCGCCAAGTCCAAGGACACCGCCACCTACCTGATTGCCGTCGAGAAGCTGGTGCAGTTCTACCCGACCGACGACTACTGGATCGACCTGCTGAGCCGCACCCAGGGCAAGGCCACCTACTCGACCCGCTTCGCGCTGGACGTGTACCGCCTGGAGAAAGCCGCCGTCTCGAAAATGTCCCAGGAAGACTACATGGAGATGGCTGAACTGGCGCTGCTGGCCGGCCAGCCGATCGAAGCCAAGAAAGCCATGGACGCGGGCTATGCAGCCGGCGTGCTGGGCACCGGCGGCAACGCGGACAAGCACAAGAAGATTAAGGCGCAAGCCGACAAGCAGGCTGCGGACGACGTGAAAAACATCGCCAGCGGCGAAGCGTCGGCCAAGAAATCGAAGGACGGCACCGGCCTGGTCAACCTGGGCTACGCCTACGTGACGCTGGAACAGTTCGACAAGGGTATCGACCTGATCCAGCAAGGTATCGCCAAGGGCGGCCTGAAAAACGCCGACGACGCCAAGCTGCGCCTGGGCTACTCCTACGCCATGGCCGGCAAGAAGGAAGAAGCCATCAAGGTACTGGAAACCGTGCAAGGCGCCGACGGCCGCGCCGACCTGGCCCGCTACTGGATCCTGTGGGTTAACCGCCCAAGCACCTCGGCAGCCGCCGCATCCGCCGCCAAGTAAGCCGCTCCACTGCTAAATGGGGTCAGGGTTAATTATTTAATTAACCCTGACCCCATTTTTTATCCATGCCACGTCTCCTCAGTCTCGACGCGTTCCGCGGTTTCGTCATCCTGGCCATGATCTGGGTGAACTATATTGCCGGCATGCCGGGCATTCCGTATTGGCTGGAGCACACGGGGCCGAAGGCGGACGGCATTACCGTGCCCGACCTGGTGTTCCCCGCTTTCCTGTTCATCGTGGGCATCGCCATTCCGCTGGCGCTGAACAAGGAAGGCGGGCGCTTCAGCGCGGCCTTGCTTGGCCGCTTTCTGTGGCGCGCCGGCAGCCTGATGGTGGCCGGCGTGGTGCTGGCCAATGCCTACCGCTACGACGCCACCGCCGCCCTGCTGCCGCGCGCGGTCTACTTTGTGCTGTTTTACGTGGCGATGATTCTGCTGTGGCGGCAGACGGCGCAGCGCGGCGCGGCCTTCTGGGCCGGGCTGGCGCTGATGGCCTTCCTGCTGCTGTCGTTCCGGGGGCAGCTCAATGCGGAATTCAGCAGCGTCTACCTGCAGCACACCTGGTGGGGCATCCTCGGCATGATAGGCTGGGCTTATCTGCTGTGCAGCGTGATCTACGTGGCGGTGGACAACAAGCGTGTGCCGCTGCAGCCTGCCCTGCTGGCGGCGCTGGTGCTGCTGATCGTGCTCTACCTGGCCGGCACGGCCGGCGTGCTGCCGCTGCCCCCGGCCTTGAATGCGCTGGTCAACGTGCCGCAGGTGCTGGGCTCCACGTCGGCCAACGTGCTGGCGGGGGCACTGGCCGGCACGCTGTTCCTGCGCCGCACGCCGCGCGCGGACGCCGGCCTGCCGCCCGACGCCGCCGCCGCCCCGCCGGCCGCCCTCCACCGCCGCCGCATTGTGCTGATGGGTGCCTTCGCGCTTGCACTGTTCGGCGCCGGCATGCTGCTGCGCCCACTGCACGGCATTAACAAGATCCAGGCCACCGAGTCCTACACGCTGGTGTGCTCCGGACTGGTGCTGGCATTGTTCCTGCTGTTCTACGTGCTGATCGACGTGTTGCAATGGCGCGCGTGGAGCGCGCTGCTGATGCCGGCCGGGGCGAACGCGCTGTTCGCCTATATCGCGCCGGACCTGTGGGAGCAGCTGGCGGCGGTGCTGCATCTGCCGCGCTGGTGGTGGCCCTGCCTGGAATCGGGCGGCGTCCCGGGCTTGCTGAACGCCGCCGTGCTGGCCGTGGCCATGATGGGACTGACGGCGCTGGCCAACCGTGCCGGCCTGCGCCTCAAGTTCTGATTACACCTTGATATAGACCCTGCGGCGGTCCATTGCGTAGCCGACCGCCCAGCAGGCCAGCATGAAGCACACCGCGAACAGCAGCGAGGCCACCTTCGGCGGCGCCAGGGACTGGAAGGTGTGCGCGTAGAGCCAGTCGTAGCCGTTGCCTGCTGCGGCCGGCGTCTTCACCAGGATCACCACCGCCAGCTCGGACAGCAAATAGATGAACAGGGTGTTCTTGCCGAACACTTCGAAGAAGTATGTCCAGCCGCGCTGTCCGCGCATCTCGATCACGTAGATCAGCAGCGGCAGCACCAGCAGGTCCAGCCCTGTCGTGTAGAGCACGTAGGAGCTGGTCCACAGCTTCTTGTTGATCGGGAAGGCCAGGTCCCAGCACAGCGCGGCGCCGAGGCAGAGCACGCCCGCCATCATCAGTTTCGCCAGCGTTTCGTAGTTGGCGCCCTGCGCCAGTATCAGCCTGCCGGCGAAGTAGCCGGCGATGACGTTGACGGTGGCGGGGATGGTGCCGAGCAGCCCTTCAGGGTCGAACGGCAGGCCCTCGCCGTGGTACAGGTGGCGTTCTCCCAGCAGCCACAGGTCGAACCTGGCGGGGGCATTGCCGGCCAGCGTATAGTCGCCGCCCAGCGCCAGCACCAGCCAGTAGCCCAGCAGCGCCAGCACGCTATAGGCCAGCGCGCCCCGTTCCTTCCAGAAGTGCAGGATCAGCGAGGCCAGGCCGAAGCATAGGGCAATGCGCTGCAGCACGCCGGGGATGCGCGTGCCGGACAGCGGAATCAGGCCCCAGTTGCCGGCACCGTCCTGCGCCACGAAGGGGAACCAGAACAGCAGGAAGCCAAGCAGGAAGATGATGGCGCTGCGCTTGCCGACCTTGGCCAGCACGGCGCCGTTGCCCATCCGCGCATACTTGGGCAGCGCGAAACTGAGCGCGTTGCCGACCACGAACAGGAAGGTGGGAAAGACCCAGTCGGTGGGGGTGAAGCCGTGCCACTGGGCGTGCAGCAGCGGCGCGAACACGGCGTTCCAGTCGCCCGGGGTGTTCACCACGATCATCAGCGCGACCGTCAGGCCGCGCAGCACGTCCAGCGACAGGTAGCGGCTTGCCGCCGCCCTCACCTGCCCGCCTCCGCAGCCCGGGCAGCCCGGGCCAGCGCGCGCGCATAGGCGCCGGGGGGCACGCCGCGCATACCGCTGCAGGCGGCGTCGGCGCCCTTCACGTCGGTGCGGCACGGCGTGTCGCGGTCCACCGACCAGAAATGCAGGCCGCCCAGCCCCAGCTTGCGGGCGCCGCGCGCCATGGCCTCCATGTCGGCCAGGGTGAAGATGTTTTCCACCACGTCGTTCACGCCTATCATGGCGGTCAGCTCGATCTGCCGGTATGGCACCCGGTACTTCTCGTGCACGTTGCGCGCGGCCTGCAGCGCCGAGGCGCCCATGTCGCAGCGGCCCTTGCGCAGCACGCACACGGCTTTCGCGGCAGGGCCGTAGTCCATCACCATGATATTCAGCACATAGTCCTGCAGGCCGTTGCGGCGTACGGATTCCAGCACCGTCTCCGCCATGCCGTTCAGGCTGCGGCGGCTGCCGTCCGAGGCTGCATGCGTGGCCACCGTAAAGCTCATGCGCAGCCGCGGATGCTTCGCCTGCGCCGCAACAATGCGCTGCACCAGCGAGTCCACCTGTTCCGGCGTCTGCCCGGCTTCGATGTCGAAGTCGATGCCGATCAGCTGCGGCGACGCGTAGCGCTGGATAAAGCGCTCCATGCCTTCTTCGCTGCCGCAGGTGAACACATTGCCCTGCCCGCCGGTGGAGATGATGTAATCCACGCCGGCCGAAGCAAACGCCGCCACGTTGGCGTCCGCCACTGCCTGCGCCGGCTGCCCGCCCCAGTTTTCCTCGCCGCATTCTCCGCTGGCGAAGGCCCAGGTCAGGGGCTGCCTGCTGTGCTCCAGGTAGGGCAGGCGCTTGCCCTGCGGTGCTACGGTAATGACGTTGCTGGCCGGGTCGTTGTGCAGGGCCAGGTGCTTGTAAGGACTGTAGACCACGCGCGGCGCAGCCCCTGCCGCGCCGGCCGCGTCGGCCGCCTTGGCCGGGTGGGCCGAGCCGAAGATGGCGCCCGCCAGCAGCGCCGTTTTCATCAGATAGTGCATTCCCGCTCCAAAAAGAAAAAGGCAGGACCTCCGAAGAAGCCCTGCCCTGTGTTGCGTCAGACTTCAGCGGGCATTACATCTTGCCGCGCACGCCCAGGAAGAACTGCTTGCCGTTCTTGTAGAAGGCGCGCGGCTGCTCGCGGGTGGTGGCGTAGGACTTCAGCAGCGGATCGTTGAGGTCCTTGCCTTCGAACGACAGCGTCAGGTTCTCGGTCAGGTTGTAGTTCAGCGCCAGCGACACGGTGCCCACGTCGTCCTGGTAGATCGCGCTGTTGCGGTCCAGGCCATTCAGGAAGGCCGAGCGGAAGCTGTAGTTCACGCGCGCGCTGAACTTGTCGTTCTCGTAGAACACGCTGGCGTTGTACGAGTTCTTCGAGGTGCCGATCATGCTGCAATCGCCCAGGTCCGCGCAGGCCGATTTTGGCGCCTTGCCGGTTTCCTTGCCGTCCGCGTAGGTGTAGTTCACGCTGGCGCCGAAGCCGTTGCCCAGGTCCTGCGAGTACTGCAACTCTACGCCCTTCACGCGGGCCTTGGTGTTGAGGGCCGAGCTCATGTTGTAGTTGGTGATCGAGTGCGTGGACTGGTTGAAGAACTGCGCCACCGAGGAACCGAAGGTGACGTAGGAGCCCAGGTGCATGTCGTACACGCTCATCGCGATCAGCGACTTCGGCATGAAGTACCACTCGATGCCGGCGTCGACGTTGTTCGAGTAGATCGGCTTCAGGTTCGGATTGCCGCCGGTGCCCGAGAAGGTCAGGTCGTTCAGGCTCAGCGAACCGAGTGCGCCGAAGTCCGGACGCGCCAGGGTGCGGCTGGCCGCGCCGCGCAGCACCACGTTGCTGGCAAGGTCGGTGCGCAGGTTCAGGCTGGGCAGGAAGTCGTTATAGGTCTTCGAGGTGTAGACCGGGTTCCATACCGTGTTCGGCGAGCCGTTGGCCACGTTGATCTCGGTCTTCACGAAACGCACGCCGAAGTTACCGCTGACCGCGCCCACGTTCAGGTCCGCCATCGCGTAGGCGGCATGCGCCTTCTCGGCGATCTGGAACTCGTTCTGGTAGGCGTGGCTGTCGAAGGCCACGTACTTGTCGCCCCATTCCTTCATCGAGCCGGCGGTGAAGGTCCATGGGTTCTGCAGCACGTTGTCCAGCGGGCTGGTCGGGTAGGTCGTCAGGCCGGTGGGACGGTTGGCCAGCAGCGAACCGGCGGGCGCCACGGTACCGGCCAGCCAGGTCAGCTGGCGGTCATGCTTGGCGGTGCGCAGGCCCATGCGGATGGTGGGCACCAGGTCCCATGGGGTCTTGTAGGTGCCATCCACCTGGCCGTAGGTTTCCTTGTCCTTGGCGGTGGTATCCGACGCCCAGCCGCCGAAGAAGTCGGCGCCGGTGCGCGGATTGAAGGTGCCCGCGTTGTCCACGGTGACGGTGGCCGGCGACATGCCGTTCATGGTCAGGCTGTTGCCGGCATAGGCCAGCCAGGCTTCGTAGCCATAGTCGCGCGCATAGCCGGTGCCGCGCGTGGTGCCCACCTGGCCGGTGAATTTCAGGTCGTCGTTGACGCGGTATTTGAAGTCCACGTTGACGAACTTGGAATCGCTGTACGAACCCGGACGGGCGATGATGTCCTGTACCGAGGGGCCCATGTTGGCGCAACTGGCCACCGGGCAGGTTTTCGGGAAGGTGATCGAAGTGATCTGGTTGCCGGTGATGGTATAGGCCGACGGCACCACACCGCCCACGCCGGACCAGTTGTTGGACAGTGGCTGGTACGGCGCCAGCATGAAGTTGGCGTTGATGTTGTCCGCGTCCAGGCGGGTGTACAGGCCGCTCACGTCGAAGCTGAAGTCATTGTTGACTTTCACTTCCACGTCCACCATGCCGCCCTTGCGCTCGCGCTTCTGCTGGAACAGCGAGGAGCCGGTCAGCATCGACAGGTATTTGTTTTCCACTTCCGGATTCTTGGCGATCCAGTCAGGCGCGAAGCCCTTGGTCAGCTTGTCCCACCACAGGAATTCCTGGCCCATGCGGCGCAGCGTGCGCTTCTCGTCGAATACCTGCACCAGCACGCCCAGGTTGTTCTCCTGGTTCTTCCAGTTGGCCAGCGCGCTCACCTGCAGGTCGGTCTTCTTGGCCGCGTCGCCGTAGGCGCCTTCGATGGAACCCATCAGGGTCAGTGGCTTCTTGAAGCTGAGCGGCTTGCGGGTTTCGATGTCCACGTTGCCGGCCGCGCCGCCCTCGGTCAGGTTGGCCTGCGAGCTCTTATGCACGGTCACGCGGCCGATCAGTTCGGACGGGAACATGGAGTAGCTGACCGAGCGGCCGCCGCCGGTGATGTTGGAGATGTACCAGTCGCCGCTCGAGACGGTGTGGCCGTTCAGCGTGGTCAGGGTCAGGTTGGAGGGCGTGCCCTTCAGGCTCACGCGGTCGTTCTCACCGAAGCCGCCTTCGGCGCCGCCGGCCGTGGCGACGGACACGCCTGGCACGCGCTGCAGCGAGTCGGCGACGCTCTTGTCCGGCATCTTGCCCACGTCTTCGGCGGTGATCACCTCCACCAGCGAATCGGCGTTACGCTTCTGGTTGATCGACTGCGCCAATGCGGCACGCACGCCGGTCACGGTCACGACCGCGTCGGGCGTCTTGGATGCATCCTGCGCCATGGCGGCGGTGCTGGTAACCAGGATGGCGACCGCAGTGGCGATCGGTGTCAAATTGCGCTTCATGTACTCCCCCTTGATTGTGGCCTTCGTCGAAGGCCCGTCCGTTTTAAGTAGATCCTCTTGCAGACCGCCGCGCTCCCCGCAACGCCCCACCGATCCATCTATACAACCACTAACAAAACCAATTCAACGCCAATATACTCCCATCCAATACCAGAACACTACCAATTTTCGTATTTTTTTCACATGTTGTTTGCACCACACAGACCACTTTGCCAATATTTCACGCCCGTTAGCGCTACCTCCCTCTGTGGCTGGTCCTGGGGCATGCAAACCGCTAGCGTGCCGGTCTTTTTTTGGTATTATCGGATCGCATAAAGCCGCGCCACGCGGCACATAAAAATTGACAGGGGACGAGACATGACATCGCTTGCACAGATCATGCAGCACCTGGGGCAGACCAGCAGCCAGCCCCTTTACCAGCAGTTGCAGCGGGCGCTGCGCGAAGCGATCGACAAGCGCATTTTCGGCCCGGACGAGGCACTGCCGGCCGAGCGCCAGCTGGCCAACGACCTGTCGATTTCCCGCATCACCGTGCGCAAGGCCATCGACGGCCTGGTGGATGAAGGCTTGCTGGTGCGCCGCGCCGGCTCGGGCAATTTCATCAACACGCGGATAGAGAAGAACTTCGCCAAGCTGACCTCTTTTTCGGAGGACATGCGGGCGCGCGGCCGCACGCCGCGCAGCGTGTGGCTGAAGCGTTCGGAGGGGACGGTGACGCCGGAGGAAGCGCTGCGGCTGCGGCTCAGCCCCGGTGCGCCGGTGTACCGCTTCAACCGCATCCGCTATGCGGACGACATACCGATGTGCCTGGAATACGCCACCATCGTGGCGGGCGCCCTGCCCTCGCTGGAGGCGGTGGACGTGTCGATGTACGAGGCGCTGGAGCAGGCCGGCAACCGGCCGGTGCGCGCGCTGCAGCGATTGAGCGCGCTGCTGCTCACGGGCGAGCAGGCCGCGCTGCTGCAGGCCAAAGAGGGCGACGCCGGGCTGGCGGTCGAGCGGCTCGGGTTTCTGCGCGATGGGCGGGCGGTGGAGTTCTGCCGCTCTTACTTCAGGGGCGACATGTATGATTTCGTGGCCGAACTGAGTACGCCGTGACGCTGGCGGGTTACGGCGCCCCGGCGCCTAACCCGCCCTACGGCCCACGGCCCACGGCCACTTGGGATTCGTCATTCGTAGGGCGGGTTAGCGAAGCGTAACCCGCCATGCTCCGCCGCTTACTTAACCTTGGCCTGGTCGCCCGCGACGACGACACTGAGCTTACTAATATCCACCGCCTTGCGGAAGGCCGCGTTCACCTGTGCCGGCGTGAGCGCCTTGAGCTTGTCCTCGTAAGCCTGGCTCCACGCATAGGTACGGTTCAGGTACAGGAAATTGGCCCAGCCCCCGGCCAGCACATTGTCCTGCGAACGGTTCTGGATGCGCTGCTGCAGCATGCCGGACCTGGCACCCGCCACTTCGGCCGCAGTGAAGCCGTCCTTCAGCGCGCGCGCCACCTCCTCGTGGATGGCCGCCTCCAGTTTCTTCAAATTCTGCGGCGCCGCGATGGCCGAAATCGACAGGTTGCTGGCGCGGTCCACGTCACTCACCGACAGGCTGGAACTGCCGCCGTAGGACAGGCCGTCCTTCTGCCGGATGCGGTCCATCAGGCGCGACTTCAGTCCGCCCTCGCCGAGGATGTAGTTGGCCAGCTCCAGCGCCACGTAGTCCGGGTCTTCCGTGTTCATGTCGATGTTCACCTGTGCCGCATAGAAGCCATTCTCCTTGTCCGGCGTGTTGAGCACCGCGTGCAGCGGCGGGCGCTCCACGTTCACGTTCAGGATGCGCGCGTACTTCTCTTTGCTGGCCCAGTTGCCGAATTCCTCCGCCACCACCGCCTGCACGGCCGGCGAATCGAAGTCGCCGACGATGGCCAGTTCGCCGTGCGAAGCACCGTAGAAGTCACGGTGGTAGGCCTTCAGCTGGTCCAGCGTCAAGGCCTTGATGGCTTCGATCTGTTCATCCGTACTCATGGCATAGCGCACGTCGCCTTTCGGGTAATTGTTGTAGTGCTTGGCCAGCGCGTTGGTGGCCAGCACCTGCGGCTCGTTGCGCGACGCTTCCACGCCCACCAGCCATTGCTGGCGCAGCTGCTCGAATTCGGCAGCGTCGAAAGCCGGCTCCTTGAGCACGTGCGCGGCCAAGCGCAGCGCCGCAGCGAGGTTGCTACGCGTGGTATCGAAACGGTACACGCTGCCGGACATCTTCAGCTTTTCCATCGCGTCCGCCAGCTGCGCGCGGCTGTATTTGCCGGTGCCGCGCGTGAGCATGTGATTGACGGCGGCAGCCACCACGGATTTGCCGAACTGGTTCTTCTCGTCGCCCCAGTGCAGGCGCAGGTCCACCGACACGGTTTCGCCCCGGTTCTGCTTCGGCAGCAGCGCCACCTTCAGGCCGCCGATGGTTTTGAGTTCGGTGCGCTTGAGGATGTTGGCCTGGCTCGGGTCGAACACCTCGGATTTGAGCGTATCCTCCTTGCCCTTGAAGTCCTGCATCACCTTTTCGATCGAAGGCGCGGCGGTGATCTCGGCGCGCTGCACGCTGTCCTCCGGCACGAAGCTGCCGACGGTGCGGTTGTCGCGCTTGAGGTAATGCGCGGCGGCCTTGGCCACCTGCTGCGGCGTCACCTTGGCCAGGCTGTCGCGGCCCAGGAACAGCAGGCGCCAGTCGCCCAGCGCGATCTGCTCGGACAGCGCCACGCCCACCTTCTGCGGGTCGTTGAGCGCTTTCTCGATGCTGTTGCCGATATTGCGCCGCACCCGCTCCATTTCCTCCTCGGTGGGCGGCGTTTTCGCGAAGCCCTCGACGGCGGCGATCAGTTCGTCGCGCACCGGTTCGATCGGCTGGCCGGCCTTCACCACGGCGCCGATCAGCTGCAAGCCCGGCGCATAGCCGGTCTGGGCGAAGCTGAACACCTGCGCAGCCTTGCCGGTTTCCACCAGCGCCTTGTGCAGGCGGCCGTTCGGGGTGTCGTTCAGGATTTCGGACATGAAGGCAAGCGGATCGCTGTCGTCATGCAGGGCGGCCGGGATCTTGTAGCCCAGCGCGACAATCTGGATATCGCCCTTGCGGCGCACGATGAAGGAACGCTCGCCGTCCTGAGTCGGCTCCACGGTCCAGAAAGGCGGCAGCTTGCGCTTCGGTTTCGGGATGGCGCCGAAGGACTTGGAGATCCAGGCCAGCGTCTGCGCCGGTTCGAATTTGCCGGCCACCAGCAGCACCGCGTTGTCCGGCTGGTAGTAGGTGCGGTAGAAGGCCTGCAGGTTCTCGATCTTGACGTTTTCGATGTCGCTGCGGTTGCCGATGGTGGAGCGGCCGTAGCTGTGCCAGTCGTAGGCCACGCTCTGCATGCGCTTGAGCAGCACTTCGAAGGGGCTGTTCTCGCCGCTCTCGTATTCGTTGCGCACCACCGTCATTTCCGAGTCCAGGTCCTTCTTCGCCACGAAGGAATGGACCATGCGGTCGGCCTCCATGTCGAGCGCCCATTTCAGGTTGTCGCCGCCGGCCTGGAATACTTCGTAGTAGTTGGTGCGGTCGTACGAGGTGGTGCCGTTGTACTCCATGCCGCGGTCGGCGAACTGCTGGGGAATGCTGCGGTTCTTCGGCGCCCCCTTGAACAGCATGTGCTCCAGCAGGTGGGCCATGCCGGTTTCGCCGTAGTTCTCGTGGCGCGAGCCGACCAGGTAGGTGACGTTGACGGTGACGGTGGGCTTGGAGGCGTCCGGGAACAGCAGCACTTTCAGGCCGTTCGGCAGCCGGTACTCGGTGATGCCCTCCACCGAAGGGCCTTTGACGACGCCGGCCGGCATGGGCATGGCCGGGACCGTGGGGGCGGCGGCGGCGGGAAGAAATGAGGCGCTGCACAGCAGCAGCGTGACGACAAAACCGGGCTTGGAAAAATTCATAGGCACTGGCAGGGCTCGCAAGATTGATGAGAGCCCTATCCTACCCCTATTTTTCTCCGGGCAGCGGCAGGAAGCAGGCGTCCACCACTTGCAAGCCGTTGTCTTTGGCGAAGTTGAGGACGAAATGGTAGGCCATGGGTTCGAAATCGCGCAGCGCTTCGTTCACCACCACTGCCTTGACGCCATTGATATGGGTCGGGCGCACAAAGGTGGAATAACCGAGGTGGGAATCTCGGCCGCTGGTGCCTTCCGGACGGAAGCACGACATGACGCCGCACAGGCGGTCGGCCCAGTCGCTGGGACGGAATTGCCTGCCATCGGCAGTGATGCCAAGGATAAAGAACTCGTTGGCCAGTTCTTTGGGGGATTGAGCTGACTCGGCCATAGATGACTCGCGGGACCTGGATGCGTGAAAAATCCTAGGTATTATATCTTATAGAAGACCTAAGGAGGTAAGTACTTGATTTGAAACACGCATTGGCGGCTGCGCTGTCTGGTTCGCAGCCGCCAATCCCGATATTGTAACGCGTTCCGCCTGTCGGATTTCTTTCAGCCGAGCCAGACAGCGCCGGAAAGCAACAGCAGCAGCATCATCCACAGCAGCAGCGCGCGCCATACCAGGCCCACCGTGCTCTGCAGTGCGCGCACGCCCGGCTCCTCGCCCGGCATCGCTTCCGATTCCATGTCGCCGCTGTCGACCACGCCCGCATCGGCCGGCAGCACGCGGGCCGCGTTTTCGTGCGGCGTGCCCAGGCGTACGCCCATGGCGCCGCCGCCGGCGGCCAGGATGATGCCGCGCGCCTCGTCCGCCCAGCGGTGGGCGAAATTGCGCCAGGCATAGATGGCGTCCTCGAAATTGCCCACCACGGCGAAGGCCACGGCGGTCAGGCGCACGGGAATCCAGTCTATCCAGTAGAAGGCCCTGGTGGCGAATTCGCCGAAAGCCTCGTTGCGCATGTGCTCGGGTTCGTTCCAGGCGCGCGCCAGGTATTCGGACACGCGGTACAGCACCGCGCCGGCCGGGCCGAGCGGCATCAGGAACCAGAAGAACACGCCGAACACGTTGCGGTGCGTGGTGATCAGGGCTTTTTCGACGGCGATGCGGGAGATTTCGCCGGCCTCCATGCCCACGGTATCAAGCTTGGTCCATTCGGCCAGCAGCGCGCGCGCGGCCGCTTCGTCGCCCGCGTTCAGGGCCAGCTGGATGGAGGTGAAATAGTGGCTGTAGTGGCGGAAGCCCAGCGTGAGGTAGACGATCAGCACATTCCATGCGAAGGCGGCCAGGAACCAGTCATAGCGGATCAGCACCCAGTAGATCAGCATGGTGGGCGCCATCAGCGCGAACATCATCAGGAACCAGCCCATGCGGCCATGCCGGGAATCGCCCGCGTTGAACCATGCTTCCATGCGCACCGCCAGACTCTTGATCTCGGCGTAGATGGGATTATCCGCCCGCAGGGGCTTCATCTGCTCGATCAGCAGTGCGCAAAGAATGGAAAGAAAAGTCATTAAACGTCCTTAAGATTGGCATTGCCGCAATGCCCGCTACGATAGCGCAGCAGCGCTCTGGAATCAAACTTATTCCGCTCTTAAAAAATGGAACAGATTGCGCAGCATGCCGGCGGTAGCGCCCCAGATGTAATAGCCCTGGTAGGGCATGGCGTAGAAGCTGCGCCGCCCGCTGGCCAGTTCGGCCGACAGGCGCTGGTGGTTCAAGCCGTCCATCAGGAAGGCCAGCGGCACTTCGAAAATCTCGGCCACTTCGCCCGGGTCGGCGCGCAGCTCGAACGGCGGGTGCAGCAGGGCCACCACCGGGGTCACGCTGTAGTTGGTGCCGGTGTAGTAGACCGGCAGGGTGCCGATGATCTCGGCGTGGCGGCGGTCCAGGCCGATCTCTTCCTCCGCTTCGCGCAGCGCGGTGTCGGCCGGGCCGGCATCGTAGGGCTCGGCGCGGCCGCCGGGGAAGCTGATCTGGCCGGCATGGCTGCTCAGGTGGTCCGTGCGTTGCGTGAGCAGCAGGCTCAGTCCTTCGGGGCGCTGCACCAGCGGCACCAGCACGGCGGCCGGCTTGGGCGAGAGCTGCGGCGTGAAACTGGTTTCGGAGTCTTCCGGCTGCCAGGCGGGCGGCGCGGCAAAGCGCGCGCGCAGCCAGTCCGCCGCCAGGCGCTCGGCCGGGACGGCCGGCTCGCCGGCAATGGCGTCGATCGGGAGTTGCTGCGGGTCGAATAAAAGCTTGGCCATACCATCTCCAAATAGCGAAAGGGCGCCAGCGGCGCCCTTTTGAAGGGACGCCACCCAGGCGCCCCTGCCCCAAACCCAAACGCGATTAAGCGCTTGCTTTTGCCGCTGCTGGGCGACGGTTTGGCAGTTTTTCTTTGATACGTGCCGATTTGCCCGAACGGTCGCGCAGGTAGTACAGCTTGGCGCGACGTACGTCACCGCGGCGTTTCACTTCGATCGAAGCGATCAGCGGGGAGTACAGCTGGAAGGTACGCTCAACGCCTTCGCCGGACGAGATCTTGCGAACGATGAAGTTCGAGTTCAGGCCACGGTTACGACGGGAGATGACCACGCCTTCGTAAGCCTGGGCGCGCTTGCGGGTGCCTTCGACTACGTTAACGTTGACGATCACGGTGTCGCCAGGTGCAAATTCAGGGATGTTTTTGCCCAGGCGAGCAATTTCTTCTTGCTCGAGTTGTTGAATCAGGTTCATTTGATGACTCCAATTACCATCATGCCGGCGCGTACGAAACCCGGTAGAGGATGGGGTTGAACAAAGAGGCGACATGCCTCTCGTCTTTACTGCTTTGCTACAGCGCCGGTTTTTCTAAACCGGCCAAAAATTTCTCGTCCTGGCGCGTGAGCAAACCTGCTTCGCGCGCCTTGGGCAATAAATCCGGGCGCTTGCGCGCAGTCGCTTCCAGCATGCGCTGGCGGCGCCATTTTTCTATCTCGGCGTGGTTGCCGCCCATCAGCACGGCAGGCACATCCTCGCCTTCATACGTCACCGGCCGCGTGTAGTGCGGCGAATCGAGCAGGCCGTTGACAAAGCTGTCTTCGACCGCCGACGCCTCGGTGTTGAGCACGCCCGGCAGCAGGCGCACCACGGCGTCCATCAGTGCCATGGCCGGCAATTCGCCGCCCGACAGCACGAAGTCGCCCAGGCTGATTTCCTCATCGACGCAACGGTCGATCAGGCGCTGGTCCACCGCTTCGTAGCGGCCGCACAGGATCACCAGGCCGGGCTCGGCTTTCAGCTGCATCACGCGTTCGTGCGTCAGCTGCCTGCCTTGCGGCGACATGAACACCACGCGCGGCGCCGGCAAGCCGGCATCGACCTGGCGCTGCTTGGCGGCAGCGATGGCTGCCTCCAGCGGTTTGGCCAGCATCACCATGCCGGGGCCGCCGCCATAGGGGCGGTCATCCACGGTGCGGTGATTGTCGGTGGTGAACTCGCGTGGATTCCACAGCGACAAATTCCACTTCTGCTGCTCGAACGCACGGCGGGTCACGCCCGATTGCGTCAGCGCGGCAAACATTTCAGGGAACAGCGTGACTACGTCGAATTGCATACAGGCTCCCGGATCAGTAATCCAGGCCCCAGTCCACCGTGATCTTTTTCGCTTCCTTGTCCACCGTAATGATGAACTGGTCCACAAATGGAATCAGGCGCTCTTGCGCCGCGGACTCGGCATCGCCGGATTCGGCGCTGACCGGAGCGGTAACGCGCAGTATCGACTGCGGGCCATTGCTCATCATGTCGGCGACAGTACCCAGGCTTTCACCCTGCAGATTCTCTACTACCAGTCCGATCAGGTCGGACCAGTAAAACTCGCCGTCGTCCAGCGTGGGGAACTGGCTGCGCGGGATATACACGCCGGTGCCTTTCAGCGCCTCCGCGAGATCCCGGTCCGTCAGGTCGTCCAGCTGGGTCACGACGTCGCCGCCGTGCAGCTTCGCACGGCGCACATGCACTTCGTGCAGGCTGGGTTTATCCAGCCACCAGGTCTTAACATGCAACAAGGCATCCGCATCGTCGGAAAAGGGGCGAACCCGGATTCCACCTGCTACGCCGTAAGCGCCGGACACAAAGCCCACTTGCACCAGATCGTCGGGGAGTTGCACCCCGGATGCCAATTTATCTGCCAAAACCTGAACGCCGAATTAGGCTGCTTTCTTGTTCGACGCGACCAGGCGAGCAACGGCTGGGGACAGCTGTGCGCCTACGCCGATCCAGTGAGCCAGACGGTCTTCGGTGATCTTGAACGGCACTTCCTGGCCGGAAGCCATCGGGTTGTAGAAGCCAACGCGCTCGATGAAACGGCCGTCGCGGCGATTGCGCGAGTCGGTTGCAACGATGTTGAAGAATGGGCGCTTCTTGGCGCCTCCACGAGCTAAACGAATAACGACCATAATATTTCCAAAAAGTGTGCTGAGACGGAAAAAGCCGCAAATTATAGCGCGCTTTCTCTTCCGCCAGCAAGCATTAATAACAATTGGGGTGGGTTTGGGGCAATCGAAGATTATCCCCCACTCTGTCCAGCAGGGCAAGCATTGTCTGCAAAAAGGGCTGGGCCGCGCGCCCATTTTGACCGATACTGGCCGCTCCCCCGTTTTTGCCGCCACTACATGACTTCTAAGCATAAGAACAAGACTTTCGCCGCCCTGCTGGCCTTCCTGTTGGGCGGCATCGGCGCCCACAGCTTCTACCTGCGTGGCGTAAACGACACATGGGGCTGGGTGCACGCGGCCAGCGTGCCGGCTATCGGCCTGGTGATGGCCGCCGCCCCGGACGCCGACATCTATTTCAAGCTGCTGCCGCTGTTCCTGTCCATGCTGGCCGGCTTCTTGCAGGCGCTGGTGCTGGGTTTGATGTCCGACGAGAAGTGGGACGCCACTTTCAATGCCGGCTCGGGCCGCCGCTCGGAAACCCGCTGGCCGCTGGCCGTGATCCTGGTGGCGACCATGCTGGTGGGCTGCGCCAGCCTGATCGCCACGATATCCCGGCTGTTTGACTTGCTGTACACTGGGGGCGCTTACGGCTGACCCCCGCTTTCCCACCGCAACGACCAGATGACGTTTCGCCTTTCCGCCCTGCTGCGCGGCGCCCTCGCCGCCACCCTGGCCGCTGCCGCCCTCCAGGCCCACGCCACCGACCGCCTGAACTGGGGCTGGTTCAACGCCGCCCCCTACATGATTGCCGAGGGGCCGGACAAGGGCATGGGTATCTTCGACCAGATCCGCACCCTGCTCAAGGACGAGCTGCCCGGCTATGAGCACAAGGACGTGCAGGCGCCGTTTCCGCGCATCTTCCAGGAGATCAGGAACGGCAACCCGTGGTGCTTCGTGGGCGGCGTGAAGAATCCGGAGCGCGAGGCGCTGGCCTATTTTTCGGTCCCGGTGGCGGTGTTCCTGCCCTTTAAAGTGGTGGTGCGGCGCGACCGGCTGGCCGAATTCAGCGGCAGTGCGGGCCCCGGCGCCAGCATTTCGCTGGCCGAGCTGATGGCCAAGGACGGCGTGCGCACCAGCTATCTGCGCGGACGCTCGTTCTCGCCGCAGATCAACGCGCTGCTGGAGCAGCATCCCAACCGCCAGTACCACTCGGAATTCAACGAAGCGCTGCAGATGCTGCTGGCGCGGCGCCTGGACTACCTGCTGGAACTGCCCATCATCAGCACCTACTCCGCGCGCCAGCTGGGCCGCGACGGCGAACTGGCCGCGCTCACCATCCGCGAGCACGCCGACCCCACGGTGAACCGCGTGATGTGCCCGCGCACCGAATGGGGCAGGCAAGTGATCGGCAAGGTCAACGCGGTGCTGCAGGCGCAGCGCGGCACGGCGCGCTACCGCGCCATCGTCGAGCGCTGGTCCGACGAGGAATCGCTGCGCGTGATCCGCGCCATCTACCCCACCCAGATCCTGAAATCCGAATGAAGAGCAACCTGGCGGCGCGCCTGCTGCGCATCATTTTCGGCTGCTACTTCATCGTCACGCTGGTGGTCACCTGCGTGCAGCTGGCGGCCGAATACCGCCACACGCAGGAGCGCCTGAGCGAGGAAATCGGCGCCATGCAGCACACTTTCGGCCCCGGCATCACCGGCGCGCTGTGGCGCTTCAACGGCGAGGTGCTGGCCAGCATCGTCACCGGCGTGAAGGCGTTGCCCATTGTCATCGGCGTCAAGGTCGAGGACGAACAGGGCAAGCTGCTGCGCGCCATCGGCACGGTGGACGACGCAGCCGGGCGCCGCCTGGAAGCCGGCGCGAACGGCGCCCTGGTGCCGGCCGCCGCGCCGGCCCTGCTGTTCGACCACATCTTCAGCCGCAGCTTCCCCGCCGTCTACGTGGACGAAGCCGGCGAGCGCCACCCGGTGGGCCGCTGGACCGTGTATTCCAGCCAGCAGGTGGTGGTGCGCCAGGTGGCGTACGGCTTCTTCCTTATCCTGGTGAACTCCGTCATCAAGACGCTGGCGCTGTGGTTCATCTTCCTGTACGTCATCAAGCGCACCCTGGGCCAGCCGCTGCGCCAGATGAGCGACTTCGTCGGCCAGCTCAACATCGACAACATCGGCGACCGTCACTTCGTGCTCAAGGACAAGGGCAAGCACGAGCTGCACCAGCTGACCGACAAGCTGAACCAGATGGCCGATACCCTGCGCAAGTCGGTGGCCGAAAACGCCACGCTGTACGCCGAGCTGAAGGAAATGAACCGCACCCTGGAATCGCAGGTGGCCGAGCGCACCAGCGAACTGCAGCGCGTGGCCAGCACCGACATGCTCACCGGCCTGCACAACCGGCGCAAGCTGGACGAGGTGCTGGGCTACGAAGTGGAACGGGTGCACCGCTACGGCGGCGGCCTGTCCGTGATCCTGCTCGACATCGACCATTTCAAGCACACCAACGACAGCTACGGCCACCCCGCCGGCGACCGGGTGCTGGCGGCGGTGGCCGCCATCCTGCGCAGCGGCGCGCGCAGCATCGACAGCGTGGGCCGCTGGGGCGGCGAGGAATTCATGGTGATCTGTCCGCAGACCGAGCTGGACGGCGCGCGCGCCCTGGCCGAGATGCTGCGCCTGCGCATCGCCGCCGCCGACTTCCCCGAGGTGGGCCGCAAAACCTGCTCCTTCGGCGTGGCGGCGCTGGGCCCGGAGGAAACCCTGGCCACCCTGGTGGCGCGCGCCGACGCCGCCCTGTACCGCGCCAAGCAGGCCGGCCGCAATGCGGTTGAGCACGATTCAAACGAACAATTGCTGTAAAGCCATTTCCACCGGTTATACTGGAGAAATAACCCAGTCACCGGAGAACCACATGAAAGTCCGCACGAACGTCCGCACCATCGCCCTGTCACTGATGCTGGCCGGCATGGCCAGTGCGGTGTCCGCCCAGCCGTACACCAAGGCGCAATACGCGGCCGACACCAAGCAGGCCGCCTCCCGCTACGCGGAAGACAAGAAGCTGTGCGCCGAGGAAAGCAGCTCCAGCGCCCGCATGCAATGCCAGCGCGATGCCAAGGCCGAATACGACAAGGCGCTCGCCGCCGCCAAGGCCGATCTGAAGAACGTCAACGCCAAGCCGGCCGCCTGCAATGACTGCGGCCGCGTGATCGCAGTCAACGTGGAAGACAAAAAAGGCGAAGGCAGCGCGGTGGGCGTGATCGCCGGCGGCGTGGCAGGCGCGCTGCTGGGCAACCAGGTGGGCAGCGGCGGCGGCCGCAAGCTGGCCACCATCGCCGGCGCGGCCGGCGGCGCCTACGCCGGCAACAAGGTGGAGGAACACGTCAAGTCCAGCAAGGTATGGCACGTGAAAGTCCAGTACGACAACGGCACCCAGGGCGAATTCACCTTCGACAAAGACCCTGGCTACGCGAACGGCGACCTGGTCAAGAGCGCCAACGGCACCATCGTACGCCGCTAAGCTACCCCCGCATTTCCGCAGTCTCTCCCGCGCGCGCAATTGCGCGCCGGGAATCCCTTGTCTTGTGTACGATTTGATAATTTCCACAAGACAAGGTAATCATGGAAGACCTGAAAGACTCCGAGGCCAACGCAGCCTCTGCTCCCTCCCCTGCCGTCCCCGCCGCAGTCACCACTGCCGAAAGCCCGCCCACTGCCACGCCGCCGCGCCGCAAGCGCTGGGTCAGCGCGCTGCTCTACCTGCTGGCCACCTGCGGCCTGCTCTTCCTGGCATCGTCGGCTACGCCATGTTCAAGGCACCCGCGCCCAAGGAACGCATCACCATCGACGAAGCCGCTGTGATCGACAGCGTGATGGCCAGCAATTACGGTAAATACTCCATCGCCAAGAAGGGCTGGCTCTACGTCGGCGAGGACAACCGCACCTATCTGATGCGGGTGGTGCAGCAGGCCCGCCTGCAGGACGGCGCCGACGGCGACGAGCTGTATTTCATTGCCAGCGGCGCCTCCACCACCGAGGGCGACGAAGTCGGCCTGTACGGCGTGTTCTATGTCCGCCCCAACGCCGCCGGCGACGGCCTGTCGGAGATCAGCAACCCTGCCATCCACGCCGGCACGCGCGCCGTGCAGCCGGAGGATGTGCGTTTCGAAGCGCTCAGTGAAAATCTGTGGGGCTGGGTGGTCAAGACCCGCGACGGCGAAAACCCCGCCGACGTGCGCGCCGTGACGCGCAACGTGGTGCTGGCGCCGCACGGCGACCAGATCGCCACCCTGGCCGAATTCCTGGCCGCCGCAGAACACACGCCACCCGACGGCTGCGCCGAGGCGCAGGCCCGCTACGACCGCTACCAGGCCGAGCAAACCGCGGCGGCAGCCGCCGCCACCGATGCCGACGACCCGCACACCGAAGCGGAATACGAAGAGCCGCTGCGCTGCGAGAAGCGGCGCTGGAGCTACCGCACGGCGACCGTCAGCGGCAATGTGCCGGTGCCGTTCACGGTGAGCGTCAGCGGCAGCATGAACGGCAGCGCGGTGGAAGCGAAAAGCTGGAAACTCATGTTCGACACCAAGAGCTACAGCTATAACGTGCCGGACGAACTGAAGTACTAGGTCCGGCGCGACAGCAGCAGGCCCAGTCCCGCGCTGGCCAGCAGGCCGGCGCAGCTGCGGTTGAAGATGCGTTTGCCGCGCGGCTGCGCAAACCAGCCGCGCAAACGCGTGCCCATCCACGCGTAGATGGCAATGGCGGCCATCTCCAGCGCCAGGAACAGCGCGCCCAGCACGGCGAACTGCAACGCCATGGGCTGGGCCGGATTGACGAACTGCGGCAGGAACGCAGTGAAGATGAGGATGGCCTTGGGATTGCCGGCCGCCACCAGGAACTCCTGGCGCGCCAGCTGCATCAAGCCCACTGAAGGCATTGCAGACTCGGCTTCCGCGCCCGGCGCCGCGCGCCACAGCTGGAACGCCAGGTAGAACAGGTACGCTGCGCCCACCGTCTTGATGCCGTAGAACAGCAGCTCCGAGGTGTGCAGCACCGCCGCCAGCCCGGCCGACGCCAGCGCGATCATGCCGCCGAACGCGAGCAGGCGGCCCGCCCCGGCGGTGCATGCCTGGCGAAAGCCGTAGCGGGTGGCGTTGCTGATGGAAAGCAGATTGTTCGGCCCGGGCGCCATGTTCAGCGCGAAGCAGGCGGGGACAAACAGCGCAAGCGTGGAAAGTTCCATGGGACCGGCTCCTTGAATTCGATCCCTATTCTAACCACGTCCTGTCCCACGGCTCAATCATCGGATGTGGACGCCGAAAATAATTCCGATGGCGGCACACCGTCGTACAACTGTTCGAGCCACCGCTCCAGCTCAGCCTCGTCCGCTTCGCCTATCCGCCGCACCCATTCCGGCGGGACCTCCACCGCCCGGCGGGCAAGCAAGCGGCGCAGCAGATCCCGAGCAGCTTGCTTCCGCCCCTCCTCCCTGCCCTGCTCCCTTCCCTCTTCCAAGCCGCTTTTTATACCTTCCGCTCGACCTTCTTCGAGGCCCTTTGAAATCCACAGCTTTCGCGCATCCTCGCGCAGCAGCTCCTTGTGATTAACGAGCAAGTCATACAAGCACTCTTCCCACGAGTCGAATTCTTTATCCTCTAATACCTCGGCTTTCATGGCCTTCCCCTTTCTATCCGCGCCATGCGTCCTTCCCAGCTTATGCTGCATGGTGCGCGAAATCCAGCTCGACAGGCTGTCGCGCAATAGCTGATTTCGTTCTTCCATCAGCCACTCCGTCAGCAAGTTGACAAGGTGTGAGCAGGCTTGACGGGAACGGCTATGCTGCAGGCCAAACAGCGCCGCCACCAGATTGCGGCCGGAGGCAGACACGGCGCTGCGATTCTGGTCGATCAGCAGGTACTGCTGCTCGGGCTGCAGCAACTCCAGCCCTTCCGGCGGCACCAGCGCCAGGCCCGACACAGACCTGCTGGCGCGCCATGGCCGCCCGCCGGCATACAGCACGACGGGCAGCACCGGCGGCAACTTGCCGCGCCGCCCGAGCTTGCCTTGCTTGACCAGGTCCTGGTATAGCAGGCCGACGTAAACCTGCATGCGCAGCGCCATCCAGCGGTCGTCGTAAGACTGGAATTCCAGCAGCAGGTATACGTAGACGCATTCGCCGCCGACCTGCAAGCGCCACACCATATCGTCATGGCGCTGCACGCCGGCGCCGCCGACATAGCTGGCATTGACGCGTTCGAAGGCCGCAAGCTCCAGGGCCTGCGCCCACGGCTGCGGCATGAAGGCGCGCAGCAGGTCGCGCATCATCTCGGGATGGGAAAACAGCTGCTTGTATCCAGTGTCGTGGTCGGCGCGCATCCGCACAGTGTAGTAGCGGCGCGCGCCGGCCACGCCCGCGATGCGCGGGATGTTTGGGCTGGGTCAACGAGGCGAAAAAAAGGCAGCCGAAGCTGCCCCTGGATGCGCTGCCCCGCGCGGGGCCGCCGTCCGCTTAGAACTGGTCTTCGCTCAGCGCCAGCACGCCGGCGCTGCCGTCGATGATGGAAGCGCGCATGCCGGACGATTGCGTCAGGAAGTGGTCGGCGAAGAAGCGCGCGGTGGCGATCTTGGCCTTGTAGAAGCTGGCGTCGCCGCCGCCGGCGCCCAGCTTCTGCTGCGAGATCACGGCGGCGCGCGCCATCTGCCAGCCGCCCAGCACGATGCCGGCCAGCTTCAGATAGGTGACGCTGCCCGAGAACACGGCCTTGATGTCGGTCTTCATATTGCCGGCCACGTATTCCACCACTGCTTCCAGGTCGGCCGCGCCTTGCGCCAGGTGCTTGCGGATGGCCGCGAAGTCGGCGCCGTCCAGCTTGGCCAGTTCGGCTTCGGTCGCGCGCACTTGCGCGATCAGGCCTTTGGCCACCTTGCCGCCGTCGCGCACGGTCTTGCGGCCCACCAGGTCGTTAGCCTGGATGGCGGTGGTGCCTTCGTAGATGGTCAGGATCTTGGCGTCGCGGTAGTGCTGCGCGGCGCCGGTTTCTTCGATGAAGCCCATGCCGCCGTGCACCTGCACGCCGTCGCGCGCCACGTCCTGCGACAGCTCGGTGGACCAGCCCTTGATGATGGGCACCAGGTATTCATACACGGCCTGGTTCTCGGCGCGGGTGGCCGCGTCCGCATGGTGATGGGCCGCGTCGTAGAGCGAGGCGCCGACGTAGGCCAGCGCGCGCGCCGCCTCGGTCTGCGAACGCATATTCATCAACAGGCGGCGCACGTCCGGATGGTGGATGATGGACACCGGACCGGCGGAACCGGCCAGGTCGCGCGACTGCACGCGGTCCTTGGCGAAGGCCACGGCCTGCTGGTAGGCGTTCTCGGACAGGCCGATGCCCTGCATGCCGACGCCGAAGCGGGCCGCGTTCATCATGATGAACATATACTCCAGGCCGCGGTTCTCTTCGCCCACCAGCGTGCCGATGGCGCCGCCGTTGTCGCCGAACTGCAGCACGGCGGTCGGACTGGCCTTGATGCCCAGCTTGTGTTCGATCGACACGCAGTGCGCGTCGTTGCGCGCGCCCAGGGAGCCGTCCGCGTTGACCATGAACTTGGGCACGATGAACAGCGAAATGCCCTTCACGCCTTCCGGTGCGTTCGGCGTGCGCGCCAGCACCAGGTGGATGATGTTCTCGGCCATGTCGTGCTCACCGTAGGTGATGAAGATCTTGGTGCCGAAAATCTTGTAGGTGCCGTCTTCCTGCGGCACGGCGCGGGTGCGCACGGCGGCCAGGTCGGAGCCGGCTTGCGGCTCGGTCAGGTTCATGGTGCCGGTCCACTTGCCCGTCACCAGCGGCTCCAGGAACGTGGCTTTCTGCTCGTCGCTGCCGGCGGTCAGCAGCGCTTCGATCGCGCCGTCCGACAGCAGCGCCACCAGCGCGAACGCCAGGTTGGCGCCGTGCAGCATTTCCACGCATGGCGTGCCGACCAGCTTGGGCAGGCCCTGGCCGCCGAAGTCGGTCGGATGCTGCAAGCCTTGCCAGCCTGCTTCGGCGAACTGCTTGAACGCTTCCTTGAACCCCTTGGAGGTGAAGACGTTGCCGTCCTTCCAGTAGCTCGGCTCCTTGTCGCCGGCATGGTTCAGCGGCGCGATTTCTCCGGCCACGAATTTGGCGCTCTCTTCCAGCACGGCTTCGGCGGTTTCAGGCGTGGCGTCCTCGCAGCCCGGCAGCTGGCTCACGGCTTGCAGGTTCGCCAGTTCGTTCATCACGAACAGCATGTCTTTCAGGGGGGCTTGATAGCTCATCTTCTTCTCTCCAAGAAAAAGGCCACGCGGCGGCGCGATGCCTCGCCAGCGTGGCCTCTAATACTAAACGTGTGGATTAACCCAGTTCTTTGACCAGTTCAGGCACGATGTCGAACAGATCGCCCACGATGCCGTAGTCGGCCACGGAGAAGATCGGCGCTTCCGGATCCTTGTTGATGGCGACGATGGTCTTCGAATCCTTCATGCCGGCCAGGTGCTGGATCGCGCCGGAGATACCGACGGCGATGTACAGCGACGGCGCCACGATCTTGCCGGTCTGGCCAACCTGCCAGTCGTTCGGCACGTAGCCCGCGTCCACGGCGGCGCGCGAGGCGCCCATGGCGGCGCCCAGCTTGTCTGCCAGCGGTTCCAGGATCTTGAACGCTTCGCCCGAACCCATGCCGCGGCCGCCGGACACGATGATCTTGGCGGCGGTCAGTTCAGGACGGTCGGACTTGGCCAGCTCGCGGCCGACGAAAGCCGACTTGCCGTTGTCGCCGACAGCGGCGATGGTTTCGGTGGCAGCCGAACCGCCGGCCGATGCGGCCGAGTCGAAACCGGTGGTGCGCACGGTGATGACTTTGACTTTATCGGACGACTGCACGGTGGCGATGGCGTTGCCGGCGTAGATGGGACGCTCGAAGGTGTCGGGCGAATCGACCTTGGTGATTTCCGAGATCTGGGCCACGTCCAGCTTGGCGGCCACGCGCGGCAGGATGTTCTTGCCGTAGGCGGTGGCTGGCGCCAGGATGTGCGAGTAGGCAGCGGCAACCGCCAGCACCTGCTCGGCCACGTTCTCGGCCAGGCCGTCGGCGAAGTGGGCGGCGTCGGCCAGCAGCACTTTCGATACGCCGGCGATCTGCGCGGCTTGCGCAGCGGCGGCGGCGGCGTTGGAACCGGCCACCAGCACGTGCACCTCGCCGCCGCACTGGGCGGCCGCGGTCACGGTGTGGTGGGTGCTGCCCTTCAGGCTGGCGTTGTCGTGTTCAGCGATAACTAATGCGACCATGATTATTCCTTTGTGTGCATGCCGGCGGCTCAGGCGGGTTACGCGCTCCGCGCTAACCCGCCCTACGGCCGCCTGGCGCGCTATTAATTAGATGACTTTGGCTTCAGTACGCAGTTTTGCGACCAGGGTGGCAACGTCCGGTACCTTGATGCCGGCGGAGCGCTTGGCTGGCTCGGCCACTTTCAAGGTCTTCAGGCGCGGGGTCACGTCGACGCCCAGGTCTTCCGGCTTGACGGTGTCCAGCGGCTTCTTCTTGGCCTTCATGATGTTTGGCAAGGTCACATAGCGCGGCTCGTTCAGGCGCAGGTCGGTGGTGATGATGGCAGGCAGGGTCAGGGCCAGGGTTTCCAGGCCGCCGTCCACTTCGCGGGTCACGGTGGCTTTGCCGTCTTCCAGCACCACTTTCGAGGCGAAGGTCGCTTGCGGCCAGCCCAGCAGGGCAGCCAGCATCTGGCCGGTCTGGTTGGAGTCGTCGTCGATTGCCTGCTTGCCCAGGATGACCAGCTGCGGCTGTTCCTTGTCGACCAGCGCCTTCAGCAGCTTGGCCACGGCCAGCGGTTCCAGTTCGGTGGCGGTTTCCACCAGGATGCCGCGGTCGGCGCCGATGGCCATGCCGGTGCGCAGGGTTTCCTGGCACTGAGCCACGCCGCAGGAGACAGCCACCACTTCGGTGACCTTGCCCGCTTCTTTCAGGCGGGTCGCTTCTTCCAGAGCGATCTCATCGAACGGGTTCATCGACATTTTGACATTGGCGATATCCACGCCAGTGCCGTCGGATTTGACGCGCACCTTGACGTTGTAGTCGACCACGCGTTTGACGGGTACCAAGACTTTCATAGCTCTGCCTTTGGAAAAATTAATAAAGTGTGAACTGATATGTGGGCTAGATTATATGAGAAATTCAATCACCAGGCTGAATTAAAGCACGATCGTGCGTTTTTTTGGTAGTAGAAAACGTCTAATTTTCATCTTGCACCCACAATCGAGGAAAGAGCCTGCGACAGGGGAGCCAGCCCGGCTCCCCGCATTGAAAGAGTACAGCTTACTTGCGTTGCATCAGAAAGACAAATTCCGTACCGTACTGCGCATGCGACAGCAGCGCATTACCGGTTTGCTTGGCAAAGGCCTGGAAGTCGCGCACGGAGCCCGGATCGGTCGCCATGATGCGCAGCACTTCTCCGCTCTGCAGTTCGGCCAGGGCCTTTTTGGCCTTCAGAATCGGCAGCGGGCAGTTCAAGCCCCGCGCGTCGAGTTCTTTTTGAAATTCCATGATTTCGGTTTCAACTAGTGTGTCGCTCATCAAAATCCCGCAAATTGGTTGACCAGTTCTGCACAGTCTACTCCAATTCGGCTGTCGTGACGCGGTGCACCAAAATAGTTCCTCTCTCGTTGCAAGTTCACAACGAGGGAAGTCATTAAATTAACGGCCCGCGCTCGCGCGCGGGCCGCATGCCTGCTTGCTTTTCGCTCTTAGGCGCGCTGCTCAACCCATGCTGCAACGCCAGCCAAAGCGCCCGGCAGGGCCGCAGCATCGGTGCCGCCGGCCTGCGCCATATCGGGGCGTCCGCCGCCTTTTCCGCCCACTTGCTGTGCAACAAAGTTCACCAGCTCGCCTGCCTTGACCTTGGACGTGGCATCCGCAGTCACGCCGGCGATCAGGGAAACCTTGCCGTCGGCCACGCTGGCCAGCACGATGGCGGCTGTTTTCAGCTTGTCTTTCAGCTTGTCCATGGTCTCGCGCAGGGTGGCCACGTCGGCGCCTTCCAGCGTTGCCGCCAGCACCTTGATGCCCTTGATTTCTACGGCCTGGGTGGCCAGTTCGTCGCCCTGGCCGGATGCCAGCTTCGATTTCAGCGCGGCCAGTTCCTTCTCCAGCGCCTTCACGTGGTCCTGCACCTGCACGATCTTGGCGGTCAGCTCTTCCGGATTGGCCTTCAGCGCGGCGGCAGCTTCATTCAGCTTGCGCGCCATGCCTTGCACCAGCGCCAGCGCGCCCTCGCCCGTCACCGCTTCCACGCGGCGGATGCCGGCGGCCACGCCGCCTTCGCCGATGATCTTGAACAGGCCGATGTCGCCGGTGCTGTGCACGTGTACGCCGCCGCACAGTTCCTTGGACGAGCCGATGTCCAGCACCCGCACTTCGTCGCCGTACTTCTCGCCGAACAGCGCCATGGCGCCATGCTTGACCGCGTCGTCAAACGACATGTTGTGCGCCTGCGTGGCGTGGTTTTCCAGGATCTCCTTGTTGACGATGGTTTCGATCTTGGCGATCTCTTCCGCCGTCAGCGGGGCATTGTGGCTGAAGTCGAAGCGGGTCTTGTCCGGGTCGACCAGCGAGCCCTTCTGTGCCACGTGCGAACCCAGCACTTCGCGCAGGGCCTTGTGCATCAGGTGGGTGGCCGAGTGGTTGCGGATGGTGCGGCCGCGCTTCTCTTCGTCCACTTGCGCCGATACGGCATCGCCCACTTTCAGGGTGCCGGTGGCCAGCACGCCGTGCTGGCCGAACACGTCGGCCTGGATCTTCAGCGTGTCTTCCACTTCAAACTTCGCGGAAGCGCTCTGGATCACGCCCTGGTCGCCCACCTGGCCGCCGGACTCGGCGTAGAACGGCGTGGTGTCCAGCACCACGATGCCCTGCTCGCCCGCTTTCAGTTCCTGCACCGGCGCGCCGTTGGCGTACAGGGCGATCACTTTCGCGTCGAATGCCAGCTGCTCGTAGCCGACGAATTTGGTCTTCTCGCCGGTGTACTCCACGTTGGCGGCCATCTTGAACTTGCCGGCCGCGCGCGCGGTTTTCTTCTGCTGCTCCATGGCAGCGTGGAAGCCGGCCTCGTCCAGCGTCACTTCGCGTTCGCGGCAGATGTCGGCGGTCAGGTCCAGCGGGAAGCCGTAGGTGTCGTACAGCGTGAAGGCGGTGGCGCCGTCCAGGTTCTTGGCGTCCTTGGCCAGCTGCGCTTCCAGGATCTTCATGCCGTGTTCCAGCGTTTCGCCGAAACGCTCTTCCTCGGCCTTGAGCACCTGCGCCACGCGGGCGGCGGCCTCGTTCAGCTCGGGATAGGCAGTGCCCATCTCGGCGTTCAGGTCGGCCACCAGCTTGTAGAAGAATGGCTTGGTCTGGCCCAGCTTGTGGCCGTGGCGCAGCGCGCGGCGGATAATGCGGCGCAGCACGTAGCCGTGGCCTTCCGAGCCGGGGATGATGCCGTCGACGATCAGGAAGGAGGCGGCGCGGATGTGGTCGGCGATCACGCGCAGCGACTTCGATTCCAGGTCGGTGGCGCCGGTTTCGCGCGCGGCGGCCTTGATCAGGTTCTGGAACAGGTCGATCTCGTAGTTGCTGTGCACGTGCTGCAGCACGGCGGCCAGGCGCTCCATGCCCATGCCCGTGTCGACGCACGGCTTCGGCAGCTTGTGCATCACGCCCGCTTCGTCGCGGTTGAACTGCATGAACACCAGGTTCCAGATTTCGATGAAGCGGTCGCCGTCTTCGTCGGGCGAGCCGGGCGGGCCGCCCCAGATGTCGGCGCCGTGGTCGTAGAAGATCTCGGTGCACGGACCGCATGGGCCGACGTCGGCCATCTGCCAGAAATTGTCCGAGGCGTAGCGTGCGCCCTTGTTGTCGCCGATGCGGATGATGCGCTCTTTCGGCACGCCGATTTCATTGGCCCAGATGTCGTAGGCTTCGTCGTCCTCGATGTAGACGGTGACGGTCAGCTTGTCGGCCGGCAGCAGGTAGACCTTGGTCAGCAGTTCCCAGGCGTACTGGATGGCGTCGCGCTTGAAGTAGTCGCCGAAGCTGAAGTTGCCCAGCATTTCGAAGAAGGTGTGGTGGCGCGCGGTGTAGCCGACGTTTTCCAGGTCGTTGTGCTTGCCGCCGGCGCGCACGCAGCGCTGCACGGTGGTGGCGCGCGAGTACGGACGCGTGTCCAGGCCCAGGAACACGTCCTTGAATTGGACCATGCCGGAGTTGGTCAGCAGCATGGTTGGGTCATTGCCTGGCACCAGCGGGCTGGAACGGACGATCGTGTGACCCTTGGACTCGAAGAATTTAAGGAACTTCTCGCGGATTTCAGATGATTTCATGTCGTATTGGTTAGGTTGCTGGCTGGTGCAAAGGGTTGATTATACGTGATGTGGCGGACCGGCGGACGGGTGGCCAGGCGTTGCCGCCTTGCGACAACAGCAACAAAGCGGCCGCTCCCCGCGGCCAATAGTCCTTATACTGAATTCCGTCCACCCATGCCCTCCCCCCTCTGCGAAAGGCCGCCATGCTGAACAATCTCCTGCTTCGGACCAAGTTGATTTTGCTGCTGGTGCTCGCCATCCTCGCGGTGGCCCTGGTGGGGGCGGCCGGCCTGAGCGGCCTGCGCAGCGCGCGCGCCGGCTTCGCCGAAGTGGCCGACGTGCGCCTGCCCTCGCTGGTGGGCCTGTACCAGATGAAACTGGGCAACCGCGAAGTGCGGCTGGGCGCGCTAACCGTGTTCCGCCTGATGGAAAATCCCGCCACCGTGCCCAAGATCGCCGGCCAGGCCGACGTGATGCGGGCCGGCTTCGCCGAAGTGGCGGCCGGCCGCAAGATTTACGACCCGCTGCCGCAGACCGCCGAGGAAGCCGTGCTGTACAAGGAATTCCTGGCGGCCTGGGACTTGCGCCTGAAAGGCGGCGAACGCGTGCTGGCGGCGGCCGAGCGGCTGGCGCGCGGCGGCGACGCGGCCGCCGTCAAATCGGCTGCCGACGAATTCACGCAGGCCGCTGCCGACGTGGCGCCGCACGTGGCCGCAGTGCAGGTCGCGCTGGACAAGGTGATCACCCTGAACGTGAAGGTGGCCGAGCAGGCCAACGCCGAGGCCGGCGAAGCCATCGCCGCGTCCCAGCGCAATATGGCCATCATTTTTGGCGCGGCCGCGCTGGTGGTGCTGGCACTGGGCACGCTGATCCTGCGCAACACCCTGAAACAGCTGGGCGGCGACCCCGGCTACGCGGCTGGCATCGTCAACCGGGTGGCGCAGGGGGACCTCACGGTGCAGATCGAAACCAGCGCCAGCGACCACGGCAGCCTGCTGTACAGCATGAAGAACATGGTCGAGCGCCTGGCTGACGTGGTGGGCCGCGTCAACAGCAGCGCCGACGCGCTGGCCAGCGCTTCGGAACAGGTGAGCGGCACGGCGCAGTCGCTGTCGCAGGCCGCCACCGAGCAGGCCGCCAGCGTGGAAGAAACCAGCGCCTCGGTCGAGCAGATGACCGCGTCGGTGGCGCAAAACACGGAGAACGCACGCGTCACCGACGGCATGGCCAGCCAGGCGGCGGCCGAGGCGGTGGAAGGCGGCAACGCCGTGGGCGGCACGGTGGACGCCATGCGCCAGATCGCTAAAAAGATCGTCATCATCGACGACATCGCCTACCAGACCAATCTGCTGGCGCTGAACGCGGCCATCGAAGCGGCGCGCGCGGGCGAACACGGGAAAGGGTTCGCCGTGGTGGCGGCCGAGGTGCGCAAGCTGGCCGAGCGCTCGCAGGTGGCGGCCCAGGAAATCGGCGAGGTGGCCGGCAGCAGCGTGGACCTGGCCGAACGGGCCGGCAAGCTGCTCAACCAGATGGTGCCCAATATCCAGCGCACCTCCGGCCTGGTGCAGGAAATCAGCGCGGCATCGGAAGAGCAGTCGACCGGGCTGGCGCAGATCAATTCCGCGATCAGCCAGCTCAGCCAGGCCACCCAGCAGAACGCCGCCGGCTCCGAGCAGCTGGCCGCCACCGCGGAGGAAATGAGCGCGCAGGCGGAAGACTTGCAAAGCACCATGGGCTTCTTCAATACCGGCAGCGGCAAGCCCGCACGCAAGCCGGCGCGCCAGCCGCAGCATGTGCCGACGCCGCGCCGCGCGACGGCGGCCATGCAGGAGGCGGACTGGGAACCGGACCAGGGCAGCTTTGAGCGGTTCTGAGGGCGGCGACGAGGCGGCGGGTTACGCGCGTCGCGCTAACCCGCCCTACGAAGATCGGTGCAGCGCGGCCGAACGTTTGGACGTTTGAACGTTTGGACGTTTGGACGTAGGGCGGGCTAGCGCGCAGCGCGTAACCCGCCGTGCTCCGCAAACCCCGCCCCGATCAGGTCGATGCGGTCGGTGCAAAAGCCGTCCACGCCCCAGGCCAGGATCTCGGCGGCGCGCTCCGGCGTGTTGACGGTATAGCAGAACAGCCCAAAGCCGGCCGCCTTTACGGCCTGCGCTTGCTCGGGGCCCAGGTGCTTCTGGTTGGTGTGGATGGCCACCGCCTCCAGCGCGGCAGCCTGCGCGCGCCAGTCTTCCGGCAGCGTGTCGAACAGGCAGGCGCGCGGCACCTCGGGCGCGGCCTCGCGCGCGGCCGCCAGCGCCGCCATGCTGAACGAGGACAGCAGCGGCACCGCCGCCGTCTGCCCCGCGCGCAGCTCCTGGCTGAAGCGCGCGCGCGTCTTCTGCGCCACACAGCGCCCGGTCTCGGCCTCGAAGCCCGGCACCGGCTTGATCTCGATATTCATCCAGATGCCCTGCGAGCGGCAATAGTCGATGTACTCGGTAAACAGCGGCACGGTTTCGCCCGCGAACTGCGGCCCGAACCAGGCACCCGCGTCCTTGCGCACCAGGTCCGAGGCCGGCGTGCGCGCCACATTGCCCTCGCCCGCCACCGTGCGGCCGAAATCCGGGTCATGCATGATGACGCCGATGCCGTCTTTCGACAGCATCACGTCGAATTCCACGGCCTTGTAGCCGTAGGCCAGGCCGCAGCGCAGCGCGGCGATGGTGTTTTCCGGCGCCAGCGTGCCGCCGCCCCGGTGGGCGAGAACTTTGGGATAGGGCCACATGGATGATAAGTGAATGATGAAAGCCTCGGTTGATGTTGAAAACGCATGTCGCTTCTCTTGTATTCAAAACATACCACAAGACGTTAAGCTGGCGCTCTTGCTAACTGCCACGAGGTGAAGTGATGACTGTGACCAAGGCCCTGGGCCACATCCGCGTACTGGACCTGAGCCGCGTGCTGGCCGGCCCGTGGTGCTCGCAGAACCTGGCCGACCTGGGCGCGGACGTGATCAAGATCGAACGCCCCGGCAGCGGCGACGACACCCGCGCCTGGGGCCCGCCCTATGCGCGCGACGCGGACGGCCGCGACACCACCGAAGCGGCCTACTACCTCGCGGCCAACCGGGGCAAGCGTTCGGTGACGGTGGACATCGCCAGCCCCGAGGGCCAGCAGCTGATCCGCGAACTGGCGGCGCAGTCGGACGTGGTGCTGGAAAATTACAAGGTGGGCCAGCTCAAGCGCTACGGCCTGGATTATGAATCGCTGAAGGCGGTCAAGCCGGACCTGGTGTACTGCTCGGTGACCGGCTTCGGCCAGGACGGTCCCTATGCGCACCGCGCGGGCTATGACTTCCTGATCCAGGGCATGGGCGGGCTGATGTCGGTCACCGGCGAGCGCGACGACCTGCCCGGCGGCGGCCCGCAGAAGGCCGGCGTGGCGCTGGTGGACCTGATGACCGGCATGTACGCCACCATCGCCATCCAGGCCGCGCTGATGCACCGCGACCGCAGCGGCGAAGGGCAGTACATCGACATGGCGCTGCTCGACGTGCAGGTGGCCATGCTGGCCAATATGGGCAGCAACTACCTGAACAGCGGCAAGCCCCCCAAGCGCTGGGGCAACGCCCATCCCAACATCGTGCCCTACCAGACCTTCGCCTGCAGCGACGGCTACATCATCGTCGCCACCGGCAACGACGGGCAGTACCAGAAATTCGTCGAGGCCGGCGGGCGCCCGGACCTGGCTTTCCACGAACGCTACGCCACCAATCCGCTGCGGGTACAGAACCGCGACGAGCTGGTGCCCATCCTGGCCGGGATGGTGAAGACCAGGTCGCGCGCGGAATGGATAGAACAGCTGGAGGCGGTGGGCGTGCCCTGCGGGCCGATCAACGACATCGGCGACGTGTACCGCAACCCGCAAGTGCAGGCGCGCGGCATGGTGACCGAAGCGCCGCATCCCACGGCGGGAAAGGTGAAACTGGTGCGCAGCCCGATGCGGCTGTCCGCCACGCCCACCGGCGGCGGCAGCGCCCCGCCGCTGCTGGGCCAGCACACCGAGGAAGTGCTGCGCGGCCTGCTGGGCCGCAGCGCCGAGGAAATCGGCGCGCTCAAAGCCAAGGGCGTGCTGTAAGCCAGCCACGCTCTGCTTAGCGGCGGCGCGTAGGGCGGGTTAGATGGCGCGCCAGCGCCAGCGTAACCCGCCGCATCAGCGGCCCTCACCGCAAATCGTGCTTCAGCTCCGCCAGCTCGTCGTGCACATGCTGGACCGCGCTGCGCATCTGCGCCGTCAACGCGGGCATATTGCGGCATACGCGCTGCGCGCGCTCGCCCAGCACCCCCAGATCGTCGACGAGCTTGCGCAACCGCGCCACGTCATACGGTTCCAGCACCTGCTGGGCGGAATCGGCCTGCCGGTCCAGTTTGTGGATGCAATCACGCAATTCGCCCGGCAGATTACGCTCCGCCGAGCACGCTTGCGCAGCCTCGCCGATGGCGCGCCCCACCCGTATCACTCGTTGCCGTATTTCGTACTCTTGCAGCATGGTCTCCTCCTTGCGGTGAGCAGGCACGGCGTGCCTGTCCGCTTTGGACAGCGATCTCAGCCTAAAGTTGCCGCCCGCCGCTTGAGCGGCCTCAAGCCGCCGCTCCCGGTCAAGGTGTAAGCACATGTTACAAATATGGTAAGGTCGCGGCTGGCCACGCTACATTTTGTAAATGATAAGATTACCGCGCGACAAGTCTGGCTTGTTGCTGACCCTGTCGCTTCATCTGGCACTGTTGTGGGCCGTGCTCGCACGGCCGGCAGCGCCCCTTCAGCACAGCACGGAGGCGCCGGACGACGGCCGCCCGGCCATGGTCTGGCTGCAGCCATTCGCAACGCGGGCCGACATTCCAGCGGTCACGCTCCCGCACGCGACCCAGCCGCTCGCGCAGGCCGCGCCGTTGGCCGAAAAGGCGGCGCAGCCCCTGCAGGCAGCCCCGGTCGTACACTACTCTGCGCCTCGAACGCAGGCCGCCAGCCCGGGCGAAACGGCCGACGCCGTCCCCCCGCACGATGCTTCGGCCGCGCCGCGCACGCCGCCGGGCAGCGCAGGTACGCCGGGCGCCGAGGACGAAGCGCCCGCCCCGCTCCAGGCCGCGCGCGGCGCCGATGAATTGCTGCGCCTGGCACGGCAGGACGCCGCGCGCGCCGACCGCGAGCTGCGCCAGGGAAAAACACCCGCGCTGCAGCCGGACGAGCGCCGCCAAAACAAGCTGGACCAGACCTTCGACAGGGCAAGCATCGCCTCCCACAAGTGGTATAACGCGCCGCAAATACGCGAACTGGCCGTGCCCGTGACCAGCATGGGTGGAGCGCGGGTGTATGAAGTCAGGCATGCCGGCGGCCGCTACTGCATCTACTACCCGGCGGACGGCTCGCCGTACCACAGCAAGGAATGCCCCCGTGAGAAATAAAGCATGACGCATCAAGCATGACGCGCTCCCGCCCCGCCCTGCTGCTGACCACGCTGTTGCACGTGGCACTGCTCGCCGCCCTGCTCTCGCGCCAGCATGCCGCCGTGCCGGCCCGCAGTGCGGACAGGTCTTCCATCGCGTGGATATTGCCGGCAGCACCCAAGGCCGCCCGCACGCAGGCTGCAGCGCCCGCACCTCGCCCACCTGCGCCACCTGCCGCTGGCCGGACAGCGGCGGCTATTACCCTGCCGCGTCCTGCCGCCAGCACAGCCCCTTCCCCGGCGGCGCTGCCGCCGCAGCAAGCCACCGCAGCCGCCGCCCCGGCAGACACGCCGCATACGGCAGAGACAAGCGGCGAACCCGTCATTGGAGACCTGTCGGCCCAGCCTGCAGCGCCGCCGATGCCGGCTGCCGACCTGCTGCGCCTGACCCTGTACAACGCCGGCAAGGTCGACAATGAACTGCGCCAGGGCAAGCTGGCGCCGCTGCCGCCGGCCAAGGACACGCTACGCGGTAAAATCGACGCCGCATTCGAAGCGGCGCACCAGGCCGTCAAACCCAAGTGGTACGAGGCCGCCAAGGTCTCGGAGATTTCAGCACCGGGTTCGCTCACCCGTGTCTACAAGATCCGCACGGCACTGGGGACGTATTGCATCACGGTGGCGGACGCCAGCCGCAGTGGCGGTAGCGGCACCCAGCGCGGCCCGCTTTACAGCAACTGCCCCTGAGCAGTCAGGCCGCCGCCAGCCGCGCCGGTTCGGCGGGCGCGGCCGGGGCCAGATTGCGCAGGCGCAGGGCGATCAGCAAGGCGCCCGCCAGCGCGCTGCCCAGCAGTGCCACCACGCCGGTCCAGCCCGCAAAGCCCCAAGCCACCCCGGCCAGCCAGCCGATCACGGCCGAGCCCAGGTAATAGAAAAACAGGTACAGCGCGGACGCCAGCGCCGAAGCCGATTGCGCGCGCCGCCCCACCCAGCTGCTGGTGACGGAATGCGAGGCGAAGAAGCAGAAAGTGAACAGAGCCAGGCCGGCAAAGATCAGCACCAGCTTGCCGCTCAGCGTGGCCAGCATGCCGGCCAGCATGGCCAGCAGCAGCCACCACAGTACGCGGCGGCGGCCCAGCTTGTCGGCCAGGCGGCCAGCCCACACCGAGCTATAAATGCCCAGCAGATAAAGCAGGGAAATCGCCCCCACCACGCTCTGGCGCAAGCCGAAAGGCTCCCCCAGCAAGCGGAAACCGATGAAGTTGTAGGCGCTGACCATGCAGCCCATCAGCAGCAGGCCCATGCCGAACAGCCAGGGCATGCCGTCGTCGGTGAACTGGCGGCGCAGGCCGTTGCCCAGTTCGCTCAAGCCGCCTTCGGCCGGCCGGAAATTGCGCGAGCGCGGCAGGCTGCGGTAGAACTCGGCGGCCGCCAGCAGCCCGGCCACGCCCATGGCTGCCATGGCCACGCGCCAGGAAAAGAAGTCGCTCATGAAGGACACCAGGATGCGCCCGGCCATGCCGCCGAAGGCGTTGCCGCTGATCAGCAAACCCATCGACAGGCCCAGCGAACCCGGCTCCACTTCCTCGCTCAGGTACGTCATGGCCACGGCCGGCATGCCGCCCAGTGCGAAGCCCAGCAGCGCCCGCATGACCAGGAACTGGCCGTAATTCTGCGCCGCCGCGCACAGCAGGGTCATCAGCGCGGCAATGGTGAGGGCGGCCCCCATCAGCGGCTTGCGGCCGATGCGGTCGGATAACAGGCTGGACAAGAGCAGCGAGACGGCCAGCGCCGCCGTCGACACCGATAGCGCCAGGCTGCTCTGCGCCGCCGTCAGCGCGAACTCGCGGCCCAGCAGCGGCATCAGCGGTTGCACGCTGTAGAGCAGCGCGAAGCAGGAAAAACCGCTGAAGAACAGGGCGCGGTTGGTGCGTTTGAAGGACGGCGAATGTGCCGAAATACCTGCTGCGATGCCCATGATGACGGCCTGGCTGGTGAATGATGGCCTCATCTTAGGATTGCGCAGTATTACTGTCCAATATATATTTAAGGCGTTAGTAATACTTAGAACAGATAACATGGAACTGCGCCACCTGCGTTACTTCGTCGCCGTCGCCGAAGAACTAAGCTTCACGCGCGCGGCCGAACGGCTGCACATCGGCCAGCCGCCGCTGAGCCAGCAAATCCAGGCACTGGAAGCGGAAGTCGGCGCGCAGCTGCTGGAGCGCTCCAAGCGCTGGGTGCGGCTGACGGCTGCCGGAAGCTTGTTCCTGGACGACGCGCGGCGCGTGCTGGCGCTGTCCGAGCAGGCCAAGCTGACCGCGCGCCGGGCGCAGCGCGGCGAGGCGGGCGAATTGCGCATCGGCTTCACTTTTTCCACGCCGTTTACGCCCCTGTTCGCCACCGTCATCAACCGCTACCGCGCGCGCTACCCGGACGTGCTGCTGACCCTGCGCGAACTGGCCACGCTGCCGCAAATTACCATGCTGGAAAACCGGGAATTGGACCTGGGCTTCGTGCGCCCGCCCGAGACCGCCATCCCGGATGCGGTCAGCCTGACCGTCCTGCGGCACGATCCGCTGATTGCCGTGCTGCCGGCGGGCTCGCCGCTGGCGCGCCAGGAAAAAGTGGCCATCCGCGACCTGCGCGACCAGCCCTTCATCATGTATCCGAAAACGGCCGGCACCGGCATCTATCCGCAGATTTTCAGGCTGTGCAAGGAAGCCGGCTTCGTGCCGGACATCGCCATGGAGGCGGGCGAAGCGTCCACCATGATCGGCCTGGTGGCAGCCGGCTGCGGCATTACCGTGCTGCCGGGCTCGTTCGACAGCATCCACATGGAGGGTGCCTGCTACCGGCCGCTGGCCGATCCGGACGCCAACACCGTGCTCTCCCTGGCGCAGCGCAAGGACGCGCACAGCGCGCTGGTGGAAGGGTTTATTGCGCTGGCGCGGGCCGCTGCCGAGGAGGCCGAACCTCGTTAACCGCCTCGCGCGCCGGGCGCTCGGGGACGAACCACAGGTTTTTCTCGGCCAGCAGCGTTTCGGGCGGCAAGTCGGGATTGGCCAGTTCGATCACGCGCCGCTGGTCCAGCCGGGCGCGCTCGATGCTGCTCTCGTTCAGCTCGCGGAACAGCTTGTCGAAGGAACCATCCTGCAGCGCGGCGCGCAAGCCCTGCTCGATGGCTGCCGCCAACGCGCGGTTGCTGGTGTTGACGAAGAAGTAGACCGCCGACTGCATGTGCAGCACGAAGCCCGGCGCGGCCACGATGCCGCGCGCGGCGAACTGGTCGGACTCGCGCACCGCCTCGCCCAGCGCGCGCGGGAAATAATCGAAGCGGCCGGCGCCCAGCATGGCGTGCAGGCTTTCGCTGCTGTTGCCGGTCACTACGCGCAAACCGTTGGCGCGCAGGATGGGGCCTTCCGCCCAGCCGTAGCCCTGCCCCGCCGTGAAGGCAGCCAGGTCGCTCAGCTGGCGCACGGCAGCGAATTTGGCGCTGTTTTGCCGCATGATGAGGGCGATGCGCCAGCCGGACAGGCCTTTGTCGAGCGGTATGCGGATCGGCAGCATCTGCCGCTCGCGCTCGCGCGTGGTGACCGCCCACAGCACGTCCAGGTTGGTGCCGCGCATGACTTCCTGCACCGAACGGCCGCGCTCCATCCTGCCGCCCCATTCCTCCAGCGCATAGGCGCCGGGCGCCTTTTGCAGCGCCAGCGCGAGGATGCGCACGAAGCCGGCGTCGAAAGTGTTCTGCGGCGTCTGGTGCCGCACGGTTTGCGCCGCCCCGGCTGGCACGGTGCCCATGGTTGCCACGGCTGCCCATGCGGGTCCGGCCGGGGCCGCCAGGCCAGCCATGAGCAGCAAGCTCGGCAACAGGCGCGCACGGCCCAGGCCACGGTTCATGGTTCAGCCGTAGTCGGCTTCGAGTTCGGAACCGGCGTAGTTCTCCAGTTCGGCGAACAGCGTCTTCATGGCGGTGCGGCCGGGGATGTGCTGCAGCACCGTGCAACTGCTGCGGTAGGCGGCGATGCGGTCCAGCAGCACCGCGTGGTGCTGGACCGGCACCTTGGCCACCAGGGCGGCCCAGCCCGCTTCAAAGTCCGGCTTGGTCTTGCGCACCGCCTTCACGAAGCGCTCGAACTCTTTCTGCCCGGTGCGCGCCACGATGCGCCCGCCGCCTTCCACCGCAAAGATGATGGCCAGCGCGATCACGCCTTCGGCGTTCAGGTCCGTGTCGGCGATCGGGCCGGCGTCATGGTGGCGGCGCAGCCAGCCCGCCAGGCGCACGATGGCCTGCACTTCCTTGCGCTGCTTGAGCAGCACCTGGTAGCGCTCGTGCCCGTTCCAGTTCTGGTTCGGGTCGGCCAGGCAGATATCGACAAACAAGTCGCGCAAGCGCCTTTGGGCGTACACCGGGTCCTGGTCGTATTCGCCCACCAGCGAGTCTTCCGGCATGGCCGACAAGTCCTTGATCAGGCGGAAACCGGCCTGGAAGGCCGCCTCGGCGCCGTTATCGACCAGGAAATCCAGCGCCGCCTGGTCGCTGTCCACCGTCAGCACCTGCTCCAGCCCCAGCGACACGCCGCCCACCGCCAGCTGCAGCGCGCGCGCGATGCCGTCGGCGGTGCGGTCGTTGGTGAACTTCTCGGCCACCATGGCGGTGATGCCGGTCAGCTCGTCGGCCAGGATCACGGCTGCGTCCGGGCGCTCGTCGCCCGGCAGCAGTTTGATGGCGCGCACCAGGCGCGGCAGGCTTTCCTTGACTAAAGCCGGCAGCATCAGGAGAAGATCCCCGTGCCGATGGAACGGCGCGTGCTGGCCGCCTTCGGCGCGCTGCGGGTGCTCGGCACTTGCTTGCGCAGGCGGTACAGCAGCTCCTTGGTGCTGCGCTGCAGGAATTTCGGTTCCTCGTCCGGGTCGTCGCTGAACTCGGCGTCGGCCAGGTCGGCGCTGTGGCGGAAGTCCGGGAACAGCTCAAACAGCGCGCGGTCCCAGCCGTCTTCGCTGGCTTGCGCCAGGGCCACGGCCAGCGGCACGATGTCGTTGTCGGACGAGGTCAGGCCGCTCACGTACGGGCCTTTCGAGATGATCTCGCCGGCCACTTCCAGGATTTCCTTGGGCGCCATCGAGAACAGCACGGCAAAGGCGGTGCAGCCATGGTCGGTGGCCGAGGCCGCCTGCAGCAGCTCTTCGCGCCTCGCTTCATCCTCGGTGGAAAACACCACGCCATGGATGTGGGCGAACAGCTGCTCGGCCAGGCGCTCCGGGTCGTCCTCGATCAGGTCGTCCGGGAAGGTGGCGGCGAAGAAGGCCAGGCTGTCGGCCCAGGCCTTGGGCGGCACCAGCAGGGTGGCCAGCGACATCTTGCCCCCGTCGAAGCCGGCCAGGTGCAGCGCCGTCACTTGCGGCGGGATGGTGTTGAGTACTTCGGCCACCGCGTAGTCGCCGAACTGGTCGGCCGCTTCGGCGAAAGCCTGTTCGGCATGGCCCAGCGAGCCGGCCAGCACCAGCTCGGTGACCTGCTTGCTGAGGGCGGGCAGATTTTTTTCTGACATTAGTGTTCTCCTTCCTGGTCGAACATCTGGGCGAAGTCGTCGGTTGCCTCGCCTGCTTCGTCGTACTCGTCTTCATCGTCGCCGTCGTCGCCGGCTGCCAGCTGCTCCAGCGAGGTGTCGTCGTCGTCCCACAGGCGCGGGTGCTTGTGCAGGCAGGCCGTGATGATGGCCTGGCGCCCGATGTCCGGGAATTTCTGTTCAATGGCGGCCAGCATCTTGGCCGGTTCGCCGTCCGGCGCCGACACCAGCGCGAACACGCGCGCCGGGTCGCCGTCTTCGTAGTCCTGGGCCTCGGCCAGCAGCGCCTTCGGGTTGTCGAACTTGATCACGTCCACCAGCGCGAACGCCATCATGTTCACGTCCTCGATGCCGCCGCCGCCGGCGTATTCCGACATCAGCGCGTTCAGCATCATCTTGTAGTTCTTGTGGTCGGGCGGGTCGCCCAGGATGCCCTCGATCTGGCCTTCCAGCTCACGCGACTGGTAGGCGAATTCGGGATGTACTCTTCTGCTCATGTTGTTCTCTTTTCTAAACTACGCTGCCGGCAGGGTCACGCCGTGCAGGCCGAACACGGAACGCCATAGCTGGTAAGCTTCAGCTTCCGGGTCGATAATGATGCGGTGGTTTACGCTCTGGTTGTATTCCTCGCGCTTGACCGGGTCAGACAGGATTTCATACGCCTTGGTAATGGCCTTGAAGCGCACTTCCGCGCCGGGGGCGGGGTTGCGGTCCGGGTGGTAGCGCATGGCCAGCGACCGGTAAACCTTCTTGATTTCCTCGTCAGAGGCGTTAGGCGCCACACCCAGCACGTTGTATAAATTTTCCATATGGGAAACTCCGTAGGGTTGTATGCCGAGCTGTAAAGACGAATTATCCTATAGAAAAGCACTCGCCGTCCCGCCGGGCCGCTGCGGTACGGTAAAATGCCCAAAATCAGCCTCCTTTTCTCCGCCTCTTACATGAGCAACGACAAAAAAAATACCGCCCCTGCTGCACCGGCGCTGCCGTCCAATTTCCTGCGCGCCATCATCGAATCCGACCTGGCTTCCGGCGCGCACGCCCGCGAAGGCCTGCCCGGCGTGATCACCCGCTTCCCGCCGGAGCCGAACGGCTACCTGCACGTGGGCCACGCCAAGTCCATCTGCCTGAACTTCGGCCTGGCGCGCGACTATAACGGCCGCTGCCACCTGCGCTTCGACGACACCAATCCGGAAAAAGAAGAACAGGAATACGTCGACACCATCAAGGACAGCGTGCAATGGCTGGGCTTTTCCTGGGACTGGCAGGGCCCGTCCGGCGTGGAGCACCACCTGCACCACGCGTCCGACTACTTCGACCAGCTCTATGAAATGGCCGAGTACCTGATCCAGCAAGGCTACGCCTACGTGGACAGCCAGAGCGCCGAGGACATGGCGGCCAACCGGGGCAATTTCAACACCCCCGGCAAGAACTCGCCGTTCCGCGACCGCCCGCGCGAGGAATCGCTGCAGCTGTTCCGCGACATGAAGGCCGGCAAGTACGCAAACGGCGAGCACATCCTGCGCGCCAAGATCAGCGAAGACGCGATGTCCTCGCCGAACATGAACATGCGCGACCCGGCGATCTACCGCATCCGCCACGAGCACCACGTGCGCACCGGCGACGCCTGGTGCATCTACCCGATGTACGACTACACGCACCCGATTTCGGACGCGCTGGAAAACATCACCCATTCGGTCTGCACGCTGGAATTCCAGGACCACCGCCCGTTCTACGACTGGCTGCTGGAAACCCTGTCCAAAGGCGGCTTCTTCAAGCTGCCGGTGCCGAAGCAGTACGAATTCTCGCGCCTGAACCTGACTTATGTGATCACGTCCAAGCGCAAGCTGCGCCAGCTGGTGGACGAAAAAGTGGTGACCGGCTGGGACGACCCGCGCATGCCCACCATAGTCGGCCTGCGCCGCCGCGGCTACACGCCGGAAGCCATCCAGCTGTTCTGCGAACGCATCGGCGTGACCAAGTCGGACGGCTGGATCGACATGAGCACGCTGGAAGGCTGCCTGCGCGAAGACCTGGACCCGAAAGCGCCGCGCGCCACCGCCGTGCTGCGCCCGCTCAAGCTGATCGTCGAGAACTATCCTGAGGGGCAGAGCGAAGAATGCACCTCGCCGGTCCACCCGCACCACCCGGAAATGGGCGTGCGCACCTTCCCGTTCACCCGCGAACTGTGGATCGAGGAAGAGGACTTCCTGGAAGCGCCAAGCAAGGGCTACTTCCGCTACTACCCGCCGGTGGGCGACCAGCCCGGCTCGCGCGTGCGCCTGCGCCACGGCTTCGTGACCGAGTGCACCGGCTACGACAAGGACGAGAACGGCAAGGTCACCGCCGTGCGCGTGAAGTACTTCGAGGACAGCAAGTCCGGCACCCCGGGGTCGGACACCTACAAGGTCAAGGGCAACATCCACTGGGTGTCCGCCGCCACCGCGCTGGAAGCCGAAGTGCGCCTGTACGACCGCCTGTTCACCGACCCGCAGCCCGACGCCGGCGGCAAGGATTTCATGGCCGCGCTGAACCCGAACGCGCTGGAAACCGTTACCGCCTACCTGGAGCCTGGCATGCAGGACGCGGTGGCCGACCAGCGCTTCCAGTTCGAGCGCCACGGCTACTTTGTCGCGGACAGGGTCGATTTCCAGCCGGGCAAACCGGTGTTCAACCGGATTGTGACCTTGAAAGACAGCTGGTCCGCAAAATAGATACCAACTGCATACCTGTTTAAAAATAACCGCCTTCGGGCGGTTTTTTTTGTTGCGTCGGAGAACAAACGGCCCGAAAAGCAAGAAAAGATACTTGACGGAATCAATTAGCGATCTATATATTTAATTAACTTTTTCATGTGGCAGCCTGGGGAAATGCGCGCTTTGATCGCCAGAAAAAAACTGTTTTCCCCAACCCAGCCTTTGTGGTGGACAGGACTGCTGCTGTCGCTCGGCGTGGGCGTGGCGCTGCACGCGTTCACCTCCAATTCCCTGGAGGCCGAAGCCAGCGAGCGCTTCCGCACGCAGGCGCGCAGCAGCCAGTTCAACATTGCCACCGGCATCAAGGCCTATACCGACGTGCTGCGCGGCAGCGCCAGCTTCTTCCAGTCGGTGGACAGCATCACGCGCGAGAATTTCCACCGCTACGTGCAGGGGCTGGACCTGCACCACAACTTCCCCGCCATTGTCAGCATCAATTTTGCCCAGCACGTACCGGCCGGCGAGCGCGCCGCGTTCGAGCAGCACATGCGCCGCACTGCCCGGCCGGGCGTGGACGGCTATCCGGAGCTGGTGCTCAAGCCCAGCGCCAACCCGTCCGACGCGGCCATCCTGTCGCTGATCGAGCCCATGGCCGGCCTGGAGCAGAAATTCGGGGTCGACATCGCGGCCCGGCCGGCGGTGGCCGAGTCACTGGCGCTGTCGCGCGACACCGGCATGCTGAGCGCGTCCGGCTTGCCGATCGGCTTCGACACCCTGCCCAACCGCCAGGCGCTGGCCATGCGCCTGCCCGTGTACCGGCCGGACATGCCCACCTCCACCGTGGCCGAGCGCCGCGCCGCCTATGTGGGCTCGGTCGGCATCGGCTTCAGCGTGCACCGCCTGGTCTCCGAGGCGCTGGCAGAAATACCGGTGCGCAACGCGCGCCTGACCCTGCAGGACGTGAGCGAAGGTACGCCGGCCAGCGGCGCGCTGCTGTACGACAGTGCCGACACCGAGGCCGCCGCCGCCGGCGGCGAACGCCTGATCACCTGCCTGCTGCCGATCGACTTCAACGGCCGCCAGTGGCAGGCGCGCTTCACCGCGCCCATGAGTTCGCTTTACTCGCGGGTGGACGTGTTCCTGCCCTGGCTGGCGCTGCTCACCGGCTTCGCCGGCACCATGCTGATCTACGCGCTGTTCCACACGCTGTCGTCGTCGCGCCTGCGCGCCATCCGCATGGCCAAGGCCATGACGCGCGAACTGCGCGAGAGCCAGGCCAAGCTGCAACTGTCGCACCACAAGCTGCGCCGGCTGGCCGCGCACGCCGAGCAGATCAAGGAGGAAGAGCGCAAGCGCATCGCGCGTGAAATCCATGACGACCTGGGCCAGAACCTGCTGGCGCTGCGCATCGAGGCCGACGTGCTCACTACCCGCACCAGCCACCGCCATTCGCGCCTGCACGAGCGCGCGCGCTGCACGCTGGCGCAGATCGATAACACCATCAAGAGCGTGCGCCAGATCATCAACGACCTGCGGCCCAACGTGCTGGACCTCGGCCTGAGCGCGGCGGTGGAATGGCAGATCGCCCAGTTCCGCCAGCGCAGCGGCATCGTATGCGAACTGATCGAAACCGGCGCCGACATCGACCTGGGCATCGACGACAAATGCGCCATCGCCTACTTCCGCATCCTGCAGGAATCGCTGAGCAACATCCTGCAGCACGCGCACGCCAGCCTGGTGCGGGTGGAGCTGCGGCGCCAGGAAGGCAACCTGAGCATGAGCATCAGCGACAACGGCGTCGGCCTGCACGACCGCAGCCGCAACAAATTCGGCTCCTTTGGCCTGGTCGGCATCGAAGAGCGCGTCAGCATCCTGGGCGGCACTTGCACCATCAGCGGCGCGCCCAATGCCGGCACTACCATCCTGGTCACCGTGCCGGTCAGCCACAGCGCACCGGCCTTTCCGCACCGGTTAGGAACTGTCTGAACATTCGTCTAGGACATTACTGTTGTGAATAGGAATTTCCGTACAAAAGCTTGAGATTTCTCAACAGCAAGGCCATGCAACTGATCAAAAATCGTTCCTGCAACACCCCTTCCACCTAAGAAAGGAACGACCCCATGAATTCGAACGACGACTTCAAGGCTATTGCTGAACTGGACCTGGAACCGATCAAGGTTAAGCTGATGCACGAGGAATCCGGCGAGGGCTGGTCGCTGGAACGCGCCAATGCCATCGAGTTTGAATACCGCCGCTTCCTGATCCTGATGAAGAAATTCCCGCACGAACAGACCGCGCCCCTGATGGACGTGGACACCTTCTGGCACTACCACATCCTGGACACCATGAAGTACGCAGCCGACTGTGAGGCCGTGTTCGGCTACTTCCTGCACCACTTCCCCTACATCGGCCTGCGCGGCGAGGACGATGCCGCCGCCCACCACCGCGTGGGCGAGCGCATGAAGGAGTTGTACGAAGCCACCTTCGGCGAAGACTACCTGCGCGGCGCCGCGAACGAAGCCGCGTTTTCCGGCGTGGCCGCCCAGACCGCCTTCTCCGGCATTGCCGCCAAGACCGCGTTCTCCGGTGTCACGGCCAAGCCTGCGTTCTCGGGTGCCGCCGCTGCCAAGACCGCCTTCTCCGGCGTTACGGCAAAGAAGGCATTCCCGGGCGCTGCAGCCACGACAGCGTTCTCGGGCGTGGCCGCCACTGCCGGCACCGCCTTCTCGGGCGTGGCCGCCAGTCCCGCCAGCACGGCCTTCTCCGGCGCCGCTGCCAGCAAGAACGCTATCGCCGAGTTCTACACTGCACGCCCCCGCCTGGCCGCAAGTACCTGATTTACTTGCGTTTTAATAGTAACAACAGGGGCCGCGCGGCCCCTGCTTCTTTTAAGCTTCAAGCCGCGCACGATAGAAAAACTTAACTTGCAATCAGCAGTAGCTTGCATATACTTGGCTTCGTTGATCCGAATCAACACTCGTTCCCAACTCCGAACGATCAAGCCCGCCGCCCCTGGCCCAAACATAGCGTGTCTCAACATAACTCCGCCACTCAGTAAAGGGATGTCACTCATGATTTCTGCTGAAAGCTTCCAAGCTATTGCCGACCTCGACCTGGAACCCATCAAAGTCAAATTGATGCATGAAGAATCCGGGGAAGGCTGGTCGCTGCAAAAAGCCAACGCCGTGGAATTCGAATACCGCCGCTTCCTGTACCTGATGAAGACTTTCCCCCAGGAGCAGACGGCGCCGCTGATGGACGTCGACACGTTCTGGCACTACCACATCCTGGACACCATGAAATACGCGGCCGACTGCGACGCCGTATTCGGCTACTTCCTGCACCATTTCCCTTACATCGGCCTGCGCGGCGAGGACGACGAGGCGGCCCACCACCGCGTGGGCGAGCGCATGAAGGAATTGTATGAAGCCACCTTTGGCGAAGACTATCTGCGCGCCGACACCGCCTACTCAGGCGCTGCGGTAGCCTACTCGGGCGCCGCCGCCAAGCAGGCGCAGACTGCTTACTCCGGCGCAACGGCCGGCCAGACCGCCTACTCGGGCGCCGCCGTGGCGTATTCGGGCGCGGCCGTGCAGGCCAAGACCGCCTATTCGGGTGCGACCGCAGGCCAGACAGCCTACTCGGGCGCGGCCGTGCAAGCCAAGACCGCGTACTCCGGCGCGGCCGTGCAAGCCAAGACCGCCTATTCCGGCGCCGCCGTGCAGGCGAAGACCGCCTATTCGGGTGCAACCGCAGGGCAGACCGCGTACTCCGGCGCCGCCGTGCAAGCGAAAACCGCCTACTCCGGCGCGGCCACGGGCAAAACCGCCTACTCCGGCGCCCAGGTAGCCTACTCGGGCGCAGCGCAGCAGCAGCAAGCAGCCCCGTCGGCCATGTACACGGTCCGGCCCCGCCTGACGCCTGAAGCGTAAGCTCAGAAGCCTGCCGCCGACATCACCCGGCGCAAACGAAAATGGCCCCCTCCTGGCGACAGGCGGGGGCCATTGCGTTTGGCATCCACTGATCAGGCTGCCATCATTTCGCGCAGTTCGCGGATGCTGAAATCGCTGATTTCATGCATGCGGATCAGGATGGTGGCGCCGATCGGGAGCGTGTTGTGGCGGATCTTGCTGATCACGGGAGGGGCCACCTCGAGCGCGCGCGACAGGGCCGCATCGTTCTTCAATTGCAATTTTTCGATAATTGCGTCGAGGACCCGGTTCGGGTTGTAAGTTGCCGAAGCAGTAATTTCTTTGAGAGACGTCATCGGATTCGTTCAGGTTCGGGTCGTCTTCGTAGTGAAAAAACGACACATTGACAAAATATTTACCGGAAAAGTACAAGAATGACACTAGCGTACATAGAGCGATTGCTATGTTTTATAGCATCTAAGCCGTATGATACACGCTTTTATTGCCCAAAGGCCAATTGGACACGAAAAAAGTGAGAATTAGATAGATTTCTCGACTACATCATGTGCTAGGAAATGTTAAACATGCTTTCCCGACAAAGACATAGTTAATGAGCAACGCTGTAGCCGGCTGCAAGGAACAGCCATTCCACTGTCAGCAGGGCGCTGAGCTGGGCCAGGTTTCCGGGGAGGTCGAAGGTGAACTGCGGGGAGGGGAAGGCGAGGCAGGGCTGGCAGTGGCTGCATTGACAACGCCAGCCCACCTGCCGTTGGATTTCATCGGGCGGCGGCGGTGGCAGCTGGGCCCGGCAACGCTGCATCATGTAAGCGCGAACTTGTTCCTTGCTGGGGTGCGGACGGGCATGCATGGTGTCTCCTGCTGAAACCTTATCTATTTATTATGTCCGTTTTTTCTTACGACTGGCTTTCAGTTGGCGCCTACGGTGCGCAGCTGTTGTAGGCAGTCCACAACGCGCGCATAACGCAAGCGCACGCCCAGTTCGCGCTTGAGCCGCGTGTTGCGCATGCGGCGCGATTCCGACATGAACGACAGCAGCGCCGGCGTGACCACCGCCGCCAGTTCGGCGCGCGGCAGGCGCGGCGGGCGCGGCAGCTCGAATGCGTCCGCCACGGCGTCGAAATAGGCTGCCATCTTCATGTCGCTATCATCCACCGCGTGGTACACCCGGTTAGCCCTGCCCTTGCTCAGCGTGCGCGCGATGATGCGGGCCAGGTCGTCCGCGTGGATATGGTTGGTGTATACATCGTCCTGTTCCAGCAGTGCCGGCGTGCCCAGCTCCAGGCGCTTGAGCGGCAGCCGGTCGGCCGCGTAAATGCCGGGCACGCGCAGGATGGACAAGGTGCCGCCGCTGCGCACGGCCCAGCGCCGCAGCGCCTGTTCCGCGTCCACCCGGCGCCGCGCGCGTGCATTGTGCGGCGCCACCGGACGGCTTTCGTCGAACCACGCGCCGCCGCAATCCCCATAAACGCCGGTGGTGCTAATGTAAACCACGCGTCCGGCCTCGGGTAAAATGGCGGCCACGCGGCGGGTGCGGCGGTCCAGCAGGCCCTCGGCGGGCGGCGGCGCCAGGTGCACCACGTACTGTGCCAGCCCCCGCAAGCGGCGCAGGCTGGCTGGATCGTCCAGGTCGGCCACCAGCGGCACCGCGCCGGCTGCGCGCAGCTCGGCGCGGCGATCCGGCTGGCTGGTGACGGCAAACACGCGGAAACGGTCGCGCAGCAGGGGCAGCAGGCGCATGCCGACGTCGCCGCAGCCGAGCACCAGCAAGCGCGGGCGGGAGATTTTTTTAGTGTGCAAGATAGTGGTTTCCAAGATATTCATTTGAAGGATTGTATGACTTTCCAGATTACTGTTCAGCCCAGCGGCCACCAGTTTGCCTGTGATGCGGACGAAACCGTCCTGGCGGCGGCCATGCGCGCGGGCGTCGGGCTGCCGTACGGCTGCAAGAACGGCGCCTGCAGCTCGTGCAAGGGCAAGGTGGTTTCCGGCAGCGTGACGCACAAGCCGCACCAGGCGCGCGCGCTCACGCCGGAGGAGGAAGCGGCCGGCATGTCGCTGTTCTGCTGCGCCGTGCCGCACGCCGACCTGGTGATCGAGGCGCGCGAAGTGGCCGGCAGCGGCGACTACCCGATCAAGAAGATGCCCTCGCGCGTGTCCACCATCGAAAAAGTGGCGCCGGACGTGGTGGTGATCTCGCTGCAGCTGCCCGCCAATGAAACGCTGCAATACCGCGCCGGCCAGTACATCGAATTCCTGCTGCGCGACGGCAAGCGCCGCAGCTACAGCATCGCCACCGCGCCGGACAACGGCCCGCTGACGCTGCACATCCGCCACATGCCGGGCGGCCTGTTCACGGACCAGGTGTTTTCCACCATGAAGGAACGTGACATCCTGCGCTTCGAAGGGCCGCTGGGCACCTTCTTCGTGCGCGACGACAGCGACAAGCCCATGGTGCTGCTGGCCTCGGGCACCGGCTTCGCGCCGATCAAGGCCATCGTCGAGCACCTGGTGCAGACCGGCTCGCAGCGCAAGATGGTGCTGTACTGGGGCGGCCGCCGCCCGCAGGACCTGTACATGGACGCACTGTGCCGCGAGTGGGCCGCCAGCCTGCCCAATTTCCAGTACGTGCCCGTCGTGTCCAACGCCGAGGCGGAAGACAACTGGAACGGCCGCAGCGGCTTTGTGCACCATGCCGTGATGGCCGACCTGCCCGACCTGTCCGGCTACCAGGTGTACTCCTGCGGCGCCCCCGTCATGGTGGAATCGGCAAAGAAAGACTTCGTGGCGCGCTGCGGCCTGCCGGAAGACGAGTTCTACGCGGACGCTTTCACTTCCGAAGCCGACCTCGCCAAATCCTGACGGCCTGGGCCGCGGCTGCGGGCCGGCCTGCGGGCTGGTCTGCGGACCGGCCCGGCATCTGGCACAATGTCGGGCTACGCCAGCCTGTCATCGTGCCCATGTCCTCCTCCGCAGCCAACGGTTTTTCCGTCCTCAAGCACCGCAATTTCGCCTTTTACCTGTCCGCCCGCGTGCTCGGCACGCTGGCCGTGCAAATGCAGCACGTGGCCATCGGCTGGCATGTCTATGCGCTGACGGGCAACTTGTACGACCTGGGCCTGATCGGCCTGGCGCAGTTCGCGCCCTTCCTGCTGCTGATCCTGCCCGCCGGCCACGTGGCCGACCGCTACAACCGCCGCAACATCATCGCCCTCTGCCTCGCCGCGCAGCTGCTGTGCGGCTTGCTGCTGCTGGGCTTTACCCTGGCCGGGACCGGCATCGTCTGGCCCGTGTTCCTCATCCTCACGCTGTTCGGCAGCGCGCGCGCCTTCATGATGCCGGCCACGCAGGCGGTGCTGGTAAACATGGTGCCGGCCGGGGACTTCAGCAAGGCCGTCGCGCTCAGCTCGTCCACTTTCCACATCGCCGTCATCGTGGGCCCCTCCCTGGGCGGCCTGCTGTATTTCTACGGCGCCACCACGGTATTCCTGGCCGCGTCCGCGCTGCTGGTGGTGGCGGTGGTGCTGATGTGCATGACCAAGGCCGCGCCGCAGGCGGTGAACAAGGAGCCGGCCAGCTGGCACAGCGTATTGGAAGGCTTGCGCTTCGTGATGTCGCGCCCGGTAGTGCTGGGCGCCATGTCGCTGGACCTGTTCGCCGTGCTGTTCGGCGGCGCCACCGCCCTGCTGCCGGCGCTGGCGGCCGACGTGCTGCACGTGGGCCCGAGCGGCCTGGGCCTGCTGCGTTCCGCGCCCGGCGTCGGTGCCGCGCTGTGCTCGGTGGCGCTGGCCTTCTTCCCTATCACGCGCCGCGTGGGGCTGTGGATGTTCGGCGGCGTGGCGCTGTTCGGCGCCTGCACCGTGCTGCTGGGCTCGACCACCAGCTTCGTGCTGGCGCTGCTGGCCCTGCTGCTGATGGGCGCGGGCGACATGATCAGCGTTTACGTACGCCACCTGCTGGTGCAGTATGAAACGCCGGACGCCATCCGCGGCCGCGTGAGCGCCGTGAATGCAGTGTTCATCGGCGCCTCCAACGAACTGGGCGAGTTCGAATCCGGCGTCACCGCCGGCTGGTTCGGCCTGACCCGCGCGGTGGTATTCGGCGGCGCGGCCACCCTGGCCGTGACGGGCCTGTGGAGCGTGCTGTTCCCGGTACTGTCGCGCATGGACCGTTTCCCGCACGCGGATCGCGAAGCACAAGACAAGGCCGCTTGATATCATGTCCGGATGAAAATATTTCCGGACCTGATACACCGCCGCCCCCACCTCGCCCTGGCCATCGCGCTGGGCGCGCTGAGCGGCCCCTTCCTGCCGGACGGCTGGCGCACCGTGACCCGCATCCTGGCCGGCTGGGACGTGGCGGTGTGGGCCTACCTGGTGACCATGGGCTGGATGATGATGCGGGCCGACCACCGCAAGGTCAAGCGCGTGGCGGCCAAAGAGGACGAGCGCGGTCCCGTGATCCTGGCCGTGCTGTGCGTGGCGGCGATGGTGAGCCTCTTGGCCATCGTCTCGGAACTGGCCGCGCTGCACGGCCAGCCGCTCGAAGGCCATGTGCTGGAATACGCGCTGGTGGGCCTGACCTTGATCGGCTCCTGGTTCCTGGTCGGCACGCTGTTCTGCTTCCACTACGCGCACCTGTACTACCAGGCCACGCCCAACGCCCGCCCGCTGCAGTTTCCCGGCCAGCACCACGAGCCCGATTACTGGGACTTCCTGTACTTCTCCTTCACCATCGCGGTGGCCGCGCAGACCTCGGACGTGGTGGTGCGCAGCGCGGCGCTGCGCAAGCTGGTGCTGGGTCAGTCGGTGCTGAGCTTCTTCTTCAACCTCTTCATATTGGGGCTGTCCGTCAATATTGCAGCAGGCTTGATGAATAACTGAAAATAAATATATTCCGGGCGGCAATAGACTGGCAAGCCCCGGCAAAAGGAGTAAGATGAAATCGCGTACCCCGGTACGCTTTGATGAACAAACGGGAGCAGTATATGCAGATCAATGTCAACACCGATAAGACCATCGAACGTCATGCGGGCCTGGATGACCATGTTCAAACCGTCGTCACCGCAGCCATTAGCCGCTTTGCCGAACACATCACCCGCGTCGAAGTCCACCTGAGCGACAACAACAGCCAGAAATCGGTAGACGGCGACAATCGTTGCCTCATGGAAGCGCGCATCACTGGTTACCAGCCAATCGCCGTGAGCGATCATGCGGCCAGCCTGCACCAGGCCATCAACGGCGCGGCCGACAAGCTCAAGCGCGCCATCGACAGCGCCCTGGGCCGCCTGTACGACAAGCGCAACGTGCCGCTGTCGCAAGCGGTGTCGGAAGCCGCCGACGAAGAAACCACGGAATAAACCCAGCATAGGCCGCCGGCCCGCCGACAGCAGGCAGCGCACCGCCTACTGTTGCGCCAGCCGGCGCAGGTAGCCCAGGCCTTGCAGCGCACGGCTGCCATACCACGACAGCAGTTCCCCATCCACCAGCTGCACCGGCTTGCCGATCTGGCGCTCCAGCGCGTCCACGTGCGCCTCCGTGAAACGGTAGGGTTCGGACGACAGCAGCACCTGGTCGACCTGCGCCAGCAGTTCCGGCGTCCAGTCGAAACGCGGGTAGCGCCCGCCGCCCAGTTGCGGCACGCGCCAGCCGATTTCCGCCAGCATGCGCGCGATATAGGTGTCGCTGGAGATGCTCATCCACGGGTCTTGCCAGATGCAGTACAGCACGGTCTGCCCGGGCGCCGGCGCGGCCTGGCGCAGCGCCTGCAGCGCCGCGTATTCGGCCTCGAAAGCAGCGCACCAGGCCTCGGCTTTTTCCTGCGTGCAAAAGATGCCGCCCATCAGCCGCGCCAGCGCCAGGTTGTCGCGCGGCGCCAGCGGATGGGTCACCACCACGTGCGGCACGAACTCGGCCAGCGCATCGGCGGTAGGCTTTTCGTTTTCGTCAATGTTGGCGATCACATGGGTCGGCGCCAGGGCCCGGATCTTGCCCAGGTTGACGTCCTTGGTGCCGCCCACCTTGGCAATCGCGCGCACCGTGTCGGCCGGGTGGATGCAAAATCCGGTTCGGCCCACCAGCTGTGCCGCCAGTCCCAGCTCGCACAGCAGCTCGGTAATGGACGGCACCAGCGACACGATGCGGGCGCCGGGATCGGCGGGATGCGCTTGCCCAAGGGCGTCGGTGTAAATCATTTGTCTATGTTGGCAGTTGGTTCGTCGCAGTATTGAAACACAGCCGCCCGTGCAGTGCTAGCGCGCGCACCGTTTGCGCTATGATTTGCCTCACGGTACTTAATCTTTTTTTTCGGATCTTAACTTGAAGCAGATCACCACCTTTGCCGAGTCCATCTACCGGGTCGACGACTTGCAGCTGTTCCGCGATTCCGACGCCGCCCTGGCGGCGCGCTCGCTGGCGCACTGCCCCGTGGTGCAGTTGCAGCAAGGCGAATCCGTCACCGACACCAGCCGCGCGCGCCTGTACATTGTGCTGAGCGGCGCGCTGTCGGTCACCGCCGACACCCGCACCGGCATGGCCGACGGCACCGTCAGCAAGGTGCTGCCCGGCGAAAGCGTGGGCGAGCAGTCGGTGCTGGACGAGGAAGCCAACCTGTCGGCCATGACGGCGCTGGAGTCCAGTGAACTGCTGGTGGTGGAAGCGGAGATTGTGTGGCGTTTGATCGACGAATCGAACGGCGTTGCGCGCAACCTGCTGCGCCTGCTGTCCTTCCGCATCCGCGCCGCCAACGCGCAGCTGCGCCGGCGCCAGAAGCTGGGCGAGTTCTACCGCCAGATGTCGATGATAGACGGGCTCACCGGCCTGTACAACCGCGCCTGGCTGAACGATCTGCTGCCGGAAATGGTGGCCAGTGCGCACGGCGCGGGCAAGCCGCTGTCGCTGATCATGATCGACCTGGACCATTTCAAGCAATTCAACGACACCCACGGCCACCTGGCCGGGGACCAGGCGCTGCGCGCGGCGGCGCAAGTGCTGAGCGGGGCCTTGCGGCCCTCCGACTGCGCGGTGCGCTATGGCGGCGAGGAAATGATGGTGCTGCTGCCGGACACCAGCGACAAGGTAGCCGTGGTGGTGGCCGAGCGCCTGTGCGAACGCATCCGCCAGGCAGTGGTGTTCCGCGACATGCGGCTGCCGCTGCCGCACCTGACCGCGTCGCTGGGCGTGGCCAGCCTGCTGCCGGGCCAGGACGACCACGGCCTGATCGCCACCGCCGACGCGGCGCTGTACCGCGCCAAGGATGGCGGCCGCGACCGGGTGGCGGTGCAGGAGATGCTGTTTTCTTGATGCCCGCAGCGGCGGGTTACGGCGTGCCGCCTAACCCGCCCTACGCGATGTCGTTGGTGTTGTTGGTGTCGTTGGCGGCGGCGGGCGGGGCCCGCTTGCTGTCGGCAAACTGCTGCAAGCCTTGCTGCACCAGCTCGTAGGTCTTGTCGATGTTGCCGGCGATGTCGCCCTTCAGGACTTGCAGGCCTTCCAGTATGCCGCGCGCTTCCTTGAAGCCCTGCTCGACACCGCCCTGGATGGTGTCCATGAACTTCTGCAGCGCGGCTTCCTCGTCCATGCCCTTGTTCTGCGCCTTGAAGGCGTCGAAAAACGCCGTGCTGAGCGACACGATGCGGCCTGCCGTCCCTTCCGGCGTATTGTCCTGCCCCATCGCGTTCTGGATGGCGTCCGGGCCGAAATCCGGCGCCAGCGCCTCGTTTATGCCGGTCAATGCCGATTTGTACAGCAGCGCCAGCGGTTCGTTGCCGGAACTGATGGCCACCGACATGGACGCCTGCACGATTGCCGTGTTGAGCTGCTGCCTGGCCTGCACGCGCGGCGGCGCGGCAACCGCCCCGCTGCGCGCCGTGTCGCCCGCGCCCGGCAAGTCGGCAGCCTTGCCGCCGGACTTCAGCGAAGTAGGATTTACCATAATCACTCTCCTTGTTTGCGCCATTCCCCTTTATCATATCGGCCAGAAAGCGGCGAACTGTAGCCCGACAGTAGCCAAACCTTCCCACCGATAGAACAAATCCATGAGCCAGCAAACTTTTCTTTGGCATGACTATGAAACCTTCGGCGCGCAGCCGCGCCGTGACCGCCCAGCCCAGTTTGCCGCCATCCGCACCGATGCCGACCTGAACGAGATAGGCGAGCCTATCATGCTGTACTGCCAGCCGGCGCCCGACTTCCTGCCCGACCCGCAGTCCTGCCTGATCACCGGCATCACGCCCCAGCAATGCCTGGAATGGGGCGTGCCGGAGCACAAGTTCGCCGCCACCATCGAGCAGGCGTTTTCGCAGCCGGGCACGGTGGGCGTGGGCTACAACACCATCCGTTTCGATGACGAGGTGACACGCTTCCTGTTCTGGCGCAACCTGATCGACCCGTATGCGCGCGAATGGCAAAACCAGTGCGGCCGCTGGGATCTGCTGGACGTGGTGCGCATGACCTACGCCTTGCGCCCGGAAGGCATCGAGTGGCCGGCGCGGGAGGACGGCAAGCCCAGCTTCCGGCTGGAGCACCTGGCGGCCGCCAACGGCCTGCTGCACGAGTCCGCGCACGACGCGCTGTCGGACGTGCGCGCCACCATCGCGCTGGCGCGCCTGATCAAGCAGAAGCAGCCCAAGCTGTGGGACTTCTGCTTCGCGCTGCACAAGAAGGACCGCGTGGCCGACGAGATCGGCATGCACCTGCTGCCGCATTTGCGCCAGCCATTCCTGCACGTGTCGGGCATGTTCCCGGCCGAGCGCGGCTGCATCGGCCTGGTGTGGCCGCTGGGCACGCATCCCACCAACAAGAACGAAATCATCGTCTGGGACTGCGCCTACGACCCGAGCGAGCTGTACGGGCTGGATGCGGACACCGTGCGCATGCGCATGTTCACCCGCAGCAGCGAACTGCCGGAAGGCATGACGCGGCTGCCGATCAAGAGCGTGCACCTGAACAAGTCGCCCATGCTGGTGTCCAACCTGAAGACCCTGTCGCCGGCCATGGCGGCGCGCTGGGGCATTGACGTGGAGGAGGCGAAGCGCCATGCGCAGACCGCCGCAGCCGGGCCGGACCTGGGCGCGCTGTGGGCGCAGGTGTATCACCGTCCCGGCGCGGCCGAGGAAACGGACGTGGATGAGGATCTGTATGGCGGCTTCGTGGGCAAGGACGACCGCCGCCTGCTGGACGCCATGCGCAAGGAAACGCCGGCCAAGCTGGCCATGATGACGCCGCCGTTCGACGACGCGCGCCTGGGCGAGCTGGTGTTCCGCTACCGCGCGCGCAACTTCCCGCAGACCTTGAGCGAGCAGGAAGCCGAGCATTGGGAGGCGCACCGCGCCGCGCGCCTGTTCGACGGCGCGGCAGGCGCGCGGACGGTGGAACAGCTGTTCGGCGAGATCGATCAGTTGTCGGAAACCGCGGACGAGCGGGGTGAGGAGATACTCGGGGCGCTGTATGACTATGCGGAGATGGTGGCGCCGCAGCGGTACTAACGAGGCTGGCGGCGGTGCTGGCGGGTTACGCACTGCGTGCTAACCCGCCCTACGGGCCGGTGTCGGCGTGGTGCGTGGTGCCGGCGGGCCGGAGACGGCCCGGTGCGTGGTGCCGGCGGGCCGGCGTCCGCCCGGTGCGTGGTGCCGGCGGGCCGGCGTCCGCCCGGTGCGTGGTGCCRGCGGGCCGGTGTCGGCCCCGTGCGTGGTGCCGGCGGGCCGGCGTCCGCCCGGTGCGTGGTGCCGGCGGGCCGGAGACGGCCCGGTGCGTAGGGCGGGTTAGGCGCGGCGCGCCGTAACCCGCCGCGCTCAGCCCGCGCGGTGCGCGTTGATCGCGTCGCGGGTTTCCTGGGCCACGCGGCGCGCAGCCATGGCGAAATCTTCGCCCGCCTGCGGCGCCGCGTACAGAATGGCGCGCGAGGAATTGATCATCATGCCGGTGCCGTTCGCGCTGCGGCCCGATTTCACGGTCGCTGCCACGTCGCCGCCCTGCGCGCCGACACCCGGCACCAGCAGCGGCATGTCGCCCACAATCGCGCGCACCTGCGCCAGCTCTTCAGGGAAGGTGGCGCCCACCACCAGCGCGCACTGGCCATTGGCGTTCCACTTCTCGGCCACCAGGCGCGCCACGTGCTGGTACAGCGGTTTGCCGTCCACGTTCAGGAACTGCAGGTCCGAGCCGCCCGCGTTCGACGTGCGGCACAGCACGATAACGCCGCGGTCCGCCCACTCCATGTACGGCTCCACCGAATCCGAACCCATGTACGGGCTGACGGTCACCGCGTCCGCACCGTAGCGGTCATACGCTTCGCGCGCGTACTGGCGCGCCGTGGCGCCGATGTCGCCGCGCTTGGAATCGAGGATCAGCGGGATGTGCGGGTAATGCTGGCGCACGTAGGCGCAGATCTCTTCCAGCTGGCGCTCGGCGCTCAGGGCCGCGAAGTAGGCGATCTGCGGCTTGAAGGAGCAGGCCAGGTCGGCCGTCGCGTCGATGATTTCTTTGCAGAAGTTGAAGATGCCGTTCGGGTCTTGCTGGAACTGGGCCGGCAGCTTGGCCATGTCGGGATCGAGGCCCACGCACAGCAGGGAGTCGTTGGCCGTCCATGCGGCATTGAGCTTGTTAATAAAATTCATGGCGGCCCCTCCTAATAAAATGCAAACCCGCCATTATAACGTGAAGTAAAATTCGCTCCATCGATCTCCCCCAGGAACCACACCATGAAACTCTCCCAAAAAGTAGCCATCGTCACCGGCGCCACCCAGGGCATCGGGCTGGCCTGCGCCCAGCGGCTGATCGCCGAGGGCGCCCAGGTCATGCTGGTGGACATCAAGCCGGAAGGCGCGCAGGCGGCCGAAGCGCTGGGCGACCAGGCCCGGTTCTACACGGCCGACGTGAGCCAGAAGGCCGATGTGGACGCGCTGGTGGCCGAGACCATGGCCGTGTTCGGCCGCATCGACATCCTGATCAACAACGCCGGCGTGACGCACAAGGCCGCTTTCCTGGACCTGAGTGAAGACGACTTCGACCGCGTCATGCGCATCAACCTGAAATCCATGTTCCTGTGCAGCCAGGCCGTGGCGCGCGAGATGGTCAAGCAGCACAGCGGCTGCATCATCAATATGTCCAGCGTGAACTCGGAACTGGCCATTCCCGACCAGGTACCTTACGTGGTATCCAAGGGCGGCATCAATCAGCTGACCAAGGTGATGGCGCTGAACCTGGCGCCGCACGGCGTGCGCGTGAACGGCATCGGCCCCGGCACCATCCTGACCGAACTGGCCAAGAAGGCCGTGCTGGGCAGCCCGGAAGCGCGCCATACCATTTTGTCGCGCACGCCGATGGGCCGCTGCGGCGAGCCGGAGGAGGTGGCCGCCATCGCCGCGTTCCTGGCCAGCGACGACGCCAGCTATATGACGGGCCAGACCCTGTTCGTGGACGGCGGCCGCCTCGCGCTGAACTACACCGTGCCAGTGCAGGAGTGAGTTATACCGAAAACTTATTACTGATATCGAAAATGAAAATTAGACATATATGCTGTAGCGCAGCATAATTACACCTGTCTCCACTATTCTCCTCCAAGATAATAGTTTTAAAGCCCGCTTTTACCAGCGGGCTATTTTTTTGCCCAAAATTTTTATCCGCCCTCTTGTGATATGTCATGGTGTCGTCACATGGTGCCTATAAACTTTGCTTCATCTGCGGCACATGCAACCGATATGCGTGGCGTGCAGAAGGTGCGCCCAGTGCGCACCACCCGAATTCTCTGCTCTCTTGACCCGGATATGGGTTTTTCGGCCCGCTTTAACCAGCGGGCATTTTTTTTGCCTCATGCTATCCTTGCGCCATGCGTTCCTTATTCCAGCAAGTCGTCCTGACCTCCGTCCACGCCAACCTGCGCTACCGCACGGCCCTGGTGCTCTACCTGATGATACTGGTGCTTGGCTCGATCCCCGGCGCCCGCAGCGACATCGGCGCGGTGGCGCCGGGCGTGGTGCTGCATTCCTGCGCCTACGCCGGCCTGACGTTCCTGCTGTTCACCGGCAGCACCGGCAGCGCGGCAGCACGCGCCATCAAGGCGGTGCTGACCATCATGTCCATGGGCGCGCTCGATGAAGTGGTGCAGAGCTTCCTGCCCTACCGCCACGGCGCGGTGGCGGATTGGGCGGTGGATACCGCCGCCGCCCTCCTTACTGCCAGCATCATGTGGCTGCTGTGGAGCCGCAACAAGGTTGCCGCCTAGGCGTTATCGTCTTTCCCTTCCGGGTACTGCTGGCCGAATTCCAGCTCGCTCTGGCGGTTGCGCACGTCCATGCCGATCTTGCGCAGGATGGCGCGCGTCTGCCGCCTGCGGCTCACGCTGGCCAGGCTGCCGGTGGCGCGTTCCGAGTCCAGCCGCATCTCCAGCAGTTGCTCGGCTTTCGCCAGGCGCACCAAACCATACAGCGCCTGCGCATACACATGGCGCTGGCGCTTGCCCGATTGCAGCCCGCAGGTAGCTGCCACCAAATCCTCAATTACCTTGTCCGTCCTGCGCTTAAACATAGCCATTTCCTATGAGTTTCTGACACGCAATTATGGCCACGCAATTCAGGTAATCGTTTGATTTGCGTCAAGTGTGCGCGCTTCAGCCGGAACGGCAAGGCTCAGCGGCGCTCAAAGCTATTCGAGCGGTCGCTCGTCATAACGGAGATCATCATGAAGATAAAGAGCACTTTATTGGCCTGCGCCCTGCTATCGCTGGCAGGCTGCGCATCCGACACCGGCACCATGGGGACCGGCGGCAGCGGCAGTGGCAGCAGCATGGGCAGCAGCGGCAGCAGCCTGGGCAGTACCGGCAGCGGCAGTACCGGCACCGGCAGCAACGTCGGCAGCACCAGCGCGAGCAGCAGCCTGGGCAGCAGTGGCACAAGTGCCGGCAGCGGCAGCCAGTCCTCCTCCACGGCCGGGGCGCAGGACAGCCGCAGTACCGGCAGCATGGGAACCGGCAGCAGCGCCCAGGCCGGCACCTCGGGCAGCGGCGTGATCCAGTCCATCGACCAGATCACGCGGCAGGACGCCACCTCGATGGGCTTGTCCACCGGCGCAGCAGCGGCGGGCGGCAGCCTGGGCTCACCCAGCGACAAGGTCTACCGGGTAACGGTGCGCATGGACGACGGCACCATGCAAACCGTGCTGGCCGAGAGCATGCCGAGCTACAAGAGCGGCGACCGCGTGCGCTACGCCAACGGTACGGTCGCGCGCGAGTCCCGGTAAGGCAGGGTCAGTAGATCTGTTCCACCTGGTAGCCGCGCTGGCGCAGCAGTTCGGGCACGCCCTGCTCGCCGAGCAGATGCAGCAAGCCGACACCCACGAACGCGGTCTGGTCCGCCTTCATGATGTTTTCGATCGAGGCCGCCATCTCGGGATTGCGCTTGCCCAGCAGCGTGCGGTCCATGAAGGCGGCGGACACGCTGTCGCCGCTGACCATGGACTGCCAGGCCGCGTTGATGCCGGGCGCGTCCGCCTTGCTCCAGGCGTCGATCAGGCTGGCCGTCTTTTTCAGCGACACGCCGCTGGCCAGCTCGGCCAGGTTCTCGCGCAGATAGGTTTCCTGCTGCGCGTCGCTCATCGCGGCGAACAGGCCCAGCTGATAATCCGCGCTCTCCAGTTCGCGCAGCGGCTTGTCGTGCTGCGCGGCTTCCTTCAACAGGAACTGCTCCACGCCCTGGCTGCGCATATAGCCGTTGCGCTCGATTTCCGCGCCGATCAGCAGATTGGCCACCAGCCACGGCCGGTATTGCTCCAGGTTGTCCAGCGACATGCCGGCCCGGGCCAGCGCCTGCTGCAGCACGGCCAGCGTGTCGCGCGACAGGTGGTTACGGATGGAATCGCCCTTGGGATAACGGCCGTGGGCCGTCAGCGCCAGCTGGAACGGTTCGCTGGCGCGCACGTCCAGTTCCAGCACCAGCGCGTTGGAGTCGGCCAGCGCGCGCGTGACCTGCGGCTCCAGGGGGAAGAAGGCCTGCTTGCCCGCATGCACCGTGCCGAACAGATAGCTGGTACGGCCGTCATGCTGCACCTTGAACAGCGCGCCACGGCGCGGCGCGGCCTCTTCCATGGAAGCGGCGATGGCGCCCACCGGCTGCGCGTGCGCGCTCAGCTCCATGTCGGCCGCATACACGGACTGGAAAGCGGGCTGGCAAACAGCAAACAGCAGTGCACAAACAGACAATAATTTACGTGGCATGCAAAGTCCCCTGCCGGGATCGTTGACGATCCGGCATCCCTGGTAGCGAGGTTGAAAAGATGAGATTTCGGTAAGGAGCGGCGTGAAAGTAAGCCTTATTGCTGCTGATAGTAAGGTTTATTTTTCCGCGAGGGAATACCCAGTGCGGCGTACTGAGCAAAAAAAGCGCGGCGCACCAACAAAGGGGCGCCGCGCCGATAACAAGGTGATACTAAAAGCGGGTTAACGTGCCAGTTCGACCAGCACAGCCGTGTACATCTGCAGGTTCAGCAGCAATTGTTTGGTGGTGATGAACTCATGCTCGGAATGCCCGGTGTAGGGCGTGCCCGGCATGGCGGGACCGAAGGCCACGGCTTTCGGGAACAGGCGCGAGTTGGTGCCGCCGCCGATCGATGTCGGTTTGGCATCCCGGATGCCGGTGTAGTGCGAGAACACGTCCAGCAACACGGGCACTTGCGGCGCGTCGGCCTGCACCCACGGCTCGCCGATCTGCATGGCGATGGATGCTTGCGGCACATGGGTGCGTTTCCACTCGTCGAAGGCCTGCTGGAACTCGGCCTGCAGCTGGGCACCGGGCTTGCCTTTCGGCCGGCGGATATTGATGTTCAGTTCGATCGCGCCATCATTCTGCTTGAGCACGGTGGGCGCCACCGTCATCGGGCCCATGAAGTCGTCGCTGTAGGCCACCTTGCCGAAGCGCCCGCCGTGGATGCCGGTGCCGACCAGGTCGTTCAGCATGGTCACCATGCCGGCGGCGGCCGTGGCTTTCCATGGCTGCACCTTGAGCGCGTCGGCCAGCATGCTGATGGCGTTGACGCCGTCTTCAGGCTTGGACGAGTGCGCCGACACGCCCAGCGCGGTGATCTTCAGTTCGCGGCCCTGCCAGGCGTACTGGTAGCGCATGCCCTTCTGGGCGGCGGCGCGCGCGCGGATCTGCTTTTCCAAGGCCGGCGTGGCGTTGGCGATCACGGCGCTGGCGTCCTCGGGAATCTGGCTGCCGAAAAAGCCGCCCGCGAATTCGCGCAGCAGCGGCCCCTTGGCCGCAGCCGCCGGCGCCGGCAAGGCAGGCATGGTCACCTTCACCGCACCCCAGCCCTTCTCGGCAGTCACCACCGGATACTCGGCGTCCAGCGTGATGTTCATCTGCGGCGGCGTGTGGTCTTTCAGGAAAGCTTCCAGCGGCGCCCAGTCCGATTCCTCGGCCATGTAGACGTACAGCTCCAGGCGTTTTTTCAGCACCACCTTCTGGTCCTTGATGGCCTTCATCGCATACATCGCGGTGGCGATCGGGCCCTTGTCGTCCTCGGCGCCGCGTGCGATCAGGCGGCCCGGTTCGCTGGTGCTGTCCAGCTCGAACGGCGACTTGGCCCACTTGGCCGGGTTCACCGGCTGCACGTCGCCGTGCGTGATGATGCCGACCCGGTCGGCGCTCTCGCCCAGGCCGATCACCGCCACGTAGCCGTGGTCCGCATAGTCCAGGCCCAGGCGCGCGGCCTCCTCCTTCAGCAGTTGCTTAAAGGCGATGTGCTGCGGGTTTTTGTCGGCCGGAACGGCCGGGTCGGCCACCGTGTTGTAGCTGACCATGGCGGCCAGCGCGGCAGTCATTTGCTGCGGATACGTTTCAACGGCGTAACGCGCGGTAGTGGTGGCCGCGTCGCTCAGCGCAGCGGCCCGGGCGCTCGGATAAAGCGCGGCCTGCGCCAGCATGGTCATCAAGGCAATTTTTTTAAGCATGACGTCTCTGGTGTCCCCTGTGTTATGGTTTTGCAAGTGTAGCGGAAAGGCCATGCACGCGTCAGGGCCTTCATTGAAACCCGGCTTGCCGCCGCCATATCCCGACCATGACTCCATTTTCCATACTCGACCTCTCCCCCATCGCCCAGGGCAGCAATGCTACGGCGTCCCTGCGCAACACGCTGGACCTGGCGCAGCACGGCGAACGCTGGGGCTACAACCGCTACTGGCTGGCGGAACACCACGGCATGCCCGGCATCGCCAGCGCCGCCACCTCGGTGGTGATGGCGCACGTGGCTGCCGGCACCAGCACCATCCGCGTGGGGGCCGGCGGCATCATGCTGCCCAACCACTCGCCGCTGGTGATCGCCGAACAGTTCGGCACGCTCGAAGCGCTGCATCCGGGCCGTATCGACCTCGGCCTGGGCCGCGCGCCCGGCTCCGACCAGACCACCGCGCGCGCCCTGCGCCGCAGCCTGGCGTCGGACGCGGACGAGTTCCCGCAGGACGTGCTGGAACTGCAGGATTACCTGTCCGACGCGCCACGCCAGCAGGTGCTGGCCGTGCCCGGCAAGGGCGCCAAGGTGCCGCTGTGGATACTGGGCTCCAGCCTGTTTGGCGCGCAGCTGGCGGCCCACCTCGGCCTGCCCTACGCCTTCGCCTCCCATTTCGCGCCGGCGCAAATGATGCAGGCAGTGGCGCTGTACCGCGCCAACTTCAAGCCCTCGGCGCAGCTGGCCCAGCCGTACGTGATGCTGGGCTTTAACGTGTTCGCCGCCGACAGCGACGAGGAAGCGCAGCTGCTGGCCACGTCGATGCAGCAAGCTTTCGTCAACCTGCGCACCGGCCGGCCGTCGCAGCTGCCGCCGCCGCTGGCCAACTACCGCGGCACGCTGGGCCAGCAGGAAAACGCCATGCTCGACTCGGTGCTGTCCTGCTCGGCGATCGGCTCGCCCGACACCGTGGCGCGGCAGCTGCAGGGTTTCATCAACAGCGCCCGCCCGGACGAGCTGATGATCACCTCGCAGATCTTCGAGCACGCCAAGCGGCTGCGCTCCTACGAGATCACGGCGGAGATACACAAGCGGCTTGAGCCAGCGCAAGCGGGCACGCCGTAAGCATAGCGGTAGCGCTCCTGCCTGCTTAACTGGAACAGGGCAATCTGCCCGGCCACGCAGCAGGAGAGCGCCATGAACAGCCCCACCACCAGCGGCGGCAGCTTTGCCGCCTTTACAGCATTTGCCATCCGCACCGCCACGCTGGCCGCCGCCGCAGCCGTCGCGGCGGCCGCCTTCGGCGCGAACGCCGGCGCTCCCGCCGCGCCGCCGACCCAGCCGCCCGGGGAAACGCCGGGCCATCCGCCGGGCCCGCCGGCGGAACATCCCACCAGCTACATGAAGGTGGACATCACCGAGGACTTCAGCGTCACCCTGGCGCGCATGCGCGCCGCGCGCGCCGGGCTGATGCAGCGCCAGCGCTCGCTGCTGGCCCAGCGCTACGACCTGGGCAACCGGCCCAGCGGCGCCAGCATGTTCCGGGGCAAGCCGGTGCAGGGCGGCGTGCGCGTCAGGCTGCCCGCAGGCCTCAGCTGGCAGCGCCTGGCCGAGCTCGGCCCCGACGAGATCCGCGCGCGCGACCTGTTCCCGGCCGGCTTCCTGCCGCTGCCGCACCCCAACCACGCCGAGGGCGGCATGCTGTTCCCGCAGTTCGAGATCGATGAACTGAAGCGCCAGGAACAGCGCGACCTGACCCGCTTCGACCTCGACTTCGACCTGCCCGACCATTTCCTGCCCGAGTTCCCCGCCCCCATTTTCCTCACCACCCGGCCCGACCTGGGCGACGTCTCCGGCGGCAAGCTGCTCACCATCGACAACTTTCACGGCATGTTCAACGGCCTGCTCAATCCCAAGCAGCTCGAAGGCCTGCGCCTGCTGCTCACGCCCTTCCCGCAGCAGCAGTTCAACCAGACCGAAGACCGCCGCTCGGAGCGTCCCAGCCGCGGCGTGGCCTGCCTGGACTGCCACGCCAACGGCCACAGCAACGGCGCCACCCACCTGGTGGGCGACATCCGCCCGCAGATCTTCCGTCACCGCATCGATACGCCCACCTTGCGCGGCCTCAATATCCAGCGCCTGTTCGGTTCCCAGCGCGCGCTGAAAACCGTGGAAGACTTCACCGAATTCGAGCAGCGCGCCGCCTACTTCGACGGCGACCCGGTGATCGCCACCAAGAAGGGTGTCAACCCGCTCGAACGCGGCAGCCAGGTGCACTTCATGGCCGAGTTCCAGGAATTGCTGGACTTCCCGCCCGCACCCAAGCTGGGCATCACCGGCAAGCTCATCCCGAAAATGGCAAGCGAGAGCGAGTTGCGGGGCCAGGCGCTGTTCTTCGGCAAGGCGCAATGCGCAAGCTGCCACGCGGCGCCCTACTACACCGACAACCTGATGCACAACCTGAAGGCGGAGCGCTTCTACAAGCCGCGCATGGTCAACGGCATGATGGCCACCGCCGACGGCCCCATCAAGACCTTCCCGCTGCGCGGCATCAAGGAATCGCCGCCCTACCTGCACGACGGCCGCCTGCTGACCCTGGAGGACACCGTGGAGTTCTTCAACCTCATCCTCGAGACCCGGCTCAGCGACGCCGAAAAGTCCGACCTCACCGCCTTCCTGCGCACGCTGTAAGCCCACCCGCATGTATGGCCCGGTATAGCCGCCGGGCAGCTCCGGGTGCAGCCGCCGGATATAGCGCCTATATCCGGCCGCCGCCAGCAGGGATCGAGATTCCACACTACAATGTTTGTCCGGCCGCGCCCGCCATTTTTCAAGCAGGGCGCAGGCACTTGTCGTCCCGCATCCAGGAGTCCTTTTGACCACCAATCCCACCGTCGCCGCGCCCGGCATTTCTTCGGGCATGGTACTGCTGCTGGCCAGCGCCACCGGCCTCATCGTCGCCAACCTGTATTACGCCCAGCCGCTGGTCGGCCCCATCAGCCAGGCCACCGGCTTGTCGCCCGGCGCCGCCGGGCTGATTGTCACCCTCACGCAAATCGGCTATTGCCTCGGCATGCTGTTCGTGGTGCCGCTGGGCGACCTGCTGGAGAACCGCCGCCTCATTGTCACCTGCCTGGCCGCCACTTCGGCCGCGCTGCTGGTGGCCGCCAGCACCAGCAACGCCGGACTGTTCCTGGCCGCCGCGCTGTGCATCGGCCTCGGCTCGGTGGCCGCGCAAGTGGTGGTGCCGTTCGCCTCCCACCTGGCGCCGCCGCACATGCGCGGCCAGATCGTGGGCAAGGTGGTGTCCGGCCTGCTGCTGGGCATCATGCTGGCGCGGCCGGTGTCCAGCCTGGTCACGGACGCATTGAACTGGCACGCCATCTTCGTGCTGTCGGCCATCGGCACCGCGCTGCTGGCGGTGCTGCTGCACTACAAGCTGCCGCGCCGCCAGCCGGTGTCGTCGATGCGCTACGGCGCGCTGCTGGCCTCGCTGTGGCAGCTGCTGAAAAGTACCCCCATTTTGCGCCGCCGCGCGGCCTACCAAGCCTGCATGTTCGGCGCCTTCAGCCTGTTCTGGACCACCGTGCCGCTGGTGCTGGCCCGCCAGTTCAACCTGTCGCAGACCGGCATCGCGGTCTTCGCGCTGGCCGGCGTGGCCGGCGCGGTCGCCTCGCCCTATGCGGGCCGGCGCGCCGACCACGGCAAGAGCCGCTCCACCACCGTCATGGCGCTGGCCGCCGCGCTGGTCGCCTTTGGCGCGCCGCTGCTGATGGAGGGCGGCCGCGTGTTCGAGCTGGGCCTGCTGGTGGCCGCCTCCATTGTGCTGGACGCGGGCGTATCGGCCAGCCTGGTCACCGGCCAGCGCGCCATCTTCGCGCTGGGCGAAGACGTGCGCAGCCGCCTGAACGGCTTGTACATGGCCATCTTCTTTTGCGGCGGCGCCATCGGCTCCTCGCTGGGCGCGTGGATGTATGCGCACCACGGCTGGCACGGCGTGCTGCTGACCGGCCTCGCTTTTCCGCTGGCCGCGTCGCTGGTCTACGCCACCGAGTTTCTCGGCAAGGAATAGCGCTCTCCCCTAAGCAAGAGCAAGGGCAGTCCTTATAGCAGACGTGCGGACAGGGCAAAGCTGGCAAAGTGCGAACGTACTTTGCCACCCCTACTTTTCAAGGAGAGAACCATGTCCTACAACACCCTGCTCAACCCGCAAGACTGCGTGCTGGCCCTGATCGACCACCAGCCGCAGATGCTGTTCGGCACCATGTCGCACGAACGCACCGCCCTCTTGCACAATGCGCAGATCCTGGCCAAGACGGCCAAGCTGTTCGGCGTGCCGACCATTCTCACCACCATCGCTTCCGAAACCTTCAGCGGCCACCTGGTCCCTGAAATCCAGTCCGTGTTCCCGGACCAGAAGCCGATCGACCGCACCTCCATGAACTCGTGGGAAGACCAGAACTTCAAGGACGCCATCAAGGCCACCGGCCGCAAGCGCGTGATCATCGCCGGCCTGTGGACCGAAGTGTGCGTGACTTTCCCCACGCTGCAGATGCTGGCTGAAGGCTACGAGATCTTCGTGCCGACCGACGCCTGCGGCGACACCACCGTGGAGGCGCACGAGCGCGCCGTGCAGCGCATGATCCAGGCCGGCGCCACGCCGACCAACTCGCTGCAATGGATGTGCGAACTGCAGCGCGACTGGGCGCGCGGTGAGACCTATGACGGCTGCATGGAGATCTTCAAGGCCCACTCGGCGTACGGCATCGGTGTACGCTACGCCAAGCAGATCCTGGGCGAGCACGCGAACGAAGGCGGCAAGTAATGCAGTGGCGGGTTACGGCTGCGCCTAACCCGCCCTACGATGTTTTGGGTGCGTTATGCCGCGCCTGCGCGCGCCGCCGTAGGGCGGGTTAGTGCGCAGCACGTAACCCGCCGGCCTCAATGCGCCCAGATGCGCAACTGGCCCTGCATCCACATGCTGCCGTTGATGTTGACGCTGCCCATGCTGCTGGTCACCGGCGCTTGCGGGTCGTTCTGCACGCTAAGCGATTCGAAGCCGAAGTTGGTGTATTTCACGTAGCCCGGCAGGGTCAGCGCCACGTAGTCTCCGCCGTCGGGCTTGCGCTCCACGCTCAGGCCCACGCCGAACATGTCGATCACGCCGCGCACGTTCTTGATGACGACGTAGCGGTTCGGCCCATCTCCCCCGAAACCCAGCGACAAGCGGCTGTCCGCCACCGCGCCCACCAGCGCCGGGTCGTTGATGACAATGTGCGCCGCGAACGCGATGCCGTCGCGCGCCGATACCTGCCCCAGTTCCTGGTCATCCAGCGCCCGCAGCGGCGGTGCGGCCTGCGCCAGTCCACAGCACAGCAGCAAAGGGAATAAGGTCTTCTTCATCGGCGGAACTTGATGTCGAGGTACTGGATCTCGATCGCGCCGATGCGCGACGAGCCCAGGTCCACCACCGGTTTGCCCGGACTGGTGAACGCGATGTTGTCGATCTGGAGGCCGCCCGCCGGCGCCATGCCGCTGCCGTTGCGCGCGTCCGGCCAGCCGATGCCGATGTGCAGGCGCGGCCCGCTGTCGTCGTTCAGCGCATTGAGCACGCCCGGCTGCGCCGCCACGTCGGCCAGCTGCCACGGGCGGCTGGTGATATTGCCGTCCGCGTCCACCGCGCCGATGCGGATGCCGCTCAGGGCCATCTGCTCGCCCGTGTCCGCACGCCCATTGGGGCGGAACGCGAGCTGGCCGATGTCCATGCGCAGGCCGACGCCGAAAGCGATGCCGTCGTAGCCTTGCGGCGTGGAGAATTGCAGGCCGCCGCCGTACCAGGCCAGGTCGCGGATGGCCACGCTGCCGTTGTTCAGTGCCATGCCGTCCGCGTTCACGCCCCAGTCGTACGCCAGCTGCCACTTCTGCTCGCCCAGTGCGTTCACGGGAAAGGCCAGCTGGATCACGTCGGCCAGGCCGGCGGCACCGGACACGATGTCGAGCTTGTAGGGATCGGCGAATGCGCTGCTGCTGTCGCTGCGCGATGCGGACAGCTTTTCCTTGTAGATGCTGGCGCCGTTGGCCGTGGTGTAGCGCATGCGCACGTCGCCGCTCATGGCGAAACCGGACAGGTCGAAGCTCACGCCGTCGCGCCCGCGCACGGCGGACAGCGCGGCGTCCGGCAGCGGTTCCATCGCCTGCGCGCAGACGCCCAAGCTCAGGCACAAGCTCAGGCACTGGCTCAGACCCAACGCCAGCGCAGGCTTGCCGATGCGGCCTGCGGCGCGCGCCGGCGCCGGGCCCGCCGCGGCGCGGCCTGGCCTGCTGCGGGCGGCCATTCAGCGCCCCTTCGGCAGGTTGGGCGGCGCCATGCCGTTGGTGGACAGCGCGGTCAGCTTGTCGCGCCAGTTCAGCCACACGCCGGCCTGCGCCATGTCCGGCGCCGTGCCGCCGGCGGGGGCGGCAAACTGCACGCCGGTTTTCAGGATCGAGATCCAGAAGTCGCGGCTGGGACCGGAAGCGTCGCCGGCCGTCACGCCGCCCAGCTGCACCATCGGCAGACAGGGCGCGGTGCAGGCGCCGTCCCAGCGCTTGCCGCCCAGCGCGTCGCTGCGCGAGTCCAGCAGCAGGCCGCTGCCGTCGGGCGCATTGGCGGCCACGCGCAGGGAGCCGGACAGGCTGTTGATCTTCAGGCCCACATCGCCGCTGATGCCATCGAAGCCGAACCGCATGCCGACCACTTCGCGCGCGCCGCCGTCCACGTTGGGCTTGTAGACGAACTCCATGTAGGGATTGGTGATGCGCACCAGGCGCTGCGCGTCGGTGCCGTCGCTGCGGCCGAACTGCAGCAGCGGCATGTCGATGTCGGCGCCCAGGCCGTTGCGCGCGGCGTAGCTGTATTCGCCCAGGCGCATGGTGCGGAAATTGGCGCTGAGCGTGACGTCGGCATCGAGTGCGATGCGCGAGAAGTCGTAGCCGCCCAGGCTGGTGTTGCTCATGGCGATCAGGCCCTGGCCGCGCGTGCGCGACAGTTCGTCTTCCGTCAGCGGCTGCATCTGCGCGCGGCAGTCCAGCGCAAGGAAGACGGACGAGGCAAGCAGCAAGGCTGCGGCGCGGCGCGCCGGAAACGTGATGGTCATGGGATGTCCTGCAAGGTGGGAACAGGCGGACGGACACGCGGGTAGCGCGTCCGCCGCTGGCCGGGATGGCTGGGGATTAGTGCGCCCAGATCCAGACTTGGGTACCGCGCAGGTCGATCTGGTTCATGGCCATCGAACCGTAGGACGCTGCGTTGTTGCCCATCTTGATCGCGTCAACCGACACGTTCAGGAATTTGCCGGCGGCTACCTGCACGTCGGCCGGGATGGCGATCTGCACCACGTCGCCGCCGGTGGCAGGGTTGTAGAAGGTGCCGGGGTTGGTCACGCCGGCGGCGCCCGCCGCTTGCAGGAAAGACGCTTTCGACAGGATGTCGATGCTGGCGGCGATCAGGCCGTTGACCTTGATGCCGTTGAAGCTGACCGAGCCGCCGCCCAGGCCGGTGGTGGTGTCGACCGCGTCCGTGTCGGTGTACACGAAGGAATCGATTTTCACGTTCAGGTTGGCGGCAATCGACACGCCGTCCTGGCCGGTCACGGCGCTCAGTTCAGCGTCCTGGATCGGGGTCATGGCGGAAGCCGAGAAAGCCAGGGTAGCCAGGGCAGCTGCAACAGCGGTTTGGATCAGTTTCATGGTGTATCTCCAGTATTGTGGTTGGTATGGATGGATGCGCTGCGGGTGCTCTTAATATTGTGCGAATATTAATTAAATTTATGATATGGGCCGCGCCGTGCCGCGGTCCATCGCAACGTGTTGACCGAAAAAGCCAACCGCCGGGCCTGGAGAGCCACTCCCAATGAGCGCTGTGTTGCAAGCGTGCCGCATGCGCTAGGATGCCCTTAGCACCACCGTCTTCCCTGCACGATAGAGGAACAAATCTAATTTTTTTACTGCCGAGCCGGGAACTTTCATGCGTTAATAAATTACAAAAAAGACAAAGAGCGAACCGTCAAAAATAAGCACGGTCGTTCGCAACGGAGACATGGGCCAATGAAGAAATCACTGTTGGGGCGCGGGACGCCCCAGGGACAGGTGCAGCCATGCTGATGCTACTGCTCGGCGTGGTGGCCGTCCTGATCGGCGGCACCGGCATGGTGTCGCGCCACGCACCGCAAGACCGTCCGCAGGGCCAATACGAGATGCCGCAAGCGCTGCTCGGCGGCGGCAGCTACAGCCAGGCGGTCGCCATGGAGCCGCACTCGCAGCTCAAGTACCGCCACATCGTGCGCCAGGCTTACGACTACAGCTGCGGTTCGGCCGCGCTGGTGACCATCCTGAACTACCACATCGGCCTGGACGTGAACGAGCAGCAGGCCATGGAAGGCATGCTGGAAAAGGGCGAGAAGGAAAAGATCATCGAACGGCGCGGCTTCTCGCTGCTGGACATGAAGCGCTACGCGGCCTCGCTTGGCGTGAACGGCGCCGGCTTCCGCGCCGAGGTGAAGGACCTGATGGCGCTGGCCGAACCGGCCATCGTGCCGATCGACTACGCCGGCGCCAAGCACTTCGTGGTACTGCGCGGCATACGCGACGGCGTGGTCTACATCGCCGATCCCTCGGCCGGCAACATCGCCTTTTCGGTCGAGGAATTCGCCACCCTGTGGGACAAGAACACCCTCTTCATCCTGTCGCCGCCCAAGGACAAACCGGCCCTGGCGCTGCTGGCCCTGACCGACCGTGAACTGGGCGTGGCCGACATGGACCGCATCACCGACCGCGGCCGCCTGGGCGGCATCAACAACAGCGCCCAGCTGCTCGAACGCGCGCTCAACTCCGGCGTCTCCGGCACCTGGATGCACCGCCACTGATTTCTGAAACCTAGCTAAGGACTTGCCCATGAAAGTATGTACCCTGCCCGCCATGCTGGCTGCCGCATTCCTGTCGCATGCACTGCCGGCGCTGGCGCAGAGCACGCCGGCCAGCGCCGAGGCCGCGCGCGACGCGCTGGCCAAGAAGGAAGGCGAAGGAGACCAGAGCGCCCTGCTGAAGCAGACGCTGACCGCCGTCGACAAGCAATACAGCCTGATACGGCGCGGCCAGGTGCAGGTGAGCTATGACCTGAATTACAGCTACATCGGCCAGGAAAAGATCGTCACCGACATCGGCGCCGGCGGGCTCACCTTGTTCGAGATCGAGAACGTCAGTTCGCACACCGTCACCAACACGCTGTCGGCCGACTACGGCCTGCTCAACAACCTGACCGGCAATATCACGTTGCCCCTGATCTCCAAGTACGCCGAAGCCAAGGGCCACAGCGGCGTGTCCAACTCCATCGGCGACATCGCGCTGGGCGCGCGCTGGCAGCCGATGGAGGCGCGCCGCGACAAGCCGAACATGACGGTCACCGGCAACGTGCGCCTGCCCACCGGCCGCAGCCCGTTCAAGATCATCGCCGGCAGCGGCCAGGCCACCGGCGGCGGCGTCACCGCCTTCTCGGCGGGCCTGAACATCAACCGCATCGTCGACCCGGTGGCGCTATTCGGCTCCCTGAGCGTGACGGCCAGCCTGCCCGCCAAGGACCTCTACCAGCTGAACGGCAGCCGCACGCTGACGCGCGTGGCGCCCGGCCACAGCGTGGGCTTCGGCATCGGCTTCGCCTACGCTCTGTCCTACGGCATCTCCACCACCATCTCCTTCCAGGAAGCGATATCGGCCGGCTCCAAGCTGCGCTTCGCCGACGGCCTGAACGCCAAGACCAGCATGCAGACGTCGGGCATGCTGAACCTGGGCCTGGGCTACCGCGTGTCGCCCAAGACCACGGTCAACCTCTCGGTAGGCATCGGCGTCACGCCGGACTCGCCCAACCTGTCGGTGGGCATGAACCTGCCGCTGGCGTTCTGACATGCGGCGCAGCGCTCCCGCCACCTTGCTGGCCTGCGCCGGCCTCGCCGCCGGCTTGCCCGCGCACGCGGCGCTGGTGGAGAACCTTACCACCAGCGTCACCGCCATGGCGTTGGGGAACGCCGTCACGGCCGACCCGCCGGGCATCGATTCCATTCACTTCAACCCGGCCGGCCTGGCGCGCATCCGGGGCGACATGGAAAGCCACAACGCCTTCGGCGCCTCGATCCGCACCGCCGCCAGCTTCCACCAGCCGGACGGCTTCGACGTGGGCGGCTGGACCCAGGACCCGGTAGCCGGCACCCGCACCGGGCCAGTGCGCCAGGCCATGTACATTCCCGGCTACGGCATGCCGGGCTGGCGCCTGCCGGGCGTGGTCATCCCCGGCCTGGGCTTCGCGTTCAACAAGCCGGACTCGAAATTCACCTTCGGCACCGGAGTCTACATGGCGCAAGCCATCAGCATCGACCGCAGCACCGACGTGAACGATCCCGGCCGCTTCGACGGCCGCCAGATCCAGCTGCAGCGCCTGGTGTACGCCTCGCCCTCGGTCGGCTACAAATACTCGGACACGCTGAGCTTCGGCGTGGCCGTGCCCATCGCCCACTCGGCCTTCGTGGTGGACACGCACATGCGCTTCCCCAACGAGCTGCTGGGCGTGTTCGGCAAGCTGCAGCAGGGCTGGTGCCCCGAAAGCGGCGGCAACATCCTGGACACCTTCGGCTTCGGCCTGTGCGGCGGCGGCAAGGAGGGCATGGTCAATCCCTTCAAGCAGGCCGCCAACATGCGCCTGTCGATGACGGCGCCGTTCGATCCCACCATCAACCTGGGCGTGCTGTGGGAACCCACCAAATGGTTGGCGCTGGGCGCGGTCTACCAGGGCGGCGCCAAGACGCGCTACTCCGGCACCTACGAGTTCAACACCGAGCCGATGCTGCGCAACTTCATCAAGGGCCTGAACTCCGGCCTGCTCGGCCCCATCGCCGGCGCGGTGCTCGGTTTTCCCAGCGAGATCCCGGTGCAGCAGAAGGGCAACCTGAGCGCCACCATTCCCTTCCCCACCCACGTCCAGCTGGGCATCAAGCTGCGCCCCGTCAAATACGTGCAGCTCAATGTGGACGCCAGCTACGCCACCTGGGGCGACTGGAATTCGCTCACCTTCGAATTCGACCAGAGCGTGAAGCTGCTGGAGGTGGCGCGCCTGTACGGCATTCCGGATTCGGGCAAGCTGAAGATCCCGCGCGGCTATAAGAGCCTGGTCAATTTCGGCTACGGCCTGCAGCTCTTCCCCACCGACAAACTGACGCTGCGCTTCGGCTACGAGCCGCGCAAGTCTTCGGTCCCGGCGGACAAGCTGGACCTGATCGCGCCGCTGCCGGACACAAGGCTGTATGGCCTGGGCCTGGCCTACAAGTTCAGCAACAACATCGACGTGAGCCTGACCGGCTCCTACATGAAGGGCCGTTTCAGCGCGCCGGCCAACAGCGACTGCAATTTGAACTGCAACACCTTCCTCAACGTGATCTACAACCCTTACGCCGGGCTCGATGTGGCCGGCGACATCCACGTCCGCTATGTCGGATTCAATCTCAACAAGCGTTTTTAGGAGATCAATCATGTCTGTACTACGCAACACCGTATTCATGATGGCCCTGTGCGCGGGCGGGCCTGCGCTGGCGGCGGCATCCGCCCCGGCGGCCGCATCCGCCATCCCTCCCGCCAAGCAGGCGCTGATCGACAGGATGCTGTCGCTGTGGCACATGGACAGCATCGGCCAGTCCATGCTGCAGGCCCCCGTCAGCGACGCAGTGGCCCAGGCGCGCGCCATGCTGCAAGGCCGCGCCTCGGCCGACCGGCGCGACGCCGCCATGACCGAGATCGTGGGCGAAGCGCAGAAGTTCATGGACGAGGCCACGCCCACCGTGCGCGCCAGCGCGCAGAAGCTGATCCCGTCCAAAGTGGCGCCGCTGCTGGCGGAGCGCTTCACGGAAGACGAGCTGCGGCAGATGGTGGCCATTCTCGAATCGCCGGTCAAGCAGAAGTTCGAGAAGCTGCTGCCCGAGCTGCAAAAGAGCCTGGGCGAGGGAGTGGCGGCCGACACCGGCCCGGTCATCAACCCCAAGCTGCAGGACCTGAAACAGCGCATCGGCCTGCGCCTGCGCAGCGCGGTTACGCCGTGAGCGCAGGAGGCGGCATGGCTTACTCCTCTGCCCTGCATCTGGTGCGCGGCGTGAAGTCGCGCCTGGCCCACTCCGGCGTCCAGGCCGAAGCGCTGTTCCAGCAGGCCGGCCTGGACGAAGGCGACGGCCTGGCATGCGACGCGCTCACGCTGTCCGACAAACTGAGCCACCTGTGGTCGCTGCTGGTGGAGCATTCGGGCGACCCGCTGATCGGCCTCAAGGTATCCACGCCGCACCGTCTGGGCTGGCTGGGCGTGATGGGCCACATCATGCTGGTGTCGCCCACGGTGCAGAGCACCATCGAGCGCTGCCACGGCCACACGCGGGTAGGCCTGGTGCTGCCCGGTTCGCAGCGCGTGGTGCCGCAGCAGCGCTACGACTTCGTCTGGTGCGTGCTGCTGCGCAGCCTGCGCAGCGCGGCCGGCCGCGACGACGCCGCCCCGGTACTGGTGGAATACGCCTTCCCGGAACCGGCCAACGCCGAACTGTACGCGCAGACCTTCGGCTGCCCGGTGCATTTCGGCCGTCCCGGCAACGTGATGGAGTTCGCCGACACCGACCTGGTGGCGGCGCTGCCCGACTACCGGGGCGGCAACGGCGTGCTGGCCGGCCTGGCGCACGCGCAGCCGCCCACCATCACCGCGCGGGTGCAGGCCATGGTGGCGGTGATGCTGCCGAAAGGCCCGCCGCACCGCGAGGACGTGGCCGCGCACATGATGATGAGCGAACGCACCCTGCAGCGGCGGCTGGCCGAGGAAGGCACCAGCTTCACCACCCTGGTGGATGACACCCGGCGCGAACTGGCGCGGCAGTCGCTGTCCACCGGCGAGCTGTCGCTGAAGATGCTCAGTTTCCAGCTCGGCTTCTCGGAACCCAGCGCCTTCTACCGTGCCTGCAAGCGCTGGTTCGGCATGACCCCGTCCGACATCGTCAACCACGCGCCGCCGCGCGGGCCGGCGTCGTCCACCTGAAAGGAGAACTGCATGGCCTGGTTCAAACAGGATCACAACAAGGCGCTGCTCGGCCAGCTGCTGGTGAAGCAGAAGCTGATTTCGCAAGAGCAGCTGGCGCGGGCAATCGAACACCAGCGCGCCACCGGCCAGCGCCTGGGCGACATTTTCGCGGAATGGAACCTGGTCACGCAGCAGCACGTGCAGGAAGCGCTGCGCAGGCAACGCCACCTGCGCATGGCTGCGGCGGTGGTCGCCGCCCTGCTGGCGCCGCTGGAGTCCTACGCCGCCGCTGCGCTGCCCGCCGTGGCGGCGACGGCGCCGCTGATGCAGCCGCTGACGGAGGAGGAACTGGGCGCCACCTCGGCGCAGGGCCTGAACGAGGAACTGGTGCAGCACGTGAAGCAGCAGATCAACAGCAACGGCGTGGAAGTGATCGGCGACCTGGCCAAGGCGCTCAATCCCGTGCTGGGTTTCCTCGAATCGGATACCAGCATGAAGAACGTGGTCTACGATCCCGGCAAGGCTGCCGCCACCATCGCCAAGGACGGCTCGCTGACCTTGAACCTGCCAACTTCCATTGGCGAGATCAGCTTCCAGAACATCCGCGTGCGAGGGTCGGAAGGGCCGAGCTTCGGCAGCATCAGCATCAAGGGCATCGACCTGACGGGTACGGTCATCTCGCTGGCGTTCCGGCACTGATGCGCGCCCACACCGCTACGCTGCGCGCGGCCATGCTGGGCGCAGCCATGCTGCTGGCGGCAGCGCCCTCCCATGGGGAGCCGGTCGTCGTGGTAAACGAACTACCGCAGGCTGCCCTCACCGGCAAGACCTTCTCGGCCACCACCGCCATGGACGCCCCGCCGCACAGGCTGTGCGCCATCGTGCAGGACTACGCCTCCTACGGCCGCTACATGCCCAACACGCGCAGCGCCGTGCTGGTGGCCGCGCCGCAGCCCGGCCAGGCCCTGGTCGACATGACGCTGGATCTGCCCCTGGGAAAAGTGAAGCGCTACCGCCTGCAGCTGGACAGCAAGGCCAGCGCCGCCGCCTGCCAGTTGTCCTGGAAGCTGGTGCCGCGCGACGACCTGAAGCCGGAAGACACCATCGCCGATACCACCGGCTATTGGCGGTTCAGCGCGCAGCCCGCGAACGAGGCCGCGTCGCTGGTGGAGTATGTGGTCTACGCCGATCCCGGCCCCGTGCCCTTCGGCCTGGGCTGGATCGTCGACATCATGAGCAAGCGCAGCCTGCCCGCCACCCTGGAAGCGCTGCGCGGCGAGGCGCAGCGCCGCGCGCAATAAGGTTCAGGCCTTCAAGGTGCGCACCACCACCGTACCGGCCATGTAGTCATGCACGGCGCGGCGGCGCTTGTTGAACAGCATGGAGATGAACTCGCTCCAGATCCAGATCTGCATGGCGGTGTTCACGCCCGGATACCAGCCCGGCGTGTGCTGCACCAGCGTCATATTCATGCGCATGAAACCCTGCGAGAGGTACAAATCGTCGCTCATGGCCAGGCTGGCCATCACCAGCGCCAGCGACACCAGGGCGCTCAAGATGAACATGACTGAATAGCGCAGCATGGCCGCCTTGCCGGTGACCGCCGCGCCGTCCACCATGGCGATCCGGATCTTCAGCATCAGCTTGCCCGGCGTGCCGCCGTAGCGTTTCACCAGGTAGACGTTGAACCACAAGGCGAACAGCAGCCCGGGCACCAGCCATAGCGCGTGGAAGTAGCGCGTGGTGGTGCTGAGGAAAAGCACAATACCGGTCAGCGGCGCCAGGCACAGCGCATCGAGCCAGAACGCACCGAAGCGGCGCCAGAAGCCCGCATACTGCAGCTCACCCGGCCGCGCGGCGGCCTCGCTGCCATTGAAAACGGTTTGCGGTGTCTGGTAGGGATTGCTGCTTTCCATGGGAGCCGGGGCCGGAAGTTGAGGAACGAAGATTATCTTTTATATATCTCAATTTGACAACCGTCACACTTTCACGAACCAGCGCCGGCGCCACATGAACCAGGCCACGGCGAACATGGCGGCATTGAACAGCAGCGCGTGCAGCAGCGAAGCTGCTTCCGGCTGCAGCGGCAGGGCCTTGATGGGCGCGTATAGCATGGCGCCCAGCGAACGCTGCGTGCCGTCCTCCTGCGCGAACTTGATAAAGCCCAGCATCTTGGCCACCAGGCCGGACAAGGCGAAGATGAACAGCGCGTTCATGCCGTATATGACGAAGAACGTGGCCGCGCCCTGCGCCCTGGCGCGCAGCCGCTGCGAGGGGTTGGCGTCCAGCAGCCAGTAGAAGGCCGAGAACATCAGCAGCGCCCAGCCGCTGATGAACAGGCAGTAGGACGTGGTCCACAAGCTCTTATTGATCGGCATGAGCACCACGTCCAGCATGGCGCCGGCCAGCAGCAGCGCCAGGCCGGCCAGCATCATCCACGCGGTCTTGGCGGCGCGCTCGACGCCCGACATCAGCCAGCGCCCGGCCAGCACGCCGATCAGCTGGCTGCACAAGGCGGGGACGGTGGTGAACAGGCCTTCCGGGTCCCAGGTTTTCGACTGCACCCACATGTGGCCGTCCAGGAACTGGCGGTCCAGCCAGGCGCCGAAGTCGCGGCCAGGTTCCAGCACGCCGGCGCCCACCACGCCGTTCACGTCCGGCACCGGCACCAGCAGCATCACCGCGCTGTAGAAGGCCAGCAGGCCGGCAATCCAAGCGATGAGCTGGCGCCAGTTGAAGTACACCACAAGCGGCGCGGCCAGCAAGGTGCACAGCGCGATCCGCTGCAGCACGCCGGGAATGCGCACCGTGGACAGGTCGAAGCGCGGAATGTAGTTGAGCAGGAAGCCGATCAGGAAGATCAGCAGCGCGCGCTTGAACAGTTTGCGCAGCAAGGCGCCCTTGTCCGCGCCCGCGTCCGCCGCGCGCCCCAGCGAGAAGGCCATCGAGATGCCGCCGATGAACAGGAAGAAGGGAAAGATCCAGTCGGTGAAGGTCCAGCCGTTCCAGTGCGCGTGCGCCAGCTGCGAATACAGGTGGCTCCAGTCGCCGGGATTATTCACCAGCAGCATGCTGGCGATGGTGAAGCCCCGGAACGCGTCCAGGGACGTCAGGCGCGCCGCTGCCATTTATTTGGCGCGGGCTTTGCCGAAGGCGTCGCCCGCTTGCCACTCGGGCATGCGGGGCGCGTCCGCCACCATTCGGCCCAGATTGAGCGCGAACTGCGCATGCTGCACCATGCCGGCCATGTCCCATGCGGGATCGTATTCGTCCGACACCTGGTGGTAACGCTTGCTGTAAGCCTCGGCCTTGGCCTTGGCGGCCGCCTTGTCGCCCAGGTAGTCGCGGCCGCCGGTGATGGAAAAGGCCGGCACGCCCACCTTGGCAAAGCTGAAGTGATCGCTGCGGAAGTAGCCGCCGCTCAGGTCCGGCTTGGCTTCCGAGACCACCATCCGCATCGCCTTGGCGGCGGCCTGCGCCATCTTGCCCAGCTCGGTGCGCTCGCTGCCCGCCGCACCGATGTCGCGCGTGACGCCGATGAAATTCAGGCTGTCCAGGTTCAGGTTGGCAGCGGTCTTGGCCAGCGGCCACAGGGGCGCCGTCGCGTAGGCTTCGCTGCCCAGCAGGCCCTGCTCTTCGGCTGCCACCCACAGGAACATCTGGCTGCGCCGGGCCGGATGCTGCGACGCCTCCTGCGCCATGGCCAGCAGCGCGGCGCTGCCGGAGGCATTGTCGACGGCGCCGTTGAAGATGGTATCGGTCGCGGCGTGGCCCTCACCGCCGCCATCGCTGCCCTGCCTGCCCAGATGGTCCCAGTGGGCGCTGTAGATCACCACCTCATCCTTCAGCTTGGGATCGGTGCCCGGCACCACGCCGGCCACATTGAACTGTTCCAGGCGGCGCACGGCGGCCTTCATCTCGCCTGCCACGCGGGCTTTCAGCGGCACCGGCCGGAAGTCCTTGCTTTCGGCGGCGGCACGGAGCGCGTCCAGGTCCTGGCCGGCGGCCTTGAACAGGCTGCGCGCGGTGTCGTCCGTCAGCCAGCCTTGCAGGCCGGTGCCGGTGGCGCCTTGCGCCAGCTGGAAGCGCTCCACGTTGTCCCAGCTGTTCCGGATCACGCTCCAGCCGTACGACGCGCTGGGCGTGGTGTGGATCAGCAGCACCCCGGCGGCGCCCTGGCGCGCGGCTTCCTCGAACTTGTAGGTCCAGCGTCCGTAGTAGGTCAGCGCCTGGCCGCCAAAGCGGCCGGGCTGCCCGGCGCTCGGCTGCGGGTCGTTCACCATCATCACCAGCACTTTGCCTTTCATGTCCTGGCCCTTGAAATCGTTCCAGCCTTCTTCCGGCGCGACCGTGCCGTAGCCAACAAAGACCAGTTCCGCGTCCAGCGCATGCGCAGCTTGGGCATCGCCCGGCGCCCACACCCAGTCCTTGCCGAAAGCGGCCGGCAGCGCCGCACCGTTCACTTCAAGGCGCAGCGAACTGTCGGCGGGCAGCGACTTCACGCCCGCGATCTGCACCGCCTGGCGGAAGCTCTTGCCCAACACCGGTTTCAGGCCTGCGGCCAGCGCCTGCGTTTCCAGGTAGGCCACCGTCAGGTCCCCGCCGCGCTGGCCGGTGCCGCGCCCTTCCAGCAGGTCGCTGGACAGGAAAGCCAGGTGCGCACGCAGCGGCGCTTCCTGCACCTTGGGCTGCTTCTGCTGCGCGGCGTTGGCGGCATTGGGCGCGGCGGCATGCGCCGGGATGGTGAGCGCCAGCGATGCGGAGAGGGCGGCGGCGAGAACGGACGGGATCAGTTTCTGCATGGTGTTCTTATGGGAAGTCGTGAAGGCGGCCACATCGCCGCGCCGAGCATTGTATGCGAACTTTCCCACAGGTCCGTTGCGCGCTGCAGCAAGCGGCGGTTGACGGGCACTGCACCGGTCGGGGATACTTTTCACATGACGTCAGCCCGCCCTCCCTACATCGGCCGATTCGCGCCCTCCCCCACCGGCCCCCTGCACCTCGGTTCGCTGGTGGCCGCCATGGCCAGCTATCTGGACGCCAAGGCGCACCGCGGCCAGTGGCTGGTGCGCATCGAGGACCTGGACCGCGACCGCAACGTGGCCGGCGTGGACCAGCACATCCTGGCCTCGCTGCAGCGCTGCGGCATGCAGTGGGACGGCGAAGTGACGTGGCAAACCCTGCGCACGGACCTGTACGAGGCGGCCCTGGCGCAGCTGGGCCACGCGGGCGCGGTCTATCCCTGCGCCTGCTCGCGCAAGGAGATCCAGGACTCGCAGCTGCGCATGGGGCATGCCTCATCGGCGCTGGTGTACCCGGGCACCTGCCGCAACGGCCTGGCGCCGGGCAAGGTGGCGCGCGCGCTGCGGCTGCGCACGCCGCAGGAGCCGCACCGCGTGATCTGCTTCCAGGACCGCTGGCACGGCCAGGTATGCCAGGACCTGACCGCCGAGGTGGGCGACTTCGTGATACGGCGAGCCGACGGTTTCTGGGCTTACCAGCTGGCGGTGGTGGTGGACGACGGCGCCCAAGGCATCACGGACATCGTGCGCGGCGCGGACTTGCTGGACTCGACGCCGCGCCAGATCTACCTGCAGGAGCTGCTGGGATTGGCGCAGCCGAGGTATCTGCACGTGCCGGTAGTGGCCAATGCGGACGGCGAGAAGCTGTCCAAGCAGACCGGCGCGCAAGCCTTCGACAACGGCGCGCCGCTGGATGAGCTGCTGCAGTCCGCCCTGCTGCCGGCGGCCCGCTTCCTGGGCCTGGATATCCAGGCCGGCAGCGTGCAGGCGTTCTGGCACGAGGCGGTGCCGGCATGGGCCCGGCTGCTGGAGACGCGCGCGCAGGCAGGCGCAGGGGCGTCCCGGAGCGGGCCTTTGAGCGTGCCTTAGAGCCGGCCTTGGAGCGGCCTTGGATCGGACCTCGGAACGGCCCTCAGCGCGGCGGACCGCTGAGCGCCACATAATGCGCCAGGATCACGTCGTGCTCGCCGCTCTCGGCCAGCTTGGCCGCCGCGTAGCTGCGCGTGGTCTCCAGCATGCGGTAGCGCGCCGCGCCGGTATCGGCCACGGTGGCCAGCATCGATTTGCTCACCAGGCTCGATAGCGCATCCATCGCCTCCTCCAGGCCCTCCCGGCTGTCCGCGCCGATGGACAGCGCCTCCTCCAGCGAGAAGCGGCGCCGGAACACCGACAGCCGGTGTAGCAGGTTGCGCTCCCGTTCGCCCAGCAGCGCGTAGCTCCAGTCCAGCGTTGCCTCCAGCGTGCGGTGCCGCACCTTGGCCGTGCGCCGCCCGCCCTTGAGCAGGTAGCAGCAGTCGTCCAGGCGCGCCACCAGGCCGCGTATGCCCAGCAGTTCCACGCGCGCGGCGGCCAGTTCGATCGCCAGCGGAATGCCGTCCAGGCGGCGGCAGATGTCGGCGATCTGCGGCGCTTCCGCGTCGCCCAGCGCCAGCCCGGCGGCGCTGGCCTGCACCCGCTCGGCGAACAGCTGCACCGAGGCATAGGACAGGGCTTGCGCCATGGTCAGCGGCGGCGCGTCCGGGGCCGGCTCGGGCGGCAGTTCCAATGCCGGCAAGCGGTGCACCCACTCGCCTTCGGCCCGCAGCGGTTCGCGGCTGGTGGCCAGCAGGCGCACGCCGGGCGCGCCGTGCAGGATCTGTTCAGCCAGCAGCGACACCGCTTCCAGCACGTGTTCGCAGCTGTCCAGTATCAGCAGCATGTGGTGGCTGCGCAGCGCGGCCGTGATGTCGGCCGCGCTCATGGCGGCCGGATGCTCCATCACCAGCGCGGCGGCCAGCGCCTGCGGCACTTGCCCGGGATGCGTCAGCGAGGCCAGGTCGACGAAGACCGTGCCTTGCCGCCAATGGCCTTGCATGCGTTCGGCAGCCGCCAGCGCGGCCGTGGTCTTGCCCATGCCGCCGGTGCCGACGATGGTCACGAAGCGCCGCTCCGCCAATTGCTCCCGCAGCGCTTCCACGGTCTGGTCGCGCCCGAAGATGCGCGTGGCGCAGGGCGGCAAGCCGTCGCTTTGCGGCAGATAGACGGTGCTGGACTGCCCGCCGGCGGCCGCGCTGGCGGCGTCGGGCCCGGTGGCGGAGGCGTGGGGAATGGCCCCCGCGTCGCTGCGCACCACCGGCGTAATGAAGCAATAGCCCCGCCCGACCACGTTTTCAATATGGCGCTCGCCCAGCATCTTGCGCAGCGCGGCCACGTGCACACGCAGATTGCCTTCCTCGACCACGGTGTTGGGCCAGGCGCGCGCGATCAGCTGGTCCTTGGTCACGGTTTCGCCGGCGCGCTCAAGCAGCACGTGCAGGATATCGATGGCGCGGCTGCCCAGCCGCAGCGGGCGGTCGTCCTCGTAAAGCGTGCGGCGTGCCGGAAAAAAACGGAAGGAATGAAAGGCCAACACCGGCTCGCTAGCGTCTGTGGCGTCGTAAAACATGCTGTCCTCTTGTAATGCAATGCGCGTTCGAACTTGCAGTATGCCAGCTAAGCGTGTCCCCGGCATGACGCGAACCCCTCCAATTGTGTCAATTGACATGCGGCCCGAAAATCTGCTCCAGCGCCAATGCCAGCTCCATCACGGAATACGGCTTGCGCAGCACGCCGCCGGCGCCGCCCTGCCGGGCCAATGCCGCCCCCGAGTAGCCGCTGGCCAGCACCACGGGAATGCCGGCGCGCAGCGCGCGCAGCGCACGGATCAGCTCCGAGCCGGACATGCCCGGCATGCGCTCGTCGGTGATCACCGCGTCGTACCGCTCCGGCGCCGCCGAGAACGCGGCCAGCGCCAGCGCCGGGGAAGTGAAGGCGTCATGCCCGTAGCCCAGGTCGTCCAGCATGGCGCCGGCCAGCCGCGCCAGCGCTTCCTCGTCGTCCACCACCAGCACGCGCTGGCCACGGCCGCGCGGCGCGGCGGGCTGCGTGCCGGCGGCGCCGTCGGCCGGCGCGTCGCCGCTGCGCGGCAGGAATACCGTGAAGGTGCTGCCCTGGCCCTCGGTGCTGGCCACGCTGACCGCCCCGCCTAGTTCCGTCACGATGGCGTGCACCATCGACAGCCCCAGCCCGGTGCCCACGCCCACCTGCTTGGTGGTGAAGAAGGGATCGAAGATGCGTCCCAGGATGGCCGGCGGGATGCCGGCGCCGCTGTCGCTGACGGTGAGCACGATGTAGTCCGCCGCCGCGATACTGCCGATGGTGGCCAGCGAGCGCTCGCGATAGCTGCGCGTCTCCAGCGCCACCCGCAGCAGGCCGCCGTGCTCCATGGCCTGCGCGCCGTTGAGCATCAGGTTGCTCAGCACCTGGTGCACCTGGGTGCAGTCGCCCAGCATGGCCGCGCGCCCGGCCTGCAAGCGGGCGCTCACTTGCACGCCGTCCGGCAGCTGGGACGCCAGCTGGTCCAGCGCCTCGCGCGCCACCGCCTCCACGTGCACCGCCACCCGCTCGCCCATGCCGCTGCGGCTGAACGCCAGGATGCGGTCCACCAGCGCCCGCCCGCGCTCGCCGGCCGCCACGATCTGGCCCACGTCGCGCCGCAGCCGGCTGCCCTCGGGCGCATCGCGCAGCGCCATTTCGCCGTAGCCCAGGATCGAAGCCAGGATGTTGTTGAAGTCGTGCGCGATGCCGCCCGCCAGCGTGCCCATCGCCTCCAGCCGCTGCGCCAGCCGCAGCTGCTCCTCCAGGCGGCGGCGCTCGGTGACGTCGCTGACAGCGCCGGTCCAGCGCACCGGAGTGCCGGCCGCGTCGCGCTGGCAGATGCCGGTCAGGTGGATCCAGCGCACTTCGCCGCGCGGCATCATGCGGATCTCCAGGTCGAAGCGCGCGCTGCGGCCGGCGAAGTGCTCGGCCGCCGCCTTCTCCCACTTCGGCTTGTCCTCCGGGTGGAAGGGGAAGCGCGCCAGGAAATCGGCACGGCCGGCGAACACGGTGTCGGGCGGGAAGCCGTACATCTCCAGCATGCGCGGCGAGCCGTAGAACTCGTCCCGCTGGATGTCCCAGTCCCAGTGGCCTTCCTCGGCCGCGCTCATGGCCAGCGCATAGCGCTGCTCGGAGGCGCGCAGCGCTGTCTCGCTGCGCACCCGGTCGGTGACGTCGGTGGTGGCCGCGTTCCAGCGCACCAGCCGCCCCTGCGCGTCGCGCGAACACAGGCCGGTGAGCTGCAGCCAGCGCACTTCCCCGCGCACGAGGATGCGCAGCTCCAGCTGGAAGCGGATGGTGCTGCCGGCGAAGTGCTCGCCCAGCTGGTCGATCACGCGCTGCCGCTCTTCCGGATGGAAGGGAAAGCGCGCGGTGAAATCGGCGCGGTTGGCGAACACCGTCTCGGGCGGCATGCCGCACAGCGCAAGAAAGCGCGGCGACGCGTAGAAGGTGTCGCTGGCCACGATCCAGTCGGTATGGCCGTCGCCGGCGGCATCGACGGCCAGTTCGTAGCGCTCCTCGGAACGGCGCAGGGCCGCCATCGAGCTGCTGCGTTCAATGGCGATGCTGGCCAGGTCGGAAAAGCGCGCGATCACGTTGCACTGCAGGGCGGTGGGCGCACGGGCGCGGCGCGCGTACACGCCGAAGGTGCCCAGCACCTTGCCGCTGCTGGACAGGATGGGCATGGACCAGCAAGCCCGCCAGCCATATTCCAGCGGCAGGCGGCGGTATTTGTCCCACAGCGGGTCGCTGGCGATGTCGGCCACGAATACCGGCTCGCGGCGCCAGGCGGCGGTGCCGCAGGAGCCCTCGGCCGGCCCGATCAGCGCCGAGCCTTCCAGCGCCAGCATGAAGCCCGGCGGCAGGTTGGGCGCCGCGCCCGGGCGCAGCAGCGTGCCGCCTTCGTCCAGCAGCAGCACCGAGCTGACGGCATCGTCGGCCAGGTCGTCGAACAGCCGGCAGCAGGCGTCCAGGATGCCGGCCAGCGGCTGGGCGCGCGCAATCATCTCCAGCAGGCGCTTTTCGCCGGCCAGCAGCAGCGCCGGCACGTCCGCCTCCGCCCGCGCCGGGGCGGAACTGGGGCCGGGACTGGGGCCGGGGCCGGAGAGCGGGACAGGTTTGCTGGCGGTTGGACGGTCCATGGCGTGGCGGCGGAAGTAGACGAAACTGTGTCACAGTTATGCACTGCGGTCAAAGCAGTAGTATGCTGCGGCGGCCAGGGAATGTGTCAATTGACATGGAAGACGCCGGTAACTATCCTGTTACAATCCTGTGGCGGCGACATGCCGTTCTTCCAACAGGAACCGCCCACCATGGCAGGCGAAGCGCACGTGCTGGTAGTGGATGACGACGCTGGCATACGCCAGATGATAGCCGACTACCTGGGCGACCATGACATCAGCACCACCGCCCTGCCGGACGGCAGCGGGGTGGACCGCGTGATGGCCGAGGAAGTGATCGACCTGCTGATCCTGGACCTGAAACTGCCCGGCGAGGATGGCATGCACATCGCCCGCCGCCTGCGCGACCATTCCAACCTGCCCATCATCATCCTTACCGGCCGCAAGGACGAGGCGGACCGCGTGATGGGCCTTGAGCTGGGCGCCGACGACTACCTGACCAAACCCTTCTCGCCGCGCGAGCTGCTGGCCCGCATCCGCGCCCTGCTGCGCCGCGCGCGCGCCCAGCAGTCGGTGGCCGAGGGCCTGGCGCGGGTGCGCGCCTACCGCTTTGCCGGCTGGGTGCTGAATGTGCGGCAGCGCCGCCTGAGCACGCCCGCCGGCGCCCCCGTGGCGCTCACCAACAACGAATTCAACCTGCTGGCCGCCTTCCTGGCCGCGCCGCAGCGCGTGCTCTCGCGCGAGCAGCTGCTGGACATGTCGCGCCTGCACAACGACGAAGTGTACGACCGCGCCATCGACGTGCAGGTGGGCCGCCTGCGCAGGAAGCTGGAGCCGGACGGCGCCCAGCCCTTCATCCGCACCGAGCGCGGCGCCGGCTACGTATTCACGGCCGAGGTGGAGACCGTGCGCTAGGAATGAAGGCAAGCCGGCCGCAAGCCACGATGTATACTGGCGGGATGACCGAATCCAATACGCCCCGCTTCACCCCGCAAGGCCTGATACGCACCCCTGAGCAGACCGCCATCCAGCTGGCCCAGAACAAGGTGGTGCTGATCGACGCCAACGCAGGCGCCGCCAAGACCACCACGCTGGCCCTGCGCATCGGCGAGGCGCTGGCGCGCAAGCTGGCGCCCGAGCAGATCCTGGCGCTGGTGTTCACGCCCGAAGCGCGCGACGTGATGCGCCAGCGCCTGCTGGACATCGGCATCCCCTACGCCAGCGCGGCGCGGGTGGACGTGGCCACCTTCGAGGACTTCTCGGCGCGCATGCTGGCCCAGAGCGGCAGCGGCGGCGCCGAACGGCTGGCGCAGGCGCGCCAGCTCAAGCCCTATGTGCTGCACGCGCTGGAACGGGTGAGCGAACGCTATACCGGCCAGGTGGACTATCTCGACATCCGCACCCACAATATCGCGCTGTCGCAATTCCTCGACATCCAGCTCACGCTCAAGGCCACCATGGCGCTGGACGCGGACCTGGAGTTCATGGAACTGGAGGAAGCGGCCGACCTGCTCAAGGTGCCGCTGACCGACTACCTGACCACCTGCGAATACGAAACCATGCGCCTGGGCGGCGACGAGGGCGCCGAGTTCCGGGGACCGTTCGACGCCACCTACGACCTGGCCTGCATGCTGTCGCAATCATCCGAGAATGCGCAGGCGCTGCCGGCCTACCGGGTGGTGGTGTGCGACGAGCTGCACGACCTGAACGAAGCGGCCTTCCGCATCCTGAACGCGCTGCTGGCGCGGCCGGACTGCTATTTCGTCGGCGCCGGCGACAAGGACCAGGTGATCTACTCCAAGCTGGGCGCCAGCCAGGAATTCCTGGAGCACCGCTTCGCCCGCAACTACCCCGGCCTGAAGCATTACCCGCTGACCTACACCTACCGCCACGGGCCGCACCTGGCCTACGCGATGAAGGAGTTCAAGAACAAGCCGGTGGAATCGAGCCTGCCGCTGCACACGGAAATCCGGCAGGCGCACTACGCTGACGCCGATGCCTGCGGCGAGCAGGTGGTGGCCGCCATCAAGGCCTGGAAACGCGACGGATATCCGCTGGAAGGCTGCGCCATCCTGCTGCGCGACCGGCACCAGTCCATCGCCGTGGAAAACGCGCTGCTGAAGGCGAAAATCGGCTACCGCACGCCCGCCATGGCAGGCTACCTGCAGCGCGACGAGATCCTCTTCCTGCGCGGCATGGTGGCGATCGCGCTGCGCGACCTGGAAGCGGTGAAATCGCTGGAGGTGCGCGCCGCCATCGTCGAGGCGCTGGCCGTGTTCGGCGAAGTGACCCTGTCCCCGCAGCGGCTGGAGATGGCCAAGCGCGAAGTGGCGCGCACGCCCTCGCTGCTGGGCGACTTCTACACCTTGTACATCGAGGGCGACGGCGGCAACTACGGCAGCAGCGGCACCAGCGCCATGCGCGGCGTGATCGCCGCCGCCATCGACTACGCCGCCGCGCTCGATCCCGCCACCAGCGCGGCCGAAGCGCTGCGCGCCATCTGCGGCCAGATGAACCTGGAGCAGTCCGCCAAGCGCATCTTCGTGCGCCCCTACGAGGCCAGCGTGGTGTCCAAGTCGGTGGCCGGTTTCCTGGCCTTCGCCGAACAGACCGGCCAGACCCTGGCCGAATTCTGGCAGACGCTGAACGCGGCCGAGGCCTTCGCCAGCCGCAAGCGGGACAAGGACTACGTGACCCTGGACTGCGCGGCCAACGCCAAGGGCAAGGAATTCGAGCACGTGATCCTGCCCTTCCTGGAAGCGGGCGAATTCCCCAACCCCATGTTCGCCGCCAGCGAAGAGGAAAACCTGTTCTACGTGGCCGCCACGCGCGCCAAGGTCCGCCTCACGCTGCTGTCGCCTGCGGAGGCCGGCCAGCGCAGCGCCTACCTGGCCCGCATGCGGCTCGGCCCCACCGCCGCTGCGGCCGAACAGGCCATCGCGCGCAATACTGAGGCTGCGCAACAACAGTCGCTGCAGCAGCCCGAGCGCTATTACCTGAGCGCCACCATCCATGAAGCGCAGCAGGTCAAGGCCCTTGGCGCCAGATTCGACTGGACGCGCAAGGCGTGGTACGTGGAACCGGGTACCGACCTGGCGCCGTTCAGCCGCTGGCTGCGGCGCTGAGCCACGGCCCGATTCGCCTGCTCATTCCTCAAGGTTATAGTTCCAACAACAGAACTCATTGTTCAGCCCGGCCCTGTTCATCAATACTGCCACTTGCATACCAATTAATAACAGGGAGAGCAAGGCATGAACGTGAAGAAGACACCGGTGGCGGCAGCCATTTCTATCGCGCTGGGCGCCATGGCGGCGCCGGCCTGGGCACAGCAGGCCGAAGAGCCAGCCATGCAGAAGGTCGAGGTTTCCGGCATCCGCGCCTCGCTGGCCAAGTCGCTGGGCGTGAAGAAGGACGCCACGGCCAACGTGGAGGTCATCACCGCCGAGGACGTGGGCAAGATGCCGGACAAGAACCTGGCCGACTCCCTGCAGCGCCTGGCCGGCGTGGCCGTGCGCACCGACTACGACGAAGCGGAAAAAGTGTCCATGCGCGGCACCAATCCGGACATGTCGCTCATCCTGTTCAACGGCCACACCGTCTCCGGCGGCGACTGGTACGTGGCCGACCAGGGCTCCAGCAGCCGCAGCACCAGCCTGTCGCTCATGCCGTCCTCGGTGCTGAACCAGGCCATCGTCTACAAGACCTCGCAAGCCAACATCGTGGACGGCGGCATGGCCGGCACCATCAACGTCACCACCCGCAAGCCGCTGCAGCAAAAAGCGAACTTCGGCGGCGTGATCAGCGCCGGCCTGACCTACGCCCAGCTGCCGGACAAGACCTCGCCCGACCTGAACGCCACCTTCAACTGGAAAAACGCCGACGGCACCCTGGGCGTGATCGTGCAGGGCTTCAAGGAAAAGCGCTACAGCCGGCGCGACTCGGTGTCGCGCTTCGCCTACGGCGCCAGCAGCGGCTGGGACGTGATCAACACCAGCACCATGCTGGGCATCACCGACGCCTCGCTGGCCGGCACCGGCCTCAAGGCGGCCGACCTGAACGGCGTGCGCATGCCCGGCTCGATGAGCTCGGAATTCGTGGAAGGCGTGCGCGACCGCTCGGGCGGCCTGCTGTCGCTGCAGTACAAGCCGAACGCCGACCTGGACGTGACCGCCACCGGCTTCTACTCGGAAATGAAGGCCAACAACAACGGCCGCCTGACCTCCGGCGCCATGTACAGCATGCTGCTGGGCAAGAACGATCCGCTGGGCGGCGTGGCCGCCACCAGCGCCAACACCAGCTCCAACGGCCAGCGCGTGTACGCGCAGATCCGCAACCCGGTCATCGTCAACGAAACCACCATGTACGGCCACCCGCTGCGCGTGCTGAAGAGCGCGGACATCGTGTTCCCGGACGGCACCACGCCCCAGTACGTGGGCAACTCGGAGGGCTTCTTCCGCGAAGGCGCCAAGGCCACCAGCGGCTTCCTGGACCTGGACGCCAAATACCGCGCCAGCAGCGCCCTGACCCTGAAGACCCTGCTGAGCATCACCCGCGGCGTGGGCACCACCCAGGCCGACCAGGGCCTGACCTACGCCCGCTACGGCACCGGCATTTCCTACAGCCTCAACGGCCTGAAGGACGCACCGGACTCGCACTACATCGGCGCCGGCAGCAACACCGTGGGCCTGAACCCGGACGGCAGCGGCTACAAGCTGGTAGGCCGCACCATTTCCGGCATCCGCACCGTGGACAAAGAAAGCAGCGGCGCGCTGGACGCCGAATACAAGGTGGACAAAGGCATCCTGCAATCGCTGGAAAGCGGCGTGCGCTTTGCCGACCACAAACGCAAGAGCGGGCGCTGGAACCCGGCCTTCAAGGGTGCCTCGGTGGCCGAGCCGTCCGGCAGCGGCATCGTGCCCTACCCGGGCGACTTCGGCAACGACCTGGGCGGCGGCAACTGGGACAACACCGGCTTCAGCTTCACCCCGCAAGCGCTGCAAGCCTACATGGCGGCCAACACCAAGACCACCACGCCCGAGTGGGAGCGCCGCGTGGCCACCGAGATCGACATGCGCGAGCGCCAGACGGCGGCCTACCTGATGGGCAACCTGGAAGGCGAACGCTGGTCCGGCAATCTCGGCCTGCGCTGGGTGCGCACCCGGATCAATGCGCAGATCCCGACCCCGATCCCGGCCGGCGCCTGCGACCGCACCGAGCCCGGCAAGCCGGCCACCACCTGCGCCGCCTTCCCCGGCGCCATCACCACCGCCGGCGAAGCGCAGGCCTACTACGACGGCGTGCCCTTCAATCCGAAGAGCGGCATCCTGTACTACAAGACCGCCACCGACCGCAGCTTCAACAACCTGCTGCCCAGCCTGAACCTGCGCTACGAGCTGCAGAAGGACATGATCGCCCGCTTCGGCGCCAGCCGCACCATCGGCCGCCAGAACTACAACGTGCTGGGCACCGGCTTCGGCACGCCGACCTGCGACGCCAGCGGCTGCGCCGTGACCGGCCCCAACCCGGACCTGAAGCCGCTCACCTCGGACAATGTGGACCTGTCCTGGGCCTGGTACTTCAAGCCGCGCTCGCTGGTGGCGGTCAACCTGTTCCACTCGAAAATCGACGGCTACGTGAAAACCGGCGGCAACCCCACCGGCGCCACCGTGCAGCTGATCGACCCGCGCGACTCGCAGGTGAAGACCTTCTCCATCAACTCGTCCGGCCAGCAGGGCGCCAAGATCAGCGGCATCGAGCTGTCCTACGAGCAGCCGATCTGGGGCGGCTTCGGCTTCCAGAGCAACGTCAGCCGCGCCAAGACCAAGGTCGACGACGGCCGGCCGATGGTGGGCGCGTCCGAATGGGCGGGCAACCTGGGCGCCTATTTCGAGAACGACGTGTTCAGCACCCGCCTGGTGGCCAACTACCGCGGCAAATACGTCAACAGCAGCACCGCGCCCTCGCCCACCGCCAACAGCCAGGGCCAGTCCGTCATCAACGGCGTGGCCATGCCGACCGCCCCCACCATGGCGGCCGGCGTGACCACCCTGGCATTCTCGGCCAACTACACCTTCGCCAAGAACTGGCAGGTGACCTTCGACGCCACCAACCTGCTGAACCAGGTGCGCGCGCAGTACCGCTACAGCGAAGAGGAGCCGCAGAAACTGGACGTGTCCGGACGCCAGTTCTACCTGAACCTGAAATATAAGTTCTAGACCGCAGGCCTGGATGGACCAAAATGTGACGGCCGACACATTTTAAAGTTAGCAATGTTGCTAATCTTAAAACTCCACTACAAGGGGGTCCATCCATGGCTACTTCGCCGCTCGACGTCGTTAAACTCTATATCGCGTATTTCAACCGGGCGCCCGACAGTGCCGGCCTGATCTTCTGGTCCGAACGCGACAGCAGCGAGATTGCCGCCGCGTTCGGCGCCTCCTCCGAATTCAAGAGCCTGCACGCCAGCCAGAGCAATGCGCAGCTGGTGCAGTCTATCTATCACAGCGTGTTTGGCCGCGCAGCGGAAACCGCAGGCGTGAAATACTGGAGCGGCCTGCTCGACAGCGGTGCCGTCTCCCGCGATGCTCTGCCGGCCCGGCTCGCGCTCGGCGCGCAAGGCGGCGACATCGACTCACTGGAATACAAGGCCGCCGCCGCGCTGGCCTTCACCAACGAGCTGGACACGCCAGCCGAAATCCTCGGCTATCAATCCCCGCTGGGTACGGCCCTGGTGCCGTATTTTGACCGCGTGAGCGACGCGGCCTCGCTCATCGCCTTCAAAGCACTCATTCCTGAAATGGTGTCCTATGTCGCCGACGGCCACAGCGGCCTGGTGCGCTCCGGCCAGCTGCAAGCGGCCGGCTACCTGCAAGGCGCCACGGTATTCCGCGATGCCAACGGCAACGGCGTGCAGGACCAGAACGAACTGGGCGTGCTCACCGACAACCAGGGCCGCTACGTGCTGATCGACGGCCTGGGCGACTACCCATCCAGCGGGCCGTCCGCGCGGCAGCTGGTGGCCACCGGCGGCACCGACGCCACTACCGGACTGGCGCACCACGGCAGCTATACGGTCGGCCTGGAAACCAAGGCCGTCAACGCCCTGTCGTCGCTGCATGCGCTGCTGGTGCAGCAAGGCCTGAGCGCCAGCCAGGCGAGCGCGCGCCTGGACCAGGCGCTGACCCTGAACGGCGCCGACGTGGGCAAGAACAATCCGCTGTTCGCCGCCTTCGACGCCGACGCCCTGTCGCCGGCTGCCATCAAGTCCGCGCTGCAACAGCAGGCAGCCGTGGCCAGCGTGGACAGCCTGCAGCTGGCCATCGCCCAGACGCTGGTCAGCCTGGCTGGCGGCAGCGCCAAACTGAACGAGGCCCAGGCGCTGCGCGCCGTCTCGGGCGCGCTGGCCGATACCCTGGCGCACGCCAGCGGTGTGAGCGACCTGGGCAGTGCAGATTTCATCAACGCCCTGTTCGACAGCAGCGTCGTCAAGGCCGCCAACACCGGGCTGACCGCGGCGGCAGCGGCCATCAGTGCCCAGGCCAAGGCCGTATTCGGCCTGCTGCTGGAAGCGGCCGTGGACAATATCGAAGCGGGCGTTGCGGACAGCGGCGGCATCTACGGCGGTCTGGCCCATATCGGCCAGGCCAGCTCGCTCCTGCAAGGCACGCTGTCCCCCAAGCTGGCAACGGCCATGGCCAGCGGCCACCCGGAAACGCTGCTGTCGTCCTACCTGGGTGCGGCGCTGGCCGATAGCACGCCCGCCATCCACCTCGGCGACATCGATCCCGCCACCGCCTCGGACCAGGCCGCCATCGACGCCGCCAACAGCGGCGCCAACGTGCCGGACGTCAGTGCGCTGGAGATCGCCAAACTCTACCTCGCCTTCCTGCACCGTCCCGCCGAGCCACAGGGCGAGACCTTCTGGCAGCACACCGGCAGCATCGACGTGCTGGCGAACGCCATTGGACTGGCGCGCGAATTCAGCGAGCAGTTCGCGGGCAAGGACAGCCATCAGATCACCGCCGAGCTGTACCAGAATCTGTTCGGCCGCGCGCCCGAGCCGGCCGGCCTGGAGTACTGGTCATCTGCGCTGGACAGCGGCAAGCTGACGGTGGCCAGCATGGCGCTGGGCATGACGCGCGGCGCCCAGGGCAACGACATGCTGGCGCTCGCCGACAAGGCCGTAGCGGCAGCCGAATTCACGGCGGCGCTGAACACGCCCGCGTTGGAAGCGGCCTACAGCCAGAGCCAGTTCAACTGGCCTATGGTGCGCGCCTGGATCGATAGTGTGAAGGACGACGCCAGCCTGGCCAGCGCCATGGCCGCGCTGCCGGCGCTGATCGACAAGCTGGACGGCAACACCGGCCCGCTGCCGCCGGTTGGCTTGGTCGGCGTAGCCGACAGCGGCGCTCTGTATCTCTAAAGCGAAACATGGCCGGAGAACTGCCGCCCGACGCGCGCATGCGCGCCAGCCGCGCGGAATATGCGCGCCGCATGAACCGGGTGCTGGACTACATTGACCAGCACCTGGACCAGGCGCTCGACCTGGCGCAGCTGGCCGACGTGGCCAATTTCTCGCGCTTCCACTTCCACCGCATCTTCGCCGCCTGGATGGGCGAAACCCTGGGCGACTATGCGCGCCGGCGGCGCCTCGAAACGGCCGCTTCGCGGCTGGCGCGCGGCAGCGGCGAACCGGTGCTGGAGATCGCGCTGGCCTGCGGCTTCGGCTCCGGCGAAGCGTTCGCGCGCGCCTTCAAGCAGCAGTTCGGCTGCACTCCCAGCGAATGGCGCGCCGGCGCCCCGCAGCGCGCAGCGGCCCTGCTGGCGGCGCTGCATAGCAATCCTGATCAGGTCCACAGCAACGCCGGTCAGGCGCGTCCGCGCCCGCCGGGCGACCATGACGGCTCCTTAACCCTTTACGGAGAAACCGAAATGGACGTACACATTGCCGACCTGCCCGCCGTGCGCGTGGCCTACCAGCGCCTGATCGGGCCCTACGGCCCGCAGATTGGCGTGTTCTGGCGCCAGACCATGGCGCCCTGGATGCAGTCGCACGGCCTGGACGGCCAGCTGTGCTACGGCGTCGGCCACGACGACCCCAGCGTCACGCCGCCCGACAAATGCCGCTACGACGCCTGCGTCACCGTACCGGAAGGCTTTCTTCCGACCGGGCCGGTGAGCCTCGCCACGCTGCCGGGCGGACGCTACGCGGTGGCCCGCTTCAAGGGCCAGCCGCAGACCATCGGCAATGCGTGGATGTGGCTCACCCGCGAATGGCTGGCGTCGAGCGGCCTGCAGTGCGACGACCGCCCCAGCTTCGAGCGCTTCGACCCGGCCGGCAGCTTCGATCCGGCCACCGGCGACATGATCTGCGACATCTGCATCCCGGTGCGCGCGCTATAATCGCGGGTTTTGCCGTTTGCGTAAGTCGACATGACCACATTTAACACCGTGCCGGACACCCGTCCGGCAGTCGTTCTGCTGCACAGTTCCATGAGTTCCAAGGGCCAGTGGGCCGAGCTGATGGCGCAGCACGACAGCAGCTACCGCTTCATCGCCGTCGACCTGCTCGGCTACGGCAAATCGCCCTTCCCGGCCGGCGCCGAAGCGGACTTCTCGCTGGGGCACGAGGTGGATGCTGTGAACGCCGCCATCGCCGGCAAGCTGGCGCCGGACGAGTGCTTCCACCTGATCGGCCATTCCTACGGCGGCGCCACCGCGCTGCGCATGGCGCGCCAGCTGCGCGCGCGCGTGCTGTCGCTGGCGGTGTTCGAGCCGGTGGCGTTCCACCTGCTGCCGGAGGACGACGCGGCGCGGCTGGAGATTGAAAACGTGGTGGCGGACATCCACTGCGCCGCTGGCGCGCAGGACGCGGCGCGCACCTTCATCGACTACTGGAACCGCGCCGGCGCCTTCGACGCGCTGCCGGAAGCGCAGCAGCAGCGCTTCGCCGCGCAGATCGCCAAGGTGAAGCTGGACTTCCAGGCGCTGCTGGGCGAAGCGGCCACGCTGGCCGACATGGCGGCGCTGGACATGCCGGCGCTGGTGCTGTCCGGCGAACGCAGCCCGCAATCGACGCGCCGCGTGGCCGAGTGCCTGGCCGCCGCGCTGCCCAACGGCGCGGCCATGCAGACCAAGGGCGGCCACATGGCGCCCATCACGCACGCCGCGGTGGTCAATGCGCTGCTGGCCGGCTTCCTGGCAGGCGCGGAAATCGCCAGCGCCTGAACGGCGGGTTACGGCGGGCCCGCCCGCCTAACCCGCCCTACGCCCCCTCACCCGCAGCTCAAACCGCCAGACCGTAGGGCGGGTTAGCGCGCAGCGCGTAACCCGCCAACAGCGCCGCCAACAGCGCCGCCAAACCCGCCAACGTTAAACCGGCATACGCCCCGTCCTCAAAGCAAACGCCCAATCCGCCCTGCCATTGCGCGCCGCCAGCGCGCTGGCCGCGTCCCAATCATACGGCACCGCCACCTGCTCCACCTGCCAGCCCAGCGCCGTGCGCTCCACCAGCGCATAGCGCGCGTGCGGTGTGTAATTCTCCGCCTTGTGCGGAAACGGATGCGCATCGTCATACGCCTGCAGCCCCACGCTGCCCGGATTCACGATCAGCCGCCCATCATCAAGCTGCACGCTGCGCGGCACGTGCGTATGCCCGCACAAGATCAGCGACGCGCGCACATCCCCCGCCCGCTCCAGCACTTCGCCGTGCGTGGCCGGCCGCTGCCCCTGCTCCGTCACCGTCTCCATGAAATACACCAGGTCATTACCCGGAATGCCGTGCACCAGCAGCACCTCGTGCACCAGCCGCAGCTCGGCCGGCAGCGCGCCTATCCACGCGCGCTGGTCCTCGTCCAGCTGCTGGTGCGCATACAGGTCCGATGCGCCCATGCGCGCCGGATCATGGGTCAGCACCTGGCGCTCGTGGTTGCCGGCGATGGTGGGCAGCTGCAGCGCCATCAGCCGCTGCGCCGTCTCGCGCGGCAGCAGCGGCCCGGAAAGGATATCGCCCAGATTCACCGTCATGTCCGCCCCGCGCCGCGCGATATCCGCCAGCACCGCCTCCAGCGCCCACAGGTTGCCATGTATGTCCGAAATTGCCGCTATCCGCATAGTGCCCCGCTCCTTGATCAATGTGGTCCGCGCGGATGGCCCGCGCGTGAAAGTATAGCCCCGGGCTACAATGGGCGCCATGAACTACCTTGCGCACATCTTCCTCGCCCGCCAGAGCGACGCCGCCATGATAGGCGCCATACTGGGCGATTTCGCCAAGGCCAATGTGAGCGGCGTGTACACGCCGGAGATCGAGCGCGAGATCATGCTGCACCGCTATATCGACAGCTACACCGACAGCCACCCCGTGGTGAAGGAAGCCGTGCAGCTGTTCCAAGGGCCGCGCCGCCGCTACGGCGGCATCGTGCTCGATGTGTTCTACGACCACCTGCTCACGCAGCGCTGGGACCAGTACAGCGAGCTGCCCCGCCACGAGCTGATCGCCCGTTTCCACCGCGCCCTGCGCGCCCACATGGACATCCTGCCCGAGAAACTGCAAGCCATCGCGCCGCGCATCATCGAGCAGCAATGGCTGGCGGGCTATGAGGAATTGGCGGGCGTGGAAATGGCGGTCAACCGCATCTCCACGCGCCTGAGCCGCAACGGCCACCTGATGCGCGAAGGCCTGCTGGACCTGCGCCTGCACTACGCCGCCATCGCCGACGGCTTCGAGCGCTTCTTCCCGGACCTGGTGCGCTTTACCGAACAGCGCCGCGCCGAATTGGCCTAGGCCGCGAGCGCCGGCACGATGTCGTGCAGGCTGCCCACTTCGTAGCTAGGGATGGCTTCGGACTCGTTGGCCACGCGCTCCGGGTTGAACCAGCAGCTTTCAATCCCGTAGCGGTTGGCACCGAGGATGTCGGCATCGAGCCGGTCGCCGACGATGATCGAATCGGGTTTGCTGAACGAGCGCGCCATCTTCGACGCATACTCAAAGAAGCGCACATCCGGCTTGGCGTAGCCGCTTGCCTCCGAGGTGGACACGAAGGAGATGTAATCGCGCAGCCCGGAACTGGCGATGCGGCGCTTCTGGATCTGCTCCATGCCGTTGGTAATGATGCCCACTTCGCCGATGCCGGACAAGGTCTCGCACAGCTGCCTGGCGCCGTCGACCAGCACCACCGTGTCCGGCAGGGAGTCGAGATAGAGGCGGCTGGCCAGTTCGGAATCGAGCTCGATGCCGTTGTCCGCAAAGGTCTTGCGGAAGCGCTCCACCTTCAGGAAATCCTTGGAAACGGCGCCGGCTTCGAAGCTGCGCCACAACCCCACGTTGATCACCTGGTACTGCGTGAACAGCGCGTCCAGGCCGTCGCGCAGCCCAAGCTCGTGCATGGTGCGCGTGAACGAAAGCTTTTCGGAAGCCTTGAAGTCGAGCAGCGTGTCGTCTAAGTCGAAAAGAAAGAGTCTATGCTTCATACGTTGCATGGTAGCACGTTAGCGTGCCTTGCTCTGCCGCAGCATTGCGCTAGAATCGCCCCATGCACAGCCAAACCAACAACTCCCTGACGCGGCGCGACGCCCTGCTCGGCGCGCTGATCTACTGCGCCGCCAGCCCGCTGCTGGACCTGTTTTTCGTTTCCCAGATTCTGCCGGCGCAGGGCTACGAACTGTCGGTAGGTGGCGTGATGCTGCGCATGCTGATGATGTCCATCGCGCTACTGCTGAGCAGCGTGCTGCTGCTTGTGCTGCTGGTAAAGCAGAGCCGGCGGCACGTGCCGCTGCAGGGCGCCAAGGTGGCGGCCTGGGCGCTGCTGGCGGCGCTGGCCTCGGTGGCGCTGTTCAACGTGATTGGCCAAGGCGCGATCTGCCGTCCCGGCGCTTGCCGCGGCCTCGGCTTTTAACCCGGCTTCAACTCCGGCGTCAATCCCTTACCCGCTCTTCTTGCGCAGGGGCGAACTGGGTGGACATTGCTGCGGCGGGCCGGCGTAATGTTCCGGCCCCTTGGACTCATCCACGTGCTGCTTGGCGTACTGGATGCACAGATTGCGCGCCCCGGCGGGCGTCCATGCGTTCAAGTCGATTTCGTAATGCAGGGGCTCCGGCTCATCAAGCGCTCTTATTGTGAGCGCGCAATGCCATCGGGCGCTGGGCTTGCCGGTCTCTGCTTTTGCTACCACACAGTTAATTTCAAAACCACGGTAAATATGAGCGCGCATTCAGTGTATCTGGAACGGGATGTATTGGACACCGATCACTATAGCGGCAGCAATGCGCGGCCCTCTGCACGTTTGCGCGAGGAAACCTCACTCAGCAGTATGCAATTTCTCACTTCTCCAGCAAGTAAGCGCTCGCTTTCCCGGCTTAGTAGGGGCTCGAAGCCGGCTCGCCGGCGCCGTTCAGCCAGATGTCATCGGGCAAAGACCGGTCGCGGTGGCATACGCGGTCGTGGTCGGGATAGGTGATGTTGTCCACCGGCGCGCGGGTGCCCACCACCAGGCAGCGCGTTGGCGCGGCGCTGCGGTTCCAGAGGCAGTGGCCGACGGGCGCGCCGGCGCGGAAGGTAGCGGCGTCGCCGGGGTGCAGCAAGGTCTCGCTGTCGCCTTCGACCAGCGTGACCTGCCCTTCCAGCACGTACACCATTTCATCTTCCGCGCTGTGCCAGTGCTTGATCGATGACCGGGTGCCCGGCTGGAGCACTTCCACGAATGCGCCGAACTGCGTCAGGCCGCCCGCTTCGGAAATCCACAAGGTCTGGTTGGGGGCGGCGGCGCCGTCGGCGACATTCTCTTCTTTGACAAATTCCGCTGGCGTGTATGCTGGCATGCTGTTCTTCCCTTATTTTTCAGGCTTGCTGGACCAGTCCAGGCGCACGCCGGCGGCGCAAGCTTCGATCAGTTTGGCGAGACGCGATGCGCGCGTCTCTTCTTTCTTGGCGCCGGTCACCCAATGCAGCAGGCGCTTCTTGTAGCTGGGCGGCGTGGCGTCGAAGAACTGCCATGCCTGCGGCCGGGCCTTGAACAATTTGCGCTCAGCCGGTGACAGTTCTGCCGATTCAGCCTGTTCGTGGGAATACACGACAGACTTCTTTTCCGAGCGCAGCGCGAAGGCCTGCTCACCGGCCGGCGTCATGCGCCCTTCCGCGCGCAGCTTGGCCATCTTCTCGATATTGACCGCGCTCCAGATGGAGGTGGCACGGCGGGGCGTAAAGCGGATGGAATACGTGTTGTCGTCTATGCGGCGGCGCACGCCGTCGATCCAGCCGAAGCACAGCGCCTCATCCACCGACTCGGACCACGACATGCTGGGCTTGCCGCTGCCCACCTTGTGGAATCCCACCAGCAGCTCGGGCGCGGTGGCGGCGTTGGCTTGCAGCCACGCGCGGAATTTGCTGGGATCGGAAAAAAATAATGGCGCGGTCGGCATGGCTCTCAGTGTGCAAAGTTGGTCGCAGAAAAATAGCACAGCAATGGCGGCGCCGGCAACCATATCGGACCGGCGCCGCATGCCGGAGCGGCGCCCTCAGAACCGGCTGAAGAAATCGCGCGCGGCCATCTCGCACGCCACGTTGGCCATGGCACCATGGTAATTCTCAGCCGTGGCGGGGTCGCCGCCTGCGTTGACCACGGCCTGCCTGATCGCGGCAAATACTGCTTTCGGCTGCGCATACGGATCGTTCGGCGCGACAGGCGAGTCCACATCGAGCAGCTGCGCAGCGGCGCCGTGGGCCTGGAAGTAGGCCTGCGTCAGGCGGGCATTGTCGAAAGCCACCTCCGGGTCGCCGTTGCCGCCGCACATGAGCATCGGCGCACTCGGCGCCCAGGTGCGCAAGTCGTTTTTCAGCCAGGCGGCGCGCATGGGATGGGACGGCGCGCAGGCCAGCGGCGCCAGCGCCGACGTCACCGGACAGGGATGGGCGGCGACATCGGCCAGTAGCCTGTCCAGGTAGGCGGCGTTCATCAGGCTTTGCGACGGGGTGCCGAAGTAGCGCTGTTGCTCGGCGCTCAGCCCGGCGTAGTTGGCCATGTCCCTGCTGAGGAAGTATTGCGGGAATTTTCCGGCGCCCACCAGCGTGCCGGGGGCCGTGTTTGTCGGCAAAAGCGACTCCATCGCGCCCGCGAATGCGCTGGAATAGACCTCATCCGGTGCTCGGTACAGATTGCCGTATGCCTTCTGCCAGGCGGTGATCTGCATTACCAGCTGCAGCTGCAGGTCCAGCGGGAAGGCGCGCGGGTCATCCAGTGCGCCAGGACTGCCCAGCGCTTCGAAGCTCAGGCTCTCGGCATAGCTGCCGCTCAGCGGCGCCGAGGCGGTGACGCTGATGCCTGCCGCCTGCATGGCGCGGTGCGTGGCCATCGCGGCGTAGCCGCCTTCCGAATAGCCGGTAATGAACAGCTTGCCGTTCTCGCTGACCGGCCGGGGCAGCCGCGCCAGCGCGGTGCGCGCGGCGCTGAGCGCGTCGATCATGTCCTTCGACTGCTGCTCGGCGATATGGTGCGGGTGGTAGCCCAGGCTGGAAGTGTCGTAGCCGGCGTAGTTCGGCGCGACCACGATATATCCCTGCGCGGCGTACAGGGCCGCCGGTGCGCTGATTCTGCCCGCCCCCTCGTTGTCCAGATCGGTGATGTTGGCCATGTTCAGCTTGCGCTGGAAAGAGCTGCCGTGGCCATAAAGCAGCGCTGGGCGCTTGCCGCTGCAGGCCGCATCGGCGCCGGTGGGCACCAGCAGCGCCGCCGAGGCGGTGGCCGCTTCGCCTGCCGCACCCACCGTGCTGTACTGGATGTGGTGGAAGTCGATGCCGCATTTGGGCGTGCCGGCGATCGCCAGCCAATGGGGGCCGCTTTTCTTGAGCTGCGATTCAACACCGGCCGCATCCAGCGACAGCAGGCGCGACGATGTATTGCCCAGCAGCGTGCCGCGTCCGGCAGGCGGTTCGGCCGTCCCCTGGCCGGAGGACGAGCCGCCGCAGCCGGCCAGCACGCTGGCGAGGAAGCCCGTCAAGGCGGCCGCCAGGGCCGGGGATAGTGAGGATGGGATTGCGTGGCGCATGGTGTCTCCGGTAGGTAGTGAAAGGGCTGGATTGCCGCCGGCCGCATGCCGACGCAGGCGGGAGCAGCCTGCGCATTATGCGAAGGCCAACCTTTTCGCTTGCCAAAGACCGGCGCCGGCGGCCTTTGGCTGGCGTTAAGGTAGGGCTCGGTATAATCGGCCCATGCACCTACTACTCATTGAAGATGACCTGGATTTCGGACGCGCCCTGCAAGGCGCGCTGCGGACCGAGGGCATCAGCAGCGAATGGCTGCGCCGCGCCAGCGACGCCCCGCAGAACTTTCACGGCACGGCGTTCAGCTGCGTGCTGCTGGACCTGTCGCTGCCGGACGGCTGCGGCCTGGACTTGCTGGCGCGCTGGCGGCGCACCGCCGACGCGGTGCCGGTCATCGTGATGACGGCGCGCGCCGGACTGGAGCACCGGCTCGCAGGCCTGGACGGCGGCGCGGACGATTTCATCGTCAAGCCTTTCGCGACCGAGGAACTGATCTCGCGCATCCGGGCGGTGTTGCGGCGCTGTGCGCGCCAGTCCAGCGAGCAGTGGGTGATCGGCGAGCTGACGATAGAGCCGCGCCGGCATCTGGCGCGGCTCGGCGAGCAGCCAGTCAAATTGTCGCCGCGCGAATTCCAGCTGCTGGTGGAACTGGCGCGCGAACCGGGCGCCGTGGTGGCCAAGGGCGCCCTGTCGCAGCGGCTGGAGCCGCTGGGTGAGCCGGTCGACTTTGCCGCCATCGAAGTGCACATCTCCAATTTGCGCCGCAAGATAGGCGCGGAGCGTATCCACACCGCGCGCGGCATCGGCTACGTGCTGCTGCCATGACGCGCTGGCTGCGCCCCACCCTTGCGCGGCGCGTGCTTGCCGCGCTTGGCATGGCATTCCTGCTGGTCTGGCTCATGCTGCTGGCGTATGAATTCATTCAGCTGCAACAGGAAACGGAACAGCACTCAGGCGTGCAGAAACTCGGCACGGCCTTGTCTGGCGCGCTGCTCAAGCTGGAGCGGCCGGACCAGGTGACGGCGGCCGTCGCCACCACCGCCGCATGGCTCAACACGCTGCGCCATGACGCGAACCAGCTCCCTGGCGACCTGGTGTTCGAGCTGTGGGACCGCCACGGGAAAATCCTGTATTCCTCGCGCGCAGCGAAGGATGGCGCAGCGGCGCAGGCTTGGACCGCCAGCGGCGGCGATTTCTGGGTGTACCGGCAAGACACGGCGGCGTGGTCGCTGCGCATCGCGGAACCCAAGCCCGCAAGCTCGGCCACGCTGGGCGGGCTGGGACGGGGACTGCTGCCCTATCTGCTGATTGCCCTGCCTTGCGTGCTGGTGCCGTTGTGGATCGCCGTGCGCCAGGGATTGCGGCCGCTGCGGCTGCTGGCCGAGCGCATCGCGGCGCGGCCGCGCGAGGACCTGTCGCCGATAGGGATGGATCCCCAATATGCCGAGCTGCGGCCGCTGGTGGCCGCGTTCGAGGACATGCTGGCCAAATTGCGCAGCCGGGCGCAGCGCGAGCGCGCCTTTGTGCAGGATGCAGCGCACGAACTGCGCACGCCAATGGCGGTGATCTCCACGCAGGCGCACGTGATTGCGCGCACGGAAAACGCGGCCGAGCGCCAGCAGGCGCAAGACAGCCTGAACCAGGCCATCGCGCGCGCCTCGCACCTGACGCAGCAGCTGCTCGACCTTGCCACGCTGGATGAAACGGCGCCGGCCGGCTGCGAGCAGGCCGACGCCGCAGGCCTGGTGCGCCAGTTGCTGGCACAGCACATGCCGCGTGCGCTGGCGCGCCGCCTGGACCTGTCGCTCGACGCGCCGGACGCGCTGCACTGGCCGCTGGAGGTGGCCGCCTTCCAGTCCATCGCCGGCAACCTGCTCGACAACAGCCTGCGCTATGTGCAGGCAGGCGGCTGCGTGCAGGTATCCTTGCGGGGCGACGACAGCGCTTTGACCCTGACCTTCGCCGACGACGGCCCCGGCATTCCGGAAGACCAGCGCGAGCATATCTTCGACCGCTTCTACCGGGGCCGCGGCCACGACGCGCCGGGTTCCGGCCTGGGCCTGGCCATCGTCAGGCAAGCCGCCGCACGCCTTGGCGGCAGCGTCCGGCTCGTGCCTGGCCTGCAAGGCAAGGGATGCGGCTTCGAAGCGCGCTTCCCGCAGTCCCGCAAGTAGGCGCGGCGCCCTCGACGCGTCCGGCAATGTTTCCAGTAGGTTTCAATAGTGTTGCCATAAATGTATGTTTTCAGATTATCATGCGGCCTTCGCGGCCTTGCCGCAGCACGCTGAAAGCAGACATGAAGCAAAACGCCCTCGCGCTGGCCCTGCTGGGCATCGGAATCGGCCTGGCAAGCCCCGCCCACGCCGATCTCGCCGGCGGCCTGTCTGCCTACAAGGCGGGCCGCTGCGAAGAGGCCATCAAGACCCTCACGCCGGTTGCGGAAGCGGGCGACGCGGCCGCGCAGAAGGCGCTGGGCGATCTTTATCTGAATGACGAGGAGCGCTGCCGGGACAAAGGGCGCAATGTGCCGGCAGCGGAAACCTGGTACGTGCTTGCCGCCCGTGCGGGGAACGTGGCCGCGCAGCGCCAGCTGATCGACTTCTACGAGTACAGCTACAAGACCAGCAACCCGGTGCAGGCCACGTTCTGGATAGCCAGGGTGGCGGCGCTGGGCGGCGCCAGCGACCTGTCCCGGCTGGCCACGCGGCATGAGCGCGCCGAAGGCGTGCCGCACGACCGCGTGCTGGCCCACGCCTTTAATCTGCTGGCCAGCCAGCGTGTGACCAAGGACGACGGCGGAGAACTGGCCAAGGCCATCGAGCGCAACGCGGCGGAGATGTCGCCCGAACAGCTGGCCGAGGCCGCAGCCCTGGCGTCGGCGTGGAAGGCCGGCACGCCGCTGCCGGAAGTTTCCACGACCGGACAGCGCGACCCGCGCGACTGGTACAAGGCTGCCGCCGAAGCGGGCGATATCCAGGCCGCCCACAAGGCCGGCACGCTGTACTGGAAGTTCGGCTACGGCCTGAAACCGCAGCCCGAGCAGGCCGCGTTCTGGCTGCGCAAAGCCGCGCAAGGCGGCATCGCCGATGCGCAATACCAGCTCAGCCAGTTGTACACGATGGGATACGGCGTGCCGAAGGACTATGTGCTGGCGTCTGCCCTGTACCGGCTGGCCGTGAAGGGAGGCAGCAAGGAAGCGGCCGCGCGCGAGGATGGCTGGGACGAGGCCTTGACCGCGCAACAGCTGGGCGAAAGAAATGCGCTGGTGGCCAGCTGGAAAAAGGGCGAGGCCTTCCCTGAGGCGACCCGCTACGGCATGCAGCGCAAGGTTAACTACGTCGACGATGCACAGGGCAAGCTCACGCCGACGCCGGAGGTGCTGGCCCTGTTCAAGGCCGCCAGCGAAGGCGAGGAAGCGGAATTCACCCGCCTGCTGGCCAGGGTGGACCACGTCGATGACTACCTGGTGGAAAACGAAAAGCTGCTGCACGCGTTGTTGCGGCCTGCCTTCAGCCTGCGCGAGGAAGCCGGCACGTGGCGCGAGGCGCGCAAAGACACCCGCGACACCGCCCACTGGCACGCGCAGCAGGCCCGCCACGCGGCCCTGCTGCCCGCCAAGACCCGCATGCTGGCCCTGGCCCTGAAACGCGGCGCCGGCGTCAACGAAGGCACTGAACGCGACCACGCCGCGCCGCTGCACCTGGCCGCCATGTTCGGCACGCCCGAGATGGTGCGGCTGCTGCTCAAGCATGGCGCCGATCCGCGCCAGTACGGCGGCCAGAACAAGTCGCTGGCGCCGCTCGAATTCGCACTGGAGCAGCAAGAGTACGGGCAGGGCTTGCCGGAGCTGATCACGCCGGAGCAGCGCACCGGGAATATCCTGGCGCTGCTGCAGGCTGGCGCGCTGCGTCCCTACATCCGCTACGATGAGCGCAAGCGCAGCAAGAAGGATGGCGAACCGAAAATCGAGCGCCCATTTGCCGACTACATGATGTGGCCCAACGCGCTGGCCCTGACGCGCGGCACGGCGGTGCTGGACGCGCTGCTGAAGACCGGCACCGCTCCCGCCGAAGACGGCGAAGGCAAAACCTGTTTCGACTACGCGGCCGAAGCGGGCAATGCCGACGCCATCGCCTGGCTCAAGCAGCGCCTGCCGCGCTACGGCAAGCAAAAACGCGACCACTGGCTCGATGCGGCCATGCTGGCCATGCACAGCAGCGCCCCCGGACGCGACAAGGTGCTGGCGCAGTTGCTGGTCAAGGGCATGGACTGGAGCCAGCAGGGGCCTCAGGAAGCAAGCTTCAGCCGCAGCCACCGCACGCTCTACGGCGGCAGCGCGCGTGTTGGCACTGGCACGCTGCTCAATCACGCCACCGGCGCGCGCCGCCTGGAATGGATACCGAAACTGGCCGCCCTGGGCGCGCCCGTCAATACAGGCGGCAGCGTGGGCCAGCTGGTCGGCGCCGTGCGCGACAACGATATCGACAGCGCGCAAGCCCTGCTGGCGCAAGGCGCCGATCCGCTGGACGGCAACGAGTCGGCACTGGAACAGGCGCTCAAGGACCCCGCAGGAAAGGATGCCATGCTGGACCTGCTGCTCCATCACATCGTGCAGGTGCAGAAGAAATCGCTGGTGGAGATCCGTCCCTCGCCGCTGGAAGCCGCGCTGACCCAGCCGGACGCAATCAGCATGCCGCGCGTGCGCAAGCTGCTCGATGCCGGCGCGTCCCTGGAACACTTGAGCAGGGACGCCATCGATGCCGCGTTCGCCGCGCCGGACCGCAGCTTGGCGGCATTGCTGGTCCAGCGCAGCGCGCCGGCCGAAGCCGGCGAGCCGCGCTTCCTGTTCTTCGCCATACGCACGGGCCGCACGGATCTGCTGCCGTCCATACTGGCGCGCGGCGAAGATCCGAATCAGCGCACCGCACTGCGTGACGGTAGCGCGCAGCCCAGCGCAGTGGACTACGCCATTTCGCAGGGGAGGACGGAAGCCCTCGCCGTGCTGCTGGCGCATGGCGGCGTGATCGACACGTCCACCGTGCAGCCCTGGGGGACGGCGCTAGACCGCGCTGTCGCTTCCCTCAACGCCGATATGCTGCGCATGGTGAGCAAGGACTTCACCCTGCCCTTGCAGCAGGCCTGCCTCAAGGCCTCTGCCCAGCTGGCCAGGGTAGTGCTGGAATCGCCAGCCAGCTATTGGTCCTTGTTGCGGGAGCACCGCTTCGCCACCGGCAGCACCTGCGCCGGCATACAGGAACGGCTGGCGCTTCACCTGGCCGAGACGCGCGGCCAACTGCTGGAAGGATGGGTAGGCCAGCAGCTGGCGGAACGCCTGCCGCAGCTTGGGCCGGGCCGCGAAAGCTTCGGCGCCGGGACGTGGGCGGCTATTGCCGCCGGCGGGAACGAGCCGCTGGTGGCACTGCTTGCCAAGGCCGGCTGGCAGGCCCCGGCCGGCCGGCACGTGGTGGAGGAAGCGGAACCGCAACAGGACAAGGCAGCCGATCTGGCGCTGCAAGCCAAACTGCCCGGTCACTACTACCTGACCGGGGTGCGGGAGGTGGGCGCCGAAATCCTACTGCGGCCGGATGGCACGTTCGAATACTCGATGGCTTATGGCGCGGTAGATGAATTTGCCAAAGGTAGCTGGACGGTCTGGAACCAGCAGGTGGTGTTCCGCTCCGAGACCGCCCCGGCGCCTGCCGCGCCGCTGCAGCCGGCGGCCGGCGCGCAGGCTGTGAGCCTGCCGGTGGGACAGGTGCTGGTGGACCTGCGCTACCAGGGCAAAAGCATCCCGGGCTTCAAGGTCGCTGTCCTGGGCGATGCGCCGCTCAAGTCCGAAGGCCGCACCGGTGCCGAAGGCTGGCGAACGGCGTTCAGCGGGCCGGTGCGGCACATCGCCGTGAGCCATCCGGAAGTCAATCGGAGCAAATGGATGGTGTACGCCGTGCCCCCGGCGGACGCGCAGCGCGGCAGCTACCGGCTGGACTTCCAGCCGCCGGCCGATGCGCAGGCAGGCTTCAACTTTACGCTCGACGTGCAGGACGGCAGCCTGATACTGGAGCGCGGCGGCCGCGAAATGCAGTTTGAAAAACACTGATTGAACACTGACTGTTTAGAAGACGATAAATGACTACGATGAAAAGCACCCGCCGTTTGTTGTGCGCCCTGCTTCTGTCCGCGCTGGGCTGCGCCGGCGCGCACGCCGCCAGTCTGGAGCTGAGCGATTGCGATATCCTGATCGGTAAAAAATCCAATGCCGCCTACAAGGGCTGGCTCAAGGACAACCACGCGCAAGCCGAAGCGGGCGTCCGCGAGGCGATCCGCCTGCGCGCAATCGAGGCGCACAACCGCCTCGCCTGTCACGAGGAAAAGCTCACCGGCGATGCCGGCTGGGGCATGACCATGACCGCGTCGGACGGCACGTCGGAGACGCATCTGCCTCCCGGCATCACCGATATCCGCAAGCAGCCGGCGGCATGGCGGGCGCTGAACCAGGCCGTAAAGTATGGGCATCAGGCTGGCGCTTTCGATGTGGGACTAAGGGGCGCGGCGGCCGAGCTGGTGGTGCGGTATGCGTCGGATCTGCCGCAGCAGCTGGAAACGGCGTACGGGGACGCGGCGGCAGTGTATGAGTTTGACTGCGTGCTGAAACGGCAGTTTGGACGGCGCGACAGCAAGGCCGGCTGCGCGTCCGCCCGCAGCGCGCGGGCTCGGCTGATGCCGCTGGTGGCGGCGGAGCGCAGGCAGGCGCTGGATGCGTCGGGGCGCTTGTGGGCTGAACAATTGCCGGCGGTGGCGAAGGAACGGTAAGGGCTTGTTCATGCCGTTGCAGGCCGCTTCCTGGCCGGGGTGGACGCGGTTCCGGTATCATTCGGTATGAACACGAATTCCTTCCAACCGTTTATTATTGGCGTCGCAGGCGGTAGCGGCAGTGGCAAGTCCACTGTGTCCCAGAAAGTCCTCGCTGCGTTCGGCACCGAGATGGTTTCGGTCGTGATGCAGGACGATTACTACTGCGACCAAACCCATCTCAGCCCCGAAGTCCGCAGCCAGAAGAATTACGACCATCCGCAGGCCTTCGAATGGCCCTTGCTGGTGCAGCATGTGCAGGCCTTGCGCAATGGCGAGGCGATCGAAATGCCGGAGTACGACTTCACGCTCCACAACCGCTCCGACCGCACCATTCCGGTCAAGCCGGCGCCCGTCATCGTGATCGAGGGCCTGTTTGCGCTGTACGACACGGAGCTGTGCGACATGATGTCGCTGAAGATCTTCGTCGACACCGCATCCGACATTCGCTTCATCCGCCGCATGCAGCGCGATATCACCGAACGCGGCCGCTCGGTGGAGAGCGTCATCAGCCAGTATCTGGAAACGGTACGGCCGATGCACAAGCAGTTCATCGAACCGACCAAGCGCAACGCGGATGTCATTATTCCCCATGGCGCCAACGGCCCGGCTGTTGACATGATTACCACCAAGGTGGCGAGTGTTATCGGTCAGTTGAAGGGGCCTTGATTTTATCGGGGGACCGCGCCAACCCGGCGCTGCTGAACAGCTCAGTAGTCCAGTCGGTAAACGCCCGCATCGCCGGAGAGAGATACCGGTGATGCGGGTAAAGCAGTGATACCGGCACCGGCGCCGGCCGCTTGTCAGCCAGCACCTCGACCAAGGCCCCGGTCTGCAAATGCTGGGTCACCAGCACTTCGGCCAACTGCATCAAGCCGTGGCCGTCGAGGCAAAGCTTGATGTACAGCTCAGTCTCGTTCACCGCTACCGCGCCAGAGACCGGCACAGCGATGCCGGCGCCCTCTTCCACAAAATGCAGATCGCTCCCCCGCCGCGTGGCGCTGGAAAAGTAATGGACCGCCCGGTGCCGTTGCAAATCCTCCAGGACCTCGGGCACCCCTTGTTTGGCCAGGTAGGACGGCGCCGCGCAGGTGATCCAGCGCAGTTCGCCCAAGCGGCGCGCCACCAGCGTCGAGTCGTTCAGGTTGCCGGTGCGGATAACGCAATCGACGCTCTCCTGGATCAAGTCCACCTGGCGGTCATTTACGCCAATCATCAGATAGATGTCCGGATACCGCTGCTGGAACTGCCACAACTGCGGCAGGACCAGGGCATGGGCTATGCCGCCAGGCATATCCACCCGCAGGCGTCCTTGCGGGCGCTCGACAGAACCTTGCAGGCTGGATTCGGTGTCGTCTATCAGGTCGAGTATGTCGCGGCATCGGTGGAAGTAGCGCTCGCCTTCGGGTGTCAGGCTGAGATTTCTGGTGGAACGGTTCAGCAGGCGCGTCTGCAGATGTTGTTCCAGCCGCTTGATGATGCCGGTGACCGACGATGCCGGTAAGCCCAGCGTCTCTGCCGCGCGAACAAAACTCCTGCTCTCGACCACGCGAAGGAATACTTGCATTGCTTGTACGCGATCCATGTCTTGTCCGGGCGAGGCTAAAGGAAACCGCACTATAACGTAACATTGTTCGGATTTTCTGCATGATGAAAACGTCCGGCGCTACTTTTTCCACGTGCTTGCCTGCACTAGACTGCGCGCAGTCCATCACTACAGCAGGAATCACGAATGTCCGATCAAGACCGTCTGCTCGCGCCGCTGGCGCCGGCCCCACACCAGATTCTCATTCGCGGCGCGACCATTATCAGCATGGATGGCGATGTTGGTAACTTGCCCAAGGGCGACATCCTGATAGCCGATGGCGCCATTGCCGCCATCGGATTACATCTGCAGGCAGACGGCGCCGAAGTGATCGATGCAGCCGATATGATTGCCATTCCGGGCATGGTCGATACCCATCGCCACTCCTGGGAAGGCCAGCTTCGCCGCATCAATCCGAACGCGGCAACGCTGGAAGACTATTGCAACGCCACGCATTTCTCGTTTGCCAAATACTACCGGCCGCGCGACATCTATGTTGGCAACCTGCTCACGGCATTGGGCTGCATCGACGCCGGCATCACGACCGTCATCGACAACTCCCACAACAGCCGCACTGCAGCGCACTCGGACGCGGCAGTCGAAGCACTGCTGGATACTGGCATCCGCGCGGTGCACGCAGCCGGGGCGCCCGTGTCGGGCGTATGGGACGAGGCGCATTGGCCGGGCAACCTGGCACGCCTGCAGGCCAAATATTTCACCAATCCTGACAGCCTGGTGACGCTGGCCATGATGGCGCAGCTTGAACCCGAGCAGTGGGCAGTCGCGCGGGAACTGGGTGTTCCCATCGTGACCGAGTTTTTTGGCGGTGCCATGGCAGTCGAGCTCGAACACCTGCACCAACAGGGGATGCTCGGCAGCGACAACATCTTCAACCACTGCACCTGCCTGCCGGACTCTGGTTGGAAAATTTTGCGCAAGGCAGGTGTGCGCGTCAACGTATGCCCGCGTTCGGATGCCCACTACGGTATCGAGGATGGCATGTACGCCTGGCAAGCGGCACTTCACCATGGCATTCGGCCTGGGCTTAGTGTCGACAACGAGACCTCGTATAGCGGCGACATGTTCATGGAAATGCGCGTGGCCTTTTACCTGCAACGGGTGATGGCGCAGAGCCAGCGCCTCCATGGTCATCACCATGCCGCAGCGCCAACCGATGCGTTCCGCTTGCTGGAGGCAGCGACGATCGACGGCGCTGCATGCGCAGGACTGGAGGAGCGCATCGGAAGCCTGACACCGGGCAAGCAGGCTGACCTGGTATTGATCCGCACTGGCGATCTCAATTTGTACCCTGTCAATAACGCCATCGGGACTGTGGTGCACGCGGCTGAGCGCAGCAATATCGATACTGTCATCATCGGCGGGCGCGTGCGCAAACGCGGTGGCGTTGTGCTGGGCGTGGATCAGGTAAAGCTGCGCGCTGCGATCGATGAGTCTTGCGCGCATCTTTTCCAGG
>NZ_LMEC01000025.1 GCF_001425265.1 Massilia sp. Root418
GGAGCAAGCTCCCTGTTACCGTTCGACTTGCATGTGTAAAGCATGCCGCCAGCGTTCAATCTGAGCCAGGATCAAACTCTTCAGTTCAATCTCTGTTTAAAGTCCATAAATGGACTTGTCTGTGTTTCATGCCATTGGCATAAAACACCTCACTCAAAATACTGACGATTCCTTCTTGCGAAGGTCACGTTTAATATATTGTGCGAGCGTTTAATAATTTGAGCTAAGAGGCTTGCGCCTCCGGCATCATCATCAAACGCCCACACTTATCGACTGTTAATTTTTAAAGAATTCTGCGTTACTNAATATATTGTGCGAGCGTTTAATAATTTGAGCTAAGAGGCTTGCGCCTCCGGCATCATCATCAAACGCCCACACTTATCGACTGTTAATTTTTAAAGAACCTGCCGTTTCCAACGAAGCGTTTTGTTCGTCAGCAGCAGAGAAACGAGAGTATGGGGCTTCGCCTTCCTCTCGTCAACATCTATTTTCAGAGTCCGTCGAACTTTGCGGGACGCTTTTCCAGGAAGGCGTGCATGCCTTCTCGCTGGGCCGGAGTGCCGAACGCTGCCTGGAACAAGCGGCGCTCGTAATTCACGCCTTCGGTCAGCGTGGTTTCAAAGGCACGGTTGACCGCGTCCTTGATCTGCATGGCTACCGAGGTGGACATGGAGGCGATGGTGGTGGCCGCCGCCAGCGTTTCTTCGATCAGCTTATCCGCCGGCACCACGCGCGATACCAAGCCGATGCGCTCTGCCTCGGCCGCGTCGATCATGCGCGCGGTCAGCAGCAGGTCCATGGCCTTGGCTTTGCCGATGGCGCGCGGCAGGCGCTGGGTGCCGCCGGCGCCAGGCGTGACGCCGACCTTGATTTCCGGCTGGCCGAACTTGGCGCTATCGGCCGCAATCAGGAAGTCGCACATCATGGCCAGTTCGCAGCCGCCGCCGAGCGCAAAGCCGGCTACGGCGCCGATCACCGGCTTGCGCACCTTCAGAATATGTTCCCAGTTACGGGTGATGTAGTTGTCGCGATAGGTGTCCTGGTAGGTGTAATCAGCCATGGCCGCGATATCGGCGCCGGCCGCGAACGCTTTCTCGCTGCCGGTCAGGATGATGCAGCCGATTTCCGGGTCCGCATCGTAAATGCGGAATGCCTCGCCCAGCTCATTCATCATGCGGTCGTTCAAGGCGTTGAGCGCCTTCGGACGGTTCAGGCGGATCAGGGCTACCTTGCCATGCGTTTCAACGATCAGGTCTTCATATTGCATCGGGGTCTCCTATATATAGCGGGATATCGGACGATTGTAGCGGTTCTTGCAAGTGCGCTGGTATTATTTGCGCCGATGCCATTCTTCCCGTCCCACGATCCTCTGCTGCGCAATCCGGATTTCCGCCGCTACTGGTTCAGCAGTGTGCTGAACAGCTTCGGCGCCCAAATCAGCGCACTCGCCATCCCCCTCTGTTCCGCCCTGTTGCTGCACGCCACGCCCGGCCAGATGGGCATGGTCGCCGCCTGCCAGGCCCTGCCGTATGCGCTGTTCGCGCTGCCAGCCGGCGTGTGGCTGGACCGGCGGCGCAAGCTGCCCATCCTGCTGGTGAGCCGGTTGCTGCAGGGCGCGCTGCTGGCCAGCATTCCGCTGGGCTGGTGGCTGGGCCTGCTGTCCATGCCCTGGCTGTATGCCGTCACTTTTCTGTTCGCCAGCTGCGGGGTGCTGAGTGGCGCGGCCGAACAGATTTTCCTGACGCTGCTGGTGGGCCGGCAGCAGCTGATCGAGGCGCAGTCCAAATTCGCCGCCACCGACTCCGTGTCGCGCCTGCTGGCGCCGGGCTTGGCCGGCCTGCTTGTGCAATGGCTGACCGCGCCGTTTGCCGTGCTGTTCGACGCGCTGAGCTTCCTGGTATCGGCATGGAATCTGCGCAGGACGCAGCTGGTGGAACCGGCACCGGCCGCCTCGGACCGGCATCCGCTGCGCGACATTGCCTCCGGCTTCGCCTTCATCTGGCGCGAGCCGCTGCTGCGCACCCTGGCCTGGGGCGCGGCGTTATGGCACTTCTTCCTGTTCGGCTACAACGCGCTGCTGGTGCTGCTGGCCACGCGCGAACTGGGCATGACGCCCGGCATGCTGGGCGCGGCGCATATGCTGGGTGGGCTGGGGGTACTGCTGAGTGCGGTGCTGGTCAAGCGCCTGAACCGCCGCTATGGCGCGGGCCGGACCTTCCTGGTCGGCGCCTGCGGCACCGTAGCCGGCTTCGCGCTGATGCCGGCGATCCCGTCGGGGCTGTTCGGCAGCCCGCTCTACAGCGCGCTCGCCTTCGGGCTGGTGGTGCTGATGTACGACTGCGCGGTAATGCTGTTCTTCATTCCCTTCATGGCCTTGCGCATGAAGGCAACGCCGGACGCCTATATCGGCCGCGTGATTTCCACCATGCGCTTCCTGACCGGCGTGACCGGCCCGGCCGGCGCACTCGCCGCAGGCTACCTGGGCGACCGCTACGGCATCCGCGCCGGCATGGCCTGCGTGGCCGCTGGCGGTATCATGCTGGCAGCGGCGCTGCTCATGTCGCGGCCGCTGCGCAGCGTGGCGCCCGATCAGCCGTAAGGCGTGTACTCGAAGCCGTTGCCGATCACCTTCAGGATCTCGGTAGCGTTTTCTCCGCTCTCGCTGAACCCCATCAGCACATCGGCACGCGCAACTCCTTGCTCCAGCTTGCCGACCCAATGCGCCACGCCAGCCGCTTCCCCCGCGCGGTGCAACACATTCGTGTACAGGCTGTTGACGAAGGCCTCATTGCTGAGTGTGCCGTAACGGACCTGGAATTCGGTGCTCTCCAGGAAGGCCTGGGCTACCGATGACAACGTCATGTCGTTATCCAGGTGCGACATCCAGAAGCCGAGGCCAGCCTTGTCGGGTGCGCGGTTGAACGCTGCCTGGTACAGCCGGTAAGCCTGGCCGCCATGGCCGTCCACATCGAGCGCGACATTTCGGTCTGAAAACTGAAGGCGCTCGACGCCGCTCAAGACATCGCCCGTGCCAACGCTGCCACCGGAGCGGTACCACACTTTCGTCTCGGTGGCGCCGACACTGATCGTATAGCTGCCCCAGCTGCTGCCGTACACCACAGTGTCGATGCCGTCGCCACCGGCCAAGCGCACATTGGTGCCGATACCGGTGAGCAGATCATTGCCGCTGCCGCCTTGGGCGACCGTGTTGAGCGTGGTGAAGTTATAGACTGAGTCGGCCAGGAATTTGTTGCCCGCGTAGTCCAACAGCGACCCTGCCGGTATCTCCAGCGTATACTTGGTGCTCGCCTGCAAATTGGCGGTCGGGTTGATGGTTACTACGTTGCCGTTGATCTGGAGTCTGGCGTCAGAGCCATAGGAGTAGAACGATTCGACCACATTGCCTATTGAATCGATCAGGCGGATATTGCCATCGCCGATGCGCACCATCTCGTTAAATGTCAGCGTGATGTTGCCGGTCAGGCTGGCGCCAGTACTGCCGTTACCCGGCGCAAAGGACACCAGGGCAGGCAAGGCGGTGTCGCCGCTCAGGTTGTACGCGTTAAGCGCATACGTGCCCGTGCCCGCCGTGGTGGAGTAAGTGCCGGGAGATACTGCCAGATAATAGTCTCCACTGGTCTCCGCGGTAAAGGTGTATCCCTTACCCGCGATGCCGCTCATACTGTTCAAGCCGTAATAGTACCCGGTCGGCCCGGCGGCCATGGACAGGCCGACGTTTGCCAGATCCAGCGTACCTTGGCCATTTGCCTGCCCTTCCAGCACGAACGCGTATTTATTGCCCGCCGCAAGCTTGACTTTGATCCAGTCGACGTCGCCAATATAGTCCAGTGCGCCGAACAGTTTGGTGCCAGTGGACAGCAAGCGTGTGGTGCCGGTGCTGGCCGCCGCGTCATCCACGGCTGGGGTGCTGACGTTCAGGGTGTAGCCGGAGGTGCCATAGCTGTTGCTGTTGGCCACAGTAAGGTAGAAGTCGCCAGTGGCGTTGGCGGTGAAAACACGATACTCGGCCGCGCCCGCTTTGCTGTAGGAAACCAGGCTGCCGTAAGAGCCGCTGGCCGTCTGGCCCGACAGGCTGAGGTCAGGACTATTGACACTATTGTCAGCCGTCAGTTCGACAACATAGGTGCTGCCGGCCGTGACCGCGACCTTGAACATATCGGCGTCGTTGGACAGCTCCAGCTTGCCGCGAACCGCGGTGCCAACCGCGACCGACGCGGCAGTAGCCATGGTATTGCCGTAATCATCACGCTGGCCTATGGAAGCACTGGCCACATAATTGCCTGTCGTACCGTAGCCGTCGCCCACTTCGAAGTAATAGGTGCCGGCCTTGGTTGGAATAAACTGCAACACGGCCTGGTTGTTGGAGCCGTTAATGGAAGCCATCACCTGGCCCGCGCTGTCGAGCACCTTAAGTTGAGCGTTGCCAGAACTGTAGCCGGTACCGGTGCTGGCTGGATCGGCCTTGGCGGTGAACCAATAGACGGAGTCGGCCTTCAGTGTCACCGCGTACCAGTCCCGGTCGCCGCCCACCTCCAGGCGGCCCTTCGTGCTGCCGCCCACGACCAGCGCGCCGGCGCCGGCCACCGCTGCCTTGTAGTCGTCCGCAGCCGCTGCCGCCAGCAAGTTGTATTTCGGCGCCTCGCCGCTGTTGCTGCCGCCTCGCGTCGAGATATAGTAGACACCGCTGGCAGCAGCGCTGAAAGTGTAGCCGTCGCTCGAACCGCTACTGAGCGAAACGCTCTGGCCGCTTGCGTTAGTCACGTTGAGGCTGGTGTAGCTGCCGCCGGCCGTGACCCAGCTTTGTTTGACCGAATAGCTCACGCCTTGTTCCAGCGTCAGCTTGTACACATCGATGTCGGACGGCCCCTCGAACACGCCGCTCTGCTGTACACCCAGCACCATCGCCGACGCGGTCTGCATGGTGTCGCCCACTGCATCGGCAACACCCGCGCTGCTTTTGACCGTATAAGCTTGCGAGGCGGTACCGGAATAATAGGACATGCCGGCGGAAATATAGTAGTCGCCTGCAGCAACGGATTTGAAAGTGCTCGTGATGCCCGAACTGGTATAGCTGGAAGCGGCCGATGAAAAATAGCTGCCTTGCGACGAGTACAGGTCCAATGACAAGTAGGCGGGACTGACGGCAAGCCCGGTAGCCTCCAGCTGGAAGGTGTAATAGGTGTTGGCCGCCAGTGTGACTCGGAACCAGTCCGCGTCCCTGCTTTGTTCAAATGTGGCTGAAGTCTGGCCGCCGGCTTGAATGTAGCCGCTGGTGGTCTTGTCGGAAGCGTAGTCGTCGGTGAGGGCCATGGTGTTCTCAAAGTTGGGTAACTTGGGATTGTATAGGCAACACTGCCAAGCAATTATCACGAATTGTCACCAGGAAACATTTTTGGCTGTCGTGCGCCGCGCGCGATATCATCGCGCCTACACTGGACTCATCGCCGACCACGACCAGGAGGATGCCATGTTCAGCCACATCTTATTTCCCACCGACGGTTCCGAGCTGTCGGACAAAGTCGCCCCGCGCGTGATGGAACTGGCCCGCGTGCACGGGGGACGCGTGACCGCCATCAGCGTGGTCCAGCCCTTTCCTTTCATGACCCTGAGCGGGGATAGCGGCATCGTGGCGCCGGACGCGGAAGTGTTCGAAGGCCAGATGGAGCGCGCCGCGCGCGACAATGTGAACAAGGTGGCGGCGGCGGCCAGCGCGGCCGGCGTGCCGTTCGAGGGCGTGGTGGCGCTGTCGCCCAGCCCTTACCAGGAGATCGTGGCGGCGGCCGAGAAGCATGGCTGCGACGCCATCGTGATGGCGTCGCACGGCAGGAAGGGGCTCAACAAACTGTTCCTGGGCAGCGAGACGCAGAAGGTGCTGGCACATACCGAGTTGCCGGTGCTGGTGCTGCGCTAGCCGGGCTGGCGGCGCGGCGGCGCCGGCGGACTACGCGGGCGGGGCCCGCTAATCCGCCCTACAGCCCTGGCTCAGGATTTGCGGGGCGGCTTGGCTGATGCGGCGGGCGGAATTTGTTTGGGCATCAGCACCCATACGCTGCCGCGCTGCTTCATGCGACCGGCGTTTTCAGCCGCTTCGGTGCCGAAACCGAAGAAATAGTCGACCCGGATCGCGCCGCGGATGGCGCCGCCCGTGTCCTGCGCCATCACCAGGCGCTGCAGCGGTATGTCGCTGTTGGCCTGTGTGGTGGACAAAAACACCGGCGCGCCCAGCGGCAGCTGCGAGGCGTCGATGGCCACCGAGCGCTGCGGCGTGAGCGGCACGCCCAGCGCGCCCTTCGGGCCCACTTTCGGGTCCGGCAGCTTTTCTTCCTTGAAGAACACGTAGGACGGGTTGGCGTTGAACAGCTCGGCCTGGCGCGTGGGATGGCCGGCGATCCAGGCCTTGATGCCTTGCGCGGAGGCTTGGTCCATGGTCAGTTCGCCCTTGTCCACCAGGTAGCGGCCGATCGACTTGTAGGGATGGCCATTCTGGTCGGCATAGGCCACACGCACGGTTTCCTGGGTGTCGGTCAGCTGCACGCGGCCGGAACCCTGCACTTGCAGGAAGAACGCTTCCACCGCATCGTCCACCCACAGCAGCTCCTTGCCGGTGAAGCTGGCGCGCTCGATGTCGGCGCGGGTGGCGTAAGGCACCACTTTCTTGCCCTGCAGGCGGCCGCGCAAACGCATGCCTTTCAATTCCGGGTAGACCCCGGCCAGCTCCACGGTGAGCAGGTCCTCCGGCACTTTATACAGCGGGGTCTGGTAAGGGCCGCCCTTCTTGCGCGCGCCGCGCAGCAGCGGCTCGTAGTAGCCGGTGACCAGGCCGGTGTCCGCGCCGTCGGGCGCAATCACCTGCTGTGGCTCGAAGAAACTCTCGAAATACAGGCGGATCGCTTTCTCGTCGTCCGCATTGACCTGGCGCGCCACGCCGCACGGTTCCTTCCACTCGGCGCGCTTGGCCAGCACCGAGCAGGAAGCCATAAAAGCGGGCCAGGCGGCACGCAGGTCGTCCCGCTCCCAGCCCGGCAGCGCGGCAAAGGTGGAGGGCACGAAGCGGATGGCGGCCGGCGCGGCGGGCGTCTGCTGCGCTGCGGGCGGCACCGGCTGGGCCGGCGTCTCGGGCGGGCGCGGCTGGGCCGGCGGAACCGGCTGCAATGGCGGCGCAGGCTGGGCCGGCGCGGGCGGCATCGGGGAAGTACAGGCGGACAGCGCCAGCGCCACGGCGCTCAGGGAAACGATTAAACTACTGCGTGCAAATAACATGGGGGACTGGATATGTGGGTGTTGATGTTGGAAGCGTTTGTGGCGCTGTTCCTGCTGGTGTTCATCGTCTGGTGGACGCTGCCTTCGAAGAAGAAGCCGCCCGCCAGGCCGCTGCCCGGTCCCGACGCAGGCGGCAAGGAGGATGGCCAGCCGTAGCAGGGCGCTGGAAACCTAGTGCAGGGTACGCGGCAGCGACAGCACGAACTCGGGGATCTTGGCCTCGAACTGGTGGCCGTCCTCGGCCACACAGAAGTACTCGCCGACCATGGAGCCCTGCGGCGTGGCCAGCGCGGTGCCGCTGGTGTACTCGAACTGCTCGCCAGGCTGCAGCAGCGGCTGGTGGCCCACCACGCCCAGCCCGCGCACCTCTTCGGTGTGGTTGTTGGCGTCCGTGATGATCCAATGGCGCGAGATCAGCTGCGCGGCCACCGTTCCCGTGTTCTTGATCGTGATCGAATACGTGAACACGAAATTGGTGCGTTCGGGATCGGACTGCTCGGGCAGATACTGGGTTCTGACCGACACAGTGAATTCATAATTGGCCATCTGCAATCCTTAATAATTCTTGGGTAACTCTTCTTGCAAGCGTAACGAATTGTTATCGTCTATCTGACATTGCACCGCAAATCCGGCGCGGGCGCAAGGGTCAGCGTAAAATAGCGCATCTTTTTATCGCAGGCCCATCCATGACTACCTTCCGCATCGCCCCGTCCATCCTGTCCGCCGACTTCGCCCGCCTGGGCGAGGAAGTGCGCAATGTCGTCAGCGCCGGCGCCGACATCATCCACTTCGACGTGATGGACAACCACTACGTGCCCAACCTGACCATCGGCCCGCTGGTGTGCCAGGCCATCCGTCCGCACGTGGATGTGCCGATCGACGTGCACCTGATGGTCAAGCCGGTGGACCGCATCATTCCCGACTTCGCCAAGGCCGGCGCCAACATCATCACCTTTCACCCGGAAGCGTCCGACCACATCGACCGCTCCCTGCAGCTGATCCGCGACCACGGCTGCAAGGCCGGCCTGGTGTTCAACCCGGCCACCCCGCTGAGCTACCTGGAGCACGTGATGGACAAGATCGACATGATCCTGATCATGTCGGTCAACCCCGGCTTCGGCGGCCAATCCTTCATTCCGCAGGCACTCAAGAAGATTGCCGAAGCGCGCCGCATGATCGACGAATCCGGCCGCGACATCCTGCTGGAAGTGGACGGCGGCATCAAGATCGACAATATCGCCGCAGCCGCCAAGGCCGGCGCCGACACCTTTGTTGCCGGTTCCGCCATTTTCGGCCAGCCAGACTATAAGGCAGTGATCGACGCCATGCGCGCACAACTGGCGGGCGTGTAATGACGATGGCGGCTGCTGCACCTGGCGTGAACCCGCTGCGCGGCGTCAAGGCCGCCATCATCGACCTCGACGGCACGATGCTGCACACCATGCCGGACTTCCAGGTGGCCATCAACCGCATGCTGGCCGAGACCGGGCTGCAGCCGCTGTCCGTCGCGCAGATCGAGCTGATGGTGGGCAAAGGCTCGGAGCACCTGATCCGCTCCGTGCTGGCGGTGTACGCCGGCGCGGCCGAGGTGGAGCAGCGCTTCCCTGCCGCCATGAAGGCCTACCAGCGCCACTACCTGGACATCAACGGCGAGCACAGCACGCTGTATCCCGACGTGGCCGCCGGGCTGGACGCGCTCCGGGCGCACGGCCTGCGCCTGGCCTGCGTGACCAACAAACCCGTCTCGTTCGCCAGGCCGCTGCTGGAGCAGAAAGGCCTGGCCGGCTATTTCGAGGTGCTCTACGGCGGCGATTCGCTGGCCCAGAAGAAGCCGCATCCGCTGCCGCTGCTGCAGGTGTGCCGCGATTTTGCGCTGGACCCGGCCCAGGTGGTGGCCATCGGCGATTCCTCCAACGATGCGCAGGCCGCGCGCGCGGCCGGCTGCCCGGTCCTGACGGTCCCGTACGGCTACAATCACGGCGAGTCTATACACGACACAGATTCCGATGGTATAGTTGACACGCTGCTACACGCGGCAGACTTGATACGCTTGCACAACCAGATAGCAAACTGATCCTAAACACAGCATGTTTCTCAACAAAAGACACAATGTCACGCACCAGGGCTCGATTGAGGCCTGGCTATGGCGACGCTGGCAATCCTGGGCTAACTGACCCCCGCTGATTGCTGTCGCCCGCATTTCCGTGGCCGACAGGTTTTTTGAACGACTCCCGCCCGAACTCCACCTATCGCTTTGGGCGGCATGGAGAGAACATGACCGAACTCGAATTCAAATCGCTGGCCACGCAAGGCTACAACCGTATCCCCCTGATCGCGGAAGCGTTCGCCGATCTGGAAACCCCGCTCACGCTGTACCTGAAGCTGGCGCAAACCCAGAACCACGGCAAGAACACCTTCCTGCTCGAATCGGTGGTGGGCGGCGAGCGCTTCGGGCGCTACTCCTTCATCGGCCTGCCGGCCACCACGCTGCTGCGCACGCACGGCAACGTCACCGAAATCGTGAAGAACGGCGCCGTGATCGAAACCCACGAGGGCAACCCGCTCGACTTCATCGAGCAGTACCAGTCGCGCTTCAAGGTGGCCCTGCGCCCCGGCATGCCGCGCTTCTGCGGCGGCCTGGCCGGCTACTTCGGCTACGACACCGTGCGCCACATCGAAAAGAAGCTGGCTGGCAGCGCGCCCAGGGATGACCTGAACCTGCCGGACATCCAGCTGATGGTGACCGAAGAGCTGGCGGTGATCGACAATATCTCCGGCAAGCTCTACCTGATCGTCTACGCCGACACCAGCCAGCCGGAATCGTATTCCAAGGCGCGCCAGCGCCTGAAAGACCTGCGCGCCCTGCTGCGCCGCGGCGTCGACGCGCCGGTGACGAGCGCCTCGGTGCGCACCGAAACCATCCGCGACTTCGACAAGGAAGACTACCTGAAGGCAGTGGCCCGCGCCCATGAATACGTGATGGCCGGAGACCTGATGCAGGTGCAGATCGGCCAGCGCCTGCGCAAGCCTTACGTGGATTCGCCGTTGACCCTGTACCGCGCGCTGCGTTCGCTGAACCCGTCGCCGTATATGTATTTCTACAATTTCGGCGACATGCAGATCGTGGGCGCCTCGCCCGAGATCCTGGTGCGCAACGAGACCGCGGCCGACGGCCAGAAGAAAGTCACGCTGCGCCCCATCGCCGGCACCCGCCCGCGCGGCGGTACGCCGGAGCGCGACGCCGAGCTGGCCAAGGAACTTCTGGCCGACCCGAAAGAGATCGCCGAGCACGTGATGCTGATCGACCTGGCGCGCAATGACCTGGGCCGCATCTCCGAGATCGGCACCGTGAAGGTCACCGACCGCATGGTGATCGAGAAATACTCGCATGTGCAGCACATCGTCTCCAACGTGGAAGGCACGCTGAAGGAAGGCATGTCCAACCTGGACGTGCTGCGCGCCACCTTCCCGGCCGGCACCCTGACCGGCGCGCCGAAAGTGCGCGCCATGGAAGTGATCGACGAGCTGGAAATCACCAAGCGCGGTATCTACGGCGGCGCCTGCGGCTACCTGTCCTTCGGCGGCGAAATGGACGTGGCGATCGCCATCCGCACCGGCGTGATCAAGGACGGCATGCTGTACGTGCAGGCCGCGGCCGGCATCGTGGCCGACTCGATACCGGAAATGGAATGGCAGGAAACTGAAAACAAGGCGCGCGCCGTGCTGCGCGCCGCCGAACAAGTGCAAGATGGCCTGGATGGGGAGTTCTGAGATGCTGCTGATGATCGACAACTACGACTCCTTCACCTACAACATCGTGCAGTATTTCGGCGAGCTGGGCGAGGATGTCCGCACTTTCCGCAACGACGAAATCACGATCGCTGAAATTGAAGCGATGAACCCGGACCGCATCTGCATTTCGCCCGGCCCGAAAGACCCCGCGCAAGCGGGCATTTCCATCGACGTGCTCAAGCACTTCGCCGGCAAAAAGCCCATCCTGGGCGTATGCCTGGGCCACCAGGCCATCGGCGAAGCGTTCGGCGGCAAGGTAATCCGCGCCAAGCAGGTCATGCATGGCAAAACTTCCCTTATCGCGCACACCGGCGTGGGCGTCTTCAAAGACCTGCCCAGCCCCTTCACCGTGATCCGCTACCACTCGCTGGCGATCGAACGCGCCTCGCTGCCATCCTGCCTGGAAGTGACGGCGTGGACCGACGACGGCGAGATCATGGGCGTGCGCCACAAGGAATACGACATCGAGGGCGTGCAGTTCCACCCCGAGTCCATCCTGTCGGAACACGGCCACGCGCTGCTGAAGAACTTCCTGGAACGCTGACCTGCGCGCCGCGTGCGCTGCGCTGCTTTACGCTTCCGCGCGCGCCACGCCCGCAGTCCGTCCCGAGCTCAATACGATTGAAGAGGAATTGCCATGCCTACGCCTAAAAACACGCACCAGATCACCCATCAGGAAGCGCTGCTGCGCTGCATCGAGCACCGCGAGATCTTCCACGACGAAATGCTGCACCTGTTCCGCCAGATCATGTCCGGCGAAATGTCGCCCGTGATGGTCGCGGCCCTGACCATGGGCCTGCGCGTGAAGAAGGAAACCATCGGCGAAATCGCCGCCGCCGCGCAGGTGATGCGCGAGTTCTCCACCAAGGTGCCGATGGCCGACACCACCAATCTGCTCGACATCGTCGGCACCGGCGGCGACGGCGCGCACACCTTCAACATCTCCTCCACCGCCATGTTCGTGGCGGCGGCGGCTGGCGCGCGCGTGGCCAAGCACGGCGGACGCAGCGTGTCGTCCTCGTCCGGCTCGGCCGACGTGATCGAATCGCTGGGCGCCAACATCAACCTCAAGCCCGAGCAGATCGCGCAGTCCATCGCGCAGACCGGCATCGGCTTCATGTTCGCGCCCAACCACCACGCCGCCATGAAACACGTGGCGCCGGTGCGCCGCGAACTGGGCGTGCGCTCCATCTTCAATATCCTGGGGCCGCTGACCAATCCGGCCGGCGCACCGAACATCCTGATGGGTGTGTTCCACCAGGATCTGGTGGGTATCCAGGTGCGCGTGCTGCAGCGCCTGGGCGCCCAGCACGCGGTGGTGGTATACGGCAAAGACAATATGGATGAAGTGTCGCTGGGCGCCTCCACCATGGTGGGCGAACTGGTGAACGGCGAAATCCGCGAATACGAAATCCACCCGGAAGACTTCGGCATGCAGATGATCGCCAGCCGCAACCTGAAAGTGGCCGACGCCACCGAATCGAAAGCCAAGATGCTCGAAGCGCTGCGCGGCGAAACCGGCGCGGCCTACGACATCGTGGCGCTGAACGCGGGCACGGCGCTGTATGCGGCGGGCGTGGCCACCTCCATCGAGGACGGGCTGGCCAAGGCGCGCGCCGCCATCACGTCCGGCGCGGCGCTGGCCAAGGTGGAGCAATTCGTGTCGGTGACGCAGCAGCTTGGCGCGGCCAACTAAGGAGAAGACCATGTTCGGCATCCACGACCTGACGCTGTTTATCGTTTCCGGCCTGCTGCTCAACATCATGCCCGGCCCGGATTCGCTGCTGATCATGGCGCGCAGCGCCACGCAGGGCTGGCGCGCGGGCTGCGCCGCGGCGCTGGGCATCGGCGCCGGCACCATGGTGCACGTCACCGCCGCCGCCGTCGGCCTGTCCGCGCTGCTGTCCACCTCCGCCATGGCATTCAGCGTGGTGAAATGGGTGGGCGCAGCCTACATCGTCTACGTGGGCATCGGCATGCTGCGCGCCAGGCTGAAAGCGGGCGACGGCGACGCGGGCGAACCCGCCGCCGCCGCGCCGGCAGCGGCCTCCTATGGCAGGATTTTCGCCCAGGGTTTCCTGACCAATGTGCTGAACCCCAAGGTGGCGCTGTTCTTCCTGGCCTTCGTGCCGCAGTTTATTTCGGCCGACTCGCCCAACAAGGCGTTGGCCTTCCTCATCCTGGGCTGCATCTTCAACTTCAACAGCATGCTGTGGTGTAACGGGCTGGCAGTGTTCACCGCCTTCGCCAGCGCGCGCCTGAAGGTCAAACCGCTGGTGGCGCTGTGGCTGAACCGCATTACGGGCGGCCTGTTCCTGGCACTCGGCGTGCGCCTGGCGCTGTCCGAACAACATTGAAAGCACGACCATGTCCGACATCCTGAACAAGATCCTGGCCACCAAGGCCGACGAAGTGGCGGCCGCCAAGAAGCACCGCAGCCTGGCCAGCCTGCGCGCCGAAGCGGAAGGCGACGCCACACTGCGCGCCGGCCTGCGCGGTTTCGAAGCCAGCCTGCGCACCAACATCGCGGCAGGCAACGCGGCCGTGATCGCCGAAGTGAAGAAGGCCTCGCCGTCCAAGGGCGTGCTGCGCGCCGACTTCCGCCCGGCCGAGATTGCCGAGAGCTACGCCAGCCACGGCGCCGCCTGCCTGTCCGTGCTGACCGACGTGCATTACTTCCAGGGCGCGGACGACTACCTGAAGCAGGCGCGCGCCGCCTGCGCCATCCCGGTGCTGCGCAAGGACTTCATGATCGATATGTACCAGATCTACGAAGCGCGGGCGATGGGCGCCGACTGCATCCTGCTGATCGTGTCCGCGCTGGATCACGGCCTGATGGCCGAGATGGAAGCCTGCGCCCACGAACTGGGCATGGGCGTGCTGATCGAGTCGCACGACGGCGACGAACTGAGCGCCGCGCTCAAGCTGAAAAGCAATCTGATCGGCATCAACAACCGCAACCTGCGCACCTTCGAAACCTCGCTGGACACCACGCTGGACCTGCTCGGCCGCATCCCAGCCGAGCGCCTGGTGATCACGGAATCGGGTATCCTGAACAGTGACGACGTGCAGCGCATGCGCGATGCAAACGTCCACAGTTTCCTGGTGGGCGAAGCCTTCATGCGCGCGCCGGATCCGGGCGCGGAGCTGCGCCGCCTGTTCAGCTAATTCTTTTGGGGAGGCCCGCCATGGGCAGATTACAGCACAGCGCCGCCATCGGCCTCGCGGCGCTGTTGGGTGCATCCCTGCTGGCCTCCTGCGGCAAAGAACCTCCGCGGCGCGACATCTCGAACAGGCCTGCGGACATTCCGCGCACGCCGCTGCCGTCCGAGCAAGTGCCGGTGCCGCCGCTGCCGCCGCCCATCCACAATCTGGACGACTACAAGCGCGCCCTCGCCGCCAAGATCCTGGCCGCCACGCCGGATGCCGCCTTCAGCGGCGCGCTGCCGCCGCTGCTGACCTCCATCGTGGTGCTGGAAGCGAAGATCGGGCGCGACGGCGACATCGTCAACCTGCGCGTGGCGCGCTCGCGCGACCAGAAGGCCAGCAACTTGGCGCTGGCGGCCATGCGCGCGGCGGCGCCCTTCCCCAAGCCGGGCAAGCTGATGGCCGGCCATCACAAGACCTTCGATATCTCCGAGACGTTCCTGTTCAACAAAGACTACCGCTTCCAGATCCGGACGCTGGCGCCGGTCCAGTAATGCCGGCGACAACGGAGGTAGCCCGTAGGGCGGGTTAGCGCGGCAGCGCGTGAGCCACTAATGCGCCGCCAATGCGCCGCCGAAGCGCCGCCGTCAGGCCGGTTCGCTGGTGGCGGCCAGCTCCACCCGGTCGCGCCCATTTTCCTTGGCGCGGTACAGGGCCGCATCGGTGCGGCCCAGCAGGCTGTCCAGCGACTCTTCACGCGAGAGATGGGTGCCGATGCCGATGCTCACCGTGCACGGCGGCAGCTGGTCGTCCCAGCCGGTGCGCAGCGCGTCGCGGATGCGTTCAGCCACCATCATCGCGCGCGGCACTTCCGCGTCCGGCAGCAGCACCACGAATTCCTCGCCACCGAAGCGCGCCACGTAATCGCTCTCGCGCAACGCCTGGCCGATAACGTCGGCAACCTGTATCAGCACCCGGTCTCCCACCACGTGGCCATAGCGGTCGTTGACGGCCTTGAAATGGTCCAGGTCTATGCTCATCAGCGACAGCGGCCTGCCGTCGCGCCCCAGCTGCACGCGCTGCTTGGCGTAGAAGATGTCAAAGCCGCGCCGGTTCAGCACCCCGGTCAGCGGGTCATGCGTGGAGCGCTCTTCCAGGATGCACTGCAGGCGCCGCATGGCCATCATCAGGAAAGCCACCGCCAGCATCAGCGACATGAAGCTGGCCAGCGCCATGAACACATCCACCATCGGGCCGTCGCGCAAGTCCTCCATGTCGGCCGCGTCCACCGCCAGCGCCGTGGCGGCGCGCGCCAGCGCGGCCAGTGCCTGCACCGTCATCAGCACGCCGAAGAAGCAGTAGGAAAAATTGCGCATGCCGTGCCGCCACGCCAGCCAGCATTGCACCGCGTAGAAAACGAAGGCGGCCAGCGAAAACACCGCGATACGTGCGCCCAGGTGCGGCTGCGCCAGCAGCAGCCAGCCGCTGAACAGCATGCCCAGCAGCCAGACGCCGTGGAACAGCCACCAGCTGGGCCGCCGCGCGAAGAATTCCTGCGTGCCTATCATGGACAGGCCCACGCCCCAGAACATCAGCGCGCTCGCCGCCAGCACGGCGGCCTGCTGCAGCAGCGCGCCGTGCAGCGAGACCCCGACGCTGGCGCCGGCCACGCACAGCAGGCCGAGCGACCAGCGGTCCAGGCCGCGCACTTCGCCGCGGAAGCTGCGGTGCATCGCAAACATCACCATGCTCATGACACTGCTCATCACAGTCGTCATGAGCAGCAGGGTCCGCAGATCCAGCTGCAGGGCCGGTGCGGACCAGAAGTTCATCAGCGGACCGCGCTGGGCCGCAGCGGGCCGGCTGGCTTCTTGCCGCCTGCCTCCGGCACCAGCGCCAGGGTGACCGCGGGCACGCGGTCGCCCTGCAGCGTGACCTGGAAGCTGCGCAGTTCGTCGCGGCGGAAGGCATGCACCTCGACGGTGGCGCCCACCTGGTAGCGCGCCAGCAGCCCATCCAGGTTGCCGGGCACCACGCGCAGGCCGTCGACAGCCACCAGCAGGTCGCCCGCCGACAGGCCGGCCGCATGCGCCGCGCCGCCTTCATGCACGGCCGACAGCTTGGCGTCCGCGCCTTCGCGGCCCAGGTTGGCGTCCAGGCTGGGCTTGGCCAGCTTGCGCTCGTCGCCATACTTCACGCCGAACGGCGCCAGCATTTTCGCCAGCGGCAGGTCTTCGGTGCCGCGCACGTATTTGTCGAAGAAGGCTTTCAGCCTGGTGCCCGCGACCTCGTCGCACAGCGCTTCCACCTCGGCCGGCGTGACGCCCGTGCCGCGCGCCGCGCCCTCGTAGAAGTCGCGCCCGTAGCGCTGCCACAGCGCCTGCATCACGTCGTCCAGCGACTTCCTCCCGGCGGTCTTGGCGCGGATGGTCAGGTCCAGCGCCAGGCACACCAGCGAACCCTTGGTGTAATAGCTGACGATGGCATTGGCCGCGTTTTCGTCCTGGCGGTAGTACTTGCCCCAGGCGTCGAAGCTGGAGTCGGCCACGCTCTGCTTCAGGCGCCCGGCGCCGCGCAGCACACCCCCCACGGTTTTGCCCAGCAGTTTGTAGTAGGCCGCCTCGCTGATGATGCCGGCGCGGACCAGCATCAGGTCGTCGTAGTAGCTGGTGCCGCCCTCGAATAGCCACAGCAGCGGCGTGTAGCCTTCCGTGTTCAGGTCGTACGGCGCGAAGGCGGCCGGCTTGATGCGCTTGACGTTCCAGGTGTGGAAGTACTCATGGCTGCACAGGCCGAGGAATTTCAGGTAGCCCTCGCTGATGTCCGCGCCTTTCGGCGTGGCGGCGGTGGGCAGGTCGGCGCGCGAGCAGAACAGCGCGGTGGAGGCGCGGTGTTCCAGGCCGCCGTAGCCGTCGCCCACGGCCATGGTCATGAAGACGTAGCGCTCCATGGGCGCGCGTTTGGTCTTCGGCTCGAAGAAGGCGATCTGGGTTTCGCAGATGGCTTTGAGGTCGGCGCACAGGCGCGCCATGTCCAGGCCCGGCACGCGGCCGGTGATGACCACGTCGTGCGGAATGCCGTGCGCCTTGAACGTGGCCAGCGCGAAGTCGCCCATTTCCACCGGATGGTCGATCAGTTCATCATAATTGGCGGCGGCATACGTGCCGAAGCCGTAGCGCTTGGCCTTCAGTTCCGGCAGCGCGGTGGCCACGCGCCAGTTCCTGGCGGCCGGATCGGCCGGGCGCTGGATATCGACCACGTGCTGCCCGTCTTCCTGCCCCGCCACGCGCAGGAACACGCTGGTGCCGTTGAAGAAGGCGTGGGTCTGGTCCATGTGCGCGGCGCGCACCGACAGGTCCCAGGCATAGACTTCGTAGACCACCGTCAGCCTGCCGGCCACCGGCGCGGCCTGCCAGGTGTGCTTGTCCACTTTCGCCAGCTTGACGGCCTGGCCGTCCGACTCCGCGCGGATGCGCACGATGTTGCGCGAGAATTCGCGGATCATGTAGCTGCCCGGGATCCAGGCCGGCAGGGCCAGCAGCTGGCCCTCCGGTGCCGGCTGCTCGACCGTCAGCGTCACTTCGAACACATGGCCGGCCAGGTCCCTGCCGACAATGGCGTAGCTCACGCCCGGCTTATTCTTCGCGATGTTTTTTTTCATGTCTTGTCCTTGGATGGCAGGTCGGCCGGGATGTCGATGTCTTGCAGGATGCCGCTGTCGTCCACCTCCAGCTCCGTCACTGCCGAATGCTTCAAAATGCCGCGCGCGCCATGGTCGCCTTCCAGCGCCAGCAGCTGCGGCAGGTAGTGGCGGCTGAACCCAACCGGATTGCCGCGCCGGCCCCGGTACATGGGCGCGGCAATGCCTGCGCCGTGTTCGAGGGCGGTTTTCAGTGATTGTATTGTAGTTGGCTGCACATGGGGCATATCGCCCAGGGCGACGATCCAACCGTGCGCACTTTCGGCCTGCGCTCCGGCGTGCTGCTCAGCGTGCAGCAAGGCGTGCACCAGTGAGGCGGCCATGCCGTTATCGGCTTGCGGACAGGTAGTGACTTCGCAGCCCAGCGCCAGCAACTGCGCGGCCACGGCGTCCGCGCCGGGGCGCACCACCGCCACCACGCGCGGCAGCACCGCCAGCAAGTGGCGCGCGCTTGCCACCACCACCGGGGACGGTTCGGCCGGCGCCGGCTGGGCTGGAGATATGGGCTGCAGCAGCTTGTTGCGCAGGCCGGAGGGGTCGAACCGCCGGCCCCTCCCGGCCGCTAGCAGGATGCCGCAAATGCTCACTAGGCCTTGGCCGTCTTGGCCAAGTCGAACGGCAGCTTGCGCAGGCGCTTGCCGGTGAGCTTGAAGATGGCGTTGGCGTACGCCGGAGCCAGCGGCGGGAAGCCCGGCTCGCCCATGCCGGTTGGCGGTTCGGTCGACGGCACGATGTGCACGTCCACCACCGGCATGTCCGGCATGCGCGCCACCACGTAGTCGCCGAAGTTCTGCTGTTCCACCACGCCGTCCTTCAGCGTGATGGCGGCGCCGGGCAAGGTGGTACCCACCGCCATCAGCACGGCGCCCTGCACTTGCGCTTCGATGGTCATGGGATTGACCGCCGTGTTGCAGTGCACGCCGGCGGTGACCGTGTGCAGATGCGGCACGCCGCTCTTGACCGACGCAGTGACCACGTAAGCGACCACGGTGCCGAACGATTCATGCAGCGCCACGCCCCAGGCCTGGCCCTTCGGCAGCGCCTTCTTGCCGTAGCCGGACTTGGCCACCGCCAGGTCCAGCGCGGCGTGATGGCGGGCGTGCTTGGCGTCGATCACCTGCTTGCGGTAGGCCACCGGATCCATCTTCGCGGCGTGCGCGGCTTCGTCGATCAGGGTTTCCATCACGAAGGCGGTGTGGGTCGAGCCCACGGAACGCCACCACAGCACCGGCACGTTGGCCTTGGCGTTGTGCACGGACAGGTTCATCGGCAAATCGTAGGGCTCGCCCATGCCTTCGATCATGGTGGCGTCCACGCCCTCCTTCACCATCATCGGCTCGAACGGCGAACCGGTGATGATGGACTGGCCCACGATGCTGTGGTTCCAGGCCAGCAGCTTGCCCTTGGCGTCGAAGCCCAGTTCCGCGCGGTGCACGTGCGACGGGCGGTAGTAGCCGCCACGGATATCGTCCTCGCGGCTCCAGATGATTTTCAGCGGGCCGGACTTGCCGGAAGCCTTGTAGGCCAGCGCCACATTGGCCGCTTCCACCAGGTAGTCCGAACTCGGCACCGCGCGGCGGCCGAAACCGCCGCCCGCCATCATGGTGTGCAGGGTGACCTGTTCCGGTTTCAGTCCGGCCGTGCGCGCGATGGCCGCCTGGTCCAGGGTCTGGAATTGCGAGCCGGCCCACACTTCGCAGCGGTCCGCCTTCAGGTCGATCACGCAGTTCAGCGGTTCCATCGGCGCGTGCGCCAGGTAAGGGAACTCGTAGACAGCAGTGACCTTTTTCGCCGCCTTGGCCAGCGGCGCCATGTCCGCCTTCCTGACGGGCAGGCCGGGCTTTTGCGCCAGCGCCTTGAACTCGGCCATCTGCTTCGCGGTGCTGACTTTCTCCACCGCGCTGGTGTCCCATTCCAGCACCAGGGCTTCGCGGCCCTGCTTGGCCGGCCAGTAGCCATTGGCGATCACGGCCACACCGCGTCCGCCACGGTCGGTGGCCACTTCCAGCACGTCGATCACGCCCGGGATGGCCTTGGCCTTGCTGGCGTCCAGCTTGGCCACTTTCGCACCGAACACCGGCGGGCGCGCCACCACGGCAACCTTGCTGCCTTCAGGCTTGAAGTCCATGCCGAACTGCTGCTTGCCGGTGGACTTGGCTTGCGCGTCCAGGCGCTTCACCGGCTGGCCGATGATGACGAAGTCTTTCGGCTCTTTCAGCTTCACGGCGGCGGGCACCGGCTGCTTCATGGCCGCCTCGGCAAAGGCGCCGTAGCTGGCTTGCTGGCCGGCCGGGCCGATCAGCATGCCTTTCGACGTGCGCACCTGGTCCGGGCTCACTTTCCATTCGGCCGCAGCCGCCGCCACCAGCATGGCGCGCGCCTTGGCGCCGATTTCGCGGTACTGGAGGTAGGAGTGGGCGATGGTGCCGGAGCCGCCGGTCATCTGGATGCCGAAGGCGGGATCTTTATACTGCTCGCCCGCGTCGGCCAGTTCGCCGCGCATCTGCGCCCAATCGGCGTCCAGTTCCTCGGCGATCAGCATCGGCAGCGAGGTCTGCACGCCCTGGCCGAATTCCAGGCGGTTCACCTGCACCGTGATGGTGTTGTCCGGCGCGATGCGCAGGAAGGCGTTCGGTTCATACACCTTGGCCGGCGCCGCCGCTTCGGCCGCGCGCGCCATCTTGTTGCCGCCGCTGACGAAGAAGCCCAGCACCAGGCCGCTGCCGGCCACCGCGCTTGCTTTCATGAAGGAGCGGCGCGACACGCCGCCTTGCGGCGCAGCTGCTACCGTGCCCGCTGCCGCGCCGATATCCGCCATAGCGGTCCCTTGGTTCAACCATTCTTTGCGCATGGTGTTCTCCTCAGGCGATGGTTTTGGCAGCGTCTTTGATGGCGGCGCGGATGCGCTGATAGGTGCCGCATCGGCAGATATTGCCCGCCATGGCGCTATCGATGTCCGCATCGCTCGGAGCCTTGTTGGTGCGCAGCAGCGCCGTGGCGCTCATCACCTGGCCGCTTTGACAGTAGCCGCATTGCGGCACGTCGTGCTTCACCCACGCGTCCTGCACCGCCTTGCCCACCGCGTCGCCCGCCATCGCCTCGATGGTGGTGATCTTCTGGCCCGCCACCGCCGAAATCGGCGTGATGCAGGCACGGGTCGGGTTGCCGTCGATATGGATGGTGCAGGCGCCGCACAGCGCCATACCGCAGCCGAACTTGGTGCCGGTCATGTTCAGGTTGTCCCGCAGGGCCCACAGCACCGGGGTGGATGGGTCGGCGTCTACCTGCACGTCCTTGCCGTTGACATTCAAAGTGATCATCTGCCGCGCTCCTTTACTGTTTAATAGAGGACAACTTGGATTCCAGGGTCTTGATGTCGATGGCGCCCGGAACGCGGCTGCCATCGGCGAAGAAGATGTTCGGCGTGCCGTTGATGCGCAGCTTCTGGCCCAGCGCCAGCACCTGCTCGTTCGGCGTGGTGCACCCGGCCGGCGCGGCCGGCGCAGCTTTGCCGGATACCATCCAGTCGTCCCAGGCCTTGTTGCGGTCGGCCGAGCACCAGATGTTCTTGGACTTGACGAACGAATCCTCGGACAGGATGTTGTACATGAAGGTGTAGATGGTGACGTTGTCCACGTCCTTCAGCGCCTGCTGGCGGAAGCGCTTGCAGTAGCCGCAGTTCGGATCTTCGAACACGGCCATCACGCGCTTGCCGTTGCCCTTCACCGTTTTCAGCGCCATTTCCAGCGGCAGCTCGGAGAACTTGATCTTGTTGATGTCGTCGATACGGGCCTGGGTCAGGTCTTCGGACGTCTTCAGGTTGAACACGTGGCCGACGATCAGGTAGCTGCCGGTCTTGTCGGTGTAGCGGATTTCGTCGCCGATGCGGACTTCGTACAAGCCCGCGTAAGGCGTCTCTTTGACGGAATCGACTTTCACGTTGGTGCCGAGGCGCGGCTCGATGGCCTTCTTGATGTTCGCTTCGGTCGAATTCTCTGCGCCGACGCAGGATGCCATGAAGGCGGAGGCGAACAGTACTGCGGTCTTGCTGAATTTCATAAAGGCTCCGGTGATCACTTACCAAGTGCGTGGGAAATCAGCCGGCGCTTCAAGCCCGGCAATTTGTCCAGCAAGTTTAATCCGAAATTGCGCACCACGCGCAAAGGCTCAAGATCGGTCCCGAACAGACGGTCCAGGCCATCGGTGGCCAGCTGCATCAGCAGCACGTCTTCCTTGCGCGCGCGGCCATAGCGGGCCAGCACCCGCTCGTCGCCCAGGCCGCGGTGCGGCTCGCGCTCGTTCACCGTGCGCACCAGCTGCTCCACGTCGGCAAAGCCCAGGTTCATGCCGTGGCCGGCCAGCGGATGCACCACGTGGGCCGCGTCGCCCACCAGCGCCACACGCTGCGCCACCATGGCGTGCGGACGCATGAGCCGCAGCGGAAAGCCGCGCACCATTTCCGGCTGCACCGGCGTGAGCTTGCCCAGCTTTTCCTGCGCAAACACCGCCAGGCGCTCCGCCAGCTGTTGCGCGCCCTGCGCGCGCAGCGCATCGGCCAGCGGTTCCGGCGCCGACCACACCAGCGACACCAGGTCGCCCGGCAAAGGCAGCAGCGCCACCACGCCCTCGGCGCCGGTAAACCACTGCTGCGCCGCGCCGTGGTGCGGCTTCTCGCAATGGAAGTTGGCCACGATGGCGTGCTGCCCGTAGGAGCGGTAGTCCATGCCGATGTCGCACTGGCCGCGCACCCAGGAGTCGGCGCCGTCCGCGCCCACCACCAGTTCGGCGCGGATGGCCGAGCCGTCCTCCAGCCGCACGGTGACATCGTCCGCCGTGCGCAGCAGGCCGATGGCGCGCCCGCTGACGGTGGTGACGTTGCTGGCGAAGCGCAGCGCCGCGTCCAGCGCCTGGTTCAGGTTGCGGTCCTCGACGATCCACGCCAGCGTGCCGGTGTGGGCGCCGTATGCGTCGAACGCCAGGCCGCCGGGCTGGCCGCCGTCGCCGTTGACCAGCATGGCGTCCACCGGCGCAACCCGCGCGGCGTCAAGCGCGCCCCAGACCTTCAGGGACGACAGCAGGTTGTGCGCCGTGTGATTGAGCGCGTAGACGCGCACGTCCCAGCTGGCCTGCACGGGGGGCGAGGCTGGCGTGGCCGAAGCGGAGGGCGATGGAGGGCAGAGCAAGGTGACGCTCTGCCCGGCCTGGGCAAATCCGAGCGCCGCCGTTTTGGCGATGGCGCCGTTGCCAACGATGCAAATGTCGCTTTGAACGACGCGCTGCACGGAGGGGGAAGTTGGGCTGTTCATCCGGCCATTATAGCGGCGGCGGCCCTTGCGCGGGCGCCGGCGCCGGAGCGGATGCCGCGCTCAGTCCCACTGGGGCGCGACGCCGTCCGGGTTGGCGATGCGCTCGTTGCGATCCAGTGCGGCGAGCGCCGCCATCTCCGCGGCATCCAGCACCAGCCCGCGCGCAGCCAGGTTGCCGGCCAGGTTGGCACGGCTGGTGGACGACGGGATCACAGCAAAGCCCTGCTGCAGCGACCAGGCCAGCGCCACCTGCGCCGGCGTGGCATTGCGGCGGCGCGCGATATCCACGATCACCGGCTCCTGCATCACCTTGCCGTAGGCCAGCGGCATGTAGGCGGTCAGGTGGATGCCCTGGCTGCGGGCGTACTCCACCACCCTGCGGTTCTGCAGGAAGGGATGGATCTCGATCTGCTGCGTGGCGATCTGCCGCGCGCCCACCGCTGCCACCGCCTCCCGCAGGTGGGCGATGGTGAAGTTGGACACGCCGATCTGCCTGGTCAGGCCCTGCTCCCTGGCTTCCGCCAGCGCCGCCATGTATTCGGCAACCGGCACTGTACCGCCAGGCGACGGCCAGTGGATCAGCGCCAGGTCCAGCTGCTCCAGTCGCAGCTTGCGCAGGCTTTCCTTCAAGCTGGGAATCAGTTTGTCGCCCGCCAGGCTGTCGATCCAGACCTTGGTGGTGACGAACAGTTCGGCGCGCGGCACGCCGCTGCCGGCCATGGCCTGGCCCACCTCCGCCTCGTTACCATAGATTTGCGCCGTATCGATATGGCGGTAGCCCGCCGCCAGGCCGTTGCGCACGGAATCGATAGCGACCTGTCCTTGCAGGCGGAAGGTGCCCAGGCCGATGGCTGGGATGGTGCTGGTGTGTGTCATGGGGTTTTCCTGTCAGATGTTGGCCCACACTATGCCTCCAGCCCTGGTTGAGAAAAACCCCGCACACCTCAAATTACATTTGCGCCAGGATCAAGAACGGCTGTGAGGCTTGGTCCCCGGCTGCGATAACCATTTCGCCGCCTGCGATGAGAAATGGTGCAGCGTGGGAAAAAGCGCTTTCACGGCAAAAACAAAGCTGTTATCGTTATCATCCGTCCATTCAAGAGCCGATCATGCGCCACCTCCAACCGCTATCGATAGTCCTGGCCGCCGCGCTGTGCGCAACGGCAGCCCTGGCCGCGCAGCCTGAATGGCCCGACGATGCCTGGATCAGGCCGTCCGCCACTGCCGGCGGCGACGGCGTGCGCCTGGCCGCCAGCGCCGACGGCAAAACCTGGCGTGACCTCGGGCGGATATTCATCCAGCCTGCTGCCGGCAGCGGCCGGATGCGCAATCCCCGCCTGCAGCGCGGCGCGGACGGCATCTTCCGCCTGGTCTGGGACACCGGCCGCAAGGACAAGGCCATCGGCTACGCGTCCTCGACCGACCTCGTGAACTGGTCCGGACAGACCTTCGTCCACCGCCAGGACGACGTACCGGGCGCCGCAAGAGACGCTGCAAACGGCGCCGGCGCGGCCCTGTGGGTAGCGCCCTGGCTGGTGAAGGAAGCGGAAGCGGCGCAGCCAGGCGCAGCCGCCCAGCCCATCCCCGTCCCGCCGCCCGCGCTGGAAGGCTACACCGCCGACCCATCGATCCGCGTGTTCGGCGACACCTACTACCTCTACCCCACTTCCGACAAGCCGCACTGGCAGACCACCGACTTCTCGGTCTGGTCATCCAAAAACCTGGTGGACTGGAAAAAGGAGCGCATGGTGCTGGACGTCACGCGCGACATCAAGTGGGCCAACATCGAAGCCTGGGCGCCGGATGCCATCGAGCGCTACGGCACCTACTACTTTTACTTCTGCGCCAAGGGCGAAATCGGCGTCGCCACCGCCAGCAGCCCGCTGGGCCCCTTCACCGACGCGCTGGGCGCGCCGCTGCTGCGCAAAGGCAGCGGCATCCAGACCAACACCATCGACCCCTATCCTTTCATCGACAGCGACGGCCAGGCCTACCTCTACTACGGCAACGGCAAGCTGGCCAATGTGTACAAGCTCAAGCCCGACATGGTCACCCTGGACGGTCCCCCGGCCAGCATCGACCTGAAGGACTTCCGCGAAGGCATCGTGGTCTTCAAGCGCGGCGCCAAGTACTACTTCATGTGGTCCATCGACGACGCGCGCAGCCCCAACTACCGGGTCGGCTGGGGCGTGGCGGACTCGCCGCTCGGCCCCGTCACCTCCACAGCAGACCGGTTCATCGTGCTGCAACGTTCGGGCGCCGCCGTCGGCACCGCGCACCACAGCGTGGTCAATGTGCCCGGCACGGACCGCTGGTACGTGGCCTACCACCGCCACGCCCTGCCGCAAGGCGGCGGCTACCAGCGCCAGACCGTGCTGGCGCGCATGGAGTTCGACAGCGCCGGCAATATCCTTCCCATGGATCCGCTCAAGGCCGCCTTCCAGCCCGGCGCTACCGGCGAACCCCTCGTCAACGGCAAAGGCCATGTTCCGCAATAAGAGGCGTCCGCGACTTTACTGTTGCGGGGCACAGTGTTGGCGGCAGGCTAAAAAAATGCCCCGAAGGCCCTTGCATCTGCGAAATGATCTGCTATAATTCTGCTCCTTGGCCTGGTAGCTCAGTTGGTAGAGCAGAGGATTGAAAATCCTTGTGTCGGTGGTTCGATTCCGCCCCGGGCCACCAAGAATGCAAAAAAACGCCACCTTCGGGTGGCGTTTTTGTTTCCGGGACAGGAAGTCTTCGTGTCCGGCCTAGTCTTTGTGTCCAGCCCATCTCCGGCTCGCCGTTCTCCCGCTTTCGCATTCTCAGGCGCATACCGCTCGTGTTCTGCTGTAGCGCCGCTCACGGAGCGGCACGATCTCTTGCCTGCCTACGCTGCCCCGCAATAAAGAAGTCCTTGCCACAATCATTGGTTCCCGAGGGGCACCAGGGTATGTACTCTTGCGTGCCTACCGTCCCGTAGCAGTCCACGATAAGGTGCTTCGCATGCGTTATGCATGGCTCGGCGACATGGACGCTCTTGTTACCAGGATCGCCGGTATTGAGGTTTTATCTGACAAGGGGAGTTAAACATGTGCTTATGCCACGGATCACTTTACCCAGATCACGATCTGATCCCGTCTCGCTACTTGACGCGGGTTGGCGATATCGAGGTCATGGTTATTAGCGATGGGGCGGTAGGAGTACCAGCCGAGGGCTTGGGAATCAACGTCGATCCAGCCGAACGGGATGCCACACTGCGCAGCAAATTCTTGCCGGAGGTGGTCGATTGGGGGATGAACGTCATCGTCATCCGCAGCGGCGGCCGTACCATACTCGTCGACGCCGGAACCGGATCGGAAATGCCGCAATCGACGCGGACCGGGCGCCTGGCCCTGCGGCTGAAGGCAGCCGGCATCGAGCCAGGGTCAGTGACCGATGTTATCGCGACCCACCTGCACATGGACCATATCGGCGGCTTGCTGGACGAGCGGCTGAGGAGCCACATGCGTCCGGACCTGCGGATCCACGCGTCGGCGATCGATCTGGAATTCTTCAAGTCGCCCGATTTCTCACACAACACATTCGGCGGGCTTCAGGACATCATCCGGTCGAGCTCCCAGAAGTTCCTGGACGCGTACCAGAGCGAGTTGCGGCCGTTCACCAAGGAGTTCCAGGTAGCCCCCGGCGTGGTCGTCACGCACACCGGCGGGCACACTCCCGGACACAGCGTGGTGCGCGTCTCGTCCCGCGGCGAGCGGCTGACGTTTGCAGGCGACGCCCTGGTCCCGCTCGGGATCGAGTGCCCCGAATGGCAAAACGGCTTCGATCACGAACCCGAGGAAGCCACGCGCGTCCGGGTCGGTCTGTTGCGCGAGGCGGCGGAGAGCGGCGAGCTGTTCATGGCCAGCCATTTATCGTTCCCGGCACTCGGCCGCGTTGCGGTCGACGGGAATGCCTACCGGTATGTGCCGGCGACCTGGGCATACTGACGCTGCAAATCCGGATACAGAAACGCCAGCCCTTGTTTCGGCTGGCGTTTTTTGTTCCCTGAGCGGATCACATGGTTGTGGCGGATGGGCGGCGGCAACTCCGCCGGGCGCAAAAGTTAGCGTACAATCAAGCGCACCCAACCCACGCCGGAGCCTGTTATGCGCATGCCTTTCCCTCGCGGTCTGCTGTCTGCCCTTTCCCTCTCGCTCGCGGCGCTGCTCTTGCCGTGCCAGGCCCAGGCGGGCAAACCTTACGATTATGCGGTGGTCGGCAATCCGGCCAACGTGGTGCTGCCGGCGCCGGCCCAGCCCTCGCTGGTGCTGATGGGCGGCGGGCCGGACGTGGACGACGCCTTCAAGTGGATGATCGCCAAGTCCGGCGGTGGCAACTTCGTCATCCTGCGCTCGCGCGGCACCGACGCCTACAACCCCTACGTGTACGACATGGGCGGCGTGGCGTCGGTGGAAACCATCATCATCCCCAGCCGCGAGGCGGCCAGCGATCCCTTCGTGATCGCCCGCATCCAGGGCGCCGAGGCGCTGTTCATTGCCGGCGGCGACCAGAGCGACTATGTGAAATTCTGGAAAGGTACACCGGTGCAAACGGCCATCGAAGCGCTGGCCGCGAAGAACATTCCCATCGGCGGCACCAGCGCCGGTCTGGCCGTCATGAGCAAGTTCTCGTTTACGGCGCTGAACGGCACCATCACTTCTGCCGCCGCGCTGGCCAACCCCTACGACAAGTCGCTGACCCTGGGGCGCGATTTCCTGACCCTGCCCGACATGGGCGGCCTGATCGCCGATCCGCACCTGGACGCGCGGGACCGCATGGGCCGCCTGATCACCTTCATGGCGCGCATCGTCGCCGACGGCTGGAGCAGCAGCGTGCACGGCGTCGGCGTGGACGTGGAAACCGCGCTGCTGGTCGAAGGCGGCAAGGCTACGCGCGTGGGACTCGGGTCGGCCTACTTCCTGCGTACCGTGGGCCTGCCCGAAGTGTGCAAACCCAAAACGCCGCTCACCTACCGCAACGTGGCCACCCAACGCCTCTCGGGCAACGGCAGCTTTGACATGCGCAACTGGGCAAGCTATGACGGCGGCACCGTCAACTACAGCATCTCCGCCGTCAACGGCGTGCTCAGTTCTACGCAGGCGGGCGGCGCCATCTACTAGGCCGCAGCCGGTGGTAACATGGCTGGATGACAACATTTAATTTTGCACTCGCAGCGCTGCTGCTGCCTGGCCTGGCGCTCGCCAACGACGGTATCGGCGGCGTCAGCGCCGGCGGCATCGTGTTCCGCAAGACCGGCGCCATCGCCATGAAAAAAGAGGTCCTTACCGTCAGCCATGCGCTGATCAGCGTGGACTACGAATTCGTGAACGAGTCCCCGGCGGACGTGGAAGAAACCATCATCTTCCCCCTGCCCGCCTACCCAGCCTCCGAGCAGCCCAGCGACACCTACTTCGGCCGCCCCGGCGGCTTTTCCATCAAGGTGGACGGCAGGAACGTCAGCTACAGCACCGTGGTGCAAGCATCGCTGGACGGCGTGGACGTGACCGCGCAGCTCAGGAAGCTGGGCTTGACCGACGCGCAGATAGCCTTCCACCCCAGCTTCGCCCCTGCTGCCAACGTGGCGCCGTTCACCGCGCAGCAGCGCCAGCAGCTGACCAGGCTGAAGCTGATCGGCGAAGGGGCAATCGGCTCCGTCGGCCCGATGTGGGACATCCAGGTGAACTACGTGTGGAAGCAAAAGTTCCCGACCAATAAGGTCGTGCGCGTGCACCATGAATACCGGCCCTTCGTGTCGGCCGGGCCGGGCGAGTCCGGCATGGACGACGACACCGCGCGCCAATACTGCGCCGACGCGGCTTTCCTGAAATCGTGGAGAAAGCTGGCGGCGCACAATGGCGGTCCGGAAGCCGCTTATTTGAACGCGGCCAAAGTGTCCTACATCCTCAAGACAGGCAACACCTGGAAAAACGGCATCGAGGATTTCACGCTCAACGTCGTCAAGAGCGATCCGTCCGAACTGGTGAGCCTGTGCTTCCCCGGCACCTTCAAGAAAACGGATCCGAAAACCTACCAGGTCCGCCTGCGCAACTTTAAACCGGAGCGTGACCTGGAGGTCTATTTCGGCAATATCGAGGCCGGCGCCGGCGGCAATGACGGCGACATGCCTGTCCCATCCAGGTGAAGCCGCTCACGCAGGCTGCGTCCTGGCCTGGCGCGCCATGCGCCAGATGGTGAGCGTATTGACGGCGGCGATCACCACTTCCAGCGCCGTGCCGCCGATGGATCCGGCAATGACATTGTTCGCGATCCACAGCCCGGTCCCGCACAGCATCACCAGCCGCATGGGCACGCCCTGCAGCTGGAACAGCGCATAGGTGCCCAGGCAGGAGGCGGCCAGCGGCAGCCAGTCGCTGGGCTGCTTCGCCAGCAACAGCCCCAGTGCCAGGTTGGCGGCGATCACGCCCACCATCACCCACCTGGAGCGGGTGCGCAGCGCCAGCAGGGAGCGCAGCAGCGACATGGTGGAACTGGCCACCGCAGTCGGGTTGCCCAGCAAGGCGAAGTGCAGCACGTAGGCCAGGCACTCGCCAGCCATGAACAGCTTGAAGCGCCTGTCGTCCGTCTGCAGGAAGGACCCGACACCCAGCACGAAAGCGGCGTAGCCCACGCACTGCGCAGGCGAGAACCAGTCTATCGCCATCATGATGCCGCCTTGTTCTCCGCGATCCACTGGTCGACGATCCCGGTCAGCACGTCCATCGGCACCGAGCCGGCGCGCAGTACGACGTCGTGGAAGGCCGGCAGCGTGAAGCGGGGGCCCAGCGCGCCGCGCGCCTTTTCGCGCAACTCCAGGATGCGCAGCATGCCGAGCAGATAGGCGCAGGCCTGGCCGGGGTTGGCAACGTAGCGGTCCACTTCCGATGCCGGCATGCCGTAGTCGATGGCTTGCTGGCGGGTCCAGCCCTTGGTGTGCAGGCCGGTATCGACCACCAGCCTGCGCGCGCGGAACAGCTGTTCGGAAAGCCCGCCCAGCATGCCCACCGTGTCGCCGTCGTACCAGCCCTGCTCCATGGCCAGCTGCTCCACGTACAGGGCCCAGCCTTCGCTGTTGGCGCTGCCGCCGCTGAAGATGCGGCGCGCGCGGTATTTCGGCAGGTCCGTCATTTCCTGCTGCAGCGCGATCTGGAAGTGGTGGCCCGGCACGCCTTCGTGGTAGGCCAGCGTGCGCATCACCACCATTTCGTACTCGGGGCCGGGCAACGGCATCCAGAACACGCCGGGACGGCTGCCGTCCGGCGCCGGCGGGCTGTAGCGCGCGGAGCCGGTGGCTTCGGTCAGCGCCGGCTCGCGCCGCACTTCGATCGGCGCGCGCGGCTTCAGGTTGAACAGGGTCGTGCTGCGCTGCCCGGCATCGCGCACCAGGTCCGCGTAGCGCGCCAGGATGGCCGGGCGCGGGTCCGGATCGGCCGGCGGCTGCAGTGCCTTGTCCAGTTTCACCATGCGCTGCTGGATGGTGCCTTCGGCGTAGCCAAGCTGGCGCAGGTACTTGTCCATTTCCGCTTCGATGCGCGCCACCTCGCGCAGGCCGATGGCGTGCACCGCGTCCGCCTTCAGGCTGGTGCCGGCGTTACGCGCCAGCAGATAGTCGTAAGCCGCTGCCCCGCCGGGCAGGCGCGAGATGCCCGCTTCGCTGCCGGTGCGCGGGTGCAGCTCCGCCAGCACTGCCTGCACCCGCGCGTAGGCAGGGCGTATGCGTTCGCCGACAATGCGGGTGGCGCGCGCGATGGCGGCGCTGCGCGCTTGCGGCGCCAGGTCCGCCAGGCCGGCGCTGCGTTCGGCCAGCGACGTCACCAGCACGTTCTGTTCGGGCGCGGGCTTTAGGAAAGCGTCCACCTGGCCTTGCGCCTTCTCCAGGATGAAGCGCGGCGGCAGCAGCGAGCGGGCGGCTGCGGCGCGCGCCATGGCCACCGCTTCGTCCATCCGGGCCGGAATTTGCTCCAGGCGCGCCAGGTAGCTGTCCACGTCGGCTGCGCGGCGCACAGGATGCAGCTGCGTCATCAGGCGCGGCAGGCCCACCTGCGGGCCGCCCAGCTGAGAGAAGACGAACAGGTGGTCCTGGAAGGGACGGCCGGCCAGCTCGTTGGACAGGGTCCAGCGCATGGTCTCGGCTGAGGCGCGCTGGGTGGCGCCGAGCGGGCCGGCCAGGAAGGCGTCCAGCCTGGCGACGCCTTTGCGGGCCAGCGCCGCCTGCTTGTCGCGGTTGGCCTGCGTGATGGGCGAGAGCCGCGCATCCAGCGCGTCCTGCTCCGCGCCGGTGAAGTACTGGCTGCCGGTGGCCTGCTCGGGATTCAGGCGCATGTAGTCCGCAGCGAACGCTTTCGACCATTGATCGAACGCGGCGCTCGCCGGTGCCGTGCGTGCCGGCGCAGCCTCGGCGGCGGCCAAAGCGGGGACCTCGGCTGTGAAGAGGGCAAGCGGCAGCAGCGCGAGGGCGAAACGGGGAAACATGGTGGCCTTTCAAGTGAACTCAGCCCGCTATTTTGCCTTGCCTTTGCGCCGCGCGCACCTAAACTCTATAGGTCCAACCCGAAAAAGAGGAGGCAGCATGCTCTGCTCTCGCACCCTCACGGCCACCGCCCTGCTGTCCCTGTGCCCGGTGGCGCTCACGCAGGCGGAACGCCCCAGCACGGGATTCGATCCGCTATTCGACCAAACCATGTGCAGCGCCGGCCAGGCAGGACGGCCGCCCCTGCTGCTGGCCATGCTGGCAGCGCAGACCGAAACGGCGCCCTTCCGCGCCACCCAGCAGGACCGCAAGCCCGCCGCCGACAGCGACCCGCCCCTGTACACCAACCTGGGCACGCTGCACCTGCAGGTCAGCACCGGCAACTCCAAGGCCCAGGCCTATTTCGACCAGGGCCTGCGCCTGGTCTTCGCCTTCAACCACGCCGAAGCGGCGCGCGCCTTCCGCGCGGCGCAGCGCCACGATCCGGACTGCGCCATGTGCTATTGGGGCGAAGCCCTGGTGCTGGGGCCCAACATCAATGCGCCCATGTTCCCGGAAGCGGTGGCGCCTGCCGCTGCGGCGGCCGCCAACGCACAAAGCCGCGCGGCGCGCGCCACGCCGCCCGAGCAGGCGCTGATACGGGCGGTCGTGCAGCGCTACCAGGCCGCGCCGCCGGCCGACCGGGCGCCGCTGGACCAGGCCTACGCCGCCGCCATGACGGAAGCCGCGCGCGCCTTCCCCAACCACGACACCATCCAGGTGCTGTTCGCCGAGTCGCTAATGGACCTGTCGCCGTGGGACTACTGGGAGGCGGCCGGCACGCGCGGCAAGGGCCGCACGCCGGAACTGGTGGATGCGCTGGAGCGGGTGCTGGAGCGCAATCCCACCCACCCCGGCGCGGTGCACTACTACATCCATGCGGTGGAAGCGTCCAGCCATCCGGACAAGGCCCTGCCCTACGCGCGCACGCTGGCGCGCCAGATCCCGGGCGCCGGCCACATTGTCCACATGCCGTCGCACATCTACTACCGCACCGGCTTGTACAAGGAAGCGCTGCAGTCCAACCTGGACGCCATCGCCATCGACGAGAAGTATTTCAGCCAGGCCGGCAGCGACGCCGTCTACAAGGGCGCCTATTATCCGCACAACATCCACTTCGCCATGGTGTCCGCGCTGATGGGCGGGGACGGTCCGAGCGCGCTGGCCGCTGCCGCCAAACTGGACAAGTCCATCCCGGCGGAAGCGCTGCCCAGCTTCGGCATGCTGCAGCCCGTGAAGGCGGCGCCCTACTTCTCGCACGTGCAGTTCAGCAGTCCCGACGAACTGATCGCCCTGCCCGCGCCCGGCCCGCAGCATGTGCTGGTGCGCGCCATGTGGCACTACGCGCGCGCGGTGGGCTATGCCCGCAAGGGCCGGCACGCCGAGAGCCAGAAGGAGATCGATGCGCTGGCGGGCATCGAACGGGGCGCCGACTTCCGCTCCATCACCAGTTGGGGCGTGCCGGCGCCGGACATCGTGCACACCGCGCGTGCCGTGGCAACCGGCCGCCTGGCCGAGGCACGCGGCGACCTGCCGGCCGCCATCAAGGCGTACGAAGAAGGCGTGTCGGTGCAGGACGGCATGCCCTATACCGAACCGCCTTACTGGTACTACCCGGTGCGCCAGTCGCTGGGCGCGGTGCTGCTGCGCGTGGGGCGGCTGGACGAGGCCGAAGCGGCGTTCCGCAACTCCTTCGCGCGCACGCCCAGCAACGGCTGGGCGTTGCGCGGCCTGATGGAGGTCTACCGCCAGCGCGGCGACCAGGCAGCCCTGGCTGCCGCGCAGAAGCGCTTCGACGCCACCTGGCTGGGGCGCCGCAGCGGGCCTGAGCTGTCGCGCCTGTGAGGCAGGCAATTATTCTTGACTGATCAATCCAAAACAAACTACACTCGGGGCAATTCTTGACAATCCAGTCCAGAATGACCCCGGAGGTAGTCATGCAACAAGCAAAAGCAGCATTGGTCACGGGCTGTTCGCGCGGCATAGGCGCGGCCATTGTGGAACGGCTGGCGCGCGACGGCGCGGCCGTGGCGTTCACCTATGCAGCGTCCGAGGCGGCGGCGCAGGCGCTGGCGGCCAAGGTGGAAGCCAGCGGCGGCCGCGTGCTGGCCATCCGCGCGGACAGCGCCGACGAAGCACAGTTGCGCGCGGCAGTGAACCGCACCGTGGAAGCCTTCGGATCGCTCGATATCCTGGTCAACAGCGCCGGCGTGCTGGAAATGGGGCCGGTGGAAAGCTTCCCGGTCGCGCAGCTGGACCGCAGCTTTAACATCAATGTGCGCGGCGCCTTCATCGCCATCCAGGAAGCGCTGCGCCACATGCAGCCGGGCGGCCGCATCGTCACCATCGGCAGCATGGCGGCCGTGCGCGCCGGCTTCGCCAACAGCAGCGTGTATGCGATGACCAAGGGCGCGCTGGCCTCGATGGTGCGCGGCATCGCCATCGACATCGGGCGGCGCGGCATCACCATCAACAACGTGCAGCCCGGCCCCACCCAGACCGACATCGTGCCCGCCGGGTACATCGACACCCTGGTGAACATGCTGCCGGTGGGCCGCATGGGCAAGCCGGAGGAAATCGCCGGCATGGTGGCTTACTTGGCATCGGAGGAAGCGGCTTATGTAACCGGCTCCAGCTTCACCATCGACGGCGGCCTGATCGCCTGAACGTATGCCGGACCGCTGCGCCTGGCCGCTATAATGACGGCCTCCCCAGGCACCGACTGCATCCCATGGCCCGACCCAAGGCATTTGACCGAGACACCGCGCTGCTGCGCGCCATCGCCCTGTTCCGCGACAAGGGTTACGCGGGCGCGTCCACGGACGACCTGCTCGGCGCCATGGCCATCGGCCGCCAGAGCATGTACGACACCTTTGGCGGAAAACGCGGCCTGTATCTGGCGGCACTGGAACGCTACAACACCGACAGCGTGGCGCAATTCGTGCATGACATGGAAACGGGCGGCACGCCGCTGCGCGGGCTGGAAGCGGCGCTGCAAGGCTTCGCCCGGCGCGCGGGAGCGGGCGGCGAAGGCTGCATGGGCATAGGCGCCGTGCTGGAATTCGGGCGCTCCGACGCGGAAGTGGCTGCGCTGGGGGACGCCAGCGCGCGCGCGCAGCTTGCGGTGCTGGAGCAGCAGCTGCGCAGTGCGGCGGCTGCCGGCGAAGTGCCGGAGGAGCTGGACGTGCGCGCTGCCGCCGCCTTCATCGCCGCCACCCTCGCCGGCTTGCGGGTGGCCGCGCGCGCCGGCGCTGGCGTCGCGGCGCTGGAACAGATCGCCAGGTTTACGGCGCTGGCTTGCCGGCAGGCTTGAGCACCGCGTCCACGCGTGCCTTGTCCTGCGCCGTGAGCTGCGGCGCCACCGCTTTGAGCGCCGCGCCGGCGTCGGCGTAGCCGGCCGACTTGGCCAGGCTGAACCAGATGTAGGCCAGCGCCAGGTCCTTGTTGCCGCCCTGGCCTTCCATCGTCATCACGGCCAGGTTGAACATGGCGTCCGCCTGGCCCTGCTTGGCCGCCTCGTTGAACAGCTTGCGCGCGGTGGGATAGTCCTGCGGCACCAGCTTGCCTTCGTAGAAATAGGTGCCCAGCGCGCCCTCGGCGGCCGGATGGCCTTTGACGGCAGCCTGCTTGTACAGCGCGATGGCGCGCTGCTGGTCCGGCGCCACGCCCTGGCCCAGGTCGTACATGCGCGCGGCGGCGTAGATCGACTCCACGTGGCCGGCCTTGGCCGCGCTGCTGAAATAGGCGCCCGCCATCTTGTAATCCTGCGGCAGGCCGTCGTCGCCGTTGTAGTACAGGCGGCCCAGCTCATACAGCGCCGGCACATAGCCTTCTTCGCCTGCTTCCAGCAAGCGGGTGCGCGCCTGCGCCACGTCCTTGCGGCCGCCGAAACCGGTCAGGTGGGCCACGCCCAGCATGCTGGCAGCGGGCGCGTAGCCCACCTCGGCCGCCTTGGCGTACCACTTGCGCACCTCGGCCGCGTCCTTCGGCACGCCGATGCCGAGCAGGTTCATTTTCGCCAGCAGCATGATGGCTTCCACCCGCTCGTTGATCAGTTCAGGGTTGGCGGGGTCGAACTTCAGCCGGTCGAAAGTGGGATGGTAGCGCGTGTCCACCACCTGCTGCAGCCAGTAGACCGCCTGCTTGGCGTCGCGCGGGGTGCCCATGCCGTACAGGTGCATCTTCCCCAGCATCAGCGCGGCGGCATCGTAGCCGATCTTGTCGTAGGCAGCCTTGAACTGCGCCATGGCGGTGGCGTAGTCCTGCCGGTCCATTGCGGCGAAGGCGTTGGTCAAGGTTTTGTCCTTGCGCAGGATGCGGTTGCGCGCCGCGGCGAAGCGCCGGTCCGCCTGGCCGCAGGAACTGCTGTTGCCGTAGGCGTCGGGCGGCGCGGCGAAATCGGCCGACGGGCCGCTGTCGGCGCCTTTTGAGACATCGCCGTCGGGACTGTTCTCGTGGAAGTACTCGGCCGGGTCGCCCAGGGTGGCCGTTTGATTGAAGTCGCTCATGTAGCGCAGCATGGTTTCATCGTCGCTGCTGCTGTAGCCGCTCATGAAGGCGCAGGACGAGCTGCGGTCGCGCGACAGCACCTTGCTCTTCGCCGCGACCACGTCGCGCGGATCGCCGGCGGCGCCGCGCTGGCCTTTGACGACCACGCTGGAACCGGCGGCTTGTTGGGCATGTCCGGACAGTGGCAGCACCAACAACATTGCCAAAGTCAGACAGGGCTTGCGGAAAGGGATCATCGTCAACCTTCATATCCAGGTACGGCCACGGGGCCTTTGATGTTACCCTGCTATTGCCGGGGCGGGTAATCAACCCGCTGAGCGATCCTGGCTGCTTTCCGCATTTAAGCCTAGAATAGGTCGCTATGAATCCGCTAGTCAGCGCCCCCGTCGCCAGCTTCGCCGATCTCCTGCTCGACGCCATTTGCATGGTCGACACCAGCGGGCGCTTTGTCTTTGTGAGCGCGGCCTGCGAGCGTATCTTCGGCTACCGGCCCGATGAGATGGTGGGCCTGGCCATGATAGACCTGGTCTATCCGGCCGACCGCGAACGCACCCTGGCGGCGGCGCGCGCCATCATGGACGGCCAGCCCAACATGCGCTTCGAGAACCGCTACGTGCGCAAGGACGGCAGCATCGTCCACATCATGTGGTCGGCGCGCTGGTCCGAAGCGGACCAGCTGCGGATCGCGGTGGCGCGCGACATCACCGCCAGCAAGCAGGCGGAGGCGATGCAGGCCGCCCTGTACGCCATTTCCGAGTCCGCCCACGCCGCCGAAGACCTGCCCGCGCTATACCAGCGCATGCACGACATCATCGCCAGCCTGCTGCCGGTGCAGTCCTTTGCCGTTGTGCTGCGCGACGCGCCGGGCGAACCCCTGTATTTTGCCTATCATGCCGATGCCAGCGGCCCGGAGTCGGATGCGCAACTGGCGGTGCTGTTGTGCGAGGAAGCACTGCGGCGCAATCTGCCGCTGCGGGTGGCGCCGGATACGCTGTCCGCGCTGCCGCCTGCGCTGATGGCGGCGGCGCGTCCGCACGAAGAATGCTGGATGGGCGTGCCGCTCAACACGCCGCAGGGCACCATCGGCGCGCTCGTGCTGCGCGATGCATCGTCCGCCGGCTGCGGCGCAGGCTATACGGACCAGCACCAGGACCTGCTGTCCTACGTTTCAACCCAGGTGGCCACCGCCATCCAGCGCAAGCAGCTGCAATCGCGCCTGCACTTCCTGGCCGAGCACGACGAGCTGACCCACCTGCCGAACCGGCGCCTGTTCCACGACCGGCTCCATACCGCCATCGCGCGCGCGCAGCGCCACCAGGATTCGCTCTCGCTGCTGTTCATCGACCTGAACAAGTTCAAGCAGGTCAACGACCTGCATGGGCACACGGCCGGCGACCAGCTGCTGCAGGTCGTGGCGCGCCGCATCAAGGACTGCGTGCGCGAGGCGGACACGGTGGCGCGCCTGGGCGGCGACGAGTTCGTGGTAGTGCTGGAGGAGGCGGCGCGGCACGAAGCGGCCACGCTGGTGAGGGAAAAGATCCACCAGGCGCTGGCGGTCCCGGTCCATATGGGCGACGGCCGCACCCTGCAGACCAGCGCCAGCATCGGTATTGCCCGCTTCCCGGAAGACGGCGCCGACATGCAGCAGTTGCTGCGCCATGCGGACCAGGCCATGTATGCGGCCAAGCAGCAGCCAGGGGAAGCGGTAGCCTGAGCCGCGCTTTACGGCTGCGGATCCCAGCCGCTGCCGCCGCCGAAACCGGCAAAGACCGACGCGCGGCTGCCGAACTGCGCCGCCGCTTCCGCTGCGCTCAGCAGGCGCACGTGGCGGCGCGCGCTCAGGTCCAGCGGCTTGCCGTTCAGGTCCATGGTGCCGTATTCGCGCCAGCCCGCAGCGGCTGTGGCCTGGGCCGGATTCGGCGCCGGCTGCCGGCCCACGCCCTTGCCGGCCCAGCCGGCCGGTGCGATGTGCGCGTCCATCCTGCAGCGGATGAAGGCCACATGGTCCCAACTGGTTTCATAGCCTGCACTGCGCGCCAGCCAGGTGGCGCCGTCCGGCACCTGGTTGCCTGTGGGGCCGCGTCCGCGCGTCAGGCGGCTGTTCAGGAACACAAAGCCCTTGTCCTGCGCCCCAACCGTGCGCGCCTGCAGCACGTAGCCGCCGCCATTCGGATTGCCGCTGTCGCCCACCGTGCGCAACTCGCTGTCCTCGAACAGCGCCGCGTGGTTGTTGCCCCACACGTAGTCCACATTGCCGGCGATGAGCGAACGGTAGAACCAGGCGTAGCCCTTGACCTGCACCGTATCCTGCTCGCTGTACAGGCTGGCGTTCTTTACCGTCAGCCGGCCTTCGCTGCTGAAGAACAGCGCCTCGGCCTGGCCGCCGGTGGGCGAAGCGCGCAGCGCGCTGTTGCGCAGCGTGAGCGTATCCAGCGCCAGCAGGTCTGCGTCCTCCACCAGGAACAGGGCGCGGCCGCCATTGATGGCGGGCGAATCGGCGGCCTGCGCCGCGCCGGAGCCTGGATTGACGCCGTCGCTGTTTACCGCGTCGATCACCACGCCGTCGCGGCTCTGGCCGCGCAGCGTGACCGCATTCCTGCCGCGCAGGTACAGCAGCTCCCGGTAGCGGCCGTCGCGGATGGCGATGGTGACCGGCCGCGCGCTTTGCGGCTGCCGCATCACGTGGTTCAGCGCGCCCTGCACGGTGCGGAAGTCCGCCGCGCCGTCGTCGTCCACGGTGATGGCCGTCCGCATCGGCACGGCGGGACGGGTGCGGAAGGTCCAGCCCTGCTCCCTGGCGATGCCCCGGAAAGCGCGGCCGTTCAGCGTGCCCGTGAACACGCCGTCGTCGATGGTGACAATATATTCCTCGCCCGGCTCCAGGCGCGCGCTGTGCAGCTGGATGACGGCGTTGCGGCCTTCAATGGCGATCGGCCGGCGGCGCACGGCGCGCCGGTACTCCTGCCCTTCATAGCCCAGCAGGTCGTACTCGTCGGCCACGCGGATGGTATCGGCCAGCGCGTTGTCGCGCTTGCGCAGTACGCGAATGGCGCCGGCCGTTCCCAGCACCGGCGGCTGGTCGAAACGCAGCCGCAAAGGCGTATCGTAGGGGACGCGGCGCGCACCCGGCTCGGGCGACGCGGCACCGCCCAGCGCCGCAGCCCTGCCTGTGCCTGCGCCTGCGCCGGGCCCGGGCGGCGCCATCGCCGCCTGCGGTGGCGGCTCGATCAGCACCTGCACCACATTGAAGACATTCGGGTCCTCTTCGCTAGCCAGCGTGAGCGTGGTGGCGCCCGGCGCCAGCGGGGACAGCACCACGTCTCCGTCCCGCGATTCCACCCGCAGCAGCGCAGCGTCGCCGGCGCGCGCGGCGAACGGCAGCGGCGCGGCGGCGCCGGGGCGCAGCGCGCTCACACGCAGCCGCTGCGGCGCCTCGCCTGCCTGCATGCGCAAGCGCTGCGGCGCGCGTGCCAGCGCGATACGCGCCGGCTTGTCGGCAGCGCTGCCCGTCACCGGCGCGCTTGCCTCGAACGCCGCGCCACTGGCGACCACGCCGCTGGCCCCAGCCTCGGGCAACGCCGGATCCGACACGCTGGTGATCTTCTCGCCGTTCAGGTAGACGGACAACAGGGTGCCCGCTATCTCCAGCCGCACCGCATACAGACGCCCGTCGCCCGCCGCTTCGCGGCCGAACTGCTTCAGCCGCGTCAGGACGCCGTCCTGCATACGCACGATTTCCACCTGCATGCGCTTGCCACCTGGCGCAAAGGACAGGCCTGCGCCATACCAGTTGCCCTCGTCGCGGTAGCGTCCCACGACGTAGAACTGGCCAGCCGCCGGCTCCACTGGGCGGAAGCGGCTTTCGACGTAACTGTCTGCGGCCGGCGCGGCGGTGGGCGCGGCGGCGTGCGCCAGGAGCACCTTGCCGCCGGCCTGCACCGGCACCAGGCCCTGTAGCGTCTCCTGGGCGGCAGCCTGACCGATGGAGAACATGAATAAAAGTGGCAAAAGACGGCTTGGCATCTCGGAATCCTGGTGATTGGCGACCTGAATACTTTAACTGGCCTGACCAATCGACGCCAGCAACATTCATAGCGCAAACATGGTTTTGTACGCGCAATGTAGTGATTTTTCGACAAATTTACAAAATATTGTTTGCGCAATCATGGCTTCTCACGCATGCTCTGAAAAATCTGGTCAGGCCAATAAAACTGCGGCCTGACCAGCAATAACTATATAGGAGACCATATGATCCGCAGCAAGCACACGCAGTGCCGCCTGGCGCTGTCCGCCATCGCCATGGCAGTCCTCACCCTGGCCAACAGCGCCGCCGCGCAGAGCGCCGCCGACAGCATGGCCCGGGTTGAAATCACCGGTTCCTCGATCCGCAAGGTGGCCGCCGAAAACGCCCTGCCGCTCACCACCATCAACGCCGAAGAACTGGTTGCGCGTGGGCTGACCACCATGTCCGAAGTGGCCACCTCGCTCACCGTGGGCGCCACCAACGAGCCGGTGGGTGGCGGCGGCGGCGGCACGCAGATCAACCTGCGCGGGCTGAACACCAACCGCTCGCTGGTGCTGCTCAATGGCCGCCGCCTGCCCAACGAAGCCATCGGCGACAGCTCGATCAACGTGGACGTGATGCCGATGAGTGCCGTCGAGCGGGTGGAAGTGCTGCGCGACGGCGCCTCCTCCATCTACGGCACCGACGCCATCGCGGGTGTGGTCAACTTCATCACCAAGCGCAGCTTCAAGAACACCACCATCAGCGGCGGCCTGGTACAGCCGGAGCGCCACGGCGGCGGCGACCAGCGCCGCGTGAGCATCATCGCCGGCTGGGGCGATTTGCAGGAACAGGGCTGGAATGTGTACGCCGCGCTGGACGTGCAGAAGCGCGACTCGCTGCTGCAGAAGGACCGCCCCAACATCAGCGATCCCGCGCTGATCGCGCAGCTGGGCGGCAATCCCTTCAGCACCAACACGTCCGGTTCCTCGTCCGCGCCGGCCAACTTCACCGTGTACCAGAACGGCAAAGCCACCACCACCACTGGCAACCCCTACTTCGCGGCCGGCTGCAAGGGCCCATACGATGCGCAATATTCGCTGGCCTCCACCAAGGCATCCGGGGCAGGCAGCAAGACCTGCATCCTGGACCCGGACCTGTACCCCCAGCTGCTGGCCGACGCCATGCAGGCCACGCTGTTTACCAAGGCCTCGCTGCGCCACGGCGGCGACAAGCTGCTGACCATGGAGCTGCTGGCCACAGAGTCCTACATCGACGCGCTCAATCCGCCGCAGCCTTTCGGCGCGCAGACCGACTACGACAAGTACAACCCAGGCCTGCGCAAGCCGCTGTTCATCACCAAGTCCAGCAAGTGGTATCCGGGCGGCAGCGGCGGCGTGCCCGCCGTGGCGGGCGTGACCGGCCAGGACCTGGCGCTGACCTGGAGCCTGGACGAAGCCGGCCCCGCCATCACCGACGACCGCCAGCACACCACCCGCATCATCGTGGCGGACGAGGGTGAAGTGATGGGCTGGGACTACCGCGTGGGCATGAACGCCTCGCGCAGCCGGCGCGACGTGAGCTGGAAGAGCGGTTTCTTCAGCACCGCAGGCATCTACAAGGGCGTGGCGGACGGCGTGCTCAATCCCTTCGGCAAGCAGGACGCGGCCGGCCAGTCCTACCTGGACAGCATCCGCGCCGACGGTACTACCTACCGCCGCGCCACCGTGGAATACTTCGGGCCCGACTTCAACCTCACGCGCAACCTGATGCCGCTCGCCGGCGGTTCGCTCGCGCTGGCGGTGGGGGGCGACTGGCACAAGGAAATCTACAACGACGGCACCGATCCGATCGCCAACGAAGTGGTGTACAAAGTGTCCGGCACGCCCAACACCTACCCCAGCGCTTCGCGCACGGTGGCCGGGCTGTACATGGAAATGGACGCGCCGCTGACCAAGACGCTGGACATCACGGCCGCCGTGCGCGCCGACCATTTCAGCGACTTCGGCAACACCGTCAACCCCAAGCTGAGCGTACGCTGGCAGCCGGCCGCCGAAGTGATGCTGCGCGGGACCGCCAGCACCGGCTTCCGCGCGCCGACGCTGCCGGAACTGTACGGCACGCCGCGCACCCGCACCAGCTCCACCGGCAAATGGGACGACCCGCTGCTGTGCCCAAGCGCCACGCCGTCCATCCCCGGCACCGGCTCGGTGACCAAGGACCCGAAATACGCGGGCCTGAACCTGGACCCGACTAAAGTCTGCAACACCACGCTGGTCACCCTGACCGGCGCCAACCCGGACCTGGACCCGGAAAAGGCGCGCACCGTCACCGCCGGCATCGTGCTGGCGCCGGTGAAGAACATGATGGTGTCGTTCGACCTGTGGTCGATCAAGATGAAGGGCACCATCGCGCAGATCGGCGAAGACACCATCTTCAACAACGTCACCGGCTACAACAACCTGTTCGTACGCAATGCGGACGGCACGCTGGACTACATCGTCAAAACGCGCCTGAACATGGGCGGCCTGCGCACGCGCGGCATCGACACCAGCATGAGCTACAGCTGGCCGAAAACCGACTGGGGCAAGTTCGGCCTGAGCCTGGATGGCACCTATGTGGACCGCTACGAAGGCCAGAACGAAGCGGGCGGCGCCTGGATCGACAGCGTCGGCAAGCCGGGTTCGCTGTCCACCGGCGCCACCTCGGCCAACACCTATGTCTACCGCTGGCGCCACAACCTTCGCGCCTCCTGGGCCTACCAGGGCTTCGGCCTGCAGCTGACCCAGGCCTACACCTCGCACTACGAGGACACCAACGCCCTGCCGACGCAGAAGGAAGGCCAGCCCTACTTCAACGTGATCGAGCCCTATATCCTGTACAACCTGACCAGCAGCTACACCATCAAGGAAAAGCTGAAGATCACCTTCGGCATCAACAACCTGCTGGACAAGGATCCGCCGCTGTCCAACCAGCGCCTGGGCTCGCGCGTGGTGTTTGCGCAAAACGTTTCGAAACCGATCGGCCGCGCCTACAACGTGCGCGTGAACTACACTTTCTGACATGATGAAACCTATCCTGACCTGTGCGCTGCTCGCAGCGCTGAACGCCGCCGGCACGCCCGCCTGCGCAGCCGAGCCCTGGGTGCCCGACCTGGGCAACGGCAGCTACCAGAACCCGGTGCTGAACGCCGACTATTCGGACCCGGACGCGGTGCGCGTCGGCGACACCTATTACATGACCTCCTCCAGCTTCAACAGCGCGCCCGGCCTGCCGCTGCTGCAGTCGAAAGACCTGGTGAACTGGGAGCTGGTGGGCCACGCGCTGCCGAAGCAGGTGCCGGCCGACCACTTCGCCGTGCCGCGTTTCGGCGCCGGCGTGTGGGCGCCATGCCTGCGCTACCACGACGGCAAATTCTGGATCTTCTACCCGGACCCGGACTTCGGCATCTACGTCATGACCGCCAAAAGCTTCAGCGGCCCGTGGAGCGAACCGCACCTGCTGATGCCGGGACGCGGCCTGATCGACCCCACGCCGCTGTGGGACGAGGACGGCAAGGCATGGCTGCTGCATGGCTGGGCCAAGAGCCGGGCCGGCTTCAACAACGTGCTCACGCTGCACGCCATGTCGCCGGACGGCAGGCGCGTGCTGGACCCGCAGGGCAAGGTCGTCATCGACGGCAACAAGCTGCCGGGCTACCGCACCCTGGAAGGCCCCAAGTTCTACAAGCAGGACGGCTGGTACTACGTGTTCGCGCCGGCCGGCGGGGTGGAGGAAGGCTGGCAGGCCGTGTTCCGTTCGCGCAGCATCGAGGGGCCGTACGAGGACCGCGTGGTGATGGACCAGGGAGGCTCGCCGGTCAACGGCCCGCACCAGGGCGCCTGGGTGCGCGCGCAGGACGGCAAGGACTGGTTCCTGCACTTCCAGGACCGCAAGGCCTACGGCCGCGTGGTGCACCTGCAGCCGATGGCGTGGAGCGACGGCTGGCCGCTGATCGGCCAGCCGGGGGCCAGGCCGGGCGTCGGCAATCCGGTGGCAACCTACCGCAAGCCGGTGGCCGGACAGGCAGTGAAAGTGCCGGCCACGAGCGATGAATTCGGCGGCAAGGCGCTGGGCCTGCAGTGGCAGTGGAATGCCAATCCGCAGGAAGGCTGGTATTCGCTGGCGGCGCGTCCGGGCCATCTGCGCCTGCCGGTGCTGGCCGCGCCGCAGGCGGACGGCTATGTGCGGGCGGCGCCCAACATCCTGGGCCAGAAGCTGCCGGCCAGCGCGTTCACGGTGGACACGCGCATCGAGCTGCACGGCGCCGCCGACGGCGACCGCGCAGGGCTGATCCTGAACGGCATGAGCTACGCGTGGCTGGGACTGCGCAGGCAAGGCGCAGACACGCAGCTGGTCTACACCACCTGCACGCCGTTCGCGCCGCGCTGCAAGGAGCAAAGCACGGTGCTGCTGGCGCAGGCGCCGTCCGCGCTGTCGCTGCGCATGGTGATGGCCGACGGTGCGCAGGCGCAGTTCCACTACAGCGTGGACGGCAAGGAGTACAGCGCCGCCGGCGCGCCGTTCGCCGCCACCAAGGGGCACTGGGTGGGCGCGCAGGTGGGCCTGTTCAGCGTGGGGCCGGGAGCCTCGGCGGAGCCGGGCTACCTCGACGTCGACTATTTCCGCTTCAACCGTTAAAGACAGGGAGACAGCGAGCATGAACAAGACTGTCATCAACCAGCGGCGCCGCGCGCTCCTGAAGGGCGCGTCCGCCGCCGCCGCGCTGGCGGCCAGCGCACCGGCCATGCCGGCAGGTCTGGCCGGCCCCGCGTCCGCCGGCCAGCCCGGGACCGGCGCCAGCGTTGCCGGCAGCGGGGGCAGCCCCGCAGCGCGCAGCGCGGCCGAATCAGCGGGGGCAATGGATGCCATAGCCGATCCGTGGGCGCGCGCCGACCGCATCATCGCAGCCTTCGCCAAACCGCTGTCCTTCCCGGCGCGGGACTTCGTCATCACGGCCTACGGCGCCAGGCCCTGCGCCATGGCCGACGCAGTGCCGGTGGCCGGTGCGCACGGCACGCCGCCGGCCACGCAGGCCGCGCCGGCGCCGGGCTCGCCGGACAGCCACCCCGCCATCCGCGCGGCCATTGCCGCAGCCAGCAAGGCCGGCGGCGGACGGGTGCTGATCCCGGCCGGCGACTGGTACTGCAAAGGCCCCATCGTGCTGCTGTCCAATGTGAACGTGCACCTGGCGGCAGGCGCGCGCGTGCACTTCAGCGCCAACCCGGCCGACTATGCGCGCGACGGCGACTTCGACTGCGGCGCGAACGGCAAGCTGGTGCTGTCGCGCTGGCAGGGCAACGACTGCCTGAACTACTCGCCCATGGTGTATGCCCGCAACCAGGCCAACATCGCCATCACCGGCGAAGACTGGACCAGCATCCTGAACGGCCAGGGCAACGTGCCCTTCGAAGACACCGGCATGGGCAGCGGCGGCTGGTGGGGCTGGGCCGCGCGCAAGCCGGCCGGCGTGACCGCGCGCCAGAACGTCAACAACGACGCCAACCCCGCCTCGCTGTCCGCGCTCGCACCGCAGCTGAGCCCCGCCGGGCTTGCGCTCATCAAGGGTGCCCACGCGGATTGGCGCAGCGACGAAAAATACCTGCCTGCGCTGTCGGAAGCGCGCGTGCCGCCCGAACGCCGCGTGTTCGGCATCGGCCACTACCTGCGGCCCTGCATGGTGGAATTCATCGGCTGCACCGATGTGCTGATGCAGGGCTACCAGGTGGTCAACACGCCGTTCTGGCAGCACCACCCGGTCAACTGCCGCAATGTGCACATCAGGAAGGTGCGCATGGAAAGCATGGGACCGAACTCGGACGGCTTCGACCCGGAATCCTGCGACACCATCCTGGTGGACGGCTGCCTGTTCAACACCGGCGACGACTGCATCGCCATCAAGGCCGGCAAGAACACCGACGTGCAGTACGGCCCCACGCGCAACATGGTGGTCCAGAACAGCGTCATGAATACCGGCCATGGCGCCATCACGCTGGGCAGCGAAATGGCGGCCGGCATAGAGCACATCTATGCGCAGAACCTAGACGTGCGCAATATGCACTGGGCCACCGATCCGCTCGGCACCGCCATCCGCATGAAAACCAATATGAACCGGGGCGGCTTCCTGCGCCACTTCTACGTGCGCCAGCTGACCCTGGCCAACGGCGTGCGCACCAAGGCGGGCTTCTACACGCCCATCCCGGGCGGCGCGGTCGCACCGAAGACCGTGGCCACCGGCGGCGGCGCCGTCATCACCATCGACTGCGACTACACGCCGGCATTCGACAGCGTGCGCACCCGGCCGCCGGAAGTATCGGACATCCATATTTCGGACGTGCGCGTGTCCAACGTGCAGACGGAAGACGGCGCCTACTCCTGCTACCAGGCCTTCGTGCTGCTGGGCCCCGTGGCGCACAGCTACAACGGCCCGGCCGGGGTGCCGCTGCTGCCGCTGTCCAACGTCAGCATCAGCCGTTGCAATTTCGGCACGCCGCGCGCCGCTGAGCCCTGGTTTGTGCACAACGCGCGCAACGTGGTATTGCGCGACGTGACCATCGCCGGCAAGCGCTACGACACGCGGCTGTAGTCTCGGCGGGTTACGCGCAAGCGCTAACCCGCCCTACGGTCCGGCCGCGGTACGTAGGGCGGGTTAGCGCCGCAGGCGCGTAACCCGCCGGGCAGCCGTTGACCTGCGCAATGTTTAGGCCGATACTTGCAGCGTTTTTGCCTATCCATTACCCAAGGAGGTTCACAGTGAAAAACGCCATGCTAGCCACCCTGCTGCTATCCGCAGCTGCGGCGCAGGCCAACGAAACGCCCAAATTCGATCCGCAGCGCCTGTCGCAGGACGTCAAGGTTTTATCATCGGACGAATTCGAAGGCCGTGGGCCGAACACCGCTGGCGAAACCAAAACCGTGGACTACCTGATCGAGCAGTTCAAGGCCGCCGGCATGCAGCCGGGCGGCGACCTGGTCAAGAGCAAGCGCAGCTGGACCCAGGAAGTGCCCCTGGGCCGCTTTGAAATCCAGGGCCCGGTCACCCTGACGCTGAACGACGCCAAGGGCAGCCAGCCCTTCCTGCAGGGCGACCAGATGGCCGTGCGCGCCGCCATGAACGGCGCCAAGCGCGTGGACTTCGACAAGGCGCCGCTGGTGTTCGTGGGCTACGGCGTGAACGCGCCCGAACGCAAGTGGGATGACTTCAAGGGCCTGGACCTGAAGGGCAAGCTGGCCGTGGTGCTGATCAACGACCCGGACTTCGAAACCGGTGAAGGCGATTTCGGCGGCAAGGCCATGACCTACTACGGCCGCTGGACCTACAAGTATGAAGAGATGGCGCGCCGCGGCGCGCTGGGCACCATCATCGTGCACGAAACCGCGCCTGCCTCCTACGGCTGGCCGACGGTGAAGAACTCCAACACCAACACCATGTACGACATCGTGCGCAAGCAGCCGGGCAAGGCGCACGCGCCGATGGAAGCCTGGATCCAGCGCGACGTGGCGGTGGACCTGTTCAAGCGCGCCGGCCTGGATTTCGAGGCGGCCAAGAAGCAGGCGCAAACGCGCGCCTTCAAGCCGCTGCCGCTCACCGGCCTGACCCTGTCCGCGCACTACGCGGTGGACACGCAGGTGATCAAGTCCAAGAACGTGGCCGCCCTGCTGCCTGGCAGCGAGCGTCCCAACCAGACCGTGATCTACAGTGGCCACTGGGACCACCTGGGCGTCGGCCTGCCGGACGCCAAGGGCGACAAGATCTACAACGGCGCAGTGGACAACGCCACCGGCATCGCCGCCCTGCTGGAACTGGCGCGCGTGTACGGCAAGCAGCCGGCGCCCAAGCGCAGCGTGGTGTTCCTGGCCGTGACGGCCGAGGAAAAAGGCCTGCTGGGTTCCGAATACTACGGCGCCTATCCCCTGTATCCGCTGGACCAGACCGCAGGCGTGATCAATATGGACGCCCTGAGCCCCATGGGCCCTGCGCGCAACTTCACCATTTCCGGCAGCGCCAAGCTGGAACTGATCGACCAGACCATCGAAAAAGCCAAGCAGTGGAACATGGCCTACACGCCTGATCCGAAGCCGGAAGCGGGCCACTTCTTCCGCTCCGACCACTTCTCCATGGCCAAGCGCGGCGTGCCGGCGTTCTCCATCGGTTCCGGCGAAGACTGGATCGACGGCGGCCTGGCGGCAGGCAAGGCGGCCGAGGAAGCCTACAACACCAACAACTACCACCAGCCGTCCGACGAATGGAGCGCACAGTGGCCGTTCACCGGCATGGCGCGCGACCTGGAATTGCTGTACACGGTGGGCCGCGACCTGGCCGACTCCAAGGCCTGGCCGAACTGGGGCAAGGACTCCGAGTTCCGCGCCATCCGCGACCAGAGCGCCGCCAAGCGCAAATAAGCACAGCCCTCAAGCTGAAAGCCCGCTCAATGATGAGCGGGCTTTTTTTTGCGGCGGCTAGCCGCGCAGATACGCTTCCAGCTGATCGAACGTGCCGCCGTAACCTTGCTGCAAGGAAGGGCGCAGTTCGTCGAAGAACTGATACTCGGGAGCGGTTTCGCCGAAGGGGATAGCGCTCAGGGCCACCGTGGTGACGCCGTCCCGTTCGCTGAACACCACCGTGTTTTCAATCTCCAGCGGACAGGCAGGGCTGAACGGCGCGCGCTCGATGCCGCAGCGCTCGTTGGCGAAGGAGTTCAGCCACACGATGCGCTCCTGCGGCGCGATCTCGCGGTAGTTGAAGCGGCCGAACATGGGCGGTGCGCCGTCGAACAGCATGGCGTAATGGAAAAAGCCGCCGGGACGGAACTCCAGCCGCTTCACTTCCACCTTGCAGCCCTGCGGTCCCCACCATTGCCGCAGGCGCTCCGCTTCGGTCCAGGCTTGCCAGACCGTGGCGAGCGGCTGCGAATAATGGCGCGTGATCGTGAATGCTTGTTTCATGTGGTTTTCCCTTCCTTGTTGAGATAGTCGCCCAGCCGGTCGAAGCGGTCCTCCCACAGGATGCGGTAGGTGTCCAGCCAGTCCGACACTTCTTTTAGCCGCGCCGCCTCCAGCTTGCAAGGCCGGGTCTGTGCCAGGCGGCTGCGCGACACCAGGCCGGCCTGCTCCAGCACCTTGATGTGCTTGGAAATGGCCGGTTGCGTCATGGCGAACGGCTCCGCCAATTCGTTGACGGTGGCCTCGCCGGACGCCAGCCGGTCCAGGATGGCGCGCCGCGTCGGATCGGCCAGCGCGGCGAAGGCGCGGTTCAGTGCTTCCTGCTGCATGAAAGGCCTCTTTCTTACATAACCAGTTGGTAATATAGGATGGATAGCGGGTAGGGTCAAGCATTGCTTTTCCGCCCGGCACGCTAGCGCCGCCGCCGCTGGCGCACTCCTATAATCGGCCAACAACTCAAGCAAAGGAGGTTCCCATGACGCAAGCACAAACCGGACAGGAACAGGCTGGAACCCTGGCAGGCAAGAAGGTGGCGGTGCTGATGACGGACGGCGTGGAGCAGGTTGAGTACCTGGAGCCGCGCCGCTTCCTGGAGCAGCACGGCGCGCAGGTGACGCTGATCTCCCCCAAGGCCAAGGGTGAGCAGGTGCAGGGCTTCAACCACATGACGCCTGGCGATAAATTCGAAGTGGAAATGGACGTGCGCGACGCGCGCCCGACCGAGTTCGACGCGCTGGTGCTGCCGGGCGGCGTAGCCAACCCGGACCAGCTGCGGCTGAGCACGGAGTCCATCTCCTTCATCCGCGAATTCGGCCGCGAGGACAAACCCATCGCGGCGATCTGCCACGGCCCGTGGACCCTGATCGACGCCGGCCTGGCCAAGGCCAGGCACGTGACCAGCTGGCCCAGCTTGCAGCAAGACCTGCGCAACGCGGGCGCCGACTGGACCGATGATGAGGTGGTGGTGGACGGCAAGCTGGTCACCAGCCGCAAGCCGGACGACCTGCCGGCCTTCAACGACGCGCTGCTGCGCGAACTGCAGACGTCCGCGCAGGCGGCCAGCACCGGGCCGTCGTCATAAACGAAAAAGCCGCCCGGCTTGCACCGGGCGGCTTGGGGGGGCGTAGCCCCGTGGGACTGCGTTGGTATCAGGTTGGTACGGCTACTATCAGAAGCGGTAGTTCAGCGACGCCGCGAAGGTGCGGCCCAGCTGGCTGAACTGCGAACCGTCATAGGTTACCATCGAGTAGCGCCCATTGAAAGTGATCAGATTACGCTGCACTTCGGCCGGCGTCATGCCGTAGGCATCGACGGTTTTCGCGTCCAGCAGTTGCTGGCCTGCCGAGTTCAGCGCACGGATGCGCCACTTCGGCGTCACGTTGAACATATTGTTCACGTTAAACGACAAGGTGGTGGACTTGGTCAGGTTGTAGTTCAGCGCGAAGTCCGTCAGGGTCTTGGTCTTGAACGCCGTTTCCAGGTTCGCATCCAGGCCGGCCTGGCGGAAGTAGGTCGGGCCGAACACCGTGTTGTTCAGGGACAGGTTCAAGTCCTTGTAGTCCCAGTCCGCACCGATGATGGTCTTGAACTTCGGACGCGAAGTAAACATCAGCGCTTCCTGCGTAGCGTCCAGCACCGACTGGTTGGCCGTGGCCACCGGGCCCGGATTGTTGACCGCACCGTCGCGCTCGTTTTTCAGCGAGTAGTTGCCGGACAGGTTGAGCGTCAGCTTGCCGCCGCCCAGCGGGATGTTCTTACGCGAAAGCACGTAGTCGATGCCCGAGGTTACGCTGTCGAGGGCGTTGACGAAGAAGCTGACGGAGACAATGCCGTTGGCTTTCAGGATCTGGTCCAGCGCCTGCTTGGGATCGCCGCTCGGCTTGATTTCCTTGCCCAGGATAATGCGGTCCTTCACGCGGATGTGGTAGAAGTCCACCGTCACGCTGGTGTCGGCGTCAGGCTTCAGGCCCAGGCCGACAGTGATATTGTTCGACTTCTCCGCCTTCAGCTTGGGCACGCCCAGCGCCACGGCCTGCGCCGAGACGTTGTTCACCAGGCCGGACACCTGGATGCCCGAACCCGGCACGAAGGAGTACTGGGCCTTCTGGGTGAAGGTCTGCGCCAATGACGGCGCGCGGAAGCCGGTGGAGGCCGAGCCGCGCAGCGTGACCTGTTCGTTCACCTTGTAGCGGGTCGATGCTTTCCACACAAAGGCGCTGCCGAAGTCGGTGTATTTCTCGAAGCGGCCGGTGCCGTCGATCAGCAGCGCGTCGCTGATGTCCCAGGTGGCGCCGCCGTACACGCCGTAGTTCGAGCGCGACGAGGGGAAGGAATTTTCCGGCGAGTTGCCGGCGTACGAGTCCGCACCGCCCAGGATGTAGGACGCTTCTTCGCCCGCGATCACCGAATATTTTTCGTGGCGCAGCTCGGTGCCCGCGTAGGCGTTCACGGTAGGCGTGATCTGCTTGGAGATGTCGCCGTTGAACACGAAGTGCTCGAACTTCACGCCGCCGGCGTTGAAGCTGGTTGGCGAGTGCACCTTGCTGGTGCCGGCCAGGAAGGCGTCTTCCATGCCGCGGTTCACCGAATTGGCCACGCCGTATTCCTGCTCATTGCCGCCGTAGGTCAGGCTCACGTCGGCGTTCCAGCCTGCCAGCGGGAACTTCACGCCGCCGGTGGCGTTGTAGTCGTCCAGCTTGCCGATGAAGCTGGGCACGTAGCCGAGGTAAGGCGTGCCGGCCGGGTGCAGCAGGCCGTAGTCGGTGGGGCGCCAGTACGGGGTACGGTAGTTGGCGAAGGAATCGATTTTCTTGTGGATGTAAGCGGCGTTGCCGTACACCGACACGCCGTCGCTCAGCTCGTAGCGGCTGTTGACCAGGCCCTTGAAAGCTTCGGTGGCGGGCGAACCATTGATGTTGCCGGCGTCCGGCTTGACGGCCAGGAAGTTCTGCACTTCCTTGATGGTGGCGCCGAAGTCGCTCGCGTCGCCGCGCGCATCGACCAGGCCGGGACGGTTGGACAGCTTGGTCTTGGACACGTCCAGGGTGAAGTTAATGAAACCCTGGTCGCCCAGCGCGATGCCCTTGTTCAGGCTCAGGCCGCCCATCTCGCCGTCGCTCTCGTGGGTGATGCCGGCGCGCGCGGTCAGCGAGCCGCCTTCGGCCGCGTCCTTCAGGATGATGTTGACCACGCCGGCAATGGCGTCCGAGCCGTACTGGGCGGACGCGCCGTCGCGCAGCACTTCGATGCGCTTGATGGCGTCGGCGGGAATGGCGGAAATGTCGGCGCCGCTTTCGCCGCGGCCGGGGGAAGTCTGGGTGTAGATCAGCGAACTGGAGTTCTTGCGTTTGCCGTTAATCAGGATCAGCACGCGGCTCGGACCCATGTTGCGGATTTCGTAGGGGTCCAGCAGGGAAGTGGCATCGTTGACCGGCGTCTGCACGGTGTTGAAGGAAGGCACGCGGAACTGCAGCGATTTGTCCAGCGTGTTCTGGCCGGTCTTGGTCAGCTCGCGCGAACTGAGAATATCGATCGGCACCGGCGTGTCGACCAGGGTGCGCTGCGCGCCGCGGCTACCGGTCGAAACAATCACCACCTTCTGGATGTCTTCCGCCGCAGCTTCGGCGGCGGCCGGCGCGGTGGCGGCGGGCTTTACTTCCTGGGCCAGAATGTAGGGGCTGGCGGACAACATCAACACGGCAAACGGAAAACTTTTCTTCACGGATCTTCTCTCTTGTAACGGTGTTTTCTAGGTATGGATGCGCTTGTGGCGGTGTTACGAAGATTGAATGTATATGTAACATTGCTATGCGTCCATTCAATACGGTTATGGAAGCAGGAATACAACGTTCCGCAATGTTTCCAAAGAAGTCTTGTGATACTTGGTACGTTTCTTGTGTAAGATGAGACGCGGGCCGTCCGCGCGGCGAACGATACCACTTTATTTTTGGTGCTTGACTACGGGGCGGAAATCGGGCCGCGCGAACGGCGGCCCGGCGGGTCAGCGGCGCGGCTTGCCGGGCGCCTTGGGGACTGCGGAGGCCGATGTGTACAGGGTTTTCGCATCCTTGTGCGCCTGGTCGATATTGCGCAAGGCGGGATCGTCGTCATGCTTGACGAAGAACTCCGCGTCCTGCGCCGCCACTACCAGTTTGATGGCGGCCGCATCGGCCAGGTTGTATTTTTCGACGATCAGTGTGGTTACTTCGTCGAGATACTCTTCGTATGTCATTGCACTTGCCATTTTATTTCCTGAATGTGTCGCCGAAGAAGTCGCCTTTGTTCCAGGTGGGCTTGTCAGCCGCATTGGCGATCTCCAGCGCGATGTTGTAGTTGAGCTGCGCGAAGCGCGCAGCGGCGTCGAAATTGAAGGGCAGCTTCAGGTCGTCCGTGGGCTGGTGGTAGTTCGTGCTCAGGAAATGTTCCCATTGCTTGGCGCCGTCCTCGCCCTTCTGGAAGGACGCCATGCCGGTGGCCAGGAAGATCGACGGTATGCCCTGGCGCACGAACATATAGTGGTCGGAACGGGTGAACAAGCCCTGCTCCGGCCACGGGTCGGAAATCAGCTCCAGGTTCATCGGCTTGAGCGCGCGCGTGAGGTTGCCCTTCAGGCTGGAATGCTCGGCGCCGAAGGCCATCACGTTCTTGAAGTCGAAGGTCAGCAGCGGCATGTCGAGGTTGACGTTGGCCACGATGGCGCCGGCCGGCACGGTGGGGTTGGTGGCAAAATAGTCCGCGCCCAACAGGCCCTTTTCCTCGCCGGTGACGGCCACGAACAGGATTGAGCGCCTGGGCTTGACCTTGCCCTGGCTGAACAGGCGCGCCGTTTCGATCAGCGTGGCCACGCCGGACGCGTTGTCCATCGCGCCGTTGAAAATGTTGTCGCCGCTCTTTTCCTTGACCTGGCCCAAGTGGTCGAGGTGGGCGCTGAACACCACGTATTCATTCTTCAGCCCGGGGTCGCTACCCTCAATCATGCCAACCACGTTGCTGCTTTTCAGGTCGCTGCGCGTGCTCTGCGACGCCATGCGGGCGGACACGCCCAGGTCGCCGCGCGGCACCGGCTTGTCGGCCGCCACCTGCTCGTAGATGCTGTCCAGTTTCATGCCGGACTGCGCGAACAGCTTGCGCGCGGCAGGCATGCTGAGGGTATAACGGTTTTGCAGCGTGGGCTGCTGGTGCGCCGCCACGCCGTTCTTGTCCACCCAGCTCATGCTGGGTATGTAGCGGTATTCCTTCAGCTTGGCGAAGGGGACGGCTTTCTCCGAACCCGGCGTGGGGATGGTGATCATGCCCACTGCGCCATGGCGGGCCGCCACTTCGCGCTTTTGCTCGCCGCTGGCGAAGTGCGCGCCTTCCTCGGTGGGGAAGCTGCGCGGCTTGCCGGACAAGACCACGACGATCTTGCCCTTCACGTCCACGCCCGCGTAGTCGTGGTGCTGGAGGCGGTCCGCCTCGATGCCGTAGCCGACAAACACCAGCGGCGCGGCGGCGGCTGAGCGGTCTTCCAGCAGGCTGCCGGAGGTCATGTACTCGTCCAGGTAGGCCAGCTTTTCAGTGCCGGCCTTGCTGCTCAGCTCCAGCAGCGGGGACTCCTGCACCAGGCGCGTGGCGCGCAGCGGCACCTGCTGCAGGAAGCTGCCCTGGTCGCCCTTGGGCGCCAGGCCGTATTGCAGGAACTGCGTGGTCACATAGTGCGCTGCGATGTCGTAGCCGCGGCTGCCGGTTTCGCGGCCTTCCAGCAAATCGTCGGCCAGGAAGGTCAGGTGGGCCCTGATCATGTTTTTGTCGGCGCGCACGGGGTCTGTGTCTTGTCCCTGCGCGCCGGCCGCCAGGGCCAGCAGGCCCGCCGCCAGTATCGAGCGATGTTTCAGCACTATGTCTTCCTTTTCGTTTTGTTCGTCAGTTTTGGGGGCGCTTCGGGATCTCCAGGCCGCGCTGCACGGCGGGTCGCGCCAGGCAGCGTTCCAGCCAGGCCGGCACGCGCGAAAGGCTGGCGTAGTCCACCAGCTCGCCCGCGCCGTAGAAGCCGATCAGGTTGCGCACCCAGCCTAACATGGAGATGTCCGCGATGGAATAGCCGTGGTCCATGATGTAGTCGCGGCCTTCCAGGCGCGTCTCCAGCACCGCCAGCAGGCGCTTGGTCTCGTTCACGTAGCGCTGCAGCGGGCGCTTGTCCTCGTATTCGCGGCCGGCGAACTTGTGGAAGAAGCCCACCTGGCCGAACATGGGGCCGATGGCGGCCATCTGGAAGAACACCCACTGGATGGTTTCGTAGCGGGCGGCCGGATCGGCAGGCAGGAACTGGCCGGTTTTCTCGGCCAGGTAGAGCAGGATGGCGCCGGACTCGAACAGCGCCAGCGGCTTGCCGCCCGGGCCGTTGGGGTCGACGATGGCCGGGATCTTGCCGTTCGGGTTGAGCGACCTGAACTCGGGTGTGTTGTTTTCGTCCTTCATGATGTCGACCAGGTGCGGCTCGTAGGCCAGGCCGGTCTCTTCCAGCATGATGGATACTTTCACGCCGTTTGGCGTGGGCAGCGAATACAGCTGGATGCGTTCAGGGTGCTGGGCGGGCCAGCGTTGGGCGATGCTAATGTCGGACATGGGGATCTCCATCTTCAGTGAGAGATGGGAGTGTAGCGCTTGTGCGCGGCACGTGCTGGCGGCGCGTTGGCGGCGCGTTGGCGGCGCGTTGGCGGCGCGTTGGCGGCGCATTGGCGGCGCATTGGCGGGTTACGCGCTGCGCGCTAACCCGCCCTACAGGACAAGGGAGACCGTTGGGCGGATTAGCATTGGCGGGTCACGCGGCCGGATGGGAGACCGTAGGGCGGGTTAGCGGGAACCGCGTAACCCGCCGCGCTCCGCCTGCGGCCCTAAACCTGCCACGCCTGCGCCAGCACCGCCCCGCAATCGACGCCCGCGTCCAGCGCCCCGAACACCCTGCCCCACTCGCCGTCGTACCGCGTGGCCAGGAACGCCTCCGCCCCAGCCTGCGAGCCCGACTCGCGCATCAGCACCGCCTGCGCCGCCAGCATCAGCCTCTGCGTATAGCGCCGCGCCCCCGCCTCCAACTGCTCCGGCGGCTGGCGCAGCGCGTCGCGCAGGCCCGCGATCTCCGCCCGCAGGCGCGGCTCATCCCCCGCGCGTCTCTGCAAGTCGTCCAGCAGCAGCTGCATGCTGTCAGGATGCCGCGCGATCGCGCGCAGCACGTCCAGGCACATCACATTGCCCGATCCTTCCCAGATCGAATTGACCGGCGCCTCGCGGAACAGGCGCGCCATCGGCCCGTCCTCCACGTAGCCGTTGCCGCCAAAGACCTCCATCGCCTCGCCCGCCAACTCCACCGCGCGCTTGCAGATCCAGAACTTGGCCGCCGGCGTGACGATGCGCTTCCACGCCTGCGCAACCTCGCCCTGCTGGCCGAACGCGTCCGCCAGCTGCATCGACACGCGCAGCGCCGCCTCGCTCTCCAGCGCCATGTCCGCCAGCACGGAGCGCATCAGCGGCTGCTCGATCAGCGTGCGGCCGAAGGCCTTGCGCTGGCGGGTATGGTTCAGCGCCTGCACCAGCGCCTGGCGCATGAAGGCCGCGCTGGAAATGCTGTTGTGCAGCCGTGTATTGGTCGCCATCTCGATGATGGTGGGGATGCCGCGTCCCTCCTCGCCCACCATCACGCCCCAGGCGCCGTGGAATTCCACTTCGCTGCTGGAGTTGGAACGGTTGCCCAGCTTGTCCTTCAGGCGCTGGATGTGGATGGGATTCTTGCTGCCGTCCGGCCGCCAGCGCGGCACGTAGAAGCAGGACAGGCCGGCATCCGTGCGCGCCAGCACCAGGTGCGCGTCGCACATGGGCGCCGAGAAGAACCACTTGTGCCCGACGATGCTGTACTCGCCGCCGCGCCCCGCCGCGCCGCCCGTGTGCGTGGCGCGGGTGGTGTTGGAGCGCACGTCGGTGCCGCCCTGCTTTTCCGTCATGCCCATGCCGACCATGATGGACTTCTTGCCGGCCGCAGGCAGGTCGCGCGCGTCATGCTCGTTGGAGAACAGAAGCGGCTGCAGTTGCGCGAACAGCGCGGGTTCCTGCTGCAGCACCGGGATGCAGGCGAAGGTCATGCTGACCGGGCAGAACGATCCGGCTTCGATCTGGTTGTGCAGGTACTGGCTGGCGGCATAGGCGGTCCATGCGCCGGGACGCTGCTCGGTGAAGGGCTGCGACACCAGGCCGTGGCGGCGCGTGATGGCCAGGAACGCGTGCCAGCTTGGGTGGAATTCCACCACGTCGATGCGCGCGCCGGTGCGGCTGTGGGTGTGCAGCTCGGGCGGATGGCGGTTGGCCAGTTCGCCCATGCGGATCACCGCCTCACTGCCGAGCAGCGCCCCCTGCCCGGCCAGCGCATCGGCATGCCAGCCTGCGCCGCCGCGCTGCACCGCGTCCCGCAGCAGCGGGTCGGTGAGGTAGAGGTTGTAGTCCTTCAGTTCGGCAGCCTGGTTGCTGACCTCGTGGGTTTCCCATTCATCCGATTGCTTGGGTTGCATGGCGGTCTCCGGTATCCTGATCGGACTAGTATAGGATTAAAGCTTGCCATGCATGTTCGGATTTTACCCATGACAGATTCCAGCCGGGCGGCGCGCCAGAAGCCCCGCCGCAGGCCGCTCCAGGCGCGCTCCTGGGCCACGTCGCTGGCCGTGCAGGAAGCCTTTGTTCGGGTTTTACTGGAGCGCGGCTACGACGGCGTGACCATCCGCGAGGTGGCGGCCGTGGCCGGCGTGGGCATCGGCACTTTTTACGCCTACTTCCCCAACAAGGAGGCGCTGGCCGCCGTGTGCCTGCGCACGCGCATGAAGGCGGTCGTCACCGGCCTGGCCGAGCTGTCGGAACCTGGCGGCGCGGCCGCGCCGGCCGCGCTGGCGGACGCCATGCTGGACCGCATGGTGGCGCAGTTCGCCGGCAACGCGGCGCAGTGGCAAGCCTTGCTGCACCTGGAACGGCGCATCTCCACGCCGGAAGCCTATGCGCGGCTGTACCGCATGGCCACCGACATGTGGGCGGCCGCGCTGCGCCGCGCGCTGCGGCAGGAGCAGCCGGGCCGGCCGGAACAGGCCGCCGCGCTGGAGCAGCTCGCGTGGATGGTGCATACGGCGTCCTACGCCCTGCTGACCCAGCGCATCATGCAGGACGGCCCGAAAACCGACGCGGCGGCGCTGCGGCGCCAGCTCGGCGTATTGGTGCACGCCTGCCTGGCGGCCGAGGACTGCCGCCAGCCCCCGGAGGCCGGCGGCGCTTGCTAGCTGCCAGCACCCAGGCCCGTGCGCCGCGCATGGCGTACCATGTGCTTATCCCAACCTGCCGAGAGTCCCGCCATGTTCAAATCCATCCGCCTGCTGCCCTTGCTGCTGGCCGCTTCCAGCGCCTGGGCCGTGTCCCTGGCCGACCTGTCCAACAAGGACGTGAACGCCGCGCTGAAAGCGGCGCTGGAACGCGGCTCCACCGCAGCCGTGAGCAAGCTGGGCGCCGAGAACGGCTTTCTCAACAATGAGAAAGTGAAGATCCAGCTGCCGCGCGTGCTGGAACAAGCCCGCCCCATCCTGAAAATGACGGGTCACGCGCAGCAGCTCGACGAACTGGTGGTGTCGATGAACCACGCCGCCGAAGCGGCCGTGCCGCTGGCCAAGCCGCTGCTGGTGGACGCCGTGAAAAAAATGACGCTGACCGACGCCAAAAACATCCTGAGCGGGGGCGACACCTCGGTCACCGAGTTTTTCCGCGAAAAGACCGCCAGCCAGCTGGGCGTGAAGTTCCTGCCCATCGTGAAGAAAGTCACCGATAAATCCGACCTGTCCGCCAAGTACAACGGCGCCATGGCCAAGGTATCGAAAATGGGCCTGGCGCAGTCCGGCACCGTGGAAGACTATGTAACCGAGCGCGCGCTGGACGGTCTGTTCACCATGATAGGCGAGGAGGAAAAAGCCATCCGCAGCGATCCGCTGGGCACGGGCAGCAAGCTGATCGGAAAAGTGTTCGGTGCGCTGAAGTGAACCGCGCGCTCTGCAATCTTGTCGGAAAACTTTACAGTCCCACCCAGGTCGCCGCGCCAAACCGTTGATTTTGCTGCGCGCAAGGACATGGGCATAAAATATGCTTAATATTTCTCAATTATAAATATTTCTTGAGGTTAAGCATGAAGCGCCTGTTCCTTGCAGCTCTGCTGGCCGCCGCTGCCGCCCTGGCCCACGCCGACATCATCTACGACAACGGCCTGGGTCGGGATGACTCCCTGCGCAGCGGCTACTACTCCACGGCATTGCAGCAGCAGCGCCTCTATGACGATTTCAGCCTGGCCGGCGCCCGCACCATCGACAGCGTGTTCTTCCAGATGGGGCTGACGGAAGACCCTTTCGTCGGCGCCTTCACCTTCACCATCTATAACGACGCCGGCGGCGGCAACATCGGCAGCGCGGTCTACAGCCAGACGCTCAACTATGGCGACTACGCGGCCATTCCCAACGCCATCGTCAGCTACCCCTACACCACTTTCTACGACGTCAGCTTCGCCACGAGCGGGATAACGCTGGGCGCTGGCAACTACCTGCTGAGCTTCTACGGACTGGACCTGGAGTTTCGCACCGCCAACACCGACGACCCGAACGGCGCCTTTCTGATACAGTTCGAAGACAGCGGCGACGTTTTTGAGATCGCCGGCGGCATGCCATTCCGGCTGGACGGCACGACGCCGCCTTCCACCGTGCCGGAACCGTCCACCTTGCTGCTGTCAGGCGCCGCGCTGGGCGCGCTGGCCTTGCAACGGCGGCGGCGCCGCAAAGGCTAGACGTTCGGGTCTGTGAATCTGATTCAAAAATCATATTCCATTCCAACGGATTATCAAGGCAATCGCTGCCCGCCATACTGCTCCCATCAACCAACCAAGGGAGCTGTCATGGATTTGAATCTGCAAGGTAAAACCGCGCTGGTGAGCGCATCGACTTCCGGCATCGGCTACGCCATCGCCAGCCAGTTGCTGGAAGACGGCGCCACGGTCATCGTCAACGGCCGCAGCGCGGCCACGGTGCAGCACGCGGCGGCCGCACTGGGGGAGCGCTTCGGCGCCGGTCGCGTGCTGCCGCTGGTGGCGGACATGAGCGTGGCCGGCAGCGAGCTGGCTGCCGCTGCCGCCTATCCGCAAGTGGACATCCTGGTCAACAACATGGGCAGCTACGCGCTCAGCGACTTCTTCAGCACCAGCGACGCGGACTGGCAAGCCATGTTCGAGACCAATGTGTGGAGTGGCGTGCGCCTGGCGCGCACCTATATGAAGGGCATGCTGGAGCGTGGCCGCGGCCGCGTGATCTTCATTTCCAGCGAAGTGGCGCTCACGCCCATGGCCGCCATGGCGCACTACAGCGCCAGCAAGGCCACCCAGTTGTCGATCTCGCGCAGCCTGGCCGAGCTGACCAAGGGCAGCGCCGTCACCGTCAACTCGGTGCTGCCGGGGCCGACCGAAACCGAGAGCCTGAAGGGCTTCATCGAGTCGGTCAATCCCGGCCTGGCGTATGCGGACGCCGAGCGCAAGTTCATGCAGGAAAACCGGCCGTCGTCGCTGATCTACCGCCTGGCCAAGCCGGCCGAGGTGGCCAATGTGGTGGCCTTCCTGGCCAGCGAGCGCGCCGCCGTCATCAATGGCGCGGCCATCCGTGCCGAGGGCGGCACGGTGCAGACCATCGCCTGATGCGGCTTGCTGCCAGGGCCGGCATTACGGCCAGCGGCGCGGGCTGCGGTACCGGCTGCGTTGCGGGCCTGCGTTTTGGGCCTGCGTTATGGGCCTGCGTTGCGGGCCTGCTTACGAGCCTGCGTTGCGGGCCTGCTTATGGGCCTGCTTACGGGCCCGCGTTGCGGGCCTGCTGCAGCGCCTCCCACAGCTCGCGGTACTGCAGCTGCTCGGCCATCGCCTCGATGCCGCGCGCCAGCACCGGATGCCGCGGCGCCAGCTGCTGCAGCAGCCCGTTGAGCTGATGGCGGTCCAGGTGCTGCACGGCGCTGCACAGCGCGTTGTAGGTGGCGGCATCCAGCGCCTGCACGTCAGCCGGCAGCACCGCGCCTTCGCCGGGCGCGGAGGCGCCGTGGTCCAGGGCCGGCTGCGGCGCCAGCGCAGGCAGCGTGCCAAGCTGGCCGATGTCGCTCAGCGCGCCGGACGCCGGGGCCTGCGCTGCGTCGGTGCGCGACAGCGCCAGCACCTGGTCAATCAGCGTGAGCAAGTGCTTGCCCGAGTAATGGATGAAGCGCAGGTTCTCCAGCTCGTCCTCGCCCAGCGACTGCGAGCGCGTCATCAGTTCCGAAAAGCCGATGACCGCGTTGAGCGGTGTGCGCAATTCGTGGCTCATATTCGACAGGAACACGCTTTTTGCGCGGTTGGCCGCCTCGGCCCGGTCCAGCGCCGCCGCCAGCGCCTGCGTGCGCTCTTCCACCAGCTGCTCCAGCCGGCTGCGGTAGCTGGCCAGCTCTTGCTCGGCCAAGGTGCGCTCGGCGTCGCTGTGCGCCAGTCGCTGCTGGGTTTCCCCTATCCAGCCCAGTACACTGTCGCGGGGCGCGTCCGGCAGCGGCGCGGAAAAGTCGCCGCTGCCCAGGCGTGCGATGTGGCTGTACAACTGCGGCACGGTCCCGCCCAGCACCGCCAGCACTTCCCCGCGAGCCATCCACACTAGCGCCAGCAGCATCGCCACCAGGCACAGGAACACTATCCGCAGCTGCAAGGCGCGCTGCTCGCTCAAGCGCACCGCGTTCAGCGTACGCTCGTCCGTCATGACGGCAAAGGCGCGTATGCGTTCCATGATGCCGGCCTTGGCGCTGTGGTAGGCGGCGTTGTGCAGCGTGGCGGTGGCCTGCGCGCGCGCCGCCGCGCTGGCCGCCGCGTCCGGCCCGGCGTCCGCCACCACGCGCATGGCGGCCAGCTCGGTGGCCGTCAGCAGGTCTGAACGCAGCTTGGCTTGTTCCAGTAGCTCGATCTCCTGCGCCGTGAAGCCGGCGCGGCGTATCAGCTCGCGCAGCGCAACGGCCTGGTCCTGCGGGCCGGCGACGGCGGCGTCCACCGGCAGCAGCTCACGGTATATATCGGGATGCCGGGCGGAGCGCGGCAGGCGGCCGTCCCGCACCGCCAGGATCTGATCGAAATGGCGCCTGTAGACCGCGTCGCCGGTGGCGGCGTAGCTGCGCGCCATGCGGGTCAGCTCATCCGAGGATAGGCGCAGCTCATCGGCCAGGTAGGTGGAGCGCAGGCGCATCTCGTTGGCGGCGTCGATTTTCTTCTCCGCCCGCACATAGAATACAAAGCTGGCGGCCAGCAGCAGCGACACCCCCAGCGTGAGCCAGAGGTGTACGGAAAGGCGGGACAGGCGTCGGTTGGAAGCGGCCGTGCTGGGCATAGGTGATCGGGTCTGCGGGTCTGCGGGTCTGCCGTCTCGGCGCGCCCATGGTATGCCTATCGTCCGGCGCGGGCAAGCGCTGTTGCAATTGGCCCCCGCGATTTTGCAGTTCGTCGCAAAATCCACCATGGCGGCGCGCGCCTCACTACAATGGCCTCACTGACAACTCACTGTACTCAAGGGAATACCATGCGCCGTCTCGTGATCCAAACCGCCATCGCCTCGCTCGCCTTTGCTTCCTTCGCCCACGCCGACGAACAGGTGCGCAACCTGCAGCCATTCACCGCCATCGACAGCAAGGGCGCTTACAGCATCGTGGTGGAAGCCGGCAAAACGCAATCGGTGAAAGTGTCCGGCAACGAGAAGTTCGTCAGCAACCTGGCTACCGAAGTGGTGAACGGCGAACTGAAAATTTACCACCGCGACAGCGGCTCCAAGAACACCAACGGCGAGCCGCGCATCGTGATCACGGTGCCGGCGCTGGTGAAATTCATCGGTGAAGGCGCTGGTGAGACGCAGCTGAAAAACATGGCGGGCGACCGCCTCGACGTGAGCTACCAGGGCGCGGGGCGTTTCGCCGCACAGGGCAAGGTGAAGCTGCTGCGCCTGAAGGCGCAGGGCGTGGGGGAAGTGGACACCAAGGAGCTGGACACCGAGCGGGCCGACGTGAACTTCAACGGTATCGGTAATGTGAAGGTCACCGCGCGCGATACGCTGAACGCGGTGGTGAACGGCATGGGCAGCTTGAATTATTACGGCAAGCCGCGTCATGTGAACAAGACTGTCAACGGGATTGGCAACGTTACGGCCGGCGACTGAGCTTGGCGGGTTACGGCTGCGCCTAACCCGCCCTACGGACCAGTCCACCCCACGCTGCACCTCGTAGGGCGGGTTAGCGCAAAGCGCGTAACCCGCCGTTCACCGCAGGCTGCCCGCCAGGCGCGGCGACGACAGCAACTGGCGGAACGCCGCCCAGCGCTGGGCGCGCGCCGTTTCCGGATCGGTGGACGTGGCGTGGCGCTTCACGTACTCGCCCACCAGGTCCGCGCCCACCGTGTAATTGATCACGTAGCCACGGTTCGCGTCATAAAATCGTATGCGCTGCTCGGCCTTTTCCGGCGGATACAGCAGCACATTGACCAGCCACTCCACGGTTTGCGCGCGCGTGGCCTTGCCGTCCAGGTAGGCGCGGGCGGCGTCGTTGTCGGCGTAGGCAAGCTTGCCGAACAGTTGCGTCAGCGCTGCGTATTTCTCGGCCAGCGCCGGGTCCAGCCCGGCCAGCGGATACAGCACGCCGCGCTCGAACTCCAGCCGCTCCTCCGGCGTGAACGCCATCAGGATGCCGTAGTTGGCACTGCCCTCGGCCACCAGCGACATCGGCGAATACAGTGGATAGACGCTGAACTCCTGCCAGTTCTTGCCCTTGACCAGGGTCTGCTCCAGCAGCGCGTTGTAGACGTGGTGGCCGGGGTAGCCTTCGTGGCAGCCCAGGTCCACCGCACGGTCGATGTAGATCGGGAATTCGGTATTAATCTGGATCAGGCTGTGCGCGTCGCCCTTGTACCAGTTGTAGCCGGACCAGGGCTGGTTCTGCACGAACTCCAGCACGAAGCTTTCGTTGGCCGGCATGGCGATGTACTTCGCGCTGCGCTCGCGGCAGGCGCGGATGGCCGCCTCCATCACGGGGCGCAGCTTGTCCTTGGGGATTTCAACGCGGGCACGGAACGCTTTCACGCGGTCGGCCAGCGGGCCTTCTCCGCCCAGCAGCTTGCCGATGCGGTCCTGCAGTTCCAGATAGTAGGCGCGTCCGTGCTGCGGCGCCACGGCGTTGTACATGACGGCGGTTTCCTCGTCGAAGCTGAACTTCTTCCCGCCCAGCATATCGACCCGCATCACCATGGACTGCAGCTGCTTGTCCAGGAAGGTGATGCGCAGCGCCTCGTCGGCGTCCGCGCCGGCCGGAGGCAGCGCCTTGCGCGCCGCCTCCGCCTCGCTGCGGATGGCGGCCAGGCTCAGTTTCTCCTTGACCGCCTGCTCCTGCAGCTGCGCCGGCCCGTAATAGGCGTCCACATAGGAAGCGTCGTGCTGACCCACGGCCAGCACCAGCTTCATGTAGCGTTCACCCACCTCCTGAACCGGGGCCGCCCAGGCACTGCCTGCGATCAGCATGGCCACTCCTCCCGCAAGCAGTTTCCGCATGCGCTATCCTTTACTTTTTCTTGGTGTCCTTCTTCACAGGAGTCTTGGCCGCAGGCGCCGCCGCTGCCGGCTGCGATGCCGGCGTGGTGCCGCCCTGTACGCCCAGCGCGCCGCCGGTACCCAGGCCGCCCGCCACTTCCTGCGCCTTGTAATTGCGCACCGCTTTCACGAGCTGGTTGTACGAGTCCATGAAGGCGGCGATGAGGATTTTACCCTCAGGGGTGTTGGAATAGCCACCGGCGCCTGCGAAACCGCCCGCGAACAGGCCGCCGAACATGTTGAAGTCGAAGTTCTTGGCGCTGCCTTCGGCCGCTGCCAGCTGCACGCCGGAACGGTTGTCGATCATGATCAGCGTGGTGGCCGCCTCGTTCGATTTCATGCCGCCAGCGACCATGCCGGCCACGCTGCCGATCAGGCCGAAGCCGCCCAGTGCGCCGCCCACGCCCGAGGTGCCCTTCTGGCTGAAGGCGATGGTGGGGCTCATGGTGTAGTCGGCGGCGACCATCTGGCCCTTGCCGAAGTTGCTGCCGCCGCGCATTTCGCCGCTCTGCTGGATGTCGCGCTCCATGTTCATGTTCTTCAGCGCGGCACCGCGCTCGACCACCACGAAGCAGTTGGACTGCTGGATCATCATGCGCAGCACCGGCACGGTGGAACCCAGCTTGTACTGGGACAGCGCGTGGTACCACGGCGCCGACTGGTCTTCCACCACGCCCAGCGTGCCGAGCGGCTTGTCGCATTTTTCCAGCTGCGAGCTGGCGTTGGCGGCGGTAGCGCCGCCGGCGGCGCCGGTGGCGACCGTGCCGCCGCCGCCCAGCTGCGGCTGGGTGCCGGCACAGCCGGTCAAGGCCAGCGCGGCGATGGCTGCTGCGAGATATTTACCCTGGATGTGAATCGTCTTATTGGTCTTCATAGTGCTACTCCCCTGGTCGTTTGCGTGGGCAAAAATGCGCTTCATTTTAGTGCTGGGGAGTATATTTCAAACAACAAGTTAGATTCTATACAATTGTCACACTAGTAATTATATTTATCTATCAATCTTAGCGAGACGATAGGTCGCGTCTTTGCAGGCGCAGTACCAGGTTCTCGGGCGACATCACAAAGCCCATGATTTCCCCGGCCTCCGCGCCCGACGCGGTCTGCACGGCGGCGATGTCGTAGCGCGCCAGCACCATGGCCATGGCGATCTTGATCTCCAGCAGCGCCAGATAGCGCCCGGGACAGGTGCGCGGCCCGGCGCCGAAAGGCACGCCCACCTTCTTGTCGGCGGCGACGGCGCCCTGCGCGTCCGGCAACCAGCGCTCTGGATCGAATTCGGCGGCGCGCGGAAAATGGCTGTCCGACACCGTGTGGTGGCGCAGCACGCACCACACCAGGGCGCCCGCCTTCACTTCGATGCCCGCCACCGCCGTGTCGCGCAGCGCTTCGAGCGGCATGAAGGGCGCCACCGGCTTCAAACGCATGGCTTCCTGGATGCAGGCGTCCAGGTAGTCCAGCGCGTCCATCTGCCCGATGCTGAAGGCTGCGGGGTCCGGGGCGTGGCGCAGCACTTCCTCGCGCGCCGCCTGCATGGCGCGAGGATGGCGCTGCAGCAGGTAGAGCAGCCAGGCGATGGTGTTGGCGGTAGTGTCTTCCCCGGCCAGCAGCATGGTCGAGACATTGCCCGCCACGGAACGGTCGTCCACGCCGCTGCCCGGCTGGTCGGCGGCGGCGATCATGGCTTCCAGCAGGTTGCCGGGACGCGCCGCGCGGGCGGGATCGGCCGCCATGCGCGCGCGCGCCTGCACGATCAGCTCATCGACAGCGCTGGCCATGGCGGCCACCGAGCGGTCCAGGCGGCGGTCCTGCGGCAGCTTCACGTAGCGCCAGTAAGGGAACAGCGCAATGCTGCGGCGCGCGACGGCGGGCAGGATGTCGTCCAGGTGGCGCTGTATGGTGTCTTCGCCGCCGTCGATGGTGTTCACTTCGGTGCCGAAGGCCAGGCCGGCGATGATGTCCACCGTGTAGCGCTTCAAGTCCGCCGCCAGGTCGATTTCGCGGCCGTCCTGCGCGGCGCCGTCCCAGCGGCGCTGCAGGCGCAGCGCCACTTTCACCAGCGCGGGAAAATAGGCCTTGATGGCGTGCGGCGCGAAGCCCTGCATCACCATGCGGCGCTGGTTGCGCCAGTCGCCGCCCTCGGCCATGAACACGCCCGGCAGGCCGCCCATTTCGTCGGACACCCTGGCCGTCACGCCGGGGCGGCGGAAGCCGTCCGGGCGGTCGCGCAGGATGGCGGCCACCGCTTCGTGGTCGGCCACTACCAGCACTTCGGTGCGGCCGAAATACACGGGGAAGAAGCTGCCGTAGCGTTGGCACCAGCGCTCGATGTCGCGGTGCACGCTCAGCGGCCGCACTTGCAGCAGATTGCCGACCAGCGGCCATGGGCGCGGTCCGGGCAGCGACGAGATCCGGCGCAGCGGCGGCTGGCCTTCGGTGGACATAGGAAGAATAGTAGACATCCTGACATCATAGCGGATCGCGCACGCCGTTGGTATGGGCCGGCGCAGCGCCGACGCTGCGCCGCTGTCCGCACGGCAGGCGTAAGATCGGCGCATGGACACGCAAGCCACTCCTATCTTTGCAAGGCCGGCCAGGGCCGCGATCGCTGCCATCATCGCCTGCGCAGGCTGCAGCGCCGCTGCGGCGCAGAGCGCGGACGCCGCGCCTGTCGCCACCGTCACCGTGCCTTACACCCGGGACCCGGTGGACAAGTCCTACCGCAAGATGGTGCGCGGCATGGAGCGCTACGAACGGGCGCGCACGCTGGCGCCGCGTTCCTCGCTGCGCTTCCAGGTGTTGCCGCGCCAGCCCGGCGTGAAGCTGGACGGCGTGGCCTTGAAGGTGGTGGGCGACAGCATCGCGCTGCCCGTGCCAATGGGACCGGACCACAGTTTCACGCTGGAGCGCAACGAGCGGGCCTGGCGTGAGGATGCCGCCCTGGTGGCCAACCGCAAGACCAGCAGCATGACCTGGCGCGCCATGGTGCGCAGCATCGGCGTGCCGCCCGGTATGCGGCGGCTCGGCGATTTGCGGCTGGAGTGCCTGGTGGGCATGGAGGCGGGGCTGGTGTCGAACAATTCCGCGCTGTTCGGATGGCTGAGCGATATGCTGGCCGATGCGGACAAGGTGTGCGCTTCGCCGGAGGGCAATTACCTGCAGTTTGCGGACCGGCCGCTGTTCGGGGTGACGCTGCATGCGAACGGCCGCTCGGTGGCGCTGCCGTTCCGCGCCCTGTACGCGGGCGGCACGCAGACCGCCGCCACCCTGCCCTATTGCGACTGCCAGGTGCTGCTGGACCGCAGCTACTACGCGCCGATCTGGGACCGTGCCTGGCCGGACGATGCGCTGCTCAGTTTTGAGTATATGGACGAAGCCGGGCCGCCGGTGCCGCCCGGCGTGGCCAGCAAAGAAGCGGCGCGCGCGGCGCTGGGGGAGCCAGCGGCCGCGCTGCGCTTCGACAGCGGCTACGAGGTGTGGCAGTACCAGTATCCGCCCGCCTCGGGCCTGCCGAAGGGGGAGGACGGCAGGCCGCGGATGGCGGAACTGGTGCTGCTGTTCGACAGCGCCGGCACAACACTGCAATACCGGCGCCGCGAACCGTAGCGGTGCACGGCGGGTTACGCGCCTTCGGCGCTAACCCGCCCTACGGATCGCCAGGACGGCGGCACCGTGGCGCCGTGATGCATGCCGGGTTGCCAGGCCGGCGGCACCGTGACGCCGTGACGCCGTGATGCACGCCAGGTTGCCACGCCGGAGGCACCGTGGCGCCGTAATGGGTTGCCAGGCCGGCGGCGCGGTGACGCCGTAGGTCGGGTTAGCGCATCGCGCGTAACCCGACAGCGCCGCCTCAGTCATTGGCCTGTGGCGAATACTTATCCGCCTGTGCCTTGGCGCCCACGCCGTGGGTGCGCACGTCGTCCGAAATCGGCAGCATGGACGCGTCCCACGCTTCCCACTGCTGCTTCAGCTCAGCCAGCCGCTCCGGATGCTTGCGCGCCAGGTTGGCGCGCTCGCGCTGGTCCTGCTCCACATTGAACAGGTACTCATTCCCGTTGATCTTCAAATACTTCCAGTCGCCCGCCCGCACCGCACGCTGCGCGTTCGCCTTGTAGCGCCAGAACAGCGTGCGCTCGGCAGGCGGCTGCTCGCCCAGCAGCACCGGCAGCAGGTTCTGCCCGTCGGACGGATAGGCCGCATCCGGCTGCGTGCCCGCCGCCGCCAGCAGGGTCGGCAGCCAGTCCATGCTGATGGCCACCTGTTTGCTCACCTGCCCGCCCTTCAGCCGCGCCGGCCAGCGCACGAGGCCGGGCACGCGGATGCCGCCTTCCAGCAGCTCGGTCTTCTGCCCGCTGAACGGCCAGGTTTTCGAAAAACGCTCGCCGCCGTTGTCGCTGGTGAAAACCACGATGGTGTTCTCCGCCAGGCCCTGCTTCTCCAGCGCCTGCAGCACCCGGCCGATGGACGCGTCGAGCGACACCACCATCTTGGCGTAGGTGGCCAGGTCGCCGCCGTCGTAATGGAAGATGTTGTCGATCTGTTTAGCCACTTCCTCGTCCTTCGGGCCTTCCCATGGCCAGTGCGGTGCGGTGTAGTGCAGCGACAGGAAGAAGGGCTTGGACTTGTCCTGCTTCTTCACGAAGGCGGCGGCGCGCTCGCCCAGCAGGTCGGTGTAATAGCCCACTTCGTGCACCGCCACCTCGCCTTCGTACAGATCCTCCTTCACGTCCGGCCCCACGCCCGGCTTGTGGGTGAAGTAATCGATGGCGCCGCCGTAATTGCCGTAGAAGGAATCGTAGCCGCTTTTCAGCGGGCCGAAATTCGGCAGGGAGCCCAGGTGCCATTTGCCCACCAGCGCCGTGTTGTAGCCGGCCTTCTTCAGCAGCGACGGCAAGGTGGGATGCTCGGGCGGCAGGCCGACCGTTTCCGACGGGCCCGCGATCGGCTCTTCCAGGCCGCCGCGCAGGCGGTACTGGTAGCGGCCTGTGATCAGGCCGAAGCGCGTGGCCGAGCACACCGCCGAGTTGGAGTAGGCCTGCGTCAGGCGCACGCCTTGCGCGGCCAGCTTGTCCAGGTTGGGCGTGCGGAAATCGGTCTGCCCGTAGACGCTCAGGTCGCCCCAGCCCAGGTCGTCGGCCAGGATGAAGATGACGTTGGGCTGGTTCTGCGGGCGGCCCTTGCCGGCCGCCAGCGCCAGCGATGGTGCAACAGAAAGGGCCGACAGCCCTCCCAGGCCGGCAACGACGGCGCGGCGTTTCTTGTTGATGCTCATGTGTTCTCCTCGTTCAGAATTCGTGACGGGCTGTAACGCCCACGGTGCGCGGCGTGGCGATGACCGCGTTGTAGGAACCGAAACCGCTATTCCACATACTGGTGTAGTAGTGCTTGTCGAACGCGTTCTTCACCCACAGCGACACGTCCCACGCCGCGCCGCGCGTGGTGCGCAGGCCCAGAGAGAAATTGCTCACGCTGTAAGCCGGGATCTTCGAATACTCGGAGGCGTCCAGCGTACCGTAAGTGGCGGCGCGGTAGGAATAATTGGCGTTGTAATAGGCTTGCCGGCCTTCCCCCGCCGCGTGCGCGTACTGCGCGCCCAGGTTGCCGATCCAGCGCGGCGCGTTCACCAGCGCGTTGCGGCCGGACAGGTCGCAGAAGGTGGCGGCGCGCTCCGGCGGGCAAGGCGCGTTGCGGTAGTCCAGGTAGCTGGCGTCGTTGAAGGACCCGTTGGCGCGCAGCGTCAGCCCTTTCAGCGGCGTGGCGATGGCTTCGATTTCCAGGCCGCGCGTCCTGACGTCGCCCGCGTTGGTGAGATAGGAGCTGCGGCTGACCGGGTCATAAGCGTTGCTCTGATAGCCGTGCACCACGGTGGCGAAAAGGTTGCCGTTCAGTTGCAGGCGGTTGTTCAGCAAGCTGCTTTTCACGCCCAGCTCCAGCGCATTGGCGCGCTCGGTCCCCACCAGCATCGACGCTGCGCCGCCTGTGCCCGGGACGGCGAGGTTGATGCCGCCGGATTTTTCCCCGTGCGATAGGCTCGAATAGAGCAGCACTTCCGGCGTAGCCTTGTAGCCCACGCTGAGCAGCGCCGTGGGACTGAACTGGGTCAGGCCCAGGGTGCCGGAATCGTAGGCGCCGTAGCGGGCGTTGCGCGCGGCCAGCGCCGCCCCTGTGACCGGCGCGCCGCCGGTGGGCGCGTAGCGCAGCACGCGCGCGGTCTTGTCCTCGTAGCTGGCGCGCACGCCGGCGGTGACGTCCAGCTTGTCCGTGGCGTGCCAGGTGGACTGGGCGAACAGCGCGTAGCTGTTCACACGCAGCTGGCCGGGCGCGTCGCTGCTCAGGTTGGCCCAGGCGCCTGCCGGATTGCCGTTGTAGATATCGGCCAGCGGGCCGTTGACGGTGAAGGAGTTGTTGTCCAGCTCCTGGTAGTAGTAATAGGCGCCGAACACCGACTCCAGCGCCTGGCCGGACGGCGTGGCCCAGCGCAACTCCTGCGTGAACTGCTTGTGGCGCGCGGAGGCGCCCACGTTCAGGGTGACCGGTACCGGCAGGCCGTCGTCATTGCGCGGCGTGAAGTTCCAGTAGCGATAGGCGCTGACGGAGGTGAGCTTATGGTCGCCCGCCAGCGTCCAGTTGGCCTCGGCCGAAGCGCCGCCCTGGTGCACCGTCACGTGCGAGCCGTTGTCCAGGTTGACCGCGCGCTGGGCCGGGTCCAGCACCGGCGTGGCGCCCACCAGTTTGGCCTGCGCGATCGCGCGGCCGCTTGGGCCGGCGTTGTAGAAGACCAGTGTGCCGTTGTTGGAGTCTTCCTCGTTGTAGTCGGCGATCAGGCGCAGGCTGAAGTCGCGGTTCGGTTCATACAGGGCCTGGGCGCGGAATCCCTGGCGGTCGCCGCCCTGTACCTTGCCGCCGTCATACAGGTTAGTGATGTAGCCGTCGTCGCGCGTCTTGTAGGCCGACAGGCGGCCCGCCAGCGTGTCGGTCAGGCCGCCGGACAGCACCAGCCTGGCCTGGCCGTAGCCGAACCGGCCGCCGGACAGCTCGATGCTGCGCTCCGGGTTGAAGGTGGGCTTCTTGGTGGCGATATTGAGCACCCCGGCGGTAGTGTTCTTGCCGAACAGCGTGCCTTGCGGGCCGCGCAGCAGTTCCAGCTGCTGCACGTCGAGCGCGTCGAAGGCGGCCATGCCGGGGCGGGCCAGGTAGACATTGTCCAGGTAGATGCCGACGCTGCCTTCCAGGCCATCGCTGGCCGGATTGTTGCCCAGGCCGCGCACGGCAAAGCTCATCTGGCGGGCATGCACGTAGTTGATGGTGGTGCTGGGCAGCAGCTGCTGCAGATCCTGCACGCGGTAGGTGCGGCTGCCGTCCAGCGCATCCTCGCCCAGCACGGTCATCGGCGTGGGCACGTTCTGCGAACTCTCGACGCGGCGGCGGGTCGTCACCAGCACGCTTTGCACGGCGCCCACGATGACCGGCTCGGCGCCGCTGGCGGCGGCGGTGCCCACGCTGGCGGCCGCACCGGCAGCGGCTTCGGCCTGCACATCGGCGGCGGTTTCTGCTGCCGTTTCCGCTGCATCGGCGGCGGCATGCAGCGGCGCAGCCAGCGCCAGCACGGCCAGCGCGATGGTACTCAGTTGCGGAACCGGCCGCGATGGACTGCGGCTGGCGAGACGGTTTGCTGCGGATTTCTGTACCACGGTACTCCCCTTGTTTGAATTTTTGCGCAAGCGCTCCCCTGCCTGTGCGGCATGCGGCATGAAGGGCGCTGCGGATTGCTTTGTTATTTGTCGGCGAGCGCTTTTTCTGAGCGCGGAGTGCCCTGTGGGACCCATTCGTAAGGGACCGGCTGCGCGCGATAGACCCAGTTGGTCCTCACCTGCTTGCCTCCACCACCGACGGCTGAATTGCCGAAATAAGGACTGACGTATTCCCACACGATGTCGCCCTGCGGCGTCACCTGGAAGAAGCGGCCGTTCATGCCTTCGTCCACCAGCGTGTTCCCGTTCGGCAGGCGTCGTGCGCTGCTGATGAAGGCGCTGTAGAAGCTCCACTGGGTCTGGCTGGAATCGGCGGCCGTGTACTGCCACACGATCTGCTTGCTGACCGGATCGATCTCCAGTACCCGCGAATGCGGGAAGATGCCGGGGCTCACGCGCGGATAGCCCGCCTCTCCCTGGTTGTCGAACACCAGGAGGTTGCCCGCGCCGGGCAAACCCTTGGCGATCAGGTGCGCGTCGTGCGGGCCGATGATCTGGTCCACGGCGCGCGGTACCTTGGAGCCGGCAATGGCCTGGTAGTCCGGGCCCAGGTTCCACACCACCTTGCCGCTCTGCTTGTCGATGATGGCGATGAAGTTCGCCTCGCGGGAACCGATGATGATGTTATCGGGATGGAAGCGCCGGTCGCCCTGCTCGAACCACTTGTTCGCGCCCAGCACGGCCATATTGTTCACGTGCAGATAGTCCACCGGGCCGGCACCCAGGTGCGGCCGCGCCGCGCGCACCAGCTTCAGCGCCTCGGGCGTAAAGCCGAATTCCTCCAGGTGGTCGGACGCCACCCATTTCCACGCGATGGCGCCGGACGGCGTGACCTCATAAATCACATCATCGAGCACCTGTGCGGCCTGGAAGCCCGGCACGCTGTGCACCAGGTTGGCGAGCACCAGCGTGTTACCGTTGGCAAGGCGGCGCCAGTCATGGTGCTGCTTGGCCGCGCCGCCCGGCGCGCCGCTGCTGGCCACCGAGGCCGAACCATACGCTTCCTGTGCGCCGGCGCCCCATTGCCACACCACCTTGCCGTTCCAATCGAGTTCGCCGATGCTGGTGTTGCCCAGGCCATTGCCGGTGGTCTGCGCACCGGGCACGCTGCCCAGCTGCAGCAGGATGTTGCCCTGCTTGCCGCCCGCCAGCGCAGGCTCCAGCAGCAAAGGCGGAAAGCCCTCGTGCGGCCACTGGCGCACCTCGTTGCCGTTCATGTCGATCAGGTGGGTCTTCTTGTCCTGGCCGCTGAATACCACGTAGCTGTTATAGGCGCGGGCCGGATCGTAGCGCGTGACGCCGGTGGGGTAAACGCTGGGCCCCGCCATCGCAGCGCCGGCCGCCATCGCCAGCCAGGCGCCCGCCGCCGCAACCGTTCCCCATGCCGCACCTGCCTTCGCTACCGCCATCACCGCCTCCTTGTGCATCCCGCAATGTTGAAATTCGAGACTGCATCATAGGGAGGCGCGCGGCGGCGCACCACGAATCATTTTGCATAATATTATTTGGCGCCCCGGCATTAGCTCATAGCCAAATACATAGGTTCAGCGCGGCACGACCATCACAGGGCACAGCTGGTAAGGATAAGGATCGGCGCCGATGTGGGCCGGGTAGATTTTGCAGGCGGTGCCGTCCAGCGCCAGTCCGTAGCCTTGCAGCGTCTTCTGCGCCTCGGCCACCACGGCGCGGTCCAGCGCCGGCAAGTCCATGCGGTACTTCGGCTGCAGCTCCAGCGCGCAATGCTGCCCGCCCGGCGCGCCCGCCAGCGGCTGCATTTGCACCTGGAAGCGCACGCGCTTCAGTATGCGGTCCAGCTTCGCGCAGCCGGCCTCGCTTTCGGTCAGGCCCAGCATCTGCGCCAGCTTGAGCTTTCTCGGCACGCTGTCCTGCTTGTAGTTCTTGTTGGCGTAAAGCATGGCGTAATGCGGTCCCGGGCGGCTGGCGATGACGGCGTTGATGCGGTCCACGTGGGCCGGGGTGGAAGGGAAGCCCACCAGCGACACCACGCTCACCTCTTTCGGCATGAGCGTGGCCATCCAGCCCATGGGCGGATGCACGTGCGCGGTGAACACGATGGTGGACGCAGGCTGCGCAAACGGCGGCAGCTCGGCGCTGAAGCTCTTGCTGGCCCATGGCGCATGGCCCCAGGTAACGAAGGGGAACACCGCCAGCGTGGTGAAGGCCAGCACCCAGCCGCCCACGCGGCGTGCAGCACCCGGCGCAAGGACACGCTGCAGCAGCACCCACACCACCAGCGGCGCCAGCATCTCGATAGGGATCAGGTAGCGGTGGATGCTGAACAGCTTCATCCAGCCCAGGTAGCCCAGCGCGAAGAAGACCAGCACAAAACAGGCACGCGGCGCCAGCGCGGGCTTGCCATCGCGCCGCTTGGTCACGCGCACGAACAGCAGATAGGCGCACACGCCGATAAACAGCAGGTACACGATGGGCCAGATGGTCTGGCGCAGCGCCACTTCCGACACCCGCAGGAAGTCGAAAGTGAATACGATGGGCCAGAACAGCGCTTCGAGCGCGTTCTTGGGCAAGTGGAAGGCATCCATCACGGCCACTTGCTGCGCCAGCGGGCTGCGGAAGATGCCGTTAAATTGCGGGAACAGCGGATTGCCGAAAGCCTGCCACATCTTCAGGAGCCACCAGCCGGCCGTCACGGCGATGCCGGCCAGCGTGGCGACGCCGAACAGGAAGGCGAGGCGGAAGCGCAGCCACAGCGTGCCGGGCGCCACGGCGAAGGCGGCGCACAATGCCAGCGCATAGGTGGCATTGGTCAGTTTCAGGCCGGTGCCCAGGCCCATGACGAAGCCGGCGCCCAGCGCGGCCAGCACGGCGGCGCGGCTCCATTGCTGCAACTGGTCCCAGCGCCGCAGCAGGATGAGCAGCGCGCCCAGCACCAGCAGCGCGGTCATATTGTCGCCCATCGAATTGCCCAGCTCCGACAGGAAGCCGGCGCTGCATGCGCCGGCTATCCCCAGGAGCAGCGGTACGCGGTAGCCGCCGCCCTGGTCCGCACCCAGCACGCAGCGTGCGATGGCGAACAGCAGCACGAAGTTCAGCCCATGCAGGACACCGAACACGAAGCCGGTGACCGGGCCGGGGAACCAGGCGGTCATCAGATAGTACGGTAGGTCCAGCGTGGGGTTGAAATAGCTTTGCCACTGGCCGGGCGCAATGTCCACGCCCATGCGGCCGTTCAGCAGCGCGTGCGGGTTGTAGAGGTGATAGTTCTTCATATCCCAGCCGTCGTCCTGGCCCAGCATCAGCGACATGAGGCCGAACAGCAGCGGCACCAGCACTGCGGCAAGCATGGGGGCGCGCGGGCCGGACAGCGCCCGGGTGCGGCGCGCGAACCAGGCTTCCAGGGCAACGAGGGGCCGTAACAGCAGAGAGAGGGAAGACGTCATGGTCTAACAGCAAAAAATCGGGAAGGTGGCATTATAGTGCGTCCAAGCAGCAGCCTTGCCAGAAATGCAAATCAAACAGGGGCTTGGCAAATCGAAATTTGGTTTGTATAATTGCGGGCTCTTGGCCTGGTAGCTCAGTTGGTAGAGCAGAGGATTGAAAATCCTTGTGTCGGTGGTTCGATTCCGCCCCGGGCCACCAAGAACATCGTTCACGCAACGCCCACTCATGCAAGTGGGCGTTTTTGTTTCTAGCATGCAGTGACTGCCGGCTTATGCGACGCACAAGACAGCACACATGGTCGCCTTCAAGAGCTCCTCATCATCGACGAGTTCCTTATACTGCGCGTATGGGCTCAGGACAACGTTCCCGCAGCTGGCCTGGGCTTATCGCCGCACGCCGCGCAATCGCCTTCCCGGCACGCCAAAGTATCTGACCGCTGATTGCCGGCCCCGGGCGTTTTCCATGGTAACGAGGAAGTGCCTTCCATATGCAGCATCAGTTCCGAACCGAACTTGAAACGAGCTTATATCTTCCAGCTTAACCCCGTGCTTGGCACAGAACTCGGGAAGTACTTCCCGATAGAGTAAAACTGCACGGGCGAGACTGGGGGACGCAGGCGAGCCCGTAGTGGTCGCTCTGAGGAAATCCACGAGAATGTACCCCTCTTTCGAGGCAGCCGCTTCGGCAAAAACATCCATCGCATAATATCCCACCAGAAGGCCGATTCCACTCGCAAACGAATCAGCGAAGTTATGTCCGATGGCTTTAATCGTTCCGAGCTTCGTCGTCATATCTTTCAAGTCATTGATCGAACCCAACTGATTGCCCAGATGTGCGCAGTGGCACTCCGCTCACTGTAGCACAGCCCAACCCAGCCTTGAACGCCCGCTTGTTACCTGATGTAATAAGTAAAGTAAATCACCGGACATTTACAGCCCCCGGCGTGTGCAATACGCTGGCGATGTCCGTGGGCAAGCCGCCCGCCTTACTCTGGAGTTCTCAATGAAAAAGACCATACTCGCCGGCCTGCTGGCCGCCGCCGCCAATCTCGCCACCGCCGGCACCGTGCTGGTGGTGGTGTCCGACCAGGACAAGCTGGACCTCAAAGACGGCAAAGTCATGCAGACCGGATTCTTCCTGAACGAGCTGATGGAGCCGGTCCAGGCCTTCATCGCCGCCGGGCACACCGTCGTCTTCGCCACGCCCAGCGGCAAGGCGCCGTCGGCCGACCAGAAGTCGGACGATGTGAATTTCTGGGGCGGCAATGAAAAAGCGCGCCAGGAAAGCAAGGCCTTGCTGGCCACGCTGAAATTGACCGCCAAGGCGGGCTCGCCGGCAATCAGCTTGGCGCAGGTGAAACGCATCGGCTACGACAAGTTCGACGCGGTGTTCGTACCCGGCGGCCACATTCCGATGCAGGACCTGCTGAAGAACAAGGACCTGGGCGAGCTGCTGACCAGCTTCCACAACAATGGCAAGGTGACCGGGCTGACCTGCCACGGCACGATCGCCCTGCTGTCCACCATCCCGGACGCGCGCGGCTACGTGGGCAAGCTGGAATCGGGCCAGCGTCCGCAGCCTGCGCAGTGGATCTACACGGGCTACAAGATGACGGCCTTCACCAACGAGGAGGAGGAGCAGGCCAAGGGCTACCTGAACGGCGGACAGATGAAGCTGTTCCCGCAGGACGGCCTCGTCGCGGCCGGCGGCAACTTCGTGGAAGCCAAGGCCTGGAGCGAAAATGTGGTGGAAGACCGCGAGCTGATCTCCGGCCAGAATCCGCAGTCGGCCAAGGCGGTGGCGCTGGCCATGCTGAAGAAGCTGCACTGATCCACAGGCCGGCTCTCGCCGCTCACGCCGCTCAAGCCGCCACGACCTTGAGCGGCGGCGGCTGGGGATCGTTGCCGCCGGCGGGGCCGGGCAGCTGCCCGTCAAACCGGAAGCCGCTTGCTTCATGCACCGCCCATGCGCCCTCCCCCAGCAATTGCAGCACATGGGTGTGGTGACGCAGCACGGCGGGGCGGTGGGCGATGCTGATCAGGGTGGCGCCGCTGCTGCGCAGGCGTTCATAGAGCGAGGCTTCGTTGCCGCTGTCGAGCGCGCTGGTTGCTTCGTCCAGGATCACAATGCGCGGCGCATGCACCAGCACGCGGGCGAAGGCCAGCCGCTGCTGCTCGCCGACCGACAGCAGCTTTTCCCAGTCCTGCACTGCGCCCAGGCCGCCCACGCGCTCGGCCAGCTGCGGCAGATGGACCTGCTCCAGGATCGCGAGCAACTGCTCGTCGTCCAGGCTGGACTCCGCGCTCGGGTAAATCAGCTGGCTGCGCAGCGTGCCGGGCTGAAGGTAGGGCTGCTGAGGCAAGAAGAAAACGCTGTCCAGTGGCGGATGCTGTATGACCCCGCTGCCGGTGTGCCACAAACCGGCGATGGCGCGCAGCAGCGAGCTCTTGCCGCAGCCGCTGTCGCCGGTGATGAGGAGCGCGTCGCCCGGCCGCAGCGCCAGCGTCAGCTCCTTGATGAGCACGCGTTCGGAGGCCGGCGGATGCAGGGTCAGCGCTTCCAGCGCGATGTGCTCGCCCGGACGCAGCTGGATGCGCGGGTGCGCGCCGTCCGGCTCGGCCTCGGGCTGCACGCCGGGCAGCACCAGGTTGGACAGCACTTGCAGCCGGCCGATGCCCGCCACGAAGCGGCTCAGGCTCTCGAAATTGTCGACAATCACCGCCACCGCTGCGAGCACGGCTGTAAATGCACCGGCAGCCTGGATGGCCCGTCCCACTTCCAGTTCGCCCGACAAGACGCGGTCGGCCAGGATCACGCCCGGCAGCACCAGCGTGAGCTGGCTGAAGGTGCGCTGGAACAGGTTCAGCGAGCGCTGCTTCCTGATCAGCCGGGCAAAGTTGTGAAACACCTTCTCGAACTTGCTGTCGATGTGCGCGCGCTCCTGCGCCTCGCCGCGGTAGAAGGCGATGGATTCGGCCTTCTCGCGCAGGCGCATTAGGCTGAAGCGGAAGTCCGCCTCGCGCCGCAGCTGCAGGAAATTCAGGTGGATCAGCGGCGTGCCGAAGACGTAGAGCGCTACCACGGTGCCGATCAGCGCATACGCCGCCAGCACGCCCACCAGCAAATGCGAGATCGACCACAGCACCGCGCTGAACGCGACCAGCTGCATGACGGAGCCTAAAAAGATCAGCAGGAAGTGGATGGACCGGCCGGTGAAGGTGTTGATGTCTTCGCTGATACGCTGGTCGGGATTATCGATTTCACTGTCGGAACCCAGGTGGTAGTACTTGCGCCCTTTGAGGTAGCCGTCCAGGAAACGGCCGGTGAGCCAGCGCCGCCAGTGATTGGCGAACAAGTCCCGCATGTAGTAATAGAACGCATAAATCGGCACGGCGAACGCAAGGACGAACAGGCAGGCGCGCACCGACGTCCAGAAGCGGTCGCCGTTTTTGGCGGCCAGCGCCGAGGTCATCTCGCCGGCCTGGTTGTTCAGCATGACGGCGAACTTGGTCTCGGCCAGCATCAACACGATCAGGAGTGTCAGCAGGAACCAGGCCTTCTTTTTTTCTTCGCCCAGCCAATACGGCTTGGCCACGCTGACGAATTGCCGCCATGCGGCGAGCGACAACAAGGGAACACGGCGTTTTCTCGCCGGCGGCGCCGGGATCTCGCTGGTGGGAGCGGCCGTGCCGCTCTTGCTGGTGGAGTGAGGCGTGCTCATAGTTATACCGCAGTCTTAGCCAAGGATGGAACGTTAGATTCGGCATGCCTCGCTGCCGGAATCACACGCCAAGAATACGGCGAGGCACGAGGCCGTTCAGTGCGGAAACGGACATAAGAACGGTTATCGCCAAAAAAATGACACGGAGCCATCCTGGGCTGCTTGCTGAATCCGGTCAGTCCAATTAACATCTGGCTAGACCAAATTTTCCGGCTGCGGCCGCGCCCTTTCATGCATATCTTGCTCCCTTCAGCCGGCCGGGCCGCCATGGCGCTGCTGGGCGCCGCCCTGCTCTGGCTGGCCCATCCGGCAAACGCGGCGGCGCAGCCCGGCGCCGCCGGCGAACTGCGCTTCGACTTCACCGGCCAGCCTGCGCCGGGCGCCGTGCGCGTATCCTGGAACAGCCAGGCCAACGCGCCGCTGTACGACGCCGCGGCCGGCTACGGCTTCGTGGAGCGCACTGCCGCAGTGCCTGCCCGCCCCGTGCACACGGCGGAAATCCGCAGCGACGCGGGCGGCGCCCGCATCAGCGAGCCGCGCTTTGACGGCGACGCCGGCAGCGACCACCACAACAACTACGGCATGGCCTTCCGCGTGAAGGCGGCGCCGGGCGCCTACGCCATCCGCGTGCGCACCACATCGGACGCCGCCGACACCATCGTCTCCGTCAGCGGCATGCAGGCCAGCCGCCTGAATCCCGGGGTGTTCTGGGACGCGGCCGGCCTGCTTCCCAACCGGACCACGGCGGCCTGGGAGGGCAAGCAGTGGTCCTTCCGCTATGCGAACGGGCGCGGCTACATCGACATTGAAATCGAACCGCGCAAGACCAATGTGCCGGTTGGCGTGGCCGAGATCAGCATCACCCCGATTGCGGCGCAGGCGCGCCCGGCCAACGCCCTCCCGACCATCTACACGCTGGGCGATTCCACCGTCAAATCCTATACCTTCGATGAAGCGCCCATGAGCGGCTGGGGCCAGGTGTTCGGCCGGCTGTTCGACCAGCAGCGCGTGCGCGTGGTGAACTATTCCATGGGCGGGCGCTCCTTCCGCAACGCCTACGCGGAAGGCCGCCTGAACGACTTGCTGCTGCACGCGCACGCGGGCGACTACCTGTTGATCCAGTTCGGCCACAACGACGAGAGCACGGACGAGACGCGCCGCTGGGGGCGCGGCGCCACCGAGGACATGTACGAATCCATGCTGCGCGACGTCTACCTGCCGGCGATCCGGGCGCGCGGACTGGTGCCGCTGCTGGTAACGCCGATGTCGCGCGTGAACGGCGCGCCCAAGCCGGGCGAACCCTTCCAGAACTCTTTCCAGAAAAGGCGCTTCCCGGAACTGATGAAGGCCATCGGCGCAGCGCAAGGCGTACCGGTGCTGGACCTGAACAGCCGCAGCGTGGCCTACTACAACGAGGCCGGTGCGGCCGCCATCAGTGCCATGATCATGTCGATCGAGGCCGGCGAAACGCCGGGCAAGACCAACGACGGCAGCTACGCCAACGGACACCCGGCCAACAAGATCGACGGCACGCACTTCAAGGAGTCGCTGTCGAAGCAGTATGCGCGCCTGGTGGCGGACGAACTGGCCCGCCTGGCCAGGGAGGGCGACCGCACGGCGGCTGGCATCACCGCCTATTTCCACCCTGCCGTGAAGGCAGCGATAGACCGCCGCGACTGGTCCGGCGTGTATCCGGAGATTGCGCGCGACATCGCCGGCGGCGAGAACGCCTATTACCGCAATCAGATCGAGAAGCTGCTGCAGCTGGGCGCCCTGCGCACCGACGCGGACGGCAACTTCCGCCCCGCTGCCATCATGTCCACGCGTGAATTCGTCAACGCGCTGTGCACCCTGATGCGCACGCCCTGCGGCGCGCTGGCGGACTATGGCGACGGCCCCTTGCGCCGCGAGGTGATGGGCGCCATCCTGCATGACGCCTACCGCGAAAAATTCCGCGCCAAACCAGCCTACATGACGGACTACAACGGCAAGACCGCCGTCACCGGCACGCCCGGCTACGACCCCAACCTGGACAGCGGCGCGCAAGGCGCCATGTACTACCCGCTGCTGCGCTGGGAGCAGCTGGCCGATCCCGCCTATGCCGACAAGCTGCGCGCGGCCTACGAATTGGGCCTGATCCGGGCGGAATCGGGCATCGCGCGCGGGCGCATGGTCAATGGCCGCGCGCTGGAGCCTTCAACGCCGGTCAGCCGCGCCAAGGCGGCCAAGGCGCTGTACTTCATGTGGGTGCTGGCGCAGCCGCCCAAAGCGGAGAACGACACGCTCGCGCCGCATTGAAACGGGGCGCGTGCCGGGAGGTGTGACTCGGTGCGGCGATGGTCCGTCCGGCACGGACAGCCAGGGTTCTTATTTCTGCTGCGCGGCTCGGGCGATGGCATCCGCCACCAGGCGCACCGATGGCAGCTGGCCACGGCGGTGCGGCATCAGTAGCGTCGTGGTCACCGTGCCGGCCCGCCACCCGGGCAGCACGCGCTGCACGCGGCCCGCCTCCAGTGAGGCCTGGACCATGCGCTGCGGCAGGCAGGCAATCCCCAGCCCGGCTTCGGCAGCGCGCAGCAGCACGCTGGATTCATCCGCATGCATGCGCGGCGCCAGCCTAACCTCCACTTGCTCGCCCGCGTCGCTCTCCAGCCGCCAGGCACCGCCGTGCATGGTGCTCATCAGGCCGTCGTGGAGTGCCAGGTCTTGCGGAACCTGCGGCACGGCACGCGCGGCCAGGTAGGCGGCGGACGCCACCAGCAGGACGCACTCGGTGGCCACGCGCCGCTGCACCAGCCCGGAGTCCGGCAATGGCGCGAAGTGGTCGCGCACGGCCATGTCGAAACCTTCCTGCACCAGGTCCACCGCGCGGTCGGTGACGTGCACCGAGACCTGCACCCTGGGATGCGCCACGGCCAGCTCGACCAGCACCTCGCCCAGCATGGTCTGCACCGTGGGCACGGACGCCGTGATCCGCACTGCGCCGCTGGGCTCGGCCAGCCGCCCTTTCACCACATCCTCCGCGGCCTGGGCCTCGATCAGCATGGCCGATGCGTGGCGATAGAATTCCTGTCCTAATTCCGTCACGGTGAAGCGCCGCGACGTGCGCTGGATCAGGCGCACGCCCAGCTCCGCTTCCAGTGCCGCCAGCCGCGTGGAGAGCGTCGATTTGGGCAGGCCGCTGTGCCGTGCCGCCTGCGCAAAGCCGCCCTGGTCCACCACCAGCACAAAGTAAAAATAGTCGTTCAGGTTTCGCATTTATCGTTCAGATCCACGTACGCTCCATCCATATTTTGCCATCTTTTCGCTCATCGTTCAGGTACGTATATTCCCCTGCTCAACCACACAGGAGAAATCACATGGAAACAGTTATTTTCTACGGCGTACCCAGCGGCTGCTCGCTGGCCTCCGTCATAGCATCGGAGTGGCTGGGCCAGCCTTACCGCCTGGTCCGCATCGAGATGATGGAGGAGTGGCCCGCGCGCTTTGCGCAGGTGAACCCGCGCATGAAGACCCCTGCCATGCTGACCGCGCATGGCCACACGCTGACCGAAAGCCTGGCGATCCTGCAGCACATCGGCCAGCGCGGCGCCGCGCAAGGACTGGGCTTCGCGCCGGGAACGCATGACGCGGACCGCCTGGCGGCGATGCTGTCCTACCTGGTGACGGATCTGTTTGCAGCGTTTGCCCCGCTGTGGGCTTTGTACGACGCCGGCGTTGACGACCCGGTGGTGAAACAGGTCCTGCGCAAGCATGGCGAAGACCACGTGCGCAAGGAGTACGCCTATCTCGACGCCCTGCTGGCGGACCGTGAGTGGCTGCTGGACGGCGGCAAGCCGACCGTGGCCGATGCCTACCTGTTCGCCATCGGCCGCTGGGCGGAATACCACAAGGTGTGCGTGCTGGAAGGGAGCTATCCGAACGTGGCGCGCTACATGCGCAAGCTGGCGGACGATCCGGCGGTCCGCTTCGCGCTGGAACTGGAAAAGAGCGGCAATGCGGCCGGCGGCAGCGGCAGCTGCCTTGGCCATGTGAGCCTGGCGCAGCTGGACATCCCGCAGGCCGCAGGCATGCACGCGCCGCTCGCGGCGTAGGCCGGACGCCCGCGCGCGGCGCGGCAGCGGCGGCTAGCGTTGCAGGCTGCCGTCCGCGCGGGCGAAGAGGTGCCGCACCAGGTGCCCCTTCCACATCCATAATCCCAGCAGCACGATGGCGGGGAAGAAGCCGTAGCGTATCGAGGCGGCATAGTTGTGCAGCTCCTCGATCGGCCCGTAGATGTAGCCGGCGACCGGGATCGCCAGCAAGGCATGGGTCCAGCGCAGCAGCGCACGTTTGGTGGATTCGCCCATCATGCCGCCGCTCCCGCCGCCACCTGCTCCAGCTGGTTGAAAAAGTTCTGCCAGCCGTACTGCGCGCCCTGGTAGGCCTGTTCCTGGTCGAGCCGGAAGCCGGCTTGCTCCATCCGCAGATGCGTGCCTTTGCTGGTCGCGTCCAGGGTCCAGGTGACGACGGTCTCCACGCCGTAGGCGGACCAGGTGTAGGACAGCGTTTTCAGCGGATCGACTTCTTCCACCCGGCAATCGACCGAGCCCCAGTCCGCATTGAACTGGAAGCGGTGGCCGGCCACCGGCTGGAAATCGCTTTTCATCAGCCACGCTTCAATCAGATGGGGCTGGGTGAGCGCGCGCCAGAGCTTTTCGGGCGGATGCGGGAACTCGCGTTCGACTACGACGGTGCGGAGTTGTTGGGCAACTTGGTTCATTGGTCCATCCTTTTCAAGAGGTCATCAAGATCGTCGAACCGGCCTTCCCAGAAGCGCGTCATCTGGTTGGTCCAGTCCAGCAGCGGAGCCAGCGCGTTGAGCTGCGCGCTGTAGTGCGTCTGGCGGCCCTGGTGCCGGTCCAGCACCAGGCCGGCCTGCTTCAGTACCGCGAGATGCTTGGAGACGGCGGGCTGCGAAATCTGCGCGTGGCCAGTCAGCCCGCCCACGGTTTGCTCGCCGCCCGTGCACAGCTGTTCAAAAATGGCGCGCCGGGTCGGATCGGCCAGTGCCCGGAAGAGCGCGTCGTGTGCGTTGTTGTGCATGTTATTCATAGCCATCGAGTTATGGATTAAGTATAGCCAGCTGGTTATGGGTCGTCAAGAGAAAGCTGCGATGCTGGAATTGATATAGCGTCCGCCAAATTTGTTATTAGACCGGCGCGGCGCGGCGGCCTACCATCGCTGCACTGCCTTTGCCGAGAGAACAATAATGAAGAGACTCCTCACCGCGCTGAGCCTGGCAGCCAGCGCGCCGATCAGCCTTGCCGCGCCGCCGGTACAGGCACCGGTCCAGCTCACCGTGGATGCCGCCCGCGTCACGGGCCCGATGACCCCGATCTGGGCCTGGTTCGGCTACGATGAACCGAACTACACCACCGCCCCCAACGGCAAGAAGCTGCTCAGCGATATTGCCGCCCTGAGCCCGGTGCCGGTATACGTCCGCGCGCACAACCTGATGACCTCGGGCGACGGCAGCTACGCGCTGAAATGGGGCTCGACCGGCATGTACAGCGAGGACAAGGACGGAAAGCCGGTCTACAACTGGACCATCGTCGACCAGATCTTCGACACCTACGTGGAGCGCAAGATGAAACCGCTGGCGCAGATCGGCTTCATGCCGGAAGCGCTGTCGCAGCGTCCGCAGCCCTACCAGCACCGCTGGAAGCCGGGCACGCCCTACCAGGAGATCATGACAGGCTGGGCCACGCCGCCCAAGGACTACGACAAGTGGGCCGAACTGATCTACCAGTGGGTGACGCACTGCGTGGCGCGCTACGGCCGGCAGGAGGTGGAAAGCTGGTACTGGGAAGTATGGAACGAGCCGGACGGCCACTACCTGATCGCGCCCGACACCAAGCTGGAATACTTCAAGATGTACGACTACGCGGCCGACGCCGTCAAGCGCGCGCTGCCGACCGCGCGCATGGGCGGGCCGCACACGGCCGGCGCCGGGCGCTTCATGGACGACTTCCTGCAGCACGCGCTGCACGGAACCAACTTCGCCACCGGCAAAACCGGCTCGCCGCTGGACTTCGTGGCCTTCCACGCCAAGGGTTCGCCCAGGGTGGCCGGCGGCGTGGTCCAGATGGGCATGGGCATCCACTTCAAGCGCCTGGACCAGGGCTTTGCGCTGGTGGAGAAATATCCGGAACTGAAAGGCGTGCCGGTAATCATCGGCGAATCCGATCCCGAAGGCTGCGCCGCCTGCGGCATGCAGACCAACCCGGAGAACGCTTACCGCAACGGCACGCTGTACGCGAGCTATACGGCGGCCTCGATTGCGCGCGAATACGAACTGGCCGCGCGGCGCGGCGTGAACCTGGTCGGCGCCGTGAACTGGTCGTTCGAGTTCGAGGATCAGCCCTGGTTCGCCGGCTTCCGCGACCTGGCCACCAACGGCGTGAACAAGCCGGTGCTCAACGTATTCCGCATGTTCGGCATGATGCGCGGCGAGCGCGTGGCGGTAGGCGGCGACCAGGCTTACGACGCGGCCGCCATCATGGCCGGCGGCGTGCGCGGCGCGCGCACCGATATCAATGCCCTGGCCAGCAAGGACCGGCACAGCATTGCCGTGATGGTGTGGAACTACCACGACGACGACCTCCTCGACGCCGGCTCGCCGGTGGAACTGCGCATCGCCGGCATCCCCGCCGCGCAGGTGCAACTGCGCCACTACCGCATCGACAACGACAACAGCAATTCCTACAGCGCGTGGCAGCGCATGGGCTCGCCGGCCAGCCCGAGCGCGGCGCAGGTGGCGGAACTACAGAAGGCCAGCGAGCTGGCGCAGCTGGGCGCGGCCAGCACGCTGCCCACACCGGGCGGCAAGGCCACCGTCAGGATGCAGCTGCCGCGCCAGGCGGTGTCGCTGGTGGTGCTGGAATACTAGCCCCCGCGCTTGGTGATGACGACTTCCAGGTATTCGGCCGGCACCACCAGGGAGGCGCCGCCTGCCGTGTTGGCGCTGTCCAGCAAGGCGGTCAGATCGCGTTCCAGCGCCAGCTTGCCGGGGTCGTCCAGGGCCGCGAACGCCTTGTGCACCGGACCGTAGAAATCGCGGAACACTTGCAGCCAGTGCGCGGCGGAGGCGTAGCGGAAGTTGAACATCTTGCGCTGCACTTCGAAGCGCTCCGCCTGTTCGCCGAACAGCTGGCCCAGGTAATCCTCGGTGCCCCACAGCCCGGGCGGCTTCACGCCCGCCGGCGGCGGCACGTGCTGGCCTATAGTCTTGAACAGCTGGCCGATGAAGCCCTGCGGCGTCCAGTTGGCCATCCCGGCGCGCCCGCCGGGGCGCAGCACGCGCATCATTTCGCTGGACGACTGGACGTGGTTGGGCGTGAACATGATGCCGAAGGTGGACAGCGCCACGTCGAAGCTGCCGTCGGCAAAGGGCAAGGCTTCGGCGTCGGCCTCGCGGAACACCACCGCCAGGCCTTCGGCGGCGGCGCGCGCGCGGCCTTTTTCGAGCAGCGCCGGCACGTAGTCGGTGGAGGTGACGTGCGCGAAGCGGTGTGCGGCCGCCAGGGTAGCATTGCCGTTACCGGCCGCGATGTCGATCACCTCTTCGCCGGCGCGGATATCGGCCGCCTCCGCCAGCGATTCGCCGACAATTTGCAGGGTCACGCCGATGATGGCGAAGTCGCCGCTGGCCCAAGTGGCTTGCTGGCGTTGCTTGATCGCGGAAAAATCGGGCGCTGGCGGGCTGTCGGCTTGGCTCATGGCGTTCTCCTGGCGAATGAGATTCAGTATAGGCGCTGCGCGCAGCGCCGCTGAACAACTTCGCCTAGGCCCGCTCCAGCTCCTGCAGCGCCAGCCTGGCCATGGTGCGCGCGCCCTCGTAGGATTTCACGGCGGCGATGAACCTGCCGTTGTGGCAGAAGCCAGCGTCCGGCACGCCGGTGACGGCGGCCAGTTCCGCGTCGCGCAGTCCGGCCCAGGACGCCGGCAGATCGGCCCGCGCCTTGAAGCTTTCGGCGCTGACCGGCACCGTGTGCAGCACGTAGCGCTGTTCGGCAACGCTGTGGCTGATGACGAACAGCACCTTGGGCATTTCCTTGCGCACCACCTGGGTCCAGGGCAGCGCGCTGTTTTTCAGGAACAGCACCTTGCCGTCTTCCAGCACCTCGCCCTGCCGCACTTGCGCCACCGCCAGCATGGCGCCGACCCGGTACCGTACCGCGTTGATCAGGATATCCGTCAGCAGCGCCATCGCGCGCTGGAACTGTTCCAGGCGGTAGGCATCGGCCGGCGCGCCGTAGCCCAGCCTTTGCTCGTCAAGCCAGTTGGGGTTGAAGCCGGACACCACCGCCGACAAGCCGTAGCCGCCGGGCGCGCTTTTCGCCGCGCCCACGTCCGACAGGTCCAGGTATTGCACGATGTCGGCGTCGATGCCGTAGGCGATCTCGCGCGCCTCGCCATCGGCCAGCTGCTGCCCGGTGTGCGCGGCGGCCAGCGCAGCGACGCAGCGGGCGCCGTATTCGCGCCACACCAGCCCTGCGCTGGCGTAGGGCACGCCGCTCGCGCGGGCGCCGCTGAAGCCTTTCTGGTGGTGGTCGAAGCGGCCCGCCGCCGGGTCCCAGATGCCGCCCACGTCGATGGCGAAATCCGCCGCCTCGATGGTTGCGGCATCGCGCGTGCGGACGATTTCGCTGCCGGGGAATAAAACATTCAGGACGGCGACCGCCCAGGCGTCGTCCGCATGGAATTTGCCGCTGTGGGTCACGATAACCATATCAGTTCAACTTTCTCACATCTGTCAGACAACTGTCAGACCGCATCATACCCGTCATTGCGGCACCGGGCGGTGTCTTAAAGGCTGCTTAAACGAACGGATTTCATTTGGGAATTCGAGCGAACGGGACTAATGTCTCCTCATCGGGCGGCCCACACCCAGGCGGCCGCCGGAACCTGACTTAGGACGTGCATATGTTAATTTCCTTCAAATCCAAATCCTCGCCCGAGGTACTGATGTACCAGGAGCATGCCGAGCGCATCCTGCGCCTGCTGCACAAAAGCCCCCAGCGCGGCGTGATCACGGCGGCCGAAGCGACCGCCGCCCTGTCCCTGCTGGAGCAGGAAGTGAGCTACACGAAGCTGCACCCGAAAGAGGACGTCGAGCACGACGTCCACACGCCTGAGCAGGAAGAAGGCGAGAGTACCGAGCATGCCCTGCAGCAGCGGGTGAGCTTCTCGGCGCGCGCCTATCCGCTGCTGGAAATGCTGCGCTCGGCCAGCAGGGAGAACGAGTACATCATGTGGGGCGTCTGACCCACGCACGCGTCCGCACGCCGGGCGCCGCCTGATTCGGGCCGGGACTATACTGGTTTTTCATCGCCAGTTCCCGGCGGTTGCGGGGCTGGCCACTCTACAACGCACTGATAGGGAGGCGATATGCACACCACGTGGATACTTTCGGCCAACGCCGGCCGTGCGCGGTTCTTTACCGAGTCCAGCCCCAACGGGCCGCTGGTGGAAGTCGAGGACATGCTTAATTCAGCAATGCGTCAGCGCATGCTGGACACGATCTCCGACAAGATCGACCCCAAGGCTGCCACCAGTAGCGGCCATGGCATCGGCGGAACGCAGGGCCCGGGCCAGGCCCACAACGCCAGGGCGGGCGCGCCGAACAAGGACTACCAGCCGGCGCAGACACCGGACCAGCACCAGGCCGAACAGTTTGCGCGGGACATCTCGCGCTACCTTGTGACGGCGCACCAGCAAGGACGGTTCCAGCAACTGTTCATTGCCGCCTCGCCGGAATTCCTCGGCACCTTGCGCGGCTGCCTGGCCCCGCAGATCGCCGCGCTGGCCAAGCAGGAACTCAACAAGGACTACACCCAGCTCGACGCGCAGCAACTGCAGGAGCGCCTGCATGGGCAGGTGCGCGCGCAGCACGCTCATCCTCGATAGCGAAAAAGCGTTTCACAGCGTGAAACAGGCGCAAAAAAACCAGCACGGAATTCATCTCATTTTTTGAAAGTTTGTTTCGTATCCCGAAATACGATATTCAACGCTTTGAATTCAAAGAGAAAAATTCTAGTTATATGTCTTATATAAGACTCTGGTGCGCCGCAATAAAAAGGCCTACTATTAATGCATGCGGTTTCACTTTCTTGCATCACCTTCTTGCATTACTACTTAGGAGATTCACACCATGTCCCAGTACCAAGACGACATCAACGCCATCGGCGCCCTGAAAGAACAGCAAGGCAGCGCCTGGAACGCGATCAACCCGGAATCGGCCGCCCGCATGCGCGCCCAGAACAAGTTCAAGACCGGCCTGGACATCGCCAAGTACACCGCCAAGATCATGCGTGCGGACATGGCCGCCTATGACGCCGACCCGTCGAAGTACACGCAGTCGCTGGGCTGCTGGCACGGTTTCATCGGCCAGCAAAAGATGATCTCCATCAAGAAGCACTTCAACAGCACCGACCGCCGCTACCTCTACCTGTCCGGCTGGATGGTGGCCGCGCTGCGCTCCGAGTTCGGCCCGCTGCCGGACCAGTCGATGCATGAAAAGACCGCTGTCTCGGCACTGATCAAGGAGCTGTACACCTTCCTGCGCCAGGCCGACGCGCGTGAACTGGGCGGCCTGTTCCGCCAACTGGACGCCGCCGAAGGTTCGGCCAAGGCCGCCATCCAGGCGCAGATCGACAACCACGTGACCCACGTGGTGCCTATCATCGCCGACATCGATGCCGGCTTCGGCAACGCCGAAGCGACCTACCTGCTGGCCAAGCAGTTCATCGAAGCGGGCGCCTGCTGCATCCAGATCGAGAACCAGGTGTCGGACGAGAAGCAGTGCGGCCACCAGGACGGCAAGGTCACCGTGCCGCACGAGGACTTCCTGGCCAAGATCCGCGCCATCCGCTACGCCTTCCTGGAACTGGGCGTGGACGACGGCATCATCGTGGCCCGCACCGACTCGCTGGGCGCCGGCCTGACCAAGCAGATCGCCGTAACGGCCAAGCCGGGCGACCTGGGCGACCAGTACAACTCCTTCCTCGACTGCGAAGAAGTGTCGGCCGACGCGCTGGGCAACGGCGACGTGATCATCAAGCGCGACGGCAAGCTGCTGCGTCCGAAGCGCCTGCCAAGCAACCTGTTCCAGTTCCGCGCCGGCACCGGCGAAGAGCGCTGCGTGCTCGATTGCGTGACCGCGCTGCAGAACGGCGCCGACCTGCTGTGGATCGAAACCGAAAAACCGCATATCGCCCAGATCGGCGGCATGGTCAGCGAAATCCGCAAGGTCATCCCGAACGCCAAGCTGGTGTACAACAACAGCCCGTCGTTCAACTGGACCCTGAACTTCCGCCAGCAGGTGTACGACGCGATGAAGGAAGCGGGCAAGGACGTGTCGGCCTACGAGCGCAGCAAGCTGATGAGCGTGGAATACGACCAGACCGAACTGGCCATCGCCGCCGACGAGAAGATCCGCACCTTCCAGGCCGACGCGGCCCGCGAAGCCGGCATCTTCCACCACCTGATCACGCTGCCGACCTACCACACCGCCGCGCTGTCGACCGACAACCTGGCCAAGGAATACTTCGGCGAGCAAGGCATGCTGGGCTACGTGGCCGGCGTGCAGCGCAAGGAAATCCGCCAGGGCATCGCCTGCGTCAAGCACCAGAACATGTCCGGTTCGGACATCGGCGACGACCACAAGGAATACTTCAGCGGCGAAGCGGCGCTGAAGGCCGCCGGCAAAGACAACACCATGAACCAGTTCTAAGCAGCACGCAGTCTTAGCTTTATAGTTTTACCCTCGCCCACAAGGCAACCGGTCGCAAGCCCCCGCGCTGTATCCAGCGCGGGGGCTTGTTCATTTCGGCCTGAACTGTTTGCGGTAGGCGGCCGGCGAGAGCGAGAACGCGGCCGTGAACTGCTGGCGCAGCGAGACGGTGGAGCCGAAGCCGGCCAGTTCGGCCACGCGGTCGATGGCCTGGTCGCTGGTCTCCAGTAGGCGCTGGGCGGCGGCCAGGCGGTGGTTGAGCAGCCATTGCGCCACGGTGGCGCCGGTGCGGGCCTTGAAGCGGCGCGTGAAGTTCCTGCGGCTCATGGCGGCGCGCGCGGCCAGCTTGTCCAGGCACAGCGGCTGGTCCAGGTGGGCCTGGGCCCAGGCCAGCACGCTGTCGAGCGGGTCGCCGCTGCCGGCCTTGGGCAGGGGCTGTTCGATGTACTGCGCCTGGCCGCCGTCGCGGTGCGGCGCTACCACCATGCGGCGCGCCACGCGGTTGGCCACGTCGGCGCCGTGGTCGCAGCGCAGCAGGTGCAAACAGCAGTCGATGGCGGCGGCGGTGCCGGCCGAGGTAAGGATGTCGCCGTCATCCACGTACAGCACTTTCTGGTCCAGTTTCACCTTGGGGTATTTACGGGCGAAGTCCTCGGCCCACACCCAGTGTGTAGACGCTGCGCGCCCGTCCAGCAGTCCGGCCTCGGCCAGCACGAAGGCGCCCAGGCACAGGCCCACCACCCTGGCCCCGCGTTCGTGCGCGGCGCGCAGGGCCTGCAGCAGGGCTTCGGAAGGCCGTTCGTCCGGGTGTCCCCAGGCAGGCACGATGACGGTGTCGGCGCGCTCCAGCGCGGACAGGCCATGCGGCACGTCGATGCTGAAGCCGGACATGGTGGCGGTGAGGCCGGGCCGCTCGCCGCACACCAGCAGCTCGTAGCGCGGCCCGCCCAGGCGCGCCATGTCGTCGCCGAACACCATGCAGGGCACGGACAGGTGGAAGGGGCTGATGCCTTCGAAGGCGATGACGGCGACAGTGTGGCCAGAGGTGGATTCGGACATGGCCCGATCCTATCACATGTTGTCCTGCGGGACACTTTCGGGGCGGACGGCGCGGCGCGATACTGATCCCACCGCACAACCAACCAGGAGATCACATGAACCACCCCACCATCCGCACCATGGCCGGCGCCAGCGCCCCGCAAGCGATCGCCGCGAACAGCACCGCCCTGCTGGTAATCGATTTTCAGAACGAGTATTTCAGCGGCAGGATGCCGATCCCGGACGGCATGGCCGCCCTGCGCAACACGCAGCGCCTGGTGGCGCACGCGGACCGCGCCGGCATGCCGGTGTTCCACATCCAGCACGTGACGCCGGCCGGCAGCCCTATCTTTGCGGAGGATGGCGACACGGTGCCCTTCCACAGCGGGCTGCAGCCGGCGCCGCACCATGCGGTGGTGAAGAAGTCGCAGGTGAGCGCCTTCCAGGGCACGGACCTGGACCAGCGCCTGAAGGCGGCCGGCATCAAGACGCTGATCGTGTCGGGCCTGATGACCCATATGTGCGTGACCGGCGCCGCGCGCGACGCGGTGCCGCTGGGCTACGCCGTCATCGTGCCGCACGACGCCTGCGCCACGCGCGACCTGGACGGGCCTACCGGCCTGGTGCCGCACGCGGAGCTGCACCGCGCCGCGCTGGCGGCCATCGCGGACGCCTTCGGCGACGTGCTGAGCACCTCGCAGGTGCTGGAGCTGAAACTGGAGCGGGAAGCGGCGTAAAACCCCCGCCAAGGGCTTACCACATCAGGTCGTCGGGGATCTTGAAGGCTGCGTACGGATCGTCCTCCTCGACCTCGGTGCTGGTCTGCTTCACGCGCACCACGATGGATTCATCGCGCTCGGCGATCTTGTCGGCAATCACGCGCGGCACCAGTTCCACGGCGCCGTTCAGGCACACGATTACCAGGCGGCCGGCGATCAGGTGGCCCTGCACTTCCGGCGACACGTAGATGCGTTCGATCTTGGTGCCGTGCGTGAAGTTGTAGGCCACGTCGCCCTTGCCCTTGTTCTGGCGGTTCTGCTGCACCATCTGCGCGATCTGCGCCTGGATCGCCTTCTGGGCGGCGGCAGCGTCGCGCTGGGCGTTCAGCTCGCGCGCGCGCTCGGCCTGCTTGCGCTGCATTTCCTGCGCCGCCAGGCGCGCCTCATCCACGGTCTCGGTGCCGCTGCGGCGCTCTTCCTTTTTCTGCTTGCTCTTGTCCTGCTGGACTACCTTGACCTTCTTTTTATCGACCAGGCCAGCTTTGAGCAGTTGATCTGCCAACGAAACCATATCCATTACTCCGTACGAAAGACGCTAGCATAACAAACCTTGGCGCCGTCCTTGACTTCCAGTTTGCCAGCACTAGGCTTAACTGATCGGTTATCTGCGGCACGACCATCCGCGACTGCTGTCGGACTGCCGATTTATCAGGAGGCATGTCATGGATATACAGGAAAACAAGAAGCTGGTGATGGACGGCTATCGACTGTTCCAGACCGGGGATATCCGCAACCTGCTGGACCGCTACCACGACGACGCGGAGTGGGTCGGGCCCGATTCAGAGTTTGTTCCGTTCGCCGGCCGCTACCACGGCAAGGCGGAGATTGCGCAGTTCTTCGAGAAGCTGGACCGGGCGGTGATGCCGGTGCGCTTTGAGCCCAAGCAGTTTATCGCCGAGGGCGACACGGTGGTGGTGACGGGCGACGCCACCTGGATGGCCAGGCAGACCGGCCTCACCTACGACAGCCCCTGGGTCCACGTGTTTACCCTGCGCGACGGCAAGGTAGAACGCTTCCAATCGTATTACGACACGGCCGCCACCGAGCGCGCGCTGCATGTCGACCAACCCGGCCAGGCGGCCGCAGCAGCCCAGCTGCATCATTAAGTCATTGCTTCTCCCAAGGATTGGTATTACATTGGTATTTTTTAATCCCGGGGGAAGCATGCAACATACCGTCAAGGCCGCTCTGGCCGCCGCCGCTCTGGCTCTGGCCACCCTTGTGCCGGATGCGCAGGCGCAAGCCGGTACCCCCTGGCCCATCGCCAGCACCAGCCCGCAGCAGCTGGACGACAGCGACCTGAAACCGTTCGCCGACGCCATCGGCAACGCGCGCATCGTGGCGCTGGGCGAGCAGACCCACGGCGGGCGCGAAGAATTCCTGCTGAAGACGCGCTTGCTCAAGTTCCTGCACGAGAAAATGGGCTTCGACGTGTTGCTGCTGGAGAGCGGTTTCTACGACATGGCGCGGCTGGCCGAACGCATGGAGCGCGGCGAGAAGCTGGACGATATCGCGCCCGGCAATGTGTTCTTTATGTACGCCAACACGGCTGAAGGCCGCGGCATGCTGCAATACGTCGACAGCCAGCGCGCGCAAGGCAAGCCGATCGCGCTGGGCGGCATCGACAGCCAGCACACCGGCGAGACCAGCAAGAAGGAGTTGCTGCCGCGCCTGCAGGCCTATCTGAAGACGGCCGCACCGGGGCTGGCCGAAGGCGACGGCTGGCGGCGCTATGCGCAAGCGGCCCAGCCGCTGCTGGAGATGCAGCGCGCGCCGCCAGCGGGCGAAGCGCAAGCGGCATTCCGGCAGCACGCCGCCGCGCTGCGGGCCGCCCTGTGCCAGGCCGTGCCCGCGGCGCCCAGCGCAGGCTTCTGGTGCCAGGCTGTGAAGAGCGTGGAGGCGCAGGCGGCCAGCTACTGGAGCGCGGACCACGACTACCAGCGCGACAATCAGATGGGCGATAACACGATCTGGCTGGCCGACAAGCTCTACCCGGGCCGCAAAGTGGTGATCTGGGCGCATACGGTGCACACCGCGCGCGGCTTCCAGCGCACGCCGGTGAATCTGCAGGCCGGGGAAGTGATGCACCGGCACTGGGGCGCGGACTACAAGATCGTGCAGTTCAGCAGCGCCGGCGGCAAGATCCTGGACTTCGTCAGCAACCAGCGCCTGCCCTTGCCTGCTATTCCGCCGGACAGCCTGGAAGCGGCCCTGGCCCGCCAGCCGCACGCCCTGCTCGGCCTGACCGCCGGCGCCCTGCCGCAGCCGCGACCGAAAGACCAGCCGCAGTTCAGCTACGAATACGAACTACAGCGCGGCGGCCAGCTGGGCGTGAACTGGGATGTGCTCTTCTTCATTCGTCAGATTACACCCGTCAGCATGGCGCGCTGACTGCCACACTGAGCCGCTGGCAGGCCACACGGTTGCCGTTGCGCGGCGGGTGGCGGCCGCAGTCAAAATCCGATAAATTGATTAGGCGCGCTCCTACTTGCCGGGTCCGGCGGCAGTGGAATAATGGCCGCTCACCCAACCTAAGGAGGAATGCCATGAAAGCTCAAGCGACTACCGCAGTGTTGGCCCTGCTGCTCAGTGCCGGGGCCTGGGCGCAGAACCAGGACCCGCGTGGCCAGGACCCTTACGGCAACGCCGCCGTGCAGCAGCACACCACCGATCCGCAACATGCGGACAAGCACAAGTCCAAGCAGAAAAAATCCAGTAAGCGCAACAATACCAGCGACACTGGCGACACCAGCAGAAGCATGGACCAGAACAGTTCCGGCAGCAGCGGGACCAGTGGGACCGCCGGCGGCACCGGTAGCGGCACGTCCGGCAGCAGTGGCACCAGCGGTACCACGGGCACCGCCGGCAGCGGCACCTCCGGTACGTCGGGCAGCAGCGGTAGCACCGGCACCACTGGCAGCGGCACTACCGGTACGTCGGGCACCAGCGGCACCACGGGCACCGCCGGCAGCGGCGACCGCCCTTCGGATGTCGCGCCGATGACGCCAACTACCCGCCCGACCGACCGGTCATCCCAGAACCCGTCCGACACCCGCACGCCGACCACCAGGTAATGCGGCCGGCCGATGGCCGGAACGCGGCCGGCGCGGCCGGCTTGCTCAGTACTTGTACGTCAGGCCCAGCACGAAAGTGCGGCCGGAGTGCACGTACAGCAGCGTGTCGTTGCGCTGCAGGTCACGGCCGTAGCGCAGCGGGGTGTCTGTCAGGTTCTGGCCTTCCAGGCTCACGCGCAGTTTCGGCGTGATGTTGTAGGACAGGCTGAAGTCGACACTGGTGGAGCCGTCCACCACGGTGAAGTCGTGCCCGGCCACGTCGCCCAGCACATTCAGCAGGTAGGACGAGCGGTGCGCCGCCGAGACCCGCGCGCTGAACTTCGGATCTTCGTAGAACAGCGTGATGTTGTGCGCGTTCGGCGACAGGCCGGTGAAGTTGGCGGTCTTGCTGAGCAGCTCGTTGGCCGGCGTGTTCGGATTGTCCACCCGCGTCACGTAAGTGATCTTGGAATCGACGTGGGTGTAGTTGGCCAGCAGGCCGAAGTTGCTCCACACCCCGGGCAGGAAGCTGAACGGCGCCTGCAGGTTCACCTCGAAGCCGTTCAGCGGCCCGCCCGGCGTGTTGACCTTGCGCGCCACCGTGACCACCGTGTCCGGCAGCGTCGGGCAGGCCGGCGTGCCGCCGGTGATGCTGCAACCGCCGCCGATCAGCACCGAATCCGGCAGGCCCAGCGAGGAGAACGGCGCGCGCTCGGACACGCCCTGGATGAAGGTGTTGATCTCCTTGCGGAAATAACCCACCGACAGCAAGGCGTTCTTGGCGTAGTACCACTCGGCCTGCAGGTCGTAGGTGCGCGCGCGGATCGGGTCCAGGTTCGGATTGCCGATCGAGACCGACTGGCTTTGCGTGGTCAGGGTGGCGGTCGGCGCCAGGTCGGTGTACTCGGGGCGCGACAGCGTCTTGCCGGCCGAGAAGCGCAGCATCACGTCCTGCGGCAGCGAGGCAGTCACGTTCAGCGCCGGCAGCACGTCGCGGTACTTGTGCTCCACCGTGGCCGGCGTCAGCGCGCCATTGGCGTTGATCAGCGCGAACGAGGTGGCCTTGGTTTCTGCGCCGCGCACGCCCACGTTGCCGCGCAGGCCGACCGGGCCCACGTCGTACTTGAAGTCCACCATGCCGTACAGCGCATTGATGCCCTCTTCCACGCCGCGGTTCACCTGGCCCAGCAGGTTGTATTCCGAGCCCGGTACTTTCGAGCAGTGGCATTCGATGTCGTACACGGCGCGGAACTTGTCCAGGTCCACCGCGGCCCACGAGGTGGGCACGCCGCTGCCGCCCAGGCCGCGGCCGAAGCCGTCGATCTGGCGCGTGATGCTGGCCATGGTGGTGCCGGCGGGCAGCGCCAGGCCATTGCCGCCGGAGCCAATCTCCACGTTGGTCCAGGTGTTCTTGCGGTTTGAGACGCCGCCGCGCAAGGTGATGTTGTCGTTCACCTCGAAGCTGGCGTTGATGGCGTTGGTGCGCAGCTTGTTCTTGGTGTGCAGGTAGCGGCCCACGAACTGGCCGTGGAAGGTGCCGTCGGCCTCCTGCGGCGCGAAGGTGAACAGGTTGGGATTGGCCACGTCCATGCCGAAGTTCAGGGTGGGCACGTTGCGGTTGTTGCGGAAATCGAAGGCGAAGCCGTTCACGTTCGGATTGTCGAACTGCACGGTGGCGCGCATCGGTTCGTCCAGGTCGGAGTTCGACACGCCGGCCAGGAAGTCCACCTTGAAGCGGTCGGTGATCTCGCGGCTGCCGGACAGCACCTGCTGGCGGAACAGCGTGGTGTACTTGTCCAGCAGGCCTTCGGTGCGGATGTCCACCGCGTTGAACTTGCCGTAGTCCCAGCTGCCGTTGCTGTCGAAGTGGGCGTCCACGATGGACGATTGCGGCTTGCCGTTGGACTGGCCCAGCGTGCGGCCGAAGGAGATGGCGGAAATGTAGTTGTCGTAGCGGTCGTTGACGAACTTGCCGCCCATGAAGTCCAGGTTCAGCTCGGTCTTGGTGTCCGGGCGCCACTGCGCGGACGCGGTGAGGCCGGTGCGCTCGTAGTTGGTGAGCGAGCGGCGGTAGCGCGGGATGCGCGGCGCGAAGGCGCCCGAACCGGCGGCCGGACTGGCCACGGTGCCGCCGTAGTTGTCGGTGCGGCCCATCACGTCGTTGTAGGCGGCCAGGCTGGAGGTGCGCGGCACGCCGAAGCCGCAGCTGGTGGCGGTGATGCCCTTGGCCGGCGTATTGACCGGGTTTTGCGGCGTGTAGCCGAGCGGCGAGCAGAAGCCGCCGTCCTGGCTGGCGCTCAGCAGTTCAACCGCCTCGTAGCCCTCCTCCTGGATGGTGCGCTTGGAATAGGCCACCGAGGCCAGCGCGCCGATCTTGCCGATCGGCGTGTCCCAGCGGTCCGAATACAGCGCAGTCACGCGCGGCTCGGCCTTGCGCGACAGGCCGTTCCACGATTCCTGCCCGCCCAGGCTGAAGGTCCGGCCCTTGAAATCGAACGGGCGCGCGGTGCGCAGGTCCACCGTGGCGCCCAGCGAGCCTTCTTCCACGCCGGCTTCGGAGGTCTTGCGCACTTCCAGGCTGTTGAACAGTTCCGAGGCGAACACGCTGAAGTCGAAGCCGCGCCCGCGGTTGGTGCTGCCGTTGATGTCGGACGCGCCGGTGGCGGTGACGCCCTCGATGCCGTTGATGCGCACCCGCGTAAAGCCCGCGTTCAGGCCGCGCACGGTGATCTGCTTGCCCTCGCCGCCATCGCCGCGCGTGAGCGAAACGCCCGGGACGCGCTGCAGCGATTCGGCCAGGTTGGCGTCCGGGAACTTGGCGATGTCCTCGGCCTTGATCACGTCGACGATGCCGTCGCTGTTCTTCTTGGTGTTCAGCGCGCTGTTCAGGCTGGCGCGGAAGCCGGTGACCACCACCACGTTGTCGTCGGCCTTGGCTTCCTGGGCTTGCGCTTGCAGCGAGGCGGCCAGCGCGAACACGGCCAGGGCGATCAGGGTGGGCTTTGATGCGGGAGAGGTACGGGTGCTGCGAGTACTGGTGCTGCGGTTCCGGCTAGTCATTGAATTTCCTTGTGATTTATTTGTTCGGAAATGAAGCGCGCGTCCCAACGCGATTTGGATCATATGCGGATTCATTTCGTCCGGCGTGCGCCGGCCACAAATACTCACTTTGTTGATTGAGGAAATCCCGGAATGCTCAAGCGGCGGTGGCTGCGCCGTGATAGGGGCGGGCGTCGAGCGGAATGTCGATGACGAAGGTGGTGCCGTCCTGTGGGTTGCTTGCAACAATGATGCTGCCGCCGTGGGCCTCGGCGGCCTTGCGCGCGAACGGCAGGCCCACGCCCCAGCCCTGCACGCCGTACTTGCCGCGCGCGGCGCGCCGGTAGAGCTGGAAGATGCTCTCGCATTCCTCGGGCGGGATCGGGTCGCCGTCGTTGTGCACCGCAATCCTGGCGCGCTCGAAGTCGCTGCTCACGCTCAGCTTGACCGGAGCGCCGGGACGGCCGTACTTGACGGCGTTGCCGACCAGGTTTTCCACAGCGCGCCGCAGCGTCTCGCGGCACCAGTGCCCGGCGACGGGCTGCGGCGGCAGGTCCAGCTCCACGCGCGAGGCGGTCTCGATGGCGGTGGCCACCTCGCGCGCCAGCTCGGCCAGGTCGAACTCGGCGATGCGCAGGGCCAGCTTGCCGGCGCCGCCGAACACGATCCTGTCGAGCAGTTCGCAGGTCATGGTGTCTATCCTGGCGGCACTGCGCAAAATGGTCTGGGCCAGCTGGCGCACGTCGGGATCGCCGGCCATGCGCTCGATCAGCTCGGCAGCCATGCGCGCGTTCGACAGCGGCGTGCGCAGGTCGTGCGTGATGGCGGCAATGAACTGCTCGCGCAGCGCGGCCTGCACCGCAGCAAAGGCGTTGGCGCTGTCGCGCATCATGTTGTCGAGGCAGTTGGCCACCAGCGCGCGCTGCGCCAGGTCCAGCGGCGCGCCGCTTTGTTCCATCTCGGCAAACAGCACCCGCTTGAACAGCTGCAGCTCGTGAATCAGGGTGGTGATGTCGTACGGCGTCAGGCGCGCCCGCTCACCGCCGTGCTCGTTTGCCAGCGTGGTCAGGTCGCTGATGGCGTGGTCGCGCTCCCCTTCCGTCAGCAGCAGGGCCACGGTATCGACAATGGCGGGCAAGGTGTTGCCGAGGATGGCCAGGTGCAGCGGGCCGGCCTTGGGCACGGACTTGCGCATGGTATCCATCCACGCGTTGACCACCGCGTCGCGGCGGGCCATGAGCGCGCGCGTGGCCGGCGCCAGTCCGGGCTGGCTCGGATCGCTTGTGCCTGTCAGATTGGAGCTCATGGGATAAATATAGCGCGCTGCCGGCCAGTGCGCCGCCCGTTTGGCGGGTGCTGCAACGCAGCAACAGCGACGCCGCGCAGCGGTCAATTTGCAACGCGGGGCCGCGTCCGATTGACCGCCGCCAGCGGCAGGGGGATACTTGCTTATCGGATAGCGCTGATGGCATAAGGACATGACCGAACTGCATGCTTCACTCAAGTGCGCGCACAAGTTCTCGCTGAACTGGGGCTACCTCAACGCCATTGCCAGCGGCGTGTCCGCCATCGACCTGGGCGCGCTGGCCTTGCGCAACCTGCACGACGCGCGCCAGTTCGTGCTGGAGTACGGCTTCGACCTGGCCCAGCCGGCCGCCCCCGCCGTGATCGCCCGCGCACACCGGGAAGCGGTGGCCTTTATCGCCAGCACCTTCCTGGCGCCGGGGCAGGCAGCGTTGATCCCGGCCGAGGTGCGCGCGCCGGACGACCCGCTGCAGCTGCTGGTGTATGCGTCGCGGCGCGGCCTGCAGGCCGATGCGCTGCGCATGTGGTCGTGCGCGGTGCTCAAGGTCATGCACGGCATCTTTTACATCGACAACAATCTGAAGCTGCGCCACTTCAACACCATCCGCGAGCAGGTGTTCGCCTCGCTGGACGAGGTGATACGCTGCGACGACGGCCAGTACTTCCTGACGCACGGCGACACCTGTTTGCCGCTGCTGCAGTTCGACCGCAAGAACAACAAGGGCCGCGCCAGCATCCTGCTCAAGCTGCTGCAGAAAGCGGCCTACCTGGCGGCCGACGTGTACGACCACCTGGGCGTGCGCATGATTTTCAATACCCGTTTCGAGTGCCTGCTGGCCTTGCAGACGCTGCAGCGCGCGCACCTGCTGTCGGTGACCAACGTCGATTCGCAGCGCACCCGCAACACCCTGCTGGACATGGAGGCGGCCAAGGAGGTGTTCTGCAAGTACCGGCCCATGCTGGAGCGCAGCGAGCACTATCCGGCCGGGCTGCTGCGGCGCATGGACGAGGAGCTGCTGGCGCTGTCGGCCCAGCAGACCCGCAGCGACAACCCGCACAGCGGCGAAGGCTTCAGCAGCATCCAGGTGACGGTGCGCAAAATGATCCACTTGCACGCCAACGACGCCGGCGGCAGCAGCCTGCCCCTGTTTGCCGCGCAGGACGCCGCGGCGGCCGAGTCGGCCGAACCGGACTACGACGTGGGCTTTTTCTTTGAGTATGAGATCCAGCTGATGGACAAGGCCAGCCATGACCGCAGCCTGAGCGGACCGGCCAGCCACGAAGCATACAAGCGGCGCCAGGTGGACACGGCGCGCCTGCGCGTGCTGGGCCGCGAACTGCTGCGCTGGATGGATGAGCACAGCGGCGTGGCTGCCGCCTGAACGGACCGCCATGCCGCCGCCACGCATATCTGCAGCCGCTTTCTGCGCCGCTTTCGTCAGGGTTCTCGCCAAGGTGATCGCCAAGGTTCCCGCCACGGCGCTCGCCGCGGTGCTTGGCTGCGGCGCGCTGTCCCCGGCCACGGCCGCCCCGCTGCTGCTGCGCACGGCGGCGCAGGACAACAACACCCTCAAGTACGAGGTGGGCGCCAGGCGCAAGGGCATCTGCGTGGAGGTGATCAAGGCTGTCGAGCAGGTGGCGCCGGGCTTGCGCTTCACCGGCTGGACCCAGCCCATGTCGCTGCCGCGCATCGAATCGGCGCTGGCGGAAGGACAGCTGGACGTGTTCTGCGCGCTGATCCGCACCGGCGCGCGCGAAGCGAAATTCGGCTACATCGACGTGCCGGTGTACACGGTGCGCCACAAGATCGCCGTGCGCGCGGACGACAAGGTGGCCGTAAAGACCCTGGACGACATCCGCAAGCTGGGGCCGGACAGCGTGATCATCGTATCCAGGGGCAGCGCCTACGCCAGCCAGCTGGCGGGCGAGCCCGGACTGCGCCTGGACGCCAGCAGCAGCGACCCGGAAGTCAACCTGCGCAAGCTGATGAACCGGCGCGGGCGCTTTTTTTACCACGCCGAAGGCGCGCTGCGGCGCACCATCGCGGACGAGCACCTGACCGGCATGGTCAAGCTGCTGCCGGCTGTGTTCAAGGAGGAGCCGCTGTACTTCGCGGTGTCGCGCACGCTGGCGCCGGCCACTGCCGCGCAGCTCAGGCACGCGCTGCAGACGCTGGCCGAGCAGGGCGAGCTGCAGCGTATCTACGCCAGCTACAAGGACGACTGAGACATGCCGCGCCAGGCTGCTTCCCGCTCCGCGCGCGTCCGCGCCGCCCTTGCGGCGTTCGCGCCGGCTGCGCTGCCGGCGTTGCCAGGTGCGTTGCCAGCTCCGTTGCCAGCTGCGTTGCTGGCTGCGTTGCTGGCGGCCGGCGCGGCGCACGGCGGCGAGCCCGGGGCTGCCACGCCGCAGCCGGGCCCACCGGGCCCATCCGCGCCGCTGGTCATGTGCTACGAGGACGTGGAGCAGCGCCCCTGGAGTTCGCCGGACGCCAGCGGCCTGAATTTCGAGCTGCTGCGGCGGGTGGAAAAACAGCTGGGCGAGCGCTTCGTCTACGCCCCCAAGCCCTGGCGCCGCTGCATCGAAGAGCTGCGCCTGGGCACAGTGGACGCGGTGGTGGCCGCCGCCGACGCGAAATCGCGGCGCAGCTTTGCGGCCTACCCGCTGCGGCCCGACGGCAGCGCCGATCCGGCGCGCGCGCTGTATTCGGACAGCGTCAACGTGTTCCTGCGCGCGGGAGGGCGCGGCAGCTGGGACGGACATACCCTGGTCGCGCCCAACCAGGAAGTGGCGGTGCAGTCGGGCTACCTGATCAGCAGCGTGCTGCGCGAGCGCGGCTACCGCCCGCGCGAACTGGTGAAATCGGCCGAGGACGCGCTGCGCCTGCTGCAAACCGGGATGTTCGACGTCGCCCTGCTGCAAGGGGCCGAGGCCAGCCGCCTGGCCGTCAGCGACCCGCGCTTCCAGGGCAAGGTGGTCCAGACGGGGCCGCCGTACTGGGTGCTGCCGCTGCACCTGGCCTTCAACCGCGCGGCCTACCGCCGCAACCCGCAGCGCGCGCACGCCATCTGGGAAGCCATCGCGGCGGCGCGCGCGTCGGCCGACTATCGCAGGCTGGCCGCCGAAGCCGGCGTACCCGAGCCCTAGGCCGGTTCCGCGCCGCGCCACGCCGCGACGCATCCTGCTTAGCAAGCTGACCGGTTTACTTTTTTTGCAACAGCGCCGGCCGTTCTTGGATACAATATGGCTCCATGACCACCCCACCGCCACGGCCTTGATCGACGGCCGCCTCTCGCTGACCACGCCGGAAGGCACCCGCCTGCTGCTCACCCCGGCCGGCCCGGCGCCGCGCGCCTGGGCCTGGGCGCTGGACGCCACCCTGTGGCTCAGCTTCATGGGTCTGGCCGGCTGGCTGCTGAGCGGGCCGCGCATGGCGCAGGGCGTGCTGGCGGTGCTGGCCTTCCTCAGCTACTGGGGCTATCCCGTCATCTGCGAAGTCTATTTCCAGGGCCAGACCATCGGCAAGCGCGCGCTCGGCCTGCAGGTGCGGCGCGACAACGGCCTGCCCGTGGGCTGGCGCGAATCGGCGCTGCGCAACCTGCTGCTGGTGGCGGACTTCCTGCCGCTGGCCTATGCCACCGGCCTGGCCTGCATGCTGTACGACCGCCAGTTCCGCCGCCTGGGCGACATCGTGGCCGGCACCCTGGTGGTGTACCGCGACCGGCCGCCGGCCCGCCCCACCGTGCGCGAGGCCGCGCCGCTGCCGCTGCCCTTCCCGCTCACGTCCGCCCAGCAGCGCGCGCTGGCCGACCTGTTCGACCGCGAACAGGGCCTGCCGCCGGCGCGGCTCGAAGAGCTGGGCAGCATCGCCGAGCCGCTCACCGGCACCATCGGCGCAGCCTCGCTGGAACGCCTGCGCGCCTACGCGGCGGGGCTCAAGCAATGAGGCCGGCGCCATGAAGCAGACCCAGTTCGAACAGCGGCACGCGCCGCTGTGGGAGGCGGTCGACGCCATCCTGCACAACCGCTCGGACGATCCGGCCGCCCTGCCCGCGCTGTACCGGCGCCTGTGCCAGTGCCTGGCGCTGGCCGGCCAGCGCGGCTATTCGCCGGCGCTGACCGACTACCTGCACGCGCAGGCGGCGGCCTGCCACCTGCGCCTGTACGGCAGCGCGGCCGAGCGCCCGCGCGCGCTGCTGCAGTGGCTGCTGGTGGACTTCCCCTGCCGCGTGCGCGCCGAATGGCGTTTGCTGCTGGTGGCGGCGCTGGCGGTGTTCGGCGTGGCGCTGGCACTGGGCCTGCTGGTGTGGCAGCAGCCGCACTGGGCGCACAGCTTCATCGATCCGGCGCAGCTGGAAAAATACCGCCAGATGTACCGGCCCGGCCGCATCGGCCTGGGGCGCGGCCAGGAAGGCGACCTGCAGATGTTTGGCCACTACATCTGGAACAATGTGTCGATCTGCTTCCGCACCTTCGCCGGCGGCATCTTCGGCGGCCTGCCGTCGCTGCTCAGCCTGGCCTTCAACGGCATGCACATGGGCGTGATCGCCAGCTGGCTGAGCATGGACCCGCTCACGCGCACCAATTTCTGGTCCTTCGTGGTGACGCATTCCAGTTTCGAGATCACCGGCCTGGTGCTGGCCGGCCTGTCCGGCATGCGCCTCGGGCTGGCGCTGATCGCGCCGGGCCGCCTGAGCCGGCGCCACGCGCTGCACGCCACCAGCCGCGCCATGTTCCCCGTGATCGTGGGCGCCGCCGTGCTGACGCTGCTGGCCGCCTTCGTGGAAGCGTTCTGGTCCGCCAGCACCGCGGTGCCGCCGCAGGTGAAGTACGCGGTGGGCGGCGTGTGCTGGACGGCGGTGATCGCCTTTTTCGCGCTGGCCGGCCGCGGCCGGGGCACGCACAGCGGGGGAGCCCTGCGTGCGGATTGACAAGCTGCAGATCGCGCTGCGCCCGCGCCCGGCGCCGCAGGCCCTGGACCTGGGCTTCGCGCTGCTGCGCGCGCACGCCGGGCCGGTGTACAAAACCTGGCTGGCGCTGTGGCTGCCCTTGTGCGGGCTGGCGCTGCTCCTGATCTGGGCGGCGCCGTCGTGGGCCGCCTTGTGGATGTTCCTGCCGTGGTGGCTGCGGCCCTTGCTGGAGCGCGGCCCGCTGTACGTGCTGTCGCGCCAGGTGTTCGGCGAGGACGTGACGTGGCGCCAGGCGCTGCGGGCCTGGCCGCGCCAGCTGGGCGGCGGCTGGTTCCGGCTGATGACCTGGTGGCGGCTGTTCATGCCGGGGCGCGGGCTGTACCAGCCGATCTGGCAGCTGGAGCAGGCGCGCGGCGCCACCGCCAGCGAACGGCGGCACGCCATCGGCCGCAACGGCACCGGCGCGGCAGCCTACCGCTTCGGCCTGGCCTGCGCGCACTTCGAGGCGGTGCTGAACTTCGGCCTGATGGCCCTGGTGGGCCTGTTCCTCAGCGATGGCCCCGCCGTCAATCCCTTCGCCATTTTCAGCAAAGGCGCCAGCGGCACCTGGCTCGACCTGGTGGCCATGGCGGCTTACGCGGTGGCGGCCGGCATCGTGGGGCCGGTTTACACGGCCTGCTGTTTCACCCTGTACCTGAACCGGCGTGCCACGCTGGAGGCATGGGACATCGAGATCACGCTGCGCCAGATCCAGGCGCCGGCCGCGCGGCACCAGCCGCAGCCGCAGGCCGGCCATGCCAGCCCGCTGCTGCTTGGCTGGCTGGCCATGCTGGCATTGGCGGCGGCGCTGGCCGTGGCCCTGCCGGCCGCCCCGGGCCGCGCCGAGCCGCTGCAGGCGGCCGCGCCGCCGCCCGCGCCGGGCCCGGACCGCATCCGCTGCGCGCGCCCCCCGCACTTGCAGAACCCGATCGGCAAGCATGCCCCCGCGCGCAGCGCGGAGCAGGCCGCGCTGCAGCAGGAAATCAAGCGCCTGTACGACAGCGACGACCTGCGCGGCTACAAGTGCGAGGATAGCTGGCACCTCAAGGATTTCGATGCGCCCGAACCCGAAAAGCCGCTCAAGATGCCGGACCTGAGCCTGCTGGCACTGGCCATCAAGGTGCTGCTGATCGCCGGCGGCGTGGTCCTGCTGGCGTGGCTGCTGTACCGCTACCGGGGCAAGTTCGCCTGGCTGTTGCCGGCGCCGGCCGTGATGGCGGCAACCGAGATCGCGGGCCTGGACATCCGCGCCGAAAGCCTGCCGGCCGACGTGGCGGACGCCGTGCGCAGCCTGTGGGAGCAGGGAGAACGGCGCGGCGCGCTGGCCTTGCTGTACCGCGCCACCCTGTCGCGCCTGGTGCAGCAGGACGGGCTGCAGCTGGCCCAGGGCGCCACAGAGGGCGAGTGCCTGCGCATGGCGCAGCAAGCCGGCCTGGCGCCGGCGCGCTACGGCATCGCCGCCACCGCCACCACGCTGTGGCTGAACGGCGCCTATGGCGCGCGCTGGCCCGACAGCGCCGCGCTGTACGCGGCCTGCGACGCGTGGCGGGCGCAATTCGACGCGGCCACCGGCGCACATGCAGGCGCGCATGCAGGCACGCCCGCTGGTGCGGCCGTTGGTGCGCTGGCTAGTGCGCCAGCTAATGTGCACACCGAGGCCCACGGCAAGGCGCACGCCGCGGAAGCCACGACGCCGCGGGAGCACGGCCGGTGAGCGCCGCAGGGCAAGCCATGCCGCGCCGCCCGGGCCGCAGGGCCGGCATACGCGCGCTGGTCGCGCTGGGCTGCCTGGCGGCGCTGGCGGGCTGCGTGGCGCTCTGGTACGCCGTCATGGAGCGCTCGCCGAACGCGGTCACTTATATCTCGCCGCTGGCCATCGACAACCCCATGCTGGCCGCCGGCACGCTGCTCAAGCAGCACGGCTACACCGTCAGCGTGGAAAAGAGCCTGAGCGGCGCCGGCCTGGGCAAACTGCCCGGCGGTACGCTGATCCTGGCCGATAACAGCGGCCAGGTCGACCCGGTACAGGCGGCCCAGCTGCTGGACTGGGTCCGGCGCGGCAACACCGTCGTGATGCAGCCCAAGTGGGTGGCGCTGCACTACGGCGACGACGGCAAGCCGGACCGCCCCGGCGCGCGCAAGCGCCTGGCGCCGCTGACGGAACCGGACCCGCTGGGCGCGCGTTTCGGCGTTGCCCTGAGCTACCGCAACAAGCTGCGCGCCAGCTGCGACACGGTCAACGGCGCCATCGCGGCGCTGCCGCCGGAGGACGACGAGGACGGCCAGGACGACGAGGACGAGGACCAGGAAGAGGACCAGCATCCGGAGCCGGCGCAGGAGCAGGCGCGGCAACGCGCCCCCGGAAAACCATCGGGCGCGGTGGACAAGCCGAAAGAGCCGCGCCAGCTCACCTGCGTCCCCCTGCCCGGCGCCGCCTATCCGCTCGCGCTGGACACCGGCACCGAAGTGCTGCAGACCATACGCGAAGGCCGCCAGCCCGCCTGGAGCGACTTCGACGGCATGTCCGTGCGCGTGTACGCCGAGGGCCGCGGCCACATCGCCATGGTGTCCGACAATTACTTCAACAACCAGCGCCTGCCGCGCTTCGACCACGCCGAACTGCTGCTGGGCCTTACTCGCCTGAACCAGCAGGGCCGCAACGTCATGGTGGTGCTGCACGCCGACGCCTCGCCCTGGTACGCCTTGCTGTGGCGCGCCGCGTGGATGCCGCTGACCGCGCTGGCCCTGCTGCTTGCGCTGCTGCTGTGGCGCGCGGCGCGCCGTTTCGGTCCCCTGCTGCCCGAGCCCTCCGGCGAGCGCCGCTCGCTGCTGGAGCACGTGGAGGCGAGCGGCAACTGGCTGTGGCGCGCCAAGGGCGGGCGCGAGGTGCTGCTGGCCGCCGCGCGCCAGGAGACCCTCGCCCTGCTGCGGCGCCGCGCGCCGGAACTGCAGCCGCTTGCAGAGGATGACAAGGCGGCGCGCCTGGCGCGCCTGTGCAACGCCCAGCCGGCCGAGATGCGCAGCGCGCTGGCCGGGCCGGCCGCGCCCCACCCGGCCGCCTTCACGCGCCAGATCCAGCTACTCCAACAAGTGAGAACCCATTATGAACGACAGTAATCAGCCAGCCCCGAACGACGACAGCACAGCCAGCGGCATCGGCCCCGAGCGCCTGCAGCAGGCGCTCGACATCGTCCGCCGCATGGGCGAGGAAATCCGCCGTGCGGTGGTGGGCCAGGAAGAGGTGATCGAGCAGGTGCTGGCCTGCATGCTGGCCGGCGGCCACGTGCTGGTGGAGGGCGTGCCCGGCCTGGGCAAGACGCTGCTGGTGCGCGCGCTGGCCAAGACCTTCGCCGGCGAGTTCTCGCGTATCCAGTTCACGCCCGACCTGATGCCGGCCGACGTGATGGGCCACGCCGTGTTCGACCTGAAGAACCAGACCTTCAGCGTGCGCAAGGGCCCGGTGTTCGCCAACCTGCTGCTGGCCGACGAGATCAACCGCGCGCCGGCCAAGACCCAGTCCGCGCTGCTGGAGGCGATGCAGGAAAGCCAGGTGACCATCGAAGGCGAGGCGCACCTGCTGGCGCCGCCGTTCATGGTGCTGGCCACCCAGAATCCGCTGGAGAACGAGGGCACGTATCCGCTGCCGGAAGCGCAGCTGGACCGCTTCCTGATCAAGGTGCGCATCGCCTACCCGAGCGAGGGCGAGGAGCAGGCCATGCTGCAGGCGGTGACGCGCAACCGCGTGGGCGACGGGCTGGACGTGGCCGCCGTGGCCACCCTGGTCAAGCCGGAAACCGTGCTGGCGCTGCAGCAGCTGGTGGCGCGCATCCGGGTCGACGACAGCGTGGCCAGCTACGCGGTGCGCCTGGTGCGCGCCACGCGCGACTGGCCCGGCATTGCCATCGGCGCCGGGCCGCGCGGCAGCATCGCGCTGGTGCGCATCGCGCGCGCCATGGCCCTGCTGGCGGGCCGCGACTACGTGACGCCGGACGACATCAAGCAGGCCAGCCTGCCGGTGCTGCGCCACCGCATCGCGATTTCGCCGGAAAGCGAACTCGATGGCCTGAACAGCGACCAGCTGCTGGCGGCGCTGGTGCAGCAGATCGCCGCGCCGCGCGCATGACGCCTTCGCGCCGCCTGCTGTTGCTGGTGCTGGCCTGGGCCGGCGCGGGCGCGGCCGCCAGCGTGGGCGCGGCGCAAGCCGGCCTGGGGTCGGCCCCGGCTCAGGCGCTGGCCGCCGCGTGGTGGCTGGCCGGCGCCGCGCTGCTGGCCGCCGCACTGGCCGACGCCTGGCAGGCGCTGCGCGCGCCGCCGCTGCGGCTGGAACGCCAGCTGCCCGGCGTGCTGCCGGTGGCGCTGTGGCACGGCGTGACGCTGACGGTGCACAACCTGGGCACGCGCCCGCTGCACCTGGAACTGTTCGACGACTACCCCGCCGCCTGGGCCATGGAGGGCATGCCGCACGCCTGCACCGTGGACGGCGGCGCGTTCGTGTCGCTGGCCTACCGGGTCAAGCCGGACCGGCGCGGCAACGCGCAGTTCGGCCAGCCGCACGTGCGCGTGGCCACGCCCTGGGGCTTGTGGCAGCGCACCCGCCGCCTCGGGCCGCAGCAGGCGGTCAAGGTGTTCCCCGATTATTCGCGCCTGCTGGGCCAGACCCTGCAGGCTACCGACCGCCGCGCGCCGGCGGCCGGCGCCGTCCGCAAGCGGCGGCGCGGCGAGGGCACGGACTTCCGCCAGCTGCGCGAGTACCGCCAGGGCGACAGCCTGCGCGCGATCGACTGGAAGGCCACTGCGCGCCAGCGCAAGCCCATCGCCCGCGAATACCAGGAGGAACGCGACCAGCAGGTGGTGTTCCTGCTGGACTGCGGCCGGCGCATGCTGGCCAGCGAACAAGGCGCCAGCGCGCGGGACGGGGGCGCGCAGAGCGGGGGCGGGCAGGACGCGGGCGAAGCGGGCAGCCACTTCGACCACGCGCTGCAGGCGGTGCTCACGCTGGGCTTCGTGGCGCAGAAACAGGGCGACGCGGTGGGCTTGATGACCTTCGGCGGCGCGGCCGGCGGCACCGACGGGCGCTGGCTGGCGCCGGCCAAGGGCCGCGCCGGCTTCGACCGCCTGCTGGCCGGCGTGTACGACGTGCAGCCCGATGAAAGCGCGCCCGATTACACCCTGGCGGCGGGCGCGCTGATGAACAAGCTGTCCAAGCGCGCTTTCGTGGTGTTGATCACCAACCTGCGCGACGAGGACGACCAGGCCATGCGCAGCGCCTGCGAGCTGCTCGGCACGCGCCACATGGTGCTGTGCGCCAGCCTGCGCGAGCAGGCGCTGGACCGCGCCGCCGCCGCGCCGGTGGCCGGCTTCCAGGACGCGCTGCGCCAGCCGGCCGCCATGCTGTACCTGCAGCAGCGGCGCGAAGCGATCCGGCGCCTGGGCCTGCGCGCCAACGCGCTGGTGGACGTGGCGCCCGGCCAGCTCAGCGCGGCGCTGCTGGGCCGCTACCTGGACATCAAGGAAAGCGGCCAGCTGTAGGCCTTACAGGCCCTGGCTCGATGCGGCGCGCGCCCGCTGCGTATAATCCTGGTAGGCCGGGATGGCGACGGCGGCCAGGATGCCGAGCACGATCACCAGCACCGGCAGCACCAGGCCCAGCACCTTGATTGCGGTGCTGTTGGGCGCCGGCGGCGGGCCGAAGTCGTTGCTGCCCTCGTCGCCGCGCGCGAAGATCAGGTACAGCGAGACGACAAAGTTCACCAGCGGCACCCACAGCAGCAGCGAAAACCAGCCGGAGCGGTTGGCGTCGTTGAAGCGGCGCTTGGCCAGCACAAAGCTGAACACCAGCAGCGGCAGGTACAGCAGGGTGCTGATGCCGACTATCGCTTCCGGGTTGTTGGCCAGCACGCCGGCCGCGCCCAGCACGCCCATCACGATGGTCACCGGCAGCATGTTGATGAGGGAGATGATGAACAGGTAGGCCAGGTAGCGCAGCCGGCCGATGCGCCCGCGCCAGGCCCACAGGCGCGGCTGGTAGCTGTCCTGGCCGGCGGCCGCGCCGGACAGGGCGGCGCCGGGCGCCGAGTAGGGATTGGGGGTGTTCACGGTGGTGTTCATGGATGCTCCTGTAGTGTGATTCGTTTAAAAGGAAAAGCCTGTCATGGATACGCAACAACTGGTTTATTTCATCAGCGCCCTGCTGTCGCTGGGCGCCGCGCTGCTGATGGCGCTGGTCTTGTTCGACCGCCTGGCGCCGCTGCCGGCTGCGCGCGCCGGCCTGGCGCTGGAGCGGCTGCGCGCCGGCCTGCGCCTGCGCCAGGCCAGCGTGCCCGGCTTCGCCATGCCCTACCTGGAGGGCGGCAAGGGCGAGACCCTGGTGCTGCTGCACGGCTTCGCCGGCGACAAGGACAACTTCACCCGCATGGCGCGCTGGCTCACGCCGCACTACCGCGTGCTGTGCCCGGACCTGCCCGGCTTCGGCGAGGCCGGGCGCGACCCGCAGGCCGGCTACAGCATCGCGCAACAGGCCGAGCGCCTGCGCGCGCTGCTGGACCAGGTGGCGCCCGGCAAGGTCCACCTGGGCGGCAATTCCATGGGCGGCTTCATTGCCGCGCAGTTTGCCGCCGCCTGGCCGGAACGGGTGGCCAGCCTGTGGCTGCTGGACGCGGCCGGCACCGAGGCCGCGCACAGCTCCGAAGTGCTGCAGCGCTACGAGGCCAGCGGCGACATGCCGCTGCTGGTGCGGCAAGAGCAGGACTACGGCGCCCTTATGGACACCTGCACCGCAGAGCGCCCCTTCCTGCCCTATTCCGTGCTCACCGCGCTGGGCCGGCGCGCCGCCGCCGACTTCGCGCTGCACACGGCCATCATGCGCCAGGTGGCTGCTGCGCCGCTGCTGCAGCCGCAGCCGCAGTACGCCGCCATCCCGGCGCTGGTGGCGTGGGGCGAGCAGGACAGGATATTGCACCCGTCCGGCGCCGCCGCCCTGGCCCGCCTGTTCCCGCGCAGCCGCACGGTGATGATGGCGGGCGTGGGCCACTTGCCGATGGTGGAAGCGCCCAGGCGCACCGCGCAGGACTACCTGGACTTCCGCCGCACCCTGGCCTGAGCGGCGCCTGCACCTGCTAGCGGTCGGTGACGGTGAACTCGCCGAATTGCTTGAGCTGTTCTTCGATGGCCTTCCTGTCGCCCACCACCACCACGGACTGCGTCTCCGGGGTGAAGTATTTCCTGCCCATGTCGCGCACCTGCTCGGCGCTCACTTTCTGGATCTTCGGTACGAAGCTGCCGAGGAATTCGGGCGGCAGGCCGGCCAGCCAGTTGGCCGCCAGCGTGGCGGCCACCGCGCCCTGCAGCTGGTTGGTAAGCAGGTAGGAGCCGGCCACGTAGCGCTTGTTCATGCGCATTTCATCGTCGCTCACCAGCTCCGTGCCCAGCTTGCGGTATTCCTTGAAATATTCGCCCAGCGCGGCGCCGGCGACTTCGTTGCGCACGTCCGCGCCGCCGATGATGGCGCCGCCGTTGCGGCTCATGCGGGCGCCGGCCGAGGCGCCGTAGGTGTAGCCCTTTTCTTCGCGCAGGTTGAGGTTGACGCGGCTGCTGAAGCCCCCGCCCAGGATGGTGCTGGCCAGGCGCAGCGGCACGTGGTCTTCCACGCTGGCGGCGGCGCCCGGACGGCCCAGGCGCAAGGTGGCTTGCACGCTGCCGGGACGCTCCAGCAGCAGGCGCTGCGGCGGCATGGCGGCGGCGGCCGGCGGTGTTTCCGGCAGCGCCGGGCCGCTGGCGCGCCAGTCGCCGAAGGCCGATGCGGCCAGCTTCATGGCGTCCGCCTCCTTGATGCGGCCGGTGATCACCAGCAGGCTGCGCTCGGGGCGGAAGCGCCTGGCGTGTTCGGCGCGCAGCAGCGCGGCGTCGGTGGAGCTGATCGATTCGGCGGTGGCGGTGGTGCGGCCATACGGATGGTCGCCGTAGACGGCGCGCGAGATGGCGCGCTCGGCGCGGAAGGCCGGGCGCGCTTCGGCCGCCTTGAGCGCCTGCAGGGCGTTGGTCTTGGCCAGCGTGACTTCCTCTTCGGGGAAGGCCGGTGTGCGCGCCACCTCGGCCAGCAGCGCGGCCATGGCGGCGGCGTTCGACGCCAGCGCGTTGCCGGACACGGTGATGCCGTCGTTGGCGGTGGAGGCGCCCACGCTGCCGCCCATGCCCTGCGCCGCTTCGGCGATGGCGCGCGAGCTGCGCTTGGCGGTGCCTTCGTTGAGCAGGTTGGCCAGCAGGCTGGCCATGGCCGGATGCTGGGCGTCGTCGGCCGCGTAGCCGGCGCCGCGCACGGCCAGCACGAAGTCCACGCGCGGCAGGCCCTGGCGCGGCACCACCCATACTTCCAGGCCGTTGGCCAGGGTCTTCCTGGCGATCTTCGGCACCGGCAGCGGCTTGTCGGCGCCGTAGGGCGGCACCGGCGACACGGCCGGCGCTGCCGGCGCCGCGTCGTCCTTGGCGGCAGCGGCGGTCTGGGCGTGCAGCAGCGGCGCGCACAGCGTGGAGATGGCCACGGCCAGTATCAGTTTTTTCATGGTGCGCTCCTTATTTCGTGGCGGGGGCCGGGGCCGGGGTGGAGGCCGGGGCGGCCGGGGCTTCCTTCGGCGCCGGCTTGCGGTCGATCACGGTGCGGTTGGCCCGGGTCAGGTAGGTGGCCGCCACGCGCTGGATGTCTTCCGGCTTGACGCCCTCGATCCAGCCGGGGATCTTGTTGACCACCCTGGCGTCGCCCCACAGCGTTTGCAGCTTGGCCAGGGTGTCGGCGCGGTTGATATAGCTTTCCAGCTTGTTGTACCAGTCCGCCAGCATGGCCGTTTTCACGCGCTGCAGGGTGGCCGCGTCCACGCCGTCCCTGGCCACCCTGGCAATCTCCTCGTCCATGGCCGCCAGCACTGCGTCGGCGCTGCTGGTGGGCTTGTACATGGCGAACACCGTAAACAAGGTGGGGCCGTCGTATTCCCATGGGCCGGTCAGGCCGTACAGCGGCGACAGGTTGAGCGCCAGCTCGCGGCCCTTGACCAGGCCCTGGTACAGGCGCGAGGCGTCGCCGCCGGCCAGCAGTTCGCCCAGCACGGCCATCGGCGCCTGGTCCTTGCTGCCGCGCTGCGGCATCTTCCACGCCGCCGCCAGCGCCGGCACCTGCGCCAGCGCGTCGCTCTGCTCGACGCGCTTTTCAGCCGTGTTCAAGCCTTCGCTGAAGTCGCCGAAGGCCGGCGTGGGCCGCTTGGGGATGGCGCCGAAATACTTCTGCGCCAGCGCGTAGCCCTGCTGCGGCGTCACGTCGCCGGCAATGGCCAGCACCGCGTTGTTGGGGCCGTAGTAGTCGCGGTGGAAGGCGCGCACGTCGTCCAGGCTGGCGCCTTCCAGATCCTGGAAGCTGCCGTAGCCGTCGTGGTTGTTTTCCCATTTCTGGAACGCGTGCTGGCCGATGTCGATCCACATGAAGCCGCCGTACGGCTGGTTCTTCACGTTCACGCGGATCTCCTCCTTCACCACGTCCTGCTGGTTCTTCAGCGTTTTCTCGTTGAAGTCCAGGGTCTTCATGCGGTCCGCTTCCAGCCACAGGATGGCGTCCAGCGCGGAGGCCGGCGCGGTCTCGATGTAGTTGGTGAAGTCGGCGCGGGTGGAACCGTTGTTGCGCCCGCCGCCGCCGGTGATGGTCTTGTCGAACACGCCCTTGGGTGCGTTCGGCGTGCCCTGGAACATCAGGTGCTCGAACAGGTGGGCAAAGCCGGTGCGGTTCTTCGGCTCCAGGCGCATGCCCACCCGGTACACCACGCTCACGCCCACGGTGGGCGAGCTGTGGTCTTCAGTGACGATGACGGTCAGGCCGTTGTCGAGCTGCTTGACGTGGACCGGCACGTCCCAGCGGTCGGCGCCGGCAGCGCGCGCGGACAGGGTGAGCATGGCGGCAGCCAGCAGGACGGGAAGGTGGCGCATGCGCATAGGGGAGCCTTTCGAGAGCCTTTCAATCGGAGAGCGTTTTCGGCTTTTGCCGAATCAGCAATTTTGCCTGTTACATCGCAAAAGATACTCACCAATTATTGCGAATGCCACCTTTTTTTTTGGGCTAAGATGGAGCCACATCCACAACCGCCGGAGGCGCTCCATGAAACGCAGGCTGATGCTACTAACTCTTGGTACTTCCCTCCTGCTGGCCGGGCTGCCGGCGCGCGCCGCCGAACGCGGCACGCCGGAAGAAGCCATGGCCATGGCCAAGAAAGCCATCGCATTCATCAAGGCCAACGGCAAGGACAAGGCCTTCGCCGAGATCAACGATGCGCACGGCCAGTTCACCGACCGCGACCTGTACGTGGTGGTGTATGACCTGAACGGGAAAAACCTGGCGCACGGCCAGAACCCGCGCATGATAGGCAAGGACCTGATCGACATCCGCGACGGCGACGGCAAGTACTACATGCGCGAGCGCATCGAGATCATCAAGACCAAGGGCAAGGGCTGGCAGGACTACAAATTCCTCGATCCGCTGACCAAGAAGATCGAGCCCAAGTCCATGTATATTGAAAAGGTCGACGACCTGATCGTCGGCTGCGGCGTCTACAAACCGCAGTAAGGCGCACCGCCCCGCCCCTCCAAACCGTGACAGCATGCGGGTTTGCAGGTAACATGTCTGGTAAGCAACAACACCAAGAAAAATCCATGTTACTCGCCACGAAGGAGGGCTGCGATTGGCAGCGCTAAACGACGTCGCGCACTGGCGCGGCCAGATCTTCAAGCGCATCCTGCAGTTCGTCCTGGGCCTGGGCGTGGTTACGGCCGTGCCCAGCATCCTGCTCAGCATTTCGGAAAACCTGTGGTCGGTGGTGGTGCTGGACGTGGTGGCGCTGGTGTGGATACTCGGCATCCTGCGCCTGCCCGGCATCTCCTACGGCGCGCGGGTGCTGAACTTCCTGGCGGTCACCTTCATCTTCGGCGTGGGCCTGCTGGTCAAGGTGGGCCCGGTCAGCCAGATCTACCTGATGGCCGTGCCGGTACTGGCCGCGCTGCTGCTCGGGCTGCGCGCCGGCCTGTGGGCGCTGGCCATCGACACGCTGGCGCTGCTGGTGATCGGCTTCTACACCAACACCATCCCCGACCTGCAGGGCCTGGAGCTGGCCTCCTTCCTGAAATGGAGCGTGATCACCTCCAACTACCTGTTCATCACGGCGGTGCTGACCCTGTCCTGCGGCGTGCTGCTGCAGCGGCTGGAAACCTCCATCGGCGAGCTGCGCGCCACCGCCGCCTCGCTGGAACAGGGGCAGCAGGAGCTGACCGCGCTGAACGCCGAGCTGCGCCTGACCGCCGCCGCCGTGGCGCGCCTGAACGACATGGTCAGCATCGCCGAAGTGGCGGGCACCGAGCAGCGCATCATCTTCGTCAACCGCGCCTTCGAGCGGCGCAGCGGCTACAACCGCGACGCCATGCTGGGCGGCAGCCTGCGCCTGCTGCAGGGGCCGGACACCGCCACCGGCACGCTGGACCGCATCAACCAGGCCATGGCGCGCAGCGAGGCGGTGCGCGCCGAGCTGCTGAACTACACCCGCTACGGCGAGCCGTACTGGGTGGAGCGCGAGCTGGTGCCGATCTCGGATGAAGGCGGCAACAACACGCACTGGGTGGCGGTGGAGCGCGACATCACCGAGCGCAAGAAATCCGAGGACGACATCCACCGCCTGGCTTACTTCGACGTGCTGACCGGCCTGCCGAACCGGCGCCTGCTGATGGACCGCATCGACAAGCTGCTGGCCAGCTCCGAGCGCAACAGCCAGTACAGCGCGGTGATGTTCATCGACCTGGACAACTTCAAATACATCAATGACGCGCGCGGCCACGCCACCGGCGACGCGCTGCTGAAGAACGCGGCCGCGCGCCTGGCGCAGCTGATGCGCAAGGCCGACACGGTGGCGCGCATCGGCGGCGACGAATTCGTGGTGCTGCTGGCGCACCTGAGCGGGGTGCATGCCACGGCGGCGCACGCGGCGCTGGTGGTGGCCGAGAAGATCCGCGCCACCATCGCGGAGGATTTCGTGATCGACGGCCAGGCCTACAGCAGCTCGGCCAGCATCGGCGTGACCCTGCTGCCCAAGGGCGCAGCAGGCGCGGCCGGCGAGCAGAGCGCGCAGGACTTGCTGCGTGAAGCGGACATCGCCATGTACCGCGCCAAGGCGGACGGCCGCAACGGCATCGCCTTCTTCGAGGCGGCCATGCAGGCCGAGGTGGAGCAGCGCCTGAACCTGGAGCGCGATCTGGCGCAGGCGATCGAGAACCGCGAGCTGGCCATGCATTACCAGGCGCAGGTGGACAGCGACGGCGCCATCATCGGCGCCGAGCTGCTGATGCGGTGGCAGCGCGCGGACGGCAGCTGGGTGTCGCCGGCGCAGTTCATTCCGCTGGCCGAGGAATCGGGCCAGATCCTGGCGCTGGGCGCCTGGGCCATGCGCCAGGCCTGCGACGCGGTGCTGCGGCTGCAGGCGGCCGGCCATGCGCTGCCGCTGTCGGTGAACGTGAGCCCGAGCCAGTTCCGCCAGCCGCAGTTCGTGGAACAGGTGCGCGCGCTGCTGGCCGAAACGGGCGCGCCGGCCGAGCTGCTGATCTTCGAAGTGACCGAGGGCTTGCTGGTCGAAAAACTGGAGGACACGGTGCTGCGCATGCGCCAGCTGGCCGCCCTGGGCATCCGCTTCTCGATCGACGATTTCGGCACCGGCTACTCCAGCCTGGCCTATTTGAAGAAGATGCCGCTGTATGAGCTGAAGATCGACCGCAGCTTCATCCAGGACACCCCGGCCGACGCCTCGGTGACAGCCATCGTGCAGACCATCCTGGCGATGGCGCACCACCTGGGCCTGAAGGTGGTGGCCGAAGGCGTGGAAACGCAGGCGCAGGCGGACTTCCTCATCAACAGCGACTGCCACGGCATGCAGGGCTACCTGTACGCCCGCCCCGCCCCGCTGGACGCCCTGCTGGCGCGGCTGGCCGCATAATTTGGAGGGGGCGGTGGCGGCATGCCGCCGCAGCTCCCTCTGTATAAGCTGTCTTGTTCCGCCATCTCATTTTGTCTCTTTTGAACTCATTCTGTCTCGCGCTGTCCAACAGACAGAACGAGACAAAACGAGACACAATAAGAAAGGGGAATGAGCATGGTTATACAGACGCAGGCGGCAGGGGTACCGCCAGCTGCATACCTCGAACTGACGACTTATCTGCGGACATCGAACAGCACCCTGAGCGCCCCCGAGGCGCTGAGCCACGCGGTCAAACACTGGATCGCCGCCCAGCGCGAAGCGGCGGCCGCGATGCGCGGATATCAATGGAAATGCCTGTTCCTGCCATCGCGCCAGTTCACCCTGATGATGGCAGGCCCCGGCAACGCTCACGCTAATGCAACGCATCCATCACACGTCCACCCACCAATTGGAGCGGCGCATTCCCAAGCAGCGCCGGCTCGAAAATGGCGCGCTTGACGACTGATGGCGGGCGCTGTGCGCTAAAAACGGGGCGGTGTGGGCGCGGTCCGCTATCATTAGCGTTCTTCGCACCTTCCTGAACACTATGGAATTGATTGTCGTTGCGGTATGCCTGCTGGCTGCCGCCCTTGCCTACTCGTTTCGCGCCGCCGGCACCAAGCCGGTCAAGGGCAGCGATTTCTACGTGGTCTCGCGCGACGGCCGCGTGCTGCGCACGCGCGGCCCGCAGGTGAAGTGCCTGCGCGCGCTGGCCATGCCGGACGGCTTGCGCGTCACGCTCAGCAACGGCAGCCGCACCGGCCAGTTCTTCGTTCACGACCTGGTGGCCGAAGCCCACCTCCCCAACCCGTCCGGCCGCACCCGCGTGCGCCACAAGGACGGCAACAAGCGCAACAACGCCGTTGCCAATCTGGAGTGGTATTGAGGACGGCGCCTAGTTGGCCTTGGCGGCAACGTCAGCCACAGCAGGGATGGCGCTGACGGCCGGCGATGCAGGCGCTGCTGAAGGCGCGCCGATCACGTTTTCGATCTGGCGCATCACGATGGTCACGCTGGCCGGATAATCAAAGCCGGCGCCAGTATTGCGGTCGATAATATAACCAATGCCGCCGCCCACCAAGATGTTGCCCCACACCGCGCCGTTCGACTTCGACACGACGTTTGCATTGCCCGCGTAACGGTCTTTCTTGCAGTCGATGGCAAGATCGCCAGTGCTCTTGTGCACCGTGACGCTAGCCGGGCTAGTCAGAAACCAGCTACCTGCATCGTTAGTCAACGTGCAGCCGATACCAGCCACTTCCTTGTTGTCGTGCACTGTGATTACCGACAGCGGCTGCATTTTTTCGCCCGAGATCGACGCGCAGCCCGTCAGTGCCAGCAGGGCTGCCAGCGTAGCCAATTTGATCATCATGTTATTCCCGTTTCATTATATTGTTTTGGAAACCCAGCTTAGCCGATCATTGCCTACCGAAAACTAACCAATACTCACGGAAATAAAAAAAGCCCGCCGCGAAGAGACGCAGCGGGCCGGCTTCAGAAAAACAATTGCGGTGCTTACTTTTTTGTGTAGGTTTTCAGCCAGTCCAGCACCGTATGGTGCCACTGCACCGAGTTGGCGGGCTTGAGCACCCAGTGGTTCTCGTCGGGGAACACCAGCAGCTTGCTGTCGATGCCCTGGCGCTGCAGCGCGGTGAAGGTGCCCAGCGCCTGGGCGGTCGGGATGCGGAAGTCCAGGTCGCCCTGCACCACCAGCATCGGGGTCTTCCACTTGGCCACGTGGTGCACCGGGTTGAACTTCTCGTGCGACTCAACCGCCTTGTAGTACGGGCCGCCGTATTCCCACTCGGTGAACCAGATCTCCTCGGTCGAATACGCCATGCCGCGGATGTCGAACACGCCGTCGTGGTTGACGATGCACTTGAAGCCGTCGGCCCAGTTACCCTCGATCCAGTTCATCATGTAGCCGCCGTACGAGGCGCCCAGCGCGCAGCTGCGCTCGCGGTCCAGCCACGGGAACTTGGCCACCGCCGCGTCCATGCCCTTCTTCAGGTCTTCCAGCGGCTTGCCGCCCCAGTCGCCGCTGATCGAATCCGTGAACGCCTGGCCGTAGCCGGTGGAGCCGTGGAAGTCGATGAAGACCGTGGCGTAGCCGGCGCCGGCGTACACCTGCGGGTTCCAGCGGTAGCTCCACGAGTTGCCGAAGCTGCCTTGCGGGCCGCCGTGCACCAGGAAGGCGATCGGGTACTTCTGGCCCGGCTGCGCGTTCCACGGCTTCATCACGTGGCCGTACACGGTGTCGCCGTTGGCGCCCTTGAAGGAGAACTGCTCATACTCGCCGAAGCGCACGTCGGCCAGCGCGGCCTCGTTCACACTGGTCAGCTTGTCGGCTTTGGCAGGGCCGGCACCGGCGGCGCCGAGCTTGAACTTGTACAGCTGCGCGCCCGACGCCAGCGAGGCTTGCGCCATCACCACCGTGTCGCGCGCCACGCTGAAGGCCGACACGTAACCGGGGCCGGAGACGGCGCTGGCCTTGCCGCTGGCCGCGTCGATGCTGAACAGGCGGTGCTGGCCCACGTCGTCGGCCGTGGCCAGCAGGGTCTTCCCGTCCGGTGCCCAGCGGTAGTCGGCCACCGAGCGGTCCCACGCGTCGGTGAGCGCGCGCTGCTTGCCGGTGGCGACGTCCATCAGCACCAGGTGGAAGCGGTCCGCCTCGAAGGTGGGGCGCTTCATGGCGGTGTAGGCCAGGGTCTTACCGTCCGGCGAGAACTGCGCGCGGGTGTCCCAGGCAGGATTGTCGACGGTCAGGTTGCGCGGCGCGCCGCCGGTGGCCGGCACGCTGAACAGGTCGAAATTGGTGGACCAGGCTTCGGTCTTGCCGGCCACGCGGGCCGAGAACACCAGAGTCTTGCCGTCCGGGCTGAACTGGTACTCGTCATGGTCGCCGAAAGGCTTGGACGGCACGTCGCCGTCGATGGTGCCGCTCAGGCTCACCGGCGCGGCGCTGACCTTGCCGCTGGCGTCGATGGGCGCGGTGTACAGCACGTTGTTGCGGCCGTCGTTCCAGGTGTCCCAGTGGCGCACGAACAGGCGGTCGTAGACCTTGCCGGTGGCCTTGTTCTTTGCTTGCGCTTCCAGGCGCGCCTTGCTGCAGGCCAGGTCGGCGCAGTCGCGGAACACGGCCAGGCTCATGGCCAGGCGGTCGCCCTGCGGCGAGAGGCGGAAGTTTTCCACGTCCACCGGCAGGTCGGTCACGCGCGCCGCCTCGCCGCCGGCCAGCGGCAGGCGCCACACCTGGTTGCTGCCGCTGCGCGCGGACAGGAAGTAGACCGCGTCGCCGGACGGTGACCATTCGGGATCGGTGCTGCTGGCGTCGGCCTGGGTCAGGCGCACCGGCGCCGGTTTGGCCGCGCGCAGGTCCAGCATCCACAGCTGGGTGTTGCCGCGGTTCTTGTCCATATTCGTGGAACGCACCGTGTACACCACCTTGGACGCGTCCGGCGACAGCAGCGGGCTGCCGACGCGTTCCATTTTCACCAGGTCTTCCACGGTAAAGCCGCGCGGGGCGGCTTGTGCGTGCTGAGCACCGGACGCGGCAAGCGCGGCCGCCAATACCAGCAGACGTAATTTCATGCGGTTATCTCCGACATCGTTATAAAAAAGGCCAGCTTGTGGCCGGCGCAGTCGGACATAATACCAAGAATTGCGGGCGAAAGAGGCCCGCCGGCGCCCCGCGGGAGCCGGCGGAAAAGGGAGACACCGCGGACGGCGGACTCGCCCGCGGCTTGCTACAACACCCTCAGCGCGGCGGCCCGGCATTGGTACCGGCACAGCGTGCGCCGCAGGGACGCGCATTCGCGTCCCGCTAAGATTCAATATAGCGAGCTTTCGCGGCGCCGAGATAGTATTTTTCTCGCCCCCGCCCGCCGCACATAGCGTCCCTGCATGCCCCTGCGCCACGTGCACGCCCTTGCGCTACAATGGCAGCCACACCCGTCCCCTCTCCCATCACGCCCCCGAATTTCGACCATGCACATCGACTTTGAAACGCCGGACCAGCCCGAAATCATCGCCCTCATCGCCGACCTGGACGCCTACCAGCTGACCCTCTATCCGCCGGAAAGCGTGTACGCGCTGGACCTGGCCTCGCTGAAGCAGCCCAATGTGCTGTTCGCGGTGGCGCGCGGCGCGGATGGCGCGGCGCTAGGCTGCGGCGCCATGGTGGTGACGCCGGCGTTCGCCGAGGTCAAGCGAATGTACGTGCGGCCGGAAGCGCGCGGCCAGGGCCTGGCGCGGCGCATGCTCACGCTGCTGGAACAGGCCGCCGCGCAGCGCGGCGCGGCGCTGTACACCCTGGAGACCGGCCCGTCGCAGCCGGAGGCGATCGCGCTGTACGAACGGCTGGGCTACCAGCGCTGCGGCCCGTACGGCGACTACCGCGACGACCCGCTCAGCGTCTTCATGCGCAAGGCGGTGCAATGATGGCGCAGCCGGCCGCACCGCAAGACAGCCTGCTGGAACTGCGCGACCTGGCGCGCGCCTTCGCGGCAGAGCGCGACTGGGGCCAGTTCCACACGCCCAAAAACCTGGCCATGGCACTCACGGTGGAAGCGGCCGAACTGGCCGAGCACTTCCAGTGGCTGCCGACCGGCGCCGACCACGAGCTCGACGCGCGCAAGCGCGAAGGCATCCGCCATGAACTGGCCGACGTGATGCTGTACCTGATCCAGCTGGCCGACAAGACCGGCGTGGACCTGCGCAGCGCGGTGCTGGAAAAAATGGAGCTCAACCGCGCCAAATACCCGGCCGAGCAGGTGCGCGGGGATATGCGGAAATATAACGAATATTGAGTGCATGGGCGGCGCATTGGCGGCGCATTGGCGGCGCGTTGGCGGCGCATTGGCGGCGCGTTGGCGGCGCGTTGGCGGGTTACGCGCTGCGCGCTAACCCGCCCTACGGCAGAGCCGTCGCCCTCGTATTTTCCGTAGGGCGGGTTAGCGGCAAGGCCGCGTAACCCGCCAGGCGCACCTCACCGCAGCCCGAGCGCCTTGCGGATCTCGCCCAGCACCAATACCCACGCCGGCGAGGTGGCGGCCACCTCATCATAATGGCTGGCATTGGGCAGCACCACCACCTCGGCCGCGTCGCCCGCCGCCCTGGCGCGGCGCGCGTAATCCTGCGCCACGCGCACCGGCGACACCGTATCAAGCTCCCCCGTGACGAGCACCGTGCGCACCCCGGCCGGCAGCAGCTCGGCCGGCGACGTGTCCGCAAACACGTCCGGCCGCGCCGCGCTGGGCAGGCCGGTGAGCTGCACCATGTCGCGCTCGCAGCTGGTCTTGATCAGCTGCTCCTCGTTGCGCAAATCCGCCAGCCCGCCCAGGCTGATCACCTGCGGTATGGCCAGCGGCGCCGCGCGCCACACGGGGCTGGACTGCGGCAGCCGGTGGCGCGACGCGGCCCACTGCGCCAGATGCCCGCCGGCCGAATGGCCCACCGCCACCACGCGCGTCAAATCCAGCCCGTGCGCGTCCGCCTCCTGCCTGAGCCGGTCCACCGCCGTGGCCACGTCCTGGTACATGCCTGGGTAGCCGCCTCCCTCCTCGTCCACCCTGCGGTACTCCACGTTCCACACCGCGATGCCGTGCTTCACCAGGTCCCCCGCCATGTTGTGCATCTGCGCGATGCCGCCGAAATGCACGGTCCAGCAGCCGCCGTGGATCAGGATCACCACCGGGAACGGTCCCGGCCCGGCCGGCTTGAACAGCTCCACGAACTGCGACGGCGCGCCGCCGTAGGCCAGGTGGCGGTCCGGCTTGGGGCCGGACAGCGCCAGGTAGTCCTGCAGCGTCATGGGCGCGGCCGTGGCTGCGGCGTGGCCGCCGGCTGCGCCGGCAATGGCTGCGGCACACAGGGTCTTGCGGAAGGTGGTCAGCATGGGCTATCCATAAAAAACGGGACAAGGCGCAGCATACCGCGCCTTGCCCCGGCTGTCATGCCGCCTTAGAACTTGTAGCTGGCGCGCGCGTAGTAGTAGCCGCCATTGATACCGAACGGCGAGAACGAGGGATAGACCGTCACCGCCGAGTTGTCCAGGTTGGCGCGGTACACGGCCAGCAGCTGGGCGTTCACCTGGTCCGGATACTTGTTGAACAGGTTGTTGCCGCCTGCCGACAGGGTCCAGCCGTTGCTCATGCGGTAGCTCACTTCCAGGTCGGTGACCGCCGTCACGCCGATCTCGGTCTTGTAGTAATCCGCGCCGTCCGGCGTGCCCCATTCGGACGACTTGCCATAGATCGCCTCGCGCAGGTTCACGGTCCACGCGCCCTTCTTCCACAAGGCGCCCAGGTTCAGGCGCATTTTAGGCGACGCGGTCTCGATGTCCGAGATGGCGGTCTTGTCGAGCAGGGTTTGCGGCCGCAGCTGCACCGGCGCCTGGTTCACCTTGATGACGGTGACCTTGTTGTAGTTGGCGGCCGCCGACCAGTCCACCCTGCCATAGTCGCCGTAGTTGCTGTTCAAGGTGGCCACGAACTCCAGGCCGCGCGAGCGGGTGTTGACGGCGTTGGAGAAGATGTTGATACCGGTCTGCACCACCGTCGGATCGAGCACGTTGCCGTTGGCGAGGATGGCCGCCGTGACCGCCGGCGAGTTGTCCGCGCCGCCGGAGCCGTACAGCGAACCGCTGCCGACGATGCGGTCGCGGATGGTGATCTGGTAGGCGTCCAGCGTGAGCGCGACATTGCTCGACGGGTTGAGCACCAGGCCGGCGCTGAAGTTGGTGGACTTCTCCGGCTTCAGGCCATTCACGCCCACCAGCGCGGCGCCCGGCGAATTGGGCGCCAGCTGCACGAAGGCGCTGCGCGGCGACACATTGGTGGCCGAATAGTACTGCTCGGCCAGCGTGGGCGCGCGGAAGCCGTTGCTGACCGTGCCGCGCAGCGCGAAGGCGGGCGAGAAGTCGTAGCGGCTGGTGATCTTGCCCACCTTGGCGTTGCCGAAGTCGCTGAAGTGCTCGTAGCGCGCGGCCAGGTCCACCGTCAGCGCGTCCACCGGGAATACGATCAGGTTGGCGTACACCGCCTTGTTGTTGCGGTCATGCTTGCCGGCGTCGGTCAGCGAGAAGCCGGGATAGGACTGCGAGCCCTCCTTGTAGCGCGAGAACTCGTCGCCGGCCTGGATCTGGTACTTGTCCACCCGGTACTCCAGGCCGAGCGCGAAGGTGGCCGGCCTGGTCCCCACCAGGTTCAGTTCACGGCTGAAGTCCAGGTTGTTGGTCCACTGGGTGGCGATGAAGGCGCCGGCGGCAAACACGGTGGGCGTGAATCCCTTGTCCTGGTACAGCGACACGTTGGCCGAATCCTCGACCCCGATTTCCGCCTTGTCGCGGCCATAGGTGGTGCTCAGCTCCCAGTTCCAGGCGCCCGCGAGCTTGCCCTTCATGCCGGCGGTGAACGCATAGTCCTGGTCCTTGATGGTTTCCTTGGGGCTGAAACCGAGCGGATAAACCTGCGGCAGCCGGTTGGGCATGCGGTAGTTCTCGTAGGCGCGCGCCTCCTTGCGGCCCACGGTGCCGAAGGCGTAGAGGGAAGTATCGTCGTCGATGTCGTAGCCGGCGTTCACGCCGAAGACGGTGAGGTGGTACTGCGCGTCGCCGCTGATCTTGTTCAGGTTGGGGTAGCCCGGCGCCTGCAGCAAGGGCATGTTCTTGATGTTGGCCGCGTCCACCACGCGCGGATCGAGGCCGCCGCGGTTGGAAAAGTCGTGGTATTTCGATTCCGCGCTCAGGCTCACGAAGGCCCGGTCGAACGGCGTGAAGCCGGCGTTGCCCATGCCGTCGGCGGTCCTGCCGCCGCCGTCGGAGTAGCCGCCGCCGTTCACGTTGAAGGTGCCGCCCTTGTTGTTGGACTTGAGGATGATGTTGATCACGCCGGCGATGGCGTCGGTGCCGTACTGGGCCGCCGCGCCGTCCTGCAGCACCTCGATGTGGTCGATCATGGCCACCGGGATGTAGCTCAGGTCGGCCGCCGCCCCGCCCTGGAACGGCCCGCCCAGCACCGCCAGGTTGGAGGTGCCGTGGCGGCGCTTGCCGTTCACCAGCACCAGGGTGTTGTTGGGGCTCAGGCCGCGCAGGCGGGCCGACAGGGTCAGGTTGGCGGTGTCGCCGCCGAAGGCCTGGGCCGTGAAAGACGGCAGGTTCTGCGCCAGCGCCTGCATCAGGTCGGGCTGGCCGGTGCGCGCCAGCGAGGCGTTGTCCAGCACCTGGATGGGCGAGGCGCTGTTCTCCACCTTCAGGCCGCTGGCGCGGGTGCCGGTGACGATCACCGCGCCCGCCGACGAGGGCGTGACGGCGGCGCCGGCCACCGCGTCGGCCTGCGCGCCGCTGGCTTCTTCCGCCGCATACGAGAGTCCCGAGTACAGCACCATGATGGCTGCTGCGCATGCTTTCAGTCTGGCCTTCTGCATAACGATACCCCTTCAATGTTGATATGGTTTGGTGCTTATTTTTTTGCGGCGACCACTTCGATTTCCACCAGCCAGCCCGGCACGTTCAGCGCGGCCACCTGCATCACGGCGCGCGCGGGCAGGTTGGGCTGGCTGCCGCCGAAGTACTGCGTGTAGGCTTCCATGAAGCCCTTCACGTCGGCGCGGCCGCCCTTGGCCGGGTCGCCCACCAGGAACACCTGCATCTTCACCACGTCGCCCATGGCCAGGTTCATGCTCTTAAGGATCTCGTCGATCTTTTTCAGCACGCCCATGGTCTGGGTCTTGGTGTCGCCATAGGCCGCCAGCGAGTCCGGCGCGGCGGCCTTGTCGATCACCGGCGGCACCTGCCCGCTGATGAAGTGGATGGTGGCGTTGGGCGGCAGCGTCACCGCCTGGGCGATGGGAAAATCCGAGCCGGGGATCTTGTGGCGGACAATCTCTTGCGCCTGCGGCTGGACCTGGGACTGGGCCTGGGCCAGGCCGGCCGAGGACAGCAGCGCCAGCATGGCGAAGGCGTTCGATACGGTAGTTTTGTTCATGGCTGCTTTCAGTGTTTGTTGGACATCTGGCCGTTCGCGTATTGCGGCACGCCGAGCTGGCTGCGCAGCGCGCCCACTTCTTCTGCCTTCAACGGCGGCGCCTTGTTGCCCCAGGCCGCGCGCGCGAAACTGAGCACGGCGGCGATGTCGTCGTCGCTCAGGCTGGCGCTGAAGTCGGGCATGCCGCCGCGCCCCTGCAGCAGCACCATGGCCACCTCCGGCGCGGGCCCCTGCACCAGCGGATTGCCCGCCAGCGCGGGGAAGGCACCCGGTATGCCCTTGCCGCTGGCCTGGTGGCACGCGGCGCAGTTCTTCTGGAACAGCGCCTTGCCGTCGGCGCGCGCGTGCGGCGCCGCTGCCAGGGCGGCGACGGCCGACGCGGCCGCCATCAACGTTGCGGTGGAACGCCTCATGCGCTGGCCCTTTCATGGATCTTGGCCAGCTGCTGCCAGGCCGACTCGATGGCGCCGGCCTGCCAGCCGGTCAGATAGCTCAGGTGTTCGCCGGCCAGCAGCACGCGGCCCTCGCCCTCCAGCAGCACCGGGTAGGCCTGCTTGCGGCTCTCGTCGTTCCAGTCGGCCCAGCCGCCCAGGTTGTACTGCACCCGGTGCCAGGCCACCGAAAAGGCGCTCTCGAACGATTCGCGGTAGGCGGGGAAGATCTTTTCGCCCGCCGCCACGGCGAATTCGGCGCGCTCGGCCGGCGTCATGGCGCTTACCTCGATGGCCGCCGTCTGGTAGTTGTAGTAGCCCAGCAGCACGCCCTTCTGCTTTTGCCAGCTGGACGAGGGCAGCGAAATGGTGTTGATGCCCTTGATGTCGGTGAGCACGTGGCCGCCGTAGATCTGGTCGTCCTCTTCCCAGAAGCGGCGCTTCATCTGCAGGCCGATTTTGCCGACCGGCGCATAGGCCACCTGCTTGATGGCGGCCTTGAACTTGGGAGAGAAGTCGGTGTCGATCATGCGCAGCACGGACAGCGGGATGGTGCACAGGCAGTAGTCGGCCTGCACGGTGGCGACCTTGCCGCTGGCGGTGTCCTTGTAGGTCACCGCCACATGGTTTTCGCCGTGGCGTATGGTCTGCACCTCGGCGCGGAAACGGATGTTTTTTCCGACGCGTTTTTCAAACGCCTTCGCAATCTGGTCCATGCCGCCCACCGGCTGGAACATGGTGTTCTGCATGGGGAAGTCCTGCACGGCGCTGTACACATTGCCGACCTTCGATTCCAGCAGCTCCCTGAAGCCCAGCGGGTCGGACTCCTTGCCCGCGCCGGGCATCATGCCGGCGCCGGGATTGACCGCGTAGCCGCGCCCGCTGCGCCCCTTGTAGCGCAGGTCGCCCGCGTCCAGCTGGCCTTCGTGCGCCAGGTAGTCCAGCAGCAGTCGCTGGTCCTGCTCGGTGAGCGCCTGGTCGATCTGCTTGGATTTGACCGACTTGGCCAGCAGCTCGGCCACGTGGCCGCGCATGTCGGCCTTGATCTGCGCGGGCCGCAGGCGCTGCCGCGACAGCGGACCGCCGTTTTCCAGGTAGACGATGGAATGGTCGTTATCGTTCACCATCACTTCCAGCGGCACCTCGAACAAGCGCGTGTAGTGCAGCGTGGACTGGTGGTGCAACGGGATGCGCCACGGACCGTGGTTGATGTACTGGCCCTGGTCGAACTGGCAGCGCTGCTCTTCGCCGCCCAGCTCCGTGAGCGCGAAGCCCTTGCGCGCGGTCTGGCAGCGCCCGCCGGCAAAGGCTCGCGCTTCCAGCACCTGGCACTGGTAGCCCAGCTTGGCCAGCTCGAACGCCGCCGTCATGCCGGCCAGGCCGGCGCCCAGGATCACCACCTTCTTGCCCTTGCCGCTGCCGCTCAGGGCGGGCGGCGCGGACATCGTCGACTCGATGCCCATGCCCCAGGCACTCATCGTGTTCAGCATCAGGCCCGTGCCGCCGACTGCTGCGGCCCGGTACAAGAAATCTCTCCTGCTTATCATCGGCAACCTCCAGGTAGTTGAAACTACCCTGATTGCTTAGCAATCGCCGTGCCAATAAATCATAAATGTAATATACATATGCGAAATAAAACAAAGATCGGCAAAGCGTAAAAACAATGTGGCTGCGTGGCGGCGCCGCCCCAGAGCGGCAGCCGGCGGTCCGGCGCGGCGGCGGCGAACGGACTCTTTTCCCGCGCGCGCAACTCTATTTTGCAGTGCAGCATACTGCCGTCCACGACAATGAAAAAGGCCGTGGCGGGTAAGCGCCACGGCCTGTCACTTTCAATGTGCTATTTTGATGCAGCGCACCATCGCGATGCCCCGCCAAGGGGAATGCTAGCCTGCCAGCGCGGCCACGATGCGTTCGAAACTGGCGTACTGGCCCGGCGGCGCAATGTGCTGGCGGGCCAGGAAGTCGCTGGCGCGCAGGCGCGCCACCTCGGCCGACGACAGGCGCCGGTGCGCCACGCTGCGCTCGGCGATATGGCAGGCGTGGAAATGCATCGGCGCCTGCGGGTCGAGCAGGTAGATGGTGTCCAGGCTGGAGGTGTCGCACGCGACCTTCACGTGCCACTGGCCGCGCTGTGCGGCGCGCTCGAACCAGCGCCCTTCCACCGCCCGCCCGCAGCTGTAGTAGGTGCCGTGCAGGCAGATCCCTTCGGCGGTGACAACCGCGTCGTGCACCGGCAGCAGGCTGCAATGGACCAGCTCCTCGGCGTACTGCCGCAAGGCCGTGCCGCGCTGTGCCACGCCCCAGTCCCACAGCTGCTGCGGCGTGGTGCCGTCCGGCTGGCGCGCGTGGTTGTAGGCCAGCACGCCGTTGATGACGATGCGGGTGAACTGCTCCAGGTCGAGCACGGCGTCCAGCCGTCCGCACGGCAGCGGCGCGGCCACGCCAGCCTCGCCCGCGGCCGCTACCGCTTCAGACGCAGCTGCCGCTGCGGCGGTGTCGCTGGCTGTGGCCGTGGCCGTGGCTGTGGCTGTGGCTGTGGCTGTGGCTGCGGCTGTGGCTGTGGCTGTGGCTGTGGCCGTGGCTGTGGCGGTGGCTGTGGCGGTGGCGTTGGCTGCGCCCTGGCCAGCGGCAGCGGCATCGAGCGGGCGCAGCGTGAAGCGCTTGCCCAGCTCCGCGCTCCACGCCGACGGTGCCTGACCCGGTGCGACCAGGCAGCGCACGTTGAAGTTGTTCAGCAGCGTGCTGTCGGCGCCGTCGTCGGCATTGCCCAGCAGCGCCGCGTCGGCGAACAACAGTTCCGGCAGGTGGCGCGAGGGCCACGCGCCGGACGGGATATCGAGGCCGTGGCGCAGGCAGTAGCGGCGCTTGTCGGCCGCGCTGTTGGCCAGCGCCATCAGCGCGTGCGGCCAGCTGGGTTGCTCCATGCTGACGTAGACGCCCGCCACCACGCCGCTGAAAATGTCCGTTACCACGTACAGCCAGGGCTTGCCGGTCGCCTGGTTGCGGTCCGCGCGCGACACCAGCTGCACCTCCGCCCGCACCGCTTCCACGCGGAAGGCCGCGCCGGGACGGCCAGGGCGCGCGATGTCGCTATCGGCCGCCAGCGGCGGCGCCATGCGCTGCGGCTCCATCATGTGGTCCTGCTCCAGCCAATAGCTGAACTGGCCGAAAGTGGGCAGCTCCTGCACCGCATCGTGGCGCTGCACGCGCAAGGTGCCGGGGGCGATGCTGCGCCGGCAGAAGAAGTCGCGCAGCATCTGGTCGAAGATGGCGCGGCGCGACAGGCCCGGATGGGTGGCCGGATGGCGCGCCACGGCAACGCGGAACACCGCCCGCATCTGCGCGTCCACGTTCACGCCAGGCGCCGCGCCTTCCTTGCGCGGGCGCCCGCGCTTGACGCCTTCGGAGGCCGCGCGCGTCTTGCCGCGCCCGCCGGATTTGGCGTAGTCGGGCAGCAGCGCGTTCGGCGTCTGGCCGCGCTGCCAGTAACGGCGCAGGTAGCGGTAGATGGTGGGGTGCGACACGCCGTGGCGCTGGGTGTACTCCGACACCAGCTGGCCGCGCCGGCGCGGCTCATAGATGGCCGGCTCCATGGCGGTCAGCTCGCGCACGATCTCCCAGGCGCGGGCGCGCAGCTTCAGGTGCTTCTCCGGCAGCATGTCCTGGTTCACCACCACCATATAGGGATCGTCGGGCAGCAGCCGCGCGCGCCCCGAAGCCAGGTCGGCCTGCAGCACGGCCATGCGCGCCAGCTCCGCCTCGGCGCTGAGCGCCTGCACGTCGTACACATAAGCGGCGGTTTGCGCCGCATCTATCCACAGCACGCGGATCGTTTTGCGATCCGGCCCCGCGTATTCAAGAAGGTCATTTCGGGATATCACGTCACCCTCGCTGGACAGGAAAATAATGCTGTAGAAGCAAATTCCAGGCCAGATGGCAAAAAACAGTGCTTGCGGGGCGTGGCGGGGATAGCGCTAGCAAACCGCGCCCTGTTCCCGGGATGTTTTGGTGCGCCGCAGCAGCGGGCTGCACCGCCAGCGTGCGCGCGGACGAAAAAAAGGGCCTTGCGGCCCTTTGGGTTTACTGCATTCCTCGCGGATTACTTGAACTTGTTGAACTTGCCCGGCTTGCGCAGCGGCTTGTCCGTGCCCGGCACTTTTTTAGCCGCCACCTTGCCCGGCGCCGCTTTCGGCGGCGTGTGCTTGGCCGATTCCGGCGGCATGGCGTCGGCGTGGCTGATGCGCAGCTGCTGGCCGCCCACCCACACCTTGCCCAGGTGCTGGAACACGTCGTCCGGCATGCCGTCCGGCAGTTCGAGCACGCTGTGGTCGTCGAAGATCTCGATGCGGCCGATGTACTTGGCTTCGATGCCCGCCTCGTTGGCGATGGCGCCGACGATGTTGGACGGCGTGGCCGCGTGCTTGCTGCCCACCTCGATGCGGAAGGCGCTCATCGGCAGGCTGACCTTGTTCTTGTCCTTCTTTTTCTTCTTCGGTGCGTCATCGTCGAAGGCCGGCTCGCTGTCGTCGGCTTTCGGGGCCAGTTCCGGCTCCGCCTTGGCGGCCTTCTTCGGCGCCGGAGCGCGTTCGGCCGGGGCTGCGCGTTCTGCCGGAGCCGCACGCGGCGCGGCCGGAGCACGGGCCGGGGCCGGTGCCGACGCAGCTGCCGCAGGGGCCTGCTCGCCGTCGCGGCTCAGGCGGATCACCTGGCCGGCGATCTTCACGCCTTGCAGGTGGCTGATGGTGTCCTGCGCCAGGTCGCTCGGCATGTCGAGCACACTATAATCGTCGTAGATCTCGATGCGGCCGATGAACTTGGAGTCGATCCCCCCTTCGTTGGCGATGGCGCCGACGATATTGCCCGGCTTGACGCCGTGCTGGTAGCCCACCTCGATGCGGTAGGTCTGCATGCCCGCTTCCGGTTCGCGGACCACGCGTTCCTTTTTCGGGAAGGCGCGCTCGCCGCGGTCCGGGCGCTCGGCGCGCTCGAACCTATCGCCACGGTCGCCGCGGTCGCCACGGTCAAAGCGCTCGCGCTCCGGGCGGTCGCCGCGCGCGGCCTGGGCGGCCGCTGCCGCCTGCGGCGAGTCGTGCCAGCCGGTTTCCTTCTTCTTGTCCAGCAGCAGGGACTTGCCGCCGCGCGCCATGCTGGCCAGCGCCGCCGCCACCTCGATCGCCGGCACATTGTGCTCGCGCTCGTAGTCTTCGATCAGGCCCTGGAAGTGTTCCAGGCCGCCCTTGGCCAGCACGGCGGTGATCTCGTCCTTGAACTTGGCCACGCGCACGTCGTTTACCGCCTGCAGCGACGGCAGCTCCATCACGGACACCGGCTGGCGCGTGGCGCGCTCGATGGCCTTGAGCAGCGGGCGCTCGCGCGGGGTGATGAACAGGATGGCTTCGCCGCTGCGGCCGGCGCGGCCGGTACGGCCGATGCGGTGGGTGTAGCTTTCCGGGTCGTGCGGCACGTCGTAGTTCACCACGTGGCTGATGCGCTCCACGTCCAGGCCGCGCGCGGCCACGTCGGTGGCCACCAGAATGTCGATCTTGCCATCCTTGAGCTGGGCAATGGTGCGTTCACGCGCCGCCTGCTGCATGTCGCCGTTGATGGCGGCAGCCGAGAAGCCTCTGGCGTTCAGGCGCTCGGCCAGTTCCTCGGTGCCCATCTTGGTGCGCGAGAAGATGATCATGCCGTCGAACGGCTCCGCTTCCAGGATGCGGGTCAGCGCGTCCAGCTTGTGCATGCCGCTCACCAGCCAGTAGCGCTGGCGGATGTTCTCGGCGGTGCCGGTCTTGGCGGCCATGGTCACTTCGGCCGGGTTGTTCAGGTAGGTGGTGGCGATGCGCTTGATCACCGACGGCATGGTGGCCGAGAATAGCGCGGTCTGGCGCGTGGCCGGGGTCTCTTTCAGGATGCGTTCGACGTCGTCGATAAAGCCCATGCGCAGCATTTCGTCCGCTTCGTCCAGCACCAGGGTCTTCAATTTGGAGATGTCCAGCGAGCCCTTGTCCAGGTGGTCGATCACGCGGCCGGGGGTGCCCACCACCACGTGCACGCCGCGCCGCAGCGCCGACAATTGCGGGCCGTAGCTCTGGCCGCCGTAGATCGGCAGCACGTGGAAGCCGGGGATATAGGCGGCGTAGCGCTGGAAGGCCTCGGCCACCTGGATCGCCAGTTCGCGGGTCGGCGCCAGCACCAGCGCCTGCGGCGCGGTCAGCTTGGTGTCGATCTGGGACAGGATGGGCAGCGCGAAGGCGGCGGTCTTGCCGGTGCCGGTCTGGGCCTGGCCCAGCACGTCGCGGCCGTCCAGCAGGTAGGGGATGGTCGCGGCCTGGATAGGCGACGGCGACTCGTAGCCGACCTCTTTCAGCGATTTGATCAGCGCGGGGCTGAGGTTAAGGTCGGAAAATAGCGTAATTTCGGTATTCGGTGTTCCAGACATGGCGTCACTCACAAGTATGTTCGAATCGCCCAATGCGAAACAAAAGCGCTAGTTTACTCTCTCCGGGCCGAATAGGGCCAATTCACGCCAATTCGGGCGAATTACGGGCATATCGCCGGCGGCATCCGGGACCGGCTAACGCCCGCGCGGCAGCGCAAAACTGCTCGACATTTCGGCCGGGGTGAAGAATTTCCGGGTGCGCGCCAGCAGCTCGCCGTCCCGGCTCAGGTGCTCCAGCATGGCCGCCAGCTGCGCCGCATCGTCCGGCGCGGTCTTGCGGGAGATGTAGACGCCGCTGGTGGAAGGCGGAATGCCGGCCAGCCGCGTGTAGTGCACGCGCTGGCCCAGCGAGTCGCGCAGGCCCGCCTCCTCCAGCGCGCCGGCGAAGGTATTGGAGGGCATGTAGGCATAGCTGGCGCGGCCGATGTCCATCTTGCGCGCGATGGTCTGCGGATCCTTCACGTATTCCAGCCTGCCCTGCTTGTCCAGCCGCGCCAGCAGCGCCAGGTAGGCCGGGCCGTAGTTATAGCTGCGCACCACGTTGAGGCGGATGCCGGGGCGCGCCAGCAGCTCCTCGGTGGAGCGCGGCGGGTCGGCGTCGGTAGACACCAGCATCCATTCCGTGCCTATCATGGGCACATAGCGGCCCCACTGGTCGCGTTCGGGCACCTGCACCGCGCCCACCATCAGGTCCGCCTCGCCCTGGCGCAGCATGGCCTCGGCGCGGGCGCGCGGCACCACGGGAAAGACGAATTCGCAGCCGGCGCGGCGGCCCCGCTCGCGCAGCAGCTCGGGGTAGACCCCGCCCACCTCGCCGCTGGCCTCGTTCACCGTCATCATCCGGCCCAGCGAGGACGCCGGCACCACGATGGCGCGCGAACACGCGGCGCCGGCACAGGCGGGCAGCGCGGCGGCCAGGACGGCGGCGGCAAGGAAGGCAGTGCGTATCATCGGCGCATGTTAACACGGCCGCTCCATGGCTGCAGGCGCATACCCGGTATAGCCACAGCCTGCGGTTCGGCGCGCCGCGCGCCCGGCATGATGGGCCTCCACAAAGGAGCCTCCCATGAATATGAACACCATCTTCCGTCCTCCGTTCAGCGAAGAACAAGCCGCCGTGCTGGACCCGATCAACGAATATTTTGCAGGCCACGCCAACGACGACGCGGCCCGCATGCGCGCTGCCTTCCTGCCCACTGCGCACATCGAATCGATGCGCGAAGGCGTGTTCACCTCCTGGCCGCTGGACCTGTACTGCGAACGTTTCAAGGGCGCCCCGGCCGCCGACGAGGCCGACCGCGAGCGCATCGTGGACTGGATCGACGTGCAGGGCAGCGCAGCCTGCGCCCGCATCACGCTGGTGCACGGCGCCACCACCTTCACCGATTACTTCGTACTGCTCAAGACCGAAGCGGGCTGGAAGATCGCCAACAAGGCCTTCCACGGCCAGCCCACGGCCGACTGACCCTCGGCGCAGCTATCCCACGCAGCTACGCCAGGCCGCAACGCCATGTTATAAGATAGCCAGCCGGCGCCGCCCGCCACACGCGGCGGTGCCGCCCTGACCGATCAATCCGAACATGGAGCAGCAATGCGTCTGACCTCGCGCCTTACCCCCTTCGCCATCGCCGCCGGCCTCACCCTGGCGGCCCACTCCGTCCATGCCCAGCAAGCCATCGTGCGCGAAGCGCCGCTGCGCGCCCACCTGTCCTTCCTGGCCGACGACCTGCTGGAAGGGCGCGGCACCGGCCAGCGCGGCGGCGACCTGGCGGTGCGCTACCTGGAGACCCAGGCTGCGCTGATGGGCCTCAAGCCGCTGGCAGACGGCACTTACCGCCAGCCGGTGCGCTTCCAGGGCACCAGGCTGCTGCCCGCCAGCTCGGTGGCCTTCTACGCCGGCAGCGGCACGCGCCTGACACCCATCCCCGGCCAGGGCATCGTGTACGGCACCGGCAGCGGCAAGGCCAGCCTGAACTTCGAAGCGCCGCTGCTGTTCGTCGGCTACGGCGTCAAGGCGGAAGAGGAAAACTGGGACGACTACAAGGGCGCCGACGTCAAGGGCAAGATCCTGGTCATGATGGTCAACGACCCGCAGCCCACCGCAGAGGAGCCGAACCGCTTCGCCGGCAAGGCCTACACCTACTACGGCCGCTGGCTGTACAAGTTCGAGGAAGCTGTTCGGCGCGGCGCCGCCGGCGCACTGCTGATCCACACCACGCCGTCGGCCTCCTATCCGTGGTCGGTGCCGGCCAATGGCTTCAGCCACGAACGCTTCCACCTGAACGCGGGCGGCAACAACATCGAGGGCTGGCTGCACGAGGACACGGCGCGCGAGCTGGTGGGCGCCTCCGGCTTCGACCTGGACGAGCTGCGCCGCCGCGCAGAGCGGCGCGACTTCCAGCCGGTGGACCTGAAGGCCACCGCGCGCGTGGAGCTGCGCAGCGTGGTGCGCCAGGTGGAGCAGTTCAACGTGGCCGGCATCGTGCCGGGCACCGATCCCAAGCTCAAGGAACAGGCCGTGGTGTACTCGGCGCACTGGGACCACCTGGGCGTCGACGAGGGCGTCAAGCGCGACGACAAGACCGACCATACCTACAACGGCGCCATCGACAACGCCTCCGGCACGGCCGCGCTGCTGGCCATGGCGGCGGAGGCGGTGAAGCACCCGGCCAAACGCACCCAGGTCTTCCTGTGGCCGGCGGCTGAGGAGCAGGGCTTGCTGGGCAGCGCTGCCTACGTGGCCAACCCGGCCTGGCCGCTGGACAAGACCAGCGCGGACCTGAACCTGGACAGCATGAATTTCGCCGGCCGCACCCGGGACATCGGCGTGGCGGGCGCGGAACGCAGCAGCCTGTACGAGACGGCCGGCCAGGTGGCCAAGAAAATGGGGCTGAAACTGGCGCCCCTGATTCCGGACCTGTCGGGCGCTTACTTCCGCGCCGACCATTTCAATTTCGCCAAGGCGGGCATCCCGGCGTTTAACGTCGGCTCGGCCGTGTTCTCCGGCGACGGCCATTTCGAGTTCGAGAAGGACCAGCAGGCCTCCAGCGACAGGCTGGTGTCGTTCAAGAAGGATTACCACCAGGTGACGGACGAGTACCGCCCGGAATGGGACTTGTCCGGCATGGTGCAGCAGGCGCAGTTCACGCTGAACCTCGGCTATGCGGTGGCCAACGCGCCCACCATGGCCAGCTTCAAGAAGGGCGATGCGTTCGCAAAGGTGAAGCGTTAGGCGGCGCTGCGGCGGGTTACGCGAGTGCCTCGCTAACCCGCCCTACGGGACCACGGGCGGGCGTGGCGACCGGGGGACGTAGGGCGGGTTAGGCCGCAGGCCAAGACCCGTACGCCGCCACAGCGTCACGCAGGCGCCGCATCCTGCCTTTCCCATTCGGCGCGCACGCCGGCTTCCCATTCGTCCGGGTCGGGCGCGTACAGGTGGACCGGCTGCGGCGCCGGCCCGTCCGCCGGGCCCATGCGCTGGTACACGAACACGCTGGTCCAGGCCACGCTGTTGGACGGGAAGTGGTGCAGCAGGCGGAAGGCCGGATGCGCCAGCGGGAAGGTGGTGCAGCTCACCAGGCAGCCCTGCGGCAGCTCGCGCGCCAGCTTGGCCGCCAGCGCGTCCATCAGCGGCGCGAAGCAGGTGCTATAGATGAACACCAGGCTGGCGCGGCTGACGTCCGCTTCGAACATATTTTGCTCGCGCAGCACGATGCGCGCGTCCAGCGCCAGCAGGTGCCGCAGCGTGGCGGCGTGGCCGAAAGGCAGCGCCAGCGGCGCATCCGCGTCCACTCCTTGCGGCGACAGCGCGGCCAGCAACCCTTGGGCGCGGTCCAGCAGGCGCGCGCGGCGCTCCACCGCCATGCCGTGGCGGTAGCCCATCAGCTCCACACCGGTGCAGCGCGCGAACGGCAGGGCCAGCGCGGCCGACATCACCACCTTGCCCAGGCCGCTGCCCAGGTCCATCATCTCCCCGCCCGGCGCCACGTAGCGGCGGATGGCGTCAAAGTAATTCTCCAGCTCGTAGCGCTGGAACTCCCCGTAGATCAAACTGCCGTCGTCGACCAGCCATTGGCGCAATTCGGCGTCGCTCACCTGCTCCAGTTCCAGCGTGCCCGGGGCCGGCGGCGCCGGTTCCGGCGGCAGCATGCCATGGCGCTGGATGCTGGCCGGCAGCAGGCCGATCACGTAGCGCAGGTGGGGCTTCATGCGGGCGATGAAATAACCGCGCCGGGACGGATCGCGGAAGGCGCGCCGCAGCGCCAGGCCGATCTCGGTGAAGCGCGCGAAACGGCCGCTGTCGAGCAGCGCGCGCAGCGGCCGCACGTGCAGCTCGCCGCCCTCCACGCTGTCCAGCAAGGCTGCCAGCACATCCTCCGCCGTGGCGCAGGCGGACGGCACGGCGGCGGGCCGGTCGGCGCGGCGCCAGGCCGGAGTGTTCGGGTTGGCCGGCTCGCTCATCGCTTTCCTCAGCAGGGCTGGCCGGCCAGGCGGGCCTCGTTCTCGACCAGCACCGCCTCGAACGCGGCGGCCGGCACCGGGCGGCTGAAGTAGTAGCCCTGCATCTGGCGGCAGCCGTGCTGGCGCAGGAAGGCCATCTGCTCCAGCGTTTCCACGCCCTCGGAAATCACGTCCAGCTTCAGGTTGGCCGCCAGCGCAATGATGGTGGTGACGATGGCCGCGTCGTCCGGGTCCACGGTCAGGTCGCGCACGAAGGTCTGGTCGATTTTCAGGACATCGATCTCGAAGCGCTTCAGGTGCGCCAGGCTGGAATAGCCGGTGCCGAAATCGTCGATGGCCAGCAGCACGCCCAGCTTCTTCACCTCGTGCATCACGGCGATGGCGTGCTCCACGTCGTTCATCACCTGGCTCTCGGTCAGCTCCAGCTCCAGGCAGGCCGGCGGCAGGCCGGTTTCGGCCAGCACCGCGGCCACCGACTGCACGAAGTCCGGCTCGGCCATCTGGCGCGCCGACACGTTGACGGCCATGCGCAGGCCGTCGCGCTGGCCGGCGGCGCGCCAGGCCATCAGCTGTTCGCACGCGGTGCGCAGCACCCAGGCGCCCACCGGCAGGATCAAGCCGGTTTCCTCGGCCAGCGGGATGAAGCGGTTCGGCGCCACCATGCCCAGCTCCGGATGCTGCCAGCGGACCAGCGCTTCCATACCGACGATGCGGCCGCTGGCCGTGTCCACCTGCGGCTGGTAGTGCAGTACCAGCTCGCGCCGCTCCAGCGCGGTGCGCAGCGCGCCTTCGATCAGCATGCGCTCGCCCAGCTGCTCGTTCATGGCCGGCGTGTAGAACTGGTAGTTGTTGCCGCCCATTTCCTTGGCGCGGTACATGGCGATGTCGGACCGCTCCATCAGCGCGCCGGGGTCCACGCTGTCGTCCGGATAGACCGCGATGCCGGCGCTGCAGGTGAAGAACAGTTCCTGGCCGTCGATCAGCAGCGGCGCGGCCAGGCAGTCCAGCACGCGCTGCACCTGGTCGGCGCGCGGCGAGAGCGCGCCCTGCTCGGGCAGCAGCATCAGCGCGAACTCGTCGCCGCCGATGCGCGCCACCGTGTCCACCGGGCGCAGGGCCAGCTGCAGCCGCTCCGCCACCGCCTGCAGCAGGCGGTCGCCGCCCTTGTGCCCGAGGCGGCTGTTGGTGAACTTGAAGCGGTCCAGGTCGATCGACACCACCCACAGCGCATGCCCCTTGCGCTCCGAGTGCGTGATGGTCTGGCGCAGCCGGTCCAGCAGCAGCACCCGGTTCGGCAGGCCGGTCAGCGCGTCGTGCGTGGACTGGTGGTGCAGCTCGGTCTCGTAAGCCTTGATGGCGGTGATGTCGTGCATGAAGGAGACGAAATGGGTCACTTCGCCGTGCTCGTCGCGCACCGGCGACACGTAGACGTCATTCCAGAACATGGCGCCATCCTTGCGGTAGTGGCGCAGCACGGCGTGGCCTTCGCGCTGTTCGCGCACCGCCGCCGTCAGCTCCTTGACGCCCGGCTGGTCCGTGTCGTCGCCGTGCAGCATGCGCGTGCTGCGGCCGATCAGCTCCGCGCTGGGGTAGCCGGTCAGGCGCTCGAACGCGGGATTGACGTAGACGATGCCATAGCGCGGCGCGCCGTCCGTGATCATGATGGCGTTGACGTTCGATTCGATGGCCCGGTCGCGCAGCCGCATGGCGCGGTTGACGTCCTTCAGCTCGGCGGTGCGCTGGTCCACGCGGTGCTGCACGTCGCGGTTGCGGCTGGCCAGCGAGTGCACATAGGCTGCTCCCAGCACGCTCACGATGGCGCCCAGCGCCAGCGTGAAGATGGAGGCCAGGTGGTCGCTCACCGGCACGCCGCCGGGCTGGCTGGCCACCATCAGCCAGGTCTTGCCGGCCACGTCGAAGGGCTGCACCAGGCGCGCCGGCTGGGCCGGATACATCCACGACGGCAGGGTGGCCTGCGCGGGTGGCGGCGGCAGCGCCTCGAACACCAGCGCCTCGGGCTCCTGGCCGTCGCTGGCGTAGACCTTCAGGTTTAACCCCAGGTTGCCGCGCAGGCCGGCGGCGGCGTAGATCTTTTCTATCATGTCGGCCGGGCGCATCACCATGGCCGTCTCGCCCACCAGGGCGGCGCGGCGCGCAGCCGGGTCGGCCGGCGCGGCGCCGAACCGGAACACCGGCATCGACACGATCACGCCCAGGCGCGGTTCCGGTCCCTGGGCCAGGCGCACCAGCTTGCTGGCGGCGGGCTGGCCGCTGTCGTAAGCCTGCTGGCGCGAGCCGCCGTCCACCACCGGCCACGCCGTGTCCAGGCCCAGCGCGGCCCGGTTCTCGGCCAGCGGTTCGATGAACTCGATCACGCGGTAGCTGGCGCGCTCCCCGGCCGGCACCGGCCTGCCGTCGCGCATTTCGGTCAGCGTGAGCCCCGGCACCACGGCGCCCAGTTCGGCCTCCAGCGCGGGGCGCTCGGCGTGGCTGATGAAGCGCAGGTGGCTGATGCCCTGCACGTAGGGCGCGCGCTCCAGGATGGGGCGGGTGAACAGATGGAATTCGTCGCGGCTCACCTGCGCCCGGCTGGCAAACAGCTGGTTCACCGAACTGAGGCCGGCGATGGCGTTGCCGACGCCCTGCTGCAGGGCGAACAGCCGCGCGTGCGCGCGCTGCATGAAAGCGAGCGACACCTTGTCCTGCTCCAGCCGGCTCACGCCGCCGAACAGCAGCGCCGTACACCCCAGGCCGCACAGCAGGGCCAGCGCCATGGGGCGGTACTTCGCCCACCTGCCGGGCAGCGGCTGGGCGGTGGCGGCATGGAAAATGGGAGAAGCGCTAATCGGGTTCACCCGTCGTGGATGCTGGTAAAGCCACAAGATTAGCATGGATGGCGCTGGCGCGGCGGCATCAGAAGGTGCCGCTGAGCATATAATGGGCTCATCGTGTACATTCGTGGCAACTCGTGGCAACTATGGCTTCCTCCTTCGCACGCGGCATGGCCTGGCTGGGCACAGCACCGGCGTTACTGCTGGCGCTGGCCCTGGCGCTGCTGCCGGCAGGTCCCGCCCGCGCCAACACCGCCGTGCTGTACGGCGGCGGCGTGGTGGCCGGCTGCAGCTACGCCGCCGCCAGCAGCACCTACACCTGCGCGCCCTTCCCGTCCACCCAGGACGTCACCATCGCCAGCGGCTACACGGTGGTGCTGACGGGCCCCATCGATTTCGACTACAACCAGCAGCTCAACATGAGCGGCACGGCCCAGCTGCGGGTGGCGGGCAACCTGGATATCGCCGGGATCAAGGCTTCCAACCTGAACATCACCGGCGGCTCGCTGATCAGCAGCGGCCAGTTCAGCATGGGCGCCCAGCCGCAGACCATCGTGGCCGACGTCAGCGCCGCCAGCATGAAGATCGGCACCGGTTCGACCACCAAGGTGACCGGCAACCTGACCGCCACCGGCCAGATCGACATCGCCTCGCACGCCACCATCATCGGCGACATCAGCGGCGGCAAGGTCACCACCGGCTCGCCGGTGTCGCTGACGGGCGACGTGACGGCCAGCGTATCGTTCAACCTGTCCTCGGGCAGCACGCTGGACGGCAACCTGGTGTCGCCCGTCGTGTCGCTCGACCCGTCGCCGTCGCGCGTAAACGGCAACGTCACTGCCAGCACCTCGCTCACCATCGGCTCGTCCAGCAGCATCAACGGCAACGTGGTGGCCGGCGCGGTGGTGCTGCAGTCGTCGGAAGCCTACATCACCGGCACGGCCCTGGTCGACACGCTCAAGCTGAACTGGCACGGCCGGGTGTACCAGGCCGTCACCTGCCGCAACTACACCAGCGGCAATCCCTGCACCTGCGTGGATGACGACAGCGGCTACAGCAACACCAGCTATGCGACCGTGTGCACCGCGCCGGCCACCAACAACGCGGTCCACCACTACCAGATCACACACGACGGCGCCGGATTGACCTGCCAGCCGGAAGCGGTCACCGTCAAGGCGTGCGCGAATGCCGACTGCAGCGCGCTGTACAACGGCACCGCGCAGCTGAAGCTGGCGCCCAATTCGGTGGACTCGCCGGCACCGACCGTCTCGGTCGCCGGCGCCGGCGGCACCGGCTACGTGCGCCAGACCACGGCAGGCAACGCCACACTTGCCGTCGTCGCCAACAGCGCCAGCCCGGCGCCGACGGCGGGCGCCAACAGCACGGTGTGCATCGGCGGCGGGACTGGCACGCCCTGCGTCATGAAATTCAGCGAAGCGGGCTTCGATGTTTCCGCCGTTGACCACAAGGCCGGCGAGAGCGCGCAGTTCACTGTCAAGGCCATGATGGCGGACCAGGCCAATCCGTCCAGCTGCATACCGCTGATTGCCAACAGCAGCAAGACCATCGTCATGCGCTGCGGTTACGTGGACCCGTCAAGCAATACCAACCCCAACATCGCCGGCCGCAACGTCAGCCTTGCCGGGGAGTCGCCCTCCACCGCCGCGCTGGCGTGCGGCAGCGGCAGCCCATCCGGCGGCGCCGCTGGCAATCTGTCGCTGCGGTTCGACCAGAACGGCGTGGCCAGGGGCACCATGGTCTATAACGACGTGGGCAAGGTGGCGCTGTCGGCCGAATACACTGCCGGCAACGCCAACTTCGTCACCGGCAGAAGCACCGACATCCTGGTCGCGCCCTACAAATACAGCATCGTCCAGGCCAGCAAGGCCAATCACACGCCCGCCTCCAACGCGGCCGGCGAGGTCTTTGCCAAGGCCGGCGAGGTGTTCGCCGTGCGGGTAACCGCACTCAGCATGAACGACGTGGCAACCTCCAACTTCGGCCGCGAAAGCAAGCCAGGCCAGTTCGAACTGACGCACGCGCTGGTCGATCCGGCCCCGGCCGCCGGCAATGCCGGCACGCTCACCGCGCCCGACCAGAGGGCGATGGGCATCGCCATCAACGCCGGCGCTGCCGGCGCCACGCCGGGCAGCTTCCTGATCAACAACCTGAGCTGGAACGAAGTCGGCATCATCCAGATCACTGCCACCACCCTGACCGGCGGCGACTACGCCGGCATCTACAAGGGCATGGCTGCCGCGCTGGCCGGCAAGGGCAGCAGCGGCAACGTCGGCCGCTTCATTCCGGACCATTTCGACGTCACCCTCGCCGGGGCCGGCGCGCCGCCCTTCATGGCCTGCCCGGCAGCCGGGATTTTCCCGATCTCCTGCAGCGGCGGCTGGTTCGTTTACGCGGGCCAGCCTTTCGGGCTGAACCTCGCTGCCATGAGCGGCGGCAGCGCGCCCGCCCTGACCAGGAACTACGCGGGCAGCTACGCCCGCGCGATTGGCATCACCGCCTGGAACGCGGCAGGCGCCACCGGCAACGCCAACGACAATCCCGAATATCGCCCGCTGGACAATGCGGCCACCAGCATGCCAGCCCGCCCGGAGGACGTGGGCGGCCCGGGCGGCCCCACCGTCACGACGGACTTCACCTTCACCGCCGGCACGGGCCAGGGCGGGGTCAAGTACGCCTTCACCAAGGATTTGCGCACCGCCGACCAGTTGACCAAGATCTCGCGGCCGGTCAATGTGTTCTTCCGCGCCACCGACAGCGACGCCGTGACCTCGCTGCGCGCGGGTGCCGTGGAAGCCGGCCTCGCGGTGGCGGCCGGGCGCCTGCAGGTGGCGCACAGCTATGGATCGCCGCTGCTCAAGCGGCGCGTGGAGGTGGAATCCCAGTACTGGACCGGCACCCAGTTCCTGCATAACAGGGCGGATTTCACGCAGAGCACCGGCGCGCTGGCCGGCAGCGGCATGCTGACCTACGAAGCCTGCACCAGGAGCTTGAACCCGGGCGGCGCCTGCTACGCCATCGGCGCGGACAGCACTCCGCCCACGCTGCTGTTCGACACCGGCCGCTCCTTCCTGCGCCTGAATGCCCCCGGCCTGGGCCGCGACGGCAGCGTGAACCTGCGCGTGAACGCCATTCCCTGGCTCCCCAGCACGGCCGGCCGCCTCACCTACGGCGTGTACCGTTCGCCAGTGATCTACCTGCGCGAACTGCACTGAGCGGCGCAGCGGCCGCCCGAACTGCGGTAGCATGGCCGTTTTCCCCACCAACGGCAAAGGAACGGGCATGGACGGCACTTCCAAGTGGATCGAGATACAGGGCGGCGACGGCGCCTTCGGGGCCTACCTGGCGCTGCCGCGCGCCAGCAGCGCCGGCGGCGCGCCCGGCATCGTGCTGCTGCAGGAGATTTTCGGCGTCAATGAACACATCCGCAGCGTGGCCGAACAGTACGCGGCGGACGGCTACGTGGTGCTGGCGCCGGACCTGTTCTGGCGCCAGGGCCAGCGCATTGAACTGGGCTACGGCGAGGCCGACTGGCAGCGCGCCGTGCAGCTCAAGAAGGCCAGCGACATCAAGCAGGCCCAGGCCGACATCCGCGCCGCCGCGCAAGCCCTGCGCGCGCTGCCCGGCGTGGGCGCCAGGATCGCTTCGCTGGGCTTTTGCTACGGCGGCCTGCTGTCCGACCACGCGGCCGCCAACGGCGACGTGGACGCGGCCGTGGCCTATTACGGCGGCGGCATCCAGGACGCGCTGGCACGGGCCGACGAGATCCACGTGCCGCTGATGATGCACTTCGGTGCCCGCGACAGCCACATTCCGCTCGACGCGGTCAAGCACATCGCCGAGCGCTTCGACGAGCGCGACAACGTGGAAGTGCACGTCTACACCGAGGCCGAACACGGTTTCAACTGCAGCCACCGCGCCAGCTACCGCCAGCAGCCTGCCGCGCTGGCGCACGGCCACACGCTCGTGTTCCTGAGCGAAACCATCTAGCGCCGTCTCTCCCCAATGGCGCATAGTATGCCGCCACGCGCGGCGGCATACTGCAGGCTACCGCTAAAGTCCGCAGGAGAACCGCATGAGCAGCAACGCCAGCAATGCCAGCAACGCACACAACGGCAGTCCCGACCCCGTCCTGATCCTCATCAACGGCTGTTTCCACACGGTCGACAAATCCAAGCCGCAGGCCAGCGCGGTCGCCATCCAGGGCGGACGCTTCCTGGCCGTGGGCGACGCCGACGAGGTAATGCGCCACCGCACGCCCACCAGCCAGGTGATCGACCTGAACGGGCGCACCGTGGTGCCCGGCCTGAACGACTCGCACCTGCACCTGATCCGGGGCGGCCTGAATTACAACCTGGAGCTGCGCTGGGAGGGCGTGCCCTCGCTGGCCGACGCGCTGCGCATGCTCAAGGAACAGGCGCTGCGCACGCCCAGCCCGCAGTGGGTGCGCGTGGTGGGCGGCTGGAACGAATTCCAGTTCGCCGAGAAGCGCATGCCCACCCTGGACGAGATCAACGCCGCCGCGCCGGACACGCCGGTATTCGTGCTGCACCTGTACGACCGCGCCCTGCTGAACCGCGCCGCGCTGCGCGTGGTGGGCTATGACAAGGACACGCCCAACCCGCCCGGCGGCGAAATCCAGCGCGACGCCTCCGGCAACCCGACCGGCATGCTGATCGCCCGCCCCAACGCCATGATCCTGTACGCCACCCTGGCCAAGGGCCCCAAGCTGCCGCTGGACCTGCAAGTCAATTCCACGCGCCAGTTCATGCGCGAGCTGAACCGCCTGGGCGTGACCTCCGCCATCGACGCCGGCGGCGGCTTCCAGAACTACCCGGACGACTATTCCGTGGTAGAGCAGCTGGCGCGCGACGAGCAGCTCACCATCCGCATCGCCTACAACCTGTTCACGCAGAACAAGGGCAAGGAACTGGAAGACTTCGAGAAGTGGACCGGCATGGTGACCCCGGGCCAGGGCACGGACTTCTACCGCCACAACGGCGCCGGTGAAATGCTGGTGTTCTCGGCGGCCGACTTCGAGGACTTCCTGGAACCGCGCCCGGACCTGAACCCGGACATGGAAGCGGAACTGGAAAAGGTGGTGCGCCACCTGGTGAGCAAGCGCTGGCCGTTCCGCCTGCACGCCACCTACGACGAATCGATCTCGCGCATGCTGGACGTGTTCGAGAAGGTGAACCGCGACATCCCCTTCGGCGACCTGCACTGGATGTTCGACCACGCCGAGACCATCAGCCCGCGCAATATCGAGCGCGTGAAGGCGCTCAACGGCGGCATCGCCATCCAGCACCGCATGGCCTTCCAGGGCGAGTACTTCGTGGAGCGCTACGGCACGGAGGCGGCCAAGGCCACGCCGCCCATCAAGCGCATGCTGGAAAACGGCGTGCCGGTGGGCGCCGGCACCGACGCCACCCGGGTGGCCAGCTACAACCCGTGGACCGCGCTGTACTGGCTGGTGTCCGGCCGCACCGTGGGCGGCATGCGCCTGTACGACGCGGGCGCCAAGCTCTCGCGCGACACGGCCATCGAGCTGTGGACGGCAGGCAGCGCCTGGTTCTCCAGCGAGCAGGGCAAGAAGGGCCGCATCCAGGAAGGCATGCTGGCCGACCTGGCGGTGCTGTCGGCGGACTTCTTCACCGTGGACGAGGATGCCATCAAGGGCATCGAATCCGTGCTGACCGTGGTCGGCGGCAAGGTGGTCTACGGCCAGGCCGAGTTCACGCCGCTGGCCCCGCCGCCGATTCCGGTGCTGCCGGACTGGTCGCCGGTGGCCAGCACGCCCGGGCACTGGCGCACGGCCGCTCCCGCGCCTGCCGCCAAGGCCGCCGCCCTGCCGCACCAGTGCCAGGGCCCGTGCGGGGTGCACGCGCACGCACACGACCGCGCGCGCCGGTCCAAGGTGCCGGTGTCGGACTTCAGCGGCTTCTGGGGCGCGCTGGGCTGCAGCTGTTTCGCATTCTGACGGAGGCGCGCATGAACTATACGAAAATCGCGCTGGGGCTGGTGCTGTCCTTCGTGGTGGGCGCCGGCTGCAAGCTGTTCGGCATCCCGGCCGCCTCGCCGCCGGTACTCAGCGGCGCGCTGCTGGTGTTCGCGATGAGCAGCGGCTACTGGCTGGTGGACCGCTACCTGGCACGCAGCCAGGCCCGCGGCCAGTCCCGTCCCGCTGCGCAGAACAAGCAGCACTGCGGCGGCCACGCGCTGGAAGGCGCCGCCAAGGAGGCGTCCAAATGAGCGCGCTCTTCATCGGCGCCCTGCTGGGGCTGGCCGTGGGCGGCGTGTGCCGCTGGTTCGACATCCCCTCCCCTTCGCCGCCGACGCCGGTGGGCGCGCTGCTGGTGGTGGCCATGACGGCGGGCTACGTGGCCGCCGGCATGCTGTAGCGCAGCGCCGCCGAGCGGCTCATTTGCGCAGCGGCCGCACTTGCAGCGTGGCGCCGATGAGAAAGACCAGGAACAGGATGCCGGCCGCCATCTTGAGCCACTCGGCCTCGGGGCTGGCGGCCAGCGGACTGCCCACCGGCAGGCGCACGGCGGTTTCCGTCATGGCAGGGATCATGTGGAAGAAAAAGGTCAGCGAATAGCTCACCGTCATGACGGCGGCGGCCCTGGCGCCGAACAGGCTGCCGCGCGCGGCCAGCCAGGCCAGCCCCAGCACCAGCAGGGTCATCAGGCCCAGTGCGTGCGGCTTGCCGAAGCCGCCGCGCTCGAAGATCCCGAAGCCGGTCAAGCAGGTCAGCACCGTGGCCCAGATGTAGACCTGGCCCAGGGTGTTGGCGGGGTTGATGCCCTTGTCGCGGAAAAAGGCGGCCAGGCCGGCGATGAGCGCGACCAGGCTGATGGCGGTATGGATGGTGCCGAGCGGAGTAAGTCCTAGCATGGTGTCTGTCCTCGGGTGATGTTGGCCAGTCCATGCTAATACTGTTGAGCCTTGCCGTCTTATGGCAAAAGGCAGGGACAAGGGAACGCTGCGCTAGAATGTCGATATGTCTTTTAAGAAACTTCTGCCCCAGGCAACCCTGCTGCTGTCGCTGATGCCGCTCACTGCGGCGGCGGCCGGCGCGCTGCGCGTGGGCGGTTTCGTGGTGGCGCCCATCGTGCTGGGCAACGCCGGGGCCCCGCTGCACGGGGCGCTGCGCGACTACTTGGAACAGGAGGTGGTGGCGCGCGGCGTGGCGCTGGAATGGACGCCAGCCACCTCGCTGCCGCGCGCCATCGAAAACCTGAAAAGCGGCGCCATCGACATCCTGCTGGTGACCAGCGAACGCTACGACCACCTGCCGGAGGTGGCCATGTTCAACTGGTCCTACCTGCGTACCCAGCCGCACCTGGCCGCGCGCAGCGACGCGCCGCTGCAGGCGGTGCAGTCGCTGCAGCAGCTGGCCGGCATGGAAATCGGCTGGGTCGGCGGCACCACGGTGCCGGCGCCGCTGCAGAGCGTACCCATCCAGTGGAAATTCCTGTCGGTGCCGGACTGGCAGAGCATGAATATGCGCAAGCTCAAGGCCGGCCGCATCCAGGCGGTGTTTTTCGAGAACAGCTATTCGCCGCGCTATTTTGCCGCCAGTGAACACGTCGACATCAAGCTGCTCAAGCTGCCCATGGCCGAACGCCACTTCACCATGGCCTACTCGGCCAAGGCCGACGCCGCCGCGATCGCGCGCTTCAACAAGGTGGCCGGCAGCGCCTTTGCCAACGAACAGTTCAAGGCCTATCTGGACCAGTACATGAGGAAATGACGCGGGCTTGCGGCAGCGCAAACCGGGCGCCAGTTTCCACTGTATCGTCGGCCGTATCGTCCGCTGCGGCGCGCCGCCGGCCGCCCGGGGCCGCTACAATGGCGGGACGGATATGGAGGCTGCCATGCGATCGAATGCGCTGAGAATGCTGGTTCTGTCCTTTGCCCTCGCGGGCGTGGCTGGCTGCGGCGGCGGTGGCGGCAGCGCCCCCGTGGTCACGCCGCCTGTCACGCCACCGCCCCCTCCGCCGGTCACCCCGCCCGCCACGCTGCAGCTGGCATTGCAGAGCGTGGCCAGCGGGCTGGCGCAGCCGCTATACCTGACCGCGCCGGCCGGCGACAGCCGCCTGTTCATCGTCGAGCGCCCGGGCCGCATCCGCATCGTCGCCAACGGCGCCCTGCTGCCCACGCCCTTCCTCGACATCAGCAGCAAGACCTCCACCACCGGCGAGCGCGGCCTGCTGTCGGTGGCCTTCCACCCGCAGTACGCCCAGAACGGCAGCTTCTTCATCTACTACACCGACCTCAACGGCGACATTGCCGTGGACCGCATGAAGGTTTCCACCATCAACGCCAACCTGGCCGATCCCGCCACCGCCGGCCGCGTGATCACCATCCCGCACCGCGAGTTCAGCAACCACAACGGCGGCCAGCTGGCCTTCGGCCCGGACGGCTACCTGTACATGGCCACCGGCGACGGCGGCGGCGCGGGCGACCCGGCGCGCAACGCCCAGAACCTCAACTCGCTGCTGGGCAAGATCCTGCGGCTGGACGTGGGCATCATCGTGCCCGGCCAGACCTACGGCATCCCTTCCGGCAACCCGTACGCGGGCCAGGCGGGCCGGCGCGGCGAGATCTGGGCCTACGGCCTGCGCAACCCCTGGCGCTTCGCCTTCGACCGCACCGACGGGCTGCTGTACATCGCCGACGTGGGCCAGGACCAGCGCGAGGAGGTGGACGTGGCGCCCGCCGCGCAGGGTGGGCAGAACTACGGCTGGAACATCATGGAAGGCACGGCCTGCTACAACGCCGCCAGTTGCGACCAGACGGGGCTGACCCTGCCGGTGTTCGAATACCTGCACGGCGCCAACGACGCCAACGGCTGCTCCATCACCGGCGGCTATGTCTACCGGGGCACGGCCATTCCCGAGCTGGCGGGCACGTATTTCTACTCGGACTTCTGCAAGGGCTACCTGAAGAGCTTCGCCTACCGCAACGGCACAGTCAGCGCGGCGCAAGAATGGACGGTGGACAACCCGGGCAATGTCCTGTCCTTCGGACAGGACGCGCAAGGCGAGCTGTATGTGCTGGCCGGCAGCGGCCAGGTGTACCGCATCATCCGGCGCTAGGGGCCGGGCGGGTTAAAATGACGGGTATCGCAACCCGCCCTTCGCTTGATCGCTAATTTCGCCATGGCACGCCTGAAACTTGAATTCCCGGAAGACCAGTTTTACTTTTCCACCCAGCTGACCGTGCGCGTCACCGACATCAACGGCGCCAACCACCTGGGCAACGATTCGATGATCTCCATGATCTCGGAGGCGCGCGCACGCTTCCTGTACGACTTCGGCGTGCGCGAGACGGAAGGCGACGGCAACGGCATCATCGTCACCGACCTGGCCACCACCTACAAGGCCGAGGCCCACGCGCGCGACCATTTGCTGTTCGAGGTGGGCGTGATGGACTTCAACAAATACGGCGGCGACATCACCTTCCGCATCACGCGCCCGCAAGACCAGGCGCTGGTGGCCATGGCCAAGTCGGGCTTCGTGTTTTTCAACTACAAGAGCAGCCAGGTGGTGCCGATGCCCGAGGACTTCCTGGCGAAGTTCCCCCGGGTTAACTGGCTGGACTAGACCGCAAGGCCAGGCAGCGCCTTAGCCCCGCGCCCCGCGCACCTTCACGCCGAAGGTCTTGCTGAACCAGTCGTCCACCATCTGCTTCTCGAAGCGCAGCGACTCGTTGGACGTGGCCAGGCGCGCGCGGTCCATATAGTTCATGTCGGACAGCTTGGCTTCGCCGCTGTTGAGCACCTTGCCGCCCTCTTCCAGGCGGTAGCGCAGTTCCATGCGCGGCCAGTCGGCCATGCCGCGCATGACGCGGATTTCGTTGGCGCCGCGGCGGGCAAAGTCGATGCGCCCGGCCAGATCCAGGTCGGTTATTTCCACTTTCAGTTCCTGCCCGGCGGGCAGCAGCTTGCCCAGCTCGGCGAAGTGCGAGCTCAGGTCTTCCAGCACGCGCTCGCGGTCTACCGGCGAGAACGGCATGTCGACGAATTTATCGGCTTCGATATAGGTGACGGTGGCGCCGGCCAGGGCGCCGCCGCTGGCCAGCGCGGCCAGGCTCGCCAGCACGGCGGCGGCGGCGGTATGACGTAGTGCACGCATGATGATCCTTTCAAATAGAGCATAGCGGATCGTGTCAATATACTCCGTTTGCCAGCCCTTGCCCCGCCTTGAAATGATTTCTTACGAATAATACAAAAGGGCGGCGCCATCGCTGGCGCCGCCCTTGCCGCAGCAGTATTCCCGCCCTGTTAAACCTTAGCTGCCGATGCGGCCGCCGTCATTCTTGGTGATGACGATGGTGGCCGAACGCGGACGCTTGCCGGCGCCGTAGCCGACGCTGGCAGGCCACTGGCTGGTGTACTTGCTCGGGTCGGCCAGGTTGGCCTGGGCCGTGCCTTCGCCCGGGTGCTGGATGTTGACGAACAGCGCCTTGCCGTCCGGCGTTTCGCAGATGCCGGTCAGTTCGCAGTCCACCGGGCCCACCAGGAAACGCTTCAGCGTGTCGGCGGTCGGGGTCTTGCCGACGTAGGTGTCCACGGCCAGGGTGGCGCCGGCCGTGGTCGGGTAGCTCAGGGTAACTTTCTTGCCGTCGCCCACCTGGCCCGGCAGGCCGGCCAGCATCATGCAGTTGGTCACGTCGGTGTAGGCGCCGTCGTCGGTCTGGATCCAGCAGATGCCGGTGGATGGGCTGAAGGCCAGGCCGTCCGGGCTGGAGAAGTCCTGGTCCGAGGTCAGGTTCGACAGGTTGACCTTGCCTGCATCCGCGCCGCTTTCGGCGCCGAACAGGTAGACGTCCCAGCTGAAGCTCAGCGCGGTGGAGCCGGCCAGCGCTTCCTTCAGGCGCAGGATGTGGCCGTTCGGGTTGCCGTTCTGGGCGCTGGTGCCCTTCATGTCGGTGTAGGCGCGCGGGTTGGCGCTGTCCGGCGCCAGGGCCGACGAGCCGCTCGGCGTGGCGCTACGGTTGCTGTTGTTGGTCAGCGAGAAGTACACCTCGCCGTTGGCCGGGTTCACCGAGCACCATTCCGGACGGTCCATCTTGGTGGCGCCCACCGCGTCGCCAGCCAGGCGGGCGTTGACCAGCACGTCGGCCTGGTCGGCGAATTTGTAGCCGGCGTAGGCGGCGATCAGCGGGTTGCTGATGGACAGCTCGATCCAGCTGCCGGAACCGTCGGCGGCGAACTTGGCCACGTACAGCTTGCCCGAGTCCAGGTATTTGTCGCCGGTGGCCAGCAGGTCGGCCGGGGTGGCGTCGGCCGCGTTCCACACGGCGGTGGAAACGAATTTGTAGATGTACTCGTTGCGCGAATCGTCGCCCATGTAGACTGCCAGCGCCTGGCCGGCCACCACTTTGCCGAAGGCTGCGCTCTCGTGCGCGTAACGGCCCAGCGCGGTGCGCTTCTTGACCGCCTTGGTCTTGTTGTACGGATCGGCTTCCACGATGTAGCCCATGCCGTTCATTTCGTTGCGGTAGTCGTCGCTGCCGTCCACGGACGCGCCCAGCTTGCTGATGTTCCAGCGGCCGTACTTGTCGTCGGCGCCGCCGCTTTCCCAGCCGTGGCGCGACGCGGCACCCTGGCTGCGGCCGTAGCGGTTCAGCGAGGCCACGCTCTTGTCATTGCCGCGCGCGGCATTGTCGGCCGCGCCGCGCACGAAGTAGCCGGACCAGTTCTCTTCACCGGACACGAAGCTGCCCCACGGGGTCTTGCCGGTGCCGCAGTTGTTCAGGGTGCCGCGGGTCTTGGTGGCGTCCTTGGAGTACTTGGTCACCAGCAGGGCGTTGCCGCGCGCCGGGCCGGAAATCTCGCACTCGGTCAGGCAGGTGACGCGGCGGTTGAAGGCCGAGTCCTTGACGTATTCCCACTTGCCGCCGGCCTTGCGCACTTCGACCATGGACAGGCCGTGCAGCGCGGTTTCGCGGTCGATTTCAGCGGCCGGGCGCGGCAGCGTGTTGGTGCCGCCGTTGGCGTGGATGAAGAAGGACGACAGCTGCTGGTTGGTGGTGGCTTCATGGTTGACTGCCAGGATGCCGCGGTCCACCGCGCTGGCGGACGCCTTGCCGTCGGCGCCCAGGCCGAAGAATTCCATGCCGTCGTGGTGGTCGCCGGCGCGGTTTTCAAAGTCGGCGTCGGTGCCGTCGTTCTTGAAGGCGGTGGCGGTGGCGGTCAGCGGATCGCCCAGCGCGTACAGCACGCTGGCGGTGTAGCCGGCCGGCACGGTGACCACGTCTGCCAGGCTCTTGGCCACGGCGGTGAAGCTGAGCAGCTTTTCAGCGGGCGGCGGCGGGATCACCGGGTCCGGCACGGTGGGCGAGACGATGTTGTCGCCGCCGCAGGCGCTCAGGCCCATCGAACCGAGCACCACGGTTGCGGCGCTGGCGGCGCCGCCGCGCAGCAGGTTGCGGCGGCTGATGCGCTGCTCCAGCACGGTGCTGAAATGCTCGTTCGGGGTGTCGTTATAGCCGATGTCGTCTGGATCGATGGAAGCTGGCACGCGGTCTTTGCTGTTCATGGTTCTTGTCTTGTAAGAGTGGAGGGGCTGAGACGCCGCCATTCTATGCAAGGAAAATGACAACATTGTGACGTCGTATTGTGCGTTCGCGCACGGCGCGCGCGGCAGCCCCGGGCGCACACTGCGCTATCGCACTGCGGAGGCCCCATGCCGGAAGGTCCATCCATTGTCATCCTCAAGCAAGAAGCGGCCGCATTCACCGGCCGCACCATCGCCGCCGCCGGCGGCAACAGCAAGGCGGTGGACTACGCCCGCCTGGTGGGCCAGCCCGTGGTGGCGCTGCGCAGCTGGGGCAAGCACTTCCTGATCGAACTGCCCGAGCTGGTGCTGAAGATCCATTTCCTGTTGTTCGGCAGCTACCGCATCAATGCGCGCAAGGACGCGCCCCCGCGCCTGAGCCTGCAGTTCCAGGGCGGCGGCGAGTTCAATTTCTACGCCTGCTCGGTCAAGCAGCTGGACGGCGGCCCGGGCCGGCTCGACGCGCTGTACGACTGGCGCGCCGACGTGATGGCGGACCAGTGGCGGCCGGCCCTGGCGCTGAAGAAGCTGCGCGCCGCGCCCGCCATGCTGGCGTGCGACGCCTTGCTGGACCAGGATATTTTTTCGGGCGTGGGCAACATCATCAAAAACGAAGTGCTGTTCCGCTTGCGCATCCATCCGCTGTCCGAAGTGGGCGCGCTACCGGTCGCCAAGCTGCGGGCGCTTGTCAAACAGGCGCGCGAATACAGTTTCGAATTCCTGGCCTGGAAGCAGGCCTACGTGCTCAAGCAGCATTGGCTGGTGCACACGAAGAAAATGTGTCCACGTTGCAAAATCCCTTTAAGCAAAGGCTATCTGGGGCAAAGCAGGCGCCGCAGCTTTCATTGTGAAAGCTGCCAAAAACTGTACAAAAATACACCACGCGCGCCGGATTGTTGTTAAGCTTGCGTGTAATGTTTATTGCCAGTTGTTAATCTGCTGGCGGTGGGACTACAATCAAAAGAGTGCGCCTAAAAATTGCGCATACAAGTGTCTATTTGCGGAAATACGCCTTATGTCTTTTCTGTCCACATCCGCGCCCAAACTGGCGCCCTGGAAAGTCCTGCTGGTTGATGATGAACCTGATATCCACGACGTCACCAAGCTGACGCTGAGCCGCTTCCGCCTGGACGGCCGCGCCCTGAGCTTCGTGCACGCCTACAGCGGCGCCGAAGCGAAGGAAGTGCTGGCGCGCGAGCAGGACATCGCGCTGGTCTTCCTGGACGTGGTGATGGAGCAGGAAGACAGCGGCCTGGAAGTGGCGCGCTGGATGCGCCAGGAGCTGGACAACCAGTTCACCCGCATCGTGCTGCGCACCGGCCAGCCGGGCCAGGCGCCGGAAGAGCGCGTGATCGTCAATTACGACATCAACGACTACAAGGAAAAGACCGAGCTCGACCGCACCAAGCTGTTCACCACCACCTTTGCCGCGCTGCGCGCCTACCGCGACATCATGAAGGTGGAGGAAGCGCGCATTGCGCAGCTGAACTACCGCGAGGGCCTGGAGCGCGTGATAGCTGCCTCGGCCCACATCTTCCAGCAGCGCAACCTGAAAGACTTCGCCAACGGCCTGCTGCAGCAGGTGGTGGCGCTGCTGCGCCTGGAAAACAGCATGCTGCTGCGCCTGCGCGCGGCCACCGCCATCAGCGGCGAGAACCAATACGAAATCCTGGCCAAGATCGGCGACGAGGAAAACATCCTCACGCCCGAGCTGCTGGCCCAGCTGGACGACGCCAAGAGCAACCGCATCTCCAAGGTGCAGGGCGACACCTATGTCGGCTACTTCCCCAACAGCAGCGGCAAGGCGTCGCTGCTGGTGCTCAAGGGCGTGGAGGAAATCTCCGACATCGACACCAAGCTGCTGGAAGTGTTCTGCTCGGGCGTGGCGATCGCCTTCGACAACATCCTGCTGACGCAGGAAATCACCGACACCCAGGCCGAGCTGATCCTGCGCCTGGGCGACGTGGTGGAATCGCGCTCGAACGAAGCGGGCAACCACGTGCGGCGCATGTCCGAGGTGTGCCACCTGCTGGCGGTGGCGGCCGGCCTGCCGGACGAGGAAGTGGCCGTGCTGCGCCACGCCGCGCCGATGCACGACATCGGCAAGATCGCCACGCCGGACGCGGTGCTGCTCAAGCCGGGCAAACTCGACGCGGCCGAGTGGGAAATCATGAAGCAGCACCCGGCGGTGGGCCTGTCCATCCTGGACGGCTCGCAGCGGCCGATCCTGAAGGCGGCCGCCGTGATCGCGCACCAGCACCACGAGAAATTCGACGGCAGCGGCTACCCGCAGGGCCTGCGCGGCGACAACATCCACCTGTACGCGCGCATCGTGGCCGTGGCCGACGTGTTCGACGCGCTGATGCACAAGCGCTGCTACAAGGACGCCTGGCCGGTGGACCAGGTCGTGGCCCACCTGCGCGAAGTGGCCGGCCACCACCTGGACCCGGTCTACGTCGAGCACCTGATCAACAACATCGACAAGGCGCTGGCCATCAACGAACGCTTCCCCGACTGAACCGGGGGCAAAAAAAAACCGGCGGACGCCGGTTTTTTTTCGCCGGCCCGGACTCAGGCTTGCTGCTTGCCGTGCTGCACGCGCGGGAAGCGCAGGTTGTAGTGCAGGCCCATGTTGGGGGCGCTCACCACCTTCACCGTACCGCCCAGCGGCCCGGTCACCAGGTTGTACAGGATGTGCGCGCCCAGGCCGCTGCCGCCGGAGCCGCGCTTGGTGGTGAAGAAGGGGTCGAACAGCTGGCTCAGGGTGCCCTGGTCCATGCCGATGCCGTCGTCGCTGTAGTCGAACTGCACGTGCTCGCCCTCCACCCGGCCACGGATCTTGATCGAGCCGGACTGCCCCTCGCCGAAGCCGTGCACCAGCGAATTGACCACCATGTTGGTGACGATCTGCGACACGGCGCCCGGGAAGCTTTCCATCTGGATGTCCGGCGGGCAGTCCACCTCCACCGCGATCGGCTTGCCCTTGAGCTTGGGCTGCAGCGACAGCAGCACTTCGTCCAGGTATTTGCGCAGGTTGAAGCTGCGCACATTGTCGGAGGACTGGTCCACCGCCACCTGCTTGAAGCTGCGCACCAGCGCGGCCGCGCGCTGGGTGTTGGTGGTCATGATGCGCAGCGACTGGTCGACAATGTCGAAGAACTGGTTCAGCCCCTCCTCGTCCAGCGCCCCGCTGGCCAGGTCTTCCTTGGTCAGCTTCAGTTCCTGCACCAGGTGGCTGGTGGCGGTCACGCAGATGCCCAGCGGGGTGTTGATTTCGTGCGCCACGCCGGCCACCAGGCGGCCCAGCGAGGCCAGCTTCTCCTGCCTTACCAGCTCGCCCTGCGCCGCCTGCAGCTGCGTCAGCGCCGTGTTCAGCGCCGCGTTCTGCTCTTCCAGCGCACTCTTGGCGCGCCGGATGGCGCGGTCGGCCTGCAGGCGCGAGATCACCACCGCCACGTGGCTGGCCATGAAGGCCAGCACGTCCAGGTCGGACTGCGAATAAATCATGTCCTCGTCGTAGCTTTGCACCACCAGCACGCCGTAGGCATAGTCGTTCAGCAGGATGGGCGCCCCCATCCAGCTGGTGATCTCTTCATTGCCCAGCGGCCGCTCCACTTCGCCGGACGCCATCAGCGCCAGGTAGCCCTCGCGGTCCAGCAGTACCGGCTGGCGCTGCTTGAGGATGTAGGAGGTCATGCCCACGCCGTAGGAGAAGCTGGTGCATGGCGCCGCCGGATCCTTCTCGTCGACGAAGTACGGCACCGTGATCTCGTTGTTGCTGGGGTGGTAGAGCGCGATCAGGAAATTGCGCACCGTCAGCACCTCGCTGATGGCCTGGTGCAGGCGCTGGTACATGGTGGTGCGGTCCCATGCGCCGCCCGACAGGCTGGCGATCTCGTACAGTGCGCGCTGCAGGTTTTCCGCGCGGCGGCGCTCGGCCACCTCGTATTCCAGCGCGGCGGTGCGTTCGTGCACGGCGCGCTCCAGGCGGTCCATGCTCTGCAGGCCTTGCAGGGCGCTGGAGACGTGGCTGGCGATCAGCTGGAACAGCGCCTGGTCTTCCTCGTTGAAGGTGTGCTGCTTGTCGTAGCTCTGGATCACCATGGCGCCCAGCACCTGCTGGTTGTGGTCCACCAGCGGGCAGCCCATCCAGTGCTCGGCGGTGGTGCCCAGCCCCCAGCTGCTGCCGTCCACGCCGCGCGAATTGTGCTCCTCGGCCGTCATGATCAGGCGCTGCCGGTTCAGGATCACCCAGGCGGTCGGCGACTGCTCCGGCGAGGCCAGCTCCACCACTTCACTGCTGTCCGGTGCCTCATCCACCTCGTCCACGAAATAGACGAAGCGCACCGAGTTGGGACGGCCCTCGTCGCTCAGCGCGACATAGAAGTTGGCCGCATACATGATGCGGCCCAGCGCCTCGTGCACCGCCTGCACGAACTCGGCAATGTCGGTGCAAGTGCTCGATTTCTGCCCGATTTCGAGCAGGATGCTTTGTACGGCTTCCAGGCGGCTGAGACGGCTTTCCATCGATTTTTCCTATGTGCAAGTCAGCACAGGAATGGTAACAGTTCAGGCTGGCCGGCGGTAGCCGCTTTCTATCCACGCTGTGGCGCTTGCCACACTGAGTTTGAAGGTCGGCAGCGCGCGCACCTGGGCCAGCTCGTCGCCATAGGGGTCGAAGGCGGTCAGGGTGGCGTAGGGCTCGTCCTCGTCCGGCGTGATGTCGAAGTTGACGGTGATGTAGGCCGCGCCCTCGGTGTTCACGCGCACGCTCTTGTGCAGCTGCGCGTGCAGCTGCTGCTCGTGGCGGCGCAGCACCTCGTTGGCGGTCTTGACCAGGGTGTTGAAGGCGTTGACGTCGAGTGGCTTGGGATTTTTCTTGTCGCGGCCCATGGTCCAGGGGCCCACCAGCGCCGGCTCCGGCTCGCCGTCCTTGATCATGGCCACGGCCCAGCCTTCGTCTTCGTCATTCTTGATCACGCGCGCGGTCCAGCCATTGGCTTGCCACAGGCGGTCTTCCTGCACCAGGGTGTCCTGCTCGTCGTCGGAAAGGAGAATATCGTCAGTCATGGGCGCTCGCTTTACTGGATATATATACAGTTAAAAACCGTATCATATCGCAATTTACGTCTTGCGCGGAACTGTTGTCGAATTGCGCACCATCAGTTCCGGCTTCAGGCGGATTTCCATCTGCCCGTCCCCGGCCCCGCCTTCCGCCCCTTCCGCCCGCAAGCGGCGCAGCACCAGCTGGGCCGCCTGCACGCCCATGGCGTGGTGGCCGATGCGGATGGTCGTCAGCGGCGGATTCACCATGTCCACGAAGGGCATGTCGTTGTGGCCCACCACCGACACGTCCTCCGGGCAGCGCAGGCCGCGCTCGCGCAGCGCGTCGTAGCAGCCCAGCGCCAGCAGGTCGTTGCCGGCCAGGATGGCGGTGGCCTGCGGATAGCGCGCCAGCGCGCCCAGGCAGCCGGCGCGGCCTGCCTCGCGGGTGTAGGCGCTGCAGTCGAACAGCCACATGTCCTCGCGCGCCACGCCGTGCGCGGCCAGCGCCAGTTCGTAGCCCTCGCGCCGCAGGTGGCCGGTGGACAGCGTCTGCGGCCCCACCAGGTGCACGATGTGGCGGTGGCCCAGCGCCAGCAGGTGCTCCACCGCCAGCCGCATGCCCGCGTACTCGTCGTTCACCACGCTGGACACGCGGCCCCGGTCCTCGCTGCGGTTCACCGTCACCAGCGCCACGCCGGCTTCCAGGCAGTGCGTGACAATCGGATCGTCGCGCGTGGCGGTGGCCAGGATCAGGGCGTCCACCTGGCGCGCCAGCAGCTGGTCCACCACGAAGCGCTGCTGTTCCGGGTCTTCGCCGGCATTGGTCACCAGGGCCACGTAGCCGTGCTTGCGCAGCTCGTCCTCGATGCCCAGCACGATGGGCGGAAACACCGGGTTGGTGATATCGGGCAGTATCACGCCGACGATGTTGGAGCGCCGCGTGCGCAGCGCCGCCGCCATCTTGTTGGGCCGGTAGCCGTGCCTGGCTGCCTCCTTCAGCACGCGCTGGGCCACCTCCTCGCCCACCATGTGCCGGGTTTCCGGGTCCATCACGCGGCCCACCGTGGAGGTGTGCACGCCCAGGATTGCCGCCAGGCCCTTGAGCGTCATCTTTTTCTGCTGCATAGGCTGTTCCGCACCTTCCGCTAATCGATGTCGTATTTTCGCACGCCGGGGCTGCCCAGCGTAAACGGCGCAATTAATGCGAACGTTCGCAAATATTTTTCAGATGTTCTTGATTTGGCCGCTTGTTCTGCTAACATCAAGCCAATGCGAACGTTCGCATAACTATTCCAGCATGGAGGAGACAGCCAGTGGACATGAATACCGCCAACATCATCGACGGCGAGGCATCCGTCACCGCCGTGGCGCACGCCGCCATGGCCCGCACGCCCGATCCCCGGCTGCGCCAGCTGGTGGCCGCCTTTGTCGACCACATGCACGCGCTGATACGGGAAGTGGACCTGACCGAAGCAGAATTCGACACGGTGCTCAAGTTCGTCACCGACATCGGCCAGCAGACCAACGACGTGCACAACGAGGTGGTGCTGGCGGCCGACGTGCTGGGCATCTCGACCCTGGTCGCGCTGCGCAACAATCCGCAAAACCAGGGCCAGAGCGCGGCCGCCCTGCTCGGCCCCTTCTGGCGCGCGGCCGCGCCGCTGTGCGCCAACGGCGACTCGATTGCGCGCGGCGACACGCCCGGCACGCCCATGCACGTGTACGGCCAGGTGCGCGGCGTGGACGGCCAGCCCATCTGCGGCGCCAAGGTCGACGTGTGGCAGGCCTCGCCGGCCGGCCTGTACGAAAACCAGGACGCGCAGCAGCCCGAGATGAACCTGCGCGGCTATTTCATGACCGGCGAGGATGGCCGCTACAGCTTCCGCACCGTGCGGCCGGCCGGCTATCCGGTCCCCACCCATGGCGCGGTGGGCGTGCTGCTGCGGCTGCAGGAGCGGCACTGCATGCGGCCCGCGCACGTGCACTTCATGGTCTCCCACCCGCGCTGCAAGACGCTGATCACCCAGGTCTTCGCCGACGACTGCGACCACCTCGGCAGCGACGTCTCCTTCGGCGTGACCAAGCCGCTGGTGGGGCAGTTCGTGCGCCACGCGGCCGATCCGGCGGCCGGGGCCGGCGAGTACTACACCCTCAATTACGACTTCGTGCTGGAGCCGGGCGAGAGCTGCTTCCCCGAAGCGCCCATCAAATAAAGGACTACGCATGCCCACATCATCCCTTCCACTCGCCGGCCAGGTGGCTGTCATCGCCGGCGGCGCGGGCGCCATCGGCTACGCCAGCGCGCAGCGCCTGGCCGCCCGGGGCGCGCGCGTCGTGCTGCTCGGCCGCGCCGGCGGCGACGCGCACGCCAAGGCCGCCTCGCTGCCCGCCGTGCCGCGCGCCGGCGGCGCAGGCTCGCCCACCAGTGCGCACGCCGCCGATGGCGCGCACTGCGCCATCGACGCCGACCTGGCCGACAGCGCCGCGCTGGCCCGCGCCGCCGCCGAGGTGCGCGAGCGCTACGGCCGCGCCGACATCCTGGTCAACTCGGCCGGCTTCACCCAGCCGGTGCCGCACGCCGACCTGGACGCGCTGACCGACGACCTGATCGACGCCATCTTCACCGCCAACTGGCGCGCGCCGTTCGCCGCGATCCGTGCCTTCGCGCCGCTGCTGCGCGCTTCCGGCCACGGGCTGGTGGTGAACATCTCCTCCATCGCTGCCAGCACCGGCATCGGCAGCAATGTGGCCTACTGCGCCGCCAAGGCCGGCCTGGATACCATGGCCAATTCCCTGGGCCGCGCGCTGGCGCCGCAGATCCGCGTCATCAACGTCTCGCCCGGCGTGGTGGACAGCCACTTCGTGCCCGGCCGCGACGCCGCCTTCAACGACAAGCAAGCGGCCACCACCCCGCTCAAGCGCATCGGCCAGCCGGACGACATCGCCGCCGCCGTCGAAGCCTGCGCCACCACGCTGTTGTTCGCCACCGGCAGCGTGATCCGCATCGACGGCGGCCGCCATCTCGGCGCGGCCTGAGGAGCGCAGATGAACAAGACCATCATCACCTGCGCCGTCACCGGCAACATCGTCAAGCCGGAGCAGCATCCGGACCTGCCGGTCACGCCGCGCCAGATCGCGCAAGCCTGCCTGGACGCGGCCGACGCCGGCGCCGCCGTGGTCCACATCCACGTGCGCGACCCGCGCAGCGGCCTGCCGTCCATGGAGCTGGACCACTACGCCGAAGTAATGCAGCGCATCCGCGAGCAGAACCGCGACCTGGTGATCAACCTCACCACCGGTCCCGGCGGCCGCTTCATCCCCAGTGCGGACGACCCGCAGGTGGCCGCCCCCGGCAGCACCCTGATGCAGCCGGAAAAGCGCGTGGCCCACATCGCAGCGCTGCGCCCGGACATCGCCACGCTGGACCTCAACACCATGAATTCCGGCGCGGACGTGGTCATCAACACGCCCGCCAACGTGCGCCGCATGGCCAGGGTGATACGCGAGGCGGGCGTGCTGCCGGAGATCGAGATCTTCGATTCGGGCGACCTGCACCTGGCGCGCGACCTGATCGCCGACGGGACCCTGGCCGGGCCGGGCCTGTTCAGCTTTGTGCTGGGCGTGCACTACGGCTTCAACGCCAGCCCGGAAACCATGGCCTATGCGCGCGGCCTGCTGCCGCCCGGCGCAATGTGGACCGGCTTCGGCATCGGCCGCCACGAATTCCCCATGGTGGCGCAAGCCTGGCTGCTGGGCGGGCATGTGCGGGTCGGCTTCGAGGACAACCTCTACATCGCCAAGGGCAAGCTGGCCAGGGACAACGCGGAACTGGTGGCGCGTGCGCGGCTGATCGTCGAATCGCTGGGCGGCGCCGTGGCCAGCGCGGCCGAAGCCCGGACCATGCTGAACCTGCACGGCGGGTTACGCGGCTGCGCCGCTAACCCGCCCTACGCAAACCAGGCAACCCAGGCAAACGGAACTTAGACCTGTAGGGCGGGTTAGCGGCATGCCGCGTAACCCGCCAAGCGCCGCCGCAAAGCCATCAGCACCACCAACACAAAAGGAGAACCACATGAACACCGTACGCGTTACCGAAAAAGCCGCCAGCATCGACCTGCTGGCCCCCACCCTCTCCACCACCGAGCGCCCGCGTGCGCAGCCCGGCCAGTGCGTGATCGAAGTCCACAGCGCCGGCGTGAACCCCAGCGACGTGAAGGCCGCGCTGGGCGCCATGCCGCACGCCATCTGGCCGCGCACGCCGGGCCGCGACTACGCCGGCGTGGTGATCGACGGTCCCGCCGAATGGATCGGCAAGGAAGTGTGGGGCAGCGGCGGTGAACTGGGCATCCGCCGCGACGGCACCCACGCGCGCTACCTGGTGCTGGACACCGCCGCCGTGCGCGCCAAGCCGGCCAGCGTGCCGATGCTGGAGGCAGGCGCGGTGGGCGTGCCCTTCATCACCGCCTACGAAGGCCTGCGCCGCGCCGGCCTGCCGCAGGCGGGCGAAGTGGTGCTGGTCATGGGCGGCAACGGCAAGGTGGGCCAGGCCACCATACAGCTGGCCACCCGCGCCAGCGCCCGCGTGTTCGCGGTGGAACGCAGCAAGGAAGCGTACATCGGCCATGCCAGCGGCGCGGTTGACATGATCGCCGCAGATACCCAGGACATCGCCGCCTACGTGCGCGACAAGACCGGCGGCCACGGCGCGGACATCGTCTACAACACCGTCGGCAGCCCCTACTTCGAACAGGCCAACGCGGCGCTGGCCACCGGCGGGCGGCAGATCTTCATCTCCACCATCGAGCGCGCGGTGCCCTTCGATATCTTCGCCTTCTACCGCGGCCAGCACACCTACGTCGGCATCGATACCCTGGCGCTGGACTCGCTGGCCTGCGCCCGCATCCTCGACGCGCTGGCGCCCGGCTTCGCCGACGGCACGCTGAAGCCTTTCCCGGTACTGGCCGACACCATCTACGCGCTCAAGGACGCCCTGCAAGGCTATCGCGCAGTGCTGGGCGGCGCGCGCGAGCGTGTGGTCTTGCAGCCGGCCCTGCAGCCCGCCCTGTAGCCATGAACCTGACGCGCTACCACGCCGCCCCCGCCTACTATCCGCCCAACCACGAAGGCATGCACTGCCTGCGGTTGCAGGGGCACGAGGCGGGACCATCCGACACCCTGTGGCTCGGCCTGTCGCACCTGCTGCCCGGCGGCGGCACCACGCTCGACGCATCCGGCGTGGAGAAGCTGTACGTGGTGCTGGAAGGCGAAGTCACCATCGTCACCGAAGACGGCGGACAGGTGCGCGAGCACGTGCTGCGCCAATACGATTCCGCGCGCCTGGCGCCCGGAGAAAAGAGGGCCTTGAAGAACAACACCAATCACCCGGCCAGCATCCTGCTCGCCATGCCATACCAGTCAAACAAGTTGTAAACAATACGCTAGACCTTGATCGAAGCACACGACGAAGTATTGGAGGAGACACATGATTACCACCAGCCCCACCGGCGCGGGCGCGCTGCCGCCTGCGGTCCGCACCCGCAAGCCCTTCTACGCCATCCTGTACGTGCAGGTGCTGTTCGCCATTGCGCTCGGCATCCTGCTCGGCCACCTGGATGCCAAGCTGGCCGTCGACATGAAGCCCCTGGGCGACGGCTTCATCAAACTGATCAAGATGCTGATCGGCCCCATCGTGTTCTGCACCGTGGTGAGCGGCATCGCCGGCATGCAGGACATCAAGAAGGTCGGCCGCATCGGTTGCAAGGCCCTGCTCTACTTCGAGCTGGTGTCCACTTTCGCGCTGTTCATCGGCATGGCGGTCGGGAACTGGGTGCGCCCCGGCGACGGCTTCAACGTCAACCCCGCCACGCTGGACGCCAAGGCTGTTACCGACTACGTGGGCAAAGCCAAAAACATGACGCCCACCGACTTCTTCCTCAACATCATCCCCAACACGGTGGCGGACGCCTTCGGCAAGGGCGACGTGCTGCAGGTGCTGCTGATTTCCCTGCTGTTCGGCTTCGCGCTGTCGGCCATGGGCAGCCGCGCCAAGCCTGTCACGGAGCTGATCGACATGGCCTCACAGGCGGTGTTCGGGGTGATCAACTTCATCATGCGCTTCGCCCCCATCGGCGCATTCGGCGCCATGGCCTTCACGGTCGGCAAATACGGCGTGGTCTCGCTCGGCCCGCTGCTCAAGCTGATCGGCACTTTTTACCTGACCTCGGCGCTGTTCGTGCTGATCGTGCTGGGACTGGTGGCGCGCGTGGCCGGCTTCAGCATCATCAAGTTCCTGGTCTACATCAAGGAAGAGATTTTCCTGGTGCTCGGCACCAGCTCGTCGGACACGGCGCTGCCCACCCTGATGGCCAAAATGGAGAGGCTGGGCTGCTCCAAACCGCTGGTAGGCCTGATCGTCCCCACCGGATACACTTTCAACACCGACGGCACCAGCATCTACATGACCATGGCGGCGCTGTTCGTGGCCCAGGCCACCAACACGGACCTGAGCCTGCTGCAGCAGCTGGCCATCTTCGGCGTGGCCATGCTGACCTCGAAAGGGGCCAGCGGCGTGCAGGGCGCCTCCTTCATCGCGCTGGTCGGCACGCTGGCCGTGGTGCCCACCATTCCGGTGGCCGGCATGGCGCTCATCCTCGGCATCGACCGCTTCATGAGCGAGGCGCGCGCACTGGTCAACATGATAGGCAACGGCGTCGCCACGGTGGTCATGGCGCGCTGGGAAGGTGAACTGGACCGCGACAAACTTGCCGCCATCCGCTAAAGGACAATACCATGAACAACACCGCACTCTCCCTCAGCCTGAGCGCCGTGGCGCTGGCCCTGGCCCCCGGCTACGCCGCCGCGCAAAGCAACGTCACCGTCTACGGCCGCCTGAACGTGGCCATGGAACACATGGAAACCTCGGCCGCCGGCGCCGCAGCCAATGGCAGGCCCCTCAGCGTCACGCGCCTGGTCAACAACCGCTCCGTGTTCGGCTTCAAAGGCGTGGAAGACCTGGGCGGCGGCACCAAGGCCATCTTCCAGATCGAAGGCACGCTCTCGCCCGACACCGGCGAAGGCAGCCCGGCCCAGCGCGACACGCGCGTGGGCCTGGAAGGCGCCTACGGCCAGCTGTTCCTTGGCCACTGGACCACGCCCTACAACAACAGCACCTCCGGCCTGGACCCGTTCTACCCCACCACGGCCGGCTACATGAGCATCCTGGGCAACGGCGCCGGTTCCACGGTGGACAACGTGGGCAACGTTTCGTCCTTCGACCGCCGCCAGCAGAACAGCATCAGCTGGTATTCGCCGGCCTGGAACGGCCTCACGCTGCGCACCGCGCACGGCATCAGCGAGGAGCGCCCGGCTGGCGGCGCCAAACCCTCGCTGACCTCGCTGGCCGCCGTCTACGAGCAGGGGCCGTGGTACGCCGCGCTGGCGCTCGAGCGCCACCACGACTACCAGGGCAAGGGCCGCGACGACGACGGCAGCAAGCTGGCGGCAGCCTACCGCTTCGCCAACCGGCTGGGCGAAACCCGCCTGGCCGTCATTGCCGAGAAGCTGAAGTACGAAACCGCCACCGGCAAGCTGGAACAGACGTCTTATTATGTCTCGGCCACGCATCAGGCCGGGCCGCACGGCCTGCGCCTGGGCCTGGCCCACGCCGGCGACGGCAAGGGCGCGTCCACCCAGAAGATCGGCTACATCAAGCGCGGAGCGGACAGCGGCGCCACCCACGTCACCTTGGGCTACGACTACACGCTGTCCAGGCGCAGCAGCCTGTACGCCTACTACACCCGGCTGGACAACCAGGCCAACGCGCTGCACGACTTCGCCATCAACGCGCTGACCGTGAGCGCCGGTGCCACGCTCAAGGGCGCCGCCTTCGGCATGCGGCACGCGTTCTGAACCCGCCTTTGTAAACGGCGAAGCCCGCATGATGCGGGCTTTTTATTTGGTGGGTTTATTCCCGTGGGTCTGCGCTAGGCAGCCAATAGCGACATAGCAGGCCGGGGCGGCGGCGCGATCGGCGGCCCCAGCGGGGTGCGGCGCGGATCAATCGCCGGCTCCGGCATATGGTAGGTGTAGGGATTGATGATGATCGGCGGAATGGTAGGCGGCGCCGACGGCGGCCCCTTGGGTCCGCCCGAACACTCAGTCGCGCTACGCTGGCGCATTGCACTGCCGAATCCCGAGGATATCGATTGACCCTCGCTCAGTTCTAGCCAAGCCATATTGCCCTCCATGTGCAAGATAGGTATTCAGTATAGGCAAACATATCTTTAATTCAAGGTCGGATCTGCCGGTTTCTTTGGCAGCCGGGGCAAAATCACCGCTTGTCGCCGCCGTCCGCCATTGATCCCGCGAATTCTGCGCTCCATCGCAATCCGGTGGCCCGGCGCCCATCCGGGCCGTAAAGTTACACCATGCCAAGTACGAACCACCATGACTTTACGGGGAACCTGAAATGAAAAAACTGCTCGCCATCACCCTCATCGCCCTGCTCTTTATTGCTGCCTGGAATACGCTCGATACAGGCGACATGGTGCTGCACCTGGGTGACGAAGAATTCGACGGTCCGCTGGGCGTGTTGCTGGGAATCACTTTCGGCGGCCTGGGCTTGCTGATTGGCGCCGTGGTCATGGTCTGCGTGGCGGTCTTCCTCGGCTTCCTGTTCGCCGGCCTGGGCGTGCTGATGGTAGCCGGCCTGCTGATGCTGGCGGTGGTGCTGCTGGCCGTGATGTCGCCGCTGATGCTGCCGCTGCTCATTCCAGCCGCCATCATCTGGTTCATCGTGTCGCGCAACCGCAAGCAGCGCGCCCGCCAGCACATTCCCGCCAAGGACATGGATCCGCAAGCGGCGATCTGACCACGCGCACTGCACTCAGGCGGCCGGGGGAGCATCCTCCGGCCGTTTCGCTTCCTCCCCCGGCATTTCTGCGGGCCCGCGCTGGGCCACCTGCTCCACTCTGTTGCGCCCGCCGCGCTTGGCGCAGTACAAGGCCTTGTCGGCCCGCACCAGGACCGCGTCGCCGCTGGTGTCGGCCGGGTCCAGCGCGGCGATGCCGATGCTCACCGTGACCGACAGCGAGCGCCCTTCCACCTCCACCGGCGTGCCGGCGATGCGCTGGCGCAGGCGCTCGGCAAAGGCGCTGGCGGCCGCCAGGTCGGCGCCCGGCAGCAGCACCGCGAACTCCTCCCCGCCCACCCGGCCCAGGGTGTCGATCTTGCGCTGGCTGTCGCGCATCAGCGCGGCCAGGTGGCGCAGCACGGCGTCGCCGGTGGCGTGGCCGTATTCGTCGTTGACGCGCTTGAAATGGTCCAGGTCCAGCATCAGCACCGCGCCCTGCTCGCCGACGTCGCGCTGCAGGCGCGCCTGCTCGTCGTCCAGGCGCGCCATGAACTCGCGCCGGTTCGGCAGGCCGGTCAGGAAATCGGTGGTGGCCAGCACCAGCAGCTCGTCGTTCATGCGCTTGCGCTCGGTGATATCCACGGTGGACACGATCACGAAGTCCAGGCTCTGCGTGTGCCCCGGCATGACCAGCAGCGTCAGCTCGTTCTGGCGCTGCACGCCGTCCAGCCGCTCGAAGCTGCTTTCGCAGGCGAACAGGTGGGCGCCCTGGGCCAGCGCCACCAGCGCCTGCGCGAAGGCCGGCATGGCGCCGGCATCGAAGTTCTGCGCCAGCGTCAGCGCCGTGGCGTCCTTGCTGCCGGGCGGGGCGCCCACCTGGGCCAGCGCGGCCGCGTTGACGTCCGTGATGCGCACCAGGCCGGCCAGCCGCGCCACCTGGCTGGGGTTGGCGCGCAGCCAGGCCGGCACATCGTCCACGCCGGAGCGCTCCAGCTCGGCCAGCGCGGCGCGCACCGCCGACCAGTCCTGCTCCCACAGCGCCACGGGCGCGTGGTCGTACAGGCTGCGGAAGCGCGCCTCGCCGGCACGCAGGGCCACCGCCGCCTGGGCCTGCTCGATGGCGATGCCGGCCAGGCGCGACGCCTGCTCCATCAGCGCCAGCTGGGCCACGCCGGGTGCCTGGGCGGCGCGGTGGAAGATGGCGAACGTGCCCAGCACCGCGCCGTTGGCGGCGCGGATCGGCTCGGACCAGCAAGCCTGCACGCCGGCCTGGCGCGCCAGGTCGCGGTACTGCGACCACAACCCATCCTGCGCGATGTCGGGCACGATCACGCGCCGGCCCAGCTGCACCGCCTGGCCGCAATAGCCCGCCGGCGGCTCCACCGGCTGGCCGTCGATGGCCACGCACAGGAAAGGCGGCAGGCTGGGCGCGGAGCGCACGTGCAGGTGGCGGCCGTCCTCGTCCAGCAGCAGGACGGCGCAGCGCAGTCCGGGATGGCCGTCCTCCACGCCCCGCACCACGCTGTCGAGGATGGTCTGCAGCGGCGCGCCGGTGGCCAGCAGCTCCAGCACCTGGCGCCGGGTCTGCTCGCGCCGCTCGCTCTGGGTGCGCTCGGTGATATCGCGGAACGACCACAGCCGCGCCGGCGCGCTGCCCAGCTTGAGCCCGCGCGTAAACAGTTCGATCACCCGGCCGTCGCGCAGGTGCAGCAGCTCGTGCTGCACCTCGTTCTCGCCCTGGCGCCGCGCCACCGCCGCCAGGAACACGGACGGCTGCGCCAGCTGTTCGGCCACCTGCTGCAGCAGGATGGCGCCGTCCTGCTGCCAGTCCAGGTGCTCGGGCACATTCCACAGTTCGCGGAAGCGGCGGTTGGAGTTGAGCACGCCGCCTTCGAAATTGTCGACCAGGATGCCGTCCACGGTGGAGTCGAGGATGCTGCGCAGCACGGCCTGGCTGCGCTGCGCGCTGTCGGCCATGTCCAGCAAGCGGTCCTGGCCCTCTTTCAGCTCGGCGGTGAGCTGGCGCGCCCGGCTCAGCGCGCGGCGCGCCTTCAGGCTGCTACGGGCCAGCAGCCATGCCAGCGCCGCCAGCACCCCGCTGAGCACCACGCCGGCACCGCCGATCAGCTGCACCTTGCCGTCGCGCTCGGCGCCCACGCCGCTGCCGGGCACGCCGCTGATGCGCACCGTCCAGCGGTGGCCGGCCAGGCTGATCTTCTGCATGGTGTGGCGCATGCCGGGCTGCGGCGGGCCGGGCCGGCTGTCGTACATGCGGCTGGCCACGTTCAGCTCCTCGCCGTCGTAGATCTCCACGTCCAGCTTGGCGGCCCGCTCACCGCCCAGCCCGGCCATCACGTCGCCCAGCCGGAACGGCGCGTACACCCAGCCGGTCAGCGCCGCGCGGCGCTGCTCGATGGTGTGCTGCGGCTGCGCATTGTGGTACACCGGCAGCACCAGCAGGAAGCCGGCCTGCTCCGGCTCGCCTTCGCGTTCATCCTCCTGCACCAGGCGCAGCTTGCCGCTCATGGCCGGCAGGCCGGAATCGCGCGCGCGCTCCAGTGCGGCGCGCCGCACCGGCTCGGACAGCGGATCGTAGCCGAAGGCCTTCAGGTTGCTGCCGCTGAAGGGCTCGATATAGACGATGGGAGCGTACTGCGGCCTGTCGCCGGGCGGACGCACGGTGTAGTCGGGGAAGCCGTCGCGCCGCACCGCCAGCGTGTGCACCTCGCGCTGGCCGCCGCCCACCAGGCGCATATAGCCCACGCCCTGGATGCCGGGAAAGTGCTGGTTCAGGTGCTGGCCGTCCAGGTAGCGGTGGAATTCTTCGCGGTCGACGAAATCGGAGCTGATGTACAGGCCCTGCACGCCGTACAGCACCTGCTCGTAGGTTTGCATGCGCTGCGCGATGCTGTTGACCAGTTCACGCACGCGGAAGTCGAAATCGGCCTGCAGGTCCTGGGCCGCGTCGGCGCTGGCGTTGCGCCACAGCCACCAGGTCGAGCCCAGGCACACGCCCAGCACCACGCCGGCCACAATGGCCGGGCTCAGCAAGTCCTGCAGCATCCGGCGGGGATGGGGCCGGGAGTCGGTCAGGTCCATGGTTTTCCGGGGAAAACAGCGGTGGGACGGGAATGGCTATGCTCAGATAGTACGTTACCGGCACCGGCCCGCGCAACGGCATGTGGTGGATTTGAGGCAACAGACCTGTCGAAATTCTTTACACTTGCTGCGGGGCGCCGGGTGCTCGTGTCGCTAAGTCATTGATAGTCATCACTATTTCCCAACAGGCACGAAGATTGCTTATAAATAATTATAGTTTCTTATAATCACTTACTAGGTCGCCCACATGTCCCTGCTCAAATCCGCTGTTGCCGCCGCCGTCCTGGCCATTTCCGCCCAGGCCGGCGCCACCGTCATCGATTTCAACGGCCAGGCCCAGGGCTACTACACGGGCGCCTACGGCGCCGTGCTGGCCAATACCCTGACGCTCAGCACCGATGGCGGCGCACTCTTCATGGGACCCGGCTACGGCGGCGGCGATTCCAGTTCCTATGCCTACAACGGTACCGACTTTTTGATGGGATACAGCAACCTGACGTTCACGCGCGTCGGCAGCGCCACGTTTTCCCTGCAAAGCCTGGACCTGAAGGACTGGGGCGGCGGCATTACCTCGACCACCGTGACGGGCTATTTCGCCAACGGCGGCAGCATCGTGCGCCAGATCAGCCTGGACAGCACCGCCAACTACAGCAAACAAGTCGGCAACGACTTCACCAAGTATGCGCTGAGCGGCTTCACCGGCCTGAGTTCCTTCAGCATCCTCAGCAACGGCTACTGGCTGGCGGTGGACAACATCACCATCAACGCCGCCGCCGTGCCGGAACCGGGCACGCTGGCCGTGTTCGGCCTGGGCCTGGCCGGCCTGGCGGCCATGCGCCGCCGCAAGCAGAAGTAATGCGTGCCCGCGCTGCTGCCGCGCCGCAGCGCTACGCCACGGCGCCGCCGCTGCCGCCGGCGCCCTCTGCATACTGCCGGTAGCCGCGCGCGCGCAGCGCGCAGGCCGGGCAGGTGCCGCAGCCGTAGCCCCAGTCGTGCAGCGCGCCGCGCTCGCCCAGGTAGCAGGTGTGCGTGGCCGAGCGGATCAGGTCCACCAGCGCCGCGCCGCCCAGCTGCTCGGCCAGGGTCCAGGTCTGCGCCTTGTCCAGCCACATGAGCGGCGTTTCCAGCTTGACGCGGGTATCCATGCCCAGGTTCAGCGCAACTTGCAGCGCCTTCATGGTGTCGTCGCGGCAGTCCGGGTAGCCCGAGAAATCCGTCTCGCACATGCCGCCCACCAGCACGTTCAGGCCGCGCCGGTATGCCAGCGTGGCGGCCACCGTCATGAACATCAGGTTGCGGCCCGGCACAAAGGTGTTGGGCAAGCCGTTCTCCTGCATCACAATCTCGATATCCTCCGTCATGGCCGTCTGCGACAGCGCCGAGATCAGCGACAGGTCGACCATGTGGTCCTCGCCCAGGCGCTGCGCCCACTCCGGCTTGTGCGCGCGCAGCGCCGCCAGCACCTGCGGACGCACCGTCAGCTCGATGGCGTGGCGCTGGCCGTAGTCAAAGCCGATGGTTTCCACCCTGCCGTAGCGTTCCAGCGCCCAGGCCAGGCACGTGGTGGAATCCTGGCCGCCGCTGAACAGCACCAGCGCCGCATCTGTCTTGATCATTTTGTTGCCTTCAATAAATCTTAGTAGTACGCCATCTTTCGGGACTATCCGGTAACATGCGGGGTAGCTTCCCTATTAAAAAAACCGGCGGGACCTCGAATTTTGGCACAACTCATCACAAAAGCAATGGGCAAGCGTGCCTGGGCCGCCTTGTTATTGGCTTGCGCCCTGCCTTGCGCGGCACTGGCGCAAGGCCTGCAGTACAACGTCCGGGTAAATGCGCCGGACCAGCTGGAGGACCTGCTGACCGACAACCTGGACCTGCTGCGCTTTCGCGGCAATCCGCGCATCGACCGCGAACAGCTGCAGCGCATGGCGCGCAGCGCGCCCGAACAGGCAAAAACCCTGCTGGCCACGGCCGGCTACTACTCGCCGCTGGTGAGCACCCGCATCGAGGGCCTGCGCGACGGCGAAGGCGGCACGCCCACCGTGGTGGTGGACGTGCAGCCCGGCGAGCCGGTGCGCGTGGGCAGCGTGGAGATCGTGCTGCAGGGCTTTGCCGGCAGCGGCGAGACGCCGTTCGACAAGGCCGCGCTGCAGGCGGCCTGGCCGCTGTCCGAGGGCGAGATCTTCCGCCAGGATGCCTGGGAACAGGCCAAGCGCGCCCTGCTGCGCCAGGTGGTGCAGACCCGCTACCCGCGCGCCCAGCTGGCCGACAGCCTGGCCACCGTCGATCCGGACCAGCATACCGCCGCGCTGCGCGTGGTGCTCGACAGCGGTCCCGAACTGCGTTTCGGCGCGCTGCGCGTCGAAGGCTTGCGGCGCTACCCGGCCTCCATCGTGGCCAACCTGAACCAGATAAAGCCGGGCGACTACTACAGCGAGGCGGCGCTGCAGGCCTACCAGTCGCGCCTGCAGGACACCGGCTACTTCGCCAGCGTGGAAGTGACCGCCGACCTGAGCGCCGTCCTTGACGAGCAGCTCGACGCGGCGGCCGGCAAGCGCGCCGACGCCATGGCGCCGCTGCCGCTGCTGGTGCGCGTGGTGGAGAACAAGCGCCGCAACGTCAGCGCCGGCCTGGGTTATAGCACCAACACCGGCAACCGGGCCCAGCTCAACTACGACGACCTGGCCATCTTCGGCCTGAAGATGAAGAGCGCGCTGACCCTGGAAACCAAGAAGCAGACCGCACGCGGCGACTTCTACTTCCCGGTGACGCCGGACGGCTACAGCGACAGCTTCGGCGGCGCCTACGAGCGCAGCGACATCGAAGGCGAGGAAACCACAGTGTTCACGGTATCGGCCAAGCGTGCCTGGGGCACGCCGCTGCTGGAGCGCAGCCTGGGCGTGGAACTGCTGACCGAACAGAAAACCGTGGCCGGCCAACCCAATGTGCGCAGCACCAGCCTGCCACTGACCTATTCCGTCACGCGCAGGAAGCTGGACAACCTGCTGTTCCCCACCAAGGGCCATGTGCTGAACTGGCAGATCGGCGGCGCGCTGCTGCCGCTGCTCACCGACGAACCCTTCATCCGCGCCAGCACCAAGGCCATGTGGTACATCCCCTTCGGGGCCAAGAGCACGGTGATACTGCGCGGCGAACTGGGCGCGCTGGCGTCCAAGCAGAAGGACGGCGTGCCGGCCATCTACCAGTTCCGCGCCGGCGGCGACCAGTCCGTGCGCGGCTACGCCTACCAGGAGCTGGGCGTGCGCAAGGGCGATGCCACCGTGGGCGGACGCTACCTCGCCACCGGCAGCGCCGAGTACCAGTACTGGTTCAAGCCATCCTGGGGCGCCGCCGTGTTCTACGACGCGGGCAACGCCTCCGACTCCTTCTCAGGGCTGCATCCGAAGTCCGGCTACGGCGTGGGCGCACGCTGGAAAAGCCCGGTCGGCCCGATCAACGTCGATGTCGCCTACGGCCACGCCGTGAAAAAGGCGCGTCTGCACTTCTCACTGGGGTTCACGTTCTGATGGCTGAAATAACTGCTCCCGATTCCGGTCCCGGCGGCGCTGACGGTGCGGGCACCCCGCCCGGGGGCGCCAGGCCGCCGCGCCGCTGGCTGCGCCGCACGCTGATCGGCCTGGGCGCGCTGTTCGTGCTGCTGGCCGGCCTGGTCTGGCTGCTGGGCCGCGAGTCCACCCTGCAGCAGATCGTGCAGCGGGTGGCCAGCGCCAGCGGCGGGCAGATCACCGCAACCGGCGTCACCGGTTCGCTGTATGGCCGCATGCATATCGACCGCATCGTGCACCGCACGCCGGAAAGCGTGCTGACGGCGGACGACATCACCATCGACTGGTCGCCGCTGCAGTACTTCAGCGAAGGCATCGCCATCAGCGAGCTGCACGTCGCCAGCGCCGTGTCGCAAACGCTGAAACAGGGCGAGCCGGCCAAGCTGCCCGAAACGCTGGCGCCGCCCTTCCGCCTCAGCGTGGCCGACGCCCGGCTCGACAAACTCACGCTGCTGGGCGCCGCCGGCACCGGGGCCGGCACCGTCATCAGCGCCATCCGCCTCAAGCTGGAAGGCGACAGCAAGGCCTGGCGCGTGCGCGGCGCCAGCGCCATGACGCCCATCGGCCGCGCGGCGCTGGACGGCAGCATCGGCGCGCAGCGCCCCTTCGCGCTGGACGCCAAGGCCAGCCTGACCCAGACCACCGGCATCCCGGCCGGCGCCAAACCGGCCCAGCTTGCACTGGCGGCCGGCGGCAGCCTGGCGCTGGTGGAACTGGCCGCGCAAGGCACGTCGAGCAACGCCAATGGCGACGCGAAATTAACCCTGGCCCCATTTGATCCCATCATCCTGCGCACGGCCGACATCAACGGGCGCGGCATCAATCCGGCGCTGTTCAATCCGGCCTGGCCGCAGGCCGACCTGAGCATGCAGGTGCAGGCCAGGATCGCGCCCAACCAGGCGGTGAGCGGCAAGCTGTCGGTGCTGAACCAGGGCGCATCCGGGCCGCTCGACCAGCACCGCATTCCGCTGCATGCCGTCAGCGGCCTGCTGGGCGGCACGCTCACCGCCACCACCATCGACCAGGTGCTGGTGGACCTCGGCGCGGCCGGCAAGTTCACCGGCGGCGGCCGCGTGCAGCGGCTGGACATCGATGGCGGCGTGGATGCCGCCACCTTCCAGCTGCATACCGACCGCCTGGACCTGCGCGCCATCCACGGCGCCATCAACAGTACAAAAATCGCCGGCGACATCGCCCTGGGCAGCACCGGCAAAACGCAAACGCTGACCGTCAGCCTGGCGCAAGCCGGCCTGCACCTGGAAGCACAGGCCACGCTGGCCGACGCCCTGCTGCGCCTCAAGCAGGCCCGCCTCAGCGTGGGTAAGGGCAGCATCAACGTCAACGGTGAAGCCAGCCTGAAAGACCAGCAAGCGTTCAAGGCCGGCGCCACCCTGGCGCGCTTCGATCCGTCCGCGCTGGGCGCGCTGCCGGCGGCGGACCTGAACGGCGAGATCAACGCGGCCGGCAAGCTGGCGCCGGCATGGCAGGTGGCGGCGGACTTCAAGCTGGCCGGCAGCCGTTTGCTGGGCCAGCCGCTGTCCGGCGCCGGCAAGCTGCAGGCGGATGCGGCGCGCCTGAGCGGCGTGGACGCCAGGCTGGCGCTGGGCCAGAACACGCTGGACGTCAAGGGCGGCTTCGGCGCGCCGGGCGAGCGCCTGGCGTGGCGCGTGGATGCGCGCCAGCTGTCCGCGGTGGACAGCAGCCTGCTGGGCGCCCTGGCCGCCAGCGGCGTGGCCACCGGTACCTATGCCGCGCCGCGCAGCAGCTTCGACGCGGACGCCAAAGGCCTCGGCCTGGTGCAGGGCCAGGGCCAGGGCGGCGCCAGGCGCCCCGCGCCGGACAGCGCGCTGCACGCGGCCGGCGAAGTCTGGCTGGCCGGGAAGAACGCCGAGCTGAAAGTGTCGGGCAGCGCGCAGCGCTTCAACCCGGCCGCGTTCGGCCCCTACACGGCCGGCAGCATCAATGCGGATTTCAGCGGCAGCGGCAGGCTGGCCGCCGACTGGCGCGCCGCGCTGGACCTGAAGCTGCAGCCGTCCACGCTGTCCGGCGCGGCGCTGTCGGGCTACGCCAGATTGGCGGCCGACCGCAGCCGCATCGACAATGCCGACATCGATTTGCACCTCGGCGCCAACAGCCTGCAAGCGAAGGGCGGCTTCGGCAACGCGCGCGACCGGCTGGACTGGAAGCTGGACGCGCCGCAGCTCAACACCCTGGGCGCGGGCTTCGGTGGCGTGCTGCGCGGCAGCGGCACGCTGACCGGCACCATGGCGCAGCCCGCGCTGAGCTTCAGCATGGATGGCGCCAGCCTGCGCCTGTTCACGGCGCACCAGATCAAGAGCATCAAGGCCAGCGCCAGCATCGGCACCGGCGCGGGCGGCGCCGATCCACTCACCAGCGAGGTGGAACTGGCGGGCTATGTGTCGCCCGGCCTCACCATCGACAAGGCGCGCTTCCAGTCCAGCGGCACCCGCGCCGCGCACACCCTGCAGCTCAGCGCCAGCAATCCGCAATTCGACGCGCTGGTCAAGGTCCACGGCGGCAGCAGCGGCGCCGGCTCCGGCGGCAGCATTGCCGACGACAGCGTCTGGACCGGCACCATCGACACGCTGCAGAACAAGGGCCGCTACGCCCTCGCCCTGCAGGCGCCAGCAACGCTACGCATCGCCGGCGCGGCGGGCGGCGGCGCGGCCAGCCTGGCCAGGCCCGAGCAGCTGTCGCTGTCGAGCGCCGTGATCAAGCTCCCGGACGGCAGCATCCGCATCGACTCGCTGGAGAAGAACGGGCCGCGCTGGCGCAGCAAGGGATCCGCTGCCGGCGTGCCGGCCAGCTACCTGGCGCAGCTGTCGGAGCTGTGGCGAGACAACGTGGTGAGCGATCTCACGCTGGGCGCCGCGTGGGCGCTGGACCTGCAAGCGGCACCCGCAGCGGCGCTGCCCGCTGCCGCAGCGAGCAGGCCCGCCCCGGCCGCCGGCACGGCTCCAGCGCCGGCCGCGGCGCCGGGCATCGCCAGCATTGAAGGCATGCTGCGCGTCTACCGCGAAGCCGGCGACATCACCGTCACCAGCGGCGACAAGCCCATCGCCCTCGGCCTGCGCCAGTTCGAATTGCGCGCCGACGTGGCCGGCGGCGCCCTGCGCACCCAGCTCAATCTGGACGGCACGCGCGCCGGCCAGGCCCGCATCGACGCCACCGCCCAGCTGCAGAACGGCCACGTCGCCAACAGCAGCCCGCTGGCCATGACCGGCAGCGTCAACATGCCCTCCATCGCCTGGCTGGCGCCGCTGTCCGGCGTGTTCGGGCTGGAGCTGGACGGCGCCCTGAAAGTGTCCGCCACCGGCAGCGGCACCATTGCCGACCCCGTGCTGAACGGCGACATCAACGGCGACAAGCTGGTGGTCAACTGGGCCGAGCAGGGCATCAAGCTGCGCAACGGCCAGCTGCAAGCACGGCTGGCGGGCGACCAGCTCAACCTGCAGAAGCTATCCTTCGACGGCGAACAAGGCCGCGCCCAGGCCGACGGCTGGGTCAAGCTGGCCAACGCGGAGGCCACCATGCAGCTCAAGCTGGTGGCCGACAAGCTGCTGGTGCTGGCCCGCCCCGACCGCACCCTGGCCGTGACCGGCCAGGCCACGCTGGTGCGCGACCAGAAGCACTTCCAGCTGGACGGCAAAGTGCAAGCCGACCGCGCCCGCATCGAGCTCGGTTCGGAAAACAGCCCCACCATCAGCGACGACGTGGTGGTGCTGGGACGCGGCAAGCCGCCCGGCAAGGTGGCGGCGGTGCAGTCCATGCCGCTCAACGTGGACCTGGAAGCGGACCTCGGCAAGGACTTCCACCTGAAAGGCAAGGGCCTGGACGCCGACCTGGCCGGCACCGTCCGCCTGCGCATTGCAGACCGCCGCCCACCGCGCGTGACCGGCAGCATCCGCGTGGACAACGGCACCTACCGCGCCTACGGCCAGAATCTCAGCATTGAACGCGGCGTGCTCAATTTCACCGGCGCCTACGACAACCCCGGCCTCAACATCCTGGCAGTACGCAAGCGTCCCGAAGGCGAGCAGCTGAGCGAGACCAACGTGGAAGCCGGCGTGGAAGTGCGCGGCACCGCGCTGGCGCCGCAGGCCAAACTGGTGTCCACGCCCTCGGTGCCGGACAGCGACAAGCTGTCCTGGCTGGTGCTCGGCCACGGCATCGCGGACGCCGGCGGCAATGAAATGGCGCTGCTGGGCACCGCGGCCGGGGCGCTCTTCGGCGGCAGCGGCGGCGGCATCGCCAGCAAGCTGGGACTGGACGAACTGGGCGTGGGCCAGGCGGCCGGCAGCTCGCAGGCCAAGGGGCTGGAGAATACGGTGGTCACGGTCGGCAAGCGGCTGTCGTCGCGCGCCTACCTCAGCTTCGAGCAGGGCGCGGGCACGGCCACCAGCCTGGTCAAGCTGCGCTACAAGCTCAATCCGCGCATCACGCTGCAGTTCCAGACCGGCACCAACAACGCGCTCGACGTGCTGTACACCTGGGCCTTCGACTAGCGGCTCAGGGCTGAGGATTAGCTGGGATTGTGGTCCGGCACCGGATCGTCCTGCGGCACGGGCGGATTCGGGTGGTGGGGATGGAACGGCACGGGTTCCGGCATCGGGTCATCCACCGGAGCCGGGTCGGGTGCGCGGTGGGCTTGGATGAAATCTGGGGCCATGGTTCACTCCGAGGTAAACAATGGCCCCATTCTACGCCCCCTCGCGGGGGCGCTCCGTTCCTTACGGCTTGGCTGACTTCACATATTTGTCCAGCCAGCTGTTGGTTTCATACAGCATGTGCATGATGGACTCGCGCGCGCGGTAGGCGTGCGATTCGTTCGGCAGCATCACCAGGCGCGCCGTACCGCCCAGGCCCTTCACCGCCTGGAACATGCGCTCGCTCTGGATCGGGAAAGTGCCGGGATTGTTGTCGTCGGCGCCGTGTATCATCAGCAGCGCGTCCTTGATCTTGTCCGCGTTGTTAAACGGCGACATGGCCTGGTACACATCCTGCGCCTTCCAGAACGGCCGGTCTTCGGACTGGAAGCCGAACGGCGTGAGCGTGCGGTTGTAGGCACCGCTGCGCGCGATGCCGGCCTTGAACAGGCGCGTGTGCGCCAGCAGGTTGCCGGTCATGAAGGCGCCGTAGGAATGGCCGCCGATGGCGATGCGGTGGCGCTCGGCCACGCCGCGCCGCACCACCTCGTCCACCGCCGCTTCCGCGTCCGCCACCAGCTGCGGCAGATAGGTGTCGTTCGGTTCCTGCTCGCCCTGGCCCACGATGGGGAAGGAAGGATTGTCCAGCACCGCGTAGCCCATGGCCAGGAAGGCCGCCGGGCCCCAGTAGCTCACGGCGTTGAACTTGTACGGCGAACCGGTGGTCTGGCTGGCCGCTTCGGCCGACTTGAACTCCTGCGGGTAGGCCCACATCAGCATCGGCAGCGGGCCGTCGCGCTTGGCGTCGTACTTGGGCGGCAGCAGCAGCGTCGCGGTCAGGTCCACGCCATCCTTGCGCTTGTAGCGGATCTGCTCTTTCTGCACGTCCTTCAACTGCGGCAGCGGATGCGGGAAATGCGTCAGCGCGGTCAGCTGGGCGTCGCCCTGCTGCGCCAGGTTGCGCACGTAGTAGTTCGGGCGCTCGGTCGGCGATTCGCGCGTGGACAGCAGCTTGCTGCCGTCTTCGTCCAGCACCGCCACCACGTTCTCGTAGTATGGCGCGGCGCTCTGGAACAGGCGCTCCTTCTTCTTGGTCGACAGGTTCAGGCGGTCGATGAAGGGGCGGTCGCCTTCCGGCGAGGCGCCCGGGCCGTCCAGCAGGATGGCGTTGTCGGCGCTGATCAGCAGGCGCGGCAAGCCGGCCGCGTCGGCGCGCATCACCGGCGAGCCGGGCGCGTTGTAGCGGTCCTCTGCGGAGCCGGCGTAGATCAGCTCAGGCGCGGCGTCCGGCTGGTCCGGCGCGATCTTCCACTGCTTCACGGCGCGCGTCTTGTACCAGCGCTCGTTGAGCAGGGCCACGTCGCCGCGGCCCCAGGCGATGCCCGCGTAGCGCGAACCCAGCTTGGCCAGCACAGTGGGCTGGGCCGTGAACGGCGCCGCTTGCGTGTAGACGATGTCGCGGACCTCGGCCGCCCTGGCCGGGTCGCCGCCGTCCTGGGCTTCGGCCCACACCAGCGTGGCCGGTGCATCGACGCGCCAGTTGATGTTGCGCTGGCCCGGCGGCACGGCGTCGTTCCCCGGCGGCAGGCCTTCGCGCAGCGGCAGCGTGGCCACGGTGTGCAGCAGCTTGCCGTCCAGCTCACGCACTTCCACGTGCTCGCCGAAACTCGACACCGGCACGATGTAGGAGTACGGGCGGGCGATGCTGGACGTGAGCAGGTATTTGCCGCCCGGCGCCAGCGCGGCGCGCGAATACTGGCCCGGCTTGCCGATCAGGCGCGTCTTGCCCGACAGGTCCACCAGCGCCAGCTGGGAGGTGATGTAGTGTTCGAAAAGCTTGGCGTCATCCTCGTTCTTCAGCAGGTCCGGGTAGGTGCGGATCAGGCGCGTGCCGGCGCCGGGCTGGCTGTCCTGGGTGGCGGGGCCGGCGGGAATGCCGGCGGCCTGCGGCGCCGGGCCCTGGCCGGCGGGGCGCAGCTGCACCAGCAGGCCCTTGCCGTCCGGCTGCCACTGGAAGCCGCGGCTGAACACCACCGACAGCGGCTGCGACGCCAGCTTCTTCGCGCTGCGGGCGGCCACGTCCACCAGCCACAGCTCCACGCCGGCGCCCTTGCCGGCGTTTTTGCCCGCGCCGTTGCCCGCCTCGTCGCCGTAGGCAGTATGCGTGAAGGCCAGGTAGCGCTGGTCCGGCGACCACGCCAGGTCGGTCACGCGCAGGTTCTTCGGCAGGCCGGCGATGCTGCTTTCCTTCTGGGTGCCGATGTCGAGCAGGGTCAGGCCGGTGCCGAAGGAGAAGCGGCTGGCGGCATAGGTGCGCGGATTGACGCGCAGGCCGGCCAGCTTCAGTTCCGGCTGCGCCACTTCGGCGATGCCGGGCAGCGCGGGCTGGGCCACCAGCACGGCCAGGTTGCGTTTCGGGCTGAGGTTCAGTACCGGCGCGCGCGGTGCGTCGACAATGGCTTGCAGCGGCGCGGGAGGCAGCGCGTAGCCGCCGGTTTGGGCGCCGGCCAGCGGCGAGGCAGCCATCAGGCCGAGGGCCAGCGGCAGCAGGGAATTACGTACGGTCATTGTTATCTCGTGGATAAGTCAGAGGACCAAACATATTGCTTACTGAAAACTTGAAAGTCAATCAGCGGCATGTATCGATTTGTCGCACAGGTGGGTGGCGCGCGGCCCTTGCTTTACAATCGAGCTTTTGCGCGCCGAGAAGAACCGATATGGAAATGACCACGATAGCCCTGCTTGTCCTGATCCCGCTGCTGGTATGGCGCATCTATTCGCGCATCAAAAGCATGCTGAAACGGCAGGAATCGCTGGTCTGGCGGCACTGGCTGTCCGCCGTGGCCTTCCCGGTGCTGCTGGCGTGGCTGGCGCTGTCCATGCTGGACAACGTGCTGGGCCTGTCCTGCCTGGCGGCGGGCGCCCTGGGCGGCGCCTGGCTGGGCGTGTTCGGCCTGAAGGGCACGCGCTTCGAAAGCATCGGCAAGCGCTATTTCTTCACCCCGAACCTGCGCATCGGCATCACCGTGTTCATGCTGTTCGCCGCGCGCATGCTGTACCGCGGCCTGGAGCTGTACATGATCAGCCGGGTCGAGACGCCCAACCTGATGTCGCAGACCGAATTCGTGCAAAGCCCGGCCACCACGGTGGTACTGGGCCTGGTGGCGGGCTACTGCGCCGCCTTCTCGATCGGCATGATACGCTGGCGCCGCACGCAGCAGCCGCTGCCCGGGCCGGAAGAGCTGAACTGATCTACTTTGCCAGCAGCGCGGCCAGCGCGCCGCGCAGCGCCGGATAGCGGAACTGGAAGCCTTCCTCCAGCAGCCGCACCGGCGCCACCGTTTGCCCCTCCAGCAGCAAATCCGCCTGTTCCCCCAGCAGCAGCCGCACCGGCCAGCCCGGTGCCGGCACGAAGCACGGCCTGCCCAGCAGCGACGCTGCGGTGCGGCTGAATGCGGCCTGCGACACCTGCTCCGGCGCCGTGAAGTTGTAGGCTTCCCGCAGCGCGCCGCCTTCCGCATTGGTGCGCCACAGATGCGCCAGCGCGCGCAGCAGATCGTCCACGTGTATCCACGACATGCGCTGCCTGCCGCCGCCCATCGGCCCGCCCACGCCCAGCTTGATCGGCAACAGCATCGGCGCAAGCGCGCCCTGCTCCCCCAGCACCATGCCGAAGCGCATGCACGCCACCTGCACGCCGTGCGCCTGCGCCGCCTGGGCGGCCGCCTCCCACTCCTGGCACAGCTGCGACATGAACACCGGCTGCGGCGGCGCGTGCTCCGCCAGCGGCGTGGTATCGCCCATGGCCTGCACGCCGTAGTAGCCGATGGCCGACGCCGACAGCATCAGGCGCGGCTTGTGCTCCGCCTTCCCGATCCACGCCACCACGCGCCCGGTCAGCGCCACCCGGCTGCGCCGCAGCGCCGCCTTGCGCGCCGCCGTCCAGCGCCAGCCCAGGATGCGCGCCCCCGCCAGGTTGATCACCACGTCGATGCGTTCCGACGGCGCCAGCGCGTCCATGCTGTCCACGCAGCGCACGGCGCCGTTGAACAGCCAGGCCGCCTGCTTCGGCGAGCGCGTGAGCACCGTGACCCGCTGCCCGTCCCTGAGCAGCGCGGCCACCAGGCGCTGGCCGATAAAGCCGGTGGCGCCGGTCACCAGCACGCTTTCCTTGCGCGCCCCGAAGACAAGCGCGCCGGCGCCATCGCCATCGGCGCGCGCGGCCGCGCGTTCCGCCCTGCCCAGCGCGGCGGCGGCCAGCGCATCGCGCACGCCGGACAGGCCCACGCCCACGCCGCACGCGGCCAGGAACACGCTCAGCCAGCCGTGCGTTTGCCACACCAGCGCGGTGGGCTGCGCCAGCCATGCCGGCGTATTGAGCGCCAGCAGCGCGATGAAGGCGCCGCCGTTCATCGCCAGCACGGTGTGCGTGACGCGCTCGGTGGCCGGCAGCAGGCGCGTCCTGTCCTCCACCACGAAGTCCCACAGCGTGAGCACGATCTCCACGCCGAACACCGCCAGCAGCGCCAGCGCCCACATGCCGTGCCACGCCCAGGCCGACAGGCCAAGAAACAGCACGCTGTAGATCAGCGCCCGCACGGCGTGGATACCCAGCTCCCGGCGCGCGGACGCGCGCTGCGGCAGCGCTTCGGTCAGCTCGTGGTGGTACAGCGTATCGAACGCGCCCAGCGCGCCCTGCGCGGCCATCAATTGCAGCGCCAGTTTGTGCGTGCTCATGCCGCCTCCCTTGTTGGTTCACGTTCCTGGAATACGCCAGCCTGCACAAAGGCGGTGCCGAACAGCGCATGGCGGATCTCGATGCGGATATCGAACTGGTTGGGCGCGTTGTTGCGGTGGCAGAGGAAAGTCTTGCCGGGCGTGAGCAGGGCGGGCAGCGGCATGCGCCAGCCCAGCACGTCCCAGAAATAGCCGTCGCTGGTGAAGTGCAGGTTGCCGTCCTCCACCCGCAGCAGCAGCTTCATGCCCAGCCCCATGCCGACGTACTCCAGCACCTCGCCCTGCTCGCTCTCGGCCATGTAGGAAGTGAACTGGATCGGCTTGCGCCCGCGCAGGCTGTAGATGCGCTGCTTGTAGATGTTGCGGCTGCCGTGCTTCGAATAGACCTGGATATCGACCGGCACGTCGGTGTCGCTGAACGGGATCAGTGCGCCCTGGATCAGCGGCCGCGTGAGATGGCCCAGCAGCTTGCCGAAGCGCGAAGCGCGCAGCTCACCCAGGCGGCCGTGGTACAGCAAAGGCTTGCCCGGTTCGGGATTCTTGTCAAAGCGGCGCTGGATATCGGGGTGCAGCTTGCTCCACTCGGCGCCCAGGACGCGCTTGAATAACTCGCCTTCGGATGGATGGGCCGCCATGGCTACTTGTCCTTCCCGTCCGGGCCGAGGAAGCGCGCCACGGTGCCGCCCATCTTCAGGAAACGCAGCATGGTGGCGGGCGGCAGGTTCTTGTAGTCGTTATAGGTCGTGCCCAGCATCTCCATGAACTCCAGCACGCTGTTCATGCGCTCCCTGGTGGCATCCTCCAGCGCCGCGTCCTGCTCGGCCTCGATGGCGCACTCGCGCAGCACGGACAGCGTGGGATCGATCTCGCGCCGCTTGCGCTCCTCGATGATGACGCGGAAGATCTCCCACACGTCCTGCAGCGCCAGGAAATGGTCGCGCCGGTCGCCCATCACATGGCTCACGCGGATCAGGCCCCAGCTCTGCAGCTCCTTCAGGCTGTTGCTCACGTTCGAGCGCGCCACGTTCAGGGTTTCCGCGATGTCCTCGGCGGTCTGCGGCGTGTTCGCCAGGAACAGCAGCGCATGGATCTGCGCCACCGTCCTGTTCACACCCCAGCGCGTGCCCATCTCGCCCCAGTGGAGGATGTATTTCTGCATGGTCGGCGTCAGCTGCATGGCGATTCCTTTATTTCTGTTGTTACAGAAATTAAAGACGATCCAGCCACGAAAGTCAACTCAATTCCACAGAACGCTGCACTCCCAGCTTCGGGCGGGCAAAAAAAAAGCGGACCAGGAAGGTCCGCCGGGAGGGTCACGCTGCGGCCTTGTCGGGCGTGCGGCGCTGCAGCACGAAGATGGGCTGGGCCCATTGCGTATCCTTTTTCTTTTTGCTGGTGATCAGCGTCAGCTCGGATGGATCATAGACGTCGGTGTTGTGGGTCAGCGGCGTCGTCATCAGGTACTGGGCTTCGGTATTCTTCAGGAATTCGCCGACCAGCTGGATATTGCGGATGTCCAGGTGGGCGAACGGTTCGTCGATGAACACGAAGCCGCCCGAGCCGTCTTCGGACTTGAGCAGGCCTATCAGCAGCACCAGCGATTTCATCACCTGCTGGCCGCCGGACGCTTCGCCGTCGTTCATGCCGATCGGCCCTTTGCCGTCGAACTTGAAGCGCACGTGCAGGCCGGCTTGCGACAGCGCCAGGTCGTCGTTCTCCAGCTTGACCGGGTCGGTGTGCACCTCGATGTTGGCCAGCTCGCCCAGCTCCTTGATGTTCTTGCTGTACGTCTTGATCGTGTAGCGCAGCCGCTCCATGTAGGCGCCGCGCGCATTGGTGGTTGCCTCGATGGCGCGGTTGTTCTGGTAGCGCCGCTCTTCCGTCTCGCTCGCGCGGTTCTTCAGTTGCTCGCTCAGGCGCGCATACTGGTCGATCACGGTCGCGTCCAGCTCCCAGTCGCCGCGCGACAGGCTCGCTTCCAGGCTGTGGATGCGCAGGATGGTCTGGTGCGCGTTGACGTACTCGGCCACCAGGCGCTGGCGGCGCGCGGGACGGCGCCAGTTGTACGGCATGTGGCGCCACTGGCGGCGCAGCGCCAGCAGGTTCTTGGCATGCTCGGCGCGCTGCTCGATCACGCGCTTGTGGTTCAGGCGCAGGCCGGCTTCGGATTCCGACAAATTGAAGCGCGCGTTCTGCCACGTGGTGTCGGCGCGGGTACGCGCGATGGTCGCGTTCTTGATCAGGCCTTGCAGCTCGCCCAGGCGCGAACCGACCTCGGTGCGCTCGGCTTTCAGCGGCACGGCGGCGCGCGCCGCTTCGTCGAACTCTTCCTGGCGCGCGCTCAGCTCCTTGGCCGCGTCCACGCCGGCCAGGCGGGCTTTCAGTGCGCTCACTTCGGAGGCCAGCTTGCTGATGGCGAGCGTGAAGGTATCTTCCTGCGCTTCCAGCGCCGGCAGGTTCTTCAGGATCGCTTCCATGCGCTGCGACTTGCCGGCCGCGCCGAAGCGGTAGCGCGAGGCTTCCACGAACAGCGAACGGCCGCCGCGGCGCTCTTTATGGTACGCCTCGGGCGTGATCCATTCCTCGATATGGCTCTGGCGCGCGCCCTCCTCCACCGAGTCCACGCGGGTGATGCGCATCAGCTGTTCGATCAGCCAGCCCGGCGCCTTGTCGGAGAACTTCACCACCGACATCAGGCTGTCGCCCTTGGTGCTTGGCGCGGTGATCAGGTCCGGCACGATGAAGTGGCGGTAGCGTTCCTTCTCGGCCAGGCGGTAGGCGGCTGCGGCGTCGCTGGCCTTATCCAGCAGCACCACGGAGGCGTAGCCGCCCAGCACACCCTCCACCGCGCCCTGCCATTTCGGATCCGTCACTTCGACGATGTCCGACAGCATGGCGTGGCCGATCTTGGCGTCGTTCAGCGCGCGGCGCATGGCGCGCACGTTGTCCGGCTCCGGCATGGCGGTCTTGCCCTGCAGCGCGGAGATGGTCGCCTTGTCCTGCGCGATGCGCGACATGATCGCGTCGCGGCCCTGCTTCTGGCGCGCCAGCTCGGCTTCCTTCTGCTCCAGCTGCTCGCTCACGGCGGCGATGTCCGCGCCCGAGTCGGCGGCCAGCTTCTGCAGGCGGGCCTTCTGTTCCAGCAGGCTGTCCAGCGGTTTGAGCTTGGCGTTGATGGAATTGAGGCGGCTTTGCAGCGCGGTCGATTCCTGTTCCAGCACGGTCTCGTGCTGCTGCGCTTCGGTAAACGCCTGCGCCTGCGCGGCCACGTGGGCGCGCTTGTCGGACAGCTGCTGGTCGGCCAGCATCAGCGGCTTGCGCGCTTCGCGCAGCTGGCGCGTGATATTGGACTGCTTCTCGCGCGCTTCGTGGTACTCCAGCGTCGGCAGCACTTCCTCCTGCAGCTCGCGGCGTTCCTTGGTCAGCCCTTCCCACTGGTGGTAATTGGCCACGCGCAGGCGCAGGCCTTCCAGGTTGGTCTTGGAGCCTTCCAGTTCGGCCTCGAATCGTTTCAGCTCGATTTCCGTGTCGCGCTGGTGGCGCTTGGCTTCGTCGTAGGCGTCCAGCACTTCCTTGTCGCCGAACACCTGGAACACCAGGTCCAGCAACTGGCGCGGCGCGTATTCGCACAGCTTGTCGGTTTCGCCCTGCTCCAGCGCCAGCACTTTCGCCATGGCCGGCGACAGGCCGGCGTTGGCCAGGCGCTTGCGGTAGTTTTCCACGCCGAGGAAGTCGTTGGCCTCGGTCACTTCCTCGATCTGCACATTGCCCGGACGCATCAGGTACTGGCGCTTCCAGTCGCCGCCGTTCTTCTGGATCTGGCAGAACAGCGTCACCTCATCTTCCGAGAAGAAGCCGGAGCTGCGGAACGGACGGTTCGACAGCTGCTTGCCCATGGCCTTGTTGTCCACCACGGCGCGCAGCCAGGAGGTTTGCTGTCCGGCGTGGCGCGCGTAGTGCTTGTAGGTGCGGCCCATCGAGCAATCGAGGCCGAACAGGGTGCGCAGCGCGTCCAGCAAAGTGGTCTTGCCGGAGCCATTCTGGCCCGCGATGGTGATGATCTTGGCATCCAGCGGAATGTTCTTGATGCGCTGCCAGTAATCCCAATGGACCAGTTCTAGCGATTTGATATGAAACATGGCTTAGTCTCGGTTCGGGGTGTCGGAAGGGGCGTCGGCGGCTGCATCGGCGGCGGCATCGGCCGCGTCGGCGGCAGCGGCGGCGATGGCGGCGTTTTCAGCGGCGGCGGAGGCGGCCGCCTCGGCCAGCGCGGCGCGCGGAATGTGCACCACCTGCGCCGGGGCGCGCTTGAACACTTCCGACAGCGCGCCGTTGATGATGCGCTCTTTCAGCAGGTCGGTATCCATCAGCAAATCCAGCAGCGGGCCTTCGACGATGATGTCGCCGCGCCGCTCGATGAAGCCCAGCTTGCCCAGGATGCCCAGGTTCATGTCCATGCGGGTCTTCTTGCCCAGCTTGTCGCCGAAGTCGGCCAGCAGGGCCTTGTAGGGGATGCCGATGGAGGTGTCTTCCGCGCGCGGCAGCGGCTTGTCGATGCCGAACATGTCGTCCTGGTCATCCTCGGCGTGGGTGTGGGTTTCCTGGCGCTCGCGCTTGGGCAGGATGATCTGCGCCCACAGCACCACCAGCAAGGCCACGCCGTCGCGCGCCAGGCCGAAGTTGTTGTTCTGCCAGACGTCGCGCGCGCCGAAGATCTTCGGCTCGATGGTGCGCGACAGCGCCAGCGTCACATGGTCGGCATACACGTTGTCGAGCAGCTTCATGCCGCAGTTGGCCAGGCGCAGGTCCACTTCGGCGCGGAACAATTCGTCCGACAGCACGCGCTTGACCAGGCGATCGTCGCGGCGCAGCGTCTGGTGCGTCAGCAGGCGCGCGATCAGGATCTGGGAATCGTCATTCATCTTGGGTTCCCTTGTCCAGGTTTAAATCGAGGTTCAGAGAGAGCGAGGCGATACTCATGGCGGCCACCTCGGGGTCGGGCAGCTGCACCATGTCGTCGGTCGGCTCGAAGGAGATCGGCAGGCGCGCCAGGTTGCCGGTGGCGCCCTGCAGGCTCGCTTCCGACTGGTCGCCCAGCAGCGGCAGCATCGAGGCGCGGTACGACGCCACGGCGAAGCTGGCCGGCAGCAGCGATTCGTGCACCGGCTTCGCCCGCGGCGCGCCGTCGGCGCCGTTCGGGAAGCTGGCGGGGGCGGCGAAATCGGACAGGCGCGCCAGCCAGTCATCCAGCTCGCGCTGCATGGCGGGGGTGTCGTTGACGGTGGTAGGCGCGTCCTGCCCGCTCGGCAGGCCGCCTGGCGCCGTGTTCCCGGCGCGTTCGGACAGCAATTCGGTTTCAGCCACGTCGATCATCTCGGCAGGGGTAATAAACAGGGGCACCACGGGCTGGTCGATGGCATCTTCGGCCAGCTGGGCCAGGTCTTCATGGGCCAGTAGCCAGCGCTTGATGTCGGTGGTGGACAGGCCGGACTGGCCCAGGTGCACCCGCTGGCGTTCAATCTGGTTCAGCGCGCGCGAGAACATGCCCTGCATGTTCAGCAGCGCGCTCTGGGCACGGCCGATGGCCTGCGCCGCGCGGTGCGTGGCCGCGTCGGCGTTGGCGTCGGAGGTGATGGCGCGCAGGATCTCGGAGCCCTTCTCCACCCAGTCGCAGGCCATGTGCCACTTCTCCTGCGAGGCGCGCAGGCGGAATTCGGAACCGGAGGCGATGGCGTCGCGGAATTCCTCGGTCAGGTCCACCAGGCGGCCCAGCAGGTGCTGCAGCTGCTCCACGGTGACGCCGCCCACGGCCTGGGCGCCGGCCACCTGGGACAGCAGGAAGCCCATCTCGGCTTCGTCTTCGTTCTGGTTCAGGTTCAGCAGGCTGTCGATGGCCGACAGCACGTTGCGCGCCATGGGCGTGACGCGGTACACGGCCTGCTGCGCGTCCCAGGCCAGCAGCTGGTTGGTGCGCAGGCGCATCAGCACCGTTTCCAGGCTTTCCGGCAGCAGGTAGGCCAGGCGGGTGTTGATGTCGGCCCGCGAGAAGGTCGACGATGCGGTGTCGGACGCCAGTTCGCGCAGCACCAGCAGGCGCACTGCCACGCCCTCGAAGCCGCCGTGGAACAGGGCCGTGAAGACTTGCAGCAGGGGCTGGGCGCGTTTCAGGTGGAAAACCTGCTCGATCTCGTCCACCGCCACGTGCGGCTGGAAGTGCGCCTGCAGGGCGTCCTGCGTTGCCTGGTCGTTGGGGTTTGCGTCTGCGGCCAGGGCCGCATTTGCCATTATGTCTATCATTCTGCTCCGGGTTGCCATTTTGTACACGCCGCGCAGGCAATGCTCGCGGGGGGCGTCAGTATAGCAGTTCGGCGGGCCCGGCCCGGCTACTTGCGCGTCACCTTGTCCAGCAGCTGGTCCACCGTGTCGCCGTCGTCGTCGAACAGAATGCGCACCGGATACCAGTCGAGCGAGGGGGCCAGCCACAGGTCCACCTGCTGGCCCTGGTCGCCCTTGGGCGGGCTTTTGGTGAAGTGCACCGCCTCCAGCTCGCCCGCGCCGGTCTGCACCGGCTCGCGGCGCACCACCTTGAATACCCACGGCTCGGCGTCGCGCCGGCCGGCCACGAAGAAGGCCCATTCGGAGCCGGGCGTGAACTTGTCCGGCGCGCTGCGGGCGATGGCGGCCAGCTGCCACGGCGCGCTGGTGCGGTCCTGCTCGCCGCCCTTGATGGGATAGCTCTCGTCACCCTTGTTGAAGGTGATGGTCTTGGCGTCGCGGTTGAAGGTGGCCGTGGTGGCCTCCTTGCGGAAGCGCTTTTCATGGAAGGTGGACGGTGCCAGGCCGTAGCTGTCCACCGCGCCTTCGCTGCGGTTTTCCAGGATCTTGCCGAAAATGCCAGCATGGCTTTCGGTGGCGATGCTGTACTTGCCGTCGCCCTGGCGCCACTGCACCAGCGCGTCGCCGTTGATGGCCAGGCCCTTCTGGCGCGCCTTGATGGTGTAGCTCAGGTCCGCCGAGGGCGGCAGGCTGAAGGCGCGCTTGCTGCTTGGGTGCTCGGCGGCGGCCAGGGCGGCACCCTGGGCCGCTGCGGCGGCCTGCGGCAGTGCTGCGGCGGCGGCGGCGGCGGCGGCGGCGGCGGCCGAGGCCAGGAGGATACGGATGACTGTGTTGCGCATATTTACTTTCCAGCGTTGCCGCTCAGGGTGATCTTGGTGATGGTCTGCGTGGTCAGCGCGCCATTCGCCTCGGTATTACGGATCTGCACCGGGAACCAGTTCATGCCCGGCGCCAGCCAGATGTCCAGCCGCGCCGAATAGGAACCCGGCTTGGGCGGGCGCGCCAGGTGCCACGTGACGATGCGGCCCAGCTGCGTGTCCAGCTCTTCTTCGCCCACCAGCAGGAAGCGGTAGATGCTGGCGTCCTTCTCGTCGCCCACCAGGATGTCGATCTCGCTGCCGAACTGGTTCACGTCGGCGCGGCCGATGGCGCCCAGCTGGAACGGCACCGTGGCCTTGTCCTGCGCGCCGGCCAGCAACGGGTAGCTGCGCTCGCTGGCCGAGAAGGTGATGCGGCCGTCGTTGCGCACGAAGTGGGTGGCGGTCTGCGCGCGGCCGCGCCGCTTTTCGGTGAACTTCAGCGGCGCGATGCCGGCGTCGTCGATCTCGCCTTCGCTGCCCAGCGCCAGCAGGTTCACGCGCGTGACCAGCATACTGATGCCCGCCTCCATGCCCACCTTGTACCTGCTGCCGTCGGTCTGCCACGACATGTGCGCCACGCCGCTCCACTTGGTGCCGTTGGCGTCGGTGCGCTTGAGTTCCATCTCGAATTCGGCCGACGGCGGCAGGTCTACCTTGTAGCGGCGGGTAGACTGCGGGACCGGCTGCTCGGCGGCCAGCTTATCGCTGGCGCCCGGCGTGGCCGGTGCGGCGCCTGGCGCGGACGCCGGCGGCGATTGTACGGCAGCCGGCGCGGGAGCGGCGCCCGGCTGCGCCAGCTCGGGCTGCGCAGCCAGCGCCGGCCCGATGCCGGCCAGCGGATCGGACAGCGCGCCGCTGTCCTGCGGCGCCGGCTCCGCCACCACCGACTGCTGCGGCTGCGGCGCCGGGCGCAGCGTCCTGCGCGCCGGCCGGGCAGGCGGCTTGACGGACGGCTTGGCTGCGGCCGGGTCCAGCGGCTTGAGTTCGGGCGGCGGCGCGCTGGACGCGGTGCGCTGCGGCAGCGCCAGGCGCAATTGCGCCTGCATGACGGACGGCGCGGGCTTGACCGCTGTGCTCTGCTGCGGGCCGAGGCGTGAACCCAGCCAGTTGATCGTCACGAAGTGCAGGGCCGCGGTGGCCGCGCACAAGGCGAGTACGCGGCGGCGCCGGGAAAGGAGGGAAACAATCGTCATAACGGTAGTTTAACGCGGGTCAAGCCTGGTTCGCTGACAGGCATAGTCAAATCTGCTACGCTAACCTACCATCCCTATAGGAGACCTGCCATGCCCATGCCTCAAATGCCTAACATTCCGGGCGCCGCTGTGATGACGGACACGCTCGATTTCGTGAAGAACCTGTGGGGCAGCATGGGCGTGGTGCCGGGGATTGCAGCGCCCACGCTGTCGGTCGATGAGCTGGACAAGAAGATCAACGATTTGCGCGCCGTGGAGGCGTGGCTGAACCTCAATTCCAGCATGGTGCGCGGCAGTATCCAGGCGCTGGAAGTGCAGCGCAATACCATCGCCACCTTGAAATCCATGGGCAAGACCCTGGCGGACGCGGTACAGCAGCAGCAGCCGGCTGCGGGCAAGGAGAAGTCGCTATTCGAGTCGATACCGTATGCGTCGGCGTTCTTCCAGCATGCGGCCGACGCGCTGGCGCCCGGCGCGGCGGGCGCGGCACCGGCCGATCCGTTCAAGCCGGCGGCTGCGGCCACCGCTGCGCCGACCGAGGCGCCGGCCGCCAAGCCGACTGCGGCGCCGATGTCGGACGCCGAGGCGGCTGCCGCGGCAGCGGCGCCCATGGTGAACGCGGCGGCGTGGTGGAATTTGCTGCAGGAGCAGTTCAAGCAGGCGGTGAGCACGGCCATGACCACGGACGCGGGCGCCGGTGCGGCGGCTGGCAATCCGCCGGCCAAGGCGGACAAGGGGAATTTGCCGGAGGCGGAGGACAAGGCGGCCAATGGGAAGAAGGCCAATGGTGACGGCAACGGCAATGGCGGGGCGGAGGGCGGAGGCAACGGCGGCAAGAACGGCGCCGCGGCCGCCGCGCGCAAGGCGCCGATCAAGCGCGCCAGCGGCGCCAAGGCGGGCAAGGAGTAGGCGGCGCCTGGCGGGTTACGGCCGAGGCGCAGCCTCGGCCTGATCCGCCCTACGGTTTGGACTGCGCGACGCCGGCTTTGCCGGCAGCGGCGCCGGGCTTCAGGTATTTGTCGAGGAATTCCAGCATCTTGGCGTTGGCCACGATCTGGTTTTTCTTTTTGCTGAAGCCGTGGCCTTCATCGTCGAACACCACGTATTCGACCGGCACGTTGTTCTTCTTCACCGCTTCCACGATCTCGTCGCTTTCAGGCTTGATCACGCGCGGATCGTTCTTGCCCTGGATGACCATCAGCGGACGGCGGATTTCACCGGCGTGGAACAGCGGCGACGTCGCCACCAGGAATTCCTTGTCCTTCACCGGATCGCCCACTTCCTGGTACAGCGCCTTGCGCTGCGATTCCCAGTACGGCGGGATCGATTCCAGCGTACGCACCCAGTTGCTCACGCCGAAGATGTCGATGCCGACCTTGAACGCTTCCGGCCGGAAAGCCAGCGCCGCCAGCGTCATGTAGCCGCCGTAGCTGCCGCCCATGATGCCGATGCGGTCCGGGTCGATATTGCCCAGACTGGCCAGGTAGGTCTTCGCTTCCACGCAGTCCCACAGCGGCTCGCGGCCATGCTTGCCGTCGTCGGCGGTGTTGAAGGTCTTGCCGTAGCCGGAACTGCCGCGGTTGTTAATCCCCAGCACGGCATAGCCGTGGTTGGCCAGGTATTGCATCAGCGCGTTATAGCCGCGCCGCGTCTGCCCGCCGGGGCCGCCGTGCACGAAGATCACCGCCGGGGCTTTCGCGCCGGGCGCCAGGCCCTTCGGCTTGTAGTAGATGGAGGGGATCTCCATGCCGTCGAAGGACTTGAAGCGCACCACTTCGGCTTCCACCAGGTCGTCCGGGTTGATTTCCTTGTTCAGGCTTTGCGTCAGCTGCCTGGTCTTCCTGGACGCCATGTCGTAGACGAACAGATTGCTCGGCGCGCGGTCGCCGTTCAGGTAGAAGGCCATCAGCTTGCCGCTCGGCGAGAAGGTCACGCCGCGCATTTCCCCGCCCGGCAGCTTGGGCAGCGCCACCGGTTTCTCGTCCGGGCCCTCCACCACGCGCACCACCTGGCTGCCGTCGTGGTCCACCACGGTGGTGCGGAAGCGGCCGTCGCGCGAATAGCCCGAGCCGAACACGTCCCAGTCCGCCTTCTCGTGCACGGCGATGGCGCCGGTGGCCAGGTCGTAGGTGCGCAGGGTGTTGAATTCGCCGCCCTCATTGGAGGTGAAGAACAGGCGCTTCGAGGCCGGATCGAAGGTGGCGGGGTTGTAGCTGGCCGTGCCCTGGTGTGGCGTGATGTGTTTCAGTTCCTTCTTTTGCAGATCGTACAGGTAGATGTCGCTATCGGACGTGGTGTTCGGCTTGGACAGCGCAATCCAGCGCTCGTCTCGGCTCAACTCGCTCGGCGTCATGCCGTTCTCGTTCTTGTAGAGCATGGTGCGCTCGTAGCTCTTCGCGTCGTAGCGGTACAGGTCGAAAAACTTCGGGTCGCGCTCGTTGGTGAGCGCGTAGAAGGCGCTGCCGTCCGTGGCCCAGCCGCCGAAGATGGCCTTGAGCTTGTCGCCCGGGGTCAGGTCCTTCTCGCTGCCGTCCAGCTCGCGCACGTAAAGGTGGTTCTGCTCATTGCCGCCCTTGTCGCGCGTAAACAGGATGCGGTCGTCGTTGCGGAAATAGCCCACCGCGTAGGTGCTGTCGGTGGTGGACTTGGTCAGCGCCACCGGCTTGCCGCCGCCCACCGGCTGCGTGTAGACGTTGGGGATGCCGCTCTCATTGCTGGTGAACAGGATGTTCTTTTCATCGTTGCTGAACGAGGCGCCCGAAATGGACGTGGTCGCCATGAACTGCTCGATGGTGTACTGCTTGGGGGCGCGGGGAGCCGGTTTCGGCGCCGCCATCGCGCCGGGAAGAGCTTGCAACATCAGGGCCAGCACGGTGAGGCGCGCGGCAGTTTTCAAACGACGCATGTTCGCTCCTGTCAGGATGGTCTGCCGTCCCGATTGACGGCAGCGTTCACCAGTGTTGCAAGAACGAACTACGTTGTCAAATCATAAATTACGACAGCTTCTGGATGCGGATGGCGTCGATCAAGCCATCGTCCTGCCTCTGTATTTTGACGATCTTGATCAAGCCTTCGTCGGCCAGGGCCTTGGCGCCGTCGTGCGCCGACTGGAACGATTCCAGCGTGTCGCCCTTGACTGGCACCGGCCGTATCCAGGCTGCGGCGCCGACTTTCATTTTTTCGTAGACCTCTTTGGCGATGTCGCGCATAGGTTCTCTCCTCGTTGTGTTTTTAGTGTAATCATTGAACTGCCAGGAAACAAGTTGCCAATACGCTACAGCTACTCGTCCTGCTCTGCTTGGTCTTCTTCCAGCCCTTCCGCTTCCCCCTCTGCCGCCGCCTCCCCTTCCGATGATGCCGGCGCCTGCTGCCGCACCGGCATCAGCAAGGCCAGCTGTTCGATCAGCTGCGCGAAGCGCTGCTGGCCGGGCGCCACCCGGTCCACGTGCATCAGCACGCCGTTTGCCTCGTCCATGAGCTGCTGGCTGAAGCCGTTCTGCTGCATGTGCGAAATCAGGATCTGCGCCGAGTTGAACAGGATGCGCATATTATTCGGCAGCGCCTGGCGCGCCGCGCGCATCCACGCCACCGCCTCGCCCAGCTTGCCGGTCTTCCACAGCAGCACGCCCTTGTTCATGGTGTCCGCCGCTTCCTTGCGCGACGCCTGGATCAGGGCCGCGCCCTCCTCGCTCATGCGCGCCTTGTCGAAGATCTTCTGCACTTCCTCCAGCAGCAGCGTGTTGTCGTGGTTGTTGCGGATTACGTAGCACAGCAGCTCGGCCGGCGCGTCCTTCACGCCGACGGCGAACAGCAGCGTCGCCATTTCTATGCAGGTGTCCGTGTCCGGGCGTTCCGGGTCTTCGTTCAGCATGGCTTCCAGCTCGTCGCCGGACTTGCGCGCGCGGCGGTAGTCGCCGCTCTCGTGGTACACCAGGCCCTCGGTGATCTTGGCGCGCAGCTGCACCTGGTCGCCGGTGAACTCGCGCTGCGCGGTCGCCAGCACCTGCAGCGCTTCCTTGGGATCATTCTTCTGGCCGCACACGCGCGCCAGGCCGAAGTAGGCATCCACCGTTTTCATGATCGAGTATTCGCCGATCGCGATGCACTTGCGGAAGGCGCGCTCGGCCAGCGGGATATTGCCCAGCTTGAGCGCCGCGTTGCCCAGGTTGCGCTGGCGCGGCACCGAGTTGGGAGACAGCTTGGCCGCCTTCTCCAGCACGTCGCACGACTCCTCCAGCTTGCCCATCAGCTGGAAGGCCGTGGCCAGCTGGTCGTAGGCGTCGATGTAGAAACGGTTTTCGGCGATCACGCCCTGGAACATCTGGCGCGCCGCTTCGTGGTCGCCATTGCCCATGCGGATTTTGGCCAGGCCGGTGCGGGCCCAGTTGTAGTCGCGGTCTTCCAGCACCAGCTCGTAGACCGCGCGCGCCTTCTCCGGCTCGCCCGCTTTCAGCAGCAGCGCCGCTTTCATGCGCAGCAGGTCCACCTCGTGCAGCTTGTTGTGGACGATCTGCTCGTCGCACAGGCGCGCCGCGCGCAGGTAATCCTTTTCCACAAAGGCCTGGTCGATTTCGCGGAAGATCTGCTTCTTCTGCCACACGCGGTTCAGGCGCGTCAGCAGCACACCTTCGGTGATGGGCTTGATGATGTAGGCGTCCGGCTGGTGCTCGGCGGCGCCCATAACCGACTCCACGCTCTTCTCGGCCGACACCATCAGCCACACGCTGGACGGCGTCATCAGATTGCGGATGCGCACTTCCTCCAGCACCTGCTGGCCGTTCTTGCCTTCGCCCAGGTTGAAGTCGCACAGCACCACGTCGTAGTGCGTCTTGGCCAGCATGATCATGGCTTCGCCGCCGCTGGCGGCCTGGTCGATATGCTTGGCGCCCAGGTTGCGCAGCGACTCGCGCAGCAACTGGCGGATGCCGACGAAATCGTCGACGATCAGGTACTGCTTGTCGGTCCAGTCGATGGCGGCGATGGCGGCGGTAATGTTGGCTGGCACGGTGGGGGCGACGGTAGGGAAAGACATCTGGCCTCCGCTCACGGCAAACGCAGCACGAAGCAGCCGCCGCCCAGGGTGGCGCCGCTCAGTGCGTTACTGCTCACTGCGTTACTGCTCAGTGCATTGCCATTCTCCAGCCGCACGCTGCCGCTGCGCTGGCGGTGCTTGTGCATCTTCGCCACTTCGCAAGCGAAGTACAAGCCCAGGCCGCTGCTGTTGGTGAGGAAGTTTACGCCGCTGGTGTTGCCGCTCATGGCGGAGGCGCCCGCGTCGATCAGCGCCTGCGGGAAGCCGGCGCCGTTGTCTTCCACGCGCAGTTCCAGGTAGCCGTCGCGCTCGGCGATGGCAAGGCGGATGGTGTCGCTGGTGTAGCGCACCGCGTTGTTGACGGCGTGCACCAGCATGCCGATCACCAGGTCCTCGTCGTAGGTCCAGATCAGGTCCGCCGGGAAGTCCGTCTGCAGCGTGATGCGGCGGGACGCCAGCAGCACCTTGGCCTGCGAGCTGACCTGCTGCACCAGGTCGGCCACCTGCTGCGGGTGCGGATCGAAGGGATAGGTAGGCTTGCCCACTTCCTTGTACAGCGCCAGCAGCTGCATCAGGTTGTCGTTCAGGCGCTTGGTCTGGTACAGCATCTGGGCCAGGCTGGGATAAGCGGGATGGTTCGCGTCGTTCTCGTCGGCATTGCCCAGCAGATTCTCCAGCGTGCCGTTGAGGACGCTGATTGAATTCTTCATGTCATGGGCCGTTGAAGCCAGGAACAGGAACAGCTCGGGCGAGCCCGCTTGATCTTCCATAGATGAGGCCTCCACGCGGCAATTATTTCTGAATAGCGATTATACCTGCCCGCCACGGCGGGATTTCAGCAGAAAGCGCGCGGGATCCAGCGCGGCGGCCAGGCTGGCCTCCAGCGGCAGCGGTTCGTGCTCCAGTTGGGCGGCCAGCAATTCGGCTGCCAGCGGGGCCCAGATCAGGCCGCGCGAGGCGTAGCCCAGCAGGCCGTACAGCCCGGCGTGGCGGGGCACGTCGCGCAAGCGCTCCATGCGCAGGGTGGCGCCGTGATCGGGCAACGCGCCCACCAGCGGCAGCCGGTCCGGCGCCATACAGCGGAAGCCGACCCGGCCCGCCAGCGGCGGATCGTGGGCCAGCACGCCGGGCAGGATGTCGCGTGCGCGAGACAGATTTTCCTGCTGGCTAGCGTCACGCAAGGCGGAACCGGTGTCGCTGTCATAGGTGGCGCCGACGCTGACGATGCCATGCACCGGCGGCGTCAGGTAAGCCTCGCGGCACACCACCAGGGGCAGCAGGGGGAAATCCTGCTCCTGCAGATGCGTGACCTGGCCGCGCATGGTGTATAGCGGCAGGCAGGCGGTTTGCGCCATGGCCAGCGCGCCGGCGCCGTTGGCGAGAATGACGTGGGGCGCTTCGGCCAGCACGGTGCCGTCACCGGCATGGACTTGCCACAGCCCGCCGCTGCGCGCCAGCTGCAGCGCTTCCGCGTTGAAGATGCGGATCAGGCGCGCGCCGCAGGCGTGCAGCATGGCGCGGCAGATGGAGGCGGGATTGGCCCAGCCGCCCTGGCTGAATAGCCAGCCGCCGTCCGGCGTGGGCGCGCCCAGCAGGGCACTGGCCTCGTGTGCATCGACCCAGCGCACGAACTCGGGCGGATACTTCCAGGCGGCCGCGACTTCCTTTTGCAGCAGCGCATGGTTGGCGTCGCGCGCCAACTGCAGCACGCCGCACTGCGCGCCGGCGATGGCAGGCGCGGGCGCACCGGCAGCCGCACCGGCACCCGCACCCGCACCAGTCCCCGCACCGGGACCGGCAGCGGCACCGGGACCGGCAGCGGCACCGTCATCTGCATCGGCATCGGCATCGGTATCGGCATCGGCGGCGGCCAGGCTGGCGTCGGGGTTCAGCCCGCCGAAGCGCTGCCAGTGGCGCATGGCGTACAGGTAGGCCGCGCGGCTCAGGCGGGTAGGAATGTTGTCGTCCTTGGACAGCAGCGGCATGAAGATGCCCGAGCGGTTGCCGGATGCCTCCTGTGCAGGCTGGCCGTGGCGCTCGATCAGCGTCACCTGCCAGCCGCGCGCGGCAAGGCGCTCGCACACCGATGCCCCTGCCACGCCTGCGCCGATCACCACCGCCCGCCGCACCGGCTCCGGCGCGCGCGGCGGCTGCGGCTTCCTGCTGGTGAAGGCAGCCCGCACCGCGATGACGGGCTCCGCAACACCGCCGGGGCCTGACCCCGAGTGCGGCAGAGCTTGCCATTCGAAGCCGGCGGAGCGCAAGGCTTTGAGGGCGGCGTCGTCGGCGCCGTGCAGTTCCAGGGTGGCGCCCGGGAGCGCGAGCTTGCCCAGCGCGCGCATGGCGGCGATGGGCGCGGGCAGGTAAAAGGCGTCCACCCGGGCATCGATCTGCGGCAGCATGGTGTCCAGGTCGCCCACGGCGAGGTCAAGCACCACGCGGCCGCCGTCGAATTCAAGGCGGTGCAAGCCGGGCACGTTGACCGGCCAGCCGCCGCGCAGCTCGGACGCGACGTCCTGCGCGGCAGGCAGCGCGGGCAGCAACGCCACGTAGTGCAGGATGGCGGCTTGCTCAGCCACCCGCGCGGCCGGCGCGGATGCGGACGGCGGTGCGGCGGTGTCGGCGGTGTCGGCGGTGTCGGCGGTGTCGGCGGTCTCGGCGGTCTCGGCGGCGGGCGCGGACGCGGGTGCCAGTGCGGCGGCCTCGGTGGCCTTGGCGGCGGCCGGCGCAAGCGCGGTGCCTGCGCCGCTACGCCATGCGCTCAGCGTGGCGAGGAAGTGCTCGCCGCCGCCGAATCCTGTGGTCAGCAGCACGTGGCGTGCCCGGGCACAGGCTGGGCCGGAGCCGGAGCCGGAGCCGGCGCCGGCGCCGGGGCTGGGGCCGGGACCGGTCACGGCTGGCAGCATTCTGCGTGACGGAAGCAGGCCTGGTCGTGGTCGTTGACCATGCCGATGCCCTGCATGTAGGCGTACACGATAGTCGAGCCGACGAACTTGAAGCCGCGCTTGGCCAGGTCTTTCGAAATGCGGTCGGACAGCGCGGTCTTGGCCGGCCGGTCGCCTTGCTTCAGCACGGTATTCACGATGGGCTTGCCGTCCACATAGGCCCACAGGAAGCGGTCCAGGCTACTGCCCTCTTCCACCAGCCGCAGATAGGCTTGCGCATTGCCGATGGCGGCCGCCACCTTGAGCTTGTTGCGCACGATGCCGGGATTGGCCAGCAGCTCGGCCACCTTGTCCGGCCCGTAGGCGGCGATCTTGCGCGCGTCCCAGTTGTCGAACGCGGCGCGGTAGCTTTCGCGCTTGTTCAGGATGGTTTCCCAGCTCAGTCCCGCCTGCGCGCCTTCCAGGTTGAGCATCTCGAACAGGCGCAGTTCGTCGTGGCAAGGCAGGCCCCACTCTTCGTCATGGTAGGCGATGTATTTGGGGTTGGCGGGATTGGCCCAGCTGCAGCGGTGTAGGTTCATGGGCGCAGTTTACATTAAGATGTCGGCTCCGATCCATGACGAGGGGACAGCCATGCAATTCGAAGCAAAACTGGAGTGGCAGCGCAACGGGGAAAACTTCCTCGACCAGCGCTACAGCCGCGCCCACGAATGGATCTTCGACGGCGGCCTGCGCGTGCCCGCCTCGTCGTCGCCGCTGTCGGTGCCGCTGCCGATGTCGAACGCGGACAATGTGGACCCCGAGGAAGCGCTGATCGCCGCCGCCTCCAGCTGCCACATGCTGTTCTTCCTGTCGATTGCGGCCAGGCGCGGCCACGTGGTGGAGAGCTATGCCGACCACGCGGTCGGCCTGCTGGAAAAGGACGCGCGCGGCCGCATGGCCATGACCAGCATCACGCTGCGTCCCGCCATCGTGTTCGCCGGCAGCGACTGGCCGGACGAGGACGAGCTGGCCGCCATCCACCACGAGGCGCACGAGAAGTGCTATATCGCCAATTCGCTGCGCGCGGAGATCACGATCGAGGATCCGGTGTAACGGCGGGTTACGGCGCTGCGCGCCTAACCCGCCCTACGTGCCTGTGCGTAGCGGCCCTGGGAGCAACTTGGTAACGGCGGCTTACGAGCCGCCCGCCCAACCCGCCCCTCACCGGCCCGGGAGCACCATGATAACGGCGGTTTACGGCACTGCGCGCCTGACGCGCCCCGTGCGGCCCGCGAGACCCGTAGGGCGGGTTAGCGCAGCGTAACCCGCCGGATCAGGCCAGGTCGCTGGACAAGCCCACGCGGCGCCGCTCCCCGCCCAGGTTGGGCGGCTGCGCCAGATTGGTAACGATCTTCACCTGCCCGCTGGCCACGGTCTGCTCCAGCTGCTTCATCATGCGCTGGAACAGGTTCTCCGGCTGCGTGGCCGGCGTGCTGTAGAGCGCGGCCCACGCATCACGGCCCGAGTGCTTGGCGATGTACAAGCCCATGTCGGCCAGCTCCACCACCTGCGACCAGGTCAGCAAACGCGGCTGCGACGGCAGGAAGGGGAAGCATGCGTAGCCGATCGAGCAGGTCTTGCGCAGCGGGCTGCCGTCCGGCAGGCGGAACTCGCGCAGCGCCACTGCACTGCGGATGCGCTCAGCCACCACCTTGGCTTCCTCGCGGTCGGTGGCGCGCGCCAGCACCAGGAATTCCTCGCCGCCCCAGCGTATCAAATAGTCGGACTCGCGGAACACCTCGCGCAGGCGCTCCTGCATTTGCACCAGCACCGCGTCCCCGGCCGCATGGCCGTAGCGGTCGTTCACTTCCTTGAAGTGGTCCAGGTCCACCATGAAGAACACCAGGTCCTTGTCCATGCAGGCCAGCCGCTCATGGCCCGCGCCGTCCGGACAGTCGTACTGGCGCAGCGCCATGGCCACGTCCGCGTCCACGTGCTGCAGGAAGAAGCGGCGGTTGCGCAGGCCGGTCAGCTGGTCCGTCAGGCTGACCTCCTCCAGCGCCTTGTAGGCGCGCTCCAGCTCCACGTTTTTTTCCAGCAGCTGCGCCTGGGTGGCGGCCACCTGCCGGTAGGCGCTGGCGTTGTCGAGCGCAATGGCGCCGTAGGCGCACAGGGTGCGGAAAATCAGCCGCTCGCGCTCACCGTAGGCCCGCGCGTGCAGCGACTGCACCGTCATCACGCCCAGCACGCGCTCCCCCACCGCCAGCGGCGCGAACAGCAGGCTCAGCGTCGGCAAGGTGCCGGGAATCAGGTAGGGCGTGGCGCCGTCCTCGTCGATCTCGATCAGGATCTCGCGCCGCTCGCGCACGCTGCGCACCGAGTTCGCGTTGGGGTCCGACAGGGCGAAGCGCGAGGCCGGCAGCTCCTGCCCCGCTTCGATGCCGAAGGCGCAGCGCAGGTGCTCGCCGTCCGGCTCCAGCATGAAGATGGAGAAGTGGGTGGCGTCCAGCAGGCCGTGCACGTGGCGGTCCAGCGCGCGGAACACGGCCTCCGCGTCCAGGTGGGCAGTGATCTCCTGGCCGATGGCGCTCAGGTGGGCCAGGGTGGCGTTGGTCTGCTGCAGCACTTCGGCGCGCTGGGCCTCGGCCGCCGCCAGCTGGCGGTGGTGCTCGCCCTCGGTCTGCGCGCGTTCGGTCTGGTGCTGCACCTGCATGGCGATGGCGCGGTTGGTGGCGTCCTGGCTGTGGGTGCGGTCGCGCGCGGCGTTGGCCTGCACCGCGATCTGGTAGGCGCGCGCGTGGTCGCCGGTGGCGGCGTATTCGCGCGCGGCGGCGTCCAGCAGCGCGGCCGGAACCGCGTAGCCGGCAATGGTAGCGGCCAGGTTCATGGCCAGCTGCAGGTAATGCAGCACGGCGTTCGGCGCCGACATCCCCAGCGGCTGCGGCAAGGGATGGCGCGCGTGGATCTGCGCCAGCACGCGCAGCGCGGCGATCTGGTTGTAGACGTCGCCCTGCTCGCTGGCCAGCGACAGCGCCGACAGCGCCACCGAGAGCGCATCCTGCGGCCGGTCCAGCTGCGACAGCGCATGCGCCTGGCCGCGCCGCGCGCCGCTCTTGAAGTCGCTCTGGCCCAGCGAGTCGCCGCGCTGTTCCAGCAGGGTGAAGCTGCGCAGCGCGCCGGGCGCATCGCCCAGGTCCAGCGCCAGGTCGCCCTGGTATTCCAGCGACACGGCGTAGGCGCGCGAGCCGCACAAGGGTTCCAGCAGGCCGATGGCTTCCCGCAGCAGTTCCCGCGCCGCTTCGCGCTGGCCCAGCTGGCGCAGGGTTTCGGCAGTCTGCATCAGGCAGGAGCCGATGCTCATCGGCCAGCCGGTGGGACGCGCCAGCGCCAGGCCGCGCTGCATCCATTCCAGCGCCGCGTCGTGCGCGTTCAGGCTGGTGAAGCCGTTGCCGATGTTGGTGGCGATGATGGTGGCGCGGCGCACCTGGCCGGTGGCGATGGCCGCCTCGAACGCCACCATCAGGCGGCTCACGGCGCGCCCGAAGTCGGCCGCCTGGAAGGTGGCGATGCCGTCGAAGTCGCTGATCCAGCCGGACACCGCCGGATGGATGCCGGGGGCGAACGCGGCGTCGGGCGGGAAGCGCTGGCCCCAGCGCTGGGTGGCTTCCTGCAGGCTGTGGAACACGCTGAAGATGGCGGCCGCGGCATCGATGATGTCGGCGCGCATCAAGTCGCCGCCGGCGCGTGCGTCAGCCGAGGCGATGGCCAGTTCGGCGTCGCAGGCGGCGGAATCGCCGCGGTCGGTGGCGATCCAGGCCAGCAGCCAGTGCGCGTCGGCACAGCCCAGCATGTCGCCCAGCCGCTCGAAGGCGTGCAGCGCTTGCGTGGCCAGGTCCTGGCCGGCATCCAGCTGGCCGTGCAGCCAGCGCGCTTCGGCCTCGACCAGCTGGAAGCGCGCGGCCAGCGCGGCGGCCTGCCCGGGCTGGGCCGCCGCCAGCATCGGCATGGCCTCGGCCACCAGCGCACGGGCGCGCCCGACGTCGCGCTGACGCAGATGCCAGGCCAGCTCCGCCAGGCACAGCAGGCGCTCGTCCTCTTGCAAGGAAGGTAACTCCGCATCCCGGCGCGCCACTTCTTCATCGAGCGCAAACATGTCCACTACATCGTGTCCTTCTCTACCATATTGCCGCAACGCACTATGCGCAATGCCGCATTATTCCACAGTTCAGCGCAGCACAGCGACGGCCGCCGAAAATGTCAAAAAAGACAAGCTAGTTGAAACCAGGATAATGCGCGCAATGCGGCCGGTGTTGGCGCCGAAGCGCTCTGACAGCAGCGCCACGTTGCTGGCACTGGGCAGGCAGGCCACCAGCACGATGACGGTTAGCGCGGCCGGGTCCAGCGGCAGGCCCAGCGCGATGGCGGCGTGGCCGGCGCCGGCCACCAGCAGCGGGTGCAGCAGCAGCTTCATCAGCGCCAGCGGCAGATGGTCGGCACCACCGGCGCCCCCGCCGCCCCCGGGGCGCGCTGCGTCCGCCGCGCGCGCGTTCAGCTGCGAGCGCGCCAGCACGCCGCCGATGGTAAATAGCGCCACCGGGGACGCCGCGTCCGCCAGCAGACCGACCGTTTGCAGCACCGGCTTGGGCAAGGCCAGCCCGGCCGCCGAACTGAGCCCGCCCAGCGCGATGGCCCAGGGCATGGGGTTGCCGGCCACGCCGCGCAGCGCCCTGCCCAGCGCCGCGCGCCCGGCGCCGCTGCCCATGCGCGACAAGGCGATGCACAGCGAACTGGTGATGATCATGTCCACCACGATGGCCACGATGGCCGGCCCCGACGAGCGCGGCCCCAGCAGTGCCAGCAGCAGCGGCACGCCCATGAAGCCGGTATTCGGGAAGGCTGTCACCAGCGCGCCGAAGGCGGCGTCGTTCCAGCCGGCGCGGCGCACGGTGGCCGCCATGGCGATGCCCACCATGACCAGCGCACAGAGCAGGTAGACGCTGAACACACCCACGTCCAGCAACTGGGCAACCGGCGTGGCCGAACCGAAGCGGTACAGCATGCACGGCAGCGCGAAGTACAGCACGAAACTGTTCAAGCCGGGAATGGCCAGCTGCGGCAGCATGCCGCGGCGCACGGCCAGGTAGCCGCACAGCACCAGTGCAAAGAAAGGAAAAGTGACGGAAAGAATGGCAAGCATGGGCAGCCATTGTACCCATGCTTGCCGACGCGCAGCGGCGTTATTTCAGCGGCCCGCCGCCCGCTTCCTGGCGCCTGATTTCACGCCTGATTTCACGCCCGATTTCACGCCTGATCTTCACGCCTGATCTCGCGGCTTACTTGATCGGCGCCGGCGGCTGGGTGGTCGGATTCTGCTTGTTTTCAGGGTTGTCGGTGTTGCCGCTGGCCTTGTCGGGCATGGCGCGCGAACGCTTGGCGCCGCTATCCGCCTTGGCGTCGCCGCCGCTGCCGGTGGCCCCCTCGGCGCCGCTGCTGCCGCTGGCGGTGCCGCCGCCCTTGATGCTGGCGTTGAGCTGCGTCACGTGCGTCAGGTGCTGCGCCACGGTGGGCTCCAGCTTGGCGGCCAGCGCCTTCACGTCGGCATCCTTGGCGTTGGACTGCACTTTCTGCACCAGGGCGTGGGTCTTCTTATGGTCCGACACGCCGGCCTGGCTCAGATAGGTGCGGTCGAACGCGTCGCCCGACAGATTGTTGAGCTTGCTAGCCATGGCCTTGTGCTTGGCGTCCGGCTCGCTCGGCAAGGTCACGCCCTTGCTCTGCGCCACGCTCTGCACCTCCTGCAGCCCCTTGGTGTGGTCGTCGATCATTTGCTGCGCAAAGGCCTTCACTTCGGTATTCTGGGACTTTTGCAGCGCAATCTTGCCTGCTTCGATTTCCGCCATATTGCCTTGCGCCAGCTGCAGCAGCATCTGCTGGTCCGACTTGGCCAGGTTCTGCGCCTGCGCCGACAGTGCGCCCAGCAGGGCTGCGGTCATCAATGCCAGTTTTGCCTTGTTCATGGGGATCTCCTATCCTTGAAGGTGTGGAGAAAAAATTTTACGCGGGATGGAATAAACGGGCCGCAGCTTACGTATACGCAATTGTTGCACCCATTCACCCCAACCAGGAGACAACCATGAAAACCACCATCGCCCTCGCCGCCCTACTATTCGCCGGCGCGGCCGCCCACGCCCAGGACCTGAAAAAGGACGGCGGCGTGCTCGTTACCGGCACCGGCATGACCGTCTACACCTTCGACAAGGACGTGGCCGGCAGCGGCAAAAGCGCGTGCAGCGGGCCATGCATCCAGAACTGGCCGGCCGTGGCCGCGCCGGAAAAAGTGGCCGAACCCTACTCGGTGGTCACGCGCGAAGACGGCAGCAGGCAGTTGGCCTACAAGGGCAAGCCGCTGTACACCTTCGTCAAGGACGCGAAGGCGGGCGACCGCAGCGGCGACAACGTCAAGGACGTATGGCACGTCGTGAAGGATTAAGCGGAACCCGCCATGCAAGACGACAGCGCCAGCCTCACCGCCTGCATTCCCCGCCTGCGCCGCTACGCGCGGGCGCTGCTGGGCGACCGCGCCAGCGCCGACGACCTGGTGCAGGACACCATGGAACGCGGCTGGGACAAGCTGCCGTCGTGGCGGCGCGGCGGCGACATGCGGGCGTGGCTGTTCGGCATCATGCACAACCTGCACGTGGACCGGCTGCGCCAGCCGGCGCTGGACACGGTGGCGCTGAGTGAAGAGCTGCACGGCTCGCTCAGCGCGCCCCCGCCCGGCGACCGGCTGGAAGTGCGCGACATGCAGGCCGCGCTGCAGCTGCTTCCCGCCGAGCAGCGCGAGGTGCTGCTGCTGGTGGCGCTGGAAGACCTGAGCTACGAGGAAGCCGCCGCTGTCCTGAACATTCCGCCCGGCACCGTGATGTCGCGCCTGTCGCGCGCGCGCGAGCGGCTGCGCCTGCTGATGCTGGGCCAGGCGCCGGTCTCCACCTTGAAAGTCGTGAAATGAAGGCCGTAGGAAAGATGCTGCCATGATTCCCGTCACCGAAGCGGAACTGCAGGCCTGGGTTGACGGCCGCCTGGCGCAGGAACGCCGCGCCGACATCGACCACTACCTGGCGCACCACCCGCAGGAGGCGGCGCGCCTGCGCGCCTACCGGCAGCAGAACGTGGCCCTGCGCGCGCTGTACGGCCCGGTGCTGGACGAAGCCATCCCGCGCGCCATGCTGCGCCCGCGCGGCTGGCAGCGCTACGGCTGGCCGCTGCGGCGCTACGCCGCCAGCGTGGCGCTGATGGTGTCGAGCGCGGCGCTGGGCTGGGTGGCGCACGGCAGCTTCAGCGGCACGGCCGGCGCGCCGGCAGCGGCCGACGCCAGCGGTGCGGCCTCCGCTCCCCTTGCGGACAACGCGCAGCGCCGCGGCGCCGCGCCCAACGGGCCGGAAGCGGCTCTGGCCGGCACCCCGGCCGGCCTGGCGCACCGCGCCGCACTGGCGCACCGCGTGTACGCGCCCGAAGTCCGGCATCCGGTGGAGGTGGGCGCGGACCAGCAGGAACACCTGGTGGCCTGGCTGTCGAAACGCCTGGGCACGCCGCTGCGGCCGCCCCGGCTGGCGCCGCTGGGCTACGAACTGGTGGGCGGCAGGCTATTGCCGGGCGACAACGGACCGGTGGCGCAATTCATGTACACCGATGCCAGCGGCCAGCGGCTCACGCTGTATGTATCCTCTGGCCAGGCGGGCAACCGCGACAGCGGCTTCCGCTACGCCAAGGACGGCGCGCTGAGCGTGTTTTACTGGATAGACGGGAGCTATGGCTACGCGCTCTCGGGCGCGCTGGGGAAGGCTGAGCTGTCGCAGATCGCGAATGCGGTCTATGAACAGCTGCAGCCGTAAAGCGGAGGGATGGCTTGCCTGTTGCAAGCCATGGTTCCCAGCCGTTATTGCACGCCGCGGCGGCCCATGTCGTCGAGGCGCATGCGCATCAACTCGTTGGCGGCAGGGCCCGGCGCGAACATATAGTCCTCGTCGTTGATGGCCAGGCCGGTGCGCGCGTCGACCAGCACCTGGTCGGCCGGCTTGCCGGTTTCGCGGCTCACCACCAGCAGGCTGGCGCCTTCCGGTGCCAGGTGGTCGTTGCCCCAGGCCACGAAGGCCAGCAGCACGGGTTTGAAATCGCGGCCGGCCTTGGTCAGCACGTACTCGTAGCGCGGTGGACGCGCGCTATACTGGCGGCGCTCCATCAGCCCGCCCTCGACCAGGCCTGCCAGGCGGCGGGTCAGCATGTTGGGCGCGATTTTCAGGCTTTTTTCGAACTCGTCAAAACGCGTCAGGCCGTAGAAGGCGTCGCGCAGGATGAGGATGCTCCACCATTCGCCTACTTTACCCAGGCTGCGGGCGATAGGGCATGGCATACGGCCAAAGTCAGTGTGTTTCATTTGCAACTCCTTCGATCAAGATTAGTCTGAATAGTAAAAGACAGAATCAGCAGCCAACTGGCCAGCAGAAACCTTCGCTAACTTGCATCTTGGGTGCTGCATGCACCTTCTTTTTCCATGAACAAAAAGTGAACTTAGCGAAACTAAGTTTTTGTGCCGTAATTAGATTGCATCGGCTCAACACTCGATTCCATTATTGTCGATCCTGAGAAACTACGCTTTTGCTAGACGCGACAGATCTTTTGAGCGCGGAGAAATCTATTAAATAAATTTAAAAGATAGGCATAATACGCAACAGCGGTAGCGCCAACTTCACCCATCCGACCATGTATTTGACCAGTGACGCCAACGTACGCAGCATCCTGATCGTGGACGATTCCGCGTTCGAACAGCGCATGCTGGTCGATCTGCTGAGCGAACTGCCCTACCGCGTCTCGGTGGCGTTCAACGGCATGCAGGGCTACCAGCTTGCGCTGGCCAACCAGCCGGACCTGATCCTGCTGGACGTGCGCATGCCCAATATGGACGGCTACACCTGCTGCCGCCTGCTCAAGGCCAATCCGGCCACCTACGACATCCCGGTGATCTTCCTGAGCGGCGCCGACGCGGCCGAAGACCGCATCATGGGCCTGTCGATCGGCGGCGTGGATTACGTGTCCAAGCCGTTCACGCCGGGTGAACTGGCGGCGCGCATCCACGTGCACCTGAACCTGATGCGGCGCACGCCGGGCGCGGCGCCGCCCGAGCCGGAAGTGGCCGACCAGCCGCCCGCGCCGCCGCCCAATCCGGACGCGGTGATCGTCAACGCCGCCAAGCGGCTGATATCCGACAACCTGGCAGCCCTGCCCACCCTGGCCGAGATAGCGCGCAGCGTGGGCACCTACCGCGAAAAACTGTCGCAGCTGTTCCGCGAGCAGACCGGCATGACCGTGTTCGCCTTCATCCGCGAAGAACGCATCGCGCGCGGCGTGCAGCTGCTGCGCGAGACCGATATCGATGTCCAGGACATTGCGCTGCTGATCGGTTTTAACAACGCCGGCAACTTCGCCACCGCCTTCCGCGAGCGCATGGGCGTCACGCCCAGCGCTTTCCGGCAAGGCCAGGGTCAAGGCCAAGGCCAAGGCCAGGACCAGGATCAGAACCTGTAGTTCACCTTGACCGCCGCGGTGCGGCCGCGCGGGTCGGCCTGGGTGAAGTCGAAGAAAGCGGTCGAGGAATCCCAGGACGGACGCTTGTCGCTGAGGTTCTGCACGATGAAGCTTAGTGTCGCCGCCGGCGTCACCTTCCATGCCAGGTTCACATCCACTGTACCCACCGGTTTCACGCGCTCGCTCGCTTGCGCACCCGCGCGGGCGGTCTGGTCGTAGCCGTCCACATAATTCCATGTCAGCGTGCCGGCCACGGCGCCCTGCTCCCAGGTGGCGCTGGTGACGCCGCGCCATGCCGGGATGGAACCGAAGTAGTTGTTGCCGGCACCGTTGGTGAGCGGCTCGCCCACCGCCAGCGGCGCCTCGAACTTGAACACATGGCTCAGTTGCGCATTCAGCGCCAGCTTGCCCCACTGCCCCAGGCCCACGCGGTGGCGCAGGTCGATGTCGATGCCCGACACCAGGCGGTCGCCCTGGTTGGCGTACTGGCGGTACAGGGTCTGGATGCGGCCCTGCGCATCGCGCACCACTTTTTCCGGCGCGCTCTTTTCATTGGCGATGATGTTCTCCGCGCTCTCGGTATCGATCACGCCCTTGGTGCGGATGCGGTAGTAGTCGACGCCGATACTGCTGTCCGCATTGGGCGCGATGACGAAGCCTAGATTGAGATTGCCCGAGCGCTCGGGGCGCAGCTCCGCGTTGGCGATGGTGAGATTGGTGACGCCGCGCGCCTGGGTCGGCGTGACCGGGTCGCGCGGGTCGATCACGCTGCCGTAGCTGACCGAGGTGGAGTTGGTGATCTCCGGCAGCGAGGGCGCGCGGAAGCCGCGCGACGCGGTGCCGCGCAGCAGCAGCCACTGGGCCGCCTGGTAGCGCACGCTGGCCTTGGGCGAGAAGGCCGAGCCGAAATCGCTGTAGCGGTCGGCGCGTCCGGCCAGGTTCACGTTCAGGTCCTTCACGACCGGCACATTGAACTCGGCGAACAGCGCGGCCACGTCGCGCCGGCCCTGGATGATGTTGATGGCCGGGCGCAGTTCGGTGCCGCTCAACACGGCGCTGGAGGTCTGCGAATCCATCTCTTCGCGGCGCCATTGCGCGCCCAAGGCGAAGCCCAGCGGACCGGCCGGCAGCTCCGCCAGTTCCCTGGACGCGTTGAAGTCCAGCGTGGTCAAGGTCGATTCGGCCGGGCGCAGGGTGGACAGGCGCAGCCGCTTGCGCACCGCCTCGCTGTTCCTCGACTGGTCGGCGAAGTTGTAGCTGCCCTCGGCCAGCACCTTCTCAAATTCGTAGCGGTTGACGAAGTTGTTCACGGTCTCTTCCAGCTTGCTGCCGGAGCGGCCCACGGACGCATCGTACTCCCAGCCGGCCACGGCGCCTTTCACGCCGGCCAGCGCGCGGAAGAAGTCCACGCTATCGCGCTTGGTGCGTGCACCCAGGTCGAACAAGGTGGCGGTGAACGGCAGCGGCGCGGCGCCCGGATTGTTCGGATGGCCCACCGGCAGCACCACGCTGATGTTGTCCAGTTGCTGCCTGGCGTTGTTCCACGCGCGCAGGCCACTGCCCACGGTGAGCGGGGCGCCGAAGGTCTGGTCGGCGCGCGAGTGGCCGTACAGCAGGTCGGCGTAAGCCTCGGTGCTGTCGTTCAGCTGGAGCGTGCCGCGCAGCGAGGCGTGGATGCGGCTGATGCCGGGAATGAGCGTCTTGAACTGCGCGTTGTTGTATGCCTGCACCGAGCCGCTCTTGCCGGGCGTGATGGCACCGTAGGGCTGCAGCTGCAGCGGGCCTTGCTGGCCGCCCAGGAAACGGGTGGGATCGTTGTTCAGGTAATTGGCCGGCACCCAGGCCAGCGCGCCGTTGGCGTTGCCGCGAAAATCGCTGCCGGCCATCCATGCCACCTGGTCCTGCTGCAGCTTGTCGCGCTGCTGCGCGTCCAGCGAGAACACCACGCTGTAGCCGTCCTTCGCCAGGCTGCCGAAGCCGGTCTGCAGCGCCGCGCTCTTTTCCGACTGGCCGGTGCCCTCGGTCGCGCTGCCGTACTGCGCGCTCAGTTCCGTGCCCTTGAATTCCTTGTACAGGATGATGTTGACCACACCGGCCACCGCATCCGAACCGTACACGGACGAGGCGCCGTCCTTCAGCACCTCGATGCGCTGCACCGCCGCCATCGGCAGGCTGTTCAGGTCCACGAACACTTCCTGCAGGTCCTGCGCCGTGGCGTAGGGGCTGACGCGCTTGCCGTTCACCAGGATCAGGGTGTTCTTCTGGCCGATGCCGCGCAGCGACAAGCCCGCCGTGCCGGCCGAGAAGCTGCCGGTGTACTGCTCGTTGTAGCTGTTGCCGCTGTTGGCGGAGATGGCGCGGATCACGTCGGCGATGCTGGCCTTGCCGCTGGCGGCGATCTCCCTGGCGCTGATGACCTGCACGGCGCTGGCGCCCTCCTTCTGCGTGGTGCGGATATTGGAGCCGGTGACGATCACGCGCTCCAGCTCCTGCGCGGCGGCGAGAGAGGGGAAGGCGGCGGCGAGGGCAAGCGAAATGGCCAGCGGGGCGAATGGCGTGGATGATTGGGCGAACATGGTTTCCTCTTGGGTGGGAATGGAACAACGGCCCCGGCCCGCGTCGGACCAGGGTGAGCGCAGCCATCCCGGCCTGGTGGGGCCGGAAGGGATGCAGCAAGGGCTTGGGTTGGTTTAGTGCAGCTAAGTGCGGATCAGCGCGCCGCGCATGCACTGCGCCATGCAGAGCATGTACAGCACGTGGCGGCTAGGAACGACGGACAGCGGAATGGGACGGAACATAAACAAACATCAATCGCAGTGGTGCGGGAGTCAGCACTATAGCGGCGCGGTTTGCAGGACGGAACGAATTAAAACTGCATAGCTTATTCAACCGGGACATAAGCCGCGCCGCTGCGCGGACGCAGCGGCGGCTGCGAGTCCAGCCGCAAGTCCTTGCGCACGCCGGCTTCGACCAGCGCAGCGGGCGCGTAGCGGCGCAGGAAGCGCAGGCGGCCGGCCAGCGCGCCGGACGTGTAGCGCACCTTGGGCGAGGCCGCCAGGGCCACCCGCAGCACGGTGTCCGCCACCACGCCGGGACCGTCCGCGCCTTCCAGCGCCTCCTTGACGCGGCGGTCCAGGCCCGCGCGCAGCGCGCTGTACTCGTCCATCGCCAGATCGGGCTGCAGCTGGTTGGCGTCGAACGGCGACTTGATGTAGGCCGGCGCCACCAGCGATACGCGGATGCCCTGCGTGCGCAGTTCCTGGTCCAGCGCCTCCGAATAGCCTTCCATGGCGTGCTTGCTGGCCGAGTACAGCGCCATGTAGGGCATGGGCACGAAGCCCAGCACCGAGCTGATGTTGATGATGCGCCCGCCGCCGCGCTGGCGCATGTGCGGCACCACCGCGCGCACCATGCGCACCATGCCGAAGAAGTTGGTGTCGAAGATGGACTGCGCCAGCTGGATCGAGCTTTCCTCCGCAGCGGCGGGCGCCACGCCGAAACCGGCATTGTTCACCAGCAGGTCGATGCGCCCTTCCCGCAGCAGCACCTGGTTCACGGCGGCCGCGACCGATTCGTCGCTGGTCACGTCCAGCGAGAGCATCTCGACACCGCCCGCCTGCCCCTGCCCGCCTCGGCGGCTGGTGCCGTACACCTTGTAGCCCGCCTTGGCCAGTTGCGCGGCGGTAGCTGCGCCGATGCCCGATGAGGCCCCGGTCACGATGGCGATCTTGCTGTTCATAATGCGCTCCCATATGACGATCGTCATATTCATGGTTAAAAAAATACCCGGCATGGATGCTGCCGGGCCGGTCTTACTTTGCTGGCTGCTCCACTTCCGAAAAATGCCGCAGCGCCGCGTCGCGCAGCGCGTCCGACAGCTTGGGATCGTCCACCGCGCGCGCCATCATCAGGGCGCCTATCATCGTACTGACCATCACCATGGCTTCCCGGTGCGCTTCCGGCGTGCCCCATCCGGGCAGCTGGCGCGCCACCAGGTCTATCATTTCCTTGATGTGGCGCGTGGCCGCGTGCCGCACTTCCGGCGCCTGGCGGTGCATCTCCGAGCCCAGCGCGGATACCGGGCAGCCGAATTCCACCGCCTCCACGTGCTGCTGCGACAGGTAGGCCTGCATCAGCGCCTGCAGCGACCTGCCCGGACCGGCGGCGGCGGCAATCTGGGCCGACGTGCGCACCGCTTCGGCCCCGGCGCGGTCGGCCGCCTCGGCCAGCAAGGCGTCGCGCGAGGCGAAGTGCGCGTAAAAGCCGCCGTGCGTCAGGCCGGCTTCCTTCATGATGTCAGCCACACCCGTGCCGGCATAGCCGCTGCGCCGGATGGCGCGCGACGCCACCTCGACGATGCGCTCGTGCGTCGCTTCCTTGCGGCTGAGGGCCGCGCGCGGCGCGCCGGCCTGGGACGATTTGCTCTTCATGATGCCCATCATATACCAAAACAGGCGGGCCTGCCCGGCGCCCGCGCGTTTTGGCGGCAGGGCAACACAGTGCCACCGCTAGCCATTGCGCGCTAATATGAAAATCACACCATCAAGTCCAAGCCACGGAGGTGAGCATGAACACCGGGAACGACCAGGAACGCTTGCAGCCAGCCGAGCCCGCGCCCCGCTCGGAAGGCCTGCTGCCGGCCGGCGAGGAGGAAGCGGCCGAGGATGAAGTCGCCGAGGAAGTCAGCCTGGATCAGCAGTCCGGGAAGGCGCGGCGTGTCGGCCATCCGCCGGCCGACGGCCCCGGCAAGCCGGCCGACGCGCTGGCTGAAACGCTGAAACGCTGAAACGCTGAATCGTTGATTCGTTGATTCGTTGATTCGCTAGGCAGCCGGCAGCGCGCGCATCTGGCTGCGCCACCAGCGCCAGGAAATCAGCGCGTTGATGAAATAGGCCGCGTACAGCAGCGCCGTCAGGTACAGGCCCCGGCTGGTGTACAGCGGCACCGACACGGCGTTCACCAGCAGCCACACGGGCCAGGTTTCCACGCGGCGCGCCATCAGCAGCAGCTGGGCGATGATGCTGAAGGCCAGCACGGCAGAATCCACAAAGGGTGCGTAGGCGGCAGTGTAGTGGTGCAGCATCAGGCCGTAGCCCACGGTGCCGGCCAGGCCGGCCGCCCCCATCCAGGCCAGCGTGCTGCTGCGCGCGGAGGTGATGGGCAGCGCCTTGCCGCCGCCGCCGCGCGCCCACTCGTACCAGCCGATCAGGCAGGTGACGATGAAGAACAGCTGCAGCGCCACGTCGGCAAACAGCTGCACGCCGTAGAACAGCGCGCCGAACAGCGCGCAGCCGACAATACCGGTCCACCATGAATGGATGTTGTTGCGGCCGGCCAGCACGATGGACAGCGCCATCACCGCATTGGCGGCAAGTTCGAGATTTGTGGTCAAACGCAGTCCTATTGATGGTCAAACGCGGTGCTGGCGGGTGGCTTGCCCTGGCATCCCGGCGGCAGCAGCCGGGCCGGAATGTCCTCGCCTGCACAGCGCCAGGCGACGCGCTTATTCTCTGCCAGGGCCGGCGTGAAGGCAATAGCCTTGCCGCGCAGGGAAAAATCGGCAGGATAAATGCGCACCACGCCGCTCTCGCCGTCGATGCGCACGTCCACCACGGCCAGGCCGGGGTCGGCCAGCGCGAAGCCCGCCTCGCGCAGGGTGAGCGGGGTGCGGCCGTTGGCATAATAGTAGCGGTCCACCGCTGCGGTGGCATCCTGGCCCACGCGCACCGCGCGCAGCAGCTGGCTGCGCACGCTGTATTCGTCCAGCCTGGGCCAGGCCAGCGCGGCGGCGCCGGCCAGCAGCGCCAGCGCCAGCAAGCCGCCGGCGGCGCCCGCCACGCCCAGGCGCGGCACCAGCAGGGCCGCCAGCCAGGCCAGCCGGTGGCGCGCGGCCGGCGCCGCTTCCGCGCCCGTGGCCAGCGCGCGCAGCGCCGCCATGCGCTTGACCAGCCAGGGCTGGCCGCTCACCAGTTCATGGAAGGACATCCAGAAGCCGGACGCCTGGCGCGCCTGCGCCGCGTAGTCGCCCAGATTGAGCTGGCGCCAGCGGCGGCCGCCGGCCGCCAGCGCAGCCAGTCCGCTCTGCGCGCTGCGCAGGTCGTCGCAGGCGTGCAGGCCGTGGCGGTCGCAGGTGTAGGCGCAGGCGCGCGCGTAGGCCGCGCCCAGCAGCGGCAGCACGGCGGCCGGCAGCAGCAGCGGCAGCCAGCGCTGGTGGCGCCGCGTGATGTGGCCGATCTCGTGCCCGATGTAGAAATTGATGGCGTCCGGCCGGTCTTCCAGCGCATCGAGCACGCTCGATTGCAGCACGATGTAGCGCCGTCCCAGCAGCATGGCGGTCAGCACGCTGCGCCGGCGCAGCACATAGGCTTCCGGGATGCAGTCCAGCCCCAGCCGGTGGCAGCACACGTCGATGCGCGCTTTCAGGTCGGGAAACTGGCGGTAGCTGATCTGCACGCCGGTCCCTTTTAAATAAGCGGCCAGCGCCGATTGCACAAATACCGTGAGGGCAAAAATCAAAACGAGATATATCAGCGCCGCACCCAGCGTGGCAAGCGCCAGGCCGCACCAGATCAGCAGCGACGCCGCCAGCAGCGCCCTGAGCAGCGTGCACTCATGTTTATATACCAGTTCCAATTTGCCATCCCCATTTCCGTGCGGCATTCTAAATTAGTTTTCAAAAAAATAAAGCTTTATAAGAAATTTAAATACCCTGGAATACATCCGGAGATCGCGCTGATACCGAACTGAGACTGCGCTGACCTGTTGCGCCCGGCGCCGCCGCCGCATACTGGCGCCATCCCCGTCCACCGAGTTTTGCCATGCTGCTGCACCTTTCCGACACCGCCACCGACGCCATCGCCAGCCCGCCCTGCCCCACCCATGGCGGCCGCCGCTTCCACACCTTCCTGCCCATGAACCAGATCCTGCAGGTAGGCGACAGCATCGTGTCGGCAAACGGCCTGTTCTTCGCCACCCTGCTGGGCGACGGCACGCTGCGGGTCTACCGCGGCATGGATGCCGACGATGAACAGGGCCTGCTGTGGAGCAGCCGCAAGGCAGGCGGCTACGGCCGCTATTTCGCGCTGGTGCAGAGCGATGGCAACTTCTGCGTCTACCAGGGCGCCGACCTGGCGCATAACTGCGGCTGGCACTGGGGCACGCAGGCCACCGGGCAGGGCCAGGAGTTCTACGCGGCCCTGCAGGACGACGGCAACTTCTCGGTACGCGCCGGCATGGGGCCCGACGACAGCCGGGGCGTGCTGTGGGCGTCCACGGTCACCGACCGGGTGCTCAGCATCGAGGACGTGCTGCACATCGAATACGACTTTGGCGCCGCCTGCGTGCTGCGCACCAGCCCGGCCAGCCAGTACAGCGAAACGGTCACCAACCACGGCAGCGAACCGTCGGTGCACGCGCTGCAAGGCGCCGTTGCCGTCACTGAAACGTCTTCCTGGACCAACTCCCCGCCCGCCTCCCTGGGGCCGGACGTGGAGTATTTCTACACGGTGCCGGCGGTGTCCGGCGACGAGTTCGTGATGTCGGACAGCGCCGTGTTCTACCTGGCCAACTGCGCCGCCACCCGCATGACCGACTGGGCCTTCGACACCCCGTACACCGTGGCGCCGCATACCTCCATGCGCGCGGCCATCGCGCTGACCTACTCCACCGTGTCGGTGCCCTACGTGCTGGTGGGCCAGCTGCGCTTCGAATCGGGCGCCCGTGTTGTAGGCGCGATACGTGGAAACTACTTAGGCACCAATGCCCACAGCCTCACCGCCAGCTTCACCCCGCACGACCCCACGCCCAATCACAGCAAGCGGATTTTGCGTCCTTTGCGGCCGATGGCCGGCATGATCGCACACTGACATTACCAAGAGGCAACACCTAGCGGACGCGCTGCGGCGCGTACCGCAATGCTATAGTGGCAGAGTCATGAGTCTGGATCTGCCCTCTTACCAACCCGCCGAATCACCGCCGCCACAAGACGGACGCGTGCTGCTTGACGCCACCCTGCTGAAACGCCTGCGCAAAACGCGCGGGCTGAGCCAGGAAGCGCTGGCGGACTTGTGCTTTCAGCAGCAGTTATGCGTGTCCATCGCGTCCATCAAGCGCGCGGAAACCGGCAAGATCGTGCTCTACCGCACCGCGCGCCACCTGGCCCAGGTGTTTGGCGTGGCGCTGGAAGAGCTGGCCACGGAGCTGGCCGGCGCCGCCATCCCGGCCGCTGTGGATTCCGCCCTGGCCCCCCCGGCCCCGTCCATGCCCCCGCCTTCCGCGCCAGCCGGCGGCAGACCGGCCATAAGCGCCGCCATCGGCGCAGCCATCGCCGCCGTGCCGGACGACGTGCTGCGCCACGTGGTGATGCTGGACATCGAACTGGCGACCCCGCAAACCGAAGGCAGCGCCGCCGTGCATGAACTGGCCTATGTGGTGCAGCAGTTCGGCGGCCGCTTAGCGCAGGTGGACGGCTGCCGGGTCTCCGCCGTGTTCGGCCTGCCGCAAGCCTTCCGCAGCGACGCCGAACGCGCCATGCGCTGCGCGCTGGAGCTGAACCGCCACCTGCTGACCCACGGCGGCCGCGCCATGGCCATGCGCCTGGCGCGCTGGGAACGCGGCGCCGCCGCTGCCGCCGCCTTCGCCCATCCCGCCCCTGAACTGCGCCACGAGAGCGCCACGCACGCGGCGGCGGGCGTGATCCCCTTCCGCCTGCCGCTGTACGTGGAACGCAAGCTGCTGCCGCTGCTCGGCCACCGCTTCCTGTTCGAGCCGGATCCGGCGGACGGGCCGCGCCATCCCGGCTACCTGGCCTTCAGCAAGCCGGCCGCCAGCGACGCCAGCCAGCTGCCGCCGCTGATCGGCCGCTATGCCGAAACGCGCCAGTTCAAGGCGCTGGTGGAGAGCGTTGAAGAAAGCCAGTGCGGCCACATCATCTACCTGCGCGCCATGGCGGGCGTGGGCAAGAGCAGGCTGGCGCAGGAATTTGCCGACATCGCGCGCCAGCACGGCATGCGCTGCCACCGCGCCGAAGTGCAGGACCTGGGCGCGGACGCCGGCTGGCGCGCGCCGCTGGAGCAGCTGGCGCGCAGCCTGCTGGGCCTGGGCTCGCCGCTGGCGCAGGCTAACGCGCAAGCCATCGCCGACACCGTGGCGCGGCTCTACCTGCCGCCCGATTCGGCGCTGTTCTACCATGTGCTGGCCGGCGTGGCGCTCACGCCCGAACAGCACGCGCTGTATTCGGCCATGAGCCCCGAGGTGCGCGACCAGGGCTGGACGCAGGCGCTGCAGACGCTGCTGCTGCGCCTGGCGATGACCGAGCCGCAGCTGGTGGCGCTGGAAGACGTGCACTGGGGCGACCCCTATCTGTTTGAAGCGCTCGGCCCCCTGCTGGCCCTGTCGCGCGAAGCGCCGGTGCTGTGGGTGATCACCTCGCGCGTGGAAAACGACCCGCTCGAATCGGCGCTGCGCCAGCAGCTGGACGACCTGGGCCTGTCCCTGTTCGACCTGGCGCCGATGTCGCCGCGCGAAGCGGCCGTGCTGGCCGACCAGTTCAGCGACGTGGACCCGGCCTACCGCGCGCGCTGCGTGGAGCGCGCACAGGGCAACCCGCTGTTCCTGACCCAGCTGCTGGCCAGTCCCGGCCAGCACCTGCCGGACAGCCTGCGCCACCTGATCCAGGCGCGCCTGGACGGCCTGCCTTCCGAGCACGCGCAGGCGCTGCGCATGGCCGCCGTGCTGGGCCACCGTTTCGGCCTGGCGCTGCTGCGCGCCGCCCTCGGCCAGCCGGACTACCAGCCGCAGGCGGCCGGCCGCGACAGCCTGCTGCGCGCGGTGGCAGGGTCCGGCGGCGACTACTGCTTCGTGCACGACCTGGTCATGCACTGCATCTACGACGCCATCGACCCTGCACAGCAACGCCGCCTGCACCTGCAGGCTGCCGAAGCCTGGCGCGGGCGGGACGCGGTGCAGTGCGCCCACCACCTGTACCGCGCCGCCGACCCGGGCGCGCTGGAGATGATGCTGTCGGCCATCCGCGCCAAGCTGGAGCAGCACCAGTTCGAAGCGGCGCTGGACCTGACCGCAGCCTGCAACACGGCCGATTCCACCAGTTTCAGCAGCTTCCCGCTCGCGCTGCTGCGCGCGCACGCCAGCGCCGGCATGGGCCACATGGGCAACGCGCGCCGCTACTACCAGCACGCGATGATGCTGGCCGGCCGGCCGCAGGACAAGATCGAAGCGGTGGTGGGCCTGGCCGCCACGCTGAACGTGCTGGAAGAGCTGGAAGAGGAAGAGCGCCTGCTGGACGAGACGGTGCCGCTGGCCCTGGAGATCGGTGCCGAAGCGGCGCTGGGCAAGCTGCTTTACCTGAAGGGCAATATCTACTTCCCGCGCGGAAACTACAACGAATGCCGCCGCCTGCACGAGGATGCGGCGCGCTACGCCCAGGCCAGCGACATGCGCGAAACCCAGGCGCGCGCGCTGAGCGGCGTGGGCGACTCGTACTACGCACAGGGCCGCATGCGCAAGGCGTACGAACTGTTCGAGCAATGCCTGGCCATGTGCGAACAGGACCGCTATGTGCAGATCGAAGCATCCAACCGCGCGGCGCTCGGCTCCACCCGCATCTACCTGGGCGACGCCGCCGGCGCCGTGCGCGACGCACAGGCCTCGGCCGCCATCGCCCGCAAGGTGGGCAACCGCCGCGCCGAAACCTTTGCGCGCATGACCGCCGGCTGGGCCCTGGTGGCCGACGGCCTGCTGGACCAGGCAAGCGAAGAAGTGGAAAGCGGACTGGAACTGGCGCGCTCGCTGGGCAGCTCGCGCTTCGAAACCTTCCTGATGGAGAGCCAGGCCCGCATCACCTGGCTGCGCGGCGACCGCGCGCTGGCCGAGCGCCAGATCCTGGTGGCGGCGCAGCAGATGGAGCGCCTGCACCTGCACAACTTCATCGGTCCATGGGTGCTCGGCACGCTGGCCCTGTTCTCGCAGGACGCCGCGGTGCGCAAGCGCGCCCTGCTGCAAGGCGCCGCGCACCTCACGCGCGACTGCCTGGCGCACAACGCCTACCGCTTCCACCTGAGCGCCGCCGAAGTGTCGCTGCTTGACGGCGACACCGTGGCCGCCGAATTCTACGCCGGCCAGCTGGCCGCCTACGCCGCGCAGGAACCGTGCAGCTGGATCGAGCACCACACCGCCCTGATCCACGCTTACGCCGAGTGGCTGCGCGCCCCGTCCGAAACCCTGCGCGCCCGCCTTGCACTGCTGCACGCGCAATCCGCGCAATACGGCTACACCCATGCCGCACCGCGCCTGCACCTGGCGCTGCAAGCGCTGGCTTAATCCTGTCTATACACTGTTGTCTACTTTACGCATCACTGCTTCGATTCTCTGGAGATAAAAGTATACATCTTTGTCTAGACAGACTAATCTACATCTAACGCGAACAAAGAACCGTCATGAGCCAGCCGCTGCCCAAGCCCACCACTGCCGAACTCGAACTGCTGCAAGCCCTCTGGCCGCTCGGCGCGGCCACCGTGAAGCAAGTGCACGAAGCCATGCTGGCGGAGCGCCCCGAGCTGGCCTACGGCACCGTGCTGCGGCTGATGCAGATCATGCACGGCAAGGGCCTGCTGATCCGCGACGAGAGCCAGCGCTCGCACACCTACGCCCCCGCCCAGGCCAAGGACGCGATGCAGACCAATCTGCTGCAGGACCTGCTGCAGCGCGCCTTCTCCGGCTCCGCCAAGGCGCTGATGCTGGCCGCACTGCGCAACGGCATCTCGAAGAAAGAGCGCGAAGAAATCGAACAGCTGCTGAAGGAGGACAAGCAATGAGCGCCGCCATCAACGCCCTCGCCTGGACGCTGCTGCACTTCATCTGGCAAGGCGCGGTGATCGGCATGGGCGCCGCGCTCACACTGGCCCTGATGCGGCGCGCCACGCCCGGGCAGCGCTACATGGTGGCCTGCACCGCGCTGGCGCTGTGCCTGGGCTGGCCGGCGCTGGAACTGGCGCAGCGCCTGTCCGCCGCCGATGCCGGCGGGGCAGCGCTGCGGCTGCCCGGCCTCGTCGCAGCAGAAGGCATGGACGACGCCTCCCTGCTGCCCCAGCAGCTGCTGCAGGTGCTGCAGGTACTCGCTGCCCACGCCCGGACGCTGGTGGTCTTCTGGGCTGCCTGCGTAACGGCGCTCAGCCTGCGCGCCGCCGCCGGCATCCTCTGGATCAGCCGCAGCGCGCGCCACGGCGGCACGGACACCGCTTGGCAGGAGCGCCTGTCGCAACTGGCGCGGCGTTTCGGCATCCGCCGCGCGGTGCGCCTGCGCGTGACGGCATCGCTGGCCAGTCCCGTCACGGCGGGCTGGTGGCGCCCGGTGGTGCTGGTGCCTGCGGCGCTGCTGGCGCGCATGCCGCCCGAGCTGCTTGAAGCACTGCTGGCCCACGAACTGGCGCACGTGCGCCGCCACGACTACCTGATCAACCTGCTGCAGAACGCCGTCGAGACGCTGCTGTTCTTCCACCCTGCCGTGTGGTGGATTTCCAGCCGCATCCGCACCGAACGCGAACTGATCGCAGACCACATTGCAGCAAGCACGCTAGGCGAACCGCGGCGTCTGGCGCTTGCTCTTTCCGAACTGGAGCGGCTCCAGTTCTCAACCCAGCACCTGGCTATCGCAGCCAACGGAGGAGATCTAATGGTACGCATCAAACACCTGGTACAACCCCGAGCCCGCAGCACCGGCTGGAAAGCTGTTATTCCAGCCCTGGTCCTTGCCGCCGCCGGCATCGGCGTGCTGGCCAACGCCAGCGCCGGCAGCAAGGCTGCCCCGCAAGACACGCACGCCGTGATGGTGTTCGACCACTGCAAGAAGCCGGACTGGCCCGCAGGTTCGAAGGCAGCCAAGGAACAGGGCACGGTCACGCTGGAATTCGGCGTGAGCGCCGACGGCAAGGTTACCGGCTCGTCCGTGAAAAAATCCAGCGGCTACGCCGCGCTGGACGAAGCGGCCCGTGAAGGCCTGAAGCAGTGCGCCTTCAAGCCCGCCATCAAAGGCGGCAAGCCGATCTCCTCGAACATGCAGATGCAGTACGTCTGGGTGCCCGACTAAGGAAACGCGGCAAATTTTTTTATAGGCGGCTGAGGCTTTCGCGCCGCATGCCATAAATCGTACTCAGCCTGAACAGCCAACCACATGCGAGCGGTGCTAATGCCCGCTCGCTCCAACCTGACTGCAAGGTCGGGGCTGATCGGCGCCCGTCCATGCATGATGCGCGACAGCGTTTCCCGCGCAATGCCGAGGCGGCGAGCGAACTCCGTGCACGTCATATCGAGCGCAGGCAGTACATCACGCAACAAGACGCTTCCCGGATGCGGGGGATTATGGAGGGGCATAATATTTCCGCCTTCAGTGATAGTCCAAATAATCCAGAATCTCAACGCCTGCGCTAGTGAACTGAAATACCAAGCGCCAGTTTCCGCTAACAGTAAGTGACCAATGGCCTCGATACCTGCCCTGCAAGCGATGCAAGCGCCAACCAGGCAGACCTAGTTCATCAACTGCAACTGCCCGATCCAGAAAGAGCAACATGCCTCCCAGGCGAGCCGCGTGGGCAGGGTTAATGCCACTGGTTGAGCCGGTCTCAAAAAAACGCTTCAGCCCTTTATGCCTGAAACTGATTATCACATGTATTGTGATGTATCACATCACACTCCGCAAAAAAGCAAAGCACTACTGTGTCGCGACAATCAGCTTCTCATGTTGAGGCCTATCAAGACAACTTGGCGAGCACGGCGACCAGTCCGGCGATATCCCGGCCGTCGTCCTTGCGCAGCACTTGTTCGGTCATGCTGCGTACCTCGAAGCCGTGGGCTTGCGCCAGCGCTTCCAGGTAGGACCGGGAGTGGGCGTAGCGGCCGGTGGGGCGCAGGCCGTAGTCGCCCGACTGCTGCGCTTCCACCGTGAAGGCGAAGGCGCCGCCCGCCGCCAGAACGCGGCGCGCGGCGCGGAACACGGGCTGCAAGTCGCCGAAGTAGACCAGCACGTCGGCCGCCAGCAGCAACCCGCACGGCGCTTCGCGCGCCTGCAGGTACTCGACGACGTCTGCGCAGGCCAGTTCGTCGTACAGCGCGCGGCGGCGGGCCTGCTCCAGCATCTGCGGCGACAGGTCGACACCCGCCAGGGTGCGCGCATAGGGCCGCAGCAGCGGGCCGCACAGGCCGGTGCCGCAGCCCAGGTCCAGCACATCGGTTTTTGCCGCCAGCGCACCCAGTTCGTCCAGCGCAGCCAGCAGCAGTTGCGGCGCGCGATATTGCAGCACGTTCTGCAGGTGGTTGTCGAAGTCATCGGCGTACTGGTCGAACAGCGCGGCGACGTACTGCGGCGGCGGCATGGCTGGCGCCTCCGCCTCGCCCAGCGCGGCCAGCTGGTAGGCCACCGAAGCGGCATCGGCGCCGCAGGCCTGCGCGTCGCGGTAGGCGGCGGCCGCCTCGCCCGGGCGTTCCAGCGCGCGCAAGGCGTTGGCGCGGTGCAGGTGGGCTTGCGCGCTGTCCGGCTGCAGGGCCAGCGCGTGCTGGTGGCAGTCCAGCGCCCCCTGGTAATCACCGCTGCGCTGCATCAGCGTGCCGTAGCTGGTCCACGCCTCGGCATAGGAGGGCCTGGCCTCGATCGCGTTGCGGTAAGCCTCGGCGGCTTCATCGCTGCGGCCCAGGCTTTGCAGCGTGACGGCGGCGCCGCAGTAGGACTCGGCCAGATTCGGATTGAGCGTGAGCGAGCGGCCGAAACTCTCCAGCGCCTCGGCGCGCCGCCCCAGCAGATGCAGTGCGATGCCTCGGTTGGCCAGCGCCTCGGGGTAGGCGGGCTGCTGCGCCAATGCCGCGTCGTAGCTGGCCAGCGCGTCGTCCAGGCGCCCCAGCTTGCGCAGGGCATTGCCGCGATTGGCCAGCGCCATGGGGTAGGCCGGCTGCAAGGCCAGCGCGCGCTCGTAGCTCGCCAGTGCGTCGGCCTGCCGCCCGGCGTCCTGCAGCGCCGCGCCCAGATTACAGTGGGCGATGGCCTTGCCCGCGTCGAGCGCGATGGCGCGGGCTATCAGTTCCACCGCCGCTTCCGGCGCCCCACCCTGCCGCGCCAGCACGCCCATCAGGTGCAGCGCATCGAAATTGTCCGGCTCGCGGCGCAGCACTTCGGCGTACAACGCCTCGGCCTGCGACAGGTCGCCGCGCTGGTGCAGCGCCACAGCTCGCTGCAGTAATTGGCTGGTGTGTTGGCTTGGTGACGGCATGGCGGCTTTGGAACGGACGAAAACAGCACCTTACCAGAACGATCGCCCTGTTGACTTTGCGGCAGCCCGATTCTATTATTTCTGTAACGACAGAAATTTAGGAAAATTATGCGCATCCTGGTGCTCGGTGCTACTGGCCTGATCGGCCGCCACCTCCTTGCCGCCCTGCGTGCGGCGGGCCACGAGGCCATCGGTGCCAGCCGCCGCGCGCCCAAGTGGGCGGCAGCCCCAGGCACCGACGGCGGCCCGGCATGGCGCGAACTGGATTTCGGCGCGCTGACCGGCGCGGACGCCTGGCTGCCGCACCTGGACGGCATCGACGCGGTGGTGAACTGCGTCGGCATCCTGCGCGAGCGCAGTCCGGGCGACTATGAGCGCCTGCACCACCAAGCACCTGCCGCGCTGTTCGCCGCCTGCGCGCGCACCGGCATCAGGCCAGGGATCCGCGTCATCCATTTCTCGGCACTGGGCAGCACCGGCGATGCGCCGACCGCCTACTGGCGCAGCAAGGCAGCCGGGGAGCAGGCGCTGGCGCGGCACCCGGCATTGGACGCCACCATCGTGCGGCCTTCGCTGGTGTACGGCGCGGACGGCGCCAGCAGCAAGCTGTTCCTGGCGCTTGCCACGCTGCCCGCCGTCGCCCTCCCCGCGGCACACAGCTCGCGCGTGCAGCCGGTCCATATCGACGACCTGTGCGCGGCAGTGCTTGCCCTGCTGGAGCGGCCCGCCTCTGCGCCGCCGGTTCCCGAGCTGGCTGCGGTCGGCCCGTGCGCCATGAGCCTGGCCGCCTACCTGGCGTGCCTGGGCGGCGGCTTGGCCGCTGCCGCAACCGCGCCGAACGCGCAGCGTATGCAGCGCGTGCCGAGCATGTCAAGCGTGCCACGTGTGCCATGTGTGCCCAGTTCGCCCAGTACACCCTGCATGCCCTGTGTGCTCGATGTGCCCATGCCGCTGGCCCTGCTGGCCGCACGCGTGGCCGCGCTGCATCCCGCCAGCGCCGTGACGCCCGATACGCTGACCATGCTGGCCGCCAGCGCCAACGGCGGCAACACCGCCGGTCCCGAAGCCATGCGCGCGCTGCTGGACGGCCGCCCGCTGCGCGAGCCCGCCGGCTTTGCCACATCCGGGCAAAAGCCCGTTGCCGTGCTGGCCTGGGCCATGCCGCTGGCGGCCATGGTGATGGCTGCGCTGTGGCTGTGGACCGCCTATGTCTCCTGGTTCGCCTGGCCGCACACGGACAGCATCGCCTGGCTCACCGCCTGCGGCATCCCCGCCGCCTGGGGCGAGGCCACGCTGGCCGCAGCCAGCCTGCTCGACGCCGCCATCGGCTGCGCCCTGCTGCTGCGCCGGCGCCGCTGGCTATGGCCGCTGCAGGCGGCACTGGTGGGCGGCTACACGGTAGCCATGAGCTTCTGCCTGCCCGGATTCTGGCTGCATCCCTTCGGCCCCCTGAGCAAAAACCTGCCCATCCTGGTGCTGCTGCTGGCGATGTGGCGCCTCGAACAAAGACAGTAGAAGGAACATCATATGGAATACCTGGCAATCAAATGGCTGCACATCCTGTCCGCCACGCTGATGTTCGGCACCGGCTTCGGCACCGCTTTCTACATGTTCGCGGCCAACCGCAGCGGCAACGTGCAGGTGATCTCCGTGGTGACGCGCTGGGTAGCGCGCGCGGACTGGTGGTTCACCACGCCGTCCGTCATCATCCAGCCCCTGTCCGGCTTCTGGATGATCCACCTGGCCGGCTATCCGCTCACGTCATCCTGGATCATGTGGTCGCTGGCGCTGTACGCGCTGGCGGGCGCCTGCTGGCTGCCGGTGGTGTGGCTGCAGCTGAAGATGCGCGACATGGCAGCCCACGCCGCAGCGGCGGGCGAGGCGCTGCCCGCGCGCTACTGGCGCTACGAAAAGTGGTGGACCGCGCTCGGTTTCCCCGCGTTCGGCGGCCTGCTGGTGGTGTACTGGCTGATGGTGCACAAGCCACTGTAGTCCAGGCTCAGTTCTGCTCCGGACGCCATACCGCCACCAGCGCCTTCAGCTTGGTCCACAGCGGCAGGCGCTCGTCGGACAGCACGTCCAGGAAGTCCGACAGGCGCTTGGACTTGATCATGGTGTAGGCCGTGAGCACCGTGGTCACCAGGAAAACCGCGCCGAAGATCCACAGCCGCCGGCCCATCGGCGCATCCGCCTCGGCCAGCAGGTTCATGCCGAGGAAGCCTGTGGTCACGGTGCCGATCAGCCCGAAAATGGTGACCACCGTCAGGCGTACCACCGTGTTGGCCTGGCGGCGCAAGCTGTCCGCCTCCAGGTAGCCGTTCATGTCCTCGACCCGCACCTTCACCTCTGCGTGCAGGCGCTCCAGCCCTAGTTGGGCCGCGCACATCTGGTACAGCGCGCGCACCAGCGTCTGCTCCGAAATATCCTTGAACCAGTATCGGTGCGTGAAGCGCAGGAAGCCTTCGAAAGAGGAGCGGATGCGGCGCTTGAAGCGGCGCACGCTGTTCGCGTCCACCACGCTCAGGCAGTTCAGCGCTTCGGCCAGCCGGTCCGAGAACATCAGCAGCGAAGACTTCTGCAGGTGCGCGATCAGGAACAGCAGGAAGTGCTGGTGGCGGAACTGCGCCAGCACGCCCCTGTCCCGGCAGCAGAAGAAGTCCGAACGGGCCGCGCCGACCACGATCAGCGACAGGCCGCTGCACAGGTAGCGCGTGTCCGGTGCGGCGCCGCTGCCGCCCCAGAAGCGGTCGTAGCACACCTGCCGCTCGAAGTCGTTCAGGTGCTCCTCCGAATAGGGCAGCGAACCGCGCCCCTGCCCCGTCACCAGGCCGAGGCGGATGAAGTCCTCGCGCGACAGGGCGCGCGGGTCCTCCAGCGACAGGTAGGCCATCACCGGCATGCGGTAGTACTCGATCTGCCGGTAGCGCAGCGCGCCCGGCTGGTCGCTCAAGTCGTACACCAGGGGCTCCAGCATGAACTGCCAATGCGCGGCGATGCGCGGGGCGCGCTTTTCGCAGACGTGCGACAGGAAGGCATCGCGCTGCTGCGCGTCGGAGCGCGACAGCACCCGGTCCCGTGCGTCCAGCCACTCCACGCTGTGCATGCAGTGCAGCGCCTTGCCCTCGCCGTCCCAGCCTGCCGGGTAGCCGCGCCCGAAACGGTACAGCAGCTCCTGCGCCGCTTCCAGCGCCAGGTCGTCCGCGCTCACTTCCAGGTTGAGCATCACCACGTCCACGTCGAAGAAGAAATACAGGTCGGTGTGGACGATGGACAGGGTAAGGGGTGCATCGCCTTCGCGCGCGGTGACGCGCACCTTGGCCACGTCGTGCCGGCGGAACACGCGCATGCCGGCGCCGGAGGTTTCGCCGCGTCCGCTGCGCGCCTCGCCGTACAGGAAGCGCTGCACATAAGGCAGGAAGGTGACGAACTCGTTGTAGTGGCGCTCATGGAAGTTGGCGGCGTCGCCGTCGAATTCATCGACCACTTCGCGCCACGGCGAGCCGCCGCCAGCATCGCCCAGACCGCGCAGCACTTCCCACGGACGCTGGTGGGTATGGTCGGCGCCGGTAGCCGGCATCAGGCGCAGAGGCCAGAGCAGCACCTGCCTCAAGTGATGAACATGGGTGCCCGCTGTGGTTTCCATCATCCCGCCTCCCATCTTTTGTTTGAATCCATTCTAGCGGAAAGGCGATACCAAAGCCGGTATCGCTTGCCGAAAAAATGTGATTGGTGGCGCGCGCGTGGCGGGCATAAGCTGGCTGCGCATTGCTCGTGAATGCACCATAAAAAATCAGACGGAGACGCTTATGAAAAAACTACTGGCACGATGGTGCCTGGCGCTGTGCGCGCTCGCGCCGCAGGCAGCCCAGGCCATCAACCTCGGCGGCCTGCAGAACGCCCACGATCCCGGCACGCTCACCAAGGACGGCGACACCTGGTTCAACTTCACCACCGGCACCGGTATCTGGTACTCAAAGTCCACCGACATGGTGAACTGGTCCGGCGGCCCGGCGCCGGTGTTCAGCAGCTACCCTTCCTGGATCGCCGCCAAGGTGCCCAACTTCAGCGGTTCGTTCTGGGCGCCGGACGTGATCCACATGAACGGGTATTACTACCTGTACTACTCCGTCTCCACCTTCGGCACCTCCACCTCCGCCATCGGCGTGGCGCGTTCGGCCTCGCTGAAAAACCCCAGCTGGACCGACCTGGGCATCGTGGTGGAATCGTTCGGCGGCGCCAGCGAAATCAACGCCATCGACCCGGCCCTGTTCCGCGACCATGACGGCAAGGTCTACATGTCCTACGGCTCCTTCTTCGGCGGCATCGGCGTGGCCGAGATCAACCAGGCCACCGGCAAGCTGGCCGGCAACGTGACGCCCATCCTGGGCGGCGGCCATGTGGACATGGAAGCGCCCTACATCGTGCGCGAAGGCGGCTACTACTACCTGTACGTGAACCGCGGCGCCTGCTGCAAGGGCGCCAACAGCACCTATTACGTGGAAGTGCAGCGCGCCACCAGCGTGACCGGTCCCTACACCGGCACCCGCACCATCCTGCCCAACGTGGACGGCAAGTACAAAGGCCCCGGCCATGTCGGCGTGCTGAAACAGGACGGCTGCAACTTCGCCTCCATCCATTACTATGACCTGAACGACGGCGGCAACGCCAAGCTGGACATCCTGCGGCTGAGCTACAGCGGCGGCTGGCCCGTGATGACGCGCAATTTCAGCGACTTCAACGGCTGCGGCGGCCTGAGCGACGCGCGCTACGTGCTCACCTCGCGCTTGAGCGGCAAGGCGCTGTCCGTGGCCGGGTCGTCCACCGCCAACGGCGCCATGGTGCAACAGCAAAGCTACAGCGGCGCCAAAAACCAGCAGTGGTACGCGGTGGCGCACGGCGACGGCCAATACAGCTTCATCAACGCCAACAGCTTGCTCAGCCTGGACAACTACGGCAACTCCACCACCGCCGGTACCAATATCGCGCAGTGGGGCTATTGGGCCGGCAACGGCCAGCACTGGAGCGTGAGCAGCCCGGCAAGCGGCTACTACGTCGTGAAGAATCTGCTGAGTGGCATGGTGCTGGATGTGGCCAGCAAGAGCACGGCGGAAAATGCGCAAATCATCCAGTACACGCAGAACAACGGCAGCAACCAGCAGTGGACGCTGACGCGGCCCTGATGCCGGCGCCGGACGGCCGCCCTGGCGCGCAAGCTTGACTTTCCAGCCGGTTCTGTCACATTGAAGCTTTACCGGCTGGCGAACTCAATCATGCACGCCCGCACCATCGTTCTGGCAGTTGCGCTGTGCCTGTCCGGCGCGGCAGCGCAGGCCTGCACGCTGCGGCTGGCGCCCGAAGCCTGGCCGCCCTATATCTTCATCAACCCGCAGGGCAAGCTGTCCGGCCTGGACTACGAACTGGTGCAAGCCATCATGCGGGAAGCCGGCTGCGCGCTGCAGCTGGCGACCGAACTGCCGTCGCTGCGGCGGCAGCTGCTGTTCCGCCAGGGCCAGCTCGACCTGATGCTGGCCGCCTCCGACACGCCCGAACGGCGCGCCTACGCGCGCTTCAGCACCGCCTACCGCACCGAAACCGTGGGCCTGTTCACCAGCCCCGACAACCTGGCGCGCTTCCGCGGCCTGGCCAGCTTCGAGGCGATACAGGCGCGCGGCGTATCGCTGCTGGCGCCGCGCGCCGGCTGGTACGGCGAGCACTACCAGCAAGCCATCGCCGGCCTGGACGCGGCGGCGCGCCGCAGCACCTTCGGCAGCTTCGAGCAGGGCGTGCTGATGTTCAAGGCCGGGCGCGGCCAATTGATCATGGGCGACGCCGCCGCCGTGCGCCACGAAGCGCACCGCCTGGGGGTGGCGCTGGCGGCGCTGCCCTTCGTTCCCTTCCGCGCGCCGGTGCACCTGATGCTCAACGCGGCCAGCACCACGCCGCTGCAGCTGGAACGCATCAACGCGGCCATCGCGCGCCTGGAACAGGACGGCACGCTGGCCGCCATCCGCGCCCGCTACGGGGTGCGCTGAGCCGCCCGCCGCCCCCCGCCGATGCGATGGCGCACGGGCCGACTTGACATTCCGGGCCGTTCTGTCACATTGGGGCTTTTGGTAACGCGGCAAAAACATGAGCGGACGCACCCTAATGCTAACAGCGGCACTGTGTTCCCTGGCAGCTCCCGGTCACGCCTGCATTCTGAAAGTGGCGCCCGAACCCTGGCCGCCCTACATCTTCATCGACCAGCGCGGCGGCCTGTCCGGCCTCGACTACGAGCTGGCACAGGCTATCATGAAGGAAGCCGGCTGCGCGCTGCGGGTGGAGATGGCGCTGCCCACGCTGCGGCGGCAAATGGAATTCCGCCAGGGGCGGCTGGACCTGACGCTGGGCGCGTCGGACACCGCGGAGCGGCGCGCCTTCGCCCGTTTCAGCCTACCCTACCGGAACGAGACGGTGGCGCTGTTCACCAGCCCGGCCAATGCCGCGCGCTACCGTGGCCTGGACGGCTTCGACGCCATCCTCACGCGGCACGTCACACTGCTCACGCCGCGCGGCGGCTGGTACGGCGACAGCTATGCGCGCGCCCTGCCCCAGCTGGACGCAGCGGGCGTGCGCAACCCCTTCAGCAGCTATGAACTGGGCATGCGGATGTTCAAGGCCGGGCGCGCCGACGTGATCATGGGCGACATGGCCGCCGTGCGCCACGAGGCCGAACGGCAAGGCGTGCCGCTGGCAACCCTGCCCTGGGTGCCGTTCCGCGCCCCGGCGCACCTGATGCTCAACGCCGCCAGCACCACGCCGGAGGAGCTGGTCCGCATCAACGCCGCCATCACCCGCCTGGAACAGAGCGGCGCGCTGGCCGCCATCCGCGCGCGCTACGGCTCCAACTGATCGGCGCTGCGCTGGCGGTGCGCGCGCCGGTAGCGGCGCTCGGCCTCGGTCAGGTGGCTCACCAGCAGGTGCGAGATGATGTTGATGCCCACGCCGGCAAACAGCGCCGGCACCAGGTACAGCGCCAGCGAGATGCCGGAGGCGAACAGCTGGTCGTCCAGCAGCGAAGGCGTGTGCGCGGTCAGTTCGGCCAGGCGGCGCAGCACCGCCACGTTGACGCCGGCCAGCACGATCAGGCTCAGGCCGAAGCCGAAAATCGCCAGGCGCGACAAGGCGCGCTTCCACATCATGTAGCCGTAGATCGCCGCCGGCAGCAGCAGCGACAGCACGATGAGCAGAAAAAAATCCAGCTCCACGAACACCGATTGACTCACCGCCATCTTGCCTCCCGAACCTAGCCGTTCAGGCGATTATAGCCGGGGCCTGCCGCGCGGCTGTGTCGCGCAGGACCGCGAATGTAAGCAAAGGCAACCGTCCCCATCAGCAAAAGCAGGCGTGCCGTTTGCGCAGGATCAAGCGCCGCCCAGATAGGCGCGCCGGCGCAGCCAGTCTGTCCTAAGCTGGTCTGGCAGCCAGCCGCCATGCACCGACGCCGGGGAGGTCACCATGTTCAGGAAAATCGCAGCTTCCGTCCTGCCCGCCGTGGCCGTTGCGGCCGCTGCGGCCGTCGCGGCGCTGACCGCGGGATGCGCCTCGTCGCTGGGCACCTTCTACAACCGGCCCGTGGTGGAGGACAAGGTGGGCGAAACGCTGTCCACGGTGTCGCTGTCGGCCGACCGGCGCACCATCGTGGTGTCGCAGCTGCCGCCCGGCTCGCCCAAGCCCCTCTACTGCGCCGAGCCGCCGCCGGACACCGCCACCGGGCTCAAGACCAGCCTGGACACTTCGCTGAAACTGCCGGCCAAGGGCGACGCCTCGCTGAAGGACACGTTCGAGGGCCACGTGACCGTGCTGGCGGCCCGCAACGCCCCGCTGGACGCCTTCCGCACCGGCGTGTTTTCCCTGTGCCAGTACTACATGAACGGCGCCATCAAGGCGGAAGACGTGCGGCCCATGTTCGAGCGCCTGGTCACCATGTTCGAAGCCACGCAAAGCCGGCTGCCGGCTGTGGTGGCCCCCGCCGCGCCCGTTTCACCACCGCCCAGGCAGGACGGCGGCCGTTGAGGCTGCGGCTTTTTCAACCGAGCAGGACTGCTACAGGAGAATGGAATGTCCGAGGCAAACTATTTCTGGCAAGGCGGACGCAGGATCGACATCCGCAAAGACGACTCCGCCATCACGATACAGGCCGAGAACGAGCACGAGGCTTACCAGGCCGCGCGGCAGGCCGGCGTTGAACTGCGCGCGGCCACGCCGGTGACGCCGGGCCTGGTGCGCGCTACCGTGGTGGACGACCGCGAGCAGGCGGTGGACCGGCTGCGCGCCGCAGACCGGGTGGTGCACCACGTTTACCGCGACCAGGAAAGCGGCGATGCCGAATACCTGATCACCGAAACCTTTTTTATCAAGTTCAAGCCGGACACGCCGGACAGCCGCATCCGCGACTACTTCGCGGCCGAGCAGCTGCTCGTCGACAAGGTGCTGGGAGAGAAAACCTACCTGGTGCGGGTGACCACGTACACCGGGCGCAATCCCATCCGCGCCGCCAATGCGGCCACCAACCGCGACGACGTGGAATACGCCGAGCCCAACCTCGTCCGGCCACTGATCAAGTTTTCCTTTATCCCGCCCGATGACCTGTTCTGGCGCCAATGGCATTTGCACGCGCCCGCCGCAGCCGCCGACCTGGTGGCCGGCGCCGGCGTGTTCGCGCCGGAAGCCTGGGACATCACCCGTGGCCGGCGCGAGGTGGTGGTGGCCGTGGCCGACGACGCCTTCGACCTGAGCCATCCCGATTTCCAGGGCGACGGCAAGGTGGTGGCGCGCCTCAACGCGTCCATACGCGGCAGCGAAAACAATGCCGGCATCGACTGGGACGACAACGTCGCGCCGCGTCCCGGCGACTACCACGGCACGCCCTGCCTGGGCGTGGCGGTCGCCGAGGGCAACGGCACCGGCGTGGTGGGCGTGGCGCCCGGCTGCGCCCTGGCCGCCGTGCGCTTCCCGCTGGCGGAAATGTCGGACGCGCACTTCATCATCATGTTCCATAAAATCTCGGCGCTGGCCGATGTGGTGTCGTGCTCATGGGGCTACGGCCCGGCCGACGCGCCCATGAGTACGACCCTGAAGGACACCATCGCCACGCTGGCCCGCAGCGGGGGCAGGCGCGGCAGGGGGCTGGTCATCTGCATCGCCGCCGGCAACAACAACTGCCCGGTGCAGGACCTGGACAACACGCGCACCTACCGCTACCGCACCCGGTCCGGCATCCGCAGCTACAGCGGCCGCATCGACCGCTGGATCGCCGCGCACCCGGACGTGATCACGGTCAGCGCCAGCACCTCGGGCAAGACGCGCTCGGCCTACTCCTCCTGGGGCAAGCAGATCTGCGTGTGCGCCCCGTCCGACAACTGGGACGACCTGGGCGAGATCTCGCCGCGCGGGCTGGGCGTGGTCACCACCGACAACGAGGGCGCCGGCCCGAATTCCGACTTCACGCCGGGCTCGCGCTTCACCGACCGGTTCGGCGGCACGTCCAGCGCCACGCCCACGGTGGCCGGCGTCTGTGCGCTGGTGTTGTCCGCCAATCCGGTGCTCAGCGCCATGGAAGTCAGGCAGATCCTGGAGCAGACCGCCGACCAGGACATGTCGCTGGAAACGGACACCCCGGTCAACGAGGCGGGCGACTTCCACGACGGGTTCAGCCTCTGGTTCGGACACGGCAAGGTGAACGCGTTCCGCGCCGTCGAGATGGCCGCCGACCGCAATGCGGCGGAGCGCCCCATCGAGGCCAGCGACGACACGCCGCTGGATATCCCGGACGACGGCGCAGCGGTGCTGGGCGCCATCGAGATAGGCGACGAGGGCACGATCACCGAACTGCGCGTGCAGGTCGATATCGAACATACTTTTATCGGCGATCTGCGGGTGGACCTGATCGCGCCGGACGGCACCGGCGTGGTCCTGCACAACAACGCCGGCGGCTCGGCCAACGACCTGCTGCGGACCTACGCGGTGCAGGACACGCCCGCGCTGCGCCCGCTGCTGGACCGGCCCATACGCGGCACCTGGCGGCTGCGCGTGAAAGACACCGCGCGGCTGGACACCGGGCGCCTCAACGGCTGGCGGATTGCGGCGCGGGTGGCCGGCCAGTAGCCAGATCCTGCTCGATCACGCGGCGGAAGGCTGCGGTGCTCCAGACCAGGCTGCGCACCATGATGTCGGGCTGGTAGCCCTCCCCGTTGCCCCTCGGACGGTGGACGTAAAGCTTGGTAGGCACGACCACCACCGACAGGCCCGACGGGACTTTCTCCAGCCTGACTTCCATGTACGTCGAGTCGGCCGAACTGGGAGCGCCAATCAGCCTGGTATTGGGGAAGAGCTTGAAGGTGTCGATCGCGTCCAGGCAGGCGCTGGCGCACTGGCCGGGGACGATGACGTACACCGGCCGCGTGAACGCGGGCGGGTCTCCCGCCTGGTCGGCGGCGGCGTCAGTGGCGGCGTCAGTGGCGGCGTCGGGGGCGGCGTCAGTGGCGAGACCGATGCCAGCTGCCTGCGGCGCAGCCGGGGCGTCGGCCGCTTGCACGTAGAAGGCCTCGCCGCGCGCCAGCGCAGCGCGGATGTGCACGCTTATCTCCCGGGCCCATGCTGCCGTTTCCGCTTCCTTGTCGCGCAGGGACTGCTGGTGCAGCGCCTCGAAGTGCGCCAGGTTGCCGGGCGTGGCGCGATACCAGGTCTGGGTGCGCGCGAAATACGCCGCCGTGCGGCGCTTCACGCGCGCTTCTCCCCACAGCGCAGCAGCGAAGTCCTCGCTCCAGGAAGACGAGCCGCCCTGGTTGTCGCGCAGGTCGATCACGACCGCGTGCGCTTCCAGCATGCGCTGGCGCTGCTGCCTCACCTGGGCGGACATGGCCCGGTAGGCGGCCCGGTCCGCCTCTTCCGGCACGAAGGTCGGCATGGCGGCCCAGAACAGTCCGGGCGCGGGTTCGGTCAACCCGACCGGAAGAACGTCGCCATTGTAGCTTTCCTTGCTCCAGCGCTCCGCCTGCGGCGTGGCCGCGCGCCAGGTCAGCGCCAGCGCAGATTTCCTGCCCTGGTGCTGGAACACGCAGCGCTGCGGATGGCGTATGAAGGGGTTGCCGTCGTCGCTGAACAGCCGGCGGCCGCGCGACCACCACTGGCCCGCTTCGGCGATACGGCCGCTGAAGCTGAACAGATTGTCGCGCATCAGCTGTTCGCTGGACTTGCCATCGCAGGAGACAATGCGGGCGCCGGCGGCGGGCGAGCCGTTTTCGGCCGCGTAGACGTACAGCCCATCCCCGCGCCATGCGGCGACAAAGCCAGGCCAGCGCTTCGCCGGCGTCCCGGACTCCAGCTGGCTCGCCATGCCCGCATGGCCGTCCCGGATGCGGACGTTAAAGGCGTTGATGGCCGCCGCATAACCGGCCGCGTTGCGCACCTTCTGTGCTAGTCCCAGCGCGTACGCGCGCGCTTCGCGCAGCTTGCCAGGGAAGCCGGGATTGTGCGGATCGACCGCGCCGGGGTGGTTCTCCAGCGTGATGCGGTAACCGTCTTCGATGTCGCGGATGACGGCCGCGCGCCACTGCGCCGGCGAGGCGGGCAGCGGCGGCAGGTCCGCAGCCTGCACGCTGCAGACGGCGGAGAACAGGAAGCTTGCAGCAGTGCGGCGGCGGGCAGGGATCACTTGGTCAGCTCATGATGTTAACTATCCGATATTAACAAATTATGAACTGCGCCTGAAGCGCCCCGCCCCTCCGCCCCGCTCAGTTGAACTGGCTGAAGTCCGGCTTGCGCTTCTCGAAGAAGGCGGTGAAGGCTTCCTTGGCTTCCGGGGCCAGCAGCATCTGGCCGAACAGCTGGCCTTCGGTTTCGATCACGGCCTGCACTTCGCTGTTGCGGCCGGCCTTCATCAGGCGCTTGGTGTTGCGGATGGAGGTGGCGGGCAGCGCGGCCAGCTTGGCGGCCTGGCCCTGCGCGTAGGCCAGCACCTCGGCGGCCGGCAGCACTTTCGAGACGATGCCCATGTCGTACGCTTCCTGCGCCAGGAAGGGTTCGCCCAGCATCAGCTTTTCGGCTGCGCGCGCATGGCCGGCCGCTTGCGTCATCAGCAGGCTGGAGCCGAATTCCGGGCACAGGCCCAGCTGCGCGAACGGCACCGAGAACTTGGCCGTGTCGGCCGCATACACCAGGTCGCAATGCATCAGCAAGGTGGTGCCGATGCCGATGGCCGCGCCGGCGACGGCAGCCACCACGGGCTTGCTGGCGCCGCTCAGCGCGCGCATGAACTGGAACACGGGACGGTCGGTGAAGGCGGCGCCGTCGGCCGGCTTGGCGGTCTTCAGGAAGTCGTCCAGGTCGTTGCCTGCGGTGAAAATCTCCGGCTTGCCGGTGATCAGGATGGCGCGCACCGAGGCATCCTGCTCGGCGTCCTTGATGGCGTCGGCCATGGCCTGGTACATCACGGTGGTGATGGCGTTCTTGCGCTCCAGGCGGTTGAATTCGATGGTGAGGATGCCGTTGGCTTTGCTGCTCAGAATATCCATGTAGGGGTCTCCGTTTTAGTATGAAAAAAGGCGCCGGGGTTGTGCCGCGGCGCCTTCAGTTAGTATGCAGCGATGCTTATACGCGTTCGATGATACCAGCCGCGCCCATGCCCGCGCCTACGCACATGGTGACCATGCCGTATTTGAGGCTGTTGCGGCGCAGCGCGTGCACCACGGTAGCGGCGCGGATAGCGCCGGTGGCACCCAGCGGGTGGCCCAGGGCGATGGCGCCGCCCATCGGGTTGACCTTGGAGGTGTCCAGGTTCAGGTCGCGGATCACAGCCAGCGCCTGCGCTGCGAACGCTTCGTTCAGTTCGATCCAGTCCAGCTGGTCCTGGGTGATGCCGGCAGCTTTCAGGGCTGCAGGAATCGCCACTTTAGGACCGATACCCATGATTTCCGGCGGCACGCCGCGCACGGCGAACGAGGAGAACTTGGCCAGCGGGGTCAGGTTGTGCTCGCGCAGGATTTTTTCGGAGACCACGATCAGCGCGCCGGCGCCGTCGGACATCTGCGACGACGTGGCGGCGGTGACGGTGCCCTTGGCGGCGAAGACCGGCTTCAGCTTGCCCATGGTTTCCATGCTGGCGTCGGCGCGCGCGCCTTCGTCCTTGTCGACCACGCGCCTGGAGACCTTGATCTCGCCGGTGCGCAGGTCCGGGGTGCGGGTGATGATTTCAACCGGGGTGGTCTCGTCCTTGAAGAAACCGGCTTCCTGCGCGGCGATGGCCTTGCGGTGCGATTCCACGCCGAACGCGTCCTGGTCTTCGCGCGAGATTTTCCACTGCTGCGCCACTTTCTCGGCGGTCAGGCCCATGCCGTACGCCAGGCCGATGTTCTCGTCCTTGAAGGTGTCCATGTTGATCGACGGGTGGTGGCCCATCATCGGCACCATCGACATCGATTCCACGCCGCCGGCAATCATCACGTCGGCTTCGCCAACGCGGATGCGGTCCGCCGCCATGGCCAGGGCGGTGATGCCGGACGCGCAGTAGCGGTTCACGGTGACGCCGCCCACAGTGTTCGGCAGGCCGGCCAGCACCACCGAGTTACGGGCGATGTTGAAGCCCTGCTCGGCTTCCGGGAAGGAGCAGCCGATGATGGCGTCGACGATCAGCGCCGGGTCCAGGCCAGGCACGGCGGCCATGGCGCCCTTGATGGCGGCGACCAGCAGGTCGTCCGGGCGGGTCTTGTTGAACATGCCGCGCGGCGCCTTGCCGATCGGGGTGCGGGTCGCTGCGACGATGTATGCGTCTTGAAGTTGTTTGCTCATTTTCTGCTTTCGAATATTGTGTGATCGATTAGCGCTGTCTTTATCGCTTGGCCGAGAGATACCAGTCCACCTGTACCTGTGCCGCCAGCGTGCCGTGCTCGTCGACGATGTCGACGTTCACAGGGAAGGCCAGCTTGCCCTCCGCCGCCAGCTGCGCCTTCAGCGCGGCCAGGTCGCCCGGCACGCGGCCGCTGGCGCGCGTGGCGCCCTTGGCCAGCTTCTGGTACTGGATGCGCGACTCCTTGGCCACCGGCCGCATGTCTGCGATCAGTTCGGCGAAACCGCCTGCCATGGCCGCCCCGCTGGCCGTCTCCGCCAGCGTGAACAAGGCGCCGGCGTGCGGCGTGCCAAGATGGTTGTGCAGCTTCGCATCGTCCGGCATCGACACTTCGGCAGTGCCGTTGCCGATGCTGTCGATGCGGATGCCGAGCAGCCGTACCATGGGCAGGGTGTCCATCATTTGCTGCTTGATACGGTCGTATACCATGCTCGGTTTCACTTTCAGCAGGACTTTGAAGGCCAGCGACAGGAGGGACATCGTGGATTAGTTGCGCACCGGCTTACCGGTTTGCAGCATGCCCATGATGCGCTCTTGCGACTTCGGATTGTTCAGCAGCTCCAGGAAGGCCTTGCGTTCCATGTCCAGCAGCCACTGCTCGCTCACCACGCTGCCCTGGTCGATGTCGCCGCCGGACACGATTTCAGCAATCATGTCGCCCAGCTTGAAGTCGTGCGCGGAGATGAAGCCGCCGTCGCGCATGTTGACCAGCTGGCCCTTGATGGTGGCCCAGCCGTAACGGCCGGTCACGGTCACGGGACGCTGGATCGGTGCGCGGTAGCCCGCGTCGAACATGGCGCGCGCGGTCACTTTGGCCACGTGCAGCAGTTCGTACGGGTTGAACACGATCACGTCATCTTCCTTCAGGTAGCCCATGGCCTTAGCTTCCAGCGCGGACTTCGATACTTGCGCGGTGGCGGCGTTGGTGAAGCCGGTCTTCAGGAATTGCAGAATGTCGTTCCCCTTGGCTTCCTTGAAGGCGCGTACCGCCGCTTCTTTCAGGCCGCCGCCGGCAGGAATCAGGCCCACGCCCACTTCCACCAGGCCGATGTAGGATTCGATCGAGGCCACGCGCTTGGACGCGTGCAGCGCCATTTCGCAGCCGCCGCCCAGCGCCAGGCCCGCCACCGCCGCAACCACCGGCACGTTGGAGTACTTCATGGCCTGGAAGGTGTCCTGCAGTTCCTTGATGATCGGGTCCACTGCTTTCGCGCCGCCCTGCATGAATGCAGGCAGTGCCGATTGCAGGTCGGCGCCAGCCGAGAACGCGCCGCCGTCGGCTGCGTCCGCGCTCCAGATCACCAGGCCCTTGAAGTTCTTGCCGGCTTCTTCCAGGCCCATTTTCAGGCCCTTGATCACGCCGTCGCCGATCACGTGCATCTTGGTCTTGAGCGAGATCACCAGCACTTCGTCGCCGGAGTGCCACAGGCGTACCGATTCGTCCTCGAACACGGTGGTGCCGGCCTTGGTGCCGTCGATGGCGCCGCTGCCGAAGATCTGCGCGCGGAATTCCTGGCGCTTGTACACGTCCAGCGTCGAGCGCGGCACGTAGCTGTTCGATGCTGCCGAGTAGGAGCCCTCAGGGGTGTGCACGCCCTTCTCCGCCACCTGGCCTTCGAATACCCACGCCGGCAGCGGTTCGCTGCACAGAGCCTGGCCCGCGTCGATGTCGGCTTTCACCCACTCGGCGATCTGGGTCCAGCCTGCGGCCTGCCAGGTTTCGAACGGGCCGGATTTCCAGCCGAAGCCCCAGCGCAGCGCGAAGTCGATGTCGCGCGCGTTGTCGGCGATGTCTTTCATGTGCACGGCGATGTAGTGGAACACGTCGCGGAAGATCGCCCACAGGAACTGGCCTTGCGGGTTGGTCGATTCGCGCAGCGCCTTCATCTTCTTGACCGGATCCTTTTCCTTCAGGATGCGGGCGATGATGTCGGCTGCCTTGGCGCCGCCTGCCACGTATTCGCCGGTGGCGAAGTCCAGGCGCATGATGTCCTTGCCGACCTTCTTGTAGAAGCCGGCGCCGGTCTTGGAACCCAGCGCGCCTTTTTCCACCAGCTTGCTCAGCACTTCAGGCGTCTTGTAGATGGCTGCGAAGGGATCGTTCGGCAGGTAGTCCTGCATGGTCTTGATCACGTGACCCATGGTGTCCAGGCCAACCACGTCCGCGGTGCGGAAGGTGCCGGAGCTGGCGCGGCCCAGCTTGGAGCCGGTCAGGTCGTCCACCACGTCCACCGACAGGCCGAACTTTTCGGCTTCGTGGATGGTGGCCATCATGCCGAACACGCCAACGCGGTTGGCGATGAAGTTCGGGGTGTCCTTGGCGCGGACCACGCCCTTGCCCAGGGCCGAGGTCAGGAAGGTTTCCAGCTGGTCCAGGATCTCCGGCTTGGTGGCGGCGGTCGGGATCAGTTCCACCAGGTGCATATAGCGCGGCGGGTTGAAGAAGTGCACGCCGCAGTAGCGCGATTTCAGTTCTTCGTCGAAGCCTTCGGACAGCGTGGTGATCGACAGGCCCGAGGTGTTCGAAGCGAAGATGGCGTTGGCGCCGATGTGCGGAGCGACCTTCTTGTACAGGTCATGCTTCCAGTCCATGCGCTCGGCGATGGCTTCGATGATCAGGTCGCAGCCGGCCAGCAGGTCCAGGTTGTCTTCGTAGTTGGCTACCTGGATCAGCTCAGCGTCGGCCTTGTCGCCGAACGGCGCCGGCGACATTTTTTTCAGGTTCTCGATAGCGCGCAGAACGATGCCGTTCTTTGGGGTACCCTCTTTTCCCGGCAGGTCGAACAGCACCACAGGCACTTTGGCGTTGACGCAGTGGGCGGCGATTTGCGCGCCCATGACGCCGGCGCCCAGCACGGCTACTTTTTTAACGGTGAAATTGGTCATATCGGTCCTCTATGCTCTTAGAACAGGTCGGCGTCGAGCGCCATCAGGCTGGCGGCGCCGGAGCGCGCCTGGCGGATCAGGGTTGCGGTTTCCGGCTGCAGGCGGGCGAAGTAGAAGCGCGCGGTGGCCAGCTTGGCTTTGTAGAAGTTGTCGCCGGAGTCCTGCTTTTCCAGCGCGATCTTCGCCATTTGCGCGAAGAAGTAGCTGTACACCAGGTGGCCCACGACGCGCAGGTAAGGCACGGCGGCGGCGCCCACTTCGTCCTGGTTCTGGAAGGCCTTCATGCCGATTTCCATGGTCAGCTTGCCGACTTTCTCGCCCAGGTCGCCCAGCGGGGTGATGAATTCGGACATCGCTTCGTCGGTGCCGTTCTCTTCCACGAAGGCGCGGATCTTGTCGCCGAACTTGCGCAGCTTGGCGCCGTTGTCCATCAGGATCTTGCGGCCCAGCAGGTCCAGCGACTGGATGGTGTTGGTGCCCTCGTAGATCAGGTTGATGCGCGCGTCGCGCACGTACTGCTCCATGCCCCATTCGGAGATGTAGCCGTGGCCGCCGTACACCTGCATCGCTTCCGAGGTGGCGATCCAGCCGTTATCGGTGATGAAGGCCTTGACGATAGGGGTCAGCAGCGCCACTTCGTCGGCGGCTTCCTTGCGCACTTCTTCGTCCGGGTGGTTCAGTTCGCGGTCGATCTGCAGCGCGATGTAGGAGGTGAATGCGCGCGCGCCTTCGGCGTAGGCCTTGCAGGTCAGCAGCATGCGGCGCACGTCGGGGTGCACGATGATCGGGTCGGCCGCCTTGTCCGGCGCCTTCACGCCCGACAGGGAGCGCATCTGGATGCGGTCCTTGGCGTAGGTCAGCGCGTTCTGGTAGGCGATCTCGGTCAGGCCCAGCGACTGCATGCCCACGCCCAGGCGGGCCGCGTTCATGAACACGAACATGGCGTTCAGGCCCTTGTTCGGCTGGCCGATGATCCAGCCCTTCGCGCCGTCCAGGTTCATCTGGCAGGTCGAGTTGCCGTGGATGCCCATCTTCTCTTCGATCGCGCCGCAGGTGATCGGGTTGCGCGCGCCGACGGTGCCGTCTGCGTTCGGCAGGAACTTCGGCACCAGGAACAGCGAGATGCCCTTCGAGCCTTCCGGCGCGTCCGGCACGCGGGCCAGCACCAGGTGCAGGATGTTGTCGGACATGTCGTGCTCGCCGGCCGAGATAAAGATCTTGTTGCCCGTGATGGTCCAGGAGCCGTCCGCTTCAGGGATGGCTTTCGAGCGCAGCAGGCCCAGGTCGGTGCCGCAGTGCGGCTCGGTCAGGCACATGGTGCCGGTCCATTCGCCGGAGACCAGCTTGGGCAGGTACAGGCGTTTCTGTTCATCGGTGCCGTGTTCTTTCAGGCACTCGTAGGCGCCGTGCGACAGCCCGGGGTACATGGTCCAGGCCTGGTTCGACGAGTTCAGCATCTCGTAGAAGGAGTTGTTCAGCACCACAGGCAGGCCCTGGCCGCCGAATTCCGGATCGCAGGCCAGTGCGGCCCAGCCGCCTTCAACGTACTGCTTGTAGGCTTCCTTGAAGCCTTTTGGAGTGGTCACGGTCTTGTTGACCGGATCATGGGTGCAGCCTTCACGGTCGCCCGAGTGGTTCAGCGGGAACAGCACTTCCGAGGTGAACTTGGCGCCTTCGTCCAGCACCGCGTTGATGATGTCGGCGTCGGTTTCCGCGTGGGCCGGCAGTTCTTTCAGCTGCTCTTCAACCTTCAAGAACTCGTGCAGCACGAATTGCATATCCCGGATTGGTGCGACGTATTGACCCATGATTTTCTCCTGATGGCGCAAACTAAAAAAGTAAGCTAAATAAGTAAAAGCGCTGCGGCGGACCGCGGCTGCCCGTGCATTCCGTGCACCCAGCCGAGGCTAGGTGCGGTAGTTTTCAATCAAGCGCGTAAAGCCGGTGCGGGCCCGTTCCACGCTGCCCGGCGTGCGCAGGAAGCGTGCGTCGTGATGCACCGCCAGGATCAGGCCGTACATCTCGTACACCAGCTGCTGCGCGTCGGTGTCCTGCTTCAAGTCGCCGGTGTCGATGGCTTGCTGCACGCTGCGCACCAGCGCGCCCTGCCAGGCCGACACCATGCCCACCAGTTCCTCGCGGATCGGGCCGGGGCGGTCGTCGTATTCGACGGCGCCGCTGATGTAGATGCAGCCCGAGGCGATCTCCTCGCTCACGCGCGAGATCCAGCGCGCAAACATCGCGCGCAGACGCGGCAAACCGCGCGGTTCCTTAATGCTGGGGAAGAACACTTCCTGCTCGAAACGGTGGTGATACAGTTTCAGCACTTCCAGCTGCAAGTCCTCGCGCGAACCGAAGTGGGCGAACACACCCGACTTGCTCATGTTCATTTTGTCCGCAAGCAGGCCGATGGTCAGGCCTTCCAGACCGTCCCGGCTGGCCAGTTCCAGCGCCATATCCAGGATGGCTGCGCGGGTGAGCTCGCCCTTGCGCATAAATTTGATTGAAGTATTAATAGTTGCCACTCAAAGTTGTAGTCCAGGTCAGGGAGTTCTATTTTCTCCCACCTGGATTTTCTTCGTGTGAAAAGAATTGCGAACGCTCGTACTATTATCCAGCGGGGGGTAAAAGTCAAACGCCTTCGTTAGAGGCGGCGTTCTATTGGTGCAGCGCAGCAATAAAAATGGGGTCAGGGTTAATATTCCGCTGTGCGGAATATTAACCCTGACCCCATTTCGGAGATGAGAAGGGCTTATTCGTCGTGGAAACGGCCTAGTTGACGGCGGTCGCGCTTGGTGGGGCGGCCTTTGAAGTCGGCGCCGGGTTCATGGAACAGTTTGCGGCGCTCGTGTTCTGCAGTGCGGCGGGCGATGCTTGCCGCGCTTTCCTCGTACAACAGGCGCGCCACCGGGGCGCCGCCGCGCTTGTCTGAAATCCCCAACACACGCACTTCCCACGCGTCCGAGCCGTTGTCGATGGCCAGCTTGTCGCCCACCCGCACCGCGCGCGCGGGCTTGATGCGCTCGCCGTCCAGCTTTACCTTGCCGGTTTCCACCGCGTCCGACGCGAGGGAACGGGTCTTGAAGAAACGGGCTGCCCACAGCCATTTGTCGATGCGCACATTGTCCATTACGCGTACTTTCCTACAGCAAAAATTCTCATCAACAGCTTGTAGAACACGAAGGCCACCTCGTAGCCGATGCGGCGCACCCTGCCAACGTGGGCGAAGTCTTCGGCGTGGATCACCACGCCGTCGGCAATGCCTTGCTCGATGTGCTGGCGCAGGCTGCGCGCGAATTCGGCATCCTTGATGACCACGTTTGCTTCCTGGTTCAGGAACAGGCTCAGCCCGTCCACATTGCTGGAGCCGACCGTGGCCCAGTCGTCGTCGATCACGGCCACCTTGGCGTGCAGCTGGGTCTTGCGGTATTCCACCACTTTCACGCCGGCCGCCAGCAGCTTGGGGTAGAAGGAGTGGGCCACCGCGTCCTGCAGCCAGATCTCGCCCACGCCGATCAACAGCACCACTTCCACGCCGCGCTGGGCGGCGCGCGCCAGCGCGTGGCGGAACTTGCGGCCGGGCGCGAAATAGGGATTGGCGATCAGCACGCTCTTGCGCGCGCGGCCCAGGGCCTGCAGGTAGGCGCGCTGGATGGTGGCGCGGTTGCGCAGGTTGTCGCGCACCACGAAACCGGCTTGCACCGTGCTCTGGCGCGCGATCCTGTTCACCTTACGCATTTCGTTGAACAGGCCGATGCGCTTGATGATGCTCATCTTGCCCAGGCGCTGCCACTGGGTCTGTGCTTCCTGCTGGATGGAGGCCACCAGCGGACCGCGCACGGCCACTGCGAAGTCCCAGCGCGGCGCGGCCAGGCAGACGTCGGGCTTGGTGTCGCAGAACATGTCGTCGTTGATGTTGATGCCGCCTACGAACGCGACCTCGCGGTCCACCACGCAGATCTTGCGGTGGGTGCGCGTCACGCCGCGCTTGAACCAGGGATTGAAGATGCGGTGCTCCACGCCGGCCGCCACCAACTGCTCGTGCATGCGGTTGACCTGGCGGTGCCCGGTGCCGAACCAGTCGGTGATCATCCTCACGGCCACGCCGCGCTGGGCGGCGCGCACCAGTGCGCCCAGCACGGACTGGCCGGTGTCGTCCCCGGCGAAAATATAGGTTTCGAAGTAGATCTCGTACTGCGCGGCGTCGATCGCTTCCCGCAGGGCCGGGAAGTAGTCGGTACCGCAGTGCAGGAGCTTGACTTCGTTATCGGCGATGAAATTAACTGAGCGCATACGGCGTCAGTTTAACCCCAGTGTCGCCACGATGGGAGAATGGTCGGACAAGCGTGCCCACTCGGGGCCGTGCAGCACCTGCGCGGTCTCCACGCTGAAGCCGCGCACATAGATGCGGTCGAGCCGGAACACGGGCAAGGCGGCCGGGAAGGTGCGGGCCGGATGCAGGGCAGCCTTGCGCCGCGCCAGGGTACGGACCAGGTCGCCCAGCGCGGAGGGCGGGCGGATCTCATCGAACACCTCCACCACGCCCAGCGCCTTGCGCAGTGTGGCGCTCAGGGTATTGCGCCAGTCGTTGAAATCGCCGGCGATGATCACCGGCTCGTTATCGGGGGCGGTTTCCTTGACAGCGTCGATCAGCGCCTGGGTCTGGCGGGTGCGGCCCGCTTCAAACAGGCCCAGGTGCACCACGTAGCAATGCACCGGCGTGCTGGGCGTGTCGATGATGCAATGCAGGATGCCGCGCGCCTCGTAGGCGTGGTCCGAGATATCGGTATTGGTCCACTTGGCGATAGGGAAATTGCTGAGCAGTGCGTTGCCGTGGTGGCCGTGGTCGTACTTGGCGTTCATGCCGTACACCGAATGGCGGCCGTCGCCGAAGAACTCGTGCTGCGCCGTGGTGGGCCAGTGGCGGTGGCCGTGCAGCTCCTCGCCGAACTTTTCCGCAATGCGGTCGTGCTTGCCTTGCACTTCCTGCAGGAACACAACGTCCGCCTCGAACTTGCCGATGGCCTGCTTGAGCGCATGCACGCGCGGCTGAGAGCGGTACGACACGCCCTTGTGAATATTGTAGGTGGCGACTCGGATCTTCATGGGAACAATTCTACTCCCAACAGTCCGCTTGCCGTGCGGCTATTGTGCGGTGGCGGTTGTGTGCGGCATGGCACAGACCGCCGGGCGTTATCCTGTACGCGTGGAAACGTCGCGCAGGACGCGGCCGTAGCCGCGGTAGAGATTGGCCGGAGGCAGGACAGGCAGCATGGCCTGGTGCACCTTGGGCAGGCGGTAGAACGGCGCGCGGGGGTGGCAATGGTGTTCGATATGGTAGTGGATGCAGTGCGGACCGAACAAAAAGGTTTGCCAGCTGCGCCGCACCACCGTGCGGGCGTTGCTCATCTGGTCGCCCGCTTCCGGGTAGCCTGCGTGCTCGGTGATGGCACGGATGCGCGCGAACAGTTGCAGCAGCGTGACCGCCGGCAGCAGCCACAGCCCGGCGTACAGCAGCGGATGGCCGGTCAGGCACAGCGTGCCCAGCAGCAGGCCGTGGCTGCCGGCGATGGAGGTACGCACCAGCCACTTCTGCTGCGCGCTGGCGGGCGCTGCCGGGGACAGGGCGAGCTGGCGGTGCTTGCCGGCCACCACGTCGTACACGCCGGAAAAACAGGACAGGCCGCACAAGTCCCGGCACAGTCGCCGGACCAGCTCGCGCCGCGTGACGGGGTAGTCGGCAATGCGGAACACCAGGGCCACCGGGTCGTCCGCGCTCATGGGCGCGCGGTGGTGCTTGAGGTGGCCGTAGCGGTAGAAAAACATCGAGACCATCAACGGCCCGGCGGCAAACAACTGGCCCGCCGCGTCGTTCAGGCGGCGGTTCGCGTACAGCGTGCCGTGGGCGCTTTCGTGCATCAGCACGGCAAGCGCCAGCTGGGTGCGTGCGACCAGGACGGCCGCCGCCAGGTAGACTGGCCAGACCGGCCAGCACGCCGCCGCCCAGAAGCAGGCCGCGATGATGGCCCAGTCCAGCGCGATGGCGGCCGAGGCGCGCCAGGGGTTGATGGTGAATAGTTCCGCTGGCAAAGCCGGCTTTTCGCCCGTCATGCCGTCGGCCTCAACTGGCCGGATGCGCTGGCTTGCGCCAGGCGGCGCCCTTGCGCGAGCCGCATCAGCGTCAGCACCCAGGCTTGCACCCGCGCCTCGGCCGCAGCAATGCCCTCAGCCAGCAGGGCCGCCCCCGCAGACCCGGTTGCCGCTAAGCCGTCAGCCGGCGGCGCGGCAAGTGCCGGCTTGGCGGCAGGCGCGCCGGCCAGCAGCGCCTGGGCTGCGGTTTGCACCGCCAGGCGGAAGGATGCGGCATCGCCGCGCCAGACTACTACGCGGTGCGCCAGCCCCAGTTCAGCGACGCGGGCGGCGTTTGCCTGCTGCTCCGGCTGCTCGGTGACAATCAGCAGGATGGGCCTGCGGTAGACCAGCGCCACCGACAGCGCGGCCATGCCGGGCGCGGAGACGATCAGGCGGCTCTGCGCGGCGCGATCGACCCAGGCCGCGTCCCGCGCCTGCCAGCCCGGCCGGCCCGCATAGCCCTCGCCCACGAGATGCAGCAAGCTCGCAAGCGGGGCCAACCCCTGCTCCAGCGCAAGCGCCAGGTCAGCGTCCCGGAAATGCGGGTTGAGGTAGACTGCCGCTTCGCATGGCAGGCCAGCCGGCTGTGCCGGCGCGATGGCAACCGGCGTGGGCAGGCGGTAGTTCCGGCCCGGATGCAGCTGCGGCTCCGCATAGGCGAAATCGTGCTCCAGGCGGGCATGGCTGGCGTCGATCTGCACACTGACGGCGGCCCGGAACAGCGCGGCGGCCCAGCGCGGCAAGCTGCCGTCAAAGGTACCCTCCAGCGCCCGCCGCAAACTGCCGCCGTAGACGTGCACCACCTTGTGCCGCCAACCGGGCAGGTAGCCCATCAGGAGCAGCGCCGGATGGAAGGAATCGTTGACTACCAGGTCGCTGCGCGCGAAGGCGGCCCGCAGCCGCCAGACGTCGCGCAGCATGCGGCCGGGATGCAGCATGTAGCGCAGCACGTTGGCGGCGCTGTCCCTGCGCCGCATGTTCTGGCAGCTGTCGAACTGCATCGCGTAGTGCGGCGACAGCACGAGCGCATCGATGCCGAAGCCGGCCAGAAAAGTGCGCCCCGCTTCCGATGTGGTCAGCACATCGACAGCGGCGCCTTTAGCGCGCAGGGCTTGCGCCAGCAGCTGCGCGCGCATGAGGTGGCCGCGCGCATCGGCCGTCGCCAGGTAGAGGATGCGCAGCGGAGCGGAAGCGTGCATGGGCAGGCCGTCCATCAGCGGCGATGGTAAGACAGCGTGGTTTCCTGCGCGCCGTGCGCGGTGCGCAGGCCCAGGCTGTAGAACAGCGCGCCCGCCATGTCGACCGCAGAGAACAGGCCTATTGCCGCCATGCCGCCCAGCCAGCGCAGGCCACGCAGGCGGGTCAGGTCCTGCCGGTTGAGCGCGCGCACGCTGCATCCCAGCCTGGCCAGCTGCACGCATAGCGGGCCGACCGGGCCGCTGCGCGCCAGCCATTGCAGCCAGGACGGCAGCAAGGTGAGCACCAGGTGCGGCGTGAGCGCATGCGTGTCCTCGCCGCGCATCCAGCGCAGCTGCAGGGTTTCGCGCCAGGTGTCGGGCAGGCGGTGCTCGGTGTGCGCGGCGGCGGCGTAGTGCAGCGGCAGGCCGGCCGCGTGCAGCCGCATTCCGAGCACCTGGCAATGGGCGCGGTACACGCCTTCCAGGGGCTGGTACTGATAGCGCGCGAACACGTCGCGACGGAAGGCCACGTTGTTGGCGTAGAAGTTGCGCGTGGCGCCGGCTGCGAGGCGGCTGGGGAAGTACATGAAGTCCATGGTGGTCAGCGCGCTGCCGACCACGTTGTCCGCGTAGCTGGTGCGCCCCGCCACTACGGCCGGCGGCGACGGCTGCGCAAAGGGCGCGAGCATGGCGGCGAGCCAGCCGGAATCGGGGCGGCAGTCGGCATCGGCGAAAAGGACATAGGCGCAGCGGGCGGGATCGGTGGCGGCAAAGCCGGTGTTCTTGGCGTCGTAGTAGCCGGTATCGGCGCTGATTTCGACGAAGTCGATGCGGCACCCGGCCGCTTGCGTCAGACTGTCGCGGCAGGCCGCGCTCAAGCCATCGTGCGTGATCACGACCTGCGCCAGCGCGGACAGCGGCACGGTCTGGCTGGCCAGCACGCCCATCACGTGCCGCAGACTGGCTTCGGCGGCAGCTAGCTGGCGGTCCCCGCCGCGCAGATTATTCGTTTCCAACACCAGCGCGGTACGTCCCGCGATCTCGTTGATACGCTCCATGGCCACCCTCCTCTGTCGTACGATAATCAATCGTAGCGAGCGGGGCTGAGGCGGGTCTTAAGATTGCGCAAGCAAATGGCAGGTGACGGCTTACTTCAAGAAAACTTGATCAGCGTGCCGGTCGCCGTAGCCGGCGAGCAGATGCGCAACGCTGATGTCCTCATCCAGCGCCGCCCAGTGCAGGCCGGCAGCGCTGATCAGATAGTCGGACCGCTGCGCCGGCACACCTGGATCAGCCGCGCAGTAAAGCCAGCTGGTGGGGCAGCTGCAGGATGGCTTCGGCATTGGAGGACGAGAAGCATTTGTCCGCCGCTTCCAGGTAGGGCAGCCACACGTGTGCCGTGTGCTCGCGCGGGCTGAGCAGGATGGGGATGCCGCGCGGGACTTCGACGCTGAACACGTGCTCGGTGTTTTGCGTCACGCCGGGCGCGTAGCGGTGGCGCCAGACGGGGTAGATTTCGTAGATGTTGGACAGCTGCCAGTCGCGCAGCGCGATGCGCTCGCCGTCGGCGACGATGCCGGTTTCCTCGAACAGCTCGCGCGTAGCGGTCGTCAGCAGCGGCTCGTCCGGCGCGTCCAGCGAACCGGTGACCGATTGCCAGAAGCCGGGATTGCCGGCCCGCTCGATCAGCAGCACTTGCAGGTCGGCCGTGTGGATCACCACCAGCACCGACTCGGGTATCTTGTAAGGCTTCATAGTTCCAGATAAAAGAAAAGGCGCCGAGGCGCCTTTTCCAATGCTACATCAGCCGGCGACTTTCGGCTCGGCGGTGCGCAGGCGGATGTGCAGCTCTTTGAGCTGCTTCTCGTCCACTTCCGACGGCGCGTGGGTCAGCAGGTCTTGCGCACGCTGGGTTTTCGGGAAGGCGATCACGTCGCGGATCGAATCGGACTTGGTCATCAGGGTCACGATACGGTCCAGGCCGAAGGCCAGGCCACCGTGCGGCGGCGCGCCGTACTGCAGCGCGTCCAGCAGGAAGCCGAACTTCAGGCGGGCTTCGTCGGCATCGATCTTCAGCGCGCGGAACACTTTCGACTGCACTTCTTCGCGGTGGATACGGATCGAACCGCCGCCCAGTTCCCAGCCGTTCAGCACCATGTCGTAGGCCTTGGCGATGCAGGCGCCCGGATTGGTTTCCAGCATGTCCTCATGGCCGTCTTTCGGCGCGGTGAACGGGTGGTGGGTCGCGGTCCAGCGGTCGCCTTCTTCGTCGTATTCGAACATCGGGAAGTCGATCACCCACAGCGGCGACCAGACGTCGTCGAACAGGCCGGCTTTCTTGCCGAATTCGGAGTGGCCGATCTTCACGCGCAGCGCGCCGATGGCGTCGTTCACCACCTTGGCTTTGTCGGCGCCGAAGAAGATCAGGTCGCCGTCCTGCGCACCCGTCAGTTCCAGGATCTTGGCCAGGGTGGCGTCGTCGATGGTCTTGACGATAGGCGATTGCAGGCCGTCGCGGCCTTTCGCTTTTTCGTTGACCTTGATGTAGGCCAGGCCCTTGGCGCCGTAGATGGCCACGAACTGGGTGTAGGCGTCGATTTCCGAACGCGGCATCGAACCGCCCTGCGGCACGCGCATGCCGACCACGCGGCCGTTAGGCATGTTGGCGGCAGCGTTGAAGATCTTGAACTCGACGTTCTTGACCACGTCGGTCAGTTCGGTGAATTCCAGCTTGACGCGCATGTCCGGCTTGTCCGAACCGTACTTGCCCATGGCTTCCGAGAAGTTCATCACCGGGAACGGGTTCGGCAGGTCCACTTCCATGGTGTTCTTGAACACCAGGCGGATCATGTCTTCGAACAGGTCGCGGATCTCCTGTTCGGTCAGGAAGGAGGTTTCGCAGTCGATCTGGGTGAATTCAGGCTGGCGGTCGGCGCGCAGGTCTTCGTCGCGGAAGCACTTGGTGATCTGGTAGTAGCGGTCGAAGTTGGCCACCATCAGCAGCTGCTTGAACAGCTGCGGGGACTGCGGCAGCGCGAAGAAGTTGCCGGCGTTCACACGCGACGGCACCAGGTAGTCGCGCGCGCCTTCCGGCGTGGACTTGGTCAGCATCGGGGTTTCGATGTCGATGAAGCCCAGCGCGTCCAGGTACTTGCGCACTTCCATGGTCACCTTGTAGCGCAGGCGCAGGTTGTTCTGCATCTGCGGACGGCGCAGGTCCAGCACGCGGTGGGTCAGGCGGGTGGTTTCGGACAGGTTGTCGTCGTCCAGCTGGAACGGCACGGCCACGGAGGCGTTCAGCACTTCCAGCTCGGAGCAGATGACTTCGATCTTGCCCGACTTCAGGTTGTTGTTGATGGTGCCGGCCAGGCGGTCCTTGACCACGCCGGTCACGCGCAGGCAGAACTCGTTGCGCACGGACTCGGCCGCCTTGAAGACCTCAGCCTGCTCTGGATTGCAGACGATCTGAACCAGGCCTTCGCGGTCGCGCAGGTCGATGAAAATCACGCCGCCGTGGTCGCGGCGACGGTGTACCCAACCGCACAGGCTGACGGTTTGGCCGAGCTGGGCTTCAGTGGTGAGGCCGCAGTAGTGAGTGCGCATAGACATGGTTATTTCTCAGTTCAGGTTAATTTGGTTCATTCGGGCGCAACCACGCCCATGGAAACGATGTACTTCAGGGCCGCATCGACGCTCATGTCGAGCTCGATGACATCTTTCTTGGCCAACATCAGGAAAAATCCCGAGGTCGGATTCGGCGTGGTGGGCACGTACACGCTCACGTAGTCGCCCTCCAGGTGGTTCTTCACGTCGCCGCCGGGCACGCCGGTCAGGAAGGCGATGGTGCGCGAATCCTGGTGCGGGTACGGGATCAGCACGGCCTTGCGGAAGGCGTTGCCGGACGAGGAAAACAGCGTGTCCGACACCTGCTTGACGCTGCCGTACAGCGAGCTCACCACCGGAATGCGGTGCAGCAGCTTTTCCCACATGCGCACGATGTAGTTGCCGACCAGGTTGTTGGTCAGCAGGCCGGTCACGAACACGATCAGCACGGTCAGGATGGTGCCCAGCCCGGGAATATCGAAGCCGAACAGGGCCAGCGGGCGGAAACGCTCGGGCACCAGCAGCAGGGACTGGTCCATGGTGCTGATCACCAGGTTCAGCACCCACGCCGTGATGGCGATGGGAACCAGGATCAGCAGGCCGGTGATGAAGTATTTGCGCATCGGATCAGGCCGTGCCGGTGGCGCTGGCCGGCGCGGCGGCCGGCGCGGCTGCCGCACTGTCGGACTTGGCCTCGGCTTTGGATTCGGCCTTGCCATCGGCAGGGCCGGTGGCCACGCCGGTGGCGGGCGGCGTGCCGCCGCGGAAGTCGGTGGCGTACCAGCCCGTGCCCTTGAGCTGGAAACCGGCAGCGGTCAGCTGCTTCTTGAAGGTTGCCTTGCCGCAGGTAGGGCAATCGGTCAGGACCGGATCGGACATCTTCTGCAAAACATCCTTGGCAAAGCCACAGTCGTCGCAGCGGTAAGCGTAGATCGGCATTCAATTACTCCGCAAAAATCATCAAAACCCTGAATTATAAAGCCTTTTCCGGCGCGTAATGCGAATTACAGGCGCCGCCAGGCCATCCAGCGCTCTCTTCCCTCGAAAACCGGCAGCGAATCCAACACCGCCTCGTCGGCCACGCAGCGGAAATGCGGCGTGAGCAAGGCCTCCAGCTGTTCGCGCGCAATGCCGAACGGCGGACCCTTGGCATTGTTATCGAAGAAGAAATACCCTGCCAGCAAAGCACCGCTCGGCAGCAGTTCGGCCCAGCGCGCCGCCACCTGCGGCCACATGGCACGCGGCAAGGCGCACAGGAAGGCGCGTTCATAGATCAGGTCCAGCGGCGCGGCGGGCTGGTACTGGAAAAAATCGGCCTGCACCACCCTGTCCTGCCACTGCGGGCCGACCGCGCGGCGCGCGGCGGCCACGGCGGCCGGGGAAAAGTCGATGGCGGTGGCGTTCCAGCCCGCCTGGCACAGGAAAGCCAGCTCGTAGGCCGAGCCGCAGCCGGGGATGAGGACGGTCGGCAAGCCGTGCAGCTCGCCGGCGAACGCGCGCAGCCGCGCGGGCACGCCGCCCAGGTCCCAGGGCGTGAAGCCCTTGTCGAAGCGCTCGTCCCAGAAGGCCGGCTCGCGCGGGTCGCGCGCGCCGAAGCTGGGGGCGTCCGGCGCGGGCGGCGCAGGCGGCGCAGGCGGCGCAGGCGGGCGCGTCACAGCATGCCCTTCCAGCGCAGGATGGCCTGCAGGCCCAGCGCGCCGACCGCAAAGGCGCCGGCGAAATAGACCACGAAGCTGATCAGGCGGTTGGTGCGCTGCTGCTCGGCGATGAGCACGCGCAGCAGTTCGTTGTTGGTGTTGTCCGGCTCGCCAGCCACCGCCAGCGCGCGGTGCATCAGGCGCGGCAGCTGCGGCAGCACGTGGGTGTAGCGCGGCGCCTCGGCCTTGAGCCGCTCCAGCATGCCCTGCCAGCCGACCTGCTCGGCCATCCAGTTTTCCAGGTAGGGCTTGGCGGTCTTCCACAGGTCCAGGTCCGGGTCCAGCTGGCGGCCCAGGCCTTCGATATTGAGCAGGGTCTTTTGCAGCAGCACCAGCTGCGGCTGCACTTCCACGTTGAAGCGGCGCGAGGTCTGGAACAGGCGCAGCAGGATCTGGCCAAAGGAGATGTCCTTCAGCGGGCGGTCGAAGATCGGTTCGCAGCAGGCGCGCACGGCCGATTCCAGTTCGTCCACGCGGGTTTCCTTGGGCGCCCAGCCGGACTCGATGTGGGCCTCGGCCACGCGCTTGTAGTCGCGGCGGAAGAAGGCCAGGAAGTTCTGCGACAGGTAATCCTTGTCGAAGTCGTTCAGGGTGCCGACGATGCCGAAGTCGAGCGCAATGTAGCGGCCGAAGCTGGCCGGGTCGATGGACACCAGGATGTTGCCTGGGTGCATGTCCGCATGGAAGAAGCCGTCGCGGAACACCTGGGTGAAGAAGATTTCGACGCCGTCGCTGGAGAGCTTTTTCAGGTCCACGCCGGCTTCGATCAGGCGCTCGGTCTGGGACACGGGAATGCCGTGCATGCGCTCCATCACGATCACGCTGGACGAGCAGTAGTCCCAGTACATTTCCGGCACCAGCAGCAGGTTGCCGCCGGCGAAGTTGCGGCGCAGCTGGCTGGCGTTGGCCGCCTCGCGCATCAGGTCCAGTTCGTCGTGCAGGTATTTGTCGAACTCGCCCACCACCTCTTTCGGCTTGAGGCGCTTGCTGTCGGCCCACAGGCGGCCGATCCACTCGGCGGCGATGTGCATCAGGGCCACGTCCTCGTCGATCAGCTTCTTCATGCCGGGGCGCAGCACCTTGACCGCCACGTCCTTGCCGTCCTTCAGGGTGGCGAAGTGCACCTGCGCGATCGACGCCGAGGCCACGGGGGTACGCTCGAAGCTGGCGAACAGGCGGTCCGGATGGTCGCCCAGCGAGCGCTGGATCTGGGCGATGGCCAGGTCCGAGTCGAACGGCGGCACACGGTCCTGCAGCAGGGCCAGTTCTTCCACGATGTCGAGCGGAATCAGGTCGCGCCGGGTGGACAGCACCTGGCCGAACTTGACGAAGATGGGCCCCAGTTCCTCCAGCGCCAGGCGCAGGCGCAGGCCGCGCGGCGCGGAAATGTCGCGCCAGAAGAAGAAGGTGTCGATCAGCTTGGCGGTGCGCGGCACGCGCAGGCCGGAAAATGCGATTTCATCGAGTCCGTACTGGACGGCGACCCGCAGGATTTTCAGCAGGCGCAGGAATTTCAAGATCATGTATGGTCCCCGGCGCCCTGCGCCAGTTTCTTTTCCAGGTTGGCCAGGCGCTTGGCGAAGCGCTCGGTGTCGTCGCGCAGGCGGCGCACGTCCGCGCCGAACTGTTCGGTCACGGCCGGGCGCACCAGCAGGGGATTTTCTTCAAGGAAGTACTCGGCGGCGTTCTCGGCCAGCTTGCGCTGGCCGGTCTTGAATGCCGCGAAGGCAGCCTTGGCGCCTCCCACCAGGCGGGTGGCTGCGATCGGCCCCAGCACCTTTTCCAGGTCGTGCTCGGCTTCCCAGCGCAGCGACTTGGAGAGCTGCGAGATGGCGTTGGCGAACTCGGCGTCGCCCTCGATTTGCACGTAGGAAAAGGCGCGCTCGCGGTTTTGCGCGATCAGCGGCAGGTCGGACAACTTCAGGCGGATGGTGACGCTGGCGGCGGCATCGGCGGGCGCCGGCTCCACCATGCCGTCGGCGGTGACGCCCAGGCGCAGCTCGACCGGCGCGGCGGCGATGCAGGCCACCTTGCCGGCATGCAGGCGCAAGGCCGCGCGGGCCCACGGCTCCTGGGCCAGCAGGTGGTTGATGGTGGCGGCGACAGGCGCCAGCGGCGAAGGCAGATTGGGTATGGTCGTTGAGGGCATGCGTGCAGACGCTAAAAAAAACAAAACCGCCCAGTTTGCCTGGGCGGTCTTGATCTTACCAGTTCAGAGCTTAGGCAAGTTGCTGGATGCCGGCCAGCAGCCAGCCGCCGTTGCCGGAGACCGGCTTGGTCAGGTTCCACACTTCCTGGAACGGCTCGGCCAGCGCGTCCGGCGCGGGCTTGATGGAACCGTAGAACTTCACGCTGGCCAGGTAATCCCTGCCGTCGTTTTCTATGCCCAGCAGCTCGGCGTCAATGGACACCACGTCGGTGTAGTCCGCTTGCGCGCCGCGCTCGGCGATCTGCATCTTCAGCTCGGCGAACACTTCCGGGGTGGTGAACTCGCGGATGTCGGCGGAGTCGCCCTTGTCCCAAGCCGCTTGCAGGCGGATGAAGTTGCTCTTCGCGTGGCGCAGGAAGGAAGCGGTGTCGAAGTCGGCAGGCACGCCCCATGGGGTATGCGCCGCCGCGGCAGGCTTGTCCAGGTTCAGGCCGCCCGATACCGGCTGCAGCGGCGGCAGGCCGGAACCGATTTCCGGCGTGCGCGCCACCGGCTGTTGCGGCTCAGGCTGCCAAGTGTTGCCGCCGAAGCCGCCCACCGACGCTGCGGCCGGGCGCTGCGGCGACATCTTGCTGCGCACCAGGCGGAAGATCAGGAAGGCTGCGCCAGCGATCAGCAGCACGGTGAGCAGCGAGCCCAGCATGGACGCCATGGCGCCGCCCATGCCCAGGTGGGAGAACAGCGCGCCCAGGCCGAGGCCCAGCAGTGCGCCGCCCAGGATGCCCTTCCACGGGCTGGCAGGCTTGGCCGGCACCGGTGCCGGCGCGGCAGCCGGGGCCGTCGCGGGCGCGGCCGGGCGCGCAGCCTGGCTAGGCGCAGGCGCAGGCTGGGCCGGCATGCGGCTCACGCTTTGGGACTGACGTCCGATGGAGCGGCCGCCGCCCATGGGACGGGCGATCGCCTCGCTCAGCATGGCGGTGGCGGACAGCGCCAGTACGGCGCCAACCAGAAATTTCTTCATATTCATGATAGTTTCCCGCTTACAGTTTGATACCGGTGTGCAAAGCGGCCACACCTGCCGTCAGGTTGTAATACTGGACCCGCTCCAGTCCCGCATCCTGCATCATCGTTTTCAGGGTTTCCTGATCGGGATGCATGCGGATCGATTCGGCCAGGTAACGGTAGCTTTCCGCGTCACCGGCAATTTTCTGTCCCAGCCAAGGCAGCACCGAGAACGAATACAGATCATACGGCTTTTGCAGGGGCTCCGCGACTTTGGAGAACTCCAGCACCAGCAGTTTGCCGCCCGGCTTGAGCACGCGGCGCATTTCCGCCAGGGCCTGGTCCTTGTGCGTCATGTTGCGCAAGCCGAAGGCGACGCTGACCCGGTCGAAATAATCGTCCGGGAAGGGCAATTTTTCCGCGTCACACAGCAAGGTGGGGGTGACCAGGCCGCGATTCAAGAGGCGGTCGCGGCCCACGCGCAGCATGGACTCGTTAATGTCGGTCAGCCACACCTCGCCGGTGGGGCCGGCCTGCCTGGCGAAGGCCTTGGCCAGGTCGCCGGTGCCGCCGGCGATGTCCAGGCACTTGAAGCCGGGGCGCACAGCCGCGTTGGCGATGGTAAACGTCTTCCACAGGCGATGCAGACCGGCCGACATCAGGTCGTTCATCACGTCGTACTTGGCGGCCACGGAGTGGAACACCTTGGCGACTTCCTTCACTTTATCGTCTTCGGAGACGGTCTTGTAGCCGAAATGGGTGGTATTGGTCATGGTCAGGGCAGCTGTGGATTTGCCTGCATTATACAAGCGCAGCAAGGAAAATCCCGCCCGGGCAGCATGCCGCTACATTTTCCCCGGCGACGGGCGCGCAGGGAGCAGTTCCTGGCGGCGGCTTGCCAGGTATTGCTGCTCGACAGCATTGGCGGCGAGCTCGACGGCGCTGGTGTAGGCGGCAATGGCGGCGTCCAGGTCGCCGAGGCGACGCAGCAGTTCAGCCTTGGCCGCGTGCAGGTAGTGCAGGCCGGCCAGCTGGCCGCCCTGCTCCAGTCTGGCGATCCATGCCAGCCCTTCGGCCGGCCCGCGGGCCATGCCGAGCGCGACGGCGGCGTTCAGTTCCACCACCGGCGTGGGCAGGTAACGCAGCAGCGCGCCGTACAGGGCGGAGATTTGCGGCCAGTCGGTGGCGGCGGCGCTGGGGGCCTTGCTGTGCAGCGCGGCGATGGCAGCCTGGATCTGGTACGGGCCGGGGCGGCGCAGCGGCAAAGCAGCGTCCAGCAGGGCCATGCCTTCAGCAATGGCGGCGCCGTCCCACAGCGAGCGGTCCTGGCACTCCAGGGTCATCAGGCTGCCGTCGGGAGCTGTGCGGGCGCCGCTGCGGGCGTGGGTCAGCAGCATCAGGGCCAGCAGGCCTTGCACTTCGGCATCGCGCGGCGCGAGTTCGGCCATCAGGCGGGCCAGGCGGATGGCTTCGCGGCACAGGTCGGTGCGCACCAGCCGTTGACCGGTGGTGGCGCCGTAGCCCTCGTTGAAGACCAGGTAGATCACCTGCAGCACCAGCGCCAGGCGGGCCGGCAGCTGGTCCGGCGCGGGCACGGCGAAGGGGATGCGCGCGTCGGCGATCTTGCGCTTGGCGCGCACCAGGCGCTGCGCGGTCGCGCTTTCCGTCTCGCAGTAGGCGCGCGCAATTTCGCGGGTGGACAGGCCGCACAGCGTGCGCAGGGCCAGCGCCGTCTGCGCGCCCGGCGCCAGTGCCGGGTGGCAGCAGATGAAGATCAGCCGCAAGCGGTCGTCGTCGATGGCGAGCCCGTAGCCCGCAGCGGAGATGCCGGACCGGACCGGCGGCATGGCGCCGGCGGCCCTGCCGGCATCAGCGGCGGCAGCAAAGCTGCCGTCGACCCAGCCATCGGCCTCGTGGGCCAGCTGCGCCAGCACCTCGGTGGAGTCGGGCAAGGTCCAGGCGGCGCGGCGCAGGTAGTCGAGGCCGGCGTTGCGGGCCACCGTGGTGAGCCAGGCGGCCGGATTGGCGGGCAGACCGTCGCGCGGCCAGCGCTCCAGCGCTTTGCCGTAGGCGTCGTGCAGCAGGTCCTCGGCCAGGCTGATGTCGCCGAAGCGCCGTATCAGCCCGGCCAGCACCTTGCCGCCCTCGCGCCGGCACACTTCGTCCACCGCCCGCGTCAGCACGGCTCAGCCCCGCCCGGCGGCGCTCAGACGGTTTTCACCTGGGGCCGCACTTCCATCGAGCCGTCCTTGGCCCCCGGACACCTGGCGGCCCATTTGATGGCTTCGTCCAGGTTGGCGCAGTCGATCAGGTAGTAGCCGCCCAGCTGCTCCTTGGTCTCGGCGAACGGACCGTCCGTGCAGGCGATCTTGCCGTCGCGCACCCGCACCGTGGTGGCGGTGTGCACCGGCGCCAGCTCCGAGCCGCTGCGCATGACGCCGGCGGCGATCAGCTCCTGCGTGTAGGCGCCGTAGGATGTCATCAGCTCGCCCAGCTGCTGTTCGCTCATGCCGCTGTACAGTTTTTCGTCGGCGTAGATCAGGATCATGTATTCCATGTTGCTCTCCTTAAAAGTCATCCGGACGGCCCGGACACCACCACGACGAACGGTTTTTCAAATATCGACAACGACGGCGAAAAAAAATCCCCGCGCGGGCGGGGATGTCATCAATGCTTGTGGCCGCAGCCGTGTGCCTTCGGTGCTGAAGGCAAGGCGGCGCCGGATTCGCGCCCGCTGTCGCCGTCGAAGCCGGCGGCGTGCAGGCGGTCCATATAGTCCCGCCACAGCTGCTCCTGCTCGGCGCCCAGCTTGTACAGGTAGTCCCAGGTGTACAGGCCGGTGTTGTGGCCGTCCGAGAAAGTCGGCTGCACGGCGTAGTTGCCGACCGGCTCGATGCCGGCGATGCCGACCTCGCGCTTGCCGACCTGCAGCACTTCCTGGCCCGCGCCGTGGCCCTTCACTTCCGCCGACGGCGAATACACGCGCAGCAGCTCGAATGGCAGGTTGAAAACGGCGCCGTCGTCGAAACTGATTTCGAGGATGCGCGATTTGTTGTGGACCGTCAGGCCGGTGGGCTGTTTCATGATGCTGGACTCAAGTTGGCGGCGATGGCGGCGCGCAGTTGCGGCAGCAGCGCGCCGCGGGCGGCGATGGCGCTCGCGTCCGGCGCACGCTGGGCCTCGCCCCAGGTGGGGTTAGGAAAATGCACGTCGTCGGTGTAGCGCGGGATGACGTGCCAGTGCACGTGCGGCGTCATGTTGCCGAAGCTGGCCAGGTTGACCTTGGCCGGCGCCATTACCGCGCGCACCGCCGCCTCCACCTGCCAAACCGCGTTCATCACGTGCGCGCGGTCGGCCGGCGCCAGGTCCGTCATTTCCTTGACGTGCTGGTTCCACACCACGCGCACGAAGCCGGGATAGCTGGCTTCGTCCACCAGCACCACGCTCAGCTTGTCGTCGCGCCAGACCAGCGCGTCGGCCGGCGCAGCCAGCAGCGTGCACAGGTCGCAGGCGCGCGCCGGCTGCGTCATACCAGCACCCGCTCGATGCCGCCGTTGTTGGCCTTGGCCACGTAGTCCGGCATCCAGTTCTCGCCCAGCAGGTGCTTGGCGATTTCCACCACGATGTAGTCGGCGGTGGTGCCGGCGTCTTCGCCGTAGCGCGACACGCCGCCCAGGCAGGCCGGGCAGCTGGTCAGCACTTTCACTTCGCCGGTAAAGCCGTCGGCGCGCAGCTTGTCCGCGCCCTTGATCATTTCCTCTTCCTTGCGGAAGCGGACCTGGGTCGAGATGTCCGGACGCGCCGCCATCAGGGTGCCGGAATCGCCGCAGCAGCGGTCGTTCTTCTCGATCTTGGTGGCGTCCACCGTGGTGATCAGCGCGTTCACCGTTTTCAGCGGGTCCTGTATCTTCATCGGCGAGTGGCAAGGGTCGTGGTACATATAGCGCGTACCGGTGACGCTTTCCAGCTTGACGTTCTTCTCCATCAGGTATTCATGGATGTCCATGATGCGGCAGCCCGGGAAGATCTTCTCGAACTCGTAGGACGCCAGCTGGTCGTAGCAGGTGCCGCACGACACCACCACGGTCTTGATGTCCAGGTAGTTCAAGGTATTGGCCATGCGGTGGAACAGCACGCGGTTGTCCGTCACCATTTTGTCGGCCTTGTCGAAGTCGCCGGCGCCGCGCTGCGGATAGCCGCAGCACAGATAGCCCGGCGGCAGCACGGTCTGCACGCCCACTTCCCACAACATGGCCTGGGTGGCCAGGCCCACCTGCGAGAACAGGCGCTCCGAACCGCAGCCGGGGAAGTAGAACACGGCTTCGGTGTCGGCCGTGGTTTTCTTCGGGTCGCGGATGATGGGGATCATCTTGTTGTCTTCGATGTCCAGCAGCGCGCGCGCGGTCTTCTTGGGCAGGTTGCCCGGCATCTTCTTGTTGATGAAGTGGATCACCTGCTCTTTGATGGGCGGCTTGCCCACGGTCGGCGGCGGCGCCTTGGTCTGGTTCCTGGCGAACTTCTTCAGCACGTCGTTGCCCAGGCGCTGGGCCTTGTAGGCCACGCCCACCATGCCCTGGCGCACCGTGTTGATGGTGGTCGGGTCGGTGGCGTTCAGGAAGAACATGGCCGCCGCCTTGCCAGGGTTGAAGCTGCGCTTGTCCATCTTGCGCAGCAGGTTGCGCATGTTCATGGACACGTCGCCGAAGTCGATGTTGACCGGGCACGGCGTAACGCACTTGTGGCACACCGTGCAGTGGTCGGCCACGTCCTCGAATTCTTCCCAGTGCTTGATGGAGATGCCGCGCCGGGTCTGCTCTTCGTACAGGAAGGCTTCGATCAGCGAGGACGTCGCCAGGATCTTGTCGCGCGGCGAGTACAGCAGGTTGGCGCGCGGGACGTGCGTCGAGCAGACCGGTTTGCATTTGCCGCAGCGCAGGCAGTCCTTCACGCTGTTGGCGATTTCGCCGATATCGCTTTGCTGCATGATCAGCGATTCGTGGCCCATGAGTCCGAAGGACGGGGTATACGCGTTGGACAGGTCGGCGTCCATGCCGGGCAGGTTGAGCAGCTTGCCCTTGTTGAAGCGCCCTTCCGGGTCCACGCGCTGCTTGTAGGCGCGGAAGTTGACGATTTCTTCTTCGGTCAGGAACTCCAGCTTGGTGATGCCGATGCCGTGCTCGCCCGAGATCACGCCGTCCAGCGAACGGGCCAGCTTCATGATGCGCGCCACGGCCTTGTGCGCCAGCTGCAGCATCTCGTAATGGTCCGAGTTCACCGGCAGGTTGGTGTGCACATTGCCGTCGCCGGCGTGCATGTGCAGCGCCACGAACACGCGGCCGCGCAGCACGCGCTTGTGGATGGCGGCCGCTTCGTCCAGGATCAGCTTGAAGGCGGCGCCGTTGAAGATCTGGCGCAGCACCGCGCGGATTTCCTGCTTCCAGCTCACGCGCACGGTGCGGTCCTGCACCACGTCGAACAGGGTGGCGTCCGGCTGGCGCACCAGGCGCTCGTCGAAGGCCGCGTCCAGTGCGCCCAGGCCCAGCGCGCGCAGCTCGCCGCGCACGGCGGACAACGGCTGGTCCAGATTGTCCTGCGTGAAGGTCCAGCGCTGCTGCACCAGGTCCAGCAGGGCCAGCGCCTGCTGTGCGCGGTCGCCCAGCATTTCGGCGTCACCCACCTTGTCGTCGGAAGCGTCGTCGCTCTTGCCGACCGGCAGATTGCCGGCCGCAAAGAACGCGCGCAGCTCGGCCGCCAGCTGCAGCTTGTTGGTGATGGACAGCTCGACGTTGATGCGCTCGATGCCGTCGGTGTATTCGCCCATGCGGTTCAGCGGGATCACCACGTCTTCATTGATCTTGAAGGCGTTGGTGTGCTTGGCGATGGCGGCGGTGCGGGCGCGGTCCAGCCAGAATTTTTTGCGCGCTTCCGGGCTCACGGCCACGAAGCCTTCGCCTACACGGGTATTCGCCAGGCGCACCACTTCGGAGGCGGCAATCGCCACCGCGTCCTCGTCGTCGCCGACGATGTCGCCGAACAGCGCCATCTTGGGCAGCACGCCGCGTTTCGACTTGGTGGCATAGCCCACCGCGCGCAGGTAGCGCTCGTCCAGGTGCTCCAGGCCGGCCAGGCGCAGCGTGGCGAACTTCTCGCCGGTGGCCGGCAGGCCGTCCAGGTAGTCCTTGATTTCAACGATGGACGGGATCGCGTCGCGCGCCTGGCCGAAGAACTCCAGGCACACCGTGCGGGTGTGCTTGGGCATCTTGTGCAGGATCCAGCGCGCCGACGTGATCAGGCCGTCCGTGCCTTCCTTCTGGATGCCCGGCAGGCCGGCCAGGAATTTGTCGGTCACGTCCTTGCCCAGGCCTTCCTTGCGGAACACGCGGCCGGCAATCTCCAGGATCTCGGTCTTGAACGGCTCGCCCTTGGCTTCGCCGCGCGCGTTCGGATGGGTCCATTCCAGCTTGAAGCGGGCCAGCGGGGTGTCGTGGATCTTGGACAGGTTGTGGTCCAGGCGCGTGACTTCCAGCCAGTCGCCGTTCGGATCGACCATCTTCCAGGAAGCCAGGTTGTCCAGCGCGGTGCCCCACAGCACGGCCTTCTTGCCGCCCGCGTTCATGGCGATATTGCCGCCGATGCAGGACGCGTGCGCCGAGGTCGGGTCCACCGCGAACACGAAGCCGGCTTTCTCGGCCGCTTCGGATACCTTGTTGGTGATCACGCCGGCGCCCGAGTAGATGGTGGCGTATTCCTTGTCCAGGCCGGGCAGCACCTTCATCTCGACCTTGCCCAGGTCGAGCAGCTTCTCGGTGTTGATGACGGCCGACAGCGGCGTGAGCGGAATGGCGCCGCCGGTGTAGCCGGTGCCGCCGCCGCGCGGGATGATGGTCAGCCCCAGTTCGATACAGCCTTTCACCAGGCCGGCCATTTCATCTTCCGTGTCCGGCGTGAGCACCACGAAGGGGTATTCGACACGCCAGTCGGTGGCGTCGGTCACGTGCGAGATGCGCTTCATGCCGTCGAAGCAGATGTTGTGCTTCTCCGTGTAGCGGCCCAGGACCTTGGTGGTGCGCTTGCGCAGGTCGTAAGTCTGGCGGAATTCTTCGCCGAACGCTTCCACCGCCCGGCCGGCGGCCTTGAGCAGCTTTTCCACGTTCAGGCTGCGGGTCTTGTCTTCCTCGGCGCCGTCCACGCTGACGCGGCGCTTGTCCACCTCGGCCAGGCGATGGTGCAGCGCGTCGATCAGCTCCTGGCGGCGCTTGGGATTGTCCAGCAGGTCGTCCTGCAGATAGGGGTTGCGGCGCACGGCCCAGATGTCGCCCAGCACTTCGTACAGCATGCGCGCCGAACGGCCGGTCTGGCGCGCGCTGCGCAGCTCGTCGAGCAAGCGCCACGAGTCCTCCCCCAGCAGCCGGATAACGATCTCGCGATCGGAAAACGACGTGTAGTTGTAAGGGATTTCACGCAGGCGCGTGGCTGCGGGACCGTTTGGCGTTTCGGCGAGGAGAGCTTGGATTTGTGCGGGGGCGTTCATTGTTTAATCTGCTGCGGACTGACCCTAAGGAAGGACATTCTATCTTATTGCGCCGCACCACGCGCCAACAGCCTTAGACCGCCACAGGGTTACGCAAACGTCAAATAGCCGATAAAAATTCGAAAAAATAGTATTTTCAAACAATTTCCTGCCATTTCAGCCGTTTTCACCATCTTTCATGTGCCGAAAACCCGCATGAACCAAATTCATCCACCCAGCGCGGCGGCCATGGTTTTCCAGACGCCGTCCGGTACGTACAGCAACAGCGTGGTCATGGTGAGGTAGCGCGCGCACTTGCCGATGGCCATATAGCCGATTGACGGCCAGAACGGCAGCTTGAGCCAGCCGCCCAGCGTGCACAGCGGATCGCCGATGCCGGGCACCCAGGACAGCAGCATGGTCTTGGCGCCGTAGCGGGCCAGCCAGCGGAACCAGCGGCTTTCGCGCTCCTTGGCGAAGGCCACCTTGGCGCGGTAGCCGATCCAGTAGTCAACCGCGCCGCCCAGGGTGTTGCCCAGCGTGGCCACCGCGATGGCCGGCCAGAACAACTCGGGATTGGCCTTGATGGTGGCGAACACCATGGGCTCGGAACCCATGGGCACCAGGGTGGCGGAGACAAAGCTGACGAAGAAGACCGAGGTCAGGCCGACTTCCGGCGCGGACAACTGCTCCAGCAGCCACTGGATGGTGGATTCAATCATATTCCCATTATAATGAGTCGGCATGGCGCGTGAGGTACTACACAACAGTACGCTGTATAGCGCCCGCCCCTTCCCGGTTACCCGCCGTTGAAAAGCAAGTCCTTGCACTACGCACCAGGGCTCCGCCCCAGACTAAACCATGCAGACTATGACTATCGACTACCTGAAGAAAATCCTGACCGCCCGCGTCTACGACGTGGCCCACGAAACGCCGCTTGAGCTGGCGCCGACCCTGTCGCAGCGCTACCAGAACCGAATTTATTTCAAGCGCGAAGACATGCAGGACGTGTTCAGCTTCAAGATCCGCGGGGCCTACAACAAGATGGCGCACCTGAGCGAGGGCCAGTTGAAGCGCGGCGTGATCTGCGCTTCGGCCGGCAACCACGCGCAGGGCCTGGCCTTCTCGGCCAACAAGATGGGCTGCCGCGCGGTGATCGTGATGCCAACCACCACGCCGCAGGTGAAGGTCGATGCGGTGCGCACGCGCGGCGGTCCGGGCGTGGAAGTGATCCTGCATGGCGAGTCCTACACGGACGCCTACAACCACGCGCTGACGCTGGAAAAAGAACAGAACCTGACCTTCGTCCACCCCTTTGACGATCCGGACGTGATCGCAGGCCAGGGCACCATCGGCATGGAGATCCTGCGCCAGCACGCCGGCCCTATCCACGCCATCTTCGTGCCGATCGGCGGCGGCGGGCTGCTGGCCGGCGTGGCGGCCTACGTCAAGCAGGTGCGGCCGGACATCAAGATCATCGGCGTGCACACCTTCGATTCGGACGCCATGGGCAAGAGCGTCAAGGCCGGCGAGCGCGTGACGCTGGCCGACGTGGGCCTGTTCGCGGACGGCACCGCCGTGCGCCTGGTGGGCGAGGAAACCTTCCGCCTGGCGCAGCTGTACGTGGACGACATCATCATTGTCGACACGGACGCCGTGTGCGCGGCCATCAAGGACGTGTTCACCGACACGCGCAGCATCCTGGAGCCGTCCGGCGCGCTGGCCATTGCCGGCGCCAAGGCCTATGTGGAGCGCGCCGAGCTGACCAAGGACCCGATCCGCAACGAAACCCTGATCACCATCGCCAGCGGCGCAAACATGAATTTCGACCGCCTGCGCTTCGTGGCCGAGCGCGCCGAACTGGGCGAGTCGCGCGAGGCGGTGTTCGCGGTGACCCTGCCGGAACAGCGCGGCAGCTTCAAGCGCTTCTGCTCGCTGATCGGCCCGCGCAATGTCACCGAGTTCAACTACCGCATCAGCGACGAGAAGGAGGCGCACGTGTTCGTGGGCGTGCAGATTTCCGACCGTGGCGAGTCCGGCGCGGTGGCGCGCAGCTTCGAGGCGGCCGACTTCAAGACGCTGGACCTGACGCACGACGAACTGGCCAAGTCCCACTTGCGCCACCTGGTGGGCGGCAAGAGCGCGCTGGCCAGGGACGAGCTGCTGTACCGCTTCGAATTCCCTGAGCGTCCGGGCGCGCTGATGCGCTTCCTCGATTCGATGGCGCCGAACTGGAACATCTCGCTGTGCCACTACCGCTCGCAAGGCGGCGACGTCGGCCGCATCCTGATCGGCCTGCAGGTGCCGCCGGACGAGATGGACGAGTTCACGCGCTTCCTGGCCAACCTGGGCTACCGCTACTGGGACGAGTCGCAGAACCCGGTCTACAAGCTGTTCCTGGGCTAAGGCAAGGCTTAGCGGTCGTAGAACTGGTGCTTGCCGCGGTTGCCGGCGCCGGCGCCGCTCTGGCCAGTCTGGCCGCTCTGCTCCGCCGCGCCGGTCTGCCCGGCCTGGCCGCTGCCCGAGCCGGTGGCGCCGGCGGTGCCGGAACTGCCGCTGGTGTCGGCGCCGGTGGCCGTGCCGCTGCCTGCAGCCATGGTGCCTGCCGCGCCGCTGGCCGGGCCGGTGCTACCCGCTGCCTGGTTGCCGGTCGAGCTGCCCGGGGTGGCCGCCACGCCGGTGCCGCTGCTGGTGCCGGTGGCGGTTCCGGGCGCGGTCGCGGTGCCGCCCGCCACGCCCGATTCGCTGCTGCCCGCGCCGGTCGCAGGCGTGTCCGGATTGCGGTCTTTACAGCCAGTGATGGTTAATGCGCTGAATGCCGCCACGCACAGCAATGCCGTGATCCTGTTAGCCATGATGAACTCCTTCAAGGTTGGTAAGGTGTGCCGTCACTGTAGAACCTGCGGGCGGTCGCGCGTATAGGACGCCGCTCGTTGCCGCTGTAGGACGGTTTGCCATGGCCTTGCAGGAAAAACCGGGCCCTTAGTCCCGCCTTCCCGCCAGCGCCCCCAGCGCCAGCGATCCTGTCGAGAGGCGCTTTTCGTAGCCCGGATGCAGGCGCTGCGGCGTCATCTTGTAATCCACAAAACAAGCCACGGCCGCCATCGCCGTGCCGGCAGCGGCGGCCGGCAGGGGCTCGCGGCGCGCCAGGACGCGCCTAAACCAGCGCTCGAACAACACGCCCCAGAACATGGCACTGGCATGGTGAATGCCGTAGCCCAGCAGCGTATAGCGCAAGCTGGGCTGATCCTTGTGTGCCGCCTTGTCGCCCCAGAGCCAGTGGCTGACGGCGTTGACCGCGCTGAACGGGCTGTGGTTCTCGCCTTGGCTGCACAGGGCCAGCGCCGCCGCCGACGTGGCGCTGGCCACGCTTCCCGTCACCGCGCCGCGCCGCAATGCATCGCTCCAGTTTTCCATGGTGCTTTCCTCCTCAATTTTCTGCGCCAAATAGCTGTGCAAATAGCTGTGCACCACGATACCGGAAACAGCGCCGCGCGGCACGGGCGAACGCCATCCGTACGGGCCCGCTTGCGTGAAATGGCGCACGGTATGCGGCACGCGCCGCCGCCACAATCCAGGGAATTCATCATGGAGTCGTCATGCATGTCCTGATCACCGGTGCCAGCGGCTTTGTGGGCCGGCGCGTGACGCAGGCGCTGCTGGCCCAAGGTAGCCGTGTGACGGCAGCCGGGCGCGCGCCCCTGCCGGATGCGCGCATCGCGTTCATTGCCGCCGACTTTGTGCGCGACACCGATCCTGCCGCGTGGCTGCCGCGCCTGCGCGGAGTGGACGTGGTGATCAACCTGGTCGGCATCATCCGCGAGCGCGGCAGCCAGCGCTTCGCGCAACTGCACGTAGCCACGCCGCGCGCGCTGTTCGCGGCCTGCGTGGAGGGCGGCGTGCAAGGGGTGATCCAGCTGTCCGCGCTGGGGGCGGACGAACACGCCGCCACCGAATACCACCTGAGCAAGAAGGCGGCGGACGACTACCTTGCGGCGCTGCCGCTGCGCTCGGCCATTGTGCAGCCGTCGCTGATCTTCGGCCCCGGCGGCGGCAGCGCGGAACTGTTCAAGACGCTTGCCGTACTGCCGCTCGGCGTGCGCCTGGGCCGCTCGCCGCAGCTGGTGCAGCCCATCCATATCGACGACGTGGCAGAGGCCATCGTGCGCCTGGCCAACAGCCTTGCCCCTGCGCAGCCGGCAGCGGCGAACGGCAAAGCGGCGCCAGCGCCACCGTGCGGCAGCCGCCGCATCGCGCTGGTGGGTCCGGAAGCGATGCCCCTGCAGGACTACCTGGCGGCGCTGCGCCGCACGCTCGGCCTGGAACCGCAGCGTGTGCTCACCTTGCCGGACGCGGCGGCGCGGGCGTTCGCCTGGCTGGGCAGCGTGCTGCCGGGCTTGCCAATGGACCGCGACGCCCTGCGCATGCTTGAGCGCGGCAACACGGCCGACCCGGCGGACACTGCCGCCCTGCTGGGCCGCCCGCCGAGAGCCGTGCAAGACTTCATGGCGCCCGCCCAGCGCGGCGCCGAACGCACGCTGGCCCAACTGAACTGGCTGCTGCCGCTGCTGCGCCTGAGCATCGCCGCCGTGTGGATAATCACGGCGTACGTATCCGCCCTGGTCTATCCGGAAGCGGACAGTTACCGCCTGCTGCAGCGCACCGGCGTACCGTCCGCGCTGGGGCCGCTGATGCTGTATGGCGCAGCCGGCCTGGACCTGCTGCTGGGCGTCGCCACCCTGGCGCTGCCGCAACGCCTGCGCAGCCCGCTATGGCTGGCGCAGATCGCGCTGATCGTCTTTTATTCCGTGCTGATCGCCTGGCGCCTGCCGGAATTCCTGGCCCATCCCTATGGTCCGCTGACCAAGAACCTGCCCATGCTGGCCGCCATCTGGCTGTTGTACGAACTCGAAAAAGGAAAGCGCTGATGGAATACCTCATCATCAAATGGCTGCACATACTGTCCTCCACGCTGCTGTTCGGCACCGGCATCGGCTCGGCCTGGTATTTGCTGTTCGCCAGCATCAGCCGCGACACGCGCGCGGTCGCCGTGGTCAGCCGCAATGTGGTGCGTGCCGACTGGCTGTTCACCGCCACCACCATGATCGTCCAGCCCGCCACCGGCTACTACATGGCCCACCTGGCCGGTTACCCGCTGCACAGCCGTTGGATCATGTGGTCGCTATGGCTCTACCTGCTGGCGGGCGCCTGCTGGCTGCCCGTGGTGTGGATACAGATGCGCCTGCGCGACGTGGCTGCCGCGGCGGACGCCGCCGGCCAGGCGCTGCCGCCGCTCTACTGGCGCTATTTCCGCTGGTGGGTAGTGCTCGGCATACCAGCTTTTTTCGCCTTTGTCGCGGTGTTCTACCTGATGGTGGCCAAGCCGGCATGAAGCGCCCCGCCGCGTGCCGCCGCGCCGCATTTGCGCTACCATGCACCCTTCGCCGTTCGCTTTCACCTTCATTGCCGCCATCATGACCAATACCGCCGACCTGTCCCCGCTGGGCAAAAACTCCGCTTACCGCACCGATTACGCGCCGGAACTGCTGTTCCCCATTCCGCGCCAGGGCAAGCGCGACGAACTGGGCCTGAAAGGCACCCTGCCCTTCTTCGGCGTGGACATCTGGAACGCCTACGAGCTGTCTTGGCTGAACATGCGCGGCAAGCCGCAGGTGGCGGTGGCCAAGATCACCTTTCCGGCCGACTCGCCCAACATCATCGAATCGAAGTCCTTCAAGCTCTACCTGAACTCCTTCAACCAGACCCGCCTGGCCAACGAGGAAGCGCTGCGCTCGCTCATGGTGCAGGACCTGTCGGCTGCCGCCGGCGCCAGCGTACATGTCGTGATTACCCTGCAGGAAGATTTCGCCAGGCTGGCAATGGGTGAACTGGAAGGCTTGCTGCTGGACCGCCTGGACATCGACGTGGACAACTACGCGCCCCAGCCGGAAGTGCTCAAAGCCAACTTCGACGACCTGCCAGTGGAAGAGGTGTTCATCTCCCATCTGCTCAAATCGAACTGCCTGGTGACCGGCCAGCCGGACTGGGGCAGCGTGCAGATCAGCTACGCCGGCCCCCAGATCGACCAGGAAAGCCTGCTGCGCTACCTCATCGGTTTCCGCGAGCACAACGAATTCCACGAGCAGTGCGTGGAGCGCATCTTTACCGACATTCTGCGCCATTGCAAACCGGCGCAGCTGGCCGTATATGCGAGGTATACGCGGCGCGGCGGGCTGGACATCAACCCCTGGCGCGCCAACTACAGCACCGGTCTCAAGCCGTCCAACCTGCGCAATGCCCGTCAGTAACATGTATCAGCTTTGCGGGCCGCACGCGGAATCTCGTATCGCTTGGCCCGGATTTGTCTTACAATGAATCAATAAAGGTTGCAGCGTTCGAAGCTGCAGCCGATAACAGTAAAAGACATTCAAAAATCGGCGAATCCGCTTAGTCCCTGACAAAAAACTGGCGTTTGTCTTGTATTCGACGCGGAAATAGCTAATATCTCTGCCAGTGCTTATTTAACAACGCTACGGCCTGCCCCAAGCGGACTGCGGCGGATAGCGGAGCCGGCCATGGCGCAAGCGAATTCCAGTTACAAGGCAAAAAAACAAGCCTATAATTCTGCTCGCAAGCCACATTTGTGCGCCGCACCATTCCACGTCGCGTTATGAACAACCTGAGCAAAATCCTATCCCTCGAAAACGTCCAGCTCGATCTGGAAGTTTCCAGCAAAAAGCGCGCTTTCGAGCAAGCCGGCCTGATTTTTGAGAACAACTGCGGTATCGCCCGCTCCACCGTGTCGGACAACCTGTTCGCGCGCGAGCGCTTGGGCTCCACCGGCCTGGGCCACGGCGTGGCCGTGCCGCACGGGCGCATCAAGGGCATGAAGAGCCTGAAGTCGCCGCTGGCGGCCTTTGTGCGCCTGGCCGAGCCGATTCCGTTCGAATCGCCGGACGGCAAGCCTGTCAGCCTGTTGTTCTTCCTGCTGATCCCGGACCACGTGACGCAGCAGCACCTGGAAATCCTGTCGGAAATCGCCGAAATGTTCTCGGACGACAGCTTCCGCAGCGCGCTGGCCAGCGATCCGGACCCGCAGTCGGTGTACAGCCGCATCGTCAACTGGCAACCCAGCTTGCAAGCTGCAGGCTAAAGTACGCTAAAAGCAGTTAAACTAAGGCGTCCACCATTCCTGAACTGAGATGCCATGCTGCAAACGCCCCTGACGATACAACGCCTGTACGACGACAATCGTGAAACGTTGCAGCTAGGCTGGTTCGCCGGCTTTCCAGGGGGCGAACGCCTGATCTCAGGCGACGTGGCTTCGGCTGCCGACCAGGTCGGCCACTTGAACACCATCCACCCGGGCCGCATCCAGGTCTTCGGGCACCAGGAAATCAACTACTACCAGCGCCTCAAGTCGCTCACGCGCGCGCACGTGATCAGCGAGCTGATCGCCGGCGGGCCGCCTGCGCTCATCATCGCGCAAGGCCTGGAAACGCCGCCCGATATCCTCGCTATCTGCGACGAAAAGAACATTCCGCTGTTTTCCACGCCGTTGCCGGCCGCACAGGTGATCGACTTCCTGCGCGTGTACCTGTCGAAGAAGCTGGCGCAGCGCATCATCATGCACGGCGTGTTCATGGACGTGCTGGGCGTGGGCGTGCTGATTACCGGCGACTCCGGCCTGGGCAAGTCGGAACTGGGGTTGGAACTGATTTCGCGCTCGCACGGCCTGGTGGCCGACGATGCGGTGGAGTTCGCGCGCATCGCGCCCAATATGATCGAAGGACGCTGCCCTGCCCTGCTGCAGAACCTGCTGGAGGTGCGCGGGCTGGGGCTGCTGGACATCAAGGCCATCTTCGGCGAGACGGCCGTGCGCCGCAAGATGCGGCTGAAACTGATCGTGCATCTGGTGCGGCGCTCGGCGCTGGAGGAAGAAGTGGAACGCCTGCCGTTCCAGTTCCCCACCGAGGACGTGCTGGGCCTGCCGATCCGCAAAGTGGTCATCCCTGTGGCGGCCGGCCGCAACATCGCGGTGCTGCTGGAAGCGGCCGTGCGCAACACCATCCTCCAGCTGCGCGGCATCGATACGCTGCAGGAATTCATGGAACGGCAACGGCAAGCCATGAGCGGCGACTAGGCATGCCTCCCGTAGGGCGGGTTAGGACGCAGTCCGTAACCCGCCATGGACGCGCAGCGACGGCTCCGGCGGGTTACGCTGGCGCTAACCCGCCCTACGGGCCCCACCACAAGAGGGCAGGACACACCTATCGCGTAGTCTTGATGTATTATCTTTAGCTATGCGTATCGTTCTCATCACCGGCATCTCCGGCTCCGGAAAATCTGTCGCCCTCAACGTTCTTGAGGATACTGGCTATTATTGCGTGGACAATCTGCCGCCCGCCTTGCTGTCGCAGCTGGTCTCCCAGCTCACTGACGAAGGTACGCAGGCCCTGGCCGTGGCGGTCGACGCGCGCAGCGCCGAGTCGCTGACCAACTTGCCGGACGCGGTGCAGGCCTTGCGCCAGCAGGGCCACGATATCAAGATCATGTACCTGACGGCGAACACCCATTCGCTGGTGGCGCGCTTCTCGGAAACGCGCCGCAGCCATCCGCTGTCGCACGAATTGAAGCCGGGCCAGAATCCGGCCGCGCGCCGCACGCTGATCGAGTGCATTTCAGAGGAACGCGAACGGCTCTCGGCCATCGAGCAGCTGGGGCACGTCATCGATACGTCGGAACTGAGCGCGAACAAGCTGCGCGCCTGGATCAAGGACCTGGTGCAAAGCGAGAACGCGCCGCTGACGCTGTTCTTCGAATCGTTTGCCTTCAAGGTCGGCGTGCCGCTGGATGCGGACTTCGTGTTCGACGTGCGCGCGATTCCCAACCCCTATTACGACCTGGCCCTGCGTCCCTTGACCGGCCGCGATGCGCCGGTGATCGCTTTCCTGGATGCCCAGCCCAGCGCGGACGAGATGTTCAAGGACATCCGCGATTTCGTGGCCAAGTGGCTGCCGTCGTTCAAGAAGGATAACCGCAGCTACCTCACCGTGGCCGTGGGCTGCACCGGCGGGCAGCACCGCTCGGTGTACATGGCCGAGCGGCTGGCGCGGCATTTCCACCCGACGGAGCAGGTGGTGCTGCGGCACCGCGAGCAGTCGTAACCCGCGGGTTACGGCACCCAATACGGATACCGGTGGGCGTGTAGGGCGGGTTAGCGCGGCACGCGCGTAACCCGCCGTTACAGGTGCCGCAGCGGATGCGCGTGCTCAGGCCAGGGCGGCGCGAAGAATCCGGCAACCATCTCCGGCGTTACTTCCTCCAGCGTCGCCGGCGACCACCTGGGCGCGTTGTCCTTGTCGATCACCAGCGCGCGCACCCCTTCCAGCACTTCGCCATGTTCGAAATTGCGCCGCACCAGGTTGCGCTCCATGCGCAGGCAGTCCGCCACGTCCAGCGCGGCGCCGCGGTTCAACAGTTCCAGCGTCACGCACATCATCAGCGGCGAGCGGCTTCGCATCGCCTTCAGCGCCGCTTGCGCGAACGCGTCCTGGTCTCGCGCCAGCGAGGCCATGATGGCCGCCACGCTGCCGTGCGCGAAGTGGCGCTCGATCACGGTGCGCTGGGTTTCCAGCACGCCGGCGCCGGCGCTGCCCTTGAACGGCGCGGCAAACGCTTCCACCGCATCGCGCAGTTCAGCGCCGGGCACTGCCTCCAGCAGATCGCGCAGCGCGTCCCATGCCCCGGCAGGCACGTAGTGGTCCGCCAGGCCAACATAGAGCGCGTCCGCCGCGCCTGCGGTCAAGCCGGTCAGGCCCAGGTAGCGCCCCAGGCTGCCGGGTGCGTGCGACAGGAAATGGCTGCCGCCGACGTCCGGGAACAGGCCAATGTTCACTTCCGGCATGGCCATCTTCGTGCGATCGGTCACGATGCGCACGCCGCAGTCCGGGCCGCCCTGCGAGATGCCCATGCCGCCGCCCATCACCACGCCGTCCATTAATGCGATATACGGTTTAGCGTAATAGTGGATCAGGTGGTTGAGCGCGTATTCTTCGGTGAAGAAGTCCTCCAGCAGCGCGCTGCCGCCCTGCGGCGTGGCGTGGCCCACTTCATGGAAGAAGCGGATGTCGCCGCCGGCGCACAGGGCCTTTTCGCTGCTGCTGCGGATCACCACGGCGGCCACGGTGCTGTCGCTGCGCCAGGCCAGCAGCGCGGCGGTCAGGCTGCGCACCATGTCCAGGGAAAGGGAGTTGAGCGCCTTGGGGCGGTCGAGGGTGATGAAGCCGGTGCCGTTGGCAACCTGGGTAATGACGTGCTCGCTCATGGCTGGATGTCTCTGGAATTATTAGACCGCCATTTTAGCGCGGGCGCAAAAAAGGGCGCCAGATGCGCCCTTGTTTGGAGTGCCGCTTACGCCTTATGCGGAAGGAGCCGGTTCGTAAGTGTCCGGGAGGTGCTTGATGGCGTCGTGGCCATGCTCCTGCACTTTGGCTTTGTACTTCATGACTTGGCGGTCCAGTTTGTCAACCAGCGTATCGATGGCAGCATACAGGTCTTGCGACAGGCTTTCCACGTACACGGTCTTGCCGGACATGCGCAGGTTGATCTCGGCTTTTTGCCTTTTGTCTTTCTCGGTGAGGTTATCTACAGTCAGGATGACAGCAATATCAATAACTTGATCGAAATGGCGCTTTACCCGTTCCAGCTTGTTCTGCACGTATTCACGGATGGCGGGGGTCACTTCGAGATGATGTCCACTGATGGTGAGATTCATACACACTCCTAAAGATAAGGGCTCGTACGCTGTAATATTATTGGAGCGCAGGGGAACCCAAGTAAAACTACAAAGCTTTACGCAGACTTACCGGAGGGATTTTCAAGGCTTCGCGATATTTGGCAACAGTCCGTCGCGCAATTACCATGCCCTGTTCACCCAGCATGTCCGCAATCTTACTGTCGGATAAAGGATTTTTCGGGTCTTCAGCTCCTGTCAATTGCACAATCAGCGCCCGTATCGCCGTCGAGGATGCTTCTCCTCCTGCTTCGGTGGCGACGTGACTGCCAAAGAAATATTTCAACTCAAACATCCCATGCGGAGTCAGCATGTATTTCTGAGTTGTTACGCGAGAAATAGTGCTCTCGTGTAGTCCCAGTGTATCAGCAATTTCACGCAACACAAGGGGTCTCATGGCCACTGCGCCATGGCTGAAAAAGTTCTTTTGTCTTTCTACTATCGCCTGCGCCACGCGCAGAATCGTGTCGAAACGCTGGCGCATATTCTTGATCAGCCACTTCGCTTCCTGCAGCTGCGCGCCCATGGCCGACTCGCCCTTGCCCTGCTTGAGCATGTTGGCGTACAGGGCGTTGACGCGCAGGCGCGGCATCACGTCGTTGTTCAAGGTGACCTGCCAGCCATTGCGCGCCTTTTTCACGATCACGTCCGGCACCACATAGTCGGACACGTCGGAGGCGAACTCCGCGCCCGGGTGCGGATTGCACTGGCGGATCACAGCCTGCGCCTCGCGCAGGTCTTCATCGTCGCAGTCCAGGGCTTTTTTCAGCTTGTTGAATTCGCGCTGCGCGAACCAGGCCAGGTGTTTTTCCACGATGCAGATGGCCATGCGGCGCGTCACCAAGGGCACGCCGGGCATGCGCTTGATCTGCAGCGCCAGGCACTCGGACGCGCTGCGCGCACCAACGCCGATGGGATCGAAACTTTGCAGCAGGGTCAGCGCCGTCTGCAGCTCTTCCAGTTCCACGTCCGCCTCTTCCGGCAGGCGCGCGTGGATCTCCTCCAGCGGCTCTTCCAGGTAGCCGTTCTCGTCCAGCGCGTCGATGATCAGTTCCATCAGCACGCGGTCGCGCGGTTCCTGCACGGTCACGCGCATCTGCTCCATCAGGTGCTCGCGCAGCGTGCAGTGGCTCGCTTCAAGCTGGGGCCGGGAATCCTCGTCGTCGGGCGCCTTGCTGCGGCCGGCGTCGCTCCAGTCGGTGTCGGCCTCGGCGCCGCTGGCGCTGTCGCCCTCGCCGCTGGCGCCCTCGAACGGGTCGGCCTCGCCGGCCGGCGCGCTGTCCGGCGCGGGCGCGCCCACGTCGGCCGGCGAAGCGTCCGCGCCGTTGGGCTGGGTCTGGTTGATGGCGCCGTCGCCGAGCAGGCGCAGCGAGCGGTCCAGCGGGTCGTCCAGCCGTTCCAGCAAGGGATTCTCGCCCAGCAGCTGCTCCAGTTCCTGGTGCAGCTCCAGCGTGGACAGCTGCAGCAATCGGATCGACTGCTGCAGTTGCGGCGTCAGCGCCAGGTGCTGAGAGGTGCGGAGTTGCAGTGACTGTTTCATGGCGGGCTTACATGCGGAAGTGTTCGCCGAGGTAGACGCGCCGCACCGATTCGTCGGCGATGATATCGTCCGGACGGCCGGACGCCAGCACGCTGCCCTGGTTGATGATGTAGGCGCGGTCGCAGATGCCCAGCGTCTCGCGCACGTTATGGTCGGTGATCAGCACGCCGATGCCGCGCTCCTTGAGGAAGCGCACGATGCGCTGGATCTCGATCACGGCGATCGGGTCCACGCCGGCGAATGGTTCGTCGAGCAGCACGAAACGCGGGTTGGTGGCCAGCGCGCGCGCGATCTCGACGCGGCGGCGCTCGCCGCCCGACAGCGACAGCGCCTGGTTCTCACGCAGCTTCTCGATCTGCAGGTCGGCCAGCAGGCGGTCCAGGCGCTCGTCGATCTCCGCCTTGCCCAGCGACTTGCCGTTCACGCGCTGGATCTCCAGCACGGCGCGGATGTTCTCTTCCACCGTCAGCTTACGGAACACGGAAGCTTCCTGCGGCAAGTAGGACAGTCCCAGCGTGGCGCGCTGGTGGATCGGCATGCTGGACACGTCCACGCCGGCGATGTCGATGCTGCCGGCGTCCGACGGCACCAGGCCGACGATCATGTAGAAGGACGTGGTCTTGCCGGCGCCGTTCGGGCCCAGCAGGCCCACCACCTCGCCGCATTCCACTTGCAGCGACACGTCGTGTACCACCTGGCGCTTGCCATAGGATTTCTGCAGGCCGCGCACCACCAGGGTGCTGGTGCAGCCTTCCATGTTTTGCGTTGCTTCAGCCATCGTCATTTCCCCGCTGGCGGTTGCTGCGCCGGCGCATCCGGCGGCGGGCGCTTGGCGGACGGCTGGATCACCATGGTGCCGCGGCCACCGCCCGGCTTGCTCTCGCCGGTGGCGGTGTTCTTCACGCTGAAGAATTCCTTGCGGCTGTCGTAGTAAATGAATTCGCCCTGCACTTCATCGCTGGGCTTGCTGCCTTCCAGGCGGCGCACCTTGGCCTTGTTGAACAGCTTGACCAGCTCGATCTTGCCGTCGTACTCGATGCGTTCCGCCTCGCCTTCCACCCACTGCTCCCCTTCGCCGTCGCGCTTCTGGCGGAAGGTGGCGGGCGTGCCCGGCACGCTGGTCAGGGTCACGTACTGGTAGCCTTCCGGGTCCTGCGTCACCACCGCTTTGGAGGACTTCATCTGCAGCGTGCCGCGGGTCAGGATCACGTTGCCGGTGAAGGTGCGGATCTGCTTCACGTCATCCACGTCCACCTGGTCGAACTTGATTTCGGTGGGCTTGTAGGAGTCGGCTTTTTCAGCCTGGGCCAGACCGGCTGCGCACAGCAGCAGGGCCGAGATCAGAATTTTTTTCATTGTTTTGTTCCTGTGTTATTTGGTATTGGCCGGCGCGCCCTTGGGCGGAAACACGATGGCCCCGCGGCCCTGCAAGTGCACCATGCGGGTGGCGTTGTTGGCCTTCATGCCGGTGCCGGTGGCGGTGGCGCCACCCTGCACGATCTGCACCGGCTGGTCGGTTTCCATGCGGTCCTCGTCCGGGTAGACGGTGAGCGCCTGCGTCGTCATCTGCATCGCCGCGCTCTTGCCCTGCGCCGCGCGGTCTATCTTCACGTTGCCCTTCAACTGCACCCGGGTGTTGCTCTCGTCCACGCGCGCGTGCTCGGCCGTGATGTTCATCGGCGGCTGGGTGCTGCTCAGGTTGCGCATCATCGGCTTGTCGATCTCGGAGGCGTCGTCGATGGGGCGGTGCACCAGCTTGTCGCCGGCCACAATATAGCTCGGCTTGCCGTCCTTGGTCATGCGCACCACGCTGAACTGGTCGATGATGTAATCCGGCTCGTTCAGGCGTTTGTCGGCCAGCATGTCCTCTTCGCCCCGGTTCAGCAGCTGCACCAGCCAGAAGGTGCCGCAAGCGAACAAGACCCCGAACACCAGGGTCAGGGTTAAGCGCCAGCGGTGCGCGGTTCGTTTACGCATGGTTCAACCTTCTCAGACCAGGAACTGGGCCATGACCTGGTCGTAGCGGCCGGTGGCGCGCAGCACGAACTCGCACAGCTCGCGCACCGCGCCGCGGCCGCCCTGCGCCACGGTCACATGGTGTACGCGGTCGAGCACTTCGGCGCGGCCGTTGGGCACGCCCACCGCAAAGCCGACCCGCTTCAAAATCGTCAGGTCCACCACGTCGTCGCCGATAAAGGCCACTTCCCCGGCTTCCAGGCCGGTCTTGGCCAGCAAGTCGTTGAACGGGGTCAGCTTGTCATGGCCGCCCTGGTGCACGAACTCGATGCCCAGGTCGCGCGCGCGGGCCGTCACCTGCGGCGAGCGGCGCGCACTGATGATGGCCGTCAGGATGCCGGCCTCCTGCAGCAGCTTGATGCCCAGGCCGTCCTGCACGTTGAAGGTCTTCATCACTTCGCCGTCCGGGCCGTAGTGCAGGCTGCCGTCGGTGAGCACGCCGTCCACGTCGAAAATCACCAGCTTGACCCTGGCCGCACGCGCCACATTGTCCGGATTGTAGGCCTGGTTCATCAGATCACCTTGGCGCGCGTGAGGTCGTGGATGTGCAGCGCGCCGGCCAGCTTGCCGTCCTCATCGACCACCAGCATCTGGTTGATGCGGAACTGTTCCATGATGGCCACCGCGTCCACGGCCAGCTTATCAGGCGAAATGCTGCGCGGGTTGGCATGCATCACATCACGGATGATTACCTTGCTGAAGTCCTGCACTTTTTCGATCATGCGGCGCAGGTCGCCGTCGGTAAACACGCCCACCGGGCGCCGGTCGGCATCCACGATGGCGGTCATGCCCATGCCCTTCTGGGTGATTTCCAGCAGCGCCTCCGGCAGGCGGGTGTCCAGGCCCACGGACGGCACCGCGTCGCCGCTGCGCATCACGTCGCGCACATGGGTCAGCAGGCGGCGGCCCAGGGCGCCGCCCGGGTGCGAGCGGGCGAAGTCTTCTTCCTTGAAGCCGCGCAGGTCCAGCAGGGCCACGGCCAGGGCATCGCCCAGCGCCAGCGTGACGGTGGTGCTGGCGGTGGGCGCCAGGTTCATGGGGCAGGCTTCCTTGGCCACCGAGACGTCCAGGTGCACGTCGGCCAGCTTGGCCAGGCTGGAGCCGGGCTTGCCGGTCATGGAAATGAGGGTGCTGCCCATGCGCTTGACCACCGGCAGGATGGCCATCAGTTCCGAGCTTTCGCCGGAATAGGAGATGGCGATGAAGGCGTCTTCCGCGGTCACCATGCCCAGGTCGCCGTGCGCGGCTTCGGCCGGGTGCACGAACAGGGCCGGGGTGCCGGTCGAGGCCAGGGTGGCGGCGATCTTGCGCGCGATATGGCCGGATTTGCCGATGCCGGAGACCACAACGCGGCCTTTGCAGTTCAGCAGCAGGGCCACGGCCTTGCCGACGCTGTCGTCGGTAGCCAGGCGCGCGTGCATGGCGGTAATCGCGTCCGCCTCGATCTGCAGGGTTTCTCGGGCCAGCGCCAGCGCGCGTTCGGCCGTGTTGTTGTCAAAAGCTTTCAGCATGGGAATTCCATCGGTTACACTCATGCCGGAAGTATAGCCGAATTGCGAAAGCAAAAAACTTGCCAGTCCTAACAAACAACGGGATCAGCGCCCCAAATGGAACCGCCGCATGTTTTCACCGCTTGAACTGACCCTTTTGCTGCTGGGCAGCGCCGTATTGGGCGTGGTGGCTTTCCGCATGCTGCACCTGCCGCCCATGCTGGGCTACCTGGCGGTGGGCATCATCATCGGCCCGCACGCGCTGGGCCTGGCCGAGCAGAGCGAAGCGAGCCACATCCTGGCAGAGTTCGGCGTGGTGTTTCTGATGTTCTCGATCGGCCTGGAATTCTCGCTGCCCAAGCTGATGGCCATGCGCAATATCGTGTTCGGGCTGGGCATGGCCCAGGTGGGCGCCACCATCGCCGCCACCATGGGGCTGGGCTGGCTGCTGGCCACCCAGCTGCCGGGCGTGCACATCGGCTGGCAAGCCTCGTTCGCGCTGGGCGGGGCACTGGCCATGTCGTCCACCGCCATCGTGGTGAAAATGCTCACCGAGCGGCTGGAGCTGGAAAGCGAGCACGGCCGCAAGATCATCGGCATCCTGCTGTTCCAGGATCTGGCGGTGGTGCCGCTGCTGATCCTCATCCCATCCCTGTCCAAGAACCCGGACGACCTGCTTGAAACGCTGGCCTGGGCGGCCGGCAAGGCTGCCATCGTGCTGGTGCTGCTGCTGTTCGTGGGGCAAAAGCTGGTGCGCGGCTGGTTCACCATCGTGGTCAAGCGGCGCTCGCAGGAACTGTTCATGCTGAACCTGCTCCTGATCACGCTAGGCGCGGCCTGGATCACCGAGAAGGCCGGGCTGTCGATGGCGCTGGGCGCCTTCGTGGCCGGCATGCTGATCTCGGAGACCGAATACAAGCACCAGGTGGAAGAGGACATCAAGCCCTTCCGCGACGTGCTGCTGGGACTGTTCTTCATCAACGTGGGCATGCTGCTCAACCTGCGCCTGGTGGTGGAGCACTGGTGGCTGGTGCTGGTGCTGCTGGCCGGGCCGGTGCTGCTCAAGTTCGCCCTCATTGCCGGGCTGGCCAAGCTGTTCGGCTCGTCCGACGGCGTGTCCATGCGCACCGGCCTGGCGCTGGCGCAGGCCGGCGAGTTCGGCTTCGTGCTGCTCAACCTGGCCGGCGGCATGGCGCTGATGGACCCCTTCATCATCCAGGTGGTGCTGGCGTCCATGGTGCTGTCGATGCTGCTGGCGCCGTTCGTCATCGCCAAGTCGGACCAGCTGGTGATGAAGGTGTCCAGCAATGAATGGATGATGCAGTCGCTGGCGCTGACCAAGATCGCCACGCGCACCATGAGCACGCAAAAGCACGTGATCGTGGCCGGCTTCGGGCGCAGCGGCCAGAGCCTGGCCACCCTGCTCAGCGAAGAAGACATTGCCTACCACGCGCTAGACCTGGACCCGGAACGGGTGCAGGAAGCGCAGGCGGCCGGTGCCAGCGTGTCCTACGGCGACGCGGGCCGGCGCGAAAGCCTGGTGGCAGCGGGCATCTACCGCGCCAGCGCGGTGGTGATCACCTACGCCAGCACGCCGTCGGCGCTGCGGGTGCTGCACCTGGTGCACGAGCTGGCGCCGGCGCTGCCGGTGATCGTGCGCAGCCACGACGACACCGACCTGGACCGGCTGAAGGCGGCCGGCGCGGCCGAAGTGGTGCCGGAACTGATGGAAGGCAGCCTGATGCTGGCCTCGCACGCGCTGGTGATGCTGGGCGTGCCGCTGCGGCGCGTGGTGCACCGGGTGCAGGCGGCGCGCGAGGCGCGTTACGCGTCCCTGCGCGGCTGGTTCCACGGCGCCAGCGACGCCGGCGAAGACGACGACATGCTGCGCCTGCATTCGGTGACGCTGGGCGAGAGCGCCAGCTGTATCGGCAAGACGTTGGCCGAAGTGGCGGTCGAGGCGGCGGGCGCCGAAGTGGCCTCCATCCGGCGCGGCAAAAGCGGCCTGGACGCCACACCCGGCACGGTGCTGGAAGCCGGCGACGTGGTGGTGCTGCGCGGAGCCGCCGACGCGGTCGCCCGCGCCGAACATCAGCTGCTCGCCTGATTCCTACAAACTTTCCAACTATCCTACAGCCAGCCTGAGCCGCATTTTCCCCTACTTCGGGGTCTGACCCCGAAGTAGGGGAAAATGCGGCTCAGCTTGCTTCAGGGGCGGGGTCAGGCGCCGGGGCGGAAGGTGACGACGCGGTTGCGGCCGCTGTCCTTGGCCTGGTAGAGCGCCGAGTCGGCGTGGGCGATCAGTTCCATGGCGGCGCTTTCGGGCGCGGCGGCGGGGTCGCTGCGGTCCAGGCAGGCCACGCCGATCGAGGCGGTAATGGAGACCCGCACGCTGTGCGACACGTCTATCATGCTGGCGGCGATGCCGGCGCGGATGCGCTCGGCCACAAAAGCGGCACTGTCCAGGTCCGCATTGATCAGCAGGACCACGAATTCTTCCCCGCCGAAACGCGCCAGCGCGTCCGATAGCCGCAGCTCGGCCTTGATGCGCTGCGCCACTTCGCGCAGCACTTCGTCGCCGCCCTGGTGGCCCACCGTGTCGTTGACCCGCTTGAAGTGGTCGATGTCGATGTACATGAAGGAAATGTCGTAAGCCTGGCGCCGCGCGCGCGAAATTTCCTCGAGCAGGCGCCGGTCCATATAGCGCCGGTTGTAGACGCCCGTCAGCGAGTCGGTCAGTCCGATGTACTTGAGCATCTCGTTGGAGATGACGTTCTCCAGGCAGATGGCGATGATGGAGGCCATGTGCTCGATGAAGTCGGTGCCCAGGCTGGGCGTGAAGCGCGTGGGGTCCACGCTGCCCAGGTTCAGGCTGCCGATGATGCGCTTGTTACGCAGCAGCGGCACCAGCGCCACGCTTTGCAGCCCTTCCGGCGGATGCGGGAAGGCGTGGCCGTGCTTGAACGCGTCGTACATCCCCAGCAGCGGCCGCGGCGTGGGCGAGTAGGCGTTGCGGCGCCCCAGGTCGAAGCCCAGGCCGTCCACTTCCTCGACAAAGATCAGGCCCGGGAACTCGGCGAAATTCACGCCCAGCTTGGCCATCACGGTGCGGATGTCGCCGCCCTCGTCGACCAGCGTGAGGGTCACCGCTTCCAGCTCGGAGATGATGGGCAGCGTGCGGAAGATGGTGCCCACCAGTTCGGGGAAGGTGGAGGCGCTGACGATTTCCAGGTCGAAGGCCTGGTGCCGCATCATGATGTTGTGATTGCGCTCGGCCTGCTCCAGCAGGTAGGCCATGCGGGTGCGCAGCGCCAGGTTTTCCGCAACCAGGTCGGCCGCTTCGGGCTTTTTGTTGGACATCATGGCTAGAACGCCAGGCTGACGTCGACTTCCTGTCCCACGCGCAGCTCCTGGCCGTCGCCTTCGATCAGGATGCTGTTCATGCCGAAGCACAGCGCGCCGTCCACTTCGGGCTTGGCGCGGTAGCCGGCCATGATGTCGAGCGGGTCCGGGCCGAACTCGCCGGTGGCCTGGTCGATCGAGGGCATGGGGCAGCGCGGGCAGGGTTTCACCGGTTTCAGCACGGCGCCGCCGACGCGGAAGTCTGCGGCGTAGTCCTCCTCGAAGGCTTCGATGCCGTCCAGCACCAGGTTGGGACGGAAGCGGTTCATGGGGATGGCCTCGCGGCCCGCCTTGAGCAGCTTCTCGTTCACGTCGGCCAGCGAGGCGCTGCCCGCCACCAGCACCGGGTAGCCGTCGGAGAACATGGTGGTCGCTTCCACCCCGTTGGTCCATTTCTGCGACACGGCACGGGTGGCGTTGGCGTGGAAGCGCACCAGGCGGCACGGCAGGCCGAGGAAATTGCTGAACCAGGCGGCGGTGGTGGCGTCGCAATCGTAGGCCAGCACCTGGTCGTCCCACACTTGCACGGTGCGCCTGGGGGCCAGCTCGGGATCCGGCAGGCCCAGTTCGATTTCCAGGCGCAGCATGCCGGGGGCGCGCAGTTCCAGGGTGTCGGCCTTCAGGCGCGGCACGATGAGCGCCATGCGCGGGTGCTCGCGCTGGGTCAGCGCAACGCCGGCTTCATCGACCACCATCCATTCCCGGTCGTAGATCTGCTCCTTCATCAGCCCGGCGCTGGTCAAGGTGGCCGAGCGCAGCGACATGCCGGCGCAGGATTTGATCGGGTAGAGGTTGATTTCGGAGAGGATAGCCATGCGGACCGCCGCCGGCAGCGCGGACGGCCGCTGCCTAAATGTTATTCAAGTTGGCAGTATGGCAGCAAAGTGTCTGGCAGTAAATCGCGGGAAACCACAGGACGGCCTGATTGCCAGGATATCGGCCGTGGTTTGCGCTTGACGGTGTGGCGGGGGCGTTGCGGGCTGCCGTATCCCCCGGTGGAGGATACGGCAAGGAACAGCTTACTCCGCCTTGCGCGGGCGGCGGGCGGCGGGCTTGCGGGCTGGCTTGTCGCCACCCTCTGCCTCGGCGCTGGCAACCACGGGCTTGGCGGCCCGGGCGCGGGCGGCGGCAGCCCGGCCGGATTTGGCTGGCTTGTCGGCGGCTGGCTCCGCAGCCTCCGCTGGCGCTGCGGTCGCCGCGGCAGCTTCGGCAGCAGCTTCGGTGATGCGCGATTCGCCAGCCTTGGCACGGCCCTTGGCCGCAGCACGGCTGCGCGGCTTGGCTGCCGGCTTGGCGGCCGCATCGGCTTCGCCGCCTGCAGTGCTGTCGGCCACCGGCGCAGCGGCTGCCGGCGCAGCGCTCGCAGCGACCGCATCGGCGACCTGTGGCGCGGCCGGCTGGCGGCTGGCCTGCTGACGGCCGCCCGAACGGCCGCCCGCGCGTCCGCCAGCACGAGCGGACGGCTGCGCGGACGGCTGAACTGCCGCTACTTCGGCGTGATCGGCCTGCTGGCCGGGAGCGTGGTCAGCTGGCTGCAGGCCTGGCTGGGTGGCTGGCTGGGTGACTGCCTGACCTGCGGCGGAGGCGTCGCCCCGGCCTGCCTGGCCGGCTTGCTGTCCGCCCACCTGGGCGAAGGACTGCGCCGCTTGCGGCACCGGCTGGCCGGCTTTGCCGCGCTGGTTGCCGCCCTGCGCCGGCTTGCCCCGGCCCTTGCCTTTGGCCCAGACGTCGGCCGAAGCAGCCGACTGCGCTGCTTTCTGCTGCGCTTTGGCTTGGCGCGCCGGGATTTTGGCCGAACTGCGCTTGGGCTGGCCGTCACGGCCAAGCTGGCGCTGATTGCCGCCGGCGGCGTTGGCGATGGCTGCGGCCGCGGCATCCAGCGCGCGCTCTTCCTCGTCCAGGTCGTCCTGCTCGCTGCTGGACAGCGAAGCTGCCTGCTCGTGCTCCTGCTCATGCTCCTGCTCGCGTTCTTGCTCATGGTCCTGCTGGGCGGTCTCGCCTTGCTGCGCATAGGCGGCGTCGTCGGCAGCGTGCACGGCTTCCGCTTCCGCGTAGGCGTTCTCGTCCTGCGCCAGTTGCAGCTCGGCGGACACTTCCTCGGACACCGGCTCATGGCTGGCGTGGCGGTCGCCGCCACGGTTGCGGCCACGGCCGCGGCCGCGGCGGCCTTCATGGCGGCCGCCCTCGGACGCCTCGTGCTGCACCGGTGCCGATACATTGCCCGAGCCTTCGCCCGTGCCCTGCTCGCCCGCGCCGCTGCTACGGTATACATAAGCACCGGATTTCTCGTCGCGGCCGAACTCCAGCAGGCCGCGCGCCTTGGCTTCCTCCAGCAGGTTGCCGAACGTGCGGAAGCCGTAATAGGACTCGCTGAAGTCCGGCTTGCGGCGCTTGATCGCCTCTTTCAGCACGGAAGCCCAGATCTTGCCGGAATCGCCACGCTCGGACACCAGCGCGTCGAAGGTCTCGACCGCCATGTCCACCGCCTCGCGGCGGCGCTTGTCCATTTCCTCGCGGCGGCCTTTTTCCTCTTCCGGGGTACGCTTGACGGCAGGCTGGCCTTCGCGGGTGTCGCGCTTGGCGGCAGCGCGGCGGATCTCGCGCACCAGGTCGTCGTAGAAGATGAACTCGTCGCAGTTGGCCACCAGCAGATCGGAGGTGGACTGCTTGACGCCCACGCCAATCACCTTCTTGTTGTTCTCGCGCAGCTTGGACACCAGCGGCGAAAAGTCGGAGTCGCCGGAGATGATGACGAAGGTGTTCACGTGGGACTTGGTGTAGCACAGGTCCAGCGCATCGACCACCATGCGGATGTCGGCCGAATTCTTGCCCGATTGGCGCACGTGCGGGATTTCGATCAGCTCGAAATTGCCTTCATGCATAGGCGCTTTGAAACCCTTGTAGCGGTCCCAGTCGCAATAGGCTTTCTTGACTACGATGCTGCCCTTGAGCAATAAACGCTCCAGCACGGGCTTGATGTCGAATTTTTCGTAATTGGCGTCGCGCACGCCGAGGGCGACGTTTTCGAAGTCGCAGAACAGCGCCATGCTGACGTTATCGTTGGATGAAGCCATGAGATTTCGTTTTCTGTGGTGGGAAGCTAAAGGGCCGGTGGCCGGCGAACTTGACGATTATACAGGCACGTCCGCTCCTTGCCCGCCCTGGTGTATGCTGGCTTTACTTATTTTTCCGGAGATCCCATGAAGCAATTGCTCGCCGCGCTCGCCTTCTTCCTGATGAGCGCCACCGCCGCCGCACAATCGGCCGAGGCGGATGCCGCTTTCCGCCAGCAGGTCCAGGCCTTTATGGACCAGTGGCATAAGGATGCAGCCAACGCGGACCCGGTTTATTTCGACAAAATGGCCGCCAGCGGCATTTATATCGGCACCGACAAATCGGAAATATGGACCCGCGACCAATTCAAGGCTTGGGCCAAGCCGTTTTTCGACCGCAAGAAAGCGTGGGCATTCACAGCCGTGAAACGCAATATCTATTTCTCGGCAGATAAAAGTTATATCTGGTTCGATGAACAGCTGAATACGCAAATGGGTATTTGCCAGGCCAGCGGCGTGCTTCACCGTACCAGCGGAGGATTTGAAATCGAGCATTATCAGCTCTCGCTGGCGGTGCCCAATCCGCTGATGGATCAGTTCAGCAAAGCAGTCAGGGAGTTCGAGGCCAAGCAGTAAGAACTGGAACGGAGCACCGCTTTATGGGGCTGGCGCGCCTGTTTTATGCCAGTTTCTGGCGTGTTCACGCCAGGTTTGAGTGCGCTGCGGCCCCACGGGGCCGGCCGGATAAAAAACAGGGCGAAAAAAAAGCCGCGATCGCTCGCGGCTTTTCTTATTGCGGCCATGGCCGCCGGGGTAATTACACGTTGAACAGGAAGTTCAGCACGTCGCCATCCTTGACGACATATTCCTTGCCCTCGGCGCGCATCTTGCCAGCTTCCTTGGCGCCCGCTTCGCCCTTGAGCGCGATGTAATCGTCATAGGCAATGGTCTGCGCGCGGATAAAGCCGCGTTCAAAGTCGGTGTGGATTACGCCGGCTGCCTGGGGTGCGGTATCGCCGATATGAATGGTCCAGGCGCGCACTTCTTTTACACCGGCGGTGAAATAAGTCTGCAGGCCCAGCAGTTTATATGCGGCGCGAATCAGGCGGTCCAGGCCCGGCTCTTCCATGCCCATATCCGACAGGAACTCCGCTTTATCGGCATCGTCCAGATCAGCGATTTCCGCTTCGATCGACGCGCAAATGGCAACGATAGGCGCATTCTGCGATTTCGCGTATTCAGTCAATTGATCCAGCAGCGGATTATTGGTGAAACCGGTATCGGACACGTTGGCCACATACATGGCCGGCTTGGCGGTGATCAGGCACAGCGGTTTGATGATTGCCAGCTGATCCGCATCCAGGCCCATGGCGCGCACGGGTTTGGCTTCATTCAATTGCGGGATAATCTTTTCCAGCAGCGCCACCAGTTTCGCCGCGTCTTTATCGCCGGAACGGGCTTTTTTATTTTCGCGGTGCAGCGCTTTTTCAGCGGTGCCCAAATCGGCCAGGGCCAATTCGGTTTGAATCACTTCGATATCGTCCAGCGGGCTGACTTTACCGGCCACGTGAATCACGTTCTCGTCTTCAAAGCAGCGCACCACGTTGACGATGGCGTCGGTTTCGCGGATGTGCGACAGGAACTGGTTGCCCAGGCCTTCGCCCTGCGATGCACCCGCCACCAGGCCGGCGATGTCGACGAACTCGACGATAGCGTTGACCATGCGCTCAGGCTTGACGATTTCAGCCAGGGCAGCCATGCGGGGGTCCGGCACTTCCACCACGCCGACGTTGGGCTCGATGGTGCAGAACGGGTAGTTTTCAGCCGGGATGCCGGCCTTGGTCAGTGCATTGAATAGGGTGGACTTGCCGACGTTAGGCAGGCCGACGATGCCGCATTGGAGACTCATGAAAAACCTTTAATGATGGTATTGTTTTGCTGCGCCGATTGCCCGCGCGTAAGGATCAATTGTACCTCAGAACCAGGAGCTTCCATGACGATGCGCGACGCCACCCGCTCGCAGTTCCCCCATTTTCTGTCCATTCCCACGCGCTGGATGGACAATGATGTGTATGGCCATGTTAATAATGTTGTTTATTATTCCTACTTTGATACGGCCGTGAACCAGTTCCTGATCGGGCGCGGCGTGCTCGATATCCACAAGGGCGAGGTGGTCGGTTTCGTGGTCGACAGCGGCTGCGCCTATTTCAGCTCGGTCTCGTTCCCGGACATCGTCCACGCCGGCATCCGCGTGGCCAAGCTGGGCAATTCCAGCGTGCGCTATGAAATCGCCCTGTTCCGCAACGACGAGCCGCAGCCCTGCGCGGCCGGCCATTTTGTCCACGTCTATGTCGAGCGCGCCAGCAACCGCGCCGTCCCCATCCCGGCGGCGGTGCGTGCCGTGCTGGAGACGCTGTGTGGAGCTGGGGGATGAATCCGTTTCCCCTGGTGCACAGTACCAAACGCCACCCGTCGGCCGTGCTGCTGCTGACGCAATTACTGGGCATGCTGCTGTATCCCTTTATCGAAACCGTGCGCGGCGGACACATTATTTTCAATATGTTCGGCATCCTGGTGCTGGTGGTCGCCACCCGCATGGTGCGGCGCACGCCGGGCCATGCCTGGGTCAGCGCCAGCATCGCCGGCCCCGTGGTGGTGCTGCTGGGCCTGCAGATGGCCTTCGACCTGCCCGGCCTGCTGCCCTGGTCGTCCGCGCTGGAGGCGGCGTTCTACTTCTACGCAGCCGCCAGCCTGGTGGCCTATATGATGGAAGACCGCCTGGCCACGACGGACGAACTGTTCGCAGCGGGCGCGGCGTTCACGCTGCTGGCGTGGGCGTTCACGCACGTGTTCATCCTGGTCCAGTCGCTGCAGCCGGGCACCTTTGGCGCAGCGGTGAACGCGGCCGCACCACGCACCTGGACTGAACTGAACTACCTGAGCTTCGCCCTGCTCTCCAGCACCGGCATCGGCGACGTGATTCCGCTCACCTCCCACGCGCGGGCCGTCGCCAGCGTCGAGATGCTGGTCGGGCTGATGTATCTGGCGGCGGTGGTGGCGCGCCTGATCGGCTTCACGCTGCAGTCCAACAAGACATAGGCAGGCGCCGCCCGGCGTCCAGCCCGGAGGGCAATTTCCTTCAATACCGCAGCGAGGCGGCACGCATACGATAGCCTTTCGTTAATCTTGAAAGGAATCGACATGCAGACCCCGAACTTGATGGCGCAGGCCGCCGACAGCCTGCGCGCGCTGGCGCTCGACGAGCAGGCAAAAGAGCGCGTTGGCCGCGATCCCGAACTGCGGCGGTACATGCAGCGCGTTGCCGCGCGCTATGTGGCCGGGCACACGGTGGCGGACGTGGTGCGGCATCTGCACGCCGTGGCCGCGCGCGGACACGCGGGATCGGCGGAGTATGTGGGCGAAAGCTGCCGCGACGAGGCCAAGGCCAACGCCGACACGGAAGTCTTCCTGGAACTGGCGGCCGCGCTCGCGCATGAACGCCTGGCGTGCTCGGTCTCGCTGGACTTGTCCCACGTCGGCATGCTGGTGGATCCGGAACTGGGCTACCGCAACGCCAGGCGCATCGCCAGCGCGGCCGCAGGCGCCGGCCGCGAGGTGATGATCTCCATGGAAGGCGCGGACCGGGCCGGCCTGATCTACGCCACCTACCTGCGTCTGCATGCCGAGGCCGGGCTGGACAACGTCGGCATCACCATGCCGGCCAGGCTGCACCGCAGCGCGCAGGACCTGCCACGGCTGATGGAAGTACCGGGCCGCATCCGCCTGGTGAAGGGCGCGTTCCGGGAGTCGCCCGCGATTGCCTGGGACCGCAACAGCCCGGAGCTGGCCGCCGCCTACCGCCGGCTGGCGCAAACCCTGCTGGCCGGCCGCCACAAGTGCTCGCTCGCCACGCACGACGCGTCCTTGCAGAACGACCTGGCCGACTTCATCCTGCAGCAGCAACTGCCGCCACAGCAATCGGAATTCGAAACGCTGTTCGGCCTGGGCACCGAAGGCCTGGACGCGCTGCGCCGGCGCGGTTTCCAGACGCGCGAATACGCCATCTTCGGCGACGAGTATTTCCTTTACGTGCTGAACCGGATAGCGGAGGAGCCGGCCCGGCTGTTCCAGGCCGTGGTGGATCTTATCGGCCCCGGTACTGCCCCGGCGTCGCAGCAAGGAGCTGCTTGAAGGCGCGCTGGAAATGGGACTGGTCCGCGAAGCCGCTTTCAATGGCCGCGTCGGCAATCGCCGCGCCGCGCTTGAGCCGGGCCTGGCCGTACTGGACGCGCCGGTTGACCAGGTAGGCGTGCGGCGTCATGCCGAACCGCTCCTTGAAGGCGCGGATCAGGTAGGACGGCGACAGGCCGGCGGCGGCGCAGATGTCATCCAGGCTCAGCAGACGCGTACAGTTGTCGCTGATGAATTCGGCGGCCCGCTGCAGCTTGCCGTTGGCACCGGCCAGCACGGCGGGCGCAGGGTCCAGCGTCTGCTGCATGTCCAGGAAGAAACCGAGCGCCGCGCTCTGCTTCTGCAGGGCGTCGGCGTGCGCCGAGGTCAAGGTGTCGTAGAGCCGGTTCAGGCCAGCGAACAACGCGGTGCTGGAGGTGACCGAGAAAGCCCTGAAGTCCGCGTTGCGGCTGAAACCGAGTTCGTGCTGCAGCGCGGTCAGCCAGGCCACGTCCACGTAAAACATGCGGTAGGACCAGGGCTGGCCGGCGGCCGGATTGCAGGCATGCGCATCTTCCGGGTTGATGATCACCACGCTGCCCGCGCCCACGGTTTCCTTGCTGCGCCGGTTCCAGTAGGTGCTCACGCCGCCGGTGATGGCGCCGATGGAGAAGGTGGCATGCGTATGCCGCGCGTAGCACAGGCTGCGGCCGTCGCGTATGGAACGCGCCTCGATGAAGGGCAGCGCGGCGTCGCGCCAGAACACGGGCTGTGAAGCTTGCGCGGTTTGCACCTTGGTCATGGCCGGTCCGCTAGCGCGCCAGCGCGCTCAGCACCGCCAGGCTCATGGCCTGCGCCGCCGTCTTGATCGAGGGCTCGGGCACGGGCGCATAGAACGGCGAGTGGTTGAAGGCCAGCGGCTTGCCGCCGGCCGCTTCAGCCTCGGCCACCGCCTTGGCGGGATACACGCCGGTGAAGAAGAACATGCCGGGGACGCCCTGGTTGACGTATTCGGAGAAGTCTTCGCTGGCCGTCATCGGTGCAATCAGGCCGACGTTGGCGGCGCCCAGCGCGTCCTTCAGCACCGCTTCCGTTTTGCGCACCAGCGCTTCATTGTTGATGATGGCCTGGCCGCCGGATTTGAGTTCCACGTCCGGCGCCGGGGCACCCGCCATGGCCGCCGAGGCGTTGGCCACGCGCCGCACGCCTTCCAGCAGCTTGCTGCGCACGGCCGGGCTGTAGGAGCGGATGGTGCCGCGCACCAGCACGCTGTCCGGAATGATGTTGCCGACGGTGCCGCCCTGAATGGCGCCGATGGTGACGACGCCGAATTCCTTGGGGTCTTTCTCGCGGCTGACCACGGTCTGCACGTCGACCACGAAACGCGCCGCGATGGCGATCGGGTCCAGCGCCTTGTCCGGTGCCGAACCGTGGCCGCCACGGCCCTTGAATACAATCTCGATGGCGTCGGAATTGGACGACACCGCGCCGATGTTGTAGCCGACCGTGCCGTGCGCGGTGGGCCAGGAGTGCAGCGCGAACGCCACGTCCGGCTTGGGGAAGCGCGTGAACAGGCCGTCGGCCAGCATGGCCTTGGCGCCGGACACGGTCTCTTCGGCCGGCTGGGCAATGAACATCAGGCTGCCCTGCCATTGCGATTGCAGCTCGACCAGGGTGCGCGCCGCGCCCAGCCAGCTGGCCATGTGGATGTCGTGGCCGCAGCTGTGCATGACGTAGGTTTCAGCGCCGCCGGACTGTGCGCGGGCCTTGCTGGCGTAGGGCAAGCCGGTCTTTTCCTCCATCGGCAGCGCGTCCAGTTCGGTGCGCACCATGACGGTGGGGCCAGGGCCGTTCTTGTAGATCGCCACCAGCCCGGTCTTGCCTATGCCTTCGGTGACTTCGAAGCCGAGGGCGCGCATTTCAGCCGCGAGCCTGGCGGCCGTGCGCACTTCCTGGAAGGCGATCTCGGGATGGGCATGCAAGTCCTTGTACACGGTTTCCAGCTGCGGATACATGCTGTTGATGCGGTTGGCGACCTGCGTCTTGAGCGCTGCGCCGTCCTGCGCCGGAGCGGCTGTCGAGGCCAGCGCCGCCGCCAGCGCCAGGGGAATGCATGCGAGGTTTTTTTTCATAACCCCTATATTCGCACGTAATCGCAGCTTCGTGCTGCACCGGCGCGCCGCATCCGGCTGGCCCGCGGCCGGGCTTTTTCGAGCAGGCACATTTCACGCGCGGCTTTACCCGGCTGGCGCGCAAGGCGCCGCTGGCGTACTGGAACTCGCAGCAAGCCGGCCGACGTCCAGCGGCGCGGAGAACAGGATGACCGCGCTGCCGCTGATGGATACCTGCTGCGGCCCGTCCTGCCCTATCGTCACTTCCACCTGCACCACGCCGTCGCGGCGCAAGGCGCGGCCCTGGTGGCCGTCGAAGCGCAACAGCTTGCCGTCGTGCGCCATCAGGCCGTGCCGCACCAGGTAGGCGCCGAGAGGACCGTTGGCGTTGCCGGTGACGGGGTCTTCGGGAATGCCGATGGCGGGCGCGAACATGCGGCCGTCGGTGGCGCGGCCGCAGGCCCGCAGCTGGAACGGAAACCAGCCGTTGCAGCCGATCCGGGCGCTGAGCGCGGCCAGCGCGGCGTGGTCCGGCGCGATGGCGTCAAGCGCCACGCCGTCGCGCAGCGGCACCATCACTTTCGAGTGCCCGGTGGAGACCACCTGCAGCGGCAGGCCGGGCGCGAAATCGCCCTCGGCCAGCCCCAGCGCACGGGCCGCCGCCTGCCGCACGGCGGGCGGCAAGGGCTGGCCAAAGGACAGCGGCCCCTGCCGCATGAGGATGCGGTAATCCCCGTCCGGCTGCCGCTCGACGCGGATGCGCTGCACGCCGGCACCGGTCTTCTGTGTCAGCTCCACCGTTCCCAGGCCCAGCGCCACGGCGCGCGCGTAATGCGCGGCAATCGTGGCATGGCCGCAGATCGGCACTTCGGTGGTGGGCGTGAAGTAGCGGATCAGCACATCGTGCGGAGCGTCGCCGCCACACCGCTGCGGCGCCAGCACGAAGGCGGTTTCGGAGTGTTTCAGCTCGCGCGCCAGATCCTGCATCTGGGCGCTGCTGAGGCCGTCCGCGTCCAGCACCACGCCGGCCGGGTTGCCGCGGAAGGGGGTGGTGGTGAAAGCGTCGATATGGAATAGTTGGCTCATGCAGCCAGTTTAACTATCGCGATGGCCAGCGATAATAGCGGTAAAATCAGGACATACTTTCCCCGGGAGACCGAATGCCGCCGCTGCACCTGTTGCGCGCTTTTACCTGCGTGGTGGACCACCACAGTTTTGCGCGCGCCGCGCAGGAGCTGCGCATGACGCCGTCGTCGGTGAGCCGCCTGGTGAAGGCGCTGGAGCAGGAATTGGGCACGCAGTTGCTCAACCGCAGTACGCGCGCCATGTCGCTCACAGCCGCCGGCCAGGCCCTGTACGCCGAATGCGGCAGCGCCTTTGCGCAGCTGCGCAGTGCCTTCCAGATGGCCGGCCAGCAGCAGGCGCAGCCGCGCGGCCTGCTGCGGCTCAGCGTGCCGGTGTCGTTCGGGCGCACCCATGTGCTGCCGCACCTGGCCGGCTTCCTGCACCAGCATCCCGAGATTGAACTCGACCTGTGCTGATGACGGACCGCTACCTGGACCTGGTGGCAGAAGGCGTGACCCTGGCCATCCGCATCGGCCGCCTGGACGACTCTTCCCTGGTGGCACGCAAGCTGATGGACAACCGCCGCCTGCTGGTGGCGTCGCCGGCCTACCTGGCGCAGCACGGCGCGCCGGCCGCCGTGGCCGACCTGGCCGCGCATGTCTGCCTGAACCTGGCCGTGAACCGCGACGCCGAGCTGTGGCGCCTGACCGGCCCGGATGGCGAGCGCAGCCTGCGCCCGCAGGGGCGCATCCGCGCCGACAACGGCGACGCCATCCGCCAGCTCGCCATCGACGGGCTGGGCATTGCCTTCCTGTCCAGCGCCACGGTGGCGGCGGCGCTGGACAGCGGCGAGCTGGTGCAGGTGCTGCCGCAATGGGGCGGGCGCCCGAGCGGCGTGTATGGTGTATGCCCGCAACGCCCGGCGCCCCCGTCTGCCCGGGCGGCCATGGATTTCCTGGCCAGCCGCTGGGCCTGAGCCCCCACGTCCTTGCTTCTCGTATACACTGGCAGAGATAAGTTACACAATCACAACTTCTGCATTGCAAGCCTCAGGGGAGCCGCATTGGACGAGTTGACGGTGACGATGGATCAGCTGCGTGTCGGCCTGTATGTCGAGCTGGACCTGAAGTGGTTTGAGCATCCGTTCGCATTCAGCCGCTTCAAGATCAAGTCCGAAGAGCAGATCGATATCCTGCGCAGCCTGGGGCTGCGCTCGGTGCGCTACAACCCCGAGCTCAGCGATGCGACGCCGCAGGAAGATGCGCCGCAGGCTGCCGCACGGCCGCCGAAGGCCGCTGGCGTTGCGGCTGCGGCGGCCGCTGCTGCGGCGGCAGCGGCAGTGGCATCGCCCGCCCTGCAGGCCAAGCGCGCCATGCTGGAGCGCATGCAGCAGCGCCGCGCCGATGCCGAGCGCGTGGAGCAGGCCTTCACCAGCACCGCGCGCGCCATCCGCGAGATCGAAAAGAACCTGTTTTCCCGGCCGCAGGAATCGGTCAGCCAGGCCACCGCGCTGGTGACGCAGATTACCGACGCCATCCTGTGCGCCCCGGAACTGGCCATCCACGTGATGGGCGATACGGCCGGCAACGAAGAGCTGTATTTTCATTCGCTCAATGTGACCATGCTGGCCATGATGATTGCGCGCGAAGTGAACCTGCCGCCCGAAGTGGCCAAGCTGCTGGGCCTGGGCGGGCTGCTGCACGACATCGGCCGCAAGAACATTCCGGACAAGATCCTCACCAAGCCCGAGCCCTACACCACGGCCGAGCAGAACCTGTACGAGATGCACGCCCAGTACGGGGCGGAAATAGCGCAGCGCCTGCAATGCATGCCGGCGGTGGCGGCCGTGATCCACGACCACCACGAGCTGTACGACGGCAGCGGCTATCCGCGCAAGCTGAAAGGGGAAAGCATCGGCGTGCTGGCGCGCATCGTGGCGATCGCCAACTACTATGACGAGCTGTGCAACCCGTTCAACCTGGCGCATGCGCTCACGCCGCACGAGGCGCTGTCCATGATGTTCGCCAAGCACCGCGCCAAGTTCGACCCGCGCCTGCTGCAAATGTTCATCCGCTGCCTGGGCGTGTATCCGCCGGGCACCGTGGTGCAGCTGTCGAACGGAATGACCGGCATGGTGGCCACGGTGAACACGGAACGCCCGATGAAGCCGATGCTGGTGGTGTACGACAGGGACGTGCCGCGCCTGGAAGCCATCATGGTGGACCTGGACCTGGAAACGGACTTGCACATCATCAAGGCGCTGCGGCCGGGCCAGGTGCCGCCGGAAGTGTACGTCTATCTCAGCCCGCGCAAGCGCATCAGCTACTACTTCGACGCCACCAAGCCCACGGCGCAGGCGGCGGCCTAGCCTGGTCAGGCGGTGTGCAGCTGGGTCGTGGCCAGCGGGAACTTGCCCTCGCACACCAGCGGGATGATGTTCAGGCTTTTCTCGATGGCTTCGTCGATCAGCAGCTGCTCGTCGCGGCGCGGACGGTGCAGCACGAAGTCGGCCACCGCCTGTTGCAGGCTCAGCGTGCGCGGGTGGCCGATGCCGATGCGCAAGCGCCAGTAATCCTGGGTGCCGAGCGCGGCGGTAATGTCCTTGAGGCCGTTGTGCCCGCCCGACGAGCCGCCCTTTTTCAGCTTGGCCACGCCGGGCATCATGTCCAGCTCGTCGTGCACCACCAAGACTTCATCCGGGTTGATCTTGTAGAAGCGCGCCAGGCCGCCCACCGACTGGCCGGAACGGTTCATATAGGTCTGCGGTTCGAGCAGCCACAACTCCTTGCCGGCAATGGCGGTCTTGGCCAGCAGCGCATTGAAGCGGGTTTCGCGCTGCAGGCGCGCGCCCAGGCTGTTGGCAAGATTGTCGACCAGCCAGAAGCCGGCGTTGTGGCGGGTTTGTTCGTAGTCGGGACCGGGGTTGCCGAGGCCGACGATCAGGCGGATGGACATAAGCTGTTCTATGGATGTAAAAAAACCCCGCGAGCGGGGTTTTTTATTTTACTTCATGGGAAGTAAAAGATTACTTCTTGCCTTTGGCTGGCTTGGCATCGGCTGCAGGAGCAGCTGCTGCGGTCGCTTCAGCGGACACGTGGCCTGCTGGTACCGAAGCGGTGGCGACGGTCAGCTTTTTGCCGTGGGTGATAGCGGTCACGCCTTTTGGCAGGGCCAGGTCGGACACGTGGATCGAGTGGCCCACGTCGATGTTGGCCAGGTCAACGTTCACGAATTCCGGCAGGTCGCCTGCAACGCAGGAAACGTCCAGCTCGGACATCACGTGGCTGATGGTTGCGCCGTGCAGCTTGACTGCTGGCGATACGTCGGCGTTGATGAAGTGCAGTGCCACTTTCTTGTGCAGCTTGGTGTTGGCGTCAACGCGCTGGAAGTCAGCGTGCAGTACCAGTTGCTTGTAAGCGTGCATCTGGAAGTCGCGCAGCAGAACTTGCTGGGTCTTGCCGTCGATTTCCAGGTCCAGGATGGACGAGTGGAACACTTCTTTTTTCAGCGCGTGGTACAGCGCGTTGTGGTCCAGGGCGATGTTCAGGGGAGCATCAGCGCCGCCGTAAACGATGCCTGGGGTTTGGCCGGAAATACGCAGGCGGCGGCTCGCACCCGTGCCCTGCAGTTCGCGTTTGAATGCAACAACTTTCATTTGAGACTCCAAAAGTAACAAGGCTCGCGCCTCGTTGTGAAGAAGCGCCCCGCGACCAGGGCGCTCCGGAAAAACAGCGGCGCAACCGGTGGAAAACCGGTCGCGCCGCCGCTAAAAACTGATTGTTTACCGAGTTTAGTCGATGAACAGGGAGATCACGGAATCGCCCTTGATGATGCGTTTGAACGTTTCGGCCAGCAGCGGTGCGCAGGTCAGCTGACGGATCTTGCCGCAGGCTTTGGCAGCCTCGGACAGCGGGATCGTGTCGGTGACCACCAGTTCATCCAGCGAGGAGCCGGAGATGCGGTCGATCGCGGGGCCGGACAGCACGGCGTGGGTGCAATACGCCACCACTTTCTTGGCGCCGCGCTCTTTCAGCACTTCGGCAGCCTTCACCAGGGTGCCGGCGGTGTCCACCATGTCATCCATGATGACGCAGTTGCGGCCTTCGACTTCGCCGATGATGTTCATCACCTCGGAGACGTTGGCTTTCGGGCGGCGCTTGTCGATGATGGCCAGGTCGCAGCCCAGGCGTTTTGCCAGGGCGCGGGCGCGGACCACGCCGCCGACGTCGGGCGACACGACCAGCAGGTCTTCATTGTCCTTCTTCTGCAGGTCGCCCAGCAGGATGGGGGAAGCGTAGATGTTATCGACTGGAATATCGAAGAAGCCCTGGATCTGGTCCGCGTGCAGGTCCATGATCAGGACGCGCTCAACGCCGGCGCTTTCCAGCATGTTGGCTACCACTTTGGCCGAGATCGCAACGCGCGCCGAGCGTGGGCGGCGGTCCTGGCGGGCGTAACCGAAGTAAGGGATGGCGGCAGTGATACGGCCTGCGGAGGCGCGTTTCAGTGCATCGACCATCAAAATCAGTTCCATCAGGCTATCGTTGGTCGGTGCGCAGGTCGATTGCAGCACGAACACGTCTTTACCACGAACGTTTTCGTTGATTTCGACCATGACTTCGCCGTCCGAGAATTTCGAGACGACTGCTTTGCCGAGAGGAATGCCGAGGTTTTTTGCGACTCCTTCAGCCAGCGCAGGATTAGCGTTGCCGGTAAAAACCATCAGGTTTTCGTAAGCCATGGGGAGTCCCAGAGAAGTAAGCGTTGATATCTTGATTGATCGCCGGACAAACCGCTATCCGGCGCTGCGAGCTTCGGCGCCGTGGGCACCTGTATTTTATCTTGACTGGACGCTGATGCATCGACAGACCCAAGAAAAATGAGTGGCAGGGGAACAAGGATTCGAACCTTGGTATGCTGGAATCAAAATCCAGTGCCTTAACCAGCTTGGCGATTCCCCTGCTGTAACTTGCTGCTTGTCGTTACGACGGCGATTATTATACTACCGAACTAACGAAAAGCAAAATCTTTTTTTCCATCACAACATCTTGAAGACCGGATGCCGCTTCAGCGCTTTGGCCTTCCAGGCAGTCCAGACACCCTGCGCTCTTTCGAGTACCGCATCGGCCTGGCCTTCATCTGCAAAGGCACAAAACACACAAGCACCGGAACCAGTCATCCTGGCATCTCCGTAAGCTCCCAGCCATTCTATCGCCTTTGCCACCGGCGGGTAAATACTGGACGCTACTTGTTGCAAATCATTCTTGCCAAACTGCTTCAAATCTTTTCGATTTTCGTAGTGGCTGGAAAAGTCCGTTATTATGATAGGCTCGGTGTTCCTTGTCAAATACTCCGAGCAAAATATTTCCGCCGTGGGCACCCCCACGCCGGGCTCGATAACAACATACCAACAGTCCGGCGCCTCCAGCGGCTGCAGCGCTTCGCCCACGCCTTCGGCAAAGGCAGTCTGGCCGTAGATAAAGAACGGGATGTCCGCGCCCAGCGGCAGGCCCAGCGCCATCAGCTCCACCTGGCTCAAGCCGGCGTTCCACAGCGCGTTCAGCGCCATCAGCGTGGTGGCCGCGTCGGACGAGCCGCCGCCCAGGCCGCCGCCCATGGGCAGCACCTTCTCCACCGTGATATCGGCGCCGTGCAGCACGCCGCTGCGGCGCTGCGCTTCGGCCTGCAGCAGCCTGGCCGCGCGGATCACCAGGTCCTGCTGCTCCGGCACGCCGGGAATATCGTTGGTGCGGCGCAGCTGGCCGTCCGCGCGCACGCGGATGTGCAGCACGTCGCTGCGGTCGATCAGCTGGAAGGCGGTCTGCAGCAGGTGGTAGCCGTCGGCACGGCGCCCGTTCACGTGCAAAAACAGATTCAGTTTGGCCGGGGCCGGCAGGTTATTCAGTTCGGTCATGCGCTAAGGTCGCTTGCGGTGATGGCTATTGGGGTGCGTCGAGGACAATGCGGATGGCCATCTCGTCCAGCTGGCCGACCGCGCCGTGCTCGGCGTCGATGCGCTTGGGCCGCGGCGGCGCGCCGGGGGCGCCGTCCTGCCAGGTCACATAGGTGATGCGCCAGCCGTCGGCGGTGGTGACGGTGTTGGCGGCCGGGGTGGCTACGAAGCGCCGGCCGCCGGCCGTGGTGGCGTAGCCCTGCAGCCATTCGCGCAGGCCGGCCACCGGCAAAGTCCAGCCCAGCGTTTGCGCGCTCAGCGCGCCGATGTCGGGCGCGCGGCGCGGCGGCTTGCCGCTCTCGGTGAGCACCGCTTCCTGCGGCGTCACGCTGATGGTGGCCACGGTCTGGTACAGCGGCGGGGCGGTAATGGCGACGTCGGTGCGGTCCGGGCTCTGTTCCCAGGTGAAGCGCACATGGCTGGCATCCTGCTTGCCGTCCCGGCTGTAGGTGACGGACAGCTTGCCGGCCAGTTCCAGCGTGTCGCGGTAGGGCGCGACGGCCGCGCCGGGGGCCGGCGGCACGGTGGCCGCGGCGCCGCGCGGCGCCCCGCCCAGGCTGGCGCAGCCGCCCAGCAGCAGGCTCAGGCCGGCCGCGCTCATCATCATGGCTATGGATGCGCTGCGCATCACAGGCTCGTATTCAGGCGCGCCAACGTGCTTTTCAGCGCGTCGTTCTGCGGGTCCTTGGCGCGCGCCTCGCGCCACAGTTTTTGCGCGCCGCCCTGGTCGCCCTGCGCCCACAGCACTTCGCCCAGGTGCACGGCGATCTCGGGATCGTTGCGCAGGGTGTAGGCTTGGCGCAGTGTCGCCTCGGCTTCCTTCAGGCGGCCCTGGCGGTACTGCACCCAGCCCATGCTGTCCATGATGAAGGGATCGTTGGGCGCCATTTGCAGGGCCTTCTCCACCAAGGTGTAGGCTTCGTCCAGGCGCTGGTTGCGGTCGGCCAGCGAGTAGCCCAGCGCGTTGTAGGCGTGGTGGTTGTCCGGCGCGATCTCCATCACCTTGCGCAAGCTGGTTTCCATCAGCTCCGTCTTGCCCAGCTTCTCGGCCGCCAGGGCGAAGTCGTACAGCAGGTCCGGGCTGTTCGGATAGCGCAGCACGCCGTCTTCCAGCACGGCGTAGGCATCGTTGCCGCGGCCCGCGTCGCGCAGCAGCTGGGCGTCGGTCTGCGCCACCTGGGCCAGTTCGGCCGGATCCTCGCTCTTGATGTCGGCCAGCTGCTTGCGGCCGCCGTCCAGGTCGCCCATGCGGGCGGCCAGCTGGGCGCGCTTGAGCTTCACGGTCAGCAGCAGGCGCGGCTCGCCGCTGTCGATCTGTTCCAGCCAGGCCTGGGCGGCGGCGTAGTCGCCGCGCTCCTCGGCGATCTGGGACAGGATCAGCAGGGCCTTGGTCGGGTCGCGCTCGTCGCCGCCCTCCTTGTCCACCACTTCCACGAAATGCTTGAAATAGCCCTCCGCGGCGGCCACGTCGTTGCCCTGCATGGACATGATGCCCAGCGCGTACAAGGTGGCGGGGTTGTCGGGCTGGCTCTTGAGCAGGAGCTGGAACTGCTCGCGCGCCCGGTCGTACTGCTTCTGCTCCACCAGCATGCGCGCGTAGGCCGAGCGCACTTCGCGCGAATTGGGGTATTTGGCCAGGAAGGCGTTCACCATCTTGGTCACGGCGTCCGCGTCCGGCGTCACTTGCGCCATGGTCAGCAGGGCCAGCTCGGAATCGGGTTTGATGCGCATGGCCTGCTGCGCTTCCCTGGCGGCGCGTTCGGCGTCGCCGTTGGCGTGGGCGCCCTGGGCCAGCACCAGATGGGACTCCAGCGATTGGCCGTACGGCGCCAGCACGCGCTCCATCAGCGCAAAGGCGGCGGCCTTGTCCTTGGCGCGCAGCAGGAACTGCTGCATCTGGAACATGGCCAGGCCGCGCGAATTGGCCGGCGCGGCCTTCAGGCGCTGCGCGAACACCTGCTCCGCTTCGCTCAGGTCGTCGCCCAGCACCGAGAAGCCGAGGAAATACTGCGCCGCCTCGTCCGATTCCGGCGCCAGCTCGCGCCACAGGCGGATGGCCGCCATGGCTTCGCCGCCCTGCTTGGCCGCCAGCGCCATTTCCGCCGAACGCTGGGCTAAGCGCGGGTCGCGCGTCTGCTGGGCCAGCACCATCATGGTCACATAGGCGCTCTGCCATTGGCCGCGCTTGAAGTCCAGCTCCGCCTTGGTGAGCTTGTAGAACAGGTCGCTGGTCAGCTCCACGCTGGGCAGCGGCTCGGTCGCTTGCACGGCTGCCGCCGCAGCCACCGCCTGCACCGCCGGGGTGTCCTGGGCTGGCGCCGGCGGCGCGGGCTGGCCGGGCGCGTCTGCCTGTTTTTGCGGCACAACGGAGCAAGCGGAAAGCACTGCGGAGAGGGTTACAATGACGAGTGCGTTTTTCAAAGGATAGTCCTGATGGTCGGAAACTAGCCCTGATTTTACGCCAAGCCACCGCCATCGTCCGTTTGCAGGTGTAACGAAGTTTATTTAAGAGTATTCATGCCAGAATTGCCAGAAGTCGAAGTCACCCGGCGCGGGGTGGCGCCCCATATCGAAGGCCGCACCGTGCGCGGCGTGGTGCTGCGGCGCAGCGGGCTGCGCTGGCCCTTCCCGGCCGGCCTGGAAGAGGCGCTGGCGGGACGCAAGGTGGCGGCCACCGGGCGGCGCGGCAAATACCTGCTGCTGCAGTTCGAGCACGGCACGCTGATCATCCACCTCGGCATGTCCGGCCATTTGCGCGTGCTGCCGACGGACGTTCCGCCGCAAAAGCACGACCATTTCGATCTCGTGGTGGACGCGGACGCGGCCGGACAGGCCGCGCAGGTGCTGCGCATGACCGATCCGCGCCGCTTTGGCGCCGTGCTGTGGCACGCCAGGGCGGACGGCGCGCTGGAAGAACACCTGCTGCTGCGCGGCCTGGGCGTGGAGCCGCTGGAAGCGGCCTTCACGGGCGAGCTGCTGCACCGCATGACGCGCACGCGCGGCGCCGCGGTCAAGCAGGTGCTGCTGGCGGGCGATATCGTGGTAGGCGTAGGCAATATCTACTGCTCGGAGAGCCTGTTCCGCGCCGGCATCAATCCGAAGACGCCGGCCCGCCGCATCAGCCTGGCGCGCTACCAGAAGCTGGCGCAAGCCATCCGCGATGTGCTGGCCGAGGCCATTGTCCAGGGCGGCAGCACGCTGCGCGACTTTATCAGCGTCAATGGCCAGTCCGGTTACTTCCAGCAGAGCTATTTCGTCTATGATCGTAGCGGCATGCCTTGCCGCGTGTGCGGCACCCCGGTGCGCCAGGTCAAGCAGGGACAGCGTTCCACCTTCTATTGTGTGCAGTGCCAGAAATAAGAGGGAAGCATGGTCAGGGATCTTGAACAGTACAGTGCGTGGCGCCAGGGCGTGGTGGTGGCGCTGCAGCAGTACCAGGCGTGGCTGCACGGCGTGGAGCTGGCCGACGCGGCCACCGAGCAGCGCGTGGCACGCACCCTGGCGCGGCTGGCCGACGACAAGCTGTCGGTGGCCTTCGTGGCCGAATTCTCGCGCGGCAAATCCGAACTGATCAACTCCATCTTCTTTGCCGATTACGGCCAGCGCATCCTGCCCTCGGCGGCCGGCCGCACCACCATGTGCCCCACCGAACTGCTGTACGACCCGGCCTGGCCGGCCTGCATCCGCCTGCTGCCGATTGAAACGCGGGCCGAGAACCTGTCCACCAGCGACTACCGCGACAACGCATCGGCCTGGACCATGCTGCCGCTGGACCTGGACGCCCCCGCCGCCATGCACGAGGTGTTCCGCCAGGTGAGCCTGACGCGCCACGTGAGCGTGGAGGAAGCCAAGCGCTACGGCCTGTACGACGAGGACGACCCGGACATGCCGGTGACGCTGGACGACGACGGCCTGGTGGAAATTTCGCTGTGGCGCCACGCCATCATCAACTTTCCGCACCCGCTGCTCAAACAGGGCCTGGTGATCCTGGACACGCCGGGCCTGAACGCCATCGGCACCGAGCCGGAGCTGACCCTGAACCTGATCCCGCACGCGCACGCGGTGCTGTTCATCCTGGCGGCCGACACCGGCGTGACCAAGAGCGACATCGAGGTGTGGCGCAAGCACATCGGCAACGGCGCGGGCCGCCTGGTGGTGCTCAACAAGATCGACAGCATGTGGGACGAGCTGCGCAGCGACGCCGAGGTGAACGCCGAGATCGCGCGCCAGCAGGAGCATGCGGCGCACATGCTGGCCCTGGAGCCGCGCCAGGTGTTTCCCGTGTCGGCGCAGAAGGCGCTGGTGGGCAAGATCAACAGCGATGCGGCGCTGCTGGAAAAGAGCCGCCTGGGCCTGCTGGAAAAGGCGCTGTTCAACGAGCTGATCCCGGCCAAGAAGGAGATCGTGCGCAAGCAGCTGGCGCACGAACTGGGCACGCTGAGCGGTGCGCAGCAGGCGCTGGTGGCGGCGCGCTTGCGCGGCATCATGGAGCAGCTGCACGAGCTGAAAAGCCTGCGCGGCAAGAACCAGAGCGTGGTGGCCCACATGATGCGCCGCATCGACGTGGAGAAGAAGGAATTCGACAGCAGCCTGTTCAAGCTGCAGGCCACGCGCGCGGTGTTCACCCGCCTGTCCACCGAGCTGTACACCAGCCTGGGCATGGACATCCTGCGTGACCATGTGCTGGGCGTGCGCGCCGCCATGGACCGCAGCCGCTTTTCCACCGGCATGCGGGAGGCGGTGAAGGTCTTCTTCGACAACATCAAGCGCGACTTGCAGGCCGCGGAGCACAAGACCACCGAGATCCGCGAGATGATGGAGGTAATGTACCGCAAGTTCTCCAGCGAGCATGGGCTCACGCTGGCGCCGCCGATGGCGTTTTCGCTGGACCGCTACCGCGACGAGATTGCCGATATCGAGGACGTTTATGATGCGCAGTTCGGCACCGTGACCTTGCTCATGACCAGCCGCGTGGTGCTGATGGAGCGCTTCTTCGACTCCATCGCGTCGGCGGTGAAGCGCTGCTTCAAGGCGGCCAATGCGGACGCGGAAGCGTGGCTGAAGGTGATCATGGCGCCGCTGGAGGCGCAGATCCGCCAGCACAAGGACCAGCTCAAGCACCGCCTGGCGTCGATCCAGCGCATCCATGATGCGACCGACAGCCTGGAGCAGAAGATCGAAGCCTTCGAGCGCAGCCAGGGAGAACTGGAACAGCTCAAGGCGCGGCTCACCGAGCTTTCGGGCAATATCAGCATCGCCATTCACGCGGAGTTCGTGGCGCTCGACGCCGCCGCGTAACGGCGGGTTACGTCGCTGCGCTCCTGACCCGCCCTACGGGCCTGTGCATCCGTAGGGCGGGTCAGGCGGCACACCGTAACCCGCCAACCACCGCCGCAACACAAGGAACAGAATGAAACGTTTGACCCATCCGCTCACGCCTGAAAGCCCGGCGGATTACACCGATCCCACCTTTTCCGCCGACCTGATCGCCTGGCAACACCAGCACGGCCGCCACACGCTGCCGTGGCAGAACACGCGCGACGCCTACCTGGTGTGGCTGTCCGAGATCATGCTGCAGCAGACCCAGGTATCGGCCGTGCTGGGCTATTACGCGCGCTTCCTGGAGCGCTTCCCCACCCTGCGTTCGCTGGCCGAGGCGCCGGTGGAGGACGTGATGGCGCAGTGGAGCGGCCTGGGCTACTACACCCGCGCGCGCAACCTGCACAAGTGCGCGCAGCGCGTGGTAGCCGAGTACGGCGGCGTGTTCCCGTCCGACCCGGCGCTGCTGGCCGAGCTGCCCGGCATCGGCCGCTCCACGGCAGCCGCCATCGCCGCGTTTTCCAGCGGCGCGCGCGCGGCCATCATGGATGGCAACGTCAAGCGCGTGTTCGCGCGCGTGTTCGGCATCGACGCTTATCCGGGCGAAAAGAAGGTGGAGCAGGCCATGTGGCTGCGCGCCGAGGCGCTGCTGCCCGAGCAAGGCATCGAGTCGTACACGCAGGGCTTGATGGACATGGGCGCCACGCTGTGCACGCGCAGCAGCCCGGACTGCGGCCGCTGCCCGATGCAGCCGCGCTGCGTGGCCTTCGCCACCGGCCGCACCAAGGAGCTGCCGGTGCGCAAGCCGAAGAAGGCCACGCCGGAAAAGCACGCCACCATGCTGGTGCTTATCGACCGGGGCCAGGTGCTGCTGGAGCAGCGGCCCGCCACGGGGATCTGGGGCGGACTGCTGTCGCTGCCCGAGCTGGACGGCCACACGCTGGCCGGGGACGACGACATTCCGCCGGCGGACGAGGCGGCGCTGCTGGCTGCGGTGACTATGTTCGGGGAGATGGAATCGCACGAGCGGCTGATGACGGTGACGCATGTGTTCACGCACTACAAGCTGCACATCGCGCCGCTGCTGGTGACGCTGGCGAAGCGGGTCCCCTTCGCCGCCGGTGGCCGTCACGTCTGGCTGGACGCCTCCCGCGTGGCCGACGCCGCCCTGCCGGCGCCGATCAAGAAGCTGCTGCTGGAATTGCTGGGCGACAGCGCAGCCGCCCAGGCGCGCATGTTCTAGCCAAACAGCTTGCCAAGGCTGAATGCCACGGTGGCGATGCTGATGGTGGTGGCGAGAAACCACCTCAGCATGGCCGCCTCCAGCTTGGCAATGTCTTCCCGCACCGCGAGCACATCGGCTTTGGTGGCATAGTTGGAAAGGATGGTTGCCACGTGCTGCTCAACGACGCGCAGCCGCGGCTCCAAACCCTCCAAGGCACCTAGCCGCCGATCTACAGAATTGAACCGCTCTTTGGTTTCTTCGTCCATGGCGCACCTCCGCCTGTTCATAATGCGCTGCGCAAGGACGATTATCAAGCGGACCGCGCACGGGGCTTGATGCGGATCAGATGATCCTACAGTTCTTCGAGCGAGAACAGGCGGCGGTGTTCGCGGATGGCGTAGCGGTCGGTCATGCCGGCGATGTAGTCGGCGATTTTGCGCGCCTGCGCAGTGGCGTCGCCGGAGGCGTCCACGTAGTCGGGCGGTAATAGCACCGGGTCGGCCATGAAGGCGTCGAACAGCTCGCGCAGGATGCGGCTGGCTTTCACGCGCATGCGGTTGACCTTGTAGTGCCGGTACAGGTTGGCGCGCAGGAAGCGCTTGAGCTCGGTGGCGTCCTTGCGCATCTGGTCCGAGAAACGGATCAGCGGCGGCGCCCGGCGCACGTCGTCCAGGCTTTTCGGCGCGGCGTCCAGCAGCAGCTGGCCGGAGGTGGCCAGCAGGTCGTCGGCCAGCGCGGTGATCAGGCGGCGCAGGGTTTCATAGATGGCGCGCCGGCCGCTCAGGCCGGGATGCGCGCGCTGCACGTCATGCCACAGGCGGGCGAAGAAATCCACCTGCTCCAGCTGTTCTATCGTGATGAGGCCGGAGCGCAGGCCGTCGTCGATGTCGTGGCTGTTGTAGGCGATCTCGTCGGCCAGGTTGGTCAGCTGCGCCTCCAGCGAAGGCTGGGTGCGGTCGATGAAGCGCTGCGCCACCGGCCCCAGCAGCCGGGCGTTGGCCAGCGAGCAGTGCTTGAGGATGCCCTCGCGGGTTTCGAACATCAGGTTCAGGCCGTCGAAGGCGCCGTACTGCTCCTCCAGCGTGTCCACCACGCGCAGGCTTTGCAGGTTGTGCTCGAAGCCGCCGTGCTCCTGCATGCACTCGTTCAGCACGTCCTGGCCCACGTGGCCGAAGGGCGTGTGGCCCAGGTCGTGCGCCAGCGCCACCGCTTCCACCAGGTCCTCGTTCAGGCGCAGGTTGCGCGCGAGCGAGCGGCCCACTTGCGCCACTTCCAGGCTGTGCGTGAGGCGGGTGCGGAACAGGTCGCCCTCGTGGTTGAGGAAGACCTGGGTCTTGTACTCCAGCCGCCGGAAGGCGGTGGAGTGAATGATGCGGTCGCGGTCGCGCTGGTACTGGCTGCGCGAGGCGTGCGGGGTTTCCGGGTAGCGGCGCCCCACGCCCTGGTCCGAATGCACGGCGTAGGGGGCGAGGTGGGCTTCGCTGCTCATCATTGCGTCTGTACGCAGGCGGCCAGGGTTTCCAGCAGCAGTTCCTGCGGCGCGTTGGTGATGCTGGGGCTGCCCAGCGGTTTCAGCAGGATGAACTTGATGGCGCCGCCTTCGTTCTTCTTGTCCACCTCCATCAGCTCCAGCCAGCGCGCGGTGCCGAGGTCCGGCGCCACGGTGGGCAGGCCGGCGGCGGCCACCAGCGCGCGCACGCGCTGCACGGTGTCCTTGTCGACCAGGCCCATGCGGCGCGACAGGTCGGCCGCCATCACCATGCCGCAGCCGACCGCTTCGCCATGCAACCAGTTGCCGTAGCCCAGGCCGTTTTCAATGGCGTGGCCGAAGGTGTGGCCGAAATTGAGAATGGCGCGCAGCCCGCCCTCGCGCTCGTCCTGGCGCACCACGTCGGCCTTGATTTCGCAGGAACGCGCGATGGCGTAGGCCAGCGCGCCCTTGTCGCGCGCCACCAGCAGGCCGATGTTGGCTTCGATCCAGTCGAAGAATTCCGCGTCGATGATGGCGCCGTGCTTGATCACCTCGGCCAGGCCGGCCGACAGTTCGCGGTCCGGCAGGGTTTCCAGGGTGGAGGTGTCGGCGATCACCACGCGCGGCTGGTAGAACGCGCCTATCATGTTCTTGCCCAGCGGGTGATTGATGCCGGTCTTGCCGCCCACCGAGGAATCGACCTGGCTCAGCAAGGTGGTCGGCACCTGGATGAAGTCCACGCCGCGCATATAGCTGGCGGCCGCGTAGCCGGTCAGGTCGCCGATCACGCCGCCGCCCAGCGCCAGCAGCGTGGTCTTGCGGTCGGCCTTGGCCGCCAGCAGGGTGTCGAACACCGTCATCAGGCTGTTCCAGGTCTTGTACTCTTCGCCGTCCGGCAGGATGATCTCGATGATGTCCTTGCCATGCGCCTGCAGCGCGCTGCGCACGGTGTCCAGGTAGAGCGGCGCGACGGTGGTGTTGGTGACGATGGCGACCTTGCTGCCGGTGACATGGCGCGCCAGCAGTGCGCCGTCCGCCAGCAGCGACGGTCCGATGGAGATGGGGTAGCTGCGCTCGCCCAGCTCGACGTTCAGGAGGATGGTGGTTTGTTCGTTCATCGATGATTGTGCCGTGGTGACACAGTTGGGCGCAGCCTGGCAAGCCAGCGCGTCCAGCTGGTTCAGAATTGAGTGAACCATCGATTGTACGTTAGGTCGGCCGGTATCGACGATGATGTGGGCCATTTCCTCGTACAGCGGCTCGCGCTGGGCCAGCAGTTCCTCCAGCTTTTTGCGCGGGTCGGCCGTCTGCAGCAGGGGGCGGTTCTTGTCGTGTGCGGTGCGGGCCAGGATGCTGTTGATGCTGGCGCGCAGGTAGATCACGGTGCCGCGCTCGCGCAGCAGGGCGCGGCTGTCCGGGTTGAGGATGGCGCCGCCGCCGGTGGCCAGCACCAGGCCCTGCTGGGCGGTCAGCTCGCGGATCACGTCGGCTTCCCGGCGGCGGAAGCTCGCTTCCCCCTCGATCTCGAAGATCCACGGAATGGAGGCGCCGGTGCGGGCCTCGATCTCGTGGTCCGAGTCGACGAAGGTCAGGCCCAGTTTGCGGGCAAGGATGCGGCCTATGGTGGTCTTTCCCGCCCCCATCAGTCCGACCAGAAATATATTACTGCCGTAAGTATCAGCCACTATGATCCAATGTTCGGTTAAGCGGGCACCGGCCGGGGCCGGTGCCGCAGCCGCCTCCTTACGGGCAGCTGAACCGCAGTTTAAACGGATAACTGGTCACATTGTTGCGTGGCGTGGTGATAGTCACGTTGAAAGTTGCATTTAGTGCCGTCAGGCAAGGTTTGGGCTGCACGCTGCCCACCGTCACCGTGTGGAAGGAGCCCTGGCGGATGCTGTTGTTGTCGATGCCGGTGCCGCTGCTGGCATCGCCGCTGGCGATGTGGGCGAACACGTTTTGCACCGTGCTGGGCGACACACCCGTGGCGGCCGCGTTGACCGGGTTGGAAATGTCCACCCGGGTGCCGGCCGGCATGGGGTTGTTGTTGATGTCGTTGATCTGCAGCGTGAACACGCGCGAATCGTTGGCGCCCACGGTGCCCAGGTCGTATTCGGCGCCGGTCAGGCGGACCGGCGTCGGGCTGGCGGTGTCGGCGAACCACACATTGTCGGCGAAGCTGCCGCTCAGGAAGATGCCTATCTTCGAGAACAAGGTGGTCACGCCGTCGGTGGTGCTGGCGCAGATCGAGGCCAGGCCGGTGCGGGTACTGTCGTTGCTCACGCCGGCGGCGCTGCCGGTATTGCACGGCGTGGCGGGCGTGTTGGCCGGGGCCGTGCGCGGGTTCTGGGTGCGGAAGTCCACCGAGCAGCCGCCGTTGACGGTGTTGCAGGCGCCCTTGCTGGACGAGCCCACCGAGGCCAGGTTGCTCTGGAACACCACCGGCAAGCCGTCCGGCACCGGATTGCCGAAGCCGTCCGCCACCATGATGCTGACGCTGGTGGCCGGCGTAACCGGGCCGCTGTCGAAGGTCCAGCCTTCCACGTTCGGGCTGCCCACGCTCAGCGAGAACGCTTGCTGCACCGCCGCGCCGGTGGTGACGACGATGGAATCGGACAGGGTCGACACGCTGGGATTGCTGGCCAGGGTGGCCTGCACGCGGAACGAGGTGGCCTTGGTGCCGGAGTTGACGGTCATGATGACGTCGCCGTTGGCGTCGGTGCTGTCGCTGGTCTTGTTGATGGTCACGTCCGGCGAGGCGGTGGTGAAGTTGACCAGCTGGGCCGCCAGCGGCTTGCCGAAGATGTCCACCACGCGGAAGGTCAGCGTGGCGGTCTCGGTACGGCCGAAGCCGCCCTTGCCCTTGATGACGATGGACTGGTTGACCGGGGTGGCGCCGACGAACTGGATCGAGGCGGCGGCCGGGCTGGCGATGGCCAGGTTGGCGGTGACCGATTTCGGGGTCGACGAGCCGCTGTTGAGGGTGGCGGTGATCACGTCGTTGTTGCCGCAGCCCTGGTCGCGGAACACCACCTGCGCGGTGCCGTTGCTGGTCGGTGCGCTGGAGGCCAGCGTGGCCTTGCCGGCGGTGACGCAGGCCGAGCTGAAGGAAATATTCATCTGCTGCTCGGTGTACTTGACCGCACCGGCCAGCACGTCGACCGAGATCACGGTGGAACCGTAGGCGCCGATGCTGCCCGGCGACAGGCGCAGCGCGCTCAGCGCCACGTCGGTGGCGCCCACCGTGAAGTTGGCGGCAGCCGACACGGCCGCGCCATCCACGCTGGAGGAGACGGTGACGGTGCCGGCGCCGCTGGCGACCAGGCTGGCCGGACGCATGGTGGCGTCGGCCACGCCGTTGGCGTCGGTCAGGGTGGTGCCGGCCGACGGCGAGAACGCCACCAGCGAGCTGCTGGCCACGAAGGTCACCAGCGCATTCGGCACCGGCTTGCCGTCCTTGTCGCGCACGGTGGCGCGCGCGGTCAGCGGGGCAACGCTGGAGAGCGAATTGCTGGCCGCGCCGCTGCTGCTGAGCAAGGCCAGCGACATGGACGGCGCCTGCACCGGCGTGCCCGCCACGACCTGGATCTTCTTTTCGGCCGAGGTGACGCCGCCGGCGGTGGCGGTGATGGTGATGGTGCGCAGCGCGCTATCGCCCTTGGTGTTCAGCTTGGCGGTCACGGTGCCGCTGGCGTCGGTGGTGCGGGTGGCGGCCGCGATGGCGCCCGAGCTGGCCTTGAAATCAACGGTCTGGTCGGCCATGACGTTGTTGTTGGCGTCCTTGACCACCACGGTCAGCGTGACTTCGGTACCGTCCGCGCCGGAGGAGGCGATGGTGTCGGCGCTCGACACCAGCACCACGCTGGTCACCTTGGCAGTGCTGCCCGGCGTGGTGCCGGTGCCGCCGTTGGTGCTGCCGGGGTTGCCGCCGCCGCCGCCGCAGGCGGCCAGCAGGCCGGCGCACAGCGATAAGGCCAGCCATTGTTTCATTTTTTTCATCATGCTGCTTTCCGTTGTAAACATAGATAACCTCAATGGCAACATTATCGGGCCGAGAGCCGCTCGGCGACAATCTTCGGCGTGATAAAGACCAGCAATTCCGTCTTGTCGTTGGTGCGCGAATCGGTGCGGAACAGATAGCCCAGCACCGGCACGTCGCCCAGCAGCGGCACCTTGCTCACGGTGTTGCGCTCGATCTGCTGGTAGATACCGCCCAGCACCACCGTGCCGCCGTTGTCGACCATCACCTGGGTCTTCACGTGCTTGGTGTCGATGGCGAAGCCGGCCCGGGTTTCCTGGCCCACGCTGTCCTTGTTCACGTCCACGTCGATCACCACGTTGCCGTCCGGCGTGATCTGCGGCGTCACTTCCAGGCGCAGGTTGGCCTTGCGGAACACGATGGAGGTGGCGCCGCTGCTGGTGGCCACCTGGTAAGGCAGCTCCAGGCCCTGCTCGATGATGGCCACCGCCTTGTCGGCTGTCACCACGCGCGGGCTGGACACGATCTTGCCGGTGCCATCGGCCTCCAGCGCCGACAGCTCCAGGTTCAGGAAGCGGTTGGCAGCCGAGGAGAACAGGCTGATGGCCAGGCTGCCGGCGGCGGCGCCGTTGATGGGCGCGGCCGGCAGGTTGACGAACTGGGTATTGTTGAAGCTGTCGTTGGCGTTGGCGATGCTGACCTGGCCGGTGGTCTGGCCCACGCCGGTCAGGTTGCCGCCGATGCCGATGCGGGTGTTGCCGCCGCCCAGCTGGTAGCCCGAGTCGCCGCCGCGGATGGTGCGCATGTCGGCAAAGCCCAGCTTGGCGCCCAGGTTGCGGGTGAAGGAATCGCTGGCTTCGACAATGCGGGCTTCGATCAGCACCTGCTTGGAGGCGATGTCGGTCTTGGCGATCAGCTTGCGGATATCGTCCAGCTTGGAGGCGATGTCGGTGACGAACAGCTGGTTGGTGCGCGGCTCGATGATGGCGCTGCCGCGCCGCGACAGCACGCGGTTCTTGGCGTCGGCCCCGCTGTCCAGGCCGAACACGGTCTTGAACGATTCCGCCTTCTGGTAATTGAGCTGGAAGATTTCCGATTTCAGCGGCTCCAGGTCGGCGATCTGGGCGCGCTGCTCCAGCTCCAGCTTTTCCTTGGTCAGCAATTCTTCCTTGGGGGCGATCCACAGCACCGAACCGTTCTTGCGCATGTCCAGGCCCTTGGCCTGCAGCACCACGTCCAGCGCCTGGTCCCACGGCACTTCCTTCAGGCGCAGGGTCAGGTTGCCGGCCACGCTGTCGCTGGTGATGATGTTCAGGCCGGAGATGTCGGCAATCGCCTGCAGCGCGGCGCGCACTTCCACGTTCTGGAAGTTGAACGACAGCTTCTCGCCGCGGTAGCCCTGGGTGCCCTGGGTCAGCTTGTTGGGGTCTTCCTTGATGGGCTTGACGTCCACCACCAGCTGGGTGTCGCTCTGGTACACGCTCTGTTCCCACAGGCCCTTGGCGTCGATGGTCATGCGCACGTTGTCGCCCTGCGGCACGGTGGTGATCTGCGACACCGGCGTGCCGAAGTCGGTCACGTCCAGGCGGCGGCGCAGCGATTCGGGCAGGCCGGTCTTGAGGAAATCGATCACCAGGCCGGCGGCGGTGGGCCGCACGTCGACCGCCACCTGGCTGTTGGGCAAGTCCACCACCACGCGGCCTTCGCCGTTGGCGCCGCGGCGGAAGTCCAGGTCGCGCAGCTGCTGCTTGCCGGGCGGCAGCGCGGCCTGCGCCGGCGCGGCCGGCTTGACCGGCAAGCCCTTGGCATCGACCGCCGTGGCCAGGCCGCCGGAACCGTCGATGGTGAGGATGACGGCGTTGCCGTCGATGGCGGTAGCGTAGTTCAGGCTGCGCTTCAGGTTGAACACCAGGCGCGAGCGTTCGCCGGCCTGCACCACGTTTACGCTGCGCAGCTCGCCCTGGTTGATGTCCTGGGTGGTCTTGCCGGTGGCGTTGACGGTGGCGCCGAAGTCGAGCGCGATGCGCGGCGGGCTGGTGATGGCAAAGCCGATCGGCAATTTTTCCGGCGCATTCTTCAGTGCGATCTTGACGATCACGTTGGCGCCCTGCTGGTTGGTGGTGATGGACTCGATGGCGTTGCCCGGCTGGGCCAGCGCGCGGGACGGCGCCAGCAAGGCGCAGCACAGCGCCAGCAGCGGGACCATCGCCATCAGCGCAGCCAGCGCGGGGGCCGGCATCCGCTGGCGGAACGCGGCAGTGCGCCGTTGGAACGCGGCAGTGTTAAGGGGCTTCATTTGTGGTTCTCCTTGCTTTCCTGCAGTTCCAGCTTCGACATGCGCTCAACCCAGTCGCCGGTGGCGTCCTGGACGATTTCCTTGACGTTCACGGCATCCTCGGTGATGCCGGTGATGAGGCCGAAGTTCTGGCCCACGTGCTGGCCGGCGCGCACCTGGTACACCGATTTATCCACTTGCAGCAGGGCGTACATCACCCTGCTCTTTTCCAGCGTGCCCACCATCTTGACGGTGTCGAGCGGGAAGGTTTCGAGGAATTCCTTGCGCCGGTCCATGTCCGGCTTGAGCCCGCCGCCCGGCTTGCGGTCCAGCCGCGCCAGCTCGGCCAGCAGCTTGTTGGGGCTGAAGGGGTCGATTTCCTGCTGCGCCGCGTAGGCGAAGGGAATGAAGGTCTTGGGTTCGCTGATCGGCGTCACGGCGACCTGGGCCGAGCTGTCGACCTGCTTCATCCAGTCGCGCACTTCCTGCACGTTGCTGTCGCCGCAGCCGGCCAGGACCAGCGCGCCGGCCAGCGCGGCGATGAGATGGCGGATGCTCATTTTTTGGCCGCCTTTTTCTTGTCGGCGGCGGCCTTGCGCTGCGCCGCCACTTCCTCGGGGTCCAGGTAGCGGAAGGTCTTGGCCACCGCGTCCAGGGTCAGGTTGCCGTCCTTGCCGGCCGTCAGCGCCATATTGTTCAGTGTAACGATGCGCGGCAGGTTGGCCATGTCGCTGGCGAAGGCGCCCACGTCATGGTAGTTGCCGGTCACCTTGATATCGATCGGCAGCTCGGCGTAATAGTCGCGCACCACCACCTGGCCCGGCTTGAACAGCTCGAACTGCAGGCCGCGCCCGAGGCCGGCCTGGTTGATGTCCGACAGCAGCGCGGCCATCTCGGCCTTGCTCGGCAGCTGCTTTTGCAGGCGCTCCACGTACTGGTCCACCTGGTGCTTCTGCGCGCGCAGCGCGTCCAGGTTGACCGCCTGCTGGGTCTTGAGGGTGTATTCGCCGCGCAGGCGCTGCTCTTCCGCCGCCAGCGCTTCCTGGGTGTCGAACTGGCTGCTCCAGTAGGCAAAATAGCCCAGCACGGCCACCGCCGCCACCATGGCCACCGCGCACAGGATGCGCGGCGCCAGCGGCCACTGGCCCGGATGGCGGCCGCTCAGCCCGCGGAACTGCTCGGCCAGCGCGGCACTTGCGTCTTTCAGGTCGATCGCCATGGCCGCCCTCAGCTTCCGGCCGCAGCCGTTGCAACGGCGCCGGGCTTGGCGCCCTTGCCGTCTGGTTTGCCATCGGCCGGCTTGTCCTTGTCGCGCGGGCGCTTGATACTGACGATCATGTTGAATTCCACTACTTTCTTGGCGGTCCGCCCCTGGCCCAGGCCGGTGGACTTCACTTCAATCAGGTCCGGCTTTTCCAGCCAGGGCGAAACGCCGGCCACATTGCGCAGCAGCTCCGAGACGCGCTCCTGCGACTGCGCGTAGCCCAGCAGCGTCACCTTCTGGCCGTCCTGCTTGAAGGCCTTCAGGTACACGCCCGGCGGGGTCTGCTTGACCAGTTCGTCCAGCAGGTAGACCGGCTGGTTGCGGTCGCCCTGCAAATCCTCCACGGCCTGCTGGCGCGCTTTCAGCGCCTGGATTTCCTGCTTCAGGGTGGCGATCTCGGCGATTTTCTTGTCCAGCACCACGATGGCATCCTTGATGACCTTGTTGCGCTGCTCCTGGATGGAGATGGCGCGCGCGTTGTAGCCGCCCACCACCAGCACGATGGCCGCGCCGACCAGCGCGCCCAGCACCAGCAGCGCGTAGAAAGCGGACTTCTTTTGCCTGCGCTTGGCCTCGCGGTGCGGCAGCAGATTGATATGGATCATCAGCCGAACCTCCGCATGGCCAGGCCGCAGGCCACCAGGTAGGCCGGCGCTTCGGCGCGCAGCGCCTGCTCGCGCACGCCCGGCCCCAGCTGCATGCCCTTGAACGGCGAGATCACGGCGCTGGAAATCTTGCTGCGGCTGGCCACGATGTCGAGCAGCCCGGGGATCAGGGCGCAGCCGCCGGCCAGGAACAGCTGGTCCACCCGCGTGTAGGGGGTGGAGGTGTAGAAGAACTGGATGGCGCGCGTCACTTCCAGCGCGGCGCTTTCCAGGAAGGGGGTGAGGATCTCGGCACTATAGTTGTCCGGCAGCTCGCCGGACTTCTTGCGCGACTCGGCCTCGTCGAAAGACATGCCGTAGCTGCGCACGATTTCCTGGGTCAGCGCATTGCCGCCGAACGGCGCCTCGCGCTCGTAGATGGTGGCGCCGTCCAGCAATACTGAAATATGGGTGACCTGGGCGCCGATCTGGAACAGCGCCACGATCTGCCCGGCGCCGCCCTCGGGCAACTGCACCAGCACGCGGTCCAGCGCCGCGCGCGCGGCATAGGATTCCACGTCCATCACGGTGGCCTTCAGGCCGGACGCCTCGGCGATGGCGACGCGGTCTTCCACCTTTTCGCGGCGCGAGGCGGCCAGCATCACTTCAATATCCTCGGGGGAGTTGGGGGCCGGGCCGATCACGTCGAAGTCCAGGCTGACCTCGTCCAGCGCGAACGGAATGTACTGGCTCGCTTCGGATTCCACCTGCACTTCCAGCTGGTCTTCGGCCATGCCGGCCGGCAGCACGATCTTCTTGGTGATGACGGAGGCGGGCGGCATGCCCAGCGCGGCCAGCTTGGCGCGGGTGCCGCTCTTTTTCCACACGCGGCGCAGCGCGTCCACCACCTGCTCCATGTTTTCGATATTGCCGTCCACCACGGCGCCGCGCGGCAGCGGCTCGGCCGCATAGCGCTCCAGGCGCCAGCCCTCCCTGCCCGCCTGCGACAGTTCCACCACCCGCACGCTGGAGGTGCTGATGTCCACGCCGATCAGCGGCGGATTGCCGCCGCCGAACAAGCTGCCGAGATCCAGGTTCATATTGCAACACCTGTGGTTGAATGCATAAGGGAACTCGTTTGAAAACCAGCGGTTAGGAGACAGAAGTGAGGCGGTACATTAAATCCTAGCAATAAGGTGAATCCAGTGTAAAGGTATTTCTACTGTGCACAAATGCCCGTCTGTGCGCGTTTCGCCACACTTTCGGCGACCCGTTTTCCCTCTGGCGTGAACGCAAAAACAACTAAGTTGTTTTGTTGCTCAGAGTAAATATTTCCTGATTTCCGGTAGGCTACGCGCGTGCCGCGGCTATCAGTGCTCGCTTATAATGGCTCGGATAACCATAGCGAAACCATCGTGAAAGACCCAAGCGCATGAGCACTGCCCAACCCGGTAACGCCTCCCCTTCCCGTTCCAAGAAAGTTCTGCTGACCGTGCTGGCCTCCTTGCTGGGCCTGGCGATGGTCGCGGTGCTGCTGGTCGTGTTCGGGCTGGCGATGGCCTACCCCAACCTGCCCGAGCTCGATTCCCTGACCGACTACCGGCCCAAGATGCCGCTGCGCATCTTCTCGGCCGACAATGTACTGATCGGCGAGTTCGGCGAGGAGCGCCGCAACCTCGTGCACATCAAGGACATCCCCGACGTGATGAAAAAGGCCGTGCTGGCCATCGAGGACGACCGCTTCTACGACCACGGCGGCATCGACTACGCCGGCATCCTGCGCGCGGCCGTGCACAACGCCACCGGCGGCGCGCGCCAGGGCGCGTCCACCATCACGCAGCAGGTGGCGCGCAACTTCTTCCTGTCCAGCGAACAGACCTTCAAGCGCAAGATCTACGAGATCCTGCTGGCGTGGAAAATCGAGAAGAACCTCAGCAAGGACCAGATCCTCGAGGTATATATGAACCAGATCTACCTGGGCCAGCGCGCCTACGGATTCTCCTCGGCCGCACAAATCTATTTCGGCAAGAATCTGAAAGACATTAGCGTGGCCGAGGCGGCCATGCTGGCGGGCTTGCCGAAAGCGCCGTCGGCCTACAACCCGGTGGTCAATCCCAAGCGCGCGCGCACCCGCCAGCAATACATCCTGGTGCGCATGGCGCAGCTGGGCTACATCAGCGACGCGCAATTCCAGGCCGCCAAGGCCGAGCCGCTGAAAGTGAAGACCGACAGCAGCGAATTCGGCGTGCACGCCGAATACGTGGCCGAGATGGCGCGCCAGCTGGTGTACGAACAGTTCAAGGAAGACACCTACACGCGCGGCCTGAACGTATTCACCACCATCACCAAGGCCGACCAGGACGCGGCCTACCTGGCGCTGCGCCGGGGCGTGATGGAATACGAAAAGCGCCACGCCTACCGCGGCCCGGAAGCCTACATCAACATCCCGTCCGCCAAGGAAGAGGCGGACGACGCCATCGAATCCGAGCTGGCCGGCCACCCGGACAGCGACGACATCGTGGCCGCCATGGTGCTGAACGCCACGCCGCAGAAAGTGACGGCGGTTACCGCCACCGGCGAGGAAATCAGCATCACCGGCGCCGGGCTGGAAATGGGCAAGTCCTGGCTGTCGGACAAGGCCGCGCCCAACAAGCGCATCCGCCGCGGCGCCGTGATCCGCGTGATGCGCCAGGAAAAGGACTGGGAAATCACCCAGATGCCGGAGATCGAATCGGCCTTCGTGGCCGCCTCCACCGAGGACGGCGCCATCAAGGCCATGGTGGGCGGCTTCGACTACAACCGCAACAAGTTCAACCACGTCACGCAAGCCTGGCGCCAGCCCGGCTCCTCGTTCAAGCCCTTCATCTACTCGGCCTCGCTGGAGCGTGGCCTGTCGCCGGCCACCGTGATCAACGACGCGCCGATCTCCTTCGACGCCGGCCAGACCGGCGGCCAGGCCTGGGAACCGAAGAACTACGACGGCAAGTACGAAGGCCCGATGACCATGCGGCGCGGTCTGACCAAGTCCAAGAACATGATCTCGATCCGCATTTTGCACCGCATCGGCGCCAAATACGGCCAGGAATACACCACCCGCTTCGGCTTCGACGCCGACAAGAACCCGCCCTACCTGACCCTGGCGCTGGGCGCCGGCGCGGTAACGCCGCTGCAGATGGCCGGCGCCTACGCGGTTTTCGCCAACGGCGGCTACAAGGTCTCGCCCTACCTGATCTCGAAGGTCACGGACGCCAACGGCAAGGTGCTGTCGCAGGCCAACCCGGACCGCGCCGGGGTGGACGCCAACCGCGTGATCGACGAGCGCAACGCCTTCCTGATGGACAGCATGATGAAAGACGTGGTGCGCTTCGGCACGGCCACCAAGGCGCTGTCGCTCAAGCGCCCGGACATCGCCGGCAAGACCGGCACCACCAACGACTCGATCGACGCCTGGTTCGCCGGCTACCAGTCCAAGCTGGTGGGCGTGGCCTGGATCGGCTACGACCAGCCCAAGAACCTGGGCAACCGTGAAACCGGCGGCGGCCTGGCGCTGCCGATCTGGATCGGCTACATGGCCAAGGCGCTGAAGACGGTACCGATCGAAGAGCGCGCCGTGCCGGAAGGCATGATGGTGGTGGACGGTGAATACTACTACGCCGAAAACCCGCCGGGCACGGGCGTGACCAGCCTGGAAGGCGCCACCCGCGCCACCCCGGCCGAAGAAAAAGCCAAGGACGCCGTGAAAAACGAGCTGTTCTAAAAAAAAATGGGGTCAGGGTTAATTATTCGGGAAATATTTCCCGAATAATTAACCCTGACCCCATTTTTGCATTTTTGCTTATGCCGGACTGATGACGACGGGGGCGCCGCCCTGGGCGGTGGTGATCTCGGAGAGCGCGGCGAACAGCTCGGAGCCGTCGCGGGTGTTGATCCACTGCCCTTCGATGCGCTTGTAGTGGAAGCCGCCGGAACGGGCCGCCACCCACAGCTCCTGCATCGGCGCCTGGCTGTTGACGATGACCTTGGAGCCGTTGTCGATGAACTCGATTTCCAGCACGTTGCCGCTGCGCTTGCATTCGACGTCCACCATGTCCTGGTCGTTCAGCCGGTCCAGCGCGGCCTCGATGGCGTTCAGGGTGGCGTCGGCCAGGGTCAAAAATTCTGTTTCGGTCATGCTACACTCCAAGCTCTCTAGTCAAACCGTGATTTTAATCGTGAAGTCCACATTAGCGCTGCAATTCACTGCGCTGGCCTGCACCGCCGCCCTGCTGGGCGGCTGCGGCCAGCAAGGCCCGCTGTATTTACCCAAACAGCCTGCCAAACCCGCCTCTGCCAATACCCAAGGCAAACCCGGCGTGGCGCCGCCATCCGCCCCCGTGCCTTCGACTCCTCCCGCATCCCAACAATCGCCCGTTAACTAAGCCATCCTAAGCCATTTCATGTCGCAATTTTCTTACCAGAACGGCGTGCTGCACGCCGAGGGCGTGCCGCTGAGCGCCATCGCCGAACAGTACGGCACGCCAGCCTACGTGTATTCCAAAGCGCAGCTGCTCGATAACTTCGCATCATACGCCGATGCGTGCCAGGGCCGCGACGCGCTGGTCTGCTACGCCATGAAGGCCAATTCCAACCTGGCCATCCTGGACTTGCTGGCGCGCCAGGGCGCCGGTTTCGACATCGTGTCCGGCGGCGAGCTGCTGCGCGTGATCGCGGCCGGCGGCGACCCGCGCAAGGTGATTTTCTCGGGCGTGGGCAAGAGCGTGGAAGAAATGCGCCTGGCGCTGCAGCACGACATCCTGTGCTTCAACGTGGAGTCGATCCCGGAACTGCACCGCCTGAACGAGGTGGCCGGCAGCATGGGCAAGAAGGCGCGCGTGTCGCTGCGCGTGAACCCGAACGTCGATCCCAAGACCCATCCCTACATCGCCACCGGCCTGAAAGCCAGCAAGTTCGGCGTGGCCTTCAGCGACGCCCTGGCCACCTACCGCGCCGCAGCCCAGCTGCCGCACCTGGACGTGGCCGGCATCGACTGCCACATCGGCTCGCAGCTGCTGGACGACGCGCCGCTGCTGGAAGCGCTGGACAAGCTGATTGAACTGATCGACGCGCTGGGCACGGAAGGCATCCACCTGCACCACCTGGACCTGGGCGGCGGCATCGGCATCGATTACGGCGACGAGGAAGACGGCGCACCGGTGGCGGTGGGCGACTACCTGAGCCGCGTGTTCGCGCGCGTGGACGCCTGGCGCGCCGAGCGCCACGGCGGCAAGCCGATCAAGGTGATTTTCGAGCCGGGCCGCTCCATCGTCGGCAACACGGGCGTGCTGCTGACCAAGGTGGAGTTCATCAAGCACGGCGAGGAGAAGAACTTTTGCATCGTCGACGCGGCCATGAACGACATGGCGCGCCCCGCGCTGTACCAGGCGTGGATGGACATGCAGCCGGTGCTGCAGGGCGATGCGCCGATGGCGACCTTCGACGTGGTGGGCCCGATCTGCGAGTCGGGCGACTGGCTGGCGCGCGACCGCGCACTGGCGATCGCGCCGGGCGACCTGCTGGTGATGAAGACGGCCGGCGCTTACGGCATGACGATGGCGTCCAACTACAACACGCGCGGCCGCGCCGCCGAGGTGATGGTGGACGGCACCCAGGTGCACCTGGTGCGCCAGCGTGAAAACCCGGCCGACCTGTTCGCGCTGGAGTCGCTGGTCAAGTGATGCCGCCAGCGGCGGGTTACGCGGGCGATGCCCGCTAACCCGCCCTACGCAAAATTTGCAATATCCGCAACATGCGCAAACATGCGCAACGTGCGCAACATGCGCGACATACGTGGGCTGCGTGATACGCATGGCATGCACGGCATGCATGGCACGTCCGGTCCGTAGGGCGGGTTAGCGCGGGAGCGCGTAACCCGCCGCAGCCTTGCTGCGCGCCCAGACCACGCGCACGCCCAGCAGCGCCAGCACGATCAGGCCGAACAGGATCGGCTGCGAGAAGTCGTGCTTGGCCGCTTTCATCCACCAGAAGTGCAGGATGCCCAGCGGTGCGATCACGTACACCAGCCGGTGCAGCCATTGCCAGCGCTTGCCGCCCAGGCGGCGCACCATGCCGTTGGTGCTGGTCACTGCCAGCGGAATCAGCAGCACGAAGGCGATGAAGCCGACCGTGATGAAGGGCCGCTTGACCACGTCCTTGAGCATTTCCTGCACGTCGAAGAAATGGTCGAACCACAGGAAGGTGGTGAAGTGCAGCAGGCCGTAGAAGAAGGCGTACAGCCCCACCATGCGGCGCAGCTTGATCAGCCAGTTCCATTTCGTCAGCCGCCGCAGCGGCGTCACCGCCAGGGTGATGCACAGGAAGTACAAGGTCCAGTCGCCGGTGGCGCGCGTGATGTATTGCAGCGGCTCGACCAGCTGGCCGCTGGCCGTGAGCCAGATCAACTGGAAGAACGGCAGCAGCGCCAGCACGAACACCGCCGCCTTCAGCGCCGACACCTGCTTCGCGGTGGGATTGAAGGCCATGTCAGAAGAACTTCTTCAGGTCCATGCCGGCGTACAGCGGCGCGACGTCGTTGTAGCCGTTGAACATCAGCGTTTTGCGCTTGCGCACCAGGAAGCCGTCTTCGCCGATGCGGCGCTCGGAGGCCTGCGACCAGCGCGGGTGGTCCACTTCCGGGTTCACATTGGAGTAGAAGCCGTATTCGGACGGCGCGGCGTCGTTCCAGGCGGTACGCGGCTGGTCTTTGACAAAGCGGATCTTGACGATGGACTTGGCCGACTTGAAGCCGTATTTCCACGGCGTGACGATGCGCACCGGCGCGCCGTTCTGGTTGGGCAGCACGTCGCCGTACATGCCCAGGGTGAGCAGCGCCAGCGGGTGCATGGCTTCGTCCATGCGCAGGCCTTCGCGGTAGGGCCAGGTCAGCACGCGGCTGCCCACGCCGGGCATTTGCCCCTTGTCGGCCAGCGAGATGAATTCCACGTATTTGGCGTTGCCGGTCGGTTCGACCTTCTTGATCAGTTCGGACAGCGAGTAGCCCACCCACGGGATCACCATGGACCAGCCTTCCACGCAGCGCAGCCGGTAGACGCGCTCTTCCAGCGGCGCCAGCTTGAGCAGCTGGTCCAGGTCCAGCGTGAGCGGCTTCTTGATTTCGCCTTCGATGCTTACGGTCCAGGGACGCGGCTTGAGCGTGTGGGCGTTGTGCGCGGGGTCGTCCTTGCCGGTGCCGAACTCGTAGAAATTGTTGTAGGTGGTGGCGTCCTTGAACGCGGTCTGTTTGTCGAGCGCGGAATAGGCGGGGTTCAGCTTGGCGCCCAGCTTGCCCGGAACGCCTTGCGCAAAGGCTTCGCGCGAGGCCATTTCCAGCAGCGCGCCGCCGGCGATGGAGCCTACCGCCAGTTGCTTGATGAAGCTGCGGCGCGATTCGAACACTTCGCGGGGGGTAATTTCTGACGAGAACGGCAGGTCGATGCCGTTCGGGCTACGTTTGATCAACATGGCAACTCCGGGTATGAGGGGGCTCGTATGGCTCTGTCGGACGAGACAGGGATAACCTTACACTAATCTGTTGGTGTGCGAGTTTACGTTCTCCTTAATAGCTTACCGTTAAGCACTGCCCGGTCCAGCGACCAGGCGCCGGGGCCGGACGCGACCAGCGGCAGCAGCAAGGCGGCCCAGCTCAGGTGCGTGGGCCAGGCGGCCGGGTAGACGAAGAGCTGGATCACGGCGGTCATGCCGAGCAGCGCCAGCGCGGCCGGGCGGGTGAACAGGCCCAGCACGAGCAGCAGCGGCAGCAGGTGCTCGGCGCCCGTGGCAAGCTGGGCCGCGAACTCGGGCGGGATCAGGGGCAAGGCGTATTCATACTGGAACAGGTCGTAGGTCGAGTCCTTGAGCGTGAACAGGCCTTGCACCTTGGTGCGTCCGGACAGGAAGAAGATGGCGGCGATGGCGAGGCGGGCGAGCAGCAGGAGCAGCGCTTCTGGCAGCAGCTGGCTCAGCAGGCGGCGGGTTTTGTCGCGTGTGGTCATGGCGGTTGGGATGCGGTTGTCGGGTGGCGGTTGCGGGGTTGGCGATGGGGCACTCAGGTGCGCCATTTGCCTTGGCGCACCAAGGCGGCGATGGCGTCCGCCATGGCGCGCGACTCGGCGCTAGCGAGCTCGATGGCGGGCACGGTCCGGGCGCTTGGCGTAAGCGCGGTCGCAGGCACGGGAGAGGCTGCGTGCGCGAGTGCGGCTCCGGTGGCGCGGTCGGCTGTGGCGGCGGTGGCGGCGGTGGCGGGGCCTTCCCGGGCCAGCACCAGGCCGATGCAGCGCGTTGGCTTGAACGCGGCCGCGGCGCGGGCGGCGGTGGCGCCCCAGCCGATGCCGGCGAATACCGCTTCGGGCATGTGCAGCGCGTCGATCAGGCCGATGGCGTCTTTGCCGAGCGCGCCAGGCAGGGCGGCGCGCGGGGCGGCCGGGTCTGTGAAGGCGGTATCGCCGTGGCCGCGCAGTTGCGGCAGCAGCACGCGCATGCCTTGCACGGCCAGCAGGCCTGCCAGTTCCGCAAGGCTGTCGATGCTGTCGAAGTGGTCGTGCAGCAGAACCACCGGGCGGCCCGCCTCGGGGCCGCCGCTGTAGTAGGCAACGTCCAGCGCGCCCACATCGATGTGCTGCAGCGGCATGGCGCCCGCGCGCGCCGAGGAGAGCGGCGCTTCCGCTTCCGGCGCCGGGGCTGGCGGCGCGCCGGGCGCGGGCGCAGGCGAACCCGCCGCAGCGGAACCGTGGGGCGCAGCTGCGGCCGCGCTGGCGGCTGCCGCTGAGGCCTTGGCGGACGCTGCGGCTGAGGCTGTGGCGGACGCTGCGGCAGAGGCTGTGGCGGACACTGCGGCAGACGTTGCGGCAGAGGCCGAGGCGGAGGCTGCGGCGGCGCTGGCAGCAGCGGGCAGCGCTGCGGCGGAGGCTGCCGCGACGCCGGCGGCCACCAGGAAGCGGCGGCGGGTGGGGCGATGGTCTTGCATGGTGGATTCCTTATTCAAAATCAGTGCCGGCGCCGTGTTCCAGCCCGGTAATCAGTTCGCTGCCTATCCAGTCGGCCAGCAGCGCGCCGGCCCTGGCCACGCCTTCTGCTTCGCCCAGCTCGGCGATCAGCATGCCGCACAGTGCGCTGAAACTGCCATGCGCGCTGGCCTGGGTCAGTGCGGCGAAATCCAGCGGGGCCAGCGTGCGCAGGCTGGACACGTAGCCGCGCCGCCACACCGCCATGCCCTGCGGTTCCGCGCGCATCTCCGCTTCGGGCGCAGGCTGGCCGTCGCGCAAGGCCCACCAGATGTCGTCGGCATTGGTGCTCAGCGGCGCCACGCGCAGCGACGGGGCGAAGCGCAGGCGAACATGCTCCCAGTCCACTGCCGCCAGTGCGTCGGCCGCCAGCGGCGTGGCGTCGGCCGCCACGAAGGCGTCGGACAGCGCCAGTTCGATCCATGCCAGTTCGTCGATGTCCGGGTTGTCCGGAAACAGCTCGGCCAGGGTGGCGGCAAAGCCGTCGGCGTAGGCGTCCAGTGTCCACGCGTGGGGCGGACGGCGCTTGATGTGGGCGGCGGCCGCGAACAGGAAGCGCTCCTCGCCGATGTGGGCGCGCAACTGCGGATAGCTCTCCTGCAGGCAGCCCACCAGCTGTGCGCGGTAATTGTTCTGGTACACGGCCAGGCCGGCGACGCCCTCGCCTGCGCTACCACCCTCGCCGCCCAGGCGGAGCGCCGCATCGGGCGCGGCGGCGGTCAGCCAGCGGCGGAAGTCGTGCTGCATGTCGGCGAGTGTCATGCTGCCTCCAGCGTGCCGGCGCGGTGGCGATAGCCGATGGTGCGGGCAATTTCCAGCTCCCCCAGCAGCTCGGCCAGCGCCGGAATATTGTCGTCGCGCTCGACCATGGTGGCCACCGGGCCGCAGCGCACCACCGCCTCGGCGTACAGCTCCCACACGCCGTGCGGCACGGGACTGTCGTGGGTGTCGATCAGCAGTTGCTTGCCCTGGCTGTGGCCGGCCAAGTGGATCTGGCGCACGCGGTCGGCAGGGATGCCCTGCAGGAAGGCGTGCGCATCGAAGCCGTGGTTGGCGGCGCTGACGTAGACGTTGTTCACGTCCAGCAGCAGACCGCAGCCGGTGCGCCGGCTCATCTCGGCCAGGAACTCCCATTCGTGCATGGCGCTGCCGCACAGCGCCAGATAGCTGGAGGGATTCTCGAACAGCATGGCGCGGCCCAGCGTTTCCTGCGCCATATCGATATTCCGGCAGACCAGGTCCAGTGCCTCCTCGGTGTAAGGCAGCGGCAGCAGGTCGTGCGAGTTGAAGCCGCCGATGCGCGACCAGCTCAGGTGGTCGGACACGTACAGCGGCGCGATCTCGTCAACCAGTGCCTTCAGGCGCCGCAGGTAGTCGGGCCGCAGGCCGTCGGCCGAACCGATCGACATCGACACGCCGTGCAGCACCACCGGATGGCGCTCGCGCACCTGGCGCAGGATATGGCGCGGCTGGCCGCCGTCGACCATGAAATTCTCGGAAATGACTTCCACGAAATCGACCGGCACGCGGGTTTCGAGGAAGTCCTGGTAATGCTCGCGGCGCAGCCCCAGGCCATAGCCGGAGAACGCGGTGGGACTTGGCAGTGTGGACATGGGGCGCTTGCCTTTACTCTTTTTCAGTCAGCGTGCCGCCGAGGGCCTTGCACTCGGTCGGGGTCTTGACCAGCACGCCCTCGCCCTTGCACTCGTTCAGGCCCTTGCAGTCGTTCTTGGCGGTGGCGCACAGGCTGGTGCCCTTGCAGGTATTGATGCCGTAGCAGCGGCCCGGCTGCTCGGCCTTGTCGCCCGTGGCGGCGGCGTGCGACGGCAAGGACATGCTCAGCGAGCTCAGTGCCAGCAGGGCGGCGGCGCCGGCACGGAAGACTTGGGATTTCATCGGATTGTTCATTGCATGCTCCTTATTTGGCGGTAATGGGGGTCAGCGAGCCGTAGCCCTTGGGGGTCTTGATGCTGGTGCACGTGCCTTTCTCCACCAGGACCCAGGCGTCGCCCTGGTAGTCGGTGCTGGAAGTGGCGGCGCAGGAGGTGCCCGGGCCGGCCGCGCAGTCGTTGTGCCCGGCCAGCGAGACGCCGTAGCACTTCTCCATGGGCTTCTTGTCGGCTGCCTGGGCGCCGCTGGCGCACAGGGCCAGTGCCAGGGTGGCGGCCAGGGCCGCGTGGGATGATTTCATGATGTTTCCTTTCAATGGGTAGGACTACTTCACTTCACACTCAAGGCGGCTTGCACCACCACTTCCGCCACGGCTTCGGGGCGGGACAACTGCAATGCGTGGCTGGCCTTGATCTCGGTGACCTTGGCGCCGGCGCGCTTGTACATCCAGCGCTGCAGATCCGGGTTCAGGAAGCGGTCGTCCGTCGCCACCACGGCATAGGAAGGCTTGCTGCGCCAGGCCGCCGCCCACACCGGCGCGTCGAGCGCGGCGCGCGCCACCGGCGCTTGCGAGGCGGCCATGAAATTGGTGCGGTTGGGCGGCAGGTCGGCCGCGTACACGTCGCGGAATTTGGCGGCGTCGATGCTCAGGTGGCCGTCGCGCGAGGTGAGGATGGCGCTGTCCGGCAGCGGCTTGGAGGCCGCCAGCTGGGCCGCGCTCTCGCCGAGGTCCGGCTGCACGGCGGCGACGTAGACCAGCGCCTTGACCTTGTCGCTGGCGCCGGCGATGGTGATGACGGCACCGGCGGAGTCATGGCCTACCAGCACCACCGGACCGTCCTGGCTGTCGATGGCGGCGCGGGCGGCCGCCACGTCGTCGTCCAGCGACGTATGGGGCTGCTGCACCACGGTGATCTTGTAGCCCTTGATCCAGAGCTGGTCGTGCATCGAGCGCCAGCTGGAGCCGTCCACGTGGGCGCCGGTTACCAGCACCACGTTCTTCGCGCCGGAGGTCACCACGTCCGGGAAGGCGGCGCTGGCCAAGCCGGGCGCCAGCACGGCGATGGTGGTAATTGCTGCGGTTTTAATCAGTTTCATGTCGTTCCCTGTCAAGATAGATCGGACTCGATCTAATTCAGGAACGATTCTATTTAAGGCACGCAGAGCGGGAAAGCGGGTATTTGTATGTGCATATGTCGCGCCATAAAGCGGATACAAAGCAATACAAAAAGCCCCCGGTCACGGCGTGAGCGGGGGCTTGGGAGGGAGTTTTGCAGCGTTACAGCTTGCCGTAGGAGTGCAGGCCGGACAGGAACATGTTCACGCCCAGGAAGGCGAAGGTGGTCACCAGAAGGCCCACCAGCGCCCACCAGGCCGCCACTTTGCCGCGCAGGCCGGACATCAGCCGCATGTGCAGCCAGGCCGCGTAATTGAGCCAGACGATCAGCGCCCAGGTTTCTTTCGGGTCCCACGACCAGTAGCCGCCCCAGGCCTCGGCGGCCCACAGCGCGCCCAGGATGGTGGCGATGGTGAAGAAGGCGAAGCCGGCCGAGATGGCCTTGTACATCACGTCTTCCAGCGTTTCCGCGTCCGGCAAGCGCGCGGCCAGGCGGTCGCGCATCAGGTTGGTGACCGCGAACAGCACCACCAGCACGGCCGTGAAGCGGCTGGCGTTGACCATGCCCTTGATGACGGCTTCGCCCGCGCCGGACACGTAGGCGATCAGCCAGGCCAGCGCCAGCAGCACGATGGGGGCGATCACCAGCGCCTGCCACAGGGTGCGCAGCTTTTCATGCTTGAGCAGATAGGCCCAGCCCACCATGGACGCCAGCGCGAAGGTGCCGTAGCCGATGAAGTTGGCCGGGACGTGGATTTTCATCCACCAGCTTTGCAGGGCCGGCACCAGCGGCTGGATGTCGGCCGCGTCGCGCGATACGGTGTACCACAGCAGGAAGCCGACCGCCGCCGAAATCACCAGCAGCACGAAGGCGCCCAGCTGCCGCGTCTTGTAGTGGGCTTCGTAGTACAGGTAGAACATGGCCGTGATCAGCGAGAACAGGATGAACACTTCGTACAAGTTGGAAATGGGGATGTGGCCTACGTCCGCGCCGATCAGGTAGGACTCGTACCAGCGCACCAGCATGCCGGTGAGGCCGATCACCAGCGCCGCCCAGCACAGCTTGGAGCCCACCACGAAGCCCATCGAGGAACGGGCCACGAGGCCGATCCAGTAGAACAGGGTGGACAGGAAGAACAGCGTGCTCATCCACAAAATGGCGGACTGGCTGGAGAGCATGTACTTGAGCCAGAATTTCTGGTTGGCCGCCTCCAGGTTGCTGCCGTACATGGCCACCGCCAGCAGGGCCAGCGCGAACGCCAGCGGCATGAACCAGCGCACCGGTTTCCAGTACCAGCCCAGCGCCGCGAACGACGGCACGGCGGCCATCAGGATCACCTTTTCGTAGATGTCCATATAGGCGCCGTAGCGGTTCAGCGCGAACAGCGCGCCGCCGGCCAGCGCCAGCGCGAACAGCCAGTCGAAGGCGTTGAGGCGCTTGAAATAGCCCGGCGCCTGGCTGTAGGTTTGGGATTGTGTCATTTCCATCATATTCTCCAGTACTGCTTCATGCCATGCAGCTTACGCCGATTGCGGCAGCTTTTCCTTCAAGTCTGCAAATTCCTTGTCGAAATCGAGTGTCTTGCGCTGGGTGCTCATGGCCATCAGGGCATGGGCGCCCTGCTCCGTGTCCTTGATCCACACCCACAGGCGGCGCTCGCGGATGTAGAACATGGAGAACACGCCCAGCACCAGGAACAGGCAGCCCAGGTAGACCACGTTCTTGCCGGGCGACTTGGTCACCTGGAACACCGAGGCCTTCACTTCGTTGAATTCGTCCAGCTGCAGGTAGACCGGGGCGCCGTAGAAGGTGGCGTCGGACAGCGCGTTGGTGGCCAGCTGCAGGAAGCGCCCGTGCTGCTCGTTGCCCTCCACCGGCGCCAGGCCGTCCTTCTCGCGTGCGGCCTGCCACAGTTCCCACATGCTGCCGTTGAGGATCTTCATGAAGATGTCGGCCGCCTTTTCCTGCTCGGCCGCCGGCACTTTTTCCAGGAAACGGGAAATGGCGACGAAGCCGCCGCGTGCAGCGCCGTCCTTGCCGTCATCCGCTTCGGCGCCGGCAAACATGTTCAGGCTGCGCGCGGAGGATTGCGCCAACTGGTCGCGCAGCGCGCTGCCACCCGCGCCGGCGGCGCCGTCGGCCTTGGCGCCGTCAGCCTTGGCGGCGGCGGGCATGGCGCGGCGCGCGTAGCGCTCGGCGGCGGTGGCGCGCAGCGCTGGGTCGTGCAGGGCGGCGCGCAAGCGCATCCATTCCTTGACGGTGTGCTCGTCGTCCGCCGGGATGCGCAGGTAGCTGAACGGGTCGGCCGGGCTGGCGCGCACGCCGGCCAGGAACACCGTGGCGCCGTCCACCGTCACCGGCTGCATGTAGTTCTGGAACTCGCGCGCCTGGCCGGTCTTGTCGCGCAGCTTGTACTGCACGCTCGGGCCGACGTTCTTCAAGTCCTTGTTGTTGGCGTTCTTGGCGGCCGAGCCGAGCTGTTTGTCCAGGCCGCGCGCGAAGCTCTGCTCCAGCTTTTCGCCCTGGGCCACGGAGCGCGCGTCCTGGGTGGCCATGTTCTCCACGTTGAACGGACGGAAGCCGCTCCATTCTATGGTGTATTCCTTGCCCAGGGGCGTGGCGGAATTGACTTCGCCGGCCAGGTCGAAACTGGCCCGGTCGGCGCCGGTCATGGGGTAGCCCTTGAGCTTGAGCTTGGTGCCGCCGTCCTCGAAGCTGGACTGGTAGACAGCCAGGCCCTTGTAGACCAGCGGCTTGTTCACTTCAATGACGGAGCTGAAGGTCTTGCCGGTTTCATGGTCGCGCACTTCCACTTCGCTGGCGAACAGCTTGGGCATGCCGGTGCTGTAGAAGTCGATATTGAATTTTTTCAGCTGGATGGTGAACGGCAGGTCCTGGATCAGCACGCCGTCCGCGCGCGGGATGATGGCGGTGTTGCTGGCCTGCCCTTCGGGAATGGCGGTGTTGGCGCGGTAGGTGGGGTTGCCCAGGCCGAGCCGGTGCTGGGCCGGGATCTCGGCGATGACGCCGCTGCCGGCGAACGGCGTCTTGCCCATGAACCATTCCTGGAAGCGGATCGGCATGTCCGAATCCAGCAGGCCGCCGATGCAGATCACCACGATGGCGGTGTGGGCGAAGATGTAGCCGAACTTGGCGCCGGCGCCGCGCTTGGCGGTGACCAGGGTGGCGTGTTCTTTCTCGACGATCTTTGCCTTGTAGCCGGCGTGGCCGAGGCGTTGCGCCATCTGCTGCGCCAGGGCGGCGCGCGGCAGCGGCGAGGTCCAGTCGTTCTTGTGGTGGAAATTGAGCAGCGACTGTTCGCGCACGTTCTCGCGCCAGCTGCGCATGTCCTTCATCATCTTGGGCGCGTTGCGGATGATGCACAGGCTGGTGGAGATCACCAGGAAGCCCATGATGCCGAGGAACCACCAGGCCGAGTAGACCGCGTACAGCCCGGCCTTGTTGAACACTTCGAACCAGAACGGCCCGAACTGGTTCACATAATTGGACATGGGCTCGTTCTGCTTCATCACCGTGCCGATCACCGAGGCAATGGCGATCATGGTGAGCAGGCTGATGGCGAAGCGCATCGAAGACAGCAGCTCGACGGTCGCGTCGACGGCTGGCCGGCGGGTTTTCATTTTGATACCGGCAGTGCTGGTGGTGCTCATGCGGACACTATCTCAAAAAGGACTGGCAGCAGAATACCAACAAAAAGGGCAGCCCGCTCACGCGGCCGCCCCCTTTTTAATATTCACGGACTGATAAGCGCCATATCGGCGCATAAATACACGTAATTACTTCAGGCCGGCCACGTAGTCGGCTACCGCCTTCATCTCGTCGTCCGACAGGCGTTTCGAGATGGTGCTCATCTCGGCGCTGTTCTTGCGGCCGTCGCCACGGAAACTGGTCAGCTGGGCGACAGTGTAGTCCTGATGCTGGCCGGCCAGGCGCGGGTACAGGGCGGGAATGCCGCCGCCGGCGGGGCCGTGGCAGCTGGCGCAGGCAGGCACGTTCTTCTCGGCGATGCCGCCGCGGTAGATCTTCTTGCCCAGCTCAACGGTGTCCTTGTTCTTGGCCGCGCCGGCTTTTTGCGCCTGGGTGCTCAGGTAGGCCGAAATGTTTTTCTTGTCCTCGTCGCTCAGCATCTTGGCGTACGTGCTCATCACCGGGTTGTTGCGCGACGGCGAAGCGAAATTCACCAGCTGTTTGTACAGGTAGGCTTCCGGCTGGCCAGCCAGTTTGGGATTGGCCGCGATGGTGGAATTGCCCGAAGCGCCATGGCAGGATACGCACGCCGGCAGGCCGCGGGCAGCGTCGCCGTCGGCATACAGGGTGGCGCCTTTGGCGGGATCCGCTTTGGCGGGAGCAGCATGTTCGGCAGCCGATGCGACACCCGAAACGGCCAACACTGCGAGGAGCAAGGACTTAACAAACGGTGAAAACGCACGATTCATTCAAACACCCTGAGACTAGTGAAAAAAATGGTGGGACTGCGATGTATTTTTTGCCGCTCGCTGCACTGATGGATTGCGCGCTTATTTGCTTTTATACATGGCAACAATTCGTAACCCCTTATTGTACAATAGCTTTTCGCGCTTTTAGCTTTCTTTGTTGCATTTCTGCCCACCCCTCCCATGTCCAAACTCTGGCAAGCCCGCTTCTTTACCACCGTGAATCACTTGCGTGAATTGCCCAATACCACGGTGCCCGAAATCGCCTTCGCCGGCCGCTCCAACGCCGGCAAGTCGACCTCCATCAATATTCTGTGCAATCAGAAGGGGCTGGCGTTCGCGTCCAAGACGCCAGGCCGCACCCAGCACATCAACTTCTTCTCGATCGGCGGCGCCCATGTGGCGATGCACCGCAAGGACCCCACCAAGGTCGAGGAAATCCAGGCCATGCTGGTGGACTTGCCCGGCTACGGCTACGCCGAAGTGTCCGGCAACACCAAGCTGTACTGGCAACGCCTGCTGGGCGACTACGTGCAGCAGCGCGAGCAGCTGGCCGCGCTGATCCTGATCATGGACTCGCGCCGCCCGTTCACCGACCTGGACATCCAGATGCTGGAATGGTTCGCCCCGACCGGCAAGCCGATCCACTGCATCCTGACCAAGGCCGACAAGCTCACCCGCAGCGAATCGACCACTGTGCTGCGCCAGGCGCAAGCCAAGCTGGACAGCTACGTGGACGAGGACGGCGAAGGCTTCCCCTTCACCGTGCAGCTATTCTCGGCACTGAAGCGCATCGGCATTGAAGAAGCCACCGCCAAGATCGTCGAGCTGGCCGGCCTGGACGAGGACGATGCCGCCGACCAGGCAGAACTCATCGATACGCCGGAAGACCCGTCCGGCGACTAAACACGCAAAGGAAAAACCGTAGCCATGGCCCACAACACGCCCTTCCCCGCCATCCGTATGCGCCGCATGCGCCGCGACCCGTTCTCGCGCGCCCTGATGCGCGAGAACGCGGTCACCGCGTCCGACCTGATCTACCCGGTCTTCATTCTCGAAGGCACGAACCAGCGCGAGCCGGTGGCCTCCATGCCGGGCGTGGAGCGGGTGTCGGTGGACCTGCTGCTGAAGGTGGCGGAAGAGTGCGTGGCGCTGGGCATTCCGGTGCTGGCGCTGTTCCCGGTGATCGATTCCGCGCTGAAAACGCCGGACGGCATCGAAGCCACCAATCCCGACGGCCTGGTGCCGCGCGCCGTGCGCGCCCTGAAGCAAGCCTTCCCCGAGCTGGGCATCCTGACCGACGTGGCGCTGGACCCGTACACCAGCCACGGCCAGGACGGCCTGATCGACGACAACGGCTATGTGCTGAACGACGTCACCACCGCCATGCTGGTGCGCCAGGCCCTGTGCCAGGCCGACGCCGGCGTGGACGTGGTGGCCCCGTCGGACATGATGGACGGGCGCATCGGCGCCATCCGCGCCGCGCTGGAAGAAAAAGGCCACATCCACACCCGCATCATGGCCTACTCGGCCAAGTACGCCTCGGCCTTCTACGGCCCCTTCCGCGACGCGGTCGGCTCCGCCAAGAACCTCGGCAAGAGCGACAAGAACACCTACCAGATGGACCCGGCCAACAGCGACGAAGCGCTGCGCGAAGTGGCGCTGGACCTGCAGGAAGGCGCCGACATGGTAATGGTCAAGCCCGGCATGCCCTACCTGGACATCGTGCGCCGCGTGAAGGACGAATTCAAGGTGCCCACCTTCGCCTACCAGGTGAGCGGCGAATACGCCATGATCAAGGCCGCCGCGCAAAACGGCTGGCTGGACCACGACAAGGTGATGATGGAATCCATGCTGGCCTTCAAGCGTGCCGGCGCAGACGGCGTGCTGACCTACTTCGCGCTCGACATCGCGCGCAAACTCAAGGGCTGATACGCCCTACGGCACGGGGTGGCGGATCCAGTTGGCGATCTGCTCCACCGCCTGCTGTTCCATGCCGATGAAACCGTGGTGATCCAGCGGCCCGCACGGGTCGCCGCCCGGATCGCCGCCGCCCTCCACCATCAGCGTTTTCACCACCGGCGCGCCGCCCATGCGGCCGGCCAGCGTTTTCGCTTCCCACGGCCGGCAGATGCCGCACGTGTCGCGCAAGTGGTGCATGACCAGCACCGGCACCCGGATCTTGCCGATATCCTGCGTCGGCACCGCGCCTTCCCGCTTGTAGGCCGTCACGGTCGAGGTCAGCACGATGCCGGCGATGTCGCCGCCAGCCGGGGCCGCCGCGTCGCGGATGGCGGCGGCCGCCACCGATACCGTGCCCATGCTGGTGCCCACCAGCCACAGCGGCGCGGGGCTTTTTTCCTTGATGGCCTTGAAGATGGCTTGATTGTCCTGCGCGTGGCTGTCGCCCAGGCGGGCGTGGCCGTCGAGCTCGCGCAGGTCGGGCGCCAGGCCCACCAGCACCACGTTGAAGGGCTGGGCGGCAAACAGCGGGGCCGAACGGACCAGGAAGTTCTGGCTGGAGGGCCAGCCGCCGGCGCCGATGGCGCCGTAGCCGCCGTTGCCGCCGGAATACAGCACCAGGGTGGCCACCGCGTCCGGCCGCCAGACGGCGTACAGCGGCAGCCTGACGCCGCGGGTCTCGACCCGCATCACGCTGCCGGGGCCCGCTTGCGCGCGCGCCGCGCCGGTCCAGGCCAGGCAGGCGGCACAAGCCGCCCACAAAATTCCCGCTGCTACACGTCGTTTCATGGGCGCTCCGGCTTCAAGAAGGATCAGCGTCGGTAGTTGGGGAAGAATTCCTTGAGCAGGAAGGCTTCCAGTTCGGCCTGGTATTGCTTGCCGGCGTTCATGGTAATCACTTTCCCCAAACGGTGCGATTCCCACTGAAACTCGCCCGGTTTTTCCTTGCGGATCAGCTCTATCATGCGGCGCACGATGGCCGTCTCGATGTCGATGTCCGTGCCCAGCTCCACGTGCACCTGCTGCGACCACTGGCGCTTGAAATTGGTGTTCCAGCCGCGGAACTTGATGTCCGCGCTGAGCCCGGTCTTGTTGATGATGGAGAAGATGCCGCCCGTGTCTTCGCGTTCGCCGGCCGCGTTGCGGCCCATGGCGCCCATGATGTTGGCGCGCGCGATGCGGTTGGCGCGGTCGGCTTCGCTTTCCTGCGGTTCCTGCGCCGGCTGCGGATTGGCGTCGGCGCGGCGCTTGCGGGCCGCTTCCACGCGCGCCATCATGTCTTCTTCCACGGCCGGGGTCGGCGGCGGCTTCATGGTGGCCTGCACCGGCGGCACATAGGTTTCCAGCTTGGGCGGCGCGGCCTTCTTGGCCACGGCCTTGCTTTCGCGGCGCGGCTGCGGCTGCGCCTTGGCCACTTCGGTCTTCTTCGGCTCGGGCTTGGCTTTCGGCGCCGGCTTGTCCTTCAGCGGCGCGACCCACACCATTTCGCCCTCTTTCGCGGGCGGCTTGAGGGAAATCTTTTCCTGGGGATGGAACAGGTAGTACAGCACGATGAGCAAGTGCAGCGCGATCGAGATGCCGATGCCGATGCGGTTGTGCTTGCGCGGTCCGCCATAACCATAGCCGTCATGCGGGGGCAGACGCTGGCCGCATGCTTCGCAGTATTCGTGGCTATGGTCGGCCCCGTGGGTGTGGCTGAACTGGAACAAGATAAACGGACTTTCTGAACAAACACCCGAGAAACGCCAGCTTAACCGGACTCGGTCTTGATGGATGTTACCGTATGTATCACATGGGTTTCCCATGCGTATCAAACTAAACGGGCCGGAAATATTCCGGCCCGCCGTATGATATCAGTGCTTGGCCAGGCTGACAGCTTTTAGCTCGACCGGCGCCTTGGCCGGCCCGGGCTCGTCCACCAGGGCCGCGTCGTCCATCGGGCCGCTGCCGCTGTACTTGTCGAGGAAGAGATAGATCACAGGGGTAATGTAGAGCGTGATCACCTGCGAGAAGATCAGGCCGCCTACCACGGCCAGGCCCAGCGGCTGGCGCAGCTCGGCACCGGCGCCCAGGCCGAGCGCGATCGGCAAGGCGCCCATCAGGGCGGCCAGGGTGGTCATCATGATGGGGCGGAAACGCAGCACGCAGGCTTCGCGGATGGCCTCGGCCGGCGCCATGCCCTGGTTGCGCTGCGCGTCCAGCGCGAAGTCGATCATCATGATGGCGTTCTTCTTGACGATGCCGATCAGCATGAGGATGCCGATGATGGCGATCATGGTCAGGTCCAGGTTGAAGATGCGCAAGGTCAGCAAGGCGCCCACGGCGGCCGACGGCAGGCCGGCCAGGATGGTCAGCGGGTGGATGTAGCTCTCGTAGAGCACGCCCAGCAGCACATAGATGACGCCCAGCGCGGCGATGATCAGGATCAGCTGGCTGCCCTGGGAGCTCTGGAACACGGCCGCGTCGCCGCCATAGGTGGTGATGATGGAAGCCGGCAGGCCCATGTCCACCGCCATCTTGTCGATCTTGCCGGTGGCCACGCCCAGCGGCACGTCCGGCGCCAGGTTGAAGGACAGCGTGATGGCTTGCAGCTGGCCCTGGTGGTTGACCGAGGTTGGCCCCACGGTGCGCTCCACGCCGGCAAAGCTGGACAGCTGCACCAGGTTGCCGGCCTTGTTGCGCACCGAGATTTTGGTCAGGGCGTCGTCGAACTGGCGGTCCTGGGCGGCCGCTTCCAGGATCACGAAGTAGCTGGCGGCGGACGAGTAGATGGTGGACACCTGGCGCTCGCCGAAGGCCAGGTAGAGCGCGCTGCGGATGGCGCTCATCTCCATGCCCAGGGTGTTGGCCTTGTCGCGGTCGATCTTGAGCGAGGCTTGCAGGCCCTTGTTCTGCGAATCGCTGGTGACGTCGCGGAAGTCGTTGTCGGACCGCATGCGCTCCTGGAACTTGCTGGCCCAGTCGCTCAGCGCGTCCGGGCTGACGGACTGCAGGGTGTACTGGTAGCGGCTCTTGCTGGGGCGGCCGCCCAGCTGCAGGTTTTGCACCGGGCTCAAGTAGACCGAGATGCCGGGCACCTTGCGGGTGGCCTTGCGCAGGCTGTCGAGCACCTGCGGCATCTTGGCACGCTCGCCGCGCGGCTTGAGCACCAGGAACATGCGGCCGCCATTGCCGCCGCTGACGAAGGACGTGACGTCCTGCACATTGGGGTCGGCCATGATGGCGTCGGCCACCTTGCCCTGCAGCTCTAGCAGCGCGGCCGAGGAAATGTCTTCGGCCGCCTCGGTGGTGACGCGGATCTGGCCCAGGTCTTCCTCCGGGAAGAAGCCCTTGGGGATGGTGGCGTACAGGATCACCGTCAGCACGAAGGTGCCGATGGCCAGGGCCAGCACCACGTAGCGGTGCTTGAGGGCGATGTCCAGCGTGCTGGCGTAGCCGTTGCGCAGGCGCGAAAAGCCGGCTTCGAACCAGCGGCCGATGAAGGTGTCGTCGCCCTCGGCTTCGTGGGCCTCGTTGGGCAGCAGGCGCGCGCAGAGCATGGGCACCAGGGTCAGCGAGACCACCGCCGACACCAGTACCGACAGCGCCACCACCACCGCGAATTCGTGGAACAGCAGGCCGATCACGCCGGGCATGAAGAAGATGGGGATGAACACCGCCACCAGCGAAATCGAGATCGAGATGATGGTGAAGCCCATTTCGCGCGAGCCGATCAGCGCGGCCTGCAGCGGCTTCTTGCCCATCTCGATGTGGCGCACGATGTTTTCCAGCACCACGATGGCGTCGTCCACCACCAGGCCCACGGCCAGGGTGATGCCGAGCAGGGAGACGTTGTCCAGGCTGTAGCCGAAGGCGTACAGCAGGCTCAGCGCGCCGAGCAGCGAGATCGGCATGGTGATGGCGGGGATGAAGGTGGCGGCGGCCTTGCGCAGGAACAGGAAGATCACCAGCACCACCAGCACCACGGTGAGGGCCAGGGTCAGGTTGACGTCGTGGATGGCTTCGCGGATGGACACCGAGCGGTCGTTGACCAGGTTGATCTTGACCGAGGCCGGCAGCTGGGCCGTGAAGCGCGGCAGCAGCTGGCGCACGCCGTCCACCACCTGCACGGTGTTGGCGTCCGGCTGGCGCTGCACCAGCAGCACGATGGAGCGCTCGCCGTTGTAGCTGCCAGCGGTTTTCACGGACTGGTAGCTGTCCTCGGCGTCCGCCACGTCCTTCAGGCGCACCGGCTGGCCGTTGCGGGTGGCCACGATCAGCTCGGCGAATTCGGCCGCTTTCATCAGCTGGGCGTTGCCCTGGATGGTGAGGGTCTGGCTGGGGCCGTCCAGGATGCCCAGCGGGGTGTTGGCGTTGGCGGCCTTGATGGCGGCGGCCAGCTCATCGAGCGTGAGGTTGCGGGCGTTCAGCAGATCGGCCTTGGCGCGGATGCGCACGGCAAAGCGCTTCTGGCCGTTGACGGTCACCTGGGCCACGCCGGGCAGGGTCGACAGGCTGGGGGCGACCAGGTTTTCCGCGTAGTCGTTCAGCTCGGACAGGCTGAGCGAGGGCGAGGTCATGGTCATGAACAGCACCGGCGCGTCAGCCGGGTTGACCTTGCGGTAGGACGGCAAATCCGTCATTTCCTGGGGCAGCGAGCGCTGCGCGCGCAGCAGCGCGGCCTGCACGTCCACCGCCGCCTCGTTGACGTTGATGCTGGGGTCGAATTCCAGGGTCAGCGAGGTGTTGCCCAGGGTGCTGGTGGAAGTGATCATGCTCAGGCCGGCGATGGTGGAGAACTGCTTCTCCAGCGGCAGCGCGACCGAGGACGCCATGGTTTCCGGGCTGGCGCCGGGCAGGTCGGCGCCGACGTTGATCACCGGGGTGTTATAGCTGGGCAGTGCCGCGACCGGGATGTGGGCGTAGGCCAGCACGCCGGCCAGGATCAGGCTCAGCGACAGCAGCACCACCATCACCGGGCGGCGGATGCACAATTCGGACAGGTTCATGCCGCGCTATCCTTTTTCTTGGCAGCCCCGTTGCCGTCGCCGCCCTTCTTCTTGCCCTCGGCTTCGGCGATGCGCACCTTGCCGCCGGGGCGCAGGTTCTGCTTGCCTTCCACGATGACCTTTTCGTCGCCGTTCAAGCCGCTCACGGCGGCATAGGGGCCGAAGCCGTGCAGGCGCTTGACGTTGGCCACCTCGGCGGTCTGGTCGGCGCCGACCTTGTACACGAAGGTGCCCCTGGTGTTGCTAATGATAGCGTTTTGCGGCACCACCAGCACATCTTTCAGGGTCTGCACGGTGAGCTTGGTGTTGACGTACTGGCCGGGCCACAGCTGGGTCTGGCTGTTGTCGAACTCGGCTTTCACGCGGATCACACCGGCCATGGGATCCACCGCGTTGTCGATGAAGCTCAGCTTGCCTTTGAACAGCTTGCCGCCCGATTCCACTTCCACCGGCACCGCGCCGCCCTGCTGGGCCGCCAGCAGGCCGGCCAGCGCGCTTTCCGGCAGGGTGAAGGAAACATTGATGGGATTGAGCTGGGTCACCGTGGTGAGCGAGGTGGACAGCTGCACCAGGCTGCCCGGGTAGACGTTGATGGCGCCCACCCGGCCCGTCATGGGTGCGCGGATGGTGGTGTAGCTGGCGTCCACCTTCACGGCCTGGGTGGCGGCCAGGTCGGCGTTGAGCACGGCACGCGCCTGCTCGACCTGGCTGCGCAGGGTGTCCACGGCGCCCTGGGCAATGAATTTCTGGGCCAGCAAGTCCATGCTGCGCTGGTACTGGCGCTCCAGGTCGGCCAGGGTGGCGCGGTCGCGCATCACCTGGGCCTGGGCTTTTTCCACGTTGGCGTTTTCGCTGCGGCTATCGAGCGAAAACATCAGCTCGCCCTGCTTGACGAACTGGCCTTCCTTGATGTGCACCTTGACGATGGTGCTGGTGGTCTGCGGATGCAGGTCCACCGTGCTGATGGGCGAGACGGTGCCGTTGGCCGACAGCAGCACCGGCACGTCCTGGCGCTGCGGCGTGACCACGTTGACGACGGTGGGGCCTTGCTGGCCCTGCTTGCCTTGGGCAGCGTGCGCGGCCGGGGCGGCCGGCTGGGAGTAGTACCAGGCGCCCGCGCCGATCGCGGCCACCGCAGCCGCCAGGAATACCAGAGTCGTCTTTTTCATCGTTTTTTTAGGTAAGGAACTGCAAAGCGGGAATCATTTCCCTGCATAATATTCGGGCACCACCAGGGTGACTTCCAGGCCGCCGTCCGGGTGGTTGGCCAGGGCGATGCTGGCGCCGTGCTGCTCGGCGATGTTGCGCGCAATGGTCAGGCCCAGGCCGGTGCCGCCGGATTCGCGCGAGCGGGAGGTTTCGATGCGGTAGAAGGGCTCGAACACCTGCGCCAGCTGGTCGCCGGCGATGCCGGGGCCGGCGTCGCGGATGCGGATGCGCGCCGCGCCCACCATGCGCTCCACCGTCACGCTGGCGCTCTGGCCGTATTTGACGGCGTTGTCCAGCAGGTTCACCAGGCAGCGCCGGATCGCCAGCGGACGGCCCATCAGCGCCATGGCGGCGCGGCCCTTGAGCGCCACGTCCTGGCCGGCGTCGGCCGCGTCGGCGCACACGCTGTCGAGCAGGGAATCGAGGTCCAGGGCCTGCATGTTCTCGCTGCTGTCCATGCTGCGCGCCAGGTCCAGGCCTTCCTTCACCATTTGCTGCGTGGCCGACAGGTCGCCCAGCAGCTTTTGCTGCAGGTCGCTGTCGGCGACTTTTTCCAGCCGCAGGCGCATGCGGGTGAGCGGGGTCTGCAGGTCGTGCGTGATGGCGGCCAGCATCTGGGTGCGCTGGAAAATGTGCTGGCGGATGCGCGCCTGCATGGCGTTGAAGGCGGCGCTGGCCTGGCGGATCTCGCTGGCGCCGCGCAGCTCCAGCGGCGCGTGGTTGATGTCGTTGCCCAGGTCCTTGGCCGCCTGCGCCAGCAGCATCAGGGGCCGCACGGCCATGCGCGTGACCAGGTAGGCCAGGCCGGCGATGCTGAACAGGAAAGGCAGGATGGTGAACAGCTCGTTCTGGCCGGTGGGCGGCGGCGAGCGCGGCGGCAGGATGGTCAGGCGCAGCACCTGGCCGTCCGGCATGCCCACGTTGATGGCTTCGCAGGTGCCGCGCCAGTGGGTGGGGCCGAAGATGGAATTGATTTCGCGCGGCGCGTCGCAGGCGGCGGGGCGCTCGGCCAGCGGGGCCAGCACGTAATCGTTGCTGAGGCGCTCGCCCAGGTGGCGCGAAAACTCGGTCTGCGGATGGGCGGTGTTGATGGCGTCGCTGGTCGCCTCCAGGCGCAGGCCGCCCTGGCTGGTGATTTTCAGGTAGGTGGCGCGCCCTTCCGGCTTGACCACGCTGACCGTGGAGATCATTTCCACGGCCCGGTCCAGCGCATAGGAGTCGCGGTAGCGCTCCAGCGTGCGCTGGCGTTCGTTCACGGCCAGGTACTGCGTCAGCGTGGCCGAGGCCACAATGCCGAGCAACAGGACCAGAAACACCCGCCCCGTCATCGAACTGAGGAAAGCTTTCACGCGCCCGGCTCCACGCTCACGGCGCCGGCCAGCACATAGCCGCCGTTGCGCACGGTCTTGATGATTTGCGGTACGCGCGCGTCCTCGCCCAGTTTCTGGCGCAGGCGGCTGATCTGGATGTCGATCGAGCGGTCGAAGGGGTCGGCGTCGCGGCCCTGGGTCAGGTTCAGCAGCTGGTCGCGGTTGAGCACGCGGTTCGGGTGTTCCAGGAACACTTTCAGCAGGCGGAACTCGGCCCCCGAGAGCATGATGACAATACCGTCCGGGTTCACCAGATGGCGCGCGGTGAGGTCCAGGGTCCAGTTGGAAAAGCGCATCTGCTGCACTTTGTCGGAGCCGGCGTTGGACGGCATGGCGTGGCTGCGGCGCAGCACGCTGCGGATGCGGGCCAGCAGTTCGCGCGGCTCGAACGGTTTCGGCAGGTAGTCGTCGGCGCCCATTTCCAGGCCCAGGATGCGGTCCAGCGGCTCGTTGCGGGCGGTCAGCATGATGACAGGCAGCGAGGACGTGGCGCGCAGCTTGCGGCACAGGCTCAGGCCGTCGTCGCCGGGCAGGTTCAGGTCCAGCACGATCAGGTCCGGGCGGGCCTCGTCGAGCTGTTTCCACATGGCGGCCCCGTCCGCCGCGCACTGGGCGCGGTAGCCGTTGGCTTCCAGGTAATCGGCCAGCAGGGAGCGGATATCGCGGTCGTCGTCGACGATCAGGATGGTAGAAGTTTGTTCCATGCCTCAATTATCCTCAGTTCGGTGGGGGAAGGCCAACAAGGGTTTGTATCGGCTTGTATATCTAAAGGCCCGGCAGCGCAGGGAAACAGTTTGATACAAAAGCGTCCGCTGGGGCAATGCCATGGCAACACCACGCTGCCAAGATGTGTCCCATGTGCAGTGCACATTACCCAAGCGCCGAACCCTCACATACAAGGACTTACCATGAACACGATACGCAAAACCCTGATCATCGGCATGGCCGTGCTCGGCCTGGGCACGGCGGGCAGCGCCACCTTCGCTGCCGACACCCCTGCCCCGGGCCGCCACGGCCAGGCGCTCACCCAGGAGCAGCGCGATGCCAGAATGGCGGAACGCCAGGCGAAATTCAAGGAGATGATGGCGAAGCACCAGGCCGCGCTGCACGACAAGCTGAAGCTGACGGCGGCGCAGGAACCGGCCTGGAGCGCCTTCATCGCCGCCACCGCGCCCAGGCTGCCGGCAGCCCGTCCGGACCGCGCCGCGCTGGCCCAGCTGAGCGCGCCGGAACGCGCCGAGAAACGCCTGGAAATGCACAAGCAGATGATCGCTCAACATGAAACCCGCCTGGCCGCGCTGAAGACTTTCTATGCCCAGCTGACGCCTGAGCAGCAAAAGACCTTCGACGAAGCCACCAGGCGCCACCACGGACGGGGCCACGGCGGTGGCCACGGCGGTGGGCACACCATGATGCGCCACGGCTAAGCAAGCACGAAGGGCGCCACGGCGCCCTTTGTCGTATCTTATTGCAGCTTGCCCAGCGACTTCAGGAAGGTTTCCGCATTCTGGAAACCGACCACGCGCGAATCCGGGATTTCCTGCCCCTGCGGGTTGAAGAAGATGATGCCGGGCGGGCCGAACAGCTTGAAGCGCTTCAGCATGGCCTTGTCGTCCTCGTCGTTGGCGGTCACGTCCACCTGCAGCAGCACGGTGTTGGCCAGCTTGGCCTTGACGGCCGGGTCGATGAAGGTGAGCTTTTCCATTTCCTTGCAGGACACGCACCAGTCCGCATAAAAGTCCAGCATGGCGGTCTTGCCGCCGGTTTTCGCCAGCGCCGCGTCCAGCTGGGCCACGGTCTTGACGCGTGTGAAATGCACCGGCTGTTCGCCGCCGCGCCCCAGGTGGGCCAGCGGCGCCAGCACGTCCTGGCCGCCGGTGGCCACCCCGGCCAGCTGCACGCCGCCCAGGATGACGAATACCACGGCGGCGGCCTTGCCCAGCCAGCCGGTGGCGGGCTGGCCGCGGCCGCCGGCCGTGAGCAGGTAGACGCCGTAGCCTATGCCCAGCAGGGCGAAGCCCAGCATGGCCAGCCTGGCCGGCAGCACCGGCGACACCAGCCACAAGGCCATGGCCAGCAGCAGCACGCCGAAGAATTTCTTCACATTGTCCATCCAGGCGCCTGCGCGCGGCAGCAGCGTGCCGGCCGACACGCCCACCAGCACCAGGGGCACGCTCATGCCCACCGCCATGGCGAACAGGGCGCCGCCGCCGATGACAACGTCGCGCGTCTGGCTGATGTAGACCAGGGCGCCAGCCAGCGGCGCGGCCACGCAGGGGCCGACGATGAGGGCGGAAATGGCGCCCATGGCGAACACGCCCGCCAGCTTGCCGGAGGACTGGCGGCTGGAGACCGTGCTCAGGCGGGTTTGCAGGCCGGCCGGCACCTGCAGCTCGTATAGGCCGAACATGGACAGCGACAGCGCCACCATCAGCAAGCCGAAGGCGCCCAGCACCCAGGGGTTTTGCAGGGCGGCGGCCAAGCCTTCGCCGATCAGGCCGGCGGCCACGCCCAGCGCGGTATAAACGATGGCCATGCCGAAGGCGTAGGTGAGCGAGAGCACCAGGCCGCGCCCGCGGCTGCTGCGCGCGCCTTCGCCCACGATGATGGAGGACAGGATGGGCACCATGGGCAGCACGCAGGGCGTAAACGCCAGGCCCAGGCCCAGCAGGGCAAACAGCGGCAGGATCACCAGCAGGCGGCCGCCTTGCAGCGCCGCTTCGATTTTGCCCAGTTCGCTGGCGCCGGCCGGCGCGCCGCCGGCGTCAAGGCCCGGCTGCGCGCCGCCCTGCGTTGCGCTTACCGGCAGCGATATGGCCGCAGCGGCCCCGGCGCCGGCCGGCACGGCGCTGCCGCCGCTGCCGGTCAGCCGAGCCTGCCCTTCCTGCGGCGAGTAGCACAGGCCTTTGTCGGAGCAGCCTTGCGAGGTGGCCAGCAGAGTGAAGGGACCGGCGGCGTCGACCGGGATGGTGATGCTGACCTGCTTGCGGTAGGTTTCCACGTCCTTGTTGAAGGTCTCGTCGAACTTGACCTTGCCCGGCGGGATGTCCGGCGTGCCAAGGGTGGCACCCTGCGCCTTGAAGGCGAAGCGCTCGCGGTACATATAGTAGCCGTCGGCGATGTCGTAGGTGACGACCGCCGTCCTGGCGTCCAGCATGCGCGCGGAAAACTTGAAGGCCACGGCCGGATCGAGGAATTCTTCCTCGGCGCGGGCCGGGGCGGCAAACAGCAGGATCGTCAATGCGAGCAGGCGGACGAGGAAGTGGGCAAAGCGGGACATGACTGCCTTCAGGAACTAAAACCGTTTAATGGTACACCGGCCTGGCGGGTTACGCTGAGCGCACCGCGGCTCCGTATTCCGTAGGGCGGGTTAGCGGCGATGCCGCGTAACCCGCCAACACGTGCCGGCAAAAAAAAAGCCAGGCAGAGCCTGGCTTTTTTCTCACGCAGCGTAAATTACGCTTCGTCGGCTACTTCAACAGCTTCGGTGATCTCTGGACGGTCCAGCAGTTCAACGTAAGCCATCGGAGCGTTGTCGCCTACGCGGAAACCCATTTTCAGGATGCGCAGGTAACCGCCGTTGCGGTTGGCGTAGCGTGGGCCCAGTTCAGCGAACAGTTTCAGAACCATTTCGCGGTCGCGCAGGCGAGCGAACGCCAGGCGCTTGTTGGCCAGGGTGTCGGTCTTGCCCAGGGTCAGGATCGGCTCGATCACGCGGCGCAGTTCCTTAGCTTTAGGAACGGTGGTCTTGATGGCTTCATGACGCAGCAGGGAAACGGTCATGTTGCGCAGCATAGCCAGGCGGTGGGACGAGGTACGGTTCAGCTTACGGAGGCCGTGACGGTGACGCATGGTACTTCCTTTCGATGGTGTTTAATGCCAGGTTCTTCGATCGCCAGGACTCTCGTCAGGGCGCGGACCGGTTCATATGGGTTAAACGCCCCCGGCACATGCCGGGGACGGGTACAGCAAAATTACTTCTCCAGACCTGCAGGCGGCCAGTTCTCCAGCTTCATGCCCAGAGTCAGACCACGCGAAGCCAGCACTTCCTTGATTTCGTTCAAGGACTTGCGGCCCAGGTTCGGCGTCTTCAGCAGTTCGTTTTCCGAACGCTGGATCAGGTCGCCGATGTAGTAGATGTTTTCCGCTTTCAGGCAGTTGGCCGAACGTACGGTCAGCTCCAGGTCGTCCACTGGACGCAGCAGGATAGGATCGACCAGCGGAGCGCGCGATGGCGCTTCGGCGGCGGCTTCCGTGCCTTCCAGGGCAGCGAAGACATTCAACTGGTCCACCAGGACGCGGGCCGACTGGCGGATCGCTTCTTCCGGCGTGATCACGCCGTTGGTTTCGATGTTGATGATCAGCTTGTCCAGGTCGGTACGCTGTTCCACACGGGCCGATTCCACGGCATAAGACACGCGGCGCACTGGCGAGAACGACGCGTCCAGGATGATGCGGCCGATGGTCTTGTTGGTGTCTTCGGACAGGCGGCGGACGTTGCCCGGCACATAGCCGCGGCCTTTTTCCACTTTGATCTGCATGTCCAGCTTGCCGCCAGCGGTCAGGTGGGCAATCACGTGGTCCGGATTGATCAGCTCGACGTCGTGCGGCAGGTCGATGTCCGATGCCAGGACGGCGCCTTCGCCTTCCTTCTTCAGGGTCAGGGTGACGGAGTCACGGTTGTGGACTTTGAAGACCACGCCCTTCAGGTTCAGCAGCAGATCAACCACGTCTTCCTGGACGCCGTCCAGCGACGAGTACTCGTGCACCACGCCGGCGATCGTCACTTCGGTCGGCGCGTAGCCGATCATGGACGACAGCAGCACGCGGCGCAGCGCGTTGCCCAGGGTGTGGCCATAGCCACGCTCAAACGGCTCCATCACGACTTTAGCGTGACCGGCGCCCAGGGCTTCGACGTCGATGATACGTGGTTTCAACAAACTGTTTTGCATGAAATGTCCTTTTCAATACCCTCGGCTCATTACACCGATAAGGCTGATGGCATTAGTGAAAAAGCCCACTGGGCGTAACCCAGTGGGCGGAAGCTACTTACTGCGATTAACGCGAGTACAGTTCGACGATCAGCGATTCGTTGACGTCGTGCGCGATTTCGTTACGCTCTGGCAGCGACTTCAGGGTGCCTTCCATCTTCTTGGCATCCACCGATACCCAAGCTGGCATGCCAACTTGTTCAGCCAGCGACAGGGCTTCCAGGATACGGGTCTGCTTCTTGGCCTTTTCGCGCACGGCGATCACGTCGCCGGTCTTGACAGCGTAGGAAGCGATGTTGACCACGTTGCCGTTCACGGTGAAGGCTTTGTGCGATACCAGCTGGCGCGCTTCAGCGCGGGTCGAGCCGAAGCCCATGCGGTATGCAACGTTGTCCAGGCGGGTTTCCAGCAGGGACAGCAGGGTTTCACCGGTGTTGCCCTTGCGGCGGTCGGCTTCTGCGAAGTAGCGGCGGAACTGGCGTTCCAGGATGCCGTACATGCGCTTGACTTTTTGCTTTTCGCGCAGCTGGTTGCCGAAGTCCGAGGTGCGGGCGCCCGACTTCACGCCGTGCTGGCCTGGCTTGACGTCCAGTTTGCATTTCGAATCCAGCGAGCGGCGTGCGCTCTTCAGGAACAGATCAGTGCCTTCACGGCGGGACAGCTTTGCTTTTGGTCCGATATAACGTGCCACGGTGATTTCCTTTAAATATGACGCCCCAGCCGCTGCGCAATGCGGGCGGTTAGGCGCTAGTCCAGCTCACTTTCAGCTTGGACGGTGGCTGACAAAACGAAAAACCCGTCGAAATCCATCCGACAGGCGAGAACAGCCGGACAGTATAGCCGTTTCCGGCCCACTGTTCCAGCGGTTTTTTGCTTCCAAGAGGACGACGCCGACAGCCTAAGCTGCCGGCAGCATCATTAGATACGACGACGCTTAGGAGGACGGCAGCCGTTGTGCGGTACTGGGGTCACGTCCTGGATCTCGGTGATCTTGATGCCCAGGTTGTTCAGTGCGCGCACGGCGGATTCGCGGCCAGGACCTGGGCCCTTGATACGCACTTCCAGGTTCTTGACGCCGCACTCAACAGCCACTTTACCAGCGGCTTCAGCAGCAACCTGCGCTGCGAACGGGGTCGATTTGCGCGAACCCTTGAAGCCAGCGCCACCGGAGGTCGCCCACGACAGCGCATTGCCCTGACGGTCGGTGATGGTGATGATGGTGTTGTTGAAGGAAGCGTGAACGTGTGCGATACCTTCTGCAACGTTCTTCTTGACCTTCTTGCGTACGCGAGCTGCTGCTGCGCTGCTTTGTTGCTTAGCCATAATATTTTCCTAAGATTATTTCTTCAGCGATTGAGCGGCTTTGCGCGGGCCCTTGCGGGTACGCGCATTGGTGCGGGTGCGCTGACCGCGGACCGGCAGGCCCTTGCGGTGACGCATGCCGCGGTAGCAGCCCAGATCCATCAGACGCTTGATGTTCATCGACAGTTCGCGGCGCAGGTCGCCTTCAACTACGAACTTGCCGATTTCATCACGCAGCTTTTCCAGTTCGCTGTCGTCCAGATCTTTGATCTTCTTGTTGGATGGAACACCCGTCGCCTGGCAGATGAACTGCGAGCGTGGGCGGCCGATACCGTAGATGGCGGTCAGGCCGATAACGGTATGTTGGTGGTTTGGGATGTTAACCCCTGCAATACGTGCCATTCGTTATTCCTCGATAAATAACGGTTATTAACCTTGACGCTGCTTGTGACGCGGTTCGACGCAGATTACGCGGACCACACCTTTGCGCTTGATGATCTTGCAGTTGCGGCAGATGCGCTTGACTGAAGCGTTAACTTTCATTTTTGCACTCTCTTCTAGTACGATTGTTTATTTACTTGGTCCGGAACACGATGCGGGCCCGGCTCAGATCATAAGGTGTCAGTTCGACCGTCACCTTGTCGCCAGGAAGGATGCGGATATAGTTCATCCGCATTTTACCCGAAATGTGCCCGAGCACCACGTGCCCGTTTTCCAGCTTCACTCGAAATGTTGCATTGGGGAGATTCTCCAGAATCTCGCCTTGCATCTGTATGACGTCGTCTTTTGCCATTTTTCGTTATGTTTGCCGCGCTTAACGCTGCGGAATCCCGCCCTTGAAGTTTGCTTTGCGCAGCAGCGACTCATATTGCTGCGACATCACATAGTTTTGCACCTGGGCCATGAAATCCATGGTCACAACCACAATAATCAACAGGGAGGTGCCGCCAAAGTAGAAGGGAACCTTCCACTGGGCTTGCATAAACTCCGGCAACAAACACACCAGCGTGATGTAGACGGCGCCGGCCAGCGTCAATCGCGTCAGGATCTTGTCGATGTAGCGGGCAGTCTGCTCACCGGGACGGATCCCTGGCACAAAGGCCCCGCTCTTCTTCAAGTTGTCCGCTGTTTCCTTGCTGTTGAACACCAGCGCGGTATAGAAGAAACAGAAGAACACGATTGCAATGGCGTACAACAATGCATGGATCGGCTCGCCGGGACTCAACGAGGCCGCCAGGTCTTTCATGAAACCGACGACCGGGCTGGACTTGTCGGCGCCCTTCGAGAACCACTCCACGAGCGTAGCCGGGAACAGGATAATCGACGATGCGAAGATCGGCGGGATCACGCCGGCCATGTTCAGCTTCAGCGGCAGGTGGCTGGTTTGGCCACCGTAGATCTTGTTGCCGACTTGACGCTTGGCGTAGTTGACCAGGATCTTGCGCTGTCCACGTTCCACGAACACCACGACGAAGGTAACCAGGGCTACCAGCACCACGATGAGGATGGCCGAGAAGCTGCCGATCGAGCCCGTCGACACCTGGGAGAACAAGCCACCCAGTGCGCCAGGCAGACCGGCGGCGATACCGGCGAAGATGATGATGGAGATGCCGTTACCGAGACCGCGCTCGGTAATCTGCTCCCCCAGCCACATCAGGAACATGGTGCCGGTCAACAGCGTCACGATCGTCACGAAGCGGAAGCCCAGGCCAGGATCCAGCACCAGGCCAGGCTGCGATTCCAGTGCCACGGACACACCCAGCGCCTGGAACAGAGCCAGTGCCACCGTCGCATAACGGGTGTACTGGGTGATCTTGCGGCGGCCGGATTCGCCCTCCTTCTTCAGCGCCTCCATCTGTGGCGACACGATCGACAGCAACTGCATGATGATCGAGGCCGAGATGTAGGGCGTAATACCGAGCGCAAACACCGTAAAGCGGGACAAGGCGCCACCGGAGAACATGTTGAACATGCCCAGGATGCCGCCTTCCTGTTGCTTGAACAGGGCCGCCAGCTGTACCGGGTCGACACCCGGTACAGGAACGTGAGCGCCGATACGATACACCACCAATGCGCCAAGCAGGAACCACAGGCGGCCCCAAGGGAAGCCAGCCGCGGCGCTCTTAGCAAGTTGTGGGTTGGTCGCCAATTTTCGCTCCGATCTAGCTGTTAGCTATCAGCTCAGGCTACCGAGCCGCCAGCCGCTTCGATGGCCGCTTTCGCGCCCGCGGTGACTTTCAGGCCTTTGACCACGACGGCTTTGGTGATTTCGCCGGAGGCGATCACGCGCACGTCGCGGGCCAGCACGCCCAGCACGCCGGCTTGCTTCAGGACCAGAATGTCGACTTCGCCGGTCGGCAGGTTGTTCAGGTCGGACAGGCGCACTTCAGCTTTGAAGGTGGCGTTGAGCGACTTGAAACCGCGCTTAGGCAGACGGCGTTGCAGAGGCATCTGACCGCCTTCGAAACCGACTTTGTGGAAGCCGCCCGAACGCGATTTTTGACCTTTGTGACCACGGCCGGAGGTTTTACCCAGGCCGGAGCCGATACCGCGACCGACGCGACGCTTGTAGTGCTTCGCGCCGTCTGCTGGTTGAATGGTATTCAATTCCATTGATTTCTCCAGATCATAAGCCGAAGCTTACGATACGACTTTCACGAGGTAGGCGACTTTGGTGATCATGCCGCGTACCGATGGGGTGTCCTGCAGCTCGGAAACCGAGTTGACGCGGCGCAGACCCAGGCCACGCACGGTGGCGCGGTGGTCTTGACGAGTGCCGATCAGGCCCTTCACCAGTTTGACTTTGATAGTGCTCATGTGGTTTCCCCTTAAGCCAGGATGTCTTCCACCGACTTGCCGCGTTTCGCAGCGATGTCAGCAGCAGTACTGATTTTCGACAGGCCGTCCAGGGTCGCGCGCACCAGGTTGTATGGGTTGGACGAACCGGTGGATTTCGCCACCACGTCCGTCACGCCCATCACCTCGAAGATCGCGCGCATGGCGCCACCAGCGATCACGCCGGTACCCGGCTTGGCTGGCATCATCATCACTTTCGACGCGCCGTGGCGGCCGATGACGGTGTGATGCAGCGTGCCGTTTTTCAGCGGCACTTTGATCAGGTTGCGGCGGGCTTCTTCCATTGCCTTTTGCACACCCACTGGCACTTCTTTCGATTTGCCTTTACCCATGCCGATGCGGCCATCGCCGTCACCAACTACGGTCAGCGCCGCGAAGCCCATGATACGACCACCCTTGACCACTTTGGTCACGCGGTTGATCGCGATCATTTTTTCGCGCATGCCGTCATCCGGCTTGTCGCTTTGCATTTTAGCTTGCATTTTTGCCATGATCGTACCCTTAGAACTTCAGACCGGCTTCGCGGGCAGCTTCTGCCAGCGCTTTGACACGGCCGTGGTAACGGAAACCGGAGCGGTCGAACGCAACTTCGGTGATTCCTGCTTTCAGTGCTTTTTCTGCTACGCGCTTGCCCACCAGTGCGGCGGCAGCGGCGTTGCCACCCTTGCCCGATTTGCCGGCCAGTTCTGCGCGCACTTCCGCTTCCGCGGTCGAGGCCGAAACCAGTACTTTGGCATCCGGGGAGGTCAAGTTTGCATAGATGTGCAGGTTGGTGCGGTGTACCGACAGGCGGTTCACTTTCAGCTGCGCAATCTTGATCCGGGTTTGACGTCCGCGACGCAGACGAGATTCTTTTTTATCCATCGTCAGCCCCTAATTACTTCTTCTTGGTTTCTTTGATCTTAACCACTTCGTCCGAATAACGGACGCCCTTGCCCTTGTAAGGCTCAGGAGCGCGGTAAGCGCGAACTTCAGCGGCCACCTGGCCAACCTTTTGACGGTCGATACCCTTGATCAGGATCTCGGTCGGGGTCGGGGTTGCCACGGTGACGCCTTCTGGCATCGCGTGCACAACCGGGTGCGAGAAGCCCAGCGACAGGTTCAGCTTGTCGCCAGCGGCTTGCGCCTTGTAACCCACGCCAACCAGGTTCAGCTTCTTCTCGAAGCCCTTGGTGACGCCGGTGACCATGTTGTTCACCAGCGCGCGCAGCGTGCCGGACATGGCATTGGCTTCGCGGCTGTCGTTGGCCACGTCGAAGGACAGGGTGCCAGCGTTGTTTTCTACTTTCACCTGGCCATTGAGGGCCTGGGTCAGTACGCCCAGCGGGCCTTTTACGGTGATCGCTTGTGCGGAGATGGCGACTTCAGCGCCAGCTGGCACAGCGATAGGCATTTTAGCTACACGAGACATTATTGCTCCTTACGCGACGTAGCAGATGACTTCGCCGCCGACGCCGGTAGCGCGTGCTTTGCGGTCGGTCATGACGCCTTGCGGGGTCGACACGATGGCAACGCCCAGGCCGTTCATCACGGTTGGGATTTCATCCTTGCCCTTGTACACGCGCAGGCCCGGACGGGACACGCGCTCAAGGCGCTCGATAACAGGACGGCCTACATAATATTTCAAACCGATTTTGAGTTCCGACTTGCCACCGGCTTCGGCGACAGCGAAATCTTCAATGTAACCCTCGTCCTTGAGGACGTTGGCAATCGCTACTTTGACTTTCGACGATGGCATGGCCACGGTCGTTTTTTGAACGCCTTGGGCGTTGCGAATGCGGGTCAGCATATCGGCGATAGGATCGCTCATACTCATTGCTTGTTCTCCTATTACCAGCTGGCTTTAGTCATACCCGGAATCTCACCACGCATGGCGAATTCACGGAGCTTGATACGGCCCAGACCGAATTTACGGAAGGTGCCGCGTGGACGACCGGTGACGGCGCAACGGTTGCGCTGACGGGTCGGAGCGGAGTTACGTGGCAGCGCCTGCAGTTTCAGGCGGGCTTCGTAACGCTCTTCTTCCGTCTTCGACTGGTCGTCGATGATGGCCTTCAGCGAGGCGCGCTTGGCAGCGAATTTGTTTGCCAGGTCGACACGCTTCTGTTCACGGTTAATCAGTGCGAGTTTTGCCATGATCTATTAGTTCCTGAACGGGAATTTAAAGGCGGCGAGCAGAGCTTTCGCTTCGTCGTCGGTCTTCGCGGTGGTGGTGATCGAGATGTTCATACCACGCAGCGCATCGATCTTGTCGTACTCGATCTCTGGGAAGATGATCTGTTCTTTAACACCGATGTTGTAGTTGCCGCGACCGTCGAACGAACGACCGGACACGCCACGGAAGTCACGCACGCGCGGCAGGGCCACGGTGATGAAACGATCCAGGAACTCGTACATGCGGGCGCCGCGCAGGGTCACCATGGTACCGATCGGATAGCCTTCGCGGATCTTGAAACCGGCGATAGCTTTGCGCGACTTGGTGGTCACAGGCTTCTGGCCGGCGATCTTGGTCAGGTCGCCAACAGCGTGCTCCAGGACTTTCTTGTCAGCGATTGCTTCGCCCACACCCATGTTCAGGGTGATCTTGGTCAGGCGTGGCACTTCCATTACCGACTTGTAACCGAATTTCTCGGTCAGCTCGGCAACGATTTTGTCTTTATAGACTGCTTGCAGACGGGCCATTTCTTATTACCCTTTCACTACTTCGCCGGAGGACTTGAAGACGCGGACTTTTTTGCCATCCACTTCCTTGAAGCCTACGCGATCTGCCTTACCGGTCGCAGCGTTGAACAGAGCAACGTTGGACACGTGAATAGGCATGGTCTTGTCAACGATGCCACCAGTTACGCCAGTCATCGGGTTCGGCTTGGTCGCTTTTTTAGCGACGTTGACGCCCTCAACCACGACATGCTCAGCGTCTACACGCTGTTGCACGGTGCCGCGCTTGCCCTTGTCTTTACCGGTCAAAACGATGACTTCGTCGTTTTTACGAATCTTATCCATTTGCTGACTCCTTACAGGACTTCCGGTGCCAGGGACACGATCTTCATGAACTTCTCAGTGCGCAGTTCGCGCGTGACAGGTCCGAAGATGCGGGTACCGATCGGCTCCAGCTTGGCGTTCAGCAGCACGGCGGCGTTGCCGTCGAACTTCACCAGGGAGCCGTCTTGGCGGCGCACACCTTTAGCGGTACGCACAACCACAGCGTTGTAAATTTCACCTTTTTTGACACGGCCGCGTGGCTGGGCAACCTTGACGGTTACCTTGATCACGTCGCCAATGCCAGCGTAACGGCGCTTGGAGCCGCCCAATACCTTGATGCACATGACTTCTTTGGCACCGGTATTGTCGGCCACTTCGAGCCGGCTTTCAGTTTGAATCATAGTATTCTCTTTCCCAACTTAAGCCGAAGAATCCACACAATGCGGACCTCTCGGTCAGTCTTGGTCCCGCCAGTGATTCGCATCACTGTTTGGGTGCTTGACCTTCGTACAAGTACTGACCGCAGGTGCGCGTCTGCGGAGAGACACTTTGCGGCGATACATGAGCGAAGCCCGCAAGTATCACATAAAACCTGCGGGCTTGCAAGAACTAATTGAAAACCGCCACCGTCTGGGACGGCGGCGGCTGGTCAATTAAACGATTTGTGCAGCTTGCACTACACGAGTCACCGTCCACGCCTTCGTTTTGGAGATCGGACGGCCTTCCTGGATCTCGACCGTATCACCGGCCTTGACTTGGTTGGTTTCGTCGTGTGCGTGGTATTTAGCCGAACGCACAATGATCTTGCCGTACAGAGGGTGCTTCACGTGACGTTCGATCAGAACGGTAACGGTCTTGTCCATCTTGTCGGACACCACTTTACCGATCAGCGTGCGCTTGAGCGACTGTTTCACTGGTTGGTTCATTTGGCTTCCTTCAGATTCATTACCGTCTTCACACGCGCGATGTCGCGGCGTACCTTCTTGAGCTGCGAAGTGTTGCTCAGCTGCTGCGTAGCGACTTGCATACGCAGACCGAACTGGGCCTTCAGCAGGTCGTTCAGCTCTTTTTGCAGAGCTGCCTGGTCTTTGCCGCGGAGTTCAGATGCTTTCATATTTCACTCCTATTATTGGCCAACCTGGCGCACCACGAAGGTGGTAGCCAGGGGCAGTTTGGCAGCAGCCAGGCGGAACGCTTCGCGCGCCAGTTCTTCTGCGACGCCATCCATTTCGTACAGTACTTTACCTGGCTGGATTTCAGCCACGTAGTACTCTGGATTACCCTTACCGTTACCCATACGGACTTCGGCAGGCTTGTTCGAAATTGGCTTGTCCGGGAAGACGCGAATCCAGATACGGCCGCCACGTTTGATGTGACGGGTCATGGCGCGACGCGCTGCTTCGATTTGACGTGCGGTGATACGACCGCGAGCAACTGCCTTCAGACCGAATTCGCCAAACGACACGGCGGTGCCGCGGCTGTGCGAAATGCCGGTGTTGCGGCCTTTCTGCTCTTTACGATACTTCCTGCGTGCTGGTTGCAGCATGGTTATTCTCCTGCTTTCTCAGCTGGTGCAGCGGCGGCCGGTTTCGCGGAACGCACACGGGCAGCACCTGCCGGGGATGGTTTAGCACCGGCTGGACCTGGACGTGGGCGGCCCGAAGGCTTGCCGTCGTCGCGGCGTGGACCGCGGCTTTTCTTCTCGTCGGCCGGGGTCTCGATGACTGGTGCTTCGCCGGTGGCGGAGCGGTCGCCCTTGTAGACCCAGACTTTCACGCCGATGATGCCGTACGTGGTCGCAGCTTCGCTGGTGCCGTAGTCGATGTCGGCGCGCAGGGTATGCAGAGGCACGCGGCCTTCGCGGTACCATTCCTTACGCGCGATCTCGATGCCGTTCAGACGGCCCGACGACATGATCTTGATGCCCAGGGCACCCAGACGCATGGCGTTTTGCATCGCGCGCTTCATCGCGCGGCGGAACATGATGCGCTTTTCCAGCTGCTGCGAGATCGAATCGGCGATCAGCTGCGAGTCGATTTCCGGCTTGCGGATTTCTTCGATGTTCACGTGCACCGGCACGCCCATGATCTTGGTCAGCGCCGACTTCAGTACTTCGATGTCTTCGCCTTTTTTACCAATGACCACGCCTGGACGCGAGCTGTAGATCGTGAAGCGCGCGTTCTTGGCTGGACGCTCGATGACGATGCGGCCAACGGAGGCGTTCTTCAGTTTCTTTTTCAGGAAAGCACGTGCTTTCAGGTCTTCGTTCAGCATGGCAGCGAAATTGCCGTTGCCTGCATACCAGCGCGAAGCCCAGTTACGGGTGACCGCCAGACGGAAACCGGTTGGATGAATTTTCTGACCCATCGTGGCTCCTTAGTTACCGACAGTCACGTACACGTGACAGGATTGTTTCGAAATGCGGTCGCCACGGCCCTTTGCACGCGCGGTGAAGCGCTTCAGGATCGGGCCCTTTTCGACGTAGATCGTTTTCACGAACAGTTCGTCGATGTCGGCACCATCGTTGTGCTCGGCGTTCGCGATTGCGGACTCCAGCACTTTCTTGATGATGGCCGCGCCTTTTTTAGGGCTGAATTGCAGAATGTTCAGCGCAGCGTCAACCTTCTTGCCGCGGATCAGGTCAGCCACCAGGCGGCCCTTTTGATCCGACAGGCGCACGCCTTTGAGGATAGCTTTGGTTTCCATTATTTCTTAGCCTTTTTGTCAGCAGCGTGGCCCTTGAACGTACGGGTCAGCGCGAATTCGCCGAGCTTGTGACCAACCATGTTTTCGGAAACATACACAGGCACGTGCAGTTTGCCGTTGTGCACAGCGATCGTCAGACCGATGAAGTCAGGCATGATCGTCGAGCGGCGCGACCAGGTTTTGATTGGCTTTTTGTCTTTGGTCGCTTGCGCGGCTTCGACTTTTTTCACCAGGTGGGCGTCACAGAACGGCCCTTTTTTCAATGAACGAGTCATGGTTTATCCTTATTTCTTGCCGCGGCGCGAGACGATCATCGAAGAAGTACGCTTGTTGCTGCGGGTCTTCTTACCCTTGGTCTGCTGGCCCCATGGGGACACTGGATGACGACCTGCTGCCGTTTTACCTTCACCACCACCGTGCGGGTGATCGACCGGGTTCATGACCACACCGCGAACGGTAGGACGAACACCGCGCCAGCGCATCGCGCCAGCCTTACCGATCTTGCGCAGGCTGTGTTCGGCATTGCCGACTTCGCCTACGGTCGCGCGGCACTCGATGTGCACGCGGCGCACTTCACCCGAGCGCAGGCGAACCTGGGCGTAGGTGCCTTCGCGGGCCATCAGCACCACGCCGGCGCCGGCGGTACGGGCCATCTGGGCACCCTTACCTGGCAGCATTTCGACACAGTGCATCACGGTACCGACCGGGATGTTGCGGATAGGCAGGCAGTTGCCCGACTTGATAGGCGCTTCCGAACCGTTCATCACGCTGTCGCCGACGCTCATGCCCTTGGTGGCGATGATGTACTGGCGCTCGCCGTCGGCGTAGCACAGCAGGGCGATATTCGCGGTGCGGTTTGGATCGTATTCGATACGTTCCACTTTCGCAGGAATGCCATCCTTCTGACGCTTGAAGTCGATCAGGCGATAGTGCTGCTTATGACCACCGCCGATGTGGCGGGTGGTGATGTGGCCGTTGTTGTTACGGCCGGCAGTTTTGGATTTCTTTTCAACCAGGGCAGCGAACGGACGACCTTTGTACAGGTCCGGGTTCACTACCTTCACCATGCCGCGACGGCCTGGGGAGGTTGGCTTCATCTTTACGAGTGCCATTATTTAGCCTCCTCGGAGAAATTGATTTCCTGGCCAGGCTTCAGGCACACGAAAGCACGCTTGGTGTGGTTGCGGCGACCGATGAAACGGCCCGAACGCTTAACCTTACCTTCGCGGTTGACGGTTTGCACCGACAGGACTTCAACCTTGAACAGCAGTTCAACGGCTGCCTTGATCTCAGGCTTGGTCGCATCCGGCAGTACGCGGAATACGATTTGCTCGTTCTTTTCCGCGACCATGGTGGCCTTTTCGGAAATGACCGGAGCCTGCAGCACCTTCATCAGGCGCTCTTCGCTGTGTTTGATGACTGCGCTCATGCCAGCATCTCCTCAATCTTGGCCAGTGCCGCTTTGGTGACCAGGATCTTCTTGTAGAAGACCAGCGACATTGGATCTGCGTGACGTGGCTCAACAACCAGCACGTTCGGCAGGTTACGGGAAGCCAGTTCCAGGTTTTCTTCGATGTTGTCAGCGATGATCAGCACCGATTCCAGACCCATGGCGTTCAGCTTTTGCGACAGCAGCTTGGTCTTTGGAGCTTCGATGGCGAAGTCTTCAACAACAACCAGGCGCTCTTCGCGAGCCAGTTGGGACAGGATCGAGCAGATACCGGCGCGGTACATCTTCTTGTTCACTTTGTGGGTGAAGTTCTCGTCAGGCGAGTTCGGGAAGATGCGACCACCGCCGCGCCACAGTGGCGACGACGACATACCAGCACGTGCACGGCCGGTACCTTTTTGGCGCCATGGCTTCTTGGTCGTGTGGTGGACTTCTTCGCGGTCTTTCTGCTTACGGTTGCCGCTGCGAGCATTGGCTTGGTAGGCAACCACGATCTGGTGGATCAGGGCTTCGTTGTAATCACGGCCGAAGACGGTGTCAGCGGCGGCAACGTTGGAAGATGCTTGACCTTGAGCATTCAGGAGCTTGAGTTCCATCGATTAAGCCCCTTTCTTTGCTTTGACTTTGACAGCAGGCGAGACGACCACTTGGCCGTTTTTCGCGCCTGGTACCGCGCCTTTGACCAGCAGCAGCTGACGGTCGGCATCGATACGAGCGATTTCCAGATTCTGGGTGGTAACAGTAACGTCACCCATGTGGCCGGTCATGCGCTTGCCTGGGAAAACACGGCCCGGATCCTGCGCCATACCGATCGAACCTGGTACGTTGTGCGAACGCGAGTTACCGTGGGTCTGACGACCGGAGGCAAAGTTGTGACGCTTGATGGTACCGGCGTAGCCCTTACCGATGCTCGTGCCCTGAACGTCGATCTTTTGACCAACTTCGAACAGCGAAGCGGCGATAACTTCACCAGCTTTCAATTCTGCAGCTTTAGCAGCGTCAACGCGGAACTCTTTCAGCAGAGTACCGGCTTCAACACCAGCTTTAGCGTAGTGACCGGCTGCGGCTTTGGTCACGCGGGAAGCGCGACGTTGACCGAAGACGACCTGAACAGCGGAATAACCATCCGTTTCAGGGGTTTTGATTTGCGCAACGCGGTTGTTCGACACGTCCAGCACGGTGACTGGGATCGAATCCCCATCATCCGTGAAGATGCGCATCATGCCAACCTTGCGACCGAGGAGGCCTAGGCTCATTTTTTCTCCATTCCCACCTACGATTGGGCGGGGCTTTGTTTAACTACAAAAATTAGTACGGCCCGTAAAAAGATGGAATCCATACCGAAGCCGGCTAGTGTAGCGTGAAAAGACTCTTGACGCAACAACTTAGTACGGGGTATGTCAATTAAAAAAGGCCAGGCGTTGCCGCCTGGCCTCGGTACTCCGGGGATGCCGGGTACTACTTCACGCTAGCTGCTTATTTGAACTCGTAAGCAGCGGTCACGCCGATGGTGCGCATGCCCGGGCTGGTGAAGGAGTAGCCATCACGCCAGCGCACAGCCTGCTCGCGGTCGAACAGGTTGTTGATGTACAGCGCCAGGGTGGTGCCCTTGATGCCGCGGTAGTTCACGTTGTAGTCCACCACGGTGCGGCCATTGACGCGGTTGCAAGCGCCCATGAATTCAGCGGCAACCTTCTGGGTTTCGCAGTAGGTCGGCGAATCTTCGCTGTTGTTGGCGTAGCCGCTGCTGTAGTGGATGGTCAGGCCCTGGGTCAGGTCACCGGTCTTCAGGGTTGGGCGCAGCTTGGTGCGCAGGCGTGGACCGTAGTCATAGCTGCCGAAGTAGTTGCGGCCGTACTCGCCGGTACCCACGTCAAACACCTGGTACTTCCAGTTGTACACGCCTTCCAGCTTCACGCTCAGGTCGCCGATGCCTTCCAGCTTGTACTTGGTGGCGCCTTCGAAGTCGAAGCCGGACACGCGCGTCTTGCCGCTGTTGACGTACGGGTTGTACACCAGGCCCAGCGAGCCGATGCCGCCGAAGTTGGTGGTGGTGGCTGGCGCGTACTTCTTGACGATGGACAGGAACTCGTTGTCGGCAGCGCTGCTGTCGATACGCACCAGCTGGCCGGCCGGCAGCGACGCTTCCGCGCGCAACACGTCGGCCACGGTGCGGGTGCCGATTTCGTCTTTACGCTCGATCTTGAAGAAGTCCAGCGACAGCCAGGTGTTCTTCAGCGGTTCCCACACGGCGCCCACGGTGAACGACTTCGAGGTTTCCGGCTTCAGCTCGGGATTGGACGACACGAAGCTCGGCAGACCGGCCAGGCAGTCATTGTTGCGGAAGGTGTTGGCACGCTGCTTGTCGATGGTGGTCGCACCGGCCGCTTTCTGCACGATATTGTTCAGTTCAGTAGCGATAGGGCAACGGCGCAGGTCGTTGACGTTGGTGGCGACCGAGCTGCGGCCCAGGCCGTTACCGGTCTCGACGATGTTCGGTGCGCGGAAGCCGCCCGAGGCGGTGGCGCGCAGCAGCAGGCTGTCCAGGGCGTTGATCTTCAGGCCCAGTTTCGGCGACACGTGCACGTCGGCTTCGCCGGACTTGTCGGCACGCAGGGCTGCGGTCAGTTCCACGCGTTTCAGCAGCGGTGCGACGGCTTCACCGAACACGGCGTACTGGGTCTGGGTATCCTTCACCTGCAGGCCGAAAATGCCCACCAGGTCGCCGCGCAGCACGTTGTCCGAGCTGGCCATTTCGTAGGACTGATGGCGCACGTCGGCGCCCACTGCGAAGTTCAGCGGACCGGCCGGCAACTGCGCCGCTTCGCCGGTGATGGTGCCGTCGATGAAGTACGTCTTCGACTTGCCGGCGGTGGTACGGACCGGGAACATGGACTCCAGCAGCGCGGTGTCGTTGGTCTGGCCGAATTTGTAGGTCTTGTTGACGATCGCGTCGGTGTAACCCTTGGCGCTCACGGCGCGGGTGGCCTTGGTGGCGTCGGAGATCATGTAGCCGGCGGCCGATTTCCAGTCGTAGTTGCCCAGGCTGCCCGACAGGGACAGCATGGCGCGCGACTGGTTGGCGTCGGTCTTGTTGAAGTTGAAGCCGTCGCCGGTGTCCATCAGGCGCGCGCGGTATTCGGTCGCCACGGCGTATGGGTTGCTCGGGTGGCCGACCGGCAGCTTCGGATAGGAGAACGGACCGACCATCTTGCCGTCGATGGCGTTGTACCAGACGCTGGTGGAGGAAGTGGTGCCGCCATTGTTGGTGCTGAACGGCGCGACGATGTAGTCGGTCTTGGAGCCGGAAGCGGTCAGTTCGAACTGGGCGTCGATGCTCGAGCCGATGCGGAAGTGGGTGTTGCTGGCAACTGCCCAACGCTCGTTGCTGGTGGTCTGGCCGGCGTACGGCAGCGCATCCCATTTGCATGCCTTGTCGACCGGGTCGATGTCGGCCGGGTCGCAGGCTTTCGACGCGGTGACCACGCCGTTCACCAGGTAGTTACCTTTAGGCGAGAAGGAGCTCTTCGCATCCCAGGTCGAACGGCCCGGGGTCGAGCGGTGCCAGTCCGGTACACTGCTGCGCAGGTCGCCGGTGCTCCAGCCATCGTTGCGGTAGCCTTCCACGCTCAGGTAGGTGTTGAAGCCGTTTTTCTCCACGTCGCCCCAGCCAACGATTGCCGCCACGTTACGCGTGCGGTAATCCTTGAAACCGTCCATGGTGGTGTAGTTGGCCTTGATCTTGGCGCCGACGTAATCCTTGCGCAAGATGAGGTTGACCACGCCTGCGATAGCGTCGGAACCGTAGATCGCGGAGGCGCCGTCTTTCAGCACTTCAATGCGCTCAATCGCTTCGGAAGCGATGGCATCGAGGTTGGTGAAGTTTTCCTGCGCGCCGTCGGCCAGGCCGTACGGTGCGATGCGGCGGCCATTGACCAGCACCAGGGTCGACACTTTGCCGATGTTGCGCAGTTCGACGCCGGACGAACCGGTGGCGAAGCTGCCGCTGCTGGCGGTGGCCGAGTTGATGTTGGCATCCACGCCGGCGATCGACGTCAGTACGCCCAGCGCGGTTGTGGCGCCGGTGCGCTCGATGTCGGCACGGGTCAATACTTGAACGGAGCCAGCGGACTCGGTCTCGGTGCGCTTGATGCTCGAACCGGTGATTTCAACGCGCTGGACTTTTGGTTCCGGCGCAGGGGCTTGCTGGGCGAAGGCGGTTTGCGAGAAGGCCACAGCCAGGGCTGCAGCGATCGCGCGCTTCTTAAGGATCGGCGTGTGGTTCAAAACTACTCCCAAGTGTTGTTTGACTATCAACTTATAATGTGCTGCCATCTTTCGCGGGAAGCCGGGTGGCGGTTCCGATCTATGATGGCAACTTGATAGCATTACTTAATTCATTGCTACAACGCAAGAGGGAGAAAACAAATTCCGCACAATCTTTCGAATTGGCCGCCAAACCGTTGTTTTCCGTCACAAACTTTTGTTTGTGTAACGCAGAGTCTCGTGAGAATCTGAAATAACGGTTAAAAAGTCCATCAATTCCCGAGTTGATACCAGTCCACTTTGCGGGTCGCGACCATCAGCGCAGCCAGGACGGCAAACAGCAGCAGGCTGCCCAGCACCAGGGCGTTGTTTTCCGAGATCAGCAGGCCGTACAGCGCGCCGTACAGGAGGATGAGGCCGCTGCCGAAGGCCAGGCCGCGCCAGCGGTCGCGCAAGACATAGCCCAGGTAGTAGGACAGCAAGCCGATGCAGGCAGCGCTGGCGCCCAGGTAGGCCAGCGCGAAGTCGACGTGTTCAGACAGGCCCAGCAGCAGCAGGAAGAACAGCGCCAGCGCCAGTCCCACCAGCGCGTACTGCACCGGGTGGATCGGCAGGCGCTTGAGGATCTCGAACACGAAGAAGGCGGCAAAGGTCAGCGCCACGAACAGCAGGCCGTACTTGCTGGCGCGGTCGGCCTGGCTGTAGATGTTCACCGGTTCCACAAAGGCCACGCTGAACGAGTCCAGCTGCGCCGCGCCGCCTATCCCTGCGCCGGATGCCGCGCCACGCACCAGCGCGGCCTGGGCCACCGCGGCGGCAGCCGGCGTGCCGGGCGCCGCCCCGCCCTTCCAGCCTTCCTGCGCCTGGGCCGCCAGCAGCATCTGCACATTGGACGCCAGCGACGGCACGCGCCAAGTGGCGCTGAACCCGGCTTCGGACACCTTGCGCTCCTCCGGCAGGAAGCGTCCGCCGAACTGCGGATGCGGCCAGTTCGACGTCAGCGCCACCACGTTGTTGCGCCCGACCGGCACGAAATGCTGCCGCTCCATGCCGGCCAGGTTCAGCTTGAAACTGAATTTGACGGGCGCGGCGCTCCCTGCCCCGCCGGCCAGCGTGTCCGGCGGCAGCAGGGCGTGCATGCCGCCCTGCCAGGCGCCCAGCAGCGCGCCCTGCCCGAATTCCAGCAGCGTGCCGTTCCAGCTGATTTTCGGGATGGCGCGCACGCCGCGCACGTCGGCGATGGGCAGCGACACGTACGGCCGCCCCACCGCCGCGATGCGCGCGTTGCCGCCGCTGCGCGGCAGCTCGGCCGCCGGCGGCAGGGTGAACGTGCCGCTGAAGTCGTACTGCCCGTTGTAGACCAGCACCTGGTGTATGCCCCGGTAGCGGCGCTCGGTGCCGACGTTGCCGCCCACCTTCAGCTCGTCCGGATACACCAGGTGCAGGCGGCGCACGGTGGCGGTCTTGGTGCGCGGCGGCTCGTCGGCGCCGCCGCTGACACGGGTATCGATTTCCTCGCTGTAGGGGACGACCAGCACGGGGCCGATCACGGTCTGTTCGCCGACCGAGTCTTCGGCGATGCTGCGGGCTGCATCGTCGCGGTAAGCCATCCGCTCGCGGACGGTGGCCTGTATCATCAGCAGCGGGATGCAGAGCAGCAGCATCAGCGCGGCAATGATGCCGACCTTCATAAGCAATTTCTTTTGCATGGCGCTTCCTTGGGTTGGAAAAGCGGCCAGTGTAGGAAACGCGCGCGAAGCGACGATGCGTTTTGTGTGCAGTGGCGATGAAGTGCCGGACGATTTATTAAATCGCCAGCGGCAGCGGCAGGGCCAGCCGCGCGCAACAGCCGCCGCCCGGCGCGCTGGCGACGCTGACCGTGCCGCCGTGCAGCGCCGCCACCTCGCGCACGAACGGCAAGCCCAGGCCGGTGCTCTTGCCGCCGCCGGGACGCGGCAGCGAATAGAAGCGCTCGAACAGGCGGCCGGCAGCATAGGCCGGCACGCCAGGCCCCTGGTCGCAGACGTCGATGCCCACTTCGTTGGCGGCGCGCCAGAGCGCAATGCGCACCACGCCGCCACGCGGCGAAAAACCGATGGCATTGTCCAGCAAGTTGCCCAGCGCCTGGCGCAACAGCAGCGCATCGCCGCGCACCAGCAGGGCTGCCCCTTGGCCTGCGCTATCGCTGCCGTCACCCGGCCCGCCACCCACGCCTGGCAGGGCCGCATCGGCATACTCCAGGGCCACGCCGGCGGCGGCCAGCGCGCCGGCAAAGTCGCCGCCGGCCTGCCGCGCCAGCGCGTGCAGCTCCACGCTCTCGGCAGCCTCCAGCCGTTGCTGCTGCTCCACGCGCACCAGCGCCAGCAGCTTGTCGATGAGCTGCTTCTGGCGCGCATTCTGGCTCACGATATTGCCGAGGAAATGGCGCCGCTCCTGCTCCGGCATCTCTTCCTGCAGCAGCTCGGCCGATGCCTGGATGGCCGCGATGGGCGACTTCAGCTCGTGCGCCAGCGTATGCATCAGCTGCTCGGCGTACTCCTTGCCCTCCAGCCGCGCGCGCATGGCTTCCAGCGCCCGTCCCAGGGTGCCGATCTCGCTCTTGCCCAGTTCCGGCAACACCACCTTGCGGCCCGCCTCCACCGCCGACACATAGGCCATCAGCTTGCCCAGCGCGCGCGCCAGCCAGGAGGTGACGGCCAGGCCGATCAGCAGCGACAGCCCCAGCAGCACGGCGCCGCCGCGCAGGATGCTCTGCTGGCTGCGCTCGACGAACGCCTGCACGCTGGCGTTGGGCTTGGCCACGGTCAGCACGCCGATCAGCTTGCCCTGCTCCAGGATGGGCGCGGCCACGTGCATCACCGTGCTGTCTTCGTCATCCGGATTGGAACGGGTGCTGCGGGCGCCGTATTTGCCGCGCAGCGTCAGGTAGACATCGTTCCAGCGCGAATAGTCCTTGCCCGTGTCGCGGCCGTCGCTGTCGAACAGCACGATGCCCCTGGCGTCGGTGATGTAGACGCGGTAGTCCAGGCGCTCGCGGTCGATGCCGCTGACGCTGGCGCGGATCGGGCCGTGCAGCGCGTCGCGCATGCGCGCCATGGTGCCCGACGACTGCAGCGTGCCGGCCTTGACGTCGCCCGCTACCGCCGCCGCCAGCATGTGGGCGGTGCCCACCAGCGTATCCTCCTGCGTGGCGCGCACGCCGGGCTTGACCTCCGCCATGAACACGTTCAGCAAGAACCACGCAGCCAGGCCGACCACCAGGAAGTAGCCCAGCAGGATGCGCAGGCCTATCTTCATGCGGAAGCCAGGCTGTAGCCGAGGCCGCGATGGGTCTGGATCGGATCGGCGTCGGGCGCCACCGCGCGCAGCTTGGCGCGCAGCGATTTCACGTGCGCGTCCACGGTACGGTCCAGCGTATCGGAGGCGCCGGTCCAGACGCGGTCCATCAGCTGCGCGCGCGACAGCACGTGGCCGGGATGCTCGATCAGGGTTTTCAGCAGCAGGTATTCATAGCGGGTCAAATCCAGCGCCTGGCCGCAGTACAGGATGCGCGCCTCCAGCGCGCGCAGCTCCAGCCCGGACACCTGGCGCGTGGCGGGAGCGGACTGCGCGGTGAGCGCGCCCGGCCCGTCCGGCGCGGCGCCCGGCTGCGGGGCGGTGTGGTCCGGCGCGCGCGGGGCCGGCGGCGCCATCCGGCGCAGGATGACGCGGATGCGCGCCACCAGCTCGCGCGGCGAGAAAGGCTTGGTCACATAATCGTCCGCGCCGATCTCCAGTCCCACCACGCGGTCGATCTCGTCGCTGCGGGCGGTGAGGAAGATGACGGGCGCGTCGGAAAACTGGCGCAGGCGGCGGCACACTTCGAGCCCGCTCATGTCCGGCAGGCCGATATCGAGCACCACCAGCTCTGGCACAGGGTGGCCGCCATCACCACGCATGGCCGCCAGCGCCAGCTCGCCCAGCGTCACATGCAGCGGCGCAAAGCCATCGGTACGCAGCGCATAGGCAATGCCGTCCGCAATCGCCTGCTCATCCTCCACGATCAGGATACTTCTCGCCATAGCAATTCCACAAGTTCAACACCCGCAGACTCTACCGCCGCCCGCCCGCAAAGTCCACTCCGGGCCGCGGCGAATGCTTACTCGGGCAACTGCACCTGCTCGGGCGCGGCGATCAGTCACGGCTGCAAGCCAGGCGTGTTGCGCATCACGGGTCTTGTATGGATAATTCGCTTTGGAAACAGTGCAATCCGCGACAAAATCCGTACATCGAGATCAGAATGCCCCCAACACCATCCATACAAGACCTGGCCTGGCTGGGACAATTGCGTCCGCACGGCGGTCCGCGCTACCTGCAGATCGCCGAGTTCATCGAGCGCGCGCTGTCGGAAGGCCGCCTGCAGCCGGGCGACCGCCTGCCGCCGCAGCGCAGCCTGGCGGCCAGGCTGGAGGTGGACCTGACCACCGTCACACGCGCCTATGACGAGGCCAAGCGGCGCCACCTGGTCGAGGGCAGGGGCGCCGCCGGCACCTACGCCGCCGCGCCCAAGGTGGAACTAGCGCCCATGCTGGACCTGAGCATGAACATCCCTCCCCCGCCGGCCGGCGTGGATTTCGACGACATGCTGAAGCAGGGCCTGAGCCAGGTACTGATGCGCACCGACAGCGACTTGCTGATGAGCTACCAGCTGGGCGGCGGCAGCCAGGCCGACCGCGCGGCCGGGGCAATCTGGCTGGCGCCCATGTTCGGCAAAGTGGACCAGGACCATATCGTGGCCTGCCCGGGCGCGCAGTGCGCGCTGGCGGCGCTGATCCTGGCGCTGTCGGAACCGGGCGACGTGATCCTGTCCGAACCCGCCATCTATCCCGGCCTGCGCGCGGCAGCGCAGCAGCTGGGCCGGCGCGTGGTGGCGGTGGACGTGGACGCCGACGGCATGCGGCCGGATGCGCTGGAAAAGGCGTGCAGGCGCTACCGGAAACAGCACCGCGCCAGCCTGGTGTACCTGAACCCGACCTTGCAGAACCCCACCGCCCACACCATGTCCGAGCAGCGCCGGCGCGAGATTGCGCGCACGGCAGTGCGCTGCAGCGCGGCCATCATCGAGGACGATCCCTACTGGCTGCTGGCCGATGGCGGAGCGGAAAGCGGAAGCGGCGCCCCTCCCCCTCTGGCCAGGCTGGCGCCGCGCCATGTCTACTATATCTCGACGCTGTCGAAATGCCTGGCGCCGGGCCTGCGCACTGCCTTCGTGCTGCTGCCGGACGGCGGCGTGCGCGAGCGCTTCCTGCAAGCGCTGCGCGCCATGGTGCTGATGCCGTCTCCGCTGGCCGGCGCGCTGGTGACGCAGTGGCTACACGACGGCACCGCGCAGCGCCTGCTGGCCGGCGTGCGCGAAGAAGCGCACGCGCGCCAGCAACTGGCCGCGCACATCCTGGCTGGCCTGCAGTTCGCGCCTGGCGGCGGGAGCAGCGGGAGCAGCGCCGGCATCCACATCTGGCTGGGCCTGCCCGATTACTGGCGTTCCGCGCAACTGGCTGCCGCCGCGCATGACGAGGGCCTGGCGGTCAGCGCATCGGATGCGTTCAGCGCCCCCGACAGCAACGCACCCGCGCCGAACGCCATCCGCCTTTCACTGGGCAGCATCCGCGAACGGGCGCGCCTGGCTGGCGCCTTGCGCAAGCTGTCGCATTTGCTCGGACGCAAACCTGCTGCACTGCGCTCAACGATAGTTTAACGGCGGCACAGTAGCGCCGTAGCGGCAGCGGGTTAACGATAATGCAAGCAGGCTCCGGGCTGGAGCCGCGCGCAGTCCTTTTCGTTTCCCGCAGCTTTTCAAGGAGAATAACGTGAAGATCGTCCAACTCGGCCTGGCGGCAATGCTGCTGTCCGGCGCCACCCTGGTCCATGCAGTTCCCAGCTACACCATTACCGCCATCGGGCCCTCCGGCAGCTATGCGCAGGACATCAACAACGCCGGCACGGTGGTCGGCTACAGCGGTGCCCAGTCCGGCTTTATCTACAACCACGGCAACTACACCACGCACAGTGTGCCCGGCGCCGAATCGACCTCGTTCGGCAGCATCAGCAACAACGGCGTCGTGCTGGGCGAGGCCAGCCTGCCGGCCGGCTCGGGCTATGCGCTGCGTTACGCCAACGGCAACTTCACCGTGTATGCGCCGCCCGCCGGCTACAACATCGTTCAGCTCAGAGCAATCAACAACGCCGGCGTAATGGTGGGCAGGTACGGGGGCGCCACCTCCTCGGCCTTTTCCGATAACGGCAGCGGGCCGCAGTTCCTGACGCCGCCCGGCATCAACAGCTACGCGCAGGATATCAACAACAGTGGCACCATCGTCGGCAACGTCATCACCAGCGGCACGTCGCATGCCGTGGTGTACGACAACAGCAGCAGCGGCTACAGCCTGGTGGGCAGTTTCGCCAATAGCAGCAGCGCCTCCGCGATCAACGACAGCGGCTGGATAGGCGGCTCCTACAGCATCTCGGCCCTGCTGCGCGGCGCCTTCCTGCGCGATGGGCAGGGCAATATGACGCTGTACAGCCTGCCTAACCGGGAAATGTTCCTGAACGACGTCAACAACAGCGGCATGGCGGTGGGCACCGGCTGGGCCAGCAGCTCGCCGGACTCCTGGGCTTACCTGTTCACCGACAACGGCGCAGTGGACCTGAACACGAGGGTGCTGAACGGCAGCGACTGGACCATCGTGGCCGCTTCCGGCATCAACGACAGCGGCAGCATCTCCGGCACCGGCTGCCGCCAGTCCACCGGCTTGTGCCAGGCCGTGCTGCTGGAGGTGAGTCCGGTGCCCGAACCGGGCGCTTGGGCCATGCTGCTGGCCGGCCTGGCCACGGTGGGCGCCGGCGGCTACCGCGCGCGGCGCCGGCGCGGCGCGTGATGCAGCCAGCGCAGGCAGTGCGGGCAGTGCAAGCAATGCGGCGCCCGTAAACGGCACTGGGGCCGGGAGCTGCGCACGCGCAGGTCCCGGCCCCAGTGGGCTGGCGGCAGGCTGTTGGGCCGCCGCCTGGCCGAAATCAATTATTGCAGTTTGATTTCTACGTCCACGCCAGCTGGCAGGTCCAGCTTCATCAGCGCGTCAACGGTCTTGTCGGTTGGGTCGACGATGTCCATCAGGCGCTGGTGGGTGCGGATTTCGAACTGGTCGCGCGAGGTCTTGTTGACGTGCGGGGAACGCAGCACGTCGTAACGCTGGATGCGGGTTGGCAGAGGTACTGGACCTTTTACCACGGCGCCGGTGCGCTTCGCGGTGTCAACGATTTCCAGAGCGGACTGGTCGATCAGCTTGTAGTCGAAAGCTTTCAGGCGGATACGGATTTTTTGGTTTGGTGCGGACATGTTAATTCCTTAAAAGAACGAACCGGCGCGGGCGCGCACGGCAATAAGTGAACCAGGTAAAGATAAAGCGACAGCTAAGAGGCGAGATGATACCACCGAAATGGCCAGCATGCTCAGCCCTGCGACAAAAAAAGGCAGCGCCGCGAGCGGCACTGCCTTCTTGTCTTACCCTAGCTAATTAGGCCAGGATTTTTGCTACAACGCCGGCGCCGACGGTACGGCCGCCTTCGCGGATTGCGAAGCGCAGACCTTCTTCCATCGCGATCGGGTTGATCAGCTTGACGGTGATCGACACGTTGTCGCCTGGCATAACCATTTCTTTGTCCGCTGGCAGTTCGATCGAACCGGTCACGTCAGTCGTACGGAAGTAGAACTGTGGACGATAGTTGTTGAAGAACGGGGTGTGACGGCCGCCTTCGTCTTTCGACAGAACATAGATCTCGCCGGTGAAGTGGTTGTGCGGCTTGATCGAGCCTGGCTTCGCCAGACGTCTTCACGCTTGGTGCCGCGCAGCAGCAGGCCAACGTTGTCGCCGGCTTGACCCTGGTCCAGCAGCTTGCGGAACATTTCCACGCCGGTGCAGGTGGTCTTGACGGTGTCGGTGATACCAACGATTTCGATTTCTTCGCCGACTTTGATGATACCGCGCTCAACGCGACCGGTAACAACAGTGCCGCGGCCCGAGATCGAGAACACGTCTTCTACTGGCATCAGGAAGGCGCCGTCCACTGCGCGCTCTGGCGTAGGGATGTAGCTGTCCAGTGCGTCGGCCAGTGCCATGATGGCTACTTCGCCCAGAGGACCGGTGTCGCCGTCCAGTGCTTTACGTGCCGAACCTTTGATGATAGGCAGGTCGTCGCCTGGGAACTCGTATTTCGACAGCAG
>NZ_LMEC01000026.1 GCF_001425265.1 Massilia sp. Root418
CGACGCAATCAACAAACAACTTGCAGCCGCAACGGATGCCTTGGCGAAGGTCGATGCCGACTTGGCCTGGCAAGCAACCGGCGTCGCCGCCGACATCGCCGGCACGATTGACCCTACTCCTGTTTCCGACCTGGTCAGCGCTGGGGTGTCAGTGCGAAATGGCGACCTGTGGGGAGCCGCTCTCAGCACGGTAAGCATGGTCCCGTATCTTGGCGATGCGGTCGCAAAACCAGTCAAAGCCGTTCGGGCAACGAAAGCGATAGCTGGCTTGACGGAAAAGGCGACTGCGCTCAGGAAGACCATCACCGACCTGACCAAGGCAAAAAAAGAAGCTGAAGCGGCTGCCGAAATAACGGCCAAAGAAGCTAAAATCGCGAAAGAGGCCGAAGCGGCGAAGGATGCGGCCGCCCAGCAAGAAAAATCGACAGCTAAGAAAGCAAAGGATTGTGAGGATTGCGAGTTAGCAGGGAAGAAATCCTCGATTGGCGCCAAGTTTGGTAAGGCTGCGAGTAATGATTACAAAGCCACATTCTTCAAGGCGAATCCAGAATTACAAGGTAAGGTCGTAGTTCACCATGCGGTGGAGCAACAGGTCTTGAAGAAGTTTCCCGGCGTTGTGAGCGAAAGCGAAATGCATTCGTTGGAAAATTTGAGAGGGATACCTACAGAAATCAACGGCCCAGTGCATTTAAGCGAAATACGAGTCGAGTGGAATAGATTCTACAAACCGTTTATCGCAAACGGCACTTCACCAACCAAAGAACAGCTATTAAAAAAAGCTACTGAGATTGACCTAAAACTCGGAAGCCAGTTTAAACCAAAATTGGGAAATTAACATGCAATATTATTCGATTGAGCCGGAAGTGGCCGGGGGATTTGGTGAAAATACCGTTATAAGTCGGCCTAATGGAAAGATGATTGTAGAAAAACTTCATTACGAATTTCAAGGCTGGCTTGGCGATCCCATCCTCGAAAGTGTCCCCTGCTATATTATTACGACCGAATTGGCCTCAAAAATGACAGCCAGCGGGCTTACTGGTTTCTCCGTTGATAAGGTTGAAGTATCGGAGTCGGATGATTTTAGGCTTATCCAGCCAGATACGGTTTTACCGAAATTCGTATGGCTGAAAATCAGTGGTATTGCAGAAGAAGATGACATTGCTTTATCCGATAACCTGGAACTTGTAGTTTCCGAGCGAGCATTGGATATTTTACAGAAGAGTGGAATGACCCACGCAGAGATAGTTTCTTACCCTTAGGCAGATAACCCTCACAACTACGTGCACGCGCAATAGTAGTCGCTGTTCGACGGCACGCCCGCAGCACATCTGGTCGCCGCCGCGCCGCTCCTGATCGCCACTTCGCGCGAGCACGAAGCGCTGATCAAATGGCTGCTGCAGCTGGAACAGGCAGCGCCCAGCGTCAGCTGGATCGGCAGTCCCTACGCGCTGCCCGTGCTCACCCCCATGCTCACGCGCCGCCTGGACTGCGAGATCGACGACAGTCAAAAGGTCGTCATGCGCTTCTACGACCCGCGCATCCTGCTCGGCCTGCCCTCCGCGCTGGACGCGCACTTCGCCCCCGTAAGCGCCTATCAAACCGCAATCACACAGATCCACGCCGAAGTAGCCCGTAACGCGAAGGCATCGGTGCGCGAATTCGACCGGTTGGTGGAGCATGTGCTCTCGTTCTGTGATACCGGGTGCATTGCTCCGCTGCTGCTCTGCCTGGACGACCGGTTCGAAGCGCACGAGGCGATGTTTTCCATCATTCATGCCGCCGAGTCGTTCGCGGACGAGCCGTACATTCAAGCCTGCCTGGCGGCGCGGCCCGGGGTGATTGTCGATGCGCCGGAATGGGCCGACATCCTCTTAAGGCGTATCCAGAACAATGACGACAGCCGCGCAGTGCTGGAGTCATTGCTCGCAAAAGATTACGCACAACAGAACCGGAACGCTGCCCCATGTGATAAGCAGCAAGCCCTCCTCCAAAAGGCATAGCCGGCCATTTTTCCTTGCACCTGCCGCGTGGCGCTGGCTAAATCAGGGGCATGACAATATTGCCCACCCGACTTTTCCTGCGCGTCGCCCTGCTATCGGTGCTGGCTCTGCTAGCCAACTTCCCCGCCCGGGCGCTTGATCCCGCCGTCCCCATCACCGAATACCATCACGACATCTGGACCAGCCGCGATGGCGCGCCGCGCGAGGTGGACACCATGGCGCAGACCGCCGACGGCTGGCTGTGGCTTGGCACGGTCACCGGCTTGCACCGCTTCGACGGCGTGCATTTCGAGCCGTTCAAGCCGGCGCCCGGCGAGAACCTGCTGGGCAAGCGCATCACCTCGCTCACCGCCCAGCCGAATGGCGACCTGTGGATAGGCTACACCTTCGGCGGCCTAAGCCGGCTGCGCAACGGCCGCCTGCAGCACTTCGCCTCCGGCCCGGGCAATCCCATCGGCGCCACCTACAACTTGGCGGTGGAGTCCGACGACAGCATCTGGGTCGCGTCCACCAGCGGCTTGATGCACTACAGCGGCGGCCGCTGGGAAAAGATCGGGGCCGACTGGGACTACCCGGCCGGGCGCGCGGAGTGCGTCCACCTGGACCAGCACGGCCGGCTTTGGGCAGCGGACGGTAAGGCGCTTTATTTGCTGGACCGTGGCGTCCGCAAGTTCCGCCCCACCGGCCACGCCACGAGCTCGCCCCTGGTACTGGAGTCCCCCGATGGCCGCCCGTGGCTGATCGGCAAGGACAGCATGGCGCCGCTGCCGCCCGCGCCCGGCCAGCCCATGCCGCGCTCGCCGTGGACCAATCGCGCTGCCGCCCACTCCAGCCTGTTCGACCGCCACGGCAATTTCTGGACCGGCAACTGCCCCACCGGCCTGTGCCGCATGCTGCCCGCCACCTGGCAAACACAGGGCGGCGCTTTCCCGCGCCGCAGCGTGGACGACAAGCTGGACCAGCCCTGGCAGATGAGCAGCCTGAACGTGCATTCCATGCTGGAAGACCGCGAAGGCAATATCTGGGTCGGCACGCCGGCCGGTCTGGAGCGCCTGCGCCCGAACAAACTGAGGACGACAATTTTCCCGCCCGAGGCCGGCCGCCTGTCGCTCGCGCAGGAAGCGGACGGCACCACTTGGGTCGCTTCCTCGGAGACCGGCCTGCTGTGGCAGGTGGATGCCGCCGGACGCGTGGTGAAGCAGGATCCGGGGCAGACAGTGTACGTGGTGGCCAGGGGACGCGACGGCTCGGTGCTGATCGGCGGCAGCCAGCGCATCGAGCGGCGCAAGGCAGGCCTGGCCGAATCGTGGCCGCTGCCGCCGCTGCGGGACGGCGAGAACCCCAGGAATTTCGTGCTCCTGCTGGCGGACGACAGCAGCGGCACCTGGGTCGGCATCGGCGGACGCGGCCTGTATCGCCGCCAAAATGGCGACTGGATACCACAACCCGGCCAGAAGGGCTTGCGCGCGCCGCTGTTCATCGCGGTCGATGGCAAGGGTAGTAGCTGGTTCGGCCTGCGCAACAACAAGCTGATGCACGATGAGCATGGCAAGGTCACCGAATACGGGCCGGCGCAGGGCATCGACCTCGGCAACGTTACCTTTGTCGACGTCCAGCGCGAACTGCTGATTGCCGGCGACAACGGCATGGCGGTGCTGCGCGGCGGCAGGTTCGTGCGTCTGGCGGCCGCCGAGCCGGACTTGCTTTCCAACGTGTCCGGCATTGCCGTCACGCTGGACGGCGACCGCTGGATCAACAGCAGCAAAGGGGTGGTGCACGTGCGCGCAGAGGACTGGCAGCGCAGCATGGCCGACCAGCAAACGCCGCTGCGCTACGAATTGTGGGACAGCTCGGACGGCTATCCCGGCGCGGCGGACATCATCGTGCGCGTTCCGACCGCCATGGCGGGCATCGGCGGCAAGCTGTGGTTCGTCGGCACCGGCGGCATCGCCTGGGTCGATCCGGCGCGCGTGCACCGCAACACCAGCGTACCCGCCGTGCGCGTCACCGGTATGCAAAGCGACGGCGTGCAGCACGCGCTGCAAGCGGGCACGCGCTTGGCGCCCGGCACGGCCAAACTGCAGATCGACTACACCGCCCTCACCTACACCATGCCCGAACGGGTGCGCTTCCGCTACCGCCTGGACGGTGTGGACAAGGACTGGCAGGAGGCGGTCGCGCGCCGCACCGCTTACTACACCAACCTAGGCCCGGGCACTTATCGGTTCAGCGTGGAGGCAATCAACGAGGATGGCGTGTCCAGCGGCGTGCACAGCGCCGAGCCCTTCGAGATCGCGCCGCGGTTCACGCAGACCGCCTGGTTCGCGGGCCTGTGCGTCCTGCTGGCGGCGGCGCTGGCCTATGCCGCATACCGCATGCGCCTGCGCCAGCTCACGCGCCAGTTCCGCGAACGCCTGCACGAGCGGCTGGTGGAGCGCGAACGGATTGCGCGCGCGCTGCACGACACGTTCCTGCAAAGCCTGCACGGGCTGATCCTGCACTTCCAGGCGGTGGCCAACCGCCTGCCGTCCGACAGCGAAACGCGGCTACTGATGGACAAGACGCTGAACCAGGCCGACCAGGTGCTGGTGGAAGGCCGCGACCAGGTGATGGGCTTGCGCGTGACGCCTTCCGGCAGTTTGGCGCAGGCGCTCAGGGACGCGGGCGCCGTCATGGCCGCCAGCGGCGGCTGCCTTGATGGCGGGGACGGTTCGTTTGCGTTGTCGGTGCGCGTGTCGGGCAAGGAGCGCCAGTTGACGCCCGTGGTGCACGACGAGGTCTACGCCATCGCGCGCGAGGCCATGGCCAATGCCTGCCGCCACGCGGGCGCCAGCGTGCTGGACGTGGAGCTGGCATACGGCGCGCGCGAGTTCAGGCTTTCGGTGCGCGACAACGGCAAAGGCATGGACCACGACACCCGGCAGCATGGCCGCCCCGGACACTGGGGCTTGACCGGCATGCGCGAGCGCGCGCAGCAGATCGGCGCCCGCTTCAGCATCGCCAGCCAGGCGGGCGGCGGCGTGGAAGTGGCGCTCACGATCAAGGCCCCGCAGGCGTACGCCAGCAGCTAGCCGCTAGCCGCTAGCCGCTAGCCGCACATCATGTCGCGGCTGTCTGCATAGAGTTTGGCCAGCCAGGCCGACACCGCCTTGAAGCGGGCGATGGAGCCGGCGTCGCGGTGGCTGAGCAGCCATAGCTCGCGCTGCACTTCAGGCTTGCCGCCCAGGCGCCGCAGGCCGGGAGGATGCCCGACCAGGCAAGGCAGCAGCGCCAGCCCGAGCCCTTCCTCGCAGGCGCGCAGCATGGTGGTCAGGCTGTTCACGCGCACCGGGCCGCGTACGTCCGGCCCCAGGCTGCGTATCCATTTCATCTCTGGCACATGGGAGAGCTGGTCCCCATACATAATCCAGGGCTGCTGCGCCCATTGTTCGCGCGGCACCGGCTCCGCTTTCGCGCTGCCGTAGACCGTCCAGCCGATGTCTCCCAGCTTGCGCATCACCAGCGCGGCGTCCTCGCCCGGCTGCGCCAGGCGCAGCGCGAAGTCCGCCTCGCGGCGCGTGAAGGACAGGTTGTCGTTGTCCGCCATCAGGTGCAGGTCCAGCTGCGGGTACTGCGCGCTCAGCGAAGGCAACTGCGGCAGCAGCCAGTGGTCGAACAGGAAGTCGATCGCCGTGATGCGCACAGCGCCCGTAATGGCCTCGGCTTCGCGCGAAGACGCCAGCAGCATGCTCTGTACATTGCCGTACACCGCCTCGCCGTACTCCACGAATACCTTGCCGGCCTCGGTCAGCTGGTAGCGCGTGTTATCGCGGATGAAGAGGCGCAGCTGCAGCGACTTCTCGGCAGCGGCGATGCGGCGGCTGATGGTGGACGCGTCCACACCCAGTTCGCGCCCACTCGCGCTCATGCTGCCGGTGCGCGCCAGCGACAAGATCAGCGGTATGTCGTTCCAGTCGAAATCGTTAGCCATTCGTCGTCTGTGTTCCTATCCCTATAGTCAGATCCGCATTTTTACAAAGCGGCATTGCAGGTTTGTCCGTTCCCTTGCAGCGTTTTCGCCCCTAAGATGCATCCATCGAAACGCAAACAAACAAGGAGTCGCACATGAAAGCAGGCATCACCATCCAGGCGGAAGACGGCAGCTTTAACTGCTATGTGGCGCGTCCCGCCGGCGCCGCACCGGCTCCCGTGATCGTCGTGCTGCAGGAGATCTTCGGCGTGAACGCCGGCATCCGCAGCATCGCGGACGGCTATGCCGCGCAAGGCTATATCGCCGTCGCACCGGACCTGTTCTGGCGCGCCGAGGCGGGCCTGGACATGTCCGAGGCGAGCGAAGGCGACTGGGCCAAAGGCTTCGCCCTGTACAGCGCCTATGACTTCGACAAGGGCGTGCGCGACATCGCCGCCACCGTGGCAGCGGCGCGCACCATGCAAGGCGCCAGCGGCAAGGTGGCCGTCACCGGCTACTGCCTGGGCGGCCTGCTCACCTACCTGTCCGCAGCCCGCAGCCGCGCCGACGCGTTCGTGGCCTACTACGGCGGCGCCACCGAGAAGTACGCCGCCGAAGCGGCCAAGGTACAGGACCCGCTGCTGTACCACCTGGCCGAAGAGGACGAATACATCGGCAAGGAAGCGCAAGCCGCCATCAAGGCAGCCTTCAGCACCAACCCGAACATCGAGCTGCACACCTACCCGGGCTGCAACCACGCTTTTGCGCGCCCAGGCGGCAACCATTACGACGCGGCAGCCGCCGAACTGGCGAACGGACGCACCGCAGCCTTCTTCAAACAACACCTTGCTTAAGATAGCACAGCAATACCCACCTAACTATTCACTAAAAGGAAGAACCCATCATGTCCACCAAGCCCCAAGACCAAGCCGCCGATGAAGTGAACACCTCGCGCCGCAGCGCCCTCACCGGCGGCGCCGGCCTGGCCGCGATTGCCGCAGCCGCCATGCTGCCGCTGGCAGCCAGCGAAGCGCAGGCCGCGCCCGCCGCCAAGCCGATGCGCAAGACCGCCAGCACCATCACCACCAAGGACGGCGTGGACATCTACTACAAGGATTGGGGTTCGGGCCAGCCCATCGTGTTCAGCCACGGCTGGCCGCTGAATTCGGACAGCTGGGAATCGCAGATGTTCCACCTTGCGAACAATGGCTTCCGCGTGATCGCACACGACCGCCGCGGTCACGGCCGCTCCAGCCAGCCCTGGGACGGTAACGACATGGACCACTACGCAGACGACCTGGCAGCCGTGATCGAGGCGCTGGACCTGAAGAACGCCATCCTGGTGGGCTTCTCCACCGGTGGCGGCGAAGTGGCGCGCTACGTGGGCCGCCATGGCACCAAGCGCGTGGCCAAGCTGGCGCTGGTGTCGGCGGTGCCGCCGCTGATGCTGAAAACGGCCGACAATCCGGGCGGCCTGCCGATCGAGGTGTTTGACGGCATCCGCGCAGGTTCGGTGAAGGACCGTTCGCAGCTGTACCTCGATATCGCGGGCGGACCGTTCTACGGCTTTAACCGTCCGGGCGCCAAGGCTTCGCAGGGCTTGATCAATTCGTGGTGGATGCAGGGCATGATGGGCGGCCACAAGAATACCTATGATTCGATCAAGGCGTTCTCGGAAACCGACTTCCGCGCCGACCTGAAGAAGTTCGACAAGCCGACGCTGGTGATCCACGGCGATGACGACCAGATCGTGCCGATCGACGCGGCGGGCCGCGCATCGGCGGCGCTGGTGAAAGGCGCCAAGCTGATCGTCTACCCGGGCGCGCCGCATGGCTTGACCGATACCCACAAGGATAAGGTTAACGCGGATCTGCTGGCGTTTGCCAAGGCTTAAGCCTTCGCGACGCGTGGCGGGTTACGGCGTGCCGCCTAACCCGCCCTACGGGATTCCCACTTTTCGTAGGGCGGGTTAGCGCCGCAGGCGCGTAACCCGCCATCACTTGCCGCCGCCAACAGTCAACGTAGTGGCGGTAATATAAGAAGCCGCTGGCGACAGCAGCCACACCGCCGGTTCCGCAATCTCCTCCGGATTGGCGGGCCGGCGCATCGGTATGCCCGGCGCGGCGCGCTCCAGCCGGTACGCGTCGCCGCCGCGCGCGTGGATCTCGGTGAGCGTCATACCCGGCGCCACGCCGCACACGCGGATGCCCTCCGGCGCCAGCTCCCGCCCCAGCCCCATCGTAAACGCCTCCACCGCCGCCTTGCTGGCCGCGTAATGCACATAATCGCCCGCGCTGCCGCTGCCGGCCGCCGTGGACGAGATATTCACGATCACGCCCTTGTTGCCGCTGCGGTGGAACGATGCGATGGCCGCGCGGCAGCAATCCATCAGCCCCAGCACGTTTACCTGGAACACATGGGCGATGCCGGCCGGATCGGCGTCCATGAAGCGTCCCAGCCCGCCGGTGATGCCGGCGTTGTTCACCAAGGCCGTCACCGGCCCGAGCTCCGCCTCCACGGTGGCGAACAGGCGCGCCACGTCCTCCGGCACGCCCACGTCGCCCTGCACGGCCACGGCGCTTCCGCCCATGGCCGCAATTTGCGCCACCACCTTGCCGGCCGCCGCCGCGTCGCTGTGGTAGTTCACGCCCACCGCGTAGCCCTCCTGCGCTGCGCGCAAAGCGATGCTGGCGCCGATGCCGCGCCCGGCGCCGGTAACGATCAATACCTTTTTCATTCCGCCTCCTTCAGCCCACAATGCCGGCCAGTGTAGCGCAGCCGCACGCTGATTGGTTTGTCCGCCTTGCAAGATTGGCCTGTCCAAACTAAAATCTGAGCCACTTGCATCATTCACCACATTCTCTCGGACCCGCCCACTCAATGAAGAAAACTCCTGCGCCGCGCGAAGCCCCCGTCGCCGAGCCGCGCCTGTACCGGGTCGTCGCCTCTCGTATCCAGCAACTGATCAAGGATGAAGACATCCAGCCGGGCTCCCGCCTGCCGGCCGAACGCGAGCTGGCGGCCAAGCTGGAGGTCAGCCGCGCCTCGCTGCGCGAAGCGCTGATTGCCCTGGAACTGGGCGGCGTGGTCGAGGTGCGCGGCGGCTCCGGCGTGTACGTGTCCGAACTGGTGGAAACCCCGGCCGAAATGCCGGAAGTGGGCCCCGGCCCCTTTGAAGTGCTGGCCGCACGCCGCCTGATCGAGTCCGAAGTGGCGGCCATTGCTGCCAAGGTGGCCACCGATTCGGCCGTGGACGCCATCTTGAAGGCCGTGATGGAGATGGAGCGCCACCACGAGGACCGCACCAGCAACGAACAGGCCGACCGCAACTTCCACCTGGCCATCGCCCGCGCCACCGGCAACACGGCGCTGGTGGGCGTGATCGAATATTTGTGGAACCAGCGCGGCACCCTGTGGCACAAGCTGAAGGAGCACTTCCAGACCGAGGACTTGCGCAAACAGACCTTGCAGGATCACCGCAAAGTGCTGGAGGCGATCGCTTCCCACGACGTGGCCGGCGCCCGCCAGGCCATGCGCGCCCACCTGGAACGCGTTACCCGCACCTTCTCGCGCGGCTAAGCTCCCCGCACAGCACACCACCGCACCGCCCCCCCGCCAGCGCCGCAGCGCGCTGGCGCGCAGCTTCCCCTCTTCCGTTTCCCCTGCGATACACCAAGCGGCTAGTCCGCCTTGCACATTTGGTCAGACCAAACTAGAATGGCCTGACCAAATGACGCATCCATTCATATAGCAGCGCCAACGGAGACAAATGAATACCACCAAGAAACTGCTGGCCAGTGCGGCCGCCCTCACCCTGCTGCTGGGTTCCGCCCAGGCCGAAGGCCCTTACCGCAATCCGGACAACAAGAATCTCGCCGATCCCGGCGAGGGCACCTATCCAGTGCCTTACAAAATGCCGGTGGTATCCGAGATCACCGAGGTGCTGAACCGCATCCGCGGCTATATGGACGCTTCCACGCCCACCCGCGTGATCGACAAGAAGACCGGCAACCAGATCACCGACTTCAGCAAGCCCAGCAAGGACGCCGTGTTCGCGCCCAGCAATGGCGACTACGGCATCATGGTCTATGAAATGGGCGTGGTGCACGCCGGCCTGATGAAGTCGGCAGAAGCCACCGGCGACCAGCGCTTCACCGACATGACGCGCCGTCACTTCCAGTTCTTCGCCGACACCCAGCCCTACTTCCGCGCCCAGGAACAGCAATTCAAGCTGGAGCGCGCCAACAGCTTCTCGCGCTTCCTCGACCCGCGCGCGCTGGACGATTCCGGCTCCATGTGCGCCGCGCTGATGCGCGCCCGCGAGCGCAAGATCGGCCCCGATTTAAGCAGCATGATCGCCACCTGCAGCGACTGGGTGGCCAACAAGCAGTTCCGCCTGCCGGACGGCACCATGGCGCGCAAGCGCCCGCAAGCGGTCTCGCTGTGGGGCGACGACATGTATATGAGCATCCCCGCGCTGGCTGAGATGGGCCGCATGACCGGCAAGCGCGAGCATTTCGACGACGCCGTGAAGAACGCGCTGCAGATGTCGCACTACCTGTTCAACCCGCAGCTGAACCTGTACACCCACGGCTGGCACGCCAACATCCCGGACGCGCCGCGCTTCTACTGGGCGCGCGCCAACGGCTGGGCGGTGATGGCCATGTCCGACCTGCTGGACGTACTGCCGAAAGACCACCCCGGCTACCCCAAGGTCCTGGCCCAGCTGCGCCTGAGCCTGAAGGGCATCGCCGAGCTGCAATCGGGCAGCGGCCTGTGGCACCAGATGATAGACCGCAACGACTCCTACCTGGAGACGTCGGCCAGCGCCATGTTCGTCTACGTGATGGCGCACGCCATCAACCAGGGCTGGATCAGCCCCACCACCTACGGTTCCGTGGCACAGGCCGGCTGGGCCGGGCTGGTGTCCAAGGTCACGGCCAAGGGCGAAATCGAAGGCATCTGCGTGGGCACCACGCTGGCCGGCGACCAGACGTATTACTACCACCGCCCCACCAGCGTGGATGCGCTGCACGGCTACGGCCCCACCCTGCTGGCCGGCGCCGAGATGATCAAGCTGCTCAAGAACCCCAACGTGGCGGTCGAGCACCGCGTGCGCACCTACCATTACATGCCCAAGACCAGCGGCCAGACCGACTACCGCGAACACCACTAAGGAGACGCCATGAAAACCACCATCTCGCCCCTGCTGGCCGGTCTGCTGGCCGCCTCGCTGGCCACGCTGGCGCCGCTGGCCCACGGCGCCGGCTTCACCGTCAAGCTGAGCCACGACCTGGATATCGCCCGTCCGTCCGAAACCGTCACCATCCCTTGGGCGGAAGTCAACCGCCAGCTGCCCGGCGCGCTGATCCAGCGCCTGGCCGTGAAGGACGCCTCCGGCCGCGTGGTGCCGCACCAGGTAACCAACGTCAAGCCGCTGTCCAAGGACCCGAAGAATGAAGGCATCGCGTACGGCGAACTGATTTTCCAGCACAGCTTCGCCGCCGGTGAAAAGTCGGCCACCTACACCGTCGAGACCATCGACGGCCTGGCGCCGCCCTTCCCGAGCAAGGCGTCTGCCCGCTACGTGCAGGAACGCCTGGACGACTTCGCCTGGGAAAACGACAAGCTGGCGCACCGCACCTATGGTCCCGCCCTGGCCGCGCCTGCCGAACCCGGCAGCGGCAAGGAAGTGCTGGAGACCAGCGGCCTGGACCTGTGGTTCAAGCGCGTGAACTATCCCATCGTCGACCGCTGGTACAACAAGGGCCATGACCACTACCATCACGACGAAGGTGAAGGCATGGACATGTACAACGTCGGCAAGTCGCGCGGCGCGGGCGGCGCGGGTGTATGGCTGGGCGGCACCCTGTACACCAGCAGCAACTACGCCAGCTGGAAAGTGCTGGCCAGCGGCCCGGTGCGCGCCATCTTCGAACTGCACTACAACGCATGGAACGCGGCCGGCACCCCGGTGACCGAGGTGAAGCGCTTCACGGTGGACGCCGGCCACTACATGGACCGCATCGACAGCACCTTCACCTTCACCGGTCCGAAGACGCTGCCGATCGCCATCGGCCTGAACAAGACGCCCACCGACAAGGGCGAAGACCCCAAGATCGCCGTGGTCAAGGACAAGAACGCGTCCGCCGTGCTGCAGTGGGTGCAGCAAGCCACCAAGGGCGCCTTCGGCGTGGCCGTGGTGCTGCCGGGCGCCACCGACTACACCGAGGACAAGCTCAACGAGCTGATCGTAGCCAACGCCGAATCGGGCAAGCCGCTCACCTACTACGCGGGCGGTGCCTGGGAGCGTTCCGGCGACATCACCTCGCAAGCCCAGTGGGAAGCCTACGTGCGCAACACCGCAGCGCGCGCCCGCAATCCAGTGAAAGTGAGCTGGAAACAGTAAAGAAGCAGCAACAATTCAGCAGCGCAGTCTTACTTAATACAAAAAACCAACAGGGAGATAGTATGGACAACAGCGAACAACCTCAACGCCGACCGGGCCGCTTCACCGTGCGCCTGGCCGGCTCCACCTCGATCACCGCGATGGCCCTGGCCATCGGCGCGGCCTACGCCCCGGCGTATGCGCAAAACGCCGCACCGGCCGCGCCGCAGGAAACCGCCACCGTGGTGGTGACCGGCATGCGCGCCGCGCTGGAAAGCGCGCTGAACAAAAAGCGTGAAGACAACGGCATTGTCGACGTCATCAAGGCCGAAGACATGGGCAAATTCCCCGACACCAACCTGGCCGAGTCGCTGCAGCGCGTGCCCGGCGTGGTGATCGACCGCGATGCCGGCGAAGGCCGCAGCATCACCGTGCGCGGCCTGGGACAGGACTTCACCCGCGTGCGCATCAACGGCATCGAAGGCCTGGCCACCACCGGCGGCACCGACAGCTCGGGCGGCGCCAACCGCTCGCGCGGCTTCGATTTCAACGTGTTCCCTTCCGAACTGTTCAACTCCCTCACGGTGCGCAAGAGCTCCTCGGCCGACGTGGACGAAGGCTCGCTGGGCGCCACGGTGGACCTGCAAACCATGCGCCCCTTCGACCTGAAAGGCTTCAACGCCACCGTCATGGCCAAGGGCAAGTACAACGACCTGGCCAAGAAGACCGACCCGCGCGTGGGCTTCATGGTGTCCAACACCAATGCCGACCGCACCCTGGGCTTCCTGGTGTCCGGCGCCTACTCCAAGCGCCAGGTGCTGGAAGAAGGCTTCTCCACCGTGCGCTGGGATAACGGCCCCTCGTCCGGCGGCTGGTGCGCGCCGCAAGGCGTGACCGCCAATCCGGCCAACTCCACCGCCACTACCTGCGGCCCGGCCGCGCAAGGCGTGCCGCGCCTGGCCGCATCGGCCGCCGCCACCGCCGCCTACAACGACGCCAGCAAGGCCGAGAACTTCGTGCCGCGCCTGCCGCGCTACGGCCGCCTGACCCACGACCAGGACCGCCTGGGCCTGACCGCGTCGGTCCAGTGGCGCCCGGCACGCGGCTCGCTGCTGACCTTCGACATGCTGTACTCCAAGCTGGACGCCACGCGCCAGGAAGACTTCCTGGAAGCGATCTCCTTCAGCCGTACCGCCACCCAGGGCGGCAAGCCGCAGACCAGCGTGGTGGAAGCCCAATTCGCGCCCAACGGCTCGCTGCTGTACGGTAAATTCAACGGCGTGGACGTGCGCGCCGAATCGCGCTTCGACGAACTGTCCACCACCTTCACCCAGCCCACGCTGACCCTGGAGCAGGACATCGGCGACTCGCTGCGACTGCTGGCCAAGGTGGGCAGCGCCAAGTCCAAGTTCCGCAACCCGGTGCAGACCACCACCACGCTGGACGCGCTGAACGTGAACGGCTACACCATCGACTTCCGCGGCAACGACCGGATGCCGGCCATCAGCTACCCGTTCGACCCGGCCAACCCCGGCGCGGCCATGGGCATTGTCGGCGTGCCGCAGGTGGCCAGCGGCACCCAGCCCGCCTCGGTGCCCAACACCACCACCAGCGAAATCCGCATCCGTCCGCAAGGCGCCACCAACACCAACGACGTGGGCCAGCTGGACCTGGTGTGGGAAGCCAACGACCGCCTCAGCATCAAGGGCGGCGTCAACTACAAGAAGTACAAGTTCGACTCCTACGAGTCGCGCCGCGTGAACCAGGGCGACACCATCTTCGCGCCGCCGGCCGGCACCAGCATGGCCAGCCTGATGACCACCATCAGCGGTTTCGGCAAGGGCCAGGACCTGCCCGCCGGCACCGCCACTTCTTGGGTGATCCCGGACCTGAACGCCATCGCCAAGGCCTACGACATCTACTGCAACTGCATCAAGAACGGCCCCGCCGGCGGCCCGGGCGACTTCACTCTGTCCTCCATCACCAACGGCAACGCGCGCGGCAACAACCGCAACGTCACCGAAGAGGACAAGGGCTTCTACCTGATGGGCGAATTCAACCAGGAGCTGGGCGGCATTCCCCTGCGCGGCAACTTCGGCGCGCGCTACGTGAAGACCGGCCTGAGCTCCACCGGCTACCAGTCGTCCGGCGGCGGTTCGCAAGTGACCGTGGACCACGACTACTCGGACGTGCTGCCCTCGTTCAACGTGGCCGCCAGCGTGACCAAGGACTTCATCGTGCGCCTGGCAGCCGCCAAGGTCATGACCCGTCCGCAGCTGAACAACCTGTCGCCCGGCGGCACCGTGGCCACCACCGGCACGCCGTCCATCACCAGCGGCAACCCGCTGCTCAAGCCCTTCCGCGCCAAGACCTTCGACACCAGCTTCGAATGGTACTTCGACAAGAACGCCTTCCTCGGCCTGGGCCTGTTCCAGAAGAATATCGGCACCTACATCCAGAGCCTGCGCACCAACGTGCCGTTCAAGGAAACCGGGCTGCCGATGTCGCTGCTGCCATCGAACTTCAACGGCGACGAGATCTTCCAGGTCACCGCGCCGGTGAACACCGACGGCGGCAAGCTGAAGGGCTTCGAGCTGAACTACCAGCAGCCGTTCACCTTCCTGCCGGCATGGGGCCGCAACTTCGGCACCTTGCTGAACTACACCTTCGTCAAGTCCAAGATCGAATACCTGGTCTCGCCGACAGCCAACGCCACCATCACCGACGACCTGCTGAACCTGTCGCCGCGCTCGTGGAACGCCACGCTGTACTATGACGACGGCAAATTCAGCGCCCGCCTGTCCGCCTCGCAGCGCGCCTCCTTCGTCACCCGCGTACCGGGCCAGAACAACAACGACGTCGAGGGCAAGAACAAGTCCACCAACGTCGACGTGTCGTTCTCGTACAAGGTCAACGACAAGCTGGACCTGACCCTGGAAGGCGTGAACCTGACCAACGAGCCGAACGACCAGTTCGTCAGCCGCGCCCGCAACAGCGTGGTGGTCAACAACGTCACCGGCCGCGAGTTCCTGGCCGGCCTGCGCTACAAGTTCTAAGCCTCCCCGCAGCACAGCAGTCAAGGCCCCTTCGGGGGCCTTTTTCATTGTATCTACCGCGTTGACACACGCCCGGGGCGCCAATACACTGGCTGCACCAGCAGCAAGGAGCGCATCATGGCCACATACGCAGTCGACACTTCAGTCAACCAATGGGGAAATGGCTTGGCAGTCCGTATCAGCAAAGCGGTCCCCAAAGCTGCAGGGGTCACCGAGGGTACGCGCGTTCGCATTACCGCGCAGGAAGGCCGCATCATTGTTGAAAAAGTCGAGCCATCTCCCTCACTCGACGCCATGCTCGCGGCATTCGACCCCGAACAGCACGGGGGCGAGGCAATGGCCTTCGCTCCTGTCGGCAACGAGGTCATTTGATGGCGCCTGGTGCAAAGAGCAATTGGTGCCTGGATAGGGGTGAAATCATCTCTATCCAGCACAGCCCGCAGGCCGGCAAGGAAATCCCCGGCGTGCATCCCATGCTGGTGTCCTCGCCTCGTGCGTTCAATGAACGTACCGGAATAGTCATCGGTTTCCCGATGACGCACGCAGAATTCAACACAGACAATCCATTTGCCGTAGCCGTACAAGGGCCGAAGCATGAGATCGGCTATATACTGGCATTTCAACCGAAATCGTTCGACTGGCGCGAGCGCAAGGCCGGTCCGCATCCCTGGGGCGGCGGCCATGAGACCATCTTGGCGGCAGCGCTAGCCAAGCTAGACACTATCTGTGGAATAAGCCAACCTTGATCAAGACAACCAGCCTCGCCCTGGCCGGCCTTGCAGCCCTGCTCGTCGGCTGCGCCAGCGTGCCGCCTCAGAAAATCCCGCCACCCGCACACGCGGTGGCCCAGCCCAAGCAGCTGTACCAGATGAGTCCGCAGGAAGCGGACGGCTACATCGCCCAGATGCAGCAAGCCGAGCCGGACCTGCGCAAGCGCATTGCCGCCATCGGCCGCCGCAACATCGGCCAGCCCTACAAGCTCAATCTGCTGGGCGAATACCCGTTCGAACTGCACGACACCCTGCCCACCTTCAGCCTCGCGCAAAGCGACTGCGTGGTGTTCGCCGAACACACTTACGCCATGGCGCTGTCGCGCAACTGGAAAGAGTTCTACTGGATGCTGCAGCGGATACGCTACAAGGACGGCGTGATCGGCGTTGCCACGCGCAACCACTACACGGAACAGGACTGGAACATCAACAACGGCTGGCTGGTCACGGACGTGACGCGCGAACTGGCCGGCGACAGCGCCGCCACCTACCCCTTGCGGGTGGACCGCCAGCGCTTCCTGAAAACGCGCCACCAGACCGACGCCAGCCTGCCGGTGCAGACCAGCACGGAATACTACATCCCCAAAGACCGGGCGGGCGAGGTGCTCGCAAAGCTGCAGGACGGCGATTTCGTCAACGTCGTCTCCACGCGCGACGGCTCGTATTGGGTCTCGCACGTGGGCCTGGTGGTCACGGCGCCGGACGGCAAGCGCATGTTCCTGAACTCCGCCGAACCGCAAGTGCGCGAAGAAAGTTTCGACCAATTCTTCGCCCGCAGCGCCGAACGCGAAGCACGCAACGCCGCAGAAGGCAAAAACGGCCAGAAGCTGGCCGGTTTCAAATTCCTGCGCCTGAACGACAGCATCATCGTCCCGCCCGCCCTGCCCCAGCCCCGCCCCTAAGTCGCCTTAGGCGGGGCGGGAAGGGCTTACTTCAGTTCGGTGATGAACTGGTCGCGCGGACGGCGCACCTTCTTCAGGTTGACCAGCCAGTCGCCCTCGTCGGCGCGGTAGCCCAGCGGCAGCATCACCACCGAGCGCAGGCCGCGCTCGCGCAGCTTCAGGATCTCGTCCACCTTGGCCGGGTCGAAACCTTCCATCGGCACGGAGTCCACCTGCTCCTGCGCAGCGGCGATCAGTGCCGTGCCCACGCCGATATAGGCTTGGCGCGCGGCGTGCTGGTAGTTGGTCTCCGCATCGCGCTGCGGATAGCTGTTCAGCAGCTGCTGGCGGTAGGCTTCCCAGCCTTCATTCTTGAAGCCACGCACCTCGTTCACCAGGTCGAACATCTCGTTGATGCGCTCGGTGGTGTAGTTGTCCCAAGCGGCGAACACCAGCAGGTGCGAGCAGTCCGTCACCTGGCCCTGGTTCCACGCGTGCGGCTTGATCTGCTCGCGCAGCTCGGGATTGGTCACCACGAACACTTCATACGGCTGCAGGCCGCTGGAACTGGCCGTCAGGCGCACCGCTTCCAGGATGCGGTCGACTTTGTCTTGCGGGACCGCTTTCGACGGTTCCATCTTCTTGGTGGCGTAGCGCCATTTCAGGACTTCCAGCAAATCGGACATGGGAACACACTTTCTTGTTGGTTGATCTAGGCCCCATATTTAGGCGGCCTCGGCCTTTTCAAGTCACTTCATTAGTGAAGTGTTGAATTGGCTGGCACGCATCCTGCTCAATGCCCCCTAGGCGCTGTTGCCTATGCTTGTAACCGGGGTTGGAAATGAACACTGAACTTGTCCGCAAAACCGTCTCCACCGCACTGGTGGCCGCATCGATACTCGCTCTGGCGCCTGTTGCCCACGCAGCAGCCACCAGCGCCAGCAAGGACGACCGCCCGTCCTGGCTGCTGGGCGCCTTGAGCATCGTCGTGGCGATCGCCGTCCGGCGCAAGACTGTCAACACTGACGTGTAAAAAGCCGCCGAAAGGCGGTTTTTACATGCAAAACTGACACGTGACTTACATAATGATTCCCTAGGTACAATATTTCACTGGCGGATGCGCGTCCGCTATGCGAGACTCACCATATCTGCTATTGAAAGGCGGTCCGGCAACGCAAGCGCCGTTCCGTCCCCGGAAAGATATGGAAAACCACGCCGCCGAAGTCACCAGCCCACCGCAAGACGTCCCCCAATTCAAGCATTATCAGATTCTCGCGCGCCTGGGCGCCGGCGGACACGGCGAAGTGTACGAAGGCTGGGACAGCCGGCTGCGCCGCAAAGTCGCCATCAAGCGCCACCGCGCCCTGGATCCCCTGCGTGATCCGGCCAGCCTGGTCAAAGAAGCGCGCATGACCGCGTCGCTGCACCACCCGGCGTTCGCGCAAATCTATTCCATCGAACAGGACGACGAAGGCTGGGCCATCGTCATGGAGCTGATCGCCGGCAAGACCTGGCGCCAGCTGGCCCAGGACAAGGAAAATCCGGTCGACCTGCCCACCCTGCTGGGCTGGATGAGCCAGCTGGCGGTCGCCATGGAAGCGGCCCACGAGTCCGGGCTGATCCACGGCGACCTGAAGCCGTCCAACCTGATGCTGGACCCTGCCGGCAAAGTCCGCATCCTCGACCTCGGTCTGGCCTTCCACGACGACGCGCAAGCCACCACCTCGGTGATGCAGCTGGAGCAGCAAGGGACGATTGCCTACATGGCGCCCGAAGTGCTGCTGGGCGCCCAGCCGGGGCGCCAGTCAGACATTTACGCCATGGGTGTGATCCTGTTCGAACTCGCCACCGGCGCCCGGCCCTTCGGCACGATGAGCGGGTTGGCCTTGGCTGCCGCGCAGATGCAGTCGTCCTCAGCCGACTGGACCTTTCCCGACACCTTGCCAGAAGAAGTGGTCAAATTGATCCGTGCAATGACCGCCCGTCGCCTGGATCTGCGCCTAGCTACGATGAAGATCGTCGGACAACGTGCAGCCGCCTGCTCCGAGCAACTTTCGCAGGATTCTGCAGCTACTGCCAAAGATAGCTCACCAAACCGCAGACGACGCGCGAGCTCCAAGTGGATTACAGAATTACGCAGCACCTTGCAAAGGCGGCGAGGAATCGTTATCGGCACAGCGATAGGTGTACTGCTATTGGGTGTAGGAAGCTGGCAGTTGGTCTTGAATTCCCCATTACTCGGCCCCGGCCTGCCTACATTTTCCAAGGCGCAGGCAATCTCGCGCGCTCTAACCGCATTGCAACAATTCGAGCAGCCGGAACGACTTGAGTCGGCAGCTAGAGACTTCAATGCAATTTTGGATGTTGACCCGGAAAATGCGGCCGCCGTGGCAGGTATGTCCCTAGTCTACAGTTTCCGATACGCGAATGACATGCAGGACGAAACTTGGCTGCAACGTGCAACCGCAAGTGCTCAGCAGTCCATCAAACTTGATAGTCAGCTCGCTCTCAGTCACGTTGCGCAAGCTTGGGTCGTAAGCAAACAAGGAAAGCACGATCTTGCTCTGGCGGAGTGCGAACGGGCGCTGGCACTTGAACCCGGCCACTATTTCGCCATGTTTGGCAAAACGGAAGCCTTACGGCAGTTACGACGCTATGAAGAAGCGCGCCAAGCTGCCGAACAAGCCATGCAGCTATACCCTGGTCAGCGCAGTTTCGCCGATATGCTCGGTACTGTATTCTTTGAGCAAGGCAATTACGACGCCGCCGAGCAAGTTTTCCGCCACAGCATACAACTACAGCCGGATTCGGCATTCGCGTATGCTAACTTAAACGCCACGCTCTTACGACTGAACCGCAGCGACGAGGCATTGCGCACCCTACAGCAGGGGCTGCAGGTCCGCCCGAATGGACTGCTATATAGCAGCTTGGGCAACGCTCTGTTCAAGCGCGGGGACTATGTTGGTGCTGCTGATGCATTCGAGCGCGCTGTCACTCCACCTTTTGGCAATCCGAATAATTACTTGCGGTGGGCCAACCTGGGAGACACTCTGCTGTGGATTCCTGGCAAAGGGGATCAGGCACAGAACGCCTACAAAAAAGCGCTGAAGCTCCTAGAGCCACGACTGGACCGTACACCTCAAGATGCCACCCTTATGTCCCGGATGGGCCTGTATTCAGTGCGGGCCGGTGACAGCGCTAGGGGCGAGGACTTGTCAAGGCGAGCAAGTGAGGCAGCACCAACTAGTCCCGACGTCCACTTCCGCGCCGGATTGGCATATGAATTGCTAGGCAAGAGAGATCTTGCACTAGCAGCACTTGCGCAAGCAAAACAAAATGGGTACCCGTCTAGCGCCATCGATTCCGAGCCGGACTTGGTGGGGCTGCGCAGGGATATCCGGTACCTGTCCCAACCAACTAATGGAGTCAAGCAATGAGAGAAGTCATCCTCACCGCCACATTCGATATCGACCAGGATAGCCAGCTACTGCGCTGGTCTTTTCTGGCAGACGGCAAACCAATTTCCGGTGACGGTGTCGAAACCGGTCTGCTAGCTTTCCAAGTCAATGACTCGCTGAATGTCAGGGTAGTTGCAAACAGTAAAAATCGCACACTCCGTCAAGTTGACATCAACAGCTGCCACATCATTACCACGCCACTCGCCTTCACTAAGCGAGAAAACCCAGATCGTGCTGGCGAGTTCCCGGACCCGTCGCCATTTGGAGACGAATACGCAGTAATCGACCTCGGTTATGGCACATGCGAAAATGACGCGGAACTGGCAAAGGGAATTTGGAACGCCAAGCTGCCACTTCAGTGTGACAACACGGGTCGTTGGGAGCTGTCCTTCATCATCACCGTCACGATCGCCTACTCAAGCGGCCACGTAGAACGGCGCGTGTTCGAATTCGACCCTGAATGTGAAGTGGGCGCAGGCGCCTGAAGCATACGGTATCAGTATGCGGCGCAGCCGCCAACTGCGTCGCGCGCTAAACAGCAACGCAGCGCCTCGGTAAATGCCTTCGCCGACACGTTACGATAATCCTTTTACTATCTCCAAGGGTATTAGCATGCAACACGAACAACACAAATCAATCTTCTCCAACGTTAGTAAATTTTTTTCTGACAAAACGCCCGCGCAGAAGCCGGTGACTGGAATGCGCCCACTAACTGCCGACGAATTGCGATCGGTGGCTGGCGGCCCCGAAGTCGAAGTAGACAACGGCAATGGACTCGCAACTATTGTCCAGCGAGCCGAGGTAGCATAACGTTTCGTTAGGCGATGATTCATACCACCACAATCGTTTCAAGGAACAATATGTCACACGTAAAACAAGAATGCAGCTTCGCCAGCGTCTGTAAAATTTTTTCGGGCGAAAAGCCAGCACAGAAACCCTTGACGGAAATGCGCCAACTGTCCGACGACGAGCTGCGCGCAGTTGCCGGCGGCCCCGAATTTGAAGTGGGCAACGGCCAGTAGAATAGCTGGCACACTCAACTAATCCCCAACGCCCCGAGGTAACGCCTTAACGCCTCGGCCGGCGTTCTGAGCTGCGCGGCGCAGCGGTCGACGGCGCCGTCGCAGGCTGCGAGCGCGGTGCGCAGTTCTTCTTCGGCGATCCGCTCGGGTCGCCGAATCTGTGGATGCTCGTCCAGCAGCTTGTACATGGTTGGCCGCGAGATGCCCAGCGCCTGCGCGGCACTCAGGATTCGCCAGCCGTTGTCGTCCATCGCAGCCAGCACTTCCTGCTGGTCCGGCATCGCGCGACGTCCGCGCTTGGCTTCCGCCGGGGCCGCTGCGCCATTCCCCGCCCTACCTGCCGCGCTTGGCGCCGCGCCGTGCGCAGCAACCGCATCCGCGCCACCCTCCTCGCCCAGCACAGCAATTGACGACGCCAGCCTGGCCGCACTGCCCTGCGGCGTCGCTACACTGCGCGTTAGTGCGCTCAGCAGCGGCACCTCGCCCATGCGCACCGACAGCAGCGCGCGCCGCACCACTTGCGCCAGCTGGCGCACGTTGCCCGGCCAGTCGTAGCAGGCGCAGTCGCTCACCAGCGCGAACGGGAATTCTTCGGCCGTCGCCCCGCCTTCGGCCAGGAAGTGCTGGATCAGCACGCCGATGTCTTCGCGCCGCTCGCGCAGCGGGGTCATGGGAATCACATAGCTTTCCAGGCGCCGCAGCAGCGCGTGATTGAAGGAGCCGCCGTACAGATCCTGGTCGGTCGCTGCGATCAGGCGCGCGCTGCTGCGCCGGTCGCCCTGCGCGCCCACGGGCCGGTAGTCGCCGCTCTCCAGCACGCGCAGCAGCATGGGCTGCACCACCGACGGCGTGTTGCCGATTTCGTCCAGGAACAAGGTGGCGCCGTCCGCCTCGCCGAACAGGCCGATGCGCACGCCCTGCGCGCCGGTGTAGGCGCCCTTGGCTGCGCCAAACAGTTCCACCGCCGCCAGCGATTCGTTCAAAGTGGCCATGTTCACCGCCACCAGCGGCGCGCCGGCGCGCGGCCCCATGGCGTGGATGGCGCGCGCCGCTACTTCCTTGCCGCTGCCGGTCTCGCCCAGCAGCAGCACCGGCATATTGGTCTGCGCAGCGGCGCGGATCTGCTCGCGCATCATGATGGCGGCGCTGCCCACGCCCAGCAGCCCGGCCACCGGATTGTGGCGCGGCAGCGAGGTGGCCCAGTGCAGGCACAGCAGCACGGCGCGGCCCAGGCCCAGCACGGCGCCTTCGGCCACGCGCTCGGGCCCCAGGTGCTGTACGGTGCGCACTTCCTCGCCGTCTAGCTCGAAGATCATGCGGCTGTCCGGCGGCGTGATTTCCACGCCACCATCCGGCGTGCGGGCGATGCGCAGCGGCTGGCGCGAAATGCCGCCATAGCCCAGCGGCAGGCGATCCTTGCCGGGCCGGCTGAACATAGGCATGAAGCGGCCCAGCTCGATCACACCGTCACCGCTGCCGTCCAGGTACTGTTCGCCGATCCGCGCGGAATCGGGATGCCACAGCACCGTCACCGCCAGCACCGGGCCGCCTGTCACTTCGGCGTCCCGCAGGGGCGAGGTCAGCGTGTAATCGGAATCGTTCAAGCCTGCAACCAAAGTCTTCTCCTAGTGTAAATGTCAATGTAAAGCCCGCCGCTTGACATGTCAATTAATGAAACGGAATGGTTGCAATATGCAAATGACGCGTTTTCCCACTCTTGCGCGCAGGCATGAGGATTGCTATTGACATTCAGTAATGATGAATTGCAGGAGCAACAAGATGAAGACACGCAGTGAATTGACCGATATTCCGATGAACAGCACCTACCAGGACGGCCTGTGCGCCGAGGTCGCCATCGTCGGCGCAGGCGCGGCGGGATTGTACAGCGCCTGGCGGTTGGCGACCGACGGCGGCCTCCCCGGCTCCCAGGTGCAGCTGTTCGAGATGGACGACCGCATCGGCGGCCGGCTGGAATCGGTCACCCTGCCGGGCATGGACGTGGTGGGCGAACTGGGCGGCATGCGCTACATGCCGTCGCAGGCCATCGTCGCCACGCTGATCGAGCAGGTGTTCAGCCATGCGCTGGAAAGCGTGCCCTTCCCCATGGACGACAACGCGCACCTGTTCGCCTTCCTGCGCAAGCAGTACCTGCGCGCGGACGCCTGGAAGCGCGCCCAGGCCCGCGGCGACCGCCAGCTCACCCGCTACATGCTGAACGAGGCCGACATCGGCTACAGCGCGGACCAGCTGTTCAACAAGGTGGTGTATGAGGTGCTGACCGCCGACCCGTGGTTCAACGCGCGCTATGCCGACAAAGTGAAGCACTACGGCGCTTACGACTACACCTTCGAGCTGAACGCCGAGGACTGGAGCCGCATCAAGCCGCAGCTGCGCTACTGCTTCGCCGGCCCGTATCAGGATGCGCTGGTGAACGAACTGGGCTTCTGGAACATGCTGAAGGACCGCGTGGGCCAGGAGGGCTACAACTTCCTGGCGGACGCCGGCGGCTATTACTCCAACACCATCAACTGGAACGCGGCCGAAGCCCTGCCCTACATGGTGGGCGACTTTTCCAACGCCGGCACCGAGTACAAGACCGTCGCCGGCGGCTACGACGGCATCGCCTACGCCCTGGCGGACGCCTACCTGGCCGAGCCGGGCGCCTGCATCTGGCGCGAAAACCAGCTGCTGGGCTTCACGCGCTCGAGCAAGCCGGGCTACCGCTACACGCTGCATTTCCTGAACCGTCCCGGCCGCGCGCCGTGGGCGGTGCACGCCAACAGCGTGGTGCTGGCCATGCCGCGCCGCGCGCTGGAACTGCTGGCGCAGGACAGTTTCTTCTTCCGCAACGAGGAACTGCAGCGCAACCTGGCCGCCGTGATCCCCGAGCCGGCCTACAACATCCTGATGGGCTTCGAGCAGCCATGGTGGCAGCAGAGCTTCGGCGCGCAGTCCGGCCACGCCATCACGGACCTGCCGCTGCGCCAATGCTATTACTTCGGCGCCGATCCGTCCAACAGCCACTCGCTGCTGCTGGGCAGCTACAACGACATGCGCGCCACGCCGTTCTGGCAGGTGCTGGCGCGCCATCCCGAGCGCTTCACGCCGCGCGCCACGGCGCTGGTGGCGCCCTTGCAGCTGGAAGGCCTGCAAAACGTACAAGCCTCGCAGCGCATGGTGAACGAGGTGATGAAGGAGCTGCGCGAACTGCACGGCAGCGGCGTGAGCATCCCCGATCCCTACATCACCTGGTTCAAGGACTGGTCGGCCGATCCCTACGGCGGCGGCTACCACGCCTGGCAGGCCGGCTACACGGTGGACCGCGTGATGCCCTTCATGCGCAAGCCGGACCGCGCCGAGGCCATCCACATCGCCGGCGAGGCGTATTCGAATCAACAGGGCTGGGTGGAAGGCGCGTTCTGCGTGGCCGAGCGCATGCTGCAGGAGCACTACGGCTTGCGCCGCCCGCAGTGGCTGGACCCGCGCTACCACCTCGGCTACTAAGGAGCGGCCATGCAAGTATCCTATCAAGTGGAGCTGGACCCGGTACAACTCGAACTGCGCGTGCAGCTGCACATATCCGGGCTCACGCCGCGCGAAACCACGCTGCTGGCACCGGCCCTGGCGCAGGGCGACTATGACTTCGAGCAGTTCTGCCGCGCCGTGGGCGACGTGCGCGCCTTCGATCCGGCCACGGACAAGGGCATCGAGATGCACCGCCACGGCTGGTCGTGCTACACGGTACAGCAGCGTTCGGACAAGCTGGGCGTGTCCTACCTGCTGTCGGCGCAGATGCAGGGCGCTGGCGGTCCGGCGCGCATCGCTGCGGCTGGCTGCTATCTGCGCCTGGCGCCGCATGCGGGCCCCTGCCGCGTGCTGTACGCCATGCCGCGCGGCTGGGCCGTGCGCCATCCCGCCGGTGCGCGGGCGCTGGGGAAGAACTACTGGGAATATGCGAACTACGAACAACTGCTGGCCACGCCGGTGTCGTTCGAGGAAGAACGCCACGCGCTGCTGGCGCACGTGGCGGATTGAGGAATTACTTGTAGTACGCTTCGACCTTGCCGCTCAGCTTGATCAGCATGGGGCGGCCCTTGCGGTCCAGCGATTTGCCTGCAGCCACTTTGATCCAGCCTTCGCTGATGCAGTACTCTTCGACGTCCAGACGCTCTTTGTCGTTGAACTTGATGCCGATGTCGTGCTGCAGCACAGGCAGGTGGTGGTGAGGGCTCTTCGGATCAACCGACAGGCGGTCCGGCAGTGGTGGTGGGGTAGTGGTAGCGTTCATGGGCATCAATTATCCACTAAAACAAGTTTCCCGCCTAGCTGGTCCGGATCAAGCTGCCCGGTGCGAGACAGCGGCCAATACCGCAGGGGAGTAACATGGCAGCCATGCGCGCTCCCTTCCGCAACGATCCCGAGTCCGTATTATCCGCGCCGCTGGCCCCGGCCGCGCCCTGCCGCGCCGCCCTCTTCCTGGCCGCGCTGTGCGCCGCCGTTCCGGCGCACGCCGCCGAGCCGGGACTGGCAAGCCTGATCAACGCCTACCGCGCCGCGCCGGAACCCTGCGGCAGCGTGCCCCGCGCGCCGCTGCCGCCGCTGGCAACGCCGCCCGCCCTGTCCTCAGTGAGGCTGGGCACCGGCGCCTTCATCGAACTGGCGCTGGAACGGGCCGGCTATCCGGTGGAGCATGCCTCCGCCATCTTCGTGACCGGCGCGCCGGACGCCGCTGCAGCAATGGCCGTGCTGCGCGAAAAATACTGCCGCCAGATGCTCAGTCCGCAGTTCACCGCCGTCGGCGCCGCGCGCAACGGCGACACCTGGCAAGTCCTGTTGGCCGAACCGCTGCGCCCGATTCCCCTACCCGACCCTGCCCAGGCCAGCGCCGCCGCGCTGGCGGCCGTGAACGCGGCCCGCGCGGCGCCCAGGCTGTGCGGCGCCCGCCTGTTTGCCGCGGCTCGGCCATTGGTGCTGAATTCCGCGCTGGCCCAGGCCGCCCTGGTGCACAGCCGCGACATGGCTACCCAGCGCTACTTCAGCCACCAGGCGCGCGACGGCAGCTATGTGGCCGAGCGCGCCCTGCGCGCCGGCTATGCCTGGCGCTGGGTGGGCGAGAACATCGCCTCCGGCATCAACACCGCCGAAGACGCCGTGGCCGGCTGGCTGGAAAGTCCCGGCCACTGCGCCAACATCATGAATCCCGCCTTTATCGAAATGGGCGTGGCTTCCTCGCTCAATACCGAACGCCGCATGATGTATTGGACCCAGGTTCTGGCCGCGCCGCGATAAGCGCGCATAAGCACGCATAAGCCTCAAATAATCAATTCCTTGAGCAATTCAAGGCGCGTTATGCCCTTCCAATATAGCTTTTCTCCAATTCGATATAGCTAAACAGGGCAAAAACAACAACCCTGCTCATTGCTGTGATTATTTCCTGAGCGATAAACACACGTCCGTTCTCCAACAATAAACTCTGTTCAAACTAATAAGTCCTTACATGGGAGACGGAGAGATGCACATCATCGCCAATGGCCAACTTCGGCCGAAACGTTTGAGTTACGCAATTGCCCTGGCACTGGCCAGCAATATGGCCTTCGCACAGGATGCACCAAAAGCCGAAGCACCGGCCAAAGAAGCGACGGTGCAAAAGGTCGTAGTCAGCAGCACCCGCGCTTCGCAGCAAAGCGGTATCGACCGCAAAAAGAACGCCGCGACGGCGCAGGATTCCATCGTCGCCGAAGACGTCGGCGCATTCCCCGACCGCAATATCGGCGAAGCCATTTCCCGCATTTCCGGCATTGCACTGGACCGTGGAGATTTCGGCGAAGGTGTATCGGTGGCCGTGCGCGGCAATTCGGCCGACCTCACCCGCGTCGAGATCGACGGCCAGGGCGTTCAGTCCGGCGGCGGCACCGACCTGAATGGCGGCGGCAGCGGCCGCGGCGTGGAATTCCGCGAAATGTCGTCCGACCTGATTAAAAGCGTGGACGTGGTCAAAGGCTCCACCGCCGACATGACCGAGGGCTCGCTGGGCGGCGGCATCATCATCAAGACGCGCACCGGCCTGGACTTCAAGAAGCCGTTCTACTCGCTGCGCGTTGCCGCGTCGCAGGGCTCGCTGAACAAGGAATGGTCGCCGGACACCAACCTGATCCTGGCCAACAAGTTCCTGGACGACCGCCTGGGCGTGCTGCTCAACGTGTCCACCTCGCAGGCCCACAACGAAGGCCATTCGTCGCAAGTGGCCACCAGCGCCAACCAGGGCTACGCGCGCGCGGTGGACTTCGACAATTCGCCCAACAAGACTTTCTCCTTCAACCCGAGCACAGTGTCCACCACGGACCCGCTGGCCACCACGACCCTGTTGGCCAGCCCGCTGAGCGCCGGCGGATTCTTCAACGCCGCCAGCCCGCTGGAGCTGGTGACGCGTTCGGCCAGCGCCAACTCCAAGGCGGACTGCTACTCCACCTTCCCTGCCCTGACCACCGCGCAGACCAACGCCATCAGCGGCACCACCGCCCGCAACGCTGCCATCAACCAGCGCGGCAACGAGCTGATGACCTGCCTCAACCAGTGGAACGACTACACGCCGTCGCTCATCCGCTACATCGAGAAAAAGCAGATCGACAAGCGCCGTTCCGCCGACCTGCGCCTGGACTTCAAGGTCAACAACGAGCTGACCGTGTATGCCAAGGGCAGCATCCAGCGCCGCCGCATTGACGACAACTTCCAGGTCTACGGCCTGGGCGGCCTGACCACCAACCCGGCGGCCAGCAACACCCCAACGTACAACGGCCCCACGTTCACCGACTCGCCCACGGGCGTGCGCAGCGCGGTGCCAGGCTCGGGCTACTTCCTGTACGACACGCCCAGCTTCCGCAGCAACACCTTCCCGGCCACGGGCACGGTGGCCAATGTGGACCCGCGCTCGGTGGTGGTGGACGCCAACCACCACGTCACCAAGTACACCATCAGCGACGGCAGCGCGGCCGTGGACCAGATCCACAACATCATCGAAACCAGCAGCCGCTACCTGCAAACGGGCGGCACCTACCGCAACGGGCCGCTGCTGGCCGAATTCTTCATCGGCGACGCCAAGTCCGACTTCACGCGCGGCGACAAGCGCACCGCCTGGAGCTACAACTATGGGCCGGCCACGCTGAGCGTGCTGCCGAACGGCTTGTGGACCTACAGCTTCCCTCAGGGCAGCAACTTCAACCAGTCCAATCCCGCCAACTACACCGCGGCGCGGCCGGCGGTTGCCCCCACCCAGGCGGTGGCAGCGTCGGCCACGGTGCCGGTGGCCATTCCGGCCTATACCATCGCCCAGCAGCCGCTGCTCACCCAGTCACCTTCGCTGCAGTTCACGCCGCGCGGCAGCGAAGGCGGCGAACGCACGGCCAAGGTGGACCTGACCTACGCGCTGAACGACCAGGTTCCTTTCCTGTCCCGTATCAAGACCGGCATCAACCTGCGCGACACGCGCGGCGAGAGCTGGAACCCGAACGGCGGCTACGTTGTGCAAAGCGCCGTCGGCACGTTTGGCCAGGCAGGCTATGTGCCGGCCATCAACATGCCGCAGTCCATCGTCCGTTCGTCCTTCATCGGCTGCGAAAACACCGCGGGTTCGCTGGGCGCGGGTGGTTCGCCATGCAAATACGGCTACAATCCGAGCACCAACCCCGCCACCGCGCTGTCGGGCCAGGTGGTGATGAACCAGCAGCAGTTCCAGGACATCATCACCGCCGCCATGACCGGCCAGAGCACGCGCTTCTTCAACGGCGCCAAGGACCGCCCTGCCGGCCTCGTGGAAAGCTGGAGCACCATCGACGTGGAGAAAGTCTTTGCCATGACGGGTGTCCCCAACGTCAACTATGACTGCCTGAAGGAGTGCACGGCCAGCGACGGCAAGGTGTATGCCCAGCCTTCCAACAAGTTCACGGAAAAGGTGCGCTCCGGCTACCTGATGACCGATTTCACCGTGGACCGCGTGCCGTTCACCAGCAAGGCACTGCCGTTCAACTGGGAACTGGAAGGCAACTTCGGCTACCGCATCGTCAACACCAAGGTGTCGGGCACCGGCGTCATGGGCTTCCAGACCATCCGCAAGACCGGCGGATTCAACCCGAGCAATCCGGATGCGGCAGCGGGCATCACGTCGAGCACCCTGATTGTGCCGACCACACTGAACGCCAGCACCACCGACTACATGCCGGCGCTGAACCTGGCGCTGTGGGCGGTGCCGGACCAGGTGGTGCTGCGCTACAACCGCGCCAAGACCATTGCGCGTCCACCGGTCGAGCGCCTGCTGCCGGCCGGCACGTGTACCTATGATGAACGCAAGGTCGATGCCCTGAGCGGCACCGAACTGGACCAGACCTGCACCGGCAACCTGGGCAATCCAGCCTTGCGCCCGCAGACCAACTGGAACCAGAACCTGAGCGTCGAGTGGTACCCGAACCGCGACACCATGTTCACCGCGTCCGCCTTCCACCAGAAGGGCATTATCGGCCCAAGCGAACTGGTGGGCCGCAGCGACGTGAAGCTGTTCTCCGGCACCGAGCTGGTGGACCCGGTCACCGGCAAGTCGCTGGGCGACCTGGACTTCAACTACCGCACCTGGGACAACGGCGCGGCGACCACCCGCAAAGGCATCGAGTTCAGCTCCAAGACCGCGTTCACCTTCCTGCCGTCGGTCCTGAAATACACCGGCCTGGACGCGAACTACACCAAGCTGCGCTCGGCCGTTTCGGCAGTGAACGTGGTAGACCTGATCACCGGCACCCCGCTGCCGCCGGCCCGCGAATCGAAGTACTCGTACAACGCGTCGCTGTGGTACGACGATGGCGCTTTGTCCGCCCGGGTAGCGTTGCAATTCGTGGCGCAGCAGTTCACCTGCATCGCCGCCTGCGGCGCCAACTCGGTCAACAACTATCCGAGTTCGCCCGGCGTGACCCGCGTAACGGTGACCCCGTTCAACCCCGGCTCACCCAACTTCAAGGACGCGACCCGCTTCATCGACGCCAAGATCGCCTATCGCTTCGCCAACGGCATCGAGCTCTTCGCCGAGGGCCGCAACCTGGGCAACGCTGCCACTTCCAACAGCCAGGGCCCGTACACGCCGTTCTCGGACGGCACGCCCAACCTGCTGGACTATGCCTACGCCGGCCGCCGCATCATGATAGGCGTCACTCTGCGCAACTAAGTCACCAACCGCTTCGTTGTTTGTCCTTTAACCCGGCCCCGCGCCGGGTTGTTTTTTTGCATTGTGGCTATACTTAAGCTGCCTACACACTGCAAAGGAACTCGCATGAGCAAAGACACGGGCAACACCACGGAAACCGCACTGCTGGCAGGCGGCTGCTTCTGGGGCATGCAGGACTTGATCCGCCGCTATCCGGGCGTGCTGGCCACCCGCGTGGGCTATTCGGGCGGCGACGTGCCGAACGCCACCTACCGCAACCACGGCAGCCACGCCGAGGCCATCGAGATCGTATTCGACCCGGCTGTCATCAGCTACCGCAAGATCCTGGAATTCTTCTTCCAGATCCACGACCCGAGCACGCCCAACCGCCAGGGCAACGACCTGGGCACGAGCTACCGCTCGGCCATCTTCTACACCAGCGCCGAGCAGAAGCGCGTGGCCGAGGACACCATCGCCGACGTAAACGCGTCCGGCCTGTGGCCCGGCAAGGTGGTGACCGAACTGGCCCCGGCCGGTCCCTTCTGGGAAGCCGAACCCGAGCACCAGGATTACCTGGAGCGCATCCCCAACGGCTACACCTGCCACTTCATCCGCCCCGACTGGAAACTGCCCGCGCGCAGCTGACCGGCGGCAAAGATGGAACTCTTCAGTAAATTCATGGTCTGACCTTGAGGGCGGCAACCTTGCCGCCATCAAGGAGCAGCCATGAAAGATTGCACCTCCGAAGCCTGCATCCAGGGCAAATACAGGTCACTGTGGTCGGAATTGGCCGAGTACGCCGGAACCCTCCTGCGCAAGCTGCTGCACACACCCGAACAGCATTACGCCTGGGATTACTTCATGCTGGTCAAGACCGAGCGCGACGGTCTCGATCCGGCCACGCTGACCGGCTCGCCCGCCCAACTGCGCTGCGATGAGCTGATCCGTAACCTGTGCGGGAAATACTGCCGCATCCGCTACAAGCTGTCGATCCAGGAAGTATGGCAAGTCGACCTGGCGCTGGTGCAGATGCTGCCCGGACTGGCGCTGCGGGCCAAGGCGGCCAGCGTCTATGCCGCCTACCGCAAACTGGCCGGCGAAACTGGCGGCAGCGCGCCGGAAGCGGCGGCAGTGCCCGCGGCGGTATCCGCAGCGGGCCCTGCGCTGGCGGAAGACTGCCTGCGCGCGGAAGTGACCGACCTGATGCGCGGCAAGTTCTGGCACCAGCTCAACGCCATGCTGCTGGAACGGGGTTTCCGCGCCCTCAAGCGCGTGCTGCTCGATTACGCCACCCGGGGACTGGTGCTCAGCGCGGCGCTGGCCGCGCTGCTGCAATTGCTGCCGGGACGGCTGGGCGACGCGCTCACCGTGGGCATGCTGTGCCTGTACTTCGGCGTGCTGGGCGCCGTGATCAGCGTGGCACGCCGCACGCGCAACTTCAACGACATCGCCACCTCGGACAGCGATCCCGTCATCCGGCTGATGCGCATCGAAAACGGCAAGACCGGCATTCACCTGTCGGTCATCACCGGCGGCGTGTTTGCCGTTATCCTCTACCTCGGGCTGGTGGCGGGCATCCCCGGCGACTCGCTCAAGACCAGCTTGCTCCCGCTTTTTCCGCACACGGCCAATGCCATCGCGGCAGGCGACATGGTGCCGCTCGACGCCGCCTCGCTGGCCAAACTGTTGCTGCTGGCCTTTATGGCGGGCTTCGCGGAACAACTGGTGCCCGACGTGCTGGACCGCTTCACTGCGCTGGCGCAGGGCACGGGCAAGCGGCACGCGTGAGCTTGACCGTTACTGCTCCGGCATGCCGCGCAGGTGCTCGATATCGGCCACCGCGCTCTTCCAGCTGGCCTCGTCGCCCAGGGCGGCGAGCGTGTCCAGTGGCAATTCGATTTCCTTCAATACCTTGCCTTCCAGCGAGATGCGGTAACGCAGGCTGCTGTACTCGATGTCGTAGGATTTGCGCAGGCCTTGCTGCCTGACATAGCTTTCTTGTGACATGGCCATGATGATCTCCCAAAGTAAGAACGATAGGGTGCCTTTAGCATCCTAAGCATAGCAAAATATGGCCGGTGGCGCGGCACGCCTTGTCGGCCTAGTCCGACAAGGAAATGGGAAGTACGGCGGTATATCCGGCCGGGGAATCCGATTAGCATCATTGGATAACGTCGAAAAGGAGAACCCCATGCTTAACCGACTCATCACTATGGCCGCGGTGGCGGCAGGCGGCTACCTGGTAGCCAAGCAGCTCAAGAAAAACAAGGCTGCGGGCGGCGAATCGAGCGTGAAGGAAAGCATCACCGTCAACGTGCCGGTGCGCACCGCCTACGACCAGTGGACCCAATTCGAGCAATTCCCCACCTTCATGGACAGCGTGCACGAAGTACGCCAGCTGGACGACAAGCGGCTGCACTGGAAGGCCGACGTGCTGGGCAAGCCGGTCGAATGGGACGCGGAAATCACCGAACAGATTCCGGACCAGCGCATCGCCTGGCGCAGCACCACCGGCAAGCTCAACAACGGCGTGGTGTCCTTCGATTCCCTGTCGGATAAACGCTGCCGCATCACCCTCACCATGACGTACCAGCCCGAGGGCGCCGTGGAAACCATCGGCGACGCCCTGGGTGCGGTGCGCCTCGAAGCGTCCGGCAACCTGAAACGCTTCAAGGAAATGATGGAGCAGCGCGGCAGTGAAACGGGCGCCTGGCGCGGCACCATCAAGGACCAGGGCCCGGCCACGACCGCGCACTGATCAAGGGCAGTTGCCGATGACGTAGTAGCCGGCCGAGGTTTGCGCCAGCGTGGTGGTGTAGAAGGTGTTGTTCAAGCCCATGTTCTGGTTCGAACCCTTGGCCAGCGCGTAGCCGCCGCTGTTGAGGGCGCGCCCCGCCGTCACGTGTGCGTAGTTGCTGGACGTGGTGGCGCTGCACGTGTAGCCGGTGCCGGTGGTGGTGGCGTTCACCGCCGCCGACGCCGTACCGGCCTGCCCGCCCGCATCCACCGCCCTCACCGTGTAGCTGTAGGCGGTGGCGGGGGCCAGGCCGGTGTCGGTATAAGCCAGTGCGGTCAGCAGGGTGGAATTGACCTGCGTGCCGCCCCGGTAGACGTTATAGCCGGCCGCGCCGGACACGCTGCTCCACGCCAGCGCCACGCTGTTGCTGGTGACGCCGGTGACGTTCACGCCGGCCGGCGCCGGCAGCGCGCCGCCGCCACCGCCGCCGCCTGCCGACACGCGGTCCACCATGCCCTTGATGGCCGCCATCTGGCGCCCGCTCTTCTTGGCGTAGTTCGCGTCGTCATACCCCCACCAGTCCCAGCAGCCGTTCGGGTTGCCAGCGCTGCTGGGCGCGGTCTGCGGGTACAGCATAATGATGCCGTTGGTGTCGGCCCACTTGTTATAGCCGGTGCTGCGGTAATACTTGTCCTGGATCTTGGTCGGGTCCTGCTGGCAGCCGTGCACCACCACGTGCACCTTGCACTGCTGGCCGCTGCCGCAGCTGGCCGGCACGTAGGCCCAGCCGCTGGACGCCATGCCGTGCGTGGCGGGACTGGCGATGAACTCGGCCTGGTTGAATTCCACAAAGCTGCCGCCCAGCGTGCCGGTGTTCTTCGCGTTCAGCGGGCCGTAGATCCATTTCAGGATTTCACCGGCCAGGTCGAAGTTACACTTGTTGATGTAAGGGCTGGCCTTGGTGCTGCAGCCGCTGCCGAAATAGTCCGTCACCATGGCATGCTCGGAAGCCAGGTTGTTCTTGTAGAAGATGTTGGCGCTGGCGATGTAGTTCTTGTAGTAGGTGTCCGCCTCGTTCATCACCAGCTGCTTGACGGTGCTGTCGATGGTGCCGGAATACAGGTAGACCCTGGAATTGGCCAGGTTGCTGGTGGGATCGATCAGGCCCTGGCTGGCCCAGCTGTTGGTGGTGGACACCAGCGTGGACGTGGCGGGCTTGCTGATGGAGGTGGCGGCCATGCAGGGGCCGGTGGCGGTGCCGACAGCGCCCTGCGCGCAGTAGTAAGGACCGCCCGCGACGATGCCGGCGCCGGCCTTGAAGGTGGCGGAAAACGCCACGTGGAGCTGCACGGCCATGAAGCCGCCGGAGGACAGCCCGGACACCGACGTGAGCGCGGGGTCGACGTTATACGACGGCAGCGCGACGGGGGCGGCGAAGGCCGATTGGACCGCCGCACCGCCAACACCGAGGGCAAACAAAACAATGCTGCGAATGCGGAACTGGCCAGCGAAATTCGTCATTGTGAGTCTCCTTTATGGTTATGCGGAAGCGCCGCCTCCGCAGGGAACCGATAGTAATTGGAAACATTACGAATTTATTAGACTTGGTAGCCCGCTAGTAGTTCTACTGTTGCGCCGCTGTCGCATCCTCCCGCGCATCCTCCCTGGCTTCCTCTTTGATACGCGCTTCCAGCTGCGCCAGGCGGATGCGCATCTGGCGCTCCTCGCTCCAGCGCTGGGTTTCATCGCGCACCACGGCCACGATGGCGGTCACTTTGCGGGCCTCGTCGTACAGCATCGCCACCGTGAAGGCGATGGACAGGTTGCGCCCGTCGCGGTGCAAGGCCGGCACGCGCAGCACGTCGTTGCCGTAACGCGTTTCGCCGGTGGACATGGACTTGTTGTAGCCGTCCCAGTGGCGCTGCCGCTGGCGCTCGGGAATGATGATGTCCAGCGACTTGCCCAGCGCTTCCTCGCGCGTAAAGCCGAACATGCGCACCGCCGCGTCGTTCCAGACGATGATGGCGCCGGCCGCGTCGCACACCACCACCGCGTCGCCGATGGATTCAACCAGCTTCTGATAATCAATTTGTTGCATCGCTCTCTCCCCAAATGAACAAGGGCGGAATAAATCCGCCCTCGCCTTATTTTATAACCGTCTTACACGGCCTTGGCTTCGTGCAGTGCGGCGATTTCGCGCGAGCTGTAACCCAGCGTCTCCAGCACCTCGTTGGTGTGCTCGCCCAGCAGCGGCGAGCCGGTGATTTCCACCTTCAGGTCCGAGAACTTGATGGGGCTGCCCACGGTCAGGTATTTGCCGCGTTCCTTGTGGTCCACTTCGGCGATGGTGCCGCTGGCGCGCAGGGACTCGTCGTTGGCCAGTTCCTTCATCGTCATCACCGGCGCGCAAGGAATGTCGAACTTGCGCAGGATGTTCACCGCTTCGAACTTGGTCTTGTCGGCCAGCCAGGCTTCGATGGTGCCGAAGATGTCGAAGATCTTGTCCTGGCGCGCCGAAGCGGTCATGTAGGCCGGATCCTCAATCCACTCCGGCTTGCCGATGGCGCGGCAGATCGGCGCCCAGGCGTGGCCCTGGATGGTGAAATAGATGTAGGCGTTCTTGTCGGTTTCCCAGCCTTTGCACTTGAGCACCCAGCCCGGCTGGCCGCCGCCGCCCGCATTGCCGCCGCGCGGCACCACGTCGGTGAAGCTGCCGTGCGGATATTGCGGATACTCTTCCAGGTAGCCGACGCGGTCCAGGCGCTGCTGGTCGCGCAACTTCACGCGGCACAGGTTCAGCACGCTGTCCTGCATGGACACGGCCACCTTCTGGCCCTTGCCGCCGTTGCGGTTGCGCGCGTGCAGCGCGGTGAGGATGCCGATGGCCAGGTGCATGCCGGTGTTGCTGTCGCCCAGCGCGGCGGCGCTCACGGTGGGAGGGCCGTCGTCGAAGCCGGTGGTGGAAGCGGCGCCGCCGGCGCACTGTGCCACGTTCTCATACACTTTCAAGTCTTCGTAGTGGTGGCCGTCGCTGAAGCCTTTCACGGACGCCACGATCATGCCGGGATTCAGTTCCTTGATGTGTTCCCAGGTGAAGCCCATGCGGTCCAGCGCGCCGGGGCCGAAGTTTTCCACCAGCACGTCCGACTGCTTGATCAAGCGGGTCAGCACTTCCTTGCCTTCGGCGGTCTTGGTGTCCAGGGTCAGGGACTTCTTATTGCTGTTCAACATGGTGAAGTACAGCGCGTCCACGCCGGGGATGTCGCGCAGCTGCGAGCGCGTCACGTCGCCTGCGCCGGGGCGCTCAACCTTGATCACGTCTGCGCCATACCAGGCCAGCAGCTGGGTGCACGCGGGACCGGCTTGCACGTGGGTGAAGTCGATGATCTTGATGCCTTCTAACGGTTTGGTCATGTTAAGTCTCCTGTGTTGTTCGGATTACTTCTTGCCTGCGGTGCTGGGATTCAGGTTGGTGAGACGGCCGCTTTCCGTGCCTGCGGTTTCGTCGATGACGGCGTTGATCAGCGCCGGCTTGCCGGCCGCGATGGCTTCGGTGAGCGCGCGCGTCATTTCCTCCGGCGTGGTGACGTGGTAGCCGATGCCGCCGAACGCCTCGATCATCTTGTCGTAGCGGGCGTTCTTCACGAATACGGTGGGCGCCACGTCCTTGCCGCCGGTGGGATTGACATCGGTGCCGCGGTACACGCCGTTGTTGTTGAAGATGATGGTGGTGACCGGCAGCTCGTAGCGGCAGATGGTTTCCAGCTCCATGCCGCTGAAGCCGAAGGCGCTGTCGCCTTCGATCGCCACCACAGGCTTGCCGCTGGTGACTGCCGCGCCGATGGCGAAGCCCATGCCGATGCCCATGATGCCCCAGGTACCCGAATCGAAACGCTTGCGCGGCTCGTACATGTCGATGATGCTGCGGGCGAAGTCCAGCGTGTTGGCGCCCTCGTTCACCACATTGATGTCCGGCCGGGTTTTCAGCACGTCGCGGATGGAGCGCAGCGCGCTGTGGAAGTTCATCGGCGATGGGTTCTGCGCCAGCATGGCGGCCATCTTGGTGAGGTTCTTGTCCTTGCGCTCGGCGATGGAGCCGGTCCAGGCCGGGTCGGGCTTGCCGTGGCCGCCGCTGCGGATGCCGTCCAGCAGCGCGGTGACGCAGGAGCCGATGTCGCCGATCACCGGCGCGGCGATCGCCACGTTGCTGTCGATTTCAGTCGGCGAGATATCGATCTGGATGAACTGTTTCGGCGCGCCCCAGGTCTTGCCCTTGCCGTGCGCCAGCAGCCAGTTCAGGCGCGCGCCGACCAGCACCACCACGTCCGCTTCGGCCAGCACATAGGAGCGCGCGGCGGAGGCCGACTGCGCGTGGGTATCCGGCAGCAGGCCCTTGGCCATGGACATCGGCAGGTAGGGAATGCCGGATTCCTCGACGAAGGCGCGGATGTCCGCGTCGGCCTGCGCGTAAGCGGCGCCTTTGCCCAGCAGGATCAGCGGCTTCTTCGCGCCTTTCAGCAGCGACAGCGCGCGCTGCACCGCATCCGGCGCGGGGATCTGGCGCGGCGCCGGATCAACCACTTTTACCAGCGAGCGGCGGCCGTGTTCCGCGTCGATCACTTGCGCCAGCAGCTGCGCCGGCAAGTCCAGGTACACACCGCCCGGACGGCCCGACACGGCAGCGCGGATGGCGCGCGCCACGCCGATGCCGATGTCCTCTGCCTTGTTGATGCGATAGGAAGCTTTCGCATAAGGCTTGGCGGCGTTCAGCTGGTCCATCTCTTCGTAATCGCCCTGCTGCAGGTCGACGATTTCGCGTTCGCTGGAACCGCTGATCAGGATCATCGGGAAGCAGTTGGTGGTGGCGTTGGCCAGCGCGGTCAGCCCGTTCAGGAAGCCCGGCGCGGACACCGTCAGGCAGATGCCCGGCTTCTGCGTCATGTAGCCGGCGATGGCGGCGGCGTTGCCCGCATGCTGCTCGTGGCGGAAGCCGATGAAACGCATACCTTCAGCCTGCGCAAGGCGCGCCAGGTCGGTGATCGGAATGCCGACAAGGCCGAAGATGGTGTCGATGTCGTTGTGTTTGAGCGCATCCACTACCAGGTGGAAGCCATCGGTCTGTTCGGCGGACTGTGTGCTGTTGGTCATAATGAGTGTCTCTTATATTTGGTTTAACAAAGGTGTTGAAGCCATCATAGCGAGCCCCTTTGTTTTCTCTCATTGACCGCGGTCAAGATTCAAAGGAAGATGTCCAACATTTCCAGATCAGTAATCGATACAGGTCATGACGCTGCTAGCCAATCACCCCGAACGCAACATCCTGCGCGTGCAACTGCGCCAGAACATCGTGCTGAAAGAACTGCGCGAAAGCGAGATGGCGGCCCTGGAGCCTTACCTCACCGTGGTGGACTACAACAAGGGAGACCTGCTGCTGAACCAGGGCGTGCACGAGATGGAGCAGTACTTCATCCTGGACGGCATCCTGAAGCGCGTGGTCACCAACCAGGAAGCCAAGGAAATGATTTTGCGCTTCGCCGCCGAGCGCGACATCGAGACCAGCTACGCGGCCTGGCGTTTGAAAACGCCCACGCCCTACAGCATCGTGTGCGTGACGAAAGCGCGCGTGGCCAAGCTGGCCATGCCGCAGTGGGTGGCGTTTTTGGAAAGCCACTCGCAGCTCAAGCAGGGCTTCGAATATGAGGTGATGCATTTGATGAGCGAGATCATGGGCCACACCATCACCCTGCACCTGCTCGATGCGCCGGGCCGCGTGCACCGCTTTGTGCGCAAGCACAGCGAAATGTTCGAGCGCTTGCCGAAGAAACAACTGGCTGCCTACCTGAATTTATCTCCGGAAACCCTTAGCCGGCTGAAAAACCAGGGCAAGATCTGATCCCGCGCAACGCGGAATCTTGACCGCGGTCAAGAATCCCGAAAACAGATTTATCGTGTTTTCGTGGGTTTTTCATAGGCAATATTCACAGAAGTGATACCTGATATGCGCCGCCTCAATTGGCGGCGCTGTTTCGTGCTGCCTATACTCATTTCATACCAACGCGGCACCAACATTTTTTAACTCTAAGGGAAATAATCATGACCACCATCACCAACAAACAAACCCATACCGCCACTGAACAAGCGCAGCCTTTCAGCCTGATGTTCATCATCGAAACCATCTTCGGCGTGCACCTGCGCGAACAGCTCGATGCCAACACCGCCGGCGACAAGAGCGACGCAAAATACACCTGGGGCATGTAATTGTTCTGGGGTAGAAAGCAAAACGGACGTCCTTGTGAGACGTCCGTTTTTTTATCAAGCTGCCAGTTTTTGTAGCCTGAGCTGCCCTCTCTCCTCGGTCATGGTCCGTTCCAGCAATTTGACCAGCGCATAGACCGCGTCGATATGAGGTGTGGCGGTATCGGTAAACCGCCCCAGTTCAACCACCGAGCCGACCAGCGCGTCGATTTCCGGCCCGCGTCCCGCCTCGACATCCATCAGCATCGACGTTTTGTGCCGCCCTACTTTCTCGGCGCCCGCGATCCGCTTGTCCAGCGTTACGCGGAACGTCACGCCCAGCTTGTTCGCCACCGCCTCCGCTTCCTTCATCATGTCCGCCGCCAGCGAGCGCGCCACCGGATACTGGCAGATGCCCTCCAGCGTGGCGTGGCACAGCGCGCTGATCGGATTGAAGGTCAGGTTGCCCCACAGCTTCAGCCAGATCTCGGAGCGGATGTTGTCCAGCACCGGCGCCTTGAAACCGGCCCTGGTGAAGCACTCCGAGATGGCCTGCACGCGCGGCGTGGTGGAACCATCCAGTTCGCCCAGCGGAAAACGCTCGCCCTCCACGTGCCGCACCACGCCCGGCGCCACCAGCTCCGAGGCCGGATAGACCACGCAGCCGATCACGCGCGACGGCGGTATGCGCGCCGCCAGGGTGCCGTCCGGGTCCACGCTATGCACCGTGCGCCCCTCCAGCGGTCCGCCATGCTGGTGGAAGTACCAGTACGGTATGCCGTTCTGCATGGTGACCACGGTGGTGTCCGGGCCGAACAGCAGCGGCAGCTGGTCCGCCACCGCCGCCACCTGGTGCGCCTTCAGCGCCAGGACTACCACGTCCTGCGGGCCCGCTTCGGCGTAGTCGTCGGTGGCCGCCACGTTGGTGGCCACCTGCTCCGTGCCGTCATGCTCGATCAGCTTGATGCCCTTGTTGCGGATCGCCAGCAGATTGGCACCCCGCACCAGAAACGTCACCTGCTCGCCTGCCAGGGCCAGCCTGGCCCCCACTAATCCTCCTATTGCCCCCGCCCCTACAATGGCGATTTTCATTTTCAGCTCCTTGGTTTTTACTCAAAACGGTTGCTGAGCTTTCCTATGCCGTCGATCTCCACTTCGACTATGCTGCCAGGCCGCATCGAACCGACGCCGACCGACGTGCCGCACAGGAGGATATCGCCCGGGTCCAGCGTCATGTCCTTCGAAATCTTGCTCACCAGCTGCGCGGCGGAGAACACCATGTCGTTGATGGGGTAGTCCTGCCGCACCTCGCTGTTGAGGATGGTCCGCACCACCAGCATCGCAGGGTCCAGGCCGGTGGCGATCACCGGCCCGAAAGGGCAGAAGGTGTCGAAACCCTTGGCCCGCACCCACTGCGGAAAGGTGGGATCGCGCTTGATGATGTCGTTGACGGTGACGTCATTGGCGCAGGTGTAGCCGAAAATATGGTCCGGAGCGTCAGCCTCGGAGACGTTGAAACAGGTCTTGCCGATCACGATGGCCAGCTCGCCCTCGAAAGCCACCTTGTCGTCGCACAGCGGCTTGCGGATGGTGCCGCCGGGCGCCAGGTAGGAGTTCGGCGTTTTCAGCAGGTACAGCGGTTCCGGCGGCGGCTCGATGCCGAGCTTGCGGCCCAGCGCGTGGAAGTTGTTCCACATCGCCAGCACCTTGCCGGGAACGACGGGGGTGAGCAGCTTGACGTCCGACAGGTGCAGCGTGAAATCGGTGGGGCTGGGCGCATCGAACATGTCGCCCTGGTAGATACGGATTTTGTCGCCTTCAACGGTGCCGAAACGCACCGTATCGAAATGTTGAAAGCGCAGCCAGCGTTTGATCATGTTGTTCTCGCTCGTTCTTGCTGCCGATCGATGGCGCCGGACGCAGCCGGCGCCATCGATTGCACGCTAGTTGGCCAACCGCGCGGCGGCGGCCAGGGACTTGTCATCCGCCTCGGAGACCGGGGTCACGGCGGTATCCATGAAGCGCTTGCGCATCGGCCGCAGCACCCACCAGGCCATGAAGGCAGCCACTGCGTTCAGGCCGCAGCCCACGAAGAACACCGCTTCCCAGCTGCCCGTGGCGGCCGTGAGGACGCTGGACAGCGGCACGAAGATGGACGCCGTGCCCTTGGCCGTGTACAGCAGGCCGGCATTGCCCGCCGCGTTCTTGGTGCCGAAGGTATCGGCGCAAGTAGCGGGGAACAGGCTGTAGATCTCGCCCCAGGCAAAGAACACCAGGCCGGTAAGGATGACGAACATGATCGGATCGCGGCCCCAGTAGTACAGCGCCAGGATGCCCACCGATTCCATCGCAAAGGCGATAAACATGGTCTTCTCGCGGCCGATCTGATCCGACACCCAGCCGAAGAATGGACGCGTCAGGCCGTTCAGCACCCGGTCGATCGCCAGGGCGAAGGTCAGCGCCGGCAGTATCATGCCCATCACGTTGAAGGTCACCCCGTCGATCTTGAAGTCCTTCGCGATCGGACCCATTTGCGCGGTCGCCATCAGGCCGCCTGCAGCCACCAGGACGAACATCACGTACATGACCCAGAACACCGGTTTGCGGATGATCTGCGACGGGCCGAAATCGGCGCGGCCCTGCTGCACCTTGGTCTGCTTCTGGATCTTGCTTGGCACGTGGGCTGGCGGACGCACCATCAGCAGCGCCAGCAGCATCACGATGGCGCCCTGGCCGATACCGAAGGTGAAGAAGGTCGCTTCGTAGCCGCTTTTGGCGATCATCATGGAGATCGGTATGATGGTGGCCGCCGATCCGGCCCCGAATCCCGCCGCCGTCAAACCCGCTGCCAGGCCGCGTCGGTCCGGGAACCACTTCAGTGCCGAACCCACGCAAGTGCCGTACACGGCGCCGGCGCCGATACCGCTGATGGCCGCTGCGATGTACAGCATGGTCAGGGAGTCTGCGTAGGAGTTCATGATCCAGCCCAGCGCGCACAGCAAGCCGCCGAACAGCACCACGGGACGTGGTCCCCACTTGTCCACCGCCCACCCTTCGACCGGCACCAGCCAGGTCTCGGTCAGGATGAAGATCGTAAAGGCGACCTGGATGGCAGCCTTGCTCCAGCCGTACTTGTCGGCGATAGGATTCACAAACAGGGTCCAACCGTACTGCAGGTTGGCGATCATGGCCATACAGACTATGCCCATGAGCAGTTGTAGCCAGCGGTACGAAGGAGGCCTGATCACCGGCGCAGTGTCATCGTCATGCTTCATTTCGTTATCTCCATATAGTTTTTTAGTTGGACCGTGTCTGGTTGACCGTTGTCACGAGATGATTGTGGAAGAAGCAAAACCCGATATCCTTGACCGCGGTTAAGATTCGACATTCTTTCATTTTTTTCAAGCGAAAAATAGCGTCTTCGCGAGGCCGCTCAAAAACCCACTTCACCGCGCTGCATGCTGTTTTGGACAGCGAGCTGCGCGCCCTGCCGCTCACCCACGCGGGCGGCCGTGCCGGCAGCGCCGCAGCCTGCGCCGGCGGTCTCCAGGCAGCGCGCCATCACCTTCTGGATCGCGTTCACCAGGAACTCCGCGTCGTATACCTTCAGCATGTGCGGATGGTGGTTCTCCACGTAGCGACGCAGGTGCGAGCGCTGGCTCTCCACACCCATCTGGCCCGCGTAGTCGCTGCTGCCCCAGAACCAGCGCAAACCCAGTTCCGCAAAGGCCGCGTTGTAAGCCTGGCGCTGCGCGTCGGCCAGGTCGGACGTATCGATATGCATCATGGTCTGCTCCCTCTCTGTTGGAATAATGTCGGTTGACTAAGTACATCCTAGGGGCTGACAATGATTAGGTATAGTTAAAGGTTTTTGGCTTTTCCATTCACGATACTGTATACATGAGATTCCCATGAAACACGCCACCCTGCGCCAGCTGAAGGTCTTCGAAGCGGTCGCCCGCCACCTGAGTTTTTCGCGCGCCGCAGCCGAGCTGCACCTGACGCAGCCGGCCGTATCGACCCAGATCAAAACGCTGGAGGGCCACGCCGGCCTGGTGCTGTTCGAGCAGTTGGGGAAGAAGGTGTACCTGACGCCGGGCGGCGCCGAACTGCTGTACCACAGCCGCGCCATCATCCAGCAGTTCCAGGAAGCCGAAGACGCGCTCACGCAGTTTCGCGGCATCGCCGGCGGCAAGCTCAATGTGGCCGTGATCAGCGCAGGCGACTACTTCTTCCCGCGCCTGATGGTGGAATTCGCCCGCCGCAATCCGGGCGTGAAGCTCAACCTCACGGTGCACAACCGCGCGGAGCTGCTGGAGCAGCTCTCCAGCAACCAGACCGACCTGGCCGTGATGGTGCGCCCGCCGCAGCCCGCCGACGCCGCCCAGGCAGCGTTTGCGCCCCACCCTTACGTGATCGTCGCCCCGGCCCAGCACCCACTGGCGGGCAAGCGCCGCATCCCGATCGAGCGGATCGTCGAGGAACCGTTCGTGGTCCGCGAGCGTGGGTCGGATACGTGGAATTCAATGGAAGACGGCTTCGGCGCCCACCTAGAGCGCCTGAACGTGGCGATGGAGATCCGCAGCACCGAGACCATCAAGCAGGCCGTCATTGCCGGCATGGGCGTGGCCTTCCTGTCGGCGCACACCATCAGCCAGGAGCTGAAAGCAGGCAGCCTGGTAGTGCTGGACGTGGCGGGATTTCCGGTGATGCTGAACTGGTACGTGGTGCACCGCAAGAACAAGCGCCTGCCGCCGGTGGCGCAGGCGTTCAAGGATTTCCTGCTAACCGACGGCGCCGCGCTGATCGAACACTATCTCTCACCAAGTTAGACACGTTGCGCCACTTTGCACCTCGGTGGCAATTTGGCACCGTGGTGCTACCATGAACTTGGCTATACAGCCAGCGAACTGGCCTTGGCTCAACTTGGAAAAGAGGAAATCGCCGATCGCGTCAATGCCAGCGTTTTCCTTCTAGCCGCCCCAGCGGCGCCAGGCTCTTTCGCAAGGTGGAGCAATGCAAACTGACTTGACCGCTGCCGACGCTAACGCCATTCTTCAGCAACTCGTCGGACTGCCCGTCTCGGTCCCGCAGAAAACCTAGCCCATCAGCGCCCGCACATGCGCAGCGGCGCCGCCGGTGAGGCCAGCCATGCTGTAGCCACCTTCGAGAATCGAGACAACGCGTCCCTGCGCGGTGTCCGCCGCGACTTCCATCAACTCGCGCGTAATCCAGTGAAAGTCGGCATCCACCAGCTGCAGGCCAGCGAGCGGATCGTCGCGGTGCGCGTCGAAGCCGGCGGAGATGACGATCAGCTCGGGCGCCCAGTTGCGCAGCGCGGGTATGAGCTCGTGCCGGATGCGGTCGCGGAACATGGGCGAGTCGCAGCCGGGCGGCAGCGGGATGTTGAGGATGTTGTTGCGGCTGCCGGTCTCGCTGCGCAGGCCGGTGCCGGGATACAGCGGAGACTGGTGGCAGGAGGCGTAGAACAGCCCTGGCAGCGGCGCGAACGCGGCCTGGGTGCCGTTGCCATGGTGGACGTCGAAATCGACCACGGCCACCCTCTCCAGCTCATACGCGCGGCTGGCGTGGGCGGCGGCGATGGCGGCGTGGTTGAAGATGCAGAAGCCCATGGCGCGGTCAGGCTCGGCGTGGTGGCCGCAGGGGCGCGTGGCGCAGAAGACGTTGGCGGCTTCGCCCAGCATCACGTCGTCCACGGCGGCGCAGGCGGCGCCGATGCAGCGCATCACAGCGCGCCAGGAGCCGGGGGATAGTACCGTGTCGCCGCCGTCCAGCGGGACCACGCCGCGCTCGGGCAGCGCTTCCAGGATGGCGTCGTAGTAGTCGGCATCGTGGATCAGTTCCGCCTGGGCGCGCGTGCCCAGGGGTGCGGGTTGCCAGTCCAAGGCCGAGAACTCGGACGTCTTCAGCGCTTCGAGCACCAGCGCCAGCCGCTGCGGCGATTCGGGATGGCCGTCGCCGGGCTGGTGGTCGTAGCAGTCGGCATGGGTGTAGACGCGGGTGCGCTGTTTCATGTGGGGTCGTCCTGCAGGAACAGGTTGTCGGAGCCGGTGTCGCGGATGACGGCGAGTGCCTGGGCGCGGCCGGTGAGGAAATGGTCTGCCGCCTCGCCCGGGCCTGCCGGATGCGCCGCGCACGCGCCGCTGACGATGCTGGCGGCGCTGACCATGCTGGCGGCACACGCGGCGTCGGCCACGCTGTGCGGAGCGATCTGCAAGGCGATGCCGTGCGGCTTGAGCGCGGCGGCGGCGTAGCGCAGGTTGTTCACCAAGGTCTGGCGCGCCAGGTCGGGGGCTAGGCCGGGCAGCAGCAGCCCGGCCAGGCAGCGCAGCTGGCGCGTGCCGAGCGGGCGGGCGTAGCGGATGGCTTCCTCCACTCCGTAGCGGAATTCGCTGATGCGCGCGGGGTGGCAGGCGATGCCGCGCTCGCCGCCCGTCCAGTCGCCGGCCGGCAGGCAGAATCGCACCAGCTGCAAGCCGTGGCTGCACAGGCGGTGGGCGATCTGCTCCACCGGATACGAATACGGGAACATGAATTCCACGCGGCCGTAGCCGGCTTGGGCTGCGGCGTCGAAGCGGTCCAGGAACGGCAGGTCGCCGAACAGGCGGTTCAGGTGCGCCGCCGGCTTGTGCGCGGCGGGCGCGCCCGCGCTGAAACCGGCGCAGGGCGCTGCGTGGCCGGCGCCGGTGCCGGCGTCGGCGCTGGAGGTGGCATGGTGCATGACGCGAGGTCCGCTGCCAGTCGGCTCAGATCACGCGCTCGTCGCGCAGCGCGGCGATCTGCAGATCGTTGTAGCCGAGCTCGCGCAGCACTTCGTCGGTGTGCTCGCCGAGCAGCGGGGAACGCGTGATGTCGGTGGGGCTGTCGGAGAGCTTGATCGGGTTGCCCACCGTGAGGTATTTGCCGCGCTCGGGATGGTCCACTTCCACGATGGTGCCGCTGGCGCGCAGTGACGGTTCCTCGGCGATCTCTTTCATCGACAGGATGGGGCCGCACGGGATGTCGTACTTGTTGAGGATGTCCATTGCCTCGAACTTGGTGTGCTCGCGGGTCCACTCTTCCACCGTGGCGAAGATGGACATGAGGCGCGGCAGGCGCGCGCGCGGGGTGGCGTAGTCCGGGTCGGTGATCCAGCCTTCGCGGCCGATCACGCGGCAGATGGCGGGCCATACCGGCGCCTGGGCGATGAAGTAGATGTAGGCGTTGGGATCGGTCTCCCAGCCTTTGCACTTGAGGATCCAGCCCGGCTGGCCGCCGCCGGAGGCGTTGCCGGCGCGCGGCACGGAGTCGCCGAAGGTGCCGTCGGCATACTGCGGGTATTCTTCCATGGTGCCGGTGCGTTCCAGGCGCTGCTGGTCGCGCAGTTTTACGCGGCACAGGTTCAGTACCGCGTCCTGCATGGCGGTGTCCACCTTCTGGCCACGGCCGGTGGCGTTGCGCTGATAGAGGGCGGTGACGATGCCCAAAGCGAGGTGCAGGCCGCTGCCGCTGTCGCCGATCTGGGCGCCGGTCACCACCGGCGGCCCGTCGGCGAAGCCGGTGGTGGCGGCCGAGCCGCCGGCGCACTGCGCCACGTTTTCGTACACTTTGCAGTTCTGGTAGGGGCCCGGGCCAAAGCCTTTCACGGACGCGACGATCATGCGCGGGTTGAGTTCCTGGATGCGCTCCCAGCTGAAGCCCATGCGGTCCAGCGCGCCGGGGGCGAAGTTCTCCACCAGGACGTCACAATCCTTGATCAGGGTTTCCAGCACTTCCTTGCCCATGGATTTTTTGGTGTCCAGCGTGATGGAGCGCTTGTTGTGGTTCAGCATGGTGAAGTACAGGCTGTCCACACCGGGGATGTCGCGCAATTGGCCGCGGGTGGCGTCGCCCTCCCCGGCGCGCTCCACTTTGATCACGTCGGCGCCGAACCACGCCAGCAACTGGGTGCAGGTCGGCCCGGACTGCACGTGCGTGAAATCAAGGACGCGCACCCCGTCTAATGCTTTGCTCATGGACTGTCTCCTGGTAGATGTAATTTTTTGATAGCTAGTATGGCATGCGGTTCGCACCGCGAGATAGTTGCATGATAGGCAGCGGCCCTGACAACGTGCATTGACCGGGGTCAAGATTCGCAAGATGGCCATATTCTGGAAAATTGACTGCGGTCATGGGGAATTTTTCAAGGCCCGCCTAGCATTGTTTCCTCTATTTCTAGAAGGGGGAACCATGCGCGCGATAGAAATTACCCAGCCGGGCGGCCCGGAAGTGCTGCAGTTGTGCGAGCGTCCGCGCCCGTCGCTGTTGCCGGGGCAGGTCTTGATCAAGGTCCATGCGGCGGGGATTAACCGGCCGGATTTGCTGCAGCGCATCGGAAAATATCCGGTGCCGGAAGGGGCCTCGGATCTGCCGGGGCTGGAGGTGGCGGGCGAGATCGTGGCGGGGCATGTGGGCGATAGCGGCTGGCATATCGGGGATAAGGTGTGCGCGCTGGTGCAGGGCGGCGGGTATGCGCAGTATTGCCCGGCGCAGATTGAGCTGTGCTTGCCGATTCCGGATGGGTGGTCGATGGTGGAGGCGGCTTCGCTGCCGGAGACGTTCTTCACTGTGTGGAGCAATGTGTTTGACCGGGCGGCACTGGCGCCGACGGAGACGCTGCTGGTGCAGGGCGGGACGTCCGGGATAGGCGTGACGGCGATCCAGCTGGCGAAGGCGTTTGGGCACAGGGTGTTTGCCACGGCCGGGTCGGACGAGAAGTGCCGGGCTTGCGAGGAGCTGGGGGCGGATCTGGCGATCAATTACCGGACGGGAGATTTTGCGGCGGCGGTGAAGGATGCCACGCGCGGCAAGGGGGTGGATGTGATCCTGGATATGGTGGGCGGCGATTATGTGCCGCGCGAGTTGAGCTGCCTGGCGGATGACGGCAGGCTGGTGTTTATCGCGCTGCTGGGAGGGGCGAAGGTGGAGGTGCCGCTGGGGCAGATTTTGCTGCGCAGGTTGAGTGTGACGGGGTCGACGCTGCGGCCGAGGCCGGTGGCGTTCAAGGCGGCGATTGCGCGGCAACTGCGGGAGAAGGTGTGGCCCTTGATCGGGGATGGGTTGATCAAGCCGGTGGTGTATCGGAGTTATCCGCTGGAGCAGGCGGCCGAAGCGCACGCGCTGATGGAGTCCAGCGCGCATATCGGAAAGGTGATGCTGGAGGTGGGGTGAGTTGGGGCTGCGGGCGGTGCATCGGCGGGTTACGGCGCGGTGCGCCTAACCCGCCCTACGGCCGGCGCGATCACCAGGGCCGGGCGGCGTACGAATTTCGTAGGGCGGGTTAGGCGGCGCAAGCCGCCGTAACCCGCCAAAGCGCCGCCGACGACGCATCCGTGATTACGAGCCGGCAGCAGTGGCGACGCCGGCACGCACCGTCGCCGGCGTCAGCCGCGCGAGATTGGCCTGGATGGCCGCCAGCACCGCCGGCTGCAAGCCCTCCCCGCCCTGCTCGGCCACGTGCGCCAGCAGCTGGCGCCGCATTTGCGGCGCCCAGAAGCGCTGCAAATGGCTGGCGATCTCGCTGCTGGCCTCTTCCTGGTCCGGATAGGACGCGAAGAAGGAGCCGATCTGGTTGGCCATGGTGACCAGGTGATGAATATTCATCGTCTCTCCTCGTTAAGCCGGCTGCGCGGCAGCGGCATCCTTGTGCGCCATCTGCTCTTCGTGGAAGCGCGCAAACTCCAGCTGCCAGTCGGACTGCTGCTGCACCGGCATCACCTGCACCGCCGTCACCTTGTATTCGGGGCAGTTGGTGGCCCAGTCCGAATTCTCGGTGGTGATCACGTTCGCGCCCGACTCGGGGAAGTGGAATGTGGTGTACACCACGCCCGGCTGCATGCGCTCGGTCACCAGCGCGCGCAGCACGGTTTCCCCTGCCCGGCTCTGGATGCCCACCCACTGGTCGTCCTTGATGCCGCGCTCCTGCGCATCGTGCGGGTGGATCTCCAGCCTGTCCTCGGCGTGCCAGCGCACGTTCTCCGTGCGCCGCGTTTGCGCGCCCACGTTGTATTGGGACAGGATACGCCCCGTCGTCAAAATCAGCGGATACATGCGCGTCACCTTCTCGTCCGTCGGCACGTACTGCGTGATGATGAAGCGCCCCTGGCCGCGCACGAAGCGGTCGATGTGCATGGTCGGCGTGCCTTCCGGCGCCTCGTCGTTGCACGGCCACTGGATGCTGCCCAGCTTGTCCAGCTTGGCGTAGCTCACGCCGCTGAAGGTTGGCGTCAGGCGCGCGATTTCGTCCATGATCTGCGACGGGTGCGTGTAGTTCATCGGATAGCCCAGGCGGTTGGACAGCTGCACCGTCACTTCCCAGTCGGCATAGCCGGCCTTCGGCGCCATCACCTTGCGCACGCGCGAGATGCGGCGCTCGGCGTTGGTGAAGGTGCCGTCCTTCTCCAGGAAGGAGGAACCGGGCAGCAGCACGTGGGCGTACTTGGCGGTCTCGTTCAGGAAGATGTCCTGCACCACGATGCACTCCATGGCTTCCATGGCGGAGATCACATGCTGGGTGTTGGGGTCGGACTGCACGATGTCCTCGCCCTGGCAATACAGGCCCTTGAAGCTGCCGTCCAGCGCCGCCTCGAACATATTGGGAATGCGCAGCCCGGGTTCGGCCTGCAGCTCCACGCCCCACGCGGCTTCGAACTGCATGCGCACGGTGGTGTCGGACACGTGCCGGTAGCCCGGCAGCTCGTGCGGGAAGGAGCCGATGTCGCAGGAACCCTGCACGTTGTTCTGGCCGCGCAGCGGGTTCACGCCCACGCCTTCGCGGCCCACGTTACCGGTGGCCATGGCCAGGTTGGCGATGCCCATCACGGTGGTGGAGCCCTGCGCATGCTCGGTCACGCCCAAGCCGTAGAAGATGGCACCATTGCCGCCGGTGGCGAACAGGCGGGCCGCGGCGCGCACCTGCTCGGCCGGCACGCCGGTGACCGCTTCCATGGCTTCCGGCGAGTTCGATTCCTGCGCCACGAAGTCGCGCCATTGGTTGAAAGCGCGCAGCTCGCAGCGCTCGGCGATGAATTCCTCGGCCAGCAGGCCTTCGGTCACGATCACGTGCGCCAGCGAGCTGACCATGGCCACGTTGGTGCCGGGGCGCAGTTGCAGATGGTGCTGGGCGCGGATGTGCGGCGACTTCACCAGGTCGATGCGGCGCGGATCGATCACGATCAGCTTGGCGCCCTGGCGCAGCCGGCGTTTCATGCGCGAGGCGAACACCGGGTGGCCGTCGGTCGGGTTGGCGCCGATGACCATGATGACGTCGGACTTGGCCACGGACGCGAAGGTCTGGGTGCCGGCCGATTCGCCCAGTGTCTGCTTCAAGCCGTAGCCGGTGGGCGAGTGGCACACGCGGGCGCAAGTGTCCACGTTGTTGTTGCCGAAGGCAGCGCGCACCAGCTTCTGCACCAGGTAGCCTTCTTCGTTGGTGCAACGCGAGGACACGATGCCGCCGATGGAATCCTGGCCATGCTTGGCCTGGATGCGCTTGAATTCGGAGGCCGCATAGTCCAGCGCCTCGTCCCACGACACTTCCTTCCACGGGTCGGTGATCCTGGACCGTATCATCGGCTTGAGGATGCGGTCCTTGTGGGTGGCGTAGCCCCACGCGAAGCGGCCTTTCACGCAAGCGTGGCCTTCGTTGGCCTTGCCGTCCTTGCTCGGCACCATGCGCACCACTTCGCTGCCCTTCATCTCCGCGTCCAGCGAGCAGCCCACGCCGCAATAGGCGCAAGTGGTGGTGACCTTGTGTTCGGCCTGGCCCATCCAGATCACGGTTTTTTCCTGCAGCGTGGCGGTCGGGCAGGCTTCCACGCAGGCGCCGCAGGACACGCACTCCGATTCCATGAACGATTCGCTCTGCCCGGCCGACACGCGCGACTCGAAGCCGCGTCCGGAAATGGTGAGCGCGAAGGTGCCCTGGGTTTCCTCGCAGGCCCGCACGCAGCGGTTGCAGACGATGCACTTGGACGAATCGAACGTGAAGTAGGGATTCGATTCGTCCTTCTTCAGTTTCAGGTGGTTGGCGCCTTCATAGCCGTAGCGCACTTCGCGCAGGCCGGTCACGCCGGCCATGTCCTGCAGCTCGCAGTTGCCGTTGGCCGGGCAGGTCAGGCAGTCCAGCGGGTGGTCGGAGATGTACAGCTCCATCACGCCCTTGCGCAGCTCCTGCAGTTTGGACGTCTGCGTGCGCACCACCATGCCCTCCTCCACCGGCGTGGTGCAGGAGGCGGGATAGCCGCGCCGGCCTTCGATCTCCACCAGGCAAAGGCGGCAGGAGCCGAAGGGCTCCAGGCTGTCGGTGGCGCACAGCTTGGGAATGTTGGTGCCGCTTTCGGCGGCGGCGCGCATCACGGACGTGCCGGCGGCCACGGTCACGCGCTGGCCGTCGATCGTGAGCGTGACAAAGTCCGTGGCCAGGCTGGGCGGGGTGCCGAAGTCGCGGCTGATTATGGTTTCGATCATCTGTGTCTCCTAGGCGGCGCGCTGGTCTTCAGAGACCTGGCCGAAGTCTTGCGGGAAGTGGTTCAGGGCGGACAGCACGGGGTATGGCGTCATGCCGCCCATCGCGCATAGCGAGCCATGCAGCATGGTGTCGCACAGCTCGCGCAGCAGGATCACCTGGCGCGGACGTTCGCCGTCCGTATTGGTGCGGATCTTGTCGATGACTTCCACGCCGCGCGTGGAGCCGATGCGGCATGGCGTGCATTTGCCGCACGATTCCACCGCGCAGAATTCCATCGCGTAGCGCGCCAGCTTGGCCATGTCGGCGCTGTCGTCGTGCACCACGATGCCGCCGTGGCCCAGCACTGCCCACAGCGAGGCAAAGGCTTCGTAGTCGAGCGGCGTGTCCCATTGCGATTCGGGCAGGTAGGCACCCAGCGGGCCGCCCACCTGCACCGCCTTGATTGGACGGCCGGAAGCGCTGCCGCCGCCGTATTCATACAGGATGTCGCGCAGCGTCACGCCGAAAGCCAGTTCGATCAGGCCGCCGTGCCGGATGTTACCTGCCAGCTGCACCGGCAAGGTGCCGCGCGAACGGCCCATGCCATAGTTTTGGTAGTAGGCTGCGCCCTTGTCGAGGATGAGCGGCACGGCCGCCAGCGACAGCACGTTGTTGATGACGGTGGGCTGGCCGAACAGGCCGGATAGCGCCGGCAGCGGCGGTTTGGCGCGCACCACGCCGCGCTTTCCCTCGATACTCTCCAGCAGCGCGGTTTCCTCGCCGCAGATGTAGGCGCCGGCGCCCTTGCGCACTTCCAGCTCGAACGCGCGCCCCGAACCCAGGATGTTGGAACCGAGGTAGCCCGCCTGCACCGCGCTGTTGATCGCGTGGTTCAAGTTGGCGATGGCGTGCGGGTACTCGCTGCGCACGTAGATGTAGCCCTTGTCGGCGCCAACGGCCAGGCCGGCAATGGTCATGCCTTCGATGAGCATGAAGGGATCGCCCTCCATCACGATGCGGTCGGCGAAGGTGCCGGAGTCGCCCTCGTCGGCATTGCAGACGATGTACTTCTGCGGACCGGCCGCTTTCAGCACGGTGTTCCATTTGATCCCGGTCGGGAAAGCGGCGCCGCCACGGCCGCGCAATCCGGACGCCGTGACGGCGGCGACGATGGCGGCCGGCTCCATCGCCAGCGCGTTGCGCAGTCCCTTGTAGCCCTCGTGCGCCTCGTAGTCGGCTAGCGACAGCGGATCGGTAATGCCGGCGCGCGCGAAGGTCAAACGGCTTTGCCTGGCCAGGTAGGGAATCTGCTCCACCAGGCCCAATGCCAGCGCGTGCTTGCTCTCGCCGAGATGGAAGCCCGCATCGAACAGTGCGGACACGTCGCCCGCGTCCACCGGGCCGAAGCCGATGCGCCCTTCCGCCATACCCACTTCCACCAGTGGCTCCAGCCACAGCAAGCCGCGCGTGCCGTTGCGCACAATGTCGATATCCACGCCGCGCCGCGCCGCTTCGGCGGTAATGGCAGCCGCCACGTCGTCGGCGCCCAGCGCCAGAGCGGTGGAATCGCCGGGAATGTAGATGCGGATGCTCATGCTGCCTCCTTTGCCTTGGCCAGCAGCGCATCGAAGCGCGCAGGGGTGACGCGCGCATGCAGCGCGTCGTTGATCATCATGGACGGCGCGGTGGCGCACTGGCCCAGGCAGTACACCGGCTCCAGCGCGAACTCGCCGTCCGTGCTGTGCGCGTGCAGCTTGCAGCCCAGCGCGTGCTCGGCGTGCGCCAGCAGCGCATCGCCACCCATGCTCTGGCAGGCTTCGGCGCGGCAGATCTGCACCACCTTGCGCGCCGGCGCTTCGGTGCGGAAGTAGTGGTAGAAGGTGATCACACCATGCACTTCGGCGCGCGACAGGTTGAAGGTGGACGCGATTTCCTCCACCTGCTCCGGCGGGATATAGCCGATGGCATCCTGGATCGCGTGCAGGACCGGCAGTAACTGGTCCTGCTCGCCGCTGCTGGCGGCAAGGATCGCGCTTGCCTGGGGAATACGCTGCTGCATAAAGCCTCCGTCGTTTTTATTGTCTGCTTTGTGAACATTTCACTGGCCAAGTTATGTTCTCTAAAACATATATTCCGGTTAATATTCACGCATGAGCCTAGGCTAGCACTGTAAAAACACCAACGCAATATGAAGGATTTTGCATATGTTCAAAGTTGAGATACGCCCGGATTGGGTGCTGCGCCATCCAAACGGCCAGGCCGTGCCCCTGCCGGTGCTGCTGGACCTGCTGGCGGCCGTGCGCAGCTCGGGCAGCATTAGCCAGGCCGCCAAGGACTGCGGCATCTCCTACCGCCACGCGTGGGGGCTGCTGAACGCCTTCAATGAGCAATTCGGCGCCGAGCTGGTACACAAGTCGCGCGGCTCGGGCACCGTGCTGTCGCCGCTGGCGGACAAATTGATCTGGGCCGACAAGCGCATCGCCGCGCGTTTGAGTCCCATGCTGGACAGCCTGGCGTCCGAACTGCAGCAGGAGCTGGCCAGCCTGCTCGACGAGCGGCCGCCCGCGCTGCGGCTGACCGCGTCGCACGGCTTCGCGGTGGCGGCGCTGGTGAGCCGGCTGGAGCAGCAAGGCGTGCTGGTGGACCTGCAGTACCGCAGCAGCACCGAAGCGGTAGCGGCGCTGGCGCGCGGCGAATGCGACCTGGCCGGCTTCCACCTGCCGATGGGAAAATTCGAAAGCGCGGCCGCCGCGAAATACCGCCCGCTGCTTGACCCGGGCAGGCAGATGCTGATCCACCTGGCCTACCGCATGCAAGGCATCTTCACCGCCAAAGGCAATCCGAAAGACATCCGCACGCTGGACGACCTGGCGCGGCCGGACGTGCGCTTCGTGAACCGCCAGCGCGGCTCTGGCACGCGGCTGCTGCTGGAACTGCTGCTGGACGGCCACGGCATTGCACCGGACCGCATCAACGGCTTCGAGAGCGCCGAATTCACGCACGCGGCGGTGGCTGCCTACGTCGCCAGCAACATGGCCGACGCCAGCTTCGGCGTGGAAACCGCCGCCCGCCGCTTCGACCTCGATTTCGTGCCCGTGGTGCGCGAACGCTACTTCTTCGCCTGCTCGCGCGAAGCCCCGAATGCCCCGCTGGTCGCCGCCGCGCTGGCCGTGATGGAAAGCGATGAATTCAAGGCTACGCTCGCCTCCCTGCCCGGCTACGACGGCGCCCTGAGCGGCCAGCGCCTGGCGCTGCAATCGCTGTTCTGATCTTTTCAACGGCCACTGATTGGGGTCAGGTCCGGCATCACGACACGAGCCCAACCTTACCCCGCCTGAGCTCGTGACGCGATGCCGGACCTGACCCCGCTGGAGGAGCGTTGCCGACCGTAGGGCGGGTTAGGCGGCGCGAGCCGCCGTAACCCGCCAGCGCCGCCAATTAAGCCTGGCGCTTCAGCTCCACAGTCTGCGGCGACAAGTACGCTGCCGTCATCTGTTGCCAGGCTGCGTCCATCTGGTCCATCGCTGCCAGCTTGACGTGGCCGTAGCCGCGCACTTGCTCCGGCAATTGCGCCAGCTTCAGCGCGGCGGCCTTGTTGTGCAGCTCCAGGCTGGCCGACAAGTCACGCGCGAAGCCCAGGTAGCGGTCGCGCAGGGCGCGCTCGCGGCGCCGCTCTTCGGTGTAGCCGAAGATGTCCAGCGGCGTGCCGCGCAGGCCTTTCAGGCGCGCCAGGCCGCCGAAGCCTTTCATCATCCAGCCGCCGAATGCCATCTTGGCCGGCACGTCAGAGCCCGGCTTCTTGCGCGCCAGCAGCGGCGGCGCCAAATGGAAGCCCAGCTTGTAGTCGCCTTCGAACTGCGCGGCGATCTGCTCGCGGAAGCCCGGGTCGGCGTGCAGGCGGGCCACCTCGTACTCGTCCTTGTAGGCCATCAGCTTGAACAGGCTGCGCGCCACGGCCTTACTCAGTGCGCGCTTGGAATCTGCGCCTTCCAGCGCCACTTCGCGGCGCTCGACGGCGGCCACCGCGTCCTGGTACACGCGGGCGTAGGCGGCGTTCTGGTATTTGGTGAGCCAATCCGTGCGGAAGGCCACCAGCTCGGGCAGCGACTTGGGCGCGATGAACTGGATCACTTGCTGCTGCGGTTGCGCCAGGCGCGCCAGGGCGTCCTTGTCGGCTGCGGCCAGGCGGCCCAGCATGAAGGCGCGCTTGTTCATGTCGATGGCGACGCCGTTCAGCTCAATGGCGCGCATCAGCGCTTCGAGTCCGGCGGGCACCAGGCCTTTTTGCCAGGCGTAGCCCATCAGCAGGATGTTGCCGCCGATCGGGTCGCCGAGGAAGCGCGCAGCGATTTCCTGCGCGTCGAGCTGCAACACATTGGAACCGCCTGCGGCGGACGCCAGCTTTTCCAGCAGGCCTTCCTTGTTAATGGAGGCATCGCGGTCGCGCGTGAATTCGGCGGTGGGGATCTCGCGTTCGTTAGCCACCACCTGCGTGCGGCCGTGCTTCATCACGGACAGGCTGTCCGGCATGGCCGCTACCACCAGGTCGCAGGCGAACACCGCGTCTGCCTGTTGCAGGTCGATGCGGACCTGGTTCAGCGCCGAAGGCGACGCGGCCACGCGCACGTGCGACAGCACCGCACCGCCCTTCTGCGCAAAGCCCATGAAGTCCAGCGTGGAGGCGCCCTTGCCTTCCAGGTGCGCGGCCATGGTGATCAGCGCGCCGACGGTGACGATGCCGGTGCCGCCCACGCCCGCCACCAGGATCTCGAACGGCTTGTCCAGCGCGTGCGGCGCGGGCGCGGGGTAGCGGCCCAGCGCCTGCTCCAGGTCCGCCAGGGTGAGCGCCACGCTGGCCGGCTTGCGCAAGGTGCCGCCCAGTACCGACACAAAGCTCGGGCAGAAGCCTTCTACGCAGGAGTAATCCTTGTTGCAGGAGGACTGTTCGATCTGGCGCTTGCGGCCCAGTTCCGTTTCCAGCGGCAAGATGGACAGGCAGTTCGACTGCACACCGCAATCGCCGCAGCCCTCGCATACGGCCGGGTTGATCACCATGCGGCGCGCCGGATCGGGAAACACGATTTTTTCAGGCTTGTTCTTCTTGCGGCGGCGGCGCTTCTCGGCCGCGCAGGTCTGGTCGTACACCAGCACCGTCACACCGGCGATCTCGCGCAGCATGCGCTGCATGGCATCGAGTTCGCTGCGGTGGTGCACGGTGACGCCGGCAGGCAGCGCCACGCCGGTGTAGTTCTCTGGCTGGTCGGTAACGACCACCACTTTCTTCGCGCCTTCGCTTACCACCTGCTGCACGATCTGCGGCACGGACAGCGTGCCGTCCACCGGCTGGCCGCCTGTCATGGCCACCGCGTCGTTGTACAGGATCTTGTAGGTGATGTTGGTGCGCGCGGCGATCGCCTGGCGGATGGCCAGCGAGCCCGAATGGTAGTAGGTGCCGTCGCCCAGGTTCTGGAACACGTGCTTCTCGCCCACGAAGCGCGAGGAACCCACCCAGCTGATGCCCTCGCCGCCCATCTGGGCAAGGTAGTTGGTGTCGCGCTTCATCCACGTGGCCATGAAGTGGCATCCTATGCCGGCCATGGCGCGGCTGCCTTCCGGCACGCGGGTGGAGGTGTTGTGCGGGCAGCCGGAGCAGAAGTACGGCGTGCGCTTGATGCCGTCCGCGCTGTTGGACAGCAGCTCGGCGGCGCAGAAGTCGGGCAGCATGCGCTGCAGGTCCAGCGCCGGGAAGCGCGGCGCCAGCCACTGCACGATGGCGGGCGCGATGCGCGACGGGCGCAGCTCGCCCAGCGCGGACAGCAGCGCGTGGCCATGCTTGTCGGTCTTGCCGATAACGGCGGGCCGTTCGGACTGCGGCAGGTTGTAGAACAGGTTTTTCACCTGCTGCTCGATCACGGCGCCCTTCTCTTCCACCACCAGGATTTCCTGCAGCCCGTCCGCAAACGCGGCCAGGCGAGTGCGCTCCAGCGGGAAGGTCAGGCCCGGCTTGTACAGGCGCACGCCCAGTTCCTCCAGGCGGTCCAACGGCAGGCCCAGGCGCTCCAGCGCCTCCACCAGATCAAGATAAGCCTTGCCTGCGCTGATAATGCCGATGCTGGCGCGCGGCGCGGCCACCACCATGCGGTCGATCGAATTGGCGCGGGCGAAGGCTTGCACGGCTTCCAGCTTTTCCGCCGCGCGCACTTCCAGCGCCAGACCCGGCAAGTCGGGCCAGCGGTTATGCAGGCCGTCCGGCGGCGCGGTGTAGCCGGTGGGGGTAACGTACTTCGGCAGCGGCGGCAGTTCCACCACGGCGCCGCCTTCCACCGTTTCGGAGATGGCCTTGAAGCCGGACCACGCACCCGAGTAGCGCGACAGCGCCCAGCCATACAAGCCGAACTCCAGGTATTCCTGGATGTTGGCCGGATTAATCACGGGCATATTCCAGGCAATCAGCGCCTGCTCGCTCTGGTGCGGCATGGACGAGGACACGCAGCCGTGGTCATCGCCCAGGATCACCAGTACGCCGCCGCGCGGCGAGGAGCCGTACACGTGGCCGTGCTTGAGCGCGTCGCCCGCGCGGTCCACGCCCGGGCCCTTGCCGTACCACATGGCGAACACGCCATCGACCTTGCGGGTGGGGTCGGCTTCCACCTGCTGCGAACCCAGTACCGCCGTGGCGCCCAGTTCCTCGTTAATCGCAGGCAGGAACTCCACGTTGTGCTTGGCCAGCAGGGTGGACGCGCGCCACAGTTCCTGGTCCACCGCGCCCAGCGGCGAACCACGGTAGCCGCTCACGAAGCCGCCCGTGTTCAGGCCCTGCGCGTCGTCGCAGATCTTCTGCATGCACAGCAGGCGAACCAGCGCCTGGGTGCCGGTCAGGAAGACGCGGCCCTGGGTACGGGTGAGGTTGTCGGAGAGAGCGTAATCGGGGTCCGCAAGCGCGGGCTGGATGGAGGCCGGCAAGGTCATCGAATTCATTTTTCTTGTCTCGCATTAAGGACTTATAGTGCGAGAAATGATATGGCGCACAGACCGAAATATTACTCCTATTCTCACTCCCGGAAGCATTAGAATAGGTTTTTTCTTTCTTAAAACCACTGAAAAATGAAAAACGATTCCCTGGATGCGGCCTCGCTCAAGATCTTGTCTGAACTACAAAAGAACGCGCGGATCTCGTCCAATGAGCTGGCCGAGAAGATCGGCATGTCGGCGAGCCCGTGCTGGCGGCGCCAGAAGGAGCTGGAGGACAACGGCTACATCATCCGCTACACGGCGCTGGTGGACCGGCGCAAGCTGGGGCTCTCGGTGGTCTGCATGGCCAACATCACGCTGGCGCGCCACGAGGAAGGCGCGGTGAAAAACTTCGAGGAGGCGATGCGATTGCGGCCAGAGGTCGTGGAGTGCTACGAGACCACCGGCAATGCGGACTACCTGGTGAAGATCGTGGTGGCGGACATGGACGGCTACCACGACTTCCTGCACAACGTGCTGGTGAAGCTCAACGGCGTCTCGCAGGTGAACACCAGCGTGGCCCTGCGCGAAGTGAAGTACGAGACCGCATTACCGTTGTGAGCGAACGGCCGCTCACGTTCCGCGGTTGATCTTCCAGGGTACGCCAAACCTATCGATCACGATGGCATAGCGGGAAGACCAGAAAGTCTGCTGCGGCGCCAGGATCACCTGCCCATTGGTCTGTAGCGCACTGAAACAAGAATCGACCTTGTCTTCCGAATCGACACCGAGCAAGACATAGAAGCCCGTTGGTCTTTTGTAGTTGTGTGCTTCAACATCGGCACCGGCCAGCTCAACCCCATCGATGCAGATATTTGCATGAACAATGTGATGTCCCGGACGCGTTGCCGATGCCGGGATCGGTGAGTCTGCGATCTTGAGCATCGTACCAATCCTCCCTCCGAGGCACGCTGCATAGAAGTTGAATGCCTCTTCGCACTCGCCGTTGTAGTCAATGTGAAATGACAAGCTCATCGTCTAATGTGCTTTCGTTGTGGTCCTGCTGTGACTGGGCAAGCACAAGTCTCCACTTTTTTTAGGCGCCCTCAAGGACGCGTCCGGGCGCGCCGGCGCCGTAGCTTAGCATAGCAGCTCGCCCGCCGTGCACGGCAACCCGTGCGGCCGGGTTGGCAAATTTTCATCGTTCACGGCTTCAACTGGGACAATTTGTCCCGATGTATGGAAATTGCCTTGAGGTAGCATTCCTGCGACACCACATAGCCTGGAAATACTCAAAATGATGGATTGGATCCCTGTAGTCTTAGTTGCGTTCAAGGTTATCGTGCTCGGCACGGGCATGTTCTTCGCCATCAAGTGGCATTACGATCAAGGCAAGAAGGAAAAGGACAAGCAGAAGGAGATGCGCGCGGTGCTACGAGCAAGCGGCAAGGCGGTGGCAGTCTTTGTGCCATTGCTCCTGGGCCTGGGGCTCCTCACCTTCGTCCTTGGCAGGATGTTCGGCCTGGACTTGCCCCTCCCGTGAATTAAGGACTGCCGCCGCTTCGGGCGAGGCGAAAACCGAGATCGTCGATGGCGAAGGTAGGATGGCTGCGGCGCCGGTTAGCGGCCAGGCAGCCGCGCTCCAGGTCGGCCCAGCCGCCGCCGCGGAACACGCGGTAGTCGCCGTAGACTTCCGCGTCATACAGGTCCGTGCACCATTCCCACACACTACCCAGCATGTCGTGCAAGCCCCAGGCGTTGGGCTGCTTGGCGCCGACGTCGTGCGTGCCACCGCCGGAATTGGATGCGTACCAGGCAATGGCATCAAGTTCGCCATAGCGCGTGGCGCCGGTGTCGTCTGCGCTCAGCGCGTAGCAGGCGGTCAGTCCCTCGGCCTGCGAAAGCTGGTTACAGTAATGTACCGCGTCCAGCCATGTGACGCCGACCACGGGGTTCTGCCCGGCCCGCACCGGCGAAGGCCACGCGCCCGTCACGGCAGCGTATTGCGATTGGGTGACCGGGTAGCATGCAATTTGAAAGGATTCCAGCGTCACCGCCCAGGCACGGCATGTTCTGTCGTCGCGCATGGAAATTGCTCCCTGCTAGATGGCGATCAAGTCTTGTTCGGGCATGAATTCAGGAAGGTTACTGGAATTAGGATTATGGCACGGCTGCAGCGGAGAAGCGGCCGACGGGCCGCTGCAAGGCAGGTTTACACCTGCACTTAGGCAATATATAGTTTGGCAACAACCCAGCCGGACCCACCCAAGGAGCCCGAGTATGAACTTTGCCCCAGACCCGCCCGCCAAGCCCATCCTTCTGGTGGTGGACGACACTCCAGATAACCTGCTGCTAATGGCTAACCTGCTGAAGGATCTATACACAGTGAAGGCTGCCAACAACGGCGAGAAGGCAATCAGCATTGCCCGAACCGTGCCGCAGCCGGACCTGATCCTGCTCGACATCATGATGCCCGGCATGACAGGCCACGAGGTGGCGCGCATCCTGCAATCCGAACCCGGCACGCGCGACATCCCTATTATCTTCCTCACCGCCATGGCCTCCAGCGCGGACGAGACGGCCGGCCTGGAAATGGGCGCGGCCGACTACATCACCAAGCCGATCAGCCCGCCCGTGGTGCTGGCACGGGTGCGCACGCAACTCAAAGTCAAGGCGGCGGCCGAATTCCTGCGCGACAAGAACGACTACCTGGAGCAGGAAGTGCAGCGCCGCACCCGCGAGTTGGGCGCGATCCAGGACGTGACCATCCACGCCATGGCCTCGCTGGCCGAGACGCGCGACAACGAAACGGGCAACCATATCCGCCGCACGCAGCATTATGTGAAGGTGCTGGCCGAGCACTTGCGCGACCACCCGCGCTTCCGCCACTTCCTCGACGACGCCACCATCAAGCTCCTGTTCAAATCGGCGCCGCTGCACGACATCGGCAAGATCGGCATCCCGGACCGCATCCTGCTCAAGCCGGGCCGTTTCACGCCGGAAGAATTCGACATCATGAAGACCCACACCACGCTTGGCCGCGACGCCATCGCGCACGCCGAGCAACAGCTGGGCATGGACGTGGGATTCCTCAGCCTGGCCAAGGAAATCGCCTACAGCCACCAGGAAAAATGGGATGGCAGCGGCTACCCGCAGGGCTTGGCCGGCGACGCTATCCCGATCTCAGCGCGCTTGATGGCGGTGGCCGATGTGTATGATGCCTTAATCAGCCGCCGTGTCTACAAGGAAGGCATGCCGCATGAAAAGGCCGTCCAGATCATCGTGGAAGGCCGCGGCTCGCACTTCGATCCCGACGTCTGCGACGCCTTCCAGGCCTGCCTGCCGGTATTCCAGCAAATCGCCGCGCGCTTTGCAGATAGCGATGCGGACATGGCCAGGCAAGCGGAGGCCATCGCTCATGTGGCGCCGGATCTGGGCGCAGCGCCGTGAAGTCGCCCATCGCTTACCTGGAACAGTGGCCGCTGCGCCGCAAGCTGATACTCGGCTTCTGCTCGCTGCTGCTGCTGTCGCTCGCCCTTGGCGTCCAGAGCCTGAGCACGCAGGACCAGCTGGGCCGCGATATGCAGCGCATGCTGCGCGAAGGCCTGATCGGCATTGTGCAGGTCAAGGAGGCGCGCATCCAGCTGACCCGAATGGAACTGGCGCTGCACCGCATTGCCGGCGCGCGCGACCCCGCCGCGCGCGACCTGGCGCAGCAGGAACTGGAAGCAGCGCGAGAACACCTGCGCTTCGCCTCCGAAGAGGCGCGCACTACTCTGCTGCGTGCCGACAACCAGCAGCGCCTGGCCGCCTTCGAGGCACTGTTGGCTCGCATTGAACGCAGCAACGAGGACGCGCTCGACCTGGTCAAGCAAAACCGCCAGGCGGAAGCACGCGCCCTGCTGGACGATCCACGCTATGTGAAAGCCCTGCACGACGCCGACCACAACCTGGCCGAAATCGCCGCAATCAAGGACGCCAACGTGCGTTCCACCATTTACGACATCCGCCAATTCGCACTAACTAGCAGCACGCTGACATACACGCTGCTGGTGGGCGGCCTGGGGCTGGCCTTCCTGCTGGCATGGTCAATCAGTCTGTCGATCCGCCGCCCCATCAATCAGGTACGCCAGGCAGTCGACGAACTGGCCGCCGGCAAGCTCGACAGCGCCATTCCGCATACCGACTACCGCAACGAAACCGGCGACCTGGCGCGCGCCATCGTCAAGCTGCAGATTGAGGCGCGCCAGCTGGAAGCCCAGCGCTGGATCAAGGCGCAGGAGGCCGCCATCCAGGCCGAGCTGCAGCACGCCACCGCGCTGGACGAACTGGCGCAGCGCTTCCTGGCGCTGGTGGCGCCGCTGCTGCGGGTTGGGCGGGGCGTCCTGTACACCCCGGACGACAGCGGCCAGGTGCTGCGCCTGCGCGGTGGGTATGCGGTGGACGCGGCGCAGCCGCCGGCTGCCGAGCTGCCGTTCGGCAGCGGCCTGCTGGGCCAATGCGCGCAGGACCGCCAGCGGCGCCGCCTGGACGCGCTGCCGGAGCAATACACCCCCATCCAGTCGCAGCTGGGCCAAGCCCAGCCGCGCCACTTGCTGGTTCTGCCGCTGCTGCATGGGGACCGCCTGATGGGAGTGCTGGAGCTGGCCAGCTTCGAAGCGCCCGGTCCGGCCGAAGCCGAACTGCTGGACGGCTTGCTGCCGCAGCTGGCCATGGCCATAGAAATCAAGCTCCGCAACCAGGCGGTGCGCACGCTGCTTGAGCGCACCGAACGCCAGTCGGCCGAACTGGCACAGCAGCAGGTGGCGCTGAAGGCCACGGAAGCCTGGTACCGCGGCATCATCGAGGCCGCGCCGGACGGCATGCTGGTGGTGGACGCCGGCGGCAATATAGTCATGACCAACCCGCAGCTCGACAAGCTGTTCGGCTACGCCGCCGGCGAATTGCACGGCCTGCCGATCGAAACCCTGGTGCCGCAGACGGTGCGCGGCCGCCACGTGGGCGAACGGGACGGCTTTATCGGCCACGGCACGGCGCGCCAGATGGGCAATGCCGGCGCCGACCTGCACGGCTTGCGCAAGGACGGCAGCGAGTTCTCTGTGGAGATTGGCCTGTCGCGGCTGCCGGCGATCGCCGACCGCGGCGTGTGCGTATGCGCCTCGGTGCGCGATATCAGCGACCGCAAGCAGGCCGAGGCCGAGGTGGTGCGCGCCAAAGAGATCGCCGAGGACGCCACCCGCGCCAAGAGCGACTTCCTGGCCAATATGAGCCACGAAATCCGGACGCCGATGAACGCCATCATCGGCATGAGCCACCTGGCGCTGCGCACGCAGCTCGACAAGAAGCAGCGCAACTACATCGAGAAAGTGCACCGCTCGGCCGAAAACCTGCTGGGTATCATCAACGACATCCTCGATTTTTCCAAGATCGAAGCGGGCAAAATGGGCATCGAGGACATCCCGTTCCGGCTCGAGGACGTGCTGCAGAATTTCGCCAGCATGATAGGTTTGAAGGCCGAGGACAAGGGGCTGGAGCTGCTGTTCGCGCCCGCGCCCGGCCTGCCCACCGCGCTGGTGGGCGACCCGCTGCGGCTGGGGCAAATCCTGATCAACCTGGGCAACAACGCGGCCAAGTTTACCGAACAGGGCGAAATCGTCGTGGGCGCCGAGCTAGCGGACGAGGCGGACGGCCGGGTCGAGCTGCACTTCTGGGTCAGGGACAGCGGCATCGGCATGACGCAGGAACAGTGTGCGCGGCTGTTCCAGTCCTTCAGCCAGGCCGACAGCTCCATCACCCGCAAATACGGCGGCACCGGGCTGGGGCTGGCGATTTCGCGCAAGCTGGTGGAACTGATGGATGGCCGCATCTGGGCCGACAGCACCCCGGGCCAGGGCTCCACTTTCCACTTCCACGCCTGGTTCGGCCAGCATGTAGAAGGCCAGCCGCGCCGCATGTTCCACGCGGACGAGCTGCTCGGCCTGCGCGTGCTGGTGGTGGACGACAATGCCAGCGCGCGCGAAATCCTGTCCACCATGGCCCGCAGCTTCGGCCTGGAAGTGGACGTGGCGGACAACGGCCAGAGCGCACTGCGCGCGCTGGTGGAAGCCGAGAGCAAGTCCCTGCCCTACGACCTGGTGCTGATGGACTGGCGCATGCCGGTGATGGACGGCGTGGAGGCGCTGCGCCGCATGCAGGCCGGCGCGGTCGCCCAAGTGCCGTCGGTGATCATGGTCACGGCCTTCGGGCGCGACGAGGCACACGACGAAGCGGTGCGCCAGCAAGTGGCGCTGCCGGCGGTGCTGACCAAGCCGGTTACCCCGTCCACGCTGCTGGAGGCGATCGGCGAGGTGCTGGGCAAGGGCGTAGTGGCCGAGACCAGGCGCGCCGAGCGCGAAGACCGCAGCGCCGCCGACATGGCCGGCCTGGCCGGCGCGCGCCTGCTGCTGGCCGAGGACAACGACTTGAACCAAGAACTGGCGCGCGAGTTGCTCGAGAGCGCGGGCATCGACTTGACCATCGTCGGCGACGGCAAGCAAGCGCTGGACCGCCTGTCCGCCGATCCGGATTTCGACGGCGTGCTGATGGATTGCCAGATGCCCGTCGTAGACGGCTACAGCGCCGCCCGCTGCCTGCGCGAGCTGCCGCAGTTCGCGGCGCTGCCCATCATCGCCATGACCGCCAACGCGATGTCTGGCGACCGCGACCTGGCGCTGGAAGCCGGCATGAATGACCACATTTCCAAGCCGCTTAACGTCGCCGCCATGTTCGCCACCATGGCAAGGTGGATCAAACCGGCGCCGCACCGGCTGGCCACGCCGGTCCCTGCAGCGCCCGGCGGAGCTGCCGTGCCGCCCTTGTCCGGCCAGCTTCCCGGCATCGACGTGGACGCCGGTCTGGCGACCAGCATGGGACGGACGGCGCTGTACACGCGCATGCTGCGCCGCTTCCGCGAGAGCCACGGCCGGTTCCGGGCCGATTTCGACGCGGCGCTGCACGGCGGCGACGCCAGCGCACCGGCCCGCACTGCCCATACGCTGCGCGGCACCGCCGGCAATATCGGCGCCAGGGCGCTGGCCTCCGCCGCCGCGGCGCTGGAATCGGCCTGCAAAGCGGGGGCCGGCGCCGATGACATCGCGCCCCTGCTGGCAGTGGTGGAGCAGGAATTGACGACCGTGCTGGCAGGGCTTGCCAAGCTCGACGGCGCCGCAACGCAAGCCGTCGCGGAAGATGCGGCAGCGCAGGCGTCGGCGCCGTTGTCCCCGCAGGTGTCTGCCATGCTGGTGCGGCTACGCCTGCTGCTGGCCGACAGCGACACGGGCGCGATGGACCTGCTGGAGGCGCTGGAGACGCTGGCGGACGGCCAGCCGCTGGCACGCCAGCTGCGCAAAGTCAGCCAGCAACTCGAGCGTTTCGACTTCGACGCCGCACTGGCCGAGCTGGAGGGCCTCACGCTGCCGGCTTGAGCCGGGGGCTCGCGCCACAGCCGGCACCAGCGGCTTGGCCGGCACCGGCGGCTTGGCCGGCAGCGGTCAGCAGCGGTCAGCAGCGGTCGGCAGGGCGCTATGCCGGCAGCACCGGCGGCGCGGCCGGCAAAGTCACGATCAGCGTCGTCGTCTGGGCCTCGTCATCCACCGCAAAGGCCACGTCGCCGTGCTGCGCGCGCGCCAGCAAGCGCGCCGAATAGGTTCCCAGCCCGGTTCCCCCTGCCCTGCCGCCCGTGACGAACTTGTCGAAAAAGCGCGGCCGTATCTGCTCCGGGATCACGCTCTTGTTAATTATCTCGATGCGCAGCGGGCTGCCGGCGTACAGCGTGGCGCTGACCCGGCTGCGCTCAGGCGCGGCCTCGCAGGCATTCTTGATCAGGTTGTTGAGCAGCGAATACGTCAGCATGGCATCGCCCAGCCCCACCGGCGGATCGGTGCCGACATCGAAATCGGTGTCGACCGCGATCACCAGCTGCTTGCCGGCGTAGCTGGCGCGCGCCGTTTCAACGACCCGACGAAGCACGTCGCTGATCGGCAGCGGTTCCGGCCGCAGCAGGTATTTTCCGGTCTCGATCTTGTACAACTCGGTCGACAAGTTGACCATGTCCGTCACTTGCAGCATCGCCTGTTCTGCGAGGCGCAATTGCTCGCCCTGGCGGCGATCCAGGTCACCTGCGTCGATCAGCGCCTGCAGGATGCCAATGGCGCCGGCCAGCGGGCCTTTCAGGTCGTGGCGAGTCATGGCTTCCACGTCGTCGCGCAGGCGCGCCATGGCCAACATATTGTCGTAGTCGGCCTGCAATTGGCGACGCAGCTCAACGTAACGCATGAAATTGGCCACGCGTAGCTTGAGCTGGAAAGGGTCGATCGGCTTGGTAACGAAATCGACCGCGCCCAGCGTCATTCCCTCGGTGCGGGCGGCGTCGCTGGTCAGGGCCGTGACAAAGATGATAGGCACGTTCTCGGCATTCGGATGCTGGCGCATGCGGCGGGCCACCTCGAAGCCGTCCATATCGGGCATCATCACGTCCAGCAGCACCAGGTCGGGCGGCGTGTCGGAACAGCACAGCGCCAGCGCCTTTTCGCCGTTGTGCGCCGCCTTGATGCGGTAGACGCCTTTGAACACGTTTGCCAGCACATGCAGATTGTCGGCCGTGTCGTCAACCAGCAGCAGGGTCGGCGGCGGCGGCGCCAGCGGCGGCAGGTGGACCGGGCCGGCCGCCGCGGCATGCGGCGGCGCCGGCATCGCAGCGGACTGGGCGCCCGGCGCCGGTTCGGGAGCCCGGTGGGAGATGGCGCGCTGCACGCTGGTTGCCAGCCGCCCCGCCGTGTAAGGCTTCACCAGCAGGTCGCTAACGCCGCTGGCGATGGCCGCCTCGATGCGGGTGCGCTCCGCCTCGGCGGTGATCATGATGAACGGCGTGTGGATATGGCGCGGACTGGCGCGCATTTGCTGCAACAGCGCAATGCCGGTCATGGCGGGCATATTCCAGTCGGAGATCACGAGGTCGTAGCGCTTGCGCTCCAGCATGCGCCAGGCTTCGGCTCCGTCGCCGGCCATGTCGATCGGGCCGTAGCCCAACGACGCCAGCTGCCCCGCCGTCACCTTGCGCATCGTTTCAACGTCGTCCACCACCAGCACCTTCAACACCTGCGCCATACGCCCTCCGGGGTAAGCTCAACCGCTGCGTACGGCGGTCGCACACATTATCAGGCAAATTTTCTGTCCCCGCATCTATTTGTCGCTGGCGGCGGGACATTCAGCCCACGACGGCCTGCAGATAGATGGCGCTGAATTCGGGTGGGAGGCGGCGCGGGCGGCCGGCGCTGATGTCGACGCACACCAGTTCCCAGCGGCCGCGCAGCACAGTGGCCTGGTCACTGTTGCGGATCAGCTGGAAGCGGCGCTCCATGGTCATCTTGCCGTCGCTGGCGGTGAGCCAGGTGGCCAGCGTGAGCGGCTCGCCGAGGCGCGTGGCCAGCAGGTAGTCATAGGTGGCGCTGCGGATGGCCATGGCGCGGTCCAGGCGGTGGTAGTCGGCCAGCGCCAGCCCCAGTGCTTCGGAGTGGGACCAGCCTATCGCTTCGCACCAGCGCACGTAGACCGCGTTGTTGGTGTGCTGCAGGCCGTCGATGTCCTGTGCCTGCGGCTGCAGCGGCATGGTATAGGCTTGCGGGTAGTCCCAGGGCATGGCGTCTCAGTGTGGTCCGTGAGCCGCCATTATAGGGCAGCGCTCAGGCCAGCGCGGGCCGCGCGTAGACGTGCTGCGCCGCCGCCGTGACGACGCGGCCCAGCGGCACTTCCACCCAGCGGTGGAAGGCGGCACCGGCGGCCAGGCTGGCGCTCCAGGCGATCAGCATGCCCGCTGCCTGCCAGTACGGTTCGGCCGGCGCGTAGCGGGTGAAGGCTGCGTTCACGATCAGGCAGACCGGGAAGTGGATCAGGAAGACCGCGTAGGACGTGCGCGCCAGCGCATTGACGGCTTGCCAGGCGCACCCGGCGTCGGCGGCCAGCCTGGCGCGGCCGAAGGCGAACAGCATGCAGGCCACCGCCAGCGCCACGGCGATGCGGAGGCGGAACTCCAGCACCAGCGCGGCCAGCGTGGGCAGCACCAGCATTGCCAGCAGCAAGGCCACCGCGCCGGGCTTGCGCTTGGCGTCGCTGGCCCACCAGGCCAGCACGCCGAGGCCGTAGCTGCCGAAGAAGTATGGCGCCCAGTTGTCCCAGCCGCTGTCCAGGTTGAAGTACAGCAGGGAGCTGGCGACAGCGGCCAGCATCACGGCGGGCATCAGCCAGGTGCGCAGGCTGTCGCCGGCCAGGCGGCCGGAAAGCCACAGCAGCAGCACCATGGAGACGTAGAGCTGGAAGTCGATGGCCACGTACCAGGCGCCGGCCGACAGCGATTCGTAGCCCAGCACACTGTGCAGCAGCAGCGCGTGCGCACTGAGCTGGCCGAACGTGGCGGCGGCGGAGATGGAGTCGTGCGACATCCAGGCGCCGGCCAGGGCGTTGGCGCCCACCGCCAGCAGCGTGGCGGCCATGAAGGGCGGCGCCAGTTTGGCGTAGCGGCGCCAGATGGTGTGCAGCGGCGCGGCCACGCCGGGCCGGCCGGCGGGCGACAGGGACTTCGCGGCCAGGAAGCCGCCAGCGACGAGGAAGACCTGCACGGCGATGCGTGCATGGCCGGTGAGCCAGTCCATCAGCTCGGGCATCAGGGCGCGCACGTGGTCGGACATGGGACCATAGAAGGCCAGGTGGTGCAGCACGATCAGCTGTGCAGCACCCGCCTTCAACAGGTTGATCAAGCCAAATTGTGCCGGGGCGGCGGCCTGCCCCGTACGTGCTGCTACTGCGTTCATTCCCATCCCTTGCTTGCGTTTCCATTCTCCGACAATGCCTACGCGCAAGACTCGCTGGCTTTGATATTGCGGACCGGGCGGTATGATAGCCGAAGTTTACGGTTGGGGTCGCCCTGCAGGTGGGGCGCGGGGGCGCGCGCCCTCGGCGCGCGGCGCTTCCCGCGCAGCGGGAAGCAGATGGGCGATTCGGAGAGGGTTTGCGCGGCACGCGCAAACCCTTCGAATCCCACCGTTCCGTCCAGAGCAACGAAAAAAGCCTCCCGCAGGGGAGGCTTGGATTCGAACCCACGATACAGGTATAAGCCGTATGCATCCTTAGCAGGGATGTGCCTTCGGCCACTCGGCCACGTCTCCTAGCTGATTACTCAACTATGCCTTCCCCTTCACGTTGCCGTGCCGGAGTCGACGAGCGCTATAGTAATGGCAGCTTCCCGATTGGTCAAGGGACCGCGTTTTCCTTTAGTGCTTGCGCTGCTGCTTGGCGCCGCCGCCCTTGCCTTTGTCGCTGCCGGCCTTGGTGTGGCTGGCCGCGTCCTTGCCCGCTTTGGGCTCCTCCTGGACCGCCGACTGCTTGGATCCCGAACCGGCCGACGATTGCTTGCTGCCGCTGCCCGATTTTTGCTTCGCCATGACGCCCTCCCTTGGTTGATTGTGGCTGTGCCTAGCTTGCGCGCGCCCGCTCCACCGCTCTGTGCACCAGCTAACAATCAGGCCACTTTCCCGCACCGTCCTCTCCCTATGTGGGGAACATAACTGTCGAAAGCATGAGCTCAGCGTAGGCTGTGTGAAACAGAGGAGACGCCATGACCGCCAGCGAGAAGTTGCGCATTGAAGAAAGCGGCCCTGCTGCCAGTTCGCCCGCGTCAGGCGGCTGGTTCGGCAAGCTCGGACCCGGCCTGGTGGCCGGGGCGGCCGATGATGACCCCAGCGGCATCGCCACCTATTCCCAGGCCGGAGCCCATTTCGGCTACAACATGGCCTGGACCATGGTGCTGACGTTCCCGCTCATGGTGGGCATACAGTTGATCAGCGCGCAGATCGGCCGGGTCAGCGGCCATGGCCTGGCCACCAATATCCGCCGCCACTACCCGCCCTGGCTGCTGTACTCGATTGTGTTCCTGCTGCTGGTGGCTAATATCATCAATATCGCCGCCGACGTTGCCGCCATGGGCGACGCGGTGCGCCTGATCGCGGGCGGCCAGGCGCACTGGTACGCGGCAGGCGCCGGCCTGCTGTCGGTATTTTTACAGGTGACGATGCCCTACCAGCGCTATGTGAAAGTGCTGAAGTGGCTTACGCTGGCCTTGCTGGCCTACGTGGCGACTGCCCTGATGCTGAACCTTCCGTGGCTGCACATCGCCAAGGCTATGGCGATGCCGCAGCTAAGCTGGGACAAGTCCTACATCACCACCCTGGTGGCCATCTTCGGCACCACCATCAGCCCCTATCTGTTCTTCTGGCAGGCCTCGCAGGAGGTTGAGGATTTGCGCGCCGATCCGGAGGCGCAGGCGCTCAAGCACGCCCGCGCGCAGGCGCCGGAGCAGCTGCGCCGCATCCGCATCGACACCGTGGTGGGGATGGGCTTTTCCAATCTGGTGGCGTTGTTCATCATGCTCACCACAGCCGCCACGCTGGGTGCGCACGGCATCACGCACATTGAAACGTCGGCACAGGCGGCGTCCGCGCTGCGGCCGATAGCGGGCGAGTTCGCCTTCACCCTGTTTGCCGTCGGGATTATCGGCACCGGACTGCTGGCCGTGCCCGTGCTGGCGGGGTCCGCAGCCTATGCCATTGCCGGTGCCATGCAGTGGAAGAACAGTCTGGAGCTGCCCTACCCCGACGCAAAGAAGTTCTACGCGATTATCATCGCCGCCACCGTGGGCGGTACGGCGCTGTGCTTCACCAAGATCGATCCGATGCGGGCGCTGTACTGGAGCGCCGTCATCAACGGCGTGATCGCCGTGCCGGTGATGGCGGTGGTGATGCTGCTGGCCGGGCGCAAGGGCGTGATGGGGCCACTGGTCATTTCGCGCCGCCTGCGCTTCCTGGGCTGGACCTGCACCGCCGTCATGGCGGCGGCGGTGGCCGCCATGGCGCTCACTTCGCTCCGCTAGCGTCCATGACCTCCAGTGGCACGCCGCCGCGCGCGGTGCGCAGGTTCACCAGCCGGACCGGCTCCAGCGCGTTCTCCGCCTTGCCGTCGGTGGTCACCGCCAGCGCGATGGTGTTCTGGCCGTTCGGGTTCAGGATGCCCGGCGGGATGACGAAGGTGCGCTGCGGGCCGATGTTGGCGGCAAACTGGCCCATGTTCCAGCCGTTTACGAAAATCAGCGCGCGGTTGCTGCGCTCCGAGCGCGGCTTGCCCGTGTCGCCGAAGGCCAGGCCGAGCTGCACGTCGTGGCCCTTGGGCAGGTCCAGCGCAAAGCTGGTGCGCAGCCAGTAGGTGCCGGGCGCCGGCGGCGCGTCACCCGGTCCGGCGGCCTGCCAGCCGTCCTGCCGGCCCGGCAGGTGCCAGCCCTGGCGCTCGCCATTCAGGCCGCCGTTGTTCATCGGACCGCGCACCACGTCGGCTATCTGCTCGCCACCCTGGTTGCCCTGGATGCGCCATTCGATCGGCACAGCGAAACGGTTGCCGCCGCGCGAGGTGAGCGAGGCCGAGATCAGGCCGCGCGCTTCGCGGTGGTAGTCGTCCGCCATCAGGTTCCAGTTGTGCGAGTTGTTGCGCACCATGACGGAGATCAGGTGCTCGCCCGGCGCCAGATCGCCCAGCGCGAACTTCACGCTGTCGGTGGTTTCAGGGAACTGGCGGCCGGTGTCCATTTCATCCTGTCCCAGGAACTTCCCGTCCACCCACACCTGGATCATGCCGGCACCGCCTGCGCCGTAGAACAGCTCGAGCTGGTTGGCTTTCTGGCCGCCCACCGTGGCGCGGCCGCGATACCACACGTCGCCGTGGTGGAAGCCGTAGTCGCTCATGCTCAGCGTGGGCTGGCCGCGCTCGGGCGTGGTCCAGGTCTGCGCGGCGGAGGCGCGGCTGTCGGCTTTGACCCACTGGCTGTCATCGAAGGCGGGCTGCGCTTCCGGGCTGTCCATGCGGCGCGTCCATGGCTGCGCGGCGAGGTCCGGCAAGGCCACGGGCGCCGGCCCCTTGACGGTGCCGGTCTTGATGCTGCCGTCCGGCTGCACGCTCGCCGCCAGCGCCTCGCCGTTGAAGGTGACGGCCGACGCGGCCGGCGCCCCCCAGATTTCCAGCGCCGCATCCTGGCTGGTGTCGCCGGTGAGCGCCAGCTTGCCGCCTGCCAGTGTTGCGGAGCGCACCAGCGCCGGGGTCAGTTCCAGCATCGCGCCGCTGGCCGTGTCCTGGCGCCACATCTGGAAGCTGGTTTTTTCGTCGGCCAGCAACAGCAGCATGGGCGCGCGGCCGCCGCCGCTGATGCGCACGCGCGCCAGGCCGTCGTGCACGTAGCTCAGTTTCAGGTCGCCACGGGCGGCGTCGAAGCTGGAGGCCACCTTGCCGGACAGGACTTCCACCTTGGGTGCGGAAACGTAGCGCAGCACGGTCTCGCCCTCCTCCCTGTCGCGGCCATGCAGCAGCACGACGTCGCGCTCGCCGTTACGGAAATGGGTCTGGATCTCCGAACTGGAATACACCAGGTGCTGGCGTTCCATGGGGTAGGAGGCCAGCAGCAGCTTACCGTCCTGGCCGTTCACGCGCACCGGGATCTGGTACGTGCCGTCCCTGGTGGCCAGGGAAAAGGTGGCGCGGTCGTCGCTCAGCGCGTCGGACGGGTTATGCACCGCGAACAGGATGTGGGTGCCCAGCCTGGAATTGATGTTGTGGTAGACCTTGATCTTGCCGTTGCTGGGTTTGAGCTCGGGCCCCTTGTCCATCTCGGCCAGTGCCTGCTCCGCCGCCTGCACGAACATGCCTTGCTGCTTGAGCGCGTAGGCTTTGTCGCGCAAGCCCCGGTCTTCGGCAATGGCTGCGCCGTAGTCGTAGGAGGTGTACACCACCGGCCCGGCCAGCCAGCCCCACGAGGTGCCGCCGAAGGTCATGTAGATGTTGTGGATGGTGATGCGGTTGATCAGGTTGGTGCCGTAGAACACGCGCTGGTAACCCTTGCCCTGGCGCTGCGCGGTGCAGTTGTAGGTGCCGTTCGACCCCCAGTAGTCGAACCAGCCGCCGCCCAGTTCTGCGGCGAAGCCGGGCGTCTTGGGCGAGGTGAGGCCGCCGGATTTCGGCCCGGGCTGGCCGTGGATGCCCCAGTCGGGCGCCTTGTTGGGACCGGACGGATCGGCGAACACATTGCAGGTGCCGCCCGGGTAGCCGTCGAAGGCATACAGGTCGGTGGGGCCCTGGTTGGCCCAGGGGGCGGCGGAATGCTTCGGCGCCCAGTCGGGCAGGCGGCCGGCGGCGTTGTGGAAGAACGGCACCGTGATGCCGTCGGCGCGCGCCTTGGCCGCCAGGTGCTCCATGTGGCGCACGTGCTTGGGCTCTACCTTGCCCAGCTCATTTTCCAGCTGGTAGGCGATGACGTTGCCGCCGCCCGTGGTGGCCTGGTGGCGGGCGATGATGGCGTTAATCTGCGTCATCCACTCGTCGGTGGCGGCGGTGTAGACCGGGTCGTCGGTGCGCGCCTCGGCGCGGTTGCGGAACATCCAGCCGGGGTAGCCGCCGCCGGTCAGCTCGGCGTTCACGTAAGGGCCGGTGCGGGCGATGATGTACATGCCCTCTTCCTCGGCGATCTGCAGCGCGCGCTCCACGTTGCGCACGCCGGAGAAGTCGTACACGCCGGGGGCGGACGAGTGGTAGCCCCAGTCGAAGTAGAAGGCCACGCCGTTGAAGCCGGAAGCTTTCATCTTCTGGATGACGTCGCGCCACAGCGAAGGGTTGGGCAGGCGGAAGGGGTGCACCTCGCCGGACCAGACCACCACGCGCTTGCCGTCCACGGTCAGCGAGTGCTCGTCCCAGGCGATTCTTTTCGGCTGGCCTTTGGGCTTGATGGCTTCCGCATAGGCTTTGGCGTCTTCGGCCAGCACGGTGAAGTGGCGCGCCACGCCCGATACGCCGCCGACTTCCTTCTTCGGCGTCCACTGCTTGAAGCTGCTGTCGCCGTCCGAGTACCAGGCGCCCTTCCCTTGCGCGTCGCCAAAATAGATGCGCCAGCCGCCGTCCGGCAGCCTGACCAGCGCCTGGCCCTCGCGGCCCGCGCCCCAGCCGGCCCAGTCGCCCTTCTTCTCCACGGTCCATGGGCTGGACAGGGAAGCGGCGGTAGCCAGTTCAATGTAGCCGGTTTGCTGGTTCCTGACGAAGGCGGCGTAGCCCTTGCCTGCCGCGACCACGAATGTGTCCAGGTAGCCTTGCAGGCCGGCCAGCGGCTTGGGCGCGGACCATGTCGCGAAGCCGGCGTCCGGTTCGAGAATGTGGGGAGCGAAAGTGCCCTTGGCGCCGGTGCTGGACAGCGAGACCACCACTTTCAGGCTGCCGTCCTTGTCGCGCAGCCATTCGGGCGCGCGGGCGCCGGCCACGCCGGGCAGGCTGATAGCGGCTTCGGGCAGCGGTTGCCAGGTTTTCAGGTCTTTCGAGCGCGCGACGCCAAAGCTGGCGCCGTCTTCGCTGCTGGTGTGGACCACATAGTAATAGCCATCGCTGTGGCGGATGATGGACGGGTCACGCAGCAGGGGCTGCGGGGCGGTGTAGGTTTCCGACGCCAGCGTGGCGAAGTTGGCGCCGTCGGTGGAGGTGAACAGGCTGAGCGCGTTGGGTGCGCTGGCGGTGAAGCTGGACATCAGGTAGACCAGCTGGCCCGCAGCCTTGTTAGCGCCCACGCCGGCCTTGGCCTGGGGTGCCTGCCGCGCGCTGTCGGACGCTTGCGGGATGCCCAGTTCTTGCGCCAGCGCAGCGCCGGCCAAGGTGCCGCAGACGGCGGCAACGGCGGCAGCAGCCGCGAGGCGGCCAAGATACGGGGCATGCGGCTGGGCGGCACGGCGGCGGGTATGGTTCGTGAGGGCCAAGTTCTACTCCTACGCTTATTATGGGACGTTCGCCCGCCATCCTAATGCGAGCCGCCGCCACGCATTTGTCAAAACGGTGATTGTTTGCAAAATTCGCCACTTTCGCGCAGGATGAGGGCCTGTGCAACGACAACGAGTGGAATGCGCTTGAACAAAATCGACATCCCCGTTTTACCCCGTCAGCTGTTTTATCTGGCGGTCACGCTGATAGCCCCGCTGGTGCTGACGATCAGCCTGGTCATCCTGCCTCCACTGAAAGCCGGTCAAGGCACGGACAGCAGGTGGGTGGCGCTAGGCATAGCTGCGGCGATCCTGACCGCCCTGACAGGCGTGTTGTTCGCAAGCGCGAAGCGGCATGAAGTGGAATTGAGCGAACAGTTGCTGGTGATACGGCATAGCCTGTACACGCTGGTGGTGCAGCGCGGAGCCGTGAAGCTGGCGACGGTACGGCAGGTCACCAGCACGGACGCGCTGGAGCTCACAAGCCGCAAGAATGGCATTGCGCTGTTCGGCTACTTGTCCGGCTGGTTCTGGAGCAGCAACGGCGCCCTTACCTTCTGCGCGGTATCGGCCATGCCTGCTCATGTCATCACGTTCGAAGGGGACGCCAAGTGCCGAAAATTGATCCTCAGCGCCAGTCCTGAAACCGTCCAGGACATCCTGCGATGGTGCGCAGCGCGGCCCGAATAAGCCGCGCGCGCAAAAGACGCCGCCTTTACTCGACCTTGCCCGGCAAGGTCAGCTTGCCCGATGCGACCTTGAACACGTCCACCACGCACAGCAGCGGGCTGTGGACGCTGGCGTTCACGCGCAGCGCGGCGGTGACGCCGTCGAAGCCGGCGCCGGTGACCTGGCTGACGTCGTCGAACGGTACCCGCACTTCGAGCGATTCGCCTTTGAAGATAGGGCTCCAGCCGGGGCTGTCGATCAGCAGCGGCAGGCCGGGCCAGGTCTTCGGCAGCCTGGGCTTGGCGCCTTCGGGGATGTCGACCACCTTGAGCGCGCCCTTGCCGCAGGCGTCGTCCTGCTTCAGCACGACCCAGTGCGAGTGCCACAGGTCGCCGTCGTTTTTCAGGTCGCCGTCGCCGTTTTCGTCGTACAGCGGGGTGTCGTCGAAATCGGGGTGGGAGGTGACGGCGAAGGCCAGGATGCCGGCACCTTTGTCGAAGCCGACCACCGACGGGTCCATCGTGGTGGGCCAGACATAGGAGAATACATTGCTGCCGGCCAGCTTGCCGACCTTAGATGGGCGCGACTCGCCGGCCTTGCCCGACACGGCAATGTGGAACACGGCGGTATTGCCTTCCGTGGAGATCTTGGTGTGGACGATGTCGAACGGCGCGTTCACCCCTTTGCCGGGCGCGGTCTGGATGCCGCTGGCATGCGCGTTCGGCGCCTGGTGGCGCTCATGGGCTTGCGCGCCGAAGGCGGTCAGCAACACGGCTGCAGCAATGGCTTGCTTGGTGAATTTCATTTCTTCTTTTCCTTCCTGAGTGGGGCCGGGAATCGGCCGAAACTGAAATGCTGTTTACAGCGCCGCGAGCCAGTCGCGCATCAAGGCACGGCCGGCGCGGATGAGGCCGTCTCCGTGGCGGCGGGTGTCTTCGCGCAGGCGCGGGAAGTCGACGCCGGCGTGCTGAAGTTCGACGGCATGGCCGGTGAGCCACTCTTCCAGCGCGTCCGCATGGAATTCGGCGTGGAACTGCAGGCCCAGTGCGTGCTTGCCGACGGCGTATGCCTGGCACGGCGTGTGCGGCGTCGCGGCGGCGGCAAGCACGCCATCCGGCGGCACGATGTTGTCGCCGTGCCAGTGCAGCACCGGCACGCCGCGCAGGTGCTGCAGCGGGCCGGCGCTGCCGGCGGCATCGGCACCGCCGGCGCCATTGCCACCACCAGCCAGCCCCAGCACCGACCAGCCGATCTCGGCCTCGGGCGCGCCGCTGCTTCCTATGCGCCGCACGACCCGGCCACCGAGCGCCGCCGCCATAAGCTGCGCGCCGAGGCAGATACCCACAGTGGGCCGCTTGCGCGACAGGCGCTGCGCCAGGCCTTCCACTTCCGCCGCCAGCCATGGATACAGTTCAGTGTCCTTGACGCCGATCGGGCCGCCCAGCACCACGATCAGGCCGGTGTCGATCCACTCCCGCTCCGACAATGGCGCCGCACCGGCGTGCCGGTAGCTGATCTGATAGCCGGCGTCCGCCAGGGGTTGGGCGAAACTGCCCAAGTCTTCAAACCGCACGTGATGGATTGCAATACAGTTCATCTCAGCTCCAGTAGTTAGGATTCCTAATTGATAACGCATCATATGCCCACACACATTGCCAGTCAAGAGTCCTAACTAAATTTCAAGAGCCACTCCTACATGCTGCGTCACAGCATTCCTATACCGGCGGGTGCGCCGGGGGCGCATCATGAACCACCCACCCAATGAGGACCCGCGATGAAAAACACCAAACTGAAGTACGCGCTTGGCGCCACCGCCGTGCTGGCCGCATCCTGGCTGCTGGTGCGCAGCAAGACCCGCCAGGCGGAAAAAGACCATCCGCCGCGCGGAAATTTTCTAACCGTAGACGGGGTACGCCTGCACTATCTGGAACAGGGAACAGGCCCGACGCTGCTGCTCTTGCACGGCAACGGCGTGACGGCGGAAGACTTCCGCAACGCGGGCCTGCTGGACCGCCTGTCACAGGACTACCGCGTGATCGCCTTTGACCGCCCGGGCTTCGGCTACAGTGCGCGGCCCCGCTCCACCGTCTGGACGCCGGCGGCCCAGGCCCGCCTGCTGGCGCGCGCAATGGCGCAGCTAGGCGTGACGCGCACCCTGGTACTGGCGCATTCCTGGGGCACGATGGTGGCGCTGGCGATGGCGCACCAGGAACCGCGGCTGGTGGCCGGCATGGTGCTGGCGTCCGGCTACTACTACCCCAGCGTGCGCTTCGACGTGCTGACGACCACGCCCGCCATTCCCATCATCGGCGACCTGATGCGCTATACGATCTCGCCGCTGATCAGCAGGCTGGCCTGGCCGCTGGTGACGCGGCGGGCGTTCTCGCCGCAGGCGGTGCCGGAGACGTTCCGCCAGCATCCAAAATGGATGAGCCTGCGTCCCGGGCAGTTGCGCGCGGAAGCGGCCGAGATCGCCATGATGATACCGAGCGCCGCCGCGCTGAAGGCGTCCTATCCCGAGCTGCGCATGCCGGTGGAAATCCTGGCGGGCGATGGCGACAAGATCGTGGACACGGACCACAACTCGGCGCGCCTGCACGAGGACATGGCGCAGAGCGCACTGACCGTATTGCCCGGCGCTGGGCACATGATCCAGCACATCTCCCAGCAGACGCTGGCGCAGGCGGTGGAGCGCGTCGCGCACACGGCGGCCTTGCTTGAAAGTCCAGTCTTACAGCCGCCAGGGATGCGCGCCGATGGCCCGCTTAGTACGCGCAGCCATACTGTCAGTTTTTGAGAAAGGGGGAGCATCATGGCAACCTTAAAACCATTAGCCTCTCAAGTCATGGTCGTCACCGGCGCCACCAGCGGCATCGGCCTGACCACTGCCCGCATGGCCGCCAAGCGCGGCGCGCGGCTGGTGCTGGCGGCGCGCGACCGGGCGGCGCTAGAGACGCTGGCCGCCGAGCTTGGGGATAGCGGTGCGCAGGCGCTGGCCGTGCCGACCGATGTCGGCATCCGCGCGGAAGTGCATGCGCTGGGCGAAGCCGCCCTGCAGCGCTTCGGCCGCGTGGACACCTGGGTCAACAATGCCGGCGTTTCCATTTACGGCCGGCTTGAGGACGTGCCGCAGGCGGACCAGGAGCAACTGTTCCGCACCAACTTCTGGGGCGTGGTGCATGGATCGCTGGTGGCGCTCCAGCTGATGAAGCAGCACGGCGGCGCCATCATCAACCTGGGCAGCGAGCTGTCCGACCGCGCCGTGCCGCTGCAGGGCATGTATTCGGCGTCCAAGCATGCGGTGAAGGGTTTCACGGATGCGCTGCGCATGGAAATCGAGAAGGATGGCGTGCCGGTGTCGGTTACCCTGATCAGGCCGGCGGGCGTCGATACGCTGTTTACCGGACATGCGCGCAATTACCTGGAGCACGAGCCGGAGTTGCCGGCGCCGCTGTATGCGCCGGAGCTGGTGGCCGATGCCATTTTGTATTCGGCGCAGCATGCGCGGCGCGATGTGTACGTGGGCGGCGCGTCGCGCCTGATGTCGCTGGAGGCGGCGCACATGCCGCGCCTGCTGGACAAGTTCATGAACCTGGTGATGTTCAGGCAGCAGCAGTCGGCGCGGCCGGCCGCGGCCAACCGCAGCGATGCGCTGTACCAGCCCAACGGGGCGGCGCTGCAGCAGCGCCAGGGCGGACGCCGCAGCAGGGTACACGAATCGTCGCCGTACACCTTCTTGAGCATGCGCGGCAAGCCGCTGGGCATGGCTTTGCTGGTGGGCGGCGCGCTGTTTGCTGCCTGGAAGCTGCAGGGGAAAGGGCAAGAAAATGCCAGGGTGAGAACCCTGGCAAGGTGAGGTATTCGGCGGTGCGGGGCACCGCCGAAACGCTGGGATTAGCGGTCGTTTTTGTGGCTTTGACGGCCCGCTTCGGCATGCTGCTCGGGCGTGCCGCCGCGCATGCCGGAGCTGCCTTTGCTGCCGCCCTGGTTACCGCCCTGGTTGCCGCCGCCACCGCTGCCCGAGCCGCCGCTGCCGCTCTGCTGGTTGCCGTCGTTTTTGTGGCTCATGCTGCCGGCTTTGCGCGCCTCTTCCGAGGTGAACTCGTGCGCTGCGCCGGAGGCGTGTGCCGCACGGCCGCCTTCGGCCGCGATTTCACGCTGGCGCTCAGGGTCCATGGAGGCGAAGCCGCGGTTGCTGGTGTCGCCACCTTTGTTGCCGCCCTGGTTGCCTTGGTTGCCGGATTGTTTGTTGCCGCCTTGGTTACCGCCTTGGTTCGAGCTTGCCATGATGTTCTCCTTTAAGCAAAAGTTTGTGGAGCCGCCGTCGGCACTGTGGCACAGCACCGATGCGGGAGTCATCATGGTAGGCGGATGCGGGGATTTTGGCGTCGGCTACCGTAGGGTGCTTTTGTAGGATGTGGCTGGCTTTGATGGACCGGGATTCAAAACGCGATGGGGACTGAGATTACTGGTCCGTTTCGTTCATCTCTTTTTTAGATGACGCGGGCGTCGCGCGCCCTCGGCGCGCGGGGCTGCGCGCATCGCGCGCAGCAGATGGGCGATTCGGAGAGGGCTGGGCCGGTAGGCCCAGCCCTTCGAATCCCACCGGCTCCGTCCGAACAAATAAAAAAGGGCTCCCGCAGGGGAGCCCGTTTTTATTTGTTCTGGATTCGAACCCACGATACAGGTATAAGCCGTATGCATCCTTAGCAGGGATGTGCCTTCGGCCACTCGGCCACGTCTCCTAGCTGATTACTCAACTATTTGCCCTCTCTTCCACGTTGCCGCTTCAGATCAGACGAGCGCTATATTAATGGCCCGCCCCTTGTTTGGTCAAGGAAACGGACCATCTTTTTTACTCTTTTTCCAGTTCGAACGCTTTGTGCAGCGCGCGTACCGCCAGTTCCATGTACTTTTCGTCGATCAGGACCGAAATCTTGATCTCGGAGGTGGAAATCATCATGATGTTGATGTTTTCTTCGCTCAGAGTGCGGAACATTTGCGAGGCGACACCTACGTGGGAACGCATGCCGACGCCGACCACGGAGATCTTCGATACCTTGGCGTCGCCCACCAGGGTGCTGTAGCCGATTTCGGCTTTCTGGCCTTCCAGTACGTCGATGGCCTTCTGGTAGTCGTTGCGCGACACGGTGAAGGTGAAGTCGGTTTTACCGTCCACGGACTGATTCTGTATGATCATGTCCACTTCGATGTTGGCGTCGGCCACCGGGCCGAGGATGTGGTAGGCCACGCCCGGACGGTCCGGCACGCCCAGCACGGTGATTTTGGCTTCGTCGCGGTTGAAGGCGATGCCGGAGATGACTGCTTGTTCCATGTTGGTGTCTTCCTCAAACGAAATCAGGGTGCCGGAGTTGGCTTCGGTGGCGAGATCCATCAGCGGATCGGTCAGCGACGACAGGACGCGCGTCGGTACGCGGTAGTTGCCCGCGAATTCCACGGAGCGCGTCTGCAGCACTTTCGAGCCCAGCGAGGCCAGTTCCAGCATTTCTTCGAACGTGATCGCCTTCAGGCGGCGCGCTTCCGATACCACGCGCGGGTCGGTGGTGTAGACGCCGTCCACGTCGGTGTAAATCAGGCATTCGGCCGCCTTCAGCGCGGCGGCGATCGCCACGGCCGAGGTGTCCGAACCGCCGCGGCCCAGGGTGGCGATGTTGTCGTTGTCGTCCACGCCCTGGAAGCCGGTGATGATGACGATCTTGCCGGCGTCGAGGTCTTTGCGCACGCGCTCGTCGTCGATCGACTGGATGCGGGCTTTGGTGAAGGCGGAGTCGGTTTTAATCGCCACTTGCCAGCCGGCGTAGGAGACCGCAGCCTTGCCGATCGCTTGCAGCGCCATCGACAGCAGGCCCACGGAGACCTGCTCGCCGGTCGAGGCGATCATGTCCAGTTCACGCGGGTCGGGCGGGTTTTGAATTTCCTTTGCCAGCGCGATCAGCCGGTTGGTCTCGCCGGACATGGCCGACGGTACCACGACGATCTGGTGTCCTGCGTCGTGCCATTTGGCGACGCGGCGCGCGACGTTCTTGATGCGGTCGGTCGATCCCATCGACGTTCCGCCATATTTGTGAACGATTAAAGCCATAACAGTGATGTTTCCGCTCGAAGATTGAAAAAAGGGAGGCTTGTTACTCTACATGTTGCAGTGCGAAACGACAAGCCAAAAAAGTTATGACGTCATACAGTATTGGCATATGGACATACGAAATCGCCACAGTACCGACTTTTATTTGGCTTCCCACCGGAATACCACACGTTCGCCGCCGCCCTGCCCTATTTGCTGGCAGTCCATGCCGATCCCGGCGGCAAACAGCAATTGGGCCGGGGTTTTCACCACCGGCAGGCGGCCGCGCTCCCAGGCGGGGATGCCCAGGGTCTGGTAGTGGTACTTGAGGGCGCGCGTGGGACGGTTGCCGGCCGGTTTCAGGCGTTCGCCGCCGCGCCGGAACTCGATGGTGAGGTACTGGCCGCGCAGCCAGGCCGCGTCCAGGCCCTGTTCCGCCGCCTCGATGTGCAGCACGCCGCCGTAGTCGGGGAAGTCGATGGCGGCCTGGCCGTTCCAGCGGAAGTCCTGGCCGGGCGAGTCGTCGAACTGGTCTTCGCGGGTGCCGGCGATCTCGGGCAGCTTGGCAATCAGGTGCAGGCGGTCGCGGTGGCGGCGCACGTCCACTTCGGGGTGCACCACCAGCATTTGCGTGTCGTGCCGCGCTTCGAGCAGCTGCGCCAGCATTTCGGACAGCCAGGCGGTGGACGGCATGCTCAGGCCGCGCAGCGCGAACCAGTGGCGCAGCAGGTTGTAGGCGCGGTCGGTGCTCATCTCGCGCAGCCTGGCCACTTGCAGGCAGTCGCCGTCCAGGGTGGCGGCCAGGTCCTGTTCGGCCAGTTCGGTCAGCAGGCGCTGGGCGGACTGCGCGTGCTGGGCGCTGCGCGCGAAGCGCTCCTGGAAGCCGGGGAAGTACTGCGCCAGCGCGGGCATGACCGTGTGGCGCAGCGCGTTGCGGGCGTAGCGCGGGTCGTCATTGGATTCGTCTTCGATATGGGCGATGCCGTGCTGCGCCGCGTAGGCTTCGAGCTCTTTGCGCGAGGCGGACAGCAGGGGGCGCATCATCACCAGGTCCGGATTGGCGAGCAGTTCGGGGGCGGTGTTGGCGGCGTCCATGCCGGACAGGCCGGCGGTGCCGGAGCCGCGCAGCAGCTGCAGCAGCACGGTTTCGGCCTGGTCGTCCTGGTGGTGGGCGGTGAGCAGCAGGTTCACGCCGTGCTCCGCGCACAGGGCGCCCAGCGCGGCGTAGCGGGCCTTGCGGGCGGCCGCTTCGATGCCGCTCTTGCGGGCGTTTTCCAGCGTGATGCGGCGCGCCTCGAATGGGACGCCGAGGGCGGCGCATTGCTGCGCGCAGTGGGCCAGCCAGGCGTCGGCGTTGGGGCTGATGCCGTGGTGGACGTGGAAGGCGTACAGGGCGATGCCCTGCTCTTTGGCATGGGCGTGCGCCAGGTGCAGCAGCGCGGAGGAATCGAGGCCGCCGCTCAGGGCGATGGCGATGCGGCCGCCGTCCTGCGCGCTGTTGACCGCCTGGGCGTAGGTGCTGGCGAGGGTGGCGGTTTGCTGCTTTTTCATGGGGACTCCGGGGGTGCTGGCGGCGCCCGGCGGGTTACGGCTGCGCCTAACCCGCCCTACGTTCCGATAGCGGGGTCCGTAGGGCGGGTTAGCGCAGCGTAACTCGCCGACGCTGCGCCGCCAAATGCAAAAAACCGGAGCGGCTGGCGCCGGCTCCGGTCTGGTGTCAGCGGATGGCGCTGAATTACTCTTGCGGCGTGGTTTCCTTGAACTTGCCGTAGCTCATGAGCTTCTCATGGCGGGCATTGATCAGGTCCTTGGTTTTCATGCCGTGGAACTGGCGCAGCGAGTCGGCCAGCGCGCGCTTGAGCATGGTGGCCATGGCTTTCGGGTCGCGGTGCGCGCCGCCCAGCGGCTCGGACACGATCTTGTCGATCAGGCCGATGGCTTTCAGGCGGTGCGCGGTCAGGCCCAGCGCTTCGGCGGCGTCGGCCGCGCGTTCGCTGGTCTTCCACAGGATCGAGGCGCAGCCTTCCGGCGAGATCACCGAGTAAGTGGCGTATTGCAGCATCAGCACCTGGTCGCCCACGGCAATCGCCAGCGCGCCGCCGGAGCCGCCTTCGCCGATGATGGTGGCGATCAGCGGCACTTTCAATTCCGCCATCACGTACAGGTTGTGGCCGATGGCTTCGGACTGGCCGCGCTCTTCGGCATCGATGCCGGGGAAGGCACCTGGCGTATCGACGAAGGTGAAGATCGGCAGGTTGAATTTCTCGGCCAGCTTCATCAGGCGCATGGCCTTGCGGTAGCCTTCCGGCTTGGGCATGCCGAAGTTGCGCATGGCGCGCTCTTTGGTGTCGCGGCCCTTCTGGTGGCCGATGACCATGCAAGCCTGGCCGTTGAAACGCGCCAGGCCGCCGACGATGGACTGGTCGTCCGCGTAGCTGCGGTCGCCGTGCAGTTCATGGAAGTCGGTGAAGATTTCATTCACATAGTCCATGGTGTATGGACGCTGCGGGTGGCGCGCGATCTGCGCCACTTGCCAGGGGGTCAGCTTGGCGTAGATGTCTTTGGTCAGCTGCTGGCTCTTCTTGGCCAGGCGGTCGATCTCCTCGGAGATGTCGACGGCCGAGTCGTCCTGCACGAAACGCAGTTCTTCAATTTTGGAATCGAGTTCCGCAATCGGTTGCTCAAAATTGAGGAAAGTTGTCTTGGTCATTGTACCTCCGTGTTATGGCCCGGATGGCGGGCGGCCCTGGGGCCAGCCTCGCGCCGGGCGAATTTTTCGCTATTCTACCGGAACCGGGTCCAGACTACGCCATAAATACCAGGTGGCGACGGTCCGGTAGGGCTCCCAGTTGGCCGATACTTCGCGCGCATCGCTGCGGGAAACGGGCTCGCCGGAGAAATAGTTTTGGCTGATGCCCTGGATCAGACCGGGGTCGTCCAGCGGCAGAACATTGGGACGGAGCAGATTAAATATCAAAAACATCTCCGCTGTCCAGCGCGTGATACCACGTATCTGCACCAGTTCGGCGATGACGGCTTCGTCATCCATCTGGTCCCATTGGCTGGCGTGGACCTTCTTGGCCTTGAAGTTGTCGGCCAGGTCCAGGATGTATTCGGTCTTGCGCTTGGACAGGCCGCAGGCGGCCAGCTCCTCGGCGCCGGCCTTGAGCACGGTGGCCGGAGTGAATTTCGGGCAGGCCGCCAGCAGCTTCTGCCAGGCCGCAGCGGCGGCCTTGGGCGTGACCTGCTGCTTGACGATGGATCGGGCCAGGGTGGTGAACGGGTCGTCGTGGCCGACCAGGTGCAGGTCGCCAAATTGCGGGATGAGCTTTTTCATGATGCGGTCGCGCTTCATGAGCTCCTGCTTGGCTTCTTCCCAGTACGGCGGCACTGCTACCGCTGGGGACTGCGCCCCCATCATGTCCGTGGCCTTCACCATTATGCGCGGCGCCAGTTGGTGGTGCCGTCAGGCTTGTCTTCAAGGACAATGCCGGCCGCCAGCAGCTCGGCGCGGATCTTGTCCGACAGCGCGAAGTCGCGCGCCTTCTTGGCGGCGGCGCGCTCGGCGATCCGCTGCTCGATGGCGGCGGCGCCGTCACCCGACGCGCCCACGCCCGCTTGCAGGAATTCCTGCGGCGCGCGCTCCAGCAGGCCCAGTACGGCGGCCAGTTGTTTCAGCTGGCGCGCCACGGCGGGCGATTTGGATTTGTTCAGCTCCGTGGCCAGGTCGAACAGCACCGACACGGCCATCGGCGTGTTGAAGTCGTCGTCCATGGCTTCGGCGAAGCGCTGGGCGTTGGCATCGGTCCAGTCCAGCGGCTGGTCGTCCGGCTGGGCGCCATCCAGCGCCGTGTAGAGGCGCGTCAGGGCGCCTTTGGCGTCGTCCAGGTGGGCGTCCGAGTAGTTCAGCGGGCTGCGGTAATGGGCGCGCAGGATGAAGAAGCGCACCACTTCGGCGTCGTACTTTTTCAGCACGTCGCGGATGGTGAAGAAATTGCCCAGCGATTTGGACATCTTCTCGTTATCCACCCGCACGAAGCCGTTGTGGATCCAGTAGTTGGCCAGCGCATGGCCGGTCACGCCCTCGGACTGCGCGATCTCGTTCTCGTGGTGCGGGAACTGCAGGTCGGCGCCGCCGCCGTGGATGTCGAACTGGTCGCCCAGCAGCGCCGCGCACATGGCCGAGCACTCGATGTGCCAGCCCGGGCGGCCCTTGCCCCACTTGGAGTCCCACTTCACTTCTTCCGGCTCGGATTCCTTGGAGGCTTTCCACAGCACGAAGTCCAGCGGGTCGCGCTTGCCGGTGTTGACGTCCACGCGCTCGCCGGCGCGCAGGTCGTCCAGCGACTTGCCGGACAGCTTGCCGTAGCCTGCGAAATTGCGCACGGCGTAGTTCACGTCGCCGTCTTCGCCCTGGTAGGCCAGGTCCTTCGCTTCCAGCTTTTCGATCAGCGCCAGCATCTGCGGCACGTACTCGGTGGCGCGCGGCACCAGCGTCGGCGGCTGGATGCCCAGCGCGGCGGTGTCCTCGTCCATGTATTTGGTGAAGCGGGAGGTGAGCTGGCCGATGGTTTCGCCGTTTTCAACCGCGCGCTTGATGATCTTGTCGTCGATGTCCGTGATGTTGCGGGCGTAGGTCACCTCGTAGCCGGATGTCTTGAGCCAGCGGTAGACCACGTCGAACGCCATCATCATGCGGCCGTGGCCAATGTGGCAGTAATCGTAGATCGTCATGCCGCAGACATACATGCGGACCTTGCCCGCTTCCATCGGTACGAATGCTTGTTTCTCGCGCGCCAGCGTGTTGTAAATCTTTAAATTGCTCATCGGACTCTTGCGTTTTTGTTAAGTGCAAGCCAGCCAGACAATACGACAACCGGGCGCGGGCACTTCTGGTGCCGCACCGGGCTCTCAAGCATAGTCCGTGGAGACTGACAGACCCTCGGTATCTTGTTGTTCTAGTTTGCTAGAATGAAACGTCAACGCTTAGTATAGCATTGATAAAAACCGGACTGCCCCGATCTTGGTCTGGTTTTATCAGAACATACATAAAAAGGATGACCATATGCAAGACACCAAGACCCTGCTGGCAAAATTCATGAGCCTGTTCGCCGGCGTGGCCCTGTCCGGCGCCGTGGCTGCCGCCCCGGCCGCACCCAATATGACCCCGCAAGTGTCGCTGAAGACCACCGAAGGCGAGATCGTGCTGGAACTGAACCAGGAGAAGGCGCCGAAGTCGGTGGCCAACTTCCTGTCCTACGTGAAGAGCGGCCATTACAAGGGCACCATCTTCCACCGCGTGATCGACGGCTTCATGATCCAGGCCGGCGGCTACACCCAGGACCTGAAGAGCAAGCCGACCAAGCCGCCGGTGGCGAGCGAATCCCAGAACGGCCTGAAAAATGAAACCTACAGCGTGGCCATGGCGCGTACCGGCGACCCGAACTCGGCCACCGCCCAGTTCTTCATCAACGTGGTGGACAACACCGGCCTCGATTATCCGGGCCAGGACGGCTTCGGCTACACCGTGTTCGGCAAGGTGGTGAAGGGCCAGGAAGTGGTGGACAAGATCAAGGGCGTGCTGGTGGACGACAAGGGCATTTTCCAGAACATTCCGGTGAAACCCATCGTGATCACCTCCGCCACGGTACTGAAAACGCCGGTCGCCGTCACGCAGTAGAATAGCGCTTTGGCCGCCGCTGCTGTATAGTCGCGGCCCAGTACAGAACACAACAACCTCAAGGAATATCATGACCACTATCGTCATCACCACCAACATGGGCAAGATCACCGCTGAGCTGGACGCCGAGAAAGCGCCAAAAACGGTGGAGAACTTCCTGGCCTACATGAACGCCGGCCACTACAACAACACCATCTTCCACCGCGTGATCGACGGCTTCATGATCCAGGGCGGCGGCTTCGAGCCAGGCATGAAACAAAAGCCGGCCGACACCACCGTGGAAAACGAAGCCAAGAACGGCCTGAAAAACGAGCCCTACACCCTGGCCATGGCCCGCACCTCGGCGCCGCACTCGGCATCGGCCCAGTTCTTCATCAACGTGAAAAACAACTCCTTCCTGGACTACCCTGGCCAGGACGGCTGGGGCTACGCCGTATTCGGCAAAGTGACCGAAGGCCAGGAAGTGGTCGATGCGATGAAAAAAGTGAAGACCACCCGCAGCGGCATGTTCGCCGACGTACCGGTTGAAGACATCATCATCGAGAAAGTCGAAGCGGTTTAATTCCGTACCCGATGCAGGCCGACGGCACCAGGCGCCTCAGCGCGCTCTTCATCTCCGACCTGCATCTGCAGCCGGGCCAGCCCGCCATCACGGCGGCGTTCCATGCTTTCATGGAGCGGCAGGCGCCGGCTGCGTCATCCCTCTATCTGCTGGGCGACCTGTTCGAGTACTGGGCGGGCGACGACGACCTCGCCGAGCCATTCCACCAGGAGATTACCGCCGCTATCCGCCGCGTGAGCGATGCCGGCGTGGCGGTTTTCTGGATCGCCGGCAACCGCGATTTCCTGGCCCGCGACGGCTTTGCCGCCGCTTCCGGCGCCACCATCCTGCCCGAGACCTGGGTGGCCGGGATTGCAGGCCACCGCGTGGTGCTGCTGCACGGCGATGCGCAGTGCACGGACGACGTGAAGTACATGGAGTTCCGCGCCCAGGTGCGCCAGCCGGCCTGGCAGCAGCAATTCCTGGCCATGCCGCTGGCGCAGCGCAAGGCCATCATCGCCGGCCTGCGCGACAACAGCCGCAAGGCCCACACTGAAAAATCCTACGAGATCATGGACGTGACGCCGCAGGCGATCAGCGCCATCTTCGAGCAGACCGGCGCCGACGTCATGATTCATGGCCACACCCACCGCCCCGCCCTGCACGTGGTGGACGGCAAGCGCCGCTATGTGCTGCCGGACTGGGAGCCGGAAGCGGTGCCGCCGCGCGGCGGCTGGATCGCCATCGCACCCGACGGCGCCATCACGCGCCACCAGCTGGACGGCGCGGTCGTCGCCTGACGCGGCGCGGCGCCGCCGCACGCCCCCGGCATTTATTACAATCCTACATTTTTGTTACGTAGTTGTACATTGTCTTTGTAGAGTACTTCCGCCATCACCGCGTATAATTGTCTTATCAATTTGAAACATGCGTCTGATGAAATCCGGTTTATTCCTGGCCACGCCTCTGCTGCTGGCTGCGGCGCTTGCGTCCGCCGAGCCTGTCACCGTGTCCTGGCGCGACAAACCTCCCTATTACTATCTGGAAGATGGCATAGCGAAAGGATTCATGCTGGACTACGCGAAAGAGGTGTTCGCAACAGCAGGAATCGAGGCGCAATTTGTGCACGAGCCGCAAAAGCGCATCTGGGCCCGCTTCGCCGACGGCACCCGCAACTATTGTTCCCTGTCGTGGTACCGCATGCCGGAACGCGAAGCGCTGGCGCAATATTCGCTGCCGGTGTACACCGATCCGCCGCACACCGTCCTGGTGGCGCCCGCCGCGCTGGAGCGCGTGCGCGCCCACGCCACGCTGGCCTCCCTGATGGCCGATCCCGGCTTGACCCTGGCCGTGATCGACGGCGTTTCCTACGGCCCCGAGCTGGACGCCCGCATCCGGCAGAGCGCAAACCAGGTCATGCGCCGCACCGTGCCGACCACGAACATGATCCAGATGCTGGCCGCCGGCCGCGCCTCCTACATGCTGGCGGACCGCAACGACTGGAACCATCTGCGCACGCGCAGCAAGCAGGTGGCCAGCCTTGCTCAGTATGACGTCCCCGACCTGCCGCCCGGACTGAAACGCCACATCGTGTGCAGCCGCGACGTGCCCGGCGCCGTCATGGACCGCCTGAACCAGGCCATCCGCATCACCGCCAAACCCGGCACGTACGACAAATGAACCCCCGCCCCCGCACCGCGCTGCCCCTGACCCTGACCCTGGCCCTGCCCCTGACCTTGGCGCTCGCCGCGCCTGCGGCCGCCGGCGCCCCCGCTGCCGCGGCGGGGGCCAGCGCCATCACCGTGGCCTGGACCGACAAGCCGCCTTATTACTACACCGAAGATGGGCTGGACAAAGGTTTCCTGCTCGCCTACGGCAAAACCCTGTTCGCCGCCGCCGGCATCGAGGCCGCCTTCGTCCGCGAGCCGCAAAAGCGCATCTGGTCGCGCTTTCGCACCGGCATGCGCAACTACTGTTCCCTAGGCTGGTATCACCTGCCCGAGCGCACTGCCGTTGCGCAGTACTCGCTGCCGATCTACACCGACCCCGCCCAGATGGTGCTGATTGCGCCGAAGTCGGTGGAAAAAGTGCAGGCCCACGCCAGGCTGGCGTCGATGCTGGCCGACCCCGCGCTGACACTGGGCCTGGTGGACGGCTCGTCGTACGGGGCGGAACTGGACGGACGCATCCGGCGCAGCGCGAACCGCAAGATGCTGAGCAATGTGAACAGCGTGGGCATGATGCAGATGGTGGCGGCCGACCGCGTGTCCTACATGCTGTCCGACCGCGACGACTGGAACTACACGCGGGTGCGCAACCGTTCGCTGGACAATGTGGTGCCGTATGAGGTGCCGGACGTGCCGCCCGGCCTGAAGCGCCATATCGTGTGCAGCCGGGATATCCCGGCCGACACCATGGAAAAACTGAACCGGGCCATCCGCGCAACGCCGAGGCCCGCACCGGCCGAGAAATAAATCAGCGCACGAAGCTCGGGCGCTTGTTGTCGAACTTCCAGCCGGGGAAGAAGAACTGCATCGCCACCGCGTCGTCGCGCGCGCCCAGGCCCATGCCCAGGTAGACCTGGTGCGCGGCCTCAATGGCGCCCATGTCCACCTCCACGCCCAGGCCGGCCTTGGCCGGCACGCTGATCTGGCCGCCCTCGATTTGCAGCGGTGCCTTGGTCAGGCGCTGGCCGTCCTGCCAGATCCAGTGCGTGTCGATGGCGGTGATGTTGCCCGGCGCGGCGGCGGCCACGTGGGTGAACATGGCCAGCGAAATGTCGAAGTGGTTGTTCGAGTGCGAACCCCAGGTCAGGCCCCACTCGTTGCACATCTGCGCCACGCGCACCGAGCCCTGCATGGTCCAGAAATGCGGGTCGGCCAGCGGGATGTCCACCGATTGCAGCTGGATCGAATGGCCCATTTCGCGCCAGTCGGTGGCGATCATATTGGTGGCGGTGCGCAGGCCGGTGGCGCGGCGGAACTCGGCCATCACCTCACGGCCGGAGTAGCCGTTCTCGGCGCCGCACGGGTCTTCCGCGTAGGCCAGCACGTGGTGCTGGTCGCGGCACAGGCGGATCGCGTCCTTCAGCGGCCAGGCGCCGTTCGGATCGAGCGTGATGCGCGCATCCGGGAAGCGCTCTGCCAGCGCCGTCACTGCTTCGATTTCCTCTTCGCCGCGCAGCACGCCGCCTTTCAGCTTGAAGTCCTTGAAGCCATAGCGTTCATACGCCGCTTCGGCCAGGCGCACCACCGCTTCCGGCGTCATGGCCTTTTCGTGGCGCAGGCGCGACCAGGCGTCCGGCGCATCGGGCTCGCTGTTGTACGGCAGGTCGGTGGCGCTGCGGTCGCCCACATAGAACAGATAGCCCAGCACCGGCACAGCGCTGCGCTGCTGGCCATCGCCCAGCAAGGCGCACACCGGCACGTTGAGGAACTGCCCCAGCAGGTCGAGCAGCGCGGCTTCCAGCGCGGTGACGGCGTGGATGGCAATGCGCAGGTCGAAGGTCTGCAGGCCGCGGCCGCCCGCGTCGCGCTCGGCGAAGGCGGTGCGCGCGGCGTTCAGGATGGCCTTGTAGTTGCCGACCGATTGGCCCACCACCATCGGCCGTGCGTCTTCCAGCGTCTTGCGGATCGCCTCGCCGCCCGGCACTTCGCCCACGCCGGTATTGCCGGCGCTGTCCGTGATGAGCACGATGTTGCGCGTGAAGTAAGGGCCGTGCGCGCCGCTCAGGTTCAGCAGCATGCTGTCGCGGCCGGCGACGGGGATGACGCGCAGCGCGGTGACCACAGGCGTGGAATTGTGCATTCTAGTCTCCTAAATGATTAAAAATGATAGATCAGATGAGTTTTTGGTCCTAAAACATCAAAAACAATCACAGTCATCGTACGACTTTTGCAGATCTGGTGCAAGAGTTTCTCAAGCATCACGGGAACAAGCGGTCTGCCGCGCACACTTGAGATTTTAGTTGTACGATGACTTTGATGTACGCTATCATCATTTCATCAAGCCGCCGCAAGTGCGCGCAACACCCATGCCACCTTATGGAGACCTCATGAATCCGCAGCCTTCCCCTTCTTTCCCGCAGGCCTCGCCGCCTGCCACCCGCGTGCGCTGGACCATCCTGGCCATGCTGTTTATGATCACCACCATCAACTACGCGGACCGCGCCACGATTTCCATCGCCGGCCCCGAGCTGAAAAAAATGCTCGGCTTGTCGCCGGTGGAGATGGGCTATGTATTTTCCGCCTTCGCCTGGTCCTACGTTGTTGCGCAGCTGCCCGGCGGCTGGCTGCTGGACCGCTTCGGTTCCAAGATTACCTACTTTTTCAGCATCTTCTTCTGGTCGCTGTTTACCGTCATGATGGGCTGGGTGGGCTTCCTCACCGGCGCCAGCGCCGTGGCGGCCCTGTTCTGCCTGCGCCTGCTGGTGGGGGCGGCCGAAGCGCCCTCCTTCCCCGGCAACAGCCGCATCACGTCGGCCTGGTTCCCCACTGCGGAACGGGGCACGGCGGCGGCCATCTTCAATTCCGCACAGTATTTCGCCACGGTGCTGTTCGCGCCGCTGATGGGCTGGCTGGTGCACAGCTTCGGCTGGCAGAGCGTGTTCTACGTGATGGGCGGCCTGGGCATCGTGATGGCCTTCGTGTGGCGCAAAACCATCTACGGTCCGCGCAACCATCCGCGCATCAACGCCGCCGAACTGGCCTACATCGAGGCGGGCGGCGCCCTGGTGGACATTGAAGGCGGCAGCAAGGGCCGCGCGCCGCGCCAGGTCGACACCTGGGCCAACATCAAGCAGCTGCTGGGCAACCGCATGCTGCTGGGCGTGTACATCGGCCAGTACTGTATCACCACGCTGACCTACTTCTTCCTGACATGGTTCCCGGTCTACCTGGTGCAGGAACGCCACATGACCATCCTGAAGGCCGGCTTCGTGGCCGCGCTGCCCGCCATTGCAGGCTTTTTCGGCGGCGTGCTGGGCGGCTTCGTCTCGGACCGCATGATCAAATCCGGCCATTCGCTGTCGGCGGCGCGCAAGACGCCCATCGTGTGCGGCATGCTGCTGTCGATGAGCCTCATCATCTGCAACTACGTGGAAACCGACTGGGTGGTAGTGGCGCTGATGGCCGTGGCCTTCTTCGGCAAGGGCGTGGGCGCGCTGGGATGGGCGGTGGTGGCGGACACCTCGCCCAAGGAAGCGGGCGGCCTGAGCGGCGGCCTGTTCAACACCTTCGGCAACACGGCCGGCATCACCACGCCCATCGTGATCGGCTACATCCTGCAGGCCACCGGTTCGTTCGCCGGCGCGCTGGTGTTCGTGGGCGCCAATGCGGCCATGGCCGTCTTCTGCTACCTGGTGCTGGTGGGCGAGATCAAGCGCTTCGAGTTTAGCCGCCTGAGCTCCCCCAAATAGCAGGGATTGCCGTAGAATCCCCGGCATCTCAACCGAACCATGCAGGACGATTCATGGAAAGCAAACGGCCCGACCTGCGCATCCTGACCACGCCGACGGCGCAGGTGCAGGTCAGCGGCGCCACCCTGGTGGACGTGGCCAGGGTGGCCGGCGTGTCGCCCATCACGGTGTCGCGCGCGCTGAACCATCCGCACCTGGTGCGCCCGAACACGCTGGCCAAGGTGCAGGCGGCGGTGCAGGAAACCGGCTACGTGAAGAACATGCTGGCCGGGGGCCTGGTGTCCAGCCGTACCAAGCTGGTGGCGCTGATGCTGCCGACCATCTCGAACCAGATTTTCGCCGACATGATCCAGGGCACCAGCGACACGCTCACCGAAGCCGGCTACCAGCTGCTGCTGGGCTTTTCCGGCTACGAGGAGTGGCGCGAGGAGATCCTGGTGGAGACCATCCTGAGCCGCCGCCCGGACGGCATCATCCTGACCGGCACCCTGCATACCGATAACACGCGGCGGCGCCTGAAGCTGGCCAACACGCCGGTGGTGGAAACCTGGGACATGACGACCACGCCGATCGACATGGTGATCGGCTTTTCGCACGAGGAAGTGGGCCACGCGACGGCCGCGCATCTGCTGCAGCGGGGCTGCCGCCGCTTCGCCATCCTCACCGCCAGCGACCCGCGTGCGGCGCGCCGCAACCAGGGCTTGCAGGTCGCGCTGGCCAAGCAGGGCGTGAGCGTGCTGGCCACCCACGTGGCGCCGGTGCCGGGCACGCTGCCGCTTGGGCGCGAAGGCATGGCCCAGCTGCTGCAGGCGCATCCCGCACTGGACGCGGTGGTGTGCAGCTCGGACACGCTGGCGCATGGCGCGCTGATCGAAGCGGCCAGCCGGGGCGTGAGGGTGCCGGAGCAGCTCAAGGTGGTCGGCTTCGGCGACTTGAACTTCTCCAGCCATACCGTGCCGCCACTGACCACCGTGCGCGTGGATGGCGCGCGGATCGGCACCCTGGCCGCGCAAGCCATTCTGGAGCGCCTGGAGCACACCGCCGGGCAGCAGCCGGCGCGCGCCATCAACACCGGCTTCGAGCTGGTGCCGCGCGGCAGCAGCTGAGCTGCTCCCTCCCCTGGTCCGGGCGCCTAGTCCGGGAGCCTGGCGATCACCTTGATCTCGAACTGGAAGCCGTACAGCCACGTCACGCCGACGGCGGTGACGGTGGGATGCGGCGCAGCGCCCCAGAATTCCTGCACCACGCCCCAGATCCGTTCGAACCTCGATTCCGGATCGACGATGAAGACCGTCACGTCCTGCACGTCGCCGAAGGTGCAGCCGGCCGCTTCCAGGATGGCGTTAAGGTTCTTGAACGCGAGCCTGACCTGTGCTTCCAGTTCCGGCTCCGGCGACCCATCTTCGCGGCTGCCGACCTGGCCCGACACAAACAGCAGGCCGCCGGCGCGGACCGCGGGCGAATAGCGGTTCTGCTCATAGAGCGCCTGGCGCCCGGGCGGAAAAACGACGTCTCGTACTGTCATTGGAACTCTCCATAAAAAGTGTAGATCAACTTTACCTGTACGCGCATCGCGGATAAACACGCAACTTGCGCCATCACTGTTTGTATAATCCAAACAATTGATAAGCGGAGGCGGCATGGACAGCTTGGACGCGATGAAGGCATTCGTGCGCGTGGTGGAGGCAGGCAGCTTCACCAAGGCGGCGCAAACCTTGCACATGAGCCGCACCACGGTGACCCAGCTGGTGCAGCAGCTGGAGGCGCGGCTGCGGCTGAAGCTGCTCAACCGCACCACCCGCCAGGTCAACGTCACCGAAGACGGCGCGGTGTACTACCAGCGCATCGTACGCGTGCTGGCCGAGCTGGAGGATGTGGAAAGCAGCCTGCCGGGCGCCTCGGCCGCGCCGCACGGCGTGCTGCGGGTGGACGTGCCCAGCCCCCTGGCCACGCTGATCCTGATACCGGCCCTGCCGCAGTTCCACGCGAAGTTCCCGGAGATTCAGTTCGACATGGGCGCCAGCGACCGCAAGGTGGACCTGATCGGCGACAACGTGGACTGCGTGGTGCGCGGCGGCGCCGTCACCGACCAGTCGCTGGTGGCGCGCCACGTGGGCGACCTGGCGCTGGGCGTGTACGCGGCCCCGGCCTACCTGGCGCGCGCCGGGACGCCGCACCACCCGGCCGAGCTGCAGGAGGACGGCCACCGCATCGTGAAGTACCGCTGGAGCGGCAGCGGCGACGGCTTCCCCTACGCCATGCGCAAAGGCGGCGAGAGCGTGAAAATGCAGGGCCGCCATATCCTCACCATCGACGACGGCAACGCCTACCTGGCGGCCGGCCTGGCGGGCCTGGGCGCGCTATGGCTGCCGGCCTATATGGCGAAGGCGCACGCGGCCAGGGGCGAGCTGTTGCCGCTGTTCGCGGATTGGCGCGCCGACCCCATGCCGCTGTACGTGGCCTATCCGCCCCATCGCCACGTGAGCAGGAAGCTGCGCGTCTTCATCGACTGGGTGGCCGAACTGATGGCGCAGCACGCGCCGGTGGTGCCTTACGGCGCGGCGGCGCGCTGAGAGCCGGCGCGCCAGTCCGCCAGCTGCGCTTCGAAGGCGCGCTGGTAGGCGGGCCGCGCTTCGCCCCGGGCGACATAGGCGGCGAGCACGGGATGGCCGTCCAGCATGCCCGACGGTTTCAGGCGCTGCAGCACCGACACCATCATCAGGTCGGCCGCGCTGAAGGGGCCGTCCAGCCATTCGGTGTCGCCCAGGTAGCCGGCGAGCTGCCGCATGCGCGCATGCACGCGCTCCTCGACCATCGGCATGCGCTCCGCAGCCCACGGCTTGTCGCGCTCCAGTATCCTGGCGTTGGCGAATTCCAGGATGGGCGGCTCGACCGTGTTGAGCGCGGCGAACAGCCAGGTGACCGCACGCGTACGGGCATGCGCCTCTTCCGGCAGCAGGCCCGCGTGGTGCTGGGCCAGGTGGAATACGATGGCGCCGGTTTCGAAGATGGTTGTATCGCCGTCCTCGTAGGTGGGGATCTGGCCGAAGGGATGCAGCGCCAGGTGCGCGGGCTGCTTCATGGTCTCGAACGTAAGATGGCGCACCTGGTAAGGCAGGCCCACTTCCTCCAGCGCCCAGCGCACGCGCGTATCGCGCGCCAGGCCGAGGCCACGGTCCGGGGAACATTCAAAGGCGGTGATGGTGACGGTCATTGCAGAACTCCTTCCGGGGATCAGCCCCATATCAGTTTTTCGGTCCAACCCAGTTCCTTGAAATCCTGCGCGCGCAGGTCCGCCTCGCCGGCGCTGAAGAATTCGTCCAGCTGGGGCGGCGCCACGCCGGTTCCCGACAGCATGGCGTGCACCTGGCCACGATGGTGGATCTGGTGCCCGAACAGGTGCGCCAGCAGGCGATGGCGCTTGTCGCGCTGCACCGAGCCGGTACGCAGGATGGTCACCACGCGGCCCAGTTCATCGTCCTTCAGCTGCTGGCAGTATTCGATCAGGCGCCGGTCCGCGTCCTTCTGCGCGGCGCGCAGTTCGGCCACGGTGGCACAGGGCTCGTCGCGCTCGAAAAAGCTCAGGTAGTTGGGGTGCGGCTCGGCGTTGCGCAACTCGCGTTCCAGCGCGTCGATGTAGAACCAGTCCACCGTGAGGATGTGATTCAGCGTGGCCTTGATGGTGGGAAAAAAGCTGGTACGGCGCGCCTCGAATTCCTCCTGGCTCAGTTGCGCGCAGGCTTTGAGCAGGCGGTGGTTGGCCCAGGCGTTGTTGTACGCCTCGGTCAGCAGGTGGTGCGAAAGTGTCGTCATAGGGTCTCCTTGTCCAGGGCGCGCTGCCACTTGTCCGACCACTGCAACAGCGGCCCCATGGACTCCAGCAATCCCGCGCCCAGAGCGCTCAGCGCATAGCCGCCCTCGCCGGCCTGGCCGATGATAGCGGCCTCGCGCAAATCGTGTAGCCGCTGATTGAGCACCGTGGGCGACATATCGTCGCAGCGCGCGCGCAGTTCGCGGAACGTCAGCGGCTCCGCGCGCAGCTCCCAGATAATCCGCATCACCCAGCGCCTGCCCAGCAGGTCCAGCAAGGCCATGATGGGCCGTCCGCTGCGCGAGCCCCGCACCGGCATGCCTGGTTTTGGCGTCGCCATGATTTTCTCCTTGAGCCAAGTTGCATTTGTCTGCTACATTATCCGTAGCACCCAGTGTAGCACCCAACCAGGAGACTGTCATGCACGCACCGAGAATCGAGCCGCTGGGCGCGCCATATGCGCCCGCCATCCAGCAAGCATTCGACCGCATCATGCCGCCGGGGATGGCGCCGCTGGGCTTGTTCCGCACGCTGGCGCACAGTCCGCGCGTGCTGCAGCGCCTGTTCGCCGGCAACCTGCTCGACGCGGGCGCCATCACGCTGCGCGAGCGCGAGCTGCTCATCCTGCGCACCTGCGCGCGCTGCGGCTGCGCTTATGAATGGGGCGTGCATCACGCCCTGTTCGCGCGCGCCGCCGGCCTGAGCGCCGCCGACATCGCCGCCACGCAGGCCCACGACAGCACGGACCTGCTCCTGCGTGCGGCCGACGAGCTGCACGACAGCGCCAGCATCTCGGACGCGACGTGGCAGCAACTGGCAGCGGCCTACCGGCCCGCCCAGATCCTGGAAATCATCGCCTTGTGCGGCTACTACCACACCATCGCCTTCATCGCGAACGCCTGCCGGGTGGCGCCGGAGCACTTCAGCCAAGCATTGCCCGCTGATGCCTGAGAACCGCCACATCCAAAAGGATAACGGGGCGCCGTAATAGGCGGCCCACCGCCAGTTCGAACTGTACCCAGGGAGACTGGTGAACCAAAGGAGAAACAATCAACACGACGGCCCCGCTGCGGAGGAGCGCCCACAGCACCGCGAGCTGTTGATACCTGAGGCGGGGCGCCTCAAGGACGTGGATAAACGGACTACAGACTTCGGCCAAATGACGGTGCAGCCCTTCCAGCAAGTCAGCAGTTACCTGGCCGTCCCGCAACGTATAACTGACAAAAATCTTCATGTCGCGTACCCCAAGCGAAATGCATTCCAAACGACAAGGTCGGCACCAACCAACAACACATATAACCACATGGAGTGATTCAGCGCGGCATTGGCAACTCTACGTGCAAGCGCCCCCGCAACACGCTGCTGCGAAATGACCAGCGCCCCCACCCCGTCAACTAAGTGCCTCCTGTTGCGCTCCCTGACGCGCTCATATGCATCGTCCATCGCGCCACGCAACTTTACCTGATAAAAATAGGCCACTGCATCCAGGAACCAAAAGCATAGAGGGATTGCCACCCCCGCAATGAAAAATGCGCGATCCAGTGTCCCGTGGGTTATTTTGGCCAACAACGCCAGAATGACAAATTCAGTTGTAACGCAAAATTTTTTTGTTTCGAAACAGAACCCGCTAAGTTGCGTCACAACGCCATACAGTTGATCCAGGCGTTTCCAGTCCAGTTCGTCGTCCAGCGATCTCGTGTATGGCCTGAACTCGTCCATTGCATCGGCAATCGCGACATATCGGTTCAGCCATTTTAAAGTTCGACGCCATGCCGCACATTGAGCAATTCGTCATGTCCGCAGCATGCGCCAAGTTGCGGCTATGCGCAAATTCATGGAGACGAAACGGGACATGGTCAAGCGGCGTAAGCGGCATTCAGGCGGCGGACCAGGTCGGCGTTGAGGCCGCGGTTGTGGCGGGTCCAGCGCTGCATCACGCGCTCCAGTTCGGGGCGCTGCGCGGCGGCCAGCTGGGTGTCGCCGACGGAGGCGGCCCAGATGGCGAATTCGGCGCGCACGGTAAAGCTGCCGAAGCGGGCCAGCGCGTCTTCGAAAGCTGCGCGCGCTTCGTCCTTGCGGCCGCTGGCGCCCAGCACCTGCGCGCGCAGCAGGGCGATTTCTTCGGCGCGAAACTGCGGGTCGGACTGGATGATGAAGTCGAGATGGGCGATGGCCGCCGCCACCCGGCCGCAGGCCAGGTTGGCGCGCGCGGCACCGCGCCGGATTTCCAGGTCGCTGCCGAACACGCCGTTCAGGCAGGCGTCGTAGGTGGCGGCGGCGTCCGCTGCTGCGCCCGCTTCGAGCTGGGCTTGCGCCAGGGGCATCTGGTTCTGCGCGGTGGGCGTGTAGTCGAAGGCGGCACGCGCTTCGCGCAGCTCGCGGCCAGGGTCCAGCGAGCGCGCCGCAGCCGCGACCGCCTTGCGCGCACCATGCTCCAGCCGCGAGTCCGGCAGGAAGATCGCCAGGAAGTAGACGATGCTGCCCAGCAGAGGGAAGGAGAACAGGATGAACAGCCAGTAGGTCTGCTGCCGCGAGCGCACGGCGTGCACGGCGAAAAACAGGGCGATGGCTATATGGAGTCCGGCACCAATGTACGGCATAACAACCTCAGTCAGCGAAAACTGAGATTATCGCCGCTGGCGCCCCTTAAAATATACGCGCATTGTCACGGTTCTCCTGCGCTTACCTCTGCACTTACCGCTGCAACTACCGCTGCAACTACCGCTGCGCGGTTTGGGTGGCCGGCTCCAGCATGATCACCAGCGCGCTGGGCGTGGTGCGGATGCCGGTGGGGACGAACTGCACGCCCGCATAGCGCAAGTCTTCCGGCTTGAAGCTGTACAGCGGCACGTCGCGTATCAGCTTGTCCGCCAACAGGTTGGCGGCACCGGCGATCTGGTGCTGCTGCGACTCCCCCATGCCGTCGATGGCGAAGCGGTCCACTTGCGCGTCGGCGAGGAAGACCGCGTTGCGCACGTTGTCCACCACCAGCCGCCCGGACAGCGCCAGGCTGCCGCGCCACGACTGCCGCATCAGCATGGGCGACACGGTCAGCTCGGCCGACAGCGCCACGCGGTCGTTCTGCCCTACCGTGCTCACTTGCGGGTTGCTCAGCTGGACGTCGAACACGCCCAGCACGCGGTGGTTGACGGGGAAGCGCTGTCCCAGGTTTTTCTGCAGCCGCTCCAGCGGCACCTCGAACTGGCGCGGCCCGATCAAGCCGGCGCAGGAGGCCAGCAGGCCGGCAGCTGCAACGGCAGCGGCGGCGGCCGCGATGCCGAGCATGCGGCGGCGGTAAGTTGTGTACGTCATCTTTATTCCTGTAAAGCGGGCGCCAGACAGCGCCAGGGTGCCGTAGAGTGTCTTATCTTACACGGAGGCGCCATGGCGGTAGCGAGAATCGGGTGTGCGGGGTGGTCCATCCCCAGGGCCGTCAGCGCGGACTTTCCTGGCGAGGGCAGCCACCTGCAACGCTACGCCGACGTACTCAACGCCGCCGAAATCAATTCCTCTTTTTATCGTCCACACCAGCCGCAGACCTACGAGCGCTGGGCCGCCGCCGTTCCAGAAGCATTCCGCTTCGCCGTCAAGGCGCCCAAGACCATGACGCACGAGCTGCGCCTGGCCGGCTGCGGGGAAGCCATGCAGCGCTTCGCCGGCGAGGTGGCGGGACTGGGCGCCAAGCTGGGCTGCGTGCTGGTGCAGCTGCCACCCAGCCTGCAGTTCGACCCGGTCACCGCCGGCACGTTCTTCGCCCTGGTGCGGCAGCGCTTTGCCTGCATGATCGCCTGCGAAGCACGCCATCCCAGCTGGTTCGGCGATGCCGCCACCACGCTGCTGAGCGGCGCTGCCGTCACGCGCGTGATTGCCGATCCGCCCAAGGGCCAGCCCGGACCGCACGTGGCTACCACCGCCACCACCTATGCGCGCCTGCACGGCAGCCCGCGCATCTATTTCTCCTCCTACGAGGACGACTACCTGGGCCAGGCCGCCACCAGCCTGGCCGGCCGGGTCGGCGACGGCCATGATGCCTGGTGTATCTTCGACAACACCGCCTCCGGCGCCGCCGCCGCCAACGCTGTCTCTCTGCTGCGCCGCCTTTCCTGACACCCCGTGCAAAAAAAACACTTGCAGCGCTCAATTCTAGTGTTATAGTTCACTACAACACCACTTCATCACATCACCAGGAGGACGCATGTATGTGGAATGACAACACGCCGATTTATCGCCAGCTCAAGGAGCGGGTGCTCGGCATGATGCTGGACGGCTTGCTCAAGCCGGGCGACGCCCTGCCCTCGGTGCGGCAAGTCGCCGCCGATTACCAATTGAATCCGATTACCGTGTCCAAGGCCTACCAGGAACTGGTGGACGAAAGCCTGGTTGAAAAACGAAGGGGGTTAGGCATGTACGTTACCGAAGGCGCACACGAAAAACTGCTGGCCAGCGAACGCGAACGCTTTGTGCGCGAGGAATGGCCCGCCATGGTGGAACGCATCCGCCGCCTGGGGCTGGACCTGGAACAGCTGCTGCGCGCGGCCCAGGATGGCGGCGCGCCGGGAGCGCCGGCATGAGCGCCCTGATCACCGCACGCAACCTGAGCAAGCGCTATGGCAAGAAGCTGGCGCTGGACCAGGCCAGTTTCGAGATCCAGCCCGGCCGCATCGTCGGCCTGATCGGCCCCAACGGCTCCGGCAAGACCACCACGCTCAAGGCCATCCTGGGCCTGACGCAGTTCGAAGGCGAGCTGTCGGTGCTGGGCATGGACCCGAGCAAGCAGCGCGACGCGCTGATGAATGAGGTGTGCTTCATCGCCGACGTGGCCATCCTGCCGCGCTGGCTGAAGGTGAAGGATGCGATCGACTTCGTGGAAGGCGTGCACCCGCGCTTCAACCGCGAGAAGGCGGAGCGCTACCTGAAACACACCAAGCTGGAGCCGTCCATGAAGGTCAAGGCCATGTCCAAGGGCATGATCGTGCAGCTGCACCTGGCGCTGGTGATGGCCATCGACGCCAAGCTGCTGGTGCTGGACGAACCCACGCTGGGCCTGGACATCCTGTACCGCAAGCAGTTCTACCAGAACCTGCTGGAGGACTACTTCGACGAGAACAAGACCATCATCATCACCACCCACCAGATCGAGGAAGTGGAAAACCTGCTGACGGACCTGATGTTCATCCGCGACGGCAAGATCACGCTGGCGGCCTCGATGGAGGAAATCGGCGACCGCTACACGGAGGTGATGGTGGAGCCGCAGTTCATCAACGCCGCCAGCGCGCTGGCGCCGATGACGCAGCGCAGCGTGTTCGGCAAGGCAGTGATGCTGTTCGACGGCGCCTCGCGCGCCCAGCTTGAAAAATTCGGCGAGATCCGCACCCCGAGCGTCGCGGACCTGTTTGTCGCCACCATGAAAGGGAGCTACGAATAATGAAAACGATGAAATGGCTGATCAAGCGCGAGTTCTGGGAGCACAAGGGCATGGTGCTGTGGGCGCCTGCCGTGGTGGCGGGGCTGATCGCCCTGCTGACCCTGAGCGGCCTGCTGTTGGGCCGCGACATGGCCTTCGAGGGTGGCGCCAGCAAGATCAGCGTGGAACTGGGCGGCGCGGCGCGCGACACCACCATCGCCATGCTGGCCGACGTCTACATGGCCTTCTCGGTGCCCATCCTGCTGATACTCGGCTTCCTGGTGTTCTTCTATTGCCTGGGCGCGCTGCACGACGACCGCCGCGACCGCAGCCTGCTGTTCTGGAAGTCGCTGCCCGTGTCGGACCGGATGACCGTGCTGTCCAAGGTGGTGCTGGCCCTGGTGGCGATACCACTGGTCAGTGTGCTGATCGGCATTGCGCTGTCGCTGGTGATTGCGGTGCTGCTGGGTATCAGCATGGCGATGCACGGCGTGAACCTGCTGGGCCCCGTGCTGTCGTCGCCTGCCTTCTACCTGTCGCCGCTGCGCCTGATCGGGCTGATCCCGGTGTACATGCTGTGGGCGCTGCCCACCGTGGGCTGGCTGCTGCTGGTGTCGAGCTGGGCGCGTTCCAAGGTGTTCCTGTGGGCCGTGGGCGCGCCGCTGGTGACGGCAGTGCTGGTCGCCTGGGCCAACAAGATCTTCGGGCTGGGCATGCCGCAGGGCTGGTTCATGGAAAACGTCGTCAGCCGCCTGTTGTTGGGCGTCGCTCCCGGCAACTGGTTCCTGCACAGCCGGATCAACCCGCAGGCCCTGGTGCAGGAAGGCGCCGAGCACGTGCGCAATGCGGACTTGTTCGGGGCATCCTGGAGCACGCTGGGCAATCCAGTGCTGTGGGTAGGCGTGGCGGCTGGTGTGGCCATGATCGCCGGCGCAGTGTGGCTGCGCCGCTGGCGCGAAGAGGGCTGACGGTGTGGCGGGTTACGGCTGGCGCCTAAACCGCCCTACGATGCAACGCGGGGTGGCTGACGGCATGCGGCGGGTTACGGCTGGCGCCTAACCCGCCCTACGATGCAACGCGGGGTGGCTGACGGTATGCGGCGGGTTACGGCTGGCGCCTAACCCGCCCTACGAAGCAGCGCTTGGGTTTGCGTAGGGCGGGTTAGCGCAGCGTAACCCGCCGGTACTGCGTCGGCGTCACCCCCACCGTGGCGCGGAACTGGCGGGTAAAAGCGCTATGGTCGCCATAACCGCAAGCCAGGGCGATGTCCGCCACGCTGGCCTCCCCCGCCAGCATCCGCGAAGCCGCATCCAGCCGGGTCTTGATGATGACCTGGCGCGGCGTAAGCTGGTAAATGCGCAGGAAATAGCGCTCCAGCTGCGCCACCGACATATTGGCCGTGCGCGCCAGCTCCGGCAGCGGCAAGGGCTGGTCGTAGCGCTCCTGTATCAGCCGGGCCGCCGCCGCCACCTTGTGGTAGGCCGAATTCTTCCTGTCCTCCATGGCCAGGTCACGCGAGATGCCGGTCAGGCCCACGATGGCGCCGGAGGCATCGCGCAAGGCGGTCTTGCGGGTCAGGCACCAGCCCGGATCGCGGTTCGGATACAGGTGCAGCTCCAGCTGGTCCGCTATCTCGGCGCCGCCAGCCAGCACGGCCTCGTCCTGCGCCAGGTAGCTCTGGCCGAAGGGGCGCGCAAACACTTCCGCCGACGTGCGGCCCAGCAGCGCATCCTTGTGCTTCAAGCCGCACCGTTTCACCAGCGTCTGGTTCACAACCACATAGCGGCCCTGCGCGTCCTTCACGAAAAACACCACGTCCGGCAGCGCGTCGAACAGCGGTTCGGCGAAGAACACGTCCGCGATGTGCGCGCCCAGTGCCAGGCGGGCGCCTCCCCTTTTTGCGGTATCCATGCGCGCATTTTCGCACGGGGCGGCTGCGGCGCGCAGCCATTGTGCCGATTTCGTCATCTTTGATGCGCAGCGGCCGCAAGACGGCGTACGCTGGAAGGCATATGATTTCAGCATGAAAAATATCTCCATCATCGATTCCCACACTGGCGGCGAACCCACCCGCCTGGTCACCGCCGGCGGCCCGGAACTCGGCAGCGGGCCGTTGCATGAGCGCCTGGCACAGCTGCGCCGCGAGCATGACAATTTCCGTTCCGCCGTGGTGTGCGAGCCGCGCGGATCGGACGTGCTGGTGGGCGCGCTGCTGTGCCAGCCGCACGCGGCCGATTGTGCAGCAGGCGTCATCTTCTTCAACAACGTCGGCTACCTCGGCATGTGCGGCCACGGCACCATCGGCCTGGTGGCGTCGCTGGCCTATATGGGCCGCATCGGCGCGGGCCGGCACCGCATCGATACGCCGGTGGGCGTGGTGGAAGCCGAACTGCACGCGGACGGCAGCGTGACCGTGGAAAACGTGGCGGCTTACCGCGCGCAGCATGCGGTGACGGTGCACGTGCCTGGGCATGGCGACGTGACGGGCGATGTGGCCTGGGGCGGCAACTGGTTTTTCCTGGTGGCGGACCACGGGCTGGAGCTGCACGTGTCGAACGCGGCGGCGCTGACGGCGTTCACGGCGGCGGTGCGCAAGGCGCTGGCGGCGGCCGGGATCGCGGGCGAGGACGGGGCGGAGATCGACCATATCGAGCTGTTTGCGCCGTCGCGCAACGGGGCGGACAGCCAGAACTTCGTGCTCTGCCCCGGCAACGCATATGACCGCTCGCCGTGCGGCACCGGCACCAGCGCCAAGCTGGCCTGCCTGGCTGCCGATGGCAAGCTGGCCGAAGGGGCGGTCTGGCGGCAGGAGAGCATTGTCGGCAGCGTGTTCGAGGGCTCCTACCGCTACCACGGCGGCAAGCTGATCCCCAGCATACGCGGGCAGGCCTGGGTGAACTCGCAGGCCACACTGATACTCGATCCGTCCGATCCGCTGGTGTGGGGCATACGGTGAGCATGGCCGGCCATGACGCCAGCGCCGGCGCCCGGAGCGGCAGCGCTGCGATACACGGCGCGGGCAGCGCGGCGGACGTGCTGATCGTCGGCGCGGGCATCATCGGTGCCGCGTGCGCGGACGCGCTGTCGGCGCGCGGCTTGCAGGTGACCGTGGTGGAGCAGGAAGTGGTTGGCTCTGGCGCAACGGCGGCGGGCATGGGCCACCTGGTGGTGATGGACGACAGTCCGGCCGAGCTGGCGCTGTCGGCATGGTCGCTGGAGCTGTGGCGCGGTTTTGTGGGCGAGCAGCCGGGGCGGCACGAATACAGCCGCTGCGGCACGATCTGGGTGGCTGCGGACGACGAGGAACTGGCTGCGGCGCGCGTCAAGGCGCAAACCATGGACGCGCATGGCCTGCCCTGCCGCATGCTGGACGCGCAGGAATTGTATGACCGCGAGCCGCAACTGCGGCGCGGCCTGGCCGGCGGCCTGCTGGTCGATGGCGACGGGTTGGTCTACCCGCCCAAGAGTGCCCGGATCCTGATGAACCGCGCCCTGGCGCGCGGCGCGCGGCTGCTTGGCGGCACGGTGCAGCGGATTGAAGGCTGCGATGGCAAGGACGGCGGCTTGGGCCGGCCGCCGGCCGGCGGCGGGGCCCGCACCGGAGGCTCTGCTCAGGGCGAGAGCCTGCGCGGGGGCGGCAATTGCGTCGTCCTCGCGGACGGCACGCGCCTGCACGCGCAACGCATCGTGCTGGCTGCCGGTTCGCGCTCGACGGCGTTGCTGGCCGAGCTGCCGGTGCAACCGAAGAAAGGTCACGTCGCCATCACCGACCGCTACCCCGGCTTCATCCGCCACCAGCTGGTGGAACTGGGATACATCAAGAGCGCCCACGCGGCCAGCGGCGATTCGGTGGCCTTCAACCTGCAGCCCCGCCCCACCGGGCAGATCCTGATCGGTTCCTCGCGCCAGTTCGGCACCACCGACCTCGCCGTGGATCACGCCATGATGGCCCGCATGCTGCGCCATGCCGCCGCCTTCACGCCCGCGCTGGCCGGCATGAACGTGCTGCGCTGCTGGACCGGCCTGCGCGCCGCCAGCCCGGACGGCCTGCCCATCATCGGCCCCCACCCCGCCCGCCCCGGCCTGTGGCTGGCCACCGGCCACGAGGGCCTTGGCATCACCACCTCGCTCGCCACCGCGCAACTGCTGGCGGCGCAAATGCTGGACGAAACAGCAGCCATCCCGGCGCTGCCCTACCTGCCTGCCCGCTTCCCGCAAATGAGGAGCGCGCATGCCTGACCTGATCAGCCTGTCCATCGACGGCCAGACAGTGACAGTGCCGGCTGGCACAACCGTGGTTGCAGCCATCGCCTGCGTGGCCGCGGCTGCAGCCCCTGCGGCGGGAGCTCCCACCGCCGCTGCCCCCAGCACAGGCGCAGGTGCCGGCTGGAGCGCGACGACAAGCGCGACGGGACCGGCGGTCACCCGGCGCTCGGTCAGCGGCGCGCTGCGTGGCCCTTTGTGCGGCATGGGCGTGTGCCACGAATGCCGCGTGACGATAGACGGCCGTGCCCATCAACTGGCATGCCAGGCGCTCTGCACACCGGGCATGCAGGTGCGGACCGCCCTGGCGGAGAACGCGGCATGACGCAGCTGTTCGACATCCTCATCATCGGGGCAGGCCCGGCCGGGCTGGCGGCGGCGCATGCGGCGGCGGTGGCCGCGCCGGGCGCGCGCGTCGGCGTGGTGGACGACAATCCGATGTCGGGCGGCCAGATCTGGCGCGGCGGCGCGGACAAACAACCGGACCGGCGCGCAAGTGAACTGTGGAGCGCCTTGCAGGCGGCGCCCAACGTCAGCTTCATGCACCAGCACCGCGTGCTGTACGCGCCGGCCGCCGGCCAGCTGCTGGTACAGTCGCCGGCCGCTGCCGCCGTGTTGAACTACCAGCGCCTGATCATCGCCACCGGCGCGCGCGAACTGCTGCTGCCCTTCCCCGGCTGGACGCTTCCCGGGGTGTGCGGCGCCGGCGGCCTGCAGGCGCTGGCTAAGGGCGGTTACCCGGTTGCGGGCAAGCGCGTGGTGGTCGCCGGTTCCGGCCCGCTGCTGCTCGCCGTCGCCGCCACGCTCACCGAACGCGGCGCACAAGTTGTCGCCATCGCCGAGCAGGCGGCCACGCCGCAGTTGGCGCGCTTCGCATTGGGCCTGCTCGCCACGCCGTCCAAGATCAAACAGGGACTGCAACTCTGGACCGCGCTGCGTGGCATCCCTTACTACCGGGATAGCTACGTGACGGCGGCCAGCAGCGGCACCGCGATGCACGGAGCGGCGCACGCGGCGCCTGCAGGCAGCGTCAGCGGCAGCATTGCAGGCATGGATTGCCTGCGCAGCGTCACACTCCGGCGCCATGGCGCCGGCACGCAAATCATCGCTTGCGACTACCTGGCCTGCGGCTACGGCCTGGTGCCCAATCCCGAGCTGGCGATGTCGCTCGGCTGCGCCGTCACGCCGGCCACGCAGGCGGTGCAGACCGACACCTGGCAGCAGACCACCGTCCCCGGCATCTACTGCGCCGGCGAAGGCACCGGCGTGGGCGGCGTGGACAAGGCGCTGGCCGAAGGCCGCATCGCCGGCCTGGCCGCGGCCGGGCGCCAGGATCTCGCCCTGCCCCACATCAGCACCCGCAGCCGCTGGCAGGGATTCGCGCGCCGTCTCGCGCGCGCCTTCACCCTGCGCGCCGAAATCCGCGCACTGGCAAACGACGGCTCCGTCGTCTGCCGCTGCGAAGACGTTTGCCATGGCGAGCTGCGCCAGCACGACAGCTGGCGCAGTGCCAAGCTACACACGCGCTGCGGCATGGGCCCTTGCCAGGGCCGCATCTGCGGCAGCGCCACCGCCACGCTTTACGGCTGGCGGCCCGAATCGGTACGCGTTCCGATCACACCGGCACGCGTCGATAGCATCATCCACAGCGATCCAACATAACCACCAGGAGAACAGCATGAGCGCAGCAAAATGGCAGGGCATATTCCCGGCAGTGACCACCAAGTTCCACCCCAACGAGGAACTCGACCACGCCGAAATGGAAAGGCATTTCGACTTCCAGATCCAGAACGGCGTGCATGGCCTGGTCACCTGCGGCTCGCTGGGCGAAGCCAGCACTTTGTCCTTCGACGAGAAACTGGCGGTCACCAAGACCGCGATCAAGGTGGCCAGCGGCCGCGTGCCGGTGCTGGCCAACGTGAGTGAAACCCGCACCGCCAACGCCATCCGCTTCGTGGAGCAGGCACGCGAACTGGGCGTGGACGGCTTCATGGTGATGCCGTCCGTGCTGTACGCTGCGGATGCGCGCGAAGCCAAGGACAACCTGCGCACCATCGCGGCCGCCGCCAAGCTGCCCATCATGGTGTACAACAACCCGGTCACCTACAAGGTGGACCTGACGCCGGAAGACTTCCAGGAGCTGGCGGACTGCGAGCACATTGTGGCGATCAAGGAATCGACCGACAACATCCGCCGCATCACCGACCTGCGCAACGCCGTGGGCACGCGCTACCAGCTGTTCATGGGCGTGGACGACCTGTCCTTCGAAGGCCTGGCGGTGGGCGCGGACGGCCTGCTGGCCGGCCTGGTGGTGGCCTTCCCCGCGGAGACGGTGGCGCTGTACAAGCTGATGAAGGCCAAGCGCTACGACGAGGCGCTGAAGCTGTACCAGTGGTTCATGCCGCTGCTGCACCTGGACGTGTCGACCAAGCTGGTTCAGAACCTGAAGCTGGTGGAAGCGCTGGCCGGCGTGGGCAATGAGAACGTGCGCCGTCCGCGCCAGCCACTGCAAGGCGCCGAGCGTGAAAAAGTGACCGCTATCGTCAAGCAGGCGCTGGCCACCCGTCCGGACCTGAGCAAGCTGTTCTAAAATCTTCGCGGCAAATTCTGTCAACTTCAGTTGACATTCCCACATGCGTCAACTAAAGTTGACGCATGCCTGATCTTCATACACTCAAACTTCCTGAAGAACCATCCGATGCGCTGGCCGCAGTGGTTGCCCTGCGCGCGATGGCCGATCAACTTGAGCGCAAGGCGGTCAGGCAAGCCATGGCCGATGGCTGGACATGGGCACAGGTTGCGGAGGCGCTCGGCGTCACCAGGCAGGCGGCGCACAAGAAGCACGCGGCCAGCCTGGCGCGGGATTGACTGACTTAGGAGGCTACTGATGTTTTCAAGGTTTAAGCAGCATCTGCAGGATATGCAGACGATCAAGGCGCTGTGCGAAGGCGCGGAAGAACAGGCGCGCAAGGCGGGCCAGGAGCAGCCGGGCGCGGAGCATTACGTGCTGTCGGCGCTGGCGTTGGAGGATGGGTCGGCGCGGCGGGTGTTCGGGCGGCTGGGCAAGGATGCGGAGGCGTACCGCGCAGCGCTGGCGCGGCAGCATTCCGAGGCGTTGCGGAAGCTGGGCATCGATGCCGGCGGCGCCGGCGAGCCGTTGCCGGTTGCGGGCGAGGCTTCTGGGCTGTTCGATTCGCAGCCGTCGGGACAGGCACTGATGCAGGCGCTGCCGGAGCTGGCGAAGCAATCGCAGGCGCCGCTGCGCGGGGCGCATGTGCTGCTGGCGGCGGCAGGTATGCAGCATAGTCTGGCGGCACGCGCACTGCGGGCGATGGATGTGGAGCTGGAGGCGCTGGTGCAGGCGGCTGATGAGGAACTCGGCAAGGTGCATGCCTGAGGCGGAGCTGGCGGGTTACGGCCAGGGCGCCGCCCTGGCCTAACCCGCCCTACGCGCAACGCCCAACGCGTATCGCCCCACGCATACCGCCCTGCGGCAATACCGCATTACGGCATGGCGGCATTACGGCATGGCGGCATTGCGGCATTACGGCATGGCGGCATGGCGGCGGCGGCTTTAGCGCAACGCGAGGGCGGTGCCGGGGCTGGTGCTGCTGCCGCTGCGGGCGGCGCCGGCTTCGTCGAGCTTGAAGATGCCGACCACCTGATCCAGCCGCGCGGCTTGCTCTTGCAGGGAGTGCGCGGCGGCGGCGGCTTGTTCCACCAGCGCGGCGTTCTGCTGGGTGGCGTCGTCCATCTGGATGATGGACTGGTTGACCTGGCCAATGCCGTCGCTCTGCTCGTGGCTGGCCGAGGTGATCTCCGCCATCAGCGTGGCCACGTGCTGCACCGATGCCACGATCTCGGACATGGCCACGCCCGCCGTATCGGCCAGCTTGCCGCCGGCTTCCACCTTGCCCACCGAGTCCACGATCAGTTCCTTGATCTCCTTGGCTGCCGCAGCCGAACGCTGCGCCAGGTTGCGCACTTCGGACGCCACCACAGCAAAACCGCGCCCCTGCTCGCCCGCGCGCGCCGCTTCCACGGCCGCATTGAGCGCCAGGATATTGGTCTGGAAGGCGATCCCGTCGATGACGCCGATAATGTCGGACATCTTGCGCGAGCTGTCGGTGATCTCGCCCATCATGTCCACCACCTGCGTCACCACGGTGCCTCCCTTCACCGCGGCGGACGTGGTGGCCGCCACCAGCTTGTTGGCCTCTTCCGCGTTGGCGGAGTTCTGCTTGACGGTGGAAGTCAGTTCTTCCATCGCGGCGGCGGTTTCCTCCAGGTTGGAGGCCTGGTGCTCGGTGCGCGCCGACAGGTCGAAATTACCGGTGGCGATCTGGCTCGACGCCGAAGCGATCAGGTGCGTACTGTCGCGCACCTTGAGGATGGTGCCGTTCAGCGACGACACGAAGCGGTTGAAGGCAGACGCCAGCGCGCCGATTTCATCCTCCGACTCCACCGGCATGCGGCGGCTCAAGTCGCCGTCGCCGCTGGCGATATCGCCCAGCATCTCGGCCGCGCGCATCACCGGCGCGGCGATCGCGCGGGCGATCAGGAAGATGGCGAACAGGCCGATGCCGCCGCCCACCACCGCCGCGATCAGCGAGGACACGGTGGCCGAACGCACGATATTGCCCAGCACTTCAGCTTCCGGCACTTCCGCCACCACGTACAGGTTCAGCTCGGGAATGAAGGACGAGGCCACGAACTGCGTGCCCTCAGCGCCCTTGTAAGTGGCGTGCGCGAACTTCTCGCCACCCAGCAGGGCCTTGCTCAGTTCCGGCGTGAAGCCCGGCACATCCTTCAGCAAATGCTTGCCGTCGGCCAGCGCAGGATTGCGGTGCACCACCAGCGTGCCGTTGGCGCGCGCCAGGTAGACGAAGCCGGACTTGCCCAGCTTGTAGGCACGGATGGTCTGCGCCAGCGCGTTCACGCTCAGGCCCAGGCCGCCCACGCCCAGCTTGCCGCTGGCGGTCTGCACGCGGGTGTTAATGAACAGCATATAGCTGTCGGCGCTCACGTCCTTGTCCAGGTCCAGGGTATAGGGCTTGCCGCTGTTGAGGAACTCGTAGAACCACTGGTCGCCGGCCTTGTCCTTGCTCAGGGTGCGGTCATAGCCTTTGTCGGTGAAGTACTTGCCGGTGCCGTGCGAGACCCAGAACACCGTGGCCGCCTGGTTCTTGCTCTTGAGCTGCTGCGCATATTTCTGCCACGCCGCCACGCCCTCGTCCGGCACGCCCGCTTCTTCCCAGTCGTGCAGGTAGGTGTTGTTGGCCAGGGTAAGCGACACCGATAGCGGCTGCGCAATCTGGCGCAGGATGTCGTTGCGGATTTCGCCGATCTGCGCCGGCAATTCCTGCTCCACCACGCGCTCGCGGCTGTTGTTGCTGCTCATGACAATGCTGAGCGTGGACGAAATAACAATAAACAACAGCAGGCACAAGCCCATGCTCAGCATGAGCTTGTTCTTGATCGAGAGCCGGCGTAGCAATGGCATGGAAAATCCCCCGGAGATATGAATGAATGCCGTCTTGCGCGGCACTGTGACACAACAATTTCAGTGTACCTACAACCGTTTCCCGGTCAAAAGCATTTTCCACTATCTGTTGCGTGTCCAATACCCCGGTTGCGCATAAACCGCCTTTAACTCATCTATAAAGAAACGTATCTTGGCAGGCAGATGCCTTTGCTGTAGATAAACGGCCATGATGTCGTAGTCTGGCAGCGCGAAGTCGTCCAGCACGGTGATCAGGCTGCCCTCCGCCAGCTGCGCCTGGATCTCCCAGGTCGAGCGCCACGCCAGGCCCAGTCCCTCGCACGCCCAGCGGTGCAGCAGCTCGCCGTCGTTGCAGTCCAGGTTGCCCTGCACCCGGATAGTCACCGGCTTGCCGCCCTGCTGGAAATACCAGCCGCGCTGCTGGCCGCCCTGCAGGTTGAAGGCCAGGCAGTTGTGGTGCGCCAGGTCGTCCAGCGTGCGCGGGATGCCGTGGCGGTCGAAATAGTCCGGCGTGCCGCACACCACGCGGCGGTTCCTGGCCAGCTTCACGGCCACGAAGCTGGGATCGATGACGCCGCCGATGCGGATGCCGAGATCGTAGCCCTCGCGCACCAGGTCGATTACCTGGTCGGTCAGGTTGAAGGAGATCTGCACCTCCGGGTTGGCCGCCAGGAAGGCCGGCGCGTGCGGCGCCACGTGCTGGCGTCCGAACGAGGCCGGCGCGGATACGATCAGGTGGCCCGTGGCCTTGTGCCGCCCTTCCGACACATTGCGTTCCGCCACCTCGAAGTCCGACAGCAGCTTGCGGCAATCGTCGAGGAAGACGTTGCCCTGCTCGGTCAGCGTCAGGTGGCGCGTGGTGCGGTGCATCAGCTTCACGCCCAGGCGCTTCTCCAGCGCGTCGATGCGGCGCCCCAGCATGACCGGCGTGATGTTCTGCACCAGCGCCGCGCGCGCCAGGCTGCCCTTCTCCACCACTGCCACGAAGGCTTCAATTTGTTTGAGTTTATCCATCCGGACATTATTCCATACTCAGGGTATCGAATAAACCGATATTTTGTTGTCTTATCAAGCGGTGAGATCGCCTATAGCATACAAAACATCAACAACGGTATTTGCACTCGCATCTACAAACAACACAGGAGAACACCATGGCAAAGATGACGGCAGCCGAAGCGGCGGTCCACGTAATGCAAAAGGAAGGCATTTCGGTCGCATTCGGCGTACCGGGCGCGGCCATCAACCCGCTGTACGCTGCGCTGAAAAAGAACGGCAGCATCAAGCACATCCTGGGCCGTCACGTGGAAGGCGCCTCGCACATGGCTGAAGGATACACCCGCGCCGCCGCCGGCAATATCGGCGTGTGCATCGGCACCTCCGGCCCCGCCGGCACCGACATGATCACCGGCCTGTACTCGGCCCAGGCGGACTCGATTCCCATCCTGTGCATCACCGGCCAGGCGCCGCGCGCCCGCATGCACAAGGAAGACTTCCAGGCGGTGGACATTTCGGCCATCGCCAAGCCGGTGACCAAGATGGCCACCACCGTGCTGGAGCCGGCCCAGGTGCCGCGCGTGTTCCAGCAAGCCTTCCACCTGATGCGCTCCGGCCGTCCGGGCCCGGTGCTGATCGACCTGCCGTTCGACGTGATGATGGCGCAGATCGAGTTCGATCCCGAGACCTACACGCCGATGGAAGTGTACAAGCCGCGCGCCTCGCGCGCCCAGATCGAAAAAGCGCTGGGCATGCTGAACGACGCCGACAAGCCTTTGATCACCGCCGGCGGCGGCATCATCAACGCCAACGCTTCCGCGCTGCTGCAGGAGTTCGCCGAAATCGTCAACGTGCCTGTCATTCCCACCCTGATGGGCTGGGGCACCATCCCCGACGACCACCCGCTGATGGCAGGCATGGCCGGCCTGCAAACGTCGCACCGCTACGGCAACGCCACCGTGCTGGCGTCGGACTTCATGATCGGCATCGGCAACCGCTGGGCCAACCGCCACACCGGCTCGGTGGACGTGTTTACTGCCGACCGCACCTTCGTTCACGTCGACATCGAACCGACCCAGATCGGCCGCGTGTTCGGTCCGGACCTGGGCATCGTGTCCGACGCCGGCTACGCGCTGGAACTGCTGGTGGAAGTGGCCAAGGAATGGAAGGCCGCCGGCAAGCTGAAAGACCGTACCGGCTGGGTACACCAGTGCCAGGAACGCAAGCGCACCATGCTGCGCAAGACCCACTACGACGAAGTGCCGGTCAAGCCGCTGCGCGTGTACGAAGAAATGAACAACTACTTCGGCCGCAACACCCGCTACGTGTCCGCCATCGGCCTGTCGCAGATCGCCGCGGCGCAGTTCCTGCACGTGTACCAGCCGCGCAACTGGATCAACTGCGGCCAGGCCGGCCCGCTGGGCTGGACCATTCCCGCCGCGCTGGGTGTGCGGGCTTCCGATCCCACCAGCGACATCGTGGCGATTTCGGGCGACTACGACTTCCAGTTCCTGATCGAAGAACTGGCCGTGGGCGCGCAATTCAAGCTGCCCTACATCCACGTGCTGGTGAATAACAGCTACCTGGGCCTGATCCGCCAGTCGCAGCGCGGCTTCGACATGGACTTCTGCGTGCAGCTGGCCTTCGAGAACGTGAACGCGCCGGAACTGAACGGCTACGGCGTGGACCACGTAGCCGTGGTGGAAGGCCTGGGCTGCAAGGCCATCCGCGTGCACAAGCCGGACGACATCATCCCGGCCTTCGAGAAAGCCCGCGAGCTGATGGCGCAGTTCAGCGTGCCGGTGGTGGTGGAAATCATCCTGGAGCGCGTGACCAACATCGCCATGGGCACCGAGATCAACGCCATCAATGAATTCAACGACATCCTCGATGTCGCGTAAGGAGTAGACCATGCCAAAATTCGCCGCCAACCTCACCATGCTGTTCAACGAACTGCACTTCCTGGACCGCTTCGGCGCCGCCTCGCGCGCCGGCTTCAAGGGCGTGGAGTTCCTGTTCCCGTACGACTTCGAGCCGGAACAGCTGTCCGAGAAACTGCACCAATTCCAGCTGGAGATGGTGCTGCACAATCTGCCGGCCGGCCAGTGGGCCAGCGGCGAACGCGGCATCGCCTGCCATCCGGACCGCGTGGCCGAGTTCGAGCAAGGCGTGGAAAACGCGCTGCGCTACGCCAAGGCATTGGGCACCAAGCGCATCAACTGCCTGGTCGGCATCCTGCCGCCCAATGTGGAACGCGCCAAGGCGCAGGACACGCTGGTGAAAAACCTGAAGTTCGCGGCCGCCGCGCTGAAGAAGGCTGGCATCCCGCTGCTGATCGAGCCGATCAACACCTTCGATATTCCGGGCTTTTTCCTGTCCGGCACCCGCCAGGGCCTGGAGCTGATCGAAGCGGTCGGTTCGGACAACCTGTTCCTGCAGTACGACATCTACCACATGCAGCGCATGGAAGGCGAACTGGCCAACACCATCAAGGCCAACCAGTCCGTCATCAAGCACATCCAGCTGGCCGATAATCCGGGCCGCTTCGAGCCGGGCACGGGCGAGATCAACTATCGCTACCTGCTGAACTACCTGGACCAGATCGGCTACGACGGCTGGGTGGGCTGCGAATACAAGCCGCAAAACGGCACCCAAGAAGGCCTGGGCTGGATTGAAAAGCTGGCCGCGTAATTTTAAAAACCACTAGGAGAACATAGCATGGCAAACCTCGGATTCATCGGACTGGGCATCATGGGTGCCCCTATGGCCGGCCACCTGCAAGCCGGCGGCCACAAGCTCTACCTGCACGACATCAAAAACCCGCCGGCCAACCTGATCGACGGCGGCGCCACCGTGTGCACCTCGGCCGCCGAAGTGGCCAAGCGCGCCGACATCATCTTCCTGATGGTGCCGGACACCCCGCACGTGGAGGAAGCGCTGTTTGCCGAAAACGGCGTGGCAGCAGGCCTCACGGCCGGCAAGATCGTGGTCGACATGAGCTCCATCTCGCCCATCGCCACCAAGGAATTCGCCAAGAAAATCAACAAGAAAAGCTGCGCCTACCTGGACGCGCCGGTGTCCGGCGGCGAAGTGGGCGCCAAGGCGGCCTCGCTGACCATCATGGTGGGCGGCCCGGCCGAAGCGTTCGACACCGTCAAGCCGCTGTTCGACCTGATGGGCAAGAACATCACCCTGGTCGGCGGCAACGGCGACGGCCAGACCACCAAGGTGGCCAACCAGATCATCGTGGCGCTGAACATCCAGGCCGTGGCCGAAGCGCTGCTGTTCGCCTCCAAGGCCGGGGCCGACCCGGCCAAGGTGCGCGAAGCGCTGATGGGCGGCTTCGCCTCCTCGCGCATCCTGGAAGTGCACGGCGAGCGCATGGTCAAGCGCGCGTTCAATCCGGGCTTCCGCATCCAGCTGCACCAGAAAGACCTGAACCTGGCCCTGCAAGGCGCCAAGCAGCTGGGCGTATCGCTGCCCAACACCGCCAACACCCAGGAACTGATGAACGCCTGCGCCGCCAACGGCCTGTCGGGCCTGGACCACTCTGCGCTGTGCCAGGCCATCGAGCTGATGTCCAACCATAAGATCGCGCAGGGTTGATGCAATGGCGGGTTACGGCCTGCGGCCTAACCCGCCCTACCAGACCGACATACTGTAGGGCGGGTTAGCGCACAGCGCGTAACCCGCCAGCTCCGCCCGAAACAGAATCAACGAAGAAAGAAGCCCCCATCATGTCCGTTCCAGACCCTCGCCAGTTCTTGCTCGACCTGTACAACGCCGCCGTCAGCGCCGTCCACCCGCGCACGCTGCTGTCGGAATTCCTGCCGCAGCCCCCCGTCAACGGCAAAACCCTCGTCATCGGCGCAGGCAAAGGCGCGGCGGCGATGGCCGAAGCGGTGGAGCGCAACTGGAACGGCCCCTTGTCCGGCCTGGTGGTCACCCGCTACGGCCACGGCGCCAGGACCGAACAGATCGAAGTGGTCGAAGCCTCCCACCCCGTGCCCGACGAAGCCGGCCAGAAGGCCGCCGCGCGCATGCTCGACATGGTCCAGGGCCTCACCGAAAACGACCTGGTGCTGTGCCTGATCTCCGGCGGCGGTTCCGCCTTGCTCGCCCTGCCCGCCGAAGGCATCACACTGGCCGAGAAACAAGCCCTCAACAAAGCCCTGCTGCGCAGCGGCGCCACCATCGGCGAAATGAACTGCGTGCGCAAGCACCTGTCCGCCATCAAGGGCGGCCGCCTGGCGCTGGCCTGCGGCAAGGCGCGCGTGGTCACCCTGCTGATCTCCGACGTGCCGGGCGACGACCCGCGCGTGATCGCCAGCGGTCCCACGCTGCAGGACGCCACCACCAGCACCGAAGCCCTCGCCATCCTGCGCAAGTACAAGATCGACATCCCGCAAAGCGTGCATGCCCACCTGGAATCGCCCGCCAGCGAAACGCCGAAACCGGGCGACCCGCGCTTCGAACGCAACAGCCACTACGTGATCGCCACCGCGCAGGACGCGCTGGAAGCGGCCGCCGACAAGGCGCGCGACGCCGGCATCACCCCCTACATCCTGTCCGACGGCATCGAAGGCGAAGCGCGCGACATCGGCCTGATGCACGCCGCGCTGGCGCGCCAGGTGATTGCGCGCGGCCAGCCCTTCCAGCGGCCCTGCGTCATCCTGTCCGGCGGCGAAACCACCGTCACCGTGCGCGGCAACGGCCGCGGCGGGCGCAACGTGGAGTTCCTGCTCAGCCTCGCGCTGGCACTGGAAGCGGCGCCCGGCGTGCACGCCATCGCCTGCGACACCGACGGCATCGACGGCTCCGAAGACAACGCCGGCGCGCTGTACGCCCCGGGCACGCTGGCGCGCGCCGAAGCCATGGGCGTGAGCGGCAAGGCCCTGCTGGCCAACAACGACGCCTACAGCTTCTTCAGCGCGCTGGACGACCTGGTGGTGAGCGGCCCGACGCGCACCAACGTGAACGACTTCCGCGCCATCCTCATTCTGTAGTACCCACAATAAAAGAGACCAACCATGCGCCGTGAACGCAAAGCCAAAATAGTGGCCACCCTGGGCCCAGCCAGCTCCGAACGCAGCACCATCAAGGCGCTGTTCGAAGCCGGTGCGGACGTATTCCGCTTCAACTTCAGCCACGGCAGCCACGCCGACCACCAGCGCCGCCACGGCATCGTGCGCGACATCGAACAGGAACTGGGCCGGCCGATCGCCATCCTGGCCGACCTGCAAGGCCCCAAGCTGCGCATTGGCCAGTTCAGCGGCGGCAAGGTGAACGTACAGGCCGGCGCCGAATTCGTGCTCGACCAGAACCCGGACCAGGGCGACGCCACGCGCGTATGCCTGCCGCATCCCGAACTGTTCGCCGCCGTCACCGCCGGCCAGTCGCTGCTGCTCGACGACGGCAAGATCCGCCTGGAAGTGCTGGCCAGCGACGCCACGGCCATCCGCACCCGCGTGGTCAACAGCGGCGTGCTGTCCGACCGCAAGGGCGTGAACGTCCCGGACGCCGTGCTGCCGATCCCCGCGCTGACCGTCAAGGACAGGCAGGACCTGGAATTCGCGCTCGAACTGGGCGTGGACTGGATCGCGCTGTCCTTCGTGCAGCGCCCGGAAGACGTGAAGGAAGCGCAAGCCATCGTCAACGGCCGCGCCGGCGTGCTGTCCAAGCTGGAAAAGCCGGCCGCGCTGGACCGGCTGGAAGAAATCGTCGTCGCCTCGGACGCGGTGATGGTGGCGCGCGGCGACCTGGGCGTGGAACTGCCGCCCGAGCGCGTGCCCGGCGTGCAAAAGCGCATCGTGCGCATGTGCCGCAAGCACGGCAAGCCGGTGGTGGTGGCCACGCAGATGCTCGAATCCATGGTCAGCGCCCCCGTGCCCACGCGCGCCGAAGCGTCCGACGTAGCCAACGCCGTGTATGAAGGCGCGGACGCGGTAATGCTGTCGGCCGAATCGGCCAGCGGCGCCTATCCGGTGCAGGCGGTCGCCATCATGAACCGCATCATCTGCGAAGTCGAGCGCGATCCCTACTACCAGGCCCTGATCGACGCCCAGCACGAAGCGCCGCTGGCCACCAAGGGCGACGCCATCTGCGCCGCGCTGCGCGACGTGACCCAGATCATGGGCGCGGTCGCCACGGTCACCTACACCACGTCCGGCCACAGCAGCCTGCGCGCCGCACGCGAGCGGCCCGCCGCGCCCATCGTGAGCATCACCCCGAACCGCGACACGGCGCGCCGCCTGGCGCTGGCCTGGGGCGTGCACAGCACGGTCAGCGCCGACGTGCACAGCGTGGACGAAATGGTGGCCGCGGCATGCCGCACCGCGCTGCGCGAAGGCTTCGTCAAGACCGGCGACCAGATCGCCATCGCCGCCGGCACCCCGTTCGGCCAGCCCGGCACCACCAACCTGCTGCGCCTGGCTGAAATCTGGCCACAGTAAGAACCTAAAATGGGGTCAGGGTTAATTATTTTTGCAACTAGTTGCAAAAATAATTAACCCTGACCCCATTTTTCAGGAAAGCCGGCTTGCGCCGGCTTTCTTTATTCGCCGCGCTGGTGGACTTGCTTGCCTGCGGCGTAGGTGGCGCTGATGGCGCGGTCGTCGCCGAGCAGGGCCAGCGCGAACAGCAGCTCTTCCAGGCTGTTGGTGCGCGTGCTGCGGCGCTCCAGCAGCGGCGTGGCTTTCGGATCGAGCACGATGAAGTCGGCCTCGGCGCCGGCAACGAAGTTGCCGATCGTGCCTTCCAGTTGCATGCTGCGCGCGCCGCCCAGCGTGGCCAGGTAGAACATGCGCAGCGCCGGCATGTAGGTGCCGCCCATGCGCGCTACCTTGTAGGTCTCGTTCATCGTCTGCAGCATGGAGAAGGAGGTGCCGCCGCCCACGTCGGTGGCCAGCGACAGCGCGACCTTGGCCTTGTCCGCGCCGGCGAAGTCGAACAGGCCGCTGCCCAGGAACAGGTTGGAAGTGGCGCACATGGAGACGGCGGCGCCGGTGGCTGCCATGCGGGCGCGGTCTTCGTTGTCCAGCCAGATGCAGTGCGCGTACATGGAGCGCGGACGCAGCATGCCGTATTTGTCATACACGTCCAGGTAGCTGCGCGCCTTCGGGAACAGGGACTGGACCCAGGCCACTTCGTCGGTGTTCTCGGCCACGTGGGTCTGCACGAAGGTGTCCGGGTAGGCTTGCGCCAGTTCGCCCGCCAGCTGCAGCTGCGCTTCGGTAGAAGTGGGAGCGAAGCGAGGCGTGAGCGCGTACATGTTGCGGCCCTTGTTGTGCCAGCGCTTGATCAGCTCTTCGCTGTCGCGCGCGCCGCTTTCGGCGGTGTCCTGCAGGAAGTCCGGGCAGTTCCGGTCCATCATCACCTTGCCGGCGGCCATGCGCAGGTTGCGCTGCTCGCTGGCGCCGAAGAAGGCATCCACCGATTCGGGATGCACGGTGCAGTAGACCATGGCGGTGGTGGTGCCGCAGCGCAGCAGCTCGTCCAGGAAGAAGTCAGCGACGCCGCGCGCGTGCGCCGGGTCCTTGAACTGGCGCTCGGTCGGGAAGGTGTAGGTGTCGAGCCAGGGCAGCAGGCCGGGCGCGGGCGAGGCGATCATGTCGGTCTGCGGGTAGTGGATGTGGGTATCGATGAAGCCCGGCATGATGATCTTGCCGCGGTAGTCGCGCACCTGGGTGCCCAGCGGCAGCGTGTTCTTGAGCTGGTCGTAATCGCCAGCGGCTTGCACGCGGCCGTTGTCGATGACCAGCAGGCCGTCTTCGTGCCAGTTATAGGCCTTGTCGCTGAGCGCGGGGTCGGCGGTGAAGTGCAGGATGCTGGCGCGGAAGGCCTTGAGCGTTGTCTCGTTGTTGTTCATGATTGTGTTGATAGTTGGAGGATGGCGGCAGGGCTAGACGAACTCTGACCACATGCCATGAGAGGCTATCACCCGGTATGCGCGGATTCATATCGCCCCCGATATGGGCGCTATGCATGCGGCGCCCGCCCGCACGGCGGCGTGGCGCGGTACTGTCTCGCCTGTATTTTCGAGGAGTCCGACCATGTGTGGCATCGTCGGCGTGCTTGCGCACGCCCCTGCAAACCAAACCATCTACGATGCGCTGCTCCTGCTGCAGCATCGCGGCCAGCAGGCCGCCGGCATCGCTACCGACAACGAGGGCGTGTTCGCCATGCACAAGGCGAACGGCCTGGTAACGGATGCCTTTCGCACCCGGAACATGCGTTCCCTGCGCGGCAACGCTGGCATCGGCCATTGCAGCTGCGCGGCATACGGCCCTTCATGCGACGAGGAGGCGCAGCCCTTCTATGTGAACGCGCCGTTCGGCATCACGCTGGCGCACAACGGTTGGCTGAGCAATGGCGACGCCTTGCGCGCGGAGCTGTCCGTGGCGGGCCGGCGGCACATGAACACAGCGTCCGATGCGGAGGTGCTGCTCAACGTGCTGGCCCATGAGCTGCACGCGGCCAGCAAAGGCGCCGGCTTCTCTGCCGGGGCGCTGTTCGCCGCCGTGGCGGCGCTGCAGGCGCGGGTCCGGGGTTCGTACGCGGCCGTGGCGCAGATCGCCGGCCAGGGCCTGCTCGCCTTCCGCGATCCCGAAGGCGTGCGGCCGCTGTGCATCGGCGTGCGCAGCGCGCCAAACGGCGACGAGTACATGGCGGCCAGCGAATCGGTGGCGCTGGACGGCATGGGCTTTGGCTTGCTGCGCGACGTCGCGCCGGGCGAGGCGATTTTCATCGGCATGGCGGGTGCACTGGCTTCGAGCCGGTTGCCGGCCGCTTTGCATGCGGCTGCGCCCCTCCCTGCCTCCCGCCCAAGCGCGTTCGAGTTCGTCAGCCTGGCAAGGCCGGACTCCATCATCGACGGCGCCTCGGTCTATGCCGCGCGCCTGAAGCTGGGCGAGCTGCTGGCCGAGCAGGTGCGCAGCGAGCTCGATACCGCCGGCATCGACGTGGTGATGCCGGTGGATGACATCGCGCGCCCCGCCGCCATCCAGCTGGCGCTCAGGCTTGGCATCGACTACCGCGAAGGCTTCATCCAGAACCGCTACCCCGGCCGCAGCTTCGACCTCCCGGCGGGCGCCGCCAGGCGCGCGGTGAGCCAGCGGCTGAACGCCATCGCGGCGGAGTTCAAAGGCAAGCGCCTGCTGCTGGTGGAAGATGCCATCGTGGACGGCGCGAGCAGCCGCGAGGTGGTGCAGCTGGCGCGCAACGCCGGCGCAAGCTACGTGGCGCTGGCCTCTACTGCGCCGCCGGTGCTGAAGCCTGACGTGTACGGCGTAGACTGGCCGGCGCGCCGCAAGCCGGCCGCCATGGGCGGCACGCGCGAGGCAATGCGCCAGACCGTGACGGCGGATGCGCTGGTTTTCCAGTCCTTGTCCGCCTTGAAGGCCGCCATCGCCAGCGTGTCCCCAGCCCTGCAACAGCTGGAGACGTCGTGCTTTGATGTGCCTTAGCTACCGCGATACGTGGAGTAGGCCCAGGGCGACACCACGATAGGCACGTGATAGTTCTGGCCCGGATCGGCGATGCCGAAGGCGATCACCACTTCATCGATGAAGCGCGGGGTCGGCATTGTCACGCCTTGCGCGGCGAAGTAGTCGCCGGCGCCGAACACCAGTTCGTACTTGCCGATCTGGACTTCGTCACCGAACAGCAAAGGCTGTTCGCAGCGGCCGTCCTGGTTGGTGGTGTCTGCCTTTAACAACACTTTCTCGCCGCCGTCCACGCGGTACAGCTTGACCTGTACGCCTGCGCCAGGCTTGCCCTGCGTGATGTCCAAAACGTGTGTACTCAGCTTGCCCATAGTGTCTCGCTTTCTTTATAGGGTTAAAACAGGAACTCCTGTATGAAAATCATATACGGCACAGTACTGGCAGATATACGCGGGCGTGGATAACAACCATGACCCCGGCGGACATAATCGGGCCTCCATTACAATAAAAGAGGGAGACGCAATATGAACGCATTTCGAGTAGGCGCCGCCGGCGCAGTGGCCGTCCTGGCCTTCGCCACGGGCATGCAGCAAGCCAGCGCCGCCGACTGGAGCGACACGTCGATCGGCTACCGCTATGGCACCCGCTTCGCCGAACCGTACAACACCAAGGACCTGGAAAAGCACATCCTGAACGTGACCCACGCCAGCGGCTACAAGTACGGCAGCAATTACTTCAACGTGGACTTCCTGAACTCGGATGGCGACGACGCCAACGCGCAGGAAGCCTATGTGCTGTACCGCCACACGCTGGACCTGGGCAAGGTGAGCGGCAAGAACTTCCAGTACGGCCCGGTGCGCGGCCTGGGCCTGACCGCCGGCTTTGACTGGAACACCAAGAACGACCACAGCTACGACTCCAAGAAGCACATGGTCGTCGCCGGTCCGACGCTGATGCTGGACGTGCCGGGCTTCCTGAACGTGAGCTTGCTGGCGGTCTGGGAAAGCAACCACCCGCTGGGCGTGAAAAGCCGCTACAGCTACGACACGCACGCCATGGTGAACGCATCGTGGGGTATCCCGCTGGGCAAATCGGGCTTCTCGTTCGAGGGCTACACCAACTGGATCGGCCACAAGGGCAAGAACGAGTTCGGCGGTCCCACCGCGCCGGAAATCAACTTCGACGCGCAAGTGATGTATGACCTGAGCGGCGCCGCCGGCCTGAAGCCGAACACGCTGCGCGTGGGCCTGGAGTACCAATACTGGCGCAACAAGTTCGGCACCCCGCACAGCGTGCCGGGCGCCACGGCGAAGACCCCGATGATCCGCGCCGAGTATCACTTCTGACCTTGTCCGCAACAATCCAGCCGGCCCTGCGGGGCCGGCTTGGCCAACGGCACCGCCAGGGCTGGACTACCTCCGCACGCTTGGTTATATTGCTCTTACCGAAAGTCACCGAGAGCCGCCATGCCCACCCTGGACCCGCGCATAGACGCCTATATCGCCAAATCCCCTGAATTCGCGCAGCCCATCCTGGAGCATTTGCGCGCCATCGTGCATGCGGCTTGCCCGGATGTGGATGAGACCATGAAGTGGAGCTTCCCGCATTTCCAGTACAACGGCATGTTGTGCAGCATGGCGTCGTTCAAGGGGCACTGCACTTTCGGCTTCTGGAAGGCCGAGCTGCTGATCGCGGCGGCGGACACGAAGACAAAGGAGGCCATGGGGCAGTTCGGCCGGATCACGTCCATCAAGGACCTGCCGCCGAAAAAGACGCTGGAGTCCTACATCAGGAAGGCGATGAAGCTGAACGACGAGGGCGTAAAGGCCCCGGCGCGCGCCAGGCCTGCCGTGCCGCGCGAGCTGGCGGTGCCGGACTATCTGACAGCAGCGCTGGCGCAGCGCCAGCCTGCGCTCGACCATTTCAACGCCTTCACCACCAGCAAGAAGCGCGACTACGTGGAGTGGATGGAGGAAGCCAAGACCGAAGCGACACGCCTGCGCCGCCTGGAACAGGCGGTAGAATGGATCGCCGAAGGCAAGTCCCGCAACTGGAAATACGAGAAATGCTGACTGATATCCGACGCGCCTTGTACGGCGCCGCCGTGGCCGAAGCGCTGGCCGATGATCCTTTTTACGTGACGGTCTGCGTTGCCGGCGGCGTGAAACAGCTGCTGCCGCGCTACGTTGAGCTGGCGCTGATCGAGGGCGAGCAGGCCGGCCGCGTCGACCTGGCGGACGAAGAAGGCAGCGGCGCCGCCATCTGGAGCGTGCCTGGCGACGCGGCGCGCAAAGCGGACGCCTACGCTGCGCGCGAGCGGGAGCTGGCCGTGCTGCTGGGAGAACAGGGCTACGCCAACTTCCAGGCCATCGTCGCCAATATGGAAGCCAACCTGGCGCCGCACGGCCTGTCGTCCGCCTGGTATCTGTCGATTGCCGGCATCCGGCCGGATGCGCAAAGCGGTGGCCTGGGCTCGCGCTTGCTCTCGCACGGTCTCGCAGCAGCCGACCGCGCGGGCGCCGTCAGCTTCCTTGAAACGTTTAACGGGCGCAGCCTGCCCTTCTACCGGGGCCAGGGCTACGAGGTGGCAGCGAAGTACCACGAGCCGGTCACCGGCGCGGATTACTAGCTCATGACGCGGCCGCCGCGCGCCTGAACCGGAAGCACCGGGGCCGCCCGCGTCAGGGCGCTGGGCAATCCGCCGGAATGAGGCGTTTGCGGCCTTCCGCCTCGTACTCTTCGATACTCTGCAGGCCCACGGCCCGCCGCCGGCGGTTGACCTGGTCCCGGCTGTCAACCGGCAGTATGGCGAGCGTGCACCGGTCGGGCATGGTGAACTGTGTGCCGTACTCTTGCAGCCTGCCTTCCGCTACAGCGATGCGGTCGGCCAGATAGGCCAGGTCGCGCGGCGCAGCTGCGCCTTTCTTGACCGCCGCTTCCAGCAAGTCCTTCGCAGTTTTCTGAAATGCCGGGTCTTTGTCCGCATGCTGCGCAAGCAGCCAGGCGTGATGGCTGGCCTGCTCTCCCTGCGGCCAGCCGCACGCCGCCAGTATCTCCTTTAACGCAGCGGTGTTGGCGCGGTCGATCCGGCCCCAGCGCTGGTTGGAGGCTTCCTGCCGGTCGCGCGTGGCGCTCGCATCAGCGGACAGCTTCTGGTGTTCTATGCGTACGCGCTGGTCCTCGCTCGCCATCTCGTTCAGGCGTTCGTCCAGCGCGTTGCAGTTTATCTGCGCGAATGCGGGGGCTTGGCAGAGCAGGAGAATAGCGGCGGCGAGTCGCATGGAGAGCAATCGGCGTTAAAGGAAAACCAATATTGCCACAACCTCGCTTGTCAGTCTGCTCTTACACGGAGGCAGGGGGTGCGCCGATGGGGCACTGCGGTGCGCGTTTGCATAATGTGGCCTGCTTCAGTTTCCAAGGTTTATGCATGAAAATCATCGATCAACGCTTTATCTCCGGTCAAAACCGTTACTCCAACCGCCCTTGCCTGCTCAGCATACTTGAACTGGACGACGCTGCCGCCTCTCCGGCCGACGTGCGCTCGACCGCTGCGAAGCTGAAGGGCGTGCTGGGAAATTTGCCGCGCCTGGAGCGGCTGATCAATGTCATAGGGCCGGTGGATGCCGATGCGGCACCCGCCGGACATTTTCAGTTGGCGCGCCTGATCCAGGCGGTGACGCTGGAATTGCAGCGCCTCGCGGGCAGCGAGGTGACGGTGGGCTTTGTCGGCGCGCTGCCGCGCATGCCGGGTCGGTATCGCCTGGTGCTGCCGTACAGGATGGAGAGGATCGCAGCGGCCGCCGTGAAGGCGGCGCTGGAGGTGGTGAATGCGGTGCGGGCCGGACGTATCGTCGACCTGGCCGCAGTCATGGCGCAGCTGCGGGCTGCGGGGGAACGGCGGGTTACGGCCAGGGCTGCGCCCTGACCTAACCCGCCCTACGGTATTGCCGTTTTACCGTTTTACCGTTTTACCGTATTGCCGTATTGCGGCTTAGACGAACTCGCCGATCTTGCTGACCACGGCGCCGCGCACCGAACCGCTGGTGACGAAGGAGTGGGCGACCTGGATGTCATTGTGGAACCAGCGGTCGCCGTCCAGGCACGCCGGGATCTGCTTGCGGATCTCGTCGTACGCGGCTTGCGTGCCTTCGCCCAGCTTGAAGCCCGGCAGCAGGTCTTCCGTCATGGTCAGCGCTTGCGCGGCCAGCAGCATTTCCACGCCGATGATGTACTGGGTGTTCTGCACCACCGTCGCGGCCTTGCGCGCGCACCACGTCGAATTGGAGATGTGGTCTTCGCTGTTGCCCTTGGACGGGATACTGTCCACGCTGCCCGGCATGCTCAGGGTGCGGTTTTCCATCACCAGTGAACTCAGCGAGCATTGCACCACCGGGTAGCCGGTGTTCACGCCGCGGATGCCGCTCATCAGGTTGCGCGGCAAGCCCCACGACAGGGTCGGATCGATCAGGCGCGCCACGCGGCGCTCGCAGATCGAGCCCAGGTCCGTGATGGCCATGGCCAGCAGGTCCATGGCCTGCGCCAGGTACTGCCCGTGGAAATTACCGCCCGAGATGATCTCGAAACCGCCGCCGTCCTTGCCGAAGATGAGCGGGTTGTCGGTGGCCGAGTTGATCTCGTTCCGCACGATGGTGTCGATGTAGTCCAGCGCGTCGAACACCGGGCCGTACACTTGCGGCGTGCAGCGCAGCGAGTACACGTCCTGGATGCGGGCCGTGTATGGGATGTCGGTGCGGCGCAGCTCGTCCGGGAACTGCACGGCGCGCGCTTCGTGCGTGGTGCGGGTGGATCCCTTGAGCAGCTTGCGCACCACCTTGGCGGTCTTGATCTGGCCCGGGTGCGGGCGCGCCAGTTGGATGCGCGGGTCGAACGCGGCCATTTCGGCGCGCATCGCTTCCAGCGTCAGGCCGAGCGCCAGGCAGGCGTCGGTCAGCAGGTTGCGCGCGTCGTCCGTGGCAAGCACGGCCACGGCCAGCGAGGCGGTGCAGCCATTGATCAGGGCCGATGCATCCTTGGCTTTCAGGTCGAATTTCACCGGGCCGATTTCAGCCTTGGTGATGGCCTCTGGCGCCGGCATGCGTTTGCCGTCGTACATCACCTCCGCTTCGTCGAAGCCGGCGATGGCCGCCGCCAGGTAGGCCAGCGGCGCCAGGTCGCCGGACGCGCCGACGGAGCCCTTCTGCGGCATGATCGGATGGATGCCGGCGTTGATGAAGGCCAGCAGCCGGTCCACCACTTCCACGCGCGGCGCCGAGTAGTTGGAGGCAAAGGCGTTCGCGCGCAGCAGCATGGTGGCGCGGCTCACCTCTTCCGAGAACGGTTCGCCGATGCCGCCGCTGTGCGCCATGATCAGCTGCGTCTGGAACAGTTCAATGTGTTCGACCTTGATGCGGGTGTCCTTCAGCAGGCCCACGCCGGTGTTAAAGCTGTACATCATCGGCGCTTCATCGTGCATCCAGGTGGATTCGATGTAGTCGCGGCTTTCCTTGAGCGCAGCGCGCGACGATGCGGCCAGTTCCACTTTGGCATGCGGCGCGCGCGCCACGGCGATCACCTGTTCCGCAGTAAGGTTGAAGCCGTCGATAGTAACGGTAGTTTCGGTAGTCATAGTCATTCCTTCATGGGTGCGGGTCAGTTCGCGCCGGACTCGAACCAGGTGCCGATCATCTGGCGCTCGGAGTCGGTCATTTGCGTCATGTTCGCCAGCGGCATGTCCTTGTTCTGCACGGCGCGCTGGTAGATCTTGGCTGCGTGCTGCTTGGTCTGCTCAGGCGTATCGAGCATCACGCCGCCAGGGGCCGATGCGAAACCGGCCTGGGTAGGCTGGGCCGAGTGGCACGACGCACAGCGCGCGGTCACCACTTGCTGCACGGCGCCGATGTCATGGCCGGAGCGCGCGATGTCGGCTGCGGTAGGCGCGGCGGCGGCATCGCCGTGGCCGTGGCCGTCCGCTGCCGCTACCGGCTGCGCTGCAACTGCCTTGCGCGGTGCAGGAGCGATCGCAATCGCCACAGCCACCAGCAGGATCACGCCGGCAACCGGGAAGCCCAGCGAGACGCGGCCGGCATGGCGCAGGTTGAAGAAGTGGCGGATCAGCACACCGGCAGCCATGATGGCGCCCAGGATCAGCCAGCTGTAGGCGTGGCTGTAGGTCATGGCGTAGTGGTTGCTGATCATGATCAGCAGCACAGGCAGCGTGAAGTAGTTGTTGTGCACCGAGCGCACCTTGGCGCGCTTGCCGTAGATCGGGTCGGGCGACTGGCCCTTCTCCATCGCTTCCACCAGCTTGCGCTGGCCGGGGATGATCACGAACAGCACGTTACCCACCATCATGGTGCCGATCATGGCGCCGACGTGGATGTAGGCGGCGCGGCCGCTCAGCGTGTGGGTCAGCACATAGGCCGCGGCGACGATCAGCACGAACAGCACGGAGCCCAGGACGGCAGGCTTCTCGCCCAGCGGCGACTTGCACAGCAGGTCGTAGACGATCCAGCCGCCGGCCAGCGTGCCCAGGCCCACGGCCACGGCTTGCAGGGACGACAGGTCGGCCACGTTTTTGTCGATCATCATCGCCGAGGCGTTGAAGTAGTAGACGATGAACAGCATCGCGAAGCCGCTCAGCCAGGTCGCATACGCTTCCCATTTGAACCAGTGCAGGTCGGACGGCAGTTCCGCCGGCGCCACCAGGTATTTTTGCGGGTTGTAGAAACCGCCGCCGTGCACGGCCCACAGTTCACCCGAGACGCCGGCCTTGGCCAGCGGGCTGCCGGGCTTGGGCGGCCGGATCGAGTTGTCCAGCCAGACGAAGTAAAACGAAGCGCCAATCCACGCTATGCCGGTGATCAAATGCAGCCAGCGTACCAGGAGATTGAGCCACTCCACCCCATACGATCCGAATAAAGCTTCCATGAATTTTCCAATTAGTCTGTTCATCTGCCTCTGGCGGGCACTTCAGATGAGCGAGGTTGTCACCTCCGGAACGATCGTTATCCTGCCGCCGCTACGATCGTGATGGCCTGTGGCCATCAACCTGCCCCCGGCCATGGAAAGTGTCTCCTCTCTCGCCGGGATGGTGGAACGATAGCGGGCTTGCGGGCGCGAATCCTGCGCCTGCACATATAACTTGCATACGATTCGCGTTATAGCTGTTACAGGCCCGGATGTGCGACTCTGTTATGCATAAGTTTAAATATCCAACCTTGGGAGACCGTTATGTCACGCTTGCCAGAACACCTGGACATCCACCTGATCCGCATCCTTTACCTGCTGCTGTGCGAGAAAAACGTCTCGCGCGTGGCACTGAAACTGAACCAGCCGCAGCCCTCCATCTCCGCCTCGCTGCGCAAACTGCGCGAGCTGACGGGCGATCCGCTGCTGGTGCGCGGCGGGCGCGGCATGGTGCCGACGCAGCACGGCGAGAGCCTGCTGAAGCCGGCCAAGCGCATCCTGGACGAAACCGAAAGCCTGTTCAGCCCCAAGACGGCCTTTGTGCCGCAGGAGGAGGCGCGCACTTTCCACATCGCCGCGCCGGACTATATGAACACGCAGTTCTTCACCGAGGTGATCGCGCGCGTGCGGCGCGAGTCGCCCAAGAGCCGCCTGGTGATCCATGCGCTGGGGCCGGACGCCGACTACGTGCGCCTGCTGTCGGATGGCGAACTGGATCTGGTGGTGGCCAACTGGGACGAACCGCCGCACCATCTGCACATCTCCAAGCTGTTCGACGATCCCATTGTGTGCCTGATGCGCGCCAACAGCGCCTATGCGCGCCGCACGCCGAAGGACGGCATGACCATCGAGGACTACCTGACCTTGCCCCACGCGGCGCCGGCGCTGATCCTGCCCGGCTACCACGGCAACATCGATGCCTTCCTGGAGCAGCAGAACATGGAGCGCAACATCGTGGTGGAGTCGGCGCATTTCCGCATGCTGCCCTACATCGTGGCGCAGACCGACCTGGTGCTGACGGCGGGCCAGCAGTTCGCCAGTTTTTACGAGAACACGCTGGGCCTCAAGTCGTACAAGGTACCGGTGAAGTTCCCGCCGCTGCGCTTCTACCAGCTGTGGCACGAGCGCGCGCACCACGCCACCGAGCACAAATGGCTGCGCGCCCAGATCAGCACGGCCGCGCGCCTGCTGGCGAAGTAGGGACGAACCGCTGCGGGCCGTAGGGCGGGTTAGCGCGCAGCGCGTAACCCGCCAGGTTCCGCCGCACAGCATAGGCGTTATCGGCAGCGCGATATAAGTCCCGGCATCCGGACCTCTATTATCAAATCGCCACCTCCCAGATCACCCAACATGGAGCGGGCCGCCCCCGACAGCGGCCCGAATGCACAATGACGACTCTGAAGCAACTGAACACCTGCGACGTGCTGGATTTCAGCGCAACGCTGCACGGCCTGTACGAACATTCGCCGTGGATCCCGCAGCGCGCCGCCGCGCAGCGCCCGTTCCGCACGGTGGACGCACTCAAGCTGGCCTTGCAGAAGGTGGTGGCCGAGGCCACGCGCGACGAGCAGCTGGGCCTGATCCGTGCCCACCCGGAACTGGCAGGCAAGGCTGCGGTGACGGGCGAACTGACGCCCGAGTCCACCGGCGAGCAGTCCAAGGCCGGCCTGCACCTGTGCAGCCCGGAAGAATTCGCGGCGCTGCAGGAACTGAACGCCGCCTATAACGACAAGTTCACCTTCCCCTTCATCATTGCCGTGAAGGGCCCGGACGGCCAGGGACTCACGCGCCAGGCCATCATTGCCGCCTTCCGCCGCCGCCTGCGCAACCAGGTGGAAGACGAAACCCGCGAAGCGCTGCGCCAGATCAACCGCATCGCCGAAATGCGCCTGAACGCGCTGCTGCAGCTGGAACCGGCCATGGGCCAATCCATCATGGCCTGGGCAGAGCAGCTCGGCGCGCTGAGCGAGGACACGCAGGGCCTGACCTGCACCTACATGACGCAAACCCACCGCAGCACGGCGGTGCAGATCGCGCAATGGATGCGCGAAGCGGGCATGCACGCGCACATCGACGCCGTGGGCAACGTGGTGGGACGCTACCTCTCCACCGACCCGCAAGCGCGCACCCTGCTCACCGGCTCGCACTACGACACGGTGCGCAACGGCGGCAAGTACGACGGCCGCCAGGGCATCCTCACCGCCATCGCCGTGGTCAAGCAGCTGCACGAACGCGGCGAAACGCTGCCCTTCCACTTTGAAGTGATCGCTTTCTCGGAAGAGGAAGGCGTGCGCTTCAAAAGCACCTTCCTGGGCAGCAGCGCGGTGATCGGCCAGTTCGACCCTGCCCTGCTGAACCTGCGCGACCGCGACGGCGTGCTGCTGCGCGACGTGCTGGCCGAAGCGGGACAGGACGTCAACACCATCGCCGCCATCGCGCGCGACCCGGCCGACCTGCTCGGATATGTGGAGGTGCATATAGAACAGGGGCCGGTGCTGCTTGACCGTGGGCTGCCGGTGGGCGTGGTGACGTCCATCGCGGGCAGCAGCCGCTTCCTGGTGGAGCTGAAGGGCGTGGCCAGCCACGCCGGCACCACGCCCATGGGCATGCGCAAGGACGCCGCCGCAGCCGCCGCCGAGATCGTGCTGTACGTGGAAGAGCGCTGCGGCGCGCATCAGCCGGGCGCGCAGGAATCGGCCCTGGTGGGCACGGTGGGCCAGCTGCAGGTGCCGGGCGGCTCCACCAATGTAATTCCCGGCGCGTGCACCTTTTCGCTCGACATCCGCGCCGCCAACGACGCCGCGCGCGACGCGGCGGTGGCCGACATCCTGGCGCGCATCGAAAAAGTGTGTCAACGACGCCACATTGATGTCAATGTTGAACGTACCGTTTCAGCCAGCTCGGCGCCCTGCGCGCCCTGGCTCATGCAGCAGATTGCAGCCGCCGCCGAACGGGCCGGCGTGCCCGCATTCCAGCTCGCGTCCGGCGCCGGCCACGACGCCATGCTGATGGCCCGCATTACCGATGTGGCCATGCTCTTCACCCGCTGCGGCAATGGCGGCATCTCCCACAACCCGCTGGAGACGATGACCGCCGACGACGCCGACGTGGCCGCCCGCATCCTGCTCGACTTCCTGCGCCACTTCAAGGCCAGGCCCAGGGCGGCAGCCCGGAGCAATGCGGACTATACCGAAAAACAGATAACCCATATTCCCCAGCAAATAAGCTGACAAGGAGCGTATAGACGACGATACAAGAAAGCAGCGCAAAAACCAGAGCGCGGGACGTCATATTTTTCCACTCGCAAGAAGTGGAATTTCGGACGTATAAAAACTAAACACGAGACAAACATCATGAACTTCCTGGATAACTATTTCAAGCTCAGTGAGAACGGCAGCAACGTTCGCACCGAGGTGCTGGCCGGCCTCACCACCTTCCTGACGATGGCGTACATCATCTTCGTCAACCCCTCCATCCTCGGCGACGCCGGCATGCCCAAGGACGCGGTCTTTGTGGCCACCTGCGTGGCCGCGGCGATCGGCACCCTGATCATGGGCCTGTACGCCAACTTCCCTATCGGCCTGGCGCCCGGCATGGGCCTGAACGCCTACTTTGCCTACGGCGTCGTGAAAGGCATGGGCTTCCCGTGGGAGGCGGCGCTGGGCGCGGTGTTCATCTCCGGCTGCTGCTTCCTGGTGGTGAGCCTGCTGCGCGTGCGCGAGAAGATCATGAACGCCATCCCCGCTTCGCTGCGCACCGCGATTCCGGCCGGCGTGGGCTTGTTCCTGGCGCTGATCTCGCTGAAGAATTCGGGCATCGTCGTCTCCAGCCCTGCCACCTTCGTCACCATGGGCAACCTGCACGAGCCTGCGCCCATCCTGGCCATCATCGGCTTCCTCGTCATCGTCGCGCTGGACCGCCTGAAAGTGACCGGCGCCCTGCTGATCGGCATCATGACCGTGACGGTGCTGAGCTTCTTCTTCGCCGGCAACCACTTCAACGGCGTGGTGTCCATGCCGCCGTCGATCGAACCGACCGTCTTCAAGCTCGACATCATCGGCGCCATCTCGCACGGCCTGCTGAACGTGGTGCTGGTGTTCTTCCTGGTTGAACTGTTCGACGCCACCGGCACCCTGATGGGCGTGGCGCAGCGCGCCGGCCTGATGAAGGACGGCAAACTGCCGCCGACCATGAACAAGGCCCTGCTGGCCGACTCAGGCGCCATCATCGCCGGCTCCGTGATGGGCACCTCCAGCACCACCGCCTTCATCGAAAGCGCCGCCGGCGTGCAGGCAGGGGGCCGCACCGGCCTCACCGCCGTCACCGTGGCCGTGCTGTTCCTGCTTGCGCTGTTCATCGCGCCGCTGGCCGGCGTGGTGCCGGCATACGCCACCGCCCCCGCCCTGTTCTTCGTGGCCTGCCTGATGCTGCGCGAACTGGCCGAAATCAACTGGAGCGAAACCACGGAAAGCATTCCCGCCGTGATCACCGCGCTGGTGATGCCATTCACCTATTCGATCGCCAACGGCCTGGCGCTGGGCTTCATCAGCTACGCCGCGCTGAAACTGCTGACCGGTAAGCACAAGGAAGTCAGCGGCATGATCTGGGGCATCGCCGGCGTGTTCCTGTTCAAGACTATTTATATCGCTGGTTGAAGGAGTAGTTCATGTCTCACCCGATTCGTTTTTACTACCAGGGGCGCGTGCAGGAAGTTGCGTCCGCATCCCCCACCCGCACGCTGCTTCAGCATCTGCGCGAAGACCAGCACTGCACCGGAACCAAGGAAGGCTGCGCCGAAGGCGACTGCGGCGCCTGCACCGTCGTCATCGGCTCGCTGGTGAACGGTGAACTGGAAATGCGCAACGTGAACTCGTGCATCCAGTTCCTGCCTACGCTGGACGGCAAGGCCGTGTTCTCGGTGGAGGACCTGAAACAGAAGGACGGCAGCCTGCACCCGGTGCAGGAAGCGCTGGTCGAATGCCACGGTTCGCAATGCGGCTTCTGCACCCCCGGCTTCGCCATGTCCTTGTGGAGCTTGTACCTGAAGCAGGAAACGCAGCCGGAGCCCCTGTGCCGTAAGCAAATCGACGAGACCCTGTCCGGTAACCTGTGCCGCTGCACGGGTTACCGCCCCATTATCGACGCGGCGCACCGCATGGGCGAACTGCCGCCGGTGCGCTTCGACCGGGAGGCCCTGGTAGCCGCCCTGCAAGACCTGCAACGAAACACCATGTTCAGCTACACCCACGACGGCCAGACCTTCCATGCGCCGCGCACCCTGGCCGAATTGGCCGAGCTGCGCGCCGCCAAGCCCACCGCCACCATCCTGGCCGGTTCCACCGACGTGGGCCTGTGGGTGACCAAGCAGATGCGCAACCTGGGCGACGTGATCTACGTGCGCCAGGTACAGGAGCTGCATCAGATGGGCATGGTGGACGGCATGCTGGAAATCGGCGCCGCCGTGTCGCTGGACGATGCCTACCGCTCGGTGGGCGACCTGTACAAGAACGCGTCGCTGCACGAACTGTGGCAGCGCTTCGCCTCGCAGCCCATCCGCAGCACCGGCACCCTGGGCGGCAGCGTCGCCAACGGCTCGCCCATCGGCGACTCCGCCCCATGGATGATCGTGCTGGGCGCCGAGATCGTGCTGAACGGCTCGCAGGGCCGCCGCAGCATGCTGCTGCAGGACTTCTACCTGGACTACATGAAGAAGAACTGGCAGCCGGGCGAATTCGTGGAGGCGGTGCGCATTCCGCTGCCGAAAGCGAACCAGCAGTTCCGCACCTACAAGCTGGCCAAGCGCTACGACCAGGACATTTCCGCCGTCGCCGCCGCCTACTGCATCACGCTGGAAGACGGCATTGTGCGCAACGCGCACATCGCCTACGGCGGCATGGCCGCCACCTCCAGGCGCGCCCCGCTGGCCGAAGCGGCCATCGAGGGCAAGCCATGGAATGAAGCGACGCTGAAGGCCGGCATGGCCGCTCTGGCGCAGGACTACACCCCGCTGACCGACATGCGCGCCACCGCCAGCTACCGCATGAAAACCGCGCAGAACCTGCTGCGCCGCTTCTGGCTGGAGTCGCGCCCGGACGGCGCGCTGCCGGTCACTTCGATCAACGCGTTTGCATTCAAGGAAAAGGACGCAGCATGAACAGTAAATCCGAAGCGTTCATGACCATCGGCGCGGCCCAGGGCTGGGCCGAAGTGGGCCAGAACCACCCGCATGAATCGGCCATCCTGCACGTGCTGGGCGAAGCCACCTACACCGACGACATCCCAGAAGCGCAAGGCACCCTGCATGCCGCGCTGGGCCTGTCGCCGAAAGCGCACGCGCGCATCCTGTCCATCAACCTGGAGCCGGTGAAAGCCATGCCGGGCGTGGTGGCCGTTTATACCTACAAAGACATCCCCGGCACCAATGACTGCGGCCCGATTATCCACGACGATCCGATCCTGGCAGAGGAAAAGGTTGAATACGTGGGCCAGCCCATCTTTATCGTTGTGGCGCAAACCCACGACCAGGCGCGCCATGCCGCGCGCAAGGCCGACATCCAGTACGAAGAGCTGCCAGCCATCCTGACGCCGGAAGCGGCACGCGACGCGGAATCGTTCGTGGTGCCGCCGATGCGCCTCACGCGCGGCGACGCCAAGGCGGCCTTCGAGCGCTCCAAGCACATCCTGAAAGGCACCCTGCACGTGGGCGGCCAGGAGCAGTTCTACCTGGAAGGCCAGATCTCCTACGCGCTGCCGAAGGAAGCGGGCGGCATGCACGTCTACTGCTCCACCCAGCACCCGACCGAGATGCAGCACGTGGTGGCGCATGCGCTGCACGTCGCTTCGCACGCGGTGGTGATCGAATGCCGCCGCATGGGCGGCGCCTTCGGCGGCAAGGAATCGCAATCCGCGCTGTGGGCCGCCTGCGCGGCAGTGTGTGCCAACGCGCTAAAGCGCCCGGTCAAGCTGCGCGCCGACCGCGACGACGACATGATGGTGACCGGCAAGCGCCACTGCTTCTACTATGAGTACGAGATGGGCTACGACGACAATGGCCGGATCACCGCCGCCAAGGTGGAGATGGTGACGCGCGCCGGCTTCTCGGCCGACCTGTCCGCGCCGGTCGCCACCCGCGCCATCTGCCACTTCGACAATACCTATTACCTGAGCGACTGCGACATCCGCGCCATGGCGGGCAAGACCAACACGCAGTCGAACACCGCCTTCCGCGGCTTCGGCGGCCCGCAGGGCGCCATCGCCATCGAATACATCGTCGATGAAATCGCGCGCAACCTGGGCAAGGATGCGCTGGACATCCGCAAGATCAACTTCTACGGCCGCAACGACGAGGAAGGCCGCAACTATACCCAGTACGGCCAGAAGGTGGTCGACAACGTGATCCACGAGCTGGTGGACCAGCTGGAGAACGACAGCGCATACCGGGCCCGCCGCGAGGCCATCCGCGAATTCAACGCCGGCAGCCCGGTGCTGAAAAAAGGCCTGGCGCTCACGCCGGTGAAATTCGGCATCGCCTTCAACGTCACTCACTTCAACCAGGCCGGCGCGCTGGTGCACATCTACACCGACGGCTCGGTGCTGGTGAACCACGGCGGCACCGAAATGGGCCAGGGCATCAACACCAAGGTATGCCAGGTGGTGGCGCACGAACTGGGCATTCCACTGGCACGCGTGCGCGCCAGCGCCACCGACACCAGCAAGGTCGCCAACACTTCGGCCACGGCCGCCTCCACCGGCGCAGACTTGAACGGCAAGGCCGCGCAGGACGCCGCCGCCACGCTGAACCGCCGGCTGCGCGAGTTCGCCGCCAAGACCTATGCCTGCGAGCCTGCCGCCGTGACATTCGCCAACGGCATGGTCTACGCCGGCGGGGCCATGGTCAGCTTCCCGGACCTGGTGCAGAAGGCTTACCTGGCCCGCGTGCAGCTGTGGTCCGACGGCTTCTACGCCACGCCGGGCCTGAGCTGGGACCGCGAGAGCATGACCGGCAATCCGTTCGGCTACTACGCCTACGGCGCGTCGGTATCCGAAGTGGTGGTCGATACGCTGACCGGCGAATGGAAGCTCCTGAAGGTCAACGCCCTGTACGACGCGGGCAATTCGCTGAACCCGGCCATCGACGTGGGCCAGGTGGAAGGCGCCTTCATCCAGGGCATGGGCTGGCTCACGACGGAAGAACTGTGGTGGAACAAGGCCGGCAAGCTGATGACGCACGCGCCGTCGACCTACAAGATCCCTGGCGTGTCCGACTGCCCGGAAGACTTCGACGTACAGCTGTTCAAGAACCGCAACGCCTTCGACAGCATCCACCGTTCCAAAGCCGTAGGCGAGCCGCCGCTGCTGCTGCCGTTCTCGGTGTTCCTGGCGATCCGCGACGCGGTGGCATCGGTGGGCGACTACCGCATCAACCCGCCGCTGCGCGCCCCGGCCACCAGCGAAGCGATCCTCGACGCGGTGGAAGCCGTGCGCGAGCAGGCCAAAGCGGCCTGAGAGCGTCACCGCCCAAACTGAAAGAGCCGCTGCGTCACTGCGCAGCGGCTTTTTTTTGCCGGATCAGCCCATGAAGAACGTCCTCTACCTCGCCCTGCTCCTGCTGCAAACGGCTCCCGCCTTCGGCGCCGGCGCGCCGCTGCGCGTGTGCAGCCTGAGTCTTGCGCCGCAAACCATGCAAGGCGCAGACGGCGCGCCCACCGGCTATGCGGTGGAGATTCTCCAGCACGTGGCCCGCGAACTGCGATGGAACATCCGCATCGACTACCTGCCCTGGGCCCGCGTGGTGTCGGAAATCCGCGCCAAGCGCTGCGACATGGCGATGACAGTGCTGCACTTCAAGGACTACGCGGAATTCATGCTCTTCCCCCGGCAGTCCATCCTCGACCAGAAAAACGTGCTGGTGGTACGGCGCGGCAGCAGGATCAGGTATGGCGGCGACCTGGAACAGTTCATGCGGCGGCATTCCATCGGCTTATATGTCGACAAGCGCGTCAACGATGAATTCGAGCGCCTGCGCGCGGCCGCATGGGCGGTGGTCGACACGGCGCCCAGCGCCGTGCTCAATGCGAAGAAGCTGCTGTTCCACCGCTTCGACGCGCTCATCGAAAACGACCTCAGCGCCATCTATGAGATGCGCAAGCTGGGGCGTCTGGCGGACATCGAAATCCTGTCGCCGCCGCTCAGCGTGGCGCCCGCCTACATCGTCTTCTCACAGGCGGCGGAGTCGAAAGCCAGGGCCAGGGCGTACGACGAGGCGCTGGCCAGCTTCAAGAGAACCGCCAGGTTCAGGGCACTGACCAACCGCTATCTGCCCGATGCCAGCATCGCCGACTGACCCGGCGCGAGCGGCAGCGCCAGTTCGGCTTCCAAGGTGGCGTAGATCGCTATTTTCTGGTGCAGATAGGCCAGCGTTTCCTGCATCGCCTTTACTTCCGCCTCGACGGCGGCCGTGTGCTGGACCAGCATCGCTTTGCGTTCTGCCACGCTGGCCGGCAGGTCGCCCTGCTCCCGCAATTGCGCGTATCGCTGCATCTCTTCGATGGACATGCCGGTGGCGCGCAACCGCAACAGGAATGCGATCCAGTTGAGGTCATCCGCCCGGTAGAGCCGGTGGCCGTTGCTACGGCGCGGAATCGGCTTGATCAGGCCGATCCGCTCGTAGTAGCGCAGCGTGTGGACACTCAGCCCACACGCCTCGGCCGTCTGTTGTATGGTGAGTGCAGCAGTCATGTGGCCCGGCGGCTTATTCGAACTGTTTCCTGAACTGCTCGAACTGGGCGGCCAGGTCGCTGAAGTCCTGGCGCAGCTGGGCGACTTCGGCTTCCAGCTGGGCCAAGCGGCTGCCCTGCGCCGGCGTGCTGGTGCTGCCGCCGTAGCTGGCGGCGGTTTCTTCGCGGGCCAATGCTTCTTCGCCTTGCAGCAGGTGGCCGTAGCGCGGCTCCTTGGTGCCGGGTGCCAGCGGCAGCTTGGCCGCCAGCGGCGGGTATTTGTCGATCAGGAATTGCAGTGCCTGTTCGACGTCCGCCACGGATTTAAAGTCGTGCAGGCGCCCGGTGCGGGTGCGGATTTCGCCGGCGGTCTGCAGGCCGCGCAGCATCAGCACGGTCAGCACAGCCACCTTGTCCTGCTCCAGCGACCATTTGATGCGCATGCGGTGCTCGTACTTGGTGACGCGCGCGCCGGCCTGCGTGATGCCGTTCACGAACTTGCGCTGCATGAGCCGCTGCAGCACGTCGGCCACGGTTTCCTCCGAGATCGACATCACCGGATCGCGGCTGGACAGCTGGTTGCAGCCGTTGGTGATGGCGTTCAGCGACATCGGGTAGTTGTCCGGCGTGAGGGCTTCTTTTTCGGCCAGGACGGCGAGCACGCGGGTTTCAAACGGGTCCAGCAGGTTGGCGTTGTCCGCTTCGTTAGTCATGCGTATTCCTTCATTCGACAAGTTGCTTATCTGAATTTACCACGAATCGGCCGGCTTACTCGACCAGCTTGTTCAGCTGCTCGGAATTGAATTTGTCGCACTCGGGAATGGACGGACAATCCAGCCCCGCCGCCTTCATGATGGCGGCCATGCGCTCGATCTGCTGCTCCTGCGCCGCAGCCTGGTCGATCAGCGCACGCATGGCCTTGATGAGCGGGTCGTCACCGTTGGCGGTGATGCCGTAGGCTGAGAACATCTTGGCCGACGGGCTCACGCTGACGGTCTGCTTGTCGATGATGTGGGCCGGATTGCCGACCGCCGTGGCGCCCGCAGGCACGGGCTTGAGCAGTACCGCGTTGGAGCCCACCTTGGCGTATTCGCCCACGGTGAACCCGCCCAGCACCTTGGCGCCCGCGCCGACAATGACGCCGCGCTCCAGCGTGGGGTGGCGCTTGCTGCCGGTGTGCAGCGAGGTGCCGCCCAGGGTGACGCCCTGGTAGATGGTGCAGTCGTCGCCTACCTCGGCGGTTTCGCCGATCACCACGCCGAAGCCGTGGTCGATGAACACACGGCGGCCGATGCGGGCGCCGGGGTGGATTTCGATGCCGGTGAGGATGCGCGCCAGGTAGGCGATGAAGCGGCCCAGCCATTTCAGGCCGTGCGTCCAGCACCAGTGCGCCCAGCGGTGCAGCACGATGGCCTGCAAGCCCGGATAACAGGTCAGCACCTCCCAACCGTTGCGGGCGGCGGGGTCGCGTTCGATGATGCTGTTGATGTCTTGGCGCAGGTTGCGGAACATGGCGGCACAGAAATTAGACCGATTTACGCATGGTAGCGTATCCGGTACGGGGTTGCTTGGGGCGGTGGCGGAGCCGGCGGGTTACGGCTTTGCCTAACCCGCCCTACGGTTTGACCCGGGTTTGCGTGGTATTGCGTGAATTGCGTAGGGCGGGTTAGCGAAGCGTAACCCGCCGTCGCGGGCAGGCTGGAATCAGCCTTCTTTGACGAGGCGCTGGCGGCGCGCCTCGTACAGACAGACGCCGGAGGCGACCGAGACGTTCAGGCTCTCGACGGTGCCGAACATGGGGATGCTGACCAGCATGTCGCAGGTCTCGCGGGTCAGGCGGCGCATGCCCTCGCCTTCCGAACCCATCACCAGTGCGGTGGGACCGGTGAAGTCGGACTGGTACAGGTTCTTCTCGCCGTCGTCGGAGGTGCCGATCAGCCAGATGTCGCGGTCTTTCAGGTCACGCAGGGTGCGCGCCAGGTTGGTCACGGTGATGTAAGGCACGTTCTCGGCCGCGCCGGATGCCACTTTGGCGGCGGTGGCGTTCAGCCCGACCGCGCGGTCCTTCGGCACGATCACCGCGTGCGCGCCGGCGCCGTCGGCCACGCGCAGGCAGGCGCCCAGGTTGTGCGGGTCGGTAATGCCGTCCAGCACCAGCAGCAGCGGCGGGCCTTCGATGGCGTCCAGCAGCTCGTCCAGGTTGCGCGCCAGCGAAATCTGCTGCGCGAAGGCGATCACGCCCTGGTGGCGATGGGTGCCGACGATCTTGTCGAGGCGGACGGAATCCACAGGCATCACGCGCACGCCGAGCGACTTGGCGTTGGCCACTAGGTCGGTCATGCGGCGGTCGTTGCGGCCCACGTCGACGAAGATTTCCTCTACCGAGGAAGCTTCGTGGCGCAGGCGCGAGGTGACGGCGTGGAAGCCGAAAATCATTTTGTTCTTGGACATGCTTATCTTCAGGTGAATCCGCCCGGGCCGGAGCCAGGGCGGAGGTTAATGCTTAGCGCTTCTTCTTGCTCTTGCTGGCAGGCTTGGCTGCCGGTGCTGCGGATTTGCTGCGCTTGGGCTTGGCTGCGGACTGGCCGGCGGATTTGCCCTGGCTGCCCTTCGACTTCGCTGCCGCCGGGGTGCGCGATTGCACGCTGGGGCCAGGCTTGACGTTGCTGCGGGTGTCCGCCTTTGTGGGCTGCTTGCGGTTGCGGCCGGAGGCCGGCTCGTCGCCGGAGCCCGAACCGGGGCGCACGCCTGCCGCATCCTGCTCGGCTTGCGCCAGGCGCAGGTCGATCTTGCGGGTTTCCAGGTCCACGCGCACTACCTGCACGTTGACCTTGTCGGTCAGCTGGTAACGCTTGCCGGTGCGTTCGCCGCGCAGTTCATGGCGCGCTTCGTCGAACTGGAAGTAGTCCGCGCCGAGGTCGGTGATGTGCACCAGGCCTTCGACAAACAGTTCCTGCAGCTGCACGAAGATGCCGAAGGTGGTCACGCCGGTGATCATGCCGGTGAATTCCTCGCCCAGCTTGTCCTGCATGAAGTAGCACTTCAGCCAGGATTCCACGTCGCGCGAGGCTTCGTCGGCGCGGCGCTCGTTGGCCGAGCAGTGCACGCCCAGGGCGTCCCACACGGTCAGGTCGGCGGCGGCTTTCGGCGCCTTGCCCTCGGCCTTGTCCTTGGCCTGCTGGCGGCGGGTGGCGTTCGACACGGCCGTGTTCAGCACGCTGGTGTCGGCCACTTTCGGCTCGTACTTCTTGCCCAGCAGGATGGCCTTGATGGCGCGGTGGGTCAGCAAGTCCGGATAGCGGCGGATCGGGCTGGTGAAGTGGGCATAGGCCTCATACGCCAGGCCGAAGTGGCCGATGTTGTCCGGGCTGTAAACCGCCTGCTGCATGGAGCGCAGCAGCATGGTTTGCAGCAGCGATGCGTCCGGACGCTCCTTGATCTTGCGCATCAGCTCGGCGTAATCGCCGGCGGCGGGCGCGTCGCCGCCGCCCAGGCTCAGGCCCACCTGCTTGAGGAAGTCGCGCACCTGCTTGAGCTTTTCCTTGGTCGGACCGGCGTGGATGCGGTAGGTGCCCGGGTGCTTGTGGCGCAGCAGCAGGTCGGCCGCGCAGACGTTGGCGGCCAGCATGCACTCTTCGATCAGCTTGTGCGCGTCGTTGCGGGTGCGCGGGATGATCTTTTCGATCTTGCCGGCGGCGTTGCAGACGATGTAGGTTTCGGTGGTCTCGAAGTCGATCGCGCCGCGCTCGTTGCGGGCTTTCACCAGCGCGTGGTACACGTCGTACAGGTTCTGCAGGTGCGGCACGATGCCTGGACGGCGCGCCGCTTCCGGCCCCTTAGTGTTGGCCAGGATGGCGGCCACTTCGTTGTAGGTCATGCGCGCGGCCGAGTGGATCACGGCCGGGTAGAACTGGTAAGCCTTGATCTCGCCCTTGGCGGTGATGACGGCGTCGCACACCAGCGTCAGGCGGTCGACCGCCGGGTTCAGCGAGCACAGCCCGTTGGACAGCTTCTCCGGCAGCATGGGAATCACGCGGCGCGGGAAGTAGACCGAGGTGCTGCGCTCCAGCGCGTCGGCGTCCAGCGCGTCGTTCGGCTTGACGTAATGGCTCACGTCGGCAATCGCGACGATCAGGCGGAAGGCGTTGGTGCGGCCGATCTTCACCGGTTCGCAGTACACCGCATCGTCGAAGTCGCGCGCGTCTTCGCCGTCGATGGTCACCATGGGCACGTCGCGCAAGTCCACGCGGTCGGCCAGGTCGGCTTCGCGCACGTGGTCGGGCAGCTTGTTGGCCTGCTTCAGCGCCGCGTCCGAGAAGATGTGCGGCACGCCAAATTTGCGCACCGCGATTTCGATTTCCATGCCGGGATCGTCCAGCGCGCCCAGCACTTCGGTAATGCGGCCGGCCGGCTGCTTGAAGCGGCCCGGCTGTTCGGTCAGCTCGATGGAGACGATCTGGTCCGGCTTGGCTTTGCCCACCGGGCCTTCGACTATGATGTCCTGCGCGATGCGCTTGTCTTCCGGCGCCACCAGCCAGACGCCGTTTTCCTTCAGCAGGCGGCCGATGATGTGGGTGTTGGCGCGCTGCACCACTTCGACAATGGTGCCTTCCGGACGGCCGCGCCGGTCCAGGCCGACCACCTTGGCCAGCACTTTGTCGCCGTGCAGCACCTTGGCCATCTCGCGCTCGGACAGGAACAGGTCTTCGCCCGGCTCATCCGGGATCACGAAACCGAAGCCGTCGCGGTGGCTTTGCACCCGCCCGGCCACGAAGCCGGAGTGGTCCGCCAGGGCGAAGAAGCCGTTATGGTCGGAAACGATCTGGCCGTCGCGCTCCATGGCGTTCAGACGGCGCGTCAATACGGCGTGGGACTCGGCTTTGACATTGAGCGACAGCGCGAGTGCGCGCAGATCGAGCGGCGCCTTGGCGCTGCGGAAGATGCCGAGAATTTCCTCACGGCTAGGAATGATGTGGGTAGATTGGTTCAAAAGTATTTCTATGGTTTTATTATTGATGGAGAAAAAATCGTGTACCGCCCTGACCAGCCACGTTGACATGGAACAGGGCGTAGTGTACCGGAGGTCGCGCTATTTGCCTAACGCGAAGGCTTAGCCGTGTGCCCGGAGTGCGTCCGGAACGTGCCTGAAAAAAGTTGCCCCAGGCTATTTGACTTCTCAAAAGAATCCTCTATAATTCTGGTCTTCCGCAGCGGCAACGCTGAGGAAACGGCGAGTTGATGTGCAGTATGGAACGGAAACGTTCATCTGGCGCGAAACTCTCCAAGTCGTTATAATAGCAGAAGTTGCCCACGTGGCGGAATTGGTAGACGCGCATGGTTCAGGTCCATGTGCCGCAAGGTGTGGGGGTTCGAGTCCCTCCGTGGGCACCACAGAATTCCGCAAAAAAGCCTCCTTCGGGAGGCTTTTTTCATTTCCGGCCACTGTCGGACTTGCTGACACCCGGCCGGCGCCAGCAGACCAAGCCGCCTGCAAGTGCCTGATTCCATTGCGCCGCACGGTTCTTGCATCAGTCAGGGCATTCCACTCAGGAGTGCGCCATGAACATCCTTTCCGCCACCGCCGTCCTTGCCGCCCTGCTTGCCGTTGCGCCCGCGCAGGCTGCGCCCATCTTCCAGTTCCAGTTCACGCCCGGCACCACCCTGCAGGCCCAGCAAGGATTCATTGCGGCGGGCGCGCGCTGGTCCGCGCTGCTGACCGACGACATCACCGTCAACCTCACCGTCGGCTTCGGCGCACTGGGCGGCGGCATACTCGGCCAGGCCGCCAGCACGCAGGACTTCCATTCCTACGCCGACTTCCGCAGCGCCCTCACGGCCGACCGCAGTTCGGCGCTGGACAACACGGCCGTGGCGCATCTGCCCGGCACCAGTTTCGGCCTGCTGATCAACCGCACCGCCAACAACCCGCACGGCGCGGCCAGCGCCACGCCCTATCTCGACAACAACGCCAGCAACAACAACCGCACCGTCTACATCACCAACGCCGAAGCAAAAGCGCTCGGCATGGCGGTGGTGGACGACACCCTGCCCGGCTGCATCGGCAACTGCGACGGTTTCATCCAGTTCAACAGCAATCTCGCCTTCGACTTCGACAGCAGCAACGGCATCGGCGCCACGCAATACGATTTCGTCGGCATGGCAGCACACGAAATCGGCCACACCCTCGGTTTCATCAGCGGCGTGGACGTCCTGGACTACAACGCGCCGCCCAACAACGGCCCCTTCAACGACGACGAATTCACCTACGTGTCCGGGCTGGACATGTTCCGCTACTCGGCGCTGAGCAGCGCCAGCGGTGTGCTCGACTGGACTGCCGACGCCCGCGAAAAATACTTCTCGGTGGACGGCGGCGCCACGCTGGAAGCGGAATTCTCCACCGGCAGCACCTTCGGCGACGGCCGCCAGGCCAGCCACTGGAAGGACTTGATGATGCTGGGCCTGATGGACCCCACCGCGGCGCAAGGCGAACTGCTGCTCATCACCAATAACGACCTGCGTGCCATGGACAGCATCGGCTACAACCTGGCGCCGATACCGGAGCCGTCGCAGGCCGCCATGGTGGGCGCCGGCTTGCTGATGGCGCTGGCCTGGGCGGGCCGCAAGAAATATTTTCACGGAAACATCAATTGACGCTTGACCAAGGCCGCCGCGGCCTTTAAGATTCGGGCCTCTGTTGCAGAACAACTGCCCACGTGGCGGAATTGGTAGACGCGCATGGTTCAGGTCCATGTGCCGCAAGGTGTGGGGGTTCGAGTCCCTCCGTGGGCACCACAGAATTCCGCAGAAAAGCCTCCTTCGGGAGGCTTTTTGCATTTGCGCCCGCCCCAGCTGTCCTGCTGAGAAATCTTGCTTTCGCTCTTGACGGCATGGCTGCCAGCCCTTACTATGCGTGCCTCTGTTGCAGAACACCGCAGCAAAGACAAAGAAGACAGAGCCCACGTGGCGGAATTGGTAGACGCGCATGGTTCAGGTCCATGTGCCGCAAGGTGTGGGGGTTCGAGTCCCTCCGTGGGCACCACAGTTCTGTTTTCGATGTTGAGTTTTTCAGCAGTACCATTGCCCACGTGGCGGAATTGGTAGACGCGCATGGTTCAGGTCCATGTGCCGCAAGGTGTGGGGGTTCGAGTCCCTCCGTGGGCACCAAGAATTCCGCAAAGAACGCCGCAAACCATCACCGGTTTGCGGCGTTTTTTCATTGACGCGCCCAAATCGACGGCATAGCATGCTTATTCTTTTATTAATAAGGATACCCATGCCGCTGCCTGCCCTGCGCGCCTGCTGCGCTGCCCTGCTGCTATCCCTGCTCGCCTCCGGTGCCGGCGCCACGGAAAGAACCGCCGCCGAATGGCAGGCTGCCGCGAGGGCGGACCTGGATGCGGTCCACAAGCTCATCCTCACCGCACACCCCGGCAGCATCGACGACCTCAATCCCGGCTTCAAGGCATGGGCCGAGCAAGGCTACCGCGAAGCGCTGCAGCTGGTGCCGCGCGTAAACAGCTACGATTCCATGATGTCGGCCGTGCGCTATTACGTCACCGGCTTCCGCGACGGCCACCTGCTTTATTCGGACAATGCGCGCCGCGGCTATCCCATGCTGGTGAACGGCTGGCGGCTGCACAAGCAGGGCGGCGACTACGTGGTCGACGCGCACCTGAAGGACTGGCCGGCACCGCTGCCGCCGATAGGCGCGAAGCTGCTGCAGTGCGACGGCCGCACGCCGGATGCCATCCTGGCCAGCGACGTGGCGCCCTTCCTGGACCGGCGCAGCAACAGCAAGATGGCCGAATACCTGCCCGGCGCGCTGACCCTGCCCGCCCTGCCTGACCTGCAGCTCAAGCGCTGCCAGTTCCGCAGCGCGGACGGCGCGGTGATGGACATGCCTATTACTTACCAAGGCGTGGCCACGCAGCGCTTTTTCCGCGAATGGAGTAAAAGCCCACAACAGGGACAGCAACCTCAGCGCCGCAGCAACAAGTTCAGCTTCCAGGACGGCGTGCTCTGGGTAAGCGCAGCCAGCTTCAATACACTGCCGTCCAAGCCGCAGATCGCGGAATTCGACACCATGCTGGCCGAACTCGGCAAGCTGGAAGGCGTGCGCCTGATGGTGTTCGACGTGCGCGGCAACGGCGGCGGCAGCAGCGCCATCGGCGACAAGATCTTCACGGCCGCGACCGGCGGGCTGGACTACGACAAGCAGGATCTCGACAAGCTGCCGCGCACCTACGCGCAGTGGCGCGTGTCCGACGTGCTGCTGGAGAATACCGGCAAGTTCGCCAGGAGCTTCGCCGAACGCTACGGCGCGGACAGCGAGCAGGCGCGCCAGTCCGCCGCCTTCGCCCAGCAGGTGCAGCAAGCAAAGGCCAGAGGCGAGACCTGGGTGGAACAGCCCGCCGGCCGCCTGGTCACGCGCGCCGACATTGCCCGGCGCGGCGGCAAGCTGCGGCGCTACAGCGGCCCGGTGGCGCTGCTGACCGACGCGTCCTGCGCCAGCGCCTGCCTGGACTTCGCCGACCAGGTACTCAGCGTGCCCGGCGCCGTCCACCTGGGCCGCACTACCGGCGCCGACACGCTGTACATCGATACCGGCCGCGCCACGCTCCCGAGCGGCAACGTGCTGGTGCTGCCGCAAAAGGTCTGGCGCAACCGCCTGCGCGGCAGCGACGAGGCGCTGGTGCCAAGCGTGGTGCTGAAGGCGGACATGGACGATGACGCGGCCGTGCGCGCGGAAACGCTGGCGGCGCTGTCCGCATTGCAGCCGCGCCAGCAAGCGGCCCCTTGACGGCTGCTCAGCCATACCTTACTATGCGTGCCTTCTGTTGCAGAACAACGGTGCCCACGTGGCGGAATTGGTAGACGCGCATGGTTCAGGTCCATGTGCCGCAAGGTGTGGGGGTTCGAGTCCCTCCGTGGGCACCACAGAATTCCGCGAAAAAGCCTCCTTCGGGAGGCTTTTTTCATTGCCCGAAGCGTTCGCTCATAAAGTCCACGAAGCTGCGCAGCTTCGGCGAGCGGTAGCGGTCCTGCAGGTAGACCAGGTTCATCGGACGGCTGGGCAAGGCATGCCGGGGGAACAGCCGCACCAGGCGCCCCGCGCGCACATCCTCTTCCAGCAGGATCGAAGGCTGCAGCACGATGCCCATGCCGTGCAGCGCCGCCACCCGCAAAGCCTGCCCGTTGTTGACCTTGACCCGGCCGCCCACCGGCACGCACAGCTCGCCGTGCTCGCCGCCCTCCCCCGTGAGACGCCAATGGGCCAGCGCGGCCGTGGAAAACGCCAGGCACTCGTGCCCGCTCAGTTCCTCGGGACTGGCAGGCGTGCCGCGCCGTGCCAGATAAGCAGGCGAGGCGCAGATCATCAGCTGGTATGGCGCGAGCGGCCGTGCGACCAGTGCCGAATCCGGCAGCTGGCCGATGCGGAAGGCCACGTCGCAGCCCTCGTCCACCAGGTCCACCACGCTGTCGCTCAGCATCAAGTCCACATCCACCTGCGGATAGCGCTCCAGGTATTCCGACAAGGCCGGCATCAACGCTTCGGCGCCAAAAGTGACGGGCGCTGTGACGCGCAGCTTGCCGGCGGGCGCCAGCTGCAGGTTCTGCGCCTGCGCGTCGGTCTCCGCCACCAGCCGCAAGATCTCCTTGCAGCGCTGGTAATAGTCCTCGCCAAAGGCGGTCAGGACCTGGCGGCGCGTGGTGCGGTTCAGCAGGCGCATGCCGAAGCGCTGCTCCAGCAGCCGCAGATGATTGCCCGCCATGGTGGCCGAAATGCCGCCGGCCGTTGCGGCAGCGCTCAGGCTGCCCTTTTCCACCGCCAGCACGTAGATCTTCATGCTCTCCAGCAGGTCCATTCCAAAGCTCCGGTTGAGAATGCATCAATAAATACGCAGTTTATCTCAGCGGAATGCTGAATCACACTGTAGCCTTTCCCGACCCGAGAAGGACACTCATGAAAGCCATCCAACTGACCGCGCCCGCCCTCACCGCCTTCCGCCAGGCGGAGCTGCCCGAACCCGTGCCGGGCGAGGGCGAGGTACTGCTGCGCATGCGCGCCGCCACCCTGAATTACCTGGATGTGGCCATTGCCACCGGGGCCTTCCCGGCGCCGGCCTTCCCGCTGGTGCCGGTGGCCGACGGCGCCGGCGAAATTGCCGCGCTGGGAGGCGGCGTGAGCGGCTGGCGCGTGGGCGAGCGCGTGGTGCCGCACTTCATGCCGAACTGGCAGGGCGGCGCCATCACGCCGCACAATGTGGCGGCCATGCGCGGCCTGACCTTGCCGGGGTCGCTGGCCGAATACGTGGCGGTGCCGGCCAGCAGCCTGGTGGCGCTGCCGGCGCACCTGGATTTCGCCCAGGGCGCGGCGCTGCCGATTGCCGCCACCACGGCATGGAACGCGGTGCGCTCGGCGCATGTGCGGCCCGGCTCGGTGGTGCTGCTGCTGGGGACGGGCGGCGTGAGCCTGTTCGCGCTGCAATTCGCCAAGGCATCGGGCGCCACGGTGATCCTAGCGTCGTCGTCGGACGCCAAGCTGGAGCGGGCGCGGCAGGCGGGCGCAGACCACCTGGTCAACTACCGCGCCACGCCGGCCTGGGACGAGGAAGTGCGCAAGCTGACCGGCGGGCGCGGCGCCGACCTGGTGGTGGAAACCGCCGGCGCGGCCACCTTCGCGCGCTCGCTGAACGCGGCGGCCATGGGCGGCACCGTGTTCACGGTGGGTTTTGTGGCGGGCACGGCCGCATCGATCGACCTGCTGCCCATCATCGTCAAGGCCTTGCGCGTGGTGGGCAACAACACCGGCTCGGTGGCCGACCTGGCCGATGCCGCGCGCGCCATCGCCGCGCACAAGATCGTGCCGCTGATTGACCGCGTGTACGACATCGGCGAGACCGGCGCGGCCTACGCCGACCTGGCTGCGGGCGGGCGCCACTTCGGCAAGCTGGCCATCGCCCACTGAGCCAGGCCTGCCCTTACTTCGTCAGCGCGGCGCGCACGGCGTCGGACAGGGGCGTGGTGGGCCGGCCGATCAGGCGCGACAGCGTGCCGCTGTTGTCTTCCAGCGCGCCCCTGGCGGCGCACGCATCCGATTCGGACAGCAGCGAGGCCAGCCACTCGGGCAGGCCCGCGCCCAGCAGGACGGCCCTGTATTCCGCTTCCGGCAAATCCTTGTACGGCACCTCCTTGCCGGCCTGGCGCGACAGTTCTGCCGCCAGGTCCGGCAGGGAAAAGCCATGGTCGCCCGCCAGCTCGTACAGCGGCTCGGGCGCTGCGCTGTTCAGCACGGCCACCGCCGCAGCGGCGTAGTCGGCACGCGTGGCGCCGGAAATGCGGCCGCCCTGCGCACTGCCCAGCAGCACGCCGTGGGCCAGCGCGCCGCCCAGGCCGGCGGTGTAATTCTCGTAGTACCAGCCATTGCGCAGCACGCTGTAGCGCAGACCCGAGGCGCGCAGCAGTTCTTCGGTGGCACGGTGTTCGCCGGCCAGCGCCAGCGGCGAGCTGTCCGCGTGCAGCACGCTGGTGTAGGCCAGCAGGCCCACGCCGGCGCGTTTGGCCGCGTCGATCACGTTGCGGTGCTGCGGCAGGCGCTGCCCAATCTCGCTCGAAGAAATCAGCAACACCTTGTCCGCGCCGGCAAAGGCGGCGTCCAGCGTGGCCGGCTCGTTGTAGTCGGCCTTGCGCACCTGCACGCCGAGCGCGGCCAGGCTGGCGGCCTTGGCCGGGTCGCGCACGGCGGCCACGATGGCGGCCGGCGGCGTGTTTTTCAGCAGTTCCGCAATAATCAGTCGGCCCAGCTGGCCGTTGGCGCCCGTGATGACGATCATGGTGTTTCCTTTCAATTCGCGGTTGGAGTAATTCATCTTAGCGCTTATACTTACTATTTGTAAGTACGCACATTTTAGTAAGTACCCCTGGAGGCCGACGATGTCCCAAGCAAAAACCCTGCGCGGCGCACTGGCCGCCCGCAATGAAGCACGGCGCGGCGAGCTGATGGTGGCCGCCTGCCCCTCGCGCGCCGTACTCAGCCACGTCACCAGCCGCTGGGGCACACTGGTGCTGGTGGTCCTGCTGGACGGCATGCACCGCTTCAGCGAACTGCGGCGCGAAGTGGGCGGCGTGAGCGAAAAGATGCTGGCGCAAACGCTAGATGCGCTGGTGGGCGACGGCTTCGTGCAGCGCTATGCCCACCCGGTGATCCCGCCGCGCGTCGAGTACAGCCTCACGCCGATGGGCCGCGAAGTGGCCGAGCGGCTGGCATCGCTGGTCGACTGGATCGAAGAGAACTATCCCCGCATCGCGGCGGCGCGCGCGGCCACGGGCAGCGACGCGGCCGAAGCAGCCTGAAGCGCCTTGCAATTTGACAGCAGCATTTGCTTACCAATTGCCGCGCCATGGCGGGGCATCCTGTACTACACTTGGCGCAGAAACCCGCACCACGGACCGGGCAATGACGTCGAGACCGCCTATCAAATTGCAAACTATCCTGATCGTTACCGGCGCCAGCTTTGACCTGGCGGCGCTGGAGGGCGCGCTGGCTACTTCCGGGCTTAGCCTGCTCGCGGTCAGCCGCGCCGACAGCGCGCTCAATGCAGTGCGCGCCGGCGGGGTGGCCATGGTGCTGCTCGACGCAGCCCAGGCCGGCAGCTCCAGCTACGAACTGTGCAGCTATCTGCAGGCGGCCAGCGCCGCGCCGGCCCTGCCCATCATCCTGCTGACGCCGGCAGGGGGCAGCGACCCGGCCGAACGCCACGAAGAAGAACTGCGCGCGCTGGCCGCCGGCGCCAGCGCCTGCCTGCGCCTGCCGTTCAGCACCGGCGCCGTGCTGGAGCAGATCCTGGCCCACCTCCCCGCGCCGCGCACGGCAGACGAACTGCACGCCAGCATCGCGCAACTGCGCCAGCTGCGCCTGGCGGACGTTGCCAGCCACCAGCATGCCGAAGCGCTGCGCGAAGGCCAGAACCAGCTGCTGGAACTGGTGGCGCGCGGCGCCCCGCTGCAGACCACGCTGGACAAGCTGATGCTGCTGATCGAAGCGCAGTCGCCCGGCGTGCTGTGCTCCACCCTGCTGCTGGACCCGGACGGGCGCACCGTGCGCTCCGGCTCCGGCCCCAGCCTGCCGCAGGCCTATATGGACGCCATTGACGGCCTGCCGATCGGCCCGGTGGCCGGCTCCTGCGGCACGGCCATGTACCGCAAGGAAGCGGTGATCGTGAGCGATATCCAGGCCGATCCGCTATGGGCGCCTTACCGCGAGATCGCCGCCCGCTACGGGCTGCGGGCCTGCTGGTCCGTGCCCGTTCTGCTCGACAGCGACACCGTGCTTGGCACCTTTGCCATGTATTACCGCGAAGTGCGCAGCCCGAGCGCGGGCGACATGCGGCTGATCGGCGTGGCCACCCACCTGGCCGGCATCGCCATCGCCCGCACCCGGCATGAGGACGAGCTGCGGCGCCACCGCACGCAGCTTGAAGCGCTGGTGGCGGACCGCACGGCGGAGCTGCGCAAGGCCAAGGAGCGCGCGGAGCAGGTCAACGACGAGCTGGCGACGGCGCTGGACAACCTGAGCATGACGCAGGACGAACTGGTGCGGCGCGAAAAGCTGGCGGCGCTGGGCGCGCTGGTGGCCGGCGTGGCGCATGAACTGAACACGCCCATCGGCAACAGCCTGATGGCGGCCGGGACCATGGCAGACCGCACCCAGGCGCTGCGGACTGCCATCGCCGCTGGCGCCGAACAGGCCGAGCTCGACGCCTATCTGGACCAGGCCGCGCAGGCGGACGACATCGTGGTGCGCAACCTCAAGCGCGCGGCAGCCCTGCTGCACAGCTTCCGCGCCATCGCGGTCGATCACGACAATAGCCAGCGCAGCCGCTTCAAGCTCGCGCAACTGGTGGCCAGCCTGGTGCCGGCCCTGCAGGCGGGCGCCAAGCAGACGGCGGTCGAGGTGGAACTGGGCATCCCCGGACACCTGGAACTGGACAGCTATCCGGGCCAGCTGAGCCAGGTGCTGCAAGCCCTGTTTGAAAACAGCGTGGCGCACGGTTTCGACGGGCGCGGCCGGGGCAATGTGCGCATCAGCGCCAGCCTGAACGGCAAGGGCGAAGTGGCGCTGGTCTACGCCGACGACGGCAAGGGCATTGCGCCCGAACACCTGGGCCGCGTGTATGACCCGTTCTTCACCACGCGGCGCGGCACCGGGGGCTCCGGGCTGGGCCTGTATATCGCCCATAACATCATCAGCAGCGTGCTGGGCGGGCGCATCAAGCTGGCCAGCGAACCCGGCCAGGGCGCCGCCTTCACCCTGCTGCTGCCGTCTGCGGCGCCACTGTAGCTACACCATGAACAAACTGGCCGTATCCCTCCTGCTATTCTGCAGCACCGCGCTGAACGCCGCGCCCGCCCCGTTCTACTGGTGGGTGAGCAAGGTGGACGGCTCGCGCGTGTGCGCGCAAGGCCCGCTGGGCGCCGGCTGGGAACGGGTGGAACGCCCGTACAAAGATAGCCGTTGCGAAAAATTAGCATTTGCCAAATAATGGGCCATAACAATACGCCCGATGCAGGCCGGTAAGTAGTAGTTCTATTCCAATAACCGAGGAGAACGAATGTTTACGAGTCCAGAGCAGTTCGCAGCCACCACCAAGGCGCTGTTTGAGTTCCAGCTAGAAACCTTCAACACGCTGACCACCAAGGCGGTGCAAGGCGTGGAACAGGTGGTGGCGCTGAATATGGCCACCGCCAGGACCAGCGTGGAAGAGCAACTGGCAGCCGGCAAGGAAATCAGCGTGGCGCGCGACCCGAAAGCCGTGCTGGCCGTGGCTGCCGCCAAGGTGCAGCCCGGCATTGCCAACGCCGCCGCCTACAACGAGCAGCTGGGCGGCATCATCGCCGAGATCCGCCAGGAGTTCACCCGCGCCGCCGACGCCCACCTGACCGAGGCGAAAAGCACGCTGAGCGCACTGATCTGCGACGTGACCAAGAACGTGCGCCCGGGGTCCGAGAACGCGGTGCAAATCGTCAAGCAAGCCATCGACAACGCGTTCGCCGGCTATGAGCAGGTCACCAACGCGACCCGCCAGGCCGTGGCCAACGTGGAGGCGCAGATCGCCAAGGCTGCCGCCACGGTCACCCCGCAAGAGAAGTAAGCCGGGCGCAGCCCAACGGGCCGGCCAGCGCCGCCGGTTGCTCCCGGCCCGGTAACGCGTTACACTGTATGAACATACAGTCCGCAGCGCGTTGCAATGATCAGAGTTCTGGAAAACGAGTTTTATTACCTGGATAACTTTCACCAGGTATTGCAGTGGATCGGCGAGCGCTACGACGACCTGCTCACTGCCGAGGAACGCGCCTTTCTATCCCAATTCCCCACCCTGCCCCGCCCGTCGCGGGCGCTGTTCGTGCGCATGGTCATGCGCAAGGGCCTGCTGTTCCGCGCCAGCAAGCTGGTGTACGCGGAAATCGGCTGCGCCCACGAGGCCGCGCGGCCGCTGGCCGAGCTGGGCTGGATAGACGCCGACCCGGTGCTGACCCTGGACGAGCTGTTCGCGCTGCTGCAAAAGCCGGAAATCGTGCGCGTGTTCCAGCTTGCCGGGCATGAAAAAAGCGCCCGCAAGCCCGAGCAGCTGGCGGCGCTGCGCGAGCGCCACGACGGGGCGCACCGCTTTTCTGCCTGGTGCGGCGTCGCCTTCGACCACGTCTACCAGGTGCTCGCCCAGGAACTGTGCGACCGCCTGCGCCTTATCTTCTTCGGCAACTATCACCAGGACTGGTCCGAGTTCGTGCTGTCCGACCTGGGCGTGTACAAGTACGAGAAGGTGGAGTTCTCGCCCTCCGCGCGCGGCTTCCGCAGCCGGCGCGACATCGACGACTACCTGGCGCTGCACCAGTGCCGCGAACGTTTCGCGGAGGGCGAAGCGCCGCAGGAGGTGCTGCGCAGCCTCCCGCCCGCCATCACCGGCAACGAATGGCTCAACAGCCGTCGCGACAAGTTGCTGTTCCAGATGGCGCAGCACCTGGAAAAGCAGCAGGACTGGGACGGCGCGCACGCCATGTACGCCGACTGCGCCTATCCGGGGGCGCGGGCGCGCGCCATCCGCGTGCTGGAAAAGAGCGAGCGCTGCGGCGCCGCCCATGCGCTGCTGCTGCAAGCCATGGCGCAGCCCGAGAGCGAACACGAGCGCCAGCAATTGCTGCGCATGCTGCCGCGCCTGAAGCGCAAGCTGGGCCACCCCAAGCCGCCGGCCGCGCAGCCCGCGCCGGTGGTGCGGCTGGAGCTGACGCTGCCGATGCCGGCCGGGGACTGGTGGGTGGAAGGCGTGGTGCGCGACCACCTGACGCGCGCGGACGCGCCGGTCTATTACGTGGAGAACGCGCTGATCAACTCCCTGTTCGGGCTGCTGTGCTGGGACGCCATCTTCACCAGCATACCGGGCGCCTTCTTCCACCCCTTCCACCACGGCCCGGCGGACCTGCACAGCGCCGACTTCCAGCGCCGCCGCGCGCCGCAGTTTGCCGCCTGCCTGGGCCAGCTGGAAGACGGCAGCTACCTGGACACCATCCGCCGCAACCTCGCCGCCAAGGAAGGCATCCAGTCGCCGTTCGTGTTCTGGGGCGCGCTCGACGCGGACCTGGTGGAACTGGCGCTGGCCTGCATCCCGGCGGCGCACCTGCGCAAATGGTTCGAGCGCATCCTGCTGGACATCAAGGCCAACCGCAGCGGCTTTCCGGACCTGATCCAGTTCTGGCCCGCCGAGCGGCGCTACCACATGATCGAGGTAAAAGGCCCGGGCGACCGGCTGCAGGACAACCAGCTGCGCTGGATCAGCTACTGCGCCGAGCACCAGATGCCGATCACGGTGTGCTACCTGCAATGGGCGGATGCATGAGCACCGGCGATACCGCCTACACCGTTGCCGTGCGCGCGCTGTGCGAGTTCACAGCCAGGTCGGGCGACCTCGATCTGCGCTTCACGCCCACGCCCACCGCGCAGGAAGGCATTGCAGGCCACGCGCTGGTGGCGTCACGGCGCGGCGACAGCTACGAGAAGGAAGTGAGCCTGTCCGGCACTTTCGGACCGCTGCTGGTGCGCGGCCGCGCCGACGGCTACGATCCGCAGCAGAACCAGCTGGAGGAAATCAAGACCTTCCGGGGCGACCTGGCGCGCATGCCCGGCAACCACCGCCAGCTGCACTGGGCGCAGCTGAAGGTCTACGGCCACCTGCTGTGCCTTGCGCGCGGCCTGGCGTCCGTGCGCCTGGCGCTGGTGTATTTCGATGTCGGCAGCCAGAAGGAGACCTTGATCACGGAGCAGGCGGAGGCCGCCGAGCTGCGCGTTTTCTTCAAATTGCATTGCAGCCGTTTCCTGGCGTGGGCGGAGCAGGAGATCGCGCACCGCGCGCGGCGCGACACCGAACTCAAAGCCATGCGTTTTCCGCACGCGGACTTCCGGCCCGGCCAGCGCCAGCTGGCGGAAGCCATGTACAAGGCCAGCACGCGCGCCTGTTCGCTGCTGGCGCAGGCGCCCACCGGCATCGGCAAGACCGTCGGCAGCCTGTTCCCCCTGCTGAAGGCCAGCGCGGAGCACAAGCTGGACAAGGTGTTCTTCCTGGCCGCGAAAACCTCCGGCCGGCGCATGGCGCTGGACGCGGTGGAGACCATCCGCGCGGCGTCGCCGCTATTGCCGCTGCGCGCGCTGGAGCTGGTGGCACGCAATACCGCGTGCGAGCATCCCGACAAAGCCTGCCACGGCGAATCCTGCCCGCTGGCGCAAGGATTCTACGACCGCCTGCCCACCGCGCGCAGCGCCGCGCTCGCCGCCTGCGGCCCTGCTGCGTCCGCGCAGGTGCTCGACAAGACCGCAGTGCGCGGCATCGCGCTGGCGCACCAGGTCTGCCCCTACTACCTGGGCACCGAGCTGGCGCGCTGGGCCGACGTGGTGGTGGGCGACTATAACTACTACTTCGACAGCAGCGCCATGCTCTACAGCCTGACGCTGCAGAACGACTGGAAAGTCAGCGTACTGGCGGACGAGGCGCACAACATGGTGTCCCGCGCGCGCAAGATGTACTCGGCCGAGCTGGAACACGCCGGCCTGCGCATGCTGCGCAAGACCGCGCCCGAGGCGCTGAAAAAGCCGCTCGACCGCGTGCACCGCCAGTGGTCCGCCCTGGAAAAGGAACAGGACGGCGAATACCAGGTCTACCCGGACCTGCCGGACAAGTTCATGAACGCACTGCAGACCGCCGTCACCGCCATCGGCGAACATTACGCGGAGCACCCGGCCTTCGTGGACGAAGAGCTGCAGCGATTCTATTTCGACGCCATGGGTTTCGCGCGCCTGGCCGAGAGCTACGGCCAGCACTCGCTGTTCGACATCACCGTCAGCGGCGCGGGCATGCGCATCAACTCCGTGCTCTGCCTGCGCAACATCGTGCCGGCCCCTTTCCTCAAGCCGCGCTTCGAGGCCGCGCATTCGACGGCGCTGTTCTCGGCCACGCTCAGCCCGTGGAACTACTACTGCGACACGCTGGGCATGCCGGACAACACCGCCTGGATAGACGTCGAGTCCCCGTTCATCGCCGAGCAGTTGTCGGTGCGCGTGGCGGGCCACATCTCGACCCGCTACCAGCACCGCGACCGTTCGCTGGCGCCGATCGCGGAACTGATGGGCGGCCAGTATGCCCGCCAGCCGGGCAACTACCTGGCCTTCTTCAGCAGTTTCGACTATATGGAAAAGGCGGCGGCGCTGTTCGCCGAACAGCACCCGGGCGTGCCGGTGTGGCTGCAGACGCGGCGCATGGACGAAGCGGGCCGCGAGCAGTTCCTGGCCCGCTTCAGCGCCGCCAGCAGCGGCATCGGCTTCGCCGTGCTGGGCGGGTCGTTCGGCGAAGGCATCGACCTGCCCGGCGCGCGCCTGATCGGCGCCTTTATCGCCACCCTGGGCCTGCCGCAGCTCAATCCCGTGAACGAGCAGATCCGCCAGCGCATGGACGCCATCTTCGGCTCGGGCTACGACTACACCTACACCTATCCCGGCATGCAGAAGATCGTGCAGGCGGCCGGCCGCGTGATCCGCACCGAGACCGACCGGGGCACGGTCTACCTGATCGACGACCGCTACGCGCGGCCGGAAATCCAGGCACTGCTGCCCTCGTGGTGGAGCATCAGCAGCGCGCCGCCCAGGCCGTGAGTTCGCGGGCGCGCTTGCGCACCGTGATGACGGCGCTGCCGCCACGGTCGCTCTCGTAGGTGAGCTGGTAGAACTGGTCGGGCGTGACGTCGATCGCGGTCAGCTCGAACTTGTGCGCGCGCTGCGCAGCGCAGCGGGTATTGCCTGCAAATAGCAGGCGCGCGCCTTGCAGCAGCGTGCCTTGCTGCTCCAGCAGCGTGACGATGTCGCGGTCTCCAAGCGGCTGCTTCAGGTGGACACGCTGCGGCGACACGCCGCAGTCCGATGAGCGGTCCAGCCACACGTATTGCCGCTGCCGGCCGGTCCCGCTCCAGCGCTGCGCCGTGGCGTCGTACGCGTAGCCGTCGCCCTGCGCCAGGCACAAGCGCCACGCCGCGCGCTGCGGCGCGCGTTCGACCCAGGCCGTCACGCGCCAGTCCGCGCCGCCCTCTGCGCGCTGCACTTCGTATCTGGCCTTTGGCACGGCGCGGCCGCCATGCTGGCTGAACCAGCTTTCAAAGGATTTGATTTCAGCCTCGCTGGGTGGACGCGTTTGCGCCATGCCATGGGAAGCCTGGGCCATGGCCAGTACGGCCGCCAGTGCCGGCGCCTGCAGGATGCGGATCAGCTTGTTCATTGGATCACGCTGCGCAGTTTCTGATAGCCGCTGCGGCTGATCGGCAGTTTGGCGCCATCCTTCAGCACAGCCACGTGGCTGTCCTTGCCGGCCTGCTCGATGCGGCTCATGCACTCGATATTGAGCAGATAGGACCGGTGTATTCGCAGGAACTTGTCCGCTTCCAGCTGGCTCTCCAGGTCGGACAGGCGCTGGTTCTTCAGGTAGGAGCGGCCCTCGGTGCGGATCTGCACATAGTCGTCCTGCGCCTCAATATAGTCGATCTTTTCGGCGGCGATCACATGCACCTTGGCGCCGTCGCGTATCAGCACGCGGCCCAGCGGCCCCTTGCGCGCCGCCGCCTCCCGCACCACCTCGGCCACGCCCTGCTGGACTGGCGGCGGCGCGCCGCCGTCCCTGGCCAGGCTGGCGCGCACATGCGCCAGCGCCTGGTCGAAGCGCTGCTGGCTGAACGGCTTGAGCAGGTAATCCAGCGCATGGTACTCAAACGCCTTGACGGCATACTGGTCGAACGCGGTGGCGAACATGAAGCGGCATTTTCCAGCTGCCAGCTCGGCCACTTCGAAGCCGTCCAGCTTGGGCATCTGGATGTCCAGTATCGCCAGGTCCGGCGCCAGTTCGGTGATGGCTTTCACCGCCTCGAAGCCGTTGACGCATTCGGCCACCAGTTCCACGTCCGCATGCGCCGCCAGGTACTCGCGCACCACGCCGCGCGCCAGGGCCTCATCGTCCACAATAATGATACGCATCGTCTACTCTTCCTTCGTTTCTGCCGGCATGGTGACCGTCACCTTGAATACCGCGCCAGCGCGCGCCCAGTACACGCCGGCCTCGTGCCCGTAGGCGCAGGCCAGGCGCTGGCGCACATTGGCCAGGCCGATGCCGTTGCCTTCGTTTCCCGCCGCGCCAGGCGCTTCCTCGTCCACCGCATTCTCCACCCCGATGTGCAACAGCGAACCGGCGCGCCTGGCCGACACCCTGATCCAGCCGCCCCCGGACAACTGCGCAATCCCGTGCTTGATGGCGTTTTCCACCAGCGGCTGTATGATCATCGGCGGCACCAGGCAGGCGCCGGCCTCTTCCTGCATGTTCTCCTCCAGTGCCAGCCGGTCCCCGAAGCGCACCTTCTCAATGGTGAGGAAATGGCGTACCAGCGCCATCTCCTGCCGCAGGGCCACCATCTTGTGCGCCTCCATGCTCAGGCTCTGGCGGAAAAATCCCGCCAGCTGCAAGGTCATTTCGCGCGCCGCTTTCGGATTCTGCGAGGTGAGCGCACTGATGGAATTCAGGCTGTTGAACAGGAAGTGCGGGTCGATCTGGGTGCGCAGCATGCGCAGTTCGGCGTCCTGCGCCATCAGGCGCGACTCCAGCGCACGGTGTTCTGCTCCGCGTGCCCGGTCAAACTCCGTCACCAGGTAATTGATCGCCGCCAGCAGGCCGTACAGCAGCACCCCCAGGCCCGTGAACAGAATCGCCAGCTGGGGCTTGAAGGCGATGCCGGCCCACGGCACGCCGGGCAGCAGGCAGGCCTCGTTCCAGCCGCGCACCACCACGCTCCACAGCAGCGTGGACACGACGGCGGCGCCGCCCAGCGCCGGCAGCACACTGGCCGCACCGCGCTCGGCCAGCGGATAGGCGCGGCACAGGTAGTAAGCGGAGAAGCCGGCGCTCACGGCATACAGCAACATCACAGGCACGGCAAAGATCATCGCGTTGAGCCAGGGGGCATCCTCCACCGCCACCGTCACGCCGCCCAGCGCCGTGCCCAGGAACAGCCAGGCGAGCAGGTACAGCGCGATGCCGCGGCGGCTGGAGATCAGGCCTTGCATTGTCTCGGCGGGCCTTTAATTGCGCACTTCCACGCCGCCCATGATGGCGCAGCCCCGGACGATCAGGCGCTTGCCGGCGTCACTGGCCGGTACGGTCTTTCCGCTGAAGCCGCCCAGCAGCGGTATGCCCTGCAGGCTGACGGTCCAGTCCTCCGGCACCTTGATCTCGATGCCGCCGCACATGGCGAACACGTTCAGCACCGCCTCGCCCTGCATGGAAGCGTGGCGCAGGTCCAGCTGGCAGCCGCCCATGATGGCGGTCACCTCGCCGCCGCGAAAGTCGCTGGTGCTGATGCGGCGCTCCATGCCGCCGAGGATGGCGGTGGCGCTGATGATGCTGTCGTCGTCCAGCGGCCGGGCTTCGCCGGCAGCCTTGTCCAGCTGGCCGTCCTTGTCGAACAGGCGGGCCGGCTTGCGGCCGTGATTGGACTTAAAGATGACCAACAGGCCCAGCCCAATCAGCACCAGCGGCCCCAGTGTGCGCCAGCTGATGATCAGCAGGCCGGTGCTCTTCAATACCAGCGCCGCGCCGAAAGCGATCAGCAAGCCGCCGATGGCCTTGCCGCCGTTGTCGCCGCTTTGCGCAAGTTTGAGCGCGCCGGCCAGCATCAGCAGCACCGGCCAGAACTGCAGCGTGTAGTCGAAATCGAGGATGCCGAAATTTGCAAGCAGGAACAGGCAACCCAGGGCAATCACCGCCAGCCCGATCAGGACCTGGCCCACGCCGTGCTGCGGGCGCTTATTTTCCATCGTAGTGCTCCTTGTTCGTCGCGAAGTAGTTATGCAGCACCGGCTTGAGCACCAGGGTCGTGCCCCACAGGATCAACAGCAGCGGCCAGCTGTTGCCGAAGGTCAGTCCCCACAGATGCTGGAAGGTGCAATAGAACCAGGCGCCGAAGAACATCTGCGACAGCCCGTCCAGCACCAGCCTGGTATTCGTGGGCGGCACCAGGTTGCTGATGCCAGCCACCACCATCAGCAGCGGCCAGTAGCGCCAGAGGGCGCCCCAATGCAGTGCACCGCTGCGGTCCAGCAGGAAGGCCACGCCGACGCCGGTGAGGATAATGCCCCAGGTTAGATGTTTGCGCCAGTGCTGCCCGTTCTCGTCGATCATTGCCGCCTCCGTGTTGTGATGTGACGCAACGATACGGGGGAAGCAGCGATGGCGATAGTGCAATTCGGCGAACGGCAGCCGGGCGCCGGTGAATGACGCCGTTTTCAGCGAATGGCGGTGCGGGGGCGGAGAGTGCAGGCAAAAAAAAAGGGCCCGGACCTTGCGGTGCGAACCCTGTGCGGTGCTGCGGCAGCTTGCGCGACGCTGTCGGCAAGCACGCTATTCAGACGCGGTCGCCGGTGCTCATTTTCTGGTCATACATCATCAGGCCCCAGCCTAGCTGGCGGCGGATTTCCTCCGGGGTTGGAGGAGGTTTGACTTCTTGCGAACGGCGTTCGAGATACTCGCGGACCACGTACTTCGATGGATGGTTTGCCTGCGTCATGATGGCCTCCGTATGTCTGTCTGCAATTCGGTCCGGCGCTGCCGTAACCGGCTCACTACTTTGGAATTGGTGCCGGTACTCGAGGCGGCCGGCTAACCTGCGGAGGAGCTTTTGCGCTGCGCTTTTTTCGCGGCGCCCTGCATCAATCACGCAAGTTCATATTATTCCCGCCGCGGGCAAGGCACCGTACGTTGACGCACACTTTGCGCGCCGATTCATTGAGGCAGGTCAAATCCCTGTAGGACTAAGCGCTGTAAGGGCTAGTGCGAATTCTTACATCGCATTTTTACAGCTTATTTTGCAGGAATTCGAGGAAGCAGCCGATACGCTGCGAGAGCTGGGTATTGCGGTAATAGACCGCGTGGATCTGCTGCCGGAAACCGGTGGCATGCGTCTCCAGCAGCTTGACCAGGCGGCCGCTTGCAATGTCGGCACGCGTCATAAAATCGGCCAGGCAGACAATGCCCTGGCCTGCCAGCGCAAGCTGGCGCAAGGTTTCGCCACTGGATGCAGCCAACGCCGGCGTGACCTGCAGGCTGTTGCCGGCGGCGTGGCGCAGCGGCCAGACGTTCCCCGCTTCATACTGCGCAAAGCCGAGCAGCTCATGCTGTGCCAGATCTTCGGGCGCCGCCGGCGTGCCGCGGCGCACCAGGTAGTCCGGGCTGGCCAGCACATGCAGGGGGCTGGCGCTGAGTGCGCGTGCGTGCAGCGTGGAATCGCTCAGCGCGCCGATGCGGATGGCGATGTCGGTGCGGTGCTCGATCAGGTCGGCGATCTGGTCGTTGCTGGTAAGTTCGAGGCGGATGTCCGGGTACAGGGCACGGAACTCGGCCACGTGCGGGACCACGCAATGGAGCATGAAGGGCGAGGCGGCATCCACGCATAAGCGCCCGGCAGGCTTCTGGCGCCGCATGCGGATGGTTTCCTCGGCCTCCTCCATGGCGGACAGGATGGCGCGCGCCTGCTCCAGGAACAGCTGGCCCTCTTCCGTCAGTTCCATGCGGCGCGTGGTACGGGTGAGCAAGGTGGTCGCCAGCTTCTCTTCCAGGCGGGACAGCGCGCGGCTCACGCCCGACGTGGTCTGGCCCAGGTGTACCGACGCCGCGCTGAGCGTGCCGCTGTCGACCACCGCCACAAAAATCCGCAGGTCGTCCGAGTTGATATCCATGCCGGATTATAGACTGCGCAGTTCGGCAAACGTGCGCCGCCCTGCCGCCGGGGCTGTGTTGCCAGTTGCAGCCCGCCCACGGAAATCCTGAAAAACTGACAACTGGCAGCGAGATTTGTTACCATCGCCGCTCGTCAGCCTTAACAGGGAGAGAGAAATGCTGCAACAAAAGACGGCCCAATTCATGGCCGCTGTATTGGGTATGTTCATTATCGCCACGGCCCAGGTCCACGCCCAGGATGCCGCCAAAGCCCCCAAGCTTGCCAATGTGACCATTCTTGCCACCGGCGGCACCATTGCCGGCAGCGGCGCCTCGTCGACCACCACGGTCGGCTACACCGCCGCCACAGTTGGCGTGCAGCAACTGATCAAGGCCGTGCCCGAGCTGAGCAAGGTGGCCAATGTCAACGGCGAGCAGGTGTTCCAGATCGCCAGCGAGAGCATGACCAATGACCACTGGCTGACCCTGGCCAAGCGCGTGAATACGCTGCTGGCGCAAAACACGGTGGACGGCATCGTCATCACTCACGGCACCGACACCCTCGAAGAAACCGCCTACTTCCTGAATCTGGTCGTCAAGAGCCGCAAGCCGGTGGTGCTGGTCGGCGCGATGCGCCCATCGACCGCGCTGTCCGCGGACGGCCCGATCAACCTGTACAACGCCGTGCTGCTGGCAGCCGATCCGTCAGCTGCAGGCAAAGGCGTGCTGGTGGCCATGGGCGACCAGATCCACGGCGCGCGCGACGTGAGCAAGACCAACACCTCCACGCCGGATGCATTCAAGACCACCGAACTGGGCATGCTGGGCTACATCCAGGGCGGCAAGCCCTTCTTCTACCGGGTATCGACCCGCAAGCACACGGCCGACGCCGAGTTCGACGTCAGCAACCTGACCTCCCTGCCGCAAGTGGACATCGTGTACGGCTATGCCAATATGAACACCGTGGCGCTGGACGCCTTCGTTGCCGCAGGCGCCAAGGGCATCATCCACGCCGGCACCGGCGACGGCAGCGTTGCCGCCAAAGTCAAACCGGGCCTGATCGCTGCGCGCAAGGGCGGCACCATCATCGTACGCGCCAGCCGCGTGGGCCAGGGCATCCTGGCGCGCAACGGCGAAGCCAATGACGACGAGCTGGACTTCGTTGTATCGGACACGCTGAGCCCGCAGAAAGCGCGTATCCTGCTGATGCTGGCGCTGACCAAGACCAATAACACCAAAGAACTGCAGCGCATGTTCTACAATTACTAAGGCAAGCCGCTTTCAAGACACAAGGCCTTCCTTGCGGGAGGCCTTTTTATTTATGAACCGCATATTCTTTTTCCTTATCGGCGTACTGGCTCCCCTGTCCTGCGTGGCGGACGAGATTATTTTCGGCGTATCCACCGGCAGCGCCATGCCCATGACGGTGTTCAAGGACAGCACCCTGACAAGCGGCTTGCTTAAGGACTTTGGCGATGCCCTCGCGCGCGAATTGCAAGCCACGCCGCGCTATATCACCTTTCCCCGCAAACGGGTGGAATCGGCATTAATCAGTAAACAGGTGGATTTGATTTGCGACCTGCGCCCGGAATGGCTGGACCGCAAAGACTGGGCGTGGACCGAGACCGTGTTCACCAATAATCAGACCGTCGCGAGCCGCAAAGATACGCCACCACTGCCGCACCTGAAAGCGCTGGCTTACCAGCGGGTAGGAACATTGCTGGGATACCGCTACGTGGAAATGGAGGCCGCGCTGGAAAAGACTTTCCTGCGCGATGACGCGCTAAGCGACGACATTAATCTGAACAAGCTGCTCACGCGGCGCTTTGATTATATGCTGACCAATTCGCTGTATTTCGATTACCAGCGCAAAATCCATGCGGACCGGCTGCAATTGAATCCGGTTTCCTACAAGATTACTTCCTTCGACACCTACTGCGCCTTGCCTCAACAAGGAAAATGGCCGGCGGCCAAGGTCAACCGCGCCATCCAGGCTTTGAAGAGCCGGGGCGAGATACAAACGATGCTGTCTCACTACCGTCCCGCCGGCACCTAAGGCCCCGCGCAGGGCCACGGCACCTATGCACGTCCCGACCATGCCAGATGTTAGCTTAATCACACCAGATCCGGGCATGGCCCGCGCGCGCGCATCCTCGCAAGCAACAGGGCAGGCATCATGGGCGCGCATTCCTTGACACCGGCAGTCCGGGTGATACCATGAAGCAACAACATTCCGAGTACCGCCATGCAAACCCAGACCCAAACGAATTTCCAGGCGCCAGCACAGCATCGCGCGCTTTTCACGCCGTGGACGGATGTTTTATTGCTGGGCGGCGGCTCCGTCATCGCACTGCTGATCTTTAAAATCCTGCATCTTAATGCCGACCTCGTGGCGCAATTGGCTATTGCAATGCTGGTTGTCGCCAATTTCGTCAACCATCCGCATTTCGCCTATTCCTACCAGTTGTTTTATGGATCGTGGAAAGACGTGAAAGACGGCGCAATGCCGGCGGATCTCACGCGCCGCTGGTGGCTGGCCGGTTTTATTTTCCCGGCGGTATTGGCTATCGGATTAATTGCCGGCGCTGCACTATGGCTGCAGGGGCATCCATTAATGTTGGGTATAGGGCTGAATCTCATGGGATTGCTGGTCGGCTGGCACTATGTGAAACAAGGCTTCGGCATGGCCATGATGGATGCGGCATTCAAGAAGCGCTATTGGCCAGCTGCCACTCGGAAAGCCCTGCTGATGAACGCCTATGCGTGCTGGGTCGCCGCCTGGGCATTGGGAAACAGCACGCAAGTGGCACGCAATTTATGGGGCGTGCTGGGCATTCCGATGAATGTCCCCGGCGTCATCGTGCTGGCGGCCTGCACGATTGCAGCAGGCACCACAGCGTGGTGCGGACTGGAGATATACCGCGCGATAAAACAATGGCACGCGCAGCAATTGAACTGGAAACTGCTGCCGTTTGCCGGATTAACCGCCTACCTGGTAACGCTGTATGTCTGGATGGGATTGATCAGCCTGGACGCGGCATTCGTGCTGACCATTCCTTTTTTCCATTCCCTGCAATATCTGACGGTGATCGGCCGCTATAAAACCAACGAAGCGAAAGCGCGTGGCTGGAGCAAGGGGCAGGTCGCCGGTTTCGTGCTGACCGGCTGCGTGCTCGGCGCCATCGGCTTCTGGCTATTGCCCGGCGTACTGGACTATGCGCGCACCGGCACAATGCCTGAAATCGGCGGGCCGGCGCTGGCCATCGCCTGCTGCTGGATCTTCATCAATGTACACCACTACCTGATCGACAATGTGCTGTGGCGCCAGGGCAACCCGAACGTGAAACAGCACCTGTTTGATGCCTGAATAACCGCGCTTGTAGATTCCACGCCACGCTGCACGGTGGCGGAAGCGTGCGCTCGTCATCATCAACGTAAAATATTGAGTCCACGTTTTGATGACCGAGTAACAGATGAGTGACACGAGCAAGCGGAACTGGCGCAAGCTGCCTCAGCCGGTCCGTCGCCCCCCCCTGCTTTCAGCATCCGTGCTCCGCGCAGCCGCCATGCGCCGGGCGGAAGGCTCGCAGCTGGCCCGCTCCCGGCGCAACAACGACGCGCTGGGCCGCCGGGCAACCGACCAGGCAAGCTCCTACCAGCAGCTGCGCGATCTCTCTGCCGCACTGCAAACCATACGCGAAGAAGAGCGCACCCGCTTGGCGCGCGAGTTGCATGATGACCTGGGGCAAGTTCTGGCTACGCTGAGGATAGAGTTCAACCAGCTGCAGCAGCTCGACCTTGCCATGACGCGGGCGGAACGGCAACTGCAAAGCATGGATGAGCTGCTGATGCAGGCGGTCAGCTCGCTGCGCCGCATCGCCACCGAACTGCGCCCATCGGCACTCGAAGAAGGCGGGCTCTACTTTGCGCTGCAAAACTTGCGCAATGAGTGGGTACGGCGGCACGGCATCTCGCGCACGCTCGACGCGCAAGAGGACGAGCTGGTTCTGGAAGACCGCTACAGCACCGCGGTATTCCGCATTGTGCAGGAATCCCTGACCAATATCGTCCGCCACGCCAACGCCACCCGGGTCTGGATTTCCGCGCGCAGGCGCGGCGACACGCTGCGCCTGAACATCGAGGACAACGGCAGCGGCATCGCGCCGGCGGACCTGGCCAAGCCGGGTTCCTTCGGGCTGCTCGGCATGCGCGAACGCGTGTGGGCACTGAACGGCAACATTGGCATCGGCAAGCTGGCGGACAGCTGGGGTGGCCACGGCACCCATATTGCGATCGAGCTGCCGCTGCCGCCTGCCGATCAGCCCCCCATAGACCATGTGCAGACGGAAACAGGTGCCCGCCCCCAAGCCGGATGAGCCTGATCGATTGCGTTGGTTTGGCCTGCCCAGCTGGGTTCGAACCAGCGACCCTCAGCTTAGAAGGCTGATGCTCTATCCAACTGAGCTATGGGCAGTCAGGGTGATATCTTGCCGGCAGAGAAGCTCTGCGGAAATGAAAAACGGGCTGTCTTTCGACAGCCCGTCTTAGAAGTTCTTGGTCGGAGTACAAGGATTCGAACCTTGGACCCCCTGGTCCCAAACCAGGTGCGCTACCGGGCTGCGCTACACTCCGATGAACGTATTATAGCCTCTGGCCCCATGGAGCGTCAATGGAACGGCGGAAAAGTTTCGCCTGATTAATAATTAAGCAGGCTCAACTTTCGCTCAGGCTGCCAGCTTGGCGTCCACCTTGTCCGCGATGCGGCGCGCGCAGTTTTCAGCGGCGGCGGCGTCGCGTGCTTCCACCATCACGCGGATCAGCGGCTCGGTGCCCGAAGCGCGGATCAGCACGCGGCCGCTGTCGCCCAGCTCGCGCTCGACGGCTTCCTTCTCGGCCACCATGGCGGGATTCTTTTGCCAGTCGAAACCGGGCGCAACGCGCACGTTGATCAGCGTTTGCGGGAACAGCACCAGCTCGGCCGCGCACTGCTCCAGCGACTTGCCGCTGCGCTTCAACGCGGACAGCACTTGCAGCGCGGACACGATGCCGTCGCCCGTGGTGTGCTTGTCCAGTGCCAGCAGGTGGCCAGAGCCCTCGCCGCCCAGCAGCCAGCCACGCTCCTGCATCACTTCCAGCACGTAGCGGTCACCCACCTTGGCGCGCGCGAACGGGATGCTCTTTTCCTTGAAGGCCACTTCCAGCGCCATATTCGTCATCAGGGTGCCCACGGCGCCGTCCACCTTGCCGGTGGCGCAGCGGTCCATCACCATCACGTACAGCAGCTCGTCGCCGTTGTACAGGCGGCCCTTGGCGTCGCACATGATGAGGCGGTCGGCATCGCCATCCAGCGCAATGCCGAGGTCGGCGCCGTGCTCGACCACCGCGGCGGCCATGGCCGCCGGCGACGTGGCGCCGTAGCCGTCGTTGATGTTGTAGCCGGACGGCTTGTTGCCGATGGCGATCACTTCCGCGCCCAGTTCGTGGAACACGTGCGGCGCGATGTTGTAGGCGGCGCCGTGGGCGCAGTCCACCACCACTTTCAGGCCGCGCAAGTCCAGCGCGTTGGGGAATGTGCTCTTGCAGAATTCGATGTAGCGGCCCTGCGCGTCGTCCAGGCGCTTGGCGCGGCCCAGCTTGTCCGGCGCCACGCATTCCATCGGCAGGTCCAGCTGCGCTTCAATGTCCAGCTCAACCGCGTCGGGCAGCTTGGCACCCTGGTCGGAAAAGAACTTGATGCCGTTGTCCTGGTAGGGATTGTGCGAGGCGGAAATCACCACGCCGGCCTGCAGGCGCAGCGCGCGCGTCAGGTAGGCGATGGCGGGGGTCGGCATCGGGCCGGCCAGCATCACGTCCACGCCGGCCGCCGCGAAGCCCGCTTCCAGCGCCGCCTCCAGCATATAGCCGGAGATACGGGTGTCTTTGCCGATCAGCACGGTCGAACGCGCCGAGCCGCTCATGTTCTTGACCAGCACCTTGCCTGCGGCGTAGCCCAGGCGCATGACGAAGTCCGGTGTGATCGGCGAGACGCCCACCAGGCCGCGTACGCCGTCGGTTCCAAAATATTTACGTGCCATGTCAGTTCTCTTTATCGTTAGTTTGCCGCTTGCCATACTTTCAGCGCATCGACGGTCTCTGCCACGTCGTGCACCCTGACTATCTGCGCGCCATGCGCCACTGCCGCCAGCGCGCCGCCGATGCTGCCTGCCATGCGCTGCTCGACAGGCTTGCCGGTCACCGCCCCTATCATGGACTTGCGCGACACGCCAGCCAGCAGCGGCACGCCAAGCTCTTCCACCATCCGGCGGCCAGCCTTGATCAAAGCATAATTATGCTCGACAGTCTTACCAAAGCCAAACCCCGGATCGATCCAGATTCGACGCCGCTCAATCCCGGCGGCCGTCAACGCGTCAATTCGGGCGCGCAGGAAGTCTGCCACCTCGCGCACCACGTCGGTGTATTCGGGCGCTTGCTGCATGGTAGCCGGGTCGCCGCGCATGTGCATAATACACAACGCGCAGTCGCTGTCGCGCACGGCTGAGATGGCGCCGGGCGCCCGGAAGGCGTTGATGTCGTTGATCATGTCCACGCCGGCCAGCACGGCTTCGCGCATGACGGCCGGCTTGTAAGTGTCCACCGAGATGGCCTTGCCGCAGTCGCGCAGCGCGTACACCACCGGCATTACGCGGCGCAGTTCGTCCTCCAGCGGGACCGCCGGGGCGCCCGGGCGGGTCGACTCGCCGCCGATGTCGATGATGTCCACGCCCTGCTCTATCATTTCCTCGGCATGCGCAATGGCGAACTCCAGCGAGGCGTGCTGGCCGCCGTCGGAGAAGGAATCCGGGGTAACGTTGAGGATGCCCATCACAAGGGCCCCCGCCGGGTGCAGCGGGAGGTTGAAACGGCCAAACGGTATGGTCTGTCGCATAAAACGGGTAAAGGGTCTGAGACGGTAAAAAGGGGCATCGTGCCGCCGTGCGGTGCGATCCGGGCCCCGCGGTAAAAAGCAAAAAGGGCGAGGATTGCTCCTCACCCTTTCTGTCCGGCGCGCGGCAGTTAGGCCGGTGCCGTGGCGCTGTTCGGCGTGGCGCCAGGGCCGTCGCCGCTAGGCTGCTTGCGCAGCGTGACGCCGGCTTTGGGCGGACGCGGCTCGATGCCGGCCATGATGTCGTTGATCTGGTCGGCGTCGATGGTTTCCCATTCCAGCAGCGACTTCGTCATCACTTCCACCTTGTCGCGGTTCTCTTCCAGCAGCTTGCGGGCCAGCGCGTATTGCGTGTCCAGGATGTTGCGGATTTCCGAATCCACCTTCTGCTGCGTGGCTTCCGAGATGGTCTTGTTGGTGCCGCCCATGAAGCCTTCGTTCTGGCTGTCCTCGTACACCATGACGCCCAGCGCGTCGGACATGCCGAAGCGCGTCACCATCGAGCGGGCCAGCTTGGTGGCGCGCGAGAAGTCGTTCGAGGCGCCGGTGGACATCTGGCCGACGAAGATTTCCTCGGCGATACGGCCGCCGAACAGGATGGAAATCTCTTCCAGCATCTTGTCCTTGTAGCCGGAGATGTTGTCGTGTTCAGGCAGCTGCCAGGTCAGGCCCAGGGCCCAGCCGCGCGGCATGATGGTCACTTTGTGCACCGGATCGGCTTTCGGCAGCAGCTTGGCAACCACCGCGTGGCCGCTCTCGTGGTACGCCGTGTTGCGGCGCTCTTCCTCGCGGATGATCATGGACTTGCGCTCGGGCCCCATGAAGATCTTGTCTTTCGCGTCCTCGAAGTCCTGCATGTCGACCAAGCGCTTGTTGCGGCGCGCCGCGAACAGGGCTGCTTCGTTGACCAGGTTGGCCAGGTCGGCACCCGAGAAACCGGGGGTGCCGCGTGCCAGGATGTCGGCCTTGACGTCGGTCCCGATAGGCACTTTGCGCATGTGCACGTTCAGGATCTGTTCGCGGCCGCGGATGTCCGGCAGGCCAACCGACACCTGGCGGTCGAAACGGCCTGGACGCAGCAGCGCCTTGTCCAGCACGTCGGCACGGTTGGTGGCGGCCACGACGATCACGCCGGAGCTTGCTTCAAAGCCGTCCATTTCCACCAGCAGCTGGTTCAGCGTCTGTTCGCGCTCGTCGTTGCCGCCGCCCATGCCGGCGCCGCGGTGGCGGCCGACAGCGTCGATCTCGTCGATGAAGATGATGCAAGGCGAATGCTTCTTGGCATTCTCGAACATGTCGCGCACGCGGGACGCGCCCACGCCGACGAACATTTCAACGAAGTCCGAACCGGAGATCGAGAAGAACGGCACCTTGGCTTCGCCCGCGATGGCGCGCGCCAGCAGGGTTTTACCGGTACCCGGAGGGCCTACCATGAGCACGCCGCGCGGAATGCGGCCGCCCAGTTTCTGGAATTTGGTCGGGTCTTTCAGGAAGTCGACGATCTCGGTCACTTCCTCTTTGGCTTCGTCGCAGCCGGCCACGTCGCCGAAGGTGACGGTGTTGTTGGTCTCGTCCAGCATACGCGCCTTCGACTTGCCGAAGGAGAACGCGCCGCCCTTGCCGCCGCCCTGCATCTGGCGCATGAAGAAGATCCACACGCCGATCAGCAGCAGCATCGGGAACCACGACACGAACACCTGCTGCAGGAACGACGGCTCCTCGGGCGGTTTCACGTCGAAGCGGACGTTGTTGTCACGCAGGTCGCCGATCAGGCCACGGTCCAGGTAGGTGGAGGTGGTGCGGACCTTGCTGCCGTCGTCCTTGGTGGCGGTGATCGTATTGCCTTCAATTACCACATCCTTGATGTGCCGGGCTTTGACTTCATCCAGCAAATCGGAATAAGCGATCGTCTTCGAACCAGCGGCCGTGCCATGATTCTCGAATTGCTTAAACAGCATGAATAATAGCAGGGCAACGACGACCCAAATGGCTGATTTGGAAAACATGTTATTCACGAAAACTCCTTGGATGCGGGGCGCATCTTTGACCGATAGCGAAATCCGATTTTACTCGCAATAGCGCCAACCGTGCCATAAACCTGCCCTGTACGGTGCACAAATCCGGCGTGCACCTGCCGCGAGGAGACGCAAATCCGCTCCTCACCGCAAGATTTGCGGCCGCGGCGGCAAATATCAAGGCCTTTACACTATGGGATTGGACTTATTTTCCACCGGATTCTTCAAGCCCCGCCCCAGCAGGAAGATTTCGGACGATTTGTCGCGGCTGGCCTTGGGTTTTTTCTGCGTGACCGTCTTGAACTCGGCGCGGAACTTCTCGTAAATGCCGTTGAAACCCATGTCTTTAAAGCATTTCACGAGCAGCGCGCCGCCTGGCTTGAGGTGCAATTGCGAAAATTCGATGGCCAAATCGATCAGATCTTCCATGCGCGCGGCGTCGGCCGAGGCAATACCGGATAGATTCGGCGCCATATCGGACAGCACCAGGTCGCATTTGCGCCCCTGCAACACTTCACCGAGCTGGTCCAGCACTTCAATCTCGCGGAAATCGCCTTGTATGAAATGCACGTCCGCGATCGGCTCCATGGGCAGCATGTCGAGGCCGATCATGGTGCCGTTGATGCCCCCGCCCTCCTTGCCGGCCAGCTTGCGCCGCACGTACTGGCCCCAGCTGCCGGGCGTGCAGCCCAGGTCGACGATCACCTGCCCTGGTTTGACCAGGTGTTCGTCTTCGTCGATCTCCTTGAGCTTGTAAGCGGCCCGCGCGCGGTAGCCATCTTTCTGCGCCGCTTTCACGTAAGGATCGTTAATATGGTCGTGTAACCAGTTTTTGTTTAATTTCTTCTTCTTCATTCGCGTAGAATACTGCCTTTAGAGAACCACCGAAAATAATATTATGATCAAACTCACCCCCGTTGAACGCGCTGCCCTGCGCGCCGAGGCCCACGGCCTGAAACCTGTCGTCATGATAGGCGAAGCGGGCTTGACGCCTGCCGTCATCAAGGAAATCGAACTGGGCCTCGACGCCCACGGCCTGATCAAGGTGCGCGTGTTCGGCGACGACCGCGAAGCCCGCGCCGGCATGTACGACACCATCTGCGAGCAGCTGGACGCGGCGCCGGTGCAGCACATCGGCAAACTGCTGGTCCTGTACCGCCCGAAGAAGGAAGTGGAAAAGGAACGCAGCGCCAAGGCCGGCAAAGGCATGCGCATGGTCACCATCGTGAAACCGAGCGCCAGCGGCACCAAAAAGCCGTCGGTCAACAAGGTTCTGCTGAAGGGAAATGAGCGTGTGACCGAGGGTGGCACCATCAAGCGTGCCAAGGTGCGCCAGAAGAGCACCAAAAAGTCGTCGCTGGCTTAAACCGAACCGGGGGACTACCCCGGTTTTTTTATGTCTGCTTCAACACCAGCCAGCCTGCCAGCAGGCTCTGGATCAGGTAAATGCCGCTCGACACGCCGTGCAGCATGCCAAACCGGCTTTTCATGGCCGACTCCATTACGCCCGACGGCCCCGCCGCCGCGCGCAGTTCGGCCATCATCGGCTGCAGGCCGAAATGGCTGACCACGGTACACATCACCATCAGCACGATAATCGCCAGCACCGTGCGGCGGCGTTTGCCGTCCCAGCCCGGCGTGGCGCGCCACAGCAGCAGCAGCATGGCCAGGCCGCAGCCCAGCGACAGCAAGGCCATGCTGTGGAACATGCTGCCGGCGATGCTGCCGGCCAGCACGCGGTCGCTCAAGGTGGCAAACAGCGTGGGCGCCACCAGGTAGCCGACCGCCCACAGGCTGCCGGCCCACAGCGCCGCCACCAGCAGGCGCAGCCTGGGCAGGAAGCCCGCCATCGGCGCGCCCATCAGATGTAGCGCACTTCCAGGATTTCGTATTCGCGCGGGCCGGACGGCGCCTGCACTTCCACCACGTCGCCGGCCGACTTGCCGATCAGCGCGCGGGCGATCGGCGAGGTCACCGACACTTTGCTCAGTTTCAGGTCGGCTTCGTCCAGGCCGACGATCTGGTAAGTCACTTTCTGGCCCGACTCCAGGTCTTCCAGGTCCACCGTGGAGGCGAACACCACGCGGCCTTCCGCGTCCAGCTGGGTCGGATCGATGATTTGCGCTGCGCTCAGCTTGCCTTCCAGTTCCGCGATGCGGCCTTCCACGAAGGCCTGGCGCTCCTTGGCGGCATCATACTCGGCGTTTTCGGACAGGTCGCCGTGCGAACGCGCTTCGGCAATCGCGTCGATCACGATGCGGCGCTCCTTGGTCTTCAACTGGTGCAACTCCTCCTTCAGGAGTTCGGCGCCGAATTTGGTCAATGGAACTGAAGTCATATTTGTCTCTCTAGGTTACGAAAAGCACAGAGCCCGCGCCATGCTTCGGCGCGGGCTCTGTGTCAGCGGTTTGAAATGCTTACCGCTTAAAGGAGCTTAGTGTAAGGTTTTATGCAGGCCTTGTAAATCGTACACGCGCAACTCGTCCAAATGGCGGATGCCGGCCACCGCCGCTTCCGCACCGGCGATGGTGGTGTAGGTGGTCACCCGGGCCGCCAGCGACGAGGTACGGATGGCGCGCGAGTCCGTGATGGCGCTGCGCTTCTCTTCCACCGTGTTGATCACCAGCTTGATCTCGTGGTTCTTGATCATGTCGACCACGTGCGGGCGGCCTTCGGCCACCTTGTTGACCGCCGTCACCGGTACGCCGGCCGCCGCGATCACGGCCGCGGTGCCCTTGGTGGCCACCAGCGTGAAGCCCATGTCCACCAGGTCCTTCGCCACTTTCACGGCGCGCGGCTTGTCCGACGCTTTCACCGACAGGAACACCTTGCCCGACTTTGGCAGGTTCACGCCGGCGCCCAGCTGCGATTTCACGAAGGCTTCGCCGAAAGTCATGCCTACGCCCATCACCTCGCCGGTCGATTTCATCTCGGGGCCCAGGATGGTGTCCACGCCAGGGAACTTCACGAACGGGAATACGGCTTCCTTGACGCTGAAGTAAGGCGGCACGACTTCCTTGGTGATGCCCTGCGACTCCAGGCTCTGGCCGACCATGCAGCGTGCGGCGATCTTGGCCAGCTGCAGGCCGGTCGCTTTCGACACGTAAGGCACGGTGCGCGAGGCGCGCGGATTCACTTCCAGCACGAACACGACGTCCCGCAGTTGCCCATCTATGTCCTGCTTCTGGATGGCGAACTGCACGTTCATCAGGCCGACCACGTTCAGGCCCTTGGCCATCAGCGAGGTCTGGCGCTTCAGCTCGTCGATGGTTTCCTGCGACAGCGAATAAGGCGGCAGCGAGCAGGCCGAGTCGCCCGAGTGCACGCCGGCTTGTTCGATGTGCTCCATCACACCGCCGATGAAGGTGGTGGTGCCGTCGGAGATGCAGTCCACGTCGCACTCGATGGCATCGTTCAGGAAGCGGTCCAGCAGCACCGGCGAGTCGTTCGACACTTTCACCGCTTCGCGCATGTAGCGCTCCAGGTCGCGCTGCTCGTGCACGATTTCCATCGCGCGGCCGCCCAGCACGTAGGAAGGACGCACCACCAGCGGGTAGCCGATTTCCTGCGCCAGGGTCAGCGCCTCGGCTTCGGTGCGCGCGGTGCGGTTAGGCGGCTGGCGCAGGCCCAGGTCTTGCAGCAGCTTCTGGAAACGCTCGCGGTCTTCGGCGGCGTCGATCATGTCCGGCGAGGTGCCGATGATGGGCACGCCGTTCGCTTCCAGGTCCAGCGCCAGCTTCAGCGGGGTCTGGCCGCCGTACTGCACAATCACGCCCACCGGTTTTTCCAGCGCCACGATTTCCAGCACGTCTTCCAGGGTCAGCGATTCGAAGTACAGGCGGTCCGAGGTGTCGTAGTCGGTCGACACGGTCTCGGGGTTGCAGTTGACCATGATGGTCTCGTAGCCGTCTTCGCGCATGGCCAGCGCCGCGTGCACGCAGCAGTAGTCGAATTCGATACCCTGGCCGATACGGTTCGGGCCACCGCCCAGCACCATGATCTTTTTCTTGTCCGACGGGTTGGACTCGCATTCCTCGTCGTAGGTCGAGTACATGTAAGCGGTGTCGGTCGAGAACTCGGCGGCGCAGGTGTCCACGCGCTTGTACACCGGACGGATGTTCAGTTCGTGGCGCTTGTTGCGCACGGCGGTGTCGGTGGTCTGCAGCAGGAAGCCCAGGCGGCGGTCCGAGAAGCCCTTCTGTTTCAGCTTGTACAGCACGGTCTTGTCGAGGTTGTCCAGCTTCTGCGTGTCCAGCCACAGTTCCAGGTCCACGATCTCCTTGATCTGAATCAGGAACCATGGGTCGATCTTGGTCAGGTTGTGCACCTCTTCCAGCGTGAAGCCTTGCGCGAAGGCGTCGCCCACGTACCAGATGCGCTCGGGACCAGGCTCGCCCAGTTCTTCCTCGATCTTCTCGCGGTCGCGGGTTTTCTCGTTCATGCCGTCCACGCCCACTTCCAGGCCGCGCAGGGCTTTCTGGAACGATTCCTGGAAGTTGCGGCCGATGGCCATCACTTCACCGACCGATTTCATCTGGGTGGTCAGGTGGTGATCGGCGGTCGGGAACTTCTCGAACGTGAAGCGCGGCACCTTGGTGACCACGTAGTCGATCGACGGTTCGAACGAGGCCGGGGTGGCGCCGCCGGTGATTTCGTTGCGCAGCTCGTCGAGCGTAAAGCCAACGGCCAGCTTGGCCGCCACCTTGGCGATCGGGAAGCCGGTCGCTTTCGACGCCAGCGCGGACGAACGCGACACGCGCGGGTTCATCTCGATGACGATCATGCGGCCGTCTTTCGGGTTGATCGAGAACTGCACGTTGGAGCCGCCGGTGTCCACGCCGATCTCGCGCAGCACTGCCAGCGAGGCATTGCGCATGATCTGGTATTCCTTGTCGGTCAGCGTCTGCGCAGGGGCGACGGTGATCGAGTCGCCGGTGTGCACGCCCATCGGGTCCAGGTTTTCGATCGAGCAGATGATGATGCAGTTGTCCGCCTTGTCGCGCACCACTTCCATCTCGTACTCTTTCCAGCCCAGCAGCGATTCTTCAATCAGCAGCTCGTTGGTCGGCGAGGCTTCCAGGCCGCGCTTGCAGATGGCTTCGAATTCTTCTTCGTTGTAGGCGATGCCGCCGCCGCTGCCGCCCATGGTGAAGGACGGACGGATGATGGTCGGGAAGCCGACCTCCTTCTGCACCGCCCACGATTCCTCCAGCGAGTGCGCCACGCCGGAACGGGCCGAGCCCAGGCCGATCTTGGTCATCGCGTCCTTGAACTTGGAGCGGTCTTCGGCCTTGTCGATGGCTTCCGGGGTGGCGCCGATCAGCTCGACCTTGTACTTGTCCAGCACGCCGTGCCGGTGCAGGTCCAGCGCGCAGTTCAGCGCGGTCTGGCCGCCCATGGTCGGCAGGATGGCGTCCGGCTTTTCCTTGGCGATGATCTTCTCGACGACTTGCCAGGTGATCGGCTCGATGTAAGTCACATCGGCCATTTCCGGGTCGGTCATGATGGTGGCGGGATTGCTGTTCACCAGGATGACTTTGTAGCCTTCCTCGCGCAGGGCCTTGCAGGCCTGGGCGCCGGAATAGTCGAACTCGCAGGCCTGGCCAATGATGATGGGGCCGGCGCCGATGATCAGAATACTTTTAATGTCAGAACGTTTTGGCATCTTATTATTTCTCCACCGCTGCCATCATCGAGATGAAGCGGTCAAACAGGTAGGCGACGTCGGTGGGACCAGGCGAAGCTTCAGGGTGGCCCTGGAAGCAGAAGGCCGGGGTATCGGTGCGGGCGAAGCCCTGCAGCGAACCGTCGAACAGCGATTTGTGGGTGACGCGGCAGGTGGCAGGCAGCGTGTCCGCATCGACCGCGAAGCCGTGGTTCTGCGAGGTGATCAGCACTTGCTTGCTGTCCAGGTCCTGCACCGGGTGGTTGGCACCATGGTGGCCGAACTTCATCTTCAGCGTCTTGGCGCCGGAAGCCAGCGCCATGATCTGGTGGCCCAGGCAGATGCCGAACACCGGCAGCTTTTTCGCCATGAAGACCTTGGTGGCGGCGATCGCGTAGTCGCACGGCTCAGGGTCGCCGGGACCGTTGGACAGGAACACACCGTCCGGATTCATGGCCAGCACTTCTTCCGCGCTGGTCTGGGCCGGCACCACGGTCACTTTGCAGCCGCGCGAGGTCAGCATGCGCAGGATGTTGCGCTTGACGCCGAAGTCGTAGGCCACCACGTGGAACTTAGGGTCGGTGAGCTTGGCGTAGCCTTCGCCCAGGGTCCATTCGGCTTCGGTCCACTCGTAGGCGGCCTTCACCGACACCACCTTGGCCAGGTCCATGCCGGACAGGCCGGGGAAGGAGCGCGCCAGTTCCAGCGCCTGCTCGACCGACGGTTCCTTGCCTTGCGTGCCGGTCAGGATGGCGCCGCCCTGCGCACCTTTTTCGCGCAGGATGCGGGTCAGCTTGCGCGTGTCGATGCCGGCGATGGCGACGATATTCTCGGCCTTCAGGTAATCGGACAGGGATTGGGTGGAGCGGAAATTCGAGGCCAGCAACGGCAGGTCACGGATGATGAGGCCGGCGGCGTGGACTTTGGTGGATTCGACGTCTTCAGGATTGACGCCGTAGTTGCCGATGTGCGGATACGTCAGGGTGACGATCTGGCGGCAGTAACTGGGGTCGGTCAGGATTTCCTGGTAACCGGTCATGGAAGTATTGAAAACTACTTCGCCTGTCGTGTGGCCGACGGCACCGATGGAAAAACCTTTGAAAATAGTTCCGTCAGCAAGAGCCAGGATGGCTGGGACGGCGGGGCCAGAAAAAAATGGCGGCAAGGGCAACTCCTGATAAAGTTACCGTAGCTGCGCCACGTCAGACGACCAACAGAATCCCTGGCTGTGCGCCGGGGTTGCAAGTCAGATTGATGATGGATGAGTGGTAGTCGCTACGGTAGATGTGAGATTGGCTAAACCTTTGAATTATAACCCAAAGATCGCCGATCGGCAATGCCACCCGGCGCTTCCGGGGCCACTATTTGCGCCGGATTAAAACGCCGCGCCGCCGCGCGGCTAGACTGGGCCGATGCCCATCATCCCCCTGCCCTTGCCGCCCGAGACCTACGATGCGCCCTGGAAAGGCGCGCTGGCCGCCTATTTCAGCGACTTCATGGCTTTTTATTTCCCGGACATGGCCACGGCCGTCGACTGGTCCCGCCCGCCGGTATTTCTGGACAAGGAGCTGCCCCAGGTGGCGCGCGACGCCGCGCTTGGCACGCGCCTGGCCGACCATCTGGTGCAGATTTATACACGGGACGGCGGCAGGCAATGGATGCTGATCCATATCGAAGTGCAGGCCCAGCATGACGCCAGCCTGCCAGAGCGTATGTATGTCTATCAATACCGCATCTACGACCGCTTCCGGCATCCGGTGGCCTGCCTGGTGGTGCTGGCGGACCGAGGCCGCAACTGGCGGCCCTCCAGTTTCAGCTACCGCTGGCATGGCTGCGGCGCGCGGATGGACTTCCGCTGCGTCAAGCTGCGGGACTATGCCCGCCGGCTGGAGCGGCTGCAAACGCAGGACAATCCCTTCGCCCTGCTGACAGCGGCCCACCTGCTTACCCAGCAGACCCGCGGCCAGCCGCAGCAGCGCCACGCGGCCAAATGGAAGCTCGCACGCTTGCTGTTTGCGCGTGACTGGGAGCGGCAGCGTGTCATAAACTTATTCCACGTCATAGACTGGATCATGCGCCTGCCGCGAGAGCTGGAAGATCAGTTGTGGCAGGACATCATCGACCTGGAAGGGAGGAAAGCCATGGATACTTATGTTCCGCGCGGCGCGCGCGTAGCGATGATGCGCGAACTGAACGAAGCGCGCGAAAAGGCGCAAAGAGAAGGCTGGCTGGAGGGGCAGCAGAAAGGCTGGGAGGAAGGCCAGGCACAAGGCCGGCAGCAAGGTCTGTTCGACGGCCTGCTGGAAGGCCGCCAGGAGGGCCTCAAGGAGGGCCGGCGAGAAGGCCGGCAAGAGGGCCGGCAAGAGGGCCGGCAAGAGGGCCGGCAAGAGGGCCGGCAGGAAGGCTTGGCCGACGGGCTCAGACTGGGCCAGGCAGCCTTGCTCATCAGGCTGCTGGCAAAGCGCTTCGGCCCGCTGCCGCCCGACGCCGAGGCGCAGATCGCCGCTGCGGAGTTGAGCCAGCTGCAAGCCTGGGCCGAGGCGGCGCTGGAAGCGCGCACGCTGGACGAGGTACTGCCGCGCCACTAAGCGCCGGCACCACGGCCGCCATAGCTGCGGCAGCCGTCAACGCAGCCCTCGCCTGTCGGCCCAGGCCGCCGCTTGCTGTTAGCCCAGCGCCGCGATGCCGACCTTGGCCACTTGCGCATCTTCGTTCGACTTCACGCCCGACACGCCCACGGCGCCCACCACGTGGCCGTCCACGATCACCGGCACGCCGCCTTCCAGCATGCCTTCCATTTCCGGCGCGCTCAGGAACGACACGCGGCCGTTGTTGATCATCTCTTCGTACACGCGCGACTCGCGGCGGCCCAGTGCTGCCACGCGCGCCTTTTTCGGGGCGATGTGCGACGAGATCGGCGCCGCGCCGTCCAGGCGCTGGAACCACAGCGCGTGGCCGCCGTCGTCCACGATGGAAATCGATACCGCCCACTTGTTGGCCACCGCCTCGGCTTCGGCCGCGGCGGCGATCTTCTTCACGTCTTCAAGGGTCAGTACTGGTTTGGTTTGCATGGAACTTCCTGATTAAGAGTATTTAAAAAAACAAGCTTACTGCTCGCGCATGGCTTTCAGTTTTTGCTTCAGCTGCGCCATGATGGCGTTGGTGGCGCGCTCCCCGGCCTGGATGGCCTTGTTGCGGTTGCCAAAATCATTGCCCGCCATGCGTCCCAGCGGGGGCTGGATCACGATGTCGGCATCCTTCAGTTCGTACTGGTTGATGCGCTGGCCCATGATGCTGAAGGTCTGCAGTATCACTTCCAGCGAGCTGATGGCAGCCTGGGAGTCGGTCTGGGTGGAGATGTTGACGGCAATGATGAAGTCCGCGCCCATTTCGCGCGCAAAACGCACCGGCACCGGCGCCACCAGGCCGCCGTCGACATATGTATGGCTGCCTATCACCACCGGCTGGAACACACCCGGCACGGACGAACTGGCACGCACCGCCATGCCCGTGTTGCCGCGCTGGAATAGCATGGGCTGGCCGTTTTTCAGGTCGGCCGCCACCGCGCCGAAGGGGATCTTGAGTTTTTCCATGGGGCGGTTGTGCACCGCCTTGTTGACGTAGGCTTGCAGCGCCTCGCCCTTGAGCACGCCGGACGACTTGCCGAACAGCGGCATGGCCCAGTCCGAAATGGCAGCCTCATCCATTTCATAGGCCATCTTCTGCAGCGTTGCGCCGGAATTGCCCGCCGCGTACAGGGCGCCGACCACGCTGCCGGCGCTGGTGCCCACCACCACATCCGGATAGATGCCTTGCGCTTCCAGCGCCTTGATGACGCCGATATGGGCAAAGCCGCGCGCGGCCCCGCCGCCCAGGGCCAGTCCGATCTTGATCTTGCGCGGCGCCGCAGGGACCGCGGCGGCCGGCGGCGGCGCGAGCGGGTTGACCGGCACGACGGCCGGCGCCACCACGGTGGCGGCCGGCGTGGCGGGCACCACGGGGGGCGCCACGGGAGTGGAAGCGCATCCGGCCAGCGCAGCGGCAGCCAGGACGGCAGCGAATAAGCGTTTCAGAGACATGAATTTACTATCTGCACAGTTAAAGCGGGCAGATTGTAACGCAAGCCGGGGCACCACCCCAAAATAGCCGCCAGATCGCGCCGTCCAGCCGGGCTTCAGGCCGGGATTCAGGCCGGGATTCAGGCCTTGGGCAGGCACACCGTAAAGCTGCTGCCCTTGCCCGCTTCGGACTTGATCGACAGATTGCCCCCGTGCCGCAGCAGCACGTGTTTGACGATGGCCAGGCCCAGGCCGGTGCCCTGGGTCTCGCGCGAGCGGCTCTTGTCGACGCGGTAGAAACGCTCGGTCAGCCGCGAGATATGTTCCGGACTGATGCCGATGCCGGTGTCTTCCACCACGAACTTGGCCCCTTTCTCGCTATCGATCCAGCTCAGGCGGATCGCGCCGCCGGCCGGCGTGTAGCGCACCGCGTTCGAGGCCAGGTTGCCGAAAGCGCTGTGCAGCTCCTCGTAATTGCCCTGCACCGCCACGTCCTCCATCTCCAGCGTGATCTCGTGCTTGCCGGCCGACAAGGCGCGCGCGTCGCGCAGCACCTGCTCCAGCAAGGTGCGCGTATCGATCTTCTCAGGCCGCATCGGGTGATCGACCGATTCCAGCCGCGACAGGGTCAGCATGTCCTCGATCAGGTGCTGCATGCGGTGGCCCTGCTCCGTCATCAGCTTCAGGTGGGCCATGCGGGTGGCGGGATCCAGGTCCTCGGAGGCGGCAATCTCAAGGAAACCGACTATTACCGTCAGCGGCGTGCGCAGTTCGTGCGAAGCGTTGGCGATGAAGTCGCGTCGCATCATCTCGGTGCGCTCGGTTTCCGTCACGTCGTGCGTCACCAGGATCTGGCGCCGGTTCTCGAACGGAATGATGTGCACGATCAGCTTGCGCTCGCGGAACGTGAGGGTCAGCGGCTGGTCGTAGCGGCCCAGGATGATGTAGTCCATGAATTCCGGGCTGCGGATCAGGTTGGTCACCCGCATGCCCTTGTCGCGCTCATTGCGCAGGCCCAGGTGGGCCTCGGCGGCCGGGTTGCACCACTCCAGGAACAGCACATCGTCCATGATGACCACGCCGTCCGGCAGCAAATGCATGGCCTGGCGGAAGCGCGCCAGCCACTCGGTCAGTTCCGCCTGGTTTTTCTCATCGTCGCGGCGCAGCCGGTACAGGCGCGAGAAAATGCCGGTCCAGGCGCCCCAGCCGTCCGGCAGCTTGGCGCTTTGCGGATCGTCCAGCCAATCGCTCAGCTGGTACAGATAGTTCAGCTGGGCGAACACCATCACCGACATCGTGATGAAGGCCACGCCCAGCGCCGTCATGGCGCCGAACAGCCACCACAACATGCCGACGCCCGCCAGGATCAAGCCCATGCGCAGCGCCGCCGGCACCCAGAACACCAGTTTTGGATTCATTGTCTTATTTTTCGGACAGCATGTAACCGACGCTGCGCACCGTCTTGATCAGGTGTTCGGCTTCCTTGAGCGCCTTGCGCAGGCGCAGCACGTGCACGTCCACCGTGCGCTCCTCGATCACCACGTGGTCGCCCCACACCTTGTCAAGCAGCTGGCTGCGCGAAAACACCCGCTCCGGATGCGCCATGAAGAACTTCAGCAGCTTGTACTCGGCGTGGCCGATGTCGATCTTCTGCTCGTTCATCAGCACCGTGCAGGACACCGGGTCCAGCGTCACGCCGCCCACGTTCATGGCGGCCTGCGCGTGTTCCGGGCTCTTGCGGCGCAACAGCGCCTTGGCGCGCGCCAGCAGCTCGCGCGGCGAGAACGGCTTGGTGATGTAATCGTCGGCGCCGCTGTTCAGGCCGGCCAGCTTGTCCTCTTCCATGCTCTTTGCGGTGAGCATGATGATGGGGATGTCCTGGAACTGCCGGTCCGAGCGGATGCGCGACAGCAGGCGCAAGCCGGTCTGGTCGGGCAGCATCCAGTCCAGCAGCAACAGCTGCGGCGTGCGCTTGGTGATGAAGTCCCAGGCGTCGCCCACGGTCGAGACGGCGCACACATTCCAGCCTGCGTCGCGCAGCGAAAACGTCACCAGTTCGACGATCGCAGGCTCGTCCTCCACTATCAGTACAGTCGTTTTATCAGATGCCATGGTACCGCTTTACATTATTCTGGAAGATCGTCCGGCAGGGGCACGGTCTTGGTATGGCGGATGTCCTTGCCTTCCACCACGTAAATCACGTACTCGGCGATGTTTTTCGCGTGGTCGCCGATGCGCTCGATCGCTTTGGCCACCCACAGGGTGTCCAGCGCGGCGGAGATTGTACGCGGATCTTCCATCATGAAGGTGATCAGGTTGCGCATGATGGAGCGGAACTCGTGGTCGATCACGGCATCCTGGGCAATCAGCTGCAGCGCCTGCTTGCCGTCGTTGCGGGCAAAGGCGTCCAGCGCGTCGTGCAGCATGTCGCTGGTGGCGTTGGCGATGCTGCGCACCATTTCGTAGTGGCTCACGGTGACGGCGCCGCGGCTGTGCAGGCTTTTCGCAGTGCGCGCAATCTTGGTGGCCTCGTCGCCGATGCGCTCCAGGTCGGTGATCACCTTGATGGTGGCCATCACGGTGCGCAAGTCGTTGGCGGTCGGCTGGCGGCGCACGATCAGGTGGCTGCAGGCGTCGTCCAGCGACACTTCCAGCTGGTTTACGGTGTCGTCTTCGCGCATCACGCGCTCGGCGCGTTCCAAATTGCCGATGCGGAAGCAGGTCATGGCGTCGAGGAATTGGGTCTCGACAATGCCGCCCATCAGCAGCACCTTGGAGCGGATCGCTTCCAGTTCTTCGTCGTACTTCTTGGATGAATGTTCGCCCATCATGGTTGGTGCTCTCCCGTGCTCTTGTTATTAGCCGAAACGGCCGGTGATGTAGTCCTGCGTTTCCTTGCGGGCAGGGTTCATGAAGATCTGGTCGGTTTCGCCGAATTCCACCAGCTCGCCCAGGTACATATACGCGGTGTAGTCGGAGCAGCGTGCCGCCTGCTGCATGTTGTGGGTAACGATGGCGATGGTGTAATCCTGCTTCAGCTCGCTGATCAGCTCTTCCACCTTGGAGGTCGAGATCGGGTCCAGCGCCGACGTCGGCTCGTCGAGCAGCAGCACGTCGGGCTTGACCGCCACGCCGCGCGCGATGCACAGGCGCTGCTGCTGGCCGCCGGACAGCGACAGGCCGCTCTTGGTCAGCTTGTCCTTCACCTCGCCCCACAGCGCGGCCTTCTTCAGCGCCCATTCCACGCGCTCGTCCATCTCGCCTTTCGACAGGTCTTCATACAGGCGCACGCCGAACGCAATGTTGTCGTAGATCGACATCGGGAACGGGGTCGGCTTCTGGAACACCATGCCCACCTTGGCGCGCAGCATATTCACGTCCTGGCCCGGCTCAAGGATATTGCGGCCGCGGTACATGATGGAACCTTCGGCGCGCTGGCCCGGATACAGGTCGTACATGCGGTTCAGGGTGCGCAGCAGGGTCGACTTGCCGCAGCCGGAAGGACCGATGAAGGCCGTCACCTGCTTCTCGTGCACGTCCAGGTTGACGTTGTGCAGGCTCTGCGTTTTACCGTAAAAGAAGTTCAGGCCCGAGATTTCGATGGTCTTGCGCTTGGCTGCTTTGGTTTCGTTGCTCATTTGCGTATTCATCTATAGGTATGTTTGATTAGTTCGGGGCTTTTTGGCTGAACACGGTGCGCGACAGGATGTTCAGGCCCAGCACGCTGAACGTCACCAGCAGTGCCCCGCCCCAGGCCAGCGAGCGCCAGTTGTCGTACGGGCTCATGGCGAACTGGTAAATCACCACCGGCAGATTGGCCACCGGCGCATTCATGTCGGCGCTGAAGAACTGGTTGTTCAGCGCGGTAAACAACAGCGGCGCGGTTTCGCCGGAGATGCGGGCCACGGCCAGCAGCACGCCGGTCACCACCCCGGCCTTGACGGCGCGCAGGCGCACCATCATGGCCACTTTCCAGCGCGGCGCGCCCAGGGCGAAGGCCGCTTCCAGCAGGCTGTTGGGCACCAGCTTGAGCATATTGTCGGTGGTGCGCACCACCACCGGCACGGCGATCAGCGACAGCGCGATGGAACCGGCGTAGCCCGAGAAATGCTTCACGTTGGCCACGTACAGCGCGTAGACGAACAGGCCGATCACGATGGACGGTGCCGACAGCATGATGTCGGTGACGAAGCGGGTCACCTGCGCCATCTTGTTTTCTTCGCCGTATTCGGCCAGGTAGATGCCGGCCAGGATGCCGATCGGGGTCGACACCAGCGTGGCCACGCCCACCATCATCAGGCTGCCGACGATGGCGTTCAGCAAGCCGCCGCCTTCGCTGCCGGGGGCCGGCGTATTGGCGGTGAACATGGTGTAGTGCAGTGCGGAGAAGCCGTTGATCAGCAGCGTGGCCAGGATCCACAGCAGCACGATCAGGCCGACCGACATGGCCATCACCGACAGCGCGATGCCGACACGGTGCACCAGCAGGCGCTTGCGGTAGACCGCATTCATGGGGGTAGCTTGCGACATTATTTCACGCCTTCCTTGCGGGACATGCCGGCCAGCATCAGCTTGGCGGCGGACAGGACAATCAGGGTAATCACGAACAGGATCAGGGCCAGGGCATACAGCGAGGACACATGCAGCGTGCTTTCCGCTTCAGCGAATTCGTTGGCCAGGGTGGAGGCAATCGAGTTACCGGCCGCGAACAGCGACCAGGACAGCTTGTTGGCGTTGCCGATGACGAAGGTGACCGCCATGGTCTCACCCAGCGCGCGGCCCAGGCCCAGCATCACGCCGCCCACCACGCCGCTCTTGGTGTACGGCAGCACCACCTTGCGCACCACTTCCCACTTGGTGCAGCCCAGGCCGTATGCCGATTCCTTCAGCACCGCCGGCACGATCTCGAACACGTCGCGCATCACCGAAGAAATGAAGGGGATGATCATGACGGCCAGGATCAGGCCGGCGGTCAGGATGCCGATGCCCATGGTCGGACCGCTGAACACGGAACCGATGATGGGCAGCTGGCCCAGGGTGGCCTTCAGGAAAGGCTGCACGTGATCGCCGAACAGCGGCGCGAACACGAACAGGCCCCACATGCCGTAGATGATGGACGGCACGCCGGCCAGCAGCTCGACTGCCGTGCCCAGCGGGCGGCGCAGCCAGACCGGGCAGATCTCGGTCAGGAACAGCGCGATGCCGAAGCTCACCGGGAAGGCGATCAGCAGCGCGATGCCGGCCGTGGCCAGGGTGCCGACGATGGCGATCAGCGCGCCGTAGTTGTCATTGACCGGGTCCCACTCGACGGTGGTGATGAAGGCCGGGCCGAAATGCTGCAGGGCCGGCATGGCGCCCAGGATCAGCGAAACGATAATCCCCACCAGTACGAACAGTACTGACAGGGAAAAGGCCATCGTGACTTTGTGGAAAATGAAATCCTGGATGCGTTGCTTGCGCATGGTCGAGAGCATGGCGGCATTGGACACTTCTGTCATGGCGGGCTCCGACATAGTGATCGGCGGGGAGGTGATGTCTGCGCTCATAGAGTGTGGTGTGGTTCTGGGTGGGGGCTGGCGGATTCGCAAGAACTCGGCGGGTGTCCCGCCGAATCCTTGCGGATCCGGCCCTCCTCGGCACGCCGAGGAGGCCGCGAAACTTAGTAGATGGCCTTGCCCGAAGCATCTTTCAGGCTGGCTTTCCACGAATCCTGCACCAGCTTCACCACCGAAGCAGGCAGCGGCACGTAGTCCAGGTCGGCGGCAGCGGCGCCACCGTTCTTGAAGGCCCAGTCGAAGAACTTCACCACTTCCTTGCCCTTGGCTGCGTCAGCCTGGGTCTTGTGCATCAGGATGAAGGACACGCCGGTGATCGGCCAGGAGGTCTTGCCGGCCTGGTCGGTCAGCACCACGCCGAAGCCCGGGGTCTTGGTCCACTCGGCATTGGCGGCGGCAGCTTTGAAGTTGTCGTCGTCAGGCTGCACGAACTGGCCATCCTTGTTCTTCAGCTGGGTGTGCGCGATCTTGTTCTTCTTGGCGAATGCCCACTCCACGTAGCCGATCGCGCCCTTGATGCGCTGCACGTTGGCGGCCACGCCTTCGTTGCCCTTGCCGCCCACGCCCACCACCCACTTCACGGCGGTGCCGGCGCCAACCTTGGTCTTGAACTCAGGGTTGGTCTTGGACAGGTAGTCGGTCCACAGGAAGGAGGTGCCGGAACCGTCGGCGCGGTGCACCACGGTGATTTCATCCGCAGGCAGTTTCACGCCCGGATTCAGGGCGGCGATCTCGGCGGCGTTCCACTTGGTGATCTTGCCCAGGTAGATGTCGCCCACGACCTGGCCGGTCAGCTTCAGCGCGCCAGGCGCCACGCCGTCCAGGTTCACCACCGGCACCACGCCGCCCATGATGGCCGGGAACTGGGTCAGGCCTTCGGCATCCAGCTCTTCGCCTTTCAGCGGGCTGTCGGTGGCGCCGAAATCGACGGTCTTGGCTTTGATCTGCTTGACGCCTGCGCCGGAACCGACGGACTGATAGTTCAGGCCGTTGCCGGTGGAAGCTTTGTACGCTTCAGCCCACTTGGCGTAGATCGGATAGGGGAACGTTGCGCCTGCGCCGGTTATGTCCGCTGCGGAGGCGGTGGAGAAGGCGACGGCAGCGGTAGCGCCGATAACCAGGGAGGTGAACAACTGTTTCATACGCATATCAATGTCCTTAGGGGTTGTGACGGTTTGAATGCTGCGCAGTCTACCGAGCCAATATGACAGCTTTATGACATGTGAAAAAATAATCAAAACACCTGCTTCAGAGGGGATAGTACCCGGTTTTGCGCGAAATATGACAAGCGTGACAAGCGTGCGGCCGGGCTTTTGTCATGGAGTTGTCACAATTAACATCTACACTGGGCCGCGTCCAAAGTGGGCTAGAATTAACCATCTGCAAAGATAAAGTGACACACAACACCATGAAGCCTGACCTGCGTTCGGAAACAAACAAGCACGGTATTTTCCTCGACCGCGAACTCTCCCAGCTGGCCTTCAACCGGCGCGTCATGGCGCAAGCGGCCGACCCCGCCGTGCCGCTGCTGGAAAGGCTGCGCTATTTATGTATCGTCAGCAGCAACCTGGACGAATTCTTCGAAGTGCGCGTGGCCAGCCTGCTGGCGGCCGCCGCCACCGACGGCAGCAGCAGCGTGCTGCACCCTGCCCTGGCCGCCAACCTGCGCCGCATTTGCGACGAGTGCCACGAGCTGGTCAAGCTGCAATATGAACTGCTCAATACCGAAGTGCTGCCCCAGCTGCAGCAGGCCGGCATCCACCTGCTGCGCCACACCCAGCGCAACGAAGCGCAGCGCGCCTGGGTCAAGCAGTATTTCGAGCGCGAAGTGCGCCCCCTGCTCACCCCGATCGGCCTGGACCCGGCCCACCCCTTCCCGCAAGTGGTCAACAAGAGCCTCAACTTCATCGTCTCGCTGACCGGCAAGGACGCCTTCGGGCGCGGCACCGCCATCGCCATCGTCAAGGCGCCGCGCGTGCTGCCGCGCGTGATCCGCCTGCCGGACGAACTGTCGGACGCCGGCGGCGTGTCCTTTTGCCTGCTCTCCTCCATCATCCACTCGCACATCTCGGACCTGTTCGCCGGCCGCGAAGTGATCGCCTATTCGCAGTTCCGCGTCACCCGCGACTCCGACTTGTGGGTGGACGAGGACGAAGTGAAGAACCTGCGCCAGGCCCTCAAGGGCGAGCTGCAGGGACGCCAGTTCGGCACCTCGGTGCGCCTGGAAGTGGCCAAGAACTGCCCGCCCGAGCTGTCGCAGTTCCTGCTCGACCAGTTCGCGCTGGACAACAGCCGCCTGTACCAGGTGGACGGGCCGGTCAACATGGTGCGCCTGACCGAGATCATCAACAACGTGGCCCACCCCGAGCTGCGCTTCCCGCCCTTCTTCCCCGGCGTGGCGCACAAGACCGCCACCACCGACATCTTCGGCACCCTGCGCCAGCAGGACATCCTGCTGCACCACCCCTACCAGTCCTTCCAGACCGTGATCGACTTCATCCGCGCCGCCGCGCTGGACCCGAGCGTGGTGGCCATCAAGCAGACCATCTACCGCACCGGCATGAACTCGGACCTGATGGAGTCGCTCATCACGGCCGCGCGCGCCGGCAAGGAAGTGACGGTGATCGTGGAACTGATGGCGCGCTTCGACGAAGAAGCCAACATCAACTGGGCCGATAAGCTGGAACAGGCCGGCGCGCAAGTGGTGTACGGCGTGGTAGGCCTGAAGACGCACGCCAAGGTGGCGCTGGTCATACGCCGCGAGGAAGCCGGGCTGCGCTTCTATTCCCATCTGGGCACCGGCAACTACCATCCCACCACTACCAAGCTGTACACCGACTTCGGCCTGCTGACCAGCAATGTGGAGCTGGGCCACGACGTGAACGAAGTGTTCATGCACCTGACCAGCCTGACCAAGCCGCAAAAGCTGAATCACCTGTGGCTGGCGCCGTTCGCGCTGCAAAACGAAGTGATCAAGGCCATCCGCAACGAGGCCAAGATCGCGCGCGCCGGGCGGCCGGGCCGGATTATCGCTAAAATGAACGCGCTGGTGGACGAATCGGTGATCCGCGCGCTGTACGCGGCCTCCAAGGATGGCGTGAAGATCGACCTGATCGTGCGCGGCGCCTGCACCCTGAAGCCGGGCGTGCCCGGCCTGTCCGAGAACATCCGGGTGCGCTCCATCATCGGCCGCTTCCTGGAGCACAGCCGCATTTACTACTTCCGCAACGACCTGACCCACGACGTCTACCTGGGCAGCGCGGACTGGATGAGCCGCAACCTGTTCCGCCGCATCGAGGTGGCATTCCCCATCCTGGACCGCGCGCTGAAGCGGCGCGTGATTGCGGAAGGCTTGAACCCTTACCTGAAGGACAACAGCAACGCCTGGGAACTGGAGCCGACCGGCCATTACCAGCGCCGCCGCCCGCGCGGCAAGCAATCCCTGTTCAGCGGCCAGCAGTACCTGATGCACACCCTGGGCACGCCGGGCGGCGAGGTGGACGATTAACCGGCAAACATCAACGCAAAGGGGTAGACCATGGACCTGATCTTATGGCGTCACGCCGAGGCCGACGAAGCGGCGCCCGGCCAGTCGGACCTGGAACGCGCCCTCACCGGCAAGGGCCAGAAGCAGGCGCGCCGCATGGGCCAGTGGCTGGATTCCCAGCTGCCGGACAATTGCCGCGTGCTGTCCAGCCCCGCCCTGCGCACCCTGCAGACCGCCGAAGCGCTGGGCCGCAAGTTCAAGATCCACAACGACCTCGCGCCGGGGGCGGACGCGGCCGACGTGCTGAAAGCGGCCAACTGGCCGGGCGCCAGGGAAACCGTGCTGGTGGTGGGCCACCAGCCCACCCTGGGTCAGGCGGCGGCGCTGCTGATGACGGGCGACGACCAGGACTGGGACATCCGCAAGGCCAGCGCCTGGTGGTTCGTGCAGCGCGATCCGGGCGATCCGGACAGCCTGTACCTGAAAGCGGTGATGGCGCCCGACCTGGTGGTGAAATAAAGGGCGCGGCCCCGCAACAAGGGGCAAAGTGCGGCTTGAAAAGCAAAACGCTTCTGCTAAAGTTTAGTTGTATCAACTCTAGGGAGCAGCCGTCCCAAAGACGGTTGAAAACGTATGTTTACCCTTCTCACCATGGGCATTTTTGGCGGCATGATTGCACTCGTTGTGTATGAGCTGATCCAGGAGTCCAGTGGGAGCCATCACAAACTATCCGATCGCTATCACGAATAGCCTGCCGCCGCGCGGAACCGGGCGCCTTGAGCTGACGCTAAAGGCGCCTTTGTCGTTTACATGCCGGTTTTAAACTTGGTATAGATGCGGGTAATGGCGCGGCGCACGTCGGCCGGCACCGCCTCGGGGGCGATCATGCGCTGCATGTCGGCCGAAGGCAGGAACACCGTCTTGTTCTCCGCGATATCCTTGCGCACGAACTTGATGCCGGCCTTGTTCGGGTTGGCATAGAACACCTTGTTGGTCAGGCTGGCGTGCACGTCCGGCCGCAGGATGTAGTTGATGAACACATGCGCATTGTTCGGGTGCGGCGCGTCGGCCGGGATGGCCATGGTGTCGAACACCAGCGCAGCCGAGGTCTTCGGCACCAGCACCTGGATCTGGTTGCCATTCTTGGCGTCGATGGCGCGCTGGCGGGCGATGTTGATGTCGCCGGACCAGCCGAACGCCACGCAGACCGCGCCGTTGGCCATGTCGTTGATGTAGCCGGACGAGCTGAACAGCGTCACGTAAGGACGGATGGCGCTCAGCACCTTGCCTGCTTCGGCATAGTCGGCCGCCTTGGCCGAGTAGGCCGGCTTGCCGATGTACTGCAATGCCGCCGGCAGCACCTCGGACGGCGAATCCAGGAAGGACACGCCGCAGGACTTCAGCTTGGCCGCGTACTTCGGGTTGAAGATCAGGTCCCAGGCATTGTCAGGCATCGGCTCGCTGCCCAGCGCGGCTTTCACCTTGCCGACATTGATGCCCACCGTGGCGTAGCCCCACAGCCAGTCCACCAGGTATTCGTTGCTGGGGTCGATCTTGGCCAGCTTGGCCTGGATTTGCGGGTCCAGGTTGGCCAGGTTGGGCAGCTTGGACTTGTCCAGCTTGCGCAGCTGCCTGGCGTCGATCTGCAGCCTGGCCCATGGCGCGGTCGGCACCACGATGTCGTAGCCGGATTTGCCGGCGGCCAGCTTGGAGTTGAGGATTTCGTTGTTGTCAAAAACGTCATAGCGGACCTTGATGCCGGTCTCTTTCTCGAAGTTCTTGATGGTGTCGTCGGCGATGTAGTCCGACCAGTTGTAGATGTTCAGGACTTTTTCTTCCTGCTGCGCCTGCGCCTGCCCCATGATGGCAGCGCCCGCGACCGCGCACGTAGCCAGCACCATCCACTTACCCCAACGCTTCCCCGCCATATGCCTGCCTCCAATAAAAGAAGAATACTCAGAACGCGAGATGATCAGGCATTGCGGCGCTGAATGCAAGCCTCAGACGAGGAAGTCGAACAGCGAGCGCGCCCCGGTGTAGCCGGGCAGCGCCTCGCTGGCGGCAGCCTGCTCCTGCTGGGTGTAATACGCCACCAGCACGTTGGCCTGGGTGGTCAGCGCCTTGGCCAGGTCGGCCTTTTTCGAGCTCAGCGTGCCGATCTCCTTGCTCACCTGCTGCGCCTCGCGCTGGATGCTGCTGTTCTTGCCGGTCAGGCTGTCGATCTTGGCGTCGAACTGGTCGGCCAGGCCCTTGCCCTGGTTGGTAAACAGGCTGGCCACGCCAGCCGAGTCTGCGGCAATCGCGCTTTTCAGCTTTTTCTCGTCCAGCACCAGCTTGCCGCTGCTGTCCACCGTCACGCCCGCCGCCGCCAGCGCCGTCTTCGACACCCCGCCGCCGCCCTGCACCAGCGCATTGAGCTCGCGGCTGGCCTGGCCCAGCGCCAGGTCGGACTTCAGCTCGCCCTTCTGCAGCGCGGTCAGCTTGTTGTTCAGGTCGTTGTAGGCGTTGACGAAATTGGTGACGTTCTGCGCGATCTGGGCGCTGTCCTGGCTCACTGTCACGTCGGTCTTGCCGGCGCCGGTCAGGGTCACGCTCACGCCTTCGATGGCGTCCTTGAGCGTATTGCCGGCGCTTTTCACTTCCTTGCCGTTCACGGTGGCCAGCGCGTCCTGCGCCGCTTGCGCCTGGGTCAGGCCCTGGGCGGTGGGGCTGCTGTTGGCTGCAGGGTTGTAGGAAACCAGGCTCTTCACCGCCGCATCGCCTGACACGCTGATGCGCAGGCTGTTCGCTTCGCCGTTCTCACCCTTGACCTGCAAGGCGTAGCCGGCGCCGCTCTTGACCACGCTGGCGTCGATGCCGGCTTCCTTGAAGGCGGCGGCAATGCCGTCCAGGGTGTTGTTCTTGCTGTCGATCGTGATGGTCTTGGCAGCCGTCTTGCCCGGTGTGAACTTGTCCTCGCCGGCCACGCCAAATTCGACCTTGATGGTGGCCGGCGAGCCGGTGCCGATCTTGGTGGTGGAGGCCGCCAGCTGGTCGCTGTTGAGGATCTGCCCTTGCGCCAGCTGCTTCACGTCGACCGCGTAGGTGCCGGGCTTGGCGGTGCCGCCGGCGCTCACGGTCAGCACGCCCTTGGCGGAGGAGCTGGCCGAGGTGCTCAGGCCGCTGCCGGCCAGGCGCTCGGCAATCGACTGGAAGCCGGTCAGCGCGCTTTGCAGCTGGCCCAGGCCGGACAGCTTGGTCTGGTCGCGCGCCAGGCTGGTGTTGAGCCTGGCGACCGTGCCGGCCTGGCTGGCCAGGGTGCGCTCCACCTTGGCCAGCACCGACGCGGACGGCGTGGACGGGTTGCCGTATGCCCCATATCCACCATATGCCGCCGTACCGGTCAGGTTGCCGTAATTACCCGGGATTGTGTTTGCCATTTGTGCCATCCGATCAATGTGGAAGACATGATAAGGTCTTCGCCTATCCCGCGATACGGCAAACAGAGCGGAATAAACCGGCCGTATCAGCGCATGAACTTGCCGATCGCGGCAACCGCAGCCGCATCGGGACTGATGAATTGTAGGCCTACTTTCACATCATCGCCGCTAAAGATGCAATAAGTTACTTTTGAGCGGCAGCTGATGATGACGGGCTTGCCCTCCACAAACATCTCAAATGAAACCTGCCCCATCTGCCCGGCAGGCACCATGTGGCCCATGGTGACCGACATGCCGGTGGGGCCGACGTCGATGGTGCGCGCCGGCGCCGGCTTGGCGCCATCCATTACCACCACCGCTTTTGCGCGCAGGATTTTACGGGTTGTCTGCCTTTGATCTACTAGCACTGTGCTTCCTGAATTCGTGAATACTGTGAATGCTGTTTACGCCTGTCAGGAGCGCATCTCTGGTAGCGCTCCACAAGCCTTCATTTTACTGCGCATTCACGATTGATGCAGGCTGAAGTTGCCGGGCGGTCAAACTTGCAGATGACTACCTTATTGCAGTTCGCGCAACTTGTTGAACGCATCGTCGATGCGCTCCACCGCCACGATGGTCATGCCTTCGATGGCCTGCTTGGGCGCGTTCGCTTTCGGTATCATCGCGATCGAGAAACCCAGCTTGGCCGCCTCGCGCAGGCGCTCCTGGCCGCGCGGCGCCGGCCGGATCTCGCCCGCCAGGCCCACCTCGCCGAACACCACGAAGCCGCGCGGCAGCGCCTTGCTGCGCATCGACGAATTAATCGCCAGCAGCACGGCTAGGTCGGCCGCCGGTTCGGTGATCTTCACCCCGCCCACCGCGTTGATGAACACGTCCTGGTCGAAGGCGGCAATGCCGGCGTGGCGGTGCAGCACCGCCAGCAGCATGGCCAGCCGGTTCTGCTCCAGGCCCACCGACAGCCGGCGCGCGTTCGGCAAATGGCTGGCGTCCACCAGCGCCTGGATTTCCACCAGCAGCGGGCGGGTGCCCTCCTGCGTCACCATCACGCAGGAGCCGGGCACCTGGTTGTCGTGCTGGGACAGGAACAGCGCGGACGGATTGGATACCCCCTTGAGGCCCTTGTCCGTCATGGCAAACACGCCCAGCTCGTTGACCGCGCCGAAGCGGTTCTTGATGGCGCGCACCAGCCGGTAGCTGGAATGGTTGTCGCCCTCGAAGTACAGCACGGTGTCCACGATGTGCTCCAGCACGCGCGGGCCGGCCAGCGCGCCCTCTTTCGTCACGTGGCCCACCAGGATGATGGTGATGCCGCTCTGCTTGGCCATGCGGGTGAGCTGGGCCGCGCATTCGCGCACCTGGGCCACCGAGCCGGGCGCGCTGCTGAGCGCATCCGAATACATGGTCTGGATCGAGTCGATCACCGCCACCTGCGGTTTCAGTTCGGCCAGGGTGCCCAGCACCTTCTCCAGCTGGATTTCCGCCTGCAGCTTGAGGTCGCGCGCGTCGATCGCCAGGCGCTTGGCGCGCAGCGCGATCTGGGCGCCGGATTCCTCGCCGCTCACGTACAGCACGCTCTTGGCGTGCGACATATGGGCCAGCGCCTGCAGCAGCAAGGTGGACTTGCCGATGCCCGGGTCGCCGCCGATCAGCACCACGCCGCCGGCCACCAGGCCGCCGCCCAGCACGCGGTCGAATTCCTCGATGCCGGTAGGGAAGCGCGGCACGTCCAGGGCCTCGATGTCCTGCAGCGACAGCACCGGCGCGGTCTGCGCCAGCGACAGGTGCTGCGGGTTGGAATAGCGGTTGTTGCCGGCACCGGACTCCATCACGGTTTCCACCATGGTGTTCCACTGCTGGCAGGCGCCGCACTGGCCGGTCCATTTGCTGCTGGTGCCGCCGCATTCGCTGCAGGTGTAGTTGGTCTTGGCCTTGGCCATGCTCAGCCCTCCACCACGCGCACGCGCGGCGCCAGCGCGCACATCAGCTCATAGCCGATGGTGCCGGCGGACGCGGCCACCTCGTCGATCGGCATGCCCTCGCCCCACAGCACCACCCTGCTGCCCACGCGCGCGTCCGGCAGGCCGTCCAGGTCCACGGTCAGCATGTCCATCGACACCCGGCCGACTATGCGGGTGCGCACGCCATCGACCAGCACCGGCGTGTCCTGCGGCGCGTGGCGCGGGTAGCCGTCGGCGTAGCCGCAAGCGACCACGCCGATGCGCATCGGGCCGTCGGCCTGGAAGCGGCTGCCGTAGCCGACGCAGTCGCCGGCCACTATGTCCTGCACGGCAATCAGTTCGCTGCTCAGCGTCATGGCCGGCAGCAGGCCGAACTGCTCCGCGCTCTTGCCGCCGGGCGAGCCGCCGTACAGCATGATGCCGGGGCGTATCCAGTCGCTCACCAGTTCGGTCCCCAGGGTGCGGGCCGATTCGGGCATCTGGAAGATGCCCGCCGAGTTGGCCAGGCTGAGCGGGCCGGGCAAGCCGGCCGTCCCGGCCGCGAACCGGCGCAGCTGCTCGCCGATGGGCAGGCGCGCATGCGCCGTTTCGTCGGCATTGGCGAAGTGGGTCATCAGCGTGATCTCGCCCACGTGCGGCAGCGCGCGCAGGCGCGCATGGGCGGCGGCGAACTGTTCCGGCTTGAAGCCGAGGCGGTTCATCCCGGTGTTCATTTTCAAATGCAGGTTGAGCGGCTGGGCCGAGGCGGGCAGCCGCGCCGCCTCGATCAGCGCCAGCTGCTCTTCGCTGTGCACGGCGCCGTTGATGCCGTGCGCGGCCATCATGGCCACGTCGGCCGCGTCGAAGCCGCCTTCCAGCAGCAGGATGGGCTTGGTCCAGCCCAGTTCGCGCAGGCGCAGGGCATTGTCCGGCTCGATCAAGGCCAGCCCGTCCGCCTCCACCAGGCCGCGCATGGCCCGTTCCAGGCCGTGGCCATAGCCGTTCGCCTTCAGCACACCCCACACCTTGCTGCCCGGCGCGCAGGCCCGCGCGCGCGCCAGGTTGTGCTGCATGTTCTGTATATGAATGGTTGCGACGATCGGCCTTGGCATGGTGTGAAATCTGGGCGGTGAGCGAAGCCGGTATTCTACCGGAAGCACCAGCGTAAGCGGCAGGCCCTGCAGGCGCAGAGGCAGCAAAAGCAGCCACAGCTCACCAGTCATTTCCATTCGGAAACATTGAGCTATAGGCCGAATGGAGGGGCCGGGACATCCGGTTGATTTCTTGGGAATACCAGTTATTCATGGTATAAAGCAAGCCGAGATTAGTTTCCAGGCCTTCCAGTATGAATCGTGGTTTTTATACCATCATGGCAGCGCAGTTCTTTTCGTCACTGGCAGACAACGCGCTGCTGTTCGTGGCTATCGACCTGCTGATTTCCATGAAGTCCCCGGCGTGGCTGACGCCGCTGCTGAAGTTGTCGTTTGTGCTGTTCTACGTACTGCTGGCCGCCTTCGTCGGCGCTTTCTCGGACGCCCTGCCCAAGGGCCGGGTCATGTTCATTGCCAACATGATCAAGATCCTGGGCTGCGCCATGATCTTCTTCCACATCCATCCCCTGCTGGCCTATGCCATCGTGGGTTTCGGCGCGGCCGTGTATTCGCCCGCCAAATACGGCATCCTGACCGAACTGCTGCCGGCTGAAAAACTGGTGGCGGCCAACGGCTGGATCGAGGGCCTGACCGTCACCTCCATCATCCTGGGCACCGTCATGGGCGGCGCGCTGGTGACCGGCCGCCTGTCCACCCTGCTGCTCAATATCGATATCCCGCTGATTGACACCGGCATCGACACCAGCACCGAGGCGGCGCTGTGCGTGCTCGGCCTGACGTATGTACTGGCCGCCATCTTCAACCTGCGCATTCCGGACACCGGCTGTATCTACCCGCACCAGGAACGCAATCCGATCAAGCTCATTGTCGACTTCTCGAACTGCTTCACGCTGCTGTGGAAAGACAAGCTGGGCCAGATCTCGCTGGCGGTCACCACGCTGTTCTGGGGCGCCGGCGCCACCTTGCAGCTGATCGTGCTCGAATGGGCACAGCGCTCGCTGGGCATGCGCTACGACCAGGCCACCAGCATGGTGGGCATGGTTGCCATCGGCATCGCCTTCGGCGCCGTGATGTCGGCGCGCTTCGTCACGCTGCGCAAGTCGCTGTCGGTGATCCCGCTGGGCATCCTGATGGGCGTGATCGTGATGGGCATGACGATGGTGTATTCCACCTGGCTGGCCTATCCGCTGCTGGTGGTGATCGGCGCCATCGGCGGCTTCTTCGTGGTGCCCATGAACGCCCTGCTGCAGCATCGCGGCCATGTGCTGATGAGCGCGGGCCACTCGATCGCCGTGCAGAACTTCAACGAGAACCTGTCCATCCTCACCATGCTGGCCATGTACTCGCTGATGATACGTTTGCACCTGGCACTGAACACCATCATCGTGCTGTTCGGCCTGTTCATCGCCGGCGTCATGCTGTGCGTGATGTGGCTGCACAAGGCCAACCAGCGCGAGCACGATTCGCTTGCGCTGATCGGCGAAGCCAAGCACTGACCTTCAGGCACTGAGCCTACGGGGGCAGCAGCCCCTGCTCACGGCGCGCCGCAGCCCGCGCGCGCCAGTCGTCCGGCGCCACAAAACCCCGCTCGCGTTCCACCAGCCAGCCGTCGCGCTCCACTACGGACGCCACCATCACCGGCGCCATCTCCAGTTCAAAGCGCGCCAGCACGGCCTGCACCACGCGCGCCGCGTCCAGCGGCACCGCGCTGTCCACCGCAGCGATGGAGTTGATTCGCGCCGGCCCGGCATCCGGCATGACACCGGCAGCGCGGGCTGCCACCCGCACTTTCAGCGGCGCCAGCCACTGCAGGCGCGGCATCACCACGTATTGCTGGTCCGGCTGCGCGGCGCCGTTGCGGCCGCCGGCAAATTCGCTTAGCGTGCTCCAGTAGCCCAGGCAATGTCCAGGCGAGATGCCCGCCAGTGCGTGCGGCGAGCCTTGGGGATAGAACAGCCAGCCCTTCACCAGCGCCTGCGCCTTGTCCACCGGCTGCGGCAGCAGGGGCTGCGCGGCCGGGTGGTTGGCCAGCTCCAGCTGCTTGGCGAAGGTCTTGCGCATCTTGACGCCCAGCGTGTCCGCCAGGTTGGGCCCGACCAGGTGATTGAAGCTGGCCGCGCCGGCCGTGTCGTCCAGCAGGTAGAACTTGGTGGCGAACTCCCAGTGCAGCAATTCGCTGCCGTGGCGCAGCAGGAAATCGAACTCGCCCACGGTGTCGTTGCGGTTGGCGCGCACTTGCAGGCCGTGCGCCACCAGCGTTCCGTGCTGCGCGAAATAGAAGGCCATCAGCTTCTCGGCGTACAGGCCGAGACGCGAGTAGAAACGCTCGCCAAGCGCGGCGTCCAGCGGCGAGGGATCGCGCTCCAGCCCGGCCAGCCAGGCGGCCGCCGGTGGCAGCACGGGGCCCAGCGTGGCGATGCGGTTGTGCCAGTGCGGCGAGGCGGGATCGAGCAGGTCCGGCGCGTCCAGCAGCCAGGCCAGCGCGCGCACGTGGGGACGGGTCAGGTGGCCCCAGGTGCGCTCGAATCGGGTCTGATAGGTTTCGGCGCCGCCCGGCATGGTGGCGAATTCCGCGCCGGGCATGGTGGCCGGCGCGGCTGCGGGCGCCGCGTCAGGCCCGGCCGGCATGGGCCGCTTTCGCCAGGCACAGGTCGGACCATGCCTTGGCCTTGTCGGCCGGCTTGCGCAGCAGGTCGGCCGGGTGGTAGGTGGCAACGGTGGGGATGCCGTCGTAACGCAGCACCTTGCCGCGCGCAGCGGCGCCCAGCAGGCCCTTGCCCGCCGTATGGCCCAGCGTGACGATCATGCGGCTGCCCGCCAGTTCCAGCTCGCGCTGCAGGTAGGGCCGGCAGGCCGCCAGCTGTTCGGGGTTGGGCAGGCTGTCGCTGCCGTCTTCCGCCACGGGCGGGCGGCACTTCACCAGCGTGGTGACGTAGGCGTCTTCGTCCGGCGTGAGCGCGATGGCTTTCAGCATATTGTCCAGCAGCTGGCCGGCTTCGCCCGTGATGGCGCGCACTTGCTGTTCGTCCGCAGCGGCGGGCGCGGTGCCCAGCACCAGCCATTGCGCGTGCGGGTCGCCGCGCCCTGGCACGGCGGCCAGGCGGCTATGGCACAAGTCGCAGCGCGTGCAGGTGGCAACGGCCGCTTGCAGCGTGGCCCAGTCCATGTCGGCGATCTGCAGGCCGGCGGCCGGCTGCGCGCGCGCCGGTGCGGCGGCGGGCACGGGGACGTCGTCGAACCAGGCGGTCGATTCCGGCTCCTCGGCGCCGGCTGCGGCAGGCCGCGATGGCGCAGCCTGCACCGGCTTGGCGGGCGATTTCGTGACCGTGGGCGGCGGCGTGGCAGGCATGGGTGCGTCGTCGAACCAGCTGGTGTCGTCGCCGGCGGCAGCGCCGGGTGCCGGGCGTGCAGCGGGGGCCTGTGCCACGGGGGCCTGCACTGCGGGAGGCAGCACTGCGGAAGGCTGAGCTGCGGAAGGCTGAGCTGCGGAAGGCTGAGCCGCGGCGGGCCGGGCTGCGGGAGACTGGGCCGCCATAGGCTGCGGCGCAGCAGGCTGCCGAACCGGTTCAGGAGCTTGATGCGGCGCCGCATCAGCTTCGTGCCCGGCGTACGCCGCCATCACCGCAGCGGCCAGGTCGGCCTCCCCGGCAGTCTCGGCAACCTCATCCGCATAGCCCGTGCCGGCGTCGCCGGGCGCCGGATTGCGCAAACGCCACTGCACGCCCACGCCCATCTCCTGCAGGAAGACTTCGTTGCGGTTCATAACATATAACGCATCACGATCGCGTCCTCGCGTTGCTGGCCGCCGGCCGGGTAATAACCCTTGCGGCGGCCGATCTGTTCAAATCCATATCGCTCGTACAATTCGAGCGCGCGCGTATTCGACGGCCGCACCTCCAGCAGCATCGACTCCATCCCAAGTCCGCGCGAACAGGCCACCGACTGGTTCAGCAGGAACCGTCCCAGCCCCTGCCCCTGCCACTCCTGCGCCACCGCCACGTTCAGCAGATGCGCCTCGTCCACCATCTGCATCACCAGGAAGTAGCCCATCAGCTGCATGGACTGGTTGCGCAGTACCCAGGCGTGGTAGCCGCTGGCCAGGGAGTCGGCGAAATTGCCCCGGCTCCAGGGATAGGGATAGACCCTTTCCTCCAGCGCCACCACCTCGTCGATATCGCTTTCCTGCATCGGCGCGTAATTGAGCCGCGCCAGATCCCACACTGGCTTCATGCGCCGGCCTTTGCAGCATTGATCTCGCGCCGTTCCGCGCTGGTGTAGGCGATCTTGTTGCGCAGGTAAAGCGGCTGCGCATCGGCCGCCTTGACGGCCTGCCCGGCCGCGAACGCGATGCGGCCCAATTGCGCGATCTGCGCCGCGTGCGGCATCACGTCCGCGTGCGCGCCGGCCGCGAACGCCTTGCCCGCCAGCGCCTCGGCGTAGGCCGTGAAACCGTTGCCGCAAGCCGTCACCGCGCCCTGCGGCGCTACCGCGTCCGGCGTGGACAGCGCCGGCGCCAGCACCGCCACCGGCGCGCCGCCATCGACGCGGTACTGCGCCCAATAGACTTCGCCCATGCGCGCGTCCAGCACGGCCAGGATAGCGCTGCCGCCGTGCTGCTGGTGGCAGGCCAGCGCCATGGCGTCCAGCGTCACCACCGGCACCAGCGGCAGGCCGGCGCCATAACCCAGTCCCTGGGCGATGCCGCAGGCGGTGCGCACGCCGGTAAAGGAACCGGGACCGGAACCGTAGGCGATAGCATCGCAATCGCGCAGGGCCACGCCGGCTTCGGCCAGCAGTTCCTGGATCATCGGCAGGATGGCCTGCGAGTGGGTGCGCACGCCGGACGAAGAGCGCGTGGACAGCTTCCCGCCGCGCAGCAGCGCGCAGGAAGCCATTTCAGAAGATGTTTCAATTGCAAGTATGGTAGACATGCCGTATTTTAACCCGCCAAAGCCGGCCTGCGCGGGTCCCGGAACATCAAGGTACAATACCGCGCATGCATAGCACTACCTTACATTCAGATAACCGCGCCGAAGTGGCGCAGGCGCTGGCGCAAGACCGTTGGATCGTCGCCTGCCTGTGCGCTGCCTGGTGCGGCACCTGCGCCGGCTACCGCGCCGCCTTCGACGAACTGGCCGCCCGCCATCCTGACAAATACTTCCTGTGGGTCGATATCGAGGACCATGCCGACGTGGTCGGCGACCTCGACGTGGAGAACTTCCCTACCCTGCTGATCCAGCGCCACGAGCAAGTGGCCTTCTTCGGCACCATGCTGCCGGACCCGAACGTGGCGCACCGCCTGATCCTGGCGCAGGCGGCCATGGACGACGCGGAACTGGCGCGCTACGCGCAAAGCAGCGAAGAGCGCCGCCACTGGCAGCGCGCCTGCAATCTGCGCACCCTGCTCAGCGCAGCCTCCTGATCCAATCCGATCCGATCCAATCCAATCCCGGCCAGGCCAGGCCGGAGCTCAGGCCAGCCTGAGCGGCAGGCTGCGCAAGCGCTGCCCGGTCAGGGCGAACACCGCGTTGGCTACTGCCGGCGCCACCGGCGGCACGGCCGGCTCGCCCATGCCTTCCGGCGGTTCCGCGCTCAGCATAATGATGGTTTCCACTTTCGGCGCCTGGTCCATGCGCAGCACGGGATACTGGTGGAAGTTGGCCTGCTCCACCTTGCCGTCCTTGATGGTGATCTCGGCGCCCAGCGCAGCGGACAGGCCGAACACCACCGACGACTCCACCTGCTGCGAAATGATGCCCGGGTTGACGGCAATGCCGCAGTCCACCGCGCACACCACGCGGTGCACGATGATCTGCTTGTCCACCACCGACACTTCGGCTACCTGCGCCACGATGGTGCCGAAGGACTGGTGCAGCGCCACGCCGTGCGCGCGGCCTGCCGGCGGCTGGCCGGCCTTGTCCACGGCAGCGTTGAGCACCGCCAGGTGGCGCGGATGGCGGTTCAGCATGCCGCGCCGGAAGCTCGCGCCGCTCTGCCCTGCCGCGTGCGCCAGCTCGTCGATGAAGCTCTCCTTGAAGAAGGCATTGTGCGAATGCCCCACCGAGCGGAAGTAGCCGACCGGCACCGCGCTGTCGGCGATGATGTGGCGGATGCGCTGGTTGGGGATCTCGTACTGCATGTCGAACTCGCCCTCGGCCGTGGTCTTGTCCGGCCCCGCGCCCGGCAAGCCCAGGTTGCGCTTGAAGAACTGGTGGCCGATCGAGGCGCTGACGGACTGGTTGTCCCAGGCTGCGATATTGCCCGCCGCATCCAGGCTGGCGTTGAAGCGCGCCAGCGCGGCGGGCCGGTACACGTCGTGCGTGGTGTCGTCCTCGCGCGACCAGATCAGCTGCACCGGCGCGCCATTGCACTCCTTGGCCACCGCCACCGCCTGCGCGATGAAATCGGTCTCCAGGCGGCGCCCGAAGCCGCCCCCCAGCATGGTGATCTCCAGCGTGACATCGGCCGCGCTCACGCCCGCCGCCTTGGCGGCCGCGTCGATCGCCAGCGAGGGCGCCTGCGTGGACACCCACAGCCGCACCTTGCCGTCCTTGACCTGCGCGGTGCAGTTGAGCGGCTCCATGGCGGCATGCGCCAGGAAAGGCGAGCGGTACTCCGCCTTCAGCGTTTTCACCGCGCCGGGCGCCTCGGCAACGTCGCCCACCTCGCCCACGGTGTAGTAGACGTGGCCGTCCTCGTCGTCCAGCTGGCGGGCGAATTGCCTGAACACTTCGGCGCTCGACAGCTTGCCGTTCACGCCCTCCAGCCAGACCACCGGCAGCGCGGCTGCCGCCTGCCTGGCTTGCCAGTAGTGCGCCGCCACCACGGCCACGCCGGCGCCGGCGCCGGTTTTTTCCGCCAGCGCCGCGGAAAAGTCCACCACGCGCGACACGCCCGGCATCTTCAGCACCGCCTGCGTATCCGCGCTGGCCACGGCGCCGCCTATCACCGGCGACATCCTGACCGCCGCATACAGCATGCCCTCGGGCCGCACGTCCAGCCCGAACACGGCGCTGCCGTCGGACTTGGACGGCGAATCGCGGCGCGCCACGGCGGTGCCGATCAGGCGGAACTGGCCCACGGTTTTCAGCCGCACTTCACCCGGCGTCATGCCGGCCGCTGCCGCCACCAGGCTGCCGTAGCTGGCGCGCTTGCCGTTCGGGTGCGCCACGTGGCCGTCCTCGGTGAAACACTCCAGCGAACGCACTTTCCACTCGCGCGCGGCAGCCTCGATCAGCAAGGCGCGCGCGGTGGCGCCGGCTTCGCGCATCGGCAGCCACAAGTCCTTCACGCTGGACGAGCCGCCCGTCATGTTGATGCCCAGCTCGCGCCCCAGCTTGGACACCAGCCAGCCCGCCAGGCGCTTGCCGCGCCCGTCCTCGTCCGGATGGAAGGGCAGGCTGTCGGCCAGGATGGCCACATTGCCGTAGATTTTGTCGTGCGGCGCCTGCACCAGCTTCACCTGCGCCAGCGGCACGTCCAGCTCCTCGGCCAGCAGCATGGGCAGCGCCGTATGAACGCCCTGCCCCATTTCGCTGCGCGCCATGGCCACCGTCACGGAATTGTCCGGCGCGATGGCGACCCAGCCGTTCAGCGCCACCGCGCCGCCGGAACCGGGCAGCGGCACCTTGCCGCGCACGCGCTGGCGCGCCGGCAGCGCACCCCAGCCAACCACCATGGCGCCCGCCACCGCGGTGGCGCTCAACAGAAAACGGCGGCGCGACAACTTCATAGAGTCCTTTCGATAGAGGGGATCAGGGCTGCCAGCGCTGCAGCAGGTCGTCCGGCAGCACCGGACGGCTGTAGAAATAGCCTTGCGCCAGGTTGCAGCCGTGGCGCAGCAGGAAGGCCGCCTGCTCGTCCGTCTCCACGCCTTCGGCGATGACGGACAAATTCATGCTCTTGCCGAGCTGGATGATGGCGATGGCAATGGCCTCGTCGTTCACGTCGGTGGAGATATCCTTGATAAAGGAACGGTCGATCTTCAAGGTCTGCACCGGCATCTGCTTCAGGTAGGCCAGCGAAGAGTAGCCGGTGCCGAAATCGTCAATCGCCAGCCCCACGCCGATCGAGTGCAGGTCGTTGATGAAGACCAGCGCGTCGCCGGTGTTCATGATCACCGATTCAGTCACCTCCAGCTGCAGCCGGTGCGGCTCCAGTCCGGTCTCGCGCAGGATATCGCCCACCATGGAAGCGATGCTGCCGCGCTCGAACTGCTTGGCCGACAGGTTGACCGCCATCTTCGGCACCCACAAGCCGGCTTTCTGCCAGCGCACCATCTGCAGGCAGGCCTGGTACAGCACCCACTTGCCCAGCTGGTTGATGTAGCCGGTGTCCTCGGCCAGCGAAATAAAGCGGTTGGGCGGCACCAGGCCCAGTTCCGGATGGTTCCAGCGCACCAGCGCCTCCACCCCCACCAGGCGGCCGGTATCGATTTCCACCTGCGGCTGGTAATTCAGGAACATCTCGTCCTTTTCCAGCGAGCGGCGCAGGAAAGTTTCCAGGCGCAGGCGCTCCACGCCCTCGCCCGACATGGACGGCGCGTAGAAGCGGTAGCCGTTGCGGCCGCGCGCCTTGGCCTGGTACATGGCCACGTCGGCGTTCCGGATCAGCATATTCAGGTCGGTGGCATCGGCCGGGTACAGGCTGATGCCCACGCTGCAGGTGACGAACAGCTCGTGCCCGGCCACCATGAAGGGCTGCTCGAACATGCCGACCAGCTTCTCGGCCACCAGGCTGGCGCCGTACTGCCCGTCCACGTTCTCCAGCAGCACGATGAATTCGTCGCCGCCCAGGCGCGCCAGGGTATCGCCGTCGCGCAGCTTGCCCTGCAGCGCCTCGGCCACCTGCTTGAGCAGCTCGTCGCCGATGTGGTGGCCCAGGGTGTCGTTGACGTTCTTGAAGCGGTCCAGGTCGATGAACAGCAGCGCCAGCTGCTCATGCTCGCGCGCGGCGCGCTGCAGGGCGTGGTGCAGGCGGTCGTGGAACAGCAGGCGGTTCGGCAGTGCCGTGAGCGGATCGTGGTGGGCCAGGTGGTCCAGCTTTTCCTGCGACTGCTTGACCAGCGTGATGTCGCTGAACACGCACACGTAGTGGGTGGTGGTGCCGTGGGTGTCGCGCACCGCGCTCATGGTCAGCCATTCCAGGTACAGCTCGCCGGTCTTGCGCAGGCTCCAGATCTCGCCGCGCCAGAAGCCGGTGGTCTCCAGATCCTGCCACATGGTCTGGTAGAAGGCGTCCTCGTGGCGGCCGGAACGCGTCAGCGCGCGGTCCTTGCCCAGCGCTTCGGCCTCGCTGTAGCCGGTAATCTGGGTGAAGGCGGGATTCACGGCCACGATGGTGCCCTGCGCATCGATCACCATCACGCCGTCGGCGATGTGCTCCAACACCGTGGCCGACAGGCGCAGCTTTTCCTCGGCCTCCTTGCGCGCGGTCACGTCGGCGTAGACCCAGATGCTGCCTTCATTGGCGTGGCTCTGGTCGATGGCGCAGCCGCTCACCATGCACCAGAACAGCGAGCCGTCCTTGCGGCGGTAATGGCGCTCCTCGCTGAAATACTCGCCGGCAGACAGCGTTGGATACTGGCGCGCGCCGGCCGACTCGAAGTCGAAGGCGGTGGGGAACACGATGGCCGTGGAGGCGCCGGCCATGGCGCCCGGCTCGTAGCCGAACAGCTCCTCGCAGCGCCGGTTCACCGACACGATCTGGCGGTTGCGCACGAACATCACGCCGAACATCACATTGTCCAGGATGGCGCTCTGCTCGGCCAGCAGGGCCTCGATGCGCATTTCATTGTGCTTGCGCTGGCTGATGTCGGAGATGATGCCGTCCACCCAGGGCGCGCTGTCGCCCCGCTCGGACACCTGCGGCTGGCCGTTCTCGGCCACCCAGCGTTCGGTGCCGCTGGCGTCGATAATGCGGTACTCCACCGCGTACGGGCGGCCGTCGCGGATGGCCTGGCTCACCACGCGGCGCTGCATGCGGCGGTCCTCCGGGCAGATCAGGTTGGCCCATGAATGGCTGGTGCTGCGCATGAATTGCGCGGCCGAATAGCCGGAAATGTCCTCGATGGCGTCGCTCACGAAATCGACCGGGCCGTCCGGGCGGAAGCGGAACACCGCGCCCGGCACCTGGGTCACGATGGTGCGGAAGCGCTCCTCGCGCTGGCCGATGTCCTCGAACAGGTGCTTGATCGCCACCCGCATCTGCTCCAGCTGGCCGGACAGGCGTCCCAGCTCGTCGCTGCCGGTAGGTTCCAGCCGGGTTTCGAAGTCGCCGTGCGAGAGCCGGTCGGAAAAGCGCATCAGCTTGCGCAGCGGCTTGAGCAGGCGCTTATTCAAGAACAGCACGATCAGCAGCAGCGACACGGTCAGCTGCGCGGCCAGCACGAACACATAGGACAGCTGCTTCTCGCGCAGCTCCTGCTGGCTGCGGGCGTCGTCCATCTCCACCACGATGCGGCCGATTTTCTCGCCGCGCACCTGGATTTCGCGCTCGGCGCGGTAGACGTTGCCGATCTGCCGGCGCGGCGACTGCACGTTCATGAACTGGGTTTCGGCCTGACCGGTCACCTGCACCTGCAGCACCGAGCGGTCGCGCATGACCGATTCCACCAGCGAATGGGCCGATTCGGCGTTCATATTCCACAGTGACTCCTGCATGCCCAGTGCCAGGATGTCGGCATTGCGCTGCAGCGATTCGTTCAGCGCCATCTTGGCCGACTGCTGCTCATGCACGCCGATCAGCAGATAGCTGCCGATGATCGCAGGTATCACAAGGCCGCCAAACACCACCAGCAGCAGGGCGCCGTAGATGGAAAGGCCGTACAGCGCGCTCAAACGGGAACGCATCCTTCTGTATAAAGAACTAATCATTCACCACGGGGACTTGGGGCCGGCGCGTGTCGGCGCATTCAGGAATTTTTCATTTGCAACAATTATGCACGCAAACAAGCGTATCCGTCACCAGATTACACTGTGGCACAGCTATCGGCGCCAGCAAGAATGCGACAAGCTTGCTATCATCGCCACTTTCCAAGAGGAGCCCGCCATGACTTTTAACACCTACACCGCATCCATCCCCGTGTTCAAGCAGATCCTGAACAGTCTGCTGGCCATCCTCGACAAGGCCGATGCCCATGTAACCGAGAAGAAGCTGGACGCCAACGCGCTGTTGCAATTCCGCCTGTTCCCCGACATGCTGCCGTTCTCGCGCCAGATCCAGATCGCCACCGACTTCGCCAAGGGCGCCGGCGCGCGCCTGGCCGGCCAGGAAGTGCCGCCGTACGAAGACACCGAAAAGACGTTCGCCGAACTGAAGGCGCGCATCGCCAAGACCATCGCCTTCCTGGAAGGCCTGGACGCAGCCGACTTCGGCGGTGCCGAAGACCGCGCCATCACCACCGGCAGCGGCGAGAAGACCAAGCACTTCACCGGCACCACCTACCTGCTGCACTACGCGCTGCCGCACTTCTTCTTCCACGCCACCACCGCCTACGACATCCTGCGCCACAACGGCCTGGAAATCGGCAAGAAGGACTTCATCGGCAGCTACTGATCGGCAGCTACTGATCGGCAGCGATTGATCTGCCGCGCCGCGCGCCACCTCGTGCGCGCGGCGCTGATTCCTGTGGTAAGGTTGCCGATATCACAACTCACACCCGCAACCATGCCCACCCATCTGCTCATCAATGAAGCCGGCGTGCCGCAGGGCGCCGGCGCCCACACCAGCTTCGGCGGCCTGCCCAGCGTACCGGCCGGCTTTGCCTGGCCGGTCTGCCGCGAATGCGCAGGCCACATGCAATTCCTCGGCCAGCTGCGCACCAACCATCCGTCCTCGCCGCGCGACAAATTGCTGCTGCTGTTCAAGTGCGACAACGATCCGGGATGCTGCGACGAATGGGAAGCCGACAGCGGCGGCAATGCCGTGGTGGCAGTGCCCGCCGATGCCGGCCTGAGCCTGGCGGCACCGCCCCCGGGCGGCGCCGCCGTGCGCGCCACGCACCACGGCGCACGCATCGACACGCTGGACGGCGACTACGACGAGGCGCGCGAGGCATGGGACTCGGAAGGCCGGCGCGGGCGCGACATCCTGGGCCAGCTGGGCGGACAGCCAAGCTGGGTACAGGGCGAGGAAGTACCTCAGTGCAACGAATGCGGCCGGGACATGGCCTTCGTGGCGCAGCTCGAGGAAGGCCCGGACCACGCCACCAGCATGAATTTCTGCGGCGGCGGCTGCGCCTATGTGTTCGACTGCGGCTGCTCGCCCGCCTCGGCCAAGATGGTGATACAGGCCTGATCAGGTATTGCGGCGCGGGTAGCCCTGCGCCGTGATGCGCTGCCACACCGCTTCTTTCTCCTGGTCCGACATCGACACCCAGTGCGCCACCTCGATATAGGTGCGGCCGCAGCCGCGGCAGATGTCGTCGAAGGTGGTGGAGCAGACCGCCACGCAGGGCGTGTCAGGGCGCACGGGCGGCGCCGGCGCGGACGGCGCGGACGGCGCGGCCGCCTCGTGCACCGCCGCCGCCATGCGCTTCAGTTCCATCTCCGTCATTCCTTCACCCGAGGCTTCGGATCGCGCTGCGCATCGATCTCCAGCGCATCCCAGCCATCGTGGCCCAGCTTGCGCATGGTCTCGATATTCTTCTCGAAAATGTCTTCCGCCTCAGGGAAGGCCTCCACCGCGCGGTCCACGCTGTCCTCGCGCAGCAGGTGCAGGGTCGGGTACGGCGAACGGTTGGTATAGTTGTCGATATCGTTCTTGTCGGTGTCGGCGAACTGGTAGTCGGGATGGAAGCTGGCCACCTGCAGGATGCCGTCCAGGTCCATTTCCTCCAGCGCGGCATCGGCCACGTCCAGGAAATCGTTGTAGTCCTCGAAATCGTTGAGCACCTGGGGATGGATGATCAGGGTGGTGTCGATCTTCTCCGGGCTGGCCTCGGCCAGCAATTCCAGCTCCGCCATCAGCACTTCCATCAGCTCCTCGTCGGTGGATGCCTCCGTCACCACGTAGCGGATCTGGTTCTTGATGTGCACGGCCTTGGCGAAAGGACACAGATTGAGGCCGATAACGGCTTTTTCCAGCCATTTCTGGGTCAGGGCGATGACGGCGTCTTGGTCGGCGATGGGCTTGCTCATAGGTCTTTCCTTGTAAATGCTTGCGGCGAGGGCGCATTGTACGCACTCCGGCAAAATGCCGTCTACTTCCGTCAACGTCGATATATTTGCTGACATCATTACATCAAAGAAACTGTCATCCAGCGGACATTAGTTCTTGACTCAGCAGGTGCAACCTACGTACACTGCCCCATTATTCATGGTTCGTCCGTGTTTCTCGACGACAACAATGGAATACTATGCAAGCACGAATTAAGACATCCTTGCTGGCGGCGCTGATCACCCTGGCGCCCGCGGTCAGCCAGGCACTCGACGGCGCGGCAGCCTCGGCCACGCTCCCCCTGATTCCGCTGGCCACGCCCGCCACGGCCAAGCTGCCGACCACCGAACTGCTCCCCGTCTCCAAAGTTATCGCCAAGCCCGCCGTCAGCGAAGACGCGTTCAAGGAAACCGACGTCTGGGGCCGCATCCGTACCGGCTACGCCATTCCCGATATTAACAACGAACTGGTCCAGAAGCACGTCAGCTGGTACAGCGCCCGTCCGGACCACATGGCCCGCACCACCCAGCGCGCCTCGCGCTACCTGTTCCACGTGGTGACCGAACTGGAAAAACGCGGCATGCCGACCGAACTGGCGCTGCTGCCCTTCATTGAATCGGCCTTCAACCCGCAAGCCCTGTCCAGCGCCAACGCGGCCGGCATGTGGCAGTTCGTGCCCGGCACCGGCAAGGACTACAACCTGAAGCAGGACGCCTTCAAGGACGAGCGGCGCGGCATCCTGGCCTCGACCGACGCCGCCCTGAGCTATCTGCAGCGCCTGTACGACATGTTCGGCGACTGGCAACTGGCCCTGGCCGCCTACAACTGGGGCGAAGGCAATGTGCAGAAAGCCATCAAGCGCAACCAGGCGGCCGGCAAGCCCACCGATTTCGAGAGCCTGGCCGAGCTGATGCCCGCCGAGACCCGCAACTACGTGCCCAAACTGCAGGCGGTGAAGAACATCGTGGCCAATCCGGCCCAGTTCAGCCTGCATCTGCCGGTGATCGACAACCAGCCGTATTTTACCGCTGTCGACAAGACCAGCGACATCGACCTGGCCATTGCCGCCCAGCTGGCGGAAATGTCGGTGGACGAGTTCAAGGCGCTCAACCCGCAGTTCAACCGCCCCGTCATCACCGGCGGCGAGCAGACCCAGATCCTGCTGCCCAAGGCCAACGCCGAAAAGTTCAACCTGAACCTGGCGCAATGGGGCCGCGCGCTGTCGAGCTGGACCACGCACAAGATCACCAGCGCGCGCGAACGCATAGAAACGCTGGCATCGAAGTTCCACACCACGCCGGAAGTGATACGCCAGGCCAACAACATCCCGAGCAAATCGGTGCTCAAGGCCGGTTCCACCATCCTGGTGCCGAAAACCTCGTCCTCGCTGCATATGGACATCGCCCCCGAAGTGGCGGACAACGCCGTGGTGGCGTTCGAGGCCGACCGCGGCGGCAAGCGTTCCAGCAACTACAAGCAAGCCAAGGGCGGCACCGCCAAGGACGCGCCGGTCTCGCTGGTGAAAGCGCGCGTGCCGCGCGACGCCGCCGGCAAGAAGAAAACCAAGCAGAATTGAGCGGTGACGGGGCCCTAGGGCGGGTGAGCGCGCAGCGCGTCACCCGCCATGCAGGCCTCAAAAAGTTGCAGCAGCGGCAGCTACCCCCTACAATCTCGGTCTTACGGTATCGGGTCTCCCACCCATCACTAAAATAAACAACCCATACTGTCGCTAACGCCGCCTGCGGGTGCGCGTGCCATCGCAGCAGTAGCAATTGGAGTGAATATGGCGTTCTTGCAAGGCAAAAAAATCCTCATCACCGGCCTGCTGTCCAACCGGTCCATCGCATACGGCATCGCCAAGGCGTGCCAGCGCGAAGGCGCCGAACTGGCGTTCACCTACGTCGGCGAGCGCTTCAAAGACCGCATCACCGAGTTCGCCGCCGAATTCGGCAGCAAGCTGGTGTTCGATTGCGACGTCGGCAGCGATGAACAGATCGCGGCCCTGTTTGCCGACCTGGGCAAAGAATGGAGCCAGCTGGACGGCATGGTGCACGCCATCGGCTTCGCCCCGCGCGAAGCGATCGCCGGCGAATTCCTGGACGGCCTGACGCGTGAAAACTTCCGCATCGCCCACGACATCTCGGCCTACAGCTTCCCGGCCATGACCAAGGCCGCGCTGCCGCTGCTCAAGCCAGGCTCGTCGGTGCTGACGCTGTCCTACCTGGGCGCCGTGCGTGCGATTCCCTACTACAACACCATGGGTCTGGCCAAAGCCTCGCTGGAAGCGTCGGTACGCTACCTGGCGGAAAACCTGGGCCAGATGGGCATCCGCGCCAACGGCATTTCGGCCGGCCCGATCAAGACCCTGGCCGCGTCCGGCATCAAGGACTTCAGCAAGCTGCTCGGCTTTGCCGCCTCGCACGCCCCACTGCGCCGCAACGTGACGATTGAAGAAGTGGGCAACACCGCCGCCTTCATGCTGTCCGACCTGGCCTCCGGCATCACCGGCGAAATCACCTACGTCGACGGCGGCTTCTCGCACGTCATGGGCCTGAACGCCAGCGACTACCAATAAGTTGCCACCCGCCTCAGGCAGCCTGAGCCGCATTTTGCCTAAATTCGGGGTCAGACCCCCAAATTAGGCAAAATGCGGCTCAGTCCGCTTAGGGGCACTGCCGGTATGAGCGAACTTTCCGACGAAGCCTTGATGCTGCGCTACTGCGAAGGCGACCTGTCCGCCTTCCAGGAGCTGTACGGCCGCCATAGCCGCGGCCTGTACCGTTTTCTGAGCTGGCGCTCGCCGCGCCGGGACTGGGTCGATGAGATCGCCCAGGACAGCTGGTTCAGCCTGCACCAGGCGCGCGCCAGCTATACGCCGCAAGCCACTTTCCGCACTTTGCTGTACCAGATCGCACGCAACCGGCTGATCGACCTGCTGCGCCAGCCGCAAACGGCCGCCGAGGACGAGGCGCCCTGCCCGGCCGCCGACGCCGCCGGTGCGCCCGACGCGGCCATGGAGTCGCGCCAGCAGAACAGCGCGCTGCACGCGGCCATCCATGCGCTGCCCGCCGAACAAAAGGAAGCGCTTATACTGCAACAATTCAGCGGCATGTCGCTGGAGGAAATCGCGCAGCTGGTGGCGGCGCCGGTGGAAACCGTGAAGAGCCGCCTGCGCTACGCGATGAAGAAATTGCGCGAGCAGTATGCGCGGGAGGAACAGGCATGAGCGGCAAGGACCACGATCACATCGACGACGCGCAATTCGCAGCCTTCCTGCAAGGCGACGATGCGCTGTCGCGCGATCTGGCCGCGCTGGCGCAGCCGGCGCCGCCGCCTGCGCTGGACGCGGCCATCCAGGCCCGCATCGCTGCCGCGCTGGCCGCCGAGAAGCTGGCCGCCCTGCCCGCCGCCAATGACGCGGTTGCTGCGCCGCCTGTCCGTCCCGCTGCCCATCCTACGGCCGCTCCGGACAGCGCTGCGCCCGCTGCTCCGCGCTGGCAATCGCGCTGGCAGTTGCCTTTGGCGCTGGCGGCCGGCGTCGCCGCGATCTCGGTCGCCCTGCCTTTATGGCAGGCGCATGATCCGGTGACGGGGGCCATGGTGGCAGCGTCCCCCGCTGCACCGGCACCGGCACCGGCAGCGCCACCCGGCGCGGCGCCTGCCCTGCCCGAACCCGCCCCCGCCGTGGCGCTCCCCTCCGCGCCGGAGGGCAAGATCATCGCCGGCAGGCCTTCAGCCGGGCTTCCGGCCCCGTCGCCGAAGCGCGCGGGGACGAAGCGGTCGGCCGTGCCTGCCGCCCCATCGGCGGCGGCTCCTTCCACGCTGGCAGACATCGTGCTGGCCGAAGATGTAGGCAGCCCCCTGCCGCCGCCGCCCGGGAGCGCCATCCCTGCCAAGAACGAACCCAGGCTGGCCGACCAGCCGGCGCGGCCTGCGATGCCCGCGCCAGCCCCGATTGCACCGCCGGCACCGGCAGCGGCACCGGCACAGGCACGAGCCTCGGCACCGCAACGCGCCGCGCCGGGCGGCTCGGTTACTATCGTCACCGCCAACGCGAGCAATGTGCGCCCCGCGCAGCAGTACACCTTGCCGCAGCCGTCGACAGGCGCTTCGGGCGCCGGGATTTACTACCGCGCGCCCCCCGTGGCCGCAAATGCGGCACCTGAACAGGCACCGGCGCCGGCACCGCCTCCGCCGCCGCCCGCACCGCTGGCGTTCGCGCCGATGCCTTCCATCGCGCAGCCGGCGCCGGCCGCGCCGGCGCAAAATGTGTCCGTCACCGGATCGCGCATCCTGGCGCCGCATGAGCTGCAAGCCAAGGACTGGCTGCAAAAGATAGAAGAGCTGCTCCGCACAAACGAGCACGGAGCGGCCCAAGCCGAGTGGAAGAAGTTCCGCGCCGCCTACCCCGCCTACCCTGTGCCGGACACGGTGTCCGAACAGTTCCCGCCGCCGGAAAAGCCCTAGCGGAGCGCCGCCGGTTCCGTGAACCGGCGCATGCGCCCCGCCGCACACCAAAACAGATTTACTTTTCGGGCACTTCGAACTCCCCCATCAGCACCGAGTTACCGCGCCCGGTGAGGCGCACGGTGACCATGTCCTCTTTTGCATCCGGCGTGCCGAAGCCCGTGGTCAGGCGCAATTGCACGGTGGTGGCGCCGGCCACCAGCTGCTGCCGATGGCCAAAGAAGTTGGCATGCACCTGGTATTTGCCCGGCTTGGCTTTGCGCAGCGAGAATTCCTCGGGCCCGTAGCCGCCGGTGAAGTCGCGAGAGATGCGGCCACCTTGCGTGGTGCTCATCTGCGCGTAGTAGCAGCGCTCGCCGTTCGGGTCGGTGACCCACAGGTCCATATCGCTGTTGTCGGCGTCCCAGGCCAGCACGGCGCGCAAGTCGAGCGGCAGGTTTTTCAGCAGGCGCGAATCGATGCGGGCCGTGTCCACCGTGCCCTTGGGCGCGCCGGCGATGATGGCATTCATCTCGGCCAGCGCGATCAGTTCGATGTCGGCAAAACGGCCGTCCCAGGGGCGCAGCACCACTTCGTACAACTGCTCCACCGCCTGCTGGTGCTTGCCCAAGGCGGCGTAGGCCAGGCCCAGGTCGCGGTAGGATTGCGGCTCTTCCCCCGCCAACAGCAACACCTGCTCGAACACCGGCACCGCCAGCTGCGGCGCGCCGGCCTGCAACAGGCGGTAACCGAGGATGCGCAGCACGTGGCGGTTCTCCAGTTCCAGCTCGGCCAGGTTGGACAGCACGCGCAGGCCAAGGTCACGCTGGCCGCGCTCGAACAGCATGTCCGCCACGTCCAGGTAGAAGGCACTGCTGCCGCTCCACGATGGACGCTCGTCCAGGTACACCGCGTACAGCTGCTCATTGCTAGCGGCCTTCATACGCGCCACATAGGGTGCATTCGACGACCATCGCTTCATCGTGATGACGCCTGCGGCGCCCGGCGCTTCGCCCGCTTGCCCCACGACCATGCCGCCACTGGGCGCGGCTGACGGGGCCGAACGGTGGAACACTTGCGGACTGCCGGGCGCGAACCCTTGCGCCATGGGCGCCACGTTGCTGGCGTGGGCGACGATGGTCTGGCGCTGCGCAGTAGACGCCGACGCCGGGGCCGGCGGCGGCGGCGGCGGCGGCGCGGGTGCCATGGCAGGTGCGGGCATCGGCATCATGCGCGTGTCCTCTGCGACCACGCTGTCTCTTATTTCCGTGATACGGCTGCCCGTCACCTTCACCCCAACCACGCCGGGACGCGCATCGACCGGCGCCGGTTCCGCCACGGGCTTGGCAGGCGCGCGTTTGGAGAAGTCGGTGTTCCACCATGCCACCTTCTGCTGGAAGCGGCGCACCACATCGTCGAGCTGTTTGCCGCGCCGCTGCGCCAGCATGGCGCCATAGCGCGCCTTGGCCTTCTCGAACTCGGCCAGCAGCTCGGCCGGCGGGGTGACGTCGTACCGCACGTAATCGTCCATGCGCTCCAGCACGAGCAGCGAGGTTTCGCGCGTCGGCAGTCCGAATTGCGCGCCCAGGCGGCGGATGGCGCCGCGGTGCAGTTCGAAGTCCGCTTCCAGTTCGCGCAGCTTGTAGCCAGCCCACATGAGCGCCGCCTGCGGATGCACCGGCGCGCCGTCCGTCACCGCCAGCTTGATGTCGGCCGCTTTGCCCTGCTGCACCAGCGTGAAAGCCAGTTGCGCGGAGGGCTGCGTGAGCTTGCCGGCCACGCGCAGCATGCCTTGCCGCGCGCCCGACAGGTCCGCCAGCAGGTCCCTGGCGCCGTCGGCGCGCAGGTCCCGCAATTGCGGACCTTCCGTCAGCAGCATCTCGGCCGCCGCGCCGGGACGGTCGGCCTGCACCTGCACCAGCTGCCCGCCGCTGCGCTCGGCCAGTGCCGCCAGCCGGCCGGTGTCCGCGCTGGCCGAGGAGTTGAGCGCATACAGGCGCTGCCCCGCCGCCAGGGCCGGGAATTTGCTTGCGCCATAGTTGAGCAGCCCGTCGCTCAGCAGCAGGTACTCGCCCACGTCGGCCTGCGGCTGCCAGTCCGCCAGGGCGCTGCCGCCGTCGTACACGGTCGACTGCAGGGCCTTGCGCAAGGCGCTCCAGTCGCCCCGCTCCACCCGGTAGCTTGCCGCCGCCTCGGTACGGTCGCGCAGGCGCACCAGCCGCACCTCGGCCTGCCCCAGCGCCTTGAAGTAGCGGTCCAGCTCCGCCAGTTCCGCGTCTGTATTGCGGTTGGCGCCGGAGCCGGAACTGTCCCACAGCAGGCCCACCACCCTGGGCAGCTTGCGCGCCGTGCGCCGCGCCACCACCGGAATCTCGGCCACGAAATAGCGCTCGCCGGCGAGCTCCTGCAGGTAGGCCTGCGGCTGCGCACTGGCCGGCACGCGCAACACCAGCGCCGCGCCGCTTCCGGCACCGCCCGGCGCGAAGTCCTGCTTTGCCACCCGGGCATGGTAGCCGCTGCGCATGCCGCTGAAATTCACGTCGCCCAGCGCGCCACTGCTGCGCGGCGGCGCGCTGGCGCCGCTCACCCGCAGGTTCAGGTCGAAGTCCCGCACTCGCTCGCCGTAGGCCAGCGGCAGGCGGTAGATCCAGCCCGCGCCATCGCGCGCCAGCGTTTCCACGTATTTCAGCTCCACCGTGCGCGTGCCCTGCGCCGGGATCGGATAGACACGCAGGCGGAAGTTGTTGCCCTCGGTGCGCTCAAGCAGCCCCGGGTCAATGCCGCGCCGCTCCACCGCTTCCAGGATCTCGCGACCCCGGCTCTTCTCCACCGGCACGGCCGGCCGCAGCTTGCCGTCGATGTCGAGCGCGAAAGCGCTGATCTGCTGCCCTTCCTGCAGGGGGAAATGCAGCGTGCCCTCCAAGGCGCGCCCGTTAGGATTGAAAAACACCATGCGCACCGTGGTTTCAGCCATGCCGCCGCTCACGGCGCTGGCGATGTTCAGGCTTTGCAGGCGCACCGGCCGCTCGCCGTTCAGGGTTTCCATCAGCGGCGGCGTGGCCGCAAGCGCTGCGAGGGCCAGCGGCAGCAGCGCCAGCAACGCAAACAGTCTTTTCAACATACTTTTCTCCTGGTCCCGGACCGGCCGGTATCAGGAGTGAAACGAAACAGGCGGGGAAAAGGGGTTAAAGCGGGACAAAAATTATGTCCTCGCTAACGAAAAGACCAGATAAGCGTGCAGGAAAGCCGGAAATGCGTTATAGTAGCGGCTTGTGCGCTGCAACACGCAGTCGACACTTAGAATAACAGCAGCTACGCAAGCCTTAGCGCATCGTCCCGATGACGCTTATAAAGCCCCCCGCCTTGTGTGTCGAATAAGACACCGTCCCGGCGCAAAGCTTTTGTGCCGAAATTTCTAATCTGGTTTGTTAGAGTCATTTCGTTTGGTTGGCGTTGCTATTTTGCGTTCTGCGTTTTTGCATGAACGCTGATTTTTACGAAAGATAAGAATGACTTTTGAAGCACTTGGTATCAACACGTCCGTACTCAAAGCCCTGACCGACGCCGGCTACACCAAGCCTACGCCCGTACAGGAGCAAGCTGTGCCCGCCGCTATCGCAGGCAAGGATCTGTTGGTATCTTCCCAGACCGGTTCCGGCAAGACCGCAGCATTCATGCTGCCGTCGCTGACCCGTCTGGCCGCACTGCCGCCGGCTGCCGCCGGCAAGACCCCTAATCAGGAAATGCAAGCCGCCAAAGCGCGCGGCGAGCGTCCACGTTTCAAAGCTGCACAGCCAAAAATGCTGGTGTTGACCCCAACCCGCGAACTGGCCCTGCAAGTGACCACCAATACCGACAAGTATGCAGTGAACCTGCGTGGCATCAAGGCCGTGTCCATCCTGGGCGGTATGCCTTACCCTAAACAGATGCAACTGCTGTCGCGCAATCCGGAAATCCTGGTGGCGACCCCTGGCCGTCTGATCGACCATATGGAATCGGGCAAGATCGATTTCTCCCAGCTGCAAATCCTGGTGCTGGACGAAGCCGACCGCATGCTGGACATGGGCTTCATCGACGACATCGAGAAGATCGTTGCCGCCACCCCGGACAGCCGCCAGACCATGCTGTTCTCGGCCACCCTGGACGGCGTGGTGGGCAATATGGCCCGCCGCATCACCAAGGATCCGATGGTCATCCAGATCATCAGCGCCGCCAACAAGCACGAGAACATCTCGCAGCGCGTGCACTTCGTGGACGACCTGTCGCACAAGAACCGCCTGCTGGACCACCTGCTGCGCGACGAAACGCTGGACCAGGCAGTGGTGTTCACGGCCACCAAGCGTGACGCCGACACCATCGCCGACCGCCTGAACATCGCCGGTTTCTCAGCAGCGGCACTGCACGGCGATATGCACCAGGGCGCGCGCAACCGCACCCTGGACAGCATGCGCCGCGGCCAGGTGAAAGTGCTGGTGGCAACCGACGTCGCGGCCCGCGGCATCGACGTTCCGACCATCACCCACGTGTTCAACTACGACCTGCCGAAGTTCGCTGAAGATTATGTGCACCGCATCGGCCGTACCGGCCGTGCCGGCCGCAATGGCCTGGCGATCTCGCTGGTAAACCACGCCGAAGGCATGAACGTGAAGCGCATCGAGCGCTTCACCAAGCAGCTGATCCCGGTCACCACCATCGAAGGTTTCGAGCCTAAGCGCACCGCTCCTCCGCGTTCGGCTGCCCGTCCAGGCGGCTGGAAGCCGGGTGACAACCGTGGCGCCAAGCCAGGCCAGCGCAGCTTCAGCAAGCCGGGCGCACCGCGCAAGGAAGGCGGCGGCTACCCGCGTGAAGGCGGTTCGGGCGGCTACCCGCGCGAAGGCGCGAGCACCGGCGGCGGCTTCAACCGTGAAGGCGGCGGCTACAAGGGCGCCCGCACCGACGGCGCGCGCCGCAGCTACGGCGACCGTTAATCGGCGCTAGGCTCTGACGAAAAGCCACCGAAAAAAATCGGTGGCTTTTTTTTCGTCCCGGTCATATACTTGCGTACTCAAGCACTAATCAAACGATATTCAAGGAGTTATCGTGGAAAACATTACCGGCGACGCCGCCCTCGACTTCTGCCTGCGGCTGGCGCGCGCGCAAGCGGCCATGGTGCGCCGCCTGGACGCCGCGCTGGGTGGCCACTTCGGCCTGAGCTTCGGCGACTTCATGCTGCTGAACCACCTGGCCAGGGCGCCCGGCGGCCGCCTGCGCCGCGTGGACTTGGCCGAGCGCCAGGGCCTGACCGCGTCCGGCGTCACGCGCACCCTGCTGCCACTGGAGAAGAACGGCATGGTGGCGCGCCAGCCAGACCCGCGCGACGCGCGCGTCGGCTACGCCGTCATCACCTCCGCCGGGCACGAGATGCTGGACAACGCCATGGTGACGGCACGCGAAGTGAGCGCCGAACTGCTGCGCAATTCCGACCCGGCGCAGCTGGACGCGCTGGCCGCCGTGCTGGGCAGCGTGGCCGGCATGAACCTGACCAACAGCTGAGGGGCGCAGCCATGACGACACCCCGCCCTCCCCGCCCGCCGCGCTCCCCCATCCTGCGCGACAAAAACTTCCGCTGGCTGCTCAGCGGCGGCGTCATCTCCGGCTTCGGCGACCAGTTCACCATGATCGCCCTGCCCTGGCTGGTGCTCACCATGACCGGCGACCCGCTCGCGCTGGGCGCGGTAATCGCCATCATGAGCGTGCCGCGCGCCGTGTTCATGCTGGTGGGCGGCGCACTGGTGGACCGCTACTCGCCCCGGCGCGTGCTGATGCTGACCAAATACGCCAACGCGGCGCTGCTTGCCGCGCTGGCCTGGCTGGTGCTGTGCGCGCCGGCCCTGCTGTCGCTGCCGCTGCTGTACGCCCTGGCCCTGGGACTGGGCCTGGCGCAAGCGTTCTCTATCCCTTCCGGCACCTCCATCATGCCGCAGGTGGTGCCGCCCGAGCACCTGCAAGCGGCCAACGGCGCCATGATGGGCATGCGCCAGCTCACCATGCTGGCCGGGCCCGTGCTCGCCGCGCTGCTGATTGCCCTTGCAGGCGACGGCGGCGCCGCATCGCACGGCCCTGCAGCCAGTGCCGGCATCGCTGCGCATGGCAACGCCGCCAGCGCCGGCGCCGGCGGTCCGGCGGCTGGTGCGGCGCTGCATGCGCCGGCGGGCGCCCTGGGCATCGGCCTGGCATTCGCGTTCGACTGCTTCACTTTCCTGTTCACCGCCTGGACGCTGGCGCAGGTGCGCATGCGCGAAGGCGCCGCGGCGCCCGCCGGCCCGCCGCAGTCGATCTTTGCTTCGGTGGCCGAGGGCCTGCTGACGGTGTGGCGCGACGTCGCACTGCGCACCTGCTTCATCTACTGGTCAGTGGTGGCGGTGTTCGTCGGCGGTGCCATGCAGGTGGCGCTGCCGCTGCTGGCCAGCCGTAACCTGCACGGCGCCGCTTCGCTCGGCGTGCTGACCGGCGCGCACGGCACCGGCATGCTGCTCGGGATGGCGCTGTCCAGTGCCGGCATCTCGCTGCGCCTGGGCGGCTTCGGCGCGACCCTGCTGGCCATCGACGCCATTGTTGCGCTGCTGCTGGCGCCGCTGGGCGCCATCAGCGCCACCTGGCAGGGCGCCGCCCTGCTGCTGTTGGCCGGCACGCTGGCGGGCTTCATGCAGATTGCCGTGTTCACCTGGATCCAGGGCAGTGTGCCGCCGCGCATGCTGGGCCGCGCGATGAGCATCTTCATGTTCATCTTCATGGGCCTGGCGCCGCTGTCGGCGGCGGCGATCGGTGCACTGTTGAAGGTGGTGTCGCTGGCGCAGCTGTTTGCCGGCGGCAGCGTGCTGCTGCTGGCTGTGAGCGGGCTGGCCTGGGCGCTGACGCCGATGGCGGCGATTGGCGCGGACGGCGGGTTACGCGCGAAGCGCTAACCCGCCCTACGGTATGCTGCGGTATCGGCGCTGCGCGGCGTCGCGCTTTCGCCACGCTTTGGCCCCGGGGCGCGCCTTTTCGTACACAATGGGCGCATCACCCCCTGGAGAACAGCGCATGACGAAGCAGATTATGAACCATACTTTTCTCGCCACACTGGCGCTGCTGGGCGCAGGCGCCGCGCAGGCGGTGGACTGGAGCGACACCGCGCTGAGCTACCGCTACGGCACGCACTTCGCGGAGCCGTTCAATCCTGCGGACATCAAGAAGAATATCGTTAACCTGAGCCACGTGAACGGCTACGCCTACGGCAAGAACTTCATCAGCGCGGACCTGCTGCTGTCCGACAAGACCGATCCGAAAAGCGTGGGCTCGGACGATGGCGCGCGCGAGGTGTACGTGCTGTACCGCCATACGCTGGACCTGGGCAAGGTCACGGGCAGGAATTTCAAGATGGGGGCCATGCGCGGCCTGGGCTTCACGGCCGGCTTCGACTTCAACGTCAAGCACGACGCAGGCTATAACTCGCGCAAGCGCATGCTGGTGGCCGGTCCCACGCTCAACCTGGACGTGCCTGGCTTTCTCGACATTAGCCTGCTGGCCCTGTGGGAAAGCAATGCACCCTACAGCGGCTTCTCGAAAACCGCCACGCCGCGCTACGACTACGACGTGCACCCCATGCTGAACCTGGTGTGGGGCATTCCCTTCAACGCGGGCGTGCCGCTGTCCTTCGAAGGCTACGCCAACTTCATCGGCAACAAGGGCACCAACGAGTTCGGCGCGGCCACCAAGCCGGAAACCAACATTGACATGCAGGTCATGTACGACATGAGCGCGGCCGTGGGCGCGGCCAAGAACACCTTCAAGGTCGGCATCGAGTACCAGTTCTGGAAGAACAAGTTCGGCAACAGCGACAAGGGCAATCCTGGCGCCACCGCGCGCACCCCCATGGTACGCGCGGAGTACCACTTCTGAGCTAAGCCTGCGGTTCCACGTAGATGGCGCGGAAGTCGTTCACGTTGGTCAGCGTCGGTCCGCACACGACGGACGCGCCCAGCGCCTGGAAGAAGCCGTGGCCGTCGTTGTTGGCCAGGCTCAGGCGGGGGTTGATGCGCTGGCCCCACGCCTTTTCCAGCATGTCCGGCCCGATGATGGCGCCGGCGATCTCCTCCTGCCCGTCCACGCCGTCGGTGTCGCAGGCGATGGCGTAGATGCCGGGGTGCCCGTTCAGCGACACGCCCAGCGACAGCAGGAACTCCACGTTGCGCCCACCCCTGCCTTTGCCGCGTATCGTCACGGTTGTTTCGCCGCCGGAGAGCAGCACGCACGGCGCCTCGAACGGCTGCCCGCGCATGGCCACCTGGCGCGCAATGCCGGCCATGACGATGCCGACGTCGCGCGCCTCTCCCTCGATGCTGTCGCCCATGATGTAGGGCGTGATGCCGGCCTTGCGCGCCACCTCGGCCGCCGCCTCCAGCGCGATCTGCGGCGCGGTAATGAGGCGCACCTCGCTGCGCGCCAGGCGCGGATCGCCCGGCTTGATGCTCTCGCTGGCGCCTGATTCCAGCAACTGCGTCACCGCAGCCGGCACCGAGATGCCGTAGCGTTTCAGGATGTCCAGCGCGTCGGCGCAGGTGGTGGCGTCGGCGCAGGTGGGGCCGGACGCGATGTCGGCCGGGTTATCGCCCGGCACGTCGGAAATGAGCAGCGTTACCACGCGCGCCGGATGGCAGGCCGCCGCCAGCCGGCCGCCCTTGATGGCCGACAGGTGGCGCCGCACGCAGTTCATTTCGCCGATGGTGGCCCCGCTTTGCAGCAGCGCGCGGTTGATCTCCTGCTTCACCGCCAGGTCCAGCGCAGGGTGCGGCATCGGCAGCAGCGCCGAGCCGCCGCCCGATATCAGGCAGATCACCAGGTCGTCCGCCGTCAGCCCCTGCACCATGGCCAGGATGCGGCGCGCCGCTTCCTGGCCCTTGGCGTCCGGCACCGGGTGCGCCGCTTCGGCGATCTCGATGCGCAGGCACGGCACGGCGTAGCCGTAGCGCGTGACCACCAGCCCGCTCAGCTCCCCCGGCCAGTGCTGCTCCAGCACGCGCGCCATCTCGGCCGACGCCTTGCCGGCGCCGATCACCAGGGTGCGCCCGCGCGGCGGCTCGGGCAGGTGCGCGGGCAGGCAAAGCGAGGGCTGCGCCGCCGCCACGGCGGCGTCGAACATGCTGCGCAATAAAGTGGCTTGGAATGTCATGGGGTCCCCGGGCTTATTCAGGCAGCTTGGCGCCGATCTGGTAGTTTGCCATGATCTCCAGCGCGCGCACCAGCGCGGAATGGTCCCAGGCCTTGCCGCCGTGCGCCGAGCAGGTGTTGAACAGCTCCTGCGCCGTGGCGGTGTTGGGCAGGCTCACGCCGATGGCGCGCGCGCTGCTCAGCGCCAGGTTCAGGTCCTTCTGGTGCAGTTCGATGCGGAAGCCGGGATCGAAGGTGCGCTTGATCATGCGTTCGCCGTGCACCTCCAGGATGCGCGACGCGGCGAAACCGCCCATCAGCGCCTGGCGCACCTTGCCCGGATCGGCGCCCATGCGCGAGGCGAACAGCAGGGCCTCGCCCACCGCCTCGATGTTCAGCGCGACGATGATCTGGTTGGCCACCTTGGTGGTCTGGCCGTCGCCGTTGCCGCCCACCAGCGTGATGTTCTTGCCCATCAGTTCAAACAGCGGCTTGACCGCATTGAACGCCGCCTCGCTGCCGCCCACCATGATGGTCAGCGTGGCGGCCTTGGCGCCCACTTCGCCGCCGGACACCGGAGCATCCAGGTATTCGCAGCCCAGTTCATTGATGCGGGCCGCGAACTTCTTGGTTTCAATCGGCGAAATGGAGCTCATGTCCACCACCGTCTTGCCGGCGCTCAGACCCTGCGCCACGCCGCCTTCGCCGAACAGCACCTCGGCCACCTGCGGCGTGTCCGGCACCATCAGGATGATCACGTCGGCCTGCTGCGCCACTTCCGCGCTGCTGGCGCAGGCCACCGCGCCCAGTTCCACCAGCTCCGGCGGCAGCGGCTTGCGCTGCAAGACGAACAGCTCGTGCCCGCCCTTCAGCAGATTCGCCGCCATCGGCGCGCCCATGATGCCCAGGCCAATAAAGCCAACCTTACTCATATCCTTGCTCCTTTGTGGATGGGCCGCGCTCAGGCGGCATTCTTGAATTTTCCTGCCAGCGCTTCGGCGCCGCGCGCCAGCAAGCCGATGTCGCTGCCTACTGCAGTGTAGGTGCAACCGGCCGCGATGTAACGGCGCGCCAGCGCCTCGTCCCCCATCAGCACGCCAGCGGCCTTGCCGGTGGCAACGATGCGGCGCACCGCGCCCTCGATGGCGGCCACCACGTCCGGGTGTTTCAAGTTGGCCAGGTGGCCCATGGAGGCGGCCAGGTCGCCGGGGCCGATGAAGATGCCGTCCACGCCCTCCACGGCGGCGATTTCCTCGATGTTGGCAATTGCCTCCGGCGTTTCCACCTGCAGCAGCACGCAAATATCGTCGCTGCTGGTGGCCCAGTAATCGGCCACGCGGCCATAGTCCGAGGCGCGCGCCGCGGTGGAAAACCCGCGCACGCCGTGCGGCGGATAGCGCGTGGCGGCGACCGCCTGGCGCGCCTCCTCGGCGTTCTGCACAAAAGGAATCAGCAGCGTTTGCGCGCCCACGTCGAGCAGGCGCTTGATCACCACGGTGTCGTTCCACGGCGGGCGCACGATGGGCTGGGCCGTGCCTTGCGCAATCGCCTGCAGCTGGGAGTGCACCATGGGCAGCTCATTGGGCGAGTGCTCCATGTCCAGCAGCAGCCAGTCGAAGCCCGCATTGGCCAGCACCTCCACCGTGACATTGCTCGACAGCCCAGACCACAGGCCGATTTGCAGGGTGCCGCCCTTGAGGGTCCGCTTGAAATGGTTGATGCGTTTGCTCATGCCACTGCTCCTGTAAAGGTTGGTGATATTTATACAAACAACAAGTGATCAGTCGTCGTACGACTTATTGGAGTATATGCTGCGATGCGAAAAAAATGCAAGCCTGGACCAGGCTTGACGGTTTAATGAGATTGGCTTCCCCCCCTGTCCAGCGGCATATGGCGCGCCAAACCCAAGAGGCATTGATGAACGCTCACCTGATTTTCCGATCCGCTACCGCGGCCCGCTGCAGGCCTTACGCGAATTCCTGGGCGTCTGCCTGCCTCCGCCACTGCCATGGCCGCCCGGCTAGACGCATGAAGCCACCGTCCTGGCGCCGGACCTCACATTAGCGCCCCGTAGTCAGTAGAATGGAGCTCTTTTCAAGTTCGGTGCACAAGCATGGAAACCAAATGGCTGGAAGACTTCATCTCGCTGGCCGAGACCAATAACTTCAGCCGCTCCGCCTCGCAGCGGCACGTGACGCAGCCGGCCTTCTCGCGCCGCATCCAGTCGCTGGAAAACTGGCTCGGCACCGACCTGGTGGACCGCACCTCCTACCCCACCCGCCTGACCCCGGCCGGCCTGGTGTTCTACGAGCAGGCGCTGGAGATGCTGGGCCAGATCAACGGCGTGCGCGAGCTGCTGCGCAACAAGCGCGCAGCCGCCATGAACAGCATCGACCTGGCCGTGCCGCACACGCTGTCGCTCACCTTTATCCCCAAATGGATCACGCAGCTCGAGACGGACTTCGCGCCCATCAACAGCCGCCTGATGGCGCTCAACGTGCACGACGCCGTGCTGCAGCTGGTCGAAGGCGGCTGCGACCTGCTGCTGTGCTACCACCATCCGCGCCAGCCGGTGCAGCTCGACCCGGGCCGCTACGACATGCTGGTGCTGGGCCGCGAGGCGTTGCGCGCCTACGCCCGCTGCGACAAGACGCGCACGCCGGAATTCACCCTGCCCGGCACCAAGCAGCATCCGCTGCCCTTCCTGTCCTACACCAACAACGCCTATCTCGGCCGCATGGTGGAGCTGATCCTGGCCGACACCAAGACCGCGCTGCACCTGGAGAACCACTACGAGACCGACATGGCCGAAGGCCTGAAGATGATGGCGCTGGAAGGCCGCGGCATTGCCTTCCTGCCCGAATCGGCGGTCACGCGCGAGCTCAAACAGAAGCTGCTGGCGCCCGCCGACGGCGGCGTGCAGGACTGGGCCATCGAGATGGAGATCCGCCTGTACCGCGAGCGCCCGTCGCCTTCGCGGCCCGGCAAATTCATCGTTTCGCGGCTGTGGGACTACCTCGAAAGCCAGCAGAATTCGTCCCGCAAACGCAGCCGCGTGACCGCCTCCGAACGTTGATCTTTACCTAACGATTTGAACGTTATGCATTTTTTGCATGGGCGGATGCGCATACAGCATTAGCCGCCCTGCAGGGCTCCAGCCTATGATTCGCTTCGCTAACGCACCGCCACAAGCACCGCGACCAACGAAGCAAATAATCGAAAACAGGAGCCAACAGCATGACTACCCAACACGCACTGCCGTCCTACCTCAATCCAGAAGATCTTGGCCCATGGGGCCAGTACCTGCAGCAGATCGACCGCGTTACGCCGCACCTGGGCAGCCTGTCGCGCTGGGTGGAAACGCTGAAGCGCCCCAAGCGCATCCTGACCGTTGACGTGCCGATCGAGCGCGACGACGGCTCCATCGCCCACTACGAAGGCTACCGCGTGCAGCACAACATGTCGCGCGGCCCCGGCAAGGGCGGCGTGCGCTTCCACCAGGACGTGACCCTGTCCGAAGTGATGGCCTTGTCGGCGTGGATGACCGTGAAGAACGCGGCCGTGAACGTGCCGTACGGCGGCGCCAAGGGCGGCATCCGCGTGGATCCCAAGACCCTGTCGCGTGGCGAACTGCAGCGCCTGACCCGCCGCTACACCAGCGAAATCAGCCTGATCATCGGCCCTAACAAAGACATCCCTGCGCCGGACGTAAACACCAATGAACAGGTGATGGCATGGATGATGGACTCCTACGCCATGATCGAAGGTAACCTGTCCACCGGCGTGGTGACCGGCAAGCCGATCTCGCTGGGCGGTTCGCTGGGCCGCCGCGAAGCAACCGGCCGCGGCGTGTTCGTGGTCGGCCAGGCTGCAGCTGCCAAGCGCGGCGTGGCCATCCAGGGTGCGCGTGTTGCCATCCAGGGCTTCGGCAACGTCGGCGGCGTAGCGGCAACCATGTTCGCCGATGCGGGCGCCAAAGTCATCGCCGTGCAGGACCATACCGGCACCGTGGTGCACTCGAATGGCCTGGACGTGGCACAACTGCACAAGCACGTAGCGGAAACGGGCGGCGTAAAAGGCTTCCCCGGCATCGAACAGTTCATGGACCGCGACGCGTTCTGGGGCATTGAATCGGACATCCTGATTCCGGCCGCGCTGGAACAGCAGATCACCGCCGCCAACGCGCCGCTGATCCGCACCAAGATCATCCTCGAAGGCGCTAACGGCCCAACCACGCCGGAAGCTGACGACATCCTGTCCGACAAGGACATCCTGATCGTTCCGGACGTGCTGGCCAATGCCGGCGGCGTTACCGTGTCCTACTTTGAGTGGGTGCAGGACTTCTCCTCCTTCTTCTGGAGCGAGGACGAAATCAACGCACGCCTGACGCGCATCATGCAGGAAGCCTTCAACGCGGTATGGGAAGTCTCGCAAGACAAGAAGGTAACGCTGCGCACCGCAACCTTCATCCTGGCCTGCACCCGCGTGCTGCAAGCGCGTGAAGTACGCGGCCTGTACCCTTGATCAACGCGCTGACTAAGTGAAATCCACAGGCTGGAAGCGCACCGCGCACGCGGATAGTATTGGTAATATCAGTTATTAGCCGCATTCAGTCATCATCACGCCTGCCCTGGCTTATGCTCGGGCAGGCGTTTTTCGCATATACAAAGGATTGGTTTCATGAGTACTTTCGAACAAAAGGCACTGGACTATCACAAGGCAGGCGGCCCGGGCAAAATCGCCATCGCCGTCACCAAGAGCGTCGCCAGCCAGGACGACCTGTCGCTGGCCTACTCGCCCGGCGTGGCAATCCCCTGCGTTGAAATCCAGCGCGACCCGGCGCTGGCCTATGAATACACCGCCAAAGGCAACCTGGTGGCCGTGATCACCAACGGCACCGCCGTGCTGGGCCTGGGCAATATCGGCGCGCTGGCCGGCAAGCCCGTCATGGAAGGCAAAGTGGTGCTGTTCAAGAAGTTCGCCGGCATCGACTCCTTCGACATCGAAATCGACGAAACCGATCCGGACAAGCTGGTGGACATCATCGCCGCCCTGCACCCGACCTTCGGCGGCATCAACCTGGAAGACATCAAGGCGCCGGAGTGCTTCTACATCGAGCGCAAGCTGCGCGAGCGGCTGTCGATCCCGGTGTTCCACGACGACCAGCACGGCACCGCCATCGTGGTCGGCTCCGGCCTGCTGAACGCCGTTGAAATGACCGGCCGCGATATTGCCGACATCAAGATCGTCTGCTCCGGCGCCGGCGCTGCCGCCATCGCCTGCCTGGACCTGATCCTGTCGCTGGGCGCGCGCCGCGAAAACATCTTCGTCTGCGACAGCAAGGGCGTGCTGACCACCGCGCGCGACCTGGACGGCGAGAAAAAAGCCTGGGCGCGCGACACGCCCGCCACCAGGCTTTCGCAAGTGATCGAAGGCGCGGACGTGTTCCTGGGCCTGTCCGGTCCCGGCCTGCTGTCGCAGGCGGATGTGAAGTCGATGGCCAGGCAGCCGATTATTTTCGCGCTGGCCAATCCTGAGCCGGAGCTGCGCCCCGAGCTGGTGCGCGAAGTGGCGCCGGACGCCATCATCGCCACCGGCCGCTCGGACTATCCGAACCAGATCAACAACGCGCTGTGCTTCCCCTACCTGTTCCGCGCCGCGCTGGACTCGGGTGCAAGCACTATCAACCAGGAAATGAAGATCGCCTGCGTGGTGGCGCTGGCCGGCATGGCCCGCAGCGACGAGCGCTTCGGCAAGGACTACGTGGTGCCGGGCCTGCTGGACCCGCGCCTGCTGGTCGGCGTGACGCCGAAGATCGCGCAAGCGGCCTTCCGCAGCGGCGTGGCGCGCAAAGAGCTGGACGTGGAGGCGTACGCCGCGCACCTGGCCAAGCTGGGCCAGTCGCTGATTTGATGCATTGGCGGGTTACGCCGCTGCGCGGCTAACCCGCCCTACGAGAGTCAGCCCACGCATTCGGCATCACCGGTTTACGCCGCTGCGCACGCATCGCGCGTAGGGCGGGTTAGGCGTAGCCGTAACCCGCCGGCTCTCAGCTCCGCTTGCGCATCGCCACCCAGTCACTGACGACGTGCTCCAGCACCTTCAGCGGCAGCGCTCCGTGCGTAAGCACCTCGCTGTGGAAGGCCTTCAGGTCGAACTTCTCCCCCAGCTCCTGCTGCGCGTGCTCGCGCAATGACAGCATGGTCAGCATCCCCACCTTGTAAGCCAGCGCCTGCCCAGGCGACACGAAATAGCGCTCCACCTCCGCCGTCACATCCTCCTCCGGCATGCCGGTGTTCTCCAGCATGTAGGCAATCGCCTGCTCCCTGGTCCAGCGCTTGTAGTGGATCCCGGTATCGACCACCAGCCGCGTGGCGCGCATCATGTCGTCGCGCAGGCGGCCCAGCTTGTCGAGCTGCGTCCGCTCCCAACCCAGTTCGCTGGCCAGCCGTTCGGCGTACAGCGCCCAGCCCTCCTGGTAGGCGCTGAACGGAATCACCTTGCGGAAGAACGGCACATCCCGCAGCTCCATCGCCACCGCGATCTGCAAGTGGTGGCCAGGCAGCCCTTCGTGGTGCGCCAGCGTACGCATGGAAAACTTCGGCGTCTCGCTCAGCGTGCGCATGTTCACGAAGAACACACTGGGACGCGAGCCGTCGAAAGTGCCGGGCTGGTAATAGGCGCCAGGCGCCGTGGCCTGCAGCGCAACCGGCACCGGCTCCACTTTCAAGGCCAGGCGCGGCCGCACGCTGAACGCCCCGCCCAGGCCCTGGCGCGCCTCGTCGATAATGGCGCGGTACTGCGCCAGCATGGCTTGCCGGCCCTCTTCCGTGTCCGGATATTTCTGATCGGGCCGCGCGGCCAGGCGCATCATGCGCTCGCCGCGGCTGCCGCCGCTAAGGCCCTGTTCCTTCAGGATCGCATCCATCTCCGCGCCCACGCGCGCCACTTCCGCCAGGCCCAGGCTGTGCACCTGCTGCGGCGTGAAGTCGGTGGTGGTGTGCATGCGTACCGCCCAGGCGTAGTATTCGTCGCCGTTCGGCAGGCTCCACGCGCCGTCGTTATGCAGCGCCCGGTCCCGCAAAGCGCTGAAGTGCGCAATCAGGCTGCGGTAGGCTGGATAAACCTGGCCTTTCAGCGCCGCCTCCGTGTCGGCCAGCAGCCTGGCGCGCGTGGCGTCGTCCACTTTCCCGGCCGGCAGCGCGGCCAGCTTGTCGCGCATGTCCAGGTACAGGCGGTGCTGCTGCGGCGGCATGGCGACGAAGGCCTGCATCTGCTGCAGCACCTTCTCCACCGTGAAGCGCGGCGGCACGATGCCCTTGTCCTCGCTGAGCTTCACCTGCTCCAGCACCTGCGCGAACCTGGCCGGGAACCTGCGAAGGCGGGCGATATAGTTTTCCGCGTCGGCCGCGCCGGCGACGCGGTGCACCTGCACCATGAAATCCGGCAGCGTGGCCTGGATGCCGTCGAGCTGGTTGACCGGGAAGGCGTGCGACATGAAAGGCTCGCCTTCGGCCCGCATGGTCATGTAATAGTGCAGCGTGTCATAGGACAGCTTGCCGTTGCGGTCCAGATCGGCGCGGTCATAGCTCTCCAGCACGGCCAGGTTGCTCTTCATTTCCGCCATGACCTTGCGCGCATGGGCCGGCGACGAATCGTCCAGGCGGCTGCTGAAGAAGTCCAGCCACGATGGCAGCACGCCCAAGCCGGACAGCGTCTCCGGGCTGTCCATGGCAAAGGTGGCGAACACGCGCGTGTAGAACCAGTCCAGGCGCAGCGGCTTGAAGTGGGATGTGTGCGTCACCAGCAGCACGGCAGCCAGCACCAGGCCCGTCAGGGCCGTCAGCAGCCAGGTCAACGCACGTTTCATCTTCCCTCCAGAACTGTTAAATCAGATTCGGATTTTATCAACTTCTGGCGCAATCAAAAGAAGTTGCTTGGTGATTATTCGCGAGAATCTCAGGACAGGAAAAGATCATAATGGCAATTCTCAGCTGAGAGAACGTCGCGTCCATCACCGAAGCAAACCTCGACACCAATGAAAAACAAGGGGGCATCGTGAGGCTTTCCATCTATCGTCCCGTCTATCGGCTCTGCGGTGCAGTGCTGGCATTCTGCCTCTCCTCTGCTCCGTCGGCAAAAGCAGAGTATCTTGCAGAAGCCAACAACTACCGCGCATCCGTCAAGGTGGTTCCACGCATCGGCGCGTTCTGGTCCAGCGCCTACCAAGAAGCATGGCAAAGCGATTGCTTGCCACAGACCCAGAGCACTGGCTTGATCGACTGGCTGGGGTATCAAAACAAGCTCGACAGGCATAAAGCACCACTGGCCTATACATTGCCGGCGCAAAACACGGGGCTGAACGCGGCAATTGGCATTCCGGAGTGGGACATCTTGACCACCCGCAGGATCGGCACCCGCCTCGATTGCGGTTACAAAGCCCGCAGAATTCTCATCACCATCCGAGCAGAGCGCAACAATGTCCAGCAAAAGTGCGAGTTTCTCTTCCCGCAGAGAGTCACGATCCGGCCGATTCCCAGCGACGAGACAGACTCGTGCTCCTTGTACGCGAGCCTGGAGTCGAATAGGGAAGTTAAATTCGACGTCGATATTACCGATACCCACAGTTTGTCCAAGCAGCGTATTAGCACGGTGATACCCGAGGACGTGCTGATTGTCTCGCTGGGCGACTCGTTCGCCTCAGGTGAAGGCAACCCTGACGTACCGGCGGGGGTTATCGGTAAGGCACTATGGATGGATGCCCGCTGCCACCGAAGCGCCTACGCCGGCCCGTTGCGGGCTGCAGTGCGTATCCTGAATCAACAACAGGACATCCACAATGAGCGATACCGGCGCTCGCTCTCGGCGGGTGCAATGACCGTCGTCAGTTTTGCATGCTCCGGTGCGCTCGTCAGCCAAGGACTCAACGGCGACTACAGTGGTGTCGTACCGCACCAGAAGGCGCTGGAAAGCTATCCCAGTTGGACTGAGACCAAGCAGAGCGCCACCGCATTCGGCAGCGCGGTCCCTATCGAACCACAGATTAGTCAATTAAAGTCTTTCCTCCGCAATCAGAACGACGACGCAAAGACCAGCATAGACCTTTTGTTATTGAGCGGCGGAGGCAACGATATCCAGTTCGGTGCACTGGTCACGGCCATGGTGGCGAGGAACATAGCGTTGGAAAAAACGCAGAGCGCCATTAACCTTTCCCTTGGCGAGCATTTCAATTTCCTCTCATCTTCCTACGGAGATCTTGGAGATGCGCTCGCTGGCTTGAACCTGCAGTATCCCGCCATGCAAACGCTTGTTGTGAAATACCCTGATCCCTTATACCGCATGCCCGGGAAGAACTGTTCCGGTCGCATAGAGCAAGGCACCGCAGAGCCGGGAGGATGGGGTCTGCTCTTGGGGCCACTGTCTGCACTCGGCCAACTGCAACTGACAGACGACGAAGTGGCGTATGTACGGCAAAAGGTCATTGCGCCACTGAATTCAGTGGTTGAGGCGCAGGCCCAAAAATATGGCTGGCTATCGGTAGACGCCATGAAGACCGAAAGCAACGACGTTAGCGAACACGGATGGTGCTTGACCGGTGCGGCCAATGCCTATGACGCCCAGGGCCGCTGGTTCCGCAGCATTAAAGACTCCATACGCTTTCAAGGCAACGTCAATGGCAGCTTTCATCCAACCTTCGAGCTTACGGACAAAATTCAAGGCGTGCTGATCGCACAAAAGTTCAAGGAAGCAGTAAATGCTGAACCGGTTTGGGACGTGCTGTCCATACAACCGTCAAAACAGCAAGGCGACACCCTCGTTGTCCCGCCGTCGCCGTCTATTCGCTACGCGCCCGCCAATACCCTGCGCCCTCTCCTGAGCAGCCCGTCACTGGCAACGTGGCAGTGCGAACCGAATGCCGACGGCTGCACCGGGCGGTCGCCTGGATTTGCCTTGGGGGGGCACGGCGCCAATATTACAGTTGACGCCAAGGCGTACAACGCAGAGGCACGCCGCGGTTACGAGCGAAAGAACTTGCTCAAGCTTCGCGTGGACGCGCTCGCGCCAGCAGTCGGATGCCTGGTCGGCAATGCGACAGTTCCCGTTCCGTGCTCCACGTTCAGTTGGACCAAAGATAAAGAAATTCGCATCGTGGTGAGCGATCGTGATTCCGGCGTCCAGTCGGCCCTGCTTGTTACCCGCGATGATGCCAACCAACAGGTCAGGACCCCGCTGATCCGCACGTCTGATTCGGAGATGGAGATTCCAGTCAGCTTTAGTCGTGACGGCGAATACCGGCTGGCAGTATGCGCAGTGGACGCAGTTGGAAACCGTACCGGGGACGCAGCAAGCTGCGAGGCCGAATTCACCGTCGGTGTGGATACGACTGCCCCAGCGGTAGCCGCTATCACGGCGCACGACGTAGACTGGAGCGAGGGCGCGCGCGCCCGCATCCCCACCATTCCTGTGTTTGGTGAAACGATTCCTGCAATTGCCGTGACCTTTAACACGAAAGTGGCACCGGTCCAATGTCAGGCAGACGTCTCCGGTTGCCCCCTTCCCTCGACCGTCGCAGGTACACTGTGGGGGCGTGCCGTGAATACGATCAGTTTCTCCGACAAGGCCGGCAATCAAACCATCGTGCAATACGCGACAATACGGGTTAGCGACTACAGTACGGCAAACCGGCCCCGCACAGCGCAACAGTGGCGAGCTAGACCTGCGCGAACGGCACTTGCCGCCGCGCTGCGCGCTGCCCTTTTTGTGGTTCCCAGCCTTGCGGAATTCGTCGACGCTAGAGAGCCGCAGGTCGCTACCGCATTGGCTTCGTTGATGACTGCCGAGCCGAACCCCGCAGAACAAGGTGCTGCAGCAGATCTTGTATTCAGCCGTATGAAACAGGCTGATCTGGTTGTCGGCTGGCTCAACTTACTGAGCGGCGCAACCTATATGCGCGACCGAGTGCCGAACAAAGCAGCACTGGAGTGCATGCCATCGACCGGCGTCCCCCAAGGTCAGCTGACACAACTGAAATGGCTGCACAACCGCCTCCGGTGTACAGAAATCGCTGGAGCGAAGAAAGACACGCGCGTTGCACTGGCCAGATAACTCTTTGTGAATCACCTCTGCGGTGCCAGCAGGATCTGCTGGCACCGCGGACCAGCTCGCCGGCGAGGGCGGCAGTCGGCGTCCGCAATTCACCGGATAACGGCACCGCCCTTCATGACGAAAGTGACCTTGGTCAGCAGGCTGGCGTCGGCGGCCGGGTCGCCCTTGACCGCGATGATGTCGGCATACTTGCCGGCCGTGATGGAGCCCACGCGGTCCTTCCAGCCCAGCAGGTCGGCCGCGCTGATGGTGGCGGCCTGGATCGCCTGCATGGACGTCATGCCGTATTTCGTCATGTAGTGGAACTGCTTCGCATTGTCGCCGTGCGGGTAGACGCCGGCGTCGGTGCCGAAGGCGATCCTCGCGCCGCCCTGCACGGCTTTCCTGAAGTTGTCGCGCTGGGTCTGGCCGATGATGCGCTCTTTCTCTATCGACTCGGGCAGCATGCCTGCCTTCGCGCCTTCCTGCAAAATGTAGTCGTCATTGTAGATGTCCATCACCAGCCAGGCCCCCTTCTCGCGCGCCAGCCGGATGCCTTCGTCGTCGATCAGGCTGGCGTGTTCCACCGAGTCCACGCCGGCCAGGATGGCGTCGCGGATGCTGCTGGCGCCGTGGGCGTGCGCGGCCACCTTGCGGCCCAGCTTATGCGCCTCGTCGACGATGGATTTCATTTCTTCCAGCGTGTATTGCTGCGCGCCCGGCTCGTCACCCTTGGACAGCACGCCGCCGGAGGCGCAGATCTTGATCACGTCGGCGCCATACTTGGCCATTTCACGCACCTTGGCGCGCGCGGCCCAGGGGCCGTCGGCCACGCCCTGGCCGGTCACCTTGTATTCCGGCGGCAGCAGGTTGTTGTCGCAATGCCCGCCGGTGATGCCGATGGCATAGCCGGCCGTGCGCATGCGCGGGCCGGTAACGTCGCCGTCGTTGATGGCGTCGCGCAGGGCGATGTCACCGTAGCCTTCGCCGCCCACGTTGCGCACGGTGGTGAAGCCCGCCTCCAGGGTCGCCCGCGCGGCGCGCACGCCGTACAGGGCGGCGCGCACTTCGGAGACGCCGAGCGCCTGGTAGCCGTGCTGCAGCGGGTCGCTGGTCAAATGGGTGTGCATGTCGATCAGGCCAGGCAGCACGGTTTGTGCGGACAGGTCGATCAGCTGGGCGCCGGCGGGTACCCTGGCCGACGCGGTCGGCCCCACCGAGGCGATGCGCTCACCGTTGATGATGATGGTCTGGTCCTTGAGCACGGTGCCATTGACCACGTCCACCAGGCGGCCGGCCTTGATGGCCACCACTTTGCCTGGTTCGGCATGGGCTGCGCCGGCGACGAGGGCGGCGGCCAGGAAGATCTTCATTTTCATGCTGTTTCCCGTGATGTGAAAACAGCAGTATGCAGTTACCAGCTGCAGGTGCGCAAGCCGGCAAAAATGTCGTCCCTGCCGGGCAGGTGGAAGTTGCGGAAACGGGCCGATCCCAGCCGCGACGGCGTGGCGAAGGATGCCCCGCGCAGCACCTGGTGGGTGGCGAAATGCGGCGCCGAATATTCGCGCCACGGCCCGGGCTCGAAACCGGGATACGGCTCGAACGGCGTGGCGGTCCATTCCCACAGCGGTCCCCAGCGGAACGCCGGGTGCCCGGACAGGGCCGCGTATTCCCACTCTGCCTCGGTGGGCAGGCGCCGTTCGGCCCAGGCGCAGTAGGCCTGCGCCTCGAACAGGCTGATATGGCGCACCGGTTCCGGCCCGGCCAGCGTGCACAGGTGGCCGAAGCGCATGGTGCGCCAGAAGCCGTTGCCGCTGCCGTCGCCCGCCTCGCGCTGCCAGTAGCGCGGGGCCGAGCGCTCCTGCCGCATCAGCCAGGCGTTGCCGGCCACGCTCCAGAACTGGCGCCGCTGATAGCCGCCGTCGGCAACGAAGTCAGCGTACTGCGCGTTGCTGACCAGTGCCGCGTCGATGCGGAACGGCGGCACGTAGCAGGGATGGGACTGGAGCTCGTTGTCGAACACGAAGCCGCTTCCTTGAGTACTACTGGCACCGCCCGGGCTGCCCATCTGCAGCGTGCCGCCGGGGAAGCCGATTTCGGACTGCTGCGGCCAGCTAGGCTCGTCGCGCGCCAGTTCCGGCGGCACCGGCACGCCCAGCGTCTGCAAGGCCGCCAGCATGGCTTCGCCCTGCATGTCCTCGTGGGCCAGCGCCAGCCGGTAGGGATAGAGTTCGGTGTCGCTGCCGCCGCAGCGCGAAAGCTGGTCCAGTATGCGGTCCAGCACTTCGTGGCAGTAGGTTTTCACGGCGCCGGGGCTGGGCAGGTCCAGGTTCCAGCGCGCGCCGTGCGGCACGGTGTTGGCGTCGAACCAGTCGTCGCCCTTGCTCAGCAAGGCGTTCGGCTCGGCGTCCGCAGGGTGGCTGGAGGTGGCCTCGCGCAGGATGAACCACTCGGCGAACCAGGCCGTGCGGCCCAGCTCCCACAGCGGCGGATTGAGGCTGCGCAGCTGCGGCACGCGGATGGCGGCATCCAGCCCGGCGGCCGCCGCGCAGTCGAACAGCGCCAGCGTGTAAGCCCGGGCATGCTGCAAGGCGTCCGCCAGCTGCTGCGGCCTGGCGTTGCGGAATGATGCATGAATTGAACTCATGGCTGATTGTAACCGAAGCGTACCGAAGCGCAGGCTGCCCGCCTGCAAGGTGCGGCGGGCTTGTGATATCGTGGCGGGCATTATGCAAACACCTATCAAACTCACCTCCTTTTCCCACGGCGGCGGCTGCGGCTGCAAGATCGCCCCTGGCGTGCTGTCGGAAATCCTGAAAAACACCCACGGCTTCCCGGTTCCCAAGGAACTCATGGTGGGCATCGAAACCTCGGACGACGCGGCGGTCTACAAGCTCAATGACGAGCAGGCGCTGATCGCCACCACCGACTTCTTCATGCCCATCGTGGACGATCCGTTCGACTTCGGCCGCATCGCCGCCACCAACGCCATCTCGGACGTGTATGCCATGGGCGGCACGCCCATCATGGCGCTGGCCCTGGTCGGCATGCCGGTCAACAAGCTGCCGATCGAAACCATCGGCCAGATCATCAAGGGCGGCGAATCGATTTGCGCCGAAGCCGGCATTCCCATCGCCGGCGGCCACACCATCGACTCGGTGGAGCCGATCTACGGCCTGGTGGTGCTCGGCCTGGTGCATCCGTCCAAGGTCAAGCGCAATTCGGGCGCGCAGCCGGGCGACGTGCTGGTGCTGGGCAAGCCGCTGGGCGTGGGCGTGCTGTCGGCCGCGCTGAAGAAGGACAAGCTGGACGCGGACGGCTACGCCGCCATGATCGCCAACACCACCAAGCTCAATAAGCCCGGCCAGGCGCTGTCCGCCATGCCGGGCGTGCACGCCATGACCGACGTCACCGGCTTCGGCCTGCTGGGCCACCTGCTGGAACTGGCGCGCGGCGCCGGCCTGGAAGCGCAGCTGGACATGGCCAGCATACCGCTGCTACCCGGCGTGGAGCAGCTGGCCACGGACGGCTACTTCACCGGCGCGTCCGGCCGCAACTGGGACGCCTACGGCAAGGACGTGGCCCTGTCGGCCGCCGTCACCCCGGCGCAGCAAGCCTTGCTGACCGACCCGCAGACCTCCGGCGGCCTGCTGGTGGCATGCGATCCGGCCAGCGTGGACGAGGTGCTGGCCCTGTTTGCGCGCGAAGGCTTCGAGGGCGCCGCCGTGGTGGGCCGGACCGCCGCCGGCGCAGCGCGCGTCACGGTGGCCTGACCCGCCGCTGCCGCGCCGCCTCGCGCTATCGCGGCAGCACGAAAGGCACGGGGATTCTGGCCAGGCTGGTACGCGTGGTCAGGCCTTTGCCGCTTAAGGTCACCATCTGGCTTCCCGGCGTTGTGCCGCGCGTGATGCCAAAGCGCACCGCAACCTCGTGGAAATCGTAACTGCGGCCTGCGGAGGGGATATCCGCGCCGCAGGTGGCGTTTTCATACAGCGCAGCCAGCGGCTTCAGGTCTGTGCGGAACCGGTAGCCGCTCAGCGGCGCGAGGCTGTGCGCGGCCTCGGCACCGAAATGGCACTCGTAGTCCATGCGCCCGCGCCATTCCGCCCTGCCGGCACGCGCCCTGCAGGCGATCAGCAGGTGCATCAGGAAACGGTTCAGCAGATAGGTTTTGCCGAAATGGCTTTCCCGCACAAACTGCGATACCACGCCGGATCCCTTCCGCAAACAGGCCAGCAGCGCGCGCCGCATCGCCGGTTTCCTGCACAGCGATACCGCCAAAGCGCGGCAGGCACGATCCAGTCCGGCGTAGGCGCCCTGTCCCGCTGTCCAGGTGGCGATCAAGCGGCTCTGCTGCTCCATCGCAAGCAGCCGCTCCCTGGCCTTCAGCAGCAAACGCGATACTTCGGCATCCTTTTCCATTTTCCAGATCATTTCCAGCGGATGCCCCAATCCGGTCAGCGCGCGCAGCGCGTCCTGCAGGGCGCCGTCGCCGCCGCCGAAAATGCCGATGTTACGATCCGGCGTGCCGGCGTCCAGCAAATTGTCGGCGCCCCAGAAACGCGGGCCTTCCACCGGCTTCGATCCGGGTGCGGCAATCAGGAGTTGGGGCAGCGCCACATTCTCCTCCCCCAGTCCAGCGCCAAGCAGAATATAGTCCGGCATGAAGTGCCGCGTGTCGATACTGCCTGCCCGCCGCAGATGGATCTCGCAGGGCTCGACGTGGCCGCCGCCAACGCCGTCGATCCGCCTTTGCGTCGCGGCGCCGGTCTGCGCGGCGAAGCGCTTGACGGCGGCGGCCACACTGGCGGCGGTCGCTTCCATCCACCACTGCGGCGCCTTCCAGAGAGGATAGAGCGCGGACACCAACGCGGGGTTTCCCTTGACGCCATCCAGCCAGCTGACCAGCTGGGCGGCCAACGCCGTGCCCGAGAGCGGCTTCTTGCTGGACCACGCGGGCGTAATTGGCGATGCCGGCCCCCAGTCGCTGCTATTCCTGGGCGGGTAGCTCTGGTCGTCGAAAAACGAAGAAGGCCACTCATACATGAATGGGCCGACAAAGCGCTGCGGCGCGCCGCGCTGAAGCGAAAACGCCTCCTTCTCCGTGTCTGCCACCACCACGGTTTGGCCCTGGGCGGAAGCTTCCAGCGCCGCCGTCACGCCGGCTATGCCGGCGCCCACCACGAGGATCTGCAGATGGCGCGGATCGGCTTCGCACAAGTCGCGCACCAGCATCTGCGCGCGGATAATCTGGTCGCGGATACTGACATGCTGCTGGCCGCTGGACAAATCGAACACATTGGGGGCGACTTTCAGGGCCAGCAGGGACAGCGTGTCTTTCTCCGGCATGATGCCGGCCGCCGCCGACGGGGAATAGCTCATCACATTCCTCCCAGCGAGCGTGCAATGGCCGCGTCGAATTCATCGGCAGGCAGCGAAAACAACAGGCTGTGGCCGAGCACTTCCCGCAAGCCGCCACCTTCGCCGTCATTGTCGTTGCGATTGGCACCAGGCAAATCCGGCGGCGGCGGCGGGTCAACTCTCCCCGGACCACGCCAAAACCAGTCCGCATCCAGCGCCCAGCGCCTGTCGTGCGGAAGATCGGCGCCGCCAACAATCCGCGCCATGCCGGCCTCCCGCATCTCCTGCAACAGCGAGCCCAGATAATTGAGCGCCTTCTCTTCCCCACCGAACCAGGCGGTGCGGTCGGGGGAAGTCATCAACAGCGCATACAACTCGCCGAACGACACGCCGTCCGTGCCGGCCTGCCGCAATTTTTCCATCAGACCGACAGCAATTTTGGACATGCGAGCTTCCCCAAAAGAAATATTATCAAGATAATATTCAAAGCCCGCCAGGCAGTCAAACTGGCGCGCTCCGCAACATTTCCTTGACAGCTCTGCTGCCGATCTCGTACATTAAAGCCCATGTTCCCGCATCCGCACCTATCCGCTTTCCTGCTGCCGGCTCCTAGCGCCCTATCGCTAGCGCCGCGCCTACTAGCACGCGCTTAAAAAACCGCGTCTCAGTTGTACCCCTGCGCCGGCCACAAGCTGCGCAAGTCTCCCCAAAACCAGGAAAGTTTGCACCGATGTCCACCACGGCTATCTACACGCACCGTAGCACCGCACGCACCTTCAAAGGTTTCGCGCTGCTACCGCTATCGCTACCGATCGGTTGCCTGGCCTAGCGTCTTCGTGGCCCGCCCGGCAGCCAACGCCACATCGCATGCGCCTTCACAGGCTTTCCAAAATTCAGAAGACTCAGGAGTACCACCATGATGTTGCAGAACCCAGCAGCGAAATACCGCGCCTTCCCGGCTGTCCAGTTGAACGACCGCACCTGGCCCAACGCCGTGATCAGCAAACCGCCCATCTGGATGAGCACCGATCTGCGCGACGGCAACCAGGCGCTGATCGAGCCCATGAGCCCCGAGAAGAAACTGCGCTTCTTTGAAATGCTGATCAAGATCGGCATCAAGGAAATCGAAGTGGGCTTCCCTTCCGCCTCGCAGACCGACTTCGACTTTGTGCGCAAGCTGATCGACGAAGACCGCATCCCGGACGACGTCACCATCATCGTGCTGACCCAGTCGCGCGAAGAACTGATCCGCCGCACCGTGGAAGCGGCTGCCGGCGCCAAGCGCGCCATCGTCCACCTGTACAACTCTGTAGCCCCGGTGTTCCGCAAAGTGGTGTTCGGCATGTCGCGCGAAGAGATCACCAACATCGCCACCACCGGCACCAAGCTGGTGAAGGAACTGATCGCCCAGCATCCGCAGACCGACTGGGGCTTTGAATACACGCCTGAATCGTTCTCCACCACCGAACTGGATTTCTCCAAGCATATCTGCGACGCCGTCAGCGCCATCTGGAAGCCGACCCCGAACAAGAAGATGATCATCAATATGCCCTCGACCGTGGAGTGCAGCACGCCCAACGTGTATGCCGACCAGATCGAATGGATGTCGCGCAAGCTGGAGCGCCGCGATTCGCTGATCCTGTCGGTGCACCCGCACAATGACCGCGGCACCGCCATCGCCGCCGCCGAACTGGCCGTGATGGCCGGCGCGGACCGCGTGGAAGGCTGCCTGTTCGGCAACGGCGAGCGCACCGGCAACGTGGACCTGGTGACCCTGGCGCTGAACCTCTACACCCAGGGCGTGCATCCGGGCCTGGACTTCTCCGACATCGACAGCGTGCGCAAGCTGGTGGAAGAATGCAACCAGCTGCCGGTACACCCGCGCCACCCTTACGTGGGCGACCTGGTGTTTACCGCCTTCTCCGGTTCGCACCAGGACGCGATCAAGAAGGGCTTCGCCAAGCAGCAGCCGGACGCCCCTTGGGAAATCCCTTACCTGCCGATCGACCCGCAAGACCTGGGCCGCAGCTACGACGCGGTGATCCGCGTGAACAGCCAGTCCGGCAAGGGCGGCATGGCCTACCTGCTCGAACAGGACTTCGGCCTGGTGCTGCCGCGCCGCCTGCAGATCGAATTCAGCCGCGCGGTACAGGCCGTGGCCGACCAGACCGGCCTGGAGATCACCTCGGAAGGCATCCACGAGATCTTCAGCCGCGAATACCTTGAACAGACCGCGCCTTACGCCTACAGCTCGCACAAGATGCAGGAAGACACCACCAGCGACGAGCCGGTGCAGATCGACATCGCCCTCAGCCACCGCGGCGCCGGCATGGCCCTGCAAGGCGGCGGCAACGGGCCGATCGACGCCTTCGTCGATGCGCTCGGCCTGGACATCAAGCTGATGGACTACCACGAGCACTCGATCGGCTCCGGCGCCAACGCCAAGGCGGCCTGCTACGTCGAACTGCGCCTGGAGAACGGTCCGACCCTGTTCGGCGCCGGCATCGACAGCAACATCGTCACCGCCTCCTTCAAGGCCGTGCTGAGCGCCGTCAACCGCCAGATCAAGCAGAAAGAAGGCGCTGCGGCGCCTGCCGCCGCCGGCGCGGACGCCACGGCCTGATGCGCCGGCCCGCGGTCCACAAGGCGGCTGCCGCCGCCCTGCTGCTAGCCGCCGCCGGCAGCAGCGCCGCCCCGCCAGCGGGGCAGGACGCCTACGCCAGCGGCCAGGTGAAAGTGGACGTGGGCGACCGCAAGCTGAATATGTACTGCATGGGCAAGGGTTCGCCCACCGTGCTGTTCGAGGCGGACGGCGGCCGCGCGGGCTGGGACTGGTCCGCCGTGCAGCCGGAGGTGGCCAGGCGCACCCGCGCCTGCGTCTACGACCGCGCCGGCATGGGGTTCAGCGACCCGGCCACGCGCGCAGCCACCGTCGCCAACGCCACCAAGGACCTCCACTTCATGCTGAAGAATGCGCGCATGGACGGGCCTTACGTGCTGGTGGGCGCCGGCTTCGGCGCCATGATCGCGCAGCAGTTCGCCGCGCGCGGACGCGGCAACGTTGCCGCCCTGGTGCTGGTGGAGCCGCCGGCGGACGAGGAACTGGCCGCGGCGGCAGGCGCCAGTGCCGGCGCCGCTGGCTCTGCCGGCACTGCCGCCAATGCCAATACCGGCGGGGTTCCGCAGCCGCAGGCATCGGCCGCTGCGCTGGCGGCAGCCCTCGACGTCGCCCTCGCCTGCCTGGATGCCGCGAGCAGCGGCAACATAGCCGCCGCCCCGGCGTGCGCCTATGCCCCCGGCGGCGAAACCGGCCCCAGGCTGGCCGCCGCACAGGCCGCGCAGGTGGGCAGGCCCGCCTACTGGCGCTCGCGCGCCTCGGAAATCGACAACCTGGCCGCCGGTGCCAGCCAGCTGCGCGCCGCGCGCAAAACCTTTGGCGACACGCCGCTGGTGGTGCTCACACGCGAACAGTCCGCCCAAGTGGCGGCAGCGCAGCAGCTGGCCGCCCTGTCCACGCGCGGCAGCACGGTTGCGGTGCCGGTTGCTGTGCCGGACCCCCGCCAGTCCATCCTGTCCACCCGCCCGGAAGCCGTCGTCGGCGCCGTCATGGGCGTCCTGGACAGACAACCGCCTTGAGCCCGGCGGCGTCATTCATCTGAATGATGCGCCCGCGTCCCCGCAAGCATAGACTGCCTGAACCAACCAGGCTGTCATTGCGAAGGATGGACCAGATCATGAAAACACTTATCGTGGCGGGCTTGCTCGCCTGTGCCTCGCCGCTGGCCGCCGCCCAGGCCGCCGACACCGTGACCATACCCGCGCCCGGGCGCGGCATCGAAGCGCCCGGCCCCGGGCAGATCATTCCCATGCAGCGCGACGAATTCCAGCAGTTCGCCGGCGCCTACAATCTGGCCAACGGCCAGACGCTCTACCTGCGGCGCGTGGACAAGCGCTATTTCGCCAGGGTGGACGACTGGACCGAACACCAGATCGTGGCCGTCGGCGCAAACGAATTCGTGGCGCTGGACCGGCAGCTCAGCATGCGCATCGTGCTCCAGCCCTACGGTCTGGTGGACGGCGAACTGCACGTCGCCGTGCCTGCTGGCCGCACTGCACAATCGCCCACCGCGCAGCCGGAATTGATGCATATTGCCTTCCGCTGAGGCATTCCATGACGCACTGCCGCATTGTTGCTATACTTTTATCGTATTGCAACAAGCGGAGGCGGCATGAAAATGGCGAATTTGAAGATCGGCACCCGGCTTGCGCTGGGCTTTGGCACGGTGCTGCTGATGATGGTGGTGCTGATCGGGCTGGGGCTGCAGCGGCTGGGGCAAATCGGCGAGCTTAATGCCGGCATGGTGAACCAGGACTGGCGCAAGGCCGATGCCGCCGCCCTCATTGCCGCCACCACCCGCGCCAACTCGGCACTGGTGCTGGAACTGTTTATCGTCACCGACAGCACCGCCCAGGCGCGCATCCACGCCAGCATCGACGCCAACAAAAAGACCATTTCCGAAGCGCTGGAAGTGCTGGACAGGCTGGTGGTCCTGCCCGAAGGCAAAGCCCTGCTGGCGTCCATCCGCGCGCAGCGGGCGCAGTACGTGCAATCCTTCAGCAAGGTGAACAAGCTGATCGCGGCAGGCCAGCGCGATGCGGCGGCGCAGCTCATGTCCAGCGAAACGCTGCCGGTGCTGGCCGGCTTGCAGGATAAAATCAAGCAACTGAACGATCTGCAGCGCGGCATCGTCACCGCGCACGGCGCGCAGGTGCAGGACAACATCGGCGCTGCGGGCCGCATGATGGCGGCCCTGGGCGTGCTGGCGCTGCTGCTGGGCGCGGCCTTCGCATGGCGCGTCACGCGCTCCATCACCACCCCGATAGGCCACGCGCTGCACGTGGCGCGCGCCGTCGCCGCAGGCGACCTGACCAGCCATATCGCCTCCGGCACCCGCTGCGAAGCGGGCCAGCTGCTCGATGCGCTGGCGGACATGAACGCCAGCCTGGCGCGCATCGTCGGCCAGGTGCGCAGCGGAACCGGCGCCATCGCCAGCGCCTCCGGCCAGATCGCCAGCGGCAATATGGACCTGTCCGCGCGCACCGAAGCGCAGGCCAGCGCGCTGGAGCAGACCGCGTCCTCCATGATCGAGATGACCACCACCGTGCGCCAGAACAGCGACAACGCGCGCCAGGCCAATGCGCTGGCGCAAAGCGCGTCTGCGGTGGCGCAGCGCGGCGGCAGCGTGGTGGCGCAGGTGGTGGACACCATGGACTCCATCAACGCCTCATCGCGCAAGATTGCGGACATTGTCGGCGTCATCGACGGCATCGCCTTCCAGACCAATATCCTGGCGCTGAACGCGGCGGTGGAAGCGGCCCGCGCGGGCGAACAGGGGCGCGGTTTCGCGGTGGTGGCCTCGGAAGTGCGCACCCTGGCCCAGCGTTCGGCCAGCGCGGCCAAGGAAATCAAGCAGCTGATCGGCGATTCGGTGGACAAGGTGGACGCCGGCGCGCGGCTGGTGCAGCAGGCCGGCAGCACCATGGACGATGTGGTGATCAGCGTGCAGCGCGTGAGCCAGATGGTGGAGGAAATCACGCGGGCCAACCGCGAGCAGACCGATGGCATCGAGCAGATCAACATGGCCATCGGCCAGATCGACCAGTCCACCCAGCAGAACGCCGCGCTGGTGGAGGAAGCCGCCGCCGCCGCATCGGCCATGCACGACCAGGCCGGCGCCCTGCAGGAAGTGGTCAGCCAGTTCCGGCTTGGCGACAAGCCCGCGCAAGCGAGGCTGCGCGCCGCGTAGGGGGTGACCGGGGCGCAGAGCCGGGTGGCGTCGAGCCGGAAGCGCCGAGCCTACGGCGTAACGCGCCAGCCCGGCCGCAAGCGCAGTTATCGCCTTGCCAGCCGTATCCCCGTAAACTGCCAGCGCGCCCCCGCAGGGAAGAAATTGCGGTAACTCGCGCGCGCGTGCCCCGCCGGCGTGGCGCAGGACGAACCGCGCAGCACGTACTGGTTCAGCATGAACTTGCCGTTGTATTCCCCCAGCGCGCCGGGCGCCGTCTCGTAGCCGGGATACGGCGCGTAGCTGCTGCTGGTCCACTGCCAGCAGTGCCCGAACATCTGCAGCAGTCCGCCCGAGCCCGCAGCCGCAGAGGCCGCCGCAGATGCAGGCGCCGGCGCCGGATGCAGCCCGCCGGTCTCCACGACCAGCTGCTGCGCCGCGAATTCCCACTCGCCTTCCGTAGGCAGCCGCGCGCCGCGCCAGTGCGCGTAAGCGTCCGCCTCGAACAGCGACAGATGCGTGGCCGGCCCCTGCAGGTCGAGCGGCTGCATGCCATGCAGCGTGAACTCCGACCACTGCCCGTCTTCGGCGCGCAGCCAGTACATCGGCTTGCGCAGGCCCTGCGCGCAGACCCAGTCCCAGCCCTCGGCCAGCCACAGCGACGGCGTTTCATAGCCGCCCGCCTCGATGAAGGCCAGGTACTCGCCATTGGTCACCAGGCGCGGCGCCAGCGCAAACGGCGCCACATACTGGCGGTGGCGCGGCAGCTCGTTGTCGAAGCAGAAACCGTCGCCGCCATGGCCGATTTCCGTCAAGCCGCCGTCGAACGCGATCCATTCCTGGTGCGCGCCGTCCGGGGCGGACGGCCCGGCGGCCGGCGCCGCCGGGCGCGCGGTGTGCACCGCGGGCACGGCATAAGCCGGGTGCAAGGGATTCTGCGCCAGCAAATGCTTCACATCGGTCAGCATCAATTCCTGGTGCTGCTGCTCATGCTCCAGCCCCAGCGTGACCAGCATTGCCAGCTGTTCGCGTTGCGGCGCCGGCAGCTCGCCGCTGAACAGGCGCGCCATGCGCGCGTCGACGTTGGCGCGGTAGGCCTTCACCTCCGTCAGCGCAGGCCGCGTGAGCAGGCCGCGCTGCGGGCGCGGATGCTTCTCGCCGATGCCGTTGTAATAGGAATTGAACAGCACGCGGAACGCCGGATGGAAAGGCGCAAAATCCGCCTCCATGCGCTCCAGGATGAAGGTCTCGAAGAACCACGTGGTGTGCGCCAGGTGCCATTTGACAGGACTGGCGTCCGGCATCGACTGCGCGCCGCAGTCCTCGTCCGACAAGGGCTCGGTCAGCGCCAGCGAACGCTCGCGCACCGTGTTGTAGCGCGCAATCCAGTGCGCGGGGTCGGTCATCTGCATGGCTGGCTCACCCTGTCAGTCGCCGATGGCGCGGGCATGCAGCACCGCGAACCATTCGGCATCGTCGGTCCAGGTGCGCGTGGCGGCGAATCCAGCCTCCTGCAGCAGGTCGATGAAGCTGCGCCGGGTGTATTTGTAGCTGTCTTCCGTGTGGATGCGCTCACCGCGCACAAAATGCCGCTCATAGCCCTGCCAGCTCACGGTAACAGCCTCGCGCGCTTCCAGATGCATCTCCACCCTGCTCTCCTCGGCGTTGAAGAACGCCCGGTGCTGCCATTGCGTCACGTCGAAGTCGGCGCCGATCAGGTGGTTCAGGTGGCGCAGCATGTTCAGGTTGAACGACGCCGTCACGCCGATCGCGTCGTCATAGGCCGCATCCAGCACCGCGCCGTCCTTGATCAGGTCCACGCCGATTAACAGGCCGCCGTCGCCCTGTTCGTTGGCGCGCATGCGGCGCAGGAAGGCGATCGCCTCGTGCGGCGCAAAGTTGCCAATTGATGAACCTGGATAAAAGAACACGCGCTTGCCTGGCCGCACACTGACCGGCAGATGGAAGCTGCGCGAAAAATCCAGCCCCAGCGGCGTCATTTCAATGTGCGGGAAACGCTGCTGCAGCCGGCTGACCGCCTCCAGCAGGAAGTCGCGCGATATGTCGACCGGCACATACTGCGTGGGATGCAGCAGCGGGAACAGGCTGGCCGCCTTGGCGCAGTTGCCCGCCCCCAGGTCGATCAGCGTGGAACCCAGGCCCACCGCCTGCGCAATCTCGGCGCCGTAGCGCTCAAAGATGGACGCTTCGGTGCGCGTGGGATAGTATTCGGGCAGCTCGCATATCGCTTCAAACAGCTTGGAGCCAAGGCTGTCATACAGATACTTGGGCGAGGTGTAAGCCCGCTCCGCCAGCAAGCCGGTGCTGATTTCCGCGATGGCGGCTGGGCTGCCATGCGGAACGCTGGCTGAACGGCTGGAAACATCAGGCGAAATCACGCGGATCGCCGCAGTACGGGACATAGGCATAATGTGCTCAGTCAAGTTGGTCGGCCATCACCGGGCCTGCTGCCGATGACAGTTTTGCTATCATAGCTGAATATCACATTCCCAGCGCCGCAGCAGCACTGCCGTGCATTCTTGCGTTAGCTACTTAACAATCAACAATTAAGGTTCTCAATGAAATTTTCTCCTCTGAAGCTCGTCAAATCCCTGATGGCCGCCGGCCTGGTGTTCGCCGCCGTGCAAGCGTCCGCCCAGCAGGTGCTGCGCGTGTCCGCCATTCCCGACGAAGCGCCGACCGAACTGCAGCGCAAGTTCAAGCCGCTGGGCGAGTACCTGGAGAAGAAACTGAACATGAAGGTCGAGTTCACCCCGGTGACCGACTACGCCGCCTCGGTGGAGGGCCTGATCAACCACAAGCTGGACATGGTGTGGTTCGGCGGCTTCACCTTCGTGCAGGCCAAGGACCGCAGCAAGGGCCAGGTGGTGCCGCTGGTGCAGCGCGCCGAGGACGAGAAATTCCGTTCCGTGTTCGTCACCACCAACAAGGCCATCACCAAGCTCGATGACCTGAAAGGCAAGACCCTGAGCTTCGGTTCCGAGTCCTCCACCTCCGGCCACCTGATGCCGCGCTCCTTCCTGCTGGCGGCCAAGATCAACCCGGACACCGACATGAAGCGCATCGCCTTCTCCGGCGCGCACGACGCCACCGTGGCGGCGGTAGCCGGCGGCAAGGTGGACGCGGGCGCCCTGAACATCTCAGTGTGGGAAAAGCTGGTGGCCGAGAAGAAGGTCGACCCGAGCGCCGTGCGCGTGTTCTACACCACCCCCGGCTACTACGACTACAACTGGACCGTGCGCGCCGACATGCCGGCTGAAATGAAGAAAAAGATCACCGAAGCCTTCCTGGCGCTGGACCCGTCCAAGCCTGAAGACAAGGCCATCCTGGACCTGCAGCGCGCTTCCAGGTTCATTCCGACCAAGGCCGAGAACTACACCGCCATCGAAGCGGCTGCCGTCAACGCGGGCCTGCTGAAGAAGTAACAATGGCATCTCCCCTGTACCTGCTCGAGCGCCTGACGGTGCGCCATCACGGCGCCGCCAGCGCGCCCGCGCTGCACGCCATCGACCTGGCCATTGCGCCAGGCGAGCAGCTTGCGCTGATCGGGCCCTCCGGCGCCGGCAAGACCACGCTGCTGGCCACGCTGGCGTGCAACCACCAGCCGCAGTCGGACGACAGCGGCCGCTACACGGCCTTCGGCGTGGACCCGTGGGCGCTGGACAACGGCGCCCGGCACCGGCTGCGCGCGCGCCTGTTCCTGGCGCCGCAGACGCCGCCGCTGCCGCCGCGCCAGCGCGTGGTGACGGCGGTGCTGGCCGCGCGCCTGCCGCACTGGAGCCTGTGGACGGCGCTGCGCTCGCTGGTCAAGCCGGTCGATCCCGAAGCGGCCTACCGCGCGCTGGCGCGCTTCAACCTGGGCGAGAAGCTGTACAGCCGCGTGGACCGCCTGTCCGGCGGCGAGCGCCAGCGCTGCGGCCTGGCGCGGCTGATGCTGTCGGACGCGCAGGCGCTGCTGGTGGACGAGCCGCTGTCCGCGCTCGATCCCGCCCTGTCGCAGCTCACCCTGGCCACCCTGCAGCAGGAAGCGCGCGAGCGCGGCGCCGCCCTGGTGTGCAGCTTGCACCAGGTGGACCTGGCGCTGGCCAACTTCACCCGCATCGTGGCACTGAAACAAGGCCGCATCGCCTTCGACCTGCCGCGCGAGCAGGTGACCGAGGCGATGATCGCCGAACTGTACCTGGGCGAGCAGCCGCCGGCCAATGCGCCGTCGGTGCACGAATCGCCGGAAAAGCTGGCCATCGGCGCCTGCCTCTAAGGCCTGATACCCTCCCCCGCCCGTATGCGCAATATTCCCGCTGTACCCTATTCCGAGCGCCACCCCGACCCCGCCTGGCGCGGCCGGGTGACGCTGGCCGTGCTGGCCCTGATCGTGCTGTGGCCGATGGTCGTGGCCAGCGAATTCAAGCCCTCGCTGCTGTTCGACTGGCAAAGCCTGACCGCCACCGGCCGCTTCCTGGCCGGCTTCGTGCCGCCCGCGCACGACCCCGAATTCCTGGCCATGCTGCTGCGCGAAACCTGGCTCACCATCGCCATCGCCACCGCCGGCCTCACGCTCGCGCTGCTCGGCGCCATCCCCGCCACCCTGCTGGTGACCGAGCGCCTGTCCATTTCCCGCCTGGGCAGCGGCCGCATGGCATTGCCTTCGCGCCTGCTGCGCCAGGCCGTGCGCTGGCTGCTGATCCTGCTGCGCAGCGTGCCGGAACTGGTGTGGGCGCTGCTGTTCGTGCGCATCGTCGGCCTCGGGCCGACGGCGGGCGTGCTGGCCATCGCCCTCACCTACTGCGGCATGCTGGGCAAGGTATATGCCGAAATCCTGGAATCGTCCGAAGCCCACGCGGCGGACACGCTGCTGGCCAACGGCAGCGGCAGGCTGTCCGCGCTGCTGTACGGGGCGCTGCCGGAGGCGGCCTCCGAGCTGGTGTCCTACACCGTGTACCGCTGGGAGTGCGCGATCCGCGGCTCGGTGGTGATGGGTTTTGTCGGCGCCGGCGGCCTGGGTCAGCGCATGGACGAATCGATGAAGATGCTGTCCGGCGGCGAAGTATCCTCCATGCTGCTGGTGTTCGTGCTGCTGGTGGCGGCCGCCGACGTGGTGTCGAAATACCTGCGGAGGCGCCTCGGATGACCAGCTTGAAGATCCCCGCCCCGCCGCCGCGCTCCTGGTCCGGCTGGCTGATGGCGCTGGCCCTGGCGGTGCTGGTCGCGGCCAGCTTCGCCACGCTGCCACTCAAGTGGTCGGCCCTGTTCAGCGCCGACGCGGTGCGCAGCAGCAGCGAATTCCTGGCCGGCTTCGCGCCGCCGGAGCTGGCCACGCCTTTCCTGCTCAAGACCGCCAACGCCACGCTGGAAACGCTGGCCATGTCCGCCCTCGGCACCCTGCTGGCGGTGGCCGGCGGCCTGCTGCTCGCACTGCCCGGCGCCGGCCGCTTCGGCCGCCCGGCGCGCGCCGCCGTGCGCGTAATGCTCAACGTGCTGCGCTCGGTGCCGGAACTGGTGTGGGCGTCCATCCTGATGATCGCCGCCGGCCTGGGACCCTTCGCCGGCACCCTGGCGCTGGCCGCGCACACGGCCGGCGTGCTGGGGCGGCTGTTCGCGGACGCGCTGGAAAACGCCGCGCCGCTGCCGGAGCAGAGCCTGCGCACCAACGGCGTCTCGCCGATGGCCGCCTTTTTCTACGCCACCTTGCCGCAAACGCTGCCGCAGATGCTGTCCTACACCCTGTACCGGTGGGAGAACAATATCCGCGCCGCCGCCATCCTCGGCGTGGTGGGCGCCGGCGGACTGGGGCAAATGCTGAAATACCATTTGTCGCTGTTCCAGATGCAGGCGGCCGCCACCGTCATCATTGCCATGCTGCTGCTGGTGGCGCTGGTGGATGCCGCCAGTTTCGCCACGCGGCGCGCGCTCACCCGTTAAGGCTTACCCCGTCAAGGAATCCATGCTCGTCCTGCGCAACCTGTCCAAGACCTATGCCGGCCGGCCCGTACTGGCCAATCTGAACTGGAACTTCCAGGCCGGCGAGTTCGTCGCCATCATGGGGGAATCGGGCGTGGGCAAGTCCACGCTGCTGAACCTGATCGCCGGGCTGGACCAGCCGAATCCGGCCGGCGAGCCGCCCATCCTGCTCGATGGCGTGGCCATGTCCGCGCTGGACGACGACGCCGCCACCCGCCTGCGGCGCCGGAAAATGGGCTTCATCTTCCAGGCCTTCCACGTGCTGCCGCACCTGACCTTGCTGCAGAACGTGGCGTTGCCGCTGCTGCTGAACGGCCAGCCGCAGCAGCGCGCGCTGGAGATGCTGGACGCGGTCGGCCTGCAAGGGCGCGGCGGCGATTATCCGCACCAGCTGTCCGGCGGCCAGCTGCAGCGCGTGGCAATCGCGCGCGCGCTGGTACATCGCCCCGGCCTGGTGCTGGCCGATGAACCCACGGGCAACCTCGATCCGGACACCGCGCACGGCGTACTCTTGCTGCTGCGCAATGAAATCAAGGCGAGCGGCGCCTGCACCATCATGGTCACCCACTCCCACGCCGCTGCCGCGATGGCCGACCGCACCCTTATTCTGACCAGCTCGGGACTACAAGAAGCAACATCCGTCAACCCGTTTGCGCAATAAACAAGATTTTTTTTTGTCCTAGACCTACCAATAATCTACCGTTGCAGTATCATACATACAACTTGCTTGGTTATTAATAGTTGAGTTGATCCGCCATGTTTACGCCGTTTGGGCGGTAAAACACAAGCCAGGAGACGCCAATCTATCCACGTTTTTTAACTAAGGAGGAAAAAATGAGCGTGCGGCAAAAAAAACTCGAACTGATCGAAGCAATGAATCGGGCAAGGGCCTTGGAACCCTCCAGCTTTGTTCCCAACAAACTGCTCGATACGCTGATTGAGAAAATGCACCTGAAAAATGACGCCGAACTGTGCCGCGTCCTTGAAGTGCAGCCCCCCATCATCAGCAAGATCCGCCACCGAAAGCTGGCGGTAGGAGCAACCATTCTGCTGCGCATGCACGAGAAATCGGAATTGAGCATACGCGAGCTGAAAGATCTATCGACTGCCTCGATGCACTGACGCCGCTCCCGTCGTGCAATGCCAGGCGCCGGCATTGCGGTCTCCGGCGCCAATCAACAGCCCAATCCCCGCTGTTACCCCTCCTGTTTGCCCATCCCAAATTTATTTCCATTCGTTAATATCGGCAAATCCGGGTAGAATTTCCACGTCGAAATCCCTGATGCCATCATGCCGCAAGACCCGGTCAACGATGACCACATATTGTTCAGCCAGTGCATCGAAGCGCTGCGCTCGCCCTACCCGGCGGAGCCCGAGTCTGCGCCCAACGCCGCACAGCCCGCGTGGGCCTGTCTGCTGACCGAATTCCAGCTCACGCAAACGTGGGAATTGGGCATCTGCACCATCCTGCCCAGCGTGCCAATACAATTAGCGCCCGACTTCAAAGCCTACCTCTCCATTGTCCGTTTTCCCCAGCCGCGGGCCGATGCGCACCGGCTCGGCACTGTCCTGGCGGCCATCGTTTCGTTTTGCACGGGCACCACGTGCAAGTCTCCCCGCAACGACTTCCTGACCGGAAGCGCGCCGCGCACCGCCCAGGATTTCCTGAAAGCGGCGCTGGCGCACCCTGTTTTCGAGCCGTACTCTAGCGATGGCAAACGTACCGAAGCTGCGCAGGCTGCATACCAGCGCAAAACGGCAGACCTGATACGCCAGCTGCTGGCGGTCGACGATAAAACGTATCTGCTGGCCATCCAGGCCATACGCCTGGTTCAGCTATCGCTGAGCAACAAGCGCGACGACTTCGGGCTGGGCTATACCCTGCTTGCCGCCGCGATCGAATCCGTGGCACAAGTTGCCATCAAGCGCGACAAGGTGAAACCGGCAGAGCCAGCGCATGAATGGGATGAGAAGGCCAGGAACGACCCTGCGTTTGCCGAGCTGCTGCGCCTCTACCGCGAAGCCCGGGGCCAGAACGGCTACCTACAGGCGCGCTTCGTCGCCTTCGTGCTGAAATATGCGCCATACGAGGGCTGGTCGGCCCTGGTACAAGCTCCCCTGCAGAACTTCCTTGACGTCCACAACGAACAATCCCCGGAAGAAGACCGTGAGGAGGATACGCTGGTGGACACGACGGAGCCCCAGCCGCACGAGCTCGGCCGGGCGGAAATCGAGTCGATGCTGAAGGACGTCTACGAGATCAGGTCCTACTACGTGCATCGGGGTAAACAGCCGCCGCACTGGGACCCCAACCCCGGCTTCGTCCGCTACTTCCATCAGACCTACACCGACGACTTCGAAGAACTGATGCTGCCGACCTACGCCCTGCTGCTGGAAATTTCCCGGCAGTCCATCTCCACGTGGCTGGCCGAACGGGCGCTGCGTGCCGGCCCGCGCGCCTGAGCCGATCACTTCACCCGGTCGCGCAGGCGTTGCAGCGTTGAGATGAACACGTCCTGCCGGTCGAAGGCGCGCGCCAGGACCAGCGCGCCCTGGATGCCGGCCACCACTTCTCCGGCCAGGGCCGCCGCCTCCGCACTGCTTTTTCCGGAACGCCTCAGCGCGCCGGCTAGCGCGTCTATCCAGGCGGCGAAGTAGTCGCGCACCTTGACCGCAAAACGGTCGCGCTCGTTGCCGAGGGCGAATACGCCGACCAGGCAGACCTTGCGCCCGCTCAGGAAGTAGCGTTCCACCTGCTCGAACATGTGGGCAATGCCGGCGGCTGCGTCGGCGCTGTCGTGCAATGGCGCGAATACCTGCCGGCGGAACCAGGCGTCGATCTCACCCAGCACGGCGTCCGCCATTTCTTCCTTGCCGCCGGGGAAAAAGTTATAGATGCTGCCCTTTCCCAGCCGCGTGCCTTCGGTAATCCGGGCCAGGCTGGCCCCTTCAAAACCGTAGGTGCGAAACACTTCCGCCAGCAGTGGCACCACGTCGGCGCGCTCTGCGATCACTCTTGCCATTGCATTCCTTTAAGTCAAAAACCCAGTTCGGTCAGGCCGGGATAATCCGCCGGACGCGGGCCGCTGGCGTCCCACAGCAGCTTGCGCTCGGACTCCCTGATCGGCGTCTCGTTGATGCTGGCGTGGCGGTGGTGCATCAGGCCGTGCTCGTCGAATTCCCAGTTTTCGTTGCCGTAGGCGCGGAACCACTGTCCGGAGTCGTCATGGTATTCGTAGGCGAAGCGCACGGCAATGCGGGCGCCGTCGTGGGCCCATAATTCTTTCACCAAACGGTAGTCCAGTTCGCGCGTCCATTTGCGCTTGAGCAGGCCGACGATGGCTGCCCGGCCCTGGACGAACTCGCCACGGTTGCGCCACCAACTGTCTTCGGTATAGGCCAGCGCGACCTTTTCGGCGTCACGGGTGTTCCAGCCGTTTTCGGCAAGGCGCACTTTTTCGGTGGCGGTTTCAAGGGTGAACGGCGGCAGCGGAGGACGGGTGGACATGGCGGACCTTTCGACGAAGTTGTTCCGATCGGTACGGTATGTACCGATCAGTACAATTACTATAGTCGGGGTTCAGGCCGGCTGCAAGCAGTTTTTGCGCGGCGGCGCCGCAAGCTGCGCGCTGATGATGCGGTCCCAGGCCAGCGCGCAAGCGCCCACCACGCCGGGCAGGCAAAAGATCAGCGTGCCGTTGGCGTAGCCGGCCAGCGCGCGCGATTGCACGATGGTGCTGCCGACAGCGCTGTAGGCAAGGTGCTGCAGCAGGTCGCCGAAGCCGCGTATTTCCTGTTCCAGCAGGCCCGCTGCCGCCTCCGGCACCGCGTTGCGCCGCACGAAACCGCTGCCGCCCGAGCTGAGGACCACCTGGATCTCCGGATCGGCGATGCAGTCGCTCAGCACCCGCCGCACCGCGCCCACGTCGTCGCCCACGCAGACGCGCCGCACCACGCTGTGTCCGGCCGCCGCAGCGCGCGCGGCCAGCAGTTCCCCTGCTCCGTCCCGCCCGGTGCCGCGCGGGCTGCTCACACTGAGCACGGCACAACGCAGGCTGATTGCTTCGGGCACGTGTCAGCCTTCCACGCCGTAGTGGCGCGCGTAGCGGCTGTCCAGGTTGGCCAGCGGCATGAGCAGGAACAGGTCGGCGCTTTCGAAGTCAGGATCCCAGGCCGGTTCGCCGCAGATCCACGCACCCGAACGCATATAGCCCTTGAGCAGCGGCGGCACTTGCGGGTTCTGCGACGCTTCCAGTTTGCTGTAGGGGAAAGGCAGGTGGGGCGTGACGCGGTATTCGGCCGGGGCCATGTGCTTGGCGGCCAGGGAGTTGTACACGGCCACGGCATTGTGGCCACCGTCGGCCAGGCTGATACTGGCGCAACCGGCCAGGAAGTCGCAGCGTTCGCGGCGCATGTATTCGGCAAGGCCGGACCACAGCAGCATGATGACGCTGCCGCCACGGTAGTCCGGGTGGATGCAGGCGCGGCCGGCTTCCACGATGCGGTTGCGCACGTTGTTCAGGCGGCTGAGGTCGAATTCGTTTTCGGAGTAGACGCGGCCCAGCTTGTGGGCGCGCGAGGCGCTCAGCAGGCGGTAGGTGCCCACCACGCTCAGAGTGTTGGTGTCGCGCACGATCAGGTGATCGCAGTGCTCGTCGAACTCGTCGCTGTCCAACCCGTCTTCACTGGCCAGCGCGGTCAGGCCCATCGTTTCGATGAAGACCTTGTAGCGCAGGCGCTGCACTTCGCGCAGTTCCTCCGGCGTGCTGGCCATGCTGAGCGCCAGCTTGGCGGAGGAAGTGCGGATTTCCGTCTGTAAGATAGGCTGTTGCATGCTTCGTCCTTGTGAGTTGAGACGAAGCAAGCGTAGCCCTGTAATACTTCAGGACCGTGACAATGTCATGTCACTTTGGTTACATACAACGGGCTCAGACCTTTTTGGGGCGGCCGGTTTTCAGCTGCGGCAAGGAGCCCAGCACGCTTTTCAAGGTGGCCATGTCGGTCTTGCTGATCAGCGCGACGCCGACGCGCAGCAGCTCGCTTTTCTTGATCTCGAAACCGGCTTTCAGGGCGGCCTTCTTCACTTGGCCCAGCACGGCGTATTCGGCTTCCGGCATGGTGAAGCTGTCGCGTACCAGTTTTTCCTTGCGGACCTTTTCCTTGGCCGCGTCCGCAGGCCTGGCGGCGGCTTTCGGTGCGGCTTTCGGCGCGGCTTTCGGCGACGCTTTCACGGCTTTCGGTGCGGCTGGCTTGGCCGGCTTGGCGGCCTTCGCTGCGGCGGCCTTGGGCGCTGCAGTTTTCGCGGCGGCGGCTTTAGGTGCCGTGGCTTTGGGTGCTGTGGCTTTAGGTGCGGCGGCTTTAGGTGCGGACGCTTTAGGCGCAGCAGCCTTGGACGCTGCGGCCTTCGGTGCAGCGGCCTTCGGTGCCGCGGCTTTCGGTGCGGCAGCTTTCGGTGCGGCAGCTTTCGGAGCGGCCGCCTTCACGGCGGCGGTCTTCGGTGCAGCTGCTTTCGCTGCGGCTGCGCGCGGCGCAGCCGGCTTGGCGCCGTTCACTTTCGCTGCCGCGGCCTTGGGGGCGGTTGCGGTGGGGACGGCCGCCTTGGGTTCGGAAGCTTTCTCTTCAGGTTTGACTGCGCTATCGGTTTTGTTCATTTCCACTCCAGAATTTTCAACAATATAAACAATATATACTATTTTTGAGGAGCCTGCTCATTTGCAACATCTTCCGCGTCGCGGAACTTGCTGGCGATCTCAGCGAAAACGCCCTCGATCTCCAGGAAGGCGTCCAGGATATCCGGGTCGAAATGCGTGCCGCGCCCGTCCTGCATGACGGCGACCGCCTCGGTATGGCTGAAAGGCGGCTTGTAGATGCGCCTGGAAATCAACGCGTCGTACACGTCCGCCACTGCCATCAGGCGCGCCGACAGGGGGATCGCCTCGCCCGCCAGTTTTTCCGGGTAACCCGAACCGTCCCATTTCTCCTGGTGCGAATGGGCGATTTCGCGGGCGTAGGTGAGGAAGCCGTTGCTGCCGCCGATGTACTCCTCCACCTGGCGTATGGTGTCGCGCCCGCGTACGGCGTGCAGCTTCATGATCTCGAACTCCTCCTGATCCAGCTTGCCCGGCTTGAGCAGGATGCTGTCCGGGATGCCGACCTTGCCGATGTCGTGCAGCGGCGCAGACTTGTACAGCAGCGTGATGTTCTCGTCCGTGAGCTCGGCGGCGAAGCGCGGGTGGCTTTGCAGCTTGCGCGCCAGCGCCGCCACGTAGTTCTGCGTACGGCGGATATGGTTGCCGGTTTCGTTGTCGCGCGTTTCGGCCATGGTGGCCATGGCCATGATGGTGGCGTCCTGCATCAGCGAGAGCTGGCCGGTGCGCTGCTGCACCAGGCTTTCCAGGTTGGTGTTTTCCGTCTTCAGGGTCTGGCTGGCGGCGCGCAGCTTCAGGTGCGTGGCCACGCGGGCGAACAGGATGGGCGGACTGACAGGCTTGGTCAGGTAGTCCACCGCGCCCAGGCGCAAGCCCAGCGCCTCGTCCTCGGGCTGGCTCTTGGCGGTCAGGAACAGCACCGGGATATCGGCGGTGGCAGGATTCTGCTTGAGGCGGCGGCAGGTTTCGTAGCCGTCCATGCCCGGCATCATCACGTCCAGCAGCACCAGGTCCACCGTGGAGGTCTCGGCGATCTGCAGCGCGGTAGCGCCGTCCTTGGCAACCTTGGTATTGTATTTATCCTTCAGCAGCATGGACAGCAGCGTGATGTTGTCCGGTGTGTCGTCGACAATCAGGATGGTCTGGCGGGCGGTCTGGTTAGTAGTATTCATTCTGGTGTTCATGCTGGGTCCAGTTGTTGTACGGCGGCGGCCAGCAACTGGCTGGCGGCGGCGAAGTCATAGTGTGCCATGTGTGAGGCCAGGCGGTCCATCGTGGCCGCCGACAGCAGCGTGGCCAGGGCGGGCCGCGCGCTATCGAAATAGTCGGTGCTGTCGCCGCTGAATTCGGCGAGCAGGGATTGCAGCTTGCGCAAGGCATGGATGGCTTCCATGGCGTCCGGCGCGGCGGGGTCGCCTTCGGGGCTGGCCGGCTGGGACCGGACGGCGGTGCCGAAATGGCGGTCCAGCGCCGCCGCCACGCCCGCGAGCTCGCGTTCGACGGCAGCCAGCAAGGGAGCGACGGACTCACGGGAGGGTGCGTTGTCGGCGCCAGTCGCGAAGGCGGCTTCCAGCGCCTGCGCGGCGCCTTCGAGGGCGGTGGCGCCCAGGTTGCCGGCGACGCCCCGCAGGCTGTGGGCGGCGGCTGCCGCCTCGTGCACGCTGCCGCGCTCCACGGCGGCGCGCAGGCCGGCAGCTGTGTCCCGCTGGGACAGGCGGAAGCTGTCGAGCAGCTGCTGGTACAGCCCGGCGTTGCCGGCCACGTGGCGCAGGCCGCGCGCGGTGTCGATGCCGTCCAGCTGCGGTGCGCCAGCGGCCTGGTAACGCTGCGCGGCGCCGGGCGCCAGCGTGGGCTCGGGCGACGGCACCTGCGTCGGCGCCAGGCGGGCAATGCCCAGCCAGCGCGCCAGCACCGCGTACAGCCGCTCCGGTTCGATCGGCTTGGTAACGTAATCCTGCATGCCCTCGGCCAGGCAGCGCTCGCGGATGTCCGGCAGCGCGTGCGCCGTCATGGCTACTACCGGAACGTCGTCGAACGCCTTGTCTTCGCGCAGGCGGCGCGTGGCCGCGTGGCCGTCCAGAAGCGGCATTTCCAGGTCCATCAGCACCAGCGCGTAGGCTTCAGGCCCGCCTTCCCGGAGCATGTCCAGCGCCTGCTCGCCATTGTTCGCCAGGTCCACGCAAATGCCCAGCGTCGCCATCAGCTCTGCGCCGATCTGCTGGTTCACGGCATTGTCCTCCACCAGCAGCACCCGGGCCGCGTAGCGCTGGCCAGGCACCGCCTCGCCCTCGGCCTGTTCCGACTGCCGCCTTGGTCCGACGCGGCGCGGCAGCTCGGCGCGCCGCTCCGCGCCGCGCTGCCTGAAGCCGGGCGCCAGCAGCGTCACCAGCGTATCGACCAGCGCAGACTGCCCGATGGGCTTGAACAGGAAACCGATCACGCCCGCCGCCTCGGCCTCCGGCTGCACCTCCTCGCGCCCGAAGGCCGTCACCAGCACCATGCCGGGACGGGCCTGCAGCGCAGCGTCCTGCTGCACCCGGCGCGACAGCGCGATGCCGTCCATGTCCGGCATCTGCCAGTCGCTCAGCACCAGCCGATACGGATCGCCGGCGCGGTCGGCCGCGGCGATGGCGGCCAGCGCTTCGGTGCCGGTGCCGGCCGTGTCCACCCGCAGCGGCAGCGCGCGCATGGCTTCGGCCAGGATTTCCAGCGCCACCGGGCTGTCGTCCACCAGCAGCAGGCGCACGCCGTTCAGCGCGGCCGGCACCACTGCGGCGCGTTCGGCCTGTCCTGTCAGCGGAAACGCCAGGTCGAAACGGAAGATGGAACCCTGGTTCGGCACGCTCTCCACCGTGATTTCGCCGCCCATCAGCTGCACCAGCTGCTGCGAGATCGACAGCCCGAGGCCCGTGCCGCCGTATTCGCGCGTGATGGAGCCGTTGGCCTGGCTGAAGGCCTGGAACAGTTTGCCCATCTGCCCGGCCGTCATGCCAATGCCGGTATCGCGCACGGCGAAACGCAGCAGGGCCGAGCGGTTTCCGCCGGGCTGCGGCGTATCGAGCCGGGTGCAGCTCATTTCCAGCTCGCCGGCCGGCGTAAACTTGACGGCATTGTTGACCAGGTTGATCAGCACCTGCTCCAGCCGCAGCGGGTCGCCCACCAGGTGGCGCGGGATGGACGGCGGCACGTGGAACAGGTATTCCAGCTGCTTGTCCGCCGCGCGCTGGCTGGTGACGCTGGCCACGTTGGCCAGCACGTCGTCCAGGAAGAACGGCACCTGTTCCACCTCCAGCCGGCCCGCTTCGATCTTGGAGAAATCGAGGATGTCGTTGATGATAGCCAGCAGCGACATGGCGGCGCGATGGATCTTGTTCACATAGTCATGCTGCTTGGGCGTGAGGCCGGTGCGCAGCGCCAGGTAAGCCATGCCGATGATGGCGCTCATCGGGGTGCGGATCTCGTGGCTCATGTTGGCCAGGAATTCGGACTTGGCCACATTGGCCGCCTCGGCCAGCTCATTGGCCTTGACCAGCTGCTTCTGGCTGTCGCTGGCCAGCTGCGCCGTGCGGGTGAGTTCCGCCGTGCGTTCGGCGATTTTTTGCTCCAGGTGGCTGTTCAGTTCCCGCAGCTCGTGCTCGGCCTGGCCCAGCCGGGTCAGGGTGTCGCGGAAGCTGTGCACGGCCTTGGACAGACGCCCTATCTGGTCCACCCGGCCGATGCCGGACAGCTTGATGTCGATTTCGCCCCGGGTGAGCTTTTCCAGCGCCTGCTGGATGTCGGTGAACGGCTGGCTCACCTTGCGCGCCACCAGCAGGATGGAAATGATGATGGCCAGCGCCAGCAGCAGGTTGGCCAGCATGGTGTGGGTGATCTGGCGGCGCAGCTGCAAGTCCACCTGCTGGCGCGAGAACGCCAGCTCCAGCGTGCCGACCGGGTAGCTGCGCTTGCCGTCCTGGTATTCCACGGCCCGGCGCACGGTGATCGCGGCCTGCGCCGCGCCACCCTCCGCACCGGCCGATCCCGCTGCGCGCCCGGCGCGGAAGCTGGCCAGCTGCTCGCCGCCCGGCGCCAGCACGCGCAGCACCAGCACTTCCGGCGTGGCCTGCATGGCGTCCACCACGCTGGCCACGGCGGCGCTATTGATGTCGAACAGCGGCCGCGCCAGGGTCTGCGCCAGCACGCTGGCAAGATGGCTGGCGCGCTCGCGCAGCTGCTGCTCCGCTTCCGCGCGCAGCGTGTGGGTGGCGTAGGTGGTGTAAACCGCCGTGGTCAGCGCCACGGCCAGCAGGATGCCCGCCGCCAGCCGCAGCAGGATGTCTTCGCGCCAGGCCTTGAGCAGGCGCCGCCGCATCAGCCTCCCTCGCCTTCCAGTGCCGCGCGCTCCAGCTTTTTATAGGCCGGACTGGCGCGCTCCTGCGCCATGGCATTCCAGATGCGCTGCGCCAGCTCCGGCCGGCGATGTGCCATGCCGTGCGACAGCACCAGGAAATACGGCTTTTCAATCAGCGGCAGCGGCATGACTTCCAGCTGGGCCGCCACCGGGCTGCGCATGACGGCCGCCGCGTCGCTGCCGCCCATGGCCGCCGCGCCGACCCGCCCGGCGGCCAGCTTGCGCGCCAGCTCGTCGGCCCGCTGGCTGCCCTCGTCCACCTCCACCCCCAGCCCGCGCAGCATCGCACCCACCGAGTAGCCGAGCTGGAAGCCGACCGGCCCGTCCAGCTTGCGCAAGGCCTTGCCGTCCCACTCCACGGCGCTGCCCTTGCGGCGCAACAGCATGTAGCGGTCCACGTGCATGCGCTTGGTGTTGTCGGCGCCGGCATTGGGATCGCCGGGGAACACGCCCAGCGCGCGGCGCTCCGGCATGTAGCTGACCGCGAACGCGCCGTCGTATGCATTGGCCTGCAGCTGCGCCAGGCAGCGCTTCCAGGGCATGCTGTGGAAGTCGAAGCGGATGTTGAGGCGCTGCTCCACCATGCGCAGCAGCGCGAAATTGAGGCCGCCCTGCTGCTCGGTGCGCCAGGGCTGCACGTTGGCGCGTTCGAAGCACAGGGTGACGGTCTCCACCGGCGCGGCGGCGGCTGGAACCTGCAGGGCGCAGCCCAGCGCAGCAAGGGAAAGCCAGGCCAGGCAGCTGCGCGCCATGGTCAGGCGTTGGCCCGGATGCTGAAGTCCACGCCCACTTCGTCCCACAGTTCCTGCTCCTTCTCCATCCAGTAGGACACCGTGGGGTGGTCGGCCACCCACTCGCGCCGCAATTCCAGCTCGATCCGGTTCTTCATGCGCAGCTTCAGTTCCGTGAAATCGATGTCGATGCGCGAGTGCATGAACAGGATGGCCAGGCGCAGCGCCACCACGGCCTTGGCGAAGTCGCCGTCGGTGAGCGCGTCGCCCACCTTGCGCAGGTTGCCCTTCTGCGCCACGATCAGGCGGCCCATGGTTTTCTGCTCGCGCGTGGTAAAGCCGGGCAGGTCGGCGTTTTCCACCATGTAGCACGCGTGCTTGTGGTAGCCGGTCTGCGACACCACCATGCCCACCTCGTGCAGCAGCGCGCTCCAGGCCAGCAAGCGGGTGTAGTTGTCGGTGGCCGGTTTCATCTGCGCATACAGCGCAGCGGCGTATTCGGCCACGCGGTTGGCGCGCCCCTCGTCCACCTGGAATTTCTGCAGGAAGGCGCGCACCGACTGGTCGCGGCGGTCGCGCTTGGTCGAGCGCAGCTGCAGGTCCCACATCACCCCCACCCGCAGGCCGGCTTCGATCGGCGTCAAAGCGGCCACGCCCAGCTCGTGCACCAGGGCGATCAGCACGGCCAGGCCGCCGACGATGGTGCTGGCGCGGTCCGGGCGCAAACCCGGCATGTCCATCCGGCTGACGTGGCCGGCGGCGATGAAGCGCTTTTTGAGCGCCTCCAGGCTGACCGCCGTCACGCCGTTGCCCAGCTTGTTCTTCTCGATGATCTCGGCGATGGCGCGGATCGTGCCCGACGAGCCGTAGCACTTCTTCCAGTATTCGGGATGGTAGGGCGGCGCCGCGTCCTCGAAATGGCTGCGCGCCGACAGGATGGCGGCCTCGAACGAGGGCCCGTCCACCCGCCCGCCGACGAAGAAGGACAGGCTTTGCTTGACGCTGCCGATGGAGAACGATTCCACCCGCTCGATGTCGCTGCCGCGCCCCAGTATCAGCTCGGTGGAGCCGCCGCCGATGTCGATCACCAGGCGCCGCTCGCCGGGCAGGTTGAGCGCATTGGACACGCCCATGTAGATCAGCCGCCCCTCTTCCTCGCCGGAGATGATTTCGATGGGGTGGCCGATTGCCTGTTCGGCGGCGGGCAGGAAGGCGGCCGCGTTGCGCGCCAGGCGCAAGGTGGAGGTGGCCACCACGCGCACCGCTTCCAGGTCGTAGCCCTCCAGCACCAGGCGGAAATTCTTCAGGCAGCCGAGGGCGGACTGCATGGCGGCCTCGGTGAGGTTGCCGGACGCGTCCAGCCCGGCCGCCAGCCGGATCGGCTCGCGCGCCGATTTGACGACGCGGATCTCGTCGCCGTCATGCTTGCCGATGGCAAGCCGAAAACTATTGGAACCCAGGTCTACCGCTGCGTACATGCTACTTGCTCCAGGTGTGGGTCCGTGTATTGATTCCAGCATCGATTTATACTGTTTATATGAAAATGCTACCACAGTAAGGCTCGATTGTGACGCGATGATGACACTCTGTTCCGTGCGCGAGGCTCGGCGGCGACACTCAGCCGCTACACTTCCTCGGCGATGGTGGCGTCCGGCGCCTCCGCCACGCGGTTGGCGCCGCCCAGCATGGCCTGCTGCAGGGCGCCGTCGGCGCGCTTGAACAGCGTGACGGTGCTGTCGTCGGCGCGGATAGTGGTCACGCCCATGCTGGCGCTCAGGCTGATCATGGCCTTGTCGGCGCGCACCGGCTGGCTGGCGATGGCGGCGCGGATGCGCTCGGCCACCATGGCCGCGTCCTGCTGCGAGGTGCGCGGCAGCTGGATGGCGAATTCGGCGCCGCCCAGGCGGCCCATCAAATCGCTGTCGCGCAGCTGCTTCTTGCAGATCTCCACCATGGCCTTGAGCACCACGTCGCCCACCGTGTGGCCGTAGCTGTCGTTGACGCGCTTGAACTGGTCCAGGTTCAGCAGAATGAGCGCGGTGGGCAGGCCGGGGCGGCGCGCCAGCGCCATCCATGGCGCCAGCGCCTGGTAGAAGCCGCGCCGGTTCGGCACGTCCGTCAGCGGGTCCACCACTTCCAGGCGCGCCAGCTCGGCCTGCAGCTTTTCGCGCGACAGCAGCAGGTAGCCGAAGGCATTGGTGAGCATCATCAGGTACAGCGCGCCGAAGCCCACGCCCTGCAGCACCAGCGGGCCGACCCAGGACCAGCCCTCCGGATAGGTGGCCGCCAGCACGCCGCGCCCTGCCACCAGCATGCTCAGGCCCGCCATGACCACCACCAGGTAGCGCCGCAGCATGCTGCCGCCGCGCCACGCCAGCGCCAGCGCGGCCACGCCGGACAGGAAGAAGCCGCTCACGATGAGGAAGCCGGCCGCCGCGCGCGGCCCCGGCGCCACGTCCAGGAAATGGCAGGCCAGGTAGGCGGTGGACGTGCCGGCCAGGGCCGGCAGCATCCAGCGGCGCCAGCCGGGGCGCCCGGCCGCCTGCCATAGCGCGCCGGCGTCCAGCGCCATGCCGGCGAACAGCAGCACATTGGCCAGCGGTCCGGTCAGCAGGTCCGGCAGCACGCCGCGGAAGTACAGCAGGAACCAGGCCGCCGCCTGCAGCTGCTTGGCGACCGCCCAGGTGGACAGGCTGAGGGACTTCTTGCTTTCGTACTCGAAGAAGAACAGCGCCGCGCACAGGCTCAGATTGCCCAGCGCCAGCGCCAGTACCAGGGTTTTGATATCCATGAGGGGGACAGCGGGCCGCGCCTGCGGCCCGGCTTACACTTCGTGTTCGACGTTGGTGCTGCCGTCGCCGATCTTGCTGGCCCAGGCCTTGGAGAAGAATTCCTTCTCGTCTTCGGTAGGGGCGTCGTGCCAGAACACGATCAGGGTGCCCTTGTGGTCGTGGATTTGCGTGAATTTCTCGATGAAGCTGGACTTGCCGGCCATATCGGCCAGCGCCGCCACGTAGCCATAAACCCGGCCCAGGCGCTCGATGCGGTCCGGTTCGGTGAAGCTGTTCGTGGCGGTAATGGTCGGGTGATCTAAAAACATGGTGTGCTCTCTCCACGGTGGCCGCTGCCTATGTCGGCAATGTACCTAGAATTAGTGTGCGTGTAAATGAATATGCGCGGCCGCATGCTCTCCGCTACAATCCCCCGAGCTTATCAGAACTTAACCGTTGACAACAAGGTCAGCAAGCCATGCCCGCCACTCTGCACCACACTCCGGCCCCGCCCGCGCCGCCGCGCGTGCGCACGCGCGGCCGCCTGCGCACGCTGGAATTCCAGCCCGGCATGGTGCAAAGCGAAATGCACGTGGCCGATCCGGACCGGCTGGTGCTGGCCTATGCGCGCGCCATGATGTGCTTCGTGCTGTTCCAGCCGCGTCCGGCCCACATTGTCATGGTCGGCCTGGGCGGCGGATCGCTGGCGAAGTTCTGCTACCGCTACCTGCCGCACAGCCGCATCACGGTGATCGAACTGCGCGCGGACGTGATCGCGCTGCGCGCCCAGTTCGCCATCCCGCCAGACGACGAACGCTTTAGCGTCGTGCACGCCGACGCCAGCCACTACATGGCCACCCTGCGCGGCGCCGCCGACGTGCTGCTGGTGGACGGCTTCGACCAGGACGGCCTGCCGCCTGCGCTGGCCAGCGCCGCCTTCTACGCCGACTGCCGGCGCGCCCTGCGCCCGGGCGGCGTGCTGGTGGCCAATGTGTTCAGCTACGATCCCCAGTATCCGGCCGTGCTGCGCCGGCTGCGCGCCTGCTTCCGGCAGCGCGTTGGGAGCTTCCATGGCATTGCCGGCAACAACCGCCTGCTGTTTGCGATCAACAGCACCAGCGCCGTGCCGACACCGGCGCAGCGCGCCCTGCAGCGGGCGGCGCACCGGCGCGGCCCCGCCTGGGGCCTGGCGCACCGCCTGCTGGCACACTGGACCGTGCTGCGGCTGCGCTGGCTGAACAGCGGTTAAGCAACATTATCAAATCGAAATAATTGTTGTCAGTTAGAATTATTTTTTTTCGAAATTATGCCGAACGGCAAGTTTTGTGACAAACTAATGGCGGCCCCATCCCCGCCGAATTTTCACTGTACAGGAAAGCAATGACACGTCGCCGCAAATCCACCCTCACCGTCGCGGCGGCGTGCACCCTGGGCGCGGGGCTGCTCATCACCAGCGTGCTGTTCGCCGCGGTCGGCGCGCTCGAATACGGCAAGCTGCAGCTCGACTTCGAGCAGCGCGCCAACCTGCGCACCGCCGCCATCCAGCGCGGCCTGAACGAGGCGGTGCAGGTGCTGAAAATGACCAACCAGCTGTTCGTGGCCGCCGCCCCGGTGAGCCGCCAGCAGTTCCATGACTTCACCGCGCCGCTGCTGCAGCAGTACCCCTTCATCCAGGCCTTCAATTACCACCGCATCGTGCCCCTGGCCGAGCGCCCGGCCTACGAGGCGGAGATGCGGCGCGTCTTCCCCGGCTTTACCATCACGGAAAACGACAACGGCGTGCTGCGCCCGGCCGGCGAGCGCGCCAGCTACGACGTGGTGCACTTCCTGGAGCCGCTGGAGGGCAACCGGCGCGCCTTCGGCCTCGATTCCGGCTACAACCCGCAGATGCCGCTGGCCATCGACGACATCCTTACCACTGGCCAGCCGCATTCCACCGGCCTGCTCAAGCTGGCCCAGTCCAAGGGCAGCGAGCCCGGCCTGGTAATGATGATGCCGGTGTACCGCCGCGGCGCCCCGGTGGACACCGCGCAGCAGCGCCAGGCAGCCTGGCTGGGCGACACCGCCACCGTGATCCGCGCGCCCTCGCTGGTGAGCAAGATCCTGCAGTCGGCAGGCCTGCTGCAAGACAGCGGCCTGGCCCTGCGGGTCTACGTGGGCGCGCCGGCGCAGGCGTCCAACCTGGTGTTCAGCCATGGCGACCTGCCACCCGCGCCGGGCGCCAGCCATCCGCTGGCGCGCTGGTTCGCCTTCCACCAGCATGCGCTGTACCGCCAGACCTACACCGTGCTGGGCCGCCCCTGGGAAGTGCACGTGACCGCCCTGCCCCAGCCCTTCATCGACAGCCATCTGGGGTCGCTGAGCACTTTGCTGGGCGGCGCGCTGTTCAGCGTGCTGATGGCGGCGCTGGTGCAAAGCCTGGTGCTGCGGTCGCGCCGCGTGCAGATGCTGGTCGATGCGCGCACCGCCGAACTGCGCCAGTCCAACGAGCGGCTGGCGGCCGACGTGGCCATGCGCAAGCACACCGAGCGCGCCCTGCTCGACAGCGAACAGCGCTTCCGCCGCCTGCTGGCGCTGTCTTCGGACTGGTACTGGGAACAGGACGCGTTCTACCGCTTCACCAGCATCACCGACGGCTTCTTCGAAAAGGGCCACATCAACCCGGGCCGCTTCATCGGCCGCACGCGCTGGGACAGCACGCCCGAGATGCTGACCTCGCGCTGGGGCCGCGACCACATCGCGCGGCTGGAAGCGCGCCTGCCATTTTCCCACCTGGAATACGCCATCACCGGCGACGACGGCGTGGTCCGCTGGTTCACCACCAGCGGCGAGCCGGTGTACGACGCGCGCGGCGAATTCAAGGGCTACCGCGGCACCGGCAGCGAAATCACCGAGCGCAAGCTGTCCGAGCAGCGCATCCACCACATCGCCCACCACGACGTGCTGACCGGCCTGCCCAACCGCGCGCTGCTGCAGGACAGGCTGAGCCAGGCCATCGCCTACGCCAACCGCAGCGGCCATCCGATGTGGGTGCTGCTGATCGACCTGGACCGATTCAAGTTCGTCAACGACAGCCTGGGCCACAAGGCCGGCGACCTGCTGCTCAAGACCGTGGCCGAGCGCCTGCTGGCGGCGGTGCGCGCCAGCGACACCGTGGCGCGCCTGTCGGGCGACGAGTTCGTGGCCATCCTGGGCGAATCGAACGAGGCCACGCTGTCGCCGGACATCGTGCAGCGCGTGATGCACGCGGTGGCGCAGCCGGTGATCCTGGAGGGCAAGGAATTCTTCGTCACCTGCAGCATCGGCGTGGCGTCGTACGACGGCGGCGGCAACGCCCAGCATCTGATCGAACACGCCGACATCGCCATGTACGCGGCCAAGAAGCTGGGCCGCAACAGCTTCCAGTTCTACGAGCCGGCCATGAACGAGGAGGCGCAGGAGCGCCTGCGCATCGAGAACGCGCTGCGCAAGGCGCTAGAACGCGGCGAATTCGCGTTGCACTACCAGCCGCAGGTGGACCTGGACAGCGGCCGCATCATCGGCGCCGAAGCGCTGCTGCGCTGGCAGCATCCGGAACTGGGGCTGGTGTCGCCGGCGCGCTTTATCGGGCTGGCGGAAGAAACCGGGCTGATCGTGCCGATCGGCGCCTGGGTGCTGCGCACGGCCTGCGCACAGGCCAAGGCGTGGCTGGAGCACAGCCACGGCCACGCGCCCATGAAGATGGCGGTAAACCTGTCTGCGCGCCAGTTCAGGCAGCCGGACCTGGTGCAGGTGATCGCGGCCGTGCTGGCCGAAACCGGCCTGCCGCCTGCCTGCCTGGAACTCGAGCTGACCGAAAGCCTGTTCATGAACGACGTGGCGCAGGCGGTGAGCCTGCTGCACCAGCTGAAGGCGCTGGGCGTCACCTTGTCGATCGACGATTTCGGCACCGGCTATTCCAGCCTGTCCTACCTGCGCGATTTCCCGATCGACGTGCTGAAGATCGACCGTTCCTTCGTCAACGACATCGCCACCGATCCGGACGACGCCGCCATTGTGGTGTCGGTGATCGCGCTGGCGCACAACCTGCAATTGCGGGTGGTGGCGGAAGGCGTGGAGAGCCGCGAGCAGCTGGACTTCCTGCAGCAGCACGGCTGCGACGCCATCCAGGGCTATTACTTCAGCCGCCCGGTGGCGCCCGAGCTGTTCGAGCAGATGGCGCGCCAGGGCCGCCACCTCGATTCGGCCAGTTCCACGCTGGCCGCCTGATTAGTTAAATATCTGCTTCAGTGACTGCGCATCCTGCAATGCATCGCTCCAGGCTGCCAACTGCTCCTCACTGGCGTTGGCCAGCTTGCGCTGGACAGTGCGCGGCAGCGGCCCGAAGCGCCGCGTCAGCAAGCGCTCCAGCAACGCGGCGGCCCCTGCCTTCCTGCCTTGCTCCAGCCCTTGCTCCAGCCCTTGCTCCAGCCCTTTCTTCAGCCCCCTCTTCATGCCCTTGTCAATGAACATTTCTTCCAACGGCGTAACCCATTCCATTGGGTTTTTCATATCGAGTTCCATGTTGTGCTCCTTCCCCAACCGGCGAACACCCCGCCAGTAGCGCTCGTGCTGCAGTGGCGGCAGGGCCATCATCCAGTTAATCACCTTGAACAGCATAATTATGCGCCGTTTGCTCCAGCCATGTTCATACAGTAGCTTGGTCATTTGCCACTTGGCCGCGTAGAGCTGATCGGGATCATGCCGGGCCTGCTGCGTGCGCAGATGTGCCAGTGTCACCAGGGCGAACGGATTACGGGAAGCCATCAAGGCATCGGCCTGCCCAGCAAAATCAAGCAACTTGGCTGTGGCGAAAGAGATCCCCATCACCGTGCCTAGCAGCTGGTTGTGGAAGGCATGCGGACGCCAGCCGGGATCGTCGTCGGCCAGCAGCACCAGGCTGGCAACCTGCCGGCCGTACTCATTGAAAATACGGTAGTTGTAATCGAATACACGGCGCGCCAGCGATCCATCGCGCTGCGCCTGGACTTCGACATGGATCAGCACCCACTGCTCGCTCCCATCGCGCAGGCGGACCTCGACCAGTTTGTCAGCCACCATGCCGTCCGGGGCGTCGCCAAAGCTGATGCCCGCCAGCTCTTTGTCACGGAAGCGCGGCCGCACCGTCCAGTCGATCCTGGCACAGAGCTCGGTGAAAAAGAAGGCCATGAAGGCGCGGAAAGCATGCGTCAACGCAGCTTTCCAAGGCAGATCGTAACGCGCTGGCGGGACGGCATTCGGCATCCAGCCAGTCTACGGCCACGCCCGGGCCCGCTGCATTGATCCAATGCAAACCGCAGCAGGTTCGGCGCGCGCCGCGGTTGCTTACTTGCGCTTGGCTGTCACCTGCTGGCGCGCCGCCTTGCGCAGCTTGGCCTGCTCGAAGCGGGCTTTTTGTTCCTCGGTCTCGGGCACCAGCGGCGGCACGGCGACCGGCTTGCGGTCCTTGTCCACCGCCACCATGGTGAAGTAGCAGCTGTTCGCGTGGCGCACCAGGCGCTGCTGGATGTTTTCCGTCACCACGCGGATGCCCACTTCCATCGAGGTGTTGCCGGTGTAGTTGATCGACGCCAGGAAGGTCACCAGCTCGCCCACGTGGATGGGCTGCAGGAACATCACCTGGTCCACCGACAAAGTCACCACGTAGCTGGCCGAATAGCGGCTGGCGCAGGCATAGGCCACGCTGTCGAGGTATTTCAGGATGGTACCGCCATGCACATTGCCGGAAAAGTTGGCCATGTCGGGCGTCATCAGAACGGTCATCGTCAGCTCGTGGGCCGACCAGTGCATTGCGCTATCCATTGAAAAACCTTGAGAGTTGAGGGGTGTCAGATGCCTTGGGCTTCGATGTCGGCCAGCGATTCGCGGCCCTTGTCGGTGATGTCGTAGCCGCCGTCGCGCGCCACGATGTGCGCCTTCTTGCCGAGGAAGGTGGCCACGTCGGTGTCCAGCTTGACGTCGCCGCCAGCCGCGACCGCGCGCAGGCCGAGCACGCAGCGGCGCAGGAACAGCGCCTGCTGGCCCTTTTCGGTCAGGGTGATGTGCCCGTTGCGGGCGATGCTGAACATCTTGAGCCCGGACAGGCGCTTGGTGTTGCGGCCGATGCATGCACTGATGCGCTCGCCCAGCTTGAGGCCGCGTGCGACCTCTTTCAGAGCGTCGTATTCATCGGCGGAGAGTTTTTCGTTTTTCATTGCCTAAATTCCAAAAGAGACTTGCGGCCCTCATGGTACGCGCCCTGTAGCGCCAGGGCAAGGCAATGCGGCCGCGAGCTTGCGCCCGGCGGCCCGTTTCAGCGGCGCTGGCTTACTTCAGCGCCTGGACGGCGAACCACGCGACAGCGGCGCCGGCCGCGGCGGTAAACAGCAGCAGGGCCTGCACACGCTTGGTGCTGAGGGCGTTCAGGGCGGCATGGCGGCGGCCAAGATAGATTTTATTGTGTAAGGAATTGCCCATGATGGCCTCCGAGATCAATAAACCGAATGTCGATGATTCATTATATGAACAGATTCGTGACGGTACTGTGACGGCCGGCACAAACACAGAAATATGTAGCTAGCCTGCAACGCAGTTTCACGGCAATCAATGTTGTCCGTGCCGCTACGGCGCGCCACGGCCGGCCGCTGCCTGCTAGGCTTTTGGCCTTACACCACGGGAGAACATCATGAACCAGGCCACCCAACCCAAACCCGGCAACGGCGACGCCGAACGCAGCGCGGACCATATGACCGAGGAAGCGGACATCGGCAGCGGCGAGAAAACGCCGGCCGAGCGCGAGACCGACGAACAGATCAAGACAGTGCCATCCAAGCCCGCCGGCAAGGCGCCGGCCTGAGCAGCGGCCGCCGCCGTCACTGCGCCTTGATCGGCGGCTGCGGCGGCTCGGGTTCCTCGATGGGCGGGATCTCCGGCAAGGGCGTGTTGTCCGGCGGCGGATCCTTTTCGGGTTCCGGCGGCGGGACATCCGGTTCGGGCGTGGTATGGGCCCGGATAAAGGCACTGACGATACGGCTCATGGCGTTCTCCTGTTTCTGCTGCGGCGGGCGGCCCGCCTCAAGCTGAAGCGAAGCCCCCCTTCCGAAATGGCAAATTGTGGCGTGCCCGGACGCGGTCTACACTGGCTCATCGCATCAATCTTGACGAGCCCACCATGACTTCCGACACCAACGACATTACCTTGCTACAGCAGTGGACGGGGAAAACGGAAACCCTGCATGACGTGGTGCGGCCCGAGGCGGTAGCCGCGCTGGCTGCCACGCTAGACTATCCGAGCGCGCCGCCGCACGGCGCACCCTTGCCGCCTTTATGGCACTGGATCAACTTCTGGACCACCGCCCCGCAGTCGGGCCTGGGTCCGGACGGCCATGCGCGCCGGGGCGGCTTCCTGCCCCCGGTGCCGCAGCCGCGCCGCATGTGGGCCGGGGGACGCCTCACCTTTCCCGGCAGCGTGCCGGTGGGTGCCGCCATCAGCCGCACCTCCACCATCCTCGATATCGCGCAAAAGAGCGGCGCCGGCGGCCAGCTCACCTTCGTCACCGTGCGCCACGACATCCGCCACGACGGCCAGCTCGCCATCACCGAGGAGCACGACATTGTCTACCGCGACCTGCCCGCCCCCGGCAGCGCCGGCCCGGCACCCAAAATGCCGCCCGGCGAAGCGCAGTGGACCCGCAAGATCTCGCCCGACCCGGTGCTGCTGTTCCGCTACTCCGCGCTCACCTTCAACGGCCACCGCATCCATTACGACCGCAGCTACGTCACCGAGGTGGAAGGCTATCCCGGCCTGATCGTGCACGGCCCGCTGATCGCCACGCTGCTGATGGAACTGCTGCGCGACAGGCTGCCACAGGCGCGCGTGGCGGCATTCAGCTTCCGCGCCGTCTCGCCGCTGTTCGACACCGCCCCCTTCAGCGTGAACGGCCGCCACAACGCGGACGGCACCGTCACCCTGTGGGCGGCCAACAGCCGCGGCGAACTGGCCATGCAGGCCGAAGCCACACTGGATTAACCCCGGAGATACCATGCACATCCCAACCCAGGACCACCAGGACATCCGCGACGCGGTGCGCGCACTGTGCGCCGAGTTCCCATCCTCCTACTTCCGCCAGGTCGACGAGCAGCGCGGCTATCCAGAAGCCTTCGTCGACGCGCTCACCAAGGCCGGCTGGCTGGCCGCGCTGATCCCGCAGGAATACGGCGGCTCCGGACTGGGCCTGACCGAGGCATCCGTCATCATGGAGGAAATCAACCGCTCCGGCGGCAATTCCGGCGCCTGCCACGGCCAGATGTACAACATGGGCACCCTGCTGCGGCACGGTTCCGAGGCACAGAAGGCGCTCTACCTGCCGAAGATCGCCAGCGGCGAACTGCGCCTGCAATCGATGGCCGTGACCGAGCCCACCACCGGCACCGACACCACCAAGATCAAGACCACCGCCGTGAAGAAGGGCGACCGCTATGTGGTCAACGGCCAGAAGGTATGGATCTCGCGCGTGCAGCACTCGGACCTGATGATACTGCTGGCGCGCACCACGCCGCTGGCCGAGGTGACCAAAAAGTCTGAAGGCATGTCCATCTTCCTGGTCGACATCAAGGACGCGATGGCGCAGGGCATGTCGGTGGTGCCCATCCTGAACATGGTGAACCACGAAACCAATGAGCTGTTCTTCGAGAACCTGGAAATCCCGGCCGAAAACCTGATCGGCGAAGAGGGCAAGGGCTTCAAGTACATCCTGGACGGCCTGAACGCCGAGCGCACGCTGATTGCCGCCGAGTGCATCGGCGACGGCTACTGGTTCATCGACAAGGTCACCAAATACGTCAACGAGCGGGTGGTGTTCGGCCGCCCCATCGGCCAGAACCAGGGCGTGCAGTTCCCGATCGCGAAAGCGTATGTGAACCTGGAAGCGGCCAACCTGATGCGCTACAAGGCCTGCGCGCTGTTCGACGCGCACCAGCCCTGCGGCACCCAGGCCAACATGGCCAAGATGCTGGCTGCGGACGCGTCCTGGGAAGCGGCCAACGCCTGCCTGCAGTTCCACGGCGGCTTCGGCTTCGCCCACGAATACGACGTGGAGCGCAAGTTCCGCGAAACGCGCTTGTACCAGGTGGCGCCGATCTCCACCAACCTGATCCTGTCCTTCGTGGCCGAACACGTGCTCGGCATGCCGCGCTCGTTCTGAGGAGAATTCCATGCGTCCGCTCGATGGCATCACCGTCATAACGCTGGAACACGCGATTGCCGCGCCGTTCTGCACCCGCCAGCTGGCCGACCTGGGCGCGCGCGTCATCAAGGTGGAGCGCCCCGGCGTGGGCGATTTCGCGCGCGCCTACGACGCCCGCGCGCGCGGCCTGGCCTCGCACTTCGTCTGGACCAACCGCTCCAAGGAAAGCCTGACGCTGGACGTGAAGCACGCCGAAGCCGCCGTCATCCTCGGCAAGCTGCTGGAAGATGCGGACGTGCTAGTGCAGAACCTGGCGCCCGGCGCCGCCGCGCGGCTCGGCCTGTCGTACCAGGCGCTCAAGGAGCGGTTTCCGCGCATGATCGTGTGCGACATCTCCGGCTACGGCGCGGACGGACCTTACCGCGACAAGAAGGCCTACGACCTGCTGATCCAGAGCGAGTCCGGCTTCCTGTCGATTACCGGCACGCCGGACGAGCCGGCCAAGGCGGGCTGCTCGATCGCCGACATCGCGGCCGGCATGTACGCCTATACCAACATCCTGGCGGCACTGATCCAGCGCGGCAAGACCGGGCAAGGCTGCCATATCGACGTGTCCATGCTGGAGAGCATGGCCGAGTGGATGAGTTATCCGCTGTACTACGCCATGGACGGCGCGGCGCCGCCGCCGCGCGCCGGCGCCGCGCACGCCACCATCTATCCCTATGGCCCCTTCCCGGCCGGCGACGGCAAGACCGTGATGCTGGGCTTGCAGAATGAACGCGAGTGGGAACTGTTCTGCAGCAAGGTGCTGCTGCGGCCGGAACTGGCGAAAGACCCGCGCTATGCATCCAACGCCGTGCGCACGGCCGCGCGGGACGAGCTGCGCGAGATGATCGTGGCGGTATTCTCCACGCTGACGGCGGACCAGGTGATCGCGCGCCTGGACAGCGCGCAGATCGCCAATGCGCACATGAACGACATGCACGACCTGTGGCAGCACGCGCAGCTCAAGGCGCGCGGACGCTGGGTGGAGGTGGGCACGCCCGCCGGGACCATGCCGGCGCTGCTGCCGCCCGGCGTGCCGAACACCTACGAAGCGCGGATGGACGGCGTGCCGGCGCTGGGGCAGCACACGGACCAGATCCTGGGCAAGCTGGGTTATGGCGCGGAGGCCATCGCGGCGCTGCGCGGGGCACATGCCGTCTAACACGGCGGGTTACGGCTGCGCCTAACCCGCCCTACAGGATAACGGAACACATGACCCACGTAGGGCGGGTTAGGCCGCAGGCCGTAACCCGCCATCACCGGAGACGCCATGAACGCCATCAACCACCCAAGCCTGGCCCTGGCCACCTTTGCCGCCACGCTGCAGTTCGAAACCATCCCGCACGACGTGCTGCGCCGCGCCGAGGATCTGCTGCTGGACTGGGCCGGCTCGGCCCTGGCCGGCAAGGGCGCCCGCCCGGTGGAAACCATCGCCCGCTACGCCGGGCAGATGGGCGGCGGCCCCAACGCCGGCCCGTGCGAAATCCTGATCTCCCGCACCCACGCCACGCCCATGTTCGCCGCCATGGTGAACGCCGCCGCCTCCCACTACGCCGAGCAGGACGACGTCCACAACGGCTCCGTGTTCCATCCCGCCGCCGTGGTCTTCCCGGCCGCGCTGGCGGTGGCGCAGGCGCTGGGCCGCTCCGGGCGCGAGCTGCTGACCGCCGTGGTGGCCGGCTACGAAGTGGGCATCCGCGTTGGGGAATTCCTCGGCCGTCCGCACTACAAGATCTTCCACACCACCGGCACCGCCGGCACCATCGCCGCCGCAGCGGCGGCAGGCCGCCTGCTCAATCTCACGCCCGAGCAGATGCTGCACGCCTTCGGCTCGGCCGGCACCCAGGCCGCCGGCCTGTGGGAATTCCTGCGCGACGCCGCCGACTCCAAGCAGCTCCACACCGCCAAAGCCGCCAGCGACGGCCTGATGTCGGCCTACCTCGCCCAGGCCGGCTTCACCGGCGCGCGCCGCATCCTCGAGGGCGCCCAGGGCATGGGCGCCGGCATGACGCAGGACGCCGACCCGGCCAAACTGATCGACCGCCTGGGCTTCCGCTGGACGCTGGCCGAAACCTCGTTCAAATTCCACGCCAGCTGCCGCCACACCCACCCCGCCGCCGACGCCTTGCAGCAGCTGATGCGCGAGCACGGCCTGGCGCCGGACCAGATCGCTCGCGTGGAGTGCCATGTGCACCAGGGCGCCATCGACGTGCTCGGCCCCGTGATCAATCCGCAGACGGTGCACCAGGCCAAATTCTCCATGGGCACGGTGCTGGGCCTGATCGCCGAATTCGGCAGCGCCGGCTTGACCGAGTTCGAATCGGGCTTCAATGCGCAGCGCGTTGCCCAATTCCGTGGCAAAGTACACATGGTGCTCGATAAAGAGGTTGACCAGGCCTACCCGGCCCGCTGGATAGGCAAGGTGACCGTGGGCACCACGGATGGCCGCACGCTGCACGGCCGCGTCGACGAACCCAAAGGAGACCCCGGCAATACCCTGAGCCGCACCGAGCTGGAAGAAAAAGCCGCGCGCCTGGCCGCCTTCAGCGGGGCCGCCACGCCGGCCGAAATGGCCGCCCTGGCCGACAAAATCTGGTCCATCAGCCGCATTAACACTATGGGAGACCTCTTATGAGCACTGCCGTACATGCTGCCCCACCCGACGCCAGGCTGGCCCTGGCCCATTCCTTCCTGTTTGTCCCCGGCGACCGGCCCGACCGGTTTGCCAAGGCCTGCGCCTCGGGCGCGGACGCCGTCATCATCGACCTTGAGGACGCGGTAGCGCCCAACGCCAAGGGCACGGCGCGCGACGCGCTGGAAAACTGGCTGTCCAGCCCCGAGGGCCGCGCGCCGCACGTGCCGGTGCTGGTGCGCGTGAACTGCGTGAACTCCGGCTGCTTCGGCGACGACCTGATCCTGTGCCACCGCCCCGGCATCGCCGGCATCGTGCTGCCTAAGGCCGAACGCGTGGCCGACGTGGCCAGCGCCTCGTCCAGCGCGCCGCTGTTCCCCCTGATCGAGACCGCGCAGGGCTTCGCCAACATGAGCCAGATCGTGTCTGCGCCGCGCGTGCAGCGGCTGATGTTCGGCGCCATCGACTTCAAGCTTGACATGGGCATCCATGGCGACCGCGAAGAGCTGCTCTACTTCCGCTCCCAGATCGTGCTGGCCTCGCGCCTGGCCGGCCTGCGCGCGCCGGTGGACGGCGTCACCCTCGCCATCGGCGGCGACGCCACCGAGGACGACGCCCGCCATGCGCACCGCCTGGGCTTCGGCGGCAAGCTGTGCATCCATCCGGACCAGCTGGCCGCCGTCAACCGCGCCTTCCTGCCGTCCGGCGAGGAAGTGGCGTGGGCGCAGCGCGTGCTGTCGGCCGCCGAGAGCGCGCGCGGCGCGGCCGTGGCGGTGGACGGCAAGATGATAGACAAGCCAGTGCTGCTGCTGGCGCAGCGCATCGCCTCCGAGGCGGCGCGAAAGAACCTGCATTAAAACCCGCAAGGGGCCGGCAAGAGCCCCTCACCACCCTGGAGACACCATGAAACTGCAATCCCTGCTGTTCGCCGCCGCCACCGTCTTTGCGGCCAGCGCCTATGCGCAAAATCCCATCGTCATCAAGTTCAGCCACGTGGTGGCGGCCGACACGCCGAAAGGCAAAGGCGCGCAAAAATTCAAGGAACTGGCCGAAGCGGCCACCAAGGGACGGGTGAAGATCGAGCTGTACCCGAACAGCCAGCTGTACAAGGACAAGGAGGAACTGGAGGCGCTGCAGCTGGGATCGGTGCAGATGCTGGCGCCTTCGCTGTCCAAGTTCGGCCCGCTGGGCGTGAAGGAATTCGAGGTCTATGACCTGCCCTACATCCTGCCCAGCAAGGCGGCACTGGCGCGCGTGAACGAAGGTCCGGTAGGCAAGGCGCTGCTGAAGAAGCTGGAGTCCAAGGGCATTGTCGGCCTGGCATTCTGGGACAACGGCTTCAAGGAGATGACCGCCAACAAGCCGCTGCGCAAGCCGGCCGATTTCAAGGGCACCAAGATGCGCATCCAGTCGTCCAAGGTGCTGGACGCGCAGATGCGGGCGCTGGGCGCCAATCCGCAGGTGCTGGCTTTCTCGGAGGTGTACCAGGCCATGCAGACCGGCGTGGTGGACGGCAGCGAGAACACGCCGTCCAACATCTACACGCAGAAGGTGCATGAGGTGCAGAAGCACCTGACCGTATCCGACCACGGCTACATCGGCTATGCCGTCATCGTGAACAAGAAGTTCTGGGACGCGCTGCCGGCCGACGTGCGCACGTCGCTGGACGGCGCCATGAAGGAAGCCACCAGGTATGCCAACGACATCGCGCAGAAGGAGAACGACGCCGCGCTGGAGGCCATCCGCAAGTCCGGCAAGACCGAGGTCTACACGCTCACGCCGCAGGAAAAAGCCGCCTGGCGCGACGCCCTGCTGCCGGTGCAGAAGACCATGGAAGAGCGCATCGGCAAGGAGCTGATCGCCACCTTCAACAAGGAAGCCGCCGCCGCGGAAGGCAAATAGGCCGCTGGCCGGCCGGCGGGTTACGCGCCTGCGGCGCTAACCCGCCCTACGGTCCTACACGGTCTTGTAGGGCGGGTTAGCGGCATCGCCGCGTAACCCGCCGTCCACGGACTCCATGCTGCAAATAAAATCCACCAGCTCGCGCGCGTACAGCGGCAGCGCGTCGAGCTTCTGCACCACCACGCTGCGTTCGCGCACCGCCCACGGCTCCGTCAGTTCCACCAGCGCCAGCTTCATGCCCCGGCTCAAACGCAGGGCGGAAGAATGCGGCAGGATGGCGATCCCCACGTTGTTCTCCACCATGCGGCACATGGCCTCGAAGCCGCGCACCTGGATGCGCAGCTGCAGGCGCTGCCCCGCCTCGTGCGCCGCGCGCGCCAGGAAGTGCTGCAGGGTGCTGCCCTCGTGCAGGCCGATGTGCTGGTAGTCCAGCGTCTCCGCGAAACCGATCTGGCCGCGCCCCGCCAGCGGGTGGTCCGGCGCCGTGGCCAGCACCAGGCGGTCGGTTGAAAACGGGATGATCTCCAGGCCGGCGCCCTGCACCGGGCCGGCGGCGATGCCGATATCGGCCGTGCCTTCCTGCACGCCACGGATGATGTCCTGGTTCAGCCGCTCTTCCAGCGCCACGTTCACCTGCGGGTGCACGCCGAGGAAGCGGCCCAGCACTTCCGGCATGAATTCGGTGACGGCAGTGGTGTTGGCAAAGATGCGGATGTGGCCCTTGATGCCGTTGTTGTACTGCTGCATTTCGCTTTTCAGGCGTTCCACCAGCTGCATGAACTGCTGCGCGTGCGCCAGCAGCGTTTCGCCGGCCGGCGACAGCTGCACGCCCTTGTTCTCGCGGTACAGCAGCCGCGTGCCGAAGCGCGCCTCCAGTTCCTTCACCCGGTTGCTCGCGGCCGCCAGCGACATATGCATGCGCTCGGCGCTGCGGGTGAGGCTTTTCAGCTCGGCGATATGGATGAACAGGCGTAGGTCGGTCAAATCGAACAGCATGGCGCTCCTCTGGGCTAAGCGCCGATTCTACGCCGAATAGCCGGCCGCCGCTGTGCCGTCGTCAGGGGGCCGGGCGCCAGAAGTAGGTGGCGACACTGGCCGGCGGGAGGGTCGCGGCATAGCCGCTGGCGCCGGCCCGGACGGTGATGGTGCGCGCTTCGGCGGCGGAGTTGGCGGCGACCAGCACCAGCGTGCCGTCGCGGTTTTCGAAGGCGGCGGCGTCGACGCCGTCTCTGCCGGGGGGCGTGGCGAGACGCCAGGCGCCGGGGCGCACGAAGCGGCTGGCGTGGGCCAGGACGTAGTATTCGGGATTGCGCGTGATGGCGCCGCCCTCGCCTACCGTGACCACGCCACGGCAGCCACGGCAGCCGCCGATGCGCGGCCCGCCCTGCTGGTCCAGCGCGATATTGCCGAACAGGATGCCCCTGGCGGCGCCCGCCGTGGCGGCCTGCACCAGCGTGCGCGCGAAATGCATGAGGTTGTCGCGCCAGGCGGGCGCCCAGGCGCCGCCCGAGCATTCGGTGAGGTAGCTGTCCTTGCCGGGATGGGCGGCGGCCACGCTGCCCTGCGCGTCCACGCTGCCGGCGTAGCAGTGCCAGGCCACGCCGGCCACGTAGGAAGCTGCGGCCTTGTCCTGCAGGACCTTGAGCGGCGCTTGCGGGGCGTCGCGGTTGCCGTCCCATTCCAGTATCAGGGGGCCGCCTTCGTCCAGCAGCGGGCCGAGGTGCCTGGCGATGAGCTGCACGCGGGCGGCATCGTCGAGGCGCATGCCGGGGGCGTCGCCAGGTTCGCCGGCGGGATCGTTCTGCAGCGTGATGGCGTGGATGGGGATGCCTTCTTCAAGATATACGTCCGCGTAGCGCTTCAGGTAGCGGGCGTAGGCGTCGAAGGCCTCGGGCTTCAGCGTGCCTTGCAGCAGGCTGCCGCTGGTCTTCATCCAGCCGGGTGCGCTCGATGGGCTGGCGATCAGTTCGAGATCGGGGTTGCGGGCAAGCGCGTCCTGCACCAGCGGCAGCAAATAGGCACGGTCGGGGTCGATGGAAAATTGCGCCAGGCCGTCATCGGTCTGGCCGGGCGGCAGGTCGTTGTAGCTGTACTGGCTGAGCGCGAATTCGTTGGCGCCCAGCGGCAGGCGTGCGACGCTGAGCGCCATGCCGGGGGACGGGCCGAACAGCTCGGCCAGCAGGGACGGGCGCTGCGCGGGGTCCAGCTTCTCCGCCAGCAGCCAAGCGGACGAGGCGCTCAGCGCCGCGCCGAAGCCGGACATTTGCTGGCGCCGCGCGCCAGGGCCTGTGGCGATGTCGATCGTGTGCGGGCCTGCCGGCAGCGGTCCGGCGGTGTCCACGCCGGGCGACCAGGGCGTGAGCGCGCGCGGCAGGCTGCCCAGCGGCAGGTCCGGCTGGCGCTGCAGCAGGCGGGCCTGGTCGCCGGTGGTGAGCCAGGCGGCCACCATGCCCGGCGCCGGCAGGTCCGCAGCAGCGCCGGCGCCGGCGGCCATTGCCAGGGCAATGGGCAGGACCAGCGCGCACGGCAGCACTGTGCGCCGCGCCCAGGCATGCGTGGTGGCGAAGGCAGCCCCGCGCATCACAGCATCACTTGAAGCGGAACAGCACGTCGACCGACTGCGACATCTTCATCGCGCTCACCATCAGCAGGTCCGCCGGGTCCTGCTCGTTGCGCTTGGTGTTCGCGCTGTTGCTGTTGCGCGGCCATTCAACCGGCGCCAGCCCGATCGAGCGGGTGATGTTCTTGATCTCGTCCGACGACACGCCGGCCACCGCGCCCACGCGCTTGCCGAAACCCTTGGCCATGGCGTCGGCCTTGGCGGTGGCTTCGCGCACGGCGTGCTCCGTCAGTTCCGCCTCCACCTTGGCGCGCTCCTTCAGGCCGAAGGTCGCGGCAAACGCGTCCAGGTTCTGCTTCTTCAGCAGCGGCATCATGATGTCGCGCCATTTGCCCAGGTCGCGCACCACGATGTGGATCGAGCATTTGATATCGTATTCGGGATCCGACGCGGTGATGCTGGCCTTGCGGATCTGGCGGCGCATGTCGCGCACGTCCACGTCCGCATCCGGCACGCCCTGCTCGGCCAGCAGCGCGCGGATCTCCAGCACGCGCTCCTGGATCACCGCCACCGCCGCCTCCGCGTTCGCGTCATAAGCCGACACGTCGAAATCGATCTCGCCCAAGTCCGGCTGCACGTACATGAAGCCGGTGCCGCGCGCGTGGATGAAGGGGTAGGACGGCAGCTCGGCGGCAGCGACGCCTTGCAGGGAAGCCAGCGCAAGCGCTGCGGCACACAGGGATTTTTTCAGCATGGCGGCAATATGAAATAGTAAATCGCAAGTATTGCCGAATTAACAAAATTTGGCAACCTGCTTCGGCAAGCTGCGTCGGCAAGCTGCTTCAGCAACCCACCTTCGCGCTGTCCAGGATGGCGACAATCTGCTCGAAGCCGACCGGCTTCACCAGGTGGCTCTGGAAGCCCGCCTCGAAGGCCCGCTCCCTGTCCTTCTGCTGGCCCCAGCCGGTGACCGCCACCAGCACCGTGTCGCGCAGCCCCGGCAGCCGGCGCAGCGCGCGCGCCAGGTCGTAGCCGTTGAGCTGCGGCAGGCCGATGTCGAGGAAGGCGAAGTCGGGGGCGAACAAGTCCGCGATGTCCAGCGCCCGCATGCCGTCGTGGCACACGCGCACGGTGTGGCCTGCGGTACGCAGCAGGCTGCCGATGCTGTCGACGAAATCGGCGTTGTCGTCCACCAGCAGGATGCGGTAATGCTGCCGCCCGCTCTCCGCGCTGGGCGCTGCCGTGGCGGGGTCCGCCGGCACGGCCATCACCGGCAGCGTCACGGTGAATTCGCTGCCCTTCCCCAAGCCGGCGCTGGCCGCCTCTATGCTGCCGCCGTGCAGCTCGGCCAGCTTGCGCGCCAGCGACAGGCCCACGCCCAGCCCGGCCGTGCTGCGCTCCAGCGAGGTGTCGGCCTGCACGAACATATCGAAAATCTCACCCAGCATGTGCGGCGCAATGCCGATGCCGTTGTCGCGCACGCGGATGCGCAGCACGCCCCCCTCCAGCGCGGCCCGCAGCGACAGCCGGCCGCCGCGGTCGGTGTACTTGGCGGCGTTGTTGAGCAGATTGGACAGCACCTGGGCCAGCCGGGTGGCGTCGCCGTCGATGTACACGGGCGGCGGCGGCAGCTGCACCTCCAGCGTGTGGTCCAGCGACGCCAGATAGGGCCGCACCAGCTCCAGCGCGTCGCTCACCACCGTGTGCAGCTGCAGCGGCGCGCGCCGTATCGCCAGCTTGCCGGTATTGATGCGCGACACGTCCAGCAGATCGTCCACCAGCCGCACCATCTGCTTGAGCTGGCGCTCCATGATGGTACGGGCGCGGGCGCCTGCGGCGTGGTCGTCCGGATTCACGCGCAGGATGTCCAGCCCGGTGCGGATGGGCGCCAGCGGATTGCGCAGCTCGTGCGCCAGGGTGGCCAGGAATTCGTCCTTGCGCCGGTCCGCCAGCAGCAGCGCGCGCTCGGCGCCCTGGCGCACCGCCATTTCGCGCTCCAGCGTCTGGTTGGCTTCCTGCAGTGCGTAGGCGCGCCTCCCCACCTCGGCCAGCATGTTGTTGAAGGCCGCCACCAGGGTGCCGATCTCGCCGCTGCCCGAGGGCGGCACGCGCAGGCTGAAGTCGCGCTTTTGCATCACTTCCTGCGCCACCCCGGTCACCGCCGCCAGCGGCTGGGTGATGCCGCGCTGCAGGCGGCTGGCCACCAGCGCCGCCAGCAGCAGGCTGAGCACCATCACGCCGCCCAGGATGGCGGCATAGCTGCGCAGGCGCTCGATGAGCCGGTAGCGCGCGCTCAGGTAAACCGTGCCGATCACCTCGCGGTTTTCCACGATGGGGTGGTAGACCACCAGGCGCCCGCTTTCGATGGCGTAGCCCGGCCGGCCCGGCTTGGCCGGGAACACCGGCGTGTCCTCCAGCGACTGGGCATAGGCGGCGAACAGCGTGCCGTTGGCCGCATAAATGGCGCCGGCCTGGATCTGCGGGCGCACCCGCAACAGCGACAGGTTCTGCCGCGCCGCGGTCTGGTCGTTGAAGCTGAGCGCGGTGGTGCTGACCGCCGCCACGATCTCGGCCTGGGTGGTCATGTCGTCCACCCAGTACTGCTGGAAGGAGTCCAGGTCGTACAGCAGCATGGCGGCCGAGGAAGCCACCAGTGCCACAAAGGTGGTGGCCAGTGCCATGAGGATCAGCTTGCCGCGCACCGTGCCTGGCTTCAGGCGCGCAAACATCATGAACCGCCTTTTCTCACGTGGTAGGCCACCGCCAGCAGGCGGGAACTGAGCTTGAGATGGCTTTTCTCGGCGGCCGGTATCGAGACCTCGAAGCGCACCCGGTCTTCCACCACGCGGAAATTGATCACGCTGCCCAGCTCCAGTCCTTCGTCGCTGTCCGTCACGCTGAGCACACCGCCCTGCTGGGCCGCGCGCAGCACCGCCTGGGGCTTCGGCGCGTCGCCGTCTATGAACACCATGTGCAGGCCGGTCAGCGGCTCACCCTCGCGCAGCGGGCGCACCACCACCGCGCGCGTGCCCACCAGGCGCCCGGTGGTGATGCGGGCCAGCTCGGCGGCCACGTCGTCCGCGCCCAGCACGCCCACCGTCAGCGGGCCGGCGTCCTGGCCGTTGCCGAACTCGACGTACCCGAGGAATTTGTAGAGGAAGGCGGCCTTCACATTGCGCTCAACGTTGCCCGGCGGCGCAGGCGGCGCGTCCGCGCCACCGGCCAGGCAACTCAGCGCCAGGCACAGATAGCAGACCAGCATCAGCCAGCGCGCGCAGGCGAAATCCGCCCAGGTACGGCGCGCCGGAAACGGGAGGGGGCCGGACGCGCCGGCGGGGATCAGAATCGCCATGTCACTTTCAGCAGTGCGCTGCGCTCGTACGCGCTGCGGGTGGGTGCCGCGCCCCATTCGGGATGGCGCGCGTGCAGCAGGTTCTGGCCGATCAGCGCCACCTCCAGGTTGGGCCGCACGCGCCACAGCCACTGCAGGTCCATCTCATAATAGGACGGCACCACAGGGTGCGGCAGTTCGCCATTGTAGCGCAGCGTCAGGTCCAATTGCTGGGCGTCGGACACGTCGTAGGACGAGCGCAGCTGCCAGTTGAAACGCGGGTCGTTGGCCAGGAACAGGCCGCTGGTCAGGCTGTCGCGGCTGCCCGGCCGCAGGCCCAGCTTGACCTTCTGCGCAGTCAGCCCGCCGCTCAGGCGCCAGGCCCGCGTGGCCTGCCAGCGGCCCCACAGTTCCAGGCCGCGCGTGGTGGCCTTGCCCAGGTTGCGGAATTCGAAGCCGAGCACGGGCAGCGGCTCGGTGCTGCGCAGTTTGTCGTAGTCTGCAAAGAACAAGGTGCCGGAATAGCTCCAGCGCGCGCTGGGCTGCGCACGGTAACCCAGCTCCGCCACGTTGGCCACCTCGGACTCGAAAGTCTGGCCGCCGGCCACCAGGTAACGCGGCTGGCCGGCGATGATGAGCGGCTTGGCCGGCGCGTACCAGTCGCGGTCCACGCGCGATGGCGCGCGGATGGTGCGCGCCAGGCTGCCCCACACCAGCTGGCGCGGATCCGGGGTCCACGCCATGCGCATGCTGGGCAGGAATTCGGCGCCGGTGTAGTTGTTATGCTCCACCTTCAGGCCGGCCGTGAATTTCAGCTGCGGCGCGACGGTGATCTCATCCTGGGCGAACACATTGGCCCAGTGCATGTCCAGCCTGGGGGGCTGGAAGCCGAAGCCGATCGGCGTGACATCGTCCCAGCTGTGGCGGTAGCCGCCGCCCCATACCAGGCTGTGCGCGCCGCCGAGCCGCACGCCCTGCTGGGCCTCGATTTCCGCCGTGTCCAGGCGTTCAATGAAATTGTTCGGCTGGTTGCGCTCGGTGTGGTCCAGCACCAGCTGCAGCCGCAGATCCGAGCCGCCGGCCAGCTTGCGCGTGTAGCGGCCCACCAGGTTGGCGCCGGAAATCAGAATGTCGGCCGTGCGGCGCTGGGCCAGCGCGCCCTGGTAGGCGTCGCCCGTCAGGATCAGCCCGCCCTGCAGCAGATCCATGTCGGCCCGGAAGCCGGCCTGGCGGCGGCGCATGCCGGTGCGGGTGATGGCGCCGCTCTGTTCGTAGGTGTCATCCACGTCCATATAACGCGCGTACAGGCGGTAGTAGGCGCCGCCCTGCGTGCGGGCGCCGTAGCGCGCCGTGCCATCCTTCTCGTGCGCGCCGGCCACCGCGCTCAGCAGGCCGCCCTGGGTGTCGCGCGCCGAGCGCGTGATGATATTGATCACACCGTTAACCGCGTTTACGCCCCAGATGGTGGCGCCGGCGCCGCTGATCACTTCAATCCGTTCGACGTCCTCCATCGCCACGTCCTGGGCATCCCAGAACACGCCGGAAAACAGCGGCGAATAAATGCTGCGGCCGTCGATCAGCACCAGCAACTTGTTTTCAAAGGCATTGTTGAAGCCGCGCGCGGTCACCGCGTAATTGCGCGCGTCCACCCGCGCCACCTGCAGATTGGGCGCCAGCCGCAGCGCCTCCGGCAGGCTGCGCACGCCGCTGCGGCGCAGCTCGCTGCCGGTGAGAATAAAGACCGAGGCGGCCGCATTGTTCAGCCGCTCATCCTGGCGCGAGACGGAATTGATGAGGATATTGCTGAGCTGCTCAATGGACAAGTCGGCCAGGTCGCTGTCCGGCACAGTTTCAGCGCCAAGCGCGGCGCCTGCGAACAGGAGGGCGAGGCAGGGCAGAAAAGTGCTGCGGTGGATGCGTGTCGGCATGGCCCGTCTCTCGGATGACTACTCTGAAAAGATTATAAACATTTCCCTGCGGGCCGCAGGTTCCGTTATGCAATTTCGCGCCAGTTCGGGCCACCGATTGGGGAGAACGCAACAGTTGATGCCCGCTTGCGACATTCTTAGAACCGCCTTAGGACTGCCGATCGTTTCTTGACCTTGTGCAAGTTGCAAAATACACTGCGCCCTGTCTACATTTTATGGAGCCCCGCATGGGCACTTGTTCGAGTGGTAGTTGTCGCCAGGCATGCTCTGGCACCGCCCCGGCAAGATAACGCAGGCTTCCCCTGCCGTCATCCTGCCAGCGGCGGATGATGGTGTCTTTCCCGCCCGGCACCTGTCCGGCGCTGGAGCTTCCCCATACACAACTGATCGCATGTACCGCCTGCCGGCTGCGCCCCCTGCGCTGCGGACGGGCCGCGCATGCGCCGTGGAACCCGGCTGCCGCGCGCAGCCTGTACCGGGAATGCCGATGTTCAAATTATTCTCCCTCCGCCACGCCGGTCCCAACCGCTGGGACTGGGCCCTGCTGCCGCTGGTGCTGGCTGTGCTTGCCGCCGCCGGCTACGGCGCCATGCAGATGGCGCGTCCCTTCACGCTGGGCCAGGCCGCCGCCATTCCGCTGGACGCGGCCTGGCTGCCCTACTATCTGCTGCGCACCATGCTGCGCATGTTCATGGCACTTGGCTGTTCGCTGCTGTTCGCCTTCGTCTTCGCCGCCGTGGCAGTGAAATACCGCGCCGCCGAAAAAGTGCTGCTGCCGCTGCTGGACGTGCTGCAATCCGTGCCCATCCTGGGCTTCCAGGCGATCGCCATCGCGCCCTTCATCGCCCTCTTCCCGGGCAGCCTGCTGGGCGTGGAATGCGCGGCGATTTTCGCCATCTTCACGTCGCAGGCGTGGAACATGGCGTTCAGCCTGTACCAGTCCATGCGCAGCGTGCCGGCGGAGCTGAACGAGGCCGCGCGGGTGTTCTGCCTGTCCGGCTGGCAGCGCTTCTGGCGCCTGGAGCTGCCCTACGCCATGCCCAATCTGCTGTGGAACATGATGATGTCCATGTCCGGCGGCTGGTTCTTCCTGGTGGCGGCCGAGGCCATCTCGGTGGCCGGCCAGGACATCAAGCTGCCCGGCATCGGCGCCTATATCGCGGTGGCCATCGAGACCGAGAACGCGCGCGCCATTGCGCTGGCCATCGCCGCCATGCTGGCCGGGATCGTGCTGTACGACCAGTTGTTCTTCCGACCCCTGCTGGCCTGGGCCGACAAGTTCCGCTTCGAGGATACGCAGGGCGACACCGCGCAGCGATCCTGGCTGCTGGACTGGGGCCGCCGCAGCCGCTGGCTGCGCCGCCTGACGGACCGCTTCTGGCGCTGCATGCGCGGCACCCTGGGCTGGTTCGCCTCCGCGCCCGGCAAGCGTGCCGGCGGCATGCATGGCATCACCGGGGCCGCACCGTCCCTGGCGCCCCTCGCGCCATGGGCGCGCCGGCGGGCGGCGCTGCGGGGGGCAATGGCGCGGCACGGCGCGCGCATCTGGGATGCGGCCCTCATCCTGGCCTCCCTGCTGGCGGCCTGGCGGCTGGCGTCCTTCGTGCACGGCACCGTGGGCTGGCCGGAAGTGGCGCACGTGGTCTGGCTGGGCATGGTCACGCTGCTGCGCGTGACGGTGCTGATCGCGCTGGCATCGCTGCTGTGGGTGCCGGTGGCGGTGTGGATAGGTTTGCGCCCGCAGTGGGCGCAGGGCGTGCAGGCCGTGGCCCAGTTCCTGGCGGCCTTCCCCGTCAACCTGATGTTCCCGGTGGTGGTGTACCTGATGGTCGCGTTCCGGCTCAATCCCGACATCTGGCTCAGCCCCCTGATGGTGTTCGGCACCCAGTGGTACATCCTGTTCAACGTGGTGGCGGGCGCCTCCGCCATCCCCAGCGAACTGCGGCTGGCGGCCGGCAACCTGGGCCTCAAAGGCTGGCTGAAATGGAAGCGCGTCTACCTGCCTGCCGTGTTCCCCGCCTACCTGACCGGCGCCATCACCGCCTGCGGCGGCTCGTGGAACGCCAGCATCGTGGCGGAGTACGTCACCTGGGGCCACACCACGCTGGCCGCCGATGGCCTGGGCAGCTACATCAAGCACATGACCGACGCCGGCGATTTCCACCGCATAGCGCTCGGCATCAGCGTGATGTGCGTATTCGTGATGTTGTTGAACCGTTTCTTCTGGAACCGCCTGTACCGGCTGGCAGAAGACCGTGGACTGGGTTGATGGAACAAGGAGCTGGCATGACTGAACACATCCTGATGGAACTGGCCGGGATCGGCAAATCCTTCACCAAGGCCGACGGCGCGCCGCGCGTGATACTGGACGGCGTGGACTTCTCGCTGCGCAAGGGCGAAATCGTGGCGCTGCTGGGCAAATCCGGCTCCGGCAAGTCCACCCTGCTGCGCATCATGGCGGGGCTGATCCCTGCGGACCGGGGCCGCGCGGCCTACCGTGGCGCGCAGATCGACGGGCCGGCGGCAGGCGTTGCCATGGTATTCCAGTCCTTCGCGCTGTTTCCATGGCTGACGGTGCAGCAGAACGTGGAGCTGGGGCTGGAGGCGCAAGGCGTGCCGCCCGCCGAACGCACGCGCCGCGCCGACGCGATGCTGGAGCTGATCGGCCTGGCCGGCTTCGGCGGCGCACTGCCGCGCGAACTGTCCGGCGGCATGCGCCAGCGCGTCGGCATCGCGCGCGCCCTGGTCACGCATCCCGACGTGCTGCTGATGGACGAAGCCTTCTCGGCGCTGGACGTGCTGACCGGCGAAACGCTGCGCAACGATATCCTGGACCTGTGGGACAGCGGCCGCATTCCCACGCGCGGCATTCTGGTGGTGTCGCACAATATCGAGGAGGCGGTCATGATGTCGGACCGCATCGTCATCCTGTCCAGCGATCCGGGCCGCGTGCGGCACGAGATCGCCATCGGCCTGCCGCGCCCGCGCAACGCCGACTCCCGCGAAGTGCGCGACCTGATCGACCAGGTGTACGGCCTGATGACCATGCGCGCGGCTGGCGCGCCGCAACGCGGCTACCGCCTGCCGGAGACCGACATCAGCCGCATCGAATCGGTGCTGGAACTGGTGGCCGCCGAGCCCTTCGGCGGCCGCGCCGACCTGCCGCAGCTGGCCGAGGAAACCGAACTGCCGGACGAGGAGCTGTTCCCCACCTGCGACGCGCTGGCCATGCTGGAGCTGGCCGTGGTGGAGAAAGGCGACATCGCACTCACCGCGCTGGGCTTGCGCTACGCGGCGGCGGACCAGGCCTTGAGGCAGGAACTGTTCGGACAGCAGCTGCTCAAGCACGTGCCGCTGGCGGTCCGCATCCGCGAACAGCTGGCGCAGGCGGACGGCGGCTCGCTGCCGGAAGAGCCCTTCCTCGCGCTGCTGGAGACCATGCTGAAGGCGGACGAAGCCAAGCGCACGCTGGAAATCGCCGTGGAATGGGGCCGCTACGGCGAAATCTACGACTACGATTTCCACACCAGGCGCCTGGCCTTGCCGTAACGCGCACCACCGTCCTCTCCGGCCGCAGCCGGGGTCAGGCGGCGGCCAGCGCGCGGATGGCGGCGGCCAGCTTGTCCAGGTCCGCGCTGCGCGTGAAGAACGAGGGCGTGACGCGCACGCAGGCGCCGCCTGCTGGCCCATTGCGCGCGACAGTGAAGATGCCGTAGTCGTCCGCCAGCGTGCGGGCCAGCGCCACGTTGGCGTCAAAGCTGGTCTTGCCCTGGATGCGGAACGAGGTGAGCCCGCCGTACATGTCCTTCTCTTCCGGCGTCAAAACCTGCACGTTCGGGATATCGCGCACCTGCCGGACCCACTGGTCGCGCATGCCGCGCAGGCGCGCGCTGCGCTCGGCCAGGCTGACCTGGCCGTGGAACTTGAGCGCGGATGGAATGGTCATGATGGCGGCCGCGTTGACGGTGCCGGAATGGACGCGGGAGCGGATATCGGTCTCGGGAAAGTCGCGGTCGCCCATGTGCACGCCGATGTCCTGCAACCGCCCGGCGCGGATGTAGAGGAAGCCCAGGCCGAGCGGCGCACCCACCCATTTGTGCAGGTTGGCGCCGACGAAGTCCGCGCCCAGGTCCGGAATCCGGAAGTCGAGCTGGCCCCAGGACTGGGCCACGTCGGCGATCACGTCCACGTTGCGGCGTTTGGCGATCTTCACGATCTCCAGTACCGGGATCACCAGGCCGGTGCGGTGGCTGATGTGGGTGAGCAGCAGCAGCCGGGTGCGCGGATGCTGCTGCAAGGCGCGTTCGTAGGCGTCGATGACGTTCTGCCGGCTGGCCGGCTCGGGCAGCTGGACCACGGCCACCGACGCGCCGCGCCGCTGGGCCAGGTCGTTCATGGCGTACTGCATGGCGTCGTAATCGAGGTTGCCGTACATGACGGTGTCGCCGGCGCCGACGTGGCGGTAATTGCTGATGAGGTTTTGCAGCGATTCGGTGGCGCCGCGCGTGATGGCGATTTCACCGGTGGCCACGCCGGCATGCCGCGCCAGCTGCGCGCGGATGGCCTCGATGCCGTCGCGGTCGAATTCGCGGCGCAGGAAACGCGAGCTGTAGCGGTTGAGGTAATCGATATTGCGCTTGAAGTCATCGGCCACGGGCGTAGGCATGACGCCGTAGTAGCCGTTCTCTAGGTTGATGAAGTCGGGCGCAACGTCATAGCTGGCTGCGAGCACGTCACCCGTCCCCGGCGCGGGGCCGGCGGCATTGCGCGCACCGGACGTGATCGAGGCGGCGCCCAGTGACAGGCCGGCTGCGGTGCGCAGCAGGTTGCGGCGGCGGTGCTGGTTGGTGCTCATGGATGCTCCTGGAATGGGTGCCCTCCAGTATAGCTAAAAAGGAGCTCCCGGCGGGAGCTCCTCTTCTTGCGCTTGCCCCCAGGCCACCGGCCGCAGGCCCTAGCGCGCCGGCGTGCGCGCCCGCAGCGAATGGATGTAGGCGCTCAGCTCCCAGATCTCCTGCGGAGAGAACGCGTCCTTCCATGGCGGCATCTGCAGTGCGCCGCGCGTCTTGCCGTTGCTGATGGTGTCGAACAGGTATTGCGGCGGCAGGTCGTCGCGGCCCTGCAGCGGTGCGCCCTTGCCGCCGGAACCCGCGTTGCCGTGGCAGTACACGCAATTCTGGTTAAAACGCTTCTGCCCCGCCGCGATAGTGGCCGGCGTGTCGAAGTCGGCCGGCGGCGCGGCCAAGGCCAGGCCGGACAGCAGGAACAGCATGGGGATGATGGTGTTGTGCATGACAGTCTCCAGTGGCTTAGTAGCGGATTAGCAATGGCTTAGTCCAGGGCGAATACCACCATTGCGGCGCCGCCGGTCAGGTCCTTGATCTTGGGGAAAGCGCTGGCCATGAAGCCCGGCGCCAGCGACCCCCAGCCGCTCGGCACCGCGATGTACTGCTTGCCGTTGACGGCGTAGCTGATGATGCCGGCGCGGATGCCGGAACCGGCCTGGAACTTCCACAGTTCCTTGCCGTCGTCCGCATCGTAGGCGTGCACATAGCCGAACGGATCGCCGTTGAACACCAGGCCGCCGCCGGTGGCCAGCACGCCGCCCAGGCCCGGGATGGCGTAGCTCACGCTCCATTTCAGCTTGCCCGTGAGCGGGTCGCGCGCGTCCAGCCGTCCCTCGGCGGGACGGTCCGGAGGCGGCACCGCCTCCAGCTTGTCCACGCCCAGGTACAGGCTGGCGATGCCCATGCCCTTGGTCTCCTGCTTGGCCGGCACCACCTTCTGGCACACTTCCATGGCGTTGGTGTACCACAGCCCCGTCTTCGGACTGTAGGCGCCGGGGTTCCAGCTGCGCGTGCCCAGCAGGTAGGGACACAGCAAGGTCTCCTGCCCGGCCGGCATGGCCTTGCGGCCGATCAGCTCCCCGGTCTTGGGATCGATGGTCTTCACGAAGTTATAGGTCTGGCTCAGTGGCCACACGTTTTCCAGCTTGCCGTTTGCCTTGTCCATCACGAATACGAAGCCGCTCTTGTTCAGGTGGACGATGACGTCCTTGCCGTCCTTCTTCACGATCAGCGCCTCGTAGGCCGCGTCGTAGTCGAAGGTGTCGTGCGGGATCTCCTGGCGGTGCCATTTCAGCTTGCCGGTCTTTGGTTCGATGGCCAGCAGGCTGGCGGTGTACAGATTGTCGCCCTTGCGCGCGTCGCCATAGAAATCCGGCGCGGCATTGCTGGTGCCGATGAATACCGTGTCCGAAGCCGCGTCGTAGGTGCCGGGCAGCCACGCGCCGCCGCCGCCGACCTGGCCGGTGCCGTCCGGCCAGCTTTTCGGATCGTCCTTGATGGTGTCGAAGGTCCACAGCTTTTCGCCGGTGAGCGCATTGACGGCGTACACCTTGCCGCGCTGCGGCTGGTCGCCGCCGGTACTGCCGCCGATCAGCACATCGCCGGCCAGGATGGGCGAGGACGAGAACAGGCAGCCGAAGCAGGTCTTCAAGTCGGTCAGCTGGGTGGACCAGGCTTCCTTGCCGGTCTTTTCATCGATGGCCACGAAGCGCCCGTCCAGCGTGCCCAGGTAGATGCGGCCGTGGCCCATGGTCAGGCTGCGGCTCAGCGTGGCGTAAAAGCTCTGGCTGGCGATGGCGGCCAGCTTGGGCTGGTAGTGCCAGATGGCCTGGCCGGTGGCGGCGTCCAGCGCGAACACGTTGTTGTTGGGCGCCACGTAGTACATGACGCCGTCCTTCACCAGCGGCGTGGAGATCAGGCCGGCCGTGATGTCGCCCGGCTGGTGTATCCAGGCCGCCTTCAGGCGCTGGACGTTGTCCTTGTTGATCTGCTCCAGCGGCGAGTAGCGCCAGGCGTTCGAGGTGCGGTGGTACTGGGTCCAGTTGTTCGGATCGGCCTCGCCGCCGGACGGTCCCGGCATGGGCGGCGCGACTGCGTGGGCGGGCGGCGTGGCGGCCAGCATGGCGGAAACGGCGGCGGCGCCGGCGGCGGCCAGGCAGGCGGCGATGGCGCGCGCGCGGCGCTGTGGATGCTTGTTCATGTTCGTTTCTCCTCTTGGTATGGGCGGCTTACCACATGAAACGGACGCCGGCGGTGGCGTAGTCCGTGTCGGTGCGGTGCTGGAAGACGGGGTTGTAGCTGAAGCGCGAATTGGCCAGCTCGCCGTACACGGTCAGGTAGCGGTTCACGGCGTAGTAGGCGCCGGCGATGTGCGATTGCGCCAGGTGGCCCAGGGTGGCGGCCGTGCCGTCGATGCGTGTGCGGCCATAGCTGTAGCGCAGCGACAGCGCCGCCGTGGGGCGGTACACCAGCTGGCCGAACAGGCCCCGGCTCTTGCGCGCGCGGCCGTCGGCGTCCAGCGCATCCAGGTCCTGCATCAGCACCGAGCCCAGGCCCTCGCCGCGGAAACCGGACAGGTGCACGTTGAAGGGGCCCGCATCGGCCGTGGCACCGGCCGACAGGCCGCGCGTGCTCACCTTGTCGTCCAGGCAGGCCAGCCCCGCCGCCGTCAGGCAGTGGCTGGCGCGCTGCCAGGTGAAGTCGCCGTAGACCTTGAGCTTCATGCCGCCGCCCTGGTGGCGGTAATACACGCCACCCTCGACGCGCGGCGAGTTGGTGCGGTCCGCGCCGGAACCGGCGAACACGTTGCGCACCTGGCTGGGATCGTAGACGCCCACCGAGAACGTCAGTGCCTCGGCCTGGGGCGAGTTGTAGCGCAGGCCGGCGTTGAAGTTGGTGTACATATAGCCGGCGTTGAAGGTGGCCGCCAGCGCATTGGTGGTGTTCACGTTGTCGTAGCCGGTCAGCCCGCCCGCCAGCACGGAAGCGTCGGCCAGTACCGGTTCGCCCTGGTAGATGCTGTAGGACTTGCCAAACACCAGCTCGCCCCACGGTGCGGACAGCTTGGCCCAGATCTCGCGCGGGTCGAGCGCCTTGGAACCGGTGTTGCCCACGTTGCCGGCATTGCGGAAATTGCCCTCGCCCGACTGGGCATTGATGTACAGGCCGACGCGGCTGCTCAGCGTCATGCCGTCCACGGCGGGGGCAGTGACGTTGAAGGCGATCAGGCTGGGCGTGGTGCCGGAACTCATGCGGAAGCCCGTGGTGTCCGGGCTGTCGCCGTTCTGCTTGTGGGCTTGCAGGATGACCCAGCCGTCGGTGCTGTACTTCCAGCCGTCGGCCGTGTCGAAACCCACGCCGGCGGACGCGCCCGCGCTGAACGCGCAGCAGAGTGCCGCCGCCGTGGCACGGCGCTTGATATTGTGTTTCATGCTTGTCTCCAGTTATAGTTTTTGTGCTTGGGTACTTCCTCGGGTACTTCTGTGCGCGCTTCAGATTTCCTTGCGTTTCATGGCGCCGGCGATGTATTCGGCCTGCCGGATCGCCAGTGCCACGATGGTCAAGGTTGGGTTGGCGGCGGAGCTGGAGGTGAACTGGCTGCCGTCCGAAATGAACAGGTTCTTGATGTCGTGCGCCTGCCCCCACTTGTTCACCACGCCGTCGCGCGCCAGGCCGCTCATGCGGTTGGTGCCCATGTTGTGGCTGGCCGGGTAGGCCGGCATGTCGATCACGCGGGTGGCGCCCACGGCCTCGGACAGGCGCCGGAACTGGCGCAGGCCGTGGGCGGCGATGGCTTCGTCGTTGCTGTGGTAGGTCTTGGTAACGATGGGCACCGGCAGGCCGTACTGGTCCTTCTCGGTGGGGTGCAGCGTGATGCTGTTCTGCTCGCGCGCCATGTCCTCGCCGCACACCCATACGCAGCTCATGTGGTCATACATATCCAGCGCCGACGTTACATCCCTGCCCCAGCCGCCCGGATTCATGAAGGCTGCGGCGTAGGGCAGGCCAAGCGCCAAGCCTTCGAGATAGTAGCCGCCGTTGAAGCCGCGCCGCGTGTCCAGGTCCACCTCGTCCGCCACCACGGCGCCGATGTCGAAGCCGCGGTACATATACACCGGCTTGCGGTGGATCGCCAGCGCAGCCGCCGTGGAGTGGTTCATATAGTTCTTGCCCACCTGGCCGGAGGAATTGGCCAGGCCGTCGCGGTACAGGCTGGAGGCGGAATTGAGCAGCAGGCGCGGCGACTCGATGGAATTGCCCGCCACGCACACCACGCGCGCCTTCTGCAGCTGGGTCCTGCCCTTGGCGTCCGCGTACAGCACGCCGGATACCTTGCCCGACTTGTCGTGCTCGATGCGCAGCACCATGGCCTGCTGGCGCAGTTCGGCGCGGTTGGTCTCCAGCGCGCGCGGAATTTCCGTGTACAGCGTGGACCACTTGGCGCCGATTTTGCAGCCCTGCATGCAGAAGCCGATCTGCATGCAGGCGGGGCGGCCGTCGTTGGCCTTGCTGTTGGATGCCACCGGCCGCACGATCTTCTTGTAGCCGATCTTGCGGGCGCCCGCCGCCATCACCTTGTAGTGATTATTCTCCGGCATCGGCGGCAAGCCGCTGGCGGCCGTACCGGCCACGCCCATCTTCTTCTCCGCCTTGTCGTAGTATGGCGCCAGGTCCTTGTAGGTGATGGGCCAGTCCAGCACATTGGCGCCCTCCACCTGGCCGTACACGGTGCGGGTCTGGAAGTCGTGCGGCTGGAAGCGCAGCGCGACGCCGGAGAAGTGCACGGTGGAGCCGCCCACGCCTTTTACTATCCACGCCGGCAGGTTGGGATAGGTCTTGGTATGGTGCCAGCCTCCCGCCGAGATGCGCTTGTCGAGCCAGGATATCTTGTTGAACATCGCCCATTCGTCGTTCTCGAAATCGGCCTGCGTGTAGTGCTTGCCCGCTTCCAGGATCACCACCTTGACGCCGCGCTGGGCCAGCTCGTTGGCCAGCGTGCCGCCGCCCGCGCCCGAGCCGATGACGACGACCACGTCGCGGTCGCCGGTGCTGTATTTGATCGCCATGCTTGTCTCCTCGTTCTTGTTGTCAGATCCAATCGATATCGTCGAAACCCCGGTTCACGTAACCGCCCTTCTCCCACGACGATCCCTCATAGCCGAACAGCGGGAACACCGCCTTGTTGTCGTACAGCCCCGTGACCAGGCCGCCGTGGATCTTGGCGAAGAACGGCGTGGCCTCGATCTCCTTGAGCAGCGCCACGCGGTCCGCTTCCTCGGCCACGGCTGCGTAATCCTTGCCATGGGCCTGGCGCGCGCGCCGGTTCAGCTGCGCCACCCCGTCGGCCAGCAGCGCCTTGAGCGCCGGGTCCTTGGCCGCCTGCGCGTCGTAGGGCAGGATGGCGTGCTGGTAGTACTTGTCGGCCAGCTTGTCGTGCGGGAAAATGTCGCGCGCCATGCGCAGCAGCGCCGCGCCGGTATCGCCGCCCAGCACCTCGAACTGCTGCGCCATCGCCGCGCCCGGACTGGCCAGCAGCGCGCCGGCCGATACCACGCTCACGCCTATCCCTGCCAGGCCTGTGCCTTTGAGGAAGCCGCGCCGCGTCAGCGTCACCGCCTTGTCGACCACGCGCATGCCGCTTTTTTGCTTGTCCATGTCATCTCCTTAGTTGTTGTAAGTAGCCTGCTTCAGTAAATTTCCGCCGCGTCCGCAGCCTCCGCCTGCGCCTGCGGCAGGTGGAACAGCGCGTAACTCAGCGCCTGCCGCAGCGGGCCTGCCACCGAGTCAAGCCAGTCGCCGCCGCCCGCTTCCTGCTCGCACGAGGTGTTGCAGGCCGCCAGCGCCGCCGCGTCCCCGGCAGGCCGGCCAAGTGCCCGCGCGAGCAGCGGCCAGTCCGGCTGCGCGAGCTGCAGCCCCGCCACCAGCAGCACGCTGCCGCGCCGCCGCACCTGCGCCAGGCCGACGATCTTCCGGTGCCCCACCACCACCTCCCACGGCGAGTAGCCGCCGTAGCAGGCCCAGCCCAGTTGCACCGCGCCGGCCCGTCGCTGCAGCGTGCGCGCCTGCTCCGGCGTGAGCGCATGGGCCGGCACGCCCAGGCTGCGCAGCACGCCCGCATACAGCTCGCCCAGCCAGCGGTAGCTGTGCACCAGCTGCCCGGAGGCCAGAGGATGGCCCTGCGGTAGCAGCACCGAGGCGCTCAGCATCCACGGCCCGGCCAGCACTGCGCCGCCGCCCGCCTGGCGCACCACCGCCTCCATGCCGGCGGCTGCCGCGCGCTGCGCCACCTCGTCCAGCGCGGCGTGCTGCGCGCAGCCCAGCACTACGCCGGGCGCGCCGTAGCGCCACAGCTGCATGGCCGCGCCGTCCGCCGGCTGGGCCAGCAGGCGCGCGTTCCACTCCTGCTCTTCGCGGCAGCTGGCCAGCGCGGGCTGGCGCGGCGCGTTCCATAGCGGCGCGAACACCTACAGCCCCTCGGCCGCTTCCAGGCGGGCTTTCAGCTCGCCCAGGAACAGCGCGGCAGGATGGCCGTCCACCGCGCGGTGGTCGAACACCAGCGACAGCGTGGTGGCCGGCGCGATCATCAGCTTGCCGCCCTGGACCACCGGCCGGTCCGCCACGCGCGCCAGGCCCAGGATGGCCACCTGGGGCGGGTTGAGGATGGGCGTGAACCAGTCCACGCCTGCCGCACCCAGGCTGCTTACCGTGAAGGTGCCGCCCTGGTAAGCCTTGACCGGCAGCGTGCCGGCGCGCGCGCCGGCCGCCAGCGCCGCCGCTTCCGCCGCGATCTGCTCGATGCTCTTGGCGTCGGCGTCGCGTATCACGGGCACGGCCAGGCCCTCTTCCAGCGCCACCGCCACGTTCAGGTGGATGCCCGGCATGCGTTCAATGGCGCCTTCGCGCATCAGGGCGTTCATCGCCGGATGGCTGCGCAGCGTGAGCGCCAGCGCGCGCAGCACGATGGGCATCACGCTCAGGCGCACGCCGGTTCCGGCGCGCTCCTGCAGGCGGGCGCGCAGCAGCTGGCAGCGGCGCATGTCCACGTCCATGCCGAGCGCCACACGCGGCGCCTGCCAGCCGGCCGTCATGTTGCGGGCGATGCTGCCGCGTATGCCCTTGAGCGGCACCAGCTGGGGCGGCGCCGCCTGATCGGCCACCGCGACGGCCGGGGTGTGGGCATTCATCACGCCGCCCGCAAGGTAGCCAGCGGCTTGCCCTGGGCAACCGTGGCGTCGGCTTCGATCAGCACCTGGTCCAGCACGCCGTCCGCCGGCGCCGGCACTTCGATGCTGGTCTTGACCATGACCACCACGGCCACCGTCTGGCCGGCCGCCACGCGGTCACCGGGCTTCACCAGCCATTGTTCCAGCAGGGCCTCGGTGCCGGGTTCGACGTCTTCCCAGGCGTCCTGGGGTAAATGGATTTCGCTCATGCTGCTTTCCTTTCAATGGTGTTTGCGGATACGAGTTGGCGCGCGGCGGCAACGATGCCGTCCACCTGCGGAATGACGAACTGCTCCAGCGGGCGCGCGTAAGGAATCGGCACGTCCGGCACGGCCAGCCGTTTGACCGGCGCGCGCAGGGTGACGCTGTCGAGGTTCTCGGCCACGATGGCGGCGATCTCGCCGCTCAGGCCGAAGCTCAGGTAGTCTTCGTCGGCGATCAGCAGGCGGCCGGTCTTGCGCACCGAGTCGAGGATGGCCTGGCGGTCCAGCGGGACGATGGTGCGCAGGTCGATCACTTCCGCGCTGATGCCTTCGCCGGCCAGTTCGGCGGCCGCCAGCACGGCCTTCTGCACCATCTGGCTCAAGGTCACGATGGTGAGGTCCGTGCCTTCGCGCACCACGCGCGCCTGGCCGAACGGGATGGCGTAGGCTTCTTCGGGCACCTCGTTGGTGCTGCCTTCGAAGTAGGACATCCACGGCAGGCCCATGATCCCCTTGTGGAACATGAACACCACCGGATTGTTGTCGCGGATGGACTGGATCATCAGGCCCTTGGCGTCGTAGGCGTTGGACGGCACCACTACCTTCATGCCCGGCAAGTGGGCGAAGGTGGCGTACAGGCACTGGGAATGCTGGGCGGCGTCGTTGTAGCCGCCGCCGATGCCTGTCATCAGCACCATCGGCAGGCTGATGTTCCCGCCTGCCATATAGGTGTTCTTGGCCATGTGGTTGTAGATCATGTCCATGCAGACGCCGAAGAAGTCGACGAACATGAGTTCCGCAATCGGGCGCATGCCCTCGGCCGCAGCGCCGATGGCCGCGCCGATGAAGGCGGTTTCCGAAATCGGCGTGTCCATGATGCGGTCCTTGCCGAACCTGGCCAGCAGGCCCGTGGTGGCGCCGAAGATGCCGCCGTACTTGCCGACGTCCTCCCCCAGCACGAATACTTCGGGGTCCTGCTGCATTTCCTGGGCGATGGCCTCGGCGATCGCCTGCGCCATCGTCATGCGGCGCGCTGCGCTGGTGTTGGTGGGGCTGCTCATAATGATGGTCTCCTTGGTTGTGGGGTCAGCAGAAAACGTGCTGCAGCGCCTCTTCGGGCGCTGGGTCCGGACTGTTGCGGGCGAAGGCGTAGGCACCTGCCACGCGGGACTTGGCACCGGCCACCAGTTCGGCCTCGGTGGCGTCGTCCAGCAGGCCGTGCGCGCGCAGGAAGGCCGCCAGTTGCGGGATGGGGTCGTTCTTGCGCGCCTGCTCGGCTTCACCCTTGGCGCGGTAGACCTCCGGGTCGCCCTGGAAGTGGCCGTGGTAGCGGTCCGTCTTCACCTCGATCAGGGTCGGGCCCTCGCCGCGCCGGGCGCGCGCCACCGCGGCGCCGGCGGCTTCGAACACGTCCAGCGCGCTGTTGCGCTCGACCAGGATGCCGTGCATGCCGTAGGCAGCGGCGCGGTCGGAGTTGTTGGCGATGGCGGTGGAATCGGCCTTCTCCACCGAGATCGCATACTTGTTGTCTTCGCAGATGAAGATCACCGGCAGCTTCCACAGCGCGGCCAGGTTCATCGATTCATGGAAGGCGCCCTGGTTGGTGGCGCCTTCTCCGAAGAAGGCCACCGCCACCGCGTCGCTGCCGCGCTTCTTGGCCGCCAGCGCGGCGCCGCAGGCCGGCGGCATGCTGGCGCCCACGATGCCGCTGCAGCTGAACTTCACGGCCGGATCGAACAGATGCATATGGCCGCCCTTGCCGCGTCCCAGGCCGGTGGCCTTGCCGAACATCTCGGCCGTCATCTCCGGCAAGCGCACGCCCTTGGCGATGGCGAAATGGTGCGAGCGGTGTGCGCCGACCACGGTATCGTCGGCGCGCAGGTGGGCGCACACGCCCACCGCCACCGGCTCCTGCCCCGCCGCCAGGTGCATCTCGCCGGGTACCGGACCGGAGCCGATGTCGAAGGCCAGGCCTTTCTGGATATTCGGCGGCAGCTTGCCCTCAAGGTAGACCTTGACCATGGTGTCTTCGAATTCACGAATCGCGATCATGGTCTGATACATCCAGATCAGCTGCTCTGACGTGTGTTCCATTTACTCCTCCTGTAATTTGTCTCTGTCGGAAGCGCGCGCCGGGCTACGCGCTCTTGGCAGGTATTCCGCAACAACCATGCCAGGCGAAAAACCGCGCTTGCGGGCGATACAGCCCGCCGTTACCGGGCGTTTGCGCGACAGTTGGCACAGCAGCTGTCTCATTGGCGGCGACAGCTGTCGCGGGAAGCCGCCTAGGGAGCGGGCATCGCCGCGACGAAGCGACCGGCGAGCCAGAACAGGGACACCGCCGTGCAGCCGAAGGCGATGCCGGTTTGCGTGCGTGCAGCCCAGCCGCTACGCCAGGCCTGCAATCCGCGCAGCGCCAGCCACGCGGCGGAAGCAACCAGCAATTGGCCCGCTTCCACGCCGAGGTTGAAGAACAGCAGTGTGGCCAGCGGCGGCACGCTGCTGTCGGCCAGCAGTTCGCGCAGGCCGAACGCCAGGCCGAAGCCGTGCACCAGCCCCACCGCCGCCACGGCGGCCAGCGCCGGCATCGGCATCGGCATCAGAGGCTGCGGCCGTGCGCTGCGGTCTGCACGCAGCGCCGACAAGGCGGCGCCCAGCAGCGACAGCGCGATCGTCACTTCCACCCACGGCGGGAACCATGCGCCTGCCGGCATCCAGCCGAACAGGCCGGCGCCCAGCGACAGAGAGTGGCCAATGCTGAATGCGGTGATGCGCAACGCGATGGGTTTCAGCTGCAATGGCCCCAGCACCAGGCACAGGACGAACAGCAGATGGTCCCAGCCTTGCAGGATGTGCTCGGAGCCGGCCAGCAGGAACATGCGCGCGGCGCCGGCCAGCGATGGGTTCAGCTGCACCGGCACTGCCAGTGTGCCGCCCACCGCATAAGTGCGCAGCGCGCCGTCCTGGTGGAAGAACAGGATGTTGGCTATGTCAGCCAGGCTGCCGGGTTCAGGCCCGCCCAGGCTGCAGAATGACAGCGGCGGGTAGCCTGCCGCGCCGCGCGCAACGGGATACAGCAGCTCGGCGTCCACCAGCACGTGGCGCGTTTCGGTAGGCTCACCGCCTTGCATGTCGGGCATCACCGCGTGCGCCGCGCGGCGCGCCTGGTCCAGCGTGGTGAACGGCGGCACTTGGCCGCGCCTGCGGACGCGCACCGCCAGCACCCGCGCCGCCACCGCCTGGCCGCCGGCCCCAAGCCGGTGGCTGTCCGCCAGCAGCCGCCCCAGCTGTTCCAGCCTTGCCTGCGCGGCGGCCGTGTCGAGATAGTGGAACAGGCGGCCGCTCTCGACGCTGTCGTAGCGCACGCCGCCAGACTGCGGCAGCAGCGGCAACGACAGCCGGACGTAGGCGGCCAGGCCGTCCGTGCGCGGCTCGAAGTGGACCACACGCACCAGGCGGTCCGACGATGGATGGGCCGCCGCAGCGGCGGTCCAGGCCAGCAGCAGCGCCAGGCAGGCGCGCAGCGCGGCCGTACAGGCGCTGCGGCCCATGGCTATTTCGCCGGCGCGCGCGGGTCCCACAGCAGGCGCCTGGCGCCCTTCTCGTAGGCGCGTCCCTTGGGATAGCTGACCAGTTCCAGCTGCATGCCCCACGGTGCCAGGAAGTAGACCCAGGTCAGGCCGGCGGCCGGGCCTTCCTTGAAGGTGCTGGGGTCACCCAGCACCTTCACGCCGCTCGCCTTCAGGAAGGCCACTGCTTTGTCCATGTCGTCCACGTAGAAGGCAAGGTGGTGGCCGCCCACGTCGCTGTTTTGCGGCGGGCGCGGCGCCTGTTTGGGCGCGCCGTACTCGAAGATCTCCAGGTTGGTGCCGTAGCCGCAGCGGACCATGCGGAAGCGCTTGATCTCGGCGCGCGGGTCCACGTTCAGGTGCACCTGCATCCAGTCGTCGTCGAACTTGAATGCGCCCAGGTCGAACGAGGCGTCGCAGCCTATCACCTTGACGAAGAAGTCCACTGCGTCGGCCATGTTCGGCACCGTGATGCCAAGGTGGTCCGAACCGCGCATGCCCGGCAGGGTGCCTGCCTGCGCGCCGGGCGCCAACGTCAGCGGCAAAGCCAGCGCCAGCAGCGCCGAGCGCAGTAGTTTGTTGTATTTCATGCCAATCTCCTTGGATTTTTTATGTGGTCGGCGCCGCGCCGGATGGCGGGGCGCAAGCTGCCTTTGCAAAAATCGCACCAGCATGCGCAGGCCGTGCTGCGCGTCTGGCGCGCCGCCTGTGGCACGCGACAGCTGCTCCAAAGAGACGAAAAGTGAGACAGTTGTCTCACCGCCGGCGGCCCGCGCCCCTGCGCAAGGCGCGCTTGCAGGGTGGCACTGCGCTTGCTAGCATGGTCTATATCAAATCAATATCCTGGTCCAAACCGGGGAACGGAGACCTGCCATGAGTACCTTTGCCACCGTCGATGAAGACCTGGCATTACTGCGTTCGCGCGGCATTGCCCGCGCCGACGCCGACCCGCTGATCGTGCGCTCCTGGCGCCGCTCGCTGGGCCAGTACAAGCTTGACCCGGGGCGCCGCCAGGCGCCGCGCGTGCTGGCCGGGGGCCAGCTGCGCGACCACCAGGACCCGATGGAACCGATGATGCAGATCGCGCGCGGCGGGGTGGAATACCTGTTCAACCAGGTGCGCAGCGCCGGCTATGTGGTGCTGCTGACCGACTGCCAGGGCGTGACGGTGGACTTCAAGGCCGACGCGCTGCAAAAGCGCGAGCTGCGGCGCGCGGGCCTGTACCTCGGCGCCTGCTGGTCCGAAGAGGAGGAAGGCACGTGCGCCGTGGGCGCCTGCATCGCCGACCAAAGCGCATTGACCGTGCACCAGGCCGAGCACTTCCGCTCGACCAACACCACCCTAACCTGCAGCGCTTCGCCCATTCTCGATACCGACGGCAGCCTGCTGGCGGTGCTGGACGCGTCAGCGCTGTCCTCGCCGGACGACAAGCGCAGCCAGGCGCTGATGCTGCAACTGGTGTCGGTATCGGCCAAGATGATAGAGAACGCGCACTTCCTCAAAAAGTTCGAGGACCACTGGATCATCCGCCTGAGCCGGCGCCGCGAATTTGCCGAGGTGGTGACGGACGGCCTGATCGCGCTCGACCACCTGGGCCGCATCATCGCCGTCAACCGCAATGTGCAACAGGCCTTGCAGGGTGCGGAACAGGCTTTGCTGGGCCGCAGCGTGGACCAGGTGTTCGATGCGCGCCTGGAAACGCTGCTGGCATCCTCCGGCGCGCAGCACCGCGAAACCCTGGCCTTGCGCGCCCTGCACAGCGGGCGCCAGTACTATGCGCTGATGCGCGCGCCCAGCGGCCGCACGCTGTGCGTACAGCCTTCGCGCAGCGCACGCTCCAGCCATCCTTCGGTGTCCACGTTACTCACGCTGGAAGAGCTGGCGGGCGAGGACGCGCAGATGAAGCGCAACGTGGCCATCATCCGGCGCGTGATCGACAAGGGCATCGCCATCATGCTGCAGGGAGAGACCGGCACCGGCAAGGAGGTGTTCGCCAACGCCATCCACCATGCCAGCGAGCGCGCCGAACAGCCATTCGTGGCGCTGAACTGCGCGGCGATACCGGAGTCGCTGATCGAGAGCGAATTGTTCGGCTATGCCGAAGGCGCCTTCACCGGTGCGCGTGCCAAGGGCATGCGCGGCAAGCTGCTGCAGGCGCACCGGGGCACGCTGTTCCTGGACGAGATCGGGGACATGCCCTTGCAAATGCAGACCCGCCTGCTACGCGTGCTGGCGGAAAAAGAGATCGTGCCGCTGGGCGCGGAAAAAGCGGTGCCAGTGGACGTGCAGATCATCTGCGCCACCCACCGCAACCTGCTGGACCAGGTGATGGCGGGCCAGTTCAGGGAGGACCTGTACTACCGCCTGAACGGCATGAAGATCCACCTGGCTGCGCTGCGCGAGCGCGCCGACATCTCGACCTTGATGCACAGCGTGCTGGCCCGGGTTGCGGCGGAGACCGGCCGGGGCCAGGTGACGATGTCGGCGGAAGCACTGCGGGCCCTGCTGGCCTACCGGTGGCCGGGCAATCTGCGGCAGCTCATCAACGCCCTGCGCGCGGCCGTGGCGCTGTGCGAGCACGATCATATCGAGCTGCTTGACTTGCCTGCGGACCTGCGCGACGCCGCGCAAGGCCCCTCGGGCCACGCGCTGCCGGCGCCGGCACAGGCGCAGGATGCGGAATGCAGCGCCCCGGGCGACGAGCGCAGCGTGCTGCTGCGCGAGCTGCGCAAGCAGCGCTGGAACGTCACGCGCGCGGCCCAGCAGCTGGGCATCTCGCGCGCCACCATCTACCGCAAGATGACGCGCTGGGGCATCGTGGCGCCCAACGCGGCAGGCGGCGACTAGCCTTCGCTCAGCCGTTCGCCTGCAACAGCCGCCCCATCCGGTGCACGGCCTCCTCGATGCGGCCATAGGCGGTGGCATACGAGAAGCGCACATGGCGGTGCGGCGCCGCCACGCCGAAATCATCCCCCGGCACGAAGGCCACGCCGGCTTCCCGCAGTACCGCCATGACGAAGGCCGAACTGTCGCCGCTGGCCGGATGGGCCACGCCGCGGCAATCGGCGTACACATAGAACGCACCGTCCGGCATCACCGGGACGCCGAAGCCCAGCTGGCGCAGGGCCGGCACAAAGAAGTCGCGGCGGCGCTTGAATTCCAGGCGGCGCTGCTCGTACACGGCGATGGAGTCCGGGTGGAAACAGGCCAGCGCGGCGTGCTGCGCCACCGTGGAGGGACAGATGAACAGGTTCTGCGCCAGCTTTTCGATCACGCTCACCAGCTGCTCGGGCACAACCAGCCAGCCGAGGCGCCAGCCTGTCATGTTGAAGTACTTCGAGAAGCTGTTGACGGTAATGACCTGGTCGTCCAGGCCCAGCGCACTGTGCGGCGCATGGTCATAGGACAGGCCCTGGTAGATCTCATCGACGATGGCGAAGCGTTCGCGCGCGCGCACCTCGACCAGCAAGTCCCGCATCTGCCCGACGGTCAGCGAGGTGCCGGTCGGGTTGGATGGCGAAGCCACGATCACGCCGCGGGTCCGTTCGCTCCAGCGCTGCGCCGCCAGTTCCGCCGTCAGCTGGTAGCGCTGTCCGGCGCCGCACGGCACCAGGACCGCCTTGCCGCCGAAGGCGGAGACGAAATGGCGGTTGCAGGGGTAGCTGGGGTCGGGCATGAGCACTTCGTCGCCCTCGCACACCAGCGCGGCGCATGCCAGCAGCAGCCCGGCCGACGCGCCGGCCGTGACGATAACGCGGCGCGGGTCGATCTCCAGGCCGAAGGCACTGCGGTAGTGGCCGGCGATGGCTTCGCGCAGCGCGGGCAGGCCGAGGGCGTCCGTGTACTGCGTGGCGCCGCCGCGGATTGCGCGCACGGCCGCCTCCGTGACCAGTTCGGGCGCCGTGAAGTCCGGCTCGCCGACGCTCATGCTGATGACGTCGACGCCGGCTTTGGCCGCCGCGCTGGCCGCTTTCATGATTTCCATGACGCGGAACGGTTCTATCGCCTGCACGCGGGCGGCGGCGCGCAGGGCGCGGGGGATGTCGGGCTGGCGGGGGTCTTGCTGGGTGTGTGTCATCTTGCACTTTCAAAGGCGGTGCTTCGGATTATAGCGAAGCCCCCCGCGAAGCACCCCGCTTCACTGTCACAGCGCCACCTTCCAGGCGTCGTAGCCGTACACCCAGTCCGCATTGCCACCTTCGCGCAGCCAGTTGTTGCCGCGCGAGCCGAGCTGGATTTTGGACGCGCGTTCGATACGCAATTCTTCAAAGCGGCGCAAGGCGGCGGGGATGCCGCCGGCGTCTCCCACATTGCGCAAGACACAGGCCAGCACGACGCCGTCTTCAATGGCCATGCCGGCGCCCTGCGCCATGAAGGGCATCATCGGGTGCGCGGCGTCGCCCAGCACCACCATGTGGCCCTTGGACCATGCGGGCAGCGGGTCGCGTTCGTACAGTGCGGTCTTGAGCACTTCGTCGCACGCATCGAGCAAAGCGCGCGCGTGCGGGTGGAAGCCGGCGTAGCTGTCGCGCAGTTCCTGCACGCTGCCTTGCGTGGTCCAGGATTCGAGGTGCCAGCTGTCCTGCGCGGTGGTGGCGAAGATAAAGATGTCCTTGCCGGCGTTGAGCGGGAACGTGACGATCTGGCTTTCCGGCGTGGGTCCCCACCATTTGGTGAACGCCTGCAGATTGGGAATGCCGGCCAGGCGCTCGGCCGGGACCACGGCGCGGTAGGCCACCACACCGGTGAAGCGCGGCTGCTCCTGGCCGAACATGACGCTGCGCACGGCGGAATGGATGCCGTCGGCGCCGACCAGCAGGTCCAGCGCGTGGCGGCTGCCGTCGCCGAAGGAGACGGCGGCGCCCTGCTCCAGCGCGCTGATCTCGCTGACGTGTTTGCCGAACAGGACCTGCTCGGCCGGGAAAGCCGCAGCCAGCGCTGCCAGCAGGTCGGCGCGGTGGATGGTCAGTTGCGGCGCGCCGTATTGTCGTTCCGCCGTGTCGCCCATTGCCAGGCGCGAGGTTTCCTCGCCGCTGTCCCAGGTGCGGCTGATGCGGTGCGTGGGGCGGGCTGCGGTGCGGCGCACGTTTTCGGGGATGCCCAGGCCGAGGCCGTCCAGCGCGCGCACCGCGTTGGGCGTGAGGTTGATGTCGGCGCCGACTCGCAGGAATTGCTTGGTTTGCTCGAAGACCACGACGTCGTGGCCCATTTCACGCAGTGCGATGGCTGCGGCCAGGCCGCCTATGCCGGCGCCGGCGATGCCGATGGTGAGTTTGCTCATGTGTTGTCTCCGCTTGGGGTTGGAAGGTGATTGACTATAGCAATGGTCTTTTTTGCTGTGCTTTTTTTGTTCAATATGTTCAAATATGAACAGATTGGAGGATATATGGCGGATGATGAGTTGAAAGGCGGGGCGGTCGCGCGGGCGTTCAGCTTGCTGGCCTATGTGGCGGGCGGTGGTGCGACCGGGAATTTGAGCGCGCTGGCGCGGGACGTGGGGATGAACCGGATCACGGCGGCACGCTTGCTGGCGACGCTGGAGGACGAGGGAATGCTGGAGGCGCTGCCGCACGGCGGGCATCGGATCGGCGTGCGCTTTTTGGGGCTGGCGGCGGATGCGCTGGGACAGGATGATTTGATCGGGCATGGGCGCAGGCTGGTGTCCTTGCTGAGCAAGCAGGTGTGCTGGTCGGGGTATATGGTGGAGCTGGATGGGCCGTTCGCGGTGTATCTGGTGAAGGAGGTGCCGCAGACGCCGCTGGTGAGCAATATCCGGCCGGGGAGCAGGATTCCGGCCTATTTGATTGCGCCGGGACGGGTGCTGATGGCGCGGCTGCCGAGGGCATCCTGGCGCGCGCTTTACGATGCGGCGCAGGGGGATCCGCGCGGTGCGCGCGTGACGTTTGAGGAGGCGGAGGGGATGCTGCTGGAGGCGGCTTCGCGGGAGTGTTGCTGGAGTTTGGGGGCGTTTGAGACGGGGATTGATGCTTGTGCGGCGCCGGTGTTTGATGCGTCCGGGGAGGCGGTGGCGGCGATTAGTGTGGCGGGGGCGGGTTTTCGCCTGCGGGAGCGTCCGGCGGACCGGGGAATTATTGAAGATGCTGTTTCGGGGGCTGCCAAGCGGCTGTCGGCGTTGCTGGGGGCATAGCTGGCTTTTACGGCGCACTGCAGAATGGGCGATTCGGAGAGCCTCCGCGCCCCTTAGGGCGCTCCGTCTTCGAATCCCACCCTTTCCGTCCGAAAAAGTAAAAAAGGGCTCCCGCAGGGGAGCCCTTTCTGAATGGGCGATTCGGAGAGCCTCCGCGCCCCTTAGGGCGCTACGTCTTCGAATCCCACCCTTTCCGTCCGAAAAAGTAAAAAAGGGCTCCCGCAGGGGAGCCCTTTCTGAATGGGCGATTCGGAGAGCCTCCGCGCCCCTTAGGGCGCTTCGTCTTCGAATCCCACCCTTTCCGTCCGAAAAAGTAAAAAAGGGCTCCCGCAGGGGAGCCCTTTCTGAATGGGCGATTCGGAGAGCCTCCGCGCCCCTNTCGTCTTCGAATCCCACCCTTTCCGTCCGAAAAAGTAAAAAAGGGCTCCCGCAGGGGAGCCCTTTCTGAATGGGCGATTCGGAGAGCCTCCGCGCCCCTTAGGGCGCTTCGTCTTCGAATCCCACCCTTTCCGTCCGAAAAAGTAAAAAAGGGCTCCCGCAGGGGAGCCCTTTTTTTCTTTTTCTGGCGGAGAGGGTGGGATTCGAACCCACGGTAGGGTCGCCCCTACGCTTGATTTCGAGTCAAGTACATTCGACCACTCTGCCACCTCTCCTGGTACGGCAATTTCCTACAGCAGCTTGTTGTGGCGGAGAGGGTGGGATTCGAACCCACGGTAGGGTCGCCCCTACGCTTGATTTCGAGTCAAGTACATTCGACCACTCTGCCACCTCTCCGTTTTCCCACTAGCTGCTGCGAGAAGGCAAGATTATAGCAGGCCTTTGCAGAAAGGGAAGGACTATTTTATGCCTTCAACGATGTCAGTCCGCCCATGTAGGGACGCAGCACTTCCGGGATCTCTACGGAGCCGTCGGCCTGCTGGTAATTTTCCAGTACCGCGACCAGGGTGCGGCCGACCGCCAGGCCGGAGCCGTTCAGGGTGTGCAGCAGTTCCGGCTTGCCTTGGGCGTTGCGGAAACGCGCCTGCATGCGGCGCGCCTGGAAGGCCTCGCAGTTGGACAGGGACGAGATCTCGCGGTAGGTGTTCTGCGCCGGTAGCCACACTTCCAGGTCGTAGGTCTTGGTGGCGCCAAAGCCCATGTCGCCGGTGCACAAGCTCATGACGCGGTAAGGCAGGCCGAGGTCCTTCAGGATCTTCTCCGCGTGGCCCACCATTTCTTCCAGCACGTCGTACGAGGTGTCCGGATGCACCGCCTGGACCAGCTCCACTTTGTCGAACTGGTGCTGGCGGATCATGCCGCGCGTGTCGCGGCCATAGCTGCCGGCTTCGGAGCGGAAGCATGGGGTGTGGGCGGTCATCTTCACCGGCAGCGCCTCGGCGGCCAGGATCTCGTCGCGCACGATGTTGGTCAGCGAGACTTCGGAGGTCGGAATCAGGTAGAAGGTCTCGCCTTCGCCTTCGGCACCTCCCTTCTTCACCGAGAACAGGTCGGCTTCGAACTTGGGCAGCTGGCCGGTGCCGCGCAGGGAGTCCGCGTTGACCATGTAGGGCGTGTAGCACTCGGTATAGCCATGCTCGCCGGTGTGCGTGTTCAGCATGAACTGCGCCAGCGCGCGGTGCAGGCGGGCGATACCGCCCTTCATGACGGAGAAACGCGAGCCGGTCAGCTTGGTGGCGGTATCGAAGTCCAGGCCCAGGACCGCGCCCACGTCGACGTGGTCCTTCACTTCGAAATCGAAGGCGCGCGGCGTGCCGACTTTACGCACTTCGACGTTGCCGCTTTCGTCCGTGCCTACCGGGACCGATTCGTGCGGCAGGTTAGGCACCGCCTGCATGAAATCGCTCATCCGTGCCTGCACGGCCGACAATGCTTGTTCATTGTTCTTCAGCTCATCGCCCAGGCCGGCCACTTCCGCCATCACGGCGGTGGTGTCTTCCCCTTTGCCCTTGAGCATACCGATCTGCTTGGACAGCGAATTGCGCTTGCTTTGCAGTTCTTCGGTGCGCATCTGGATCGCCTTGCGTTCCGCTTCGAGGGCGTTGAAACCTGCCACGTCCAGCTGGAACTTGCGCGTCGCCAGGCGGGCTGCGACGGTGTCAATATCTTTACGGAGAAGTTGGATGTCTATCATGGGAGTTGCCGCTATGTCGGAAAGAGAGCAATTGTACCAAGATGACGCCACTTCCTTCGAGTTTTCAGATCAGGGCAGCTTTCTCCGCTGCGGTCAGGCGCTTGGCCGCAACCACGACGACGGGCATCTTGGCCGGGGCGGCTGCCACAGTGGCGACGGCGGCGGCCGGCACCTCGATCGCGGGGGCGCTCGCGGTGGCATAGCTGGTGACGAGGGCCAGCGAAGCGGCGGCGGCGAAGATGACTTCCATGTTTTTCAGTACGTTCATTTTAAGCTCCTTGGTGGTTGGGGACTGCGTTGTGTCTTGCGATGATTGAACTGTACCTAAAGGCTCCCTGCCATTCCACCGGCGTGCGATGAAGCGCTGAAAACGCGGGATGAAACGCAAAAACCAGCCCCAAAACGAAGCCGAGCTCTGCCGCATTCCCCGCTACTTCGGGGTCAGACCCCGAAGTGGGCCGAATGCGGCAGAGCTCGCATATAGGATGGCGCTTATCCGTGTAGGGTTAATCAGGTAAAGAGGGCTGGATATGCTGACTTTGACCCGGCGCCGCCGGGCGAGGACGCGAACTGAGCCGCATTCCCCCCCCACTTCGGGGTCAGACCCCGAAGTGGGGGAAATGCGGCTCAGCTCGCCTGTCGGCGTTGTCCGAACGGTGTGGGAATGCGTCAGGCGGCGCGGAAGGCGGGGGTAGCGGCGGCGCGGTGCACGAGGGCGCCGAGGCGGGTGATGGCGCTTTCGACTGCGGGACTCCAGGGGTTGCCGCAGTTGAGACGCAGGCAGTTGCTGAACTTGCCGCTGGCGGAGAATAGCTGGCCCGGCATGAAGGCCACTCCCTCCCCTATCGCCTCCCGGTGCAGCGCGAGCGCGTCCACTTGCACGGGCATCTGCACCCACAGGACGAAGCCGCCCTGCGGTTCGGAGATCGAGCATTCGTGCGGAAAACTGGCGGCTACGGCGTCGGACATGCGGCAGATGCGCTGCGCCAGCGCGCGCCGCATCTTGCGCACCTGGAGCTCATAACTGCTACCGGCGAGGAAGTCCGCCAGCACGGCCTGGAAGAACTGGCTGGTGGCGCCGCTCGATACCATCTTCAGCAGCGTCACTTCCTGCGCCCAGCGCCCCGCCACCACGTAGCCCACGCGCGAGGCGGGCGTGATGGCTTTCGAGAACGACGAGCACAGCAGCACGTGGCCGCTGGTGTCATAGGCCTTCACCGGCCAGGGCCGCTCGGCGGTGAAGCACAGGTCGCGGTAGATGTCGTCCTCGATCAGCGGAATGTCGTGCTGGGACAGCAGCGCAGCCAGGCGCTTCTTGTTCTCTTCGGGCATGACGCAACCTAGCGGGTTGTTGGCGTTGGGGACGAACAGGCACGCCTGCACCAACCCGGCATTGAAGGCCAGCTCCAGCGCGTCGATCGAGGGGCCGGTTTTGGGGTGGGTGGGGATTTCCAGCGCCTTCATGCCCAGGCTTTCTATCAGCTGCAGCAGCACGAAGTAGGTAGCCGATTCGATGGCGATGGTGTCGCCCGGCTTGGCGACCGCGCGCAGGCACAGGCTGATCGCTTCGGTGCAGGAGCTGGTGACGACGATCTCGGCCGGGTCCGGCCGTCCCCAGTCCAGCGCGCGCCGCATGATCTGGCGCACGAAGGCGGGTTCGTTGGTCTCGAAGCAGCTCACGCGCGCCAGCAGCGCCGGTTCGCGCCGCGCCACGGCGGCGACGGTTTTCTGCATGCGCTTGATGGGCAGCAGCTCGTCGGGCGGCCAGGCCGAGCCCAGTTGCAGCATGCCGGGCGCTTCGTTCTCTTTTAATATCCGCATCAGCAGGCTGGTGATGCCGACGTATTCAGGTTCTTTCAGGTGCTCGGCGTCCGTCATCACGGACAGCAGGCGCGCACGGTGGCGCACGTAGTAGCCCGCCTGCGGGCGCGCTTCGATCAGGCCGCGGTCTTCCATCAGCCGCAGCGCCTGCAGCACGGTGCTGACCGACAGGCGCTTTTGCTGCGCCAGGTGGCGGATGGACGGCAGCCGGTCGCCAGGCGCGAACACGCGGGCGGCGATGTGGGCGCCAAGTTCGTCGGCCAGCTGTTCGTACAGATTGGTTTGCATGGACATCCTTCCATTGTGGCGAGCGCGCGCCGCGCGGCACAGGTACAACGGCGCGTTATTTCGACCAGCACAGTTTAGCCGAACCGGCGCTGTGTACATCACAATTCCGGTTTGCTGCATCTGTTATGGCCGGCGCGCGGTGGGTATGCTGAAGGCTGCAATCATCTTCAGGAGAGCCCCATGAAATCCCGTACCCAGCCCTATGCCGAATACACACTGAGCAGCGACGCCCCGCTGCGCCTGGAGGACGCCGGCGGCCGCGTGGTGGAGGCCATTTCCGGCGTGACGTGGATTACCGCCTATGGCCAGGCAACGGATTTCCTGCTGCGCCCCGGCCAGCGCTTCGTGGTGCCGAACGACGGCTTGACGCTGGTGGACGCGATCGGCAGCAGCCGGATCCGGCTGGCGGCGCCGCCGGCGCAAAGCTGGCGCCTGCGCGTGCTGCGCGAGGGCCACGCGCGCCTGGCGGAGTCGATGATGCGTTTGCGCCAGGGCTTGCAGCCGGCGCGCTGCGCGGACTTCCCCGGCTAGCCGCCTGCCAGCCAGTTTTGCACGGCGGCGTTGAATTCCGCCGCCTGTTCGCGCATGGGCCAGTGGCCGGTTTCCATGCCGATGGCACGGCTGCCGGGTGTGGCATTGAGCTTGTCCGCCCATGCCCCGGAGTGGAACATGAAGGGCTTGCGCTTGCCGTAGATGAAGAGCGTGGGGCAGCCGGGCATGCTGGTGGCGGCGTGGCGGTACGAGCCGTAGGCGCCGGTCCAGGCGATGTAGTACGGGTAGTTCATCTGGCTGCCGATGTCGGCTGCCTCCACCGGCACGCGCATGGCCTTGGCCATCCTGCGCGACATGCCATCCCCAAGCTTGCCGCCGATGCGCCAGGCCAGCGCGAGCCACAGCTGGTAGCTGGCGATGGCAAGCTTGGCGCCCAGGCCCAGCGTGGCGCGGTATTCGGGCGTGAGCGCATCTCCCACGTCGACCGCCACGATGCGCGATACCAGCTGCGGATGCCTTTGCGCGAATTCGGTGCCGAAGATGCTGCCCCAGTCGTGCTGCATCAAAATCACCGGCCGGTCCGGACTGGCCAGGCGCGCGATGCGCTCGATCAGCGAGGTCATCTCGTCCAGCGGGCACGGCCGGCGCGGCTTGCCCAGGTCGAAGCCGGGCAGCGTGAAACGCGCGCAGCGGTATTGCCCGCTCAGCGCGGCCACCTGGCCGTCCCACAGTCGGTGCGTGTCCGGCCAGCCGTGCAGCATGAGGATGGTCTCGGTGGCCGGACCACCCTCGCCTTCCAACGGCCCGTCCACCAGCACTTCGATGCCGTCAACCACGAATGTCCGCTGCATGCCGCGCCCTTGCTTGTCAAAAGAATAGCAATCATAGCCAATAAATAGCCGGCCATGTATGATTGAGTAATTGATTACTGCTACGGCTCCATGCAAACCTCCATCGTCGCCATCGAAGAAAAACAGAGCAGTGGCGCGAGCTCGAACGATATCGCGAACCACATCGCGGAGGCCATCGCGGCACGCAAGCTGCCGCCCGGGACCAAGCTGCGCGAGGAGGCTTTGTCGCGCCTGTACTCGGTCAGCCGCACCAAAATCCGCGCCGCGCTGCTGATCCTCTCCAAAGATAAACTGATCCAGATGGTGCCCGACAAGGGCGCTTTCGTGAGCCAGCCGAGCGAGAAGGAGTCGCGCGATATCTTCGCCGCGCGGCGCATCCTGGAGGCGGCGCTGGCCAGGGAGTTCGTGGCCAAGGCGAAGGCGGCCGATTTCAGGGTGCTGGAGCGGCATTTGAAGATGGAACGCGAGGCGCTGGGCGACCATAAGGTGCGCTCGCAGCTGCTGGGGGATTTCCATGTGCTGCTGGCGAACGTGGTGGGCAACCAGGTGCTGCAGGAGATGCTGAGCGAACTGGTGGCGCGCAGTTCGCTCATCACCATGCTGTATCAGTCGGACCGGGATGCGGTGTGCTCGTCCAACGAGCACCAGGAATTCCTGGATGCGGCCAAGGCGGGCGATGCGGACCTGGCGGCGCGGCTGATGCTGGAGCATCTGTTGCACGTGGAGGGTGCGCTGCGCTTTGATTCGGGCGGGGCGGCGCCGGATAGGGATCTGGTGGCGGCGCTGCTGAAGTAGCGGCGGGTTACGCGCTGCGCGCTAACCCGCCCTACGGATGCATTAACGGCCGTTTATTTATGCTGCCTTGCGCGTGCCGGTGGCCAGCGCCAGTTCGTGCGCCAGCGAGTTGTGGCGCTCGATGACGATCGGCAGGTCCACTGTCTGCAGCAGCCCGTCGCGCACCACCACTTTGCCGTTGATGATGCTGTGCGTGACGTTGGACGGGGTGCAGAATACCAGCGCGGCCACCGGGTCGTGCAGTGCGCCGGCGTATCCGATCTGATCCAGCTTGAAGGTAATGATGTCCGCCCCCATGCCGGGCTTGAGCGCGCCGATGTCGTCGCGGTTGAGCACCTTGGCCCCCCCCAGCGTGGCCAGTTCCAGCGCCTGGCGCGCGGTCATCGCGTCCGGACCGAAGCCGACACGCTGCAGCAGCATGGCCTGGCGTACTTCGCCCAGCATGTGGCCGGCGTCGTTCGAGGCGCAGCCGTCCACGCCCAGGCCCACCGGCACGCCGGCGTCCACCATCTTGCGGATCGGGGCGATGCCGGAGGCCAGCCGCATGTTCGAGCACGGGCAGTGCGCGATGCCGGTGCCGGTCCTGGCGAACATGTAGACGCCGTCGTCGTCCAGCTGCACGCAGTGCGCATGCCACACGTCGTGGCCCACCCAGCCGCAGTCTTCGGCGTATTCGGCCGGGGTCATGTTGAACTTCTCGCGGCTGTAGGCGATGTCGTTCACGTTCTCGGCCAGATGGGTATGCAGCGACACGCCGTAGCTGCGCGCCATGCCGGCCGCTTCCTTCATCAGATCGCGCGACACGGAGAACGGCGAGCATGGCGCCACCACGATGCGCTGCATGGCGTAGCGGCTGGCGTCGTGGTAGGTTTCGATCAGGCGCTGGGTGTCCTTCAGGATGGCGCCCTCCTCTTCCACCACGCGGTCCGGCGGCAGGCCGCCCTTGGACTGGCCCACGCTCATGGAGCCGCGCGCGGCGTGGAAGCGCATGCCGATCTTCTTCGCGGCCTCGATGCTGTCGTCCAGGCGGCAGTTGTTGGGGTAGATGTAGAGGTGGTCGCTGCTGGTGGTGCAGCCCGACAGCATCAGCTCGGACATGGCCGTGAGCGTGGACACGTGCACCATTTCGCTGGTGAGGTTGGCCCATATCGGGTACAGGTTGGTGAGCCAGTTGAACAACTCGCCGTTCTGCGCGGTGGGGATCACGCGCGTAAGGCTCTGGTACATGTGATGGTGGGTGTTCACCAGGCCCGGCATCACTACCTGGCCACTGGCGTCGATCACTTCGTCGGCGTGCTGCGGCAGGTCGGCGCTGAGGCCGACCTGTTCGATCACGTTGCCGCGCACGAAGACGGCGCCGTTGTCGATTTCACGGCGCTCGTCGTCCATGGTCACCACCACGCGCGCATTCTTGATCAAGAGGGTTTTAGTCATTTTTAGGTCCATAGGAATGATTAAACACTGCGGAAACAATGCGCGGGCACTGCGGAAACAATGTCAAAACCGCGCCGGGTGGTCGTCACCGGCGCGGACTTTACTGCGGGAAGGCGGCTAAGAGCTTAAGCCGCTTCGAGCTTTTTTACCAGCATGGGCTGGGGCACCTCCTCTTCGTCGTCATCGCTGGCTTCAACCGGACGCTCGGGCAGGATCAGGTTCATCGCCACGGCCACGATGGCGGCGGTGCTGATGCCGGAGCCGAAGATCTCCTGCACGAATGCGGGCAGCTTGGTCAGCAGTTCGGGACGGACCGACACCGCCAGGCCGCAGCCGATGGAGACGGCGATGATCAGGCCGGTGCGCTTGTTGTGCTCCACTTTGCTCAGCATCTGCACGCCTGCGGCGATGATCATGGCGAACATCATCAGGCCGGCGCCGCCCAGCACGGGCTGCGGAATGGTGACCACCACGGCGCCCAGAACCGGGAACAGGCCGGCCAGCGCCAGCATCACGCCGGTGAGGGCCACCACGTGGCGGCTGGCCACGCCGGTCAGCGAGATCACGCCCACGTTCTGCGCGAAAGTCGATACCGGCGGGCTGCCCAGCATGGCCACGCAAGCCGAACCCACGCCGTCGCACAGGACGCCGCGCGCCAGCGTCTTGCCGCGCATCTTGGTGTTGGTGGCCGAGCCGAGCGCCATGAAGGTGCCGGTGGTTTCCACCATGGTGACCACATAGGCCACGCCCATGGCGACGATGCCGCTGAGCGGGAAGCTCATGCCGTAGGCGAAGGGCTGCGGCACCGAGAACGCGGCGGCCTTCTGCACCGACGAGAAGTCCACCAGGCCCATGGCCACGCAGGCCAGGTAGCCGACGAACATGCCCAGCACCACGGCGGCGGCGGAGAAGATGCCTTTGCCGAATTGGACCAGCGCGATCACAGTCACCAGCACGAACAGCGCGATGCCCAGGTTGACCGGGTCGCCGTAGTGCGCACCCGCGCCCTTGCCGCCGGCGGCCCAGTCGATGGCGACCGGCACCAGCGACAGGCCGATCATGGTGACCACCACCGCGGTCACAGCGTGCGGGAACAGTTTGCGGATTTGCGGCATGAAGCAGGAGCCGACGATCATCACCACCGAGCCGGCCAGCGAGGAGCCGAGGATGCCGGGCACGCCGTGTTCCAGGCCGATGCTGATGGCTGCGCCGACAAAGGCGAAGCTGGTGCCCATCACGCAGGGCAGGCGGATGCCGATCGGGCCGACGCCCTTGCACTGGATGATGGTCACGATGCCCGAGCCGAGCAGCGCGGCATTGATCAGGGCGACAATCTGGTCGGCCGGCAGTTTGAGGACGGCGCCGACCACCAGCGGCACGGCGATGATGCCGCCCAGGGCAGCGAGCATGTGCTGGGCGGCCAGCAGGGTGGTGGTGATCAGCGGCGGACGGTCGTCCACTTGGAATAGCAGGTTGTTCATGTGTGTCTCCATCATTGATGTTATGTCGTGAACTACTTGTTCCGGTGCTATCCGGCATGCCTCTCCGCGCAGATCGTGGCGTCTGTTTTTATCGTGGCGAGGTCGTACTTGGGGCGGGATGGCGCGTCTTTTGGACACGCCACTGGGATGCTTACACGCGGCTCTGTGGCAGCGTTCTATGTGATTGATGATGCCGAGTGCTGAAAAAGTTGTCAACCGATTTTGTATACAATCTATGCGTACCCAAGGTAAGTATTGCATAAATGACACACATGCCAGACGGGCGCTGCCCTTGTCCCCGGCGCGTACAATATCAAGCCTCAGTCACGGCGGAGGGGCTATGCTCAACCTTCCAGAAGAGGAGCGACACTTCCTGATGCAGCTTGGCGCGCTGGTGGTGGATGCCGACGGAAACGATGTGCTGGCGGGGCTCACAGCGGCCGAATCGCGCTTTCTGGTGGAAGTCAGGTCGGGGCACGCAACCCCGGCGGCGAAGGCGGAATATTGGCTCTACCAGCAGGTGCTGGCAACGCATCTGGGCGCCCGGCTGGATGCCGTCAACAAGCGCACGGGCTGCCCTTTCCTGGCCGATGGCGTGGACAAAACGGGATTCGGCGACGGGGACGTGGTCCGGCTGAAATGCGGCGGCCCCGACGTCACCGTTGTGGGGACCGTCGAGGCCTATCCGTTCATGGACGGCCCTGCACCGGGCGTGTTTTGCGTCTGGGAAGACGGCAGGCGGCGTTACGAGCAGGTGTACCCGCCGTGCGCGATCGAACGCGCCTAGTGGACGCGCCGGCCAGGCCGCCCGCGTCCACCTGTTGCCAGGCACTACTGGATTTGCAACTGCCGGCCGTGCCCGCCCACTTTCTTGGGCAGGGTCAACTCAAGGATGCCGTTCTTGCACGTGGCAGTGGCCTTCTGGTCGTCCACTTCCTGCGGCAGGGTGAAGCTGCGGTACTGCTCGCCGTGGAAGCGCTCGCTGCGCATCATGGTGCCGCTCTGCGGATCCTTCTTCTGCTCGTCGCGCTTGGCACGAATGGTGACCGTGTGGCCGTCGATCGAGACATTGATGTCCTGCTTTTCAAAACCGGGCATCTCCGCCCTGACCGTATAAGCCTGATCCGTCTCGTGCACATCCATGCGCATGCTGCGCGTCTGGTCGGTGCTGCCATAGGGGCGGTCGACCTCGTCGAAGAAGCGTTCGATGTCACGGAATGGATCAAAGCGGGCAAGGTCGCCGAAGGGGCTGAAACGGGTAAGGTTGCTAGCCATAATTTCCTCCCTTTAGGTGATATGGTGAATGAACACTGCCTGTGCATTCAGCATAGCACCTGCGCCGGAGAGGTCCAGTACACGATTCAATCGGAAGCGCGCCAGCTCAGCCTTTGCGGGCCTCGTCGTCCAGGCCGCGCAGGAAAGCCAGCTTGTCGGCGATCTTGCTTTCCAGTCCACGCGGGACGGGCTGGTACCATCCGGGCTCGGCCATGCCGTCCGGCAGATAGGTTTCGCCGGCCGCGTAGGCGTGCGGCTCGTCATGCGCGTAACGGTACTCGTGGCCGTAGCCCAGCTCTTTCATCAGCTTGGTAGGTGCGTTGCGCAGGTGCACCGGCACTTCGCGCGACTTGTCACGCTTGACGAATGCCATGGCCTGGTTGAAAGCGTTGTAGCCGGCATTGCTCTTGGCTGCGACAGCCAGGTAGATCACGGCCTGGCCCAGCGCCAGCTCGCCTTCGGGTGAGCCCAGCCGTTCATAGGTGGCGGCAGCGTCGTTGGCCATGGTGAGCGCGCGCGGATCGGCCAGGCCGATGTCTTCCCAGGCCATGCGCACGATGCGGCGCGACAGGTAGCGCGGGTCGGCGCCGCCATCGATCATGCGGCAGAACCAGTACAGCGCGCCGTCCGGATTGGAGCCGCGCACCGACTTGTGCAGGGCGGAAATCTGATCGTAGAAGTTGTCGCCGCCCTTGTCGAAGCGGCGCGCGTTCAGGGTCATGGCGTTCTCGACGAACTTGGCGTCGATCTTCCGGATGCCGCCCGATGATGCCGCGTTGTCGGCCTGCTCCAGCAGGTTCAGGAAACGGCGCGCGTCGCCGTCGGCGTAGCCGATCAGTGTGTCGGCGGCGGCGTCCTCGAATGTCAGGTGCGGCAGGGCTTCCTTCTGCGCCTTCAGCAGCAGCTGGCGCATCTCGTCCTCGGTGAGCGACTTCAGCACGTAGACCTGCGCGCGCGACAGCAGCGCCGAGTTCACCTCGAAGCTGGGGTTCTCGGTGGTGGCGCCGATGAAAGTGACCAGGCCGGACTCCACGAACGGCAGCAAGGCGTCCTGCTGCGATTTGTTGAAGCGGTGAATCTCGTCCACGAACAGCAAGGTGTGCTTGCCGTGCCGGTCCAGGTTCTGCTGGGCCTGTTCCATGGCGGCGCGGATGTCCTTTACGCCCGCGAACACGGCCGACAGCGCGATGAACTCGGCGTCGAAGGCGTTGGCGGTCAGGCGCGCCAGCGTGGTCTTGCCGACGCCGGGCGGCCCCCACAGGATCATGGAATGCGGCTTGCCGGCCTGGAAGGCCAGGCGCAGCGGCTTGCCCTCGCCCAGCAGGTGCTGCTGGCCGATCACTTCGTCCATGGTTTTTGGGCGCAGTGCTTCGGCCAGCGGCGGGCGGGGTTCGGTTTTGAAAAGGTCGTCCATCATGCTTTACTGTAGCGGCAGCGGCGCGCGCGGCGTTTGCGCGCGCGCAAGCGGGCGGCCCGTTTCCATCCTTATTGCTGCGAAATTTCCACGCCCTTCGGCATCACGAACTTGTAGTGCGTCGCGCTCACTTGCGGGTTCTTCTCGAACTTGCCGAACGTGAGCACGGAGGTTGAGCCGAAGTTATCCTTCAGCTCCATCGCTTCCGGCGTGCCGTTGCGCAGGCCAATGGTGATCTGCTCGAACGTTGTGTCCTGGGTCTTGGGCACGGCTTTCAGCCACTCCAGGCCGTCGCGCGTGCCCGCTTCGGACAGCGTGAAGTTCTTTTCCAGGTCATTGCTGCCGAACAGGATGGCAGCCGGCGACGAACCCAGCGCGTTGCCCAGCTTCTTCACGGTGACCTGGTTCAGGTCCTTGTCGTAGATGTAGAGCTGTTCGCCGTCGGCCTGCAACAGCTGGTCGTAGGGCTTCAGGTAGGTCCAGATGAACTTGCCGGGGCGGGCGAACTCGAACGTGCCGCTGGCGGTGTTGGAGCTCTTGCCTGCCTTCACCTGACGCTGCGTGAATTCGCCGCGCGCCGACTTGGTGCTGGAGACGAAGGTCTTGAACTGGTCCAGCGCCGCGGCCTGGGCCGCGCCAGCCAGCAGCAGGGAGGCCGCTGCTGCCGCCGCTGCAGCCATACCCATCGATGCTGCGATTTTCTTCAGTTGAGTCATGCTGTGTCCTTTATTCAGCGCTGGCGGCCGGCACCAGGATGTCGCGGTTGCCGTTCGACTGCATGGGCGATACCACGCCGCTCTGTTCCATCTGTTCCAGCAGGCGCGCCGCGCGGTTGTAGCCGATGCGCAAGTGGCGCTGCACCAGCGAGATCGAGGCACGGCGGTTTTTCAGCACCACCTGGACGGCCTGGTCATACATCGGGTCGGCTTCGCCGCCGCCCTCGCCGCCACCGCTGCCGCCTTCGCCGCCGCCCTCGCCCTCCAGCGTGCCGCCTTCCAGGATGCCCTCGATATAGTTCGGCTCACCCTGCAGTTTCAAATGTTTCACCACGCGGTGCACTTCGTCGTCCGACACAAAGGCGCCGTGCACCCGCACCGGCAAGCCGGTTCCAGGCGGCATGTAGAGCATGTCGCCCATGCCCAGCAGCGTTTCCGCGCCCATCTGGTCCAGGATGGTGCGCGAGTCGATCTTGGACGACACCTGGAACGCGATACGGGTCGGGATGTTGGCCTTGATCAGGCCGGTAATCACGTCTACAGATGGGCGCTGCGTCGCCAGAATCAAGTGCAGGCCTGCGGCACGGGCTTTCTGGGCGATACGGGCGATCAGTTCTTCCACCTTCTTGCCGACCACCATCATCAGGTCGGCCAGCTCGTCGATGATGATGACGATGGTGGGCAGCTTGTCCAGCGGCTCCGGCGAATCCGGTGTGATGCTGAACGGATTCGGGATGTGCTCCTCGCGCTTGGCCGCCTCGGCGATCTTGGCGTTGTAGCCGGCCAGGTTGCGCACGCCCAGCTTGGACATGAGCTTGTAGCGGCGCTCCATCTCGTTCACGGCCCAGTTCAGCGCATGACCGGCCTGGCGCATATCGGTGACCACCGGCGCCAGCAGGTGCGGAATGCCTTCGTACACCGACATTTCCAGCATCTTCGGGTCGATCAGGATCATGCGCACGTCGGCCGGGTCGGACTTGTACAGCAGCGACAGAATGGTGGCGTTGATACCCACCGATTTACCCGAACCGGTCGTACCGGCCACCAGCAAGTGCGGCATCTTGGCCAGGTCGGCCACCACCGGCTTGCCGGCGATATCCTTGCCCAGCGCCACGGTCAGCGAGGATGCGTTGTCGTGGTAGACCTTGGAGCCGACAATCTCGCTCAGGCGCACGATCTGGCGCTTGGGGTTCGGCAGCTCCAGCGCCATGTAATTCTTGCCCGGAATGGTTTCCACCACGCGGATCGAGGTCAGCGACAGCGAACGCGCCAGGTCGCGCGCCAGGTTCACGATCTGCGAACCCTTCACGCCCGTGGCGGGCTCGATTTCGTAGCGCGTGACCACCGGGCCGGGATAGGCGGCCACCACGCGCGCTTCCACGCCGAAGTCCGACAGCTTCTTCTCGATCAGGCGGCTGGTGAACTCCAGCGTTTCCACCGCCACGGTTTCCTGCGACGGCGGCGCATCGTCCAGCAGGGACAGCGGCGGCAGGTCGCCCGGGCGCGAATCCTGGAACAGCGCGCCCTGGCGCTCCTTCACCGCGCGCTCGGACGGCACCACGGACGTCACCTGCTGCTCGATCTTCACCGGCACCGGGGCGCCGAACTTTTCCGGCGCCACCGCAGGCGCAGGGCGCGGCATGCCCTCGTCCATCGCGCCCGCCAGGCCGGCGGCCGAGGCAGGCGACGATAGCGACGACGGCGACGGCGACGGCGGGGCAAACACCGGCGCCGGTCCGCCGTCCATGCGCGGCTCGGCGCGCACCGGTTTCTCCACGTGCTTTTCGATATGCTTGGCGCGCTCGCTGACCACCACTTCCTCGCGCAGCACGGTGGCGCGCTCGCCCTGGATGCGGTCTTCGCGGTCCTGGTAACGCAGCATCAGCCACTCGCCGCAGTCCTCGATGAAGCCGCCGATGCGCTCGGCCACGGCCAGCCAGGACACGTGGAAGAACAGGCTGAAGCCCAGCCCGAACAGCAGCAGCATCAGCAAGGTGGCGCCGGTAAAGCCCAGGCCCACGTGCGCGCTATGCCCGATCAGCTTGCCCAGCACGCCGCCCGGCGCCAGCGGCAGCTGCACCTTGAGGGTGTACATGCGCAGGAATTCCAGGCCCAGGCTGCCCACCAGCAGGAAAGCGAAGCCCACCACGCGGATCAGGCCCTCGTGGCGGTGCTCGTCGTCGTCCGCCTCCTTGGTCACGAATTTGCGGGTCAAGCGGCGGTAGCCGCTCCACACGGCCCGCAGCAGCCACACGCACCACCACCAGGCGGACAGGCCGAAGATATACAGCATGAGATCGCTCAGCCAGGCGCCCGCGCGGCCGCCCAGGTTGTACACCTTGGGCACCACGTTGGAATGCGACCAGCCGGGGTCGGCCTTGTTAAAGCTGACCATGATGAGCAGAAAGTACAGCGCCAGCGCGGCCAGGGCGAACCAGCGCGCTTCCGACAGCAGCCGCACCAGCCGGTTCGGCAGCGGTTGGCGCTCGGTGGGCGTGCGGGTGTAGCTTAATGGCTGCTGCTTCATCGGCGCTTGCTTGGCCGGCTGCTTGACAGGCTGTTCTCTCGTTTTAGACATTGATACTTTTATAAGATTTTTGCGGGCGCACCAGAGGGCGCTAGCCATTTGTGGGTATTCTAAGCCATCTCTATAGGAAGCGGCCTCCCAATTCAACCAGTTTCCCTGCTTGGACTATAATTCTGTCTTTGCTCGCCGGCATTGTTATCGCCCGGCCTGCCCCCAACTCCGGTTTATCCAATTAACGAAGAAGCCTTCCATGACCACTACCAAACACGCCCGCGTTTTGATTCTCGGCTCTGGCCCAGCCGGCTACAGCGCCGCCATTTACGCCGCGCGCGCCAATCTGAACCCCATGCTGGTGACCGGCGTGGAGCAAGGCGGCCAGCTGATGACCACCACCGACGTGGAAAACTGGCCGGCCGACCCGATGGGCGTGCAGGGTCCTGACCTGATGCAGCGCTTCCTGCAGCACGCCGAGCGCTTCAAGACCGAGATCGTGTTTGACCACATCCATACGGCTAAACTGAGTGAAAAGCCGATCCGCCTGATCGGCGACAGCGCAGAATACACCTGCGACACCCTGATCATTGCCACCGGCGCCTCCGCCCAGTACCTGGGCCTGCCGTCCGAGCAAGAGTTCATGGGCCGCGGCGTGTCCGCCTGCGCCACCTGCGACGGTTTCTTCTACCGTGGCCAGGAAGTGGCCGTCATCGGCGGCGGCAACACCGCCGTGGAAGAGGCGCTGTACCTGTCCAACATCGCCACCAAGGTCACCCTGGTGCACCGCCGCGACAAGTTCCGCGCCGAAGCCATCCTGATCGACCGCCTGATGGCCAAGGTTGCCGAAGGCAAGATCGAGCTGAAACTGAACCACACGCTGCAGGAAGTGACCGGCGACCAGGGCGGCGTGACCGGCCTGACCCTGGCGGCCACCGCCGACGGCGCGCAAACCAAGATCAACGTGCACGGCCTGTTCGTGGCCATCGGCCACAAGCCGAACACCGGCATCTTCGAAGGCCAGCTGGAAATGCACAACGGCTACATCAAGACCCGCACCGGCACCGAAGGCATGGCCACCGCCACCTCCGCCCCGGGCGTGTTCGCCGCCGGCGACGTGCAGGACCACATCTACCGCCAGGCCATCACCAGCGCCGGCACCGGCTGCATGGCGGCACTGGACGCCCAGCGTTACCTGGAAGGCCAGGAGTAACATCATGGCGGGCTTGAAGGACTTTGCCGACCTGAAATCCCTCGGCAAGCAGCTGAAGGAACAGGGCGAGGCGCGCGCGGCCGCCGAGGCCGAGCGCGCCAAGCGCGAAAAGGTGGCGGCGGCGGAAGCGAACATTTTCCGCAACACGCTGGGCGCGCAGGGCGACATCAAGCGCATGCCGGAGCAGAACCGCTACGTGCACCAGCCCGCGCCTGCCGTGTCCCCGCAAGCGCTCGCGGCGGCAAAGAAACGCGGCCCGCTCACGCCCGAAGAGCAGCGCCAGGACGACGCCAACGTGCTGCGCGAGTCCCTGTCCGACCTGTTTGAGGTGGACCACTACATGGAAGAAGACCCGGCGCTGAACTACGCAGCGCCCGGCGTGGGTCCCGATGTGGTGAAGAAGATGCGCAAAGGCCACTGGCCGGTGCAGGACGAGCTGGACCTGCACGGCCTGAACCGCGACGGCGCGCGCGATGCGCTGGGCGCGTTTTTAACCCGCGCGAACCAGCGCGGCATGCGCTGCGTGTGCGTGATCCACGGGCGCGGCTTCGGCTCGCGCGGCCAGGAGCCGGTGCTGAAGTCCATGGTGCACAGCTGGCTGGTGCAGAAGGAAGTGGTGGCGTTCTGCCAGGCCCGTCCGTCGCAAGGCGGCGAAGGCGCGCTGATCGTGCTGCTGCGCGCCGCGCTGCAACCCGAGCGGCGCTGACATGGCGGGTTACGGCGCTTCGCGCCTAACCCGCCCTACGTTCCGACACCTGCTCCCTGTAGGGCGGGTTAGCGGCAACGCCGCGTAACCCGCCGAGCCGCCGAGCCGCCGCCAAATTCCCCTACACGCAGTCGCTATCGCATGTTAACCTGTTGGAATTAGCAACTTTGCCAATCCCACAGTTAAATGAAGCTTATCCCGCACGTCTCCCTGATCACCATCATCGAAGTCGTGGCAATCCTGGTCGGGGCGATTTCAGGCTTCATTGAAGCACGGCGCAAGCGCATGGACCTGGTGGGCGTGTTCACGGTCGCCTTCATCGCCGCATTCGGCGGCGGCACCCTGCGCGACATCCTGCTCGACAAGCGTCCCCTGTTCTGGGTGCAGCACCAGGAATACGCCATCCTCATCTTCGTGCTGGCCCTGATCGCCACGCCGCTGATCCGCACCCTGCGCCAGATCGTTTCAGAACGCGTGATCGTGGTGGCCGACGCGGTTGGCCTGGGGCTGTTCGCCATTGCCGGCGTGTCGCAGGCGCAGCAAGCCAATATGCCGGTCTTCATCGCGGCCATGATGGGAGTGATTACGGGGATCTTCGGCGGGGTGCTGCGCGACATCGTCTGCAACGAAGTGCCGATGGTGTTCCGCGACGGCAAACCCTACGCCATCTGCGCCTTCATCGGCTGCTGGATGTACATCGTGATGCAGAAAACGTCCGTCTCGGACGATTTCGCCCTGTGGTCCAGCGCCATGGCGATCACCGTCATGCGCCTGCTGACCTGGAAATTCGACATGCGGCTCGGCCGCCACTAAGCCCGGGGGCCTGCAGCGGCCCGGCGATTACACCGCGTCCGGGCCGGTTTCGCCGGTGCGGATGCGGATCACCTGCTCCACGTTCTGCACGAAGATCTTGCCGTCGCCAATCTTGCCGGTGCGGGCTGCCTTGATGATGGCGTCCACCACCTGCTCGGCCACGCCGTCGTCCACCACCACCTCCACCTTCACTTTCGGCAGGAAGTCCACCACGTATTCGGCGCCGCGATACAGCTCGGTGTGGCCCTTCTGGCGGCCGAAGCCCTTCACTTCCGTCACGGTCAGGCCGGTGACGTTCACTTCGGCCAGCGCTTCGCGCACTTCGTCCAGCTTGAACGGCTTGATCACTGCGGTGATTTGTTTCATTGGATTCTCCTAAATGTAAATCGTTATGCGCGCTTACTTTTAACCTACCCTGCGCTTATTCCTCCGGCACGGACTTCAAGTCCTCCAGCCACACGACGGATTCCGAATCGCTGGGCGCGCGCCAGTCCCCGCGCGGCGACAGCGAACCGCCCGATCCCACTTTCGGCCCGTTCGGCACGCAGCTGCGCTTGAACTGGCTGGTCTGGAAGAAGCGGCGCAGGAAGATGCCCAGGTTGCGCTTGATATCCTTCATTTCGTACTGATTGCGCACCACGTGCGCCTCGTTCGGCCAGCCGCCAATGCTGCGGTCGCTCCACGCGGCATGGGCCAGGAACGCCACTTTTGATGGCGCGAAGCCGAAGCGCAGCGTGTAGTATAAGTTGAAGTCTTGCAATTCGTATGGCCCGATGACACTTTCGGTTATTTGCGCCGGCGCGCCGTCGTCCGCCGCATCGGCCTTGCCCGGCACCAGCTCCGGGCTGATCTCCGTGTTCACCACGGCCAGCAGCACCGCCGAATCGCGCTCGCCGAACTGGCGGCTCTCGGCCACCCAGCGCACCAGGTGGGAAATCAGCGTCTTCGGCACGCTGGCGTTGACGTTGTAATGCGACATATGGTCGCCCACGCCGTAGGTGCACCAGCCCAGCGCCAGTTCGCTCAGGTCGCCGGTGCCGATCACGATCCCGTTGTGGAAATTCGCCAGCCGGAACAAGTGGTTGGTGCGCTCGCCCGCCTGGACGTTCTCGAACGTGATGTCGTACAGCGGCTCGCCTTCCGAGAACGGATGGCCGATATCCTTCATCATCTGGATGCAGCTGGGGCGGATGTCGATCTCGGACGCGCTGCAGCCTACGAACTCCATCAGCTGGCGCGCCTGCAGCAAGGTGCGCGCGCTGGTGGCGAAGCCCGGCATGGTGATGCCGACGATATTCGTGCGCGGCAAGTTCAGGCGGTCCATGGCTTTCGCGCACACCAGCAGCGCGTGGGTGGAATCGAGCCCGCCCGAAATGCCGATCACCACCTTCTTGATGCCGGACGACGACAGGCGCTGCACCAGCGCCTGTACCTGGATGTTGTACACCTCGTTGCAGCGCTTGTCGCGCAGGGCCGGATTGGACGGCACGTAAGGGAAGCGCGCCACGTTGCGCTCCAGCGCCAGCACCGGCTGCGAGGGCAGCGTCAGCGCGAGGCGCACGGTGCGGAAGGCCGCCACCTCCTCGCGGTGGCGGCGCGCGGACTGGCCGAATGTGGTCTGGCGCATGCGCTCGCGCGACAGGCGTTCCAGGTCCACGTCCGCGTAGATCAGGTGCGACTCGTCCTGGAAGCGCTCGGCTTCGGACAGCAGCTCGCCGTTCTCGTAGATCAGCGCCTGGCCATCCCAGGCCAGGTCGGTGGTGGACTCGCCCCGCCCGGCCGAGGAATACAGGTAAGCCGACAGGCAGCGCGCCGACTGCTGGCTCACCAGCTGGTGGCGGTAGTCCGCCTTGCCGACCACCACGTTGGACGCCGACAGGTTCACCAGCACCGTCGCCCCCGCCAGCGCGGCGAAGGATGAGGGCGGAATCGGCACCCACACGTCCTCGCAGATCTCGACGTGGAACTTGAACAGCGGCAGCCCGGTGGCCGCATTGGCGACCTCGAACAGCAGCGCTGCGCCGAAAGGCACGGTCTGGCCCAGCAGCGTCACCTCGGTGGACACCGCCTCGTCGCCCGCGCTGAACTGGCGCGCCTCGTAGAACTCGCCGTAGTTCGGCAGGTACGATTTCGGCACCACGCCGTGGATGCGGCCGCCGGACAGCACCACCGCGCAATTAAACAGCTGGTGGTCCACGCGCAGCGGCACGCCCACAATCAGCGCCGCGTCGATGGCTGCGGACGCCTCCACAACCGTCTGCAAGCCGGCCAGGCAGCCATCGAGCAGCGCGCGCTGGTGGAACAGATCGTCGCAGGTGTAGGCCGAGATACCCAGCTCCGTGAACGCCACCAGCGCTGCCCCCTTGGCGGCGGCCTGCTTGGCCAGCTTGACGGTTTCGGCGGCGTTATATGCCGGATCGGCCACGCGGCAGCGCGGCACGGCGACGCTCAAGCGCGCGAAGTCATGGGAATACAGATTGAAAAATGGATGCGGCATATGGGCGTGTTCCTCTATGGATAGGAGGATTTTAGCACCGGGCCGCCGGTCAGCGTTTTGCTTGCCCGGAAAACCGCAGCGACTCCATCGGCGCCGCCGCCATCCCCAGGCCCACGGTGAACAGGATCGCCAGCACCCACACCAGCGCCAGCGGCGCATCGACGCGGTTGCCGACGTAGCGCGCCAGCGTGTAGCCCAGTCCTTGCCACAGATAGAGCGAGTAGCCGTGCTCAACGAAAGGGCGGAACCAGGCCGCCGCGCGCAGCCGCTCCAGCATAGACTCAGGCGCCAAGCGCGCCGCCACCGACCAGACGCAGAACCAGGCCAGCCCGAACAGGAAAAAGGCCGGATTGGGCGGAAATTTATTGGCCTGCATATCCAGCGAGATCCAGCCGCGCGACCATGCTGCGGCAAGCATCGCGCAGCACAGCGCAAAGAGCTGCAGGCAGCGTGCGCGCGTGAGGCCCGCGCCACCGGCTCCGGCCGCATAGCCCAGCACGGACCAGACCGCGTAGGTGAGCACGTTCTTGCCCAGCTCCGTGTGCAGCGTGAGGTCCGCCGCCAGGATCAGCAGCGCGCCGGGCAGCATCAGCGCGGCCAGCGCGGGCGGCCTGCGCCCGACGGCGCGGGCCGCCGCCGGCATCAGCATGGCCACGCCCAGGTAGGGCGCGATAAACCAGAGGTGGGCGTTCAAAACAAAGAAGGTGTGGCCCTGCCCGAACTGCAGCGGATTCAGCCAGGCGGCAACGGCGGCCGCGCTGGCGCCGCCCTTCAGGAACAGCATACACAGGCACACCGCCGCGTACAGCCAGTACGGGGCGAGAATGCGCACTGCCCGGCCGGCAATGTATGCCAAGTAGTACTGCGCGCCCTCCGCCGCTCCGCCGGCGCGCAGCGACAGCGCGTACGCATAGCCAGAAACGAAGAACACGCAAGGCATCTCGAACAGCATCCAGGATCTGGCCTCGCCAGCGCCGGTGCCGACGCCGAGCCAGTAGGCGCCGTGGACCGCCACGATGATGTACAGCATCAGCAAACCGCGTGCAACGTCGAGTCGAAGGTTGCGCATCACGGACTCCCGGCGGGCGAATGGAAAGATTATTGTTTTTACCAGCTTGTCTTTACAATAACACAGCTGCCGCAAGATCAGGCGACCCCGGCAAGGAACCCCGATCGCGGAATTTGCGTAAAATGGGCCCATGAGCTACCGCCCCGATGTCATTTCTTCCCTCGCCGAGGCCGGCGAAGCCGCCTGGAGCGCGCTGCTGGCGGCGCAGGGCGAAACCAATCCCTTCCTGTCCTATGCTTTCCTGCATGCGCTGCACGAGTCGGGCAGCGCCAGCGCCGAGACCGGCTGGCAGCCGCAATACCTGGCGCTGTGGGACGGCGACGAGCTGGCCGCCGCCATGCCGCTCTATGTGAAGGCCCACTCTTACGGCGAATACGTGTTCGACTGGGCCTGGGCGGACGCCTACCACCGAAACGGCATCGAGTACTACCCGAAACTGCTGTCGGCCATCCCATTCACGCCGGTGACCGGCAGCCGCCTGCTGGCGCGCGACGGCCAGGCACGCGCGGCCCTGGTAGCGCTGCTCAAGGCGCAGCAGAAGTCGGCCGACATCTCGTCCACCCACATCCTGTATCCGCCGGAAGACCAGGCCATGCAGCTGCACGAGGCCGGCTTCATGCTGCGCAGCGGCGTGCAGTTCCACTGGCTGAACCAGGGCTACGCCGACTTCGAACAGTTCCTGGCCACGCTGGAGCACAAGAAGCGCAAGAACATCCGCGCCGAGCGCCGCAAGGTGCGCGAGGCCGGCGTCACCATGCGCCAGATACGCGGCCACGACGCCAGCGCCGAAGACTGGCGCTTCTTCCACCGCTGCTATTCGAATACCTACGCCGAGCACCGCTCCTCGCCGTATCTGAACCTGGACTTTTTCCAGCGCATCGGTGCCACCATGCCCGGCAACATCCTGCTGGTGGTGGCCGAACGCGCCGGCCGCGCCATCGCCTCCTCGCTGGTGATCCACACCGAAGACACGCTCTACGGCCGCTACTGGGGCGCCGACGAGCACGTGCCCTGCCTGCACTTCGAGACGGCCTATTACCAGCCGCTGGAATTTTGCATCGCCAACGGCATCGCCACCTTTGAAGGCGGCGCGCAGGGCGAGCACAAGATGGCGCGCGGCTTCCTGCCGCAGAAAACCTGCTCCGCCCACTGGCTGGCCCACCCCGCCTTCGCCGACGCCGTGGAACGCTTCCTGGAGCGCGAAAGCGGCGGCATCGACGACTATATCAGCGAGCTCAACGAGCGCAATCCCTTCCGTTAGCACGCCGGCAGCGTTAGCAAGCGCACCGTGGCGCGGCGCGAACTGCGCCATCATGGCGCATTGGCAATGCAAAGGAGCGCATCATGTCGGACGTACAAAAAATGCAGGAAGCGCAGGAACGCGCCGTGATCGTGCTGGATGAACCGCAGGAAGTGCGGTACTGGACCGATGAATTCGGCCTGCCAGAAGCGGAATTGCGCCAGCTGATCGCGCGCGTCGGCCCGTGCGCCAAGGATGTGCGGGCGGCGCTGGGGCGGCCCATCCACGAGGGTCACCAGGGCTGATCCGCCACCGCAGCCGCCGGGCCTTGCGCGCTAGAGCGCCGCGTCCACCAGCAATTCGGGCCGCAGGGCGCGCATGCGCAGCTCGGTGAAGTAGCCGCCCGCCTCGTTGTAGCGCAGGAAGTGGCGGCCGCAGGTCCGGCAGCGCAGCACCTGGCTCAGATTGGCGGGGAAATAGCGCGGCGCAATCGGCGCCTCCGCGCTCTCGTAGCGCGTGCCGTTGGGATGGTATTCCTTGAAAGTTGGCTCGTCGTACGGGTCTTCGACCAGCGTGCCGACCTCTTCCAGCTGCTCCAGCTCCAGCGAGGTCGGCAGGCTCTGCCACGCCAGCAGCGGCACGCTGCTGCAGCTGCACTTCACCGTCACGGCAGCCGAGGCCACGGCCAATTCCTTCAGTGCCGCAAAATCAATCAGCTGCATTGTTCTCTCCCAGTACCGCGTGATTGCGGGCATCGATTCTCGCCAGGGTGGACTCGGTCGCACCCGGCCCGGGCAGCATGCGCACGTCGCGGAAGCCCAGCACGCGGCCGTCGTCCGCGCGCGGCACCACCGGCGCCAGTGCTTTTCCGGACGCCAGATCCACATAGCGCACCGAGCCGCCATCCGGCCCGGGCGTCCATTTGTCGCCCCATTGCAGCAAGGCCACCAGCACCGGGAACAAGTCTTCGCCCTTGGGCGTGAGCCGGTAGCCCTGGCGGCGCTCCTGCCCCTCCAGCGCGGATTTTTCCAATATCCCCAGCTCGGTCAGCCGGTTCAGCCGGCTGGTAAGGATGTTGCGGGCAATGCCCAGCCGTTCCTGGAACTCGTCGAAGCGTGTGGTGCCCAGCGTGCATTCGCGAATGATCAGCAGGCTCCACCACTCGCCGACCTGGTCGAGTGCGCGGGCGATGGAGCAGTTCATGCCGTCGAAAGTTTTACGTTGCATGGGACGATTCTAAATCTATTAGTTGCGTCACGCAACTTTATCTGCTAAGTTTCATCATGAAACTAAAATTCCGCCCACCAGGGCACGCACAGTTACATAGTTAAAGGAGTAGCATCATGGATCGTCGTCTGATCGTGCTCGCAGCCGGCATGTTCGCCATCGGCACCGACAGCTTTGTCGTGGCCGGCATTCTTCCCCAGGTATCGCAGTCGCTTGGGGTGTCCATCGGCGTGGCCGGCCAGATGGTGACCTTGTACGCGCTGAGCTACGCGCTGCTATCGCCGGTGATCGCCGCCATGCTGGCGCACTGGCCGCGCAAGCGCCTGCTGCTGGCCGGGCTGGCGGTGTTCGTGGCCGGCAACCTGATCACGGCGCTGGCGCCCACCATCGAATGGGTGCTGGCCAGCCGCCTGCTTGCCGGCCTGGGCGCGGCCATGTTCAGCCCGACCGCCACGGCAGCCGGCGCCTCCCTGGTGCCGCCGGAGAAGCGCGCCCACGCGCTGGCCGTCGTGATTGCCGGCCTGACCAGCGCCACCGCCCTTGGTTCGCCCATCGGCACCTTCATCGGCGGCCTGGGCGACTGGCGCGGCACCATGTGGTTCGTCACCGCCGTGGGCGTGGCCGCCGGCGCGGCCGTGTACGCCCTGCTGCCCCACATCCCCGCCCTGCCCGCCGTCACCCTGCGCCAGCGCCTGGCGCCGCTGAAGGACAGCCGGGTGCTGCTGACTTTGCTGACCACACTGGCCGCCTATTCCGGCCTGTTCGCGGTGTACACCTACATCGGCGTGAGCTTCGACCGCGTCACCGGCGGCAAGCCGGACGTGCTGGCCGGCTTGCTGCTGCTGTGGGGCCTGGCCGCCACCGTCGGCAACCTGGGCGCCGGCAAGCTGACCGACCGCTACGGCAGCCGCGCCATCATCTACGGCGCGCTGGCCGCCGCCACCGTGAATTTCGCGCTGCTGCCCTGGGCCACTGCCCACCTCTGGAGCGCGGCCCTGTCCATCGTGGTCTGGGGCCTGTGCGGCTGGGGCTTGATCGTGCCGCAGCAGCACCGCCTGATCAGCCTCGCTCCCGCATCCGCACCGCTGCTGCTGGGGCTGAACTCGGCGGCGCTTTATGTTGGCGTGTCGGCCGCCGGTGTCATCGGCGCAGCCAGCATCGGCCTGCTCGACCGGCACCACATCGGCCTGGTGGGCGCGGCCCTGCTGGCCACCGGCCTGGTGATGGCATGGCTGGCGGACAGGCTGATCAGCAAGGAACAGGCCCACGTCCGTGCGCCGGCAGTGGGCGCCACCGCCGGTTAGGAGGACTAGCGCGGACCGGCGATCTTTTCGAGGTAGGCGTTGAGCGAGGCCTGCGACAGTTCGCCGATGTGCAGGCTGGCCAGCTTGCCGTCCGCGCCGTAGAACAGCGTGGTAGGGAAGGCGGAGGCGCCCACCGCGTGCGCGATCCCGGCATCCGCATCGTGCACCGTGTTGACGACCGTGAATCCGTGCTCGGTTAGGAAGCGTTGCCCCGCCGCCGCCTCGGCGTCCTCGTTGATGAACACGAAGGCCACGTCGCTGCGCTGCTGCTGCGTTTTGGCGAGCACCGGCATCTCGCGCCGGCACGGCGGGCACCAGCTGGCCCAGAAGTTCACCACCATGGGTTTGCCGGCGGCGTAGTGCCGGATGGCGGCCGGCGCGGCAGCGCCCTGCGGGCTGCGCAGCGCGATGGCCGAACCGGACATGTCCCACGCGAACACCGCCGCAACCAGGCCGGCGCCCAGCGGCGCCTGCAGCTGCGGCTTGCCCCAGCAGCGCCAGACGGCTACCGCAAGCGCGCCAATGATGGCGGCAGGCCAGTTGCCGCCGCCGTCGCGGAAGTCGAACACCGCCCACCAGGACGCGCTGCGGAAGTCATCGAAGCGCAGCACGACGAAGGCGATGCGCCCCGCCACCAGCGCGGCCAGTGCCATGTCCAGCAATATGCCGGTGACGTTCACCTTGTTCTTGCGGCCCACCAGGTAGCCTACGCCTGCGGCGATGCCGAAGGCCAGCGCCAGCAGCAGATGGCTGGCTTGCAGGACCAGCGGCCCCAAATTTACTGAAAACACCCGCGCTCCCCGTTTCGTCCACCGGCATCAACCGGCATCAACCGGCATCAATCCGCCCAGCCGCACGATAGCACGGGGACCGGAAAGCCGCCGCGCCGCCGGCCGGCGCGCGCGAGGATGGCAGGCGGGGCGCGGCTACACGCGCTCGATCACGATGGCGATGCCCTGCCCCACGCCGATGCACATGGTGCACAGCGCGTAGCGGCCGCCGGTGCGCTGCAGCTGGTACACGGCGGTGGTCACCAGGCGCGCGCCGCTCATGCCGAGCGGATGGCCCAGCGCGATGGCGCCGCCCAGCGGATTGACACGCGGATCGTCGTCGCGCAGGCCCAGTTCGCGCAGCACGGCCAGGCCCTGCGAAGCGAAGGCTTCATTGAGTTCGATGATGTCCATCTGCGCCAGCGTCAGCCCCACCTGCCGCAGCACCTTTTGCGTGGCCGGCGCGGGGCCGATGCCCATCACGCGCGGCGCCACGCCCGCCGTGGCCATGCCGAGGACGCGGGCGCGCGGCGTGAGGCCGTACTGCTTCACCGCGTCGGCATTGGCCAGCAGCAGCGCGCAGGCGCCATCGTTCACGCCTGAGGCGTTACCGGCGGTGACGCTGCCGTCCGCCCGCACCACGCCTTTGAGCCTGGCCAGCGCCTCGATGGTGGTCTCGCGCGGATGCTCGTCCTGCTCGAAGCGCAGCGGATCGCCCTTCTTCTGCGGAATCAGCACCGGCACGATTTCGTCCGCGAACAGGCCGTCGCGCTGGGCGCGGGCTGTTTTCTCCTGACTGGCCAGCGCGAAGCGGTCCTGGTCGGCGCGGCTGATCCCGTAATCGTCTGCCACGTTCTCCGCCGTCTCCGGCATGGCGTCCGTGCCGTACAGCTCCTTCATCACGCGGTTCGGGAAGCGCCAGCCTATGGTCGTGTCGAAGATGGCGGCGCTGCGCGAAAAGGCCGCATCGGCCTTGCCCATTACGAAGGGCGCGCGCGTCATCGACTCGACGCCGCCGGCGATCATCAGGCCGGCGCCGCCGGACTGGATGGCGCGGGCAGCCGTGCCCACCGCATCCATGCCGGAACCGCACAGGCGGTTGACGGTGGAGCCAGGCACTTCCAGCGGCAGCCCCGCCAGCAGCGAGGACATGCGCGCCACGTTGCGGTTGTCCTCGCCGGCCTGGTTGGCGCAGCCGTAGATCACGTCGTCCACCGCGCGCCAGTCGACGGAAGGGTTGCGGCGCATCAGTTCGCGCAGCGGCATGGCGCCCAGGTCGTCGGCGCGCACGTCTTTCAGGGCGCCGCCGTAGCGGCCGATCGGGGTGCGGATGGCGTCGCAGATGTATGCGTCTTGCATGGTCGATTCCTCTATTGGGGGCGCAACAGCGGCGCGGCGGTGGCGGCCTGCAGTTCGTCAAAGCTCAGGCCTTCGGCCATTTCAAGCACCACCAGCCCGGCCGGGGTCACGTCCAGCACGGCCAGATCGGTGTAGATGCGGTTGACGCAAGCGACGCCGGTGAGCGGGTAGCTGCATTGCGGGACGATCTTGCTCTCGCCGCTCTTGGTCTGGTGGTCCATCATCACGAACACCTGCTTGGCGCCGATCGCCAGGTCCATGGCGCCGCCAACCGCGGGAATGGCGTCGGGCGCGCCGGTGTGCCAGTTGGCCAGGTCGCCACCGGCCGACACCTGGAAGGCGCCCAGCACGCACACGTCCAGGTGGCCGCCGCGCATCATGGCGAAGGAATCGCCGTGGTGGAAATAGGCGCCGCCGGTGAGCAGCGTCACCGGCTGCTTGCCGGCGTTGATCAGGTCTTCGTCTTCTTCGCCTTCGGCGGGTGCAGGACCCATGCCGAGCAGCCCGTTTTCACTATGCAGGAACACTTCGCGCTCGGCCGGCAGGTAGTTGGCCACCTTGGTCGGCAGGCCGATTCCAAGGTTGACGTAGGCGCCTTCGGGTATATCCTGCGCCACGCGGGCAGCAATCTGGTCTCGGGTATAGCGCTGCATTATGCATTCTCCTTGACCACGCGCTGCACGAAGATGCCGGGCGTGACGATGACTTCGGGGTCCAGTTCGCCCAGTGCCACCACCTCCTGCACCTGGGCGATAGTTGTCTTGGCGGCCATGGCCATGATGGGGCCGAAATTGCGCGCCGTCTTGCGGTACACGAGGTTGCCCCAGCGGTCACCGCGCAACGCCTTGATCAGGGCGAAGTCCGCGTGGATGGGTGCTTCGAGCACGTAATGGCGGCCATTGATCAGGCGCGTCTCCTTGCCCTCGGCCAGCAGCGTGCCGTAGCCGGTGGGCGTGAAGAAGCCGCCGATGCCGGCGCCCGCCGCGCGGATGCGTTCGGCCAGGTTGCCCTGCGGGGTCAGTTCGAGTTCGATCTTGCCGGCGCGGTACAGCGCGTCGAAATGCTGCGAGTCGGCCTGGCGCGGGAAGGAGCAGATGATCTTGCGCACCCGGCCCGCCTTGAGCAGCGCGGCCAGGCCGGTTTCGCCGTTGCCTGCATTGTTGTTGACGATGGTGAGCTCGCGCGCTCCCTGCTCTATGAGCGCGTCGATCAGCGCCGACGGCATGCCCGCGTTGCCGAAACCGCCGATCATGACAGTGGCGCCGTCATGCACGTCGGCCACGGCGCGCTGCAGGGATTCGTATGTCTTGTCTATCATGCTGACTCCTAGTTTGTTCGACTATCGAACAAATGATTGATTACCGCACACCAATAATATCGGCGTTTTGCGGCCGAGGTCAAGCGAAAAACGCTTGCCGGGCGCACGCGGCTGCGCCAACGCCCCCGTCCTGCTTGACAGGGGCTGGCTGCGATACGGGAAACGCCCCCTTCCTCGCGGAATCGTGTGCATGCTGCCGGAGGCTCCCCGCTACACTGTTCCGCTCTGAACCGATCTGCGAGGAGAACACCATGAACCAGCAGAGCTATCAAACTTGCATCGACGCGTGCAACGCTTGCGCCACCGCCTGCGACAACTGCGCCGCCTCCTGCCTTGCCGAGCAGGACGTCAAGGCCATGGCAAAGTGCATTGCATTGGACATGGACTGTGCCCAGGCGTGCCGGCTGGCGGCCGCCCTGATGAGCAGGGGCAGCCGCTTCGCGCCTGCGATGTGCAAGCTGTGCGGGGAAATATGCGCAGCCTGCGGCGAGGAATGCGGCACCCATGAGATGGACCATTGCCAGGCCTGCGCCGACGCATGCCGGCGCTGCGCCCAAGCCTGCCAGGCCATGGCCGCCTGATCTGCCGCCTGATCGGCCGCCGGTGTGCGTGCTAAAATGCGGCTGACCATCCAGCCCATCCATGCCGCAAGCTTCATGCCGCACACCTCATGCCGCAAACCTATACTGCCCAAGCCGAATCGCTGATACGCGACACCGGGGCGCGCCTGACCCAGCCGCGCACCCGGGTGCTTGCCTTCCTGCTCAAGCAGAAAGAGGCGATGACGCACCATGAAATCCACGACCACCTGCCCGGCGAGCCGCTGGATGCGGTAACGCTGTATCGGGTGCTGGAATGGCTGACCGAAAACAGCCTGGCACACCGCATCGCCGGCGCCGACCAGGTGTGGCGCTTTTCCGCCGGTGCCGGCCAGCAGAACCACGAGCACGCGCATTTCCAGTGCAACAGCTGCGACGCCGTCACCTGCTTCAACGACGTGCCGCTGCCGCGCCGCGTGAAAATGCCGGAAGGTTTCGTCAGCGAGGAAGTCGACTTCCTCATCAAAGGCATCTGCCCACGCTGCAGCAAGAAGTAAGCGCATTTTTTTGCACTTAAATGCAATTGAGTTGCGTTTACTGCCCAGCCAATCTATTATTGCAACTCTCTTGCATTAATGGATCCCCTCTCATGCCCGCCAACGACACCCGCTTGCCCGTCACCGTCCTGTCCGGATTTCTCGGTGCCGGCAAGACCACCCTGCTGAACCACATACTCGCCAACCGTGAAGGCCTGCGGGTGGCCGTCATCGTCAACGACATGAGCGAAGTCAATATCGACGCCGCGCTCATCGCCTCCGGCACCGCCAGCGCGGGCGCCTCATTGTCGCGCACTGACGAGCGCATGGTCGAAATGAGCAACGGCTGCATCTGCTGCACGCTGCGCGAAGACCTGCTGCTGGAGGTGCGCAAGCTGGCCGCCGAAGGCCGTTTCGACTACCTCCTGATCGAGTCCACCGGCATTGGCGAGCCGATGCCGGTGGCCGCCACGTTCGACTTCCGCACCGAAGAGGGCGAATCGCTGAACGACATCGCCTGCATCGACACCATGGTGACGGTGGTGGACGCGCGCAGCTTCCTGCCGGATTACCGCAGCACCGATTTCCTGTCCAGCCGAGGCGAAACCGCCGGCGAAGGCGACGAACGCACCCTGCCCTCGCTGCTGGCGGAACAGGTGGAGTTCGCCGACGTCATCGTCATCAACAAGACCGACCTGGTGACGCAGGCGGAGCTGGCCGAGGTGCAGGCGGCGCTGATCGCCCTGAACCCGGCCGCCGAACTGGCCTTTGCCGAGCGCGGACGCCTGCCGCTCAGGCGCATTCTCGGCACCGGCAAGTTCAACCTGGAACGCGCCAGCGGCATGGCCGGCTGGGCGCGCGCGCTGGCGGGTGAACACATGCCGGAGACCGAGGAATTCGGCATCTCCAGCTTTGTGCTGCGCGCGCGCCGCCCGCTGCATCCCGAGCGCTTCGACGCCTACCTGGGCCGCGATTTCCCCGGCCTGCTGCGCGCCAAGGGATACGTCTGGTTCGCCACCCGGCCCGACTGGGCGGTGGCCTATTCGCTGGCGGGCCGCATCGCGAGCGTGGAGCCGGTCGGCCAGTGGTGGGCCGCAGGCGACAGGGAGCGCTGGCCGCCGAAGGGCGATCCGCAGCGCGCCGAGATCGAAGCTGCCTGGCAGGAGCCGTTCGGCGACCGCGTCAACGAAGTGGTGTTCATCGGCCAGGCGCTCGACCGCGCCGCCATCGAGCGCGCCTTCGAAACGTCGCTGCTGACGGATGCCGAACTGGCGGCCGGCATGGCGGGCTGGCGCGGCCTGGAAGACCCGTTCCCGGAATGGGAGCGCGAGGAAGCATGAAGCACATGAAGCAGACAGCGATTGCCGCCGCGCTGGCGGCCAGCATGGCGCCGGGCGCCGTGCTCGCAGACGGCGCGGACGCGGCTGAAACCGCAGACATCGGCGCAGCTGCGGCCCCTGCAGCCGGCAGCGTCGTCATCAGTGCCCAGCGCCAGAACTACCGCAGCCTGAGCGTAGCCGGCGCCACCAAGACCGACGCGCTGCTGCAGGATCTGCCGCAGAGCGTGCGCGTGCTCACTGCCGACCTGCTGCGCGACGCGGGCGCCACCTCGCTCTCGTCGGCGCTGGAACTGGCCAGCGGCATTGCGCAGCAGAGCAACCTGGGTGGCCTGTGGGACAGCTACGCCATGCGCGGCTTCACCGGCGACCCGAACTTCGGTTCCGACTACATGGTGAACGGCTTCAGTTCCAGCCGCGGCTACAACGGCATGCGCGATATCGCGGGCACGCAGTCGGTGGAAATCCTGAAGGGGCCGTCGTCCGCCCTGTACGGGCGCGGCGATCCGGGCGGCACTGTCAACATCCTCACGCGCAAGCCACGCTTCACGCCCCAGTACAGCGTGGAGACGTCAGCCGGCAGCCACCGCACCTGGCGCACCGCCGCCGACCTGGCCGGCCCGCTGGGCGAGACCGTGGCCTACCGCCTGAACGCGGCCCACCAGCAAGGCGACAGCTTCCGCGATACCCTGCACAGCGAGCGCAGCTTCCTGTCGCCATCGCTGCTGTGGCTGATCGGCCCGGCCACCACGCTGTCCTACGAAGTGGAAGCGGCGCGCCAGGCCACACCGTTCGACCGTGGCGTGCTGGCCGTGAACGGCAAGCTGGGAGCGGTGCCGGTGTCGCGCTTCCTCGGCGAGCCGCGCGACGGTGCCATGGCGGTGAAGTCGCTGGGGCAGCAGCTGTTCGTGCAGCACGAACTGTCGCCGGCGTGGTCGCTGCAAAGCGGCCTGTCCTACCGCGACAGTTCGCTGTCCGGCTATTCCAGCGAGGCGAACAACCTGCTGGCCGACGGCCGCACCCTGCGCCGCCAGCGCCGCTACCGCGACTTCTCCGCCACCGACCGCTCGGCGCGCGTTGAACTGCTGGGCCGCGCCGCCACCGGCGCCGTGGTCCACAACCTGCTGTTCGGCGTGGACGGCTACCGCTTCGACGACGAGCGCCTGCAGCTGCGGCGCAATCCGGGCGCCGCGAATCCCTACGCGATCGACATTTTCGTGCCGGTGTACGGCACCACTGCCGACCCGCTGGCGCTGTCCATCAATACCGTGGAGCACCAGCGCGCGCACGCGGTCTACCTGCAGGACCAGCTTGTGCTGGGTGCGCAGTGGCAGGCGCTGCTGGGCGTGCGTCGCGACAGTTACCGCCAGCATGTGATCAACCGCCGCACGGTGGCCAGCAACGAGCAGGCGCTGAGCGCCACCAGCCCGCGCGTGGGCCTCGTATACCAGCCGCTGGCGGCCGTGTCGCTGTACGCCAGCGCAGCCAAGGGCTTCCGGCCCAACAGCGGCATCAGCCTGGAGAACCAGGCCTTCCCGGCAGAGTCCAGCCGCGCCTACGAGATCGGCGCCAAGGCCGACACGCTGGACGGCCGCCTGAACGCCACTGTGGCGCTGTACCGCATCGCCAAGAAGAACGTGCTGACCACCAATCCGCTCAACACGGACTTCGCCATCCCGGCCGGCGAAGTGGCCAGCAAGGGCGTGGAGCTGGACGTGTCCGGCGAGCTGGCGGCGGGCCTGCGGCTGTCCGGCGCCTACGCCTACACCGACGCCAGCGTGACCAAGGGCGACAACACCATCCGCACCGGCAGCAGCCTGCCCAACGTGCCGCGCCACAGCGCCAGCGTGCTGCTGGCGCAGACCTTGCGGCTTGGCGGCGGCAACGGTGGCAGCGGTGGTGGTGGCGGTGGTGGCGGCGACCTGACCCTGGGCGCTGGCATGAACTACGCCGGCGAGCGGCTGGGCGACGTGGCCGCATCGACCGGCTTCCGGCTGCCGGCCTACACCACGGCGCGCTTGCTGGCGGCGTACTCGCCCACGTCCCGGCTGCGCGTCTCGCTCAACGTGGACAACCTGTTCAACCGCGTCTGGTATGCCAGCGCCTACAGCCAGCTATGGGTGGCGCCGGGCGCGGAACGCACCGTGACCGCCACACTGTCCTACCGCTTCTGAATCCGAACATGAACCAATCCCTGACCGGCGGCCGCGTGGCCGCGATTGACATCCTGCGCGGCATGATCATGCTGCTGATGACGGTGGACCACGTCCGCGAAACCTTTTATCTGCAGCACCAAGTCGGCGATCCGATGGACGCCGCCGGCACGCCGCCCGCGCTGTTCTTCACCCGCCTGGCGGCGCATTTCTGCGCGCCGCTGTTCGTGTTCCTGACCGGCCTGGCGGCCTGGCTGTATGCGCATCCGCCCGGCGGCCAGCGCAGCGCCACCGGCTTCCTGCTCAAGCGCGGCGCCCTGCTGCTGTTGCTGGAACTGCTGGTGATCAATTTCGCCTGGTTTGGCAAGTGGCCCGGGCCGGTGCTGTACCTGCAGGTGATCTGGGCCATTGGCCTGTCCATGATCGCGCTGGCCTCGCTGCACCGGCTGCCGCTGCGCTGGCTGGCTGCCGTAGGCGCGCTGATCGTGGCCGGCCACAATGCCCTGCCCACCACCGCCCAACTGGCGGCGGCTTTCGGCGGCAGCTTCGAGCCGGGCGGCGCCGGCGCCATGCTGTGGACGGTGCTGGAGCAGCGCGGTTACCTGGTGAACGACGGTCCGGTCCGGGTGCGCGTCAGCTACCCGGTGCTGGCCTGGATAGGCGTGATCCTGCTCGGTTACGCAGCCGGGCCGCTGTACGCCCGCGCGATGGCGCCGCAGCACCGTGCGCGCCTGCTGCTGGGCGCCGGCTGCGCCGCGCTGGCCGCACTGCTGGTGCTGCGCGGCTTCAATCTCTACGGGGAAGCGCAGCCCTGGGCCCAGGGGGCGGACGCGCTGCACAGCGTTATGTCCTTCCTGAACTTCACCAAGTACCCGCCCTCGCTGGACTTCCTGCTGCTCACGCTGGGCACGGGCCTGCTGGTCCTGGCGCTGCTGGAACTGCCGGCGGGACAGGCAGCCCGGGCCTGGACCCAGGTGTGCGCCGTGTTCGGCGGCGCGCCGCTGTTCTATTACCTGTTGCACCTGTATGCGCTGCTGGCCCTGCAGCGCGCGGCGGCGGCGCTGCACCAGCAAGGCCGCCATGAATTCAACGCCGTGTGGCAGATCTGGCTGGCCAGCGCGCTGCTGGCCGTCCTGCTCTACCTGCCCACGCGCTGGTTCGGCCGCGTCAAGCGCAGCAGCGGCATCGCCTGGCTCAAGTATTTCTAACCGGCGAAAAATCCTGTCACGCGAAAAAAAAGCACCCGGCCTCGCGGCACGGGTGCTTCCTTGACATATCTTGGCAGCAGGGAATGCCGAAGGCGCTTAGCCTTCCGGATTTTCCTTGTTGTAGTTGGCCACGCCGTTCAGGATCTCCTGCTTGGCTTCTTCCGGGCCGTACCAGCCTTGCACTTTCACCCACTTGCCTGGCTCCAGGTCTTTGTAGTGCTCGAAGAAGTGCTGGATCTGCTGCAGGCGCAGGTCTTGCAGGTCTTCCGGCTTCTGCCAGTGCTTGTAGATCGGCAGTACCTTGTCCACCGGCACGGCCAGCACCTTGGCGTCTTCACCGGCTTCGTCGGACATTTTCAGCACGCCGATGGCGCGGCAGCGCACCACCACGCCAGGGATCAGCGGGAACGGGGTGATGACCAGCACGTCGCATGGGTCGCCGTCGTCGGACAGGGTATTCGGCACGTAGCCGTAGTTGCACGGGTAGTGCATCGCGGTGCCCATGAAGCGGTCGACGAAAATCGCGCCCGACTCCTTGTCCACTTCGTACTTGATTGGATCGGCATTCATCGGGATTTCGATAATCACGTTGAAGTCGTTCGGCACGTCGCGGCCGGATGGTACTTTATTCAGGCTCATATTTTCCTCGGTTTGCTATGCTGGTCAATTGCTTAAGAAAAGTCTAACCGCGTAATTATAGCGAAGTGGACAGCACTTGTGCGCCGCAGCAGGAAGCCGGGCGGAAAAAAGCCCGTCGCGGGAGACGGGCCTGGGCGATTACAGAATGGTGGCCAGTGCGCACTGGCGGTAGTGGCTGGCGGCCTCCTCCGGCTGCTGCAGCGCTTCGTGCAGCTGCGCCAGCTTGAGGTGCGATTCGCGCACCATGCGCGAGTCTTCCGCGTCCGACAGGGCCTGCTCCAGGTAGCGCTGGGCCTTGCCCCACAGCTTCTGCTTCAGGCACAGCGAACCGAGGGTCAGCGCCAGTTCGGCGTCGGTCGGGCGCTGCTGCATCCAGCGCTCGCAGTGCTCGATCTGCGCCAGCAGCGCCGGGGTGCCGGCCGGCGCGGCCGCGTCGCGGTAGGCGCGCACCACGCGGTCGTCCCAGTTGGCGGCCAGCGCTTCCTCGGCCACCACGCGCGCCGCGTCGTGCAGGCCGCGCGCGTTCATGGCGGCGGCGGCGCGGCAAGCCACATACGGCTTGAGGCGGTCGGCGGTAGGCACGGTGGACCAGACGCGCTGCACCGATTCGGCGTCGTGCGCCTTGTCCGACAGCAGGTCGTCATAGGCCAGTTCGCGCAGGCGCGCCGACAGCGCCGGGTGCAGCGCCTTGTGCTTGTCCAGCGAACGCACCAGGCGCAGCACTTCCGGCCAGTTCTTGGCCTGCTGCTGGGCTTTCAGCGACCATTGCAGCGCGTGGATGTGGCGCGTGCCGCTGGCGTTCAGTTCGCGCACCGCTTCCAGCGCCGCTTCCGGCTGGTGGTCGTCCACCAGCAGCTCGGTCATGGTCATCAGGCGCGCGGTCTTGAGCGCGCTGTCGCCGGCGGTCTGGGCCAGCCAGTTGTCGCGGCGGTGGTTCTGGCGCATGCGATGCGCGGCGCGCGCGCCGATCAGCGCGGCCACGCCGGCGTTTTCCGGCAGCTCGGAGGCGCGCAGCGCGGCCTTCTCGGCGTGGCCGAAGCGGCCTTCGAACAGGGCCTTGAGCGCGTCGCGCAGGCCCTTGTTGCCGTCGCGCTCACGCTTGCGCTGGCGGTAGGCCGCCACGCGGCCCGGCATCTGCATGGTGCTGCGCAGCGCGCCGATCACCAGGTACAGCAGCGCGAACAGCGCCAGCATCATCACCACGAACAGGTTCAGGGACAGGTCGATGCGGTGCGGCGGATAGAACAGCACCACATTGCCCGGGTTGAAGCGCGCCGTCACGGCAACGCCGATGGCCAGCGCCATCAGTGCGAGTAACCAGAGGAAGAAACGCATGGCTTAAGGCTTCGCTTTGTAGTTGCGCACGGCGTTCAGGCTGTCGGCCAGCGTCGGCATTTCGATGGCCAGGTTGCTGCCCTGCACCTGGCGCAGCAGCGCCTGCACGGTCTGCGTGGTCTTGGCGCGGGTATCGAAGTATTTGTTGAGCGCTTCCTGGGCGGCGATCAGGTCGCTGCGGAAGGCGGTCTCGTTGCGCGACAACAGGGCCATGCGCGCGTTCAGCAGGCGCAGCTTGAGGTTCTCGCGCAGGAAGTAAGCCTGGCTGGGCGAGAGCATCAGCGCATCCGGCGTGTCCACGGTGCGCACGCGGATCAGCTGGCGCACGTCGGTCCACATTTCGCTGCTCCAGCTGTTCCACACGTCCTGGGCCTGGTGCAGCCATGGGCTGCCCTCCTCGGCTGGCACGCTGGCGTCCCTGGCGGCCTTGCCGCCCTTGGCGGCAACGGCCGGCTTGGCGGCGGGGGCGCGCACTTTCCTTTCCGGCGCGGCCGGCAGGGTCGGCTTTTCGTCTGCCAGCATCGGCAGCGTGTCCACTTGCGCCATCACGTTGTCCAGGCGCAGCGCCAGGCCGACCGAATCCACGCTCGGCAGCGCCTTGAGCTTCTCGGTGTCCTTGGCGATGGCGCGGCGGATGGTGATGAATTGCGGCTTGTCCGAACGCGACAGGCTGCGGTCGGCGTTTTGCAGCGCGATCAGCGCGCCCGGCACGTTGCCGGCCAGCTGCAGCTGCTGGCTGGCGGTCGACAGCACTTGCTCGATCTCGGCCAGCGCCCATTCGTCGCGGTTCTTCGACAGGTCCTGGTACAGCTGCTCCAGGGCCAGTTGCTGGCTCTGGGCTTCGGTCTGGCGGCTTTCCAGCAGGCCGACCTTGATTTGCAGTTCCTTGGCCGTTTCCTGCACCGAGCGCGCCAGCGCGCCCGTTTCCGTGTTCACCGTGTCGCCCTTTTGCAGGCGGCGCGCCATTTCCTCGCGCAGGTTGCGCATCTGGTTGTGCGAGGACCAGGTCTGCGCGGCCAGCAGGATGCCGAGCACGATGACGGCGATGGTCAGCGGGCGTTGCAGGGGGGTGCCGGCGCCGGCGGCAGCGCTGAAGGCGGGACCGGCGGCGGAACCGGCGGCCGGGCTGGCCGTCAGCAAGGCCGGCTTGTCCGCACCGTCGGGCTGCGCTGCGGGATCGGCGGGGTCGGGTTTCGTAGGCAAATCGTTCATGGACGTGATTGTAACGCGGCCAGCAGGCGTTCGTCGCCTGATCCTGTCTGCGTGATGCTATGGAAGCCCAGCCCGTTTGCCGTTTGGGCAATACGGGCGTGGGGGACAATTAAATGCTGTTGTTGCAACTTTACAACGGCGTCAGGGCCGCCGGGCAACTGCCCGGCCAGCTGCAGCAGGCCGCGCAGCGCCTCGGAACTGGTGATGACCCAATCGGCCGGGCGCGCCAGCAGGCGCTCCAGCGTGGCGCTCAGCGCCGGCGTGAGCACCGGCGTGCTGCGGCGGTAAGCCGCCACCACGGTGACGTCGGCGCCGGCGGCGCGGAAGGCGTCGCCCATCAGTTCGCGCCCGCTCTCGCCGCGCACGATCAGCACCCGCGCGCCGCGCAGCGCGTGCAGGTCCAGCGCCTGCAGCAGGTGTTCGGTGTCCGCGTGCGCCGGGTTGGCCGGGCTGGCGATGTGCGCGTTGGCGTCCGTGACGCCGTGCGCGGCCAGCGCCGCGCGGCTGCCCTCGCCCACCACGGCCGCCGTCACGCCCGCCGGCCAGGCCGCGATATGGGCAAAGGCGGCGTCGATGGCGTTGGGCGACACGAACGCCACCAGCGCGTAGCTGGACAGCTGCGCCAGGGTGGCCTTGAGCAGGCTGTCGTCGGCCAGCGGCGCAATTTCCAGCAGGGGCAGCACTTCAACCGGACGGCCGAGCGCAGCCACGCGCGCAGCCAGCGGCTGCGCCTGCGCGTAGGGACGGGTGATGATGACGGTGGCGGGCATCCGGTGCTGGCGGGGCCGCGCGTCAGACGCCGGACCGGCCGCCGGTCGGCTCGCCGGGCTGCGTGTACGCGATATCCTCCGGGCTGCCGGGCTGCGGCGCGGCCTGCGGATTGGCAGCGGCGGCATCGGCGGCGGCGGCATCGGCCAGGCAGGAAGCCAGGATGGCGACGGCGTCCTGCCCGCGCAGCAGCTCGGCCACGTCCTGCCCCAGCTGCTCGGCGCTGGCGGCCACGCCGCGCACTTCGGCGCTGGCCATGCGCGCGCCGTCCGGGGTGGCAACCATGGCGCGCAGATGCATCTGGCCGCCCTCCACGGTGGCGTAGGCGGCCAGCGGCACCTGGCAGCTGCCGCCGAACACCTTGGACACCTTGCGTTCGGCCGTGACGGCCTGCGCGGTGGCCAGGTGGTTCAGCGGCGCCAGCAGGCGCATCAGGTCCAGGCCGTCGCTGCGCTCGGCGATCTCGATCGCCATGGCGCCCTGCCCGGCCGCCGGCAGGCTGGTTTCCGGCTCCAGCAGCGCGCGGATGCGCTGCGGCAGGCCCAGGCGCTTGAGCCCGGCGGCGGCCAGGATGATGGCCGCGTAGTCGCCCCGGTCCAGCTTGCCCAGCCGGGTGTCGAGGTTGCCGCGCAGCGGCTTGATCACCAGCTGCGGATAGCGCGCCGCGATCAGCGACTGGCGGCGCAGGCTGCTGGTGCCCACCACGGCGCCGGCCGGCAATTCGTCCAGCGAGGCGTAGTCGTTGGAGACGAACGCGTCGCGCGGGTCTTCGCGTTCCAGCACGGCGGCCAGCGCGAAGCCTTGCGGCAGCTCCATCGGCACGTCCTTCAGCGAGTGCACCGCCAGGTCGGCGCGGCCCTCGGCCATCGCCACTTCCAGCTCCTTCACGAACAGTCCCTTGCCGCCGACCTTGGACAGCGTGCGGTCCAGGATCTGGTCGCCCCGCGTGGTCATGCCCAGAATTTCTACGCTACACTGCGGATATAAAGCCGACAGCCGCGCGCGCACGTGCTCCGCCTGCCACATGGCAAGGCGGCTCTCGCGCGAAGCGATCACCAGTCGGGTTGGAAGCTCTTGAGCCAATTCGGAAGTATTCAAAGCCTGTTCTTTCGCTAGCGTGCATGTGACAAATTGTTCGACCCCAAATTTTATCATGCGCGCCCCATTCGAGAATCATGCATAGGGCATATACCATGGTTGAAAGCAATACAGCAGCACCAGCGGCAGAAGCAACCGCCAGCGCCGACAAGGATGCGCCCCTGAAGGAAGACATCCGCCTGCTCGGCCGCCTGCTGGGCGACGTGCTGCGCGCCCAGGAGGGCGAGGACGTGTACGCGGTGGTGGAAACCATCCGCCAGACCGCCGTGCGCTTCCGCCGCGAAGCCGACGCGGGCGCCGCCAAAGAGCTGGACGGCATGCTGAAAATCCTCACCCGCGAACAGACCATCACCGTGGTGCGGGCCTTCTCCTACTTCTCCCACCTGGCCAATATCGCCGAGGACCAGCACCACATCCGCCGCCGCCGCGCCCATCTGCTGGCCGGCTCCAGGCCGCAGCAGGGCAGCGTGAGCTACGCGCTGTGCAAGCTGGCCGGCGCCGGCGTGGACCAGGCCACCGTGGCCGGTTTCTTCGAGGACGCGCTGATTTCGCCGGTGCTCACCGCCCACCCCACCGAGGTGCAGCGCAAGTCCATCCTGGACGCCGAGCACGACATCGCGCGCCTGCTGGCCGAGCGCGACCTGCCGCTCACGCCCAAGGAACAGGCCGCCAACCTGCACCTGCTGCGCGCCCGCGTGGCCACGCTGTGGCAGACCCGCATGCTGCGCTACACCAAGCTGACCGTGGCCGACGAGATCGAGAACGCGCTGTCCTATTACCGCATCACCTTCCTGCGCGAGCTGCCCGGCCTGTACGACGACATCGAAGCCGACATCGCCGCGCAATACGCTGCGCAAAACGCCGCGCAGGCGCCCGGCTCAGAGCCGGCGCCGCCGGCCGCGCCCGCCATCGCCGCGTGCTACGTGCAGATGGGCAGCTGGATCGGCGGCGACCGCGACGGCAACCCCAATGTCAACGCCGCCACCGCGCGCCACGCGCTGGCGCGCCATGCCACCACCATCCTCGACTTCTACCTGGACGAGACGCACACGCTGGGCGCGGAGCTGTCGGTGTCGACACTGATGGTGGGCTGCACGCCCGCGCTGCAACTGCTGGCCGACAACTCCACCGACACCTCCGACCACCGCAGCGACGAGCCATACCGGCGCGCCCTGATCGGCATCTACGCGCGCCTGGCCGCCACCGCGCGTGCGCTGGGCGCGGCCAATATCCTGCGCAAGGAAGTGGGCCACGCCGAGCCCTACGACAACGCGGGCGGCTTCGCGGCCGACCTGCAGGTCCTGATCGATTCGCTCAACGCCCATCACGGGGCGGTGCTGGTGCACCCGCGCCTGTCCACGCTGCGGCGCGCGGCCGACATCTTCGGCTTCCACCTGGCCTCGCTGGACATGCGCCAGAGCTCGGACGTGCACGAGCGCGTGCTGGCCGAGCTGTTCGCCAAGGCCGGCGCGGCGCCCGACTACGCGGGCATGGACGAGGAAGCCAAGGTGGAACTGCTGCTGGCCGAGCTGGCCCAGCCCCGCCTGCTGTACTCGCCCTATATCACGTATTCGGAGGAAACCGGCTCCGAGCTGGCCGTGCTGGGCGCGGCGCGCGAAATCCGCCAGCGCTACGGCGCGCGCGCCATCCGCAACTACATCATCTCGCACACGGAAACCGTGTCCGACCTGCTGGAGGTGCTGGTGCTGCAGCAGGAAACCGGGCTGCTGCATGCCGATGGCGAGCGCAGCACCGCCGACCTGATGGTGATCCCGCTGTTCGAAACCATCCCCGACCTGCAGCGGGCGGCCGGCATCATGGAGCGCCTGATGGCGCTGCCGCTGGTGCGCCGGGTGATCGACGCCCAGGGCGGCCTGCAGGAAGTCATGCTGGGCTACTCGGACTCCAACAAGGACGGCGGCTTCCTCACCTCGAACTGGGAGCTGTACAAAGCCGAGCTGGGACTGGTGGACGTATTCGCCCGGGCCGGCGTGAAGCTGCGCCTGTTCCACGGCCGGGGCGGCACCGTGGGCCGGGGCGGCGGCCCCAGCTACGAAGCCATCCTGGCCCAGCCCAAGGGCACCGTCAACGGGCAGATCCGCCTGACCGAACAGGGCGAAATCATCGCCTCCAAGTTCTCCAACGCGGAAATCGGCCGGCGCAACCTGGAACTGCTGGTGGCCGCCACGCTGGAGGCCAGCCTGATGCCGCCGGCGGCGGACGACGCCCAGCGCGCGCAGCTGGCCGGCTTCGAGGTGGTGATGGCGGAGATTTCCGACCTGGCCTACCACGCCTACCGCAACCTGGTCTACGAAACGCCCGGCTTCACCGACTACTTCTTCTCTGCCACGCCGATCGCCGAAATCGCCGAACTCAACCTGGGCTCGCGCCCGGCCTCGCGCAAGTCCACCCGCCGCATCGAAGACTTGCGGGCGATTCCGTGGGGATTCTCCTGGGGCCAGTGCCGCCTGCTGCTGCCGGGCTGGTACGGCTTCGGCAGCGCCATCGGCGCCTGGATCGCCGCCGGCGACGAGAACGCCCGCGTGGAGCAGCTGCGCGCCATGTACCGGCAGTGGCCCTTCTTCGCCACCCTGCTGTCGAACATGGACATGGTGCTGGCCAAGACCGACCTGGCCATCGCCTCGCGCTATTCGCTGCTGGTGCAGGACGCCGAACTGCGCGAGCGCATCTTCAAGCGCATCACCGCAGAACACGCGGCCACGCTGGCCTGCCTGGAGCGCATCACCGGCGCCAGCGAGCGCCTGGCCGGCAACCCGCTGCTGGCGCGCTCGATCCAGAACCGCTTCGCCTACCTGGACCCGCTGAACCACTTGCAGGTGGAGCTGATCAAGCGCCACCGCTCGGTGGCGCACGAGCCGGGCAAGGTGGACGAGCGCGTACACCGCGGCATCCATTTGTCCATCAACGGCGTGGCGGCCGGCTTGCGCAACACCGGCTGACACCGGCTGACACTGGCGAAAAAAAAAGCGCCGCCCGGTTCACACCGGGCGGCGCTGTCGTTTGCTGCGTGCGGAATTAGCGGGTCACTTGCACCGTGGCGGTGGAGGTGTTGCCGGCCGCATCGGTGGCGCGGGTCTGCACGGTGTGGGTGCCGGCCGCTTCTTTCTTGGTGTTCCAGCTGTAGGCCAGGCTGCTGCCGGTGCCGGAGGCCTTCAGGCTGCCGTCGATGTACAGCGCCAGGCGGATGCCGGCGGCGCCGCTGTTGTCGCTGGCGTTCACGGTGACGGTGACGTTGCCGTTCACGCGGCCGTCGGTCGGGTTGGTGATCACGACCACGGGGGCAGTGGTATCCGGTGCCACAGGAGGCAAGGCGTTGGCGACGTTGACGGCCACGGTGCTGGAGTTGCCGCGGTTGCCGGCGGCGTCGTACGCCACGGCCACCAGGTTGTTCATGCCGTTGGCCACGCCGGTGCTGTCCCAGCTGAAGGCGTAGGGCGCGGCGTCGGTGGAAGCGACCACGGTGCCGTTCACTTGCAGGTCGACGCGGGCCACGCCCTTGTTGTCGCTGGCGCTGACGCTGACGGCGGTGGCGCCGCTGACGGTGCTGCTGCCCAGCGGCGCGGCGATGGCCACGCTAGGCGCCTGGGTGTCCGGCGCGGCCGGGGCAGCCAGCGCGGCCTGCATGGCGGCGGCGGCGTTGATGCGGCCGTAGCCGTACAGGTTGTCGCGGCCGGCGGTGCCGAGGTCCTTGGCGGTGCTGAACAGGATGCTTTCAACCTGGGCGCCGCTCAGGTCGGGACGGGCCGACATCAGCAGCGCTGCGGCGCCGGCGGCCACCGGGGCGGCAAACGAGGTGCCATTCCAGGTCTGGTACGCGCCGCCCTTGCTGGTCGTCCAGATGGCGGCGCCGGGCGCGGCCAGGCTGACGAAGTTGCCGTAGCTGGACCAGCTGGCCTTGGTGTCGCTGCCGTCGGTGGCCGATACCACGATCATGGTGGTGGTGGGCGCCAGGCCTTCATCCCGGCTGTTGTTGCCGGCCGAGACGAACACCAGGCCGCCCTTGTTCTTCATATACTGCGCTGCGCTCTGCACGGCGGCGCTGCCGGCGACACCGCCGTAGCTCACGTTGGCGATGCGGGCGCCGTTGTCGGCGGCATAGGTCAGGCCGCTGGCCACCGTGCTGAAATAGGCGTAGCAGCCGTTGACCGCGTCCAGGTAGGCGATACGCACCGGCATGATGCGGGCCTGGCCAGCCACGCCGGCCACGCCCACGCCGTTGTCGCTGCGGGCTGCGGCCGAGCCGGCCACTGCGGTGCCGTGGCCGCACACGTCGGAGGTGTCGGCATTGTTGCCGTAGATGTTGTAGCCGGCCACCAGGTTGCCTTGCAGGTCGGGGTGGCTGCCATCCACACCGGAGTCCAGGATGGCGATGGTGACGCCGGCGCCCTTTGCGCTATCCCAGGCGGCGGCGGCGCCGATGGTGCTGAGGTGCCATTCGCCGCCGGCGTAGGGATCGTTGACCGCGTAGCTGCTCTTGACGCGGCGGTCCAGTTCCACGAACTTGAACTCCGGGCGGTTTTTCAGCTGCGCCACGACCGCCGTTTCCGACGCGTTGGAAGGCAGGTCGACGATATGGGTGTTGCCCTGGCCGATCTTGCGGGCCTTGCCGCCGTGGGTCTTGAGCAGTTTTTCGAACTGGTCGGCGGTGACGCCGGCGCGAGGTTCAACCAGGATGCGGCCACGGGCATAATCTTGATCGTTATCGGCGGCAGCATGCGCTTGCGGCGCCAGGGCGGCGGCCATGCCGGCAAACGCCAGGGCGATGGCACGTGGCTGGAACACTGCGGAGATGGCGATAATCGATTTCATGGCTGGCTTCCTGTGATTGAATGATTTTCAAAGACAGGACTGCACAACCATGCGGAGGCACGGCCTCGGGACCCGGAGGGCGCGAGGGGACGGCGTACTACTCCACATTGCCTGGCAGTCCTGCCGTCATGGGGCTTGCGCCCTTTAGACCGATGACTTTGCGTCCCCCGCTTTCGCGGGGTTTGCCTTTTTCAGAGTTCGATACGGATATTAAACCAAAAGTTTATGTACGGCAATTGAATGTTTTGTGCGCCTACTTTCTAACTGATAGGCTCAGTTAATTAGAAAGTGACCATAATCATCACACTAATTTCCGTACGTAAACATTTATGGTATTTTTGTAAATAGACGGCTATTTATTTACCTGCACTGTCGCGGTCGAGGTATTCCCCGCCGCGTCGCGCGCCACGCTCTGCAATGTATGCGCACCGGCTGCAATCTTTCTGGTATTCCAGTTATAAGAAAGACTGCCGCCATTCCCGCTGCTCTTCAATTCGCCGTCGATATACAAAGACAGCCGGATACCGGCGGCGCCGCTATTATCAGAGGCGTTAATGGCAACATTAACGTTGCCGCTTACCTGGCCTGCCGTCGGATTGCTTATGACCACGACGGGACGCGTCGTATCCGCCGCCACCAGCGAAGTATTATTGGCCACGTTCACTTGCACCGTGCCGGACGCACCGGCGTTGCCTGCCGCGTCATAGGCGACAGCGGCCAGGCTGGCCATGCCGTTCGGCGCGCCGGCGCTGTTCCAGCTGAACGCATACGGCGCGCTGCTGTCGCTGGCGACAACCGTGCCGTTCACTTTCAGGTCCACCCTCGCCACGCCCACGTTGTCGGCGGCATTCACGCTGACCGCCACTGCCCCGCTGACGCTGGCGCCGCCGAGCGGTGCGGCGATACTGGCGGACGGCGCCTGGGTGTCGGCGGCCGCCACGCTGCTGGCCGCAGCCTGCACGGCGGCAGCGGCGTTGACCCGGCCGTAGCCGAACAGCGCGTCGCGGCCGGCCGCGCCCAGGTCCACCGCCGTGCTTTGCAGCAGGCTCTGCACCTTGGCGGGGTCCAGCGCAGGATTGGCCGCCATCATCAGCGCGGCCACGGATGCGGCCACCGGACTGGCGAACGAGGTCCCATTCCAGGCCTGGTAGCCGCCGCCCTTGGTGGTGGTCCAGATGCCGGAACCGGGCGCAGCCAGGGTGACGAAGCTGCCGTAGCTGGACCAGCTGGCCTTGGCGTCGTTGCCGTCCGTGGCCGAGACCACGATCATGCTGCTGGTGGGCGCGATGCTTTCGCTGATACCGTTGTTGCCAGCCGACACGAACACCAAGCCACCCTTGCTTTTCATATACTGCGCCGCGCTCTGCACGGCGGCGCTGCCGGATACGCCGCCATAGCTGACGTTGGCAATGCGGGCGCCGTGGTCCGCCGCGTACGTCAGGCCGCTGGCCACCGTGCTGTAGTAGGCGTAGCAGCCGTACGTCGGGTCCGGGTAAGCGATGCGCACGGGCATGATGCGGGCCTGCCCTGCCACGCCGGCCACGCCGGCGGCATTGCCGGTGCGAGCGGCCGCAGCGCCGGCCACGGCCGTGCCGTGGCCGCACACGTCCGAGGTATCGCTGTTCCCGCCATAGATATTGGTGCCGGCCACCAGGTTGGGCTGCAGGTCCGGGTGGCTGGCGTCCACGCCGGAATCGAGAATGGCAATGGTGATGCCGGCGCCCTGGGTTTTGTCCCAGGCGATGGCGGCGCCCATTTTGCCGAGATGCCACTCGCTGCCCGCATAGGGGTCATTGGCGGCGTAGGTGCTCTTGACGCGCCGGTCCAGTTCCACGAACTTGAACTCGGGACGGTGCTTGAGCTGCGCCAGCACCGCCGTGGCCGAGGCGGACGGCGGCAAGTCCACCACATGCAGGGTGCTCTGGCCCAGCTTGCGGTGCTTGCCTCCATGGGCTTTCAGCACCTGGGCAAGATCTTCATCGCTGACGCCGGCAACCGCTTCGACCAGCAGCCTGCCCGGTGCGTAGTCGTCGTCGCGGCCGGCGGAGGCATGTGCAGCCAGCGGCAGCAACGCGGCCAGGGCCAGCACGGGTTTGATGTTGAGTAAATTGAATGAATAATTAAATTGCATGAAATGGACCTGTTATAAATGGCTATGTAACAGGACTGTTTGCACGTCGCGACGCTTCACAGCCCTCTCTCCTTCGGGCTTGTCGCCGCACAAAGCTGAAAAGCGATATTGCTTACTTTCAACTTGGAAGTCGCATAGTAAATGAGTCCGACCAGCAAGACAATTGAATACCTTTGCGTGTCCTGGCATATCGATAGCCAAGATTAATTAGGCAGTGGATAATACGGAAACATAGATTATCTAAAGGCAATTACAATTGCCAGAGGAATTTATTCGTTTCAAGCCGTATATATTGCCTGAATGACTGTCGGTTTTCTTTACAGTTATTTCAAGTATCAAACTTTTAATTTTCGGTATTCCATATCAATTCAATAGCTTATACTTTCTGGCACAGTTAATGCATAACAATCCCCGGGTGATGTCATTTTTTACACAAAAGGGGAGGGTCATGAAAAAGTACCTAACACCGCTTGCACTGGCGATCGCTGTATCGCTGGACGCGGGCGCCGCGCCGATCATCTATTCGGCTAGCGGCACAACCGGTGGCGTGAATGTGAGCGCCACAGCCAGCTTCGATCTGGTCGGCAATAATCTGACCATCGTGCTGACCAACACTTCCGGCGCCAACGCGCTGGCCGACGTTCCAGGCAGTACCCTGACCGGCCTGTTCTGGAACTTTACCGGGTCGCCAACGCTGACCACCGTGTCCGCCATGCTGACCGCCGGTTCGCAGATCCTGGGTACTTGCTCGCAAGTGAACTGTGCCGGCGTCACCGATGTGAGCGGCGAATTCGGCTACAAGGCCGGTTCGGGGCCCACCGGCCAGAACCAGGGCATTGCCAGCTCGGGCTATATCGCCAACCCGGGTGGCAACGTCGGCAACTTCAACAATGGCGGCGCAGGCGTCAACCTGGACAATCCGGTGTCGCTGGACGGCATCAACTTCGGCATCGTTTCCAGTGCTGCAGGCTACAGTCCCAACGGCGGCCTGGAGGCGGTACCGGTGATCTCGAATTCCGTGACCTTCATGCTCACGGGGGTTAGCGGCCTGACCAATAGCGACATCAGCGGTGTGCTCTTCCAGTACGGCACCAATTTCAGTGAGTTCAGCATCCCTGGCGATGGTGGCGGAGGCGGCAACGGCGGAGGGGGCGGCGGCAACTCCGTGCCGGAGCCGGGCAGCCTGGCGTTGCTGGGTATCGGCCTGCTGGGCCTGGCGGCCAAGCGGCGCGGCCGCCGGCTTTGAGGCGCAAGCTCCGATGACTTGGGCCGCGTACCGGCCCAAGGCGCATCAAAAGGTGGGGATGGGGTTGGTGCCGCTGGCCAGCTTGTAGACCTTGCCGTCAAATATATAACGCGCACTGCCGGCAATGCGCCTGGTGGTGCGCACCGCTTTGTTGTCGTCACCGGACGCTTCGACGGCAGCCAGGCTGGCGGCCGTGGCCACGCGCTGCTCGCCCTCGAAATCCATGGCCACGTCGCCGTAGCGCGCACCGGCTGCCGCCGGCAGCACGCGCCAATGGGCCCGCACGTCCCAGCACTCCGCCACCCGGCCGCCGCAAGCGCCTTCGGTGTCGGCAAGCACTTGCGCCTCCGTCCCCATCAGTTCGCGCGGCTTGGGATCGCTGACGTCGAACAAGGACAGGAACATGGACGTATAACCCTGCCAGGTCCCGCCGCTCTCCGCTGCAAGTCCGACGCGGCCGGGGCCCAGCGCCACCCAGCTCAGCGTTCCCGGCTTGCCAAAGGAACCCAGCGCGGCAAAATTCTCGTTCCGGCGCAGCACGCGCCAGGCGCCGCCCTCCTGCTTCAGCACGAACATGCTGAGCAGGCCCGGCGTGGCATGCGCGGTCTGCGCGCTGCCCTCGTCGTCGCAGGCCTCGCCGTTAAACACCAGCACGGTTTCACCTCCCGGCAGCACCGTGGAGGCCACCCGCTCCAGCAGGTACAAGCCTTGCGCGCCGGGCTGGTCCGGATCGGCCAGCGAGGCCACCACCCCGCCCTCTTTGCCGGTGGCATAGTCGCCGAACAGGGCTTTGAGCAGCGGCGCGGCATCGGCCCCGGTGCCGGCGCTGGCCTGGTCGGGCGCGGAGGTGGACGCGGAAGCAGCGGCCGGCAATACCGGGCCGGCCGGCATGGCGGCGGCGGGCGCAGCAGCGGCGGGGGCCGCGGCAGCGCCCCCTGCCGGCGCTTGCTCCCGCGAACAGCCGGCCGCCAGCGCGCCCGCCGACAGCAGCACGCCCAGGCGCAGCCAGGCGCGGGACCCCACGTTCATTCTTCTCGACATGTCTTTTCCAAGCAAAAAGACAATAATATACTCTTGATAAGAATTCCGTAGGGCACGGTTGCATCTCAGTGGCCGCCGCCGCCCTCCGCGCGCACCGCTTGCACCTGCGCTTCGCTTACCCTGGCCGCGCCGCCCCAGCTGGCGCGCATATAGTTGGCCAGATCCGCCACTTCCTTGTCGGAGAGCTTGCCGGCAAAGCCGGGCATTTCCTGCATGCTCTCCTTCTCGCCGAAATGCTGGGCACGGATGCCGTCCAGGGTGACGGCGATCAGGTTATGCGCGTCGGCGCTGCGCACCGAAGTGTTGCCCTTCATCGCCACCGCCGCGTGCGGCTTGCCGCCGCCGTCCAGGCCGTGGCAGCCGGCGCACACAGCGACATAGGTGCGCCGGCCCGCATCGATATCGGCGCCGGTGGCGTTCACCACCTTCAGCGGCTGCGGTGCCAGCGGCTGGTCGCCCATCAGGTAAGTCGTCATGGCCTTCACGTCAGCCGGCGCCATGTACTGCGTGCTCAGGTGCACCACCTCGAACATCTCACCGGTGGCCGAGCCTTGCGAGGCCACGCCCGTGGTCAGCAGGGACGCCAGGTCCGGCTGCGTCCAGCCCATCGCCGACAGGCCGGCCGGCGTGATGTCGGGCGCGCCGATGCGCGCCATGCGGTTGCCTGCCAGGGGCCGCGACAGATCCATCTGGCCCAGCGCGCCGCGCGGCGTATGGCATTCCGCGCAGTGGCCCAGGGTGTTGGACAGGTAGCGCCCGCGCTGCCATTCGGCCGACTTGCCTGCCGATGCATCGCTCAACTCGTCTTTCAGGAACAGCATGTTCCAGAAGCGCACGCCGAAACGCATGTTGTAGGGGAACTTCAGGTCCGGCTCCCGGTTCGCCACCTTGGCAGGCCTGGCTTGCATGAAGTAGGCATACAGCGCGTCGCTGTCGGCGCGCGTCAGCGAGCGGTAGGAGGTGTAGGGCATGGCCGGATAGAGGTGCTTGTCGGGCGTGACGCCGTCGCGCAGCGCGGCATCGAACTCGTCCGCGCTCCAGCTGCCGATGCCGTGCTCCTTGTCCGGCGTGATGTTGGTGCCGTAAAAGGTGCCGAAGGGCGACTTCAGCTCCACGCCGCCGGCCCATGGCGCGCCGTCCGCCGTGGTGTGGCAGGCCGCGCAGTCGGCCAGCTTGGCCAGGTAGCGGCCGCGCTCCACCATCTCCTTGTTATTGGCGGCCGGCGCGGTGGCACCGCTGCCGCCCTTGCCGCAGCCGGCCAGCAGCGCCAGCGCCATGGCGGCCGATGCCAGCGAGGCCAATGATGCCACCGATGCCAGCGATGCCATTGCGGCCGCGCGGCTGCGCGCGTGTGCGTTCGCCATCATGCGCCCTCCTTCACCAGCCCCGGCGTGCCGAGCACCACTTCCTTTACCGCTTCGAAGTAGCGCACATAGCCGGTGCAGCGGCAAATATGGCCTTCCAGCGCGCTGCTGATGGTGCGCTCCACATCCGCCCTGGCCACCGGTTCGCGCTTCAGGCGCTCCAGCAGCACGGTGGCGCCGTTGACGAAACCGGGGGTGCAGTAACCGCACTGGAAGCTGAAATGCTCCAGGAACTTTTGCTGGATGGGCGACATGCCGACCAGCTCGCCCTTCTCGTTCTGCTGTCCGACGCCCTCCACCGTGCGCACCTTTTTGCCCTCGAAGTAGTGCGCACCGGTGATGCAGGAGCGCACTTCCTCGCTGCTGCCGTCCGGCTTGTCCAGGATCACCACGCAGGCGTGGCACACGCCCTGCCCGCAGCCCAGGCGCGAGCCGGTGAGGTTCAGGTATTCGTGCAGGAAATCGACCATCATGATGCCCTCGGGCACCGGCACCGGGCCGACGGTCTTGCCGTTCAAATGTAGCGTGATGGGTTTGGTTACGATGCTCATGCCAGCACCTCCTTGATACGTTGCGGGGTTACCGGCAGGCTGTTGAAGCGGTGGCCGATGGCGTGGGCGAGGCCGTTAACGATGGCGCCCACCACGGGAATCATCACCACCTCGGCGATGCCCTTGGGCGGGTCGGTTTCCGACACCGGCGGCAGCACTTCGGCGGTCTGGGTCCACACCGCCACGTCGGATGCGCGCGGCAGGTGGTAGCGGTTGAAGTTCCAGGTACCGTTGCCGGGACCGTCCTCGTACAGCGGCAGGTATTCATGCAGCGCGTGGCCGATGCCCATGGCCAGCCCGCCCTGCAGCTGGCCGGACACCAGCTGCGGCGACAGCATGTTGCCGCACTCCATGATGGAATGGTGGCCCAGCAGCTCCACCTTGCCGCTGCCTTCGTGCACAGCGAGCTCGACCAGGGTGCCGACGCAGCTGTAGTACGTGACCATGGCGCCATTGCGCTGGGTGGCCGGCATATAGGCCTTCCTGCGGTCCAGCACGCGGTAGCCGTTGGGCGTGCCGGCCTTGCCCTTGCCGTCGCCGTAGCGCAGCGACAGGCCGTCCACCGGCAGGCGCACCATGGCGCCGGCGCGGCTGCCGGTGCCATCGCCCGGGATATCCCAGTCCGCCTCGCTCCACTGCCAGCGGTTGAACACGTGCACCGCCGCGCCGGTCACCAGGCCCAGCGCGTGCGCCTTCCTGACGATGGCCTCGAACGGCAGCGCTTCCAGGCCGCCGGCCGACAGCTTGCCGTCCACCCAGCGCGCGTCCTCCACCCGCACCACCAGCGAGGCGGCCTGGCCGCCGGCCACGCCCTGGCTCCAGATGGCCATGGCGGCCGGCCACAGGCCGTGCATGAACACCACCCGCGCCGCCTCGCGCGTGCTGTGGGTGTAGTAATAGGCCGAGTTGGTGGCGCTCGCGGGCGAGCAATACGTGGGCGACCAGCGCGGGTTGGTGGCCAGCTTGTCCTGCTCGGCCTGGCTCATGATGTAAGGGTCGCCGGTGGCCACCACGGGCAGGTCGGCCCAGTCCGTGACCGCCGTCAGGATTTCGTCAGCCGGGCGGCACAGCCACTTGGCGCACGCCACCGCCTGCGAGGTGGACATGCCGGTGCCGATCTCGGTGCCGCTGTGCCACAGCCGGATCTTGCCATCGGCGTCGATCTCCACCCGCGCCAGCGAACTTTCCGCGCCGGTGCCGAAGTCCTTCTGCGTGCAGGCGAAGCCGACGCCGTAGCGCTTGCCGGGATGGGCGCTCTCGTACTCCGCCTTGCGCCGGGCGCGGCCGGTCCACATGGGATGGGCTTGCGCCTTGCGCAGCACCTCGTCCACGCGGATGGCGCCGGCCGGGATGGCGCCCTGCGAATTCTTCATGCCCGAGCGCAGCGCGTTACGCAGCCGGAATTCGATCGGGTCCAGCTTCAGCTGCTCGGCGAACTCGTCCACCATCATTTCGGTGGCCGCCATGCTCTGCAGGGTGCCGTAGCCACGCGCCGAGCCGGCATCCACCGCACGCGAAGCCAGGGCCACCGCCGCGAAGTCGTTCTTCGGGAAGTAGTAGATGGACTGCGCCGCCGTGGCTGCCACCATCACCACCGACGGCGAAAAATTGGCGCGGCCGCCGCCGTTGCCTTCGAAGGTGCCGGCAAAGGCCTGCAGCATGCCGGTCTTGCGGTCCACCGCCATGCGGTATTTCATGTCGAACGCGTGGCGCTTGATCGAGGTCTGGAACTGCTCGTAGCGGTCGTTGGCCAGCCGCACCGGCTTGCCGTTGCCGTACAGCGCGCACACCAGGCCGTAGAACGGGAAGTTGTAGTGGTCCTTGGAACCGTAGCCCACCGTGTAGCAAGGATGGACGAACAGCGCCTTAAGCGGGAAGTTCGCCGTTTTCATCATCTCCAGCGTGCTGTCGATGACTTCCTGCGGGCCCTGGCTGGCCACCACCATGTGCAGCTCCTGCCTGGCGGCGTCGTACCAGCAGTTGGCGTTGTCCGGCTCCAGCGCGGCGGTGTCCACCGACTGCGTCTGATAGGCGCGTTCCAGCACCAGCCAGTCCGGCGGCGGGCTGTCCAGCTCGGCCTTGATCTGGTTGGCGTGGTACATGCCCTGCTCGCCCAGCTTGCCGTGCTCGATGCCGTCCGGCCACACCGGCTGCTGCTTGCGCATCATGCTGGGGAACACCGGCGCCTGGCCCAGGCTGGAGAATTTGTCGTCGTCCTGCGAGCTGGCGCCGCCCACGCGCACGAAGCGGAAAGTGGCCCAGGGATCGCGCTCCATGGGCGGCACGGCGCCGCCGTAGCGCAGCACGGACTCCTGGAATTGCAGCTTGTCCTTGGCGAAGCGGTAGCGCGCGAAGTCGTCGTAGATCAGGATGGCCACCGCGTGGCCCAGGTAGGCTGCTTGCTTGCCTTCGGGCAGCAGCATGTCGCTGCCATAGAAGGCCGGGAAAGCCACGCCGTCGCGCGCCAGCTCGGCCGCCGTCACCACGCGGTCCGGCTTCAGGTCCTCGCCCAGCAGAGACAGGTCGATGCCGGTGTACAGGCGGTCGGTGCGGGTGGCGCGCAGGATGAAGGCATGCGATTGCTGCTGCGGCCAGTGCGGCATGTCCTGCGCGCGGATGTCGCGCGCGAACACTTTGGCGCCGGTGACCTTGGCCTTGCCGTCGATACGGACCCGTGCCTGGCCGCTTTTCGGATCCCAGGCGACGGGAGTGAGGATGTTGTGCTCGAACAGGGCGGCAAACGCCTTGCCCCCCAGCGGCGCGAGATACACCGAGACGCCCGCGACCATTCCCGCCTTCAGGAACGTGCGGCGCGAAAGTGCGACCTTCATGTTGAATACTCCCAATATTGGATAACGAGTTTCCGGGCCGGGGACGCCTGCTACGGGTCTGCCCCATCGTCCCGCCAGCATTTACGGCTGTCAAGAAACTCCGGCGCGCAGTGTCTCATCTGCGGTGTCCCATCAACAGCGTGCCGCGCCGCTACCGATTAATGACTTCTTTACGCCAATTCCATCGGGATTCGTGCTATACAGGTTGAATGCCAAAAGCATAAGATCGGATAAAATTTGACGATGTTTCCACAAGACACCACTCCGCTGCTGCTCCTGTTGCTAGCCGCCTCGATCGCCCTGGCCGGCACCGCCGCCGTCGCGCTGGCGCAATGGCGGCGTGCCAGCGCGCTGGCGCGCAGCGAGCGCCAGCTGCGCGAGATCCTGGCCAAGCTGCCGCTGGGCCTGTTCCTGAAAGACGCCGAGTCCCGTTTCGTGATGATGAACGCAGCCTGCGAACAAGCGTTCGGCCAGGATTACGCGACGCTGGCGGGCACCCATGGCGGCGAGCACTACCCGGCCGAGCAGCAGGCCGGCTTTCTGGCGGCCGACCGCGGCGCGTTCGCTTCCGGCCGCCTGTGGACCGACGAGGAATGGGTGTGGCACGCCGGCCTGCAGCAAGACCGCCGCCTGCAGACCTACAAGCAGCCGCTCTACGATGAGGATGGCAAGCCGTCCCTGCTGGTCGGCATGTGCATCGACGTGACCGAGCGCCGCGCCGCCGAGGAGGCGCTGGAATCGACGCTGCGCCAGCTGCGCGAACTGAGCGACCAGCAGGAAACTGCGCGCGAACACGAACGGCGGCGCCTGGCGCAATGCCTGCACGATGAACTGGGCCAGAGCCTGATGGCGCTGAAGCTGGACGCCACCTTGCTCAGCAGTTCGGCGCAGGCGCGCCATCCGCGCCTGCACGGCCACAGCTTGCGCGTGCTGGCCACGCTGGACGGCGCCATCGGCACGGTGCGCGCCCTGATCAACGACCTGCATCCCAGCACGCTGGAGCTGGGCTTGCCGGCCGCCACCGACTGGCTGCTCAAGCAGCAGGCGCGGCGCAGCGGCATGCAGTGCCGGCTGCACCTGATGCGCGACAGCGCCGGCGCAGCGCTGACGGCGCCGCAGACCTGGGCGGTGTTCCGCATGATCCAGGAGGCCCTGTTCTGCATCGAGGCCTATGCCCGCGCCAGCCGGCTGGACGTGTCGCTGGACCTGGACGGGGACGCGCTGCTGATCGTTATCAGCGACAACGGCCTGGGCATCGGCCTGCAGGCGGCGGGCGAGCGCCACGGCTCGCTGGCCATGCTGGCGCTGCGCGAGCGGGTGACTGCCTACGGCGGCCAGCTGAGCGAAGACAACCGCCCCGGGCGCGGCACCACCCTCACCATTTTGTTGCCCGACAATGAAAAACGGGAGGCCGCAGCCTCCCGTCCGGAATCCTCCGTGCGCGCCTGACGGCGCCCCACTGCTTAGTGCGTGGTCAGGAAGGTCTTCAGCTTGTCCGAGCGCGACGGCTGGCGCAGCTTGCTCATGGCCTTCGCTTCGATCTGGCGGATGCGCTCGCGCGTCACGTCGAACTGCTTGCCCACTTCTTCCAGCGTGTGGTCGTTCGACATTTCCACGCCGTAGCGCATGCGCAGCACCTTCGCTTCGCGCGGGGTCAGCGAGTCCAGCACTTCCTTGATCACGTTGCGCATCGAGGCGTGCAGCGCGGCGTCCAGCGGGGCCAGGGTGGTGTTGTCCTCGATGAAGTCGCCCAGCTGCGAATCGCCATCCTCGCCCATCGGCGTTTCCATGGAAATCGGCTCTTTCGCGATTTTCATGATCTCGCGCACCTTGTTCTCCGGCATTTCCATCTTGACCGCCAGGGTCGCCAGGTCCGGCTCGCTGCCGGTTTCCTGCATGATCTGGCGCGAAATGCGGTTCATCTTGTTGATGGTCTCGATCATGTGCACCGGCACGCGGATGGTGCGCGCCATGTCGGCGATGGAACGCGTGATGGCCTGGCGGATCCACCAGGTGGCATAGGTCGAGAACTTGTAGCCGCGGCGGTATTCGAACTTGTCCACCGCCTTCAGCAGGCCGATATTGCCTTCCTGGATCAGGTCCAGGAACTGCAGACCGCGGTTGATGTACTTCTTCGCGATCGAGATCACCAGGCGCAGGTTGGCCACCGTCATTTCGCGCTTGGCGGTGCGGGCGCGCTTCTCGCCGGCCGCCATCTGCTTGTTGATCTTGCGCAGGTCGGCCAGCGGCAGCGCCACGCGCGCCTGCAGGTCGATCATCTTCGATTGCAGTTCCTTCACGGCCGGCACGTTACGGCCCAGCACGGCGCTGTAGGGATAGGCCGAATCGACTTCGCCATCCACCCAGTCCAGGTCCGTCTCGTTGCCCGGGAACACCTTGATGAAGTGCGCGCGCGGCATGCCGCAGCGGTTCACGCACAGTTCCAGCACGGCGCGCTCGATGGAACGCACCTGCTCCATCTGGCCGCGCAGGGTGTCGCACAGCTTTTCGACCACCTTGGCGGTGAAGCGGATGCCCAGCAGCTCGGACGAAATGGCTTCCTGCGCCTTGGTGTAGGCCGGCGAACCGTAGCCGCCGGCAGCCTTGCGCATTTTCTCGAACTGCACTTCGATCACTTCGAATTTTTCCAGCGCGCCCTTTTTCAGCTGTACCAGCTGCTCGGTGGAGAAACCGGCCGCGCCGCCATTGGCGTCGCCGTCTTCTTCCTCGACTTCTTCTTCCTCTTCCTCGTCCTCGTCCGAGGCGGCGGCGTGGGACACGGCAGGCGCCGGGGCCGGCGCGTTGCTCGCTTCGTTCAGGTCGACGAAACCGTCCACCACTTCATCGACCTTGACTTCGTCGTTCTCGATCTTCTTGGCCAGCGCGATGATTTCGGCGATGGTGGTCGGGCAGGCGGAAATGGCCTGGATCATGTCCTTCAGGCCGCCTTCGATGCGCTTGGCGATCTCGATCTCGCCTTCGCGCGTCAGCAGCGCCACGGCGCCCATTTCACGCATATACATGCGCACCGGGTCGGTGGTGCGGCCGAAGTCGGAGTCCACGGTCGACAGCGCGGTGGCGGCAGCCGCTTCCACTTCGTCGTCGCTGGTCACGGCGGCCACGTTGTCGGTCAGCAGCAGGCTTTCCGCGTCGGGGGCGCGCTCGTAGACCGCGATGCCCATGTCGTTGAAGGTCGCGATGATGCCTTCGATCGCTTCCGGATCGATGATGTTTTCCGGCAGCTGGTCGTTGATCTCGGCGTAGGTCAGGAAGCCGCGGTCCTTGCCCATGTTGATCAGGTTCTTGATCTGCAGGCGGCGGCGTTCCAGGTCCTCGGCGGTCACGCCTTCGGTGCTCAGCGCGTCCAGGCCCTTGGCCTTGCGCTCGCGCGCCTTGGACACGGCCTTCAGTTCGGCGCGCTCAACCGCGTTCAGCGCTGCCACTTCATCGTTTTCCGGCGTGAATTCGCTCGGCTTGCGGCCGCGGCGGCCCGGCACTTTCACGCCCGGCAGCAGATAGCCCGAGGTGTCGATGGTGGCCAGGGTGGCGGCGTCGGTGACCTGGCTCACGGCCGGCGCGGTGCCGGGGGCCACGACCACGACAGGAGCAGGCTCGGCCTTGGCCTTGGCGGCGCGGGTCTTGACCACCACCGGCTTCGGGCCGGCCGGCGCGGCCAGGGAAACGGCGGCCGAGGCGGCGCCGGACTTGCGCGCCACCTTGACGGTGGCGGTCTTCTCTTCTGCGGCCACGTCGGCCACGGCATCGGCCTCGGCGGCGGCCGGCATGGCCAGTTCGGCCACGTCGCTGGCAGCGTTATCGGCGGCGGCCACGGCGGCCAGGCGCGAGCGAGTCTTTTTTACAACGGTAACTTTGCCGGCAGCCTCTTGCGCATTGTCGATGACATAAGATAAAGTGGTCTTAGGTACAGCCAGTTCCGCCGTTTTAGCGCGGGGGGCTTTGGTGGACAGCGTGAGGGTTTTCGGCGTTTTCGTCATTACAAATATCTCTCAATGGCAGACCCAAGGGCCGGCGGCGCGTAGTGAAAACAATGCCACCCGGGCCGGCAAGGGTCCGATGGCGCTTAGATGTGCTGGAATGAAAAAAGCCCGTTTGGACGGGCTGGCAGCTACGTATCAGTGCAGAGTGGGAAAGGCAAGCAAACTTCCTGTTTCAAACTGACGGTCACGGTGCTTCATTTGGTGCGTCGGCAATTATAGCGCGTTTCGGGCCGGCGCGCACGCTCAAAATTGTGGTTAAAATAACATTTTAGCCGATCTGGCAATGCACTCCCCTCCCCAGCGTGATATGCTGGCGGCTCTTTGCTTAACCTGTGATGTCGATGAACACTAGCCTTACCCCCGAGCCAGCGCCTGTTGTTGCCAATCCAGCAACCCCACAGGCGGCCACTCCCGAGTCCGCCGCGCCGGCGCTGACCGCGCGCACCCTGCTGAAACAGCTGCAGCAGCAGTTTCCCCCCTTCCGCGATTGTCTGCCGCTGTCGATCGGCATCGACAAACAGATCCTGGCGCAGGTGCCGGGCATCGACAAGAAACTCATGCGCACCGCGCTGGGCATCCACACCGGTTCGCAGCGCTACCTGCGCGTGATGGAAAAAGCCACCGTGCGCTACGATCTGGACGGCACCGCCGGCGCCGAAGTGACCGATGTGCACCGCAAGCACGCCAAGGAAGTCCTGAAGGAGCGCCTGAAGAAGGAAGCCGACCGCAAGAAGGCCGAGCGCGAAGCGGCTGCCGCCGAGGAAGCGGCCCGCGTGCGCCAGGACAAGCTGGCCCAGCTGACGGCCAAGTTCTCCAAAAAAGGCTGATGAGCGACACCGCCGCGGCCCCCACGGCGGTCTCGGCCGAGTCCGTCCCCGAGCTGCCGCCTTATATCGGCATTACGCTGGCCGAAGTGCGGCTGGTGAAAACCGCCGCCGACGTGGAAGAAGCGCAGGCGGCGCTGCTGGCGGCGGACGTGGTCGGTTTCGATACCGAGTCCAAACCGACCTTCCAGAAGGGCCAGAATTCCGACGGCCCGCACCTGATCCAGCTGGCCACCGACCGCCTGGCCTATCTGTTCCAGATCGGCAACGGACCTTCGCCTGCGCTGCCGGCACTGAAGGCGGTGCTGGAATCGGAACTGACGATGAAGGTGGGCTTCGGCCTCTCCGACGACGTGCGGCGCCTGCGCGCCAAGCTCGGCATCGAGCCGGCGCGGGTGGTGGACTTGTCGGTGGCCCTGCGCGGCGGGCAGCGCAACGACCTGGGCGCGAAAAGTGCGGTGGCCAAGTTCTTTGGCCAGAAGCTGCAGAAATCCAAGAAAATCTCCACCACCAACTGGGCCAGCGCGCGCCTGAGCGAGCGCCAGATCCTGTATGCGGCCGACGACGCCCAGGTGGCGCTGCGCGTGTACCGGCACTGGATTGCCGCCGGCAACGCGCTGCCGCCGCAGCGTGCCGCCAAGGCGCGCCGCACGCCACGGCCTCGGCCGCCTGCGCAGGAAGCCTGAGCCGCCGGCGCGCCGCCACGGCGGATTACGCTGCGCTAATCCGCCCTACGATGGTGGCGGGTGGTGATCATGTAGGGCGGGTTAGCGGGGCGCGCAGCGCGCCGCGTAACCCGCCGGCGCGCCGCCACCGGCCATTTCCCCTATCATCTGCCCCAGCGTGGCAATCGCCGCTTCGTGCTCGGCCGTCCACGGGTGCCCGTAATTCAGCCGAAGGTAATTGCGGAATTCGCGCTTGGCCGAGAACATCGGCCCGGGCGCAATGCTGATGCCGCGCTCCAGCGCGGCGGCGTGCAGCGCCAGCGCGTCCACGCCGTCCGGCAGCGCCACCCAAAGGAAATACCCGCCCTGCGGATGCGTCACGCGCGTGCCGGCCGGGAAGTGCTCGCCGAGCGCGGCCAGCATCTGCGCCTGCTGGGCCTTCAAGGCGGCGCGCAGCTGCCGCAGATGGCGGTCATAGCCGCCCTGCGCCAGGTATCCGGCCAGCGCCAGCTGCGACGGCATGGCGGCCGCCAGGCTGGTGCTCAGCTTGAGCCGCTCCACCGCCTGTGCGTAACGCCCCGGTGCCGCCCAGCCGACGCGGAAGCCCGGCGCCAGGCACTTGGAAAAGGAACTGCAGTGCAGCACCAACCCCTGCGCAGCGGGCGCGTCGTAGCGCTTGGCCAGCGCCGGCCGGCGCGCGCCGAAATACAGCTCGCCGTAGACGTCGTCCTCGATCAGCGGCACGCCGCGCGCGGCCAGCAGCGCCACCAGCGCCTGCTTTTTCTCCTCGGGCATCAGGCTGCCCAGCGGGTTCTGGAAGCTGGTCATGAGCCAGCAGGCGGCGGGACGGTGCCGGTCGAGCGCCTCGGCCAGCGCGCCCAGCTCCATCCCTTCGCGCGGATGCGTGGCCACTTCCACCGCCTTCAGTTGCAGCCGCTCCAGCGCCTGCAGGGCGGCGTAAAAGCTGGGCGACTCGACCAGGACCGTGTCCCCGGGCCGCGCCACCGCCTGCAGGCACAGGTTCAGCGCTTCCAGCGCGCCGTTGGTGACCACGATGTCCTGCGCCGCCACCGCCGCCCCGTCCAGCTGGTAACGCAGCGCGATCTGGCGCCGCAGTTCGCCGTTGCCCGCCCCCAGGTCCGCCACCGTGCTCCACGGGTCCAGCCGCCGCATGCTGGCGGCCAGTGCGCGCGCCAGCTTCGGCAAGGGGAACAGCTCCGGGCTGGGGAAGGCGGAGCCGAACGGCACCGCCCGGCGCGCACGCGCCGCTTCCAGCACGCCGAACACCAGTCCGCTCACCTCCACGCTGCGCGGCGCCCCGTCCGGGCGCGACGGTTCGGGATCGGGCTGCGGGGTGGACAGCGCCGCCGGCAAGCTGGCCGGCGCCGCCGGCGGCCTTGCCTGCGCCACGTAGTAGCCCGAACGCGGCCGCGACTCGATCACGCCGCGCGCCTCCAGCAGATAGTAGGCCTGGAACACGGTGCCGGGGCTGGCGCCGCGCCGCGCGTGCTGCTGGCGCACGGACGGCAGCCGTTCGCCCGGCAGCAGCATCCGCCGCGCCACCATGTCTTCGATTTCCTGCGCCAGCGCTTCGTACAGTTTCAAACTGATCCTTGGTTTTTGTTGCGCATCTGAGCCTGTCCATTTTGGCAACGCAGGCGTATCCTGTTTCCTGATTCCCATCCAACAGCTATTCTAAACGGGAGCCCCATGCTTACGAACCTGTCTCGACTCTGTACGGCAGCGCTGCTGGCCTGCGGCCTGGCCAGCGCGCCGTGCGCCGGGGCCGCGCCCGCCGCGCTGAAGGCCCTGCCCGACACGCTGGAGCAGCGTGTGGCCGCGTGCACCGCCTGCCACGCCGCCAACCAGCGCGGCGACGCCTACTTCCCGCGTATCGCCGGCAAGCCGGCCGGCTACTTGTACAACCAGCTGCTCAACTTCCGGGAAGGCCGCCGCAAGTATCCGATGATGACCTATATGGTGGACCACCTGCCGGACGCCTACCTGCGCGAGATCGCGCAGTACTTCTCCGAGCAGCACCCGTCCTACCCCGCGCCGGCCCCGAACGCAGCCACCCCGGCCATGCTGGAACGCGGCCGGGTGCTGGTGCACGAGGGCGACGCGGCGAAGAAAGTGCCGGCCTGCGTGGCCTGCCACGGCGCCCAGCTGACCGGCGTGGCGCCCGCCATCCCCGGCCTGATCGGGCTGCCGCGCGACTACGTCAATGCCCAATTCGGGGCCTGGCGCAACAAGGTGCGGCGCGCCCACGCGCCCGACTGCATGGCTGAGATCACGGCCCGCCTGTCGGACGCCGACGTGGCCGCCGTGTCCGGCTGGCTGGCCTCGCAGCCGGCCGACGCGGCAGCGCGCCCGGCCGCGTCCATCGCCATGCCGCTGCCCCTGCAATGCGGCAGCGCCCAAGGCACCGCCGCAGCGGAGGCCCAACCATGAAAAAGATGCCCATCATCGCGATTGCCGGCCTGCTGCTGGCGGCCGGCGCCGGCTTCATGCTGTATCCGGCCGACGATCCCCTGCCTCCCCTGGGCAAAACGGCCGCCCTGCCGCAAGCCGAACGGGTTGCGCTGGGCGCCTACCTGGCCAAGGCGGGCGACTGCATGGCCTGCCACACGCCGCGCGGCGGCGCACCGTACGCGGGCGGCCGCGCGCTGCAGACGCCATTCGGCAACGTGGTCTCGCCCAATATCACTCCGGACCGCGAAACCGGCATCGGCCAGTGGAATGCGGACGATTTCTGGCGCGCCCTGCACAACGGCAAATCGCGCGGCGGGCGCATGCTGTATCCGGCTTTCCCTTACACCAATTACACCCACCTCACGCGCGACGATTCGGACGCGCTGTTCGCCTACTTCCAGAGCCTGCCGCCGGTGAAGCAGGCCAACCAGCCGCACCAGCTGCGCTTCCCCTACAACCAGCAGCTCGGCCTGGCGTTCTGGCGCGCGCTGTATTTCCGTCCCGCCGCCTACCGCGGCGACAGCGCGCAAAGCGCCGACTGGAACCGGGGGGCCTACCTGGTGCAGGGGCTGGGCCATTGCAGCGCCTGCCATAGCACGCGCAACGTGCTGGGCGCCTCCCGCGACGGCCTGTCGGGCGGCCTGATTCCCGTGCTGGGCTGGTATGCGCCATCGCTCACGTCCGACCGCGAGGCGGGCCTGGGCGACTGGTCGCAGCAGGAGGTGGAGCAATTGCTGAAAACAGGCGTATCGCAGCGCGCCACCGTGTTCGGGCCGATGGCCGAAGTGGTGCGCGAGAGCCTGCAGCATTTGAACGATGCGGACGTGAAGGCGATGGCGGTGTATCTGAAGACCCTGCCGCGCAAGGAGGCCGCCGAACCGTACGAACGCAGCAAGGCAGCCGAGGCGCGCGCCCAGCTGGAAAACGGCGCGAGGCTCTACACCGCGCACTGCGTGGAATGCCACGGCGTGAGTGGCAAGGGTTTGCCGCCGCACTATCCGCCGCTGGCGGGCAACCGCGCGCTGCTGATGGACGAGGCCGTTAATCCGATCCGCATTGTGCTGAACGGCGGCTTCGCGCCCGGCACGGCGGGCAACCCGCGCCCCTACGGCATGCCGCCGTTCAGCCACAAGCTCAATGACAACGAAGTGGCGGCGGTGGTGTCCTACTTGCGCAGCGACTGGGGCAACAACGCGCCGCCGGTCAGTGGCAATGATGTGAACCGCTACCGCACCGTGCCGCTCGATTAGCCGACAATGGCGGGTTACGGCCTGCGGCCTAACCCGCCCTACGCACTGCCGGGATCGTAGGGCGGGTTAGGCGCAGCCGTAACCCGCCATTGCCGCGAACCYRTCCCACCGTAGGGCGGGTTAGGCGCAGCCGTAACCCGCCATTGCCGCGAACCTATCCCACCGTAGGGCGGGTTAGGCGCAGCCGTAACCCGCCATTACGCGGCAAAGCCCAAGCGGTCGGTGGTGGCATTGCGCGCGTCTTCGACGGCGATCTTGCCCTCGGCCAGCAGCACGCGCAATGCGGCGTTCATGGTGTGGCAACCGTCGCCGCCCTTGGTTTCCATCCAGTCGCGGATGGCGGCGATATTGCCGTTCTCGATCAGGCGCGCCACGTCCGGGTTCATGGTCAGGCACTCGGTGGCCAGGTGGTAGCGGTTGCCCTCCACCGACGGCAGCAGCGCCTGGCACAGCACGCCGCGCAGCGCGTGCGCCAGCGCCTGCTGCTGCGGCTCGCTGTTGCCCAGCATGCGCAGCATCTTCTGCAGCCCCAGTTCGGTGGAGCGCGCGTGCAGCGTGGCCAGCACCAGCGGTCCGGATTCCGCCAGCGCCAGCGCTTCCTGCGCCGTCTGCGCGTCGCGGATTTCACCGATCACGATTACGTCCGGCCGCTCGCGCAGCGCGTCCAGCGCGCCCAGGTAGAAGCTTTCCACGTCGCCGTCGAAACCCACCTCGCGCTGGGTGACGATGCAGCGGCGCTGCGGGATCAGCGTTTCCACCGGGTCTTCAATGGTGATGATGTGGCCGGAGCGGGTCTTGTTGATCTCGTCCAGCATGGAGGCGATGGTGGTGGACTTGCCCTGGCAGGTGTCGCCGATGATGAGCACCAGCCCGCTGGTCAGCTGCGAAAACTTCTGCTCATCGGCGCGCAAGCCCAGCTGCGCCAGCGCATGCGGCTCCTTGGGGAAGCGGCGGATCACGCAGCCCAGCCGCTTCTTGCCCTGGAAGGTAAAGCAGTTGGCGCGGATGCGCGCCGTATGCAGGTCGATGGAACGGTCGAAGGCGCGGTCCTGGATGCGTTCGCGCCAGTTCGGCTCCACCACTTCGAAGAACTCTTCCAGCTCCTCGCGCGTGATGGGCGAATCCGTCACCGCCACTAGGCCTTTCGGCTGGCGCAACAGCAGCGGGCTGTTCTGGTGGATCAGGATGTCGCTGAAACTCAGCCTGGAATTGAGCAGATGCAGGATCTGCTCGACCAGGGTGCCGAAGACGGGATGGTCTTCGTTTTCTTCATAGCTGAGGGTGCGGATCTGCGAAGACTGGTGATGTTCCATCGTACTCTACTCTCCGGGTGAAAAATGTCGCCTGGAAAGATTATACGGGACGCTTGGGGAATTCAAAGCCTGTTTTGAGGTCCATGTAGACCTTTACGCCACCCTGGTTGACAACCGACTTGGGCGGTGGTGGGACGCCCGCCAGCTCGCGCGTAAACACCGGCAGGCCCTCGCCCTTGCGCAGTTCCTCGTCGGCGCGCTGGAAGACGTTGGGGCAGCCGGTCTCGGCCAGCAGGGCCTGCACGATGGGCACTTTCCAGGCGTCCGCCGCGCCGGACTGGAAGCTGCACAGCAGGAAACCGGCGGGGCCGCCGTAATAGTCCACCACCAGGCCGGGCAGGCCGTCTTCCTCGGCGTTAATCAGCTGCATCAGGTCCTGCGGGCCCAGCTTGGCCACGGCGGCAGCGCGCTTGGCAATGGCAGCCTTGACGCGCCGTTTCATCATGGCGTGGTCCACCGGCTCGTCTTCGCGGAAGGTCCAGACGCGGGCGCGGATTTGCACCGCGTGCGCATTGTAGGCGGCGCGCGCCAGGAACTTGCGGGACGAGGACTGCACGGTGGCGGTGGCGCCGGCCTTGGATTTTTCCTGCGGCCGGCCTTCGACGCGCTCGATGGCGGTCGGGTAAATCCAGGGGTCGCCGGCCAGCAAGCTCTTTTCCTTGCCCTGTTTGATGGTGATGATCAGCATGTATTTCCAATGTAGTTACAGCCAGCATGATACCGCATGGCGCACCGCCCCCTGCGGATTGCATTCTATTCCGCCGTCTGCGCAGTCTGTCGCATGGGGCGGGCGGCGGCGCGGACGTTTCCGTACTATCCCCTCATCAGACAAGATCAATGAGGAGATCACAACATGGCAATCCATGCCACCGTCCGCGCCGCCCTTCGCAACGCCCTGCTGGCCGCCGGCGCACTGGCGTTGATCGTTCCGGCCGCCAGCGTGCAGGCTGGCCCGTTCAGCTGGCTGGGCGGCGGCGAGCGCGTGCAGGGCAGCGGCAAGATCACCCGGCAGACCCGCGACGTCGGCCACTTCAGCGGCCTGGCGCTGGCCCTGCCGGGCGACGCGGAAGTACGGCTCGGCAATACCGACAGCATCATCGTCGAGACCGACGACAATCTGCAGGCGCTGGTGGAAACCGTGGTGGAGAACGAAACGCTGCGGGTCCGCCCCGTGAAGCGCAATATGCGGCTCGACACGCGCAACATGAAAATCATCGTGCAGGCCAAGAGCCTGGAGCGTATTTCGGTGGGCGGTTCCGGCACGGTGGATGCAGAGAACCTCAAAGGCGCCAACTTGACCTTCGACGTGGGCGGCTCGGGTTCGATCAACGTGCGCGGCATGGAAAGCGAGTCGGTGTCGGTGGCGCTGGGCGGCAGCGGCAGCCTGAAGGCCAGCGGCAACACCGAGCGGCTGAAGGTGTCGATTGGCGGTTCGGGCAAGGTCAACATCGGCCAGCTTGCGGCGCGCGACGCCTCGGTCAGCATCGGCGGCTCTGGCCAGGCCACGGTGTGGGCCAAGCAATCGCTCAACCTGAGCGTGGCCGGCTCCGGCGACGTGGGCTATTACGGCGATCCGCAGATCAGCAAGTCCATCATGGGTTCGGGCAGCGTCAAGCGCCTGGGCACGGTCCCGCAATAAAGCTAGTACAGATTACTCCAGCCCGGCAGGCGCACACCCCGCCGGGCTGCGTTATTCGGCGTTGAACAGCTCTTGCACGCTGGCGCCGTCCAGCAGGCGGTCCAGCCAGGCCTCCAGTTGCGGCGCAGCAGCCGACTTGATCTGCGCCGCCACGGCGGCCGGCACCGCGCGCGACTGACGCCTGACTGTCCGCTTCACCACCTCTCTCAATGCCTCAAGCCGGCCCAACTCCACACCTGCCGCCATACCTGCTGCCTTACCTGCCGCCATACCTAGCGCCTTGCCTTCGGCCTTCCCCTCCGCCACCCCTTCAGCCCGGGCCGCGGCACACTCGCGCCGACGCGTCTCTTTCGCCTCTCGCACGATGGACTGCGTCCATTCATCCAGTGTCAAATTTCCCATAACAAACTCCTCATCCGGCACAAAGTCAGCCATGCATTCCTTGCGCTGCACGCAACCGGACAGCCAGCGCAACAAGCTGTCGCGGAGCGGTTGAGCACAGCCAGCCTGAAGCCAATTAGCCAGTGACCTCAACACATCCACACAGGCCTGCCGGGAACGAGACTGCTCAAGAGCGAACAGGGCAGCTACAACGTTCCGCTCGGTATCATCCAACGCCGTCCGGACTTTGCTTTGATCTATCAACAGATATTTTAGTTCGGGCTGGAATTCTGCCAAGCCTTCCGGCTGCGCCAAACGCAGTCCCGACAGGCTATGGCTCGCATTCCACGGCCGTTTGCCGCTATATAAAACAATGGGCAGCACCGGCGGCAGCTTGCCGCGCCGGTTGAGTTTGCGCTGCCTGATCAGGTCTTGGTACAGCAAGCCGACATAGACCTGCATGCGTAACGCCATCCAGCGATCGCTGCTGGATTGAAATTCCAGCACAAGGTAGATGTAGACGCATTCCCCGCCCACCCGCAAGCGCCAAACCATATCGTCATGCCGGTGTTCGCCATTTTCACCAACATAGCTGGCGTTGATGCGCTCGAAAGCGGATAGCTTGAGATCCTTGGCCCATGAATAGGGCACAAAGCCGCGCAGCAAGTCCCGCATCAGCTCGGGATAGGCAAAGAGCTGCTTGTAGCCAGTGTCGTGATCAGCTTTCATGGGCCGATTCTAGGGCGGCGCAAGGACATGCAGCGGCATTGCACGTGCGCGGTTTGGCCGGGCTCAAGCGGAATCAAAAAAAAGCCCGGCGCGGGGCCGGGCTGGGGAACTTAGAGGTCGAACTTGAGTTCCGCGATCAGCGTGCGCTGGGTGTAGGGGTGGAAGGCCCAGTACTTACGGTTGTTCAGGTTGTCGATGCCGAACGAGCCGGTCCATTGCGCGTTGAAGCGGTAGCGCACCCGCACGTCGGTGACGAAGTAGTCCGACACGCCGGTGTAGGTGGCGCCGTTGGGGTCGCTATTGTCCAGCGTACCGTACTGCCGGCCGCTGTAGCGCGCGCCGACGCTGGTGGTCCACTTGTCGCCGACGTGGTAGGACGCCAGCAGCGTGGCCCGCCAGTCCGGCACGCGCGGCTGACGCTTGCCCACGCTCGCCGGCAGCCTGTCGTTGCGTGCGATTTCAGAGTCGGCGTAGGTCATGCTGCCGGTCAGCGACAGGCCGTGCACCAGCACGTGGTCCGCCTGGTAGGACAGTTCCAGGCCGGTGGTGCGGATTTCGCCCACGTTCTGCACCGTGTTCACGGTGGGCGTCAGCGCCTGCGAATACAGCGCGTCGTGCGTATTTTCGTGGAACACGGTGGCGCGCAGCAGGCCGCGCTCCAGCATGCGTTCGGCGGTCAGCTCGGTGGTCCAGGACTTTTCGGCGCGCAGCGTGGGATCGGTGTTGACGATCCGGTTATCCACGATGGAACCCTGGAACAGTTCGGCCGCCGTGGGATTGCGCACCGCGCGCCCGGTGGACACTTTCAGCGTCCACAGGTCCGAGGCGCGGTAGGCCAGCGCCGCCTTGGGCGACCAGCTGTTCTCGCTGCGCGCGGGAAAGCGCAGCAGGCCGCCCGTGCCGGGACTGGCCGCCAGGCTGGCCGCGCTGGACAGCTCGCCGCCAAACGCTTGCCAGCGCTCGAAACGCAGGCCCAGGGTCGCCTTCCACGGCTCGCCGATGCGCCAGGTGTCCTGCGCGTACAGGCTTTCCAGGCGCGTTTCGCCGTTAAAGGTGGACACGTGCCTGCCGTCGTCCGCGCTGATCCAGTCCGCGCCGCTAAAGACGTGCGTGCGCAGCTTGGCGCTGTCGCGCTGCACGCCGAAATCAATCACGTGCGCGCCCCGGCCGCCCTCCCCGCCGCCGGCACCCGGCCGCCACGTGCCTTTCAGCGCCAGCGTATTCCAGCCGCTGCCGCCCATGTCCGTGACATTGCCCTGCCCTGGCGTGTCCAGATCCGGCACCGCCACGGTCGGCGTGCGCACGCGGTCCTTCGCGTAGTCGTACAGGCTGGCCGCCACTTCCCAGCTGAACACACCCTTGCCGTGCTGCTTGAGCGAGAAGCCATGCATTACGTGTTCCAGCTCGCCCCGGCTGGGCGCGAAGTCCGAAGGCAGCAGGCTGTACTTCGCGCCGTCCACATTGATATCGCCCTGGTAGACCAGCTTGGCGGCCGCGTCGCGCAGATAAGACTGCGAGCTGCGCCCGGCCTCGTTCTTCCACCAGCCCAGCGTATAGCTGGCGCGCAGTACCGGCGACACATCGTAGGCCAGCTTCACCTTGGCGTGGTCCTGCACCGTGTGAATCTGGTTGGTGGCGCCCAGGATCAGCCAGTCCTTGTTGGCCGGATTGCGGTCGGCGATGGCGCCCGTCACCGGCACACCGCCGCCAGGCGTGCCCTGCGTGCGCAGCTTGTTGGCGAAACCGATAGGCTGGCCATTGCTGTCCAGGCGCGACACGTCCACCCACCACGACCACGCGCCCTGGCGGTTGCCGATCGAAGCGCTGCCCTGCTTGCCGTAATGGCGCGTGTCGCTGCCGTACTGCTGGAAGCCCTGGCCGTAGCCCGAAAGCTTCACGTGCGCCTCCAGGCGCGCCGGCATGCGGGTCTGGAAGTCGACCACGGCGCCCACCGAGTTGCCGGGATAGGCGGCCGAGAACGGCCCGTACAGCACGTCCACGCGCTCGATTTCCTCCGGCGACACCAGCCCCCAGCGCGGCGTGAAGGTGGCGCCGTTGCCCAGCAAATTGGACAGCAGGATGCCGTCCGCGTACACCATGGAGCGCGCGCTGTTGCCGGTGCCGGAAGCCCGGCTGGCCAGCACGGCATGGTCATAGTCGCCGATGTAGCGCTTGCGCACGTTCAGGCTGGGCAGGTATTTCAGCGCGTCTTCACTGTCGCTGGCGTTGATGCGGTCTTCAATCTGCGCGCCGGTGATGCCCTCGATCGTGGTGGGGATCTGCGTCGGCAGGGAGCTCGGGCGGCCGCCATTGACGGTGACCACCGCATGATCCGCGTGCGCTGGACAAATCACGGACGCAGCAGCGCCCATCGCCGCCAGCATCACTGCCAGCGGCTTGCGTGTCAACTTGTTCATGATGTCCTCAGTGCTGGTGGGCGGCGCCTTCGGCGGGGAGGACGTTCAGGACCGGTGCGGGCGCCTTGAGTCTGGCGCCTGCCTCGCCCGGGAGTTCATCCCAGGCCAGGCTGCCCTTGACGCATTCCTGCACGATCTTGAAATACAGCTTGCCCGCTTCCGCGGGCAGCCTGGCCTGCACGGTGAACTCGTCGAAATAAGCGTCCGCCAGCGGGCCGCCGCTCCAGGTCACTTCGCGCACGGCGCTGGTGACCTTGCGTCCATGCGACTCCACCGGCACCGACAGCTTGCCTTCCACGGTGCGGATCTGCCAGCCCGGCTTGGGCATGGGCTTGGTGCCCGTCACGGATTCCGGCAGCATGACCGTAATGGCCCTGGTGGGGCTGCCGTCGCAGCCATGGCCAACGCGGAAGGTCAGCTTCTGGTAACTGTCCGCCAGGCCGGTCTGCTGCTCCAGCGTGACGTGGGCGTGCGATGGCGCCGCCAGCAGCGGGCACGCCGCAAGCGCAACAAGAGCAAGGTTCTTCTTCATGGCGCCCTCACTTCGCGGAATAGGTGAGCGGCCGCACGGCCACATTCAGCTCGATGGTTTCGAGCTTCTTGTCCTTCTTCTGCACCACCAGCGTGAGCGGCACGGTTTCGCCTTCTTTCAGCTGCCGCTTCAGCTGCATCAGCATGATGTGGTAGCCGCCCGAGGCCAGCTCCACGGTCTTGCCGGCAGGGAGGTCGATGCCGTTCACCTGCTGCATTTTCATGACATTGTTTTCCATCCCCATCTGATGGATCTCGGCCATGCCGGCCACGCTGGAGCGCACCTCGACCAGGCGCGCGTCCTGCGCGGACTGGATTTGCATGAAGGCGCCGCTGGCTTTGGCGGCGGGCACCGTGGCGCGCACCCATGGGTCCTTGACGGTGACCTGGGCCTGGACGGCGGCGGCGAAGGACATCAGCGCAATGGCGCCTGCGAAGAATTTGGTTTTCATATCTACCTCTGAAACGATTACGGAACGCGCCCGAAGGCGCTGCTGTAAAACGGAATCAGGCGTGCGCGGGCGGCCCGCGCGGGCGCGACGCCGACCACGCAGCAAGCGGCTGCGGCGCGCGGTAGAACAGGAATGGATGGAGCCGGGACTGGACGGCGAACGGCAGGCCGGACACCATGGACGGCGGCATGCCGAAGGAACCGGCGTGGGTGGCGCAGTAGCCGCAATCCTCGCCCATGGACATGGCCTTCCGGTCTTCCTCGCCGTCCATCTGCAGGAAGGGGGCCGGCAGCGGCTTGCTCTTGTCGGCACGGCAGATTTCAAACGCGGCAGGGTTGCCTTCGGCGGCGGCCAGGGCATGCGAAATGGACGGCGCGAGCGCGTTCATCAGCACCGCGATGATCGCGATCCAGATCCACTGCGCCTGGCGCTGCCAGCGTGTTGTCCATCTCGTTTGCATGATGGGGCATTATACAGAAGCTAGCGCCCCGCCGCATCCAGCGCGGCCGCCAGGTCCTGGGCCGCGCGCCAGCGCTGCGCTGGCGCCGGATGCGCAAACTGCTCGAAATTCGGTGCATGGCTGGAACGCACCAGCTTCTGGAAATACCGTGCCAGCAAAGGCGCAGGCCAGCCCACGCGCCACGCCAGCTTCAGGCCTTCGCGGTCCGCCTCGGCCTCCTGGCGCATGCCCAGCGGCGCCAGCTTGCGCATCAGCGCAGAGTCGCTGTCGACCGCGTCCTGCAGCTCGGCGAAGGGCCGCTCGCGCCAGGCCGGCTCCAGGCGCATGGCTTCCTCGTATTCCTGCAGGTTATGGCGCAGCACCGCATGGCAAATCTCGTGCGCCAGCAGCATGGCCAGTTCGGCGTCGGTCAGCAGCAGCTTGTGCACATAGGCGCGGCTGACCATCAGCTTGCCGCCCGCCATGGCGTAGGCGCTCTCGTCGTCCTCCGGCGCCGTGTGGACTTCCCACTGCCAGCCGGCCGATTCCGGATAGTCGTGCACCGCCTGCGCGATCAGCGGCCTGGCGATGCGCTGCACCCGCTGGTGGAAGGCGGGGTCGGCATCGAGCTGGTGCCGGGCCTGCAGTTCCTGCATGCGCTCGCGGTACAGGCGCTCGGCGCCGGCCATGACTTCGGCCTGCGTCAGCGCCGCGGCGGCGCCTGCATAGGCAAGAAGGATTAGTGCGAATGAATAGCGGCGCATGCGGGCATTCTGCCACAGCGCCGCAGGAGAAGCCGCCAGCGGGGGTGCTTAGCGCTCGCCCTTGAAGATCTCGCGCTCGATCAGCACGGTCTCGCTGCCGTCGGTCAGCCAGATCTGGCCGTCCTGGATGGTGCATTGCAGCTGCATGGTGCGCTGGGCCATCTTGGCCAGCTGCTCGGTGGCTTCGGACTGCAGGTTGACCACGGTGAGGTTCTTGGCGCGCTCGACCTTGTTGGCCAGGCCCTTCCACCAGATATGGCTGGTGGCGTTGTAGCTGTACACCATCACCTGCTCCGAGCGCCCCGCGCCCTTGAGCAGCTTCTTGTCGTCCGGCTGGCCCACTTCGATCCACAGCTGGATGGCGCCGGTCAGGTCCTTCTGCCACAGGTCCGGCTCGTCGGTGTCGAACAGGCCCTTGGTGAAGGTCAGGTGCTCGTGCGCGTGGATGGCGAAGGCCAGCAGGCGCACCATCATGCGTTCGTCGGTCTCCGACGGATGGCGCGCCAGGGTCAGCAGATGCGTGTCGTAATAATTGCGGTCCATGTCCGCAATCGATAGTTCGGCTTTGTAGATTGTTGCTTTGAGGGCCATTGCTAACTTCTATGTTCAGTAAGGGTTATTTGAATACGACGGTCTTGGCGCCGTTCTGCAGCACGCGGTGTTCCGTGAACCACTTCACGGCACGCGCCAGCACCACGCACTCGACGTCGCGGCCGATGGCCGACAGCGTGTCCGCGTCCATCGAATGGTCCACGCGCTCCACGTCCTGCTCGATGATCGGGCCTTCATCCAGGTCGCTGGTGACGAAGTGCGCCGTGGCGCCGATCAGCTTCACGCCGCGGTGGTGCGCCTGCGCGTAGGGCTTGGCGCCCTTGAAACTGGGCAGGAAGGAATGGTGGATGTTGATGGCCTTGCCCTTCAGGCGCGCGCACAGCTGGGGCGACAGGATCTGCATGTAGCGCGCCAGCACCACCAGGTCGATCTGGTGGTTGTCCATCAGTTCGATGATGCGCGACTCCTGCGCCAGCTTGGCCTCTTCCGGCGCGCCGGCCGCCAGCGGCAGGTGGTGGAAGGGAATATTGTAACTGGCCGCCAGCTGGTAGAAGTCCATGTGGTTGGACACGATGGCCGGAATCTCCACCGGCAGCAGGCCGCTCTTGTAGCGGAACAGCAGGTCGTTCAGGCAGTGGCCGATCTTCGATACCATCAGCATCACGCGCGGCTTGACGTGGGCGTCGCGCAGCTTCCAGTCCAGCTGCATGGCCTCGCCCAGCTGCGCGAAATCGGCGCGCAGCTGGGCGTCGCTCACACCCGGCTCGTCCAGCGAAAAATGCACGCGCATGAAAAACAGCCGCGATTCGGCGTCGCCGAACTGCGCAGAGTCTATGATGTTGCAACCGTGTTCGGCCAAAAAGCCCGACACGCGGTGCACGATACCGCGCTGGTCCAGGCAGGACAGGGTGAGGATGTATTCTGGATGCGTCATGTCAGGAAAAATAGGTTAGACGAATATCAACCCGCTATTGTCGCATGCCTGCGCGGCAGTTCCATCAAAATGAAAAATAGCACGATCGTTCAATTCTAAGTTATAGTTAAAGAACTCACTATTTGGAGACATAAAATGACCTTGGAGAACCTGCAATTCCGCTTGGCCAGCCGTCCGGTCGGCATGGCCAAAGCATCCGACTTCCAGCAGGCGGCCGAGCCGCTGCGCGACCTGGCGGACGGTGAAATCACCGTCAAGACGCTATACCTGTCGCTCGACCCGGCCATGCGCGGCTGGATGAACGACGCCAAGTCCTACATCCGCCCGGTGGCGATCGGCGAAGTGATGCGCGCCGGCGGCGTGGGCGAAGTGGTGGCGTCCAAGTCGCCCAAGTACGCGGTGGGCGACATCGTGTCCGGCGGCATAGGCGTGCAAGCCTACTGGCAGGGCGCAGCGGACGACAAGAGCGCTTCCTTCTTCAAGATCGACAGCCGCCTGGCGCCGCTGACCACATGGATGAACACCCTGGGCATGCCCGGCATGACGGCCTACTTCGGCCTGCTGGAAGTGGGCCAGCCGAAAGCCGGCGAAACGGTGGTGGTGTCCGGCGCGGCCGGCGCCGTGGGGCAGACCGTGGGCCAGGTGGCCAAGCAGCTGGGCTGCCGCGTGGTCGGCATTGCCGGCGGCAAAGAGAAATGCGACTTCGTGGTCAATGAGCTCGGCTTCGACGCCTGCATCGACTACAAGACCGGCTCGGTGCGCGACGGCCTGAAGGAACACTGCCCGCAAGGCGTGGACGTGTACTTCGACAATGTGGGCGGCGACATCCTGGACACCGTGCTGACGCGCATCAACATGAAGGCGCGCATCGTCATCTGCGGCGCCATCTCGCAGTACAACAACACCACGCCGGTGAAAGGCCCCGCCAACTATCTGTCGCTGCTGGTGAACCGCGCGCGCATGGAAGGCATGGTGGTGTTCGACTACGCCGACCGCTACCATCTGGGCGTGGCCGCGCTGGCCGGCTGGCTCAAGGAAGGCAAGATCAAAAGCAAGGAAGACGTGGTGCAGGGACTGGAAAACTTCCCGCAGGCATTGACGATGCTGTTTGAAGGAAAAAATTTCGGCAAACTTGTGCTTAAAGTCGCCTGAACCGCATTCTTGCGGAACTAAGCGCCATGACACTTCTCTAATTGACGGAGCAGCCAGCTTGGCTGCCCGTCCAACGTTCACTACGATTAAGGAGAAGAGTCATGGCTACAAATCAAGGCGATCAGACCAAAGGCGGCGCCAGCAAGGGCACGGCAAAACGCGGCTTCGCGGCGATGGATGAAGCGCAGCAGCGCAGCAGCGCCAGCAAGGGCGGACAGGCCGCGCACCAGAAAGGCACGGCGCATGAATTCGATTCTGAGGAAGCGCGCCGCGCTGGCCAGAAAGGCGGCGAAGCGGTCAGCCGCGACCGCGAGCACATGGCGGAGATCGGCCGCAAAGGCGGCGAGAGCCGCCAGTCGGCCAACCGTGCGGCGGGCAATCGCCAGGGCGGCAGCGGCAGTGGCGGCAAAGCGGAAGAGAAGTAAGCAGCCCCCCCCTCTTTTGCCAGAGGCGCGCACTGCACTATAGCGTCCGCCGTGTTTCACCGTGCTGGGCTAGAATCGGCAAGCCCGCTGGCAAGGGCCAGCGTTTGCTACCGATTCTACCCACCATCACGAGGCAAACATGACTGCAATCTCGAAACAGGGCGGCGACGCGCTGACCACTCCCACCGACCTGGGCCCCAAGGCGCGCAAGGAAGTCACGCTGGGCCTGAACCGCCTGCTGGCGGACGCGTTCGCGCTCTACATCAAATGCAAGAACTTCCACTGGCACGTGAGCGGCCCGCACTTCCGTTCCTACCACCTGCTGCTGGACGAGCAGGCCACCGCCGTGTATGCCATGCTGGACCCGGTGGCCGAGCGCGTGCGCAAGCTGGGCGGCAGCACGCTGCGCTCGGTGGGCCACATTGCCGAACTGCAGCGCATCAAGGACAACAACGCCGAGTACGTGGACCCGGTGGCCATGCTCAACGAACTGCGCGAAGATAACCAGCAGCTGGTGAAGTTCATGCGCGAAGTGCACGACATCTGCGACGAGGACAATGACATTGCCACCGCCAGCCTGCTAGAAAACTGGATCGACGAAGCGGAACAGCGCATCTGGTTCCTGTTCGAATCGACCCGCTAAAAAATTGTCGGCAAGGCATGCTAGAATCGGTCGAACCTCAACCACAAGGTTCGCTCCGACATGGCACAGTTTCCACTCGATACCCTGGCCGCCTACGTGGCAGCCGTCCTGCTGCTGGTGATCGCTCCGGTCCTGACAACATCCTGGCCATCAGCCGCGGCCTGAGCCAGGGCCGCACGGCCGCTACCCTGTCCGCTTGCGCCGCAGGGCTGGGCATCATGCTGCACTCCGTCGCTGCGGCACTGGGGCTGACGCTGCTGATCCAGGCGTCGCCCGCTGCCTTCTGGGCCGTCAAGCTGGCCGGCGCCGCCTACCTGCTCTATCTGGGCTATAAGGCGCTCAGCTCGCACGGCCTGATCTCGTTCCAGCCTGCCGCGCAGCAAAGCCTGCGCAGCATTTTTGCCAGCGGCCTGCTGTCCACCATCCTCAATCCCAAACCCGGCCTGTTCGTGCTGGCCTTCATCCCGCAGTTCGTGAGCGCTGAGCGCGGCTCGGTGACGGTGCAGATGCTGGCCTACGGTGCTATTTTCGCCGTGCTCACCGCCGCCATCTTTGCGCTCATGGGCTGCTACGCGGCCAAGCTGTCGGACTGGATAGCGCAGCGCCCGCGTGCCACCAAAGGCCTCAACGTCGGCGCCGGGGTGGCCTTCGTAGCCTCCGGCATCTCGATACTCGCCCTGGGCAACCGCCGCTAAGCCGGCACGCCCACGATCACGCTGGAGGCCTTGAACAGGGCGGTTGCCTCCATGCCCTCCTCCAGCGCCAGCGCCGCGCAGCTTTCCAGGGTCACGGTGGCGCCTATGGTGCCGCCGCCGGGCAGCGCAATACTCACGTCCGCGCTCACCGCGCCAGGCAGCAGGCGCGACACCACGCCGGTCAGCTGGTTGCGCGCCGATAAGCGCGCGCCGTCGGCGCCGGTGGCAATCATGACCGAGGACGCTTTCACCAGTGCGAACGCGTCCGATCCCGGTTTCAAACCAAGGCTGGCCGTGCTTTCGTGCGTGATGACGGCGACGATGCGCTGACCGCCGACGATGTCGATGGTTACTTCATCATTCACCGCGCCGGTCTTGATAGCCGACACGGTGCCGGCAAAATGGTTGCGCGCGCTGGTTTTCATCTTCATGGTCTGGATCAGGAGGAAGTCGTCGGCCAGCGCATGCGACTGGCGGCTCAGGTGCTCTACGAACAAGCGGTGCTCGCGCTCTATCTTGTGGAAGTTTTCCACCAGCTGCGCACCGCGCCTGGTGAGCCGCGTGCCGCCGCCGCCCTTGCCTCCCGCTACCCGCTCCACCAGCGGCTCGCCAGCCAGGTTGTTCATTGCCTCGATCGCGTCCCAGGCGCCCTTGTAGCTCATCTTCACCGCCTTGGCTGCCTGCGTGATGGAGCCGCATTCCGCGATGCTGGCCAGCAGCGCCACGCGGTTCGCGCCGCCCAGGTGCTCGCCGCCCACCGTCATCCAGACCTTGCCCTCCAGGGCCAGCACGGCATCCTTATCCATTCCCGTCCTCCTCGAGGATGGCGCCGTCGGCCATCGTCAGCACATGCCCGCCGAAGACGCGCGCGTCCTCCGGGTCGTGGGTAATCATCAGCATGGGAATGTCCAGGCGGCGCTGCAGGGCGTCCAGCTCTTCGCGCATGCGCACCCGCAGCATCGGGTCCAACGCAGCGAAGGGTTCGTCCAGCAGCAGCGCAGCCGGGTCGGCGATCAGCGCGCGCGCCAGCGCCACCCGCTGCCGCTGACCGCCCGACAGCTGCGAGGGCAGCTGCTGCGCCACCGCCTGCAGCTGGAAAGCGTCCAGCCAGTACGCCAGCCGCTCGCCATCGACACGCGGCGCGGGATTGAACCAGCCGCGGTTCGACCAGCCGCGATGCAAGCCGAACACAATATTCTGGCGCACGTTCAGGTGCGGGAACAGGGCGTAGTCCTGGAACAGGTAGCCCACGCGGCGGCGCTGCACCGGCAAGTTGATGCGCGCGGCGCTGTCGAACAGGCGGCGCCCGCCCAATTCAATGCTGCCGGCGTCCGGCGTGATCAAGCCGGCCACCGCTTTGAGCAGCATGCTCTTGCCCGCGCCGGAAGCGCCATAGATGACGATGCGGCGGCTGTCCGAGCGCAGGCGCGCCCTGAGCGTGAATTTGCGCGTGCCGGCGCGCAGGGTCTTGGCGATGTCGAGCTGGATCTGCATGTCAGGGTTGCCGCATGGGCGTGAGTTTGTTGGCCAGCACCAGTACCGCAACGCAGGTCACCGAGGTGATGACGACCAGCAGGTTCGCGGTATCGTCCTGCCCTGCCTGGACCGCCTCGTATACCGCAATCGACAGGGTCTGCGTCTTGCCGGGTATGCTGCCCGCCACCATCAGTGTGGCGCCGAATTCGCCCATGGAGCGCGCGAAAGCGAGCAAGGTGCCCGCCAGTACGCCGCGCCAGGCCAGCGGCAGGGTCACACGCAGGAATACGCCGGTGGCCGACACGCCCAGCACGCGGGCGGCGTCCTCCAGCTGCGTGTCCACCGTTTCGAACGCCGAGCGCGCCGCCTTCAGCACCAGCGGGAAGGCCACCACCGCAGCGGCAATCACCGCTGCCTGCCAAGTGAAGATCAGGTTGATGCCGAAGTGATCCTGCAGCCAGTGGCCTATCGGGCCGTTGCGGCCGATCAGCACAAGCAGGTAATAGCCCAGCACCGTGGGCGGCATTACCATCGGCAAAGTCAGGATGGCATCCAGCATATCGCGGCCGGGGAAACGCGCGCGCGCCAGCAAGTAGCCCAGCGCCACGCCGAACACCACGTCCAGCAAGGTGGCCCACAGCGCCACCTTCAGCGACAGCGACAACGCGATCCATGCCGGCTCCATCATTTAAGGACGTCCGAAACCGTATTTGGCCAGGATGGCCTGGCCGGCCGGCGCCAGCGCGTAGGCCAGGAAGCCGGCCCCGCCGGCGGCGTTGGGCGCCGTGCGGATGGCGGCGATGGGATACAGTACCGGCGTATCGGTCGGCACCGGCAGCGCCACTTTGACTTTCTCCTTCATCGCCAGTGCATCGGTGGCGTAGACGAATCCGGCGTCGACTTCGCCGCGCGCCACGTAGTCCAGGCTTTGGCGCACCGATGCGCCGAAGATCAGCTTCGGCTCGACAGCTGCCCACAAGCCGGCCTTTTCCAGCGCCTGTTTCGTATAACGCCCTGCCGGAACGCTGGCCGGATTGCCCATGGCGACCCTGGCCACGGCAGGCAGGCGCAGGTCCGCCAGGCTATGCACCGGCAAGCTACTGGCCGACGGCACCACCAGCACCAGCGTATTGCTAACGAAATTCCTGCGGCTGCCGGCGGCCAGCAACTGCTGCTGCGCGGCCTTGTCCATCGCCTCCTGGTCGGCGGACGCAAACACATCCACCGGCGCGCCCTTGGCGATCTGCGCCACCAGCGCATCCGAGGCGGCGAAGTTGAGCAGCACCTTGTGGCCGGGATGCGCGGCCTCGTAAGCCTGCGCCAGTTCCTTGAAGGCATTGGTCAGGCTGGCGGCGGCGGACACGGTAATGTCGGCGGCAAACGCCCCGCCCATGGCCGTCCCCAGCGCGGCGGCGGCACACATCTTTTTCAGCATCAAGCACTCCTTCAGACCGGAAAACCGCAATATACTCGATTATATAGCGGAGTGTGATACATTCTCGCCTCCCCACCTCTCCGGCAAGTCTTATATGCAGCCCCTGAAGTACCTGAGCGCCTATTCCGAGCAAATGCAGCAGCAAGTCCAGCAACTGATCGCGCAGGACAAGCTGGGCGACGTGCTGAAGAAGCGCTACCCGAGCGCACACGACATCCGCACCGACAAGGCGCTGTACCAGTACGTCCAGGATCTGCGGAATGAGCACCTGCGCAACGCGGCGCCGATCGACAAGGTGGCTTTCGACAGCAAGATCCACGTCATCAACCACGCGCTGGGGCTGCACACGTCGATCTCGCGGGTGCAGGGCGGCAAGCTGAAAGCCAAGCACGAAATCCGCGTGGCCACCATGTTCAAGGAAGTGCCGCTGGAATTCCTGCGCATGATCGCCGTGCACGAGCTGGCGCACGTGAAGGAAAAGCAGCACGACAAGGCGTTCTACAAGCTGTGCACCTATATGGAACCGAACTACCACCAGTACGAATTCGACCTGCGCCTCTACCTCACCCAGCTCGACCTGAGCGGCACCAAGCTCTGGTAGGAGCCCGCAACAAAAAACAATGGGGTCAGGGTTAGTTTTCGCGCAGCGAAAAACTAACCCTGACCCCATTTTTTGTGCAAGATTTCTTAGCGGAAGCGCTGCAGCAGCGCGCCGGGGTCGGATTCCACCAGCACCATGGCCGCGTGCTGCGGGCGGATGAAGCCTTGCCCGGTGGCGTGGCCGATGAAGCCGACCAGGCTGTCGTAAAAGCCGTCCACGTTGAGCAACCCTACCCGCTTGCTGTGGATGCCAAGCTGGGACCAGGTCAGCATCTCGAACAGTTCTTCCATCGTACCCATGCCGCCGGGCATGGCGATGAAGCCGTCCGAGAGCGAGGCCATCATGGCTTTGCGCTCGTGCATGTCCTTGACGACGAACTGGCGCGTCAAGCCGGTGTGCGCGACTTCGCGCTGCACCAGCGCGGTCGGAATCACGCCCGTCACTTCGCCGCCCAGGCTCAGCACTTCGTCGGCGATCACGCCCATCAGTCCCACATTGCCGCCGCCGTACACCAGCGACAAATTCATCTCCACCATGCCGCGCGCCAGCGCCCTGGCGGCTTCCGCGTAGCGCGGCGAGACGCCGCCATTGGAGCCGCAATATACACACAACGATTTCACGCTTATTCTTCCTCTATCTCGGCTTTTGCCAATTCCACGTCCAGCCGCTCGTTCGCATCGCGCGCTTCGTGCGCGGCCGCCTCTTCGTACAAGGCGACAGCTTCGTCCATTTTCTTCTTCCCGTCCAGCATGGCGAGCGCATTGGCATATTCGATACGCGCTATGGCACTGTCAGGATTCAGCTCCAGCGCCTTCTTGAACAGCCTGTAGCCTTCTTCCTTTTTCGCGCCGTAGGTCAGGCCGCCTATCATGGCGCCCACCTTGTCGACGATCTCGGCGTGGTAGCTGCCCAGCGCGATGTGCGCGTCGGCATGCCTGGGCGCCAGCTTGATGGCCGTGTCCAGGCTGTTCTTCACCTTGGCGCCGATGCCCTGCGCCAGCGCCTTCACCACCGAGATGCCCTGCGCGTAGCGGCCCAGCGAGTAGGCGTGCCAGTAGTACGCGGCGGCGTTCTTGGGCTGCTCCTGCTGATGCTGTTCACAGCGCCCCGACACTTCCAGGAACATGGCGAGCTTTTTCTTTTCGCTCGCTTCCAGGTAGGTGGCGTAGATGCAGGTGGCGCGGTGCGCCACCGAGTAGCCGTCAGCCCCCTGGGCCAGGCCCAGTTCGGCGGCCTTCTCGAAGTCGCCGGCATGGTAGGCAATCCACGCTTGCACCAGTTCAGCCTTGGCCGGGAACGGCTCGGCGTCGTTGGCATGCAGGCGCGGCCAGGCTTTCTTCAGGCTGGCCGCCGTGTGGACGTATGCGTCTTCCGGGTAGGGGAAGGTCTTCCATGCCATGCTGGTCTCCTCAGGTGATCTTTTTTAGGTATTCTTCCGACAGTTTCTGGAACAGCAACTGCGTTTCGTTGCGCAGGTAAGGACCAATTTGCGAGAGCACCTGGTAGCAGCCGCGCGCCAGCGCGTCCGACATTGATTGCTGCTCACTGTATTTGCGCGGATTGCGCACGTATTCATAGGACAGCCAATACGTCGCCACCACCACCATATTGGTGGCCATGGCGTCGATTACCGCGTCCGACGCCTCCAGGGACTGTTCGCTGCGCAGGTCTTCGCACAGCTGTTTGGCCACTTTGATTTTGTGCGCCAGGATCTGCTTGAAATGCAGTTCCAGCTTGCGGTTGCGCGACAGCAGATCGTTCAGGTCGCGGTAAAAGAAGCGGTAGCGCCAAATCAGTTCAAACATCAAATGCAGATACAGCCACACGTCTTCAATATTTGAACGGCGGCCGGCCGGCACTTGCAGGATGCGTTCTATCTCGCCCTCGAATTGGGTGAAGATCGAATTGACGATGTCATCCTTGTTCCGGAAGTGGTAATACAAGTTGCCGGGCGAGATATTCATCTCTTCCGCAATAACAGTCGTCGTAATGTTGGGCTCGCCGAATTCGTTAAACAGGCGGAGGGATAACTCGAGAATTCGTTCGCGGGTGCGGCGAGGTGCTTTCTGTAGCATGGCGGCTGGTCTTTGTTTTTCTTCCTGCAAGGATAACACCGATGATCGGCTTTTAAAAACAGCATACCGGTCAACGCCCATGTGCCACCTTCAGGTAGCGCTCCAGGTCGGACAAGGCCGCGTCGAGCCGCCCCAGGGCCTGGCGGCGGGGCCGCTGGCGCACCAGGGTCAGGCTGCTGTCCTGCAGTACGCTGAGCTTGAGCTGCATGCCGTGCCGCGCCAGCTTGGGCGCCAGTTCGCGGCGCTGCTGCCAGAGCATCAGCCGCGTGTTCTGGTAGGCTTGCTCGCAGGTGCGGCGGCGGTTGTTGTAGCTGAACATATTGGTGAAGAACAGTTCGGCGTCGTCCTCGCTGGGCTGGAACAGCAGGATGTCGACGTCCGGGTGGCTGACCTGGTAGCTGGCCAGGCCGGTTTCCAGGCGCGAGTGCAGGATGGAGCGCACGGTCTGCGACAGCACGTCGAGCAGGCCGCCGTTGGTGAGCTTGCGCGCCCCCTGCCTGAAGCGGGCGTTATAGGGCACGATGGGGTTGACGCACAGCAGCAGGTCCACGCCGTGTTCAAGCGCGATGGAGCCGTGCATGGTCTTGCGCAGCGCGCCGTCGACGAAATGGTGGCCGCCGATTTCCACCGGCGGGAACAAGCCGGGCACGGCAGAGCTGGCTTGCACGGCCAGCGAGATCGGCGTGTCGTCGCGCCCCGGCTCGCCGAAGCAGACGGCTTTGCCGGTGTCGAGATCGGTGGCCACGATGCGCAGCTTGCGCGGCAGCTGGCGGAAGTCGTTGCTGCGGCCCTGGGCGGCAAAGGCGGCTTTGAGGAAGTTGCCGATGGCGTCGCCGGACAGGAAGCCGGCCGGCAGCGCTTCGGTCAGGCGTTCGAAGGACGAGGCCAGGCTGCCGCGCTGGCGGGCGTAGTGCAATGCGCCGCCGGCCAGCAGGCCGGGCAGCGCACGCGCGCGGCGGCCGAACTCGCGCAAGGCGGGACGCAGCAGTGTTTCCGGCTTGAACAGCATGGCGCCGGCTGGGACGTGCGCATCGCCTGCGTCGCTCTCGACAAACAGGCGGCACATCTGGTGCGGCGTGTAGCCATTGGCCAGGGCCGCGCTGATGATGGCGCCGGCACTCACGCCGACGTAGATCTCGGCATCGTTCAGGTCCAGGCCGTCAATGGCCTCGGCAATCGCTGCCAGTGCACCGATCTCGTAGACGACGGCCAGCGGACCGCCGCCGGCCAGGGCCAGGCCGACCTTGGTTGCGGCGGCAGGCGCGGCAGCGGGTTTTCTAGCCATAGACTTTCAATTGCAGCATTCCCTCGGACCCGGTCCGCGAACGGACCGGGGGAGGAGGACCGAGGGAACTGTTACAGCCGGCGTGAACGCTTCGGCGTTCAAGCGGCCTTGTTGGCGGCGCTGACCGATTCGGCGGTCGGAAAAGCGATGGCGGCAGGCTTTGCAGCTGGTTTCGCGGCAGGCTTTGCGGCAGGCTTTGCGGCAGCCTTGGGTGCGGCTTTCGGGGCGGCCTTGGCAGTGTCCTTCACCTTGGGCGCTGGCTTGGCGGCGGGCTTTACAGCGGCTTTTGCAGCGACTTTTGCAGCTACTTTTGCAGCGACTTTCGCCGCCGGCTTGGCGGCAGCTTTCACTGCAGGCTTGGCTGCCTTGGCAGCGGGCTTGGCGGCCGGTTTGACAGCCGGTTTTGCGGTGGCTTTGGCGGCAGGCTTCACGGCAGCTTTGACCGCTTTCACGGCAGTCTTGGCAGCCGTGGCTGGCGCCAGCTTCTTGCCGGTCAGCTCTTCCACGGCCTTGGTCAGCGCCTCCACGCGTGCGGTCAGTTCCTGCACGTCCTTCTGGGTCGGCACGCCGATGGTGCCCAGGGCGCGCGACACGCGGTCTTCGAATACCTGCTCCAGTTTGTCCCACGAACCGGCGGCCTGCTTGCTCACGCCAGACACGGTCTCGCGCACTTCGGATACTTTGTCTTCAGCCATGTCACGGGTGCGCTGCTGCAGCGCGTTACCCTCTTTTACCAATTTCGCGAACACACGGCCGCCCTCTTCCTGCGCCTTGGCGAAAGCGCCCAGGCCCGCCTGCCAGATTTGCTGGGCGGAGTTGCGGACGGCGCTGGCCAATTGCTTGTCATCGGCATTCGCCAGGGATTTCAGTTTCTTAACCATAGTCGGCTCCATTGAGACTGTCGTTTAATCGGATCGTTCTTTCGATGAAAACATTTTAGGCCCCATTTCTAGAGATGGGCTTCTAATGGGGTAGAGCGGGTGTTCTAATCAAGCCTGCAACAGCGCTTGCCATTTATTGCCTATCCTGTAATGATTGTTCGCCGCAGATACCCCAAGAATAAAGGAGAGACTTGATGCAATATTTTGTTACTGGAGCCACCGGGTTTATAGGCAAGCGCCTTGTAAAAAAACTGCTGGCGCGCAAAGGCAGCGTGGTCTATTTCCTGCTCCGCGAAAGCAGCCGGGACAAGCTGGCGAGCCTCTATGAATACTGGGGCACCACCAAAGCCCGCGCCATTCCGGTATTCGGCGACCTGCGCAGCGCCAAGCTGGGCGTATCCAGGGACGACATCAAGAAACTCACCAAAACAATCGACCATTTCTATCACCTGGCCGCCGTCTACGATATGCTGGCCGACGCCGGGGAACAGATCGCAGTCAATGTGGAGGGCACGCGCAATGCGGTCGATTTCGCCAACGCGATCCAGGCCGGCATACTGCACCACGTCAGTTCCATTGCCGCCGCCGGCATGTTTGAAGGTATCTTCCGGGAAGACATGTTCGAGGAAGCGGAGAATCTCGACCATCCCTATTTCGCCACCAAGCACGAATCCGAGAAAATCGTCCGCCATGAAACCAAGGGGGCGTGGCGTGTGTACCGACCAGGCCTGGTGGTCGGCGATTCCAGGACCGGCGAAATGGACAAGATCGACGGCCCGTATTACTTCTTTAAACTGATACAGCGCATCCGCCAGCTTCTGCCGCCGTGGATGCCCACCATCGGCATCGAAGGCGGCCGCATCAACATCGTGCCGGTCGACTACGTGGTCAACGCCATGGACCACATCTCCCACCTGCCCAAGCTGGACGGCCGGGCCTTCCACCTGACCGACCCCGAACCGATGCGGGTCGGCGAGGTGCTGAACACCTTCTGCCGCGCCGCGCACGCGCCCACCATGAGCATCCGCATCAACGCCGCGCTGTTCGGCTTCATCCCCAAATCGATCAAGAAGGGCGTGTTCGCGCTGTCGCCGGTGCGCCGCGTGCGCGACGCAGTGATGAAGGACCTGGGCCTGCCGCCGGACCTGATGACCTTCGTGAACTACCCCACCCGCTTCGACAACCGCGACACGGCGCAAGCGCTGAAGGGCAGCGGCATCGCCTGCCCGCCGCTGGAGAAATATGCGGCGCCGGTATGGGACTACTGGGAACGCAAGCTGGACCCGGACCTGTTCATCGACCACACCCTGCGCGGCCAGGTGGCCGGCAAGGTGGTACTGGTGACGGGCGGCTCGTCCGGCATCGGCCTGGCGGCGGCGCACAAGCTGGCCGAGGCCGGCGCCATCACCATCATCTGCGGCCGCGACGAGGACAAGCTGGCCGAGGCCAAAAAGGAAGTGGCGGCGCGCGGTTTCGAGCTGATCACCTACCCTGCCGACCTGTCCGACATGGCCGACTGCGACCGTTTCGCGCAGGTGCTGATCGCCAATCACGGCGGCGTGGACGTGCTGGTGAATAACGCCGGCCGCTCCATCCGCCGCGCCATCGAAGCCAGCTACGACCGCTTCCATGACTTCGAGCGCACCATGCAGCTGAACTACTTCGGCGCGCTGCGCCTGACCATGGCGCTGCTGCCGTCCATGACGGCCAGGAAGCGCGGCCACGTCATCAACATCTCGTCTATCGGCGTGCTGACCAATGCGCCGCGCTTCTCGGCCTACGTGGCGTCGAAGGCGGCGCTGGATGCGTGGACCCGCTGCGCGTCGTCCGAGCTGCAGGACCTGGGCATCAAGTTCACCACCATCAACATGCCGCTGGTGCGCACGCCCATGATCGCGCCGACCAAGATCTACCAGAACGTGCCGACCCTGTCGCCGGAGGAAGCGGCCGACCTGGTCGCCGAGGCCATCGTCTGGAAGCCGGTGCGCATCGCCACCCGGGTGGGCATTTTCGGCCAGGTGCTGCACGCGCTGATGCCGCGCGTGGCGCAGATCGTGCTCAACACCAGCTTCCGCATGTTCCCGGATTCGGACGCGGCCAAGGGCGCCGACGGCAAGAAGGCGCCGCAGATGTCGTCCGAGCAGATCGCCATGCAGCAGCTGCTGCGCGGCGTGCACTTCTAAGTGCCGGAACCGCGCCGGGCCGCTTGCGCGCCGGCCGGCCCGAGCGCGCTGCTCACGTACAGCCACAACGCGCAAAGGCACAGCAGTCCGGTGCCCAGTGCGGCAAGCAGCTTGCCGGCGTAGTGCCAGCCCGCCTGGGGTTCGGGCCCCACCGCCAGCGCCGCACTGGAGATGGACACCAACGCCATCAGGATGATGAGGTGAAAGCGCTTGGAGCTGGCCTTGGCGGAGAGATGACAGAGCGTTTTTTCGGCGTCCATTCCTTTTCCCGGGAAAATTCACGAGTGGCCATCTTGCCCTTGCCCCCGCTGCAGCGCCTTGAGATTTCGCAAACGCCGGAGCTGCCGGACGGACTGGCGCTCACGGCTTCCTGGACTCGGCCGCGCGCGCGTCGGCCGGCAAGGGGTAGTGCGGCAGCCACTTGCGGTAGATTTTCTGGAAGCTGCCGTCGCGCTTCATGTCGCGCAAGGCGCTGTCCCACGCTTGCACGGTGGCGGGCGCGGTGCCATTGGAAAAAGCGAAGTACACCTCTTCCAGGCTGAGCTGCTTGACCAGCTCCACGTCGGCGCGCGCATAGCCGGCCTGCTCCAGCGCCGGGCCGACGATCTCTTCGCCGTCGAACCACAGGTCGAAGCGGCGCAGCATCAGCATGCGGGCGGCGGCTTCGGAACTCACCGGTTCATCGGTCAGGTTGTAGCCGTGGCCACGCGCGCGCTCGACGAAGATGCTGCCGCGCCGCGCGCCGCTGCGCAACTTGTAGATGCCCTCGCCCATCGCGCGGATCTCGGCGGCCCGCTCCTTGACCGCGAAGGCCGAGATGTAGGCCATGAAGATGGGCCCCACAAACAGCAGCCGCTGGGCACGCTGCGGGGTGCGGACGATGGACAGCAGCATCACGTTCGGCTGCGCGTTGGCGACGGTGTTGGCGCGCGCCCAGGGGATGATTTCGATCGGATCGCTGCGGCCCAGCCGCTGCTGGATATGGCGGGCCACGTCCACCGCCAGGCCGGCCGGCTGGCCGTCCTCCCGATAGCTGACCGGCTTGCTGTCCATGCCGTAGATGCGCAGCGCCCCGCCTTGCGCAGCCACCGGCGCAGCAATGGCGGGCGGCAGCGGGAGGAAAGCCAACAGCGAGGCCAGCAGTGGAGGCAGCACTGAGGCCAGCGCGCGGCGCGGCGGCGTGCGTCCCTGGCCAGTGCTCATGGCTGCCGCCGCGCGCTACGCGGCCTGGGCCGGCGGATGGCCGTGCAGCTGGCTGTGCAGGCGGAAGCCTTCGCGGATATTCTCGCGCAGCACCGCGCCCTTCCAGGGCTTGGTGTAGAAGCGGTCGATGGCGCCATGGTTGATGGCGGCCATGATGGGCGTCAGGTCCGCATAGGCCGACAGCATGATGCGGAAGGTGTCCGGCGCCAGGTTTTTCACGCGCTCCATGAACTCGGTGCCGCTCATCAACGGCATGCACTGGTCGCACAGGATCACCTGCACCCGGTGCCGCGCCAGCACGTCGAAGCCCTCGGCCGCCGTCTGCGCGGTGAGGATGCGGTAGCCGTCCTGCGACAGGAAGTCGCTCAGCACGTCGAGCATGAAGGCGTCGTCGTCCACGATCAGCAGGGTTTGCTGGTCGAGCTGGTTCTCGTCCACCGGCGCCTGCAGGTACTTGCCTTCCCTGAGCATGGCCTCGAACTCGTCCTCAGGCAGCGGGCGGCTGAAGTAGTAGCCCTGCATTTCGTCGCAGTTGTGGCGCCGCAGGTAGGCCAGCTGCGCGTCGCGCTCCACGCCCTCGGCAATCACCTGCAGCTTCAGGCTGTGCGCCATGTTGATGATGGCCAGCACGATGGCCGCGTCGTCCGGGTTGCTGGTCACTTCGCGCACGAAGGCGATGTCGATCTTCAGCTTGTCGATCGGGAAGCGCTTCAGGTAGGCCAGCGAGGAATAGCCGGTGCCGAAATCGTCGATGGAAATCTGGATGCCCAGCTTCTTCAGGTTCTGCAGCACCGTGATGGTCTCTTCGGCGTTCGACATCAGCGAGCTTTCCGTCAGCTCCAGCTCCAACAGCTCGGGCGCGATGTCGTGCTCCTTGATGGCGCGCATGACTTCCTCCTCCAGCCCGCCGACAAAGAACTGGATGCCGGACACGTTCACCGACAGGTGCACCGCGCCGATGCGCGTCTTGCCCCATTCGGCAATCTTGCGGCAGGCCTCGTGCAGCACCCAGGTGCCGACCCGCACGATCAGGCCGGTCTCCTCCAGCAGCGGGATGAACAGCGCCGGCGACACCATGCCGTGGCCGGGCCGCTTCCAGCGTATCAGCGCCTCGGCCCCGCTCACGCGGCCCGAGTTGATGTCGATCTTGGGCTGGTAGTACAGCACGAACTCGTTGTTGTCGATGGCGCGCCGCAGCGCATTTTCCATGTCCAGCCGCGCCAGCGACTGCGCGTTCATTTCGGCGGTGAAGAAGCGGAAGGCGTCGCGCCCGGCTTCCTTGGCGCGGTACATGGCGGTGTCGGCGTACTGGATCAGGGTGTCGGCATCGCTGCCGTCGTCGGGGAACACGGAGATGCCGATGCTGGCCGTCACCGTCACCTCGTGGCCTTTCAGGTCGAAGGGACGGCGCATCGCCTCGCGGATCTTGTCCACCACCGCGATGGCGTTCTGCGCCCCTTCCGGCAGCATCAGGATAGCGGCGAACTCGTCGCCGCCGAAGCGGCCGATGGTGTCGCGCACGCGCAGGCAGTCCACCAGGCGGCTGGAGAACTGGCGCAGCAGCTCGTCGCCGATGGTGTGGCCCAAGGTGTCGTTGATGTTCTTGAAGCGGTCCATGTCCAGGAACAGCACCGCCAGCGCCCATTTGTGCTCGCCCGCCTGCTGCAGGGAATGGGTCAGCGAATCGTAGAACTGGCTGCGGTTGGGCAAGCCGGTCAGGGTGTCGAAATGGGCCAGCTTGAGCAGGCGCTGCTCGGCTTCCTTGCGTTCGGTGATGTCGCGCGCCACCGCCACCAGGATCCAGTTCTGGCCCGAGCGCAGGGTGCGGCGCTGCACCTCCACCGACAGCGGCGAGCCGTCCTTGCGCTGCAGCAGCAGCTCGGCCATGGCGCCACTCTGGTCGCCCGCCAGCAGCTTGTCGTACAAGTCTTCCAGGCGGCGCAGGTCGCCGTCGATGGACTTGTTCGGCCCCACCTTGAGGAAGTCCTCGCGCAGGTAGCCCAGCATGCGGCAGGCGGTGGCGTTCACGTCCACGAAGCACATGCCGGCGCGGTCCACCAGGAAGATGGCGTCGGCGGTGGCGTCCATCGCCAGGCGGAAGCGGCGCAGGTCCTCGTCCAGGCGGATGCGCGCGTTCATGTCCAGCTGCAGCTGCGCGTGGTGGCGGCGGATCTCGTCGTACAGCAGCAGGTTTTCATAGGCGACCGAGATCTGCGCGGCCACCGTGGCGGCCACCCGCTCGTCCACCTCGCTGAAGCAGTCGGCGCCCAGCTTGTCCACCAGGTACAGCCAGCCGTGGGTGCGCTCGCGCGAGGCGATCGGCACGCCCAGGAAGGAATGCACCGGCGGATGGCTTTCCGGCAGGCCGATGGCGGTGGGGTCGCCCGGCAGCGCGTCCACGCGCACCGGCTGGCGCTGCTCCAGCAGCCCGGCCAGCACGCCGGCGCGCGGGGTGGACGCGATCAGGCGCGCCTGCTGGCCCACGCCGCAGGCGGCGAAATGGCTCAGTTCCTGCGCGCCCGATTCCAGCACCCCGATGCAGGCGTACTTGGACACGCAGATGTTCTGCGCCACGCGGCAGCCCACTTCGATCAGGGCTTGCGGGTCGCGCTCGGCGCCCAGCTCGATGCCCAGCTCGATCAGCGCAGTCAGGCGCAGGCTCACCGCCTGCAGGCTGGACAGGGAGCGCGACAGGCGTTCGGTCATCGAGCTCAGGTGTTCGGAGCCGGTTTCGGGCACGTCGCCGGTGCTGGCGATGTGGGAAATCAGGGCGCTGCTCGACTCCAGCTCGCCCAGGTATTCGGCCACCTTGTGGTCGATGCCCAGGAAGCGTCCGCCGCTGGGCGGCTCGGGCGCGAATTCGGGCACGTGGTCGTCCGCGTCGTCCGCCACGCCAAGCGCTTCGCGCACCGTGCGCAGGATCACGTCCGGATCGGACGGCTTGGGCAGCACCCAGCGCACGCCGCAGGCTTCGGCCACGGCCACGGCCTCGCGCTCGCGGTACGTGGCGGTGTAGAAGATGATCGGCACGTGCGCGGTTTCCGGATTGCTGTGCATGCGGGTGACAAACTCGTAGCCGTCCATATTCGGCATCAGGATGTCCGAAATGACCAGGTCGGGCCGCTCGGCGCTCACCATCTTCAGCCCTTCGGCGCCGTTGGATGCTTCCAGCAGCCGGTGGCCGCCGTAGCCCAGCAAGGTCATCAGGAACTCGCGGTTGAGCACATGGTCGTCGACAATAAGGATGGTGGCGATGTCGTTTTTAGCCGGGGGTGACACTTCCCCCGGCAAGAAAGACTCGATCTGGGCGACAAAGGTGTCCGGCTCGATGGGCTTGCCGATGTAGCCGTCGAAGCCGGCCGCCAGCAGCCGTTCACGGTCGCCCACCATGGCCAGGGCCGTCACCGCCAGCGCGGGGATGGGCCGCAGCGCCGGGTCCTGCTTGAGCTGCGCCACCACGCCGTAGCCGTCCAGCTTGGGCAGGTGCACGTCGCAGATGATCAGGTCGGGCCGTTCCCGCCGCGCGGTCGCCACCCCCTCTTCGCCGTCGTGCGCCATCAGCGGCGTGTAGCCGAAGGCGTTGAGCAGGTACACCATCAGCTCCATGTTGGTCGGATTGTCTTCGATGATAAGGATGCGTGCGGACACGTTGGCGCTCCCGGTTAAGTCATGCTCTCATATTCTTCATACGTCTATACGGCATCGTGCTCCGCTTCCAGCGGCACGGCAAGCGTAAACACGCTGCCGTGCCGCAGGTCGCTGGCGACACTGATCTGCCCGTTCAGCAACTGCGCAAGCTGCAAGCTCAACTGCAATCCCAAGCCCGTGCCCTCGAACTGCCCGGGCCCGCCCGCGCCGTCCAGCCGGCTGAACGCCCGCTCCAGCATGCGCTGGTGTTCAGGCGTGATGCCGATGCCGGTATCGCTGACGCTGACCGTGGCGCAGGCGCGGCCGCCCACGTCGGCCGTGTCGAGCTCGATGCGCACGGCGCCGCTGTCGGTAAACTTGATGGCGTTGTTCACCAGCTTGCTCACGATGCGCTGCATGGCAAGGCGGTCGCAGCGCACATGGACGTCGTCGCGCGGCGCATTGAAATCGAACTGCAGTCCTTTCTGATGCGCTTGCGGCTGGAATACTGGAAGTAGCTCCGCGATCAGCGCGTGGCACTCCAGCGCCTCCAGCCTCAACTCCACTTTACCCGAAGCGATCTTGCTCAGGTCAATCAAATCGCTAATCTGCGCCAACAGCTGGCGCGCGCTGGCCTGAATGGTGCGCAACTGGCGCTCTTGCTCCGGGGTCACCGGGCCTGGCAGCCTCATCAGCAGCGTGCCGGCAAAGCCGATGATGGCGTTGAGCGGCGTGCGCAGTTCGTGCGACATGCTGGCAAGGAAAAGGTCGGTGGCGTTGTGCTTGTCGTGGGCATTGTTCTGCTCGGCAGCACGCTCGTGGCGGCGGCGCTCGCGCAGGCAGCGCACCGTGTGCAGCAGCAGCGTGCGGCCGTCCGCCGTCAACACCCGGGCCGCGCAATCGACCGGCAAGCGGCTGCCGTCCCGGTGCCGCCACAGCGCTTCGTAGCGCGCGTCGCCGTGTTCGATCAGGTGCTGCTCGATGGCAGGCCCGTCGTGCTCCTGGCCGTCCGCCAGCACCAGTTGCGCCAGCCGCCGGCCCAGCGCCTCGGCCTGCGGATAGCCGAACAGCGCTTGCGCGCGGCGGGTCCAGCACACGATCTCCCCGCCCGGCTTGGTCACGATGACGGCGTCCGGCAGCTCCTCCAGTATCAGCTTTGCGAAGTCAGTGGGCATCGTGTCGCCTTGTGCTGGGCATGCATCTCTCACCATACAGCAAGCCGGGGCGCGGATTCTCACCAATAGTCACAAACTCCGTGGCAAATGGCGACGCTATGGGTTGCTGGTTCTCAATCCAGTCTACCTAAGGGAAACGCGCCTGTCTATTTTGTTTCTGCAACAACAAAATCCGCTGAAACCCGCGCAATTTCGTCCAGCACAAAGCGCACCGTTTCGGGGCGTGACCCCAGCGCCACGTGGCCGACGCCGCTCACCTCCACGTTTGCCGCGCCGGGCAGCCGGGCCGAGTCCTGCGGCGCCACGATATTGTCGTGGTGCGACCAGAGCGACACCATCAGCGCCCGCGCAGCGGGCGGCTCGCCGGCGGCCAGCTCCGCCAGCCAGGGTGAGCCGCGCTGCATCTGGCGCGCGTTCAGGCCGGGGCCGAAATTGGCCAGCGCCGTGCCGTGATGGGGCGTGCCGACCGTGATGATGCGCGCCACACGGGCAGCGCCGAACGCCCGCAGATGGGCGCGCGCAGCCAGGCCGCCCATGCTGTGGCACACCAGCACGGCGCGGCGCTGGCCGGTGGCGGCGCACAGCTGCTGCAGGGCGGCGTCGATCTGCACCGCGTAATCGTCGATGCCGGCGCCGATGGGTTCCAGGTCCAGCGCCAGGTAGCTGATGCCTTCACGCCGCAGCCGCGCGGCCAGGCGGCTCCAGTAGCCGCCATTGCAGCCGTAGCCGTGCACCAGCAGCACCGGGAGCAGCGGCAGGGCGCTGCCGGCGCCCGCCACATGCAGAGTGGTGCGCGGACGCAACATGGTCCATGAGGAAAGGGTCATCGATGAGGCGAATTCGGCCGCGAACATGCGCAAAAAGCCGGACCGGGACAGCGCATGGTGCGCGGGAACGGGGCTGCCGGCGCGCCGCGCCATGCGGAAATTGTTACCAGAAATTACAAGCCGCACCAGCACCACGCAGGCCAGGCCAAGCATGGCCGCGCCCGGCCAGCCCAGGGCGGGCCAGGCCAGCAGCAGCGCCGCCGCCACCGCCGCGCCGCCGCCCAGTTCGAGCAGCAGGATCAGCAGCAGAATGCGGCGCGCCATGGCAGCCTCAGCCGGCCGGTACCAGCGGCGCAGAGACGCCCGCGCCCGCGCCGCCGGCGCCAGAGGCCCGGCCGCCATGCGTATCGTTCAGCGCGGCGGTGGCACCGGCGGCCGCATCGGGATAGCGCGGCGGCTTGCCGGTCAGCTGCCCGGCCAGGCCGCTGGCCAGGCGCGCGGCAATGCCGTAGATCGACAGCTGCGGATTGGCGCCGATCGAGGTCGGGAACAGCGAGCCGTCGTGTACCGACAGGTTGGCCACGCCGTGGTAGCGCCCATCGCCATCCACCACGCCGCGGCGGGCGTCGGCCGCCATGCCGCAGCCGCCCATCACGTGCGCGGACACCACCCGCAGCAGCAGGTTCTTGAACGGCAGCCCGTTGATGGCCTCCCTCGCCTGCTGCCAGCTGGTATAGCTTTGCGCCATCTCGTGCACCGGCAGCACGCTGCGCGCCCCGGCCGCGAACTGGATCTCGGCCATGGTGAGCAAGGCGCGCCGCGCGCCGTCCCACACGAAAGGCGTGATCCGGTAATCCAGCACCGGCGCCCCGTGGCTGTCCAGCGACACGCTGCCGCCTGGCGCTTCCGCATGGAAGCCGTCGCGCAGCAGCGCCAGCAAGCCCTGCACATGTGGAAACTGGCGCATCATGGCCGCGTGCTCCTCGCCAAAGCCGGCCATGGTGGTCGACAGCAGCAGCGGATGCAGCGGCGGCGCTTCCAGCTTGTAGCCCATGGCCCCGTCCACGGCCTGCGTTTCCAGGAAATGGTCGGAGTAGATCGATTGCGGCGCGCCGGCGTAGCCGTCCACCCGCTGCGCGAATACGCCGGATGAAATAATGGTCGGATGCAGGAAGGTGCGCTTGCCCAGCAAGCCGTGCGGATCGGGCGCGCCCGAACGCAGCAGCAGCGCCGGCGAGTTGATGGCGCCGCCCGCCACCACATAGTGGCGCGCCTTCACGGTCACCCGTTTGCCGGTGGGCGCCAAGCCATCCGCCGTCAGGGCCGCCGCCAGCAAGTGCTCCACCGCGCCGTTGCGGAACACCAGTTGCTCGGCGCGCACGCGCGTGAGCAGCGTGGCGCCCAGGTCGAGCGCGGCGGGGATGGTGGTCACCAGCATGGACTGCTTGGCGTTGGTCGGGCAGCCCATGCCGCAGTAGCCCAGGTTCCAGCAGCCGTTCACGTTGCGCCGGATGGACGCGGTGGGGATGCCCAGCTTGTCCGCGCCGCGCCGCAGCAGGTCGTTGTTCTCGTTGGGCGGCACCTCCCACGCGCCGATGTGCAGGCGCCGCTCCATCATGGCGAACCACGGCGCCATCGCGTCGGGCGTGTAGCCGGACAGACCGAAATGCCCCTGCCAGTACGCCAGCGTGGACGGCGGCGTGCGGAAGCTGGAAGTCCAGTTCACCGTGGTGGAGCCCCCCACCGTGCGGCCCTGCAGGATGTTGATGCCCTTGTCGCGCGTCTTGCGCGCGCCCGCCTCCTGGTACAGGGCGGGATAGGCGTCCGCCTCGCGCATCTTGAAGTCGCTGGAGGATTTCAGCGCGCCCTCTTCCAGGATCAGCACCTTCAGCCCGGCCAGCGCCAGCAGCTCGGCCGTCACGCCGCCGCCGGCACCGCTGCCGATCACCACCACGTCCGCCTCCAGGGTGCGGTCGCGCTCCAGCGCGGCGCCGTCCAGCACTTGCCAGCCGCGCGCCAGGCCGGCGCGGATCGGGTCGGGGATCGCGTTGCCGCTCGTGCGTGGCGCGCTCATCAGCTCAGCTCCCTGATCGGGCCGGGATAGCCCATGGCCGCCCAGCTGGCCGGATCGGCATACCAGGCCCCCAGCACCAGGTCATGCAGCGCATGGTAGGCGGTCTGCAGCATCTGCAGGCGGTGCATGCGCCAGCCCTGCAGGAATTCGGCGGCCTGCGCCGGCGTGGTGTCGCACCAGGCCGGCACGCCGGCCAGCAGGCGGCGCGCGGGCGCCAGCGCCAGCAGGCCGAACAAATCCTGCACTTCCTTTTGCGTGTGCAGCGGCAGGCTGGACACCGCCTGCTGCACGCCGTGCGTGGTGCGCGCGACGGCCGCCGCGCGCGCGGCCCCCTCCTGCGGCAGCATGGGGCCGACGATGGCGGGAATGATGGCCGCCAGCACAGCGCGCGCCTCGCCCTCGAGCACATAGCGCTGCGGCTGCGCGGCGCCCTGCACGCTGCGGTACAGCGCGCCGCCGGCAGCCAGCGCCAGCGCGCCCAGCACGCCGGTCTTCAAAAAGGTTCTGCGGTTCAGCATGTCTCTGTTATTCCGGTGTTGGTAGGGCGGTTTGCGAAGCGTAACCTGCCGATTCCGAGTGTACGCCAAAGCCCGCGCCGCCCCGGCACGCAAAAATAGAGCCACGCATCTATTCGCTTCTGGTAAACATCCACCTATGAAGAATGAACAATCCCTGAGCCCGCTGCAGCAGCAGTTGCGCGCCGCGCGCCTGGAGCGGCAGGCGGCCGGTCGCGATCCGGCCCTGCATGCGGCGCGGCAGGCATTGAAAACTTTCCAGGCGGCCCGGCTGGCGCGCACCCACGCCGACCTGCTGGCCGCGCCCGACACCCGCCAGGCCGCCGAGTTCTTCCTCGAAGAGCTGTACGGCGCCCATGACCTGAGCCAGCGCGACACCGACCTGGAACGCATCGCGCCCACCATGCAGCGGGTGCTGCCGGCCGACGCGCTGCAAACCATCACCGAGGCCATGCAGCTGGACGCGCTGGCCGAGCGCCTGGACACGGCCATGGCCCAGCTGCTGGGCAGCCGCTTCAGCGAGGCGGACTATATACAGGCCTACCGCCGCGCCCTCACCCCGGACGAGCGCGCGCGCCAGCTGGCGCTGGTGCAGGCGCTGGGCGACTCGCTGAGCCAGCTGGTGCGGGTGCCCATGCTGAGCGGCACCCTGGCGCTGATGCGCGGCCCGGCCCGGCTGGCGGGCCTGGGCAGCCTGCAGCAATTCCTGGAGCGGGGATTTTCAGCCTTCAAGCGCATGAACAAGCCGCGCGACTTCGTCGCCGCCGTCACCGGGCGCGAGCGCCTCATCATGCAGCGGCTCTACGAAGGCCACCCGGCGCCCTTCGATATCAGTTGAATTTGTCGGTGATCTTGCGCGCGATGCCGCGCAGGATGTTCACTTCCTCGGTTTCCAGCTGGGTGCGGGAAAACATGCGCTTCAGGCGCGGCATCAGCTTGCGCGGATTGTTCGCGTCCAGGAAGCCCAGCGCCACCAGCGCCTGTTCCAGGTGGGCATACATGCCGTCGATCTGCGCCAGGCTGGCCGCCTCGCCCTGGAAGCCGATGGCCGGGGCGCCCGCTGTGGTTGCGGCGGTGGTTGCGGCAGTCGTTGCGGCAGTGGCTGCGGCGCCCGGCAGCGGCGTCCCCGCCTGCAGCGCCAGCGCTGCCATCCTGCACTCGTACACCAGCACCTGCGCCGCCTGCGCCAGGTTGAGCGAGGAATAATCCGGATTGGCCGGGATATTGATCAGGGCATTGCACTTTTCCACGATCCCGTTGGGCAGCCCGAAGCGCTCGTTGCCGAAGATGAGCGCCGCGTTCAATTCCGCCCCGGCCGCCGCCTGCTCGGCGAACTGGCGCGGCGCCAGCACTGGCGGCGAGTATTCACGCAGGCGGGCCGACACGGCCGCCGCGAAATGGATGCCCTCCAGCGCCTCGGCCATGCTGCCGACGATGCGCGCCGAGGCCAGGATATCCTGCGCGCCGCTGGCAAACGCCACCGCCTCCTCGTGCTCCAGCATGCCCTCGAAACGCGGCGTCACCAGCACCAGCTCGCCAAAACCCATGGTTTTCATGGCGCGCGCCACCGAGCCAATGTTACCAGGACGACTAGTTTCGACCAGAATTATTCGCAGGCGATGAAAAAGAGTCGCTGTATTTTGATGCTGCTTCATTTAAAATAGCGCCATTACGCGCGTTCGAGATGGATTTCGGTGGCATTCTAACCATTCCAGCCCGTTCCCGCACCGCTCTTTCTCACTCTTGTTCACACGCCACCCTGCCTGGATGCATCGCGCCCGGCGGGCAGCAGCGTTTTTTTTCACGGAAGCTTACATGCACCCAATGCTCAATACGGCTGTCAAAGCCGCTCGTCGCGGCGCCGCCGTCATCAACCGCGCCAGTTTCGACCTCGACCGCGTAATCGTCAATGAGAAACAACACAACGACTTCGTCACCGATGTCGACACCGCTGCCGAGCAGGCCATCATCGAAGTGCTGAGCAAGGCCTACCCCGAGCACGGCTTCCTGTGCGAAGAATCGGGCGCCTCCGCCAATGTGAACGACGAGACCGAGTATGTGTGGATCATCGATCCACTGGACGGCACCACCAACTTCATCCACGGCTTCCCCCAGTACGCCATTTCCATGGCGCTGCAGCACCGCGGCGTGATCACGCTGGCCCTGGTCTACGACCCGGTGCGCAACGACCTGTTCACCGCTGAAAAAGGTTCCGGCGCCTTCCTGAACGACAAGCGCATCCGCGTGGGCAAGCTGGACCGCATCGCCAAGGCCCTGCTGGGCACTGGCTACCAGGCCGGCAACCCTGCCGCGCTGACCGAATACCTGAAAATGTACGGCATCATGGCCGAGCGCAGCCACGGCGTGCGCCGCGCCGGTTCGGCCGCGCTGGACCTGGCCTACGTGGCGTGCGGCCGCCTGGACGGCTTCTACGAAAAAGGCCTGAAGCCGTGGGATATCGCGGCTGGCGCGCTGCTGGTGTCGGAAGCGGGCGGCATCATCGCCGAGTTCAACGGCGAATCCGACTACCTGCACAAGGGCAACGTCATTGCCGGCAGCCCGAAGGTGTTCGGCCAGATGGTCGGCCTGCTGGCGGAATTTGCCTGATTTCACTGAACGTTGCTTAACATTGTCACAATTTAGGTAACTTTGTTACAAAATAAAAGGGGCGATAGCCCCTTTTTCATTTCCATGCCGCAACTTGAACGACAACTAGCTGTTATACTCGGCTAGCGGCAACTCAACCAGTCCACGGCCGCACCCCCGAGTAAAAATTGATTGCCTCCTGACTGGCGCCCAAAAGGCGACGAGCCGATCTTAACTAAAAGTCATCATGTCATTTTCTACCCTTGGTCTGTCTGACGCCATCGTCCGCGCTGTCGCCGAAACCGGTTACACCACGCCGACGCCTATCCAGACCCAAGCGATTCCGGCTGTACTGAACGGCGGCGACCTGCTGGCCGGCGCACAGACCGGCACCGGCAAGACCGCCGGCTTCACCCTGCCGATCCTGCACCGCCTGTCCACCGACGCCAACGGCGCCAAGCAGACCAACCGCACCACGGCGCGCCCGATCCGCGCCCTGATCCTGACCCCAACCCGCGAACTGGCGGCCCAGGTCGAGGAAAGCGTGCGCGTGTACGGCAAATACACCAACCTGAATTCCGCCGTGATTTTCGGCGGCGTCAGCATCAATCCCCAGATCAAGCAGCTCAAGCACGGCGTCGACATCCTGGTCGCCACCCCGGGCCGCCTGCTGGACCACATGATGCAAAAGACCATCGACCTGAGCAAGGTTGAGATCCTGATCCTGGACGAAGCCGACCGCATGCTGGACATGGGCTTCATCCGCGACATCAAGAAAGTGCTGGCCGCCCTGCCGCCCAAGCGCCAGAACCTGCTGTTCTCGGCCACCTTCTCGGACGAGATCAAGGCCCTGGCCGACAGCCTGCTGGACAGCCCGGCCACCATTGAAGTGGCGCGCCGCAACTCCACCGTGGAAGTGATCGCGCAAAAGATCCACCCGGTCGACCGCGACAAGAAGCACCCCATGCTGTCCTACCTGATCCGCACCCACAAGTGGACCCAGGTGCTGGTATTCACGCGTACCAAGCACGGCGCCAACAAGCTGGTGGAACAGCTGGGCAACGACGGCATCGGCGCCATGGCCATCCACGGCAACAAGAGCCAGGCGGCGCGCACCCGCGCGCTGGCCGAGTTCAAGGACGGCACGCTGCAAGTGCTGGTGGCCACCGACATCGCCGCACGCGGCATCGACATCGACCAGCTGCCGCACGTGGTGAACTACGACCTGCCCAACGTGCCGGAAGACTATGTGCACCGCATCGGCCGCACCGGCCGCGCCGGCGCCACCGGCGAAGCCGTGTCGCTGGTGTGCGTGGACGAGCACACCATGCTGAAAGACATCGAAAAGCTCATCAAGCAGACCCTGCCGCGTGAAGTGATCCCCGGCTTCGAACCGGACCCGACCGCGCGCGCCCAGCCGATCCAGCTGCGCAGCGGCGCCGGCCATCATCGCAACGCTCCCCGCCAGGGTGGCGGCGGTGGCGGCAACGGCCGCAGCAAGCCGGCCGCGGGCGCCAGCGCCGGCGGCGCAGGCAAGCCGCGCAGCGCCGGCGGCAATGGCGGCGGCGGCAACGCCGGCGGCGGCCGTACCCCGGCAGCGCCCGGCGGCGGCCGCAGCGCCCCGCGCGCCGCGCCCCCGCACCGCTCGGGTGGCCGGGGCCGCTAAAACAAGCCGGGAGGCCTAGCCTCCCAGCAACACCAAAATGGGGTCAGGGTTAATTAAGTTATATACTTAATTAACCCTGACCCCATTTTTTTCGTGACCATGCCCAAGTTCGCCGCCAACCTGTCGATGCTGTTCACCGAGCAGCCTTTCCTGGACCGCTTCGCCGCAGCGCGCCAGGCCGGCTTCGACGCGGTGGAGTTCCTGTTCCCCTACGCCTACGATCCGGACCAGCTCAACGAGCGCCTGCACCGCCACCAGCTGCAGCTGGTGCTGCACAATATGCCGCCCGGCGACTGGCAGGCCGGCGACCGCGGCATGGCCTGCGATCCGCGCCGCGCCGAGGAATTCCGCGACGGCGTGCAGCAGGCCATCGATTTCGCCACCGAACTCGGCGTGGACAAGCTGCACTGCATGGCCGGCATCGTGCCCGGCGGCCTGGCGCCCGAGCGCGCCCACGAGACGCTGGTGGACAACCTGCAGTACGCCGCCGACCGCTGCCAGGCGCACGGCATCAAGGTGCTGATCGAACCCATCAATACTTACGATATCCCCGGCTATTTCCTGAACCGCAGCCGCCAGGCGCTGGACATCATCGCCGCCTGCGCCCGGCCGAACATTTTCCTGCAGTACGACATTTATCATATGCAGCGCATGGAGGGCGAGCTGGCCAACACCATCCGCGCTTGCCTGCCGCAGATCGGCCACATGCAGCTGGCCGACAGCCCAGGCCGCCACGAGCCCGGCACGGGCGAGATCAACTACCGCTTCCTGTTCCAGCTGCTCGACCAGCTGGGCTACCAGGGCTGGATAGGCTGCGAATACAACCCGCTGGCCGGCACCACGGACGGCCTGGGCTGGCTGCACAGCGCGCCGGCCTAGCTGCGCCCGGTTTGCGCTAGCGCAAAACCCCAATCTTTGCGCGGAGCAAGATAAGTCCTCACCTTCCTGGGAGAGGACCGATGAAACTGCCCCGCATCCTGGCAAGCACGCTTGCCGCCATCTGCGCCACCGTGATGCTCGGCGGCTGCGCCGGCAATCCGCGCCTGCACCAGGCGCGCGAATTTGCCGCCGAGTCCGCCAAGCTGGGCGGCTACGCCGACCTGACCCAGCGCTTCCGCGACACTTACCTGCGCGAGCAGCCTTATCTGACTTCCGCCGCCGACCAGCGCGAACGCCAGGAAGACGCGCGCCGCCGCGCCGCCTACCCCGACCTGATGGCCATCCACGAGGCAGTGCAGCTGTACATGCAGACACTGGGCAAGCTGGCCGACGGCGAAGCGTTCGACCTGAAGGAGCCGCTCAAGGCCATGGGCGGCAGCATCAAGGCCTGGCCCGACACCGGCCTGGCCGACCGCCACGTGAACGCCTATGGCGGCCTGGCACGCCTGCTGGCGCGCGCCGCCAGCAACCCTTACCAGGAGCGCGCCGTGCAGGCCATGGTGCGCGACGGCGGCGAAGAACTGCAAGCCCTGCTTGATGCGATGCAGCACCTGCTGCGCTATTACAGCAAGAGCAGCGACAACGAGCGCGACATCGTGCTGGGCATGCTGGAGGTGGAAATTGCCTTCGCCGACACCCCGCGCGACCGCCTGCTGGCGGCCCTGGCCAAGTCGCACCGGCTTGCCAAGCGCAACGAATACCGCCTGATCGGCCTGCGGCACACCATGGCGGCCAAGCACGTGGCCGCCATCGCGTCCGCGCACCGGGCGCTGCTGGCCCAGATGGCGCAGCCGGACAGCGCCGCCGCCCGCAGCGCCGGGGCGGAAGCGGGCCTGGCCCTGCGCGCCAGCGCCGCCGCCTTGGCCACGGCCTCCGCTGCCTCGCCCACCGCCCCGCTCACCGAATGAGGAGAACGCCATGCAACAGCCCACCACCGCAGCCGAGCTCGAAACGCTGGCCGACAGCCTGTCCGCCTGCGCCGACGAACTGCACCTGCGCATCATGAAGGCCATCCGCCGCAATCCGCCCGGCGGGCCCGCGCGCGAGCCGCAAGCCGATCCGACCACGCCGGAAGCCCTCAGCGGCAGGCCGCCGGCCGCGCCCGGCGTGACCATCATCCCGATCGCGCCCGCGCCCGCAGGCACCGGCGCTGGCAACGGCGCCGGCAACGGCAGCGGCAACCTCGATGCCGGCATCTCCCACGGAGCCGCGCAGGCCCTGTTCGAGAACGAGGTGGCGCTGCGCCAGCGCGCCAACAGCCTGTATGTGGACGCCGCCGTGCTGGCCGCGGCCGGGCTGGACGTGCCGCAGCGCGCGCTGCTGGACCTGGTGGCGGTGGCGCGCCGCCGCATCCGCCAGGCCAGCCTGCTGAAAGACGTGATCGGCATCACGGCCGACATGCTGGGCCTGGCCGCCGCGATTGCGGCCGGCAAACCCGAGCACCTGCCCGCCGTGGTCGAGAGCATCAAGGAGCGCTACGCGCAGCTCAGGGAAGACCGCGCCGGCTAGCGCCGCAGGGGCCTATAATCGCAGACATGCCATTTACTCCCGCTAAGGAGCGCAGCATGTCATACAAAAGCATCCTGGTGCACGTGGACGAAGCGCCGCGCGTGGCCGAGCGCATCCGCCTCGCGGTGGAACTGGCGCTGCAGGACGATGCCCACCTGCTGGGCGTGGCCATGACCGGTGTCGCCCGCGCCCTGTACCAGAACGCCATCGTCGACGAACAGGACCCCAACCTGGCCCTGCATCTTAATTTCCTCCGGGAACGCGCCAACCGCGCGCTGGAGCACTTCGGCCCGCTGGTGCAACGGCTCGGCCTGCAGGACTTCGAACAGCGCGTGGTGGACGACGACCCGGGTGCCGGCCTGAGCCTGATGGCGCGCCATGCCGACCTGGTGGTGATCGGCCAGGCCGATCCCGAGCACGTTTCCACCGCCGCCGGCAGCGACTTCCCGGCCCAGGTGCTGACCCATTCCGGCCGCCCGGTGCTGGTGGTGCCCCATGCCGGCCTGCCGCAGCCCGCGTCGGGCCAGGCCGGTCCGGCGCGGCGCATCATGGTGGCGTGGAACGCCAGCAAGGAGGCGGCGCGCGCGGTGCGCGAGGCGCTGCCGCTGCTGCGGCGCGCCGAGCGGGTGCAGATTGCCATCTTCGATGCGGACAGCCAGCGCGCGCAGCTGGGCCAGCCCCCCGGCGCGGAGCTGCTAGGCTATCTGGCGCGGCACGGTGTACAAGCGGAAATCCTGCTGCGCCAGTCGCAGCGGGCCGGGCTGCTGAAGCGGCCCACCGGCACCGGCGAAGCGCTGCTGTCGCTGCTGGCCGAACAGCACAGCGACCTGCTGGTGCTGGGCGCCTACGGCCACTCGCGCTTCCGCGAAACGCTGCTGGGCGGCGTCACCCGCACCGTGCTGGAGAGCATGACGGTGCCGGTGCTGATGGCGCACTGAGCGCCGGTGTCCGCCAGTGTCCATTAGTGTGCGCTAGTGTTCACTAGTGTTCACTAGTGTTCGCTAGTGTTCGCTAGTGTTCGCTAGTGTTCGCTAGTCCTCGGCCCAGGACAGGCTGCGGATCTTGGCCACCTGGCGCTGCGCCAGCCACTTCCACAGCTGCAGCGCGTCGGCCTGCGGCGCGCCGGCCATGCGGCGCGGGCTGGCCAGGGCGATCTCGCAGTCGCGGTCGGACCATTCGGCAAAGCAGATATCGCCGCCGCTGGCCACTTCCACTTCATACATCAGGCCGTCGTCGTAGCCGAAGCGCAACACCGCCGTGCCGGGCGCGCCGTCCGGGCCGTGCGCGGCGCCGCTATAGACTTCCGCCAGCGCCGCGGCAAGCTGCGACTCGGTGGGTGCGGCCACGTCGCGGCCGTCCGGGTGGGTCAGCACTACCCATGCCTGTGTCATTGACGTTCCCCCTTCTCAACTCGAAAACATTCTTCTGGCGAATAATGTACCGGCTCGGGCAACTTTGCCATGATCCATGTCTAGCATGGGCCTTGAGGACCGCATATCAGTTTTTTGATTGTAGCAACTATATAAGCAGCCACCAGCGCGGCACTTAAAATCTTGCACCGTTTGTTGGTCTGCAACATCAGCGCCCCCGTCCCGCTGTTCTTAGGGCGCGCACAGAGCGTTGCGCCCGCCGTATAATAAAAATCAATCGCCGCTCCCGGTCCTTGCTCAACCATAGGAAAACCCGATGGAATTGGATGCCATGCCGCAGTTGTCCGCCCGCGCTCTGGCCGCCAGCTCCAACGGCGTCGTGATTGCCGACGCCCGCCAGCCGTCCTGCCCCATCATCTACGTCAACCCGGCCTTGTGCCGCATGACAGGCTACGCGCAGGACGAGCTGCTCGGGCGCGACTGCCTGTTCCTGCAGGGCGAGGGGGACGGCCAGGCCGCCGCCCTGCCCGGCCTGCGCGCCGCCATGGCGCGCGGCGAGGAGGTGCATGCAGTGCAGCAGCAGCGGCGCAAGGACGGCACGCTGTGGTGGAGCGACCTGTTCCTGTCCCCGGTGCCGGGCCAGCAGGGCGAGCTGGCGCACTATATCGGCATTGCCACCGACATCACCGGCCTGAAGGAACGCGAGGACCGGCTGGCCTTCCACAGCACCCATGACCAGCTCACCGGCCTGCCCAACCGCACCCTGTTTACCGACCGCCTGCAACAGGCGCTGCTGCAGGCGCAGCGCCACGGCGGCCAGCTGGCCCTGCTGTGCGTGGGCATCGACAACTACGCCTTCGTCAACGAAAGCCTGGGCCACGCGGGCGGCGACCAGCTGCTGGCCGGCGCCGCCGAACGCCTGCGCGCCTGCGTGCGCAGCGAAGACACCGTGGCCCTGCTGGGCGGCAACGAGTTCGTCGTCATCCTGGGCGAAGTGAGCGGACCGACCGACGCGATTCCGGTCTGCGAAACCATCTTCGCCAACCTGGCCCCGCCCTTCACGCTGCTGGGCCAGCAGGTGCACGCCAGCGCCAGCATCGGCGTCGTGCTCAGTCCGCAGGACGGACGCGACGGCGCCACCCTGCTGCGCTACGCCGACATGGCGCTCACGCGCGCGCGCGAACTGGGCGGCGCGCACTACCAGTTCTTCGCCTCCGAGATGAACCACCGCACGCTGGAACGCATCGGCATGGAAGCGGCGCTGCGGCTGGCCGTGTTCCGCGACGAGCTGCAGCTGCGCTACCAGCCGCTGGCCGACCTGCGCAGCGGCGCCGTGGCCAGCCTGGAGGCGCTGGTGCGCTGGCAGCATCCGGCGCTGGGCCTGATCCCGGCGCAGCGCTTCGTGCCGGTGGCCGAGGAAGCCGGCCTGATCGGGGCGATCGGCAACTGGGTGCTGCGCCGCACCTGCCACGACCTGCGTGCCTGGCGCGATGCCGGACTGGCGCCGCTGCGGGTGGCCATCAACATCTCCCCCAAGCAGTGCCGCGACCCGCAGTTTGCCGCCCAGCTGGCCGCCGCGCTGGACGAGTTCGGCCTGCCGGCCTCGTCCCTGGCGCTGGAGATCACCGAGGCGGCGCTACCGCAGGACACCGCCGCCGGCGCCAGCCAGCTGCAGCTGCTGGAGCCCTTGCGGGCGCTGGGCGTGGCGCTGGTGCTGGACGATTTCGGCACCGGCTATTCCTCGCTGAGCAACCTGAAGCGCTATCCCTTCGACGCGGTCAAGATCGATTGCGCCTTCATCCGCGACATCGTCACCGACAGCGGCGACGCCGCGCTGTCGAAAACCATCATCTCCATGGCCCACCTGCTGGGCATGCAGGTAGTGGCCGAAGGGGTGGAAAGCGAGGCCCAGTGCGACTTCCTGCGCCGCCACAGCTGCGACCTGATCCAGGGCTACTACTTCGCCGCCCCGCTGGCGCCGGACGAGGTGCAGGCCCTGCTGCGCGAGGACCGCCGCCTGCCGGCGCACTTGCTGCGGGTGCAGAAGCAGCAGCGCACCTTGCTGCTGGTGGACGATGAGCAGAACATCGTCTCGGCGCTCAAGCGCCTGCTGCGCCGCGACGACTACCAGATCTACACCGCCAACAGCGGCCCGGAAGGGCTGGAGCTGCTGGCGCGGCACGCGGTGGACGTGATCGTGTCGGACCAGCGCATGCCCGGCATGCTGGGCGCGGACTTCCTGCGCAAGGCCAAGGAACTGTTCCCGGACACGGTGCGCATCATGCTCTCGGGCTATACCGAGCTGCAGTCGGTCACGGATGCCGTCAACGAGGGCGCCATCTACAAATTCCTCACCAAGCCGTGGGATGACGAGCAGCTGCGCGGCCACATCGCCGAAGCGTTCCGGCTCAAGGAAATCGCCGACGAAAACGAGCGCCTGAACCTGGAGCTGCGCACCGTCAACCACGAGCTGGCCTCGGCCAACCGCCGCCTGGAGGATGTGCTGCGCCAGAAGCAGCAGCAGATCAGCCGCGACGAGATCAGCCTGAACGTGGCGCGCGAACTGCTGCAGCACCTGCCGCTGCCGGTGATCGGCATGGACGACCAGGGCATGATCGCCTTCGTCAACGCCGCCGCCGACCACCTGTTCCGGCGCGCCGGCGCCCTGCTCGGCAACGAAGCATGCGTGGTGCTGCCGGAACTGTTCCCGGCCGGAGACGGCTTCGAGGCCATGGCCTCGGACCACCGCGCGCCCGGCACGCACGAGGCCGACGTGGACGGCACCCGCTTTGCGGTGGACGTCTATCCCATGGGTGCCAGCTCCACCTCGCGCGGCAGCCTGATCACTCTGAGCCGCAAAGAGGAGACCTTATGAGCAGCAGCGTGATGGTGGACCTGGACCAGGCCAGCGCCGGCATGGTGCTGGCCGAAGCCCTGCTGGACGCGCACGGCGCCGTACTGCTGCCGCCGGGCGCCGTGCTCAGCGAGAGCAGCCTGAGCTCGCTGCGCCGGCGCGGCGTGGAGCGCTGCAGCGTGGTCGCGCCCGAGCCCGAAGAAGATCCGGCCGTGGCCGCGGCGCGCCGCGAGCAGGCCTTGAAGCGGCTGCAGCACCTGTTCCGCCGCAGCGCGCAAACCGAAGCCACCGGCGAGCTGCTGCGCCTGCTGGCCGACTACCGCAGCAGGAGCTGATCATGCCCACCATGGAAGACGTCGCCCGCCGCGTGCAAGACCTGCCCTCCCTGCCGGTGGTGGTGATGGAGCTGCTGGCCTGCGTGGGCCAGGAAGGCCTGGACTTGCAGGTGCTGGCCGGCAAGCTCGCGCTGGACCAGTCGCTGTCGGCCAAGACCCTGCGCCTGGCCAATTCCTCCTTCTACGGCATGCCCTCGCGCGTGACCACCATCCAGCAGGCGGTGGCGGTGCTCGGGGTGCACAACGTGCGCACCCTGGTGACGGCCTGCTCCATCACCGGCAGCTTCAGCAACGTGGCCGGCAGCGGCTTCGACCTGCCGGGCTTCTGGCGCCACTCGGTGGGCACGGCATCCTGCGCGCGCGCGCTGGCGCGGCCGCTGCGCCAGAATCCGGACACCGCCTTCATCGCCGGCCTGCTGCACGACCTTGGCACCCTGGTGCTGGCCACCCGCTTCCCGGACGACTACCAGGCCATGGAAGCCTACCGCCGCCAGCACGATTGCTACCAGGCCGAGGCCGAGCTGGCCGTGTTTGGCTTCGACCACGCCGGCATCGGCGGCGCGCTGGCGGCGCGCTGGCAATTCCCGCAGGAGATCCAGCACGCGGTGGCCAGCCACCACGCTGCCGAAGCGCTGGACGCGCCCTCGCTGGCCCTGGCCGTACACCTGGCCGACGCCTTCTCGCACGCGCTGAACTTGTCGGGCAGCAGCGAGGAACTGGTGCCGGAGGTGGGCTGGCAAGCCTGGCGCGCCGCCGCGCTGAGCGACGCGGTCTGCCTGGACGTGTTTGCCGAGTCCGAGCGCACCTTCCACGACCTGAGCCAAATCCTGGTCAACTGACCGGGCCACCGAACGGAGCCGCCATGTCCCCCAGCCCAGCCAGCGCCGCGCCCCTCGCCGCCGACGCGGCCCCGTCCGCGATCGACCTGTCGGCCTTCCTGGACGGCCACCCGGTCTCCACCTTCGTGATTGACGTCAGCCATACGGTCACGCACTGGAACAAGGCCTGCGAACACCTGCTCGGCTGGAGCCGGGCGGAAATGGTGGGCACGCAAAACCACTGGCAAGCGTTCTACCCCAAGCAGCGCGCGCTGCTGGCCGACCTGATCGTGTCCGGCGCCGATCCGGCCGCCAGCGAGTACTACCGCGACAAGCACAAGCGCTCGGTGCTCATCCCCGGCGCCTACGAGGGCGAAGACTTCTTCCCCAACATCGGCGCCAGCGGCCACTGGCTGCATTTCACGGCCGCGCCGCTGCGCGACGCCGAAGGCCGGGTGGTGGGCGCGATCCAGACCCTGCTTGACGTGACCGAGCGGCGCGTGGCCGAGAACGCGCTGCGCAAGGCGCACGACAGCCTGGAGCACCTGGTGGAAAAGCGCACCGCGCAGCTGGCCGAGGCCAACCAGCGCCTGGAGGACGACATCCGCCAGCGCGAGCTGGCGGACGCCGAACTGCGCCGCCGCAACATCGAGCTGACCGAGCTCAACGAGCAACTCGGCATGACCCAGCAGCAGCTGCTGCAGTCGGAGAAGCTGGCGTCCATCGGCCAGCTGGCGGCCGGCGTGGCGCACGAGATCAACAACCCGATCGGCTACATCTTCTCCAATTTCGGCACCCTGCAAAGCTACCTGGGCAACCTGTTCGACGCGCTGCAAGCCTACCGCGAGGCCGAGCAGCACGTGGCCGATCCGGCCGTGGCCGGGCAGCTGCGCGCCATGCGCGAAGAACTGGACCTGGACTTCCTGCGCGAGGACATCCCCTCGCTGATGAACGAGTCGAAGGAAGGCATCGTGCGCGTGCGCCACATCGTGCAGGACTTGAAGGATTTCTCGCGCGTGGACGCCAACCAGGAGTGGGTGTGGGCCAATCTGCACCAGGGCATCGATTCCACGCTCAACATCGTCAGCAACGAAGTCAAGTACAAGGCCGACGTGGTCAAGCAGTACGGCCCCATTCCGGACATCCAGTGCCTGCCGCTGCAGCTGAACCAGGTGATCATGAACCTGGTGGTGAATGCGGCGCACGCCATCGGCGCCGAACGCGGCACCATCACGGTCAGCACCGGCACCGAGGACGCCGACCACGTGTGGCTGGCCGTGCAGGACAACGGCGCCGGCATCGCGCCCGACAACCTGTCGCGCATCTTCGACCCCTTCTTCACCACCAAGCCGGTGGGCAAGGGAACCGGCCTGGGCCTGTCCATGGCCTACGGCATCGTGCGCAAGCACAACGGCAGCATCACGGTGCAGTCCACCGTGGGCGCCGGCACCACCTTCCGCGTGGTGCTGCCGGTGCGCCATGAAGGCGCGGCGGACGAGCAAGGAGTGTCCCACACATGACGACCGCCCAGCCTGCCCAGTCCATCGCCGCCGGCCTGGGCGCCGCCGTGGGAAACCCGGCGCCGCCCTCCACCCTGCTGTGCGTGGACGACGAGCCCAACATCCTGGCCTCGCTGCGCCGCCTGTTCCGCGCCAAGGGCTACCGCGTGCTGCTGGCCGAGAGCGGCGCCGAGGGCTTGAACGTGCTGGAAACGGAAAGCGTGGACCTGGTGATCTCCGACATGCGCATGCCGGAAATGGACGGCGCCCGCTTCCTGGCGCAGGTCAAGCAGCGCTGGCCGGACACGGTGCGCCTGCTGCTGACCGGCTACTCCGACATCCAGTCCATCCAGGACGCCATCAATTGCGGCGAGATCTACCGCTACATCACCAAGCCTTGGGACGACAACGACATGCTGCTGGTGGTGCGCCACGCGCTGGAGCGGCGCGCGCTGGAGCAGGAAAAGCAGCGCCTGGAGACCCTCACCCTGCGCCAGAACGAGGAGCTGAAATCGCTCAACCAGAGCCTGGAGGCCAAGGTCGAGGCGCGCACCCTGCAGCTGCAGCTGTCGCGCGACGCGGCGGTGGCGGCCAACGAAAAGCTCAAGCAGAACTTCGTCACCACCATCAAGGTGATCTCCAGCATGCTGGAGATGCGCGGCGGCGCGCTGTCCGGCCACGCGCGCCAGGTGGCCGACCTGGCGCGCAAGATCGCCGTCCGGCTCAAGCTGGACGCGCGCGAGATCCAGGACATCTTCGTGGCCGGCCTGCTGCACGACCTGGGCAAGATAGGCTATAGCGACGACATGCTGGCCACCCCGCTGACCATGCTGCACGGCGAGGACCTGGGCCTGTTCCGCAAGCACCCGCTGCGCGCCGAGCAATTGCTGATGCCGCTGGAGGACTTGCGCGGCAGCGCGGCCATCCTGCGCGCCCAGCTGGAGCGCTTCGACGGCAACGGCTTCCCGGACGGCCTGGCCGGGCTGGCCATTCCGCTGGGCGCGCGCATCCTGGCGCTGGCGGTGGACTATTACAACCTGCAGCAGGGCGCCATGGTGCAGCGCCACCTGCGCGCCGACGAAGCGAAGTCGCTGATCATCAACGCCAGCGGCAAGCGCTACGACCCCAACGTGGTGAACGCCTTCCGCCAGGTGGTGGACGGCGGTGCCGGGGACGAGGCCAACGGGGTGGAAATGCTGTCCGGCGAACTGGTGCCCGGCATGGTGCTGGCGCGCGACCTGGTCAGCCGCGACGGCCTGATGCTGCTGGCGGCCGACCACGTGCTGGACGCGCGCATGATCCAGCAGGTGCAGGACTTCGAAGCGAAGAGCGAGGGCCGGCTGTCGATCCGGGTGCGGCCGGTGAAGGGCAAATGAGGGGCAATCGGGAGGGAAACGAGCATGCGACGCATCCTGCTGCTGGACGATGAACTGAACGTGCTGATGGCGCTGCAGCGCTCCATGCGCGCCCAGCTCAAGCACCTGGACCTGGACACCGAGATCTTCACCAACCCCTACGAGGCGCTGGAGCGCATCTGCGTGTGCGAGTTCGATGTGGCCATCTCGGACTACCACATGCCGCAAATGAGCGGCGTGGCCTTCCTGCAGGCGCTCAAGGACGTCGCGCCCAACACGGTGCGCATGATGCTGACCGCCTCCACCGAGTTCGAAACCGCCATGAGCGCCATCAACGAAGCCCATGTGTTCCGCTTCATCCCCAAGCCCTGGCAGCTGGAAGACCTGCGCGGCAACATCACCGAAGCGCTGGCCATGCGCGACCGCCTGCTGGCCGACCAAGCCGCGGCGCTGGCGGCGCCGCAGGGCGAAGCGCTCACGCCGCAGGAACTGGAAGCGCGCCGGCTGGAGGCGGAGGAACCCGGCATCATGCAGGTCAGGCGCGCCCCGGACGGCTCCATCATCCTGTAGCCTTGCCGCCCCGGCTCAGCCCTTGGGCGGATGCACCGGCAGCCGTATCGTGAAGCGGGTGCCCTTGCCCACTTCGGAGGCGACTTCGATGCGCCCGCCGTGCTTGTTCACAATGCCATAGGACAGTGACAGCCCCAGCCCGGTGCCGCTGCCCACCGGCTTGGTGGTGAAGAAGGGTTCGAAGATGCGGTTCAGGTTTTCCGGCGGGATGCCGCAGCCGCTGTCGCCCACCTCTATCCAGACCCAGCCGTTCTCGGCCCCGGTACGCAAGGTGATGGTGCCGCGCTCCTTGATGGCGTGGCTGGCGTTGACCAGCAGGTTCATGAACACCTGGTTCAGCTGCGAGGCCAGGCACTCGACCGGCGGCAGCACGCCGTAGTGCTTCTCCACCGTGCATTTGTACTTGATCTCGTTGGCCACGATGTTGAGCGTGCTGTCCAGGCCGTGATGCAGGTCGGCCACCTGCCATTCGGTCTCGCCCACGTGCGAGAAATCCTTGAGCGACTGCACGATGTCCTTGACCCGCTTGAGCCCATCCATCGACTCCTTCACCAGCTCGGTCACGTCCTCGCGCAGGAACTCCAGGTCGGCCGCGGCGCGCGCGGCGGCAATGCGCCCGGCCAGGGTGGGCGGCAGCGGCTGCGCGGCCAGCGCCTGGTCATAGGCGTCCACCACCCCGAACAGCGTGGCCACGTAGTTGCGCAAGGTGCCCATATTGGAATTGACGAAGCCCACCGGGTTGTTGATCTCGTGCGCAATGCCGGCCGCCAGCTGGCCGATGGAGGCCATCTTTTCCGACTGCAGCAACTGCTCGTGCGCCTCGCGCAGCTTGGCGATCAGGTCGTGCTGGGCCTGCTCCATGTGCTTGCGCACCGTGATGTCGGTGAGCGAGCCGATCACCTCCAGCGGTGCGCCGTGCTCGTCACGGATCAGGCGCAGGCTGTCGTGCATCCACAGATAGGAACCGTCGGCGATGCGGAAACGGTACTCGTAGGCGCGCTGCCCCTCGGTGAAAATGCTGGCCAGGCTGGAGAAAATGTTGGGCGCGTCGTCCGGGTGGATGTGGTCGAACCAGAAATTGGGATCGGCCACCATGTCCTCCGGCCGGTAGCCCAGCACGTTGAGTGCGTTGTTGCTGACGAAGGTCATCTTGAAGTCGCCGCTGGGCACGGTGCAATAGATGATGGCGGGCGTATTGTCGACCAGGTACTGCAGCCGCACCAGCGGCGACGCGGCCTCGGCGGACGGCGCCGGCGCTACCGGTGCCTGCGTGAAAAAATCAAAATCCTCGAATTGCATGTCGCCACCTTTCCGCCCAGGACATGCTTGAATTATGCGCTTTTCCTTGCTGGAAAGCGCACTATTCGGCGTCCCCTACCAGCTTGCAATCGCGTAGGAACGGCGCGCCGCGCCGGCTGGCGCAGCCACCGGTTCCGGCTGCAGGGATTCCGGCCCGGCCGGCTGCTGCGGCTGCGGCAGCCAGGCGCGCGGATCGACCCGGTAGTACTTCATGAATTCCTCATAGAGCGCGGCGTGGCGGTCCGCCATCTGCCAGGGCTTCTCAAAGAAGGTCTCGGTGGCCACGGCGAAGAACTCGGCCGGGCTGGTGGCGCCGTAGTGGTCGAGCACGCTGTCCTGGCGGCCGTAATAGGCGTCGTAGCGCAGGGTGTCGAAATCGCGCGACAGTACCGCCGACCAGCTGCGGTAGCTGTCCTGGCTGCCCAGGTAGGGCGCGCCATTGGTGCTGCCCGATTCGCTGTCGAGCTGGTGCGCGAATTCGTGCAGCACCACGTTGTGGCCGTCGGTCCAGTCGCGGTAGCCGCGCTTGACGTCGGCCCAGGACAGCACCACGCGGCCGTCGTCCCAGGACTCGCCCAGCAAAGTCTGCTTGTGGGCAGTCACCACGCCGCCCGCGTCCATCTGCTGGCGCGGCACCAGGAAGGCGCTCGGGTAGACCAGGATGGTGTGCAGGGCGCGGTACACCTTGCTGGGCCGGTTCAGCAGCAGCAAGCAGGCCTGGCCGGCGATGGTGTAGCGCATTTCATCGTCCACTTCCAGGCCTTCGCAGCCAACGAATTTCTTCTGGTGCAGGAATTGTTTCACCAGGCGCTGCAGCTGCTGCTGCAGTGCCGGGCCCATGCTGGCGTAGACTGGTATGTTGCGCTGCAAGATAGCTGCTGCCGCTGGCGGCAATGGCCGGGCCAGCGCGCGGCGCAGCGTCCAGCGCGGGTACATCAGCGGCGCGGCCAGGGCCAGCGCCACCACGGGGAGCCACAACAATCCGTCCATAGTGCCATCCATAAGGAAACTCGTCCGCCTCAGGTGGGGTTCCTTTCCGACAATTCAATGCACAACAGCCGGAACGCATTCCGGCTGTCTCAATGTAGCACTTTGGGGCACTCTGGTGGCACGGCGTGGCGGCACGCCCGCTGCCGCACCGGGCCGGGCCGCTTAAGGCTGGGCTTTTTGCAGCGAGGTCGGGGCGCCGAACAGGGCTGCCACCAGCGGATCGCGCGTGACCGGGCCGCGGTTCACGCGGATCGCGTAATGGGTGTCGTCAGCCAGGATATGGAAGTGGCGGCCGGCGCCTGCCATGGCCTGTTCACGCAGGCTGGGGCGCTCCTTGCGCGGTGGCGCGCCTTCGCGCTTGGGCTGCACGATGGCGGCCAGGAACTGCTTCACGCGCTCCGGGTCGGGCGTCAGCTGGTAGACTGCCTTGCCCAGGTAGGTGGCGGTGCCTTCAATATAGCGTGCCAGTTCGATCACGCCCGCATCGCGCAGGTCGCGGATGTATTTGCGGGCGCCGGACGGCGAAAACTTGAGGAACCATGCAATCTCGTCGGCAAGCATCTCATGCTGCTGCAGCTCGGCGATCAGCTTTTGCATGTTTTCAATGCGGCGCAGCGTCGCCGAAGTCGACCGCACCCGCTCAATGGGGGCCAGCGACAGGGCTTTGCGTTCAGGAATGGGACCGGGACGTTCCACCAGCGTCAGCCTTGGTTTGTCAGCAGCCTTGGCAGGCTCCTGCATGGCGTGGCCGGAATTTTGGTTTTCTCTGATTGCATGCATTTCAACACTCCTTAATAACGATAGCCAGGATTGCGTGGCGAGGGGCCCGACTGCCTTGCAGGCCACGCTTTCGTCTACTTCTGGGGTCTAGGATGCCGGTTCGGCCGGTTACGGTCTGTGCGGCAACGAACATAAGTGAGCAATAGGTCAATATGGTGGCGGCCGGGGCCGCTTGGTGCGTTCGCGAACAGAGCAGTTCGCCCGCGGCCGCTAAGCTGGTTCCATCTTTTCCAAAGAGAGGACTCATCATGAAACTATCGATCCTGTTGGCTACCGCCGCCGCCGCCCTCACCCTGAGTGCATGCGAGAAAACCACGGTGAATAATCCGCCCGCCGTGGAAACCCCGACACCGGCCCCGGCCGCCGTGCCGGTTCCAGTCCCTGGCCCCCCCGGCCCTCAAGGCGCCCCAGGCGAACCCGGCAAGCCCGGCGACACCCTGATCGTGGTGCCGGACGCGCCAAAACCCGCCGAAGAACCCGCTCCGCCGCCACCCGCCCGCTAAATTTCGGAGGGTGTCAAGTCACCAAGCTTGTTACTCTGCTACAATACCTACCGCGCCGCACCATTTTTGGTGACGGCGCGGTTTCCATTGGACTGCGCGAATGGCGGACAGTTCACGGACTGGACCGTCACAATTCGACAACACTTTTGATTTTGCGCAAGAGTTTTGTGCGGTAGCGCACGGAGTTATTGAACAAATATCCATAAAGTCCAGTCCAACAGCTCAGTACCTAGCTGGAAACTTCGCTGTGTAGGCAGCACCACCCTCAATAAACACGGGAGTTACTTGTGAAAAAGACCAATAAAATTGCCATCGTTGCAGCCCTGATGTCGCTGGCGTCGTCCGCCGTTCTGGCGCAGGAAGCCGTCATCAACCCTAACTGGTACATCCAGCCCAGCCTGAGCATCCTGGACCAGGATTCCGATTTCGGCATCGACAAGCAAGGCCACGGCGCCGGCCTGAAGTTCGGTAAGGCCCTGAACCAGAACTGGGACATCCAGACCGGTTACACCTATGCCCGCAGCCGCGACAACGGCACCCGCTACCAGCAAGAAACGCTGGGCGTGGACGGCCTGTACCTGTTCTCGCGCAAGGCTGTGCGTCCCTTCCTGCTGGTCGGTATCGGCGCCGAGCGTTCGCGCACCAACCTGCGCAATGTAGCCGAGCGCGAAAAGAGCGCCCCGTTCATCAGCGCCGGCGTGGGCTTCCAGTCCGACCTGACCGACCGCCTGTCGCTGCAAGCCGACCTGCGCAATGTGCACGGCTTCGTGCGCGACAACGCATTCCCGGGCGTTGGCGCCAGCAGCAACAATGCCTACCTGAACTTCGCGCTGAACTATGCGCTGGGTCCAAAGCCGGTACCGGCCGCGCCTGCACCGGCGCCAGTGCCAGTGGCCGCACCGGAACCAGCACCGGTTGCGCCGCCTCCACCGCCGCCGCCAGCACCGCGTTTCGAGAAGGTCACCATGTCGGCGACCGAGCTGTTCGCCTTCGACAGCGCCAAGCTGAACCCGAGCCAGCCTAAGCTGGACGAGCTGGCCACGCTGCTGAACAACAACCCATCCGTCGGCAACGTGACCATCACCGGCCACACCGACCGCCTGGGTTCGGACAAGTACAACCAGAAGCTGTCTGAACAGCGCGCCAACTCGGTCAAGGCTTACCTGACCGGTAAAGGCGTTGCCGCTGACCGCCTGAACGCTGTTGGCAAGGGCGAGTCCCAGCCAGTGGTACAGTGCGACAACAAGAAGCGTGCTGAGCTGATCAAGTGCCTGGAGCCTAACCGCCGCGTCGAAATCGACCAGGTGACCATCGAACGCCGCGTGAACTAATCGCACGGCTGGTTATCTGACTAAAAGGGAAAGGGGCTTCGGCCCCTTTTTCTTTTCTGGAAGGAGAAATTGCCATGAGACACATTCCACCCAAGGTCAAGACGCTGCGCAGCGTGGCCGTGTGCACCGTCACCGAGTGGCTGGAGCACCGCGCCAGCAGCAAGGGCGCGGCGCTGGCGTTCTACACCATGTTTTCCATCGCGCCCATCCTGGTGCTGGTGATCGCCATCGCCGGCGCCTTTTACGGCGAGCAGGCCGCGCAGGGCGAGCTGTTCGGGCAGTTGCGCGGCCTGGTCGGGCCGCAGGGTGCGGAAGCGCTGCAGGCGGTACTGGCCGGCGCGCGCAACCAGGAGCAAGGCAAACTGGCCACCCTGGTGGCCAGTGCGCTGCTGCTGTTCGGCGCCACCACCGTGTTTGCCGAACTCAAGTCCAGCCTGGACGAAATCTGGCAGCTGCCGCCGCTCACGCAGGGCACCTTGTGGGACACCGTGCGCACCCGGCTCTTGTCCTTCGGCATGGTGCTGGTGCTGGGCTTTCTGCTGATGGTGTCGCTGGTGGTGAGCGCGGCGCTGGCGGTGCTGGAAAAATACTGGAACGGGCTGTGGGCCAACGCGGCGCTGGCGCTGACGGTGATCAACTGGCTGATCAGCTTCCTGGTGATCGCCGCCATGTTTGGCGTGATCTACAAGCTGCTGCCGCGCATTGCGCTGTCCTGGCATGACGTCGTCATCGGGGCACTGGGCACGGCGGCGCTGTTCACGCTGGGCAAATACGGCATCGGCGCCTATATCGGCAACAGCGGGGTGGCCAACAGCTTTGGCGCGGCCGGCTCGCTGATCGCCCTGCTGCTATGGGTGTACTACTCGGCGCAGATCTTCTTCCTCGGCGCCGAGTTCGCCCGCCAGTACGCGCTGCAGCTGGGCAGCCTGCGCCACCATCCGCGCGACGAGCAGGGCAACCTGAAGTTCTAGTGCACCGCGTCCGGGCTGCCGGCTGCCGCGTGGGTCAGGTCGAGATGGCCGCCGCCCAGGCAGCCGGCGATGGCCAGCGGCACCGCGCCGGGACGCTTCACCGCGTGCAGATGGAACAGCAGCTGGCCATGCGCCAGTTCGCCCCAGCCGGCCATGACGACGTCGCCGGAGCATTGCTGCACCATCACGTGCACACTGCAAGCCAGGCCCGCCACCGGTTCCGCCACCAGCAGGTGGCTGACGCGGTAGGCTTCCTCGCCCTTGGCGCGCGTGGCCACCGCGCCGAGCAAGCTGCGCTGCTTCAGCAGGACTTCGCTGCCACCCTGCTCCGCCGCCTGGCGCGACACGCACGCCACGTGCGCGGTTTCGCCGTAGCGCAGGCACAGGAAAGTGTTCTCGTCGCAGTCCAGGCCCGGCGCGCCGTCCCGCAAGGCCTGCAGGACGGCGCGCGCGGCGTGCAGGCCTATCGGCTCCACCGGCAGAGCGTGCCCGTCGCAGTCGGCCAGCGCCAGTAATTTATCTTCTTGGGGGAAAGGCAGCGCCTTGCGTTCGGCACTGCCAGGACTTCCTTCAGCATGCATGGCCATCTTCTTCTCCGGTGGTGGGACGCATCTGATTTTATACGCCGGTGTCCAGAGAAATTCAACCGGCAGGCACGCTAAACTTGGCCAGCGCCCCGCCGTCGCTATTCGCCGAGCAGCTCGGCCACCACTTCCATGCCTTCCACGCGCTCGGCCACCACCTTGACGATGACGATCACGGGCACGCCCAGCAGCAGGCCCCACACGCCCCACAGCCAGCCCCAGAACAGCAGGCTGACGAACACGGCGGCGGGGTTCATGCGGGCGATGCGGCCCGTCATCCAGGTGGTGACGAAGGTGCCCACCAGGGTGGCGATGGCCAGCGAGGCGCCGGTCACCAGCAGCACCATCTGCAGGGACTCGAATTGCAGGAAGGCCACCACGCCGGTGGCGCTGGTGATGAGCAGGGGGCCGAAGTAAGGCATCAGGTGCAGCAGGCCGGCCACGATGGCCCAGGCGCCCGCGTTCTCCAGGCCGATGGCACGCAAGGCCATCCACATCAGCAAGGCCAGCAGCACGTTGGTCACCAGCAGCATGAACATATAGCTCTGGATGCTGCTGTTGATGTCCTCCAGGATGTGCACGGTGACTTTCTTCTTGGTCAGCGACGGGCCGGTCAGCTTGACCAGCTTGCGCTTGAAGGTGTCGCCCGCCAGCAGCAGGAAAAACACCAGGAAGATCACCATCGCGGCCTGGCTGACAAAGCCGGCCACGCCCATCGAACCGGCCCATACCCAGTCGATCACCTTGATGCCGCCCTGCTCGGCCGGGATGGCCTTGCGCACGGTGCGCTTGACGCCGCCCGAAGCGGCCTGCTCGATCTCGGTGGCCACGGCCTGGATGCGCTCCAGCGTGCTGGGGCCCTTGCCCAGCTTGTCGGACATCAGCCGCGACAGCTTGTGCGTGACAGTGGGCAGCTCTTCCATGATGTTCTGGAATTCGCCGTGCAATTTGTCGGCGGTGAAGGCGGAACCGCACAGGATGGCCACCGTCACCAGCGTGGCGCCGATCGGGCGCGCAATGCGGATGCGTTCCAGCCAGCAGACCAGCGGGTTCAATGTGTAAGCGATGAAGATGCCGAGCAGCAACGGCACCAGGAATTCCTTGGCCCACTGCAGCGCATACAGGAACGCCACGGTGGCGATGACACCTAGCGCGAGGCCGCGCGCATGCACGTGCAGCGGCAGGCGTGGCGCCCCGTCGGGCGGGGAATCCGGAAGTGATGCCGCCGCCGATTCCAGAGGGCGGGGTGTTGCGTCGTTGGCGTGCATCATGGTCTTTCGCTTGCCGGCACCATCCCCGCAGGGACAGCGCCGGCCGCATGCTTACTTCACGCGGATGTCGTTCTTGACCGACTTCACGCCGGCCACGCCGCGCGCAATTTCGCCGGCCTTGGTGATGTCGCCTGGCTGGGCCACGAAGCCGCTCAGCTGCACGGTGCCTTTGAAGGTCTCGACATTGATCTCGGTCGACTTCAGGGTAGGCTCGTTGAAGATGCTGGCCTTCACTTTGGTGGTCAGCACGGTGTCGTCGACGTATTCGCCGGCGCCTTCTTTCGTCGGGCTGGACGCGCAGCCGACCACAGCAAACAGGGTGGCGGCGGTAAATACGGCGGTTGCAAATTTTTGAGCGATCTTCATGGTTGTTCTCCTTGGTTGGCGAGTGCTCAACTGAGCAGTCTGCAGTATCGGCCAGGCGCGCCATGTCATCTGTACGCTAGCGTACACACCACGATTTATTTTCAGCGAGAGCAACAAGCCCAGGCGCCGTAAGGCTTCGTGCGTCATCGCACAGACCCTCACTGTCAAGCTGACTATGCTGTAAGCACACTTTTCAGGAGATCGACATGAAGACAACGCAAACCGTTGCGGCACTGATGATCGCTGCTTCCGCCCTCATCACCGGCTGCTCCAGCACCCCGGTAAATTCCACCAACTACTCCACTGCCAGCAACGACTCCACTTATGGCGTCATCGATGCGATCCAGATCGTGCGCATCGATCCCGCCACCAGTGGAGTCGGTGCCGTCACCGGCGGCCTGGTCGGCGCGCTGGTGGGCAACCAGGTTGGTTCCGGCAGCGGCCGTACCGCCGCCACCGCAGCCGGCGCCATCGGCGGCGCACTGGTGGGCAACAACGTGGAACGCAACCGCAACCAGCCCTACGACGCCTACCAGATCACGGTGCGGCTCGACAACGGCGAATACCGCACCATCAACCAGGACAGCGTGTATGACCTGCGCGTGGGCAACCGCGTGCGCATGGTCGACGGCCGCGTGTATCGCTACTAAGCAGCGCAGAAGCACATAAACTATATAAATCAAGGAGAAAAAGTCATGGGCACCATTATCCTCATCGTATTAGTCCTGCTACTGATCGGCGCGCTGCCGGCCTGGCCGCACAGCCGCAACTGGGGGTATGCGCCCAGTGGCATCACCGCAGTGATCGTGCTGATCCTGCTGTTCATGCTCTTTACGGGCAGGCTATAAGCCATAGGAGAACGCTATGAAAAGACCACTCGTCATCGCCATGCTGGCCGCCTGTTGTGCGGCGCAGGCGCAAGTTACGCCACCCGAAGTGGCGGCCCACCAGAAGCAGGAAATCAAGCGCGGCGAACCGGCCCGCTGGAGCCGCGAAGACCGCACCCCAGCCCAGCAGATGGCGACGCTGCGCAAGGAAATCCAGGCCGCGCTGGCCGAAGCGCGCGCCGAATGCAAGCAGCTGTCCCGCGAGGAACGCAGCGATTGCATGAAAGAAGCGCAAGCCACGTATGTGGCCGACCTCGGCAATATGCGCCAGCAGATCGCCAATGCCAACAACCCCCGCCAGGAAGTCTACGACACCAGCGGCCAATGACATGGCACTGCACAAAAAAACGCCGCGGAGCCTGAACGGCCTCCGCGGCGTTTTTCATGGGCCTCAGCCGGGCAGCGCTATTTGCGGCGCGACAGCCAGAGCCCGGCAGCCAGGGCCGCCGCGCCGGCCAGCAAGGCCGGCTTGACGAGGCGGCGCCGCGCCACAAAGGAACCGACCCGGATGGCGACCGGCAGCGCCCGGGTCAGGCCCATGCCCTTGACCAGGCCAATGATGCCGGCCAGGCTGGCCAGCCCGCCCAGCCCTGCGCTGGCGCCCTCTTCCGCATGCGTACCCGGGCGCGCGCCGCCGCCGAACAAGCCGGCGAAACGGTGCTGCACGGCGCCCAGCGCGTGTTCGATCGCGCTGTGCACGATGGCATCGGGACGCAGCGCATGTGCCACCTGGGCCTTGGCGTGCACCACGCTGACGCGGTAAAGCTGGCCTTCCAGCACCAGCTTTTCCTTGGCGGCCGCCAGGGCCGCCCGTTCCACATTGTTCATGGCTTCTCCATTCCGCGCCGGCCTACAAGAGCATGTCGCGGTCGCTCTGCAGCTCCGCCATGGTCATCGGCAGGCCGAGCTTGTTCTGCCGCAGCAGGCCGCGTGCCATCATCACCAGCCAGAGGGTGAGGATAATGAACACCGCAGCCAGGATCAGCAGGATCTTCCAGCCGATCGCTTCCCACGCCAGATAGACCACGGTGGCCGTGGTAAAGGCCACCGCGAACCAGCCGGCCACCAGCGCCAGCGCAAACACCACCGACAGCTGCACCAGGTGCTCGCGCACCTCGGACAGCTCCAGTGCCGCCAGTTCGATGCGCGACAGGATCAGCCGCGCCGTGTTGCGGAACACGCCGGCCAGCGAGCCGATCAAGCCAGGGGCGGGCGATGCGGGTTGCTCCATGTCAGCTCCTGGCACGCGCAATTATTTGCGGCCCAGGATCACACCCACCAGCAGGCCCACGCCGGCCGCCAGCGCGATCGAACGCCATGGGTTTTCCTTGACGTAGGCGTCGGTCGTCTGTGCCATTTGCTTGCCGGCCGCAACGGCGCTCTGCTGCGCCTCGTGGGCCTTGGCCAGCGCCGTGTCCAGCGCGCGCATGCCGCGGCCGCGCAGTTCTTCGGCCTTCTCGCCGGTCAGCGCGGTGGCTGCGGTGAACAACGCCTGGGCGTCCTTGACCAGGGTTTTCACGTCGTTGTTCACGGTACTGATGTTATTTTCAAGCATGATGGACTCCTGTTGTTATGGTGGGTAAAAACGTACTGCAAAAAAACGGGTTCAATCCCGGGCAAACTCCCGGGCAATTATTCGAGCAGATCCCGCATATCGTCGGCGTGTTCCTCTTCGACTGCCATGATCTTGATCAACAATTGCCTGGTCGTCGGGTCCGAGTCGCCAATCTGCTCGATCATCTGGCGATAGGACTCGATGGCCACCCGTTCGGCGATCAGGTTGGCGCGCACCATCGATTGCACCTCTGCTGAGTCATCATACTCGGCATGGCTGCGATCGAGCAACGTTGCCGGATTAAAATCGGGCTGGCCATTTAACTGAATGATACGCTCTGCCAGCCAGTCGGCGTGTTCCTGTTCCTCCATGGCGTGCTCAAGGAACTCGGCTTTCACGCCGGCGTTGTCGCGCCCGGCCACCGTGTAGTAGTGGCGCTTGTAGCGCAGAATGCAGACCAGCTCGGTTGCCAGGGCACCGTTCAGCATCTTGATGACTGCCTCCCGGTCGCCCTTGTAGCCGGCCGTGACGGGCCCGTCCGACAGGTTTTGCGCTGCCGCGCGGATGGCTGCCGTATCGATGCCGGCGGGTGGGGTGAGTGTGGATTCAGCCATGACAGTTCCTTTTCAAGTGATGCAATTGCGGATTCATCGGCGCGAATTGACCGGGCGGCCCGCGTCGGACAGCACGATTTCTACGCGGCGGTTCAGCTGGCGGCTGCCGGCCGAGTCGTTGCCTGCCACGGGATAGGCTTCGCCGTAGCCGCGGGTGGCCACGCGGGTGCCTTCAATGCCCATGCCCATCAGCGCGCTGCGCACGGCTTCCGCACGGCGCTGCGACAGTTCCAGGTTGTGCGCCGAGGTGCCGGTGCTGTCGGTGAAGCCTTCCACCATGACGTTGCGGTCCGGGTTCTGTTTCAGCACGTCGGCCAGCTTGCGCAGCGTGTGCTGGCCGCCTTCGGTCAGCACGGCCTGGTCGGTGTTGAACAGCACGTCGCCAAAGGTGATGACGATGCCGCGCTCGGTCTGCTTGGCCTGCAGGTCGGCCAGCTGGGCCGCCAGGGCGTCAGCCTTGGCTTGCGCGTCGCGCGCGGCACTGGCCTGGGCTTCGGTGGCCATGCGGGCCGCGTCGGCCTGGCTGCGGGCCGCCTCTGCCTGCGCCTGGGCCTGCTCGGCGCTGCGCTTGGCGTTTTCCGCCTCGGCGGTGCGCGCATCCAGGCGGATCTGGTCACGCTGGCGCGCCGCATCGGCCACCTGCGCCTCGGCGCCCTTCTGCTTGGCCACTTCCTGCGCCACGCCGATGCGCTGCTTGGCGATGTAGGCCAGCTTGTCGACCTCGGACGCGTCGTCCTTGCGCGCTGCCGCCTCGTTGGCGCGGTCCAGCGCTGCCGTGGCCTGGCGGAATTCCACCGGCGCATACTGCGCCACGGCCGGGTTGTTCTGCGCGGCCATGTAGTCGCCGCGGGTCTGGTCCAGCAGGCTGGTGGTGGTAGGCGCCGAGCTGCAAGCGCCCAGTGCGATGGCCAGCGCCAGCGCGGCTGGTTTGAATATCATCTTCATGTTGTTCTCCTGGCTTGTTTGATGGCTGATCTGGGGACTTACTTCACCGTCGTGGTGTTGGCGCGGTCCAGCTCTTCGCGCAGCACGCGGATGTTTTCCTGCAGCGCGTCGGCGGCCGCCGTGGCCTTGGCCGAGTTGGCTTTGCTCTGCGCCAGGCGGGCATCGGCCTGGGCCTGCGTGGCCAGGTCGCGCGCGGACTGGTAATCCTTGGCGGCCAGTGCCTGGTTGGCGCGCAGCATTTTTTCGCGGGCCGACGTCATCTCGGCCGGGGCCAGTTCAGCCGCGCCGGCCGAGGTGGCGTTCTCGACCGCCGCGCGCGACACGGCCACATCGGCAGTGGCGGGCGCCTTCTGGCTGGCGCAGCCGGCCAGCATCAGCAGGGCCAGGCCGCATATGGCGGAGGTGGATTGCATACGCAGCGGAGTGCTCATTATTTTTCTCCTTGAATGTATGAGGGGTATGCACGTTATAAGCGTTCTGGAGAACCCATTCAGTACGGTGCCGCACATTGCACCCGCCATGCGTGGTGTAGGCTGTGCCCATGCTCCCAGTATGAAAGGCCCCGCCATGTCCATGCCCCGCAGAACAAAAATCGCCCTTGCCATCGGTGGCACGCTGATTGCCGTGCCGGCCGTGGCCCTGATCGTGCTGCTCAATTACGACTGGAACCGCGCCCGCCCGTGGCTCAGCGAGAAGACCAGCGAGGCCATCGGCCGCCCCTTCTCCATCAACGGCGACCTGGCGCTGACGTGGGAAAAGCAGATCGTGCCCGAACGCGAACGCAGCTGGCGCGACCGCCTGCCGTGGCCGCACCTGGTGGCGAAAGACGTCCACCTCGGCAACCCGGCCGGCATGCAGCCGGCCGAGATGGCCAGCGTGGGCGAGTTCTCCTTCTCGCTCAATCCCTTTGCGCTGCTGAACAAGGAGATTTCCATCCCGGTGCTGCGTTTCGCCTCGCCCACCGTGCTGCTGCAGCGCAGCGGGGACGGCAGGAACAACTGGACCTTCGAAAAGAAGGACAAGCCCTCGCCGTGGCACCTGGACCTGGAGCGCGTGGTCTTTACCAAGGGCACCGTGCACTACCGGGACGCGGTGGCCAAGGCCGAGGCGACCGCCGAGCTCGACACCATCAATGCCGACCCCGCCTACGGCGTGTCCTGGAAACTCAAGGGCCAGTGGCACGGCGCCCCCATCACCGGCAGCGGCAAGGCCGGCGCGGTGCTGTCGCTGCGGCAGCAGACCACGCCCTACCCGGTCGCGGCCGACGTCAACCTGGGCGGCACCCGCATTGCCGTGGAGGGCACGCTGACCAAGCCCACCGCGCTGGCCGCGCTGGACATGAAGCTGACCCTGTCCGGCCCCAGCATGGCGCGCCTGTACGGGCTGACCGGCATCGTGCTGCCGGAGACCCCGCCCTTCACCACCTCCGGCCACCTGACGGCCACGCTGGGCAAGGACAAGGGCCACTACATCTACGACAAGTTTACCGGCAAGGTCGGCTCCAGCGACATCGGCGGCCACCTGGAATACCAGCAGAAGCAGCCGCGCGGCTACCTGAGCGGCGACGTGCGCTCGCGCCTGCTGCAGTTCGCCGACCTGGGCCCGCTGGTGGGCGCCGACTCCAACGCCAGCAAGCAGGCGCGCGGCCTGCCCGCCGTGCAGCCCAGCGGCAAGGTGCTGCCGGTGGAAAAATTCCGTACCGAGCGCTGGACCAGCATCGACGCCGACGTGAAGTTCAAGGCCGAGCGCATCGTGCGCGAAAAGCAGCTGCCGATCGCCAACCTGGTCACCGACATCCACCTGAAGGATGGCGTGATCGCGCTGACGCCGCTCAACTTCGACTGGGCCGGCGGCACGCTGGCCTCGAACGTCAAGCTCGACGGCAGCGGCCGCAGCGAGAAGGACGCCATCCGCGCCGAGCTCAAGGCCAGCGCGCGCCACTTGAAGCTCAAGGAACTGTTCCCCACCCTGGACGGCCTGAAAGCCAGCGTGGGCGAGATCAACGGCGACACCTCGCTGAGCGCCACCGGCAATTCCGTGGCCACCCTGCTGGCGGCCTCCAACGGCGAAGTGAAGGCGCTGATCAACCAGGGCAGCATCAGCAAGCTGCTGCTGGAACAGATGGGCTTGAACCTGGGCAACGTGGTGCTGACCAAGCTGTCCGGCGACAAGCAGGTGAAAATCAACTGCATGGCGGCCGACTTCGCCGTCACCAACGGCCTGGCGCAAACGCGCGAATTCATAGTCGACACCGAGGACGCGGTGATCGGCGTCAACGGCACCGTAAACCTGGCCAGCGAGCAGCTCAACCTCACGCTCAAGCCCGACAGCAAGGGCTTGCGCATCATCACCCTGCGCTCGCCGCTGCACGTGACGGGCACCTTCAAGAATCCCGACGTGAGCGTGGACAAGGGTAGCTTGGCCATGAAAGCCGGCGGCGCGGTGGCGCTGGCGGTGGCGGCGGCGCCGGTGGCGGCACTGCTGCCGCTCATTAACACCGGCCCCGGCAAGGACAGCGAATGCGGCCGCCTGCTGGCGCAGGCACGCGCCAAGCCGGTGGCGCCGCCGCCGGGCAAGACGCTGCAGGGCAAGCAGGCGCGCAAACAATGACCCAGCGTGCGATGGCGAACAGAACATTTTGCCGGGCGCGCCTATTCTGAGCCTGTCGGAAGCGCCTGTTGCCAGGCGCAATCTCACAAGGAGCTAACGATGAAAACTCTGCAATCCATCCCCACCCTGCTGGCCGCGCTGATGCTGGCTGCTACGGTGGGCTGCGCATCGACGCCCACGTCGGAAAGCACCGGCGAGTACATCGATGACACGGCTCTGACCGCCAACGTCAAGGCCGCCATGGTGAACCAACCGGAGCTGAACGCGTCCGAAATCAATGTGGAAACCTACAAGGGCACGGTGCAGCTGAGCGGCTTCGTTTCCTCGCAGGCGGACATTGACAAGGCCGTGGCAGCGGCCCGCAGCATCAACGGCGTGAAGAGCGTTACCAACGATATGCGCCTCAAATAAAGGAGAACATCATGAACCACATCAAACACCTCGCGGCCATTGCCGCCATCCTGTCCCTGAGCGCTTGCGCGGGCATGTCCCAGCAAGACAAGAACACCGCGGTCGGCGCCGCAGTCGGCGGCGTGGCCGGCTCGGTCCTGTCCGGCGGCTCCGCGGTCGGCACCGTCGGCGGCGCAGCCGTGGGCGGCGTGATCGGCAACCAGGTCAGCAAGCCGCCGCGCTAAGCCGGCGCCAGCCAGCAAAAAGGACTTCCGCGGAAGTCCTTTTTTTATTGCCGCTGCCCAGACTGCGCGGCAGCGGGGCACTCACAGGAACACATTGGCCATGCCGATGCTGCCGGTATCCTTCACCATCTCGTAGCAGCGGCAGGACACCGCCTCCAGCCCGGCCGAATCGAGGATCTCGATATTGCCCCGGCTGTAAGTGATGAGCTTCTGGTTCTGCAGGGCGCTGGCCGCCTTGGTCACGCCCACGCGGCGCACCCCCAGCGCGTGCGCCAGGAACTCGTGCGTGAGGTGGAATTTTTCCGATTGCAGGCGGTCGCGCGTGATCAGCAGGGACCGCGCCAGGCGCGCCTCCAGCACATGGAAGCGGCTGCACACGGCAATCTGGATGGCTTGCGCCAGCAGGGTGTCCGTGTAGCGGTACAGCAGGCGCTGCAGCGACTCCATGCGCGCGAACTCGGCGCAGAAGTCGGCCGCGTGGATGCGGCTCGCGTGGCCGGCCCGCTGCACCACCGCGCGCACTTGCGCCAGTTCGTGGCCCAGCGCCACCGACGAGCCTATCATGCCCTCGCGTCCCACCGAGCCCACCTCCAGCGTCATGCGCCCTTCCGCCACGGCCAGCAGCGAAATCAGGCTGTCGCTGGGGAAGTAGATGTACTGGATGGCCTGGCCCGGCTCGTACAGCACGTCGCCGACGTCCGCGTGCACCTGTTCGCACAGCGATTCCAGGTGCAGCAGGTCGTCTTCGGGCAAGCTGGCCAGCAGGCGGTTGCCAAAGTCCGGCGGCGGCATGCTGCTGTGAGCATTGGCGATAGTGAGGTCCATGGGTGGCGGGAGTCAGCGACAGTTAACTTTTCTTCATCATGAAATCAAGGGTAACGGCATTGAATTCCCATGTATGTACGCTGACGCACTGAACGAAGCGCCCTGTGCGGTGAAAATCCCACGCATCAGTCTGCCAAGGAAAACATCATGAACACCAACTCGCTCCGCTCCAACCACCCGCTGCTGCTGATCGCCGCGCTTGCCGTCATCCTGTTCTGCAGCGTGGGCATCGCAGCGCTGATGGGCTGGCTGCCCAATTCCAGCAGCAACCCTGCGCCGCAGCAGCTGGCCGCCGCCGCGCAGGCGCAGCAGCCCGCCGCCGACGCCGCCGTGGGCTATCCCGGCTACCATCCCGGCCCCGGCCCCGGCTCCAGCCTGACGCCGGTGCCGCCGCCCGCCACGCAGGGCGACGCCTACGCCAGCGCCGAACCGGCGCGCGGACCGGTCTACGACCGCGACGGCCGCGACGACCGCGCCCCCGCGCGCGCCGAAGCCGCGCCGGAGCCGCGCCGCGTGGCGCAGGCCGCGCCCGCCGTCTGCAAAAGCTGCGGCGTGGTCGAGTCGGTACGCGAGGTGACCACCCGCGCCCAGGGCAGCGGCCTGGGCGCCGGCGCCGGCGCCGTGGTGGGCGGCTTGCTGGGCCACCAGATCGGTGGCGGCCATGGCCGCCAGCTGGCCACCGTGGCAGGCGCCGTAGGCGGCGCCGTGGTGGGCAACCAGGTGGAAGGCAATATGCGCGCCACGCGCAGCTACACCATCAAGGTGCGCATGGATGACGGCAGCTACCGCACCTTCCACCGCAGCGCGCCGAACTGGCAGCAGGGTGAACGCGTGCGCGTGGTGAAAGGCGATCTGCGCCACGGCTAAGAAATGTCCGTTAATGTACGGCACCGTACAGAACGGCATGCGGCATGCGCCGATACTGACAACTCCTAAATCAACATCAAGACGAGAGGACCACTATCATGCTATACACCATCGCTGTAGTACTCATCATCCTCTGGCTGCTGGGCCTGGTGACTTCTTATACCGTCGGCGGCTTCATCCACATTCTGCTGGTAGTGGCTATCATTATGATCTTGCTGCGCCTGATAAGCGGACGCGGCATTTAGCCTAAGGAACGTCTATGAACCAACTCAGCATCAACAGCAGTAAAAAAGCGCTGGCCGGCGCGATGGCGCTGGCCGTCGCCCTCGCCAGCACCGGCTGCGCCGACATGTCCGCCACCCAGCGCGGCACGGCCACCGGGGCCGGCGCGGGCGCCGCGCTGGGCGCGCTGATCGGCGGCACCACCGGCAGCCACAGCAGTGGCCGCACGACGGGCGGCGCGCTGATCGGCGCGGCGGCAGGCGCTGTCATCGGCAATATCTGGTCCACCCGCATGGAGAACCAGAAGCGCGCCATGGAGCAGGCCACGCAAGGCACCGGGGTCCAGGTCAGCAAGACCGACGACAACCGCCTGCGCCTGGAAATTCCAAGCGATATCTCGTTCGACACCGGACGGGCCGATATCAAATCGAATTTCCGCCCCATCCTGGACCGTTTTGCCACCACGCTGAACGAAAATCCTGCCGCCACGGTCAGCATCATCGGCCATACCGACAGCACCGGCAGCGACGCCATCAACCAGCCCTTGTCGATCGACCGCGCCTCCAACGCGCGCGACTACCTGGCTGCGCGCGGCGTGTCGCCGACCCGTATCGTGGTGGAAGGCAAGGGGTCGCGCGAACCGATCGCCTCCAACAACGACGATGCGGGCCGCGCCCGCAACCGCCGCGTGGAGATCTTCGTCGCCGAACCGCAAAGCCGGGGCTGATTGGGGTATGCTGGCGCCTACTTAACGGGAGCCGCCATGCCATCCTTCTGCCCTGTCCACCGCAACACCCTCACGGCCGCAGCCCTTGCGGCCGCTTTCATTTTCCCCGCGTCGGCGCAAAGCATCCGCCCCGGCCTGTGGGAAATCACCAATAAAGTCCAGAACGCCCAAGGCGCCAACGCCAGCGCCCTGGCCGAGGCGCAGAAACAGCTCGCCGGCCTGCCGCCCGAGCAGCGCAAGATGCTGGAAGCCATGATGGCCAGGCAAGGCATCGCCCTCACCGGCAGCGCCGACGGCGGCATGAAGATCAGCTACTGCGTGACGAAGGAAATGGCGGAGAAAAAAGAGCTGCCCGCCGGACAGCAAGGCGACTGCAAGACCAGCCAGACCCCGATACCGGGCGGCCTGAACATCAGCTTCACCTGCAGCAACCCGCCGTCCACCGGCAGCGGCCAGGTGCTGTTCCAGGGCGACAGCGCCTACACCATGCGCATGAATATGTCAGGCACGGTGCAGGGCAAGCAGGAAAGCATGACCATCGACAGCGCCGGGCGCCTGATCAGCCCGGTCTGCACGCCGAAAAACTGATCAGGCCGCGTCCATGAAGGCGAAGTACAGATCGCGCGCCTGGGTGGCCACCGGGCCCACCGGCAGCGTGCGGTCTTCATAGCGCACGCACGGCGTCACCTTGCCGTAGTTGCCGGTATTGAAGATCTCCAGCGCCGTCAGCAGTTCCTCCGGCTTCACCGAACGCTCTTCCACCGGCACGCCGGCCTCGGCCAGCAGCTTGATTACGCGCGCGCGGGTGATGCCCGACAGGAAAGTGCCGTTCGGCACCGGCGTCACCACCTTGCCCTGCGGGGTGACAAAGAACAGATTGGCCGTGGCGAACTCGGCCACGTTACCCTGGCTGTCCACCATCACCGCGTTGTCGTAGCCGCGCTCCTTGGCCAGGCGCAGCGCCTTGGTGGAGTTGGCGTACAGCGCGGACGCCTTGGCGTCGGCCACCGCCATGTCGGCATCCGGACGGCGCAGGCTGGACAGGCAGGCCGAGAAGCCGGTGAACGGCGGCATCGGCGCATCGAACAGGGTCAGCGCGAACGCCGACTTCTCGGCCACGGGTATCAGCAGGCCGTCGGTGCCGAACACCAGCGGGCGGATGTACAGCTCGGCGTCCGGCGGGAACTTGGCCACGCCCTCGCGCACCAGCTTTTCCATCTCATCCACGCTCAGCGGGCACACCAGGCCCACGCTGGTGGACGAGCGCACCACGCGCTCCAGGTGCGGGCGCAGGTCGGGCATATGGCCGCGCACCGAACGCGCGCCGTCGAAAACGGAAGAGCCGAGCCAGACGCTGTGGTCCATGGCGCCGAACAGCGGGCTGTTGCCTTCGCTCCAGCTGCCGTTGAAATAGGTGAGGTACATGTACAAATTCCGGGCGGTTGTTGATCACAGTCTTCGACTGTAGCACAGCCGCTCAGAATGCGTGGCGCAGGCCCAGGTTGATCCCGCTGTTGCCCTTGCCCTTGTCGGTGGCGTTGCCCACCGTGTAGCCGGCGCCGTTCTTGTTCTTGATCTTGGCGTAGGCCGCGTACAGGCTGGTGCGCTTGGACAGCGCATAGGTCATGCCGGCCGCGATCTGGTCCGCGTCCTGGTTGGCCAGGGTGCGGTCGTTCTTGTGGATGTAGGACACCATGAAAGTGGCCGCCCCGCGGGGAATGGCGATGCCGGCCAGGATGTCGTGGCTGTTATTGGTGGGCATGGGCGTCACCAGCGCGCCGTAGGGATTGTTCGCATCCCAGGGCGAACTGCCGATGCCCCGGTTCACCCCGTAGGCGGCGTACAGCGTGGCCGCCTTCATGTTGAAATTGGCCGCCACCAGCGTATTGCGCGAGGAGTAATCGACCGCCGGCACCACGCCGGTGGCGTCCGACAGATTGTTCTTGCGCTGGTGCGCCACGCGCAGCATGAACGGCCCGTGCTCATAGCCGATGGTGGCACCGTAGGCGCGGTTGTAGCGGGTGCTGTAAGGCGACTCGCCGAAGCTGTAGATGGCGCTGGCGCTCCAGCCGCGTACCTGCGGCGTGGAATATTTCACGGTATTGTCGTAGCGGCGCGTGGTGTAGCCGGCCAGGTTGGTTGCCGTGCCGGCCATGCCGCCGCGGAAAGGATCCGCCACGTCGATCAGGGTTTCGTACTGCAGATTGTACTGGCGCCCCAGGGTAATGGCGCCCCAGCGGCTTTCCAGGCCCACGAAGGCCTGGCGGCCGAACAGCCGGCCCTCCTCGGACTGGCCGGTGTCCGCGCCCACGCCCGCCTCCAGCGTATAGACCGCGCGCACATCGCCGCCCAGGTCTTCCTTGCCGGTGATGCCGAGCCGGGATGCGCCGGCCACGCCGCTGCTGACCTTGGTCTTGGCGCATCCCGTGACGCAGCCGCGCTCGGCCACCACGCCCGCATCGACCACGCCATAGACGTTGACGGCCGACGGGGACGATTGCTCCTGCGCCAGCACAGCCAGCGGAGAGAACAACACGGCGGTCCAAAGTGCGGTTTTCATGATGAGTACAGAGTACGCCTGGCGGGACCGGTGTTTCTGTGCGCGCGCTCACATTTGCGCCGATCAATTGTCGTCCGGTTGATATACATCATGGCGGCAGGGGTATAGTTTAGAAAAAACTACCCTTTTAATAGTCCGGAGACCAGCCATGAGCACCGCAGCATCCCAGTACGCCGCGCAATACGCCAGCAAGCGCATGTCCGCCAGCGACGCCATCCAGCACGTGCGCGACGGCGACTTCATCATCGTGCCGTCCGGCGCCGGTGAGCCGCCCGCCCTGCTGACCGAACTGTCCGAACAGCGGCGCCGCTTCCGCGACGTCAAGGTGTCGCAAATTCTTGCCCTGCGCAAATACGCCTACTTCGACTGCGACACCGTGCAGCACGTGCGCCACGTGGCCCTGTTCTTCGGCGGCGCCTCGCGCGCGGCCGGGCAGGCCGGCTGGGCCGACTTCATTCCTGCCTACTTCTCCGAACTGCCCAGCCTGATCGAACGCAGGCAGATCCCGTCCGACGTGGTGTTCTCCATGGCCTCGCCGATGAACGAGCAGGGCTGGTTCTCGCTCAGCCTGGGCGCCGACTACACCATGGCCGCCGTGCAGCAGGCGCGCGCGGTGGTGCTCGAAGTCAACCCCAACGTGCCCTTCGCGCACGGCCAGTGCCACGTCCACATCTCCCAGGTGGCGGCGCTGGTCGAAAGCAGCGAGCCCATCATTGAAGTGGGCCTGCCGAAGATCGGCCCGGTGCAGGAAGCCATCGGCAAATACGTGGCCGACATGATAGAAGACGGCTCCACCCTGCAGATCGGCTACGGCGGCATCCCCGACGCCGTGGTGATGCAGCTGACTTCCAAGCGCGACCTCGGCATCCACACCGAAATGATAGGCGACGGCATCCTCAACCTGGTGGAAGCGGGCGTGGTCACCAACCGCAGGAAGACCTGGCTGCCCAACAAGATGGTGGCCACCTTCGCGCTCGGCTCCAAGCGCCTGTACGACTACATGCACCACAACCCCATGCTGGAAATGCACCCCGTCAACACGACCAACGACCCCTATATCGCCGGCCAGAACGACAAGCTGATCGCCATCAACGCCAGCCTGCAGATCGACCTGCTGGGCCAGTGCGGCTCCGAAAGCATCGCCCACCTGCCCTACTCCGGCACCGGCGGCCAGGTCGACTTCGTGCGCGCGGCCAACCGCTCGCGCGGCGGCAAGGCCTTCATCGTACTGCCCTCGACGGCCAAGGACGGCACCATCTCGCGCATCGTCCCCACGCTCACGCCCGGCACCCACGTCACCACCGGCAAGAACGACATCAACTACGTGGTGACCGAATACGGCGTGGCCCAGCTGCGCGGCAAATCCGCGCGCCAGCGCGCCGACGAGCTCATCAGCATCGCCCACCCCGACTTCCGCGCCGAACTGCGCCAGGCCGCCGCCAAAATCAACCTCTGCTGAACAAAAAATGGGGTCAGGGTTAATTAATTTTCCTGGAAAATTAATTAACCCTGACCCCATTTTCGGTGCAACTTTGCGGTTCGGAAATGTGCGGTTGCAGCATTTCGGGTAGACTACGGGCATGCTTAATATTCTTGAAAGCATCTCCGATGCGACCACCAGCATCGATACGCTGGTTCAACTTTTCAATACGCTGCGCCCCAGGCGCCCTTCCGACGCCGCGCAGGCCATCGCCAATGTCCGCACCCTGACCCGCCTGCTCAAGGCCGATGCCGGGCACGCACAGGCGCTGCGCGATTATGTGCTGCGCCTGCTGACCGCGCGCCGCCATTCCAGCCTGTACACCGAGATCGGCGTGCTGTCGAACGACGGTTTCTTTACCGAACTCAAGCGCCGCATCGCCTACCGCCTGCTGCCGCCCGCGCTGGGCGACGAGTACCTGAGCGACGCGCTCGACCAGCTGGCCCACGAGGAAACGGACTATCTCTGGATCAGCGCCGTCCCCGCCGCCGACTGGCTGGACCTGTTCGACATCATCTTCACCGCCGTACCCGGCATGCGCAACGTGATGCTGGCCGGCCTGCTGGACGCGGTGCGCACCCTGTCCTACCGCGTGGCCGCCATCGGCCTGGAACCGAAGCTGACCAACTTCCACACCGAAATCGAAGTCTTCGATTCCCCGTTCACCGAGCAGAACCGCGAAGTGAACGCCTACCTGGACGGTTACCAGCGCCTGCTGGCCGGCCAGGCCGAACAGGTGGAGGACGCCGCCCACCTGCTGGTGATGCTGGACCAGTGCGACGCCGTGGTGGCCAAGATCCGCAAGAAGGCGCTGGCGCAAGGCACCAGCATCGCGCTGACCTACCTGCTGGTGACCCTGACCCAGAGCATCGACCGCCTGCGCAAGCTGCTGTTCCTGGTCGACACTTCCGGCGGCCTGCTGCACGCGCCGGCCAGCGAGCGCCGCGCGGCCGGGGTGGCCCTGATGCTGGAACTGATCGAAGCGCACAACAAGAAGTACACCGTGCGCGACCTGCTGGCCGACAACATCCACCTGCTGGCGCGCAACGTCACCGAGAACGCCAGCCGCACCGGCGAGCACTATGTGGCCGACAACCGCGGCCAGCTGGGCGGCATGTTCCTGTCCTCGGCCGGCGCCGGCCTCATCATCGGCTTCATGGCGCTGTTCAAGATCCTGATGTCCTACCTGCGCGCCGCGCCGCTGGTGGAAGCCTTCCTGTTCAGCATGAACTATTCGCTGGGCTTCATGTTCATCCACCTGCTGCACTTCACGGTGGCCACCAAGCAGCCGGCCATGACGGCCTCGCGCATCGCCACCGGGCTGCAAAGCCGCGACGGCAAATACCTCGACGTGGACAGCATGGCCGACCTGGTCAACAAGGTGTTCCGCACCCAGGTATGGGCGGTGCTGGGCAACCTGGCCACTGCCATCCCCACCGCCTGGCTAATCGCCTTCGGCTGGCAGCGCCTCACCGGCCGCCACCTGGTGTCGCCCGAGAAGGCCATGCACCTGCTGCACGATATCGACCCGGTCGGCAGCCCGGCCCTGCTGTACGCGGCCGTGGCCGGCGTGTGCCTGTTCCTGGCCGGCCTGATCTCGGGCTATTACGACAACAAGGCACTGTACACCCGCTTCGCCCAGCGCATCTCGCAGCGCCGCGGCCTGGGCCGCCTGATCGGCCAGAAGCGCCTGGACCGCCTGGCCGTGTACCTGGAGAACAACCTGGGCGGCCTGATGGGCAATTTCTACTTCGGCATCCTGCTGGGCAGCATGGGCACCCTGGGTTTCCTGCTGGGCCTGCCGCTTGATATCCGCCACGTTACTTTCTCCTCCGCCAACTTCGCGACAGCAATTGTGGCCTTGGATCACAATGTCAGCTGGCAACTGGTGTTGAAGTCCGTATCGGGTTTCCTGGCCATCGGCGCGGTCAACCTGCTGGTCAGTTTCTCGCTGGCGCTGTGGGTGGCGCTGCGCTCCCGGCAGGTGCGCTTCAAGCATGGCTTTGCCCTGCTGAAAGCCCTGGGCCGCCGCTTCATTGCGGCGCCGGTCGACTTCTTCCTTGGTGCCAGGGATACGGCCCCCATATTGCCGGATGAGACTTCCGTGAAGAGATAATTCATGACACTGCGCATGACACTCCCAAACGCGCGCTGCTGGCTGGCGACGCTCCTGACCTGCTGGTCCCTGGTGGCGTGCGCATCCCTGCCGACGGTGGAGGCGGACAATGCCAAGGCCAAGGCCGCCGTGTCGGCCCCGCCGCGCATCCAGACCGCGAACGGCAAGCTGTCCGCCAACACCAGCGAATCGCTGCTCAAGAAGCGCTGGGCCAAGGGCGCGCTGGACCTGGCGCAGCAGGCGGCGCTGGAAGAAGCCGCCACCGGCGTGCCCCTGATCGCGGGCAACAAGGTGCAGCTGCTGTTCGACGGCCCGGCCACCATGAAGGAGATGATGAAGGCGATAGACTCGGCCAAGAACAACATCAATTTCGAGACCTATATCTTCGACGAGGACGAACTGGGCAATCAGTTCGCCGACCTGCTGCTCAAGAAGCAGGCCGAGGGCATCACCGTCAACATCATCTACGACAGCGTGGGCACCATCGGCGTGCCGCAAGCCTTCTTCGACCGCATGCGCGCCGGCGGCATCAGGCTGGTGGCGTTCAATCCCGTCAATCCGGCCAAGGTGCGCGGCAACGGCTGGAAGGTCAACAACCGCGACCACCGCAAGATCCTGATCGTGGACGGCAAGGTGGCCTTCACCGGCGGCATCAACATCAGCGACACCTATTCGAAGAGCTCGCCGTTCCGCTCCAAGACCAAGCCCACCGACAAGAAGGACGTCGGCTGGCGCGACACCCACGTGAAGATCGAAGGCCCGGCCGTGGCGGCCTTCCAGTGGCTGTTCATCCAGGCCTGGGCCCAGCAGGACAGCGACGACCTGCGCGATGCCGACTACTTCCCCACCCCGGTGATCGCGGGCGACCGCATCGTGCGCGTACTGGGCAGCGCGCCGGGCGGCAAGTTTGAAATCTTCAAGGCCTATTTGCTGGCGATGCAGGAGGCGAAAAAATCCATCCACATCACCATGGCCTATTTCGTGCCGGACGAGCAGACCATGAGCGCGCTGACCGACGCCGCCAAACGCGGCGTGGATGTGCGGCTGGTGCTGCCCAGCGTGTCCGACAGCGGCCTGGTATGGCACGCCGGGCGCGCCAAGTACGACGAGCTGCTGCAGGCCGGCGTGAAGATCCACGAGCTCAAGCTGGCCGTGCTGCACGCCAAGACCGCCGTGATCGACGGCGTCTGGTCCACGGTTGGCTCGACTAACCTCGACACGCGCAGCTTCCTGCACAACAGCGAAGTGAGCGTGATCGTGATGGGCGAGTCCTTCGGCGCCGAAATGGAGCGCGCCTTCCAGGAAGACTTGCGCAACTCCACCGAAGTGAAACTGGAACAGTGGCGCCACCGCCCCTGGAGCCTGCGCATGAAGGAATGGTCGGCGCGGTTTATGGATTACTGGCTTTAATGAGCTGCTGCATCGGCTGCTGCATCGGCTGCTGAAACTACCGGCCGGCGCCGCGCAGGAAATTAGGCGCGGCGCCGTCTCCGCCAGCCAGCAGCAGGCGTTTCAGATACAGGCTGTCTTCTTCCAGCAGCAGCCGGCGCGCCAGCGCCACCTGCTCCCCTTCCGCCTCCAGCCGCGCCAGCACACGCTCCACGCAGGCCCGCACGCACCGGTGCAACGCGGACGGCTCCACCTTCAGCGCTTGCGCGTAACGCTCCGCCAGCACCGCGATATTCAGCTGCAGCGTGCCGGCGATGAACGTCCTGGCCAGCGCCAGCTCCTGGTCCACCGCAACGTCCGGATTCCGCAGCTGCGCCACGTGCCCGGCCAGCTGCGGCCAGCGCTGCGCCAGGTGGCCGGTGCGGACGCGGGCGGTGCCGTGGCTCTCCAACAGCAGCCGCAAGCGCTTGCCGCGCTGCTTCAGCACCAGCAGCGTATTCTGCTGGTCTGATTCCAGCGCGACGCCGTAGCGCAGCCACAGCCGAAGATGCAGGCCCAGCGTCAGCTCCAGATACTCGTCGAAGAAGGCCGGCAGGTCGCCGCCGTAGTAGCGCAGCGCCAGCGCCTGCGCCACGATGCCGCCCTCGGGCGTGCCGGCGCCCAGCGCCGCCACCGGCACCACGGCGCAGCCTTTCAGCGCCGCCGCCGGGTAGCGCCGCAGTACGTAGCCGGGGAAGCCCTGCTGCGCGGCGTAGCCGCAAGCCCGCTCACTGGTGAACAGGACGTGTTGCGCGCAGGCCGGCTCGCGCGCGGCGATGTCTGCCAGCAGGCGCTGGATGGCGCAACCGTCGCTGGCGGCGCCCGGCTCCATGGTCCCCAGCGTGCCTGTCGTCAGCGGCAGCTCCAGATGCCAACCCGGCGCCTCCAGCAGCGCCACGGTACGCACCAGCAGCGTGGACGCCACCGTCATCCAGGGCAGCGGCGCCTGGACAGCCTGCGCACCCTGCGCAGGCTGCCCGGCCAGGCCGCACGCTTCAAGCATGGCGTCCAGCCGCGTGCCCCACAAAAACGGATGCACCGGCACCAGCGCATGGCTGTGCGCCAGCTGTGGCGGCAGCCCCACGTCGGCAAAGGTCGGCCAGGCGGCCGGCCACCCCTCGCCCTCCCCATCCGCGCGCGCCGGGCCGCGCGGCAGCGCCAGCCAGCGCAGCTGGAACGGCTGCTGGCTTTCCGGCCCGTAGGCTTCCAGCGCCGCGCGGTCGAAACCTGGCCTGGCGCGCGCCGTGGGGTGCAGCGGATGGTCGTGAAAGGCCGCCACGCGCTGGTAATGCAGCAGCGATGCGCTCCAATCCAGTTCATGCACATCCAGCTTCTGCAGCCGCAACGCGCCGAACCAGCGCTCGCGCACCGCCTCGGCAATGCGGCGGTGCCCGACCGCCGTGCGGCACTCGGCCGCCAAGGACGAGAACGGTTCCTGCGCCGGCGGCGCCAGGCCGCGCGCGAAGCACGCCACGATATCGTCCAGCACCAGCAGCTCGGTGTAGCGCATGCCCTCCTGCCACAGCAGCGGCGCGGCGGTGCTGCGCCATTGCTGCAGGAAGCGCGCCGGCTGCACCGGTATCCACAGCACGCCGCCCTGGAAATGCGGCAGCCGCAGCCATTGCGCGCCGTCCGGCCGGGCCCAGGCGCCGGGGTAGCCGGCCAACTGCGCTGCCCCCGCCAGGGTGGCCTGGCTGACGCAGCCGCGCACGTCCTCGCGCAGCAGCGTGTCCAGCACGCGCTGGCGGATGTAGCTGTCCTCTTCCCGCATATTGACGGCGGCCCTCAGCGCGCGGCTTGCGCCGGCGCGCTTGACGCGGACAGCAGGCGGCGCGGCCGCGAAAATCAAGTCTTGCATCGCGTTCCTCATTGGTGGATGGGTGACTTGCTGGCGGTGGCGCGGGCATGGCTGGCTGTGCGCAGATGATACAGTGAATGAGAATCATTATCAATATTACTTGCAGCCCTTTGCGCGTTGCAATATGCTATCGCCATCAGTTATAAACAGCCAGCAGCCGCCAGCCATGCACGATCCAATTTACTTATTTCAGTACATTCGAGGACCCCTATGGCAATCAAGAAAACCCCGCTGGCGCTGCTGCTGGCACTGACCTTCCCTGCGCTCTCGCAGGCCCAGATCGCCGACGCGGCCGACAGCGTGATGCAGACCGTGACCGTCGTGGGCAGCGCCGACGCCGAGGGCTACAATCCCGCCAAGTCGTCCAGCGCTACCAAGACCGACGCGCCGCTGCGCGACATTCCGCAAACCGTGAACGTGATCCCGCAAGCGCTGCTGCGCGACCAGGGCGTGCGCTCGATCAATGACGCCCTCAAAGCGGTGCCGGGCGTCGGCATGTCGCACGGCGACGGCCAGCGCGACCAGGTGACCATCCGCGGCTTCTCCGCCATCGCCGACCAGTTCATCGACGGCATGCGCGACGACGCCCTCTACTTCCGCGACCTCTCCAACATCGAGCAGCTGGAAGTGGTGAAAGGCCCGGCCGCCGTGCTGTACGGGCGCGGTTCGTCGGGCGGCCTGATCAACCGCGTGACGAAAAAGCCGGGCGTGGACATCAGCGAAGTGTCGCTGCAGGTGGGTAGCTGGGCCCAAAAGCGCGGCGAATTCGACCTGGGCCGCAAGCTGCCCGATACGGGTAACGGCACCGAGGTATCGTTCCGCGTGACCGGCGCGGTGGAGGACGCCGACAGCTACCGCGACCAGCAGTTCCTGGAACGCCAGGCACTGGCGCCGTCGGTGCTGTTCAAGCTGGGCGCCGCCACCACCCTGCTGCTGCAGGCCGAATACCTGCACGACAAGCGCGTCACCGACTTCGGCATCCCTTCCTACCAGGGCCGCGTGGTGGACGTGGCGCCGGGCACCTACTACGGCGCCGCCAACGCGAAGGACAACGACTTCAGCGAGGCGCGCGTGAAAGCGGCCGGCTTCGTGCTGGAACACGCCTTCAGCGGCACGCTCAAGCTGCGCAACGCCTTCCGCTACTACGACTACACGCTGGACCGCAACAACACCCTGGTGGGCTCGGTCAACGAGGCCGCGAAGACCGCCTCGCTCACGCGCGGCAACGTGTACCGCGCCGAGGACGGCTATTTCAACCAGACCGAACTGGTACAGAAGGCTGAACTGGCCGGCATGCAGCACCAGATCCTGTACGGCGTGGAGTTCGGCCGGCAGGACAAGGAAGTGCTGAACCGCTCGCAGACCAATGTGGCCACGGTATCGCTGTTCAATCCCGTGTCGCCAGCCGTGCCCTTCACCGCCGGCGGCGCGCCCACCGCCAACAACCTGTCCAGGTTCGACGTGAGCAGCGGCTACGTGCAGGACCAGGTGACCCTGGCAGCCAACTGGAAGGCGCTGGCCGGCGTGCGCTACGACCGATTCGAGCAGAAGACTACCGAGCGCCGCGTGAACCAGCCCAACCTGGCGCGCACCGACAGCACCTGGAGCCCGCGCGCGGGCCTGGTGTACCAGCCCGACGCCCTGCAGTCCTACTACGCCTCGTTCAGCAAGTCCTACCAGCCGTCCGGCGAGACCTTCGCGCTGGCCGCCAACAATGCGGAAATGGCGCCGGAACAAACGGTGAACAAGGAACTGGGCGCCAAGTTCGACCTGCTGGGCGGCCGCGCCTCGCTGACCGCCGCCGTGTTCCGCCTGCAGCGCGACCATATCAAGGCCACCGATCCGGGCACCAACAAGATCATCCCCATGGGCACCCAGCGCACCGACGGCCTGGAATTGACCTTCGCGGGCGACCTGGGCCAGGGCTGGCAGGCCTGGTCCGGCTACTCCTGGCTGGACGCCACCATGATCGCCTCCATCGCCAAGGATGACGGCCAGTTCGTGCAGGGCAAGCGTGCCACGCTCACGCCGCGCCACAGCGTCAACGTCTGGCTGAGCAAGGCCTTCAACAGCACCTGGGGCGCCGGCGCCGGCCTGAACTACGTCGGCGAGCGCTTCGCCAATCCGGGCAACACGGTTTCGCTGGCCGGCTACACCACGGTGGACGCCATGGCCTACTACCGGGCCAAGGCGGTGGAGGTGCAGCTGAACGTGATGAACCTGCTGGACCGCGGCTACATCGCGGCCGGCCACGGTTCCAGCAAGTTCCTCAGCCTGCCCGGCGCGCCGCGTTCGGCGCAGCTGACCGTGCGCTACAGGTTCTAAGCCAGGCGCGCTACTTCGCGGCGGGACGGGTGGACGCCCACACGTCCCCCTGGCGGCAAAACACCTCGCTGCTGGCCAGCTCGAAGCTGGCCAGCGCTGGCTGCCAGCTGTAGCGCTCCACCGTCAGCCGTCCAGGTTCCACGCGGATGGCGTTGAAGGAGTTTTCCTCGCCGCGCTTGCGGGTGGAGGTGGCAGTGCCAGCCTGCACCACCAGCGCCGCGTAGCCGGGAATCTTGTAGCGGTGCGCGCTGTTGCCCGCGTGGCTGGAATGCAGGTGGCCCGCCAGCAGCAGGTCCACGCCGCAATCGGAAAACGCCGCCATGGCCATGGGCGCGCGGTCCACCAGGTCGTCCTCGTCGAAATTGTCGGGCAGGTCGAAAGGATGGTGGGTCACCACCACGTGCGTCAAGCCGTCGGGCAGCGCATTGAAGCGCTGGCGCAGCCGGTCCACCTGCTCGCGGTTGACGCGGCCGTCCTTGAAGGTCAGCGAGCGCGCAGTGTTCATGCCCAGCACGGCAATTTCATCGTCCACGTACTCCGGCGCCAGGTTGGCGGTCATGTGGCGGCGGTACTTCACCAGCGGCGTGAAAAAGCGCGCCGCGATGTTGTAGAGCGGAATGTCGTGGTTGCCCGGCACCACGATCTGCGGCCCCGGCAAGGTGTCCAGCCAGGCCCGCGCGGCCTTGAACTGGGCGCTGCGGGCACGCTGGGTCAGGTCGCCCGACACCACCACCACATGCGGCTGCAAAGCTTCCACGCGCGCCTTGAGCGGCGCCAGCAGTGCCTCGTCGACGCGGCCGAAATGCAGGTCCGATAAATGCACCAGGGTACGCATGGCTTTCTCCTTTATTTGGGTACCACCACTGTCAATGCGCCTGCGCGCATGCGGTAGGACAGCGGCGCCTGCATGACGGTGACTTCGCCGTCGGTCGCCACGTGGATGCGGGCGTTGCCGTGCTTGAGGCTCTTGCGGGTGCCGATCTCCAGCTCGGTGGCCAGCAGCACGTCGAAGTCGCGCTGCTGCGCCAGGGTGCCGGTGAGCGCGTGCCAGGCCAGGCGCACCAGGCCCAGGCGGCTGGGCCGCTGCGCCACGTACAGGCTCAGCATACCGCTATCGATGCGCTCGCGCGCGCCGATGTTCAAGCCCTGCATCCGGTATTCGTTGTTGCCGATGAAAACAAAGGGCGTGCGCCGCGCGTGCTCTTCGCCGTTTACGCTCAGGCGCACATTCAGGAAGGGATAGCGCCGCAGCGCCGCCAGCGCGGCCCAGGCGAATGCCAGCCACTTGCCCCGGCCCAGGCGGCTCTGCTGCTTCTCGCGGTCGCGCACAATGTCGGGATACAGGCCGAGGCTGGAGTTGTTGAGGAAGATGCGGCCGTTCACCTCGCCCACGTCCACCCGCACGTGGCCGCCGGTGGCAATGGTGGCGATGGCCTGGTCCAGGTCGAGCGGGATGTTCAAGTCCTTGGCGAAGTGGTTCAGGGTACCCAGCGGCAGCACGCCATAGGCCACGTCGGTGCCCGCCAACACCGAGGCCACGGCGTTGATGGTGCCGTCGCCGCCGCCCGCCACCACCAGCCGCGCGCCCGATGCCACGGCCGCCTTCGCGGCGGCAATCATCTGCTCGCCGCTTTGCGCCAGCGTGATGTCGGCCAGGTAGCCATGCACGGCGAACCTGGCCAGCAGCCGCTGCGAAAACTCGCCGCAATAGCCCAGGCCTGCGCCGGCGTTGACAATGACGGGAACCACGGTCGCCACGCTTATCCTTTCCGGGTATCTGCCGGGCCGGGCCGCGCGGCCCGCGAGGCCTGTCTGCGGCGCAAGGTTGAACACCCGGTGATGCACACCGCGAGCCAGCCGCAGCCCTCCACCATGGCCCCCAGCACGTCGCTCGGATAGTGGGCCCCGAGGTAGATGCGGCTGATGCCGGTGAGCGCCACCATCAGCGTGGCGCCCGCCACCACCGCGCAGCGCACGCGCCAGCGCTGCGCCGTCATCACCGCGTAGCTGGCCACCACGCCCCAGAACAGCGTGGCCGCCACCGTGTGGCCGCTGGGAAAGCTGTAAGTGGCCAGCGTGAGCAGGGGTTCCTCGAACACGGGGCGGGCGCGCTGGTAGATGTGCTTGAGGACGACGTTCAGCAGCATGCCGCCCGGCACCGACAAGACCAGCGCCAGCAGCCAGTAGCGTCCGTGCAGCGCGGCGCGGCGCCAGAAGAAGGCTCCCGCCAGCGCCACCAGCAGGCACACGCCTGCCACGCTGTGCAGATGGGTGAACAGCCACATGATGCTGGTGTACGGTTCCTGACCGTTCACGTGCATCCAGGTCGATACGTGCTGGTCGAACGCCGCCACGCCGTCGTTCTCGGCAACGTCCTCGGCCACCTCGCCGAAGGCTGCAACGGCCGCCATCATCAGTGCCGCGCCGGCGGTCAGGTGCAGTCCGAATTCGCCACCGGGGGTCAGGCGTGCTTCGACGAAGCGCACCACGGCGGCTGGTATCAGTCGGGTCAAAATATCGGTTTCTCCTCGTGTTCCCCCGCATCTTATCGCGAACGCGCCGCAGCGCGCATTCAGCAGTGCGCTGCCCTATCATTCCATTCCACAATGCAATTACAATAATCGCTCCGCGACTTCCGCCCCGCTCCATGCCAACCCCGAATACCGGCCCGGTTTCCGCACCTGCCGCACTGCCCGCCTTGCACGGCGACCCCGCCCGGCAGGCCATCGCTTCCCTGAGGGGCTATGTCTACCAGCTGTACGCAAGCTGCCTGGCCTGGCTGGAGCTGCCACCCAACGCCGAGCTGCACCTGGAAGTGGCGGAGGACTACGCGGTGGCCCTGTCCGGCGCAGTGACGGCGTGCCAGATCAAGGACGTGACCGACAGCACCGTCACCATCAACACGGGCGATGTGCGTGACGCCATCGACAACTACTTCTACCTGGTCAAGCACAACCCGGGACGCACGGTGCGCATGCGCTTCATGACCACGGCAGTGGTGACGAAGGAAAAAGACCCCAGCCACCGCATCTGCGGCCAGGCCACGCTGGCGTTCTGGACCGAGGCGGCCGCCGCAGCGCAGCCCGATCAGGCCAAGCTGGCCACGCTGCACGCATTGCTGGTCAACCTGCCACTGAAAGCGGACACGCAGGCAGGCCTGAACGCCATCACGCCGCAGCGGCTGCCGCAGGCACTGCTGCGCAACATCAGCTGGGACTGCGGCCAGCCGGACCTGGGCAACATCGAGCGCGACGCCATCGAGCGGCTGGCCGCGCTGGGCAACGCCAACGGCCAGTGGCTGCCGGCGGACGCGCCACGCCTGTTCACCGTCATGATATGGGAGGTGATCCGGACCGTGCTGCAGACGGCCGCAGGCAAACGCGTGCTGCGGCAAGCCCAGCTGCAACTGCTACTGTCCCAGGCCAGCAGCACCCCGGTGCCCACCCACCAGCTGCGCGCCCAGCTGCTGGAATTGATTTCGCTGCGGCAAGCACGGGTCAGCGAGACCAGGGAGTTGGCGGCCCTGTCGGACAGCCTTGCCGCTGAAATCGGCGTCGCCGGCAGTGGCAGCGCGCACCAGGAGCTGCGGCTGGAAGACGGCCTGTTCGTGCCGCGCAAGCAGGGCCGGCTTATCCAGCAACGCATCGACGCGCTGCTGGCCGGCGACGGGGAAGCGCCACGGCTGCTGGTCCTGAGCGGCGAAGCGGGCCACGGCAAGACGTCGCTGCAATGGTGGCTGCACAGCCACTACCGGCAGCGCAGCGATGTCCGCGCCTTGCTGCTCAGGGCCTCCTGGCTGCGCGACGCCGGTTCATCGGTCAGCGTGGCAGGCGACCGCCTGTGGCGCGCCTGCGCGCTGGCGCAGGAAGAAGGCCGCGTGCCGCTCATCCTGATCGACACCGCCGACCTGCTGCTGCGCAAGGAGGACGGCGCCATCCTGCTGAACAGCAAGCTGGCCTTGCTGAGCGATACCGGCGCCATCGTGGTGCTGAGTACCCGGCCGCAGGAAGCGGGCCGCATCGATGCGGTCCAGTGCCCGCATGCCGCCTTCATCCTGGGCGCTTACGACGACGAGGAACTCGACTGCGCCCTGGCGGTGTACGGGAAGCACTACGGCGCCGCGCTCAACAAGGCCAGGCACGATATCGCCTTGCGCAGGCCGATCAGGGACGTGTGTTCGGTGCCGCTGACGCTGCGCATGCTGTTTGAAATCTATGCGCCCGACGCCATTCCCGATGAGATCGACATGGCCAGCCTGTACCAGGATTACTGGCGCTACCGCGTCAGCTCGGACCGCCGCTCGGTGCGGGCAGACGACATCGACGCGGCGGCGTCCGGCGCCGATCTGTCCGACGCCGCACACCGCATTGCCGCGCTCATGCTCTGTCGCGGCACGCTGGAACTGGACGCCAGGCAGGTGGAGGACGAGCTGGACAGGTGGCAGCTCCCCCGGCAATCGGCGCAGTCGCTGCGCCACCGAGGCCTGCTGCATGTAGGCCACGACGGCAGCGTCAGCTTCTTCCACCAGACCTTTTTCGAGCACGCTGCCGCCCGCGCCTTGCTGCGGCTGCTCCCCGATGATGCCGTCGGCCTGATGCAACAGCGTTGCGCAGCGCGCCAGGACGACCTGTTTCTCAAGCCCATACTGCTGCAGACGCTGCGGCTTGCGCTGGCCGGCGGCGCCCGGCCGCCACAGCGCGCCAGCGCGCGCAACTGCTGGCGCACCCTGCTGGACAGCGATGACATGGCCGACCAGGGCATTGCCCTGCGCGTCTACTGCGAGCTGAAACAGTGCGACTCGTCCGACAGTACCGTCGTGCTCGACTATTTCTCCCGGAAACAGACCGCCGAAGTCATGCGGGTCGAATTCCTGCGCTACGCGGCCAATATGCCGGCCAGCCGCCACGCGGAATTGTGGCGGCTGCTCGAACGCTTCTGGCTGTCGGGCACATTGCGCGTCCGCAAGCACCTGATGCGCCTGCTGGCCGCGCTGGCCACGCCGTTCCCGGCAGCCGTGCTGGATTTCGTCACGCAGCACAACATCAAGACCTATGCGTTCAGCAAGCACACGCGCAGCGACGAGTTCCCCAACTGGTTCCTCGACGTGCTGGCCACCATCTGGCTGCAGGCCGGCGCGCAGCAGCAAGCCGCCGCCCTGTTGATGAAGGACTGCCTGGACGCGGCGCTGGGCAAGCGAACCAGGCTGGTGAGTGCCGACCTGATCTTCGCCTCGGTGGCGAAAGGCACGCCGCAAGCGATCGCCGGCTTCATCGCGCTCACGCAAGCCGGACGCCCCCGCTGGAAACTCGCCATCAGCGGTTCGCGGCCCCTGCCGACAGCGGCCGCCTACGGCGCGCTGTGGGCCGGCCAGTGGCGCCTGCAAGCGCGCACGATTGAAGAACTGCTGGCCCCGCTGCCGAGCGCCGAGGTGGAATGCAAGCTGCACTTGCTGGCGCTGCGGGATTGGCTGTTCGGCAGTCCGGAGACCGCCCCGGCGCAGTCGCCAGGCACGCTGAAGCGCCTGATGTCGTGGCTGGACTCCTTGGCCGATGAAGACCTGAAAGTACGTTGCGTGCAGCTGGTGGTCGGACCATTGCTGGCCCACTGGCGAAGCGTCCCGGGCACGGCCGGCGCACCGGACGATGAACTTGCCGCCATCCTGCGGCAACGGCTCGGCACGGCGCTTGCCGCCTGGCGCACCGGCGGCAGGAAAGGCGAACTGGCAGTGGCCTGCTGGATGCTCAGGCACGCGGACCTGGCTCCCGCCGAGCTGGACTCAGTGCTTGCCGCGCAAGACATCAGCACGGCCGAGTGGCGCAGCCCGGAACTGATGTCCTTCCTGCTGAGGGCCAGTCAGGCCGATATTGCCGAAGCCGGCAACTGCTACCGGCAACTGCTGGCGGAAGAGCCTGTTAGCCAAGTGTTCATCAACTCCATGCTGCTTCAGATGTCGATGGTGCTGGAGGCCAGGCCGGGCAGCGAGATACCCGACCTCCCTCAGTTCCTGGACCTGATCGTGCTCGCGGGCGACAGCAGCAAGCTGCTGCGCGCAGCCGATGCCTTGCGCCAGGCGATGGCGCGGGACGACCGCTTGCAGGCGACAATAGAAAAGACGGTGTGGAAACTGCTGCGTAGCCAGTCCGGCACAGCGCGCCGCAGTGCGGTCCAGGCGCTGCCGATGCTGGTCCGGGAAGGCCTGTGCGGCCTGCCTGCCGCGCCGGACGCACTGGACTTGCTGGCCCGCGAGCCGGTGCCGGACAACCATGCGCACCTGGCGCGCTGGATATGCCGTGAAGCAAACCTCAGCCAGGCCCAGGCGGTGAGCCTGGCCGAAGGGCTGCTGGCGCGCGGCAGGCTGCTCGGCAAATCGGACGTTTTCCTGAAGGAAGCCTACCTGGAATCGTGCGCGGCGCTGCTGCGGCGCGGCCTGCTGCCCGTGGCTATGCCCCTGCAGGCCGTGACGACCGGGCCAGGGACCGCGCCGATGGACGTGGCGGATGCCATGCTGCAGTTCTGCCTGGCCGAGCCGGTGCGGGCGAATTTCCTCAAACTGTATGCCTGGCCCCTGTCGGCATGCGCCCTTGCCGACCCGGCGCGCGCCGCCCATTTACTGTCCACCCTGCTTTCATCGCAGCAGGCCAATGCCTTGGGCGCGAGCGCGCAGAACCACCTGGCGCGGCACCTCTGGCGTGCCAGCCACGAGGTATTTGCCCGCGCCGCACTGGCGCAATGCCGCGCGCTGCTGGCCCTGGCGTCGGCCATCAAGCCCCGGCTGGCGCGCGCGCTGGTGGATGCAGCGCTGGCGGTCCGCTTCGGCGAGTTGCAGCAGGAGCTGGAGCGGCTGCGCAATGACATGGCGCTGGGCCCCGACCTGCGCCGCCTGATCGGCGTCTACATGCATCACCGCGTACGGCCCGGCGGCAGCGATGAATGGGAAGCACTGGAGGACAAGCTGGGCTGACTGCACAAAAATACAACAGTTGTTTGATTTGCCTGTTTTTTCATACAGTACTGTGTTTTTCAACAGTAGTTGTGATACAGTGGCTTCACTCGATCAACATTCAACTGACCCAAAGGAAGAATCATGACTACATTGAACAGCGGTTTCGGCTCCCGTTTCGGCCTGGAATATGCCCCGATGTCTTTCCTGGTGCGCTTCGGCAAACGCGAAATCCTCGTCTGCCGCGACTTCCGCAAACGCTTCTACGCCGTTAACCCCATCCTGGAATGCGATACCGGCGTGCAAGCCGGCCATCTGGAAATCCTGGTGCTGCGCCGCTGGCTGCTGATTCTGTCCAAGGCGCACTAAAACAGCTGCTCGTACTGGGCGCGCAGGAAGTCGCGCAGCTGCAGCACCGTCGGCGTCACTTGCGAGCGGTGCATGCAGACCAGGTTCAGCGGCGTGGGTTCGCCCACGATGTCGGGCAACAGCACTTGCAGCCTGCCGCTGCGCAAGTCCTCCGACAAGTCCATCTTCGATTTATACGCAATGCCCAGGCCGGCCACGGCCCAGCGCCGCACCAGGTCGGCGTCGTCAGCGCAGCGGTTGCCGCGCACGGCCAGCGTTACCGGCTTTTTGCTGCCGGGCGGATGAAAAGTCCAGTTGTTGTGGATGACATCGTCTAGCGCGTAGCAGAGGCAGTTGTGGCGCGTCAGGTCATCCAGCGCGGCCAGGCGGCCATGCTTGCGGATATAGTCCGGCGACGCCACCAGCACGCGCCGGTTGTCCGGCGCAATCGGCATCGCGATCAGGCTTGAGTCCTCCTGTTTGCCGTAGCGGATGGCGATGTCCACCGGCTGGCGGTACATATCGGCCTGCCTGTCGCTCACGCTGATCTGGTAATGCACGCCCGGGTACTGGGCCTGGAACTTGTCCAGCCAGTACAGCAGGATGTTGCGGCCCAGGTCGGACGGCATGGCAATTTTCAAGGTGCCGCCGGGAATCTCCTTGGCTTGCATCAGCGTATCGTGACCCTCTTTCAGCAGCCGCAGCGCCTCGCGCGCGTGCACCAGGTAGCGCTCGCCTTCGTCCGTCAGGCGCAGCGAGCGCGTGGTGCGCGCGAACAGCCGCAGCCCCAGCTCCCCCTCCAGCCGCTTCAGGCCGGCACTGGCCAGCGCCGGCGAAATCTCCAGGCTGCGCGCGGCGGCGGACAGGCTGCCCTCGTCGGCGGTCCGCACGAACAACGTCAAATCATCGAGCCGCAGCACTATCTTCATTCCTTTGAAAGTGTTTCGCTAAAAGCGCTCTTTTTCGCGCCTGCGAAATAAGTGATGATACTCGCATCACACAAACCCATGCACAACCCATCAGGAGTTCCCCATGAAAGCAGTTGCTTACCGCGCCTCCCACCCCATCGACCACGCCGATGCGCTGATCGACGTCGAACTGCCCGAGCCGAGAGCGGCGGGGCGCGACTTGCTGGTGGAAGTGAAGGCGGTGTCCGTCAACCCGGTCGATACCAAGATCCGCAAGAACGTTGCGCCGGCGGACGGCGAATTGAAAGTGATCGGCTGGGACGCCGCCGGCATCGTGAAAGCAGTCGGCCCGGACGTGAGCCTGTTCAAGGTGGGCGATGAAGTCTGGTACGCCGGCTCGCTGACCCGCCCCGGCACCAACAGCGAACTGCACCTGGTGGACGAGCGCATCGTGGGCTACAAGCCGAAGAACCTCGATTTCGGCAAGGCCGCCGCCCTGCCGCTGACCGCCATCACGGCATGGGAACTGCTGTTCGAGCGCCTGGGGGTCAGCCGCGGCGGGAACGGCAGCAACAGCGCGGGCGGCAAATCGCTGCTGGTGATCGGCGCGGCGGGCGGCGTCGGCTCCATCCTGGTGCAGCTGGCGCGCCAGCTGACCGGGCTGACCATTATCGCCACCGCTTCGCGCCCGGATACGGCGGACTGGGTGACGCAGCTGGGTGCGCATCATGTGATCGACCACAGCAAGCCGCTGGACGAGGAAATCAAGCGCCTCGGCCTGCCGCCGGTGAATTACGTGGCCGCGCTGAACCAGACCGACAAGCACTTTGCCGCCATCGCCGAGCTGATCGCGCCGCAAGGCAAGCTGGGGCTGATCGACGATCCGGGCCAGCTGGATGTGAGCAAGCTCAAGCGCAAGAGCGTGTCGCTGAACTGGGAATTCATGTTCACCCGCTCGATGTTTGAAACGGACGACATGGCGCAGCAGCACGCGCTGTTGAACGATGTCGCTCAACTGGTGGACAGTGGCGTGCTGAAGACCACGCTGGGCGAGCGCTACGGCAGCATCAACGCCGCTAACCTGAAGCGCGCCCATGCGCTGATCGAGAGCAACCGCGCCAAGGGCAAGATCGTGCTGGAAGGGTTTGGATGCACGGCGGGTTACGCGCGCCCTGCGCGCTAACCCGCCCTACGAAGACAATGGCTGAGGCGGCTCCTGCATCTGCCGCAGCAGCGCCAGCGCCGCCGCGTCATGCTCGGCCAGCAGCTGCTGCAGCTGCGACGCCGATTCATAGGACTCCGACAACAGCTTGACCAGCCGCTCCTGCAGGCGCGAAAGCCGGCGCGAGCTGTAGCCCACATTGCCGAACAGCCGCGTCACGTCGATGCAGATTTCGCGCAAGTCCCAAAGGGTGCGCTTGGTGCACTCGATATCGTCGCGCATGGCCTGGCGCACGTCCATCAGTTCCGTCTTCGCCTCCTCCTTGGCGCACAGCTCCTGCACCGTGGCCAGCCACGCGCGGATGCGCACGGCGATGCGCTCGATGCGCGCCATCTTGGCCTGCATGGTGTAGCAGTACTGCAGCGCCAGCAGCCAGTACGGCAGGCGCGCCAGCACCATCGGCAGCCCTGCCACCCGCAGGCGCTGTTCCATCTTCTTGATTTTCGACAGCATCATCCAGATGCCGTTGTTCACCGGGTGCGGACGCATGATGGGGCCTCCGATAGCGGCGGCGCACCATGCACCGGCCAGTCAAGCCAGTATAGCCAGCGCGCTCCAGTCCGGCGTACCGCGCGGTTTGATCCAGCGCAAAGCCGAGCCACCTAAACAGGCATAAGGAACAGGGTCCGCTCCGCCTCGCGCCGCCGCGCCAGCCCGGCCACGCGGCGCCCGCCAGCCTTGTCCCACAACAAAAAGCTCTCGGCCGCGCCGGCCAGGTCCTGCGCCATGGTCTTGCGGCACACGGAACTCGCGCCGAATGCCCCCAGCCCGATGTTATAGGCCAGAGAGACGCAGGCGGCGGCGCGCTGCGGCGGCTCCAGGTGCAGCGCCGGGCAGCGTTTGAACACGCCGAGCAGGAACTGCGCCACGCGCCGCTCCAGCTCGGCGTCCGCCTGCCGCTGGCTCCAGACCATGCCCTCGGCCACGCCCAGCGTCTCGCCCCAGCCTATGGTCCACACGCCCACCAGGTCCCGGTAGGCGCGCAGGCGGCAGCCTTCGAAGCGGCGGATCAGGTCCAGCGCCAGCGGCAAGGCGCCGCTCTCCTCCAGCGCCGCCGTCACTTGCCGCGCTCGCGGAGCGCGCGGCCGACGAACCAGAACGCCAGGATGCCTGACAGGATGGCGCGGTCCTCGGCGTCGTAGATTTTCAGGATCGCCTCCCAGCCGCCGATATCGGCCTGGCGCGCCACCATGAACATGGCCAGCTTGGCCAGGCCGTACATCAGCAGCACATAATAGGTGGCCACCGGCCGCACCAGCACGTTGAGCGCGTCTGCCCAGGGGACGCCGCTCAGCTGCATCTGTCCCTGCAACGCCGACTTTTGCGCGTCCAGCAGCGCCAGCGTTTCGTCGACGCCGCCCTGGAACTCGGCCAGCGCCTGGCGGCTGGCCGCGCGTGTCTGCTCCAGCTGGAACTGGCGGTCCAGCATGGCCAGTTCATGCGCGTTGTCGCTGCGCTTGTTGAGAAAGCCGAACAGCTCAGGCAGCAGCCGCAGCAGGCCGCCGCCCAGCATGGACAACAGGGAAATAATCATGAACGTTCTCCTTGCAAATACCAGGCCAGCCAGGCCAGCAGCAGCGCGTCGCCGTAGCTGGGCGAGGCGATGCGGCCGAACAGCGGCGCCAGCACGATGTCGAGCGCGCCCGTGGTCAGCAGCAGCCAGCCCAGGCGCGCGGGCAACTCCGTGTGGCGGCCCATGTGGTTGATGGTGTGGAACAGCCCGTGGCACAGGATGGCCAGGGCTGCGATGAGATAGATAGCCGGCAGCATTACGGCCCTCCAACAAAAGAGCGCAGCCGTTTCAGGCCGGCAGGGATCACCACCTGCGCGGCGATGCCCAGGCCGGCGCCGCCGGCCAGGCGCATGAAATCGCCCACGCTGTGCAGCCAGGGAAAGTAATGCAGCGCCGCCGCCGCGATCACCGGGGCGAAGAAGCCCGCCAGCAAGGCCGAGCCGGCCACGGTGCTGGCGATCTTCAGCGCCGACATCGGCGGCAGGTAGGACAGCGACACCAGGCCGCCGAAGAAGCCGGCCAGGAGCGCGTCATACTGCACGCCGAACACCGAGCCGCTCAGCGTGATGGTGCCGGCGGCGATGGCTATCGACGCAGTCGAACTTGCGGGTTCCGCCATGGGGTTCCTTTCGTAATGAGTTGATCTAGGCCGGCGCCACCAGCGCCTTGCCGCCCTTTTTGCCGGGGCCGTGGCCGACCCCGGCCTTGCCGCCGTTGGCGCCGTTGATGGACAGCGTCATCTGCCAGCCGTTTTTACCGAAGCTGTGCGCCACGCGCTCCACCAGGTAGCTTCCGTCCACGCCGTGCTTGAAGCCCTGCAGGACCAGCTCCCGCTCGGCGCCGATGTCCGCACGGCCCGCCAGCGTCAGCGTGCCCTTGGCCGTGCTGCGGTTCAGCGCTTCCAGCCCGGCCGCGGCGGCCGCCCTGGCCGCCGGCAAGCTGGCGTGCACGCGGCGGTCCGTGTGCACCGCCCCGCCGCCCGGCACCTTGCTGCCGTTGGCCGCTTCCACGAGGGTCTGCTTGCCGGTCTTCGGGTCGTGCGCGATGGCCTTGACCGCGTCCACGCTGGCCCGGTCGGCATAGGTGAACTGGTACTGGATCAACATGTAGGGCGCCAGCGTGACGGCCGGCAGGGCCTGGCCGCTGGCGCGCTTGCCGCCGCCGCGCGGCATCACCAGCAGCTTGCCGTCCTTCACCGCCGCCGTGGCGCCGTGGTCCAGCGCCAGGCGCGTGATGAAGTGCAGGTCGCTTTCGTTGAGCTGGTCGGCGCGCGCAATGGAGGCCGTCACCTGGCACACCGCCTGCCAGCCGTGCCGCCCCGCCACCTGCGCCACGATGGCGGCCAGCGTGGTGTTCTCGTAGGCCTGACAGCGCTGGCTCTTGGCCCCTTGGCGCATGTCCACGCCTTTGCCGTGGATCTTCATGGTCATGGGCGAACTGTCCAGCACCACCTCGTCGATGCGGTAAGTGCCGAGGTAAGCCAGGCCGCTGCCGGCCCAGCCCAGCGACACCGTCAGCGTGGCGCCGCGCGGCGGGATCGCCACCTTGCCGTCGCGGTCGTCGACGTGGATGTCGCAGGTGTCGCTGGCCAGGCCGGTGCAGTCGGTCAGCTCGATGCTGATCAGGCGGTCTTGCAGCAGCGGGGTGATGTCGGTGCCGTTGGCCACCACTTGGAATTCAGCTTGCATGGCGCCTCCTTACGACCACAGTTGCACCACGTCCTTGCGCGGCGCAGGCAGCTCCGGCAGGCGTATCAGCACGCCGGCCGCGTAGGGCTGCGGCCGCGCCGCCAGGCCGGGGTTGGCCGCGTATACCGCTTCCACTGTGCCGGCCACGGTGCCGTAGTGCGCATGGCACAGGGTGTCCAGCAGGTCGCCGTCACACGTTCTTATAGTCATCGCCATAGCGTTTGAACTCCAGGTTGAAGGTTTGCTTGCGCGGCAGGCCGTCCATGCGCAGCCCGCTCTGGTCTTCGGCTATCGCCACCAGATACCAGCGGCCCAGCACTTCGCCGTAGCCGGTGGTCAGGCGCAACGGCTTCAGTGCCACGCCGATGGCGCGCAGCTGGTTGAGCTGCGTGCGGTCCGACTCGACAGGGCCGGTCCCGCCGGTCTTCTGCGGCTTGTCGCGTTCCACGTAGACCGCGCCGGCCAGCGTCAGCGTCTCGCCGCCCTGCGTCATGGCCTGCATAGCGTCGGGCCGTCCGAGGCGCGTTACCGCATCGATGCCGAAAGTGCTCTGGCGCCGCAGGCTGTCGAAGGCGGCGGAAGACAGCCCGAAGTGGTAGCTTGCGCCCTCGTCCGAGTTCAGTATCAGCAGATGGTTCATCGCCACTGCGGCCGGCGCTGCAGCCACGGCGGCGGCGCCCGGCGCCTTCAGCGCCAGCGAGGATACCGCGTCCAGCGCAGCCGTCGGCTTGCCCACGCCGCCCAGCGCCGCGAGCTTCTGTTGCAAGCAGCCCACCGCGCCTTCCAGCTTGAGCGCCGCGCCTTTCACCGCCGCGATCTTGCTGTCCACCAGCTTGCCCGCCGCCGCCTGCATCACGCCGACACTGCGCTGGATCACCTCCCCATCCAGCAGCGGCACCACGCGGTTCAGCAGCGCGGCGGACGAGGTCACCAGCTTGGTCGCCTCATCCACGTGGCCGACTGCCATGTCGGCCAGCTTGCTGATGCGGCCAGCCTGCTTCTGATATTGCTGGTCCAGCTTCTTCGTCACCTGCGCTTCCGCCTTCGCGGCACGCTCGGTGGCGCGCGCCACTTCGCTCGTGGCCTTGCTGATTAATTCCTTGATACTCATATGGCCCTCTAGAACGTAGGTACATCGAACAGACTGCCGCGCTGGCGCTGCGCCTGGAACTGGCCCATCAAGCGCTGCAGATGCGGCAGCAGCTGCTCGGCGATTCGGCGCGGATCCTTGGCGTCGCCCTGTACGGTGACGGAAATGGTGGGACTGAAGTGGACATTGGACGGCGCTGCCGCCACCGAAGGCGGCCTTGCCTGGGCTGCGCCGCCCGCAGATGCCGCGCTGCCCGCCGCACCACCGGCCGCAAGCGCCTGCGCCTGCACCAATGCGCCGTGCGGCTGTGCTGGCGCTCCTGCGGCAGGCGGCACCGGCAGCGCATCCGGCCTGGTCGCCGACCGCATGCCGGCGTAAAGCAGCGCGCCGGCGCCAGCCATCGCAATGCCCGCCGTGGCCGATACCGCAAGGCTGCGCCCTCCCAGGCGGGGTGCGCCGGATGCGCGGGCGGCCGCCGCCTCGCCTGCCTGGTTGCCGGCGCCGTTGCGTGCGTCACTGCCATCTGCCTTGCGCTTGCGGCGTGCGGCCCAGGCATTGCCCAGCGCATCGATGCCTTCCGCACCAAGGGCCGCGCCGATGCCGCCGCCGATCAAGCCACCCACCGCTGCGCCAATCGGGCCGCCAAAGGCGCCGATCAGCGCGCCCGCCTGCGCGCCGGCCGCTCCGCCAGCCAGGCTGCCGCCAACCTTGCCCAGGCCGCGTGCCTTGTCCCCGGCCGTGCCGGGGCCGCGCAACACCTCGTAAGCCTCATAGGCTGCCCCCAGGCTGCCCAGCGAGCGCCGGCCGAGGCGCCCCAGCAGCTTTGGCGCCAGCTTCAGCCTGTCCAGCATGCCCGCCCGCCCGCGAGCCGGCACCGGCGCTCCCGCTGCGCCGCCAGCCGCCTGGCTGCCTGCGCCGGCCGCAGGTCGGCCCCCGGTTCCAGCGGCCGCGCTGCTTCCGGCGCTGCCGCCGTTCCCGCCGGTCCCGCCACTGCGGCCGCCGCCGATGCCGCCGCCCAGCCCTGCCCGGGCCGCGCCAGCGCTGGCCTGCCTGTTCTTCCTGCCCTTCCTCTTCGATCCACCACGCTCCGCATCGCCGGCGGCGCTGCCCGCGCTCATCGTCTCGCCGGGCCAGTTCACGACAAATACCTTCTGCGCACCGCCCGCCGCCGGCTCAGTCCCACCAGCGGCCGCTGCCGCTGCCGCCTCGGCAGCGTTCCTTGGCACTTTCAGCCGCCCCAGCACCGTCCCGATGCCGAATTCGCCTGCGCCGCGCAGCATGCCGAATCCGGCCTTTGCCACCCTGAACGCGCTGATCGCCCCCACTATGCCGACGATGCCCGCCACCGCAGCCGGCGACGACCTGGCAAAACCGCCCGCCGCATCCGTCAGCGCAGTCAGGCCCTTCGCAGCCATGTCGCTGTACGGCTGGATCGCATCGCCAATGCTGCGCTTGGCCTCGTTGACGGAGCGGTCCAGGTCCGCCCAAAGCTCTTTCGACTGGCCGCGTTTGTCCTGCTGATCGTTGCCTAACCGGCCCGCATCGGGCTTGACCTCCTGGCCGGGCAGTTTGTTCAGGTAATTCCGCGCCAGCACCCCATCGGGAACAGGCGGATACTCCCCCGACGCCTTCGTTGCGCGCGCGCCCAGCTTGGCCAGCACCTCCTTCGCGCCCTTGGCCGCGTCATCCGACGTGGCCGCAGTCTTAGCCTGCTCATTCAGCAGGGCGACCGACTTCAGCACCGCTTCCTGCCCGGTGATGCCCAGCTTCTTCATTTCCATCAGCAGCGCAGGCAGGTGCTTCGCCAGCTCTTCCGCGCCGAACTCCCCGCCGCTCAGCTGGGCCACCGATGTCAGCGCCGCCCGCATGGCGGCCTGCGTGATGGCACCGTCTTTTGCGCCCGAGGTCTTGCGCAGCGCGTTCATCAACGCCGCCGTATCGCCGGCGGACACGCCCTGGCCCACCGAGAAGATGGACAGCAACCTGGCCTCATCCAGGATGCCCGCGCCTTGCGCGCCACCGGACGCCAGCTTGCCGGCCGCCCTGGCCAGTTCGTCGCGGTCGATGCCGTTGGCGCGCGCGGCGGCGGCCAGTTGATCGCCGAACGCCTTCTTTTCGGCGGCAGTCTGCTTGCCCACCAGCGGCCCCACGTCGTTGACGATGGCCTGGTAGTCCGCCGAAATCTTCACCGGTTCGGAAAGCGCTTTCCACAGCGTGGCCATGTCGCCCACGGCAGCCTTGCCCTGCTCCAGGCTCTTGCCCATGCGCTCGAAGCCATCCGCCTTCCATTGCAAGCCTTTCGACGCGAGACTGAGCCTGAGCGGACTGCGGCTCAGCTGCTCTTCCTGTTTGGCCAGCGCCTCCGCCTGGCGCCGCAGCCGCGCCACCTGCCCTTCCACGTCTGCAAAAGCGCGCCCCAGCGTGGGGTCGATCACGGCTTTGAACAGCACATTCAATTCCACTTTATCGGCCATCTTCTACTGCCCTCCTTCCTTGCCATCGTCTTCCAGCCACCACACAATGTCTTCCAGCGTCATGCCGTCGATCTCCGATGGCTGGAAGGCGTACTCACGCGCCAGGCGCCGCGCCAGGCTGCGCAACTGCGGCGGCGTCACCTGCAGCATCGGATACCAGGCGAAAATAGGCTTCCTGGATGCGGTTGTAATCGGTCAGCTTGAGCTGCTCCAGGTCCGCCGGCGCCGCTTGCGCCAGGCTGGCGAACAGCGCCAGCTCGCGCTCTTCCACGTCGTTCGGGTGCATCTTCTGCGCACCGCGCATGTCGCGCACGGTGGGTGCGCGCAGCACCAGCTGGTTGGTCTTCACGCCATTGAACGACTCAGGGCGCGACAGCGTAATGGTGATCGCGTCGGTGCCTGGGCGCAGCCAGGCGGGGATGGTGTTGTGGTCCATGGTGATCCTTGAAATGAAAAAGCCCGGCACTCAGGCCGGGCCTGGTTTTAACTAAAATGCAAAGCGCTTACTGGCCCAGCGCCGCGCGCACGCCGGCCAGCTGATCCTGGCCGTTGACCATGCGGATGCCCGCCACCGGATCGATCTCGATCACGGGCGCACCGTCGATCTCCAGCTTGTAGTAGCTGCAGCCCACGCTGTACTTGGTTTCGCCCTTCTCGCCGGTCTTCCAGTCGCCCATGTCCACTTCCTGCAGCAGGCCGCGGAAGGTGGCCACGGCCGCCACCACTTCACCCTTCTGGTTCTTGAAGGCGCCGCGGAAGCTGCCGTTGAAGCTGTTCTGGTCGGACAGGCCGAAGAACTTCAGCACGTCCTTGGCCACGCCGGTCATGGAGAAGGCTGCGTCCATGGCCTCCAGGCCCATGTCCATCTTGACCGGGGCGTCCATGCCGCCGGCGCGGTAGTCTTCGGTTTTCACCTTCAGCTTGGGCAGGGTGACCTGGCTGGCCACGCCTGCATAGGAGTTACCGTCGACGAACAGGTTGAAGTTGTAGAGAGTCTGAGGAATCATGTTGTGGTCCTTGTAGTAGTCGGGGGTTGATTAGTTCGATGCGTCCAGCACTTCGGCGACCCACTGGTTGGTCACCTCGACGCGGAAGTTCGGGTTCTCGGCCGGCGGCACGTCGGTGAAGCGGATGTTCCAGTACACCTTGCCCTGCTCCAGCTGGCTGGCGGAGTTCAGCTCGGGGTCGGCGTAGACCTCGAAGTTGATGATGCAGCCGGCGTTGCGCAGGTCGCGCATGAAGGCGTTCAGGCCCTCGGTCACGTCCTTCACGTAGGTCTTGGTGATGCCGCGGTCCACCGCCCACTTGTGGGCATACAGGATCGCGTCCATCACCATGTCGGTAGTGCGCACGCGGGTGACGAAGGCCCACTTCGGATCGGCCGACAGCGTGCGGTTGCCCCACAGGCGGAAGCCGCCGTCGCGGATGATGGTGGCGATGTTGGCCTGGTTCAGCAGGTTGGCGCGGCAGGTGGCGTCGCCGTCCAGGAACTCGACCGGGCGCTTGGTGCCGGTGATGCCCACCAGTTCCTTGTTGGACGGCGAAACCCAGAAGCCGTGTTCGGCGTCGGTCCAAGCGAACAGGCCGGCAGCGGCGGCCGACGCCGGCGCGTCGATGTCCTTGCTGGTCGCGGTGTCCCACACGCGCACGCCGGGGTCCACCATGTACAGGCGCTTGCTGCCAAAGTTCAGCGCATGGGCGATTGCTGCATCGTCGTCAGTGTTGGGGCCGTCGATGACGGCGATAGCGCGCAGCTTGCTGGCGATGCCGTCCATTTCAGTCGCCACCGCCTTGGCCGAGGAGTGGCCGGGCGCGGCCAGCAGGCGCGGATGCAGGCCCAGGACGGACTTGGCGTCGAGCAGCGCCTGCAGGCCGGTGCGGGCGCCCTGCGCGGTCACGCCGCCGATGATGGCGGTGGTCTGCGCGGCAGCGTCGGCCGCCTTGGCCACGCCGACGGCGGCCACCACCGCGCTGGTGCGGGCGTAGATGGCGCGCAGCGACTGGTAGATGGCGCTACCGGTGCCGAAGGCCGCCGCCGCTTCGCGCAGCGAGGTGATCTTCACCGGCGTGTTCGGCGCGGCCAAGCCGGCGCCCGGGGTGTAGGTGTCGACCAGGCCGATCACGGAGCTGGACGGCGTGGCGATCGAGCGTGGGCCGGTGTCGACCAGGGTGACGGTTACGCCGTGGAAGAAGGATGTTGCTGCCATTGTGAATCTCCTAGAAATGAAAAAACCCGCTCGCGGCGGGTTGGAAGGGACTGCTGTAGGTACTGCTGATGGGCGTGCTTAGTTCAGGGTCAGCACGCCGGAACTGACGTTGCCTTTGGCGCCTGCGATGGGCGTGGCGGTGTTGTAGTTGAAAACAACATTCGGATGATTGATGCGGTACGTCCCTTTGCTGAATATGTTGGACAGATCCCCCTCATTCGGGCAGTACGATCCCGCGATGCCGGCAAAGACGCACTGTTCAAACACAAAGCGCGTCAGGTTGCGCGTGCCGGAGGTGTTCTGTCCGAACGTCAGTAGCTGCATACCGTCGCTGACGAGGCTTACAGGGCAATTCCTCATCGCCTGACTGTCAGCATTAAGAAATTGGCGAAAGTTCTCAGTTCCAGTCGCGTTGATGCAAACTAACAGCGAATTGTAGTAGTTATAGATACTGCCTTCGGCATCTTCTGTTTGCCACCGAAACGCTCCATGAATAACAGTCGCGGTTCCGCTAGCATTAGCTTTCTGCGCTGCCCACCCCTGGCCGGGTGCGTCGTTTGCCTTGCCCGCGATTGTGAGGCGAGTAAGACTCGCAGGCGTACCATCGTTGAGGAATATGCCGCCGTAGCCCGCGATACTGTCACCCGCCGCCAACATCAAGAAACGGTCGCCAAGCGGCGCAATTAGGTGCGAACCATAGTTCCCCACTCCCGTCACGACAGTGACGCCACGCCTCATCAGGGTGCCATCGGTCCTCACTATGGTCAGATCCATAGCCGCAGCGTCATTGGCAAACGCAAACGCTACTCGTCCATCTGACAGCCGCCCCATAACCGCGGACCGGTTGGAAGTCGTCGCTGTACTCAGTATCGATGTCAACACGCTGGCATTCGTCAGAACGAACAGGGACGCTTTTGTAGTGCTCTGCACTCCCCAACATATCTTGTCTTCACCGAGCACGCTAATACGCCGAGTCGGACAATTCGAGAGCGAACCAATGCTTGCCGCCGTTGCTGACCTGGGCGCGCCTACCGCGACCAGATTCGCATCGACGACAGCAAAGTTAATATCCGACGTGGCAGACATCTTGTACACGAATGCGATCTGCCCGGTCCCAAATCTCTCCATATCGAATGCACGGGTACGGGAAACCGGGTGAACGTACAGTGCTGCAACGCCGCTCGACACCGTCACGGCTGACAAGCTTGCGCCAGTGACGAGATTGATGCGGGCTGCATACAAGGTCAGGCCCGTAAGCCAGCTGTAGTAGAGATTGCCGCCAACGGCGTCGAACACATGATTCCAGCTCCCGGGGCCAGCGGTGGCGCCAGCGACAACAACCGGCGTCAATACCTGCCCGTTGCTCCCGTTGGACCTGAGGTTCGCGTTGAAAAAGAAGATCTTCATCTGCGAAGCCACGGAGGCAATCACCGCGATATTCGTCCCATCGGTAACGATATCCGAAACGTCGCAGTTCCCTGTCGCGAGCGACATGTCCACTTCCGTGATGCCATCCTTGGATGCCCAACAAGTTCGCAGTTCAGGAGTGGTCGTCTTATAGACCATGAACAGCATGCCGCCCGCCTCGACCATCTTGTCGCCGTATTCATTGCTCGTCGTGCCCAGACTACTATTCGGCACTGGCGTCGTTTTCAAGACAGCATTGGACAGCGCCGCCGTTCCGCCCAGAATATTCTGTTGCGATGCCTGGGCAATATTCAGAGTGCCACTCAGCGGCACGATTTTGCCGTCCAGACGGCGGAAAACCGGCACGCCAGCCGAGAACGGAGCCCCTGCAACCGCGACTTCGGAAATCTGCGTACCCAGTACACTGGTATTGAGATAAATGGTCATGATCAGGTGTCCGCAGTGACGGCGCCGTTATACGTCACGCCCACGAAGCCGCTGGTGCGCACATAGATTTTCTGGCCACCGCCCACCACCAAGCCGGTAACCGTGGCAGGGATCGCGTCCATCAGCATCTCTTCAAACATCCAGTCTGCGGCGACTGGCGCACCGCCGGCAGTGACAGCCAGGGAAATGGTTGCGTTGGTGCGCGCCCGATTATTAAAAGTCAGCGTGCCGATCGCTTTGCGTCCCGCCGCGCAGGCGAAAAGCTCCACGTCCTGCCCGCCAGGCGGTACTGCCGCCGCGAGCCTTCCAGAATTATTTGCCATCATTTCTCCTTAAAAACTTGCATAGAAAAGCGCTTTGCCGATGTCATCGGCGTCAGCCTTGGCCGCCAGCTGGCCATCAACGTAGGATTGATCGGCCTTGCCGGCGATGCTGCTTTCGACGTAGGCGGGTGTGGCCTTGAACGCCAGTTGCTGGTCGACGTAGCTCGCGTCCGCCTTCAACGCCAGGCCTGCAGCGACATCGCCCTTGTTGGCCTTGAGCGCCAGCAGCGACGTGATGTCGCCGATGTTGCCTTGCGCTTGCTTCAGAACGGTGACGATTTCCTGCACCGTGTCCAGGTTGACGTCGTCGCTGGCGACCAGGGAGCGCAGCGAGAACAAGGCGCCGTCCACTTGCGTGAACGCCTCGCGCAGGCGGGCGACGTCGGTCTCCAGATCGTTGTCGGGGTGCGGCAACGGCAGCCCCAGGTGGGGCGTGGCTTGCAGCACTGTCATGCCAGCACCTCCACCGCGCGGCCGTTTCCGATCAGGCCGGCGATCTCCAGGGCTTGCACGCCAGCCAGCGTGGCAGGGTCGTCCAGGTTGATGTCGTCGGCCAGGCAGAATTTCTCCCACCAGGCACGCATGGCGCCGTTCTCGTCGATTGCTGTCAGCACGGCTTGCAGCTCGGCGGAGCTGAAACGCTCGGTGAACTGTTTGCGAGTCAGACGGCGCGGCGGGGCTACCGGTACATCAACCGCCCACGTGAAGGACTGGACGCTGGCGACGTCCGTCAGGGCTTCCAGCGCAGTCTCGGCGGCGTCACTGGAGCGGCGGATCGCTTCGCGTTCGGCCAGCACAGCGTCAACCTCCGCCAGCGTGCCCCAGCCAGCTGCCTCACGTTCGCGGGCCCGGCCCAGCTTCCAGTCCAACGCTTCGATGAGGCGCGCGGCTTCAGCTTTGATGCGAGCTTGGCGTGCCGCCTTCGATTGCCTCAGCAGCGCGGTGGTGTCACGGAATACCGTCGCACCGTCGCTCGCCAGGAACAGGCAGGCCGGCTCGGACAGGTCCAGGTCAGCCGGCAAGCGACTTAGCGGGATGCAGACGCCACGCCCCTCAAACTCCGCAGCACCTTCGACAGAGCCAATGCAGCGGCGAGTGATTTCGTCAAATATCAGTTTCTTCATTGTTGTCCTAAGCGTTTAGAGGGATAAAAGCGAATTCGACGGCGGCGTAGCCCCGATAGGACAGCGAGCTGGCAAAGCGGCGCATCGGGAGGCGTGGCGATGCGGTCAGCGCCGTGTGGTTATACGGATTGGCGCTTCGTTCGGAGTACTGGACATTGGAACCGTCGTAAGTAACCCATTCATTCGTAACGTTTCCCTCGCCCCACCCTGCGTTTCCGGCTTTGGTCGTCAGACGGACGAACAACCCGATGCCGCTTCTCAAAGTAGTCTGGTTAGCCCACGTCGCCGCTGAGCCGTAGCTAATTTTCACCACCAGCGGGGAGGTGTAAAGTGCGTCCATCGCGGCACTCGATGCGTTTAGAAAAGCCATGGCATTGCCCGACGCGGCCATAGCTGCGACTGCTGTGCTCGATGCTACGATCGCATTCATTGCCGGAGGCGACGCAAACATCGCAGTCATCGCCAGATTCGATCCCGCTACCGCAGCCATCGCCGTACCCGATGCGACGACGGCATTTAACGCGTTGGCATTTGCGAGCACCGCAGTGATAGCCACGGAGGATGCGACAAGCGACCCCATTGCGCTGGCCGTTGACACGACTATGTTTAGAGCATTGGCTGATGCGAGCAGCGCCGTGATCGTCGACGACGAGGCAGAAATGAGATTCATCGCAACGCTCGTCGCTGCTATCGAGCCCATCGCCAGGGGCGATGCGTACAGCGGGCTCATCGACGCTGGCAAGGCTATGAGCAAAGACATTGCGATCGATGATGCTGCCACAGCGTTCATCGCCACTGTCGAGAGGACAATGAAGTTGATCGCCTGCACGGACGCGGCAACTGCGCTGGCGGCGGACGACGCGGCCGCCACGGCGGTCATATCACTCCACAACACTGGATCAAGGCCAGCGGCGCCGGACGCGAGTTTGGCCATCGCCATGGAGCTGGCCTTCAGGATGTTCATGGCCGGTGCGCTGTTCAGCAAAGCGGCCCGCGCCGCAGACGATGCACCCAGCACGTTCATGGCAGATGCCGAAGCCGTCAGCGCAGTCACTGCGGTGGTGGACGCGGCGACCGCCTCCACATTGGCGTAGACGAGGGGGTCAAGCCCAACGATGCCGATCGCCAGCTTGGTTGTCGCCAGCGGACTCGCGTTAATGGCGGTCATCGCGACACTGGAAGCCAGCAGCGCGTTGCGCGCCACGCTCGATGCGCCGACGCCGTTCATTCCCTTGACACTGCCCGCCACCGCCGCCATCGCCGGCGCGCTGGCCGCCATCGCTTTCATCGCTTCCTGCGATGACAGCACCAGCTCGAAACTTTGCCGGTTGCTGGCATCTTCCAGGTAGGCATCGAGTTCGGCGCTGGTCATGCCTTCGATCGGGGCGATGGCTTCGGGCAGGATGGCGTCGAAGCGGTTCACGCTGTCATAGCTGCGCAGCATGGCGCCGGCCAGGACCAGCGTGTTGTCGTCGGCCGTGGCCAGGTCGACCGCGGTCAGGCGCGCCTTGGCCCGCGCCAGGTACTGGTTGCGGAAGTCGGTTAAATTGGTACTGGACATGGGTCCTCCTTATAAGCCTGCATACAGCAGGGACGAAATCGCCGTGAGCTGCGCGGCGACGCGTTGGTCCTGGCTGGACAGCTGGGTGTTGATGGCGGCGCTGTTGGCCGCCAGCTGGCCGGCCACCAGCGTGTTCAAAGCGCCGATGTCGCTGCGCGCGGCCTTGACGGCGCCAACCAGTTCCTGGACCGTGTCCAGGGTCAGGTCGTCGCTGTGCAGCAGCGTGTCCAGCGCTTCGACCTTCCGGTCGAGCGCCGCCAGCGCCGCACGGATGCGCGGCACGTCATCTTCCAGGCTGTTGTCCGGATGCGGCAGCGGCAGCCCCAGGTGGGGCGTGGTTTGTTGTATCGTCATTTACATCACCATGATGCGAAGGTTGCGGACAAAGGGACGGGCTGCGGCAGAACCCGCTGTGGCCAGGCGGGCCTGCACCACGTTCTCGTTCACGCCGGTCTGCTCGTACACCAGCTCGTGCCAGCCGTTGTCCAGCGCCGTGGTGCGGATCTGCGGAATCGGCGCGGACCAGGTGTCGCCGATGTCGCCGCCTTTCAACTGCACGGTGGCGGCGGCGCCGCTCGGCAGCTTGGCGTCGATCACGACGCGTACCCGCGAGCCGGTGCCGGCCTTGATGCTGCGGCTGACGTAGTCGCCGTTGTCGCCCAGCCAGCCCACCATCAGCTGGCCGCCACGGTGCAGCACCGGCGACACCGAACTGTCGCCGCGCAACTGGGCGCGCAGCGTGATGTTGCCGGTGACCGGCGCCGACAGCGCCAGCGGCTGGTTGCTCGACGCGGCGATCTCGCTGCCGTCCGGGAGCACCACCGTGTAGCCGATGGTGGCGTGCGCGCTGGACTTCTGCTCCAGCCCCATCACCATCAGGTCGGTGGCGCCGTTCACCGCTACCGTCCCCAGGTCGATATTGCGCACGGTCTCGGTGTAGTTGGCAGCCAGCACGCGGAACTTGAGGTCGCGGTCCTGGTGCGGGGTCCAGGTGCTGTTGTTGCTGGACGAAAGCAGCACGCCGATGGTGTAGGGCTGCGCGGTAATCCACGCGGCGCCGTCCCACTTGCCCAGTTCCGCCACCGACAGCGACGTTTCCGCGTCGTTGCACATGACGACGAACGCCAGTTCCTCGTTCGCATCCGTGTAGTACGGCAGCGCGAACTGGGCGCGGGTGGCCGTGCCGTCGGTGCGGATCTGGCCGGGAGACAGGCGCGCTTCGGCCAGCACGCGCAGGGACGGCAGGCCGGTCTGCACGGCGCGCAGCTGCACGATCACGTCTGTGCTGCCCACCGCTTCGAACCACAGGTCCACGCCCACCAGGTGCGCGGGCGTGGGCGACAGGAAGGTCTGGGCCAGCGGGTCGACGCCGACGTTGGCGTGCTGCGCCTCGCCTTTCTTGATCACTTCCCACGCGTCCTTGGCGCTTTGCTGCATGTTCTTCTCGGCGTTCGCCACCGCGCCGGTCAGGAATTCCTTCAGCAGCGCAGCGCCGGTCACGCCCTGGTTGATGGCGCCCATCCAGAACTCCACGCCGGCCGGCTCGCCCTTGCGGCCGAGGAAGGTGGTGTACATGTCTTCCACCTGGGCGCGAATCGGATCGCTTGGCCGCGGCCCCGGAACCAGTGGCGGGATGGTGACGGGGGGAGTATCGACGCCCGTTTGCGGCACGGTCACCGGGACGGCCGGCACCGGCTCAGGTTCATACTCATACGCGTACTGGGTCACCACGCGCCGCAGCACGCGGTCTTCGCTCCAGCTGGCGGCGGTATAGTAGGCACTGCCACGGCTGCCGCCGCTGCCGATGATCTGCACCAGTTTGCGCCCTACCGGCACATTCGGCGGAATGTTGAACTGGCCGCTGACCACGCCGTTCGCGTTCGCCACCGGCAGCGCGGACGGGTTCGATTGCGAGCCTGGCGTGACGGCCACGCTGTCGAAGCTCGCGCCCACAACCGTCTCGTACGGGCCGAATCCGGTGATGCTGAACTTCACCGTCACCGGCCGGATCACCTGGTCCTGCTTGCGCGCGCTGCTCAGCGTTTCCACCGCCGTGGTGGAGGAAGGGCCGGCGCTGTCGCCCCACGCCACGTACTGCACCACGCGTTTGGTCAGGTTGCTGGTCCAGCTTTCGGTGGTGTAGGTCATCTGGTCGATGGCCGGGTCCAGCACCACGCTGGCGGGCAGCGGGGCGAACGCCTGGTAGGGATTCACCGCCATGGAGCCGGTGCGGCGGTTCTGCTCCACCAGCGGGATGACCGTGTACGCCAGCGTGGTCGGCCCGGCCACGTCCTTGCCGTAGCGCGAGGCGGACAGCGACACCGGCAGGGTCAGCGTGCCGCCGACGATGGCGCCCGACTGGGCCTGGCCTGCGTCGCGCATGCTGTCGTCCATGAAGGGATCAACGAACACGCCCTTCTTCTGCACCGCTTCGCGGTTCATCGCGTCCGATTGCAGCTGCTGCTGGGCGATCAGCATTTTCAGGCCGTCCAGCTGGTCCTGCACGTGCGCCAGGTCGGACATGGGCACCATGCGCGGACTATCCAGGCTGATGCTGGTGTCGGCGTTCCAGTGCTGGTAGATGGTCGCCAGCAGCAGCAGGCCTTCCGGCACGCTGGGCGGCGGCGGCATCCAGTCGCTGGCCACGCCCTTGATCGGCACCACGTCGCCGGCCTCGTTCAGGCACAGGCGGTCCACGCGCGGCATCTTGTAGCGGTAGCTGGCCAGGATCAGGGTGCCGGCCACGGCGCCGGTGACGGTGAAGCCGGCGTTGTCCACCAGCGTCGGCGTCACGGCGACGATGTGCTGGTACTTCACCGTATAGGTGCTGCCCGCTGCCGGTTCAGCGCCGGCCGGGCTCCAGTCCACCTTGCCGCCGGTGAGCTTGTAGTCGGTGTTTTTCACGTAGACGGTGGCGCCCTGGCGCACTTCCACGATCTGCAGCACCGAGGTATCCGGCAGCGGGTCCAGGCCGCCGGCAATCACGCCGTGGCTCAAGGTCACGCTGCGTTCTGCAGTCATGCTCACGCTATCCAGCTGGGCGATGGGGCCGAAATCCACGTTCACGCGCTGCGCCGCCGTGCCGCTCGACACGTGCGGTTCGTCGGCGATAACCTTCAGATCCGGCGCGGCGGAGTACACGTAGCGCAGCGCGGCGCGCAGCTCCACCTGCTTGCCGTTGGCGCGCGCGGCACCGGCCGAGATGATGTAGCTTTGCTTGTCGCCTTCCAGCTCGGCGCCGCGGCGCACGTCCATGCCGCTGATAATGTAGTTGCCGCCGGTGCTGTCGCGGTCATAGCGCTGCAGCGCCACCGACACGGCGTCGATGGTCGGCGGCGGTTCCTTGGCCTTCAGCACGCCGTTCAGCACCTGGTACACGGGATAGAACTTGCCGGCCTTGCCGTCGCCCGCCACGCCCCACACGGGGTTCAGCTGCAACCGCGCGGCGCCCGGCTCCATGTAGCCGCGCGTGCCTTGCGCGGGGTTGAGCAGCTCGGGATCGTCCAGCTCCGTGACGGTGGCTTCCTGCAGATACACGCCCACGGCGATCTCGCCTTCCACCGGCACGTTCAGCGCCGCCGGGCCGATGCCGCGCACGGCGCCGGCCAGCCACAGCGCGCCGGAGGCCAGGCGCACATCGCCGGTGACGCCGTCCACCACGCAGCCGGCATCGCGTATCAGGTCGCCGTCCTTGAACAGCACATTGCCGATGTTGGCGATGCGGTCGATCAGGCCGGTCTGCATTTCATTCAGTTCCGCCGACTGCAGCACGCGCTCGGCACTGAACAAGTGCTTCTCGTGCCGCTTGGCGGGGTTGAAACGGTCGTAATAGGTCATGCACTTCCCCTTAGAACGGTAATACGTATTCGAACGCCGGACGCACCGCGCCGTTGCGGTCGAACATCTGGCTGCGGTCCAGCAGGTACAGCTTGCCGGGGTGGGTGATCTCGTCCGGCGCGAAGTAGCGCTGGCCGGCCGGCAGGCCGCTCTTGACCTGGGTGCCGAGGAAGATGCCTAGCTCGCGGATGCGCGCCGACGGCGCTTCGTTGAAGGCGAACACCACGCGCACGTACAGCCAGCGCGTGGGCGAGGCGGACATGCGGAAATTGCCCTGCGGGGTTTCGATGGTGCCGGCCGGGTCGGGTTCCACGAAGCCTACTTGGGTGGCGGCGCGGCGGCCGATTTCGCTGACCAGCGCGGCGGCGTTCACCGGCTCGGGTTCGGCCTGGGTGTCCCAGGCCGGATTGCCGCCGCCCCAGGCCACGTGGACGGGCTGGGCGGCGACCAGTTCGGCAACGGCCACGCGGCCGTCCAGTTGTTTTGCTGGCATGGATCAAACTCCTTCAAAGGTAGTACGGTTTGGAATGGGTTCGCGCCAGGCGCCGGCCCAGCGGCCGGTCCAGGTGCGTGCTTCTATCGGCATGGCGGTGGCGGCACCGTCGCTGCGGGACTGGGTGCCCGTCTCGTCCTGCACCGGCATGACGTTGATATAGCCGTCGTAGCCGGACACGATGGCGGCTTCCTCGGCCTCGGGCGCCAGCGCATAGCCCTGCTGCGACACCATGCCGCCCACCACGTCCACCAGCACTTCGGAATCGAGCTGGAAGGCATCGAGGCGCCAGCTGTTGTCGTCCCACACGCGGGTGGAATAGGTGCTCAGCGAGCCGTGGCTGAAGGGAGGGTCTTCCGGCGCCATGGCGGCGGCGGCGCGGGTGCCGAAGCTGAGCTTCACGCCGTCCACGTAGACGCCGGAGTCGTCGTCCAGCAGCGCGGCATCCAGGCGCGAAAAATCCAGCGCCACCGGGCGCAGGTCGTAGCCGTGGTACATGCGGTAGAAGCGCGCATGCGCCGGCAGCGACTGGCCCACCAGGTGGCGGATGGCCGCCAGTTGCGGCTGCGCCTGGGCGGTGCCGGGATCGATCTGCAGCCACGGTCCCTGCTGCTCCAGGGTGCTGTCGTAGCCAATCCACGACAGCGCGCGCTTCACGGAGGCGGCGCTGCCGCGCTGGCGCAGCCAGGGCAAGCCCTGCTCGATCAGCGCGCCGGTGCTGCTGAAGTACGGTGCGAATTCGGCCAGCTGCCATTCGGCGGCCTGCCACTGCGCGAAGCCTGCTGGCCGGCGGGTGCGCAGCCCGCCCGGCGCGTCGGCCAGCGCGCCGAGTTCAGCGCGCGGCGCGGTGCGTGCCAGTGCGCGCTCCAGCGCGGTGCTGTTGGGCGGCAGCAGGCGAGCCGGATCGGCTACAGGCAGGGGCAGCGGCGCCGTGGCGCCGGCCAGCGCGGCGGCGGCCAGGGCGCCTGCCGCCGCGAACGCGCCGGCCTCACTGGCGCGGATGTCGCCGGCTACCATGCCACACCGCCATCGCGGATCTCTACGCCGCCCGCTTCGACATACTCGTTGGGCGCAACGCTCACGCCATCCGTATCGAGCTGCACGCGGGAGACGCCTTCAACGTGCAGGCGCCCCGCCAGCCAGGAGGCGGACAGGTCGCGCCCCAGGCGCGCATGCTCGGCGATTTGCAGCGGCAACGCTGCCTGCAGCTGCGCCGCCAGGTCCAGGGGCGCCGTGCTTTCGCGGTAGATGGTGGCCTTTACCGCGAGCGGACGCGCCTTCGCCAGCACCACCGTCAGCGGTACGCCGAGCGGCTTGGCGTCGTCGGCTGCGAAGGCTTGCTGCACGTCGGCCAGCACGCTGGCGCCATTCGCGCCCGCCTCCGGCCACACGGCCAGCGCCACGCTGCCGGGCGTGGCCGGCATGATGGCCGCGTCGTGCACTTGCTGGCTGGCCGACAGCGCCACGTAGCGGTACTGCTCGGGCGTGCCGTTGCCCGCCAGCGCGGCGATGCGTAATTGCGTACGCAGCCGCAGGCGCTCGTCGCTTTCGCCCTCGCTGTCCGCCGCGCCCTGCGCCTGCAGGCGGGCCACGTTATAGAACGCCGCCGCATGGTCCAGGTCCGCGCCTTCGGCGCAGGCGATCAGGTTGGCACGCGCCGCGTCGTTGATGCGGGCGCGGATCTGCAGCTCGCGGTAAGCCGCCAGTTGCAGCAGCTTGACCACCGGATCCGATTCCAGCGCCGCGTTCCAGTCCTGGCCCATGTTGGCGCGGAAGCTGGCCAGCATGTCCTGGTAGATCTGCTCGAAGTCGAGCGCCTCCACCACGTCGGGCGGAGGCAATTGTGTGAGGTCGATGATGCTCATGTCTGCACTTCCATAATCATGCTGGTCCCCAGATAGACGCCGCTCAGCTTGAGCGTGACGCTGCCATCGATGACCGACTCCACCGAGACCGCCTGCAGCTGCAGGCGCGGTTCCCAGCGGCCCAGCGCGCGCGCCACTTCGGCCTGCACCGACGATTTCCAGCCGGCCGTCAGCGGCAGGTCCACCATGCGCGGCAGCTCCGAGCCGTACTCGGGCCGTTCACGGCGGCTGCCTTGCGGCGTGGTCAGGATGTCGCGCACGCTCTGCAGCAGGTGGGCCACGGCGGTGAGCGGCCGGCCGGTGTGCCGGTCCATGCCGACGATGCCCATGGTCAGGCCGCCGCGCGGACCACGGGCACGCGCTGGAATTCGGCGTGCTGGTCGAGGTGCGCAATCAGTTCCGGACTGGCGGCGGTGATGTGGCCGTGCAGCACGCGGTGCGTGGTGCCGTTGGCCAGCACGATGCTGCGGCTCTTGTAGGCGGTGTCGCGGAAGACGACCGGGGTTTTAGGTTCGGCTTTTGCCATGAATAGCTCCTTGAGGACGAAAAAAAACCCGCACGCGGCGGGTCGGTTTGAAACAATTGAGTCAATCTGAAAAACTAGTGCTTGTGGTGGTTGCTGTTGCCGCCGCCGTCCATGACGGCGCCGGCGGCGTCGACGTTGCCGTCGACCTTAAGGTTGCCTTTGAATGTGGCGCTGGGCGCGTCCACCACCAGTGCGGCGCACTTGAGCGTTACCGTGCCGCTGCTTTCCACGCTGATGCTCTTGCTGCCGCTCGCCTTCAGCGCGCCGGCTTCCCAGTCGTATTCGAGCAGGCAGCCGTCCGGCATGCGCCAGGCCACTGCCTTGGGACGCGCATCGCCGGCCTGTGCATGCTGCTCGGTGTAGAAGCCGGGCAGCACAAAGCCGCCCGCCGGCTCACCGGAAGGCGCCACGATCAGCGCCTGCTCGCCCACCGAGGGCGCGCGCCAGTGCCGCGCCTCGCCCGCGCCCAGGCTCAGCCAGGGCAGCATGGCCGAGATCCACGGCCCCACCTGCACGCGGCAGCGCGCGTTGGCGTGGTCCACTTCGGCCACCGTGCCGGCCTGTATCAGCGCGGCTAGGCGGCGGTCCAGTTCCGCTATTGCGTAGTCCATGCCGCCTCCCTCAGATCGAGACCGCCGGCGCGGCGCCGGCTGGCCAGTATTGCGCCTCGCGGCCCGTGCCGGTGTCCGGCTCCAGTCCCAGCATCAGGGCCGCGCCGCTGCTGTCTTCATACGGCCACGCGGGCTGGCCCAGGTCGATCTCGTGGGTCCAATCCAGCAGCCATGCCAGCTGGCCCGCCGCGGCGAGCTCCGCGTCCAGCGCGGGCGAGGCCTGCACGAACTGCGCGGCGCCGATGGCCAGGTTCCAGGTTTCGTGGTGGACGGCCAACGCCAGCCGCGCCGCCAGGGCGCGCACCTGCAGCGCCGCGCCGGCAGCCGCCGCGTCGCACACGATGCGGGCCTGGAAGCGCGCCAGCAGGCCCATTTCGCCATTGCCCGGATCGCGCGCCGCAGCCAGTTGCGCCAGTTCGATCAGCACTGCAGGCAGCGCCGGTGCGGCGCCGCTGGCGGGATAATGCGCCACGGTGGGCACGTCGTGCAGCTTGGCGGCGAGGCCGGCGCGGATCGCCTCGTGCAGCTGTTCTATGGTTTGTAATGGTTCACTCATGCCGCACACTCCTGAGGCGAAAAAAAACCCCGTGCGACAAAACCGGACGGGGAAATAAAAAAGCCCGCTTAGGCGAGCTTTGGTTGCAATTACTGCGATGATGACTGAATCATATAGGCGCTGTAACACGCCGTCAAGCCCTTTTTCAAAAATTATTCAAAAAAGTCGCCGACCACGCCCTGCTCGCGCAGGTACGGCTCCAGGCGGTCCAGCGCCACCTGCTCCAGTTCACGCAGGCGGGTGCGGATCTTGTCAAAGGCGCGCGCATACGTCATATGGTTGCCGCCGAAATTGCCCGCCAGCTCGCGGAAGCTGATTTCCATCTTCTGGTGGTTCGCATACAGCTTGCCGATCATGCAGTCCACCGCGAACGGCTTCACCGCCGGGAAGGATGGCGCCAGCCAGTCCGACAGCCCCTTGATCGCCTCGATGCGCTCGGCCGAGAAGGCGAAACGGCGGCTGCCCTCCCCGTCCTCCACTTCGGTATGGCCGTAGCGCGCCTGCAGCGCCCAGGTCTCCATGCGCGGCAGCTTGCTCTTCACCGCATGCACGATCAGCGCGCACTGGGCGCGCACCTCCAGCGGGCTGAGTCCCGCAAAATTGACGCGGCGCGAACTCTGGCCGCGCAGCTGCTCCAGCCAGGCGCGCTGCTCGGTGCCGGGATTGGCCGCGCTTTCCAGCATCCTGATCAGCATCTTGCGCAGCGGCGCGTCCTGCGGCGCCTCCTGCCCGGTAATCATGTACGCCACGTGCACTGCCTGCCCCGCGCTGGTGAAAATTGCGTCTTTATTCATCGTATCCACTGCCATCATCTGTCTGCCCTCCTGGTTGTTCAGCTTGCTGTAGGGAACAATATATACGAGAATGAATACACACTCAATACGTGAATGAATAAATATTGCACTTATCTATCCACGCATGTATAGTGTAGCCATGGATATCTCTAGCCGGCTGGAATCAGCCATGAAAGCAGCGGGTTACGAATCGCAAAGCGCGCTCTCGCGCGCTTCCGGCGTGCCGCAACCCACCATCAACCGCATCCTCAACGGGGTGGGCAAGAAGGGCCCAGAAGCGCACACGCTGGTGCAGCTGGCTGCCGCCTTGAACGTCACGTTTGAATGGCTGCACGAAGGCATCGGCCAGCGCGAGCGCGGCGCGCCGCCGGCCGGCGTGCTGCCCGCGCAGTACACCCAGGTGGTGGTGGCGCCGGAGGACGACACGCGCTTTTACCAGATCCAGAAGGTCAAGCTGCGCCTGTCGGCGGGCATCACCGGCTTTGCGGTGGAGCCGGAAACGCATGACGGCAGCACCCTCAGCGTGCCGCGCCACTGGGCCGACCGCAACGGCTACAACCCGGAGCGGCTGATCGGTATCAAGGTGCGCGGCGAGAGCATGGAGCCGTCGCTGTTCGAGGATGACCTGGTCATCATCAACACGGCCGACAACAAACCGGTGGATGGTGTAGTGTTCGCTGTAAATTACGAAGGTGAGCCGGTAGTAAAACGCATGTCGCGCGACGCCGGCCAGTGGTGGCTGACGTCAGACAATCCGGACCAGCGCAAATACCACCGCAAGGTTTGCCGCGGTTCGGACTGCATCATCATCGGCCGCGTGGTGCGCAAGGAGAGCGACCGTATCTGATGCGCGCCGAACACGCTTGCAACGCACGTCTCGTCTTCCCTGAGAAATAGGCTTAGAATCAATCCAAAGAGTTGCGCCAGAAAAAGTAGCATACCTTGGGGGGATACACCGTGAACGTACAATCGTGGCTAGACCGGCTGCTGCTTTGGCAAAAATTCATTGTCCTCAGCCTGATCGCCCTGCTGCTGGCCAGCATACCGACCGCACTTTACCTGCGCGAAGCAGATAAGGCGCTGGACGCGGCGGAGCGGGAAACCGCCGGCCTGGCGCCCAGCACCGCCATCCTCAAAGTGATCCAGACTACCCAGCAGCACCGGGGCCTGGCCGCGCTGGTGCTGGGCGGCGTGGCGGGCGCGCAGGAAAAGCGCGACGCCAAGCAGCGCGAGACGGACGAGGCGTACGAGAAGATGGACGCCATCATCCGCAGCTTCAACAACAAGGCCATCGAGCAGGCCTGGGAAGCCCCCAGGCGCGACTGGGCCACCCTGCGCGGCCAGGTTACCAGCCGCAGCATCTCGGTGCCGGACAGCTACGCCGCGCACACCGCTCTGGTGCCCAAGCTGCTGGTGGTAAACGACCTGATCGGCGACCTGTTCGGCCTCAGCCTGGACCCGGACCTGGCCAGCTACCAGCTGATCCAGGCCATGTACTACCAGCTGCCCTACCTCACCGAGGAAACCGGCAAGATGCGCGCCAAGGGCGCCGGCATGCTGGCCAAGCAGGAAGCATCGCTGGAGGACAGGATGGCGCTGGCGGCCATCGCGGCGCGGGTCAACGACAGGATCGTGCAGACCGCCACCGCTTTCAACAAATCGGTGGCCGCCGATCCGTCCATCAAGGACAAGGTGGGCGCGCAATGGCAGGAAGCGCAGGAGCTGACGCTGAAAACCATGCAGCTGGCCACCGACCAGATCGTGCGCGCCGAGACCCTGAGCTATCCCGGCACGGACTATGTTGCGGCCACCACCAAGGCCATCGACGCGCAGTTCACGGCCAACCAGGCCGCCAGCAAGGAGCTGGAATCCATGCTGAAGGAGAAGGTCGCCAGCCTGCGCAGCACGCGCTGGACGATGATTGCCGCCATGCTCGGCCTGATCGTGCTGGCCGGGCTGGTCGCGCGCCTGATCGCGCGCTCGGTCAGCGTGCCGCTGGAGCACGCGGTGCAGATTTCGCAGCGCATTGCGCAGGGCGACCTGACGGCCAGCTTTACGCTCGAAGGCCGCAGCGAAACCGCGCAGCTGATGCGCGCGCTGAAAGAGATGAACGACAGCCTGGTCAACATCGTGGGCAGCGTACGCGGCAGCATCGACACCATCGGCTTTGCCTCCAACGATATCGCCAGCGGCAACTCGGACCTGTCCTCGCGCACGGAAGCGCAGGCCTCGAACCTGGAGGAAACCGCCGCGTCGATGGAGCAGATCACCTCCACCGTGCGCCAGAGCGCCGACAACGCGCGCCAGGCCGATGAGCTGGTGAGCAGCGCCACGGCGGTGGCCAGCAAGGGCGGCCAAGTGGTGGAACAGGTGGTGCAGACCATGGGCGCCATTAACGACAGTTCGCGCAAGATCGTGGACATCATCGGCGTCATCGACGGCATCGCCTTCCAGACCAACATCCTCGCGCTCAACGCGGCGGTGGAGGCGGCGCGCGCGGGCGAACAGGGGCGCGGCTTTGCCGTGGTGGCGTCGGAAGTGCGCAACCTGGCGCAGCGCAGCGCCAGCGCGGCCAGGGAGATCAAGGACCTGATCAGCGACAGCGTGCAGAAGGTGGACGCGGGCAACGTGCTGGCGGCCGACGCGGGCAAGGCCATGGGCGAAGTGGTGGACAGCGTGCGCCGCATTACCACCATCATGTCGGACATCGTGCACGCGGCGCAGGAGCAAAGCGCGGGCATCGAACAGGTGAACCAGGCCATTACACAGATCGACGAAATGACGCAGCAGAACGCGGCGCTGGTGGAACAAGCCGCCGCCGCGTCGGAAAGCCTGCGCCAGCAGGCGGGCGCGCTGTCGGAGGCAGTGGCGGTGTTCACGTTGCATGAACACGACGCTACGCGTGCCGTGCCGGCGCCCGCGCACTCCCCGGCGCGGCAACTGCTGCTGTCGAAGCGCGCCAGGACTGTCTGATTTTTCACTGATTTCTGCGGATTCTGTTCAATTCTGGACAGAACCCGCAGCACTGTCCCAAACGGGACAAAACGAAGCGGTTTATAAGCTTTGCCTCTTAATCTCCAAGCAAATTCGAATTTGTCGGGCAATCGGGCCTGCTGCATAGTGGCGCGCACCACCATGCTTAATAGGGCCCCGCATGAATCACCTGAACCACCTCCTGCTGTTGCTTGCCATGGGCGGCACCGCCGCCTCGCACGCGTCCGAAGCGGACCACCGCGAATTTGAGGCCACGCTGCATGTGCCCTACCGCGCCGTGCCCGCGCCGGACGGCACGCAGCAGGAAGCGCGTACCTTCACGCTGGAATTCAGCTATCCGCACGTGCAGCGCCCGCAGTCGGTGTTCTGGCTGGTGGAATTGGAGGGTCCGGACGGCGGCACCGTGCAGCGCTGGCACGGCGTGGAGCGCCTGTTCAAGGCGCCGGTGCAGGTGCTGGTGGACTGGAGCGCGCAGAACGGCCGCGCCGCCATGCCGGAAGGCGTGTACCGCGTGCGCATGCGCGCCGTGGCGCAGGATGGCCGCGCGGTAAAAGGCAGCACCGAGGATGCAGTGCTGCAGGCGCTGGCCGCCGAAGGCGAAGAGGCGCACGAGCAGGAATGGGAACTGGCCGTCGGCGGTGGAAACGGCCCCGCCATGCCGGCCTTCAGCGCCCTGCCCACCGGTCCGGCCAGCGCCGCCCGCGCCCGCGCGGAAGCCCGTGCCGCCAATTCAGCCGATTCAGCCAATTCAGCCGGGCCCGCGCCGCAGCGCCTGCGCCAGGGCGCCGCGGCAGCCACCGCCTCGCTGCCCTACACGGTCTACTTCGGCAACCTGCACAGCCAGACCAACCATAGCGACGGCGGCGGCGCGCTGGCCTCCTGCACCGGCGCGCAGGCGCCGCAAAGCGCTGCCTACGGGCCGACCGACGCCTACGCTTACGCCAGGAACCGCGGCCTGGACTTCCTGCTGGCATCCGAGCATAACCACATGTACGACGGCTCGGACGCAACCAACACCTCGGCCGACGCAGCCGCCGCCAAGGCGCTGTACCAGTCCGGCCTGTCCATGGCCGGCAGCTACAGCAGCGCCAACCCCGGCTTCCTCGCGCTGTACGGCCAGGAATGGGGCGTGATCAACAACGGCGGCCACCTGAACATCCTCAATGCCGGCGAACTGCTGGGCTGGGAGAGCAACAGCAACGGCCAGCTGCTGGCCGACACGCCGACCGCCAAGGGCGACTACGCCGCCCTCTACACCTTGATGCGCCAGCGCGGCTGGCTGGGCCAGTTCAACCACCCGGCCACCAGCGGCCAGTTCGCGGCCGGCGGCGTGGCGCTCGGCTACACCGCGGACGGCGACCAGGCCATGGCGCTGTGCGAAGTGCTGAACACTTCCGCCTTCTCCACCAACACCACCGAAACCGAAACGGGCCGCAGCAACTACGAGGGCGCGTGCAGGAAGGCGCTGGAAGCCGGCTTCCATGTCGCCTTCAGCAGCAACCAGGACAATCACTGCGCCAACTGGGGCGCGTCCTATACCAACCGCACCGGCGTGCTGATCCCCAGCGGCACGGCGCTGAGCAACGCCAGCTTCATGGATGCGGTCCGCGCCCGGCGCGTATTCGCCACCATGGACAAGGCCTCACAGCTGGTGCTGACGGCCAACGGCCACATCATGGGCGAGCGCTTCAGCAACAGCGGCACCCTGCAGCTGCAGGTGAACTTCGCCAACAGCGCCGGCAAGACCGCTTCCACGGTGCAGATCTTCGAGGGCGTCCCGGGCCGCAACGGCACCGTCACGCAACTCTCGTCCACCGCCAGCACCACCATCACGCCATCCAACGGCGAGCACTTCTACTACGCCAAGGTGACCCAGGACGACGGCAACATCCTGTGGTCGGCACCGGTGTGGGTCAGCCAGGGCGCGGTGGTGGAACCGCCCCCGCCGCAGCCGCAGCCGCAGCCGCAGCCGCAGCCGCAGCAGCTCATCCTCAACGGCGGCTTCGAGTCCGGCGCCGCGTCGTGGACCGCCAGCAGCGGCGTGGTCACCAACAGCGCCGGCCAGGCCGCGCACGGCGGCAGCTACAAGGCCTGGCTGAACGGCTATGGTGCCGCCCACACGGATACGCTGTACCAGCAGGTGGCCATTCCCGCCGCCGCAGCCAGCGCCACGCTGAGTTTCTGGCTCAAGGTGGCATCCGACGAGAGCACCACCTCTACGGCCTACGACACGCTCAAGGTGCAGGTGCGCAGCAGCACCGGCGCCGTGCTGGCCACCCTGGCTACCTACTCCAACCTGAACAAGAGCAGCAGCTACGCGCAGAAGTCCTTCAGCCTAGACGCCTGGAAGGGCCAGACCGTGCGTATCCACTTTGAAGGCATAGAGGGTTCCACCGTGCAGACCTCCTTCCTGGTCGACGACGTGGCCCTGAACATCCAGTAGAGACCTCCACTGGTTTTTAGGGGCGGCTCCCTCCGCCCCCGTTTTTTTTGCCCGACTTGATTAGGACTCCTTTACAAGACTGCAAAGGGGTTTATAATTCGCCGCATGGACATCAAACCCGAAACCCCATGGGATGGCACGCCGGACGTATCGGCGCGCATTATCACGGCCATCGCGCGTATCGCCAGCGTGATGCGTTCGGGCGTGTGGGAATTTGCCACCAGCGAGAACTTGAATCCGGCCCAGACCGAGATACTGCAGCTGCTGCATGCGCGTCCGCATGGCGTGCGGCTGTCGTGGGTGGCGGCGCAGCTGTCCATATCGGCCGCCAGCGCCAGCGACTCGGTGGCCTCGCTGGTGTCCAAGGGCCTGGTGCGCAAGGCCCGCGCCGAGGATGACGGGCGCGCCACGGCCCTGTTCCTGACCGCCGGCGGCCATGCCGTGGCCGAGCGCATCGGCGGCGCCCTCAGCTTCGCCGACGATGCCGCAGCCGCCCTGCCCCCCGCCATGCAGGTGCAGATGCTGACAGGGCTGCTCAAGCTGATCGCCGAACTGCAGAAGTCCGAGCGCTTTCCGGCGCTGCGGGCCTGCCCGTCGTGCCGCTACTTCGAAGCGAACAAGTATCCGGGTGCCGAAACGCCACACCACTGCGCGCTGGTCAACGCGCCGCTGCCGATATCGTTTATCCGCATCGACTGCGCCGAGCACGAAGCGGCCGACCTGGCCACGCAGCAGCGCAACTGGGCGATCTTCGCCTGACTACTGCTGCGGCTTGCCGCCCTTGCGCGGCAAGGCGACACTGAACACCACGTGCGGCGCCTCGTAGCGGTAGGCGATGCTGCCTTGGTGTTCCTCGGCGATGCGCGACGCGATGTACAACCCCAGGCCCATGCCGGTGCGGTTGTTCGGATTTTGCAGCGAGATGCGCTTGAAGGGATTGAACAGCAGCGCCTCTGTTTCTGCAGCCAGCTGCGAGCCGTGGTTGCGCACCGCGATCGTCACCTGCTCGCCGTCCGGCGCCAGCGCGAGGGCCACGTGCACCGGCATGCCCGCCACGCCGTGGTGGCGCGCGTTGCTCAGCAAATTGCTCACCACCTGCTCCATGCGGTCCGCGTCCACGTCGGCCGTGACGGCAGGCGCAATGTCCGCCTCGTAGACCACGCCCGGATGCGCCAGGCGCGACTCGTCCAGCAAGTCCTCCAGTAAACGGCTCAGGTCCGCCTCGCGCAAGCGCAGGCCAAGGCCCATGCCGCTGTCGAGCCGGCTCATGTCGAGCACCTGGCTGATCAGGCGCTGCATGCGGCCGCTGGAGCGCTGGATGCGCTGCCCCAGCTGGTGCGGCTGCGCGCCGTGCTGCAGCACATTGGCGGCCATGGTGATCGATTGCAGCGGGTCGCGCAAGTCATGGCCCAGCATGGCCAGCAGCTGCATGCGGGCGCGCTCCAGCTCCGCGTGGCGCGCCATGCAGGCGCGGTGCATCTCCGCCAGCAGCTGCTCGGCCACCAGCAGGTGACCATCCTCCCACGGGTCGGCGCTGCCGTGCACCAGGTCCACCCATTCGTCGAAAGAGCCGCGCGGCGTCAGGCGCACGCCGTTGGGGCCGAAGCTGAGCGTCTTGTCGGGACGCCCGCCCCAGCGCACGGTCTGCACCTGCTCGGGACGCAACGCCAGCAGCCAGCCGCCGGAAGCCGGATCGAAATGCAGCGCCAGCATGCCCACCCAGCGCCCGGTCTTGCCGCGCAAGTCCTCCGGCCAGTCGGCCACGCCGCCACGGCGCACCAGGCGCGTGCTGTCGGGTGGCAGCGACGCCACCATGCGGGCAGCGAGCGCCTCGTCCACGGGATTGCCGTCGCCGCTGTACACCACCAGCTTGCCGTGCTGCGCAAATACCAGCGCACCCGCTTCCAGCACCGCACACAGCTCGGGCGCGTGGCGCTGCAGCGCCAGCAGCACGTCATCCTCGTGCAGCAGCGTTTCTATCAGTTCGGTGCGCAGGGCCGCGCCGCGGTCGGTCAGTTCGCTGCGTTCGCGCGCGTCGGTGCTTTGCACGTGCGCGGCCAGCACCTGGGCCAGCACGTCGCAGGCCATGCGCACCGAATACGGCACATGGCGCGGCTGCATGTGGTGGCAGGCCACCAGCCCCCACAAGCGCCCGTTGACGACGATGGACACGCTCATGGACGCGCCCACGCCCATGTTCTGCAAGTACTCGATGTGGATCGGCGAAACGCTGCGCAGGATGCTGTGGCTCAGGTCCAGCGGCCCCTGTTCATCGCCGTCCGCCATCCCCAGCAGCGGCACCGGCTGGTAGCCCACGTCGGCGATCAGGCGCAACGTGTTGATGGTGTACAGGCGGCGTGCCTGCGCCGGGATGTCGCCGGCCGGGTAGCGCTGGCCCAGGTAGCGCGGCAAGTCTTCGCGCACCGCCTCGGCCACCACGTCGCCGCTGTCGTCGTGCCGGAAGCGGTAGCCCATCACGCGGTCGAAGCCGGTGATTTCACGCACCTGCTCGGCCACCAGCTGCATCAGCGCCACCAGCGATTTCTGCCGCTTCAGCTGGCCGATGGCGGCATGTGCGCGCAGCGCGAACGCCGCCACCTCGTTGCTGGGTGCATGGCGCACTTCGAATTCTGCGATCACGCGCCCGCCGTAGCCGTGCACCACGCAGTCGAAAGTACGGCCGGCGCGGGCCACGTCGGCCATGGCGGGCGGCGTGGCGCCGTCGGCCTGGTCGGCCAGGGCCGCGCGCAGCAGGCCTGTCACCTCGCTGTCCAGGCCCAGGCTGTCGAAGGCTGCGCCGGGCTGCGGCACCAGGTCCAGCAGCGCGGCGGCGTTGGCGCTCCACGCGGCCAGGCGGCCCTGCAGGTCGAACGCCAGCAGTGCGCCCTGCGGTTGTATGCTGCCCGGAATGTGAATGGGTTCGCTGGCGCAGTTGGCCAGGTCCACTTGCGCGGTCACGCCGCCACCGCCTGCCTGGTGTGCCGGCCCTGGGGCAGCCGGGCAATCAGCGCGTCGAACGCGGCGCAGGCGCCGGCACACGCTTGCGCGATATCGGCCGGGGCGGTCACCTCGGCACGCAGCCGCGTCAGGAACAGCTGCCAGCGCGGGCCTGGCGGGACGCCGCCGCCGTGCAGGTAGCGCAGGGGATGCGGCGCGAGGCTGGCCGACAGGCGGCGGTGCAGCACGATGCCGCCCAGCTGCGAGCCTTCCACCACGTAGGCCACGCCCCAGCGCCACGCGGCGCTGCCGTCCAATGCGATAGCGGCCATAGTTGGCGGGGCGGCGGGTTGCGGCGCGGCGGCGTTCGGCGAGGCTGCCCCTGCGAGGCAGGTCTGGCCGGCTATGGCGGCGCGATCGGCGTGGCCTGCGCGGCCGCCGCGGTCCGCGTATTCAGCGTGTTCAGCGTATTCAGCGTGGTTGGCGAGCTTGGCGTGGTCGGCGAGATCGGCATCCAGTGACGCCAGCCGGTCCAACGGCGGCAGGAGGCGCGGGTCCTGCGGGCCGTCGCTGTGGCGCGCGGCCTCGATGGCAATGCCGGCCAGCCAAGGCCGCAGCAGACAGAGATGCTCGTGGTAGTCGTCCAGCGTTGGCGCAGTGCGCGCCAGCGGCATGGCCTGGTCCAGCAGCGCGTGGCGGTTCGCTGTGGCGCCCCGCAAGGCGGCCAGGACATCGTCTTGTAAAGAAATCATTACCCCATTTTAATGCAGGCGGGAGAAACGCTCATGCACGTGTGGATCAAGCAATGAAATGGCCAAGGACGGCCGATTAACGCTAAGCCGGCAGGCAGAGGTTCGGGCAAGCGGCGCCTTGCATGTAGCAATCCAGATTGTCCAGGGTGGTCTCGGCGATCTCCCGCAGCGCCTCCTCGGTAAAGAATCCCTGGTGCCCGGTGACCAGTACATTCGGGAAGGTCAGCAGGCGCTGGAAAACGTCGTCCGATATGATGTCGGCTGAATGGTCGTGGAAGAACAGTTCGCTCTCCTGCTCGTACACGTCGATCGCCAGCGCGCCCAGGCGGCGCGACTTGAGCGCCTCGATCACGGCCGGCGTGTCGAGCAGGCCGCCGCGTGAGGTATTCACCAGCATGGCGCCCGGCTTCATCTGCGCCAGCGCCGCCGCGCCGATCAGGTGATGCGTGGCGGGCAGCAACGGGCAATGCAGCGAGACGATGTCCGACCCGGCCAGCAGTTCGGCAAGCGCCACCGCCTCGCCCACTGCGCCAAACGCATCCGGCGGCGCCGGATCATGGCCCAGCACGCGGCAGCCGAAACCGTGGAAGATGCGCGCCGCCGCCATGCCGATCTTGCCCAGTCCGATCAAGCCCACCGTCTTGCCATGCAGGTTGCTGCCCAGCAGGCCATCCAAGGCGAAGTTGCCTTCCCGCACGCGGGCATAAGCGCGGTGGGTGTGGCGGTTCAGGGTCAGCACCAGCGCCAGCGTGAACTCGGCGACCGCTTCCGGCGAGTACCCGGGCACGCGCGCCACGAACAGGCCCAGCCGTACGGCGACCGCCACGTCCACATTGTTGTAGCCCGCGCAACGCAGCAGCACCGCGCGCACGCCCTGCTGCGCCAGCGCCCCCAGCACCTGCGCGTCCAGTACATCGTTGACGAACACGCACACGGCGCCGCAATGCTGCGCGAGCGCCAGCGACTGCATCGACAACGCTTCGGTGAAATAGTGCAGCGTCACCTCCGCGAATGCCGGCCGGCGCGCCAGCGCCTCGTCCAGGAAACGGCGGTCATAGGACTGGGCGCTGAAGACGGCGATCTGCATATATTGCTCCAGGTCAGTGAGTCGTTAAATTCATTACGGCAACTTAGTTTGCTTTTGGGAACAATAGTGACATAATTATGATTGCTGACATCTTAGTACCGATTTACCCACACTGCTCCATGACGTACGCATCCGACACCCAAGCTTTGCTCGACCAGCGATTGAAGACCACTGGCTGGCAGATTGCGCAAACTGTCGTGCTTGGGCTGCTGGCAGCCTGCCTGTCGCTGTTCGGCCAGGTCTGCCTGGAACGTGCCCGCCCCATCTTCCCCGCCCTCGACCAGAACTTCGCCGCCTGGCAGAGCGCCTACACGCTGGTGCTGATCGTGATCGGCCTAGTGTGGCTGGCGGCCATGCTGCAAAGGATCAGTTTCTTCCAGGATTGCCTGGAGCGGCTGCGCAGCCAGCGCCGCCTGGACGAACAATATGCCGTGCGCAAGCAGCAGGCCGAGGAGGCGCGCCAGGCCAAGGCGGCCGAGAAGGCGGCGCGCGAGGCGGAGGCCGAGGCGGCACGCGCGGCCAGGCTCAACAAGGGCGCGCGCAGCACAAAGTTCGATTACTGAGTCTACTGAGTCTACTGAGCAGTGCCGCAAGGTTAGCCAGCACACAGTGCGCCAACGCAATCGCGCCTAGCATTTGACCTGGACAGCCGAGGCATAAGGCCTGGGCAATTTCAGGAGAACGCAATGGACAGCATCAACCGCAATCAGCCGGAACACAACCGCCAGGACCTGACGGGCAGCGAAGCCGTCAAACGCATCAAGGACACCGTCGAGGAAGCCAAGGCGGGCTTCTTCTGCACCGCAAACCGCGTCATTCCCATGAGCCCGCTCAAGGTCGACGAAGCGGGCAACCTGTGGTTCCTCAGCGCCGACGACAGCCACCACAACCAAGACATCGCCGCCAATCCGGCCGTGCGCCTGTACTTCCAGGGCTCGCACCATTCAGGCTTTCTGTACTTCGACGGCCACGCGGTCATCTCGCGCGACCCGGCGATGATCAAGGAACTGTGGAGTTTCACGCTGAAGACCTGGTTCACCGAAGGCGAGAACGACCCGCGCATCACAGTGATCCAGGTGCGGCCGGTGGAAGGCTACTACTGGGACAACAAGCACGGCGACGCCGTGGCCGGCGCCAAGATGCTGGTCGGCGCCGTTGTCGGGCAGACCCTGGATGATTCGATCGAAGGGACCATCAGGCTGTAGCCGCCGTCAGCAGACTTAGCCCCAGCCGTACCACGCATCGCGCAGCTCGCCCACCTGGACTTGCTGCAGCGCGTCCTGCCCTTCCAGCCAGGCACGCACCAGCTCGCGGTGGCGCTCTTCCACTTTGCCGTAGGCCTTGTCGGACACCACGAAGCCGCTGAAGTCGCTGTTCATGCCGCCGCCGAAGGCCAGGCCGTTGGCCTCGATGGCTTCCAGCAGGAAGCGGTACAGCAGGCTGTCGCGCTGCGCTTCGTCCTGGCCTGCCGCCAGCTTGGCGTCGACCATGAAGCCGAGTTCCTGGAATTCGCCCAGGTGCATTTTCTTGCGCTGGCGCCGGTTGGCGCGGTGGTGGGATCGGCTCATGTTTTTCTATCCGGTGAGTTGCAAAGCCGAATTGTCTCACGGCACCGGCGGTGGAGAACAGGGCTGATTAGCGGGCTGCCGGCGGCACAGCGATTGCGGGCGGCGCCAGCGCCGCCGGCGCGGCTTGGGCGTAGATCACGATCGGCGCCGGCGTGGCCGCCGGCCTGCTGACGATCAGATTGACGCTGCCTATCCAGACGGCGCACATCGCCACCACGGAGCCCATCATCCACTTGAAGGAATTGGCGGTGTTCGTTTGCAGCAGGGCGTTGGCTTCGGCGAATTGAATGCGCTGGCTGGCGGTGAATTCATCGAACTTCTTGTTTTGCGTGGCGGTGAACTCATCAAATTTCCGCACCATGGTTACGGTGAAATCGTCAAATTTCTTGTCTTGGGCGGCAGCGAACGCTTCGAACTTCCTGTCTTGGGCTACGGAAAATTCCTCGAATTTCTTGTCCTGGGCTGCGGAGAATTCTTCGAATTTCCTGTCCTGCGCTGCGGAGAATTCTTCGAATTTCCTCTCCTGGGCTGCGGAAAATTGTTCGAATTTCTTGTCTTGGGATGCTGAGAACTCCGCAAATCTTTTGTCTTGCGTCGACGTGAACTTGCCCATCTCTTCCCGCAAGTCTTTCAGGCCGCCCTCTACGCGCAGTTCAAAAGACTTTTGCCTGTCAGCTTGTTCAGCAACGATGGCGCGCACCTCGCCCAACACTTTGGTGGAGAAGCTCTCCAGCTTGGCGTCCAGATAGGCTTGGTCGGTAGCGGCATTCATCAGGCTATGTTCGGCCGCTCCCGCGCAGCTGTCAATGACATCGATCAAACGTGCTGCATGCGTTTCCGCGTCGGAAATAGGTTGCATTGCCGACGATGAAACGCTCAACCATACTCCTGTGCGCCCTGCTCGGCAGCGGCCCGCAGCAAGGTGAACGCATCGATGGACGCCAGCTTGAAATGCGACGCCAGGCGCTTGCGGATCGGCTCGCTATTAGGAAGCAGGTTGTCGAAGAAATTGCAGGCGACCTCACCTCGCAAAGGCAGGTCGCCGGTATATGGCAGTGACAGCGACAAAGGCCGTCCTACGACTGACTCGCGCCACGCTTTATCGTAACGAAACTGGGTTTCGCCACGGGCCGGGATAGTCCAGACGCCGACACGTTCGCCGTTACTGCAAACCGACAGCGACCGCAACTTCGGTTTGCGGCCCATGGATTACCATTCCGGCGTGTTTGAGCCACGCTCTTCGTCGATACGATTCTTCGGTTGCACCAGCACCTCGTGATTCAATGCGGCGAGCAGTGCGAGGAGCTGGTCGACATTGATTGTGCCCGGCTCCAGTTCCATCGCCGAGATGCGGCTTTGGCTGACGCCCAAGCACTGCGCCAGTTGCGTTTGCGACAGGCCTGCCGACTTCCGCGCCCCTTGAAGAAGCGGCCCGAGCTGCCTTGAGAGCGATAGGATTTGCTTCATGGGATGGGACGTCGGGTTCGTCGAGAAGTGAAATGGGGATGTGATCGCGCGCCGTCGGCGCGCGGAGCTGCGCGCGCAGCGCGCAGCAGATGGGCGATTCGGATAGCCTCGCCCCCCTTAGGGGGCTACGTCTTCGAATCTCACCGTTTCCGTCCGAGCAATTAAAAACGGGCTCCCGCAGGGGAGCCCGTTTTTAATTGTTCTGGCGGAAGCGGTGAGATTCGAACTCACGAACAGTTTAACCCGTCGGCAGTTTTCAAGACTGCTGCCTTCAACCACTCGGCCACGCTTCCTGGGTGCCAGCATTATACAGAATTACCGCCCTTCCGCCAGCCAGTCTTCCCGCAGCGCTTTTTCAAACTGCTCCGCCGGCAAGGGCTTGGAGAACAGGTAGCCTTGCACTTCGTCACAGCCGCTGTGCTTGAGGAACGCGAGCTGCTCTACCGTTTCCACGCCTTCGGCGATCACTTTGTGGTTGAGCTGCTGCGCGATGCTGATGATGGTGCTGGCAATGGCGCAGTCGCTGGCGTCGCTCGGGATGCCGGTGGTGAAGGAGCGGTCGATCTTTAACGTGTCGATCGGGAAGCGTTTCAGGTAGGACAAACTGGAGTAGCCGGTGCCAAAGTCGTCCAGCGACAGGGTCACGCCCAGCGCGGTGATGCGGTCCATGATGCCGATCACGCGGTCGATGTTGTGCATCAGCGTGCTTTCGGTGATCTCCAGCTCCAGCCACGACGGTTCCAGCCCGTAGCGCTCCAGCGTTTCTTTCACCCGCCCCGGCAGCGCCGAGGTGAATTCGCGCGCGGAGACGTTGACGGCCAGGCGGATCGGCGGCAGGCCGGCGTCTTTCCAGCTTTGCGCCTGTGCGCACGCCGCTTCGAGCACCCATTCGCCAACCTGCACCACCAGGCCGGTGGCTTCGGCCAGCGGGATGAATTCGGCCGGCGGCACCAGGCCGCGCTCGGGATGGCGCCAGCGCACCAGCGCTTCGGCGCCGATGATCTTGCTGTCGGCGATGGAGAACTTGGGCTGGTAGTGCAGTTCAAGCTGGCCGTTGCCGAGCGCTTGCCGCAGCCCGGATTCGATGCGCATGCGCTCCTGCATGCCCTGGTTCATGTCGCGGCTGTAGAAGGCCACGTGCTCGGCGTCCGAGTCGCCGCCCTGCTTGGCGCGGTACATGGCGATGTCGGCCAGGCGCAGCAGGGTTTCGGCGTCGGCGCCGTCTTGCGGGTAGACGCTGATGCCGATGCTGGCCCCGACCCGCAGGTCGTGCCCGTCCACCATGAAGGGCTCGTTCAGCGCGGCCAGCAGCTTGTGCGCCACGCGGCTCGCCTCGTAGTGCTGGCCGATGTCGAACAGGCCGACGGCAAATTCGTCGCCGCCCAGCCGCGCCACCAGGTCCTGGTCGCGCAGCACCAGGCGGAAGCGCGCGGCGACTTCCTTGAGCAGGGCGTCGCCGATGCGCCGGCCCAGGGTGTCGTTGATCAGCTTGAAACGGTTCAGGTCGATGAACAGCACGCAGCCGTGCAGCTTGCTGCGCTGGGCCACCGTGAGGGCCTGGTCCACCAGCTTGGTGAGCAGGGTGCGGTTGGGCAGGCCGGTCAGCGCGTCGTAGTAGGCCAGGTGGTGGATGCGCTCTTCGGCCAGCTTGCGCTCGGTGATGTCGGTCAGGTAGGCGATCATGCCGGTGGGCTTGCCGTCCACGTCGTGCAGGGTGGACAGCGACAGGCTGGCCCAGAATACCTCGCCGGATTTTTTCTTGCGCCGCACTTCCATCAGGCGCCCGCCGTGTTCCAGGAAGGGGTCGGCAAAGCCGACGTCTTCGTCGTCGTACAGGAACAGGATGTTGCGCCCCACCGCTTCCACCGGGGTGTAGCCGAACAGGCGCTCGGCGCCCTTGTTCCAGCTGGTGACGAAGCCGTTCATGTCCATCGTCAGCACCGATTCGTGGATCTGGTCCAGGATCTGGGACTGGTGCTGCAGCTGCGCTTCCACCTGCACGTAGGCATGCGTGCTGCGCTGGGCGATGGAGTGCACTTGCAGCACGCTGCCGGCCAGCGCCGCCAGGCTGGCCAGATGCTGGCGCTCGGCGTCGGTGTAGTCGCTGCGGCCGGCCACTTCGAAGCGGCCGAAGCTCTGGTTTTCAAAGCGGATTTCCTGCACCAGGCCGCCCGCCCAGGCTTCCAGGCCTTCCGTGCCGGGCGGCAGGTAGCGCCCCTGCGGCGAGTGCACCACGCTGCGCGCGATGCGGCCCAGTTCTTCCGTGAGGGCCGCGCCGCGCAAGCGCAGCACCGCGTCGCACAGGGCGGCGCTGCTGCCCAGGAAGTCGGAAACCGGATGGGCCAGCATGGCTAGAGGTTCCTGCTCACCTGGATCGCCCAGTGGCAGGCTTGCAGCAGGCTGCGCCAGTGCGTTTCGTGGTCCACGCCCAGGTCGTGCAGGGCGCTGGCGTCGGGCATGTCCTGCTCCGCCAGCGTGAGCATGTCGCCCATGGGGCCGGCGCGGTCCAGCAGGGCCATGACCACGTCCAGGTCCAGGCTGAGTGCGCTGACGATTTCCGTCATCGGCATGTCGAGCAGCACGTCGAGCAGCGAGAACACGCCGGCCACGAAGGCCATGTCTTGCTGGTCGCGGTCGCCGCCGCGCGCCTTGGCCAGCGCTTCCATGTGCGCCGCGCGCACGGCCGCCAGCGGCAGCAAGGCATTGGCGCCGCCGTCGTCCTGCTGGCGCGCATACAGCAGCAGCTGCAGCCAGCGCTGCAGCTGGCGCCGGCCCAGCACGTTGATGGCCTGGCCGAAGCTGTGGATGGGGGACTTGGGCGCGAATGCGGCTGAATTCACCACTTTAAGCAGGTGGTAGGCCAGCGCCGGGTCTTGCTTGAGCAGAATTTCCAGCTCGCGCGAGTCGGCGTCGCGCGCCAGCAGGCCGAGCAGCGCCAGCAGGCGCTTGCGCGAAGTGCCGTCGGCCGCGCTGCTTTCACGCTGCGGGTGGCGCACGTAGGCGCCGCTGAACAGGGTGAAGCCCGCCGCGCGGCAGGCTGCCAGCCGGGCCGGCGTGTCCACGTTGAGCGCCAGGTGCGGGCCGGCCATGGTGAGCATGGTCAGCTCGCTGGGCAGGGTTTCGCGGCAGTCGAAGGCCAGGCTGCGGATGGCGCACTTGCCGGCGTCGAGGCCGGCCTCGCCGTCCACCATCAGGCGGTAGCCGGCCTCGGCCAGCTGCTTGCATCTGGCCTGCATCGCGGCATTGGCGCAGGCGGCGGCCGGCACGCGCAGCACAGTGCGCGCCGGCGGCAGGAAGGCCAGCTGGCTGACCTCGTACTGCTGCAGGCCATTTATGGTGACGAGGAAGTCCAGCGGCGCCAGCGCGGCGCCCATGTCGGGATAGCCGAACACGGTCTGCAGCGTGGTCAGCTGGGTTTCGTCGGCAACGGCGGAAATTTGAAATGACAGGGCCACCCACTCGTTTTGAGCGTTGGACACCGCTGTGAGGCCCACCAGAGGAAATGGGCTTGCGTCAGACAAGGACATCAGAATCTCGGCGTGGGTAGTGCATGCAATAGTAGAGCAAATATTGATTCAGGGCAATTATTTGACGCGCAAATAACAACGGTTCGCGTTTCCAATTGCCTGGGAGCAGGAATATATCAGAAATTGCAGATAGGACACGTTCTGTACGCTAGAGTGCGGGCTCTGTTAGTGACATTGTTGCACCGCCCCGACGCCGGGGCGGGCGTCAGGGGGCGCCGCTGGCGAATTGCACGGCGTAGCGGATGAGTTCGGCCTGCCCTTCGATGCCGAGCTTGCGCTTGATGTTCAGGCGGTGGGTTTCCACGGTGCGCACGGACAGGTCGAGGTCGCGCGCGATCTGCTTGTTGGACTGGCCGTTGGCAATGTGCAGCAGCACTTCGTGTTCGCGCGAGGTGAGCTGGGCGTCCACGTTCTGCGGCTTGGCCAGCTGGCGCGCCAGCGCGGCGCTGTAGTAGATGCCGCCGGACATCACGGTCTCGATGGCCACCACGATGTCCTTGCCGGGCGCGTCCTTGAGCACGTAGCCGCGCGCGCCGGCCTGGATGGCTTGCGACACGTATTCCAGCTTGTCGTGCATCGACAGGATGAGCACGGCGATATCGGGGAATTGCTCGCTGAACTGGGCCGTCGCTTCGATGCCGTTGCCGCCGCGCATATTAATATCCATCAGCACCAGGTCCACATTGGCGTGGCGCGCCTGCTGCAGCGCTTCCTGCGCCCCGCCCGCCTCGGCCACCACCTCGAACTGCGGCACGGCTTCCAGACGGGCGCGCAGGCCGTCGCGCACCAGGGGATGGTCGTCCACCAGAAGAATCTTGATTGTCATCGCTTTAACTTTCGTTGGACACATGGGCCAGCAGTACCGTGCCGGCCGACGAGGACGAGATGGAGAATTGCCCGCCTATCGCTTCCATGCGCTCCATCATATTGCGTAAGCCGATGCCGCGCTTGGGGTGGACGGCGATGCTGTCGGCGTCGAAGCCGTGGCCGTCGTCGGCAATGCGCAGGGTCACGGCGCGGTCGGCCCCGGTCAGGCTGATCTCGATATGGCTGGCGCCGGCGTGGCGCTCGATGTTGGTGAGCGCTTCCTGGGCGATGCGGAACAGCACGGTATTGGCCACTTCGGGCAGGTCTTCGGTGCTGCCCTCGGCGGAAAACACGATGGGCACGTCGCTGCTGAGGCGGAATTCCTCGGTCAGGTGGCTGAGCGCGGCGGCCAAGCCCAGGTCATCCAGCAGCGCCGGGCGCAGGTTGTGCGAAATGCGGCGCACTTCGCCCAGCACGTTGTTGAGCTGTTCCGCGGCGTGTTCGAACACGCCCTGCGCGGCGGCGCACTGGTCCGGCCCCGGCCCGCTGACGGGCTTGACGTGGCCGAGCCGGATGATGCCGGCCTCGATCTGCAGCTTGATCGACACCAGCCACTGCGAAATGCCGTCGTGCAGGTCGCGCGACAGGCGGGCGCGCTCCTCCTCCTGCGATTCCACCACGCGCTGCGCCAGCGCCTTGAGCTTGGCGTCCGCCACGCGCAGCTCGCTGATGTTGAGCGCCACGCCCGCGCCGGCTACCACCAGCGCGGCCAGGATGGCAATGCCGGTGATCCACAGCATGGTGTTCTGGATGTTGGCGCGCTGCTGGGTGTCCACCTTCTCCAGCGCGCGGTCGACGTCGTCCAGGTAGATGCCGGTGCCCAGCATCCAGCCCCACTCCTTGAGCATGATCACGTAGCCGAGCTTGGGCGCCGGCTGGTGGCTGGACGGCTTTACCCAGTAGTAGCGCTCGTAGCCGCCGCCCGACTGGGCGCGCTGCAGCAGGCGCTGGATGGTGGGGGTGCCGTTCTGGTCCTTCAGTTCCCACAGGTTCTGCCCCACCAGCTCGGGCTGGCGCGGATGCATCAGGGAGTTGCCTTTCAGGTCATAGATAAAGAAATAGCCGTCATCACCAAAGCTGAGCGAGCCGAGGATGCGCTTGGCTTCGTCCATGCTGGCCTGGTCCCTGGCGCCGGACTGGTAGAGGCGCGAGATGGAGTGCGTGGCCAGGGTGACGTAGTGCTCCAGCTCGGCCTCCTTGCTGGCCAGGTAGGCTTGCTGGATGGTGCCGCGCTGCTGCTGGGCCAGCACGTTGGCCTGGTGCCGCACGGCCAGCGCAATGGCGCACAAGGCCAGGATCAGCGGCGTGATGGCCAGGAAAATGACTTTTTGGCGCAGCTTCATAGTGGGTGTCCGAGCTCGTTTCCAGGGCGATGAGGCGGATTGTACGTTGCGGGGGCCGCCAGGCGCTCCGTATTAGTACGTAGTCTATCTGCGTAGTGCTGCGCTTGTGACAGTTATTTACTTCCTGAATACTAGCCATAAGCCGAAAAGGTCTCGTAGGGCGGGTTAGGCGCAGCCGTAACCCGCCATGCGTCTCGGCGGCTCATGGCGGGTTACGGCTGCGCCTGACCCGCCCTACGAAAATTACAGTTATCTCCCGGAGGAAAAATATGCAAGCACTCCTACGCAAGCTCGGCTGGGCGGCGTTGTCGCTGGCCGGCGCGGGCGCCCTCGGCGTCATCGCGCTCAAGCGCGGCGAAGCCATCAGCGCCATCTGGATCGTCATCGCGGCGGTCTGCATCTACCTGATCGCCTACCGCTTCTACAGCCTGTTCATCGCCAAGGAGGTGATGAGCCTGGACAAGAACCGCATGACCCCGGCCTACAAGTTCAACGATGGCCTGGACCACGTTCCCACCAATAAGTATGTGCTATTCGGCCACCACTTTGCCGCCATCGCCGGTGCCGGCCCGCTGGTCGGCCCCGTGCTGGCCGCGCAGATGGGCTACCTGCCCGGCATGCTGTGGATCCTGGCCGGCGTGGTGTTCGCCGGCGCCGTGCAGGACTTCATGGTGCTGTTCATCTCCATGCGCCGCGACGGCAAGTCGCTGGGCGACCTGATCAAGTCCGAGCTGGGCCCGATTCCGGGCAATATCGCGCTGCTGGGCACCTTCATGATCATGGTCATCATCCTGGCGGTGCTGGCGCTGATCGTGGTGAAAGCGCTGACCGGTTCGCCGTGGGGCAGCTTCACCGTCATGGCCACCATCCCGATCGCGCTGTTCATGGGCGTGTACTCGCGCTATATCCGCGTGGGCCGCATCGGCGAAGTGTCCATTATCGGCTTCGTGCTGCTGATGCTGGCCATCGTCGGCGGCCAGTACGTGCAGGAGAATCCGGCGCTGGCGCCGATGTTCAACTACACCGGCACCGAACTGACCTGGATGCTGATCGGCTACGGCTTCATCGCCTCCGTGCTGCCCGTGTGGCTGCTGCTGGCGCCGCGCGACTACCTGTCCACCTTCCTCAAGATCGGCACCATCGTCGGCCTGGCGCTGGGCATCGTGATCGTGGCGCCGTACCTGCAAATGCCTGCCGTGACCAAGTTCATCGACGGCACCGGCCCGGTCTGGTCGGGCAACCTGTTCCCCTTCCTGTTCATCACCATCGCCTGCGGCGCCGTCTCCGGCTTCCACGCGCTGATCTCGTCCGGCACCACCCCCAAGATGATCGAGAACGAAGCCCATGCCCGCTTTATCGGCTACGGCGCCATGCTGATGGAATCGTTCGTTGCCATCATGGCGCTGGTGGCCGCGTCCACCATTGACCCGGGCATCTACTTCGCCATGAACGCGCCGGCCGCCCTGCTGGGCACCACGCCCGAAGCGGCAGCCGCCGTGATCTCGGGCTGGGGCTTCCACATCACGCCGGACGTGCTGGTGCAAACCGCGAAGGACGTGGGCGAGCATTCCATCATCTCGCGCGCCGGCGGTGCACCGACGCTGGCCGTGGGCATGGCCCATATCCTGTCCAACGTCATCGGCGGCAAGGCCATGATGGCCTTCTGGTACCACTTCGCCATCCTGTTCGAGGCGCTGTTCATCCTCACCGCCGTGGACGCGGGCACCCGCGCCGGCCGCTACATGCTGCAGGATCTGCTGGGCGCCATGGTGCCGTCGATGAAGGATTCCAAGAACGTGTTCGCAGGCCTGCTGGCCACCGCGCTGTGCGTGGCCGCGTGGGGCTACTTCCTGTACCAGGGCGTGGTCGATCCGCTGGGCGGCATCAACACCCTGTGGCCGCTGTTCGGCATCGCCAACCAGATGCTGGCCGGTATCGCGCTGATCCTGGCGACCTGCGTGCTATTCAAGATGAAGCGCGCCCGCTTCGCCTGGGTGACCATGGCGCCGACCGTATGGCTGCTGCTGTGCACCCTGACTGCCGGCTGGCAGAAGATCTTCGACGCCAATCCGAAGATCGGCTTCCTGGCCCACGCCGCCAAGTACTCGGCCGCGATTGCCGAAGACAAGGTGCTGGCACCGGCCAAGTCCATGGCGCAGATGCAGCAGATCGTCTTCAACGACTATCTGGACGCGTCGCTGGCAGGCTTCTTCATGGTGGTGGTGCTGAGCGTGCTGGTGTTCGGCGTGCGCACCGCGCTGCGGGCCCGCGCCAGCGCCAAGCCGACCGTGCAGGAAAGCGCGGCGCAACTCATGCCGGCGGTGCAGTAATGTTCCAGGAACTGGTCCAGGCCGGCCGCTATCTCGGGCAAAGCATGCGCCTGATGGTGGGCCTGCCCGAATACGACACCTACGTGGCGCACCATGAAAAGACCCATCCGGATCTGCCCATGATGAGCTACGAGGAGTTCTTCCGCGAGCGCCAGGAAGCGCGCTACGGCGGCGCCGGCAAGCGCGGCGGCTGCTGTTAAGCTTCCTTCCCCCTAAAGCCCCGTGCTCCCCACGGGGCTTTTTCATTTGAGCGCCCGCAGCACAGTGGCGATGCGCCGCGCCAGCGGACCTTCCAGCAGCACGTAAGGAATGCTGCGCCGCGCCAGCTCGGCCAGATACCAGCTGTGCTGGCGCTGGCGGAATGCCGGCTCGCGGCGGGTGCCATCCTGGACGAATTCAAAGTCCGGCGCGCAGAGGAATAGGTGGTTGTACTGGCGCTCCGCCAGCCGCTCCAGCGCCGGCTCTGCGCGGCCGAACATGGCGTGCGAATAAAACAAAGTGGTGAGCGCCGACGTGTCGCAGAACAGGTAGCGGCGCGCCAGCTGGCGCTGGCGGTCCTCGCGCCGGTGCTGCACTTCGGCGATGCGCACCATGTCGCGGTAGGCAAGCCCGCCGCCCTGCTCCACCCACAGTTCGCGTCCGTACTCGGCCGCCCACGCAGTTTCCAGCCGCGCGGCCATGGTTTCGGCCATGGTGGTCTTGCCGCTCGATTCGCCGCCCAGGAAGCATACTGTCTGCACGAAGCTGGCGTACACCTCGGGCGACAGCAAGGCACGGTGGGCGTGCGGGTCGCTACGAACCAGCGTGCCGGACACCGGAACGGCCTTGCGTGCCTGATCCACGCTCACATGCCGTACCTCGGTGTGTTTGCCAGTGCTGCGCGTGAAATAGCGCGCCAGCTCGGCGGCAAAGCCGTCGCCGTATTCTTCGCTGGTGAACACGGCGTCGACGGTGGTTTCCAGCACGTCCTGGCAAAGCTGGCCGACGAATTCGCGGTGCACAAGCGCGTCCGCATCGTTGTGCGGCAGTGCATGGCGGGCGGCGTCCAGCACCAGCACGCGGGCCTGCGGAAAGCGCGCGCGCAGCCACTGTTCGCGCTTCCATGGTTCGCATCCCGGCAGGTCGGGCAGCGCGTAGCTGATGACAATGACTTCCGCGCAGTCGGCCATTGCCCGGCGTATCAGCAGTTCGTGGCCCAAGTGCAGGGGACTGAATTTGCCGACCACGAGACCGGTCTCGAAGGCGTTCATGCGTGCGCGCCTTCCAGGCCGGACGAGTACTGCACGGTCTTGTCGTCGGCCGCCAATAGCTCCACAGTCACCGTGCCGGGGCCGAAAAGCGCCTCCAGCGCGGCCCGCGCTTCATCGCCCAACGGCGTGAAGGCCTGCCTCATGCGCAGCACCACGGCGCCATCGGCGTGCTGGTGAAAGCTGAAGTGGGGGATCGGCAGGTTCTGCAAAGCGTGCGTGACGTCGATGTTGTTGATCCATTTGCCGGACGCGAAATAGCGTACCGGCGAGCGGCCGGAAAGGCCCACCAGGACCGGCGCATCCTTCCCGAACGATAGCGAAGCGAAGTCGCCCGTGCGGTAGCGCAGCAGCGGCAGGCAGAAGTTGAAGCCGCCCGTAACGGTAATCTCGCCGCGCTCGCCGGGGGGCACGGGCCGGCCCTCGCGGTCCAGGATCTCGACGTAGAGATGCGGCTGCAGCAGCACGTGGCCGCCCGCACAGGCGTCGTACACGGCCACCGGACCGACTTCGTTGAGCGAGTAGATGTCCAGCACCGGGCAGCCGAAGCGCTGCTCCAGCCGCGCGCGCAGGGCGGGCAGCAATAGCATGGACACCGACAGCAGCGCACGCGGCTTGGTGCTGAGCGGGAGCTTCAGCAGCTCCGTGAACGAGATCGGGTCGCCGGCGATGACTTCGGGCGCCAGCGCGTCCAGGTACACGGCCCGGTCGTCCGGCGTGCGCCATTCGTCCGGGTACAGGTTGATCTTGGCCAGGCCGGATTCACCCATCGTCGGCGTCACCGACACATAGGTGAAGCAGCGCTTCTGGTGGCCCAGCAGTACCACGCCCACTTGCCCGCCGCCGTGCGCCAGCTCCACGCCGAAGCGCCGCAGCGCGCGCTTGTGGAAGGCCAGGTAGCGCGCCGCCACTACCGGATGCGACGCGATCACCAGCGGATGGCCGGTGGTGCCGGTGGTGCGGAAATTGATCATGCGCGCCACGTCCGCCGTGTCGGGCACGAAGGCGGCGATATCGGCGGCGAAGTCGGCGCGGCAGGTTGTGGGCAGCGCGCTGAATTCCCTGGGCGGGGAGCCGAGCTGGCGGTAGTGCGGCACGGTCTCGAACGCGGCGCGCAGGAATCCGTCCACCCAGTCGGGGGCGCTGCCTGGCGGCCAGCCTACGCTAGCGCTTGCCACCTCCTGCTCGAAGGCGCGCACCTGCTCCACTTCGTGCGCCAGCAGCTTGTTACCGCTCTCGTTGCGGAATACCGGCGCGGACGGGTGCTCGCGCAAAAAGGCCAGCATGGCGCGGCCGGCCGGCGTCAGCGTGGGGAAGCGTTCAATGTCCTCGTTCATCGGCATGCTGGTCATCCGCATATTGCTCATCGGGCCCTCGTGCGTCTGCCAGTTATTCGCGCGACCATTTGTCGGCCGATTCCTCGGCGGCCTTGCGCGCCAGGGCCGCGCGGATGTCGGCGGCGCGCTGCTCGGCGGCGCGGCTGGCTTCCAGCAGCCGGCGGCGCTCCACGCCGCTGATGCCGGACAGGCGGTCGGTGGCCTGCGCCACGGTCTCGCCGGCAGGCCGATGGTCCAGGCGGGCCAGCACAACGCGCGCCAGTTCCTCGCGGCGGTCCGGGTCGCTCACGAACTTGTGGGCGGGGGTCGCTTCGGCCAGCTCCTGCATGGCTGTCTGCAGCAAGGCCAGCACCTTGGCTTGCGGCAGGCCGGCAGCCACGAACCAGTGATCGGCCAGCAGCCAGGCGGCGATCATCACCAGCGCCAGGCGGTTGCGGTCGCGCCGCGCGTCTGTGCTGGTGAAGCGCTCCAGCGCGGCAAAGGATGCACGCTCGCCATGCAGCGCCAGCACGTCGTTCACCAGCGCGGCGACGTGCACGCTGCCGGAGCTGCCGATGCGCGGTTCGGCCAGGAACTCGGCGGGCGTTTCGGCCAGCCGGTGCGTGAGGGTTTCGATAGGTGGTCCGGGGTGTTGCATCATGCTTTCCTGCGCGGCGCGTTTTTGGCAGCATTCTTCGGCGCGTAATGGCGGCGGCTGAAGGCGCGCGCGAATTCCACCAAGTCTTCGAAGCGCTCGATGGCGTGGATTTCCCAGCCCTGGCTGTCACGCGCGCGCCGCAAGTCGTCGTAGGCTTTCTGGTTCCAGCGCGAAGGCTGGCCCTGGTCCCAGCCGGCCGGGATGTTCAGCGCCATGGTACCGCCGGCATCCCCCACCGCCAGCGCGCGGGCGGAAACATCCCAGCCGCTGTTGCCCTTCTCGTCCTTGTCGAACATGGTGGTGATGCCATCGTCCGAAATCATCAGGATGTGGGTGCGGCGCTGGCGCGGCTGCCTGAAGGTCTCGCGCAACTGGTGGATGGGGAAGCAGGTGGCGCCGCCGTAAAAACCGGTGAGGATGCCGAGCACCGCGCGGTCGTCGCGCACGAAGCCGTCCGTGGCCATGGCTTCGCCCTTGCCGCTCCACAGCGTCGCCTGCACGCTGGAACCTGCCCGCAGCGCGGACAGGGCAATGATGGCGCCAGCCAGCGTGAGGTAGGAGGTCTGGTTGCGCGGGTTGGGCATGGAACCGGAGCTGTCCACGTACAGGTCCAGGTCGATCAGCGCTGGCTTCTCGGGACGCGCGGCTTCCACGCCGTAGCTGCGCTGCACGGTGGTCAGGCCGGGGATAATGCGCGGACTCTGGATCACGCTTTGCAGCCAATCCACGCTGTCCAGCGGGTCGCCGGTCTGCCAGAGCTCGAGGCCTTCCAGCTGCGGTTCAGTGGATGCGGGGGCGGGCAACTTGGGGAAGGAGATCAGGTGCGGCAAGGCGCGCTCGCGGTAGTAGCGTACGGCGATGTCCTCGTCGCTCAGCTTTACGCCTGCGGCTTTCAGGATTTCGCCGTATTCGTAGGGTTCGCGGGTCTGCCCTGCTTCGCTGGCGATGGGGGCGGCGGCGGGCGGCTGGTCCGGTGCGTCGTCGAGGCCGGAGATGCGGGCGTCGTGTACGGGGTGAACGGCGTCCTCCAGCTCTCCGGGCTCGATCTGCTGGCCGCCGGCCGGCTCGCAGCCTTCGGCGGCGTCGCGCGTGTCGAACATGCGGCGGAATTCCTGCTCGTCCTCGATGCTCTCGACCAGGTAGGGCAGCAGCAAGGTAGCGAACTTGCCGGCGCCGTCCATCCAGTCCTTGGCGTAGACCCGGATCAGGCGCGCGCCGAGCCAAGCGTCCGTGTCCATGCCGGTGGTGCATTCTGCGCCGCCCAGGTCGCCCTTCGGCAGCTGCCACAGGTTTTCGTAGATGCGCACATACAGCGACCAGACCTTGCCGCGCGCGGCGTCTCCCCTGCCCGCGTCCAGGCGGCGGTAGATGTGGTCGATGCGCAGGAGGGCCTGCCGTTGCAGGCGGTCGTTGATGTACAGGTCCGTGTAGAGATTGGCCACCATGGCGGCGTGCCGCTCCAGCGTGGGCAGCGCACGGCGGATGCGGGCCAGCAGGCGGAACTGGTCGGTGGCGCTGCCGGGTGCGAGCACGTGGTGGCCGATTTCGTGGGCGAGGATTTCGACGGCATAGTCCTGCAGGCCGAGCTGCTGCACGCTTTGCATGTCCACCACCACGCTCTGGTCAAGCAGGCGGATCATGGCGAAACTGCCGCCCAGGCCCTCCTTTGCGGCTTCCACGGTGGTGGCGCACAGGCGTGCGTCGCGCAGGCGGGTGAACTTGCTCCACGCTTCCAGCGCCGGCGGCCAGGCAGCGCGCCATTGCGCGAGCAGGTCTGCAGGCACCGGTGCAGCAGCGTTTTCAGGACCGTTTCCAGGCATGTTCGCGGCACCCGTGCTCATGGCAGCGGCAGCACGCGCACGGCGTGGCTGTATGGGGAGGTGATGGCCACCGTGTGCTCGTTGCAGGCGATGCGCAGCGCGTCGGCCGGCAGGTCCACCGTGAATTCGCGGCCGTTGACGGTGAGGCGCTGGCCGGACTGGCTGACCTTGGCGCGCGTGACGGGCAGCTGGGGATGTTCGTATTCGTCCTGCGTGGCGGCGTGCAGGGCGGCGCCGCAGGCGTCCGCCACCAGCAGCGCATAGCGGTCGCCGCTGCGGACCCAGAAGCCATCGCTTGCGGGGCGCACGTCGGGCGGCTCGGGGAAGGCGCCGCCTAGGCCGGTGAAGCTGCCGACTTCCGTGCCGTGCGCGGCGCGCCGGCGCGCAGCGTCGTCCGGCATCCACCAGGGGTCGCGCAGCAAGCGCTCGCGGAGTTCGGGCCACCCGCCGCCAACCGTGTCGCCAGCCGTGCCGCGCGCCGTGCCGCCAGCCGTACCGGCTGGCGCGCCGAAGGCGGCGAGGGCCAGCGGTGCGGGCAACCTGTCTGCGGCCGCGATGGCGCCCTGGCGGAAGTGCGCCATGCCGGCGCGCCAGGCGCAGACCTGGCCGATGGCGCGTAGCTGCTGCAGGTCCGCGACTTGCGGGGCAAGTTCGGCCATCAGTGCCAGCCACTGCGCAGGGCGTGCGTGGCCGGACTTCTCCAGATGCAGCGTGGCGTTGGTGAGCATGCCGAGCACCTGCGCGGGCTGGGCGCACAGCAGCGCGGCGTAGCGCGGGACCAGCTCGCACCAGACCTGCACCGCGATGCCGCTGCCCTGCCCGTGCGCGACCAGCTCCAGCGCCACGTCGAACGCCGCCATGGCGACGGCAGGCAGGCGCTCAGCGGCGCTGGCCGCCGGGGCGGCGCTGACGGCTGGGGAGGCGCTGGCTGCGGGCGCGGCGCTGACGGCTGGGGCGGCGCTGACGGCTGGGGCGGCGCTGACGGCTGGGGTCGCGCAGGCTGCAGGGGCCCCGCAGACCGCGCGGATAACCTGGTCGGCGGGGCCTTGCAGGAAGCTGCTGAAAGCCTCCGTGTCGAACGACGGATAGCGGCGGCGTGCGTCGGCCACGCGCCGGTTGAACTCGGCGCGCCCGGACGCGAGCAGGCTGGCGAACTGCGGCGACATCATGCTGGTTCCGTCTCCTCTATTGCGACCGCAGCCAGACCAGGTAGTTGGTGTAGCGCTGGTGCAGGTACTTCAGCTTGAGCAGGTCGTCATACAGGTGCCCGTACAGCTTGCGCCCCTTGGTCTGCTCAGCCACTTGACGCTCGATCTTGCTCAGCCGCGCCAGCACGTCGCGCTCGCTCAACCCATCCAGTCCCTGCGCGAACTGCGCGGCGAAGTCGCCCACCGGATCGTTGCGGTCCAGGTCCAGCCGGTCGTAATCCGCGTTGGACGCATCGAACAGGCGGCGCAGCCAGCTCAGGCGGTCGGTCCGGTAGGCCGCGTTCTCGGGCAGGCCGAAGAACGGCGCGTCCAGGTCCGGCTGCAGCTTGTCATGCAGGACGAAAGGCAGCACCTGGCGCACGTCGTCCAGCTCCACTTCGGCGTTGCCCCGGAAGTAGGCCAGCGCCTTGGCGTAGATAAGCAGCGTCATCAGGTTGCGCACCGAGATGCCGTTCCGGGTCTGGCAGCCCAGGTCCTTCAGGCGGTCGCGCCCATTGTCCGCTGCGGTGACCTGGCTCCAGTCGAAGCCGGACAGGCGCGCCGTGTCCTTGGTCATGTACTCGAACTGGCCGCCCGCCGTCTCCAGCAGTTCGAACTGGCTGGTGAAGAACTCCAGCCGCCGCCGCACCGGTTCCGGCACCAGCACGGCGCGGATCTCCCCGCCGATGCGGTCCACCTGCTCCGGTGTGAAGATGATCTCGGCCGGCACCAGCTCTTCCGGCTTCAGGTTCTCTTCGATACGCACCAGCAGCTCGCCGAGGAAGCGCGGATTAAAGGACAGTGCCTGCACGATCACGTCGATGCGGTCGCGCAGCGCCTCGACCACCTCGTAAGTGCCGCCGCCCTGGTCGTCGTTCGCGGTCAGATACCAGGCCGATTCGGGGCACTCGTAAATGTGGTTCAGCACTTCCGCATAATTGTCGCCCATGAGCGTGAGCAGCGCGCTCTGCGTGCGGGTGGGAATGCGGTTGTATTCGTCGATGATCTTCACGCGCATGCCCAGCCAGCTGCGCCACGCGATGCGGATCTCGTCCATGCTCTGCGCGTTCACCAGGTCCGCCGGCAGCGGATTGCCCAGCAGGTCGGCGATGGTCATTTGCGGGTGGCCATGCTGCATGGCGCGCCTGACCTCCTTCACCGAGGCGCCCGACAGCACCCCCATCAGGATGGCGCTGGCGGTCTTGCCGCGCCCCGGCCCGCCCACGAACAGGCATTTGCGGCGCGTGGCGAAGGTGAGCAGCGGCAGCAGCACGAAGCTGGAATAGCTCTGCGCCGAGGGCAGGCTCAGGGTGCGCTTGCTGTCGCCCACCGAGTAGGATTGCGCGGGGCCGCTGTTGTACTCGATGTCGTAGTGCGGACTGATGATGGCGTTGTTGACGATCCAGAAGTAGGCCTGGCGCAGCTTCTCGTCCAGCGGCTGGGCGGCGCCGCCCTCCTCCGTGCCCAGCTTCACCGGGCCCTGGTACAAGTCGGCCACGTCGAACTGGCGCGGCTTGGGCGCTGCCTTCGGGTTGGTGGGGGCCTTGGAGACGCGCTGGAACAGATTGAACGGGGACATGGACGCAAGCCGTTAAGGAATTGGCAATGCGCAAAGTATAGCCGAGGCGGCCGATCGCCGGCGGCGGGCTGAGGGGTTCAGTCCGGGAAAAACGCCTGCGACTGCACTTGCCCGATGGTCCACGGCCAGGTTTCGGGTATGGCGTCATAGTCCAAGCCGGCTTCGTGCACCGCTTTTCCAGCGCATCACCCCATATGTCGGCCAGCCATTCGGCATCGTCCATCACGTGCTTGAGGCTGGGAGTGCGGCTCAGCAAGCGGGCAATGCGCGTTCGCTGGTCACGCAAGGTTTTGCGCCAGCTTGAACAGCGGCGATCCGGCTGGAACCGCCACTTCAGCAGATGGCTCAGCAAAAGGGTGTAGCGGTGCGCCAGCTCGTGGCGCTCGCGCAGGTTCAGCTCGGCGATCTCTTCGGCGATATGCTCCAGGTCGAGCTGCTCCCACTGCCTGTCGCGGAGCAGCGCGGCCTGTTCGCGCGCCCACGCGGCGATATCTTCATCGTACAGAGTTCCCATGGCGGCCTCCCGCGAATTAGACCATCGTGTACGTCTAAAGTTCCCTGGAAAATGTAAGATGGTCCCGTTGAACAACGGGGACATGACAATGAGACACTTGTGGATCGGTAGCCTGCTGATGCTGGTGGCAGCGCAGGCGATGGCGGACTGCCCCGGCAAGGACGACGTATGGGCAGACCAGTGCTTCGAGGCCGCAGGCACCAGCGAACGGCTCAGGAAAGCGCACCTGAAGAAGGTGAAGTTCGACAAATCCGGCCACGCAGTCATCACGCGCGAACCGCTGGAACTGCTGGCGATCGACCGGCAAGGCATCATCAAGGTGCCGGGCATCTACTTCGCCGGCGATTTCGATTACAAAGACGCGGAAGACGGCATCGGCCGCTTCGGCGAGCAGCGCTGCGGCTACTTCAACGTGAAGACCTTCCAGATCGTCATCCCCGCGACCTACGACCAGTGCCAGCCATTTCACGCGGGCCAGGCCGTGGTCTGCAACGATTGCACCCGCTACTGCACCGAGCCGGAGTGCCAGGACAGCGTGCTGGCCGGCGAACGCATCCTGGCGCTGGACGCGAACAACCGCGAATTAAGGCCAGCATGGCGCCGCACCGTGGAGGACATCTGCAAGCAGCAAGGCGTACTCGAAGAAACCCGCATCAACCGCAACAGCCTCTATGTGCGCTGCAAGCCCGACCCCGCCGACCCGTTCCGCAAGCTGCAATAAGGGAACTGCAGGCCGGCCGATGAGCACTCAGCCCCTGAGAAGACCGAGGCGCTGCTCTATCCGGGTGTGTTCCAGCAAGGCCTGCTCGCTTGCCTGGGTGTTGCCTTTTTCACGCTCGATTTCAGCCAACTGCTTCAGCGCGACACTCAAGTCGCGTAGTGTCGCAGGCGTATCGCCCACCCGCGCGGCAAGGCTGCGGCGGATCTCCAGGCTTTCCAGGCAGGCTGCACTGGCTGCGTCCACCCGCCCCTGCTGCCGTGCCACGTTCGCCAGCCGCCCCAGCATCACCGCCAGATCGCGCAGCGACTCCGGCAACGGGCCCAGCTCGTCGACCATCCGCCGCCGGATAGCCAGGCTTTCATCATAGGCAGCCTGCGCGGCGTCCCACTGCTGGTGCTCGCAAGCCAGGTCGCCGATCTTCCCCAGCGCGATGCCCAGGTCACGCATGGGCATGGGCTGCTCGCCCAGCGTGGCGGCCAGGCGGCGCCGGATGTCCAGGCTTTCCTGATACGCCTCGCGCGCGGCATCCAGTTTTCCTTGCCTGCGCGCCGCATCGCCAACCTTGTTCAACGACACGCTCAAGTCCCGCAAGCTCTGCGGCGCTTCCGCTTCGTGCGCGGCAATACGGCGGTCGAGCTGCAGGCTTTCGCCGTAGGCGGCGCCGGCCGCATCCCATTGCCCCAGCTTGCCGTGAATGTCGCCAACTTTACTGAGCGACCCGCTCAACCCGCGCAAGCCAGGCAAGGATTCGTCTGCCTGCCGGACCAGCGTACGCCAAATATCCGTGCTTTCAGAATAGGCGCCGCGCGCCGCTTCCAGCTGTCCAAGCTCGGCGGCGATATTCCCCACCTTGACCAGCGACGTGCTGAGGCTGGCCATGCTGGACCAGGACGAGTCCATCAGCACAAGCAGGCGGCGGCGGAGCTCCAGGCTCTCCAGGTAAGCGGTGCGCGCCACCTCCAGTTGCTGCAAGTCATACGCGATATCGCCGAAGTCATTGAGACCGATACCAAGGTTCTGCAAATTGTGGGGCGACGCATCCATGGCGGCTATGCGGCGGTCTATCTCCAGGCATTCCCGGAACACCACTGCCGCTTCATCCAACTGTTTCAAGGTGCGCAGCACCCGCCCCATGCCACTGAGCGACACGCTCAGATCGTGCAAGCTTTGCAGCGATTCATTCGACTCCTTCACCAGGCGGCGGCTGATATCCAAACTTTCCTGAAAAGCCTTGCGCGCAGCGTCCAGGCGCTGCAAATCCCGCGCCGCGCGCCCCAGGGTGACCAGCGCCAGGCTTAGCGCACGCAGGCTTTGCGGCGTGCCCCCGTCCAGCGCCGCCTCCCGCCGGCATATTTCCAGCACCTGTTCAGCGATCGGCAGCGCCTGCGCAGGCAGGCGCACTTCCAATAATTGCTCGGCCAGCTGCCCCCCAAGCGCCGGCGACAGGCGCCGGCTGGGGGCCGACCGCCACCCCTGCCATTGACGTTCCCAGCGTGTCAGCAATCCCTCGCTGGGCGCGGCACCGAGGCCGCGTGGGCTGGCAGCGGCCGGAACGCTGGCGTGTGCGGGCAGCTCATCGCCGGCGTCCCACGCCGGCACCACGTGCACGGCACTGCGGACCGACCACAGGTCGGGGGCGACCTCCGCTGTCCGCGCGGCGTAACGCGCCGGCAGCAACAGAAAAACGAAGGCCTGCTCGCGCTCCAGCACGGCGCGGTTTTCGTTCAGGCGGGCCAGGAGACGGTCCCGGTACGCATCCCACAGCGGAGCGGGATCGCTCAGTTTGAGCCAGCAAGGCATGACTGGCAAGCCGGATGCCGGGGCGAGCAGCGGCCCAAGCAGATCGGCCGGCGGCGCATCGGGCGCGATGGGCTGCAACTGCAGCAGGCGGCGCGCGTGCGCCCGTAAGTGCGCGTCCAGTTCCGCCGCCAGCCATTGGTTGGCGAGCGCATAGTCGCTGAACAGGTACACCACGCCGGCCCCTCCGTGGTAGCGAAGCTGCTGGCGGAGGCGCCGCAACAGTGAACGGTGCTCTTTCCCGGGGCTCACGATCGGGGCGCGGCGGGGCGCGGCTGAATCAATGCGCCGCCGGCTGCGCCGGCTGGGCCTCTGGCCGCGCCATCACCCAATCGCGCAGCAAAGGATGGATCGCGTACCATGCATCCCCGTTCAGGTAGGCCAGAACGTGCTTGGTGGCCAGGTAGCGCTGGAAGGCCAGGCTGTTTACCTTGTCGTCCAGTTCCGGATCATGGCTGCGCTCCAGACGGGCCATCCACGCGATGTCCGCTGTCGGCACCAGCTTCGGCGGGCTGATCTGGCTGTGCACAACGCTCAGCAGTTCGTCCTCGCCCGCATCCGGCTCCGCTTCCATCTCCAGCAGCACCACCTTGATGGCGCGCAGGTAGTCGCGCAAATCCCCGCCGCTGTCATGGATCAGGCGCTCGAGAAATGCGGGCGTGAAGAACTTCGCCCATGCGGCATAACGCAGCGCCAGCAAGTTGGTCATTTGCTGCACGCCCTCCGGGTCGAGCGCCGCGCTGCGCTTCTTGAACACGTGCACCGACGGCATGTTCACCACCACCCCTTGCCCCAGGATACCGGGCAAATGGGGGTTTTGCGCCAGCAGAAACGGCGACACCGAATACACCACGTGCACACTCGGCAAACGCAAGGCCGCGCCCTCGCTCAAGAACAGGCGCTCCACGCTCTCATAGACTTTCTCCGATTCCGCGCCGTAGCCGCGTATCTTCTCCAGCGAGTCGGCGATTAACACGCATTTCTCGCCATGCGGGCAAATATCGGCAACCAATTCGGCCACGAAGCGGTGGGCCTGGCTGACAAAACCCGCCACATTGTTTTTCAGGGTCTGTTCAAGCCCGGCACGGAACGCCTCGTCGGTTTTCAGGGCCAGCTGGATCTGCGTCTTGGCCACGCCGATATCCGCGCCAAGGTTGATTTTATCCAGGTTGATATTGGTGCGGGTCAGGAAGTCGGTCAGCCGCTCGATAGGCGTGCGCCTGGTGCGCCCCACCACGCCCACCGCCTCAATCCACGAGGAAACCAGGCCCAGCAACATGCTGACCAGATCGATAGGCGCGCTCAGGTTCAGCCAGTCGCCCAGATCGCAGTAATACACTTTGCATTGTGGCCCCTCCAGCTCCTTCTTCAGGCGCAGCAGCTCGGTACTCTTGCCGCTGCCGATCTGGCCCGTGAACAGATATACGCCATCGCCGTCCTGGTGCGTAATCTCACTTTTCAGCCGCCCCAGCGCATTACGGGGCCCCTGCAGATGCGCAACGTAACGGGCCGCGTCTGCCGGATCAGCGATATTCAGCGGCTTGGTGTCCTGAACCGCTTTGATGAATTCGGACAGCGCTTCAGATGTGTAGTTGGGCATGGGGAGTGGCATGTGGCAGCTGGAATGCGTTTGATTGTACAGATTATCATGCAGTATGGTAGCCGGTGCAAACCGCCGCCGATTCTGACGCGGCAATAAAAAAACCGCCAGGCTTGCGCGCTGGCGGTTTCAGATGAAGCTAGGCCCCGATTACTGCGCGGCTGGCGCTGCGCCTTCTTCGGCGGCTGCTTTCATGGACAGCTTCAGGCGGCCGCGGTCGTCGGTTTCCAGGACCTTGACGCGCACTTGCTGGCCTTCTTTCAGGTAGTCGGCAACGGCGTTCACGCGCTCGTTGGCGATCTGCGAGATGTGCAGCAGGCCGTCTTTGCCCGGCATGACCTGGACGATGGCGCCGAAGTCCAGCAGCTTCAGCACGGTGCCGTCGTAGGTCTTGCCCACTTCGACCGATGCGGTCAGCTCTTCGATGCGGCGCTTGGCTTCCTGGCCGGCGGCAGCGTCAACGGAAGCGATGGTGACCACGCCTTCGTCGCTGATGTCGATCTGGGTGCCGGTTTCTTCGGTCAGCGCGCGGATCACGGCGCCGCCCTTGCCGATCACGTCACGGATCTTCTCAGGATTGATCTTGATGGTGATCAGGCGCGGTGCGAAGTCCGACAGTTCGGTCTTCACGTGCGGCATGGCCTTCTGCATTTCGCCCAGGATGTGCTCGCGGCCTTCCTTGGCTTGCGCCAGCGCCACTTGCATGATTTCCTTGGTGATGCCCTGGATCTTGATGTCCATCTGCAGCGCGGTGATGCCATTGGCGGTACCGGCTACCTTGAAGTCCATGTCGCCCAGGTGGTCTTCGTCGCCCAGGATGTCGGACAGCACGGCGAAACGGCCGCCTTCCTTGATCAGGCCCATGGCGATACCGGCCACGTGCGCCTTCATCGGCACGCCGGCGTCCATCAGTGCCAGGCAGCCACCGCAGACGGAGGCCATCGACGAGGAACCGTTCGATTCGGTGATCTCGGACACCAGGCGCACCGAGTAGCTGAACTCGTCAGCTGCCGGCAGCGCGGCGATCAGCGCGCGCTTGGCCAGGCGGCCGTGGCCCACTTCGCGGCGCTTCGGCGTACCGACGCGGCCGGTTTCGCCGGTGGCGAACGGAGGCATGTTGTAGTGCAGCATGAAGTCGTCGGTGTACTCGCCCATCAGCGCGTCGATCTTCTGCGAATCGCGGGCGGTGCCCAGGGTCGCTACCACCAGTGCCTGGGTTTCGCCGCGGGTGAACAGGGCCGAACCGTGGGTGCGCGGCAGCACGGAGGTGCGGATCGCGATCGGACGCACGGTGCGGGTGTCGCGGCCGTCGATGCGTGGCTCGCCTTCCAGGATCTGCGAACGCACGACCTTGGCTTCCATGTCGAACAGGATGTTGCCTACTTCCACGCCGTCCGGCGCGTCGGTGCCGTTGGCCGCTGCGTCGGCAGCCAGGTCGGCCACCACTTCGGCGGACATGGCGCGCAGCTTGTCGGTGCGGGCTTGCTTGTCTTTGGTCTGGTAGGCTTCGCGGATTTTCGACTCGGCGAACTGCGCCACTTTGGCGATCAGCGCTTCGTTCTTCGGCGCCGGCGCCCACTGCACTTCAGGCTTGCCGCCGTCGCGCACCAGTTCGTGGATCGCGTCGATGACTGCTTTCATTTCGGTGTGGCCATAGACCACGGCGCCCAGCATGATTTCTTCGGACAGCTGCTGCGCTTCCGATTCCACCATCAGCACGGCGGTTTCGGTACCGGCCACAACCAGGTCCATCTGCGAGGTCTTCAGCTGGGTGGTGGTCGGGTTCAGGATGTACTGGCCATTGGCGTAACCCACGCGGGCGGCGCCGATCGGGCCGTTGAACGGTACGCCGGCTACGCACAGGGCAGCGGAGGCGCCGATCATCGAGGCGATGTCTGGATCGATTTCAGGGTTGACCGACAGCACGTGAATGATCACTTGCACTTCGTTCATGTAGCCTTCCGGGAACAGAGGGCGGATAGGACGGTCGATCAGGCGGGAAGTCAGCGTTTCTTTTTCGGAAGGACGGCCTTCGCGCTTGAAGAAACCGCCCGGGATTTTACCGGCAGCGTAGGTCTTTTCCAGGTAGTCGACGGTCAGCGGGAAGAAGTCCTGGCCAGGCTTGGCTTCTTTGCGCGCCACGACGGTTGCCAGCACAACGGTGTCTTCAATCGACACCATCACCGCGCCGGATGCCTGGCGAGCGATCTCGCCGGTTTCCAGGGTCACGGTGTGTTGGCCGTACTGGAAGGTTTTCGTAACTTTGTTAAACATGGGTAATCCCTTTCTATTTGCCGACAGATTTTCAGGAGCTGTCGTTCACCTCACCACAGACGACGGCCGGGGCCGCCGCCTTTACTGCTGATTTTCTGCTGATTTACTGCTGATTTACTGCTTATTACTGATTTGCTACAGGTATTGCCGGATTGCCCTATTTTCCCGGCTCAGAATGACAAAATGCCCGCGGCAGAGAACTGACGCAGGCATTTCGGCTCAAGCCGGGACGTACAAAGATTACTTACGCAGACCCAGTTTAGCGATCAGGTCGCGGTAACGGGTTGCATCTTTGTTCTTCAGGTAGGACAGCAGCGATTTACGACGGTTAACCATCATGATCAGGCCACGACGGCTGTGGTGATCTTTGCTGTGGGCTTTGAAGTGACCGTTCAGTTCGTTGATGCGTGCGGTCAGCAGCGCAACTTGAACTTCTGGGGAGCCGGTGTCGTTCTGGCCACGTGCGTTGTCCGCGATGATCGCGGCTTTGTTGATGTTTTCTACGGTCATGATATTACCTTTCACATGCGGTATGCGGAGTCTGAACCCTGCGCACCGTGAGTACGATTAAAATAGACTGGCCCAAAGACCAGACCCGCGAGTATAACGGAATCCGCCACGTAAGGCTAGAATTACCCGTCGACGGGTATTGCGAAGGTTGCGATCATGAGAAAACTAGTCATAACAGCAATATTGCCGCTGCTGCTGGCGGCTTGCGCCGGCCTGGGCGGCCCGCCGCCCGCCATCGGCGAGCGCATGGACGCCGTGCAAGCCAGGCTGGGCAAGCCCACCGCCGTCTATGCAATGGAAAGCGGCACGGTGCTGGAATACACCACCCAGCCCTTCGGCCAATACGCCTGGATGGCGCGCTTCGGGCCAGACGGCGGGCTGGTGTCTTACGAACAGGTGCTGACGGACGAAAAATTCGCCACCCTCAAGGTCGGCCTCGCCACCCGCGACGAGGTGCTGCGCACCATCGGCCACCCGGCCGAGACCAGCTATCTATCGCTGCGCGACCTCACGGTCTGGTCCTACCGCTACAAACAGTCCGGCGTGTGGAACTCCATGATGCACGTGCATTTCGACCAGGCCGGCATCGTGCGCGAAATGATGGCCGGCCCCGACCCGGCCTATGACGAAAAGCCGCGCTTCTTCCGCTAGCCCTGGGCCGCCTGCGGGTTGACGCGCTCGGTCTTCGAGTGCAGCTTGTTCAGGCCGGACAGGTAGGCCTTGGCGGAGGCGACCACGATGTCCGGATCGGCGCCGACACCGTTGACGATGCGCCCGGCGTGCGAGAGCCGCATCGTCACCTCGCCCTGCGACTGGGTGCCGGTGCTGATGGCGTTGATCGAGAACAGCACCAGCTCGGCGCCTGATTTGGCCTGGCTTTCAATCGCATTGACCATGGCGTCCACCGGCCCGTCGCCCTGCCCGTCGCAGCTGTATTCCTTGCCGTCCATGGAAAACACCACCTTGGCGGTGGGCGTTTCGCCGGTCTCCGAGCGCTGCGCCAGCGACACGAAACGGTAGTACTCGTTGTCCTGCGCCACTTGCTCATCCGCCACCAGCGCCATGATGTCCTCGTCGAAGATTTCGGACTTGCGGTCGGCCAGCTCCTTGAACCGGCCGAAGGCGGCGTTCACTTCCGCTTCCGAATCCATCTCGATGCCCAGCTCCTGCAAGCGCTGCTTGAAGGCGTTGCGGCCGGACAGCTTGCCCAGCACGATCTTGTTGGCGGTCCAGCCCACGTCTTCGGCGCGCATGATCTCGTAGGTCTCGCGCGCTTTCAAAATGCCGTCCTGGTGGATGCCGGAGGCGTGCGCGAAGGCGTTGGCGCCCACCACGGCCTTGTTCGGCTGCACCGCGAAGCCGGTGATCTGCGACACCATCTTGGAGGCGGCCACGATCTGCGAAGTGTCGATGCCCACGGTCAGGTTGTAATAGGCCTGCCGCGTGCGCAGCGCCATCACCACCTCTTCCAGCGCGGTGTTGCCGGCCCGCTCGCCCAGGCCGTTGATGGTGCATTCGATCTGGCGCGCGCCGCCTATCATCACGCCGGCCAGCGAGTTGGCCACGGCCAGCCCGAGGTCGTTGTGGCAGTGCACCGACCACACGGCCTTGTCCGAATTGGGGATGCGCTCGCGCAGGCGCTTGATGGTCGCGCCGAACATCTCCGGCACGGCGTAGCCCACCGTGTCCGGGAAGTTGATGGTGGTGGCGCCCTCGGCGATCACCCCTTCCAGCACGCGGCACAGGAAATCCTCTTCCGAGCGGCTGCCGTCTTCCGGGCTGAATTCAATGTCGTCGGTGTGGTTGCGGGCGTAGCGCACGGCCAGCCTGGCCTGCTCCAGCACCTGCTCGGGCTCCATGCGCAGCTTCATCTGCATGTGCAGCGGCGAGGTGGCGATGAAGGTGTGGATGCGCTTGCGTTCGGCGGGCGCCAGCGCTTCGGCAGCGCGCGCGATGTCGCGGTCGTTGGCGCGCGAGAGCGAGCAGATGGTCGATTCGCGCACGTGCGAGGCAATCGCCTTGATGGACTCGAAGTCGCCCTGCGAAGCCGCCGCAAAGCCTGCTTCGATCACGTCCACTTTCAGCCGTTCGAGCTGCTTGGCAATGCGCAGCTTTTCTTCGCGCGTCATGGAGGCGCCCGGCGATTGTTCGCCGTCGCGCAGGGTGGTGTCGAAAATGATGAGGCGGTTGCTAAGGCTCATAACGAAATCTCCTTATGGCTGGGGTGGAACCGCCTGCGTCACGTCTGCGCTAGCTAGCGGCGTTCGCTCTCGTCGACGGGTTCTTCGTCGGTCTGGATGATGCTCACCGGCTTGCCCTTGGCCAGGCGCCAGAAGGACACCAGGTAGCCCGACAGGCCGTACGCGATAAACAGCGGGAACAGCACTTTCGGCGGATCGATCGACACCAGCGCGAAGAACAGCGCAATCAGGAATACGGCGATGAAGGGCACGGACTTGCGGAAGTTCACGTCCTTGAAGCTGTAGAACGGCACGTTGGTGACCATGGTCAGGCCGGCGAACAGGGCAATGGCGAAGGAGATCCATGCCAGCTGCAGGCCCGGCATCTCCAGGTCCACCATCAGCAGCACGAAGCCGCCCACGATGGCCGCGGCGGCCGGGCTGGGCAGGCCCTGGAAGAAGCGCTTGTCCACCACTTCGATATTGGTATTGAAGCGCGCCAGGCGCAGCGCGGCGCCGGCGCAGTAGACGAAGGCGGCGATCCAGCCCAGCTTGCCCATGCCGCGCAGCGACCATTCATAGATCACCAGCGCCGGAGCGGCGCCGAAGGACACCATGTCCGACAGCGAGTCGTACTGGGCGCCGAATTCGCTCTGGGTATTGGTCAGCCGCGCGATGCGGCCGTCCAGGCCGTCAAGCACCATGGCAATGAAGATGGCCCAGGCGGCATGCTCGAAACGCTGGTTCATGGCCATGACGATGGCGTAGAAACCGCAGAACAGCGCTCCCGTCGTGAAGGCATTGGGCAGCAGGTAGATGCCGCGCGAACGCGGCCGGTCGCTGCCCTCGCCCCGGGCCTTGCGCGCGAACCGGGCAAAACGCGAGTTCTTGGGCTTGGCCGGTGCTATGCCGTTTTTAGGTCTGCGACGGGGGAAATTTGCCATTGGGTTCCATTTCTAGTGCTGCGGTGAGTACATTATTCCACCCTATTATATAAGGGACACCGCAGCAAAAGAAATGAAGTGACAACGAGGTGCGAAACGAGGTACGGCTTACTTGAATTTCACTTTGCCAACCACGCGCATCTCCAGCGTGGTTTCGCCGGGTTCGAAACTCGGCTCTGACACTTCCGCGCTGTCCATATTCTTGGCGCGCATCATCATCATGGGGGCGGCTGCGGACACGCCTTCGCGGGCGTAGGCGCCGGAGCCCTCGAAGTCCACCGTATCGAGCGTGGCGTCGCTCACCTTGCGGCCCATGGCGTTGGCGATGGCGGCGATGCGCTCGTTCAGGTTCTGGTAGGTGGCGGCGATGCGCTGCTCGTCGAGCTTCTTGGTGGCGGCGGGCGACAGGCCGAAGTTCAGGTTATTCAAGGTCAGCACTTTTTGCGCGGCGGCCACGGTTTTCGGCAGCTTTTCCAGGTTGGTGGTGGTCACTTGCAGATACTGGCCGACGCGCCAGGCGGTCGGCACGCGCGGCTTGGGCGCGGCACCCGGCGCGACCGGACGGTCTTCCGGATACACGGGATAGGTGTAGTAGCCCTGGGTTTTCAGGCTGGCCTGGGGGTCTTCCTTCTTCACGATGTCCAGGCCCTGCTTCATCTTCTGGTTCACGCGCGAGGCGGCGGCGGCCTTGTCCTTGTCCTGCTCTTCGATGGCCAGCGTGGCCACGGCCTGGTCGTTATTGGCGCGCACTTCGCCCTGGGCCGGCACGATGACCAGGGTGCCGCTGGTTGGGGTCTGCTGGGCTTGGGCGGCGGCGCCCAGGATCAGCATGGCGGCGGCGAGGATGGTCTTCTTGGCGGTCATTTTGTTGCTCCTTGGTTAAATCGTGGAGCAACTTTACCCGAAATCAGCGATGCCGCCAGCACAACAAAGTGAGCGTTTGTAACAGCGCGGACGCAGTGGACACGACATCGCGCGTGATAATATGAACAACTCCCGATCGGGAGCCAACCGCAGCATCTACCGGGAGAATGATATGGGATTGCTCGACCAACTCGCAGGACAAGTGCTCGGTTCGCTGGGCTCGCAACAGCAGGACCCGGCGGCGCAAGGCGGCCTGATGGGCGTCGTCATCGGCCTCATCAACCAGGCCGGCGGATTGCAGGGCCTGCTGCAAAAGTTGCAGGCCAGCGGGCTGGGCGACCAGGTGGCGTCCTGGATCAGCACCGGTGAAAACCAGCCCGTGTCCGGCAACCAGATCGCCGACGCGCTGGGCGGCGACCAGCTGGCGCAGGCCGCCCAGCAGGCCGGCGTGCCGCCGGAACAGGCCAGCGCCGGCCTGGCCCAGTTCCTGCCGCAAATTATCGACCAGCTGACGCCGGGCGGCGTGGTGCCGCAGGACGACCTGGTGGCGCAGGGCCTCGGCCTGCTCAAGGGCAAGCTGTTCGGCTAAATCCGCCTCTCAGGCCAGCGCGCGCAGCAGGCGCCGGCCGGCTTGCGCTTCGGCGCTGCCGCCGCCGCACCAGGACAGGAAGCTGGCCGCTTCCAGCGGGCGCGCGAACAGATAGCCCTGCGCCTCGTCGCAGCCGGCCACCTGCAGGAAGGCGTGCACGGCGCTGCACTCCACGCCCTCGGCCACCACCCGGTGGCCCAGGTCCCGCGTCAGCGTAATCATGGTGCTCACCAGGGACTGCTTGCGCACGTCGTCCTCCAGGCCAATGATGAAGGACTGGTCGATCTTCACCACGTCGGCCGGCATGCTCTGCAAATACGACAGGCTGCTGTAGCCGGTGCCGAAATCGTCGATCGCCAGGTGCACGCCGATGTCGCCGATGGCCGCCAGCGTGGCCTGGGCCCGCTCCGGGTGTTCCATGATGGCGCTTTCGGTGATCTCCAGCTCCAGGCAGGAAGGCGGCAGGTCGTACATGTTCAGGCAGTGCTCGACCTGGGCCACGAAATCGGGCTCGATCAGGTTGGCGGCCGACACGTTGACCGCCATCTGCACCTGCAGGCCGGCGTTGCGCCAGGCCCGCTGCTGGCGCAGCGCCGCGTTCAGCACCCAGGCCGTGGTGGGCTGGGCCAGGCCCGAACACTCGATGACGGGAATAAACTCGCCCGGCGAGATGTTACCCAGTTCCGGATGGGTCCAGCGCAGCAGGGCTTCGGCGCCCACGCAGGCGCCGGTCTTCATGTCCACGCGCGGCTGGAACACCAGGCGCAGCTGGCCGCCGCCCTCCAGCGCGCTGCCGAATTCATTGAGCAGGCGGAAGCGGCGCTGGCAGGCGGCGTCCTCGGCGCGGCTATAGATGGCGATCCGGCAAGGCTGGCTGGCCGCGCCATGGGCCGCGCTTTGCGCCGTGCGCAGCACGTCCAGGCAGTTGGCCCCGCCCAGCACGAAGGGCGCCACGCCGATCGAGGGGGTGGCGATATGGCGCGAATGGGCCAGGCCGATGGCACGGCGCAGCTTTTCCTTCAGGCGCGGAACGTAGTCCTCCAGGGTGGCGCACGGCGGCGCGAACATGGCGAACTGGGCGTCGCCCACGTGGTAAATCTGGCGGCCCGGCTCGATCTGGGCGCGCATCCACTGGGTCGCTTCGGACACCAGCTGGTCGAGGTAGGACGAGCTCTTGACCCGCGCCGCGCTACCCAGCTGTTCCAGCGTGGCCAGGTTGACCACCACTGCCAGGCGCTGCTCGTCCGGCGGACCGTCGCGCTGCATGTCCTGGAAGTCCTCGATGAACTGGTTGCGGTTGGGCAGGCCGCTGAGCGGATCGACGCGGCCCATGGCATGCTGCAGCTCGATCTGCGCCATCACCATGGCGGCCAGGTCGGACAGGTGGCCGAGCTCTTCGGGCGTGGTGTGGCGCGGTTCCGGGCCCAGCACGCACATGGCGCCCAGGCAGTGGCCGTCCGCCGTGGTGAGCGGCGCGCCAGCGTAGTAGCGCACGCCGCTGGCGGCCAGGATGCTGTCGCAGAAGTAATCGTCGGCCAGCAGATCGGGAATCACCAGCACGCCGCCGGTGTCGGCCACGGTGCCGCACGGCGCTTTCACGCGCGGGATGGAGGTATGCTCCACGCCCACGCGGGACTTGAACCACTGGCGGTCGGCGTCAGTGAGCGACACGGCGGCAATCGGCAGGCCGAACACGCGCGCGGCCATCCGGGTGATGCGGTCGAAGGCTTCGCTGGGCGGCGTGTCGAGCAGCCTCAGGCGATGAAGGGCTTCGAGGCGGCTGGTTTCGGTTTGCTGGCAAGTAAAAGTCATGGCTGGTCCGTTCAAGTGTCGATGTGGCGCGCGCGGCAGCGGCAGCTAAGCGGAAGCAGCAGCGGGCGGGTAATCAATGCGGGACGGGGCACTGGCACGTGCCGGAGGCGGCACGAGAATTCGATTGCTTGAGCGGGAATGGGGCTCGGGAGAACTAATTGTTGCTGAGTAGCAGGATAGCATGCTGCTACGGAAAGTGCACGCGCGGCTTGTACGTACACGGCGTTAACGCACGCCGGTGTGCGCACGATACACCAAATGTCACAATCTTAATAAATAAAAAATGTGAGCAACAAGGCAATTGTGCGCGCGATGCGGGGTCTACCATATGGCTCCATCCCCCACTCAGGAATCAACATGGCAAATCGCAAGCTTCTGTCGGCATTGTTGCTGGCTACCCCGCTCATGGCTGCCCCGCTGTTGGCGCACAGCGCACCTTACAACATCAAGCAACTGGGCGTTTCCGCCGGCACCGACAGCCGCGCCACCAGCATCAACAATGCCGGCACCGTGGTCGGCGTGCACCATCCCGGCGAGGACGGCCAGCCGGCAGCCTTCCTGGCCGGCGGCGGCAAGGTCAGCTACCCCGGCTTCTTCAGTATCGGCGGCATCAACGACCAGGGCGTCGTGTCCGGCAATAGCAGCGATCCCTGGGTCGAGACCTGGCAACACGGCCAGGCAACCCGCTACAACGACTTCGGCATCGGCGGCGAAGGTGGCCGCATCAACAACGCAGGCGCGGTAGCGGGCGTGGCCTGGACCAGCACCGGCTACCGCGCGGCCGTCTTCGCCAACGGCACGACGCAGAACCTGGGCACGCTGTACGGTGGCGACAGCTACGCCTACGACATCAACGACAGCGGCGTGGTGGTCGGCTCGTCCAGTACTGCGCCAGGAGCCCTGGCCAGCCACGCCTTCGTCTACGCGAACGGCGTGATGACCGATATCGGCACCCTGGCCGGCGACAGCAGCAGTAACGCCTGGGCCATCAATGCCGGCGGCGCTGTGGCCGGGTACTCGGCGAACGCCAACGGCTACCGCGCGTTCGTCTACCAGGGCGGCACGATGCTCGACCTGGGCGCGCTGACCGGCCATACCTACTCCATAGCCAGCGGCATCAATGATGCCGGCCAGGTTGTGGGCTGGGGCATGACAGGCAACAGCTGGGGCGCCTTCCTGTACTCGGACGGCGCCATGACCGACCTGAACACGCTGGTGGACCCGGCGCTGGGCTGGACGGTGCAGAAAGCGTTCGACATCAACGAGAACGGCGACATCGCGGCCAAGGCATGCAAGGCCGGCTTGGGCTGCGAAATCGTGGTGCTGACCATGGCGCCGGTGCCGGAACCTGAAACCTACGCCATGCTGCTGGCCGGCTTCGGCCTGCTCGGCTTCGTGGCGCGGCGCCAGCGCCAAGCCATAAATAACGCGCAAAAGAAAAAGCCCGCCGGCTTGCGCGGGCGGGCTGGAAGCGCGCGGGCTTGCGCCCGCGTTGGCTTTAGTTTTTCGACTGGTCGACCAGCTTGTTTTTCGCGATCCAAGGCATCATGGCGCGCAGCTTGGCGCCCACTTCTTCGATTGGGTGCTCGGCGGTCAGGCGGCGGCGGGAAATCAGGGTCGGCGCGCCGGCCTTGTTTTCCAGGATGAAGCTCTTTGCGTATTCGCCGGTCTGGATGTCCTTCAGGCACTGGCGCATCGCTTCCTTGGTGGCCGAGGTCACCACTTTCGGGCCGGTCACGTACTCGCCGTATTCGGCGTTGTTCGAGATCGAGTAGTTCATGTTGGCGATACCGCCTTCGTAGATCAGGTCGACGATCAGCTTCAGTTCGTGCAGGCACTCGAAGTAAGCCATTTCCGGCGCGTAGCCCGCTTCGGTCAGGGTTTCGAAGCCGGCCTTGATCAGCTCGACCGCGCCGCCGCACAGAACAGCCTGCTCACCGAACAGGTCGGTTTCGGTTTCTTCGCGGAAGTTGGTTTCAATGATGCCGGCCTTGCCGCCGCCGTTCGCCGACGCGTAGGACAGGGCGATGTCGCGGGCGTTGCCGGACTTGTCCTGGTACACGGCGATCAGGTGCGGCACGCCGCCACCCTGGCGGTAGGTGCCGCGCACGGTGTGGCCTGGCGCTTTCGGCGCAACCATGATCACGTCCAGGTCGGCGCGCGGCACGACTTGGCCGTAGTGCACGTTGAAGCCGTGCGCGAAGGCCAGCACGGCGCCCTGCTTGGCGTGCGGTGCCACGTTTTCGTTGTAGACCTGGGCGATGTTCTCGTCCGGCAGCAGGATCATGATGACGTCGGCCGCTTTGACGGCGTCGTTGACTTCAGCAACCTTGATGCCGGCCGCTTCCACTTTCTGCCACGACGCGCCGCCCTTGCGCAGGCCAACGGTCACGTTCACGCCGGAGTCGGTCAGGTTTTGCGCGTGTGCGTGGCCCTGCGAGCCGTAGCCGATGATGGCTACGTTTTTGCCCTTGATCAGGGAGATGTCGGCGTCTTTGTCGTAGAAAACTTTCATGGTCATTCCTTGGTGAGATATTCGGTAAATTCTAAAAATTAAACTTTGAGGATGCGCTCGCCGCGTCCGATGCCCGAGCCGCCGGTACGGACGGTTTCCAGGATCGAGGTGCGGTCGATGGCATCGATGAAGGCGTCCAGCTTGCTCTTGGCGCCCGTCAGCTCAATGGTGTAGGTCTTTTCGGTGACATCGATGATGCGGCCACGGAAAATATCGGCGGTGCGCTTCATTTCCTCGCGCTCCTTGCCCACCGCCCTCACCTTGATCAGCATCAGCTCGCGCTCGATGTGCTGGCCTTCGGTCAGGTCGACCACCTTGACCACTTCGATCAGGCGATTGAGGTGCTTGGTGATCTGCTCGATGATGTCGTCCGAGCCGGTGGTGACGATGGTCATGCGCGACAGGGTCGCGTCCTCGGTCGGCGCCACGGTCAGGGTTTCGATGTTGTAGCCGCGGGCCGAGAACAGGCCCACCACGCGCGACAGCGCGCCGGCTTCGTTTTCCAGCAATACAGAAATAATATGTCGCATTACAGATCCTCCGAACCCAGCAGCATTTCGGAGAGGCCTTTGCCTGCCTTCACCATCGGCCACACATTCTCGCTCTGGTCGGTAATGAAATTCATGAAGACCAGCTTGTCCTTCATCCGGAAGGCATCCTTGAGCGCGTTCTCGACGTCGCCCGGCTTTTCAATGCGCATGCCGACGTGGCCATAGGCCTCAGCCAGCTTCTCGAAGTCCGGCAGCGAATCCATGTAGGACTCGGAGTAGCGCGAACCGTAGTCGATCTGCTGCCACTGGCGCACCATGCCCAGGAAGCGGTTGTTCAACAGGATGATTTTCGGCGTCAGGTGGTACTGCTTGCAGGTCGCCAGTTCCTGGATGTTCATCTGGATCGAGCCTTCGCCGGTGATGCAGGCGACAGTCGCGTCCGGATTGGCCATCTGCACGCCCATGGCGTACGGCAGGCCCACACCCATGGTGCCCAGGCCGCCGGAATTGATCCAGCGGCGCGGCTTGTCGAACTTGTAGTACTGCGCAGCCCACATCTGGTGCTGGCCGACGTCGGAGGTGACATAGGCGTCGCCGCCGGTGACCTGCCACAGCTTCTCGACCACGTCCTGCGGCTTGATGACCAGGTCCGAACTGCTGTACTTCAGGCAGTCCTTGCCGCGCCATTCATTGATCTGCTTCCACCAGTTGCTCACGGCAGGCAGGTTCGGCTTCTGGTCGGTGGCGTCCAGCTGGGCCAGGAACTCAACCAGCACGTCCTTGACGTTGCCGACGATGGGAATATCGACCTTGACGCGCTTGGAGATCGACGAGGGATCGATGTCCACGTGGATGATCTTGCGCGGGTTGGTGGCGAAGTGTTTCGGGTTGCCGATCACGCGGTCGTCGAAGCGGGCGCCGATGGCAATCAGGACGTCGCAGTTCTGCATCGCCATGTTCGCTTCGTAGGTGCCGTGCATGCCGGGCATGCCGACGAATTTCTCGTCGGAGGCGCGGTAGGCGCCCAGGCCCATCAGCGTGTTGGTGACCGGGAAGCCCAGCTTGTCGACCAGGCGGTTCAGCTCCGGTGCGGCATTGGCCAGGATCACGCCGCCGCCGGTGTAGATCATCGGGCGTTCGGCTTGCAGCAGCAGTTGCACGGCCTTGCGGATCTGGCCGGAGTGGCCCTTGTCCACCGGCTTGTACGAGCGCATTTCGATCTCCTTGGGATAGGAGTACGGCGCCTTGTGCATGCTGATGTCTTTCGGGATATCGACCAGCACGGGGCCGGGACGGCCGGTGCGGGCGATAAAGAATGCTTTCTTGACGGTTTCCGCCAGGTCTTTCACATCCTTGACCAGGAAGTTGTGCTTGACCACGGGGCGGGTGATGCCCACGGTGTCGCATTCCTGGAAGGCGTCCTGGCCGATGGCGTGGCTGGGCACCTGGCCCGAGATCACGACCATGGGAATGGAATCCATGTAGGCGGTGGACAAGCCGGTGACGGCATTGGTCACACCTGGGCCGGAAGTTACCAGTGCCACGCCGACTTTTTGGGAGCAACGCGAATACGCGTCGGCGGCATGGATAGCGGCCTGCTCGTGACGGACGAGGATGTGCTGGAATTTGTCCTGCTTGAAGATGGCGTCGTAGATGTAGAGCACTGCGCCGCCCGGGTAGCCAAAGACGTGTTCCACACCTTCTTCAGCTAAACAGCGTACGAGTATCTCTGCGCCCGTGATGGGTGCATTTGCTTCGGTGTTCATGAAACATTCCTTTCAAGGTCCATAGGAGATTGATCGGATGCTCTTTCCTGGCGAAGCTATGCAATGCGGGGCAGTTCTCCTGGCGTCCCTTCTTTCTGCGGTCACGGCACTTCTTCCCGTACCCATAGATACGGTGCAAAGTGGCGCTAAACGCAACTCGTTTGGCCGGAGTGTCTGCCGCGGTTGTGCATACCTCTCGCGCTTGTGGCGCGGGTTAGAGCAAACTGCTGACAAATGAAAGCGGGCGATGTCGGTGACAGCGTTGTGTGCTGCCGGACAAAACCAAGGGCTTCGTGGTGTTCGAAGCGATCTATACGTTACTGCGCCGCACCAAATTGGTCAAGTAAAATTGTGAGCAACATTCAATTTGATTGCCATTCTGGTGCATTTTCATGTTGGCAAGCGGTAAAAACATGCGGAAAGGCCCGTTTTTTGCTAGGATGCAGCCTGTTCATCTCCCCCGCAGCACGCTCCCCGACGCATGGCAACAGACAAAGAATTATCGGATTTTCTCGAAAACGTCGAGCGGCGCGCCTTCAAACAAGCCGTCTACGCGGTCCGCAAGGATGAAAGCGCCCTGGACATCGTGCAGGACGCGATGATCAAGCTGGCAGAGAAATATGGCGACAAGCCGGCCGCCGAACTGCCGATGCTATTCCAGCGCATCCTGCAAACGACCATCCTCGACTACTTCCGCCGTGAGAAGGTGCGCAACACCTGGGTCAGCCTGTTTTCCGGCATGAGCTCCTCGGCCGACGAGCATGAGGACTTTGATATACTGGAATCCTACGAAGCCGAGCAAGGTTCCCAGGCAGCCGAGTCCAGCGCGGACAAGGTGGAACGCATGCAGACCCTCAGCGCCATCGATGACGAAGTACAAAAGCTTCCAGCGCGTCAACGGGAAGCCTTCCTTATGCGTTACTTACATGATCTGGACGTGGCCGAGACGGCCGAAGCGATGGGATGTTCCGAAGGGAGCGTGAAGACACATTGCTCTAGGGCAACTCACACTCTCGCCGAAGCGCTCAAAGCCAAGGGAATTAAATTATGAATACCGACGATCTGAACTTTGCCTATCGGGTGCGCCACGCACTCAACGAGAAGCTGGACGACCTGCCGGCTTCGACCACCGACCGCCTGGCTGCCGCCCGCAAGGCCGCCATGGCGCGCAAGAAACCGCACGTGCCGGTGCGCGTGACGCAATCCGAGCTGGCCACGGCCGGTGCCGGCGGCTTCTTCAGCAACCCGTTCGGCTGGCTGGGCCGCATGCGCGTGGCCGTGCCCATGCTGATCCTGGTGGCCGGCATGGTTGGCGTGTACCAGTACGAAGAGCAGCAGCGCATCGCCGAACTGGCCGAGCTGGACGCGGCCGTGCTGTCGGACGAGTTGCCGCTGTCGGCCTACCTGGACCACGGCTTCAACGCCTATCTTGAAAATCGCGAGCAATAAGGATGGCGCGTAAGATCGTTTCCGCCCTCCTGCTAGGCTGGACCGCGCTGGCCGCCGCGCAAGGCGGCGCGCCCGCTGCCGCGCCCGGCGCTGCGACCGCCGCCGCGCCCGGCAAACATGCCGTTGCCCCCATCGCCCTCGAAAAACCGCTGTGGAAAGACCTCTCGCCGGCGCAGCAGCGCGCGCTGGAGCCGCTGTCGGCAGAGTGGAACAAGCTGGAAGGGCTGCGCAAGCAGAAATGGCTGGAAATCGCCAACCGGTTCGCTTCCATGAAACCGGACGAGCAGCAGCGCGTCCACGAGCGCATGCGCGACTGGCTGCGCCTGACACCGGACCAGCGCCGCCAGGTGCGCGAGAATTTCGCCCGCTCGCAGAAGATCACTCCCGGCCAGAAATCGGCCCAGTGGGAGCAATACCAGCAGCTGCCGGAAGAGAAAAAGAAACAGCTGGCCGACAAGGCGCCGAAAAAGCAGGTCGCCAACCCGCCCACGCCGACGCAGAGCAAAGTGCCGACCGTGGCGCCGATCAAATCCAAGCCGCCGGGTGCCGCACTGGTGCCGGGCGCAGCCCCTGCCGCCGGCACGCCGGGTGCTGTCCCCGCTGCGCCAGCTGGCACGGCCGCAGTGGCGGGCGTTCCCGCTGGCGCGACCAATGTGGCGCCGGGCACTGTGCCTGCAGCCGCCTCGTCGGCCGCCCCCGCCTCCGGTACTCCTGCCGGGCAGCCCTCCCCCGCCAATGTCAAATAACGCAATGAGCAAGAATGCGGCACGCGCGAACGCGGCGAACCAGCCGGCCGCCGCCATCCTGCCTGCCCAGCCGACGCCGACCGTCAAGCGCCGCCTGATCTCCATGGTGTACGAACTGCTGCTGGCGTTCGCCGTGCTGTTCCTGCCCTTCCTGATCTTTGAAATCGTCTCCGGCGCATCGCACACGCCAGTGGCCGAGCACATGCGCCAGATGCTGGCCTTCCTGGTGCTGGGTGTCTACTTCATCCACCAATGGGTGCGCGAAGGCCAGACCCTGGCCATGCGCACCTGGCGCATCAAAGTGGTCCTGCCGGGCCACGCCCACGTGCCGCCCAAGATCGCCGCGCTGCGCTACTTGCTGAGCTGGGGCTGGGTGCTGCCTGCCCTGGTGGTGGACTACGCCTTCGGCCTGAGCCGCTGGCAAGCGCTGAACGCCATCGGCGCCGGCATCCTGGTCTGGTCGCTGACGGCTTTCCTCGGCAAGGACCGCCAGTTCCTGCACGACCGCCTGGCCGGCACCCGCCTGGTGCAGCTGCCCAAGCCTGAGAAAAAAGCCAAGGCCGCCAAGGCGGCTTAAAAGCGCTCGAAGCCCTGCAGGTAGCGCCATTCGCCCACCGGAAGGCTGGACATGGCGATGCGGCCGATGCGGATGCGCTTCATGGCCACCACCTTCAAGCCCACCAGCTTGCACATGTGCTGGATCTGGCCCGGCTTGGGCGACTTCAGCGCGAAGCGCAGGCGCTTCTCGTTTTGCCAGCTGACCTTGATCGGCGGCAGCGGCTTGCCGTTGTAGGGCAGGCCGTGGTTCAGCAGCGCCAAACCATTGTCGGCAATGCTGCCCTCCACTTCCACGATGATTTCCTGCTCCAGCCCTTCGCCCAGCTTGCGCGTGATGCGGAAGTCCTGCGTCAGCACCACCAGGCCGCTGGCCATGGTTTCCAGCGGCGATTCCAGCGACAGGTTAGCCAGGTGGCGCTTGAGGAAGCGCTCGCCGCGCGCGGACTCGGCGCGCGTCGCTTCGCTCAGCAGGCTGAATACGGGCTGGCCTTCCTTGTCGATGCCGGCGCTGATGCCCGCCGGCTTGTTCAGCAGGATGGTGACCGGCGCGATCTCAAGCAAGGTGGCGTCCTTGGCCAGCTCCACGGTCTGCTCCGGGGCGACACGCGCGCCCGGCTCTTCCACCAGTTCGCCGTCCACGCGCACGAAGGCGCCTTCGATGTACAGCTCGGCCTCGCGGCGCGAGCATGGGAGCATGTCCGCGACGCGCTTGGCGAGGCGGACGGTGTTGTCTTGTTCTGTCATAGTTTGCTGAAATAGGCCGCAAAGACGGCGGCCGTGCGTTCGAGGCCGGCGCGCGGCGCGTCGAGATGGGTGACGAGGCGCAGGCGCGGCGCCATGGAAACGCGGATGTGCGCAGCCTGCAGGGCTGCCTGCAGGCCGGCCGTGTGCTGCGGCGGCACGTCCACGTAGAAGATGTTGGTTTGCGGCGTGCTGACCTTCAGGCCGGGGATTTTCGCCAGTTCGGCGGCCAGGAAGGCGGCGTTGGCGTGGTCCTCGGCCAGCCGGGCCACGTTGTGCTGCAGCGCGTACAGGCCGGCCGCGGCGATGACGCCGGCCTGGCGCATGCCGCCGCCCAGCATCTTGCGCCAGCGCTTGCCCTCTTCCACCAGCGCGCGCGAACCGCACAGCACCGAGCCGACCGGGGCACCCAGCCCTTTGGACAGGCAGACGGAGACGCTGTCGAAACCCTGCACCGCGTCGCGCAGGCTTACCCCCTGCTGCACGGCGGCGTTGCAGATGCGGGCGCCGTCCAGGTGGGTGGCCAGGCCGCGCTGGTGCGCGTAGGCGGTGGCTTGCGCCACGTAGGCCGCTGGCAGCACGCGGCCGCCGATGGTGTTTTCCAGCGCCAGCAGGCGCGAACGGGCGAAGTGCACGTCGTCCGGCTTGATGTTGGCTTCGATGTCGGCAAGGGCGATGCTGCCGTCGGCCTGGTTGGGCAGCGGCTGCGGCTGGATGCTGCCGAGGACCGCCGCGCCGCCGCCTTCGTAGCGGTAGGTGTGCGCTTCCTGGCCGACCAGGTATTCGTCGCCGCGGCCGCAGTGGGCCAGCAGCGCGATCAGGTTGGACTGGGTGCCGGAAGGCGCGTACAGGGCCGCTTCGAAGCCGAACAGTTCGGCGGCGGTGTCCTGCAGCAGGTTGACCGTGGGGTCATCGCCGTAGACGTCGTCGCCGGTGTCGGCGGCGCGCATCGCGTCCAGCATGGCTGGGCTGGGGCGGGTTACGGTGTCACTGCGAAGGTCTGTCCAGGGCTGGTTCATGTTTGCTCCGGTGGGCATTGCGGCGGATACGGCGGGTTACGCGCTACGCGCTAACCCGCCCTACGGATTGTAGCGGTGCAGGTGCGGCATCTCGTAGGGCGGGTTAGCAGCGCAGCTGCGTAACCCGCCGCGCGTGCATCACACGGCGGCGTCGGCGCGCGCCACCTGCTCGGCAAAGAAGCGGTTGCCCATTTCTTCCAGTCCCAGCGTCTCCAGCACTTCCTGCAAGCGCTCCGTCGGGCGGCGGCGCGGCAGGTTTTTGTAGCTGGCGATGATGAGTTCATTTTTCATCGAGTGCTCCCAGCCCACCAGCTCCGTCACGTTCACATGGTAGCCGTGCGCTTCCAGTTGCAGACAGCGCAGCACGTTGGTGACCTGGCTGCCAAATTCGCGCGTGTGGATGGGGTGGCGCCAGATTTCGGTCAGCGGGCTTTTCAGCTGCTTGGCCTTGTTCTTCTTCAGCACCGTGGCCACCTCGGCCTGGCAGCACGGCACCAGCACCATGAACCTGGCCTTCTTCTTCAGCGCGAAGGCGATGGCGTCGTCAGTGGCGGTGTTGCAAGCGTGCAGCGCGGTGACGATGTCGATTTGTTCCGGCAGGTCTTTCGACTCGGTCGATTCGGCCACGGACAGCGGCAGGAAGGACATGCCCTTGAAACCGAATCTGGCCGCCAGCTCCTGCGAGCGCGCCACCAGCTCGGCACGCGTTTCGATGCCGTAGATGTGCGAACCGTCTTCCAGGTGCTTGAAGAACAGATCGTAGATGATGAAGCCGAGGTAGGACTTGCCTGCGCCATGGTCGACCAGCGATACCCCGGGGTGCTCTGCCTGGACTTCCTTCAGCAGCGGCTCGATGAACTGGTACAGGTGATAGACCTGCTTGAGCTTGCGGCGGCTGTCCTGATTGAGCTTGCCGTCGCGCGTGAGGATGTGCAGTTCCTGCAGCAAGGCCACGGACTGGCCTTCGCGGACTTCGGGCATGTTGGCCGCAGCCGTGACGGTGTCGCCCAGCGCTGAGGTCTTCGCTGGTTTTGCGGTCTTAGGCTGCTTCATCGATCCACGCCTGCTGGATCGCTTCCAGGACCTTCTCGCCGCCACGGGTGTGGTCGTCGTCGAAACCGTCCAGGTCCACCACCTTGTTATGCAGGTCGGTGAAACGGATCATGGCCGGATCGGTGTCCGGGAATTTGTCGTACAGCGCTTCGGCGATGGCCGTGATGTCACTCCATTTCATGCTGCGCTCCTCAGTGCCCGCCTTCGCTGGCGTGATTGATGGTGTACTTCGGAATTTCGACCACCAGGTCTTCGTCCGCCACCACCGCCTGGCACGACAGGCGCGATACCGCTTCCAGGCCCCAGGCTTTGTCCAGCAGGTCTTCTTCGGTTTCGCTGGCTTCGCTCAGCGAATTGAAGCCTTCGCGCACCAGTACGTGGCACGTGGTGCAGGCGCAGCTCTTCTCGCAGGCGTGTTCGATGTGGATGTCATTTTCCAGCATGACGTCGCACAGGGTTTTGCCGGCGGGAGCTTCGACAACGGCGCCTTCAGGGCACAGCTTGGCGTGGGGGAGGAATACGATTTGGGGCATTGCGATCCTTAACTTTAAACTACCTGGTCCAGCGACTTGCCGGCCAGTGCGCTGCGCACGCTGCGGTCCATGCGGCGCGATGCGAATTCTTCGGTGCCGCGCGCCAGGGCTTCCACGGCCAGCTTGACAGCCTGGTGGTCTACCTCGCCGGCAGAGGACTGCGCCAGCACGGCGCGCGTCTGCGCCATCAGCGCGTCCACGTCGGCGCGCTCGGCGGCGTCCAGCAGCGTGGCGTCCTCGTCCAGCGCGGACTGGGTGGCCAGCAGGATGCGTTCGGCTTCCACCTGCTCTTCGCGCAGGGCGCGCGCCTTCATGTCCACGTCGGCGGACTTGTAGGAGTCCTGCAGCATGCGCGCCACGTCGTCGTCGCCCAGGCCGTAGGACGGCTTGACCGAGATCGACGCTTCCACGCCGGAGCGCAGTTCACGCGCCGACACGGACAGCAGGCCGTCCGCATCGACCTGGTAGGTGATGCGGATGCGCGCAGCTCCGGCCGCCATCGGCGGAATGCCGCGCAGCTCGAAGCGCGCCAGCGAACGGCAGTCGGTCACCAGTTCGCGCTCGCCCTGCAGCACGTGCACGGCCAGGGCGGTCTGGCCGTCCTTGAAGGTGGTGAACTCCTGCGCGCGGGCGCAAGGAATGGTGGAGTTGCGCGGGATGATCTTTTCGACCAGGCCACCCATGGTTTCTATGCCCAGCGACAGCGGGATCACGTCCAGCAGCAGCCAGTCGTCGCCCGGCGCGCGGTTGCCGGCCAGCAGATTGGCCTGGATGGCGGCGCCCAGCGCCACCACTTTGTCCGGATCGATGTTGGCATGCGGGATGGTGTGAAAATACTCGCTCACGGCGCGCTGCACGTGCGGCATGCGCGTGGCGCCGCCCACCATCACCACGCCGTCCACGTCGTCCGCGTCCACGTTGGCGTCGCGCAGTGCTTTGCGGATGGCGTTCATGGTCTTGCCGACCAGGTGCTTGGTGATCTCGGCGAAGGTTTCGGCCGTCACTTTCAGGTGCACTTCCTCGCCCGAGCCCAGCACGGCGTCCACCGTCACTTCGGACTTGGTGGACAGCAGTTCCTTCGCTTCGCGCGCTTTCACCATCAGCACGGCGGTGTCCTCGTCGGACAGCGGGGCCAGCTTTTCCTGCTCGTGGATCCAGCAGAACAGGCGGTGGTCGAAGTCGTCGCCGCCCAGTGCGGAGTCGCCGCCGGTGGAGAGCACTTCGAACACGCCCTTGGACAATTTCAGGATCGAGATGTCGAAGGTGCCGCCGCCCAGGTCGTACACGGCGAAGATGCCTTCGGAAGCGTTGTCCAAACCATAGGCGATGGCGGCGGCGGTCGGCTCGCTCAGCAGGCGCAGCACGTTCAGGCCGGCCAGCTGGGCCGCGTCCTTGGTGGCCTGGCGCTGCGCGTCGTCGAAGTAGGCCGGCACGGTGATCACGGCCCCCACCAGGTCGTCGCCCAGCGAGTCTTCAGCGCGCTGGCGCAGGGTGGCCAGGATTTGCGCGGAGGTTTCCACCGGCGACTTCACGCCGGCCACGGTCTTCAGCTGCACCATGCCGGGCGCATCGACAAAATCGTAAGGCAGGTTCTCGGCGTAGGCGATATCCTTCAGGCCACGGCCCATGAAGCGCTTGACGGACACGATGGTGTTCTTCGGGTCCGTGGTCTGCGCCGCTTGCGCCTTGTAGCCGATGTTGGCGTGGCCGTTCGGCAGGTAGCGCACCACGGACGGCAGCAGCGGGCGGCCCTCTTCGTCGTTGAGCACTTCAGGAATGCTGTTGCGCACGGTGGCGACCAGCGAATTGGTGGTGCCCAGGTCGATACCCACCGCCAGCCGGTGCTGGTGCGGCGCGGTCGACATGCCGGGTTCGGAAATCTGCAGTAAGGCCATTTTTTTTTAGGATTCCAGGGCGTCGAAGGTGAAGCGCACTTCTTCGCCGAATTTTTCAAGGAACATCAGGGCGCGCACGCCTTGCGCGGCGGCGTGGAAGTCGCCTGCCGTGATGCGGGCTTCGATGTCCTGCAATTGCTGCTTGCGCGCCGCGCGCAGCTGGCTGTCCAGCTTCTCCAGCAGTTCCAGGTCCTTGCCGCTGCGCGCCTCGTCCAGCTCTTCGCGCCATTCCATCTGCTGCATGAGGAAGGCCGCCGGCATGGCGGTGTTGGACTCGGTCTGCAGGTCCACGCCATTGAGCTCGCACAGGTACTGGGCGCGCTTTTGCGGGTTTTTCAGGGTCTGGTAGGCTTCGTTGGCCCGCGTGGCCCATTGCATGGCGACGCGCTTTTCGGCGTCGGTGGCGTTGACGAAACGGTCGGGATGGACGCGGCCCTGGACGTCGCGGTAGGCGCTGTCAAGCGCCCCCGTATCGACGGCGAATTGCTGCGGCAGGTGGAAAAGTTCGAAGTGGTTTTGCACGGCGCATTACGAAGAAACTGCGGATTTAAATACGGAAGCTTTCGCCGCAGCCGCAGGCGTCTTTTTCGTTCGGGTTGTTGAACTTGAAGCCCTCGTTCAGGCCTTCGCGGGCGAAGTCCAGCTCGGTGCCATCGATGTACGGCAGGCTTTTCGGGTCGACGAACACCTTCACGCCGTGCGACTCGAACACGCTGTCCTCGTCCGTCACTTCGTCCACGTACTCCAGCTTGTAGGCCAGACCGGAGCAGCCCGTGGTGCGCACGCCGAAGCGCAGGCCGATACCTTTGCCGCGGCGTTCGATGTAACGGTTGATGTGCTTTGCCGCTTTTTCGGTCAGGGTAATTGCCATGCTGTCCTCCGGCGATTAAGCCGCTGCTGCCACTGGTGCCGCGTGCTTGGCCTTGTAGTCTTCAACCGCCGCCTTGATGGCGTCTTCGGCCAGGATGGAGCAGTGGATCTTCACCGGCGGCAGCGCCAGTTCTTCGGCGATCGCGGTGTTCTTGATGGCCAGCGCCTGGTCGAGCGTCTTGCCCTTGACCCATTCGGTCACCAGCGAGGACGAGGCGATCGCCGAGCCGCAGCCATAGGTCTTGAATTTCGCATCTTCGATCAGGCCATCGGCGCCGACCTTGATTTGCAGCTTCATCACGTCGCCGCAGGCGGGCGCGCCCACCATGCCGGTGCCGACCGATTCGTCGCCCTTTTCAAAGGCGCCGACGTTGCGTGGATTTTCGTAGTGGTCCAACACTTTTTCCGAGTATGCCATTTTGATGCTCCTGTAATCTTTAAATTAGTGCGCTGCCCATTGGATCGAATTGATGTCGATCCCTTCCTTGAACATGTCCCACAGCGGCGACAGTTCGCGCAGCTTGCCGACCTTGGACTTCATCAGTTCCACCGCGAAGTCGATATCCTTCTCGGTGGTGAAACGGCCGATGGTAAAGCGGATGGAGCTGTGCGCCAGTTCGTCGCTGCGGCCCAGGGCGCGCAGCACGTAGGACGGTTCCAGCGACGCCGAGGTGCAGGCCGAACCGGACGATACGGCCAGGTCTTTCACGGCCATGATCAGCGATTCGCCTTCCACGTAGTTGAAGCTCACATTCAGGTTGTGCGGGACACGGTGTTCCATGTCGCCGTTGATGTAGGTTTCTTCGATGTCCTGCAGGCCGGCGGCCAGGCGGTCGCGCAGCGCCTTGATGCGCGCGATCTCGCTGTCCATTTCCACTTTGGCCAGGCGGAACGCTTCGCCCATGCCCACGATCTGGTGGGTAGGCAGGGTGCCGGAGCGCAGGCCGCGCTCGTGGCCGCCGCCGTGCATTTGCGCCTCGATGCGCACGCGCGGCTTGCGGCAGACGTACAGCGCGCCGATGCCTTTCGGGCCGTAGGTCTTGTGGGCGGTGAAGGTCATCAGGTCGACCTTGGTCTTTTGCAGGTCGATCACCACCTTGCCGGTCGCTTGCGCGGCGTCGCAGTGGAAAATGATGCCTTTCGAGCGGCACAGGGCGCCGATCTCGTCGATCGGCTGGATCACGCCGATCTCGTTATTGACCAGCATGACCGAGATCAGGATGGTGTCCGGGCGGATCGCCGCTTCCAGCTGGGCGATGGTGATCAGGCCGTTGTCCTGCGGTTCCAGGTAGGTGGCTTCGAAGCCCACGCGTTCCAGTTCGCGCACCGTGTCCAGCACGGCCTTGTGCTCGGTCTTCACGGTGATGATGTGCTTGCCCTTGGTCTTGTAGAACTGCGCCGCGCCCTTGATGGCCAGGTTGTTCGACTCGGTGGCGCCGGAGGTCCAGATGATTTCGCGCGGATCGGCGTTCACCAGGGCCGCCACGTGGCCGCGCGCCTCTTCCACCGCTTTCTCGGCGGTCCAGCCGTACATATGGCTGCGCGAGGCCGGATTGCCGAACTGCTCGCGCAGGTAAGGGATCATCATGTCGGCCACACGCGGGTCGATCGGCGTGGTGGCCGAGTAGTCCATATAGATCGGGAAGTGCGGCGCGGTCTTGAACTCAACCGGTGCTACCTGGGCGACGTTTTTTTCTGGGGCGTTCATCTATTACTCCAATCAGCGTATCTGCGTACTGCGAATCTATTAACCGACAGCGGCGTTGCGGTGCATTACCACCACGGCCTGCTCGGCGTGCTTTTGCCTTTGTTGATCGACCAGATCCTGCAGCGATACGGAGTCCAGGTAATCGACCATCTTTTCATTCAATGTGGCCCACAGCTCGTGGGTCATGCACCGCGCGCCGGTGGCGGCGTCCGCCCCGTGGCAGTTTTCCTTGCCGCCGCACTGGGTGGCGTCCAGCGGCTCGTCGACGGCGATGATGATGTCGGCCACCGTCACTTTGTCGGCGCGGCGGGCCAGGCTGTAGCCGCCGCCCGGGCCGCGGATCGACTCGACGATCTCGTGGCGGCGCAGCTTGCCGAACAGCTGCTCCAGGTAAGACAGCGAAATGGCCTGGCGCTGCGAAATGCCCGACAGCGTGACGGGGCCTTTGCCTTGGCGCAAAGCCAGATCGATCATCGCAGTCACTGCAAAACGGCCTTTGGTGGTCAGACGCATCACAACCTCGGTTCGGTTAAAATATCGTTCCTTTCAGCCAATCAAAACACCGATTAGTTGAACGATTTAGTCAAGTATACCAAACTTGACCAATTTTGTCAGGCACCCCTGGCAAGCGCCTTGCTTCCCCTCTGTTCCTCTCTGTTCCCCTCAAGCACGCAGCAGGCGAAGCGGCCCGAACAGGGCGTGCATGTCGCGGTTGCCGATGAAGGACAGGTTATATGGGTGCTCGGCCACGATCTGCGGCAGCGCCTGCACCACGGGCAAGCGGTTCAGCTGCTCGGCGATTTTCCCCCACAGCACCAGCGTCGGCTGCCCATCTTTCAAAGCTGCAATCACCGTCTCGAAAAACGGCAGCCAGGCCTTGGCATCTTTTGCCGGCGCCACGTGGGGGCGGAACACCAGCGAGGCGTTCAGCAGCAAAAAGCCGTGGCCCGTAAGCTTGTGCTGGATCTCGGCCAGGGTCTGGGTGGCGCCGGGCGCGCTGCGCGCCTGGGCGGCGACGGCGGCCAGCGCCGTGCCGGCGGTGTTGTCGGCCGACAGCTGGCCGTCCGCCACCAGCAGCATTTTCATGAAGTTGCGCAGCGAAGTGGCCTTGTTGACCGGCTTGGACAGGCCGCCGCCCTGCTCGTCCGACCACAAGCCCTTGACGGCACCGTCCATGAAGCAGACGCCGGTGGCGCTTTCCGCGCGCGGATACGGGCCCTCGCCCACCAGCACGTAGCGCACCCGGTCCAGCGGCAGCTGGAAGGCGGCGAACAGGCGCAGTTCGGTGGGCAGGTACTGGTCGGTGGCCAGCGCCGGCAAATAGGCCGGATCGGCCGCCGCCATCGCTTCCAGGCCGCGCAGCAGGACCGGACGCCAGGAGGCGTCGGCACGGTCCAGCGCTTGCAAGATGGCGGCTGGGAGGGGCGTTGTATTAGGCATGGGGCAAGATTTTACCTTAGCCCCGCATTCCCCGCTTGCGGCCGCCGCGCCGGCGGCCCGCCTCAGATCAGTACGGAGGTGGTGCTGGCGCCGATCAGCTCGATACCGTCGGCGTGAGCCACGGCGCCTTCACTGCAGCACCAGGCCGGCCGCCAGCGCCAGCATGATGCAGCCGGTCAGCGCTTCGATGCCCTTCCACACCAGGGGGCGCTGGAAAGCGCTGGACAGGCGGCTGGCGCCGAAGCCCAGCGCGGTGAACCACAGCAGCGAGGCCGTCATGGCGCCCACCGCAAAGCTGGCGCGCTGGTGCTCGGGGTAGTTGCCGCCCAGGGTGCCCAGCAGCACCAGCGTGTCCAGGTAGACGTGGGGATTGAGCAGGGACAGCGCCAGCACGCTGACCAGCGCGCGCTGCAGGCTGGGCGGCACGGCGCCGGCCTGCACCTGCAGCGCGTCCGCGCGCAGCATGGAGGCCCAGCTGCGCAGGCCGTACCAGACCAGGAAGGCCGCCCCGCCCCAGCGCGCCAAGCCCATCAACAGCGGCGAGTCCTGGATCAGCGCGCCCATGCCGGCCACCCCGGCGCCAATCAGCAGCACGTCGACCAGGATGCAGGTGGCCACCGTGACCGCCACGTGCTGGCGGCGCACGCCGACGCGCAGCACATGGGCGTTCTGGGCGCCGATCGCCATGATGAGGCTGGCACCGAGGCCCATGCCGTTGAGGAAGACGTGCGGAGTGAACATGGCAAGCTCGCTGTTAAGTGGAGATGCGCCATTTTCCGGGGCTTGCCGCGCAAGATGAAGCTGGATTAATATTCTTCAGGATACTTAAGAATTGCTAATCTGGAGACTGCCATGCTGCCCGACACCCGCCAGGCCGACGCCCTGCTCGCCATCATCGACACCGGCAGCTTCGAGCAGGCCGCCGCGCTGCTGCACGTGACCGCCTCGGCCGTGTCGCAACGGGTCAGCGCCATGGAAGCGGCGCTGGGGACGCCGCTGGTGATCCGCAGCCGGCCCTGCCGCCCCACCAGCGCCGGCCAGCGCCTGGCGCAATACCTACGCCGCAGCAAGTTGTTGGAGGATGAATTCCTGTCCGCCATGCAGGAAGAGGACGCGCGCCCGCTCAGCGTGCCGCTGGCCGTCAACAACGACACCTTGGGCACCTGGCTGCTGCCCGGCCTGGCGCCTTTCCTGATCAGGGAAAACATCCTGCTCGACCTGTCGCTGGACGACCAGGACCACACTTACACGCTGATGGAGCGCGGCCAGGCGCTGGCGGCCATCTCCACCGAGGCGCAGCCGATGCGCGGCTGCGTGGCCCAGCCGCTGGGCGTGATGCGCTACCGCATGATGGCCACGCCCGCCTTCGCCGCGCGCTGGTTCCCGGATGGCCTGAGCCGCCAGGCTGCGCTGGCGGCGCCGATGATGGTGTTCGACCGCAAGGACTTGCTGCAATCGAACTTCATGCAGCGCGAATTCGGCCTGCTGCCGGGCAGCCATCCCTGCCACTACATCCCGGCCAACGAAAGCTTCCTGCGCTGCATCGATCTGAGCCTGGGCTACGGCATGGTGGCCGAGCAGCAATTCGGCGACCGCCTGGCCAGCGGCGCCCTGCTCGATTTGGCACCCGGCAAATTCACCGACGTAGCGCTGCACTGGCACACCTGGCGCGTGCAGTCGCCCAAGCTGGAGCGCCTGAGCGCGGCGATCCTGGAGGCGGGACGGCGCAGCCTGCTACCGTTGCCGGCGGCGGCCGAGCACGCCCACCATAGCCAGCCCCGCGCCTAGCATCAGCCAGCTGCCCGGCTCGGGCACCGGCGACAGCAAGACCGGCGCGCAGCCGTTGAGCGGGCCGCAGGCCTGGCCCGCGATCTGGCCCTGGTCATTGATCGCGTTCGCCACGGTAATGGTCAGGCCATACGCCGGATCGATCAGGCTGTTCAGGGTATGCACCTGGCCGCTCATGTAGAGGTAGGCGGCGCCGTCCAGCCCCAGGCTGTTGCCCACCACCATGCCGAGATTGTTGACATCCAAGGCTATCATCCCCGTCGGATGGGAAAAACCGATGTCGGTCATGACGCCGTCCTGGAACAGGAAACTGCGCGAGGCCTGCTCGCCGTCCCGCTCGGCCACGCCGACCACGGCGCCCGCGTCGTTGATGCCGAAGGGGGTGATGTTGTGCCAGCCGGCCGGATTGATGGCCACCGTTTGCGTGCCATCGGTCAGGATGGCGCCGCTGGGGCCGACGCCGGTCGCCATGCCGTTGTTGTTGATGGCCATGAGCGTGGCGTCGGCAAGGTTCGGCGGTAAAGCCAGCCCGTTGCCGACCACTGTTCCGGCATTGTTGATGGCATAGCCAAAGCTGCTGAGCCCGCCGGCCTGTTCCGGCAGCGCCGTGACCACGCCGCCGGCGTAGGTATAAGCATGGTAGTAGCTGCCCGGACCATCGTAGGCCGAGAACACGACGGTGCCGCTGTTGTTGACGCCCTGGACAAAAACGCCGTTGTGCGGCGGCGCCTCGAACGTGCTCAGCACGCCGTCGCGCCAGGTGTAGCCGTAGCGGCGCCCGGTGCCATCGTCCCAGTAGCTGCCGGCGACGATACCGTTCTCACTGATGGAATGGTGTCCGAAATGGCCCCCGCCCGTGCCCAGCAAGGTGACTTTGTACTGCGGCGCGGCCTGGGCCGCAAGCGGCGCCAGCAGCGCGGGCGCCAGCAACAGCGCGCGCAACAATATAAGGACAGGCATGGCAATCCCCTTCCCGTGATGGTCAGGCTACTTATCATATTGAAAACTGACGAGTCCACGCGCACGGCAGCACGCGGCGCCGCCAACTGGCTATACTGGCAACAATTCGACCCACGAGGCTAGCAATGTCCACTCCGTCCGACCTGTCCAGACTGAAGATAGAGCGTGGCGCCACGGCGCAGGTGCCGGGGCAGCGCGCACGCCGCCGCAAGTGGCTCGGGATCGTCGTGGCGGTGCTGGCGCTGGCGGCGGCCGGCTTACTCATCAGCCGCCAGGCGGGCGGCAAGGCGGACGTGGAAACCGTGACCGTGTCGCAGGCCTATCCGTCGCAGAACTACACGCTGCTCAACGCCACCGGCTACGTGGTGGCGCAACGCAAGGCGGCGCTGTCGTCCAAGGCCACCGGACGCCTGGAGTGGCTGGGCGTGCTGGAAGGCTCGCGCGTGAAGAAGGACGAGATCATCGCGCGGCTGGAGAACCGCGACGTGAGCGCCACGCTGGGCCAGGCGCAGGCCAACATCAAGGTGGCGCAGGCCAACCTGGAACAGGGCCAGGCCGAACTGCAGGACGCGCAGCACGCCTACCAGCGCGCCGGCGAGCTGCTGGCACAGAAGTTCATCGCAGCGGCCAGCTACGATACGGCGCAGGCGCGCTACAACAAGGCCAAGGCCGCCATCGCGGCGCAGCGCGCGGCCATCGCTGCGGCGCAGGCCAACGCGCAGTCGGCCCAGGTGGCGCTGGACCAGACAGTAATCCGCGCCCCCTTCGACGGCGTGATCCTGACCAAGAGCGCCAACGTGGGCGACAACATCACGCCCTTCTCGTCCGCCGCCGACAGCAAGGGCGCGGTGGTAACCATCGCCGACATGGACACGCTGGAGGTGGAGGCCGACGTGTCCGAATCCAGCCTGTCCAAGATCAGTGTGGACCAACCGGCCGAAATCCAGCTCGACGCCTTCCCGGAGCTGCGCCTGGCCGGCGTGGTGTCGCGCACGGTGCCGACCGTGGACCGCAGCAAGGCGACCTTGCTGGTGAAGGTGCGCTTCATCGACCGCGACGCGCGCGTGCTGCCGGACATGAGCGCCAAGGTGGCCTTTCTCTCCAAGCCGGTGCCGGCCGGGGACAAGGCGCCCGTGACGGCGGTGCAGCCGGCAGCCATCGCCACGCGCGACGGCAAGCCGGTGGTGTTCGTGGTGGCGGACGGCAAAGTGCGCCAAGTGCCCGTGAGCAGCGGCCGCAAGGTGGGCGAGCTGGTGGAGGTGAAAGGCGTGAAGCCGGGCGACAAAGTGGTGTCCAATCCGGACGCCAGGCTGCACGACGGCCAGCCCGTCGCGGTGGCGAACAAATGACGGCCGCCGGCAAGGAAGGGCTGGTGCACATCGAGCACCTGGTCAAGTCCTACCAGCGCGGCGGACAGCACGTGCCGGTGCTGACCGACATCACCCTCGACATCCAGGCCGGCGACTTCACCGCGCTGATGGGGCCCTCCGGTTCCGGCAAAAGCACCCTGCTGAACCTGATCGCCGGCATCGACAAGCCGGATTCCGGCGTGCTGCGGGTGGACGGCCTGGACATCGCCGCCATGTCCGAGACCGACCTGGCGCACTGGCGCGCGGCCAACGTGGGCTTCATCTTCCAGTTCTACAATCTGATGCCGGTCCTGAACGCGTTCGAAAACGTGGAACTGCCGCTGCTGCTCACGCCCCTTTCCCGCCGCGAACGGCGCGAGCGCGTGGAGCTGACCCTGTCCATGGTGGGCCTGTCGGACCGCATGGACCACACGCCCAACGAGTTGTCCGGCGGCCAGCAGCAGCGCGTGGCGATCGCGCGCGCCATCGTCACCGACCCGACGCTGATCGTGGCCGACGAACCCACCGGGGACCTGGACCGCCAGTCCGCCGGCGACGTGCTGGCGCTGATGCAGCAGCTGAACCGCGAGCTGGGCAAGACCATCATCATGGTCACCCACGACGCCAGCGCGGCGCAGCAGGCGCGCACCCTGATCCACCTGGAAAAAGGCGAACTGATCGCCGACGCGGCCTAGGCGGCGCGCCATGTACCTGCTCAAGCTGATCGTCAAGAACGCCCTGCGCCACAAGCTGCGCACCGCGCTTACGGTGCTCGGGCTGGTGGTGGCCACGCTCTCCTTCGGCCTGCTGCAAACCGTGGTGGACGCGTGGTACGCGGGAGCCGAGGGCGCGTCCAACACCACGCTGGTCACGCGCAACGCCACCTCGCTGGTATTCCCGCTGCCGCTGGCCTACCAGGCCCGCATCCGCGCCGTGGACGGCGTGACCGGCGTGGGCTACGCCAACTGGTTCGGCGGCGTGTACAAGGACCCAAAGAACTTCTTCGCGCAATTCGCCATCTCCGGCCAGAGCTACCTGGACATCTACCCCGACTACCTGCTGCCCGAGGAGCAGCGCGCCGCCTTCCTGCGCGACCGCAAGGGCGCCATCGTCGGCCGCAAGCTGGCCAGGCAGTACGGCTTCAAGGTGGGCGACACCATCCCCATCAAGGGCACCATTTATCCCGGCCAGTGGGAATTCGTCATCCGCGGCATCTACGACGGCAGGCAGGAATCGACCAACACCGCCACCATGTTCTTCCACTGGGACTACGTGAACGAGGGCCTGAAGAAAATTTACCCGCGCCGCGCCAACCAGGTGGGCGTGTACGTGGTGCGCATCGCCCGCGCCGAGGACGCCGCCGCCGTCTCGAACATGATCGACAGCCAGTTCCGCAACTCCCTGGCCGAAACGCTGACCGAAACCGAGAAAGCCTTCCAGCTCGGCTTCGTCTCGATGTCCGAAGCCATCGTGGTGGCGGTGCGGGTGGTGTCCTTCGTGGTGATCATCATCATCATGGCGGTGATGGCCAACACCATGGCCATGAGCGCGCGCGAGCGGCTGGGCGAGTACGCTACTTTGAAGGTGCTGGGCTTCGGCCCAGGCTACCTGGCGGCGCTGATCTTCGGCGAGTCGCTGCTGCTGTCCGTGTTCGGGGCGGCGCTCGGCATCGCCCTGCTATTCCCGCTGGCGTCCATCATCGGTTCGGCCATGGGCACCATGTTCCCGGTGTTCCAGGTGGCGCCCCTTACCCTGCTGCTGCAGGCCGTGGCGGCACTGCTGATCGGCGCGGTGGCGGGCGTGGCGCCCACCCTGCGCGCGGTGCACGTGAACATCGTGGACGGGCTGAGGAGCATAGGCTGATGCGCATCCCGCTCTCCTACATCGCGCGCAACCTGTGGGCGCGGCGCCTGACCACCGTGCTCACTGCCGGCGGGCTGGCGCTGGTGGTATTCGTGTTCGCCACCGTGCTGATGCTGGACGAAGGCTTGCGCACCACCCTGGTCACCACCGGCGAGTACGACAACGTGATCCTGATACGCCGCTCCTCCGAAAGCGAAGTGCAGAGCGGCGTGGACCGGGCGCAAGCCAACATCGCCACCAGCCACGCCGCCATTGCGCTCGGCGCGGACGGCCAGCCCATGATCTCGAAGGAGACCGTGGTGCTCATTTCGCTGCTCAAGCGCGGCTCGGACAAGCCTTCCAACGTGGTGATACGCGGCATAGACCAGCGCGGGCTGGTATTGCGGCCGCAGGTGAAGCTGAGCGCCGGCCGCATGTTCCGGCCGGGCGCGTCGGAGATCGTGGCCGGAGCAAGCATCGCCAAGCGTTTTGCCGGCGCCGGTATCGGCGAGATGCTGCGCTTCGGCCAGCGCGAATGGACCGTGGTGGGCCTGTTCGATGCCGGCAACAGCGGCTTCGATTCCGAAATCTGGGGCGACGCAGACCAGCTGATGCAGGCCTTCCGCCGCAACGGCTATTCGTCCATCGTGCTGCGGCTGGCCGGCAGCGCGCTGTTCGAGCGCTTCAAGCAGGACATCGAATCGGACCAGCGCCTGACGCTGGAAGCCAAGCGCGAGCAGACCTTCTATTCGGACCAGTCGCGCGCCCTGTCCACCTTCATCAGCATCCTGGGGTTGACGCTGTCCATCATCTTTTCCATCGGGGCGATGATAGGCGCGGCCATCACCATGTACGCCTCGGTGGCCAACCGCACCGGCGAAATCGGCACGCTGCGCGCGCTGGGCTACCAGCGGCGCAACATCCTGGCCGCCTTCCTCACCGAGTCCATGCTGCTGGCGCTGGCGGGCGGCGCCGTGGGACTGGTGTTCGCGTCGTTCATGCAGTTCCTGTCCTTCTCCACCACCAATTTCCAGTCCTTCTCGGAGCTGGCGTTCGGTTTCAAGCTGGACGGCGCCATCATCATCAAGACCTTACTGTTCTCTCTGGTGATGGGCTTGATCGGCGGTTTTCTCCCCGCAGTGCGTGCGGCGCGCATGCGGATCGTGGACGCGCTGCGCGCGGCTTAGGCTTCCTTCCGCCCTTCCTGCAGACGTTTCGCCATGGCCTGCGCGCTGGCGCCCAGCATGATGCTGTGGTGGTTGCCGGGCAGCTCGATCTGCTCCAGCCCATCCGCCAGCAGCGCGCCCCAACCGAGGTCCGGTTCGCCGAACTGCCCGGCAAAGCCTTCCGCACCGCTGAACAGCACCACCGGCAAGCGGCCGGGCTGCTGCTGGCGCGGCGGGACGTAGCTGCGCAGCGCCTCGTCGTTGGCGCTGGTCACGGCGAGCATATGGCGCACCTGCTCCTGCCCGGCCCCTGGCGGCAGCAGGCCTTGCTGCTTGGCCGCCTGCAGCACGTGCAGCCACTGCTGGTCCGCCGCCACGCCGCGCAGGCTGTCCCAGTCCATGCTGATGGCGGGCAGCAGGATGCCGAGCAACACGGCGTCGTCGGTCAGCCAGTCCTTGCTGGCCATCTGGCCGTAGGCGCCGTTGCGGTACAAAGGCTGCGCGCTGGCGTTCTGCGCGCGCGAGTCGATCAGCGCCAGCATGGCGACGTCCTCCCCGGCGCCGCGCAACTGGTGCGCCATTTCGTAGGCGATGCAGCCGCCCATGGAGTGGCCGACCAAGGTGTAGGGACCGGTCGGCTGGCGCGCCTTGACCAGGGCGATGTACTCGGCAGCCATCTCTTCGATGCGGCGCAGCGGCGCGGCCTCGCCCTGCAGGCCGCGCGCCTGCACGCCATACACCGGCTGGCCGGGGCCCAGGGCGCGCGTCAGTTCCACGTAGCCCATGGTATGGCCGCCGTAGGGGTGGATGCAGAACACCGGCGGCAGGCTGCCGGTGCTGCGCATGCCGATCAGCTGCGAGGCGCGCGAGGCCTGGCCGGTGCGCAAGGCTTGCGCCAGCGCTTCCACGGTCGGGTTCTCCATCAGCACAGCGTTGGCCAGGCTGCAATCGAACGCCTGTTCCAGGCGAATGATGACGCTTAACGACGACAGCGAGCTGCCGCCCAGGTCGAAGAAATTATCGCCCGCTTGCACCGAGCCGACGCCCAGGATCTCTTCGAACACCTTGGCCACTTCGAGCTCATAGGCGTCGCGCGGCGCGCCGGGGCGCGGCAGGCCGGCCCCATGCGCCGGCTCGGCGCGCGACACCGGCTCGAAGCGGGTTGCAGCGCGCGGCGACGCCTGCGCCCCGCCGTTGCCGGCCTCGGGCCAATAACGGTAGCGGTCGAACGGATACGGCGGCAAGGCGACCCGGCGGCGGGATGCGGCACCATGCAGCTTGCGCCAGTCGGGCGTTACACCGTTCATCCACAAGCGCGCCAGGCTCTGCATCGCGGCGGCGCAGTCCGAACCGCCGGCGGCGGCCAGCGTTGGCGTGGCCAGGCGTGCGCCGTGCTTCTTCGGATGGCGCTGGATGATGGAACTGAAGCCCTGGCCCGGGCCGACTTCGAGGTAGACCCCACCCGGCGTGTCCAGCAGCAGCTCCAGCCCATCCGCGAAGCGCACCGTGTGGCGCATATGGCGCACCCAGTGGACCGGGTCCGTGGCCTGCTCCGCCGTCACCCAATCGCCGGTCACGTTGGTGACGTAGGGGATTTGCGGTGCGTGCAGCGCAATGCCCGCGAACAGTGCCTCGAACCGGGACAGTATCGGGCCCAGCATGGCGGAGTGGAAGGCGTGCGAAGCCGGTATACGCTTGCTGCGCAGGCCGGCTTCAGCCAGCGGCGCCGCCAGCGCGGCAATGCCTTCCATGGTGCCGGCCAGCACGCAGGCGCGCGGACCGTTGACAACGGCGAGGTCCACGCCATTGCCCAGGAAGACCTGCACTTCGGCGGCGCTGGCTTCAACCGCCAGCATGGCGCCGGCGGGCAGTTGCTGCACCAGCTGGCCGCGCGCGGCAACCAGCTTGAGCGCATCCGGCAACGACATCACACCGGCCAGGCAGGCCGCCACGTATTCGCCGAGGCTGTGGCCCATCATCGCCTGCGGCTGCACGCCCCAGTGCATCAGCTGGCGCGCCAGCGCGTATTCCACCACGAACATGGCGGGCTGGGTGATGGCGGTCTGCGCCAGCTGGCGCGCCGCCTGCTCCTGCACTTCCGGCTCGGGATAGAGCAAGGCGCGCAGGTCCAGGCCCAGCATGGGCAGCAGCAGTTCGGCGCACTTGTCCACGCACGTGCGGAATTCCGGCACGGTTTCGTAGAGCTCGCGGCCCATGTTCACCTGCTGCAGGCCCTGGCCCGGGAACAGGAAGGTGAGCGGGCCGGGGGCGGCGGTCGCTGCAGCCGCTGCGCCGGACAGCGCGAGTTCCGCGCCGGACGGTGCGCCGGACGGTGCGCCGGCCATCGCATCCAGCGCCGCCAGCGCGCCGGCGGCGTCGGTGCACACGACGGCGCGGCGGTGCGCCAGTTGCGCGCGGCCCGTTTGCAGTGTGTAGGCGACGTCGGCCAGGTTGGCGCCGGGTTGCGCGCGCAGGTAGTCTGCGAGCCGTGCGCTCATGGCGTCCAGCGCGGTGGCTGACTTGGCCGACAGCGCCAGTACGTGCTGCGCCAGGCCGTCCGCCGCGCCGCCGGCCGCCGGCGCAGCGGCCTGGGGCGCCTGCTCCAGGATCACGTGCGCGTTGGTGCCGCCGATGCCGAACGAGCTCACCGCCGCGCGGCGCGGCATGTCCACCTCGTGCCATGGCGCCAGCGCCTTGTTGACAAAGAAGGGACTGCTCTCCAGCGCCAGCTTCGGATTGGGCGACTGGAAGTGCGGCATGGCCGGGACCACGCCGTGGTGCACCGCCAGCGCCGCCTTGATCAGCCCCGTCACGCCGGCCGCCGTGTCCAGGTGGCCGATGTGCGCCTTGGCCGAACCCAGCATGCAGTATTCGCGGTCCGCCGTGTATTTGCGGTAGGCCTGCGTCAGCGCCGCCACCTCGATCGGATCGCCCAGCGGCGTCGCGGTGCCATGCGCCTCCACCAGGCCGATGGTGCGCGGATCCACACCCGCGCGCTGGAGCGCCTGTTCGATCACTTCGGCCTGGCCGTTCACGCTGGGTGCGGTGAACCCGACCTTCAGGCTGCCGTCGTTGTTGATGGCCGAGCCTTTGATGACGGCCCAGACGGTGTCGCCGTCGCGCTGCGCGTCGCTCAGGCGCTTGAGCACCACCAGCGCGCCGCCGCTGCCGCGCACCGTGCCGCTGGCGCCCGCGTCGAAGGCGCGGCAATGGCCGTCCGGCGACAGGATGTGGCCTTCCTGGTAGAGATAGCCGGTGCCGTGCGGGACCTCAAGCGATACGCCGCCCGCCAGCGCCATGTCGCAATCGCCCATCTGCAGCTGCTGGCTAGCCATGTGCACCGCCACCAGCGAGGTGGAACACGCGGTCTGCACCGTGAGCGCGGGTCCGCGCAGGTTCAGCTTGTGCGCCAGGCGTGTGGACAGGAAGTCCTTCTCGTTGAGGATGGTGGTCTGGAACAGTTCCGCCGCCGACTCGGGATTCGTATTGAGGAAGTGCTGCAGATACGCCGCGCGCCCGGTGCCGCCGTACACGCCGATGCGGCCCGCATAGCCTTCGCTGCTGTAGCCTGCATGTTCCAGCGCCTGCCAGCCCAGCTCCAGGAACAGGCGCTGCTGCGGGTCCATCAGCTGCGCTTCGCGCGGCGGGTAGCCGAAGAACGGCGCGTCGAAGCAGGCCACGTCGTCCAGCACCCCCTTGCGCTTCACGTAGCGCGGATCGTCCAGCAGGTGGCGGGGCACGCCGGCGTCCAGCAGTTGCTGGTCGCTCAGGTCGGAGATGGCGTCCACGCCGTCGCGCAGGTTCACCCACAGCTCGTCGACGCTGGCGGCGCCGGGGAAACGGCCCGCCATGCCGACAATGGCGATGTCCGTGCCCGCCGCTGCCGCCGGCACGCTGCGCAGCGGGCCGTGGTTGCGTTCGCGGAACTGGGCGTCCAGGTCCTGGCCGTCGCTCAAGGCGGTGCGCAAGTGGTTGGCCAGCGAGCGGATGGTGGGGAAACGGAACAAGTCCATGGTCGGCACGGTCAGGTTCAGCTTTTCATCGAGCTGCACTTCCACTTCCACCAGGCTCAGGGAGTGGCCGCCGACGTCGAAGAAGCTGTCGTCGATGCCGACTGCGGGCAGGTTCAGCACCTCCTGCCAGATGGCGGCAATCTGCTGCTCCAGGCGGTCGCGCGGCGGTGCAGTGGCGGCGTCCGCCGCCATGCCGGGCGGCGCGGGCAGCGCACGGCGGTCGATCTTGCCGTTCGGCGTCATCGGCCATGCGTCCAGCAGCACGAAGGCGGCAGGCACCATGAACTCCGGCAGCTTGCCCTGCATGTGGGCACGGATGGCGGCCGTGGTGACGGCGGCGCCTTCGTGCGGAATCGCGTACGCCACCAGGCGCTGGTCCTGGCCGGCGTCGCGGCTGGCCAGGACCAGCGACTCGCGGATGGCCTCGTGCTCCATGATGACCGCTTCCAGCTCGCCCAGTTCGATGCGGAAGCCGCGCAGCTTTACCTGATGGTCCAGGCGGCCCAGGAACTCCAGGCTGCCGTCCTGCAGGTAGCGCGCCAGGTCGCCGGTCTTGTACATGCGCTCGCCCGGCGCGCCGAAGGGATTGGGCACGAAGCGTTCTTCGGTCAGGTCCGGGCGGCCCAGGTAGCCGCGCGCCAGGCCCACGCCGGCGATATACAGCTCGCCCGCCACGCCGCGCGGCACCGGTTGCAGCAGCGGGTCCAGCACGTACAGGCGGGTGTTGGGCAGCGGATGGCCGATGCTCACGCATGCGGCGTCCGGCGCCAGCACAGTCATGGTGGCGCAGACCGTGGTTTCGGTCGGGCCGTAGGCATTGATGAAGCGGCGGCCTGCGCTCCAGCGCTTCACCAGCTCCAGGTTGCATGGCTCGCCGGCGGTGATCACGGAACGCAGTGTCGGCAGGTCCGCCGGAGACAGCAGCGCCAGCACGGACGGGGGCAAGGTCACCACCGTGACGGCGTGGCGGTTGATGGTGTTGACCAGCGCGGATCCCGGCATCAGGTCCATTTTCGGCGCCAGGCACAGGCTGGCGCCGACGCACAGCGCTGTGAAGATTTCGCTCACCGACGCGTCGAAGCTGAAGGACGCGAACTGCAGCACGCGGCTGTCCTGGCTGACATGGAAGCCGGCCGCCATCGCGTGCACCATGTTGGACAGGCCCTGGTGCTCCAGCATCACGCCTTTCGGCCGCCCGGTGGAGCCGGAGGTGTAGATTACGTAGACCAGGTCGTCCGGTCCCGACATCAGTGGCGGGTTGGCGGCGGATTCCTTGGCGACGTACTCCCAGTCCGTATCCAGGCAGAGCACGCGCGCGTCGCCCGCCGGCAGGCGCTCGCGCAGCGATTGCTGCGTCAGCAGCAGGCCGACCGATGCATCCTTGAGCATGTAGGCCAGGCGGTCCTGCGGGTAGTCCGGGTCCAGCGGCAGATAGGCGCCGCCCGCCTTCAGGATGGCGATCAGGCCGACCACCAGCTCGGGACGGCCGCGCTCCATGCTCAACCCCACCAGCTCTCCCTGCTTCAGCCCCTGCGCGAGCAGGTGGCGTGCCAGGCGGTTGGCGCGCTGGTTCAGCTCACCGTAGCTCAGTTCTTCGTAGCCCAGCGCTGCGCTGCCGAAGCGCAGTGCGACGGCGGACGGCGCGCGCTCGGCCTGCTGCTCGAACTGGCGCTGCACGCAGGCCATGGGGAACGGCGCGTCGGTGGCGTTGCGCACGGCGCCCAGTTCGTGCTCGCGTGGCGTGAGCATGGGTAGGCGCTCCAGCGCCGTCTGCGGTGCCCGCGTGGCGGCCAGCAGCAAGGTCTGGTAGTGCTCCACCAGGTAGGCGATACTGTCCCGGTCCCACAGGTCGGTGTTGTACCAGCAGACGCCGCGCAGCGCGCCGTCCACCTCCTCCACCACGAAGTCCACGTCGAACTTCACGCTGTGCAGCTCCAGCGGATAGGATTCCAGCTGCAGGCCGGACAGGTCCAGCCTGGCGCCGGCCAGGCCCATGCGCGCGGCCGCCAGGCCCTGCATGTGGGCCAGCTGCGCCTTCTGGTAAGTGAAGGCCACCTGGAACACCGGACTGCGGCTCATGTCGCGCGGCAGGCCGAGTTTTTCCACCAGCAGCGGGAACGGGAAATCCTGGTGGTCCTTGGCGCCCACCAGCACTTCGCGCACCTGGTGCAGGAATTGCGAGAACGGCGTGTCGCCCGCCAATTGCATGCGCAGCGCGCACGGGCTGGCGAAGTAGCCCACGGTACGCTCGTAGCCTTCCGGCGGGCGGCCGAAGCGCGGCGAGCCAACCGCCAGGTCGTCCTGCCCGGTATAGCGGTACAGCAGCGCGTAGAAGGCGGCCAGCAGCACGGTGTAGAAGGTCACGCCTTCCTGCCTGGCCAGCGCGCGCACCTGGCGCGTGACGTCGGCGTTCAGCTCGAAGGCGTGACCGGCGCCGGCGTGGCTCTGGATCGGCGGACGCGGGCGGTCGGTCGGCAGGTCCAGGCTGGCCGGTGCGGCCAGCTGCTTTTTCCAGTAGGCCCAGTGGTCGTCGCCGCGCGGCGATGCCAGCAGCTCGTCCTGCCAGCCCACGTAGTCAATGTAGGAGAGGCTGTGCGGCGGCAGCTCAGGCGTTTTCCCGGCCACGCGCGCCTGGTACAGCATGCCCAGTTCTTCCATCATGACGATCAGCGACCAGGTATCGGTGGCGATGTGATGGCTGTTCAGCAGCAGCACATGCTCGCCGGGCGCGGTGGAAAACAGGTGGCTGCGGAACACCGGGCCGTGCTTCAGGTCGAACGGCAGGTGGGCGGCCTCGGTGAGGCTGGCATGCAGGCGCTGCGGATCCCAGCCGGCGGCGTCCACCTGCTGCAGGCCGGAGCGGCCCTGCGGGTGCACCAGCTGTACCAGTTCGCCGTGCGGTGCCGCGTAGGTGGTGCGCAGCACGGGATGGCGCTGCACCAGGTCCAGCATGGCGCCCTGCAAGGCGTCCACGTCGAGGTCGGCGCGGATGGACCATGCCATGGGCAGGTTGTATTCGGCGCCGTCCGGATTGAGGTTCCACAGGAACCACATGGCGCGCTGGCCACGGGAGAGGGACGCGGTTTGGCCTTCCTGGCCTGGGAGACTGGTTTGCATGATGTGGCTTTCGGCTTAGTTGGGGGCTGCGTCAGGTGCGGCGGCAGGTACGGCGTCAGGTGCGGCGTTGGGGTCGGCGTCTGGAAGACGGTGTGCGAGCAGCATGGCTAGCGCGCCGGCGGCGGCGGCGCACATCAGGCTGGCCGGCACGCTGCTCAGCGCGGCGAGCTGGCCCCACAAGGCGGCGCCTGCCGCGCTGGCGCCCATGATGGCCATCTGGTACATCGACATGCCGCGCGCCCTTACCCAGTCGGGCAAGGCCATCTGCACCGACAGGATCAGCGCATTGGCGGTGGAAATCCACGCCATGCCGGCCACGAACATCACCGGCGCGGCAAAATAGACGCTGGGCGACAGCGCCACCGCCAGCATGGTGGCCGATTGCAGCAGCGCGCTGCCGGTGACCAGCACGCCGCGCGGGAGCGCCTGGCGCAAGGACGGCAGCAGCAGCGCCGCCGCCACGGTGCCGGCACCCATGCACGCCAGCAGCACGGTAAAGGTGCCGGCCGCGCCGCCGTGCAAGCCGCGCGCCAGCAGCGGCAGCAAGGCCAGCAAGGCGGTCGAATGGAAGAAAAACAGGAAGATGCGCGCCAGCGCCGCCTTCATCCGCGTGGAACCTGCCACGAAGCGCAGGCCCTCGCCCATGGAGCGCAACAGGCCCCGCCGGGTCGCGTGCATCGCCTCGCTCGCCTGCGCAGGGTCGGCAGCCCGGCGCCAGCGCATGATGAGAAAGCCGGACACCACCGACAGCACGGCATTCAGCACGAACACCGAGGCGCTGCCCGCGCCTGCGATCAGGGCGCCGGCCAGCAGCGGCCCGACGATGCGCGATGCGTTCATGGACACGCCGTTAAGCGCGAGCGCCGCCGGCAGCTGCGCGCGCGGCACCAGCTCCGGCACGATGGCGGCAAACACAGGCCAGCGCATGGCCAGGCCGATGCCGTTGGCGAAAGTCAGTACCAGCAGCAGCGTGGGCGTGATGGCGCCGGACAGCACCACCGCGCACAGCACCACGGCCACGGCCGCGACCCAGAACTGGGTGGCGATGAAGTAGCGGCGGCGGTCAAGGATGTCGGCCAGGGCGCCGCTGGGCAGGCCAAGCAGGAATACCGGGAGCGTAGACGCGGTCTGCACCAGCGCCACCCAGACCGGGGACGTGGTCATGGCCGTCATCATCCACGCCACCGCGACGTCGTTCATCCACATGCAGACGTTGGCGATCAGCCAGGTGCACCACAACATGCGGAAGGTTGGTTGGTGCAGGGGCGCGAGCGCGGAAGATGGGGGCGGCATGGGAGGGCGATATTTTCGGGACCGGGCATTGTACTGGAACGGCGGTCATAAATCTTAAATATGTGCAACAATAGTTTTCTCTTTGATAACTTATGAGGCGAATACAGACACAAGTGTAGATACTTTGTGTCACACTATGATGACCGTTAGACAAACTCCTCCACACTCCGCCGCCTCCCCCCATGCCTTTGCCGACACTCCGACGCTTGCTGCTGCTGGCACTGCTCCTGGCACCGCTGCTGGTGCTGACGGGTGCGCGCCACGCGCAGGCTGCGGAAACGCGCAAGGTGCTGGTGCTGTATTCGCTGGGCTCCGATTCCGCGTCGGCATGGCAGCAGCTGGTGCGCAAGGGCCTGTACGACGAACTGGCCGGCAAGCGCTGGGGCGATGGACCCAACATATTCGAAGAGCACTTCGACGCCGTGCGCGTGGGCGAACAGGCCGCGCTGGACAGCATGGCGCCCTATTTGCGCGTCAAGTACGCCAACGTGAAGCTGGACGCCATCGTGACTGAAAACCACCTCGCGGCCGGCTTCCTCAACAGCCACCCCGAATTATTCCCCGGCGTGCCCCGCTTCTACGTGAACCATGGCCGGCGCAACTGGCGCCCGGGCGACGGCGAAGCGCTGGAACTGGCGCCGGACTACGGCCGCATGCTGGGCGTGATCCCGCTGGTGGCGCCCGGCGTCAAGCGCGTGGTGGTGGTGGGCGACCAGTCGCCGCGCGTACAGGAATGGATTGCCGGCGTGCGCGCCGCATCGCGCCCTTACAGCAAGCAGATCGCCTTCGATTACTGGGACCGGCAGAGCTTTGCTGAACTGTACCGGCGCGCCGGCATGCTGGGCGGGGACACCGCCATCCTGATGTTCGCCACCTACCGCGACAGCGCCGGCGAGATCGGCCAGCCGTCGGAAGTGATGCACAAGCTTGCGGCGGTATCGCCGGTACCGGTATTCACGCACGTGGAGTCGCTGGTGACGCCGGGCGTGGTGGGCGGCTATGTGCTGAGCGGCGAAGCGATCGGCCGCGTGATCGCCCGCATCCTGCACGGCCAGCCGGCCGACTTGAGCGGCGTGCAGCGCTACATCTTCGACCACCCCACCGCCGAGCGCCACCAGCTGCGCAACCTGCCGCCGGAAGCGCTGCTGCGCAACCGCCCGGTGGGCTTATGGGAGCTGTACCGCTGGCAGATCATGCTGGGCGGGACGCTGATCCTGCTGGAGGGCGTGCTGATTACGGTGCTGGTGCGGGTGCTGCGCTCGCGCCGCACCGCGCTGGCGGCGCTGAACGACGAACGCAACAACCTGGAGGACCGGGTGCTGCAGCGCACGCTGGAGCTGCTGACGGTGAACTCCAAGCTGGAACAGCTGGCCACTACCGACCCGCTGACCGGCATTGCGAACCGGCGCAGGATGACGGAACAGATTTCCAAGGAACTGGACCGCGCGCGCCGCTACAAGCATCCGCTGGCGCTGCTGATGGTGGATATCGACCATTTCAAGCGCATCAACGATACGTACGGCCACGAGGTGGGCGACCAGGCCATCGTGGCAGTGGCGGGCGCGCTGTCGGCCGCCATGCGCAGCATCGACCTGGTGGCGCGCTTCGGCGGGGAGGAGTTCGTGCTGCTGATGCCGGAGGCGTCGCTGGAGACGGCTGGCGGGGCGGCCGAGCGGCTGCGGGAGACGGTGTCGCAGCTGTGCATTGATGTGGAGGGAGGGCTGTCGATTTCGCTCACGATCAGCGTGGGCGTGGCGGCGTCCTATCCGCAAGAGGCGCCGGATTCGCCGTCCGCGCTGCTGGTGCGGGCTGATAAGGCGCTGTACCAGGCCAAAAAGGATGGGCGGGACCGGGTGGTGTTGAATGCTGCGTGAATGGCGGCGCTGCGGCGGGTTACGCGCTACGCGCTAACCCGCCCTACGGCCACGGGTCCCGTTGTCCCGTTGTCCCGTTGTCCCGTTGTCCCGTTGTCCCGTTGTCCCGTTGTCCCGTGATCCCGTGGCCACGTGGTCCCGTGATCCCGTGGTCTCGTATGGCGGGTTAGGCGGAACGCCGTAACCCGCCGAACTACTCGGCGTCGGGCTGCTGCGCGGGGTGCGCGGCCTGGAACGCAGGCAGCTCGGCGCAGTTGGCGGCGATGCGCGCGATGTTGGGATACGGCGCCAGGTCCACTTCGAAGCGCTCCGCATTGAACACCTGCGGCACCAAACAGCAATCAGCCAGGGTCGGCGTGTCGCCGTGGCAGAAGCGGCCAGTGGCGCCGTCGCGCGCAAGGTGCGCCTCGAACGTGGCCAGGCCCAGGCGCATCCAGTGGCGTATCCATTCCAGCTTGGCCTGCTCGTCCAGCTTGAGCGTGTGCACCAGGTAGCGCAGCACGCGCAGGTTGCTGAGCGGGTGCGTGTCGCAAGCGATGGTCATGGCCAGCGCGCGCACGCGCGCGCGGCCCGCCGCGTCGGCCGGCAGCAGCGGCGCCAGCGGATGCTGCTCCTCCAGGTACTCCATGATGGCCAGCGACTGGGTCAGCAGCGTGCCTTCGTCGTCCAGCGCCGGCAGCAGCGCGCCGGGATTGACTTCGCGGTAAGCCTCCCCCAGCTGCTCGCCCCCGCCGCGCAGCAGGTGCACCGGCACCGCCTCGTAGGGCAGCGCCTTCAGGTTGAGCGCAATCCGGACGCGGTAGGCGGCCGAACTGCGGAAGTAGGTGTAGAGCTTCATGCGCCGCGCTCCTGGCGCTCCCGGTAATGCGCCACGGTCTGGTCGATGGCGCCGAAGATGCTGGCGCCCTGCGGATCGAACATCTCGATGCGCACGCTGTCGCCGAACTTGAGGAAGCCGGTGGCAGGCTTGCCGCCTTCAATGGTTTCGTACATGCGCACTTCGGCCAGGCAGCAGTAACCCACGCCGCCGTTGGCGATGCTGGAACCGTGCAGGCTGCCCTGCTTGTTGGACACGGTGCCCGAACCGATAATGGTGCCGGCCGCCAGCTCGCGCGTCTTGGCGGCGTGCGCCACCAGCTGGGCGAAGCTGAAGGTCATGTCTTCACCGGCGTTCGGCTTGCCGAAGGGCTGGGCGTTCAGGTGCACGGTGAGCGGCAGGCGCAGCTTGCTGTCCGCCCAGTGCGCGCCCAGTTCGTCCGGCGTGACCGCGACCGGCGAGAAGGCGCTGGCCGGCTTGGAGTTGAAGAAGCCGAAGCCCTTGGCCAGTTCGTTCGGAATCAGGTTGCGCAGCGATACGTCGTTCACCAGCATCACCAGGCGGATGGCGCTGGCTGCGTCGGCGTCGCTGGCGCCCATGCGCACGTCGCCGGTGATTACCGCCACTTCGGCTTCCAGGTCGATGCCCCACTCTTCGGTCAGCGCGTAGATGTGGTCGCGCGGGCCGACGAAGCTGTCCGAACCGCCCTGGTACATCAGCGGGTCGGTGTAGAAGGAGGCCGGCACCTCGGCATTGCGCGCCTTGCGCACCAGTTCCACGTGGTTGATGTAGGCCGAGCCGTCGGCCCACTGGTAGGCGCGCGGCAGCGGCGAATGGCAGGCGCTTTCATCGAAGGGCTGCGCATCGGCGGCGCGGCCTTCGTTCAGGGCGGCGTACAGTGCGGCCAGCTGCGGGGCGCTGAAGTCCCAGTTGTCCAGCGCGGCTTGCAGCGTGGGCGCGATGTCCGCGGCGTTCACGCATTGCTGGAGGTTGCGGCTGACGACAACCAGGGTGCCGTCGCGGCTGCCGTTTTTCAGGGTGGCTAATTTCATCTTTTATTCTCCGGTGGCGGGGGCGTGCATCCAGGCGGCGTGCTTGGGCGCCTTCTTGGTCTTCGACCACTCCTCCAGCATGTCCCATTTCACCTCGTCCAGCTTGCGCATCATCTCGGGTGTGCCGGTGTTCACCGACAGCTCCAGGCGGTGGCCGTTCGGGTCGAAGAAGTAGATCGACTTGAAGATGGTGTGGTTGACGGGGCCGATCACGTCGATGCCGGCGGCGGTCAGGCGCTGCTTGGCTTCCAGCAGTTCGTCCATGCTGTCCACTTCCATGGCCAGGTGCTGCACCCAGGCCGGGGTGTTGTGGTCGCGGTCCATGGCCGGCTGGGTGGGCAGTTCGAAGAAGGCCAGCACGTTGCCGTGGCCGGCGTCCAGGAACACGTGCATGTACGGGTCCGGCGCCTTGGTGGACGGCACCTCGTCTTCGGCGATGGCCAGCACGAAGTCCATGTTCAGGTGCTTGACGTACCATTCGACGGTTTCCTTGGCGTCCTTGCAGCGGTAGGCGACGTGGTGGATCTGCTTGATTTTCATGGTGCTCTCCCGGGTATGCCGATTTATTCCCGTTATTAGACTCCCGATTGAGATATCATACAAACGGTATTTTTCAATCGATTTATCGGAATTCCCAATGAGTCCCACGCTGCGCCAGATGCGCGCCCTCGTCGCCATCGCCAGGACCGGCAGCTTCACGCTGGCGGCCGAGTACCTGAACCTGACGCAGTCGTCGCTGAGCGGCCAGATCAAGGAGCTGGAACAGCTGCTGGGCGTGAAGGTGGTCGAGCGCAACACGCGCCGCGCGCAGCTGTCCGAGGTGGGGCGCGAGCTGTATCCGCTGTTCGACAAGATGCTGCAGGACCTGGACGGCGCCATGGCCGACATTGCCAACCGCAAGGCGCTCAAAAAGGGCATGGTGCGCGTGGCCGCGCCGCAGATGATGGCCTGCACCCTGCTGCCGGAAGTGATTGCCGCCTACCGCGCCGCTTACCCCGCAGTGCAGGTGATGCTGGTGGACTGCCCGGTGGAAAACGTTTCCGGCCGCGTGTTCAGCGGCGAGGTGGATTTCGGCATCGGCCCGGAGCGCGATCCGGCGGCGGAAATCGCGGCGCAACTGCTGTTCGAGATGCCGTTTGTACTGGTATTCCCGGTGGCGCACCCGCTGGCCGGCAAGGAAAGCGTGACGTGGAGCGACGTGAACCAGCATCCGCTGATTGCGCTGCAGGGCCAGTTCACGGAACGCCTGCTGCGCGACGTGGCGCTGAATCCCTACAACGAGGTCACCTTCATGACCACCGCGCTGGCCATGGTGAACGCCGGCCTGGGCGTGACGGCCTGCCTGCCCTATGCGGAACCGATGGTGAAGCTGTACGGCCTGCAGATGCGCCTGCTGCGCGAGCCGGAGCTGACGCGGCGCTTCTTTGTCTACACCAAGAGCGCCCGCTCGCTGTCGCCGGCGGCGCAGAGCTTCGCGGACTTCCTGTTCCAGTTCGTGGCGGCGCACGAGTGGAACATTCCGCAGTCGTAGCCGGCCGCCAGCTGCATGCGCTCAACCAGGCAGCAACTAAACCAAGCAGCAGCGAAGCGGCAGCTAAGCAGCAGCTAAGCCAGGCTGCAGCTAGGCCAGGCAGCAATTGCTCTGGTAGCCCAGCACCAGCTCATCCAGCAGGCCGCGCACGGCGGGCACCAGGCCACGCCGCGAGGGGAATACCGCGTGCACCAGGCGGAAAGGGAAATTCAGCTGCGGCAGCACGCGCTCCAGCAAGCCGCTGTCCAGGTCCGCCTGCACTTGCGCCTGCGGCAGCTGGGCCACGCCCAGGCCATCGATAGCGGCCAGCTTGAGGGTGGGCATGTCGTCCGTCACCATGCGCGGCGTGTGCGTCACGCTGACGCCGGCGCCGGCCACGTTGACGAAGTTCCACACGAATTTGTCGCCCGGGCGCGCCATGGCCAGGGTGGGGATAGCGGCCAGGCCGGCCGCGTCCACCGGGCGCGGCAGCTGCTCGAACAGGCGCGGGCTGGCCACCAGGATGGGTTCGGAGCGCGCCAGCACGCGCACGGCGAGGTCGCTATCGTCCAGCGGCGGGGTGCGAACGCGCAGCGCAATGTCGATGCCCTCCTCGATCACGTCGACGCGGCGGTTGGTGGCGTCAATGGCGATGCGCACCAGCGGATTGGCGGCGAGATAGTTGGCAACAATGCAGCCGACCCCGTTTTGCAGCAGGGCCAGCGGCACGCTCAGGCGCACCAGGCCCTGGGGCGTGGAACGGGTGCGTTCGATGGCGTCACGCGCGGCTTGCGCCTCGGCCACGATGGCGGCGCAATGGCGGTAAAAGGTCTGCCCCGCCTCTGTGACGGAAATACGACGCGTGGTGCGGTTCAGCAGGCGCACGCCAAGATCTTTTTCCAGGGCAACTATATGCCTGCTGAGCCTGGACACCTGCATGCCAAGCGCGGCAGCCGCCGCGCTGTAACCGCCATGTTCGACAACTTTAGCGAAAAGATACATGTCGTTGAGGTTATCCGCTGCCATTTCATCATCCAATTATTCTAAATCTGCAAAAGTGATTTGCATTATCCCCTCTTCCGCGATGATTGTTGCAGGTATACCCTGCCGGCATCCGTTTATTTATTGCGACCATCATGAATATCTTGCACATCGATTCAGCTTGCCTCGGCGATAACTCGGCGTCGCGCCAGCTGAGCGCGGCCGCGGTCGAGGCCCTGTGCGCGGACAGCGCGCAGGCCCGCGTGGTCTACCGCGACTTGTCAGCCGCGCCGCTGTCGCACGTGAACGGGCCGCTGATGCAAGTGATGCGCTCGGAATGGGACGCGGCGCTGCCGATGAATGCCGAGCTGAGCGCCGAAGCGCTGCTGACCGAGTCGCTGCTGGCCGAGTTCATGGCGGCCGACGTGCTGGTGCTGGGTGCGCCCATGTTCAACCTGTCCGTGCCATCGACACTGAAAGCCTGGCTGGACCGCGTGCTGCTGCAGGGCCGCACCTTCACTTTGGGGCCGGACGGCAATACCGTGGGGCTGGCCGCCGGCAAGCGCGTGGTGCTGGTATCCACCCGCGGCGGCCAGCCGCACGAGATGCTGGCCGATCACCAGGAGTCCTACCTGAAGGCGGTGTTTGCCATCATGGGCGTGGAACAGGTGGACGTGGTGCGGGCCGAAGGCATCGCGCTGGGCGCGGAACTGCGCGCACAAGCCATCCAGGGCGCGCTGCGGCAGGCGGCAGGCCTGCGCGCAACACGCTGAGCCCTGATTGCGCTGCGGGGCTGTGGCGGGCCCCGCCGTTCGCTATAATTTGCCCATGCCAGCCAACACTATCGAAATCAACCGGCAGATGGACAAGTTCGCCGGGCACCACAGCGTGTGGGTGTTCGGCTATGGCTCGCTGATCTACAAGGCGGATTTTCCCTATCTGCAACGGCGGCCCGCCAATATCGCGGGCTGGTCGCGCCGCTTCTGGCAGGGCTCGCACGACCATCGCGGCACGCCCGCCGCGCCGGGCAGGGTGGTCACCATCATCCCCGACCCGAATGCCGTCTGCCACGGCATGGCCTACCTGATCACGCCGGCCGTGTTCGAGCACCTGGACTACCGCGAAAAGAACGGCTACCTGCGGGTGGCCGTGAACATGGCGTTCGACGACCTGGCCGCAGAGACTGCCGAAGGCGTGGTGTACGTGGCGCGCGAGGACAACGAGGCCTTCCTGGGCGAGGCCAGCGAGGAGGAAATCGCCCGCCATATCGCGCGCTCCGCCGGCCCCAGCGGTCCCAACAGCGACTACCTGACCCACCTTGCCATCGCCCTGCGCGAACTCGGCAAGCACGATGACCACGTGTTCGCCATCGAGCAATATCTGCTGGAACTGATCGCCAGCGGCAAATAAGCACGCCGTCCACGCGGGCAGCGTGAGAATGTGCGTATTTTTTGATGTGGACAAACTGCTATTCTCACGCTACCGGCCGTGCGCGGTCACTTGAGGGCGCAGAGATGAGACTACCTCCCCCCACCTGCCACATTCCGCAACTCCGCGTCCACGAGCTGGTCGAAGCAATGCAGTGCATGCCCGTGGGCGTGACCATCATCGACAGCGCCCTGACCATGCGTTTCTGGAACGACGCCTTCTGCCAGCTGCTGAGTTTCACGGCGGACATCATGCGTCCCGGCGTCACGCTGCCGGAGCTGTTCTACTTCAACGCCCGGCGCGGCGAGTTCGGCCCCGGCGATCCGGAGGTGCAGGTGGAGGAACGCATCCAGCTCAGCAAGCAGTTCCAGCCCCATCACTTCGTCCGTATCCGCCCGGATGGCACGGTGCTCGACATTACCGGCCGCGTGATCCAGGGCGAGGACGGCGAAGCCCAGGGCTTCATCACCATCTACCAGGACGTGACGCTGGAACACCGGCACGAGCAGCGCCTGCTGGCCGCCAACCGCGAGCTGCAGCTCGCCTACGATGAACTGAAGCGGGCGCAAATCGGGTACGCGGAGATGGAAGAGGACAGGCGGCGCTACTACCAGCTGGCCGCGCGCGATTCCCTGACCGGCCTGTTCACCCGCTATTACATGGAAGACGCGGCAGCGCGCATGATAGAACTGCACGAGCGCGAAGCCTCGGAACGCCTGGCCTTGCTCATTTTCGACGTGGACCATTTCAAATCCATCAACGACGCCTGTGGCCATCTTAGCGGCGATACCGTGCTGCGCCGCGTGGGCCACCTGCTGGGCCAGCTGTCGCGCCGGGCCGACGTCGCGGTGCGCTACGGCGGCGACGAATTCGCCATCTTCCAGTCCGGCGTCAGCGACGACGACTGCCTGGCGTTCGCGGACCGCTTCCGCATTGCCGTGCGCGAGCTGCGCTTCGATGGCAAGCTGGCCGGCCGCCAGCTCACCATCAGCGCCGGGGTTGCCGAGCACCGCGTCGGCGAAACCATGAACGACCTGATTGCGCGGGCCGACGCGGCACTGTACGTAGCCAAGCGCGCCGGCCGCGACTGCGTGCGCAAAGCGCAGTAGCCGTCCCCTTTCAGAACAAATCCATCTGCCCCGCTGCCGCAGCAGCCCTGGCCTTGGCGCCTTGCGCGGGCACACTCAACGGACGCTTGAACTGGCTGGCGTCGAGCTGGCTGAAGCGGCTGCCGCGCTTTTCCATGCCGAAGCGGCGGATGGCTTTCTCCGCCCGCTGGCGTATCAGGTCGGCCCATACGCCCTCGCCCTTCATGCGCTTGCCGAAGTCGCTGTCGTAATCCTTGCCGCCGCGCATATCGCGCACCCGGTTCATCACGCGCTGGGCACGGTCCGGAAAGTGCGCCTCCAGCCATTGCTGGAACAAGGGACTCACTTCCCATGGCAGGCGCAGCACGATGTAGTTGGCGTGCATGGCGCCAGCCTCGAAGGCAGCCTCCATCACACGCTCCAGGTCCGGCTCGGTAACGAAGGGAATCACGGGCGCGATGCTCACGCCCACCGGGATGCCGGCCTCCGCCAGCATGCGGATGGTGCGCAGGCGCCGCGCCGGGGCCGCCGCGCGCGGCTCCAGGGTGCGCGCGATGGCCGGGTCCAGCGTGGTGATGGTGACGGCGGCCGAGGCCTGGCCCTTGGCCGCCATGGCGGCCAGCAGGTCGATGTCGCGCTCGATCAGGGCGGACTTGGTGATCAGCCCCACCGGGTGCTCGCATTCGTGCAGCACTTCCAGCACCCGCCGCGTGATGCGCAGGCTGCGTTCGCAGGGCTGGTAGGCGTCCGTGTTCACGCCCAGCGCGATCGGCTCCGGCACATAGGACGGCCGCGCCAGCTCCTGCCGCAGCAGCTCGGGCGCGTTGACCTTGGCAAATATCCTGCTCTCGAAATCCATGCCGGGCGACAGGCCCAGATAGCTGTGCGAAGGCCGCGCGAAGCAGTAGATGCAGCCGTGCTCGCAGCCCCGGTAGGGGTTGAGCGACACATTGAATGGGATGTCCGGCGAACTGTTGCGCGTGAGGATGGACTTGGCCACCTCGTCCGCGACGTGGGTCTTCCAGACGCGCGCGCCATCTTCTCCGTCCTCGTCCTCCCGTTCCCAGCCGTCATCGAACTGGTCGCGTCCGTGCACCTCGTAGCGCCCTTGCAGGTTGCTGACCGCGCCGCGCCCCTTCTGCGCGCGCAGCGGGACCGGCGGCAACATCACCTGCCCTTCAAAATCGTCCTCGTCCATAGCCACCCCATTACTGTACGCATATACAGTATTCTATGCCGCGTGGCGCGTCTTAGCAACAGTGATTATTGGAGAGATTTGGCCGCGAAGCGACAGCGCATAATCACCGAGGTCACTCGATAATCCGCCAGGGAATTCTCATGCTGAAAAACCTGAAGATCGCTACCCGCCTGGGTCTAGGCTTTGGCAGCGTCGTATTGCTGCTGCTCATTTTGTCCGTCATCAGTGTCCAGCGCCTGGGCACCATCAACGAAAGCACACGCGTCATTTACGAGGAGCACTACCAGAAGGTTGTACTGATCAACGAAGTGATCAAAAACAGCATGGACAATGCGCGCCAGATGCGCAACATCCTGCTCGCCACCAGCGACACCGAGGCCGAGAAATACCGGCGCATGATCGATGCCAACCGCAACGAAATGACCGAGGGCCTGGGCAAGGTGCAGAAACTGCTGAGCACGGAGGCCGGCCGGCAGATGTACAAGAACATCGTCGACAAGCGCGAACTGGTGGTGGTCAAGTACGAGCCCTTTTACGCGCTGGTGAAGTCGGACCGCAAGGCGGCGGTGGAATTCCTGAAGAACGATTTCGTGCCCGCCAACGACCAGTTCTGGGCCGCGCTGGAAGCGCTGGCCAAATCGCAGGGCGACCTGATGGACAAGGCCGCCGGCGATGCCGCCGCCACCTACGAGTCCACCCGCATGCTGGTGATCGGCATGGCGGCAGTCGCCATCGTGCTGGCGGTAGGCATTGCCGCCTGGATCACGCTCAGCATTGTGCGGCCGATCCGGCAAGCGGTGCAGGTGGCCGAACGGCTGGAAGCGGGCGACTTGTCGATTGAAATCAACGACACCTCCAGGGACGAGACCGGCCAGCTGCTGCGCGCCATGCGCAACCTGGTGGCCAAGCTGAACCAGGTGATCTCGGGCCAGAAGCGCGCCGTGGAAGCGGCCAACCGGGGCAATTTCGACAGCCGCATCGACCTGAACGGCCTGCAAGGCTTCCAGAAAGACCTGGGCGAAGGCTTGAACCAGCTCATGACCACCACCGGCGCCAGCATTGACGACGTGGTGCGCGTGATGGGCGCGCTGTCCGAAGGCGACCTGAGCAAGACCATCACCAAGCCCTACGAGGGCGCGTTCGACGAACTGAAGCGCTACGCCAACAACACGGTGGAAAAGCTGAGCCTGGTGATCGAAGGCCAGCAGCGCGTGGTGGCTGCCGCCAACCGGGGCGACTTCCAGGCCCGCGTGGAACTGGCAGGGCTGCAAGGCTTCCAGAAGGAACTGGGCGAAGGCTTGAACCGGCTGATGGTGACTACCGGCGCCAGCATCGCGGACGTGGTGCGCGTGATGGGGGCGCTGGCCGACGGCGACCTGAGCAAGACCATCGACAAGCAGTACGAGGGCAGCTTCGCCGAGCTGAAGGAGTACGCCAACAACACCATGGCCAAGCTGCTGCAGGTGGTCACGGAAGTCAATTCCGGCGCCCAGTCGCTGGCCAGCGCGTCCGAGGAAGTGAGCGCCACGGCGCAGGCACTGTCGCAGGCGTCCAGCGAGCAGGCCGCCAGCGTGGAGGAAACCAGCGCCTCGATCGAGCAGATGACCTCCTCCATTGCGCAGAACACCGACAACGCCAAGGCCACCGACGGCATGGCCGCCAAGGCCTCGCAGGAGGCCACCGAAGGCGGCGCAGCGGTGGACGCCACGGTGGCGGCCATGAAGCAGATCGCACGCAAGATCGGCATCATTGACGACATTGCTTACCAGACCAATCTGCTGGCGCTGAACGCGGCCATCGAGGCGGCGCGGGCCGGCGAGCACGGCAAGGGCTTTGCCGTGGTGGCGGCCGAGGTGCGCAAGCTGGCCGAACGCAGCCAGGTGGCGGCGCAGGAGATCGGCGAGGTGGCCACCAGCAGCGTGGAGCTGGCCGAGCGGGCCGGCATCCTGCTGGAGCAGATGGTGCCCAACATCAAGAAAACCTCGGGACTGGTGCAGGAGATTGCCGCCGCGTCCGAAGAGCAGTCGGCCGGGGTGGCGCAGATCAACTCGGCAGTCAACCAGCTCAGCCAGACCACCCAGCAGAACGCCTCCAGCTCGGAAGAGCTGGCCGCCACCGCCGAGGAGATGAGCAGCCAGGCCGAGCAGCTGCAGCAGACCATGGGCTTCTTCAAGGTGAACGCCGCGCCGCAGCGGCGCCAGGGGCAGCCGGTGCCGCTGCGCAAGGTGGCCGCCGCCAAGGTGATGCGCAACCGCGACGTGTACGCGGCCCCGGCCCACGCCGCCGAGGAAATGGACGAATCGGAGTTCGTCCGCTTCTGAGCCTTCCGGGGCGGGCCGAACGCGGGGGCTGCGCCAGGGCGCCGCAGCGGTCCGGCACCAGCCTGCCGCGCACCGCCGCAACGCAACCGCCCCCTGGCAAGCCGGCCGGGCTCGGAGCAGCCGGCCGAGTCCAGGGCAACCGGCCGAGCCCAGGGCAAGCGGCGAAGACTAGCGCGGCCGGCCGAGACTGGGCAGCTGGCCGCGCACAAGGCAGCCGGTCGGGCCGCTGCCCTGCCCGGCCGGACACTCCCGCGGACCGGATCGGGGTTTGCCTGGTGCCGCCCTGCCGCCTCCCAGCGGGGCGGAACTTCGCTGCCGGGCCGCTAGCTGGTATCATGCGCACTGTCCCAGGTGCCGTGCGCCCGGCGCCGACGCGCCGCGCACGCTCACCGATGTCACCAACACCGCCAGCCCTTGGCCGCGCTCCCTGCCGCGGCGGGCTGCTTTTTGACCCGAATCGACCACATCATGACCAATACGAACAACAACCTGCCTTCGCTCGGGGCCCGCATCGCGCTGGCCTTCGGCACGTTCTTCCGCACGCTGTCGGACCCGCAATTCGCCGCGCGCCTGCAGCGCATCAACCAGCGCGTGGCGGGCGCCAGCGCCGGCGCACCGGCCGCTGCCCCCACGGCAGCGCCAACCGCGGCACCTACTCAAGCACCTACGCAGGCCCCGACCGCCGCACCAACCGCCCCGCCCGCCCCCGTGATACTGCGCGAAGCCACGCCGGACGCGGCCCTGCAGCTGCTTAGCCTACTGCAGCGCGAAGCGCGCCTGATCGACTTCACCCAGGAAAACCTGAGCGCCTATGCCGACGCCGACATCGGCGCCGCCGCGCGCGTGGTGCACGAAGGCTGCGCCAAGGTGCTGCGCGAGCACTTCACCATCGAACCTGTGCGCGCAGAAGCGGAAGGCACGCGCATCACGCTGGACGAAGGCTTCGACGCGGCCGCCGTACGCCTGACCGGCAATGTGGTGGGCAAAGCCCCGTTCAAAGGCAGCCTTAGCCACCGCGGCTGGCGCGCCACCAGCGTGCGGCTGCCGAAACTGGCCGAAGCGCACGACGCCGAGGTACTGGCCCCTGCGGAGGTGGAACTGTGAGCGCAGACCTGAACACCCCTGTGAACGAGCCGCGCTACGCCATCGGCATCGACCTTGGCACCACCCACAGCGCGCTGTCCTATGTGGATCTGCAAGCGAGCGACGGCGAGAAGACCGCGCAATCCGTGCTCGGCGTGCCGCAGCTGACCGCGCCCGGCACCGTGGAAGAACTGCCGCTGCTGCCGTCCTTCCTGTACCTGCCGCATCCGGACGAAATGGCCCCGGGCCAGCTGTCGCTGCCATGGCAGGCCGACGGCGCCGGCGACGTGCCCACCGCCGTGGCGGGCGAGATGGCGCGCAGCCGCGGCGCCACCACGCCTATCCGCCTGGTGTCCAGCGCCAAGAGCTGGCTGTGCCACGCCGGCGTGGACCGCCGCGCCGCCATCCTGCCGAACGACGCGCCGGAAGAAGTGACGCGCGTCTCGCCGCTGGAAGCCTCCACCCGCTACCTGTCGCACCTGCGCCAGGCGTGGGACGCGGCGCACCCGGACGCGCCGTTTACGCAGCAAGCCGTCACCGTCACCATTCCCGCCTCGTTCGACCCGGGCGCGCGCGAACTGACCGCCGATGCCGCCAGGGCCGCAGGCTATGAAACCCTGACCCTGCTGGAAGAGCCGCAAGCGGCGCTGTACAGCTGGATCCAGGGCAGCGAAGGCCGGTGGCGCAAGGAAGTCAAGCCCGGCGACATCATCCTGGTGGTGGACGTGGGCGGCGGCACCAGCGACTTTTCGCTGATCGCCGTGCTGGAGCGCGACGGCGTGCTGGAACCGCACCGCGTGGCGGTGGGCGACCACATCCTGCTGGGCGGCGACAATATGGACCTGGCCCTGGCGCACCTGGTGGCGCGCAAGCTGGCCGCCAATGGCACGCAGCTGGATGCATGGCAGCTGCGCGCGCTCACCTACGGCTGCCGCGCCGCCAAGGAAGCCCTGCTGGCCGACGCCAGCGTGGAGAGCTGGCCCATCGTAGTGCCGAGCCGCGGCTCGAAACTGATCGGCGGCTCGATCCGCACCGAACTGACACGCGCCGAAGTAACCACCTTCATCCTGGACGGCTTCTTCCCGCAAGTGGAAGCGTCGGCCCGCCCTGCCGTGCGTCCCCGCGCCGGCCTGACGCAGCTTGGCTTGCCGTATGCGCAGGACGCGGCCGTCACGCGCCACCTGGCGTCCTTCCTGGCGCGCCAGCTGGGCGCCACCAGCGAGCTGCAAGGCTATGAGGGCAAGCAGAACGCCGATGCCACCTTCCTGCATCCGACCGCCGTGCTGTTCAACGGCGGCGTGTTCAAGTCCGAACTGCTGGCCAAGCGCGTGATGGACACCATCAACGACTGGCTGTACCTGGAAGGCGCGGAAGCTGCGCGCATGCTGGGCGGCGCGGACCTGGACCTGGCGGTGGCGCGCGGCGCCGCCTACTACAGCTACGTGCGGCGCGGCAGCGGCGTGCGCATTCGCGGCGGCACCGCGCGTTCCTACTACGTGGCGGTGGAATCGTCGATGCCGGCCATCCCCGGGATGGAACCGCCGATCCAGGCGCTGTGCGTGGCGCCGTTCGGCATGGAGGAAGGCAGCGAGATGGAACTGCCGGGCCAGGAGTTCGGCCTGGTGGTCGGCGAGCCGGTGGACTTCCGCTTCTTCGGCTCGTCCACCCGCCGCCAGGACCAGATCGGCGACATGCTGGACTTCTGGGGCCCGGAGGAACTGCAGGAGCTGAACGCGATCCAGATGACGCTGTCGCCGGAAGGCCGCCAGCCTGGCGACGTGGTGCAGGTGCGCCTGCACGCGCAGGCCACCGAATCGGGCACGCTGGAACTGCTGGCTGTCGCCAACGACAACCACCAGCGCTGGAAGGTGGAGTTCGACGTCCGCGCAGCCGGCGCCGAGTAACGCCAGCGCATGAAGCAATACCTCGTCAGCATCGACCTTGGCACCACCAACACGGTGCTGGCTTACTGCGAGCCCGACTCGGACGACGTTAAGCTGTTCGACATCGACCAGCTGGTGGCGCCGGGCGAAGTGGGCACGGCGGCCTTGCTGCCGTCGCTGCGCTACCATCCGGCCGAGGGTGAACTGGCGGCGGGCGAACTGCAGCTGCCGTGGCGCGAGCCGGACGTGGCGGGTGTACCCGAAGTGGCCGGCGGACGCCTGGCGCGCCAGCTCGGCGCGCAGGTGCCGGGACGGCTGGTGGCCAGCGCCAAGAGCTGGCTGTCGCATCCCAATGTGGACCGCATGGCCGCGATACTGCCGTGGGGCGCGGAGGCCGACGTGGCCAAAGTGTCTCCGGTGGCGGCCAGCGCCGGCTACCTTGCGCACTTGCGCGCCGCGTGGAACCAGCGCTTCCCCAAGCATCCACTGGAACAGCAGCAGATCGTGCTGACGATACCGGCTTCCTTCGACGAGGGTGCCCGCGCGCTCACGCTGGAGGCGGCGCGCATGGCGGGCCTGCCCAAGCTACGGCTGCTGGAGGAACCGCAAGCGGCGTTCTACGACTGGCTGTACCGCCACCGCGCCACCCTGGCGCAGGACCTGTCGCAAACGCGGCTGGTGCTGGTGTGCGACGTGGGCGGCGGCACCACGGACTTCAGCCTGATCAAGGTGGAACTGCCGGCAGGCGGCGGCGATCCGCTGCTCACGCGCATCGGCGTGGGCAACCACCTGATCCTCGGCGGCGACAATATGGACCTGGCGCTGGCGCGGCTGGTGGAAGCCCGCCTGGCGGGCGGCGACACCGGCGGCGGCAGCGGCGGCACGCCTGCTGTGCGCCTGTCCGCAGCGCGCATGGCGCAGCTCACGGAGCGCTGCCGCGCCGCCAAGGAACAGCTTCTGGCGGCCGATGCGCCGGACAGCGTGGCCGTCACCATGCTGGGGGCTGGCTCAAAGCTGATCGGCGGCTCGCGTTCGGTGGAGCTCACGCGCGAAGAAGTTGAACGCATGGTGGTGGACGGCTTCTTCCCCATGGGCGAGGCGCACGAGGAAGCCAGGCGCACGCGCGGCGGCATCGTGGAGTTCGGCCTGCCGTATGCGAGCGACGCCGCTATCACGCGCCACTTGTCGAGCTTCCTGCACCAGCACGCGGCCGCCGCGCTCGATGCGCTGGGCGCGGGCGCCGGGCAGGACGCGCTGCCGGTGCCGGACACGCTGTTGCTGAACGGCGGCGTGTTCCGCGCCGACGCGCTGGCCAGGCGCCTGGCGGACACGCTGTCCGCCTGGCGCGGCGTGCCGGTGCAAGTGCTGCACAACGAAAATCCCGACGTGGCGGTGGCGCGCGGCGGTGTGGCTTACGCCATCGGCAAACAAGGCCGCGCGCCCACCATCGGCGGCGGCTCCCCGCGCTCCTACTTCCTGCTGCTTGACGGCGACAGCGGCGAACGCGGCGAAGGCCGGGAAAGTGGGCGCCGCGCCGTCTGCATCCTGCCGCGCGGCGCCGAAACGGGCAGCGAGATCCGCCTTGCGGAACGCACCTTCGCACTGCGCCTGGGCCGCCCCGTGCGCTTCCACATCGTCTCCTCCACCGCCGATGCGGGCGCCCCGCCGCGCGCGGGCGAACTGGTGGACCTCGCCCCCTCATCCTTCGTGCGCCTGCCGCCCGTCGCCACCGTGCTGCGCGACAGCGGCGACGCGGCCGCCCTCAAGGAAATCCCGGTGCAGCTGGCGGCCTCGCTGAGCGAAGTGGGCACGCTGGAAGTGCACTGCGTGGCCAACGAGAGCGGCAAGCCGCAGCGCTGGCTGCTCGAATTCCAGCTACGCGGCCAGGGTGCGCCCGCCTCCGGCGACAGCGCCGACGACATCGCGCTGCCGCCCCGCTACAAGGACGCGCTGGACAAAATCGACCGCATTTTCGGCAGCCGCGCGCAGCAGGTGGACAGCAAGGAAGTGCGCCAGCTCGGCCGACAGCTGGACCATCTGCTCGGCGCGCGCGAGTCCTGGCCGACGCCGCTGCTGCGCCACCTGTTCGACGCCCTGCTGCAGCGCGCCAAGGGCCGCCGCCGCTCGGCCGAACACGAACGCGCCTGGCTCAACCTGGCCGGCTACTGCCTGCGCCCCGGCTTCAGCCACGCACTGGACGAATGGCGCATCGAACAACTGTGGGCCATGTTCGACAGCGGCCTGCAGTACCACAAGGACAGCCAGGCCTGCTCGGAGTGGTGGACCTTGTGGCGCCGCGTGTCCGGCGGCCTGGACGCCACGCAGCAGCTGCGCCTGCTGGACGATTTCGCCTTCAACCTGCAGGCCGACGAGCAGGAACGCGGCCGCCGTCCCGTCACATTGGTGAACGGCAGCGAGGAAGACATGCTGCGCGTTGGCGCGTCGCTGGAACGGATACCGTCGGCCTACAAGGGCGAGATCGGCGAATGGCTGCTGGGCCAGGTGCAGGAACTCGCCGGCGCCGCCACGGCCAAGGCGGACAAGGCCGAGGCAGCGCTGGGCCGCTTCCTGTGGGCGCTGGGGCGCGTCGGTTCGCGCCAGCCCTTCCACGGCAGCGCGCACGACGTGGCGCCGGTGGCGGCGGTGGAACAGTGGCTAGCGGTGCTGCTCACGCTGGACTGGAAAAAAGTGGAACCGGCGGGCTTCGCCGCCGCCCACCTGGCGCGCATGACCGGCGACCGCACGCGCGACATCAATGAAGACCTGCGCGCGCAAGTCCTGCAGCGCATGGAAGCGTCCCGCGCGCCCGCTGCCTGGAGCGCCATGGTGCGCGACGTGGTGCAGCTCGATCAGGCGATGGAAAAACGCATGCTGGGCGAGGCGCTGCCGCCGGGGCTCAAGCTGCTCAGCTAAGACTGCTCAGCTAAGACTACTCCGCTAAGACTGCTCAGCCAGGGCTGCCCAGCCATGGCTGATCTTGTGTGTCGCCAGGGCTTCCCAGGTCCGCCGCCAGCGCGGCGCGTCTCGCGTGGGCCTGGCCCTGCTGCTGCGCCACGAAGCCGTCGAAGGCCGTGATCAGCGGCGCAAACTTCTTCTCATCGTCTTCCAGCTGGGCCAGCGCATACGCGGTGGCTTCCAGCGTGGACAGCTGGTCCGGCGCATGTGCCTTGCGGATCAGGTAGTGCGAGGCCGGCATGCTGCGCAGCGGCAGGCGTGGCAGGCGCTGCAAGGCCGGGTTCAGGTAGAGCATCTTGCGGCTCTTGCGCCAGGTGGCGTCCAGCACCACCAGCCGCAGCGCGGACGGGTCGCCGGCCCAGGCGGGATCGAACGGCGGTGCGGGCGCGGTGCCCATGGAGGCGTCGCCCGGCGTGTCCGGGTACAGCAGCAGCGAACGGCGGGGCCCGGCCAGCAAGGCGTCCAGCCGCGCCGGGTCGAAGCACTCCCCGGATTCCAGGCGGCTGCCCGGCAGGCACAGATGCAGCAGGCGCGCACTATTCTTGGCGTTGGCTACTTCCATGGGATGCTGGAGTATCAGCACTTCGGCCACGGCGGAAACCGGCGCGGCCCAGCGGCAGATGCAGGTCGACTGCGGCCGCAGGCAGGCGGCGCACATGGGGCGTTTGTTTGGTGGAGACATGCGAGATTGTAGCCGCAGCGGAGGCCAGCGCGCCAGCCGCCGGGCCAGGCGTGCCAGGGCACCGCCAGGTGAGGAGGGCCGCTAGGTGAGGCGCGCCAGCTCGCGTGCCGCCACCGGGCGGCGCCCGGGCCGGCCCGCCGGCGCCGCGCCGGGCAAGTCCCGCATCTGCAGTTCCGACAGCTTGAACACGCTGACCGACTGCGCCAGTTGCGCCGACTGTTCCTGCATGGCCGCTGCCGCAGCGGCGGCCTGCTCCACCAGGGCCGCGTTCTGCTGCGTCACCTGGTCCATTTGCGTGATGGCGAAGTTCACCTGTTCGATGCCGATGCGCTGCTCTTCGCTCGCATCCGCGATCTCGGTCATGATGCCTGACACTTTGGCAATGCTGGCCACGATGTCGCCCATGGTGCGGCCGGCCTTGTCCACCAGGCCGGTGCCCGCCTCCACCTGGTGCACGGACGTATCGATCAGCTGCTTGATCTCCTTGGCCGCCGAGGCGGAACGCTGCGCCAGCGTGCGTACTTCAGACGCCACCACTGCGAAGCCCCTGCCCTGCTCTCCCGCCCGCGCGGCTTCCACGGCGGCGTTCAGCGCCAGGATATTGGTCTGGAAAGCGATGCCGTCGATGACGCTGATGATGTCCACGATCTTGCGCGAGGAGTCGTTGATCGACCCCATGGTCGCTACCACCTCCGACACCACCACGCCGCCATGGCTGGCGATCTCGGACGCGTTCACCGCCAGCTGGCAAGCCTGGCGCGCATTCTCCGCATTGACCTTGACTGTGGCCGTCAGCTGCTCCATCGACGACGCGGTTTCCTCCAGCGAGCTGGCCTGCTCCTCGGTGCGCGCCGACAGGTCCATATTGCCGGCGGCGATCTCGCTGGATGCCTCGGCCATGTTGTCGGTGCCGCCCCGCACCTGGCCGACGATGTTGACCAGGTTGGAGTTCATGTTCTTCAACGCGTGCATCAGCTGCCCGGTCTCGTCCTGGGAATTGACGACGATCTCGCTGGTCAGGTCGCCCGAGGACACCGACTCGGCCACCTTCACCGCCTCGCTGATGGGCCGCGTGATGGTGTGCGTGATGTACCAGGCGAAGCCCACGCCCAGCGCCACGGCGGCCACGCCCAGCATGATGAGCATGTTGCGGCCGCTCTCGTAGCCCTGCTGGATTTTCGCGGCCATCTCGTCAAGCTGGCGCTTCTGGGTGTCGGCCAGCGTTTGCAGCGCGGCCAGGTAGACGACGCGGTTGCCTTCCATGTCTTTTTCGAAGATGCGCTTGCCGGTCTCCAGGTCGCCGTCCGCCTTGGCCTTGAACACCGTCTTGCGCGCGTCCACGTAGGCCTTGCGCGCCGCGAGGATGGCCGCGTGCTGGGCCTTGCCTTCCGGGTCCTGCAGGATGGTGCCGAGGGCGTCCTGCAGTTCGGTGGCGCGGCCCGAAGCCTGCGCCATCTGCTGCTCGAAGCCTTTCTGGTCGGCCGCGTCCTGCACCTTCCAGGCGGCCGTGGTGCGGGCGGCGTTCACCTCCACCACCTTCTGCCACTCGGCCACCATGCGCTCCACCCGCACGTGGTCGCGCAGCAGCGCGTCGGTCATGGCGCTGGCCTGCTGCATGCGCACGATGCCCACCAGGGTCAAGGCCGTCAGCAGCAACAGCACCACGGTGAAAGCCAAACCCAGTCTGACCCCAATCTTCAGATTCTTCATCCCAGTCTCCTCGTGCCGAGTTTTTTCATGCATTTTTTACCAGTCTGAGCGCATTTCCGTTGAAACGCAACAATTGTCTGGAGGAAATTTCGAGGCATTGCCCAGGACGAATATAGCAACAATCGGCAAATCAGGGCGCAGGGGGAACCATGCCCAGTAGTTCATCCATCTGGGCGATGGCGCCGGGCTCCTTCAGCACGGCGCGCAGCCACAGGTGCAGCGGCAGTTCGCCCCAGCCGGCCGCCTTCTCGGCCAGGTAGGCGACCGGGCTGTGGGGTTCGGTCCGGCGGAAGAATTCCGCCACCTGCCGCAGCTGGGTCAGTGCCTGCGCGCGGTTCTGCGGCGCGCCGCCCGCGACCCGGCGCGCGGCCCCGCCGCCCGGAACGGCCTCCCCGTCCTGCGCGGCATCGCCGGCGCTGGCCTCATAGTCGGCGTCCGCGTCGGCGCCCTGCGTCGCCAGCGGCTCGATGAAATCGATGGCATTGAGCAGCGCCTCGCGCGCCGCGCCGAAAGCCGGCCCGTCCGCGCCCAGTTGCGCGTCCACTGCGCGCTCGAACTCCTGCAGGGAAGCGAGGCAGTAGCGTGCGTCCGCCAGCAGGCCGTCGTTGAATTGCGGCGAGTTGCGGCGGCGCTCCGCGTCCAGTTCCGCCAGCCCCGGCCCCTCCGGCGCCACCGGCGCCTGCGTGCCCCAGCCTGCGTTCTCCGCAGCGGCGGCGCTGGCCGCGTTCAGGCGCTGACGCGCCGCGTCGAAACTGGCCATGGACACGGCACCGGTTTCAGTCACCGCGATCTCCTTCACCAGCTGCGGCGCGCGGCTCAGCAGCCAGTACAGATTGCCCACCCGCTGCTCGGTGTCGCCATCCTCGATGGCGGGGTGAAGGCTGTCCCAGTAGCGCGCGCACAGGCCGGCCAGCAGCGCGTAGCCGTCGCCCAGGCCGCGGAAACCGCGCGTGCGCGCGTGCGCCTCCGCCAGCCAGACGGCCAGCCGCAAGTCCTTGCTGCGCGATCCGATCAGCGCCGCGCAGCGCGCCGCGACGAATGGCCAGTCGGCCTCCTTCAGCGCCGTCACCCACGCGCCCTGGTCCAGGGTGGGGTCGTCCGCCAGCCGCGCGCGGACGATTTCGTCCACTTCGCTGCTGAAGGAAATGTCTTCGCCGCAGGCTTGTGCGGCGCTGATCGGCTGCAGCAGCTGCGCCAGGTTGAACACAGGCATGGTCATGGCTGGTCTCCTCTACTTAACGGTGTACTTGAACTGGCCCTGGCGGCTGACGCCGGCCTTGATGGCGGAAATGGCCACGCCGTCGGCCATGCGCGCCAGCACCGCCTCCGCGATCGCCGGCAGCAAGGTGCCGTTCAGGATGTGGTCCACATTGCGCGCGCCGGAATCGACCTCGGTGCAGCGCGCCAATACCGCCGCCACCACCGCGTCGTCGTAGCTGAATTCAGCCCGGTGGCTGGCGCGGATGCGCAGGCCGATGCGATCCAGCTTGAGCGCAATAATGCGCGCCAGCACCTCGTCGGCGATGGGGTAGAACGGGACCAGCTGCATGCGCCCGAGGAGGGCCGGCTTGAAGTGCTTCATCAGCTGCGGCCTGGCCAGCAGCTCCAGCTGCGCCGGCGCGGGCCTGTCGGCGGCGGGCTTGTTGAGGCAAGCCTGCATGATGGCAGCCGAGGCCACGTTGGAGGTGGCAATGATGATGGTGTTGCGGAAGTCGATCTCGCGCCCTTCGGCGTCGTCCAGCACGCCCTTGTCGAACACCTGGAAGAACAGCTCGGCCACGTCCGGGTGGGCCTTTTCTATTTCATCGAGCAGCACCACGCTGTAAGGCGCGCGCCGCACCGCCTCGGTCAGCACGCCGCCTTCGCCGTAGCCCACATAACCGGGCGGCGAGCCTTTCAGGCCCGAGACGCTGTGCGCCTCCTGGTATTCGCTCATGTTGATGGTAATGAGCTTGCGCTCGCCGCCGTACAGCAGGTCCGCCAGCGCCAGCGCCATTTCGGTTTTGCCCACGCCGGATGGACCGGCAAACAGGAACACGCCTTTGGGTTTGTCCGGGTCGTCCAGGTTGGCGCGCGCGGTGCGCACGCGCTGCGCCACCGCTGCTACGGCGTGCTGCTGGCCGAGGATGCGCGCCTGCAGCGCATCCTCCAGCTTGCGCACGGCGCGGATCTCGTCGCGCACCATTTTTCCGAGCGGGATCCCGGTCCAGCCGGAGACGATGCCGGCCACCGTGTTGGCATCCACCTGCTGCGGCACCATGGGCTCGCTGCCCTGCAGGGCCGCCAGCTCTTCCTCCAGCGCCGCCATGCTGACGCCGCCGCCCACCGGCGGGTAGCTGTTGCGCTGCACCGCCATGGCCGCGTGCAGGGCCTTCTCGCGCTCCCAGCGCTCACTGTGCTTGCGGTATTCCTGCTGCAGCGTTTCGCGCGCCATCCGCAGTTCGCGCAGGCGGGCGCCATGCCTGCCGTCCTTGCAGCCCTCGGCATCCTCGCGCTCCAGCGCGGCGATTTCATAGCCGATGCGTTCCACCCGCTTCTGCGCCTGCTCCACCAGCTGTGGCGCCGCGCTCTGGCCCAGCGCCACCCGCGCGCAGGCGGTATCGAGCACGCTGACCGCCTTGTCGGGCAGCTGGCGCCCGCTGATGTAGCGGTGCGACAGGCTCACCGCCGTCACCACCGCGTCGTCGCTGATGCGGATGCCGAAGTGCTTTTCCATCAGCGGCGCCATGGCGCGCAGCATGGCGCAGGCGATTTCCTCGCTCGGCTCTTCCACCTTCACCACCTGGAAACGGCGCGCCAGCGCGGCGTCCTTCTCGAAGTACTTCTTGTACTCGCTCCAGGTGGTGGCGGCAATGGTGCGCAGCTCGCCGCGCGCCAGCGCGGGCTTGAGCAGGTTGGCCGCGTCGTTCTGCCCGGCCTGGCCGCCGGCGCCTATCATGGTGTGGGCCTCGTCGATGAACAGCACGATGGCGTGCGCGCTCTTGCGCACCTCGTCGATGACGTTCTTGAGGCGGTTTTCGAACTCGCCCTTGACGCTGGCGCCGGCCTGCAGCAGGCCCATGTCCAGCGCGCGGATCTCAACCTCCCGCAGCACCGGCGGCACATCGCCCGCAACAATGCGCAGCGCCAGCCCCTCCACCACGGCAGTCTTGCCCACGCCGGCCTCGCCAGTCAGGATGGGGTTGTTCTGGCGCCGCCGCATCAGGATATCCATCGCCTGGCGGATCTCGGCTTCGCGTCCGATCACCGGATCGAGCCTGCCTTCGCGGGCCTGCTGCGTGAGGCTGGTGGTGTACTGGTCCAGCGCCGGGGTCTTCACGCCGAGCTGCTGCACCCGGTCGCCGCCGGCCTGTTCCGGCTGCGTGCCGCCGGCGCGGCGCTCCTCCTGCGAGCCGCGCGTGTACTTGTCCATGTTGTGCTTGAGCTCATCGACGGGGAAGCGCGCGAACAGCCTGGAGCCGCGCGCGGCCAGCTGCGACAGGTCCGGTTCGGTCAGCAATGCCAACAGCAGATGGCCGCTGCGTATCAGGTCCGGCTGCGGCAGCGACAGCGAGGCAATCAGCCAGGCGTGCTCCAGCAGCAGCGGCAGATGCCTGGAAAACACCGGCGTGCGCGCGCTGCCGGTCTTGAAGCGTGCGATCTCGCCGCGCAGGTCGCCGTCCAGCGTCTCCAGGCTGATGCCGCACTTGCGCGCGATCAGCACGAAGTCGCTCTGCTCCTGCTCCAGCAGCGCCAGGAACAGGTGTTCGACATCGACTTCATATTGGCCCAGGCCGACGCAGATGCTGGCGGCGCGGGTGGCCGCCAGGCGCGTGGTGTCGTTCAGTTTTGCAATCAGGGTTTTCAGGTTGATGCTCATGCCTGTGCTCCGCTGTGGTGGATGGCGTAGTGCAGCGTGGAAGGCTGCAGCACGGCGTCGAAATTGACGGGTTCAAATGCGGGAAAGACCGCCAGCACGCCGCTGATGACGAAGTTGACCCGGTTGATGCTGCCAGCCTGCTGTTCAATGCGGGCCTGCACCTGCCGCAGGCGCGGCTCGTGACGCTCGATGGCCGCCTTCAGGCTGGCGCAGATGCGGGCCCGGTCTTCGCTGCTGCTCAGGCACATGCCCGCGAAGTCCACCAGGCCGTAGTTGATGATGGAGGCCGCGCACTCCGGGTAGGCCGCCAGCAGCGCCTCGGGCAGCGCGGCGCGCGTGTTCAGCAGATCTTCCAGGTCGCGCGCGACGGCGTCCTTCAATTGCGCCGTGGTGAAGCCCGCGGCTGCCTGGCTGCGCGCGCCGAGCAGGCGGTCCATCAATCCGGGAACAAAACCGCTCATGGCTGCTCCTCTCAAAAAAATACCGCAGTGGCCTCCACTGCGGCATGCTGCGTACTAAGGGATCAGGCGATGCGGTTGGCGGACAGGTCCCAGCCGCCCGAGGTGTTGCCGCCGGCGCCGCCGGAGATCTTCTGCTGCGTGTACTTCCAGCGCACCTTGGAGAACTTGAATCCCACCTCCTCGGTCAGGATGTCGCCTTCCTCCACCGCTGGCGCCACCGCGCCGATCAGTACATTCTCGATCTCGATCTCGAAGTACTTCACGCGCTCGCCTTGCGCGTCGGCCCGCATGAATTCGAACTTGGCCTTGGGGATGGTGCGGCCGGCCGCGCAGGTTTGCAGCAGGATGGGCGAGGCCAGGTCGGCCAGCTTGGAGATGACGATGTCGCGGTGCTCGCAGCGTTCCGCCGTGTGGCCGCCGCCGGTGGAGGCGGTGGCGGACTTGGGCTGTTCGACGCCGAAGTTGACCGATTTGCACTCGATCCAGTCTTTGTGGCGGTCATCCGCCGATTCGCCCTTGATGCCATCAATGTACAGGTAGACGTCGATTGCCATTGCATGCTCCTAGGTTAGGGTTAGTAGTTGGTCGGTTGAGGCAACTCCGCGACCAGTCGGAGTGAAACGGAGAGTTCGTCGAGCTGGAAATGCGGACGCAGGAAGGACACGGCGCGGTACACGCCGGGCCGTCCCAGCACCTCGTGCACCTGCACCGACGCTTCGCGCAGCGGGAAGCGCGCCTTCTGGTCCTGGCTGGCGTTATCGTCCAGCAGCACGTACTTCATCAGCCAGCGGTTCAGGAAATCCTCCACGCCGGAGGCCGCGGCGAAGCTGCCAACCTTGTCGCGCATCATGGCCTTCATGTAGTGGGCGATGCGCGAGACGGCAAAGATGTATTGCAGCTGCGATGACAGCACCGCGTTGGCGTTGGCCGCATCGGAGCTGTACTTGCGTGCCTTCTGCGCCGACTGCGCGCCGAAGAAGGCGGCGTAAGCGGTGTTCTTGCAGTGCACCAGCGAGATGAAACCGAGATCGCTCAATTCCTTCTCGCGGCGGTCGGTGATGGCCACTTCGGTGGGACATTTGAGCGCCACCTCGCCTTCGTCGGTCTTGAAGGTGTGGGTGGGCAGGTCGTCGACCAGGCCGCCACCTTCCACGCCGCGGATGGCAGCGCACCAGCCGTACTCGCCGAAGGCCTTGGTCAGCTTGGCGCCGAAAGCGTAGGCGGCGTTGCACCACAGGTATTTGTGGTGGTCGGTTCCATCTACCTCTTCCACGAAATTGAAGCCTTCCACGGTATTGCCGTCCACCGGGTTGAACGGCAGGCGGCCCAGGAAGCGCGGCAGCGTCAGGCCCACGTAGCGCGCGTCTTCGGATTCGCGGAAGGCTTTCCACTTGGCGTATTCCACCGTGTCGAAGACCTTGGCCAGGTCGCGCGGCTTGCCCAGTTCCCCGTAGCTCTCCAGCCCGAACAATTCGGGCGAGGCCGCGCTGATGAAGGGCGCGTGCGCGGCGGCGCCCACGTGCGACATCTGCTCGATGAAGTACATGTCTTCCGGCTGCCGCGAGATCTCGAAATCCCCGAGCAGGGCTGCGTAAGGCGCGCCGCCGAAGGTGCCGAATTCCTCCTCGTAGACTTTCTTGAACATGGTGCTCTGGTCGAACTCCAGCGCGCTCTGAAAGTCTTTCACCAGTTCGCGCTTGGTCGCATTGAGCATGCGGATCTTCAGGTTCTGGCCGGTGGCGGAGTTCTTCACCAGGTAATGCAGGCCGGTCCAGCTTTGTTCCAGCTTCTGGAAGGCCGGGGCGTGCATGATGGCGCTGAGCTGCCTGGAGATCATTGCATCCAGTTCGGCCACGCGCGCGTCGAGCGTGCCGCTCAGGTTGTGCGACACCGGCATGCTGCCTTCCAGGACCTGGTTCACCAGTTCGGCGATGATGTCCTTGGCGCGTTCATGTTCCACGCTGGACTTGGCCACCTTGCTTTGCTCCACGATCTCGTCGAGCAGGCTGGTGGAGGGGCCGGCGCCGGCGGGCACCGGCGGCAGTGGCTCCAGTTGCTGCGCTTGTTCCAGTCGTTCCAGTTGTGCCGACATGTCACTCCCCCTTTTCCGCAGGCGCGGCCAGGCTGTTGAGCTGGTCCGTGTTGTTCAGCACATTGGTCAGGATATCTTCCAGCTTGTCGTTGCCGGCCAGCTTGTTGCGCAGGTCGGCCAGCTTGCTGCGCGCATCGAGCAGGCGGCTCAACGGCGCCACCTGGCGCACCACGGACTCGGGACGGAAGTCGGCCATGGCACGGAACTGCAGCTCGACCGGGAACTCGCCGCCGGCCGGTCCCAATTCGTTGGCCACCTGGAAGCGCGCCACCGGCGCCACGCCTGCCAGTACTTCGTCGAAATTGTCACCGTCGACGTTGACGAACTTGCGGTCCTTCAGGCGCTTCTGCCCGGCCGCCGCGTTGCCGCCGAAATCGCCTACCACGCCCACCACGAAGGGCAGTTCCTTGTTCTCCATCGCGTCGCCGATCTCGACGTCGTAACTCATTTGCACGCGCGGTGCGCGCACCTTGCCCAGCCGTTTCTGGACGCTGTCGCCACTGGCCATCTTGGTCTCCTTCAGGGTTGTTTGAGCGAGCCGAATGGATCGGCGGACGAGGACGAGGATGAAGCCGTGCCGGCCCTGGCGGCCGGCGCCGTGCGTGCACGCGGCGGCTTGGGCGTGGCGGCCACCGGCACCAGCACTTCTTCGCCGATGCTGGTGCGCAGCACGCGCGCCAGCTCCCTGGCCTCGGTGCGCAGCGAGCCGCTCAGGTTGTTCTGCTGGCTCAGGTCCGCCAGTGCCTTGGTGGACAGGCGCAAGCCGCTCACGGCGATGATACTGTTGCCCACCTGGTCGGTGGGGTCGCGCTGCAAGGCTTCCTGCGCATGGAGGATCGCTTCGCCGTAGCTGGCGCGGTCGAACTTCATCTGCGCCATCGAGAGCCACGGCGCCTTCTCGGCGGGATAGCTGCCGGCCGCGGCGCGCAACAGGCCCAGCGCCTTGTCCTGCTGGCCGGACGCGGCCACCCGGCTCGCTTCGGCCATGGCGCTGTCCAGCGTGGCGGCATTGGATTTTTCGGGCCGCACGAGCGGTCCGTCGGTCGCGCAGGCAGACAGCAGCAGCGCGCAGGCAAGGCTGGGGAAAAGTGTTCCGGGCTTCATGGGGTCTCCTTCGGTGCGGTGGAGGCCATTATTGAGGCAAGAATTGCCACGTCGATTGCGATACCGCAAAGGCCCCGTTCGCCCGGACGGAACCCCGCCGCGCGGCTTGCGCCGCCTCAAACACAGGCATGCGGCGCTTGGCTTTAATGGACGAACTCCACGCCAGCCACCCTTCAAGGACGCCGCCATGAAGCACACCGCAGCAGCAGCAGCAGCAGCAAGCGTCACCCTGGCAGCCGCCGTCCTCTCCGGCTGCGCCGCCGGCGGCATCGCCAGCGCAGCCCTGGAACTGGCTGGGCTGCGCAAGCCACCGGAACTGCCGGAGCTGCAGAAGCCACCACGCCAGGTTGCGATCCGGCTGCACGCCAGCGGCAACCTGAACGCGGGCGCGGACGGCCAGCCACTGGCGCTCTCCGCGCGCATCTACAAGCTGCGCCAGCGCGCGGCCTTCGAGCGTGCCAGCTACACCGGATTTCTCAATGCGCAGACCGAACGCGAACTGCTGGGCGCCGACCTGGTGGAGGTGAAGGAGGTGCAACTGATACCGGGCCAGCGCTACGAGGCCGTGGAAAGCGTCAGCCGGGAAGCAGCACACATCGGCGTGGTGGCGCTGTTCCGCAAGCCGGCGCCGCAGCGCTGGCGCGCCGCGTTCTCCGCCGCCGACGCAGAGAAAAGCGGCATAACCATTGGCCTGCATGCCTGCGCACTCAGCGTGCAGGGCCAGCCCCTGGCAGGCACGCGCTGCCAGCCCTGACAACACACCGGGAGAATGTATGAGCACAGCGGCAAAGGTACTTTGGGGCGAGGGCTTGTTCCTGCGCCCGCAGCACTTCCAGCAGCAGGACCGCTACCATGAAACGCGCCTGCAGCTGACCGCGCGGGCATTGCAGCCCTACCTGTGGGGCGTTTTGGCGGTGGAGTGGGACATGCCGGCGCTGCAGGCGAACGTGCTGCGCCTGCACGCGCTGTCGGCGATCTTCCGCGACGGAGAGTTGAGCGATGCGCCGGCCGGCGACCCGCTGCCGCCGGCGGTGGACCTGGGCGCGCTGCCCGCCAGCGTGCAGGAAGTGACCTATTACGCCGCCCTGCCCACGCTGGCGCCGGACAGCAGCAACTGCGCGCCGCCCGGCGCACAGCACCATGCAGCGCGCTACGCCCAGGCCGAGCGCACCACGGCGGACATTTACACGCAGGCTGCGCCGGCCGAATTGAGCTATCTGCGCAAGGCGGTGCGGCTGGTATCGGACCAGGAGCCGCGCGGCGGCTACGAATGCTTCCCGCTGATACGGCTGCGCCGCATCGTCTCGGGCGGCTTCGAGCCCGACCCCGCGTTCATTCCGCCCAGCCTGTCCGTGGCGAGCGCGCCGCGCCTGCGGATCCAGCTTGAACAGCTGATGGACGCGCTGCAGGCCAAGGTCAACGCGCTGCAAGGCCACATGCGCGAACCGAGCCGCAACGTGATTGAGTTCCGTTCCGGCGACGTGTCCGCGTTCTGGCTGCTGCATACCGTCAGCACCGCCAGCGCCACGCTGATGCACTACCTGCGCCATCCGGCACTGCACCCCGAGCGCCTGTTTGAGGCCATGCTGGGACTGGCCGGCGCGCTGATGACCTATTCCAAGGCCTACTCGCTGGCCAGCCTGCCGTCCTACCACCATGAGCAGCCCGGCCACTGCTTCGCGCAGCTCGACGCCATCGTGCGCGAGCTGCTGGATACGGTGATTTCGGCGCGCTACTTCGCCATTGCGCTCAGCGAGGAAAAGCCTTGCTACCACCGCGGCAAACTGGACTCCGGCAAGATCGACCACAAGACCACCCTCTACCTCGCCATCGGCGCGGCCATGCCGGCGCTGGAATTGGTGGAAGTGGCGCCGCTGCGCATCAAGGCCGGCGCCCCGGACGACGTGGACCAATGCGTGCTGTCGGCCATGCCGGGCGTGAAGCTGTCCCACGCGCCGCAAGTGCCGGCCGCCATCCCGGTGCGGCCCGACACCTGTTACTTCGTGCTGGAAAACAAAGGCGTGCTGTACGAGCAGATGCTGAAAGCGCAGTCGATCTCCATCTATGTCCCGGCCGGCATCCGCGAGCTGCGCCTGGAACTGATTGCGGTGACGGCATGAATGCCGGCCGCTCCGCCGCGCGAACCTCAGCTGCGCCTGAGCTGGGCCGCGAACAGGGTCATCTCTTCCTGCATCCAGGCGCGGAAGGCGCGCACCTGCGGCTTGGCCGCCGCGCTGGGCGGGCTGACGAAATAATAGTCGCTCAGGCTGGGCGCGCCGATATCGAACAGCCGTACCAGCTTGCCGTCGGCGATCTTCTGCGTCGCCACCACATGCCGCACCAGGGCTACGCCCTCGCCGTCCATGGCCGCGCGCATCAGCATGGACAAGTCCTCGAACATCACACCACCTGCAGGCTCGGGCAAATTCAGTCCGGCAGCACGGAACCACGGCTGCCACGGCTCGTTCGAGCGCAGCAAGGTAGCGTGTGCCAGATCGGCCGGCGTGGCCGGCAGCGCACCACCGCGGTAATTCGGGCTGGCGGCGGGAAAATACATATCGCCCATCATGCGGTCCACCACCATCCCAGGATACTGGCCGCGCCCGAAGCGGATACCCACGTCAATCGCTTCCCGCTCCAGGTCCTGCAGCTGTCCGCTGGCCAGCAGCTGCACCTCCACGTCCGGATGGCGTTCGATGAAGCGCCCCAGCCGGGGAGCCAGCCAGTGGGCGGCGAAGGACGGGATGGACGATACCGTCAGCCGCAAGGAGCCCCGGTCAGGCCGCAGCGCTTCCGCGCCGGCGGCGATATCGTTAAAAGCACGCGCCAGCACCTGCGCGAACTTCAGGCCGTCCGGCGTCACTTTCACGTTGCGGCCGTGGCGCACGAACAGCGGGGCGCCCAGCTCTTGCTCAAGCGCCCGCACCTGGTGGCTGATGGCGCCGTGGGTCAAGTGCAGTTCATCGGCCGCGCGCGAAAAATTCTCGTGCCTGGCGGCCGCCTCGAAGGCGCGCAGTTGCTGAAAGGAGGGCAGACGCATGTCGCTTGTGAATGAAATTAGCAAGAAAAGCCAAAATATATCGTTATGTACACTATTGGGCAAGTCTTACCATGTGCGAAATTTTCACAACGCCGGAGCGCACCATGAGTAAGCCGTACATCGATAGCCTGTCCCACCGCGCCATGCGTCTGCAACTCACCGCGCAAACGCTGCAGCCGTATTTATGGGGTGTGCAGGCGGTGCAGTGGGACGCGGCGGCGCTGCAGGCCGGAAGGCTGCGCCTGCAAGGGCTGTGCGCCATCTTCCGCGATGGCAGCCTGTGCGACGCCCCTGGCTACGATACACTACCGCCGCCGGTGGACCTCGACACGCTGCCTTCCGGCCTGAGCGAAGTGACCTACTACGCCGCCCTGCCCCTGCAGGCACAAGAGAACAGCGCCGATGCGCCGGACCAGGCCGGCGGTACGCGCAAGGCTGTGCGGCTGCTGTCGAACCTGGAAACGCACAGCGGCTACGAATGCTTCCCGCTGTTGCGGCTGCGCCGCAGCGCAGCCGGCGTCTTCGAGCCCGAGCCCTCGTTTGTGCCACCCAGCCTGTCGGTTGCAGGCGCGCCGCGCCTGAAGGCGCAGCTCGAGCGCCTGGTGATTGCGCTGCAGGCGAAGGCGGGGGCGCTGCAAGCCCGCATGCGCGACCCTGGCAGCGGCACGGGCGGCGATGCCCCGGCCTTCTCCCTGCTGCAGACCATGAGCGCCGCCGGCGCGACGCTGACGCACTACCTGAAGCACCCTGCCCTGCATCCCGAGCGCCTGTTCGAGACGCTGCTGGCGCTGGCGGGAACGCTGATGCCTTACTCCAGGGGCGGCGTAACGCCCAGCCTGCCGTCCTACCAGCACGAGCAGCCCGGCACCTGCCTGGAACAGCTGGGCGGCATCGTCCGCAAGCAGCTGGACGCAGCCATCGCGCCGCGCTGCCTGCCGGTGGCCCTGACGGAAGAAAGGCCCGGCTACTACAGGGCAGCGCTGGACCCGGCGCGGATCGGCCACGGGGCCACGCTCTACCTGGCCGTCGGCGCGGCCATGCCGCAGCCGGAGCTTGCGGCGATAGCGCCGCTGCGCGTCAAGGCCGGGGCACCGGAGGACGTGGAACGCTGCGTGCAGTTCGCCATGGCGGGCGTGAAACTGGCGCTTGTGCCCCAGGCGCCGGCCGGCGCGCCCACGCCGGCCGGCGCCGGCTGCACCTGCTATTTCATACTGGAGCAAACCGGCGCGCTGTATGAGCAGATGCTCAGTGCCGGATCGATCTCCATCTACGTCCCCGCCGGCATGCCCGACCTGCGACTTGAACTCATGGCGGTGGCGCCATGAGCGAGCAGATCGAACGGCGTGCCGCGCCTAGCCTGTTCGGCAACCGCGCGGCGGGTCCCTCGGCCGGTCCGCGCATCGAATCCCTGGTGGACCTGATGCACGAGGGCTTCCACGTGCTGTTCATGCTGAAGAACGGCTCCGCCCCGCCAGGCGAACACGAATTTGCGGAAAAGGTGTCGCAGTTCCTGGCCGGGTTCGAAAGCGAAGCGCGACGCTTGCGCGCCCACGGCGACGATATCGAAGCGGCCAAGTACGCCTTCTGCGCTGCGCTGGACGAGATCATCCTGGCCTCGGACTTCCCGATCCGAGAGCCGTGGGAGCGGCGCCCGCTGCAGCTTACCGTGTTCGGCGACCAGCTGGCCGGCGAGCACTTCTTCGACCGGCTGGAGGAACTGCGCGGCAAAGGTGGCGCGCGGTTGCAGGCGCTGCAGGTATTCCATCTGTGCCTGCTGCTCGGCTTCAAGGGCAAGTATGCGCTCGACAGCAGCGACAAGCTGGCCTGCCTGACCACGCGCCTGGGCGACGAGATCGCGCACATCAAGGGCAGGAGCCGCGGCTTCGCGCCGCGCGCGGAACGGCCGGACCAGGTGGCGCACAAGCTGCGCAGCGGCGTGCCGCTATGGATGCTTTCGGCAGTGTTCGCGCTGGCGGCGCTGTGCGTCTACATCGGCATGAAGTCGTCGCTGGACAGCGCCACCCGGCAAGGCATGGCCGCCTATGCGGACCTGGTGAAGCTGGCGCCGCGCCCGGCCAGCCTGACCATCACGTTGCCGTGACGGCGCGCTACTGCGCAATGCGGAATTCGATGCGGCGGTTGCGCGCGCGGCCGTCGCTGGCCGCATTGTCCGCCACCGGCCGGTCCGGGCCCTGGCCTGACACCGAGATCATGTCCGGGCTGATGCCTTTCTGCGCCAGGTAGGTTCGCACCGCTTCCGCGCGCGCCAGGCTGAGCGCCACATTGCTCTCGCGCAGGCCGACGTTGTCCGTGTGCCCGATCACTTCCACCTTCTTGCCCCTCACCTTCTGCAGCGCGCCGGCCATCTCGTCCAGGATGTCCTTGCCGGACTGCCTAATCGCCGCTTGCCCGCTCTCGAATTCGATGATGCGCCTGGCCAGCGTGGCGTCCAGCAGTTCCTGCTCGGCCGCGCTCACGCGCAGGCCGTTGTTGACCGTGTAGGTGGGATTGAGACTGGTGGCGGCATCGCTGGCGATCTGCTGGCGCAGCGCTTCGTTGGCCACCTCGCCGCGCAGCGTGACGTTGTTGCCGTCCACTTTCAGTTCGCCCTTGCTGATCAGCTTGAGGTTAGGACCGATCAGCTTTTGCACGTAGCCGCTCCAGTTGGGTGGCAGCGCCACCGCGCCGATGGCGATCTGGTCCACCACGCGCTCCGCGCCGTACAGCTCGCGCAGGCGCTGCAGCATGGCTGCCTTGCTAGCTTCGTCGGGAACGGTGCCGGTGACAACCACCTGCCCGGGCCTGGGCGAGGCCGGCAGCGGAATCTGCGCGCGCGCCACAACGGCGGCGCCACACAGCAATGCAGCACAGAGATTACGCATGGCTTGCTCCTCAGACGAAGGTTTCGTGAAACAGCGTGCAGGCCGATTGCAGCGTGAGCCGCTCCTGTTCCAGGCAGGCCGACAGGCGCAGCACCTTATGCTCGCCGGCGATCATGTCGTCCACCCAGCCGGTGCTGTCGAAGGTGATCTGCTGCCCGCCCGCGTACTGGGGGTCGATCACGCCGCGCAAGGTGGCCGGCGAGGCACCGGCAAAACCAAGCACCAGCGTGGGCCTGCCGGCCTGCTCGCACACCAGCAGCGCCAGCTCGATGTCGGCCTGGCGCAGAAAGGGCTCGGCCAGCGATAGCCACAACGCTGCAGCAGCGGGCCGGTGCCGGGGATCACGCGGCAACGGCAGTGCCAGGCTGCGGTCCAGCCGCGTGCTACCGCTCCAGCCGAAAGGCTGCAGCAGCAGGCCAAGCGCCAGTATCAGCCGGCGCGCCGACACGCGGCAGCCCTCCTGCGCCAGCATGGCTTCGAGTCCGCCCAGCGTGGTACTGCCGAGGAAGCCGTCCAGCGCGGCGGCGTGCGCCGCAGCGTGCGGTTCGGCCTCCAGCGCCATGCTGGACAGGGCATGCAGATGGGGCGCCGGATGCATGGACTGTGCCGCCGCAGCCGCGCCGCCGGCCAGCGCGGCCCAGAGCGGCGCCAGCACAATAGGGCAGTGCCGCAGGAAGCTGCCGGGATCATCGATCTCCAGCATGCCCATGGCCAGGAAGGGAAAACGCCGCTGCGACTGGTCGCTGCTGGCCAGCAGGTGGCCGGCCACTGCGTGCCGGCTGCGCGTACCGACGAAGGCGAAGTGCAAGGGGCGCATGGCGTCGTAGTGCTGCTTCCAGCGCGGCTCCGCCGTGAGCCCGGTCATGGTGTCGGCCAGCCAGCCGTCCAGCAGCTCGGTCAGCGCGTGGTTGTCGCCGGCCTTGATAAAGTCGCTGCGCGCGGGGATTTTACCGAAGTAGCCCACTTTGGCCAGCTGGGGCATGGCGCCCATCCCTGCGCGGCTCATCGCGCCACTCCCGGCGGCAGCGCGGCCAAGGCGGCCGGTGCGGCCGGTGCGGCAGGCGCCGCGCCGCCGACTATGGCTTCCGGCAGTTTCATGCCACGGAATCCCGCATCCTGCGGCGCGCCTTCGCCGCCGCTGGCCTCGGGACTGCTGGTGATCTTCAGCTCCAGCGCCACGCTGATGCCGCCGCTGGTCCAGCGCAGTTCATGCACCCCCTCCTCCTTGCGCTTGCGCGCGGCCGCGTCAATCATGCGCTTCAGGCCGAACTGCCCCGGCTCGTTGAACAGTTCCACGCTGCGGCCGTCGAAGGCCACCGCGGTAATACGCGCCCCCGGCACGCCTTGCGGGCTGGGATGGACCATGCTGGTCCATTGCGCCGGCGCGTTCCGGTAGCGCAGCTGCTGGCCATCTATCTCCACCGTGTATTCCAATGTCCCCGGCGCGGGCAGCGGCTGGATCTGGAATACGGTCTGCGCGGCGGCGGACGCGGTGGCGATGCCGCCTGCGCCCAACGGCGCGACCCAGCCGGGGAAGCGCGCCACCGCCTGCGGGGACAGGGCAATGCCCATGTCGGCCCAGGTGCGCGGCGCCAGCACGTCGCCGCGCCGCACCACCAGCGGCCCCATGGACGTGGTGACAAATTTGGCCACCAGCCCTTCCGGGCCGAAGAACTGGCCGATCTCCACGCTGCTCGCCTCTATCTTCGCGGCCGGCGAGAACGGGTATTTCGCCGCCAGCGTGCGCTGGAACGGCTCGTACACCTGCGCCAGCCAGGTCTTGTTGATCTCCGCCTCGGCCGGGCCGATGATGACCGCAAAGGTCTGCATCAGCGGACGCACCAGGATGGGCCGGATCGCGCGCTTCTGGCTGTCGCTCATCCCGGTCAGCATCTGCTCGTCCACGAAGCGCAGCGCGTCCGCCAGTTCGGAGCCGCTCCCTTCCAGCGTCTGCTGCATGAACTGGCGCGCGCCGGGGCCGGGGTCGCCCTGGTTCTTCAGCATGTTCAGGCGGGTGCGCAGGCGCGACAGCGTATCCATATAGCCGCGCAGCAGGGTCGCGTCCTTGTCCTTGGCGGCGACCAGCTTGGCCACGGCCGCGAACTCGCGCCCCACCGCCCCCATGGGCCGCTCGAAGCGCGCGGCATCCAGTTGCACGGTAACCGGCGCCGGCGAACGGCGCAGCAGGGTGTGCTTGATCCAGTCTGTAAAGCCGCGCTGCGCCTTCTGGGCTTCGGCGTTGGCCAGTGTGGGGTTGTCCCAGGAAGTCTGGTCGTTGATGGTGTCGAGCAGTTTGATGATGGGCGAGGACTGCGGATCGCCCAGGCGGTTCATGGCCGCTACTGCGCCATTGAAGCCGCCCAGGTCCGTCACCGCCACGCCCTGCACGAACTTCTGCCATTCTTTTGCATAGTCGGCCTTGTACATCTCCACCAGGTTCTTCTGGATCTGCTCGGGGCTGCCTTCCAGCGTCAGGTCGTCCTTGCTGGCTGTTTTCAGTACCCAGTCCGTGCTTTGCAGCTCGCGGCTGGCGGCATCGCGGAAGGCGCCCTGGATGTACTTTTCCCATGCCTCGCGCGTGAACGCGCCGGGGATGGCGTAGCTGCCCGCCATCAGCGCCTGGTCCTGCTCGCCGACGATGCGCACCACCGTCATGGCCGCGAAGCGCGTGCCGGCGCGCGCCTTGATGTCGGCGTACACCCGGTCGCGCGCAGGCATGCCGCGCACCACGCGGCGCAGGTTTTCGCGCGCCTGATCCACCATGGCGAGCTTCTGCTCGATGCGCGGCCACGACGGATCGCCAGACTGTGCCAGGTAGTAGGTCAGCAGGCGCTCCGCGCTGCGTATCATCTGCTCGCGCGGCATGGCGCCCCGGTTCGTGTCCAGCCAGCCGCGCCAGTAGCGCGTGAGCTGGTCGTTCAGGTGGCCCGTCTCAGCGCGCGAGGTGTCGGCCAGCATCAGGTAGGTCTTGAGCGCGTTGTAGGCGTCTTCCACGTTGAGCGGGTTGGCGTCGGCGTATTGACGCGCCGCAGCGGGTGCGGCGCCGGGTGCCGGACCGGACGCGGCGCCGGGCGCCGCGAGCTGCTCCGCATTGGCGTTCATCCCGAACAGCAGCGCCTCCAGGCTGGCCGCTACCGGCTTGACCATCACCTCTTTGACGCCTGCATAGTATTCCTCGCGCAGCTTACGCTCCAGCAGGGCGCCCTGGTACAAACCCATGCCGAGCGACCAGGGACGGTCGCGCCCGAACTTCTCCAGCTGCTCGATGCGGTCCTGCAGAATCTCCAGCGCTTCGAGGCGCGATTGCAAGTCCAGCCGCTTGTCCTGCAGCTTCACAACCTTGTCCAGGTCCGCCTGCACATTGGCCGCCAGCTGGCGGTTGCCCATGTACGACCAGGTCCAGCCGGCCAGCACCCCGCCCAGCAGCAGCACGGCGCCAAGGAAGGCCGCATACCGCAGCCGCGCGCTGGCGCGGCTGGAATATTGCGACACCAGCGCCTTGTCGGCGAAAATCACGTCGCGGAACAATTTGAGCAGGAAGTAGCCGCCGGCCGTCCCATACGGCATGGGCTGCGCTTCCTGTTCAGGCTTGAGCGCCAGTTCGAAGCGCTCCGCGATGCGCTGCGATTGGGCGCTGACCGGCTGCCCCTCCTGCAGGGCGCTGGTGAAGTAAAAGCCCCGGAACACCGGCTTGAACTGGAAGGGGTTCTCTTCAAACAGTGTGGCCAGAAAGGCCCGCAGTGGCGCGCGCATGGAAGCGAACTCCATCGGAAAGGTGAACACGCCGGGCGCCATGCGCGTGCGGCGCGGCTGCGCCATGTTGGCCATGCTCATTTCCACCAGGCCGGCGTGCAGCTCGTCGAAGCCCTGGTCGAAAAAGGCCAGCAGTTCCTCGCTGCCGGCCTTGCGCTTGTACGGCATGGTGGCGCCCCACACGCGTTCGCGCTCGCTGCGCTCGCACTGGCAGAAGAAGTCGCCGAAGCCCGCTATCAGGTCGGCCTTGGTGAACACCACATAGACCGGCGCAAACACTTCCAGGCGTTCGATCAGGTCCTGCACGCGCTTGCGCAGGCTGCGCGCCAGCTTGAGCGCGCCGTCCGGATCGCTGCGCAACTCGGCGATGCTGACGGCGACGATGATGCCGTTCACCGGGGCGCGCTTGCGGTACTTCTTCAGCAAGGCCAGGAAACCGCGCCATTCGTCCAGGTGTTCGTCCTCCACGGAATAGCGGCCTGCGGTATCCAGCACGATGCCGTCGGCCGTGAAAAACCAGTCGCAGTTGCGGGTGCCGCCCACGCCGTGCACCACGCGCGCATCCGCAAATGGAAATTGCAGTCCGGAGTTGCTGATGGCGCTGCTCTTCCCCGCAGACGGATTCCCGATGATCATGTACCAGGGCAGCTCGTACAGCGCGCGCGAACCCGGCATACGGCCCAGCTTCGAGCCTTTGATGGTGGCGATGGCCTTCATCATGCCGCTGCGGATCGCCTCCACCTCGTGCTGGCTGGCGCCGCCTGTTGCCGCCGGGGCCTCGGTGGGCGCCATGGCAGCCGCCAAGCCGGCGGCGGCGCGCGCCGCATGGCGGCGCCTGAGCCAGCGCACCAGCAGCCAGGCGGCGCAGGCCACCGCCATCGCAGCCACCGCCCAGATCAATGCCAGCTCCAGCAATTCAGCGCCGAGGTAGAACAGCGCCGCCACGGCGAGGAAGCCCGCAATGGTGAGATTGCGGGAGTCGGTCAGGAACAGCCAGGTACGTCGCATCATGATAGCTCCGTGGCGCCAGTCGGCAGACCCGAGCTATGGTGCCACCGGCCCCGAGATGGATTCTTGAGGCAGCACAAGCCTCAGCGTTTGCGCTGCATCGCGCCGGGAAGGCGCAGCTCCGTGTGGCCGAAGTCCATCATGGTCCAGCGCCCGCCCCAGGTCAGGCCTGCGGCTTCGGCGGCCTCGCCGTACAGCCGGTAGCCGCGCATGGCCCAGGGATCCCTCTCGGAGATCACCAGCTTGCCGTCGCGCAGAAAGGCGCAGTCCGCGGCAAGGCCGAACTGGTGGTAGCTCTGGAAGGCGCGCGCATTGGTGACGCTGGCGCCAGCGCTGGCCAGCAGTTCCTGGCGCTCCGGGCTGCGGTAGCCCTCAAGCAGCGCCATGTCGTAGCCGTGGCGCTCCTTCATGATGCGGAACACCAGCAGCAGGCGCTGCTCGAACTCGGGGTTGAACAGTTGCCAGCTGCGGCTGGCGCCCGCGAGCAATGGCCGGACGCGCACCACCTCGGACGTCGTGAAGGCCAGCGGCGGCAGGGACGGCGGCGGCACCAGTTGCTCTCCCTGGAGCAGCGCGGCCACCTGCCCGTTCACGGCGCGCCCGTCGCTGTCATAGCCGGGCAGCGCCATCCGGCGGCCTGCCACGATTGCCAGGAGGGGCGGCAACAGCAGCAAGAGCGCAGCGCCGGCCAGCAGCCATGCCTGCCGGCGCCGCAGCAATTCCCTGCAACGCGGCCAAGCCAGGGCAAGCAGCGCATCGCGCCCGGCCGGGAACAGCAAGAGCCATCCCCCGGCGCAGGCGAAGAAAAACAACAACAGCAAGGAAACGACAAGCATAGTGCGCTCCGTCAAAGCGTGGCCGGGCGGCTGGCCGCACACTGGCGGCAGCACCGGAATCGCCCCATCGTATGCCGTCCTTGGGCATGCCGTTCCGAAGCAGATCAAACCTTGGGAGGATAGCTTGGACAAATCCACACCGCCACAAAGGCCGGACTTGTTTTCCGCCGCGCTGCCGGGTGACGGCAGCCGGCGCATCCTGGCGAGCCTGGAAAACAGCGGCAAGACCAACACGCCGGTAGCCCGCCTTGGCCGGCTGCGGCCCATTCAACTCGTGACTGTGCTAACACTGCTGGCGGTTGTCACTGCGGCCATTGCGGCCATCAGCTATTGGGGCCTGGCGCCGGCGCCATACAGCCAGCCCTTCGCGCCGGCCGTCCCGCAGGCGCCGCCGGTGAGCACGCCGGATGAGGTGCAGCGGCGCGCGGCCGCCATTGTGAACGAACCGCTGCCGGCCATGGCGCCGGCCCGGCAGAAGCTGGCCGCAGCAATGCAGGCGAAGGCCGCGCCGCCCCTTCGGGAGGCTCCGGCACTTGCTGCGATTGCGGCGCCGGCTCCCACTGCGGCACCGCCATCGGCCCACCCCGCACTGCACACCGAACGCGGCACGCACACGCGCCAGCGCCATCAGCCACGCCATGCGCGGGCAGCCGGCCCGGCGCGACTGGCCGCCGCCGCACAGCATACGGACAGTGACGTGGCCCTGCTGGCCGCGCTGGTGGCGCACACGGACGGCCAGCCGTCCGCCATGGTACACACGCGCGACGTGGTCGAACGCAGGGACGGCGACAGCACGGACGCGCTGCTGCGCCGTTGCGGGCGGCTGGGCGGGCCGGAGGCAGGCCTGTGCCGTGCACGCATCTGCGATGGCCAGTGGCTGCACGAAGCCGCGTGCCGCACGCCGCTCAGCGATTGACTGCCCGATCAGCTCAAGCCCGTTCCGATATTTCGATCAGGTTCCGGTCCGGGTCCCGCAGGTAGATCGAGCGGATTGGCCAGTTGGCGCCCGTGCGCGCCACCGGCCCCTCCTCGATCGGCACCGCCAGCTGCGCGAGCCGTGCGATCACCTCGTCCAGGGGAATGGACGCGATAAAGCACAGGTCCAGCGAACCGGGCGTGGGCTGCGCCGCTTTCGGCAGGAACTCCTTGCCGTATTCATGCAGGTTGATCTTCTGCACACCGTACTTGAACGCTACGCGGCCGGCGCCGAACGCCTCAAGCTGCATGCCCAGCACCCGCGTATAAAAATCAATGCAGCGCTCGCGGTCGCGCGTGGTCAGCACCAGGTGATCCAGGCGGTCTATCATTTTTCCTCCAGCTCCTTCAAGAATGCCGCCACGGCACGCAGCACCGCCTCCGGCTGCTCCAGGTGCGGCGTGTGGCCGCAGTCCGGCAGCATGGCCGTGCGCGCGCGCGGCGCCTGCGCCGCAATGGCGTCGAGCTGCGCCACCGTGCCATACTGGTCCCCGCTGCCTTGCAGCGCCAGTACAGGGCGCGTTACCGATGGCAGCAGGTACTCAATATTCCAGCGGCCGAATGCCGGGCGCAGCCAGGTATCGGCCCAGGCGCCGAAAATCTGGTCCGTCTTGGCACCGTGGTAGCGAGACAGGCCGCGCAGCTTGCCCGCATCATACGCGGCGCGTGCCTCGCGGATGCCCGCCAGGGTCACATCCTCCACGAACACATGCGCCGCCTCGGTCACCACGCCGGCCAGGCCTGGCGGCTGGTCCGCAGCATGAATCAGCGCGATGCTGCCGCCGTCCGAGTGGCCCAGCACCACGTAGGGCCGGCCGCCAAGCAGCGCCAGCACCTGGGGCAACTCTTCCAGCGCGTAACGGTGCAGGTAGTGCACACTGCGGCCGGCGGCCAGCGGGACCGACTGGCCATAGCCGCGCCGATCGTAGACCAGTCCTTCGCAGCCCGCCTGCGCGCACAGGCGCGCTGAAAAGTCCTTCCACATCGCAGCACAGCCCAGCCCCTCATGCAGGAACACCAGTACAGGCTTGCCCGCCGCGCCGCCGTGCCCCCCGATCCATTCGTAATACAGCTGGCCGCCCTCGGCCAGTTCCAGCAGTGCCATCTTGTTCTCCCGTACCGTTCCAGCCTACAGATTACACTGCTGTTGCGTGCGCCGGCGCAGCAGCGGCAGCGCGTACAGCAGCAGGCAGCCGCCGGCCAGCATCATCGCGCGCGGCACCCCGGCCAGTTCAGCCATCCCACCCCACAACAGGCTGCCACCGGTCTGACCGAGCGCCATCGCCATCAGATACACCGACAGCGTTCGCGCCCGCAGCTCGCTGGGAAAGGAGAGCTGCGCCGTACTGTTCAGCGTTGTCACCATGGTGGACCAGGCCACCCCGCCCATGGCGGACATGGCCATCAGCAGCGCCCAGGCCTTCACGTGGGGCAGCGCCAGCAACATGGCCCCGAAGACGGCCACCGCACCCGCCAGCAGATGGCGGCGTTCGCACCGTGCACGCAGCTCCGGCAGCACAAAGGCAGCCAGCACCGCACCAACGCCGACGCACGCCATCAGCGTGCCGAACGCCCCCGCCTCGCGGTGCAGCACGTCGCGCACGAACAGCGGCAGCAGCGCGGTATAGGCAATGGCGGCGCTAAATATGCACACCGTGTGGCGCAGCAGCCGTCGATACGCGGCCGAACCGAAGGCCGCCTGCAGTCCCGCGCGGAAGCCCTGCCAGCTGACGCCGCCGGCGGGCGCCGGCCCTGGTGCCCGTCCGCCCTGCGGTCGCCCTGCGCCATCCCCGCTGCGCATCCAGTTCAGGTACACCAGCAGCAGCCCGCCAAAGGACAGCGCGTTAAACAGAAACAGCGGCGCGGCCCCCACCCACAGGAACAGCACGCCGCCCAGCGCAGGGCCGGCGGTGGCGGCGACATTGAAACTCAGGTTATTCAGCGAAGCGGCCGCTTCAACTTCGTCAGGCTGCACCAGCCCGGACATGGCGGCCTGCCACGCCGGCCACATGAAGGCGGAGCCGGTTCCCATCATGAAAGTCAGCGCCAGCACGGCGGCGGGCGATGCCGTGCCGATGCCCGCCAGTGCCGCCATGCCTGCCGCAGCCAGCGCCATGAAGACGTTCACGCAGAACAGCAGCCTGGGTCGCGGCACCGCATCCGCCACCACGCCGGCCAGCAGGCCGAAGGCCAGCATGGGCGCATAGCTCGCCGCAGGCACCAGCGCCGAGGTGTGCGCCGCCGGTGAAATGGACGCCACCAGCCAGGCAGAGGCGAAAGTCTGGGTCCAGGTCCCAAGGTTGGACAGCAGGTTGGCCAACCAGAGCTGGCGGTAGCGCCGGTGGCGCAGCGGCTGCAGCATGGGGACCTTGCGGCGCGCCGGCGGCGCGGACGGCATTGCGAGCGGTGTGTTCTTATGCATACAATGAGTGTAGGTGGCGCGCGAAAACGGCGTCAATCTTGACTCCGGCAATCAACATAAATAAAGCTGCGCATGAAAAAAGAGCTCTCGTCCAGGGAAGCGGCGGCCATACTGGGCGTATCGCCTGCCACCTTGTACGCCTATGTCAGCCGGGGCCTGCTCAGCTCCATCGCCGATGGCAAGACGCGCAGCAAGCGGTATGCGCACGAGGAGGTGCTGCGCCTTGCCGCGCGCAAGGCCGACGGCAAGCGCGCCGGCCATGCGGTCGCCGCCGCCATGAGCTGGGGCGTGCCGGTGCTGGAGTCGCGCATTTCACTGATCGCCGATGGCAAGCTGTTTTACCGTGGCCACGACAGCGCCGGGCTGGCGGCCTGCGCCACGCTGGAGCAGACCGCCGCCATCCTGTGGGAGCAGGCAGGCGCCCCCGCTACGCTGCCACCGCTGCCGGTGCTCCCGCCTGCCGCCGCCGCGCTGGCGCGCGCCATGCCGCCGCTGGAACGCGCGATGGCATTCCTGCCTGTGCTGGCGGCGCAATCGGCGCAATCGGTGCAATCGCTGCAATCGGGACAACCCGTGCAAGCGGAGCAGCCTGCACAGCTGATGCGCATGCTGGCCGGCCTGCTGCTCGGCGCGGACATCACACAGGCGCCATTGCACGAACAGGTGGCGCGGGCATGGAAGTTGGGCGGCGCGGGCAAGGACCTGCTGCGTGCCGCGCTGGTGCTGATGGCGGACCATGAGCTAAACACATCGGCGTTCACGGTGCGCTGCGTGGCCTCCACCGGGGCGGCGCTGCCGGCCGTGCTGTGCGCGGGCCTGGCAGCGCTGTCCGGCCGCGAACATGGGGGCCATTATCTGATGGCGAAAGAGGTGATCCTGGCACAAATGGAAGGCACGGCGGCGGGCGGCTTGCAGCCCATGCGCCCGGGCTTCGGCCATCCGCTCTATCCCAACGGCGACCCGCGCGCCAAGGTGCTGCTGGACATGATACGGCCTTTGCCGCAAGCCGCAGGCGTGCTCGCGGTGGCGGCCAGGGCAGCCCGCACCGCTGGCGCCGAACCGAATTCGGACTTCGCACTGGCGGCGCTGGAATTGGCGCTGGACCTGCCGCAGCACAGCGGCATCGTCATCTTCGCGCTGGCGCGTTCCGCCGGCTGGCTCGCGCACGCTGCAGAACAGGTGGCAGATGGCGGCATGATACGGCCGCGCGCCCGCTACGTCGGCGAGTTCCGCGCACCTTAGCGGTCAGCCGCGCTTGCGTTCCCCGGCCTGGTTCCGCTGCGCGAACTCCAGCTCCTCGTACAGCGCCAGGAATTCCTGCGACAGCTTGTGACGGCTGTCCAGGTGGATCATCGGCAGGCAGCGCTCGTGCGACTCGCGCACCTTGATGGAGCTCGACAGCTTGTTCTGCAGCACCGGCAAGCCCTCCGCCAGCAGCTCGTCGACCATGCGCTGCGGCAGGTTGGCGCGCGGCTGGAACTGGTTCACGATAATGCCCTCGATCTCCAGCGCGGGATTGTGGTCCGCCTTGATCTCGCGGACGTTGTTCATCAAGGTGTACAAGGCCTGGCGCGAAAAATCGTCGCAGTCGAACGGGATCAGACAGGTGTCCGCCGCGATCAGCGCCGACTGCGTGAAGAAGTTGTAGGCCGGAGGCGTGTCGATGATGATCTCGTCAAACTCCTTGGACAGCTCGTTGAGCGCGTCGCGCAGCTTGTAGATTTTGTGGCGCGACTCCAGCTTCGACTGCAGTTCGCCGATCTCCGGATGCGAGGGCATCAGCCACAAGTTCTCGAAGCTCGTCTCATGCACGTAGCCGCGCGCAGACAGCGAGAACACCATGAAGTTCAGGGTCTGCTCGAAATACCCCGCCACCGTCGGTTCGATTTCCTTGGCCGCGTCACCCAGCAGATAGCGGCTCGAATTGCACTGCGGGTCGATATCGATCAGCAGCGTCTTCTTGCCATGGTAGGCCGCAATCGCGGCGAGATTCACGGCGATGGTCGATTTCCCGACGCCGCCCTTCTGGTTGAATATCACACGTTTCATGCCTGCTCCGTACGTTGGGTATGCGAGGGGATGAAACAATTTTAGCAGATTGCCAACTCGAACCTGTAGCCTACGCCATACACCGACTGCAAACAGTCGGCTGCGGCCGGCCGCGCGGCCAGCTTGCGGCGGATATTCTTGATGTGGGAGTCGACGGTGCGGTCGCTGATGTCGCGCTGGTCCTCGTGTGCCACGTCCAGCAGCTGCTGGCGCGAATACACCCGCTCCGGATGCTCAATAAGCTCGGCCAGCAGGCGGAACTCCACCGGCGTGAGCGCCAGCGGTACGCCGGCCAGCAGCACGCGCATGCAGGTCCGGTCCACCGCGAACAGCGGCGCCGCCTGTACCATCGCCCCGGACGCGCGCCGCAGCTGGGCGCGCACCCGCGCCACCACCTCGCGCGGGCTGAAGGGCTTGCAGACGTAATCGTCCGCCCCGGCCTCCAGGCCCAGGAGCCGGTCCACCTCGTCCACCCGCGCGGTCAGCATGATGATGGGCACTTGCAGAAAGCGCCGCGCCGCCTGGCACAGCGCCAGGCCGTCCATCCCCGGCAGCATCAAGTCCAGCAGCACCAGGTCCACCGGCGTGGCGCGCAGGAACGCCAGCGCCTGCGCTCCGTCCGCGATGCACGTGGCGCGGCAGCCGCTGGCGTGCAGGTAGTCCGCCAGCAGCGCCGCAATCTTGACGTCGTCCTCCACCACCAGCACGTGGGCGTTTTCCATGCTCATTGATGCTCCTTGCCTGCCAGCGGCAAGCGCAGGCGGATGCGCAAGCCGCCCAGGGCGGACGGTTGCGCCACGATCTCGCCGCCGTGCGCGGCCACCAGCGCCTTGCAGATCGACAGCCCCAGTCCGCTGCCCCCGCGTTCCCGCGTGCGCGCGCGGTCCACGCGATACAGCCGCTCGAACAGGCGCGCATACGCGCCGGGCGGCACGCCGGGCGCACTGTCATCCAAGGCCAGTTCGGCGTGGCCGTCGCGTGCCGACAGCGCCAGGGCGATGCGGCCGCCGGCGTCCGTATAGCGCACGCTGTTCTCCAGCAGATTGATCATCACTTGTTCCAGGCGGCCCGCGTCGGCCCGTACCGGCACCGGCTGGTGGCCCAGCGTCCAGGCCAGTTCCAGTCCCGCAGCGGCCGCGCGCGGGCGGTAGCGCTCCAGCAGCGGCGCCAGCAAGCCGCGCCAATCCAGTTCGCGCAGTTCGCAGTGCAGGTCGCCCGCGTCGGCCAGCGCCAGCTGGTGCAGGTCGTCCACCAGCTTGGTCAGGCGCAGCACTTCACCGTGCAGGGATTCCAGCGCGCCGGGATCGGCTTTGCGGATGCCGTCCAGCAGTGCTTCAATTTCGCCGCGTATCACCGTCAGCGGCGTGCGCAGTTCATGCGACACGTCGGCCATGACCTGGCGGCGCTGCTGCTCGTTGCGTTCCAGTTCCTGCGCCATGGCGTTCACGTGCAGCGCCAGTTCGCCCAGCTCGTCGCGGCTCAGCACTGGGGCGCGCGCCGAAAACTCGCCCAGCGCCAGCCGCGCCGTCACGCCGTGCACGGCCACCACAGGCCGCAGCAGATGGCGCGCCAGGGCCGCCGCCAGCGCCACGGCAACCAACAGCAAGGCGCCGGCCAGCAGCAGGATGTCGCGCACCTGCGTGCGCAAGAAGCCGGCCGCGCTGGTGTTGGCGCCGCTGGCCTGGCGCAGCTGCAGCAAATGCACCCGGCCCACTTCGCGCCCGTCCACCATGATGGGGCGCTGGATGCCGGGCGGCGGATCGCGCGGACCAATCACGGAACGGCCTTCCTCATCCAGCACGGACAGTCGGCGCGCGAACGCCATCGGATCGCGCATCGGGCCTTCGCGCGGCGGCGGATCTCCCGGGCGCGGCGGGCCGTATCCATCGCGGCGCGGCGGCGGGCGGTGCTGGGGCGGCGCATCCGGTTCCATCATCAATTGCGGGGACATCTGGTCCAGCACATCTTTCATGGCGCGCGGCCGCCCGCGCAGCCAGTCGAAACTGCCCTCGCGCTTGTAGCGCTCCGCCAGCAGGCCGCTGACCTGCTCCAGGTCCTGCGCCTGCATTTCGTTCAGATAGGCGATAAAGCCGCGCTGCAGGTTGGCGCTGGTCAGCCACGCCATGGTGCCGATGCACAGGATGACGATGGCGCTGACCGCGAGCGCGATCTTGCGAGCGATGGTCAGCCGCATGCGCGATACCTGGACGGAAGGTGGAGTGGGTTCATCCCGCCATCATACCCGCCGAATGTGCAGCAATTGTGGATGTGGCGGTTTTCCCACGGCGGCCCATTGCGCAGCACCGCCTCCATTTTTCCTCCACATTGCGGCGCCACGATGGGGCCATCAGAACAAGACAAGGAGTACACCATGCGTGCAACCATCCGCTTCGCCGCCACCGCACTGGCCGCATCGCTCGCCGCCTGCGGCGGCAGCGGAGAACAAGCCGCCGGCACCGCCGCACCGCAGTTGCTGGCGGCCGGCGGCGCCAGTTCCGCAGCAACAGCAGCAGCAGCCCCCCCTGCCGCCGACGCTGCCGCCGGCACGCCCGCCACCGCCACCGCCACCGCCATCAACGGCACCACCGGCACCGCCGGCACCGGCGCCATCACCACTGTCTCATCAGCCACCGTCTCGCGCGCCGCGCTGGGCGTTCCTGCGCCGGCCGCGCCTGTCCCGCAGGCCAACCCGGACGGCGCCTCGCTTACCGTCAGCCGGGCAGGCTTCATCGACATGGCCAATCCCTTCTTTACGCCCATGGGCAACGGCCGCAGCTGCGCCAGCTGCCACAGCGAGAACGCCGGATGGAGCGTAACGCCGCGCGGCCTGGCCCAGCGCTTCGAGCAAAGCCAGGGCGCGGATCCGGTATTCCGCCTGGTGGACGGCGCCAACGCCCCCACCGCCGCCGTGGCCACGCTGGACCAGAAGCGCCTTGCCTACAGCATGCTGCTGACCAAGGGCTTGATCCGCGTCGGCATGGCTATGCCAGCGAACGCCGAGTTCACGCTGCTGCGTGCGGAAGATCCCTACAACTTCGCCAGCGCGCGCGAACTGTCGCTGTTCCGCCGCCCGCTGCCCTCCGCCAACCTGGCCTTCCTCAGCAGTGTGATGTGGGACGCGCGCGAAAGCCAGCCGGGCGCCAGCATCGACAGCGGCCTGCTGGCGCAAGCCGGCGACGCCGTGCGCGGCCACGCCGAAGCCGTCCAGCAGCTGAGCGCCGCCAGCCAGCGCGCCATCGTCGATTTCGAAAGCGGCCTGTTTGCCACACAGTCCACCAGCACGGTGGCGGGCAGCCTGCTGGAGAACGGCGCCAGCGGCGGCCCGCAAGCGTTGGCCGCCACCCAGTTCTACCCTGGCATTAACGACCTGGCTGGCGACTCGCGCACGCAAGCGCCCTTCAACCGCAATGTGATGACGATGTTCGGCGCCTGGCGCAACCTCGCAGCCCCGCCACCGCCGCCACGGCCCGGCCAGCGCAATCCGGCGCCTGCGCCCACCGCCGCCAGCCTGGCGCGTGCCTCCATCGCGCGCGGCGAGGCCCTGTTCAACAACCGGCCTTTCAATATCACGCAAGTGGCTGGCTTTCCGCAGACCGGCACCCAGCCGCAGCGCGGCAGCTGCGCCAGCTGCCACAACGCCCCCAACGCCGGCAGCCATTCATCGCCGCTGCTGCTCGACATCGGCGTGGCCGACGGCCGCTTCCGCACGCCGGATATGCCGCTCTACACGCTGCGCAATAACGCCACCGGCGCCATCACGGCCACCACCGATCCCGGCCTGGCGATGCTGACCGGCCGCTGGCGCGATGTGGGCAGGATGAAAGTGCCGGTGCTGCGCAACCTCAGCGCCCGCGCGCCTTACTTCCATAACGGCTCGCAGGCCGACCTGCAAGGCGTGGTGCGCTTCTACGACCGCCGCTTCCAGATCGGCCTGACGCCGCAGGAAGTGGCCGACCTCACGGCATTCCTGAAGGCGCTATAGCGGCGCACGCGCTGCGGCGCGCTCAGGGCCGTCCGACGTCCTTTTGAGCATAGTCGCACACGCCTTGCGGGAAGATGCGGCGCAGCCAGGCCGCCTGTTCGGCCGAGAACTGCACGCCGGACGGATAGGTGCCATCCGCCAGCGCCGCATCCAGCGGCTTGAGCGCACACTTGAAGACGTCGCCCTTGATCGAGCCGCCCGCCACCATGCGCGGGCTGCTGTAAATCGGGTAGGCCCTGGTGCAGGCGCCGGCCGGCTTGCGGTCCAGGATGCCGTCCCATACCGAAGGACCGGCGGCGATCAGCGTGCTGCCGCTGTCGAAACACTTGTCCGTGAACTCCGCCGATGCTGTACCGCCGGCGAGGTAGCGCTCCAGCACCGGCAAGGCTTCCATCACGCGCATGCTCAAGTCCTCATCCCTGCGCGTGAACCAGATCACCTGGCGCCCGGCCTCGGCCGGGTTGGCGTCCAGCAGTCGCTGGCGCACCGAGAAGGACTGGCGCGCGTTGTGCATGTCCAGCTTGGGCTCCAGGTAGGGCCGCAGGTCGATCACCGGGATGCCCAGGCGCTGGCCGGTGAACACATGGCCGGAGGAATAGGCCTTCTGCATCGCGCCTACGTCGCCCGCGCGGCGCGGCGACGGCGTGCCGGCCGGATCGCGGCAGCTGGCGCTGCGCTTCATGTTGCGGCTGTCGAACGGGTCGGCATCCTTGTCGAAATCGACGAATTCCGCCTGCTCCTTCCAGCCGCCCACGCAGGCATTGATGCGCAAGAATTCCTCCACGCCGATGCTGCCCTGCGCCAGGGCCGCCAGGCCGTACTGCACGCCCACATTGTCCACCGGGATGGGCGCGTAGCCGCGGGCATCCGTGCCGTACACGTCGGCCAGGTCGTTCCAGTGCGTCCATTTCACGTTTGCGAACACATTCGCAGGATAGCCGTACTGCTTTGCCCCGGCGTCGAATTTCGGGTCCTTGAAGACCGGATTGAGCACGGTCGGCATCGCCAGCCGCCAGCCGGTGATGCACTCGGTCGACGCGTCGCTGGCGTTCATGCCCTGGATCAGCGCGTGGTTGCGCCACTTGGCCCACGGCGACGCCGGGTTGCGCTCCGCCTCCTCCTTGAAGTACAGGCCCAGCAGCGGGCAATCGGAAATCGGAATCGTCTGCGTCACCATGTCCGGATAGGACTGGATGGCGATGCCGGCATCGAGCAGGCCGGGCTGGTTTTGCGCGAACATATACTGCTGCACCGCGCCGCCCGATCCGCCTATGCCTATCGTGGCCTGCGGCTTGCCGTAGGCCTCAATGAAGCGCGCCTTGGTCTGCAAGGCTGTCTGCGCCGCCAGCGCCATGTTGTAGTGCACGCCCGTCTCGTTGCCGGAAGAACTTGCCACCGCATAGCCCTGCTCCAGCAGCTTGGGCATCAGCACCCGCTCGGAACTGTTCAGGCGCTCGTTCACCCACATGGGGATGCCTTGCTGATGGCCGATCCCGACGCCGCCGCGCATCCAATACACCAGCTTGCGGTTCCATGCCGCCGGCTCCAGCATGGCAATGGTGTACAGGAAGCGGTTGATGGTGCCCACTTCCACCCGCACCACGAACGGCACGTTGGCGCCGTTGACGGCCACGGTGCGCATATCCGAAGGCGGGTCGTTCGCGTCGTAGGTCTTGAAGCGGCTGCCGTTGTAATAGAAACGCAGCACGCGGGTGTGGACGTTGCAGTACTGGCTGTGGCCCAGCAGCTTGCGGTCCGCGTCGAACACCGGGTGGCCTATGCCCTGCTGGTTGTCCACCAGCGGCTGGCCCAGTCCCGCCTCCTCGGTACGGCAAATGAAGGGCTGCTGCAGCGGCTGCGCCCATGCTTGAGCGCACGCCGCCAGTGCGATCGGCGCCGCAACGCGGGCGACCCAGAGTCTCCAGTCTGTCATGACGTGCCTCCTTGTGATTGCCTGATCTGCCACGCCAGCATAGCATATAGTATATTGACAATCTTTCACCCGGCCTTGCCATGAACAGGGATGCTTGACGATGAAGAAAAACACCAACCCAAAAGTAGACGCCTACGTGGAAGAGTCCACGTCCTGGAAGGAGGCGCTGCGCAAGCTGCGCGCCATCGCGCTGGACTGCCAGCTCGATGAAGCGCTGAAGTGGGGCGTGCCCTGCTACTCCTTCAATGACAGCAATATCGTGCTGCTGCACACCTTCAAGGAGTACTGCGCCATCCTGTTTTTCAAGGGCGCGTTGCTCAAGGACGAGGAAGGCATCCTGGTCCAGCAGACCAAGAATGTGCAGGCGGCGCGCCAGATCCGCTTCACCAGCGCCGGCGAAGTCGATGCGCACAAGGCCGCCATCAAGGCCTACATCGCGGAAGCCATCGCCGTCGACAAGGCCGGCCTGAAAGTGGAATTCAAGGATACGGCGGATTTCGACATGGCGCCCGAGTTCCAGGCAAGGCTGGACGATTCGCCGCAGCTGCAGGAAGCCTTCGAGGCCCTCACGCCGGGACGCCAGCGTGCCTACCTGCTGTATTTTGCCGAAGCCAAGCAGTCCGCCACGCGCACCGCCAGGGTGGACAAGTGCGCCCCGCGCATCCTGGCCGGCAAGGGCCTGAAAGACTAGCTGATGTGGCGGCGCGTATCCGGCACCTGGATGCGCTCGCCCTGCGGCGCCACGATCCAGCCGTCCAGCTTCCCCCGCAGGGCGGACAGCTCCTCCGGCGCCACATCGGCCAGGATATTGTCGCCGCTGCGGTGGATCACGCGCCCGCCGAGCAAGGCGTGCGCCTCCTCGGCGGTCACCGCCGCAGCACTCGTCCTTCGTAAGATCACCTGGCCCATGGCTTCAATATAGCACGCATGCCGCGCACCGCCAGCGTCAAGCCAACGAAGGCAGCGTCAAGGCAGCAGGCCCAGGCCCTCCAGATCCTTGGGGAAGCCCAGCGGCTTGGCGGCCGCGTTAATCACGGCCAGCATGGCCGTGGCACGCTTGCCGTCGCGCGGCAAGGCCAGCACTTTGGGCTGTGCAGCCAGCAGCACGGCAGCGGCGCCGACTGCGGCGGGGCAAGCCATCGAGGTGCCGCTCATCACGCCGTAGCCCTTGCCCGGCAGCGTGGATACGATGCCGACGCCAGGCCCGGTCAGGTCGATCTGCGGCCCGATATTGGAAAACTGCGCAATGAACACGTCCTTGCTGCTGGTGGCGGCGGGCGGGGCGATGTCCAGCTGTTCGGACGAATTGGCGGGGAACGTGCCCTGCCTGCCAGCGGCCGACACCGCCACGGACTCGCCCCAGGCGGCCGGATAGGACACCGGCTGGCGGCCGTCGTTCCCCGCCGCCACGATGCACAGCGTGCCCTGGTCGAAGGCCGACTTGATGGCGTCCCGCACCGCTTCGTCCGGCGTGTCGCCGCCCAGGCTCAGGTTCAGCAGATCGCACCCGTCCTTCACGCCCTGCTCGATGGCGCGCAGGATATCGTAGTTGCTGGCACCACCGCCGGCGTTTGGAAACACACGGTAGCTGAACAGCGTCGCACCCGGCGCCACGCCCTGCTTGCCCTTGGGCCGCGCGCCGCGGGCGCCGACGATCCCGGCCACGTGCGTGCCATGCTCGCCGTCCTGCTTGGCCGGCCCCCAGCCGCCGGCATCCTTCTCGTCGGCCACAAAGGCGGCGCCGCCCGCCACCTCCAAGTCGGGATGCGCGCCATCGACACCGGTGTCGATGACGCCCACGCGCACGCCGGCGCCCGCGTCGCGCGGATGGCTGCCGTACAGCGTGTCCAGGTAATCCGGCACGGCCAGGTCGACCCTCGCGATATTCTTCGCCTGGCCGGTCTTGATCGTCACGGCGCGTTCGCACAAGCCCCAGTAACCGGCAGGCCCGTAGATCAGGAGCAGTTCCAGCTTCTTGCTGGTGGTAGTGAATTTCAGGGCCACCTGGCCTTTGGCGTTGCTGGTGCCCTGCTGCCCTACTCTGCCGGCCAGGTCCGTGAACGCCACCACCGTGGCGCCCTTCACCGGCTTGCCGCTGGCCGCATCCGCCACGGTGAGGGTGATGCCTGCCACCGCCCCGGCCTGCGCCTTGCGGCTGGACTGCTTGAGGATTTGCCACCTGGGGCTGCGCGCGGGATAGTAGAGCACCTCCGGCACCAGCTTGATGCCGGCATTGCTGGCCTTCAGCGCAGTCGCTTCCGCGTCGCTCAGCTCCACCAGCTTGGGGCCCGTCTCGGCGAACGAGTGGACAACCTTCACCGCCTTCGGCTTGGCGGCTTTGGCCTTGCCGGACAGGCCGGTGCGCACAAACAGCGCATTGGCGAACTTCTCTTCGCTGGACGCGGTCAGCTTAAGCGCGGCCGAATACAGGCCGCGTTTCGGCATCAGCACATAACGTTGGACGTTGGACGGTTTGACAGCCATAGAGATATACCCCTTGAAGTGGAATCAGTGGACACGAGCCCACCAATATTACCGCCCCTGGTGTATAGTTGATAACACAATAGCCGACTTTGATCACGGAACCGGAAACCATGAAGCACGCACTGCGCCTCCTGCCCCTGCTGGCAGTCCTGCTGACCTCCCCATCGTATGCGCTCGGCGACAGTAACAGCAGCTCCGTCAGCATTACGGACGGCCAGGCTGTCGGCACCCTGCGCGGCAGCTCCGCCATCGCCACCGTCCTGGACGACAAAGTGGAACTGAGGGATGGCGCGGTGTATGTGAACGGCCAGTCCTACGGCCCCGTCCCACGCAACGCCGAAGTCAAATACGTCATCAGGGGCGGCAACCGCACGCTGCTCGTGGACGGCAAGCCCCGCAAGCCGGCAGCACCTGCCAGGTGAGGCCAGGCGGGCGCTGCCCGCCTGGCGCAGGCCGCCGTCAGGCCGCAGCGGCCTTGGCGCGCGCCGCGTGCAGCTTCTTGTAGCTGTCGATCAGGCGCGCATGCCTGTCCAGCCCTTCCAGCTTCATGCTGGTGGGCGTCAAGCCGAAGAAGCGCACGCTGCCATCCACCGATCCCAATGCCGCGTCCATGCGCGGGTCGCCGTACATGCGGCGGAAATTGGCGACGTAGTCGTCCAGTTCCAGGTCATCGTCCAGTTCCACTTCCAGCACCACATTCACGGCCTGGTAGAACAGGCGGCGCTCGACCGTGTTGTCGTTGTACTGCAGGAAGGCACCCACCAGTTCATGCGCCTCCTCGAACTGCTGCAGCGCGAGATTGATCAGCAGCTTCAGTTCCAGCACCGTCAGCTGGCCCCACTCGGTGTTCTCGTCGAACTCCACGCCGATCAGGGTGGCGATGTCGCCATAGTCATCCAGCTCGTTGTTCTCCAGGCGATCCAGCAGCGCTTCCAGGGCGGCGTCGTCCAGGCGGTGCAGGTTCAGGATATCTGCACGGAACAGCAACGCCTTGTTGGTGTTATCCCAGACCAGGTCCTCCACCGGATACACTTCCGAATAGCCCGGCACCAGGATCCGGCACGCGGTGGCGCCCAGCTGGTCGTACACGGCCATGTAGGCTTCCTTGCCCATGGCCGCGAGGATGCCGAACAATGCCGCCGCTTCCTCGGCATTGGAATTTTCGCCCTGGCCGGAGAAATCCCACTCCACGAACTCGTAGTCGGCCTTGGCGCTGAAAAAGCGCCAAGACACGATGCCGCTGGAATCGATGAAGTGCTCCACGAAGTTGTTCGGCTCCGTCACCGCGTTGCTGGCAAAGGTAGGCTGCGGCAAATCGTTCAGGCCTTCGAAGCTGCGGCCCTGCAGCAGTTCGGTCAGGCTGCGCTCCAGCGCCACCTCAAAGCTCGGGTGCGCGCCGAAAGAGGCGAACACGCCGCCGGTACGCGGGTTCATCAAGGTAACGCACATCACCGGGTACTCGCCGCCCAGCGACGCGTCCTTCACCAGCACCGGGAAGCCCTGCTCTTCCAGCGCCACGATGCCGGCCACGATGCCGGGATATTTCGCCAGCACTTCCTGCGGCACGTCCGGCAGGGCGATCTCGCCTTCCAGGATTTCGCGCTTGACTGCCCGCTCGAAAATCTCCGACAGGCACTGCACCTGCGCTTCGGCCAGCGTGTTCCCGGCACTCATGCCGTTGCTGACAAAAAGGTTCTCCACCAGGTTGGACGGGAAATACACGGTTTCGCCGTCCGACAGGCGCACGTACGGCAGCGAACAGATGCCGCGCTCCGTGTTGCCGGAGTTGGTGTCGTACAGGTGCGAGCCGCGCAGCTCACCGTCCGGGTTGTAGATCTCCAGGCAGTACGCATCCAGGATTTCCGCCGGCAGCGCATCCTTGCGGCCTGGCTTGAACCAGCGCTCATCCGGGTAGTGCACAAACGCCGCGTTGGCGATGTCCTCGCCCCAGTAGGCGCCAGCGTAGAAGTGGTTGTTGTTCAGGCGCTCGATGTATTCGCCCAGCGCCGACGCCAGCGCGCTTTCCTTGGTCGAGCCCTTGCCGTTGGTGAAACACATCGGCGAGTGCGCGTCGCGGATGTGCAGCGACCACACGTTCGGGACGATATTGCGCCACGACGCGATTTCAATCTTGATGCCCAGCGCGGCCAGCACCGACGACATATTGGCGATGGTCTGCTCCAGCGGCAGATCCTTGCCCACGATGTAAGTGCTCGCTTCCGCAGACGGATTCACCATCAGCAGCGCCTGTGCGTCGGCGTCCAGGTTGGCCACTTCTTCAATCACGAACTCCGGTCCGGCCTGCACCACCTTTTTCACCGTGCAGCGGTCGATGGAGCGCAGGATGCCCTGGCGGTCCTTCTCGGAGATATCCTCCGGCAGCTCGACCTGGATCTTGAAAATCTGCTGGTAGCGGTTTTCAGGGTCGACGATATTGTTCTGCGACAGGCGGATATTTTCGGTCGGAATATTGCGAGTATTGCAATACAGCTTGACGAAATAGGCCGCGCACAGGGCCGACGAGGCCAGGAAGTAGTCGAAAGGACCGGGCGCAGAACCGTCGCCCTTGTAGCGGATCGGCTGGTCGGCAATCACCGTGAAGTCGTCGAACTTGGCTTCGAGGCGCAGCTTGTCTAGGAAGTTGACTTTGATTTCCATGGGAGGGTTCCAATACAGGGGGCCGCATGGACTAACCATGCAAAAAAGGCCTTGTGATTGCGCACAAGGCCTTTGCATTCTGGCTCCCCGACCTGGACTCGAACCAGGGACCTGCGGATTAACAGTCCGTCGCTCTACCGACTGAGCTATCAGGGAAAAGAGGCCACATTATAGTGAGCCTTGGTCACGCTGTCCAGCGCCGGGTGAAAATAATCGCCCGGCCCCGGACTGCCGGGCGACCGCTTACGGCTAGCCCTTAGAAGCTGCCCTTGAACTGCACGCCCCACTGGCGCGGCTCGTTGATGAAGCCGGTCAGGTTGTTGAAGTCGATGGCGCCAGTGATGCGCTGGGTGTCGGTGATGTTGCGGCCGAAGGCAGCCACTTCATATTTGCCGCCCGCCCAGTTGTAACCGACGCGCACGCCGCCTTCGGTCAGCGGTTTGCCGGTGAACTCTTTGGCTTCGTACAGGAAGAAGTTCACCTTGCTGCGGTAGGACCAGTCGGTCAGCACGAACAGGTTGCCTTCGGCCAGCGGCCAGTTGTAGCGCGCGCTGGCATTGAAGATCCACTTCGGCGCCTGCGGCAGCGCATTGCCGTCGATGACCACGCGGCCGGCGCCGTTGATCGGATCGGTCACCGTGCATTGAGCGCACTTGTTCACCGACAGCGACGCATCGTTGATCTCGGTGAAGTTGTACGAACCGCTCAGCGCAACCTTGAACTGGTTGGTGATGAAGCCTTCGATCTCGCCTTCCAGGCCGTGGCCCTTGGTCTTGGCCGCGTTGATCAGCTTATTGACGTTGGAGTTCCCGCCAACGACGGTCAGCTGCTGGTTCTTCACGTCGTACTGGTACACGCTCAGCGACGCGCGCGCGCGGCGGTTCAGCAGGTCAGCCTTCACGCCGGCTTCCACCGAGGTGATGGTTTCGGCATCGGCCACGGTGATCGGCACCGAGGTCGAAGCGGCGGCGATACTCGGGGCGCGGAAGCCGGTGGCCACGCGGCCGTAGACGCTCACGTCCTTGTTCAGCGCGTAGGTGCCGCTCAGGTCCCAGTTGATCTTGTCCTTGCTGGCTTCCACCGAGCGTGGGCCGACCAGCGTGGTGTTGATCGCCTCCAGGGTGTTGAAGTCCTTCTTGTCCTTGGTGTAGCGCAGGCCGCCGCGCACGGTGAACTGGTCGTTCACGGCGTAGTTCACGGAACCGAATGCCGCCCAGGCAGTGTTCTTCTGCTGGCTGGTGACGCGGGTGGTGCGCACGCCGGCGGTGTTGAAGTTGTCGGTGCCGCCGGTGGCATCTTCGTTGAAGTAATACACGCCTGCCTGCCAGTTCAGCGGGCCCGCGTTCTTGGACTCCACGCGGAACTCCTGCGAGTACTGCTTCAGGTCGGGGATGCTGCCTGCGGTCTCCACCTGGAACGGCACGGCCGGCGCGTTGCCCGGGTTGCCGCCGTCGATGTCGCCACGGCTCAGGTACTGGTTGATGGCTTCATAGCCGGTGATGGAGTACAGCTTGACGGCGCCCAGGTCCCAGCTCAGGCGCACATTGCCGCCGGTGGTTTTCAGGTTCTGGAAGTTCTGGCCGTTGGTGTAGATCTTGTCGGCGTCGAAGCCGTCCACCAGGTCGTTGGTGCCCTTCTTGATGATGTTGGCGCGGAACAGGCGCGAGCTGCCGGTGGTCACGCGCTGGTGCACATTGAACAGCGCGTTGAAGTCGGCGTTCGGCTTGTACAGCACTTGCACGCGCTCGGCGTGCTCGTTGTAGCCTTCCATCGAATCGTTCTCGCCGGTGAAGGCGTTCGACACGTAGTCGTCGCGGTGCTGGCGCAGCGTGGACACACGCGCCGCCCATTCGTTCGACAGCGGAATGTTGACCGCGCCTTCCACGTTGGTGGTGCCGTGGGTGGCGTAGGACAGGTTGTAATAGCCTTCCATGCCCTTCAGGCTAGGCTTGGCGGATTCGAACTTGACCACGCCGGCCGGGGTGTTACGGCCGAACAGCGTGCCTTGCGGGCCGCGCAGCACTTCGACGTTGGCCAGGTCGAACATCGGGAAACCCTTGAGGATAGGGTTCTCTTGCACCACGTCGTCATAGATCAGCGACACAGGCTGGGATGCGAAGGTGCTGAAGTCGGCATTGCCGTAGCCGCGGATGTAGAAGCGCGGGAACACGCGGCCGGTCGACGATTCCACGTTCAGGCTGGGCACCTTGCCGGCCAGGACGCGGATGTCTTGGCCGCCGGACAGGATCACGTCCAGTTTTTCATCCTTCAGCGAGGATACCGATACCGGCACGTCGCGGATGTTTTCGGTACGGCGCTGCGCGGTCACGGTGACCGTCTCCAGCTGGCCGGCTTGCGGGGCCTGCGCGTCAGCCGATTGGGCCATGGCGGCGCCGGCTGGCACCAGTGCGCTCAGCGCCAGTACGGCACCGCCGGTGCGGGAAAAACGCTTCTGCATCTTGGACATCTTAATCATTCACATTCCTGTCTGGGTCGTGCTTGGTTAGAGAGAGTGTCTCCGCCCCTCCCTCTTAGGGAGTGTTATGTTGCGCAAAATGCAAAAGGCCGCGCTAGTGGCGCGGCCCAAACACCTTGCATCAAAGTGCGCGAATTATATATGTCTTATATTGATGCGAACAACATATTTTTCACGATATGTGTTATACAAGCAGGATTTTCACTCTTAGCGCAGCGCAAAATCCACGCCGCAGAATGACGGCGACGCCTTGGCGGTGACGATGAAAATGCGCTCCGCCGGCACCGCGCCGGTGGTGGTGAGCCACTCCTTGGCCGCTTGCGCGCGCCGCGCCCCCAGGGCCAGCACGTCACCGTCGGACACGGTGGAATTGGCCAGCATCAGCTTCTCCATCTCTTCCGCAGCGAGCGTCTTTTGCAGGCCGATGGCATTTTTCGGCTTGGCGAACGTCTCGTCCTTGTACACCCGCGCCAGCAGGGCCGGGTACTCGTCCTTGCCAACCACCACGCCGCCTTCGGGCACCGCGCCGCGCGCCTGCAGGTCGCGCGTTTTCAGCTGGCGCACCTTGCGCTCGATGGCAACGCGCTTGAGCGCTTCCAGGTCGGCCGCGGGATCGACGCGGCCGGTGATGTCGAGCTTCAGGCCGGGGCGCTCGGCCAGCGCCTTGGACAGGGAGCGCAGCCGCGTCTCGCTGGCGGGCAGCAGGCTGGCATGGCCGGCATCGAAGTCCAACTTGGAGAGCTCTTCGCCGCCGCCGAACAGGGAGCCGATCAGCGCGAACGGCGAAGTCACCGTTTTCACGATGGCGTTGCCGATGATCTTGAGGATGATGCCGCCCACCGAGAACTCCGGGTCGTCCAGCGAGCCGCCAATCGGCACGTTGATGTCGATGACGCCGTTGCGGTCGCTCAGCAGCGCCACCGCCAGGCCCACAGGCAGCTTGGTCGCTGCGGGGTTGCTGCTTTCGCTGCCGAAAGTGAGCTGGTCCAGCACCAGGCGGTTTTCAGCCTTGAGCGCGCGGTTCTCCAATTGGTAGGCCACTTCGAAAGTCAGCTTGCCTTTCTCGATGCCGTAGCCAACGTATTTGTCGGCATAGGTGGACAGCTGCGCCAGCTCCATGCCGCGCACTTCGGCCTTCAGGTCCAGCGACAGGTCGCGCTTGAGCGGGTTGATGCGGCCAGAGATCAGCAAGGGCGCGCTGTTCACTTCACCGCGCAGGGCCACGTTGGCGCTGCTGTTCGCGTCCGACGACAAACCGGTGACGGTGCCGCCTATGCCCTTCAGGTTGGCGGTGTAGTTCGGCTTGATGAAGTTGTCCGTAAAGCGCACGCGCCCGCCGGACAGCGTCAGCTGGCCGATACGGATGGGCGGCAGCGGCGCGGCATCCGGCACTGGCGCGGGCGCAGCGGGGACCGCCACCGGCTGGCTTGCCTGCGCGGTGTTGACTGCCTTGCCGGCCTTGTCAGCTTTGTCAGCCTGGTCGGCCTTGGCGAGCTTCGCTGCCTTGGCCTGCGCTATCGCATCCTTGGCGCGCGAGCCCGCCTCGGTCAGGCTGCGGTCTTCATTGGCCGCGCTGCGCTTGATGTCCTGCACATTGAGCCGGCCGGTCGGGTCGATAATCACGCGCGCGAAGAAGTCGCTCAGCGCCACCTTGTCCACACTCATGGCGAAAGGCTGCAGCTTCACATCCATGCCGCCGAACGAGAGCGCCTTCCAGCTCAGGAAGTCGTTGGCACTGGACTTGTCGACCGTGGCCAGGTTATTCAGGCTGGCATCGCCTTTGAAGCCGCCCTGCAGCGCGCCGTTCGCGCCTGTCTCCAGCAGCAGCTTGCCCTTGGTGCTGACGGCCGCTTGTGTGAAGCGCAGGTTCACATAGTCGGTGGCGTATGGCTGCAGCGGCAGCATCCCGATATTCTTCAGGTCCAGCGCCAGGTCGGCATTGAACGGCGCCAGGCCCAGCGTGCCGGAGATGCCCAGCTGGCCAGTCTTGTTCACTGCCGCTTTCAGATCCAATTTGCTACGGCTGGCAGGCGCAGTGGAGTAGTCCCGCACCTCCAGGCTCACCGGCGACAGCGCAAAGATGGAGGGCTCCGCATGGCTGCGGTCTTCCACCCGCACCGACCACTCCTGCATGGCGATGCGGCCTATCGTCACCAGATAAGGCGCGTCGTCCGCAGCATTGGCCGCAGGCTTGGCGGCGGGCCTATCTGCGACCGGAGCACTGGCGGATTCGGCGCGCTTGCCTTGTGTGTAGGCCACGATTGCGCCGGGCGACACCAGCTCGCCGATCGCCACTGTCTTCCTGCCCGTATCCACCGCGATGCCGCGCACGGTCAACGCAAACTTTTCCGCGCCGGCCTTGTTGGCTGCTTGCGGCGTATCGTCCGCGTAGCGCAGCGACGTATTGGTGAACGCAAGCTCCTTCAACGACACTTGCGTGCCCGGCGACGGCTGCGCGGGCTTGGACGCGGGCACCGCCGGGGCAGCGACAGGAGCAGATGCAGGTGCAGGCGCAGGTGCAAGTGCAGGAGCAGGAGCAGGAGCAGCAGCGGAGGCGGGGGCTGCAGCGGGCAGCATCAATTGGCCGAAATTAAGCTGGCCCTTGCGGTCCCGCGCCACATCCACATCCAGCCCATCGAAGGCCACGCGCGCCAGATCGTAGCGGCCAGCGAAAATATCCAGGCTGGCCAGCTTCGCGTCGAGCGTGGCCAGCTTCAGCAGGGACTTGCCGTCCGGCTGCGTCAGCGCCACGTTTTTCAGGCTGGCGTCGCCGTGTATCACCAGTGCCGCAGCCTTGCCCTTCGGCTGCGCGAAGGTCGCCGTCAAGCGCGTGCTGAGCGAAGCGCTGGGCAGCTTGAAATTCGGCCTGCCGGGCAGGTACTCCAGGTAGCGCGGCAGCGCCACCTCGTCCAGGTTCAGCTCCACCTGCACGTCCTTCGCGTCGCCAAAGGGGCGCGCCCTGCCCTTCAGGAGCAGCGGCGCGCCATTGATCTTCGCGCTCAGCAGAGGCTCGACGAACACCTGCACGTCGGCCGGCATGGACGACACGAAAGGCACGCCCAGCTTCAGCCCCTCCACCGTATGCACGGCGCGCGCCGGCATGTCCTCGAACGCGATACGTCCGCCATCGAGCTGGATATTGTTTACCGCGTAGCGCGCCGGCTCCGGCGACGGCGGCTGGCTCGCCACCAGCGCAATGATGTCGTCTATGCTGTAATGGTTGGCATCCGTGCGCACCAGGTGCACGTAGGGCTGCTGCAGGCGCACCTGCTGCACCACCGGTGCCATGCGCCAAACCGACTCTCCCGCGAGATCGAGCGCCAGCGCATCGAAACTGGCGAAGACAGCGCCGCCCTGCGGCTCCATCAGCTTGAAGCCGCGAATCTCCATCGCCAGCGTGAAGGGGTTGAACTTCACCTCTTCGATAGTGAGCTGGCGGTGCAGCTTGTCGGCGGCCAGTTGCTGCGCCTGGCTTTTAACAATGGCGGGCAGCGCCAGGAAGCCGATGCCGGCGTACAGCGCCAGGGTGCCGGCGGCAACCGCCGGCACGACGCGTAGTAATGTTGTTTTCTTCATAGTGTTCAGTGTAGCCAAACCGCAGAGGGATGGATAGATTGCATTGGTGGACTGTCGCGCGATGATGCAGTATCTTGACAGCCATGTTGAACCTGAACTTTGGCAGATTCGTGCGCGCCACCCTGGCCGCAGCCTTGCTGGCGGCGGGCCAGGCTGCAGCCACCGACTTTGTCATCTTCGACCAGCCGGTTTCCAAAGCCGACCGGCGGCGAGAATACGCGAACGCGCTATTGAGCGCCGTCCTGGAGCGCACGGTGCCCGAATTCGGCCCGTACCAGATCCGGCACGCGCCCGTGCACATGGAGCGTCCGCGCCTGTTCCAGGCGCTCAAGGACGGCACGCTGATCAACCTCACGGCCTACCCCGTCTCGCCCGGCTGGATGCGCGAGCTGAAGTCGGTGCCCATCCCTATCGACATGGGCTTGCAGTCCTGGCGCATCTTCCTGATTGACGAAAAAAGCCAGCCCGCGCTGCGCGCTACGCGCACGCTGGGCCAGCTGGCGCGCCTGCGGGCGGGCAGCGGCAGCTCCTGGTCCGCGCTGCAATCGCTGAAGGACGCGCACCTGTCCGTGGTCACGGGCAGCAATTACGCCGGCTTGTTCCAGATGCTGATGGCGGGCCGCTTCGATTACCTGCCGCGCGGCGTGAACGAGATCTTCGCGGAGTACGACACCCACAAGCCGGATCATCCCACCCTGGCAGTGGAAGAGACGGTGCTGCTGCACGACAGCATCCCGTCGCTATTCTTCGTCTCGCCGCGTGAACCGCGCCTGCACCGCCGCATCAAGGCCGGCATGGAGGCCATGCTGAAGGACGGCTCGCTGGAACGCCTGGTGCTGGACTACCACCGCGCCGACCTGCAGCGCGCCAGGCTGTGTACCCGTAAACGCTTCGAGCTGCCCAACAGGCAGCTCGATCCCGCCCTGCTCGGGCGCCAGGAACTGTGGCTCAACCCCTTCGACCCGCGGCACGGCATCTGCCCGGCGCCGCAGCCGCGCTGAGGCGGCCGGCAGCGCTTACATGCCCAGGGACTTGAGCAGCTCGTCGTTGTCTTCCTGCGCCTGCGCGGCCGAGGAATCGGACGACGGGATGGAATGGTCCATGTCCATCAGTTCGTCCGGGTCCGGCGCGTCGTGCGGATCGAAGTCGTGCAGGCGGATGAATTCCGTGCGGTCGATGGCCAGCTCCAGGTAAAACACATTGTTCTTCTCGGTATAGAACGACACGCGGCGCATTTCAGGGCGGTCCAGCGGGGTATCCACGTTCAGCATCACCTGCTTGGTCAGCACCAGCATTTTTGGCTGGTTCTGGGTGATGTTGGTCTGCAGCTCGCGGCGGATCTTGCCGGTGAAGTCGCCGACGATCTGGTTCATCAGCTCACCGAGGATGTTGGACACTTCGTCGGACGTGTGCGAGCCGGCCAGCTCGGACTTCGGCATCCCCATGTGCAGCATGTAGCGCTCGTACAGCTCCATTGCCGTGTCCTTGCCGAAGTTCAGGACCACCAGGCCGGTGAAGCCGCCGTCGAACAGCACGAAGCAGCCGATGTCGGGTTTCAGGCCCACTTTGGTAATCCGCTGCACCATGGCGGAGTAATGCACCGTGCTTTGCGTGGCGATGTTCAGCACGCGCGTAACCGAGTCGCACAGACTGGTCAGCAAGTCCTCGGTGCCATATACAACCTTTTCATCCGTAACCATCTTCATCCCTTTTATTTTCTATTCACGGGCCCTGCCCGTGCGCACATACCGCAAGAATACTGGCCAGTGCCGCACTCGTCCACTTCATTCAGCCATTCTGGGGCAATTGCCGTTGCCATAATGCGCAAGGCAAGCGCGGAATATTGACAGGAAAGCAAAAAGCCCAACCGGTGAGGGCTGGGCTTCTGGTCTTGCATGTTCTGGCTCCCCGACCTGGACTCGAACCAGGGACCTGCGGATTAACAGTCCGTCGCTCTACCGACTGAGCTATCAGGGAATTGAGGCCCGAATTATATACGCGGGATTTCGAATTGACCAGAGCCGGACAAAACTTTTTCGATCAGGCCAGCGCGTAGTCCGCGTAGCCGTCCGGCCGCACCAGCAGCGCCGCCACGCCTTCCAGGCCTGGCACCGGCTCGCACAGCGTGGCACGCAACACGCGCACCTCGCCCGGCGCCTGCACGGTGGCCGGCGCGTCATCGCGCAGGCGCAGGTACAGCCAGCGGCCGCCGTGCAGCAGGGTGTGGAGGGACGCTTGTTGCTGGCTCGGCTGCGGGCTTTGCGGCTGGCACTGGACCGGCACCGCGCCGCCATGCGCCAGTTGCAGCGGCCAATCCGGCACGCGGACGCCGGTCCACTGCTCCAGCAGGCGGCAACCGTCAGGCGCCAGCGACAGGCTGGCCGGATACGCGATGCCGAAGCCGGACACCTCCAGCGCCAGGGCGCGGTTGGTGGCCGGATCGCGCAGCAGGCCGTTCATCAGCTGGCGCAAGGCCTGGCCGCGCGTGTCGAAGGCGGTCAGCAGCGCGGTCTGCGCCATGGTATTAACCAGCAGCTGCTGGCCGACGGCGCGCCGTTCGCTGCCGTAGCTGTCCAGCAGCGACTCGTCCGCCCGCCCCTGCACCACGGAGGCCAGCTTCCAGCCCAGGTTGAACGCATCCTGCATGCCCACGTTCATGCCCTGCCCGCCAGCCGGCATGTGGATGTGCGCGGCGTCGCCCGCCAGCAGCACGCGGCCCTTGCGGTACTGGGCTGCCAGCCGCGTTTCGTCCGAGAAGCGCGACAGCCACAAGGCATCGGACATCTGCATGTCGCGGCCCGCCACGCGGCGCGCACCCTCGGCCAGTTCCTCCAGCGTCAGCGGCTGGGGCTGTGGCTCCCTGCAGCGCAGCGCATCCACCAGGATCACGCGGTGATGCACGCCGTCGCCCAGCGGCACCACCATCAGCACCCCGGCCTCGTTGACGACGGTGTACGCCCCCGCCGGCGGCGCCGCGCCCAGCCGCACGTCGCCCAGTAGCGAATACACCGACGCGGGATTCCCCTCGAACGCGATGCCGCTCTGCTGTCGCACCAGGCTGCGGCTGCCGTCCGCCCCCACCAGCCAGGCAGCACGCGCCGTGAAGGCTGCGCCGCCCTGCTCCCCCTTGGCCGACACCTGCCCGAACTCCGCCTCCTGCGACAGTTCGTGCACCAGCGCACCGCGCAGCAGGCGCACGCCCAGTTCCCCGGCGCGCGCCTCCAGCAGCTCCTCCGTCACCGATTGCGGTATCGCCAGGTTCACGCCGTACTGCGGGTCGAGCACGGAAAAGTCCAGCCGCGTGTCCAGCACCGCGAAGTGCCCGACGCTGAACGGCAGCGCGCGCTCCCGGAAGCGCTGTGCCAGCCCGCGCAGCCCCAGCATCTCCAGTGTGCGCCCGTGCATGCCCATGCCGCGCGAATTGGACACGCGCTCGGCGCGCCGCTCCAGCACCAGCACGTCCAGCCCCGGCAGGCGGAGTTCGCAGGCCAAAGTCAGCCCCACAGGGCCACCGCCCACCACGATCACATCCGCTTCCAGTTTCATTTTTTCTCCAATCTAACAACGTTAGGTGTAGTAAACTAACACCGTTAGACAACTTCTGTAAAGACAAAGATGGCCATACAAAAGGACGCGGTAATCGCCAAGGCGCTCGACCTGCTGGATGAAACCGGCCTGGACGGCCTGACCATGCGCCGGCTGGCGGACGCGCTGGAGATCAAGGCGGCCTCGCTGTACTGGCACTTCGCCAGCAAACAGGTGCTGCTGGACGGGATGGCGGACGCGTTGATGCAGGAGGTGGCGCGCAGTGCGCCTGCGGCCGATGGCTGGCAGCAGCGCCTTGCCGCCGTGGCGGACGAAGTGCGGCGCGCGCTGCTGGCGCGCCGCGACGGCGCGCGCGTGTTCGCCGGTACCTACGTGGTGTCCGAAAACGTGATGCGGGTGGGCGAGGCCATGATGGCGCCGCTGCACGCGGGCGGCGCCAATCCGCGCACCGCATCCTGGGGCGCGTTCAGCATCATGTACTACATCCTCGGCTTCGTGATCGAGGAAAGCGGCCTGTCGCCCGAACACCTGGAAAACGAAGAGCTGATGCGGCGCGGCGGCGACTTCGCGCGCCAGGACGCCATGTTCCCCTACCTGACCGGCGCCCGCGAGCACGTATTCGACACCGATTTCGACACCCGCTTCGCCTTCGGCCTGGAAGCCATGATCGCCGGCCTTGCCGCCCGCATCGCCGCCGAAGCCTGAAAAACCGGCGCCGCCGCCAGCCCGTTTCGGCGCCGGCTATACCCGTTTCGTCGCACGCCGGTGGCTGCCGCCGCGCTTGATCCTTAGCCTGTCGCTATCGATCAACCACGGGAGCACACCATGAAACGAACCATCCTCGCGCTGCTGCTGGGCAGCGCCTGCCTGCTGGCCGGCGCCGCACAACAGGAAATGGCGCCGCCCGGCTTCGTCCAGGCCCGCCAGCAGTTCCAGGCCGGCGCAGCGGGCAACGCCGGCGCGCGCGACGCAGCCGCCGCCACCTTCCAGGCGCTGGCCGCCAGCCATCCCGGCCACCCGCTGCTGGCAGCCTACGAGGGCGCCGCCGCCACGCTCAAGGGCCGCGACGCCCTTCTGCCTTGGAACAAGATGAAGCTTGCCGAAGCCGGCGCGGACGCCATTGAAAAAGCGCTGGCCCAGCTCACGCCGGCCCACGACGAGGTCCTGTTCGGCGGCGCGCCGGAAAGCGTGGAGACACGCCTGGTGGCCGCCAGCGCCCTGCTCTCCCTGCCCGACTTCATGAACCGCCGCGCCATCGGCCTGCGCGCGCTGGAGGCGGCGCTGCAGTCGCCCGCGTTCGCCCAGTCGCCGGCACCGGTGCGTACCCGCCTGCTGGCGCTGGCCGCAAAGCAGGCCGCAGCGGACAAGCGCGGCGCCGACGAAGCGGCGTACCTGCGCCGCCTGGCGGACGCCGCGCCGCAGTCGCCGGAAGCCGTCAAGGCGGCGGCGCGCCTGAAGGAGCTGGGCCTGTGATGCGCGCCGCCGAACCCCTGTTGTCGCTGCGCGGCATCGGCAAGTCCTACACCCTGGGCGGTAACAAGGTGCATGCGCTGCGCAACGTGGAGCTGGCTGTGGTGCGCGGGGAGATCGCCGCCATCACCGGACCGTCCGGCAGCGGCAAGAGCACCCTGCTCAACCTGTGCGGCCTGCTGGACCAGGCGGACTGCGGTGAGCTGCTGTACGCCGGCCAGCCGCTGCTGGCGGCCGACGACGCGCGCAAGACGCTGCTGCGCCGCCAGACCATCGGCTTTGTCTTCCAGAGCTTCAACCTGGTGCCGGTGATGAGCGCCTACGACAACGTGGACTTCCCGCTCTACCTGCTGGGCGTGCCGGCAGCCGAACGTGCGCGGCGCGTGAACGCGGCGCTGGCGCGGGTGGGCCTGGAGGGGCTGGGCCGCCACCGCCCGGACCAGCTGTCCGGCGGCCAGCGCCAGCGCGTGGCGATCGCGCGCGCCGTGGTGAAACAGCCGCAGCTCGTCATCGCGGACGAGCCGACGGCCAGCCTGGACGCCGCCACCGCCGCGCAGATCGTCGGGTTGATGAAGGAGCTGGCGCACGAACACGGCACCACCTTCCTGGTGGCCACCCACGATGAGCGCATGATGCGCCATTGCGACCGCGCGCTGGCACTGGCGGACGGCGTGCTGCTGGAAGGAGCGCGCCATGCTCACTAAATTCAAATGGCTGTCGATGGCGCTGAAGAACGCCATGCGCAACCGGCGCCGTTCCGCCGTCACGCTGGCCATCACCGCCACCGGTACGGCGGCCGCGCTGCTGGGCGGCGGCTTCGCGCTGTACACCTACGAGTCGCTGGCCGAAGCCAGCGCGCGCGATACCGGCCACCTGGTACTGGCCGCGCGCGGCCACTTCGACGGCGTCGAGAACATGCCGCTGGAGCACGGCCTGCGCAACGCACCGGCGCTCACCGGGCAACTGCTGGCGCGCCCGGAAGTCAAGCGCGTGCTGCCCCGCCTGCAGTTCTCGGGACTGGTCAGCAATGGCGACAAGAGCGAGATCTTCCTCGGCACCGGCGTGGACGCGGCGCAGGAATTCCTCGTCAAGGGCCCCTTCATGAAGCGCGAGGCGGGTGAGCTGCTGGACTACCAGGCGGCCGGAAAAGATGCAGGCAAAGGCCCCGGCCTGGTGATCGGCAAGGGGCTGGCGCGGATACTGAACGCGCAACCCGGCAGCGTGCTCACGCTGATGGCCACCACCGTGAACGGCAGCCTGAACGCGGTGGATGCGCGCGTTACCGGCATCGTCAGCACCGGCATCTCCGATATCGACAAGCGGCTGGCCATGGTGGAGCTCAGCACCGCGCAGGCGCTGCTGCTGACGGACAAGGTGAGCACACTGAGCGTCTACCTGAACGATATCGCCCTGACGGATGCCACCGCCGCCGCCCTCCGCATGCCTGGCGCCTCAGGCATCTCAGCGCCCGCGCTGGAGGTGCGCACCTGGCTGCAGCAGGCGGTGTTCTACCAAAGCGTGAAAGGCCTGTATGACCGCATCTTCGGCTTTCTCGGCGCCATCGTGCTGGTCATCGTGCTGTTCTCCGTCACGAACACGCTGGCCATGGCGGTGCTGGAGCGCACGCGCGAAATCGGCACCCTGCGCGCCATGGGCGCCACACCGGCGGAAGTGATGCGCGTGTTCACCCTGGAAGGACTGGCGCTGGGCAGCGGCGGCGCACTGGCCGGTATGCTGCTGGCGGGCGGCGTGGCGCTGTTCCTGCTGCTGGCCGGCATCCAGATGCCGCCGCCGCCCGGCCGCAGCAATGGCTATCCGCTGGCGGTGTCGGTTTCGGCTCCCGTGTATGCGGCGGCCGTGCTCGCGGTAGCGCTGCTGTCGGCGCTGGCTTCGTGGTTCATCAGCCGCAAGGCTGCCCGGCAATCGGTTGTGGAGGCGCTGGCCCATGTTTAAGGAACTCGTACTGGCCGCCACGCTGGCGGCCGCAGGCCACGCCGTTGCGGCGGACGTGGAAACCATCCTGAAGAAGGCCGACGCCTTCCGCCTGCCGGACGCATCGGCGCAGCTGGACACGCTGGTGCAGACCTTCAAGAACGGCCAGCCGGACAAGGAAAAGCGCTACCAGGTGCTGGTACGGCCCGGCGGCAAATCGCTGGTGCTGTCGCGTTCTCCCGGCGAAGCGGGCCAGAAGGTGCTGATGTCCGGCGACGATTTCTGGCTGCTGGTGCCGGGCAGCGCGCGGCCGATGCGCATCACCCCGATGCAGAAGCTGCTCGGCGAAGCCTCCACCGGCGACATCGCCAACATGACATGGGCCGGCGACTACGCCGGCACCGTGGTGCGCGAGCTGGAAGTGGACGGCGTACCCTGCCTGGAGCTGGACCTGGCCGCCCAGCGCAAGTCGCTCAGTTACCAGCGCATCGTGCTGCACGTGGCCAGGAGCGACTACCGGCCGGTGCACGCCGACCTGTTCGCGGCTTCCGACCGCAAGATCAAGCAGGCGCGCTACAGCGTGGAAACCCGCAACGGGCGCGCGTCGGTCACGCGCATGACGCTGATCGACGAGATCCAGACCAGCCGCGAAACACAGGTACATGTGCAGAGCAACCGGCCGCGCGTGTTCGGCGATGAGCTGTTCAATCCCATGTACCTGAGCCGCAACGACACCGCGCCATGATACCTGCACGCCTGCATGCGCTCCCCCGGGCGGGCTTGTCAGCGTGTGCGTTCGCGTCCGCCTGCCTGCAGCCCCTGCCAGCCGTTGCCCAAGACAGCGCCACGCTGAACCTGCGCGCCCAGGGGGAGTCGTTCGACACCTCGCAAGGCCGCAGCACCAGCACCTTCGGGCACGCTGAGCTGCGCTGGCAATACAGCGCGCCCTGGCAGAACGCGCTGCGCGGCGTCGTCACCGCGCTCCGCAGCAGCGCAGACGCTGCACGGGTGACCATCAACGAGCTGTCGCTGGAGCGTCCGCTGGCCGGCGGCTTCGTCACCGCAGGCAAAAAAGTGATGAGCTGGGACGTGGGCTACGCCTTCCGTCCGCTGGACGTGGTACAGCAGGAAGACCGCCGCGCGCTCAATCCCGTCACGCTTGAAGGCGTGCCCATGCTGGCATGGGAAGCGTTCGACGCCGACCGCGCGCTGACGCTGGTGCTGTCCAACCCCGGCCGCAGCCGAGGGGACCAGCCGCGCGACGACGGTTCGCTGGCCATGCGCCTGTACCGCCAGAATGGCGCGCGCGACGAGTATGCCGTTCTGCGGGTATCGTCGTGCAACGGCCTGGAAAGCGGCCTGTCGTTCTCGCAGGTGACGGCGGCGGAACTGGAGCTGCATGCTTCGGTGCTGTTCCAGCAGCGGCACGACGTGTGGCAAACCAGCCGCACGGCGCCGCCGCATTGGCAGCGCAGCGACGGCGACAACGGCGGCGGCAAAGCGCTGGCCGGCTTCACCTGGACCAACGAAGCGAAGTTCTCCGTCCTGGGCGAAGCGTGGCTGGACCGCACCGCTGGCACGCGCAAGCAGCGCAACGTCCTGCTGCGCGCCGCGCAGAACAGCGGAGACTTCGACGTTTCGGCCGACATCCTGTGGCAGCCGGAAAACGGCAGCAAGACCGCCAGCGTGGCAGCCTCCTGGAAGCCCGGTCCCTGGCTGTTCAGCGCCAGCCTGCGCCGCTACGGTGGCGTCAACGGCGCCACTGTGCGCAGCGCCGCCGTCGCAACGGTGCGCTATGCCTTCTGAACTCAGGAGCGCGCCATCACCGGGCTGCTGTGCGCGACGGCGAGCTGCCAGTTGCCGCCTGCGCTGCGGCGCCATATCCGCGTGTACCGCAAGTCGGCGGCGAAAGCATGGCCGCCGTAGCTGCCATTGAGCAGTACCCGCACCGACACGACCGGCATGTCCGCCGTGCCGTGGACCTGCTGTTCCGAACTGTCCACGGCCTGGAACCGCAGCACGCCGGCGCTGTGCATGGCCAGGTCGTCGGCCTTGCTCACCAACTGTCCCATGTGATTGGTAAACAGCAGTTCATCCGCAAGCAGCAGATTCAGTTCTTCGATATTCGAAGCCAGCATGGCAAGGCGCAGGCGCTCTTCCATCTGGCTAATTTGTTGCGTGAGTTCTGTGGACATGCACTTCCTTTTCACATTTGACGGAACAGATGAGCATACAAGGGACTGACGCGCACGCGCTCGGACCGGTGCTTCAACTGGAGCGACAGCTTGCCCGCCTCGTCGCGCACGGCGCTCAGCACGCAGGCGGCGTTGACGATGGTGCCGCGATGAACTTGCCAGAACAGCTTGTCGTCCAGTTGCGGCAGCAGTTCCTTGAGGCTCATGCGTATCAGCGCTTCACTGTCCTGCGTGACGACATTGACGTATTTATCCAGCGCCTCGAAGTACACCACGTCCCCCACGGGGATCATGCGCACCTGGTTGCCCACTGCCGCGCGGATCACGCTCAGGCGCTCGGGTGCCGAAGGTGCCGAAGGTGCAGAAGGTGACAAAGCTGCCGAAGCTGACAACGCCGCTGCAGGCAGCAGCGCCCGCATCTGGCCCAGCAGCGCCTCCAGCCCCCCTCCCGGCGCCGGCGCCGACAAGCGCGCCTTCAGCCGCTCGATGGTCTTGCCCAGCCGCGCGTCGCTGATCGGCTTGAGCACATAGTCCGCAGCCTCGCGCTCGAAAGCCTGGACCGCGTACTCGTCGTACGCGGTGACGAACACGATTTGCGGAAAAGGCTTGGCTGTCCTGGCGCTCCACTGCTCCGCCAGTTCCTCCGCCGCTTCCAGGCCGGTCATGCCGGGCATTTTGATATCGAGGAACAGCACGTCCGGCTGCAGCGCCAGCGCCTTCTCCAGCGCGTCCGCGCCGTGCGGACAGGTGGCTGCCAGCCCGGCCTCGGGCCACAGCCGCTTGAGCGCATGCGCCAGCGTGGCGGCCAGGATAGGTTCGTCTTCGGCGATCAGTACTTGTATGGTCATGGTGCTCAGGTTGGGAGAGTGATGCGGGCAATGGCGCCTTGTGGCACCGCAGGTTCCAGTGTCAGCGCGGCGCGCGCGCCGTAGATGGCTTGCAGGCGTTCGCGCGTATTGGCCAGGCCCACGCTGGTGCCGGCCTTGCCCGGCCCCGCGTCCAGGCCGCGGCCGTTGTCCTGCACGGTGAGCACCAGCACGCCGCCGTCCAGCTGCGCGGCAATGGCCAGGTGACCACCTTCGATGCGGGGTTCCAGGCCGTGTGCAATGGCGTTTTCCACCAGCGGCTGCAGCAGCATGGGCGGCACCGCCACGCCGCGCAGTGCCGGCGGCAGCGTGAGCCCATAGCTCAGGCGCTCGCCCATGCGGATACGCATCAGCCCGAGGTACGCCTCCATCAGCGCGAATTCCTGCGCCAGCGTGGCACTCTCGGCGCGCGACGAGGTCAGGGTGGCGCGCAGGTACTGGATCAGCTGCTCCAGCATTTCCTGCGCGCGCGGCGGATCGATGGCGATCAGCCCTTGCAGATTGGCCAGGGTGTTGAACAGCATGTGCGGCTCGATCTGCGCCTGCAGTGATTGCAGCTGCGCCTGCAGCGCCTGGCGCGCCACGGTCTCGGTGCGCGCGCGCTCCTGCGCCAGCGCCGCCTCGGCGCGCAGCGCCCGGTCACGGCCGTTGAAGAAGATGGTGGCCGCGCCCGCGGCAAGCAGCGTAAAGACCATCATCCGCCCAGACATGCCGCTGCCTATGCTGATCAGATCGCCCATGACATACCCCAGCAGCCAGCCGCCCAGGCGCATACCGCCCACCTGCGCCACCGGCACGGAGACGGCGACGATCAGGATGAAGGCCAGCCAGTGCGGGCGCCGGTTCTCGCCCCATATCGCCAGCCGGCTGCCATCGATCAGCAGCAGCGCGATCGTGCCGATACAGATTGAAACCAGCCAGTTGGCCAGGAAACCGCCGCCCATGCCGAGGATGTACGTGGTGGCTAGCCCGCATACCAGGTTCAGTACCTGCCCGTAGAGGAAGTCGGTGGCCAGGCGGCGGTACGGAAAGCCTGGCCTGGCGGTGATAGCGGCGGAAGTGGACATGAGGCGCAACGTGGGGACGATGGAGCATTGTCCCGGCACATTGCGCAATTGGCAACCCCGATGCGATAAAAGCCGGCCGGCATGGAGCGAAACCGCCTGCCGGCGCCGCGAATCGCGTCCTGCGCTTGACTAGAATGTAATTCTAGAACAATATTCTAGCCATGAATGCCATCCCAGCCGCCGCCGACCGGAAGTCGGCCATCCTGTCCGCCGCACTCGCCGTCTTTTCAGAAAAAGGCATCGAGGCCGCGACCATCGACGACATCCGCCAGCGCAGCCAGGCCTCGGTGGGCAGCATCTACCATCATTTCGGCACCAAGGAAGGCATCGCCGCCGCGCTGTTCATGCAAGGGCTGGACGATTACTGGACCCGGCTCATCGCGCGCACCGGGCAAGCCGAAGATGCCGAACGCGCCATCCACGCCATGATCGCCACCCACCTGGAATGGGTGACGGCCAACCCGGAACTGGCGCGCTTCCTGTTCTCGCGGCGCCAGGCGGTGGCGCCTGCGCATGAACAGAGCGTGCGCGAGCTGACCTCCGGCCATTTCAAGACGCTGCTCGACCTCCTCAAGCCGTGGTTCCGGCAAGGCATCCTGCGGCGCCTGCCGCACGAGCTGTATGCCCCGCTGCTGCTGGGCCCCGCACAGGAACTGTCGCGCCACTGGCTGAGCGGGCGCGTGTCGCTGGACCCGCGCACCGCCATCGACGAACTGGCCGGCGCCGCCTGGCGCAGCCTGGCCGCCGAACCATCCCGCAGCTGGTAATCCCCCCCAGGAGCCGCCCATGACAGCCACCCGCCTCACCCTGCAAGCCCACGATGGCCATGCACTGGCCGCCTACCGCCACGAACCGCAGCAGCCGCCCCGTGCCAGCGTGGTGATCGCCCCGGCCATGGCGGTGCCGCAATCGTTCTACGCCGGGTTTGCAGCCTTCCTGGCGCGGCAAGGCTACCGCGTCTGGACCTTCGACTACCGTGGCGTGGGCGAATCGCGCGATGGCCCCATGCGGGCCTGCAAGGCGGATATTTCAGACTGGGTGGCGCGCGACTGCGACGCGGTGGTGCGGCACGCGGCCGGCGCGCTGCCGGACGCGCCGCTGTTCGTGCTGGGCCACAGCCTGGGCGGACAAACCGCGCCGCTACTGCCTTCTGCGGCGCAGATATCAGGCTTGATCAACGTGGCCGTCGGCAGCGGCGCGCTGCGCCACAACCAGCCTGCCGTGCGGCGCCAGGCGCCTTTGCTGTGGCATGTGCTGACGCCGCTGCTGTGCCGCATGTTCGGCTATTTCCCGGGCCGCCGCATCGGCGTTCTCGGCGACATTCCACGTGGCGCCATGGAGCAATGGCGCCGCTGGTGCCTGACTCCCGACTATCTGCTGACCGGGGAACCCGGCGCGCGCGATGCCTATGCCCGCGCGCAGTACCCCGTGCTGGCGCTCACCTTCAGCGACGACGAGCTGCTGCTGGAAGCCGGCTCACGCATGCTGCATGATGCTTACCAGACCGCGCAAGTGGACTACCGCGTTCTCCATCCCGAGCAATTCGGCTTGCGCCGCATCGGCCATTTCGGCTTCTTCAGGCAGGACCAGGAAGCGGTGCTATGGCCGCTGGTGAGCGCATGGCTGGCGCAGCAGGCTACTCGTACAGCGTGCCCACAGCCAGCGGCTTGCCACGGGTAAGCACCTCCCCCTGCGCGGGCCAGGCTGCGAAACGGTAAACGACGACCTGGTAATCACCCATGGTGGCGTTTTCAAACGGATGGCCGCGCTCCACGGGCAGCGCCGCGAGCGCGCCTGCGGCGCCCTTGTGCAGCACCTCGGGCGCGGGACCGGCTGCAGGGTAGACGAACTTCACGCCCGCGCACTTTTTGCCGATCAGGCGCAGGCGGTAACCGGACTCGCGCTGGGCGCTGAGCAGTTGCTCGCACGCCGCGCGCAGGGTCGCCGCACCATACACGCCGTCCTCGCGCTCGCGGATGGAATAGCGGCCGCTGAAATGATAATTGCCTTTCTGGCGGTTCAGGCGCAGCACCGCATCCTCGTCGAAGGCCTGCTTCAGCAGGGGCAGCGTGAGGCGGCCGATGGCGTCCACCGGAAGCGCCATGTTCACGCTCTCCCCCGCCAGCTGCACCTCCAGCCCGTCCAGCGGCAGCTCCGGGCGGTTGGGACGGATCTGCATGTGGGCCTGGATCAAAGGCCGCGTCTTCAGGAAGGGCTCGAAGAAGCGTGCGGCCTTGTAGGCGTGGCGGTAGCTGTGCCACTCGGCATCGCGCTGGGCCGGGACCACGACCTTCGGCAAGGCCTCGCCGGCCGGCGCGCCGCCGGGCCACAGCGCGAGCCACGCCAGCAGCGCCGCCGATATTCTCATCAGGTTCAAAGCAATCCTTTGCATTCATCTTTGCATTCATGGCAAGCCGGCGGGATTTTACGTCATCGCGCGCGGCCAGCCATATGCCGGAAGTCAGGTGGGCATGACTTTCGGCACTTTGATGGCGCGAGCGGCTCAAGTAGAATGGCACCCGCTCAAACTTGCCAAATTGACAGGCCCAATGAACCACATCCGTCCCAGTCCACCGCCCGCGTCCCGGCGCTATCCCGCCGCAGCGCTGACCGCCAGCGTTACCTTGGCGCTGCTGGAGCTGTCGCCGCCGTGGGCGGCCGGCCCGGCGCGGGTGGAGCTGCACAACGCCGTCGGCCATCTGGCACGCTACCTGGCCAGCCTGTTCACACCGGCGCCGTCGCTGCTGCGCGCCGGATCCGACCGGGCAACCATGGCTTACGAATTATTCTTGAGCGGTCAATCGCTGCTGATGGCGGCTTTCATTCTCATGCTGTGGTGGCGCATCCGCCCCGGAGCAAGGCGCAACTCTGCTGCCGAATACAGCCTGCTTGCCACGCAGCTGCTGATCGCCGTCGTGCTCGATACGCTGGCCTTCCACCTGATTCTTGCCATGCAGCTGGCTGCGCTGCTGCCGCTGCGCCGTGCGTTGGCGTGGCTGGCGGTGCAGATCCTGCTCGGGGTGGTCATGGACGCCTGGGTGCTCGCCAACGCCAGTCTCCATCTGAACGACAGCCGCGCCGGCACCATACTGGCCCTGCTGACATCGGAACGCTGCGTGCTGCTGCTCGGCTTCGCCCTGGCCCGCATGGTGCGCCAGGAACAGCGGAGCCGCACGCGGCTGGCCGCCAGCAATGCGGAGCTGCGTGCCACGCAGTCACTGCTGGCCGACACGGTGCGCGCTTCCGAACGCATGCGCATCGCGCGTGACCTGCACGACGCGGTGGGCCACCACCTGACGGCGCTCAATCTGCACCTGGACCTGGCAGTGCGCCAGTCCGCCGGCCAGCCCGCCACGGCGCTCGGCACGGCACGCGAACTGTCGCAGTCGCTGCTGGCGGAGGTGCGCGGCGTGGTCAGCGCCGAGCGCCAGGAAAGCGGCATCAAGGTACGGCAAGCCTTGCAGCTGCTGTGTGCCGGTATCCCGTCGCCAGCCATAGAACTGGCAATGGACAGCCGCGTGGACGCCTGCCCGCCTGCCGCGGCACATACTTTGCTGTGCTGCGTGCAGGAGGCCGTCACCAATGCCGTGCGCCACGCGCACGCCACGCTGCTGACTATCGATATCCAGGGCGACAGCCAGGGATTGGTGGGGCGCATTGCCGACAATGGCAAGGGCAATGGCGGCGCGCAGGAAGGAAACGGACTGGCCGGCATGCGCGAGCGGCTGGCCGAGCACGGCGGCCAGCTGCGCATCGGCGGCAGCGGCAGCGGTGGCGATAGCGGTGGCTCAGGTGGAGCCTGGGCCGCTGGGGGCGCTGGGGACTCAGGTGGCGCCGTGGGCGCTGGGGGCGCTGGGGGCTCGGGCGGCACTCGGAGCGTCCTGCACGGCTTCCGGCTCGAATTCTCGCTGCCGCTCGCCGGAGCGCGCGCATGATCCGCGTGGTGCTGGTGGACGACCAGATGCTGGTGCGCAGCGGCATACGCGGCCTGCTCGATCTCACGCCCGATATCCGCGTAGTGGCCGAGGCGGCCGACGGCGCCGAGGCGGCCGGCGCGATCGCGCAGGCAAACGCCGACGTGCTGCTGCTCGACGTACGCATGCCCAATTGCAGCGGTATCGAACTGCTGCGGCGCGAACAGGGCAAACTGCCGCCCACCATCCTGCTAACGACCTTCGACGACGACGAAGCACTGTTCGACGGCATGCGCGCCGGCGCGCGCGGTTTTCTGCTCAAGGACATTTCGCTGGAACGGCTGGCCGACGGCATCCGCAGCGTGGCCGCTGGCGCCACGCTGTTCCGGCCCGCCCTCACCGAGCGTACCCGCGCGGCCTACGAAAAGCCGGCAGCACCCACGACCATGGAGCTGTGCGCCCCGCTCACCAGCCGGGAAACGGAAATCCTGGCGCTGATGGCGGCCGGCTTCAACAACGCGGAAATCGCCCAGGCACTGGGCCCCAGCGAAGGCACCATCAAGAACCATGTCTCCAGCATCCTGTCGAAACTGGGCGTACGCGACCGCGTGCGCGCCGTCTTGCGCGGCCTCGAACTGGGGCACATCTAAATGACGTCAAAGCTTGCAGCGGCAGCGCTGATGGCCGCACTCACGGCGCCTGTGCTGGCACAGTCCGACCTGAGCCTGATGCCGGAGGGCTCAAAAGAAGTCACCGTGAGCGCCACGCTGGGCAACGCGCCAAGCCGGTACGGCAGCGCGCTCCGCTCCACCTACCTGGTGCCGCACTTTTCCGTGGAATGGAGTAACGGGATGTTCGTGGAGGGGCTGACGCTGGGCATGCAGATGTCCAGGCATCCGATGATGCGCTACGGCCCGCTGCTGGCACCGGACCTCGGCTCGCAGCATGGGGACGGCAGCAAGGGCAGGATAAGGCCGGTGGTGGGCGCCTTCTTCAACTACACGCCGATGCGGGAACTCTCGCTGCACGCGCACACCTTCGCGCAAGCCAACGGCAGCGGGAACATGCTGCTGAACCTGAAGGCCAGCACCTACGCCGCGCTGGCGCCGCGCCACCAGCTATTCGCCGGCGTTGGCGCCAACCTGTTCAACGGCGCCGCCATGCAGGCGGACTTCGGCGCCGCACGCTACCACCCTTCAGGCGGCGTGCGCGACGTCTACGCGGACATGCGCTGGCAATGGCAGTGCAGCCGGAAGTACACCTTGACCGGCGCGGTGCAAACCAGCCGCCTGCTCGGCGACGCGGCAGCCAGCCCGCGCACCAGCGAGCGCACCGGCGTCGCCAGTTCCGTCACGCTCAGCTACAGCTTCTAGCAAACAATTCCGGGCATCAGAAACCCACCTTCACACCCAGCTGCAAGGCGTTCTGCAGCACGTTGACGCCTTGCTTGCGGGTGCGGCCCATGCGCTCATACTCCAGCGTGAGCGCCACCTCCCTCGTCACGTTGTAGGCCATGCCCACGCCCAGCAGCGGCTTGGTGGACGACACCGTGCCGGCTCCGCCGCCGGCGCCCTCGTAGCGGTTGCGCACCACACCCAGTTTGGCGAACGCCGACCAGTCGTCGTTGAAGCGATGCGTGTAGCGTCCAGCCAGATACAGATTGCGGGCCTTGAAGGTCGGTTCGGTGGCCATGCCCAGCGCGGCCTTGTCGAAGCGCGCCTTGCCGCCCTGCAGATAGCCCGCCTCCAGCGCATAGTTCTCCGTCAGCGCGAAGCCGCCATACAGCTTGAACACGGCGCTTGCGTCGTCGCTGGCGGTCTTGCCGTTGAGCGGATTGCGGTAGTTGAGCGTGCCGCCTTTGGATGCAGTCAAACCTGCGTAATAGTCCTCGGCACGGGCGCTGGAACCAGCCAGCACGGCGGCGCCCAGCAGGGTGGAAATCAACAGCTTGGTCATACGGTTTCCTTTCAGGTTGGTTAGTGCAGCGATTCTAGGAAAACGCCGCCTGCCGCGCATGTGCCGGGAGGCACAGCAGCCGGCCATGACTTCCGGCACCCCTGCCCCATATACGTTTTCCGTTTTTCCGTTCTTGTTTTTATTCGTTTTACTTTCGTTGCGGCGACCGTACAGTCACACCATCAACATGCAACCATCACCGAGGATTTTCATGGCAGTTGAAGCACCCCGCCCGCCCCTGCCTGACGAACTGGCGACGATCAACGCTCAGGCGGCCGCAAAGGGCACGCCTTACCCGGGCGGCGTTCCGCCAGCGCTGGCATGGCGGCTGTTCTCCGAAAAGCGCGTGCTGCTGGTGGACGTGCGCACGGCGGAAGAACGCAAATTCGTCGGCCACGTGCCGGACAGCCTGCACGTGCCCTGGGCTACCGGCACCGCGCTCACGCGCAATCCGCGCTTCGTACGCGAACTGGAAAACAAGATCGGTGGGAAAGACAGCGTCGCCCTGCTGCTGTGCCGCAGCGGCAAGCGCTCCGCCCTGGCGGCCGAAGCGGCCAGCAAGGGAGGCCTCACCGCCGTGTTCAATGTGCTGGAAGGCTTTGAAGGCGAGATCGACGCGCAGCAGCAGCGCGGCAAAAGCGACGGCTGGCGCTTCCACGGCCTGCCATGGGTGCAGGACTAAGGAGACCGCATGACCACTTTCGATATCACCAGCATCGTACAGTCGCTCCACACGGCGCGCCACAGCTGGCGCCAGGCGCAAAGCGGCGCCCAGGAGCCGGGCGGGCGCGAATTCCCTTCGCGCGACGCACTGGCGTCCATCGTCGGCTCGCTCAAGGGCGTGCTGTTCCCGATGCGCCTCGGCCCGCCCGACCTGCGCCAGGAAAGCGAGGACTTCCACGTGGCGCACGCGCTGGACGCCGCCCTGCACGCGCTGCTCAAGCAGGTGCGCCGCGAACTCAAATACAACGCCGCGCTCACGCATTCCACCAGCAGCGATATCGACGGCGCCGCGCTGGCGGCAGTGCGCGGCTTCGCGGCGGCGCTGCCTGCCATCCGCCGCATGCTGGACAGCGACGTGCTGGCAGCCTACCAGGGCGACCCGGCGGCGCGCAGCGTGGACGAAGTGCTGCTGTGCTACCCCGGCGTGCTGGCGATGATCCATTACCGCCTGGCGCACGAGCTGTACGCGCTCGGCTTGCCGCTGCTGGCGCGCATCGTGTCCGAACTGGCGCACGGCGCGACGGGCATCGACATCCATCCCGGCGCGACTATCGGCGCGGGCTTCTTCATCGACCACGGCACCGGCGTCGTCATCGGCGAAACCGCCGTCATCGGCGAGCGCGTGCGCGTCTACCAGGCCGTCACGCTGGGCGCCAAACGCTTCCCAACCGACGCGGACGGCAAGCTGCAGAAAGGCTTGCCCAGGCATCCGGTGGTGGAAGACGACGTCGTCATTTACGCCGGCGCCACCATCCTCGGCCGCATCACGCTGGGCAAAGGCGCCGTCATCGGCGGCAATGTCTGGCTCACGCACGACGTGCCGCCGGGCGGGCGTATCGCGCAGGCCGAATCGCGCAGCGGCGCTTTCGCCAACGGCATCGCGGCAGCATAGATCAATCAACCTTCCCCCCTCAACCAATCAGAATTGGAGTTATGGATGTCTGCAACACTTGGCGGTACCACGGCACTGGGCGACAACGCAGCAAGGCAATTAGCCAACGCAACCAAGACTGCCCCGCAGCTGGAAACCATCAGCCCGCGCTGGCTGACCCACTTGCTGCAATGGGTCCCGGTGGAAGCCGGCATCTACCGCTTGAACAAGGTTAAAAATCCGGAAGCGATCAAGGTCACCTGCACCGCGCGCGAGGAAGAGAACCAGCTGCCGCGCACTTATGTGGACTACGAGGAGAATCCGCGCGAGTACTTCCTCAACGCCGTCTCCACCATCCTGGACGTGCACACCCGCGTGTCCGACCTGTACAGCAGCCCGCACGACCAGATCAAGGAACAGCTGCGCCTGACCATCGAAACCATCAAGGAGAACCAGGAAAGCGAACTGATTAACAACCCTGACTACGGCCTGCTGGCGCAGGTGACGGACGAGCAGCGCATCTTCCCGCTGACCGGCGCGCCCACGCCGGACGACCTGGACGAGCTGCTGACCAAGGTATGGAAAGAGCCGGCCTTCTTCCTCACGCACCCGCTGGCGATAGCCGCCTTCGGCCGCGAAGCCACCCGGCGCGGCACGCCGCCGCCGACCGTGAGCCTGTTCGGCTCCCAGTTCATCACCTGGCGCGGCATCCCGCTGATCCCGTCGGACAAAGTGCCGGTTGCCGACGGCAAGAGCAAGATCCTGCTGCTGCGCGTGGGCGACAAGCGCCAGGGCGTAGTGGGCCTGTTCCAGCCTGGCCTGCCGGGCGAACAGAGCCCGGGTTTGTCGGTGCGTTTCATGGGCATCAACAACCACGCGATTTCTTCCTACCTGATCTCGCTGTATTGCTCGCTGGCGGTGCTGACCACGGACGCCCTGGCCGTGCTCGACGACGTCGAAATCGGCAAATACCACGATTATCCCGACACCTATAAATAAGCCGCCCCGTGAGCTACCCTACGCCTTCCACCTCCCTGCCTGCGGGCCCGCCCGCCGGCGTGCCGGAACCGTCCGGCGCCCCGTTCGACCCGGCCGTGCTGGCGCGCCTTGCCACCGAGTTCTTTGCCGCGCCGCCGTTCGCGCCGCGCGGCGTTCAGGCGCCGGCCAACATCGCGCCGGCCGGCTCGCCGTTAGCCAGCCCGGCCGGCTTCGGTCCCGGCGTGCCCGGCACGCCGATCCCGCAAGGGCAGTTCCCCGGCACCAACCTGATTCCCGCCTCGCCCACCCAGGTGCTGTCGCTAGCCAACCGCGCGCCGGCGCTGGCGCCTGCGGCACCGGCCGGCAACGGCGTGCCGGACAAAGTGTTCAGCGCCTTGCCGGCCTACGAACCGCGCGCCGGCGGCGCAGTGCTCGGTGTACCCGCCGTACCCGGCGTGCCGGGCGTTCCCGGCGGGCCCGATGCGCATGGCGCGCCGGCGCCCTCCCCGGCACCCGCCCCCCTGCCATCCGCTTCGCCATTCGCACCGCCTGCCGCATCCTCCTCGCCGCAGTATTACTTCGTTGACGCCGTGGTTCTACCCAACGGCTACGTCACCCCCGCCAAGCCCGCGCCGCACGACGGCGCGCCCCTGGAAGGCAGTGGACGCCAGGCCCCCTTCGACGTGCACGCCGTACGGCGCGACTTCCCCATCCTGCAGGAGCGCATCAACGGCCGCCAGCTGGTGTGGTTCGACAACGCCGCCACCACGCACAAGCCGCAGTCCGTGATTGACCGCATCAGCTACTTCTACGAACACGAAAACTCCAACATCCACCGTGCCGCCCATACGCTGGCGGCACGCGCAACCGACGCGTACGAGGGCGCGCGCGAACGCGTGCGGCGCTTCCTGAACGCGCCTGAAGTGAACGAAGTGATCTTCGTGCGCGGTACCACCGAAGCCATCAACCTGGTGGCAAAAAGCTGGGGCGCGCAGAACGTGGGCGAAGGCGACGAGATCATCGTTTCCCATCTGGAGCACCACGCCAACATCGTGCCCTGGCAGCAGCTGGCTGCAGCCAAGGGCGCCAGGCTGCGCGTGATACCGGTGGACGACAGCGGCCAGGTGCTGCTGGACGAATACCGCAAGCTGCTCAACGAGCGCACCAGGCTGGTCGCCGTGACGCAGGTATCGAACGCGCTGGGCACCATCACGCCAGTGAAGGAGATTGTCGAACTTGCCCGCCGGGCCGGCGCCAGGACGCTGGTGGATGGGGCCCAGTCGGTGTCGCACCTGCGCGTCGACGTGCAGGACCTGGGCGCCGACTTCTTCGTCTTCTCCGGCCACAAGCTGTTCGGCCCGACCGGCATCGGCGTCCTGTGGGGCAAGCGCGCCGTGCTGGAGGACATGCCGCCGTGGCAAGGCGGCGGCAATATGATCGCCGACGTCACCTTCGACAAAACCGTCTTCCAGCCCATCCCCAACAAATTCGAAGCGGGCACCGGCAACATTGCCGACGCGGTGGGACTGGGCGCCGCAATCGACTACATCAACAAGATCGGCATTGAGAACATCGCGCGCTACGAGAACGACCTGCTGGTCTACGGCACGCAGCAACTGGCGGCCATCAAGGGGGTACGCCTCATCGGCACGGCGCGCGACAAGGCCAGCGTGATGTCTTTCGTATTGGAGGGCTACAGCACCGAAGAAGTGGGCAAGGCGCTCAACGAGGAAGGCATCGCCGTGCGTACCGGCCACCACTGCGCCCAGCCCATCCTGCGCCGCTTCGGCGTTGAGACCACGGTGCGCCCTTCCCTGGCGTTCTACAACACCTACGACGAAATCGACCGGCTGGTGACTGTCGTGCGGCGCCTCGCCGGGCAGCGCCGCGCCGCCTGACGGGAGTCCAGGTGAGGGCTCGCCTTGCCTGCTATTTTTGCGCAGGCAGCAGCTTCACCAGCTCGGCGACGTAGACGTTGCGGGCGGTCTGGATGATGGCCATGTCGCGCTTCAGGTCCGCCAGTTTGGCGTCCGTGGCGCGCACCATCTCCAGCTGCTGCTTCGCTTCCGGCGACAGGTCCGCCAGATCGTAGGTGATGCCGTTGATCTGCATTTTGTCGATAGTGCTCATGGCGCTCATGGTGTTGCAAGCCTCCCATTGTGACTGCTGCCCTGCGGGCGGCCGTGCCGCCGCCAGGGCCAGTTTGCGGTTGATGTGCTGAACAGCGGTGATCGCGTCCAGCGCTTTTTGCTGCGACACGTGCCAGCCCTTGCGCCTGTGCTCGCGGCAGGCGCGCAATGCCATGGCGCGGCCCTGGTCCGGCCCTTGCGCCACCTTCCAGCCGCCGTCCGCCAATGCGCCCGCCAGCCGCTCATGCAATGCGACCGGCATGGGCGCGTCGCGCAGCACATCTTCGCTCGGCTCGAAGCGCCCGGCCTGCGCCATGGCCACCATGTAGTCGGTGCCTTCGGCAACGATAGCCTGGCCGTTCGCGGCCACATGGATCAGCGGGCAATACGGCGCCAGTTCCGGCAGCAGGTGGTTGGGATAGATGGCATGCTGCCAGTAGCCCGTGGCGATGCGAGCGAAGTGCCTGAAATCGGCGATCGGAACGAAGCGCGCTTCATCGAAGGGCAGTAGCTCCACCTTGGGCTTACTGGGCGTAACCGTATCGTTGGACACGTCCAGGTAGAACGTCCCCAGCTGAAACGCGTTCTGGAAAAACTCGCCGCGCAAGTCGCCCCACATGCGCCGGAACTGGCCGCCGGCCTTTCGGAACGCCACGAACGCCGCGTAGCCTGCACGCGCCGGCTCGCTGAGGGCCAGCCCAGCGACATCCGCGTGGTCCAGAAGCTGCGCCACTGCCAGGGAGATCTCCAGGCATTGCCCCATCGGATAGGGCTTGCCCAGCTTGGCCGGCTGCAGGCGCTGCAGCGATGGGTCGACATGCGCCCTCAGTTCAAGAAAGAACGCCGCGATCTCCGGGAGAGCCTGGACCAGGTAACGTTCGGTCAATGCAGCCTGCCGGGCCCGATCAAAGGTCCGGGGCTCGCTCGGGAGCACGGCGCTGGCGGCAACTGGCGGGAAGGACCGTTTGTGCATAGCTTCCCATCATACGTCATGCTCAGCGCGGCAGCGTCCTTTCCACGTTGATGCGTGCCAGAGCGAAGGCCTGGCGCAGCACAGCCAGGTCGCCGATGTGATTCGACAGCAGCAGGATCAGCTGGGCGCTCAGCATTTTGCTCTGGCCCTCGTCCAGGCCATTGTGCGAGTCGCTCAGCATGTCGTAAAAGTCGTCGAAGTTATCGAGGTTGGAACCCAGGATCAGTGGCGCGTTCATCATGCTCGCACCTCAGGCGGTCAGCATACGGCCGGTGGCCAGGGCATACACCGTGCGGACGGCCAGCACGGCCACCGACACGGTCAGCACAAACAGCAGCACCATGGCGATTGCGCCCAGGCCCTTGCCGCCGGCCGAGCCGGAATAGATCAGCGCCGAATTGCTCAGTGCCGCCATCGGGAAACCGATGGCCCACCACGACGGCGAGAACGGCGCCGGCTTCGAGGCCAGCCGGTAGCAGACGATCACAAACAGGAACAGGCCGAAATAGAACAACAGCGCGGCGAACATGTCCACCTTCTGCACCAGGTTCACATAGGCGATGAAACCGACCGCGAACGGCGCAACCAGGATCATCTTCGACGGGCGCATGCCGTCCGCCAGCGGCGCATGGTGCACCAGCCGCGAGAAGATCAGGATAAAGAACACCACGGCGCTGACGCCGCCCACCGCTGCCGCCAGCAGGTTCACCTCATGCGTCCATTCCGCCGTCAGCGCGCCGCCGGTGACGACGATGTCGAGGCTGCCCACGCCGGCGATCAACCATGCGGGAACCGCGCTCGCCGCCGCAGCGTTGCCGTTCAGGAGACGCGAAATCATCAGCACGGCCAGCGCCAGCGTGACCGCCGCGCCGATCGCCCACACCACCAGTTGCGCACTTTGGCTGTAGGCGCCAATCACGCTGGAGAGTAGCAAAATGCTGATGCCCACGGTGCCGAAAAAATTGCCGATGACGGGGTGGGAAAATTCGTCCCGCACCAGTTCAGGGTGCCGCAGCAGCTTGCCCAGGTAGGACAGGCTCAAGACGACGAACATAATCAGCGCAACAATGCCGATGGCGTTCGAGACGGCGATATCGGTGCCGTAGGCCCTGCTGGCCAGGCGCCAGGCGAGCGACAGCCCGGCAATGCTCATCACTGAGCCGAACAGGCTGACGGGTAAATATCGGATAGACGGACGTGCTTGGGCGGATTCCATGATGACTCCAGTTGAGATAACGTGGAGCCATTCTGCATGAGCAAAGCCGGCCCGGGACCGGGGTGGCCCAAAACGCGCACCGCTTGTCCCAAAAGCGGCTATCGGGCTGCTACCTGCCCTCGCCGCCGGGGCGAAAACGGTCGCGGTACTGCTTGGGCGTGGAGCCCATCTGGCGCGAAAAGCTCATCCGCATCTGCGTGGCATTGCGAAAGCCGCAACGGAAAGCCACCGTTTTCAGCGGCACATCGGTTTCCTCCAACAGCTTGCGGGCAAAGTCGATGCGCACCTGGTCCACGAACACGGACGGTGTCACGTTGGCATGCTTGGCAAACGCGCGCGAGAAAGTGCGGCGGCTCACGCCCACCGCGTCGGCGATGTCCTCGATGGTGAGCGCGTCGCTGATATGGTCGGTCACGTAGCGCAGCACTTTCGAGACCAGCGAGTCCTCGTCCGGGCCGACCGCAAGATAAGGGCTGTACTGCGACTGCCCGCCGTCGCGGCGGACATACACGATGAGGCGCTTGGCCACCTTCATCGCCAGGTCGTGGCCCCAGTCCTCGGCGATCAGCGCCAGGCACAGGTCGATGCCGGCGGAGACGCCGCCGCACGTGAACAGATTGCCATCGCGGACGAAGATTTTATCGGGCCGCACGTTCGCGTCCGGGAACTGCATGGCCAGCCGCTCCGCGTGGTCCCAATGCGTGGTGATTTCGCGGCCCGTCAGCAATCCTGCGTGCCCCAGCAGGAACACGCCGTTGCACACGGCGCCGAACCTGCCTGCTTTGCGCGCGCGCGCCGCCAGCCATGCGACAAAGGCCGGCTCGGGCTGATAATCAAAATAGCGCGGGCCGCCCGCCACCAGCAGCAGGTCGCTCTCGGCGTTGAAGTTCGGGTAATCGCAATGGATCTTGAACTCCATGCCGCTGGAGCACATCACGCTATCCGGGCGGCCGCCCACCAGCGTAGTCTGATAGCGGTCCTTCTCCGGCAGCAGGCGGTTCGCCTCGGCGAACACATCCAGCGGCCCCGCCACGTCCAGCGCTTGCACGCCATCCAGTACCACCAGCGTCAGTTTCATCGAAAGTCCTCAATGACGGCAACAATGCAAAAAGCCCAGCCGGTGAGGGCTGGGCTTTGCATGAATTCTGGCTCCCCGACCTGGACTCGAACCAGGGACCTGCGGATTAACAGTTCGAGGGTCCGGGCAAATGGTAAGCGGAAAGTTGATGATTTGCAACGGACTTCTGGGGCACCACTGTGTCTGAGGGCAGACACCGACCTGATACCGAAACCCTATGGCATCTGCCGACCCTGCCCCTGTAAAAAGTCGAATCGGGTCAAGGGCTTAGGCAGCCGAGCGCCGAACGACGACCGAGCTGGGCACTGAGGCGGCACATACTGGCACTGGGATCCGTACTTTATCTCTTTCTCAGCAGCCATTGTAAGGCAGCGACAGCTTCCGCCCCGTTCCGGATGTTCGCGCGTACTGACTCAAATAAAGATCGGCTTCGCGTTGAAGTGGAAGGCTTTAAAAATCTTCGCTCGCTCTCCGTTATACCTATGCGTTTTTCCGTAAGAGAAAAGTTCTACCACCTGCGCCGCTTTGGCAGGGGGCCTTACCAGAAGACATCCTAAATGCTTTGCAGCCGCCAAGTTGTCATCAAAATTTCCTTTCAGGCACTTACGTACTCCAGCAACTACCAAGTCTGCCAACTGCAGGCCTACTGAATGCCGTGATGTGCGCAATACGTAACTGTCATGCATCATTCTGGTTAAATTAATGCCACCATGAAATCGTGGATCTTCTGTCTTCTCGAAATATGGAAAGAACGAATAGGCAAGATCTGCATAACGTGCAAAAGGTTGTGACGTCGTTCGGGAATAAATCATTCCCGTCATCAGACGCTCAATTATTTTTTCAAACATTGTGATTGAGCGGGCATTTTTTCTATCGATGCGCCAGTTGAATCGCTGAAGTGCGTCGGGAAAGCGAACGTCGTAGTAACTCAGCGCCCGGTTTACGACTTGATACATAAGATGAATTTGGCAAATAGCCTGGAAAAACAACTGCGGAGAGACCTTTTCAATCAGCTCTACCGTCTCTTGAATTGCCTTTCGCTCTTCTTCCGTCGCACTCGCCGATGATCCTGCTCGAACCGCTTTTATTTTGTTCCTGCGATGTTCCTCTATATTATTTTCATAACTTCCCTGCATACCGATGCAGTATAACGTGCAACCGGCATCAGCGAGGCTCGTGAGTAGCACATGGTAGCTTTCTTGATCATAGATATTTCGTTCAAATTCCTTCGAAGGATGAACATTGTTCACTTTCTTGAAGTGACGCAACGCAGCGTGAGCCGATCGAAAAGTAGACTCGGGAACGACCAAGGCTCCGACCACCGACCAAGAGTCTCGTCCTTTTTCTGGTATAAAAAGCCCAGCCTCATCGACAAATATGTGCATTCGATTCCTTGCAAGTAAATCCATGAAAAATCGACAGCATTGCGCTCAACCGACCATAATCATTTTGAGGGGAACGCCGTATGACCACACTTCGGGCAATCTAGCCACCAAGCCGAGTCTCCTTCACTCCCTTCGTAACCGCTCTCCTCCATTTCCGTGCCGCAAACAGAGCAAATACCAGTTGTGATCTCATCATTAGCGCCTGCCTTAACCTCCTTCTCGGCCTTAGCAATAGCTACAGCTGGCTTACCAATTATTTTCAAGGCATTACTCAAACTATCGGTAACACCCACCAGTTTTCGTATTTTACTGTCGTATTCAGCGCGGAGCATGCCGTAGTTTTCCAAGAATGTTTTATCTCTGGAAACGATGATTAAGTCTTTATCGCATTGCTCCAATAAAGTCTCCCAGATTAGCTCATCACCAATGGTGTACTTATCCGGCGATGTAGGCGGATTACCCAAAATCTTACGGAGTTTTGCCTTTTCGATCACCTCTGCGTTAGTAACGTAATAATTCATTTCGCCAATTAACTTCTTTATACCCTTCGTAACGGGGTCTTGATCCTCATCCAGGATCCAGGTTTCGATACGAGCTGCAAGCTTCTTGACTGCGGATTCTGCCACCTTTTTAGCCGCAAGCCATTCTTTGTATTCTGGGGTCTCTCGTACCACAGATACTGTATAGGGATTCATCGAGTTACTTTTCATTATGTTCCCAGCCAGCTGCGCGAGGCGACTATTCCTGTTGCGAGCAAATTCCTGTCCTGTTTGTTCAGTGATTACTAAATTCTCTCGAACCTCATGTAGCTCGTCGAAAACTGCGATGGAATCATGTGCGGCTTGATAGAAGTCTAAATAAACGTTGGTATCAATGTAGATGAGAGTCGTTAGCATTCGCAGTAGGATTTTATTGGTTAAATTTTTCGTAAATGGCTGTAAGTCAATGTCAAGTTCTGGCCGGTTCCGGCCAATTTCCAATTTATAACTATGGAAATTCCGCCCACTTCGGCAGCAACCAGTTTAAAGCAGAATATTTGATTGCCTAAGAATAGCTGTACGCAAACATCGTTTTCTCGAATCAAATTATTAGAATGACTTGCGTCCACCGCCGTAATTTAGGCGGATCGGGAAATTCCGATGTCTTCAATTTTTGCAATGGAGAACAAAGGCTCAGATCGGCGCATAAGATCATTGTGGTTCGCCTTTTCTAACACAGCTGTAATTCGGTCACATTCAAGATCGAACTGATTTACGACCCATGTCAATACAACATCACATAGCAGTTTAAGGTTGCTATAGTTCTCAGCCATGAGTGTTTCCGCGTGAATTGGCAGGGCAAAAATCTTCTCAATCTTGAATTCTTTCTTTCCGTTATTGATAATTGCCCCCGATATTGACTGCGAGAGGCTATTATCATCATGAGCCAGGTGTTTATTCCTCAATTCCTTAATATAATTGAACGCCCACAAAGCCACCTCTGGCTGCCCTTTGAGAACCTGATTTGGTTGAAGGAACCGCCGCGCCCCGCTCGAAAAGCATTTTACAAAGTGGGTCACAGCGGAACGCCAGAGCGCTTGCTGTATGAAGGCGTCGGTGGGGTGCCTGTTGATTCCTTCCAGGCAATTCAATGCAAACTCCAAATCAGCTTGGTGTAACGCAAGATCCGCGAGGAACTTCCCCTCTTGCCGAGTGAGCGCAATAGTCTTTACCGCGTCAGGGAAGCCCAGTATCTCAAACCGACCATCAACAAAAATGAAATTCAAGGACTCCAATTGTGTGCCTATAACTGTTATGTGATAAAAAATACGCCGTACCATTCCGAGGGTCTGTTTCTGGCCGAGCTCGACCGCCTAGTGAGGATAACATCTTACTCCCAAGAAAAACTCACCAATTCTCACAACCTATAGCATCGCGCCCGATTCCCTACAGAAGAACGGACGGCCCGTGCAAGCGCCGCCCTGACCGCAACAGTTACACGCCCACCGCCTCGTTAGCATCCTCCAGCACCTTGGCAACCGTCCGGCCCGCGCCCCTCATCGCCACAGACACGCTATTAGACGCCGCAAGCAACGTAGCCGACGATAGAAGTGCATACCGCTCCGTCACCTTCGCATCCGAATGCCCAAGGATTTTCTGGACCGCATACAGAGTGTGACCAGCATTCACCAAGAACGACGCATGCTGATGCCGAAGGTCATGCAGCCGAAGATCAGGCGGTCCAGCCTTCACCCGCAGACGCCCCCCATACTTTATTCACCGCAGTCAGCGGCTCCTTGGTCTGCAAGTTGATGAAAAGGCTGTCGAACTTCCCCTCAGTGCCTAGCCGGTCCAGGACCTCGATAGCGGTGTCGTTCAACGGGATCATGCGGACGCGCCCTGACTTGGAGTTCGTTGCCGGAATACGCCATGACTTCGACTGCCTATTGACGACGATGCCTGACTTACATTGTGCCTTGGCGGCCCCGCGCCCTCTTCGTTAAGACACACACAGCGGCCCTAGGTGCCACGCGGACGCCTCCCCATGCCCTCAGGATGGCAGGCCCCGACGGCCCATTAGCACCCCAAGAAACTAGCAAGGTGGCCCCCTCCCCCAAGCCCGCCCCCAGCACGCAGCCTGCTGTCTTGCGCCGCCCACAGAGTCCAACGAATTATCAGAAGTGCACATAAAACGATTGGTATGGTAAATTGTTGCCATCGCCCATGTTGGCTATTAACAAGGAAAATAACGTGTCCTCATATTCCCAAATCCAAGCATAAATCGCTGAACTCCAGAAACAAGCAGAAGCCGCACGTTCCAGCGAAATTTCGGCAGCTAAGGCTCAGATTGCTGAATTAATGAAGGCACATGGACTTTCTCTGGCTGACTTGACTGGGAAGTCCAAGCCTGCCAAGACGACCAATCCTGTAGCAGCGAAGTACAAGGATCCTGCGTCGGGAGCAACCTGGACAGGCCGTGGGCGTGCACCTCTCTGGCTCAATGGTCAGGACAAGGATCAATACCTGATAAAGTAGAAATGCGGCGACAGGGGAGTGGTCATACATCTACATCCGGAGAAGTCAGGACGGGCCTCTTACATAATGCTCATTTCTCAGCTAACCAGCAGCGGTATGCAGCATTCCGTGCAGGGGTGGCCATGGATCGTTTATTGGCTACTGGGACGCCTGAAACGGAACGACTGGCGACCCGTTGGGCACTCGCTTGGGACGTAGTCGCTGGCTGGCCGATGCATCGACGTATGAAGCTACGTATATCGCGTAGTGACCGACACCTTGGGCGAGAATAGACGGTTATCAAGCCGACATCCATTACCGGCCATTCGATATCACAAAGAACTCGGCAAAAAATATATGATTAATATTCGGAAAACCGTATCTCACGGTCGAATTGGTGAGGCGGTTGTAACAGCGAAGTGTTGGATGCATGGTATTCCTGCTCACAATACTAATGGGCTTCGTGCAAATTTCGCCGGTTCGGATCTTATCGTTGACACTGCCGATCCACGACGAAAACTCCTTGTGCAGGTGAAGTCCGGCTACGCTCGCGCCTCGCAGGTTTATTTTACCCAGGCAACCGGCGTTGAGGATTTAGAGGTCGCAAAATTCAAAGCGGACTTTGTGGTCTTCGTCAATATAGATGAGAAGGTCGGGCAGCAGCATGCACATGATGGCAAGCTCCAGTTCGATCATTTTTCCTTTTTTGTCGTGCCGGTAGATGACGCGAACCGGCTGTTTCGTGACGCCGTGCGACGAGAATTTGAGCGGCCAAAAAAGGACGGCGGGGTTCGTAGTCTGTCGGGCTTGGCTGTTTATGCTACGCCGGGAACGATGGAACCATATCGGGATGCGTGGCAACTGCTCCGATCGGTGCCACATTCAGGCGGAATTTAAACATAGATGGTGCAGTTCAGTTGTGCCTTAGTCTTGAAGCGCTGAGTTCAGTCAGTCGAGCTTTGGAGATGCTACCGCATGGTTCAATCCGCTCTGTCGCACCTGATTTTTTGGAGCCGATCTGAAATCTAGGAAACCTGAAAAATATGATAGATCGCAACGAACTCCTCCTCAACGACTTTTCAACAAGATCATTTCGAGACATGGCTGACCGTGATTACATACACGCACGCTTGGCACATCGTCACCGTCTGATTCCGCAATTCCAATGGTCAGCATTGCACTGTTTGGAAAAATATGTCAAGGCTATTCTTCTCTATAACCGGATACCATCCAAGGAACTGAAGCATGAGGTTTCCGAAGGACTATCGCGAATCAATAACGGGGCCAAATTTTCCATTGACCTGCCGACTGAGTGCCTGAAATTCATAGACCGACTCGAATCCGGAGCCGAATTTCGCTATTTCGAAGTCTCTTATTACAGCAAGCAAGAAGACCTTATCCTCTTAGATAAAACTGTTAGTTATTTACGCAGATATTGCCAAGTACTTGACTACAAGATAAAAAACGGCAACGAAGAGGTAAATATTTTGAATGCCATGATTAACAGGATAAACTCGTCCGCTGCAGACAACGTGATTGACACCTGCATCACTTCTGGATGGCTGGAAGGTATTATGAAGAAAAAAGATCACCCAGCACGAAATGCCCTGCTATGGAAAAATTTGTATTTTGGAGATAGAAAACGCCACAGCATTACTATGATTTTATATTCTGAGTCCGGCAACTCTCCTCTATACCTTCATCCAGAAATTTTAGACCTAGTTCTGCAATATGTTTTCCTACCGAAGAGGATAGCGAATGCGTGGAGAGAGGAGATGCAGAGACGGAAAAAGAAGGTGTAGCGTGATATTCCTAAGTTAATTTTTCGGTAGCTCGTGCTGGCTATATAAGAAGCGGGCTTTGCAAGTATAAATTCGAGTAATCTGGAAAAAGTTACGGTGAGCGATTTTGAACGGGCACAAATGGAGCTTCAACAACGGGACAGTTAACTCTGCCTGATAGTGCACCTGATGCCAAGGAGAAGCTGCCGCCCCCCCTGGATTGCCCTGCTGACCTAGAGTTAAAGAAGAATATAATGGCTAATCGTAGCATCAAAATCTCGAAAATTACAATACCCGTCGATAAAATTTCTTCGCTATCCGCTCATGAGCGTTATACTTACTACGTTCTGGGTCACGTATTTAATGAAATGATGACATTGCAGAAACTGGTCGGCTTTGCAATTCCAAAGCATAACGATTCTCGAGCACCCCGAAAAAGCGCGGAGTTTGCACAGCTATTCATGATTTTCCGACTGGCCGCTTCAAAGATTTACGAGTTTAAGAATATTGCAAATGGAAAGGAAGTAAAGACTAGCTTGGATAAACTGGTTTTCTCCAAAGAGCCTAGACTTCTTGATGAACTTAGAAAATTCAACAAATCGGTTAGTGGAGCTGCCTGGCTCACAAGATTGAGAAATGGTATGGGATTTCACTATCCGCAATTCGACGAATGGGTTCCTTATACAACACCAGATTCAGGATGGGTGGATGATATAGTGTATGTAGGCGAACAAACTGGCAATACTTTTTATGATGCGTCCGCCTCCGTCGCCTTACACTGGATGTTTGATAAATATCGCAGCGAGAACGTTCGGGACTCGGTTATGCCTTTAGTTGACGAATTGATAGATATGATCAAGCAACTTGTAAATTTCCTAGAAGCGGTTGTCAGCACAATTATTCTGACACTGGTACCCGATGCGGCCCCACAGCCGCTAGGAAAAATGCTCGCCCCTGAACATGACAAAGTATCATTACCTTACTGGACTCATCTTGCTCACATGCGGCGAACAAAAGATGAATAGTATGATTTCAGCAATGCGCTTCAGATTGACATGCCGAGCATGATTTAATTGATGGACCTCAAACAGCCCCGCGTGGCAGCTTGCCAACCGTTTCATCGACGCCCTCGACGCACCCGACGCCCAGGCCCCGCTGCCTCATAGTGCCCCTCAGGTGCCACGCTGAAGCGTCCCCATGCCCTCGGGATCGCGTCACCACAACGATGTCACAAGCGGCCACTATGCCCAAATGCACCACCCCGGCGCAGTAGTAGGCCCGTCCGGTGGCCGCCTTGGCCCAGCCCTTCCCTATAACGACCCACTGAATTCCTGCTCACGTCATAATTGAGGAAATTGACAGTGAGTACGAAAATGGACGAAGAGGTAAAACGCTGGACGGCCAAGCGCAAGAGCGCGCTGGTGCTGGAAATCATCCAGGGCAAAACGACGGTCGCGTAAGCAAGCCGTGCCTATGACTTGGCACCATCGGAAGTTGAAGCCTGGGTTGACGAAGGCAAGCGGGGCATGGAAAACGCACTGCGGGCCAATCCGCTCGATCTACGCGAGCAATACGAGCGCCAGATCAAGGAGTCGCAGGAAGCCTACGGGGAGGCGATGCTGGAGCTGCGGGTCCGAAAAAAGCTGCAGTCCCTGTTGGGCGAGGACGAGAAGTGATCGAGACGATCCGCCAGGGACTCAAAGCAGATGGGTTGTACGTGTCGACCAGCAAGCTGTGCAAATGGCTGGAGGTGCCGCGCCGCACCGCCTATTACAAGCCGACCAAGGCGGCGCCGAAGGTGAAGCCCGAGCTGGCCGAGCCCATCAAAGCCATGATCGAGGAATCGCCGTCCTTCGGCTATCGCACGGTGGCGCAGCTGCTGGGCATGAACAAGAATACCGTGCAGCGCATTT